>NZ_KQ947477.1:44835-151217 GCF_001506075.1 Vibrio sp. MEBiC08052 | reverse complement strand
ACCAGCGGATTGTTATGCAGATATTTCTTCAGCTTTTGAAAAAGCATTGAGATTAACGGTATTGTTTTATTGTTAAATGATGTTAGTTTAATTGTTGATTTGGCTGGAGAGATAATAATTCATGGCAAGAATGTATGGCTATTTTAAATATTCATTTCTAATGTTTTTAGGGCTTGGTGGTTATTGTCATGTCCTTCAAGCAGCGGAAGATCGAGAAAATGTGAGTGATGAATCTTTAATCGAGCAAAGGGTAGCAGAAGAAAAATCCATCGAGAATAAAGAGTTTGTCATTATTCCACATAAAGAAAACTACATACTTCCTATCACATATAATCCACATCCTAATAGTGCCCCTTTTTCCGATGTTGATACGTTTAATCATCAGTCACTGGATAAATATGAGGCTAAATTTCAGATTAGTTTTAAGATGCCTATATCCAGTCACTTGATTGGTGATACGGGAGACCTTTATTTTGCCTATACGAATCAATCTTGGTGGCAAGTTTACAATCGAGGTAGCTCATCACCATTTCGTGAGATTGTTCATGAGCCGGAACTCTTTATGCAGTTTGATAATGACTGGAAGATCGGTAATTTGACCAACTCTTTATGGTTATTCGGGATTAACCATCAATCGAATGGTCAATCAGGATCGTTATCAAGAAGTTGGAATCGGGTTTATGGTCAGATGGTGTTTGATGATGGCGGTCCTCTCGCCTTGAGTTTGAAAACGTGGTGGCGGATTCCTGAGCGAGATAAGAGTTCTCCGACAGATACATCAGGAGATGATAACCCAGATATACGACATTACATGGGGAACTTTGAATTTGTTTCTCTATATGGTGCCGGTCAACATCGGTTTACTTTACTCCTACGAGATAATTTGGAGAAAAATAACCGTGGTGCATTACGTTTGAGTTGGAGCTATCCCATATTAAAAGAAGCCAACAACCTGAGATTTTATATGCAGTACTTTAATGGCTATGGTGAAAGTTTGGTGGATTATAATGTCCATACTCAGCGGATTGGGATTGGTATTGCACTCAATGATTTGTTGTGATGAGTCGTTTTCAGTATCGACTTTATTTTTAAGATGGTTCACGAGAGTGAACCATCTTTTTTATATCAATTAAGCCTGATTCTCTTTGGTTTGAGCAGCTTCTTCTATTTCTTTTATCTCTTTGTCGAGTTCTGCTTTTTTAGCTTTCTCAACCATTGGAGTAATGGTTGACCCTTGAACCAGAATTGAGAATACAACGACCGCATAGGTCATCACCAGAATAATTTCTTTCACATCGATAAGCTTCTCTGGAATGATAAGAACACCTGATGGAATGGATAGTGCCATCGCTAACGCTAATCCACCGCGGAGTCCGCCCCAAGTTAATATTCTGATCGACCATTGATTGTATTGGCGATAGCGCTTGAATCCAATATATGACACGTAAACGCTCAAATAGCGTGCTAGCAGTACCAATGGGACAGCAATCGCCATCATGATCCAATCTTCCTCGTGGAATTCGAACAGTAGCATCGACATCCCGATTAAAAGGAAAAGCACACCGTTGAGGAATTCATCGACGAGTTCCCAGAAATGATCCAAATGCTCTTCACTTTCTTTGGAAAAGCCGATAAACCGCGTCCAGTTACCAATCATAATTCCGGAAACAACCATTGCCAGAGGGCCGGAAACATGAAGAATTTCGGCAAATGCGTAACCGGCTGTGGGAATACCTATCGTGAGTAATAACTCCATCGAATGGTCATCAGTCGCGCTGATAAGATAGTGAAATATCAGTCCCAGAACGAAGCCATATGCAATTCCACCAATCGCTTCTTGCATAAACAACTGGGAAACACTGATAACAGTGGGTGGCTCTGAACCGAAAGCAATCGTAAATATAGTGACGAAAATAACTAGGCCGAAACCATCATTAAATAAGGACTCACCTTCAATTTGAGTTGATATTCTTTTGGGGGCATTCAGTTTTTTCACAATTGCGAGAACGGCTATCGGGTCAGTCGGAGAAATCAGAGCACCAAATAGTAGGCAGTACACCAGATCAAACTGAATACCGATCAATTGACAGATGCCATATAAAGAGAAGCCGATAAAAAAAGTAGAGAAAAGAGTGGCACCAAGAGCAAGTACAGTGATCTCCCACTTCTGGTCTCTTAAGTTAGGTAGTTTGATTCCAAGACCACCGGCAAAAAGAAGAAACCCTAAAATTCCTTTGAGGAGAAAATTTTCAAAGTTGATACTACTCATGGTTGTTGTCGCAATTTGCGACAAATGGAACCAATTATTCTGACCAGCAATTAAGATCAGTAAAGAAAGCAGCATTGAACCAGCAGTAATTGCGATAGTGGTTTGCATCTTGCTTATTTTACTGTTTAAAAAAGCAATAAGCATTGCAGCAGCGGCAAGAAAGCATAGTGTATGGTAGACCGACATTTTTTTCTCTTCACATCTTGAACACGGAGGTTGAAATTTTCCTTTGATGTCGGATAAATAGCAATCACTTTTTCTGGTAGTGAGGTGATCTCTTTTCGTGTTAAATTGTTCTATTATATAACCGTATAGACGTCTAGATTTCTAATGATTGTGTGGTAGGATGGATAAAAAGCAAGGGATAGGGCGGCAAAGTGAGTAGTGTAAAGCATCAGATAGCAGAACAGCTTCAACAACGTATTTTATTGATTGATGGTGGCATGGGTACCATGATTCAGGGATACAACTTACAAGAAGATGATTATCGCGGAGAACGTTTTGCTGACTGGCACTGCGATGTGAAAGGTAATAATGATCTCCTTGTGTTGACACAACCTGATTTAATTAAAGAAATTCATGCGAGCTATCTTGAAGCTGGCGCTGATATTCTTGAGACCAATACATTCAACGCAACCGCTATTGCCATGGCTGACTATGATATGCAGTCATACAGTGCAGAGATAAACTTTGCTGCTGCTCAGCTGGCTCGGGAAGTTGCGGATCAATGGACCGCGAAAACGCCGGAGCGCCCTCGCTATGTCGCCGGTGTTCTGGGTCCGACTAACCGGACATGTTCTATTTCTCCTGATGTGAATGATCCGGGCTTTCGTAACGTAACTTTTGATGGCTTGGTAAAAGCTTATTCCGAATCGACACGCGCCTTGATTAAAGGTGGTGTTGATCTGATTATGCTGGAGACGATCTTTGATACGTTGAATGCTAAAGCTTGTGCTTTCGCTGTTGATAGTGTGTTTGAAGAATTAAATGTGACATTGCCTGTCATGATTTCCGGAACTATTACCGATGCTTCAGGCCGAACCCTATCCGGTCAGACAACAGAGGCATTTTATAACTCACTACGCCATGTTCAGCCCTTATCGTTTGGATTAAATTGCGCGCTTGGTCCTGATGAATTGCGTCCTTACGTTGAAGAATTATCCCGAATTTCTGAGTCTTTTGTCTCTGCCCACCCAAACGCTGGATTACCCAATGCCTTCGGTGAATATGATTTGTCTCCCGAACAAATGGCAGAGCATATTAGTGAGTGGGCCAGAGCCGGTTTCCTGAATTTAGTCGGTGGATGTTGTGGGACGACGCCTGAACATATTCGTCAGATCGCTTTAGCTGTTGAAGGTGTGCCGCCCCGTTCCTTGCCGGAGATTCCCGTGGCATGTCGGTTATCCGGACTAGAGCCCCTCCTGATTGAGAAGGAAACGTTGTTTGTCAATGTGGGTGAGCGGACCAACGTTACGGGGTCTGCCCGGTTTAAACGTCTCATTAAAGAAGAGTTGTACGATGAAGCGTTAGATGTTGCCAGACAACAAGTCGAGAATGGTGCTCAGATTATCGATATCAACATGGATGAAGGAATGCTCGATGCAGAAGCTTGTATGGTGCGTTTCTTAAATTTGTGTGCTTCTGAGCCGGAAATTTCCAAAGTTCCGGTAATGGTAGACTCCTCTAAATGGGAGGTCATTGAATCGGGGTTAAAATGCATTCAGGGTAAAGGAATTGTGAATTCAATTTCTTTGAAAGAAGGCAAAGAAAAGTTTGTTCATCAGGCTAAATTGATCCGTCGCTATGGTGCTGCCGTTGTGGTGATGGCATTTGATGAAATTGGTCAGGCTGATACCCGTGAGCGGAAAATTGAAATTTGTACCAAAGCTTATCGCATACTGGTTGATGAAGTTGGTTTTCCTCCGGAAGATATCATCTTTGATCCTAATATTTTTGCAGTTGCAACAGGGATAGACGACCATAACAACTATGCGGTTGATTTTATTAATGCTGTCGGTGATATCAAAAGAGAGTTGCCTTATGCCATGGTCTCGGGCGGGGTATCGAACGTTTCTTTCTCATTCCGAGGAAACAACTACGTGCGGGAAGCGATTCATGCTGTATTCCTTTACCACTGTTTTAAGAATGGTATGGACATGGGGATCGTCAATGCCGGGCAGCTTGAGATCTATGACAATGTTCCTGAGAAACTGAGAAATGCTGTTGAAGATGTCATTCTCAACCGCAGAGATGATGGCACGGAGCGTTTGCTGGAGATTGCAGATGAGTATCGTGAAAATGCGGTGGGGAAAGCGGATGATTCAGCGGCATTGGAATGGCGGACATGGCCGGTTTCTAAGCGTCTTGAACATGCATTAGTCAAAGGAATTACCGAATTCATTACTGAAGATACTGAAGAAGCGAGACAGCAGGCAGCGAAACCATTAGAAGTGATCGAAGGCCCGCTCATGGATGGGATGAATGTGGTCGGTGATTTATTTGGTGAGGGCAAAATGTTTCTTCCCCAGGTGGTTAAATCGGCTCGGGTGATGAAACAGGCGGTTGCCTATCTTGAACCGTACATTAATGCAGAGAAACAGGGCGGAAGGACTAATGGCAAAATTTTACTGGCAACAGTGAAGGGCGATGTCCACGATATTGGGAAAAATATTGTTGGTGTTGTGTTGCAATGTAACAACTACGAGATCATTGATCTTGGGGTGATGGTTCCTTGTGAACAGATACTTAAAGTTGCCAAAGAAAAACAGGTCGATATTATCGGTTTATCGGGATTAATTACCCCGTCTTTAGATGAAATGGTTCATGTCGCCAAAGAGATGGAACGTCAGGGATTTGAACTCCCATTGCTGATTGGCGGTGCAACGACATCAAAGGCGCATACAGCCGTCAAGATTGAACAAAACTACCATCAGCCAGTGGTTTATGTAAACAATGCATCCCGGGCGGTTGGTGTTTGTTCCTCTCTGCTTTCGAATGAATTACGGCCGGGATTTGTTGAGAAGCTGAATATTGACTATGAACGGACCCGGGAGCAGCATGCCCGGAAAACCCCCAGAACTCGCCCGGTCACTCTGGAAGAAGCGCAAGCAAACCGTGTCGCGATTGATTGGGATAATTACACCCCACCTGTTCCCCTGCAAAGTGGGGTTCATGTCTTTGATGATTTTGATATTGCAACTCTCCGTCAATATATCGACTGGACACCATTTTTTATGACTTGGTCACTGATGGGTAAATATCCAGCGATTTTGGATCATGAAGAGGTCGGTGAAGAAGCGCGTCGTCTGTTTAAAGATGCCAATGAATTTCTGGATCGCGTTGAGAGCGAAGGTCTGATGAAAGCACGAGGAATTTGTGCGTTATTCCCGGCGGCAAGTGTCGGTGATGATATCGAAGTTTATCATGATGAATCTCGTCGAGAGGTTGCTCATCGATTACACCATTTGCGGCAGCAAACACACAAGCCGAAAGGGTATAACTATTGTCTGTCTGACTACATTGCTCCCAAAAGTAGTGGAAAAAAAGACTGGATCGGTGCTTTTGCTGTCACTGGTGGTATTGGTGAACGAGAACTTGCTGATGCGTATAAAGCGCAAGGGGACGATTACAATGCCATCATGGTTCAGGCCGTTGCCGACCGTTTGGCTGAAGCTTTTGCTGAATACCTCCATGAACGGGTTCGCAAAGAGATCTGGGGATATGCGGGCGATGAGCGCTTGAGTAATGATGATCTCATTCGAGAAAAATATCAGGGCATCAGGCCTGCTCCCGGTTATCCGGCTTGTCCGGAGCATACGGAAAAAGCCACTATCTGGGAAATGCTTCAGGTTGAAGAGAAGATCGGGATGTCTTTGACAACCAGTTATGCCATGTGGCCTGGTGCATCTGTATCCGGCTGGTATTTCTCTCATCCGGATTCCCGTTATTTTGCTGTCGCGGGGATTCAGGAAGACCAACTTCTGAGCTATGCCGAACGAAAAGGCTGGGGGCGGGAAGAAGCCGAAAAGTGGCTTGCCCCGAATATGGATTAATCAGTTTTTTGTCTCACTGAGTAGTAATAAAGCCCCGTTAAACGGGGCTTTATTACGCTATAATTTACCCGATGAGTCAGGTATTAAAAATTCCAGCCTAGAACGGAATGTCGTCATCAAAATCCATTGGTGGCTCATTGTATTGTGGTTGCGGTGCAGATTGTTGCTGTGGTTGCTGATGAGCCGCTTGTGATTGAGGCTGTTGAGGTTGTCCCCAGCCACTATTTTGTTGTTGAGACTGCATCCCAGGTTGAGCTTGACCACCAGACCCTGCTCCCTGACGTCCACCCAGCATTTGCATTACACCGTTAAACCCTTGAACAACAACTTCGGTCGTATAACGCTCCTGACCGCTTTGATCTTGCCATTTCCGTGTTTGCAGCTGTCCTTCAATGTATACCTGAGAACCTTTACGTAGGTATTCTCCTGCGACTTCTGCCAATTTCCCGAACAGGGCGACACGATGCCATTCGGTTTTTTCTCTTTGCTCACCCGTCGTTTTATCGCGCCATGTTTCCGACGTCGCAATAGTGATGTTCGCAACTGCACCGCCACTTGGCATGTAACGAACTTCAGGATCACTTCCAAGGTTCCCAACTAATATAACTTTGTTTACTCCACGGCTTGCCATGCTTTGCTCCGTCATCTCATGATGTATCTATTCAGCACATAGGATACCACGCTTGATAAAGGTCTCAACTCCCTTACTGAATTCTGATCGCAATTCATCTAAAAGTATTGGAAATCACACCACTTTTTTCAATACCACTCGATTTTTTTAAAACTGATAGACTTCATATTTTCAATGGTACAAGACGCTGCACGATAAACAATTGATTGAATTAGAAGAGTTTTTTCTGTTCTGGCATGTTGTTCGATATTCAATCAGCACACCGACAAGGCCATGAAAAGATCAAATTACAGCAGAATGCTTTATATCCTCTATCCTGATAATCAAGAACCTTCAACGTTCTATCATGAAATCGAGGACGCGCTGGGACAGATACTCCCAAAAATTCAACCCCGGCAATTTATGCTGTCCCATCAGACTGATCGGCACAAAATACTCCTGTTTGATTATCAACAAAAAGAGGTATTGCTATCCCGTTTGAATATGTATAACGCACTGGATTTATGTCTCGAAACGGTTGTGATCAATGTTGAGAAACGCCCAAGAACAGAAGAACTTCTCCAGTTAGGCAATCTGAAAGGACTTTTCTATCGTAGTGATCCGATTGAACTGATCATTGCTGCGCTGCGTGAAATACGAAATGGGCAAATTTACTTACCACGGCATATTTGTGGTCAACTTCTTCATTACTATCGACATTTATTTAACAATAAAAATATCAGTGCAGCGATATCTCTGACTTCCAGAGAGTTGGAAATTTTGCGCTGTCTGAAAACGGGGGCAACGAATACACAAATTGCAGATAACCTGTTCATCAGTGAGTTCACGGTCAAGTCACACCTGTATCAGATCTTCAAGAAAATATCTGTGAAAAACCGAACTCAAGCCACAACATGGGCAAAACAAAATCTAGTCTCATAAATGAGCCAGTAGTATGATTTGACCGTATCTTTTCAATCCAAAATCACCTTGCAGAGTAAGTCGTGGTACAGTGAATGAAGTTGATGGAAAACCTGAATACAACAAGGTAACGATAATATGATTAAAAAATGTCTCTTCCCAGCAGCTGGCTATGGAACTCGTTTTTTGCCCGCAACCAAATCTATGCCGAAAGAAATGATGCCGGTCGTTAATAAACCTTTGATCGAGTACGGTGTTGATGAAGCTATTCAGGCAGGCATGAATGGGATGTGTATTGTTACTGGGCGAGGAAAGCACTCGATCATGGATCATTTTGATATGAACTATGAACTGGAGCACCAAATCAAAGGAACCAACAAAGAAAAATTGCTTGTCGACATTCGTAAAATCATTGAAACCACGAACTTTACTTATATTCGTCAGCGTGAAATGAAAGGGCTGGGTCATGCCATTCTTACTGGCCGAGAACTTGTCGGTGATGAACCGTTTGCCGTTGTACTTGCTGATGACTTGTGTGTCAGTGAAGGTGATGGCGTTCTTGCCCAAATGGTGGCGTTATTCAAACAATTCCGCTGTTCAATCGTCGCTGTGCAGGAAGTGCCTGAAGATGAAACACACAAGTATGGTGTGATTGCCGGTGAAATGATCAAAGATGATCTTTTCCGGGTAGATGATATGGTTGAAAAACCAGAGGCTGGTTCTGCACCAAGTAATCTGGCAATTATCGGTCGTTATATTCTGACGCCAGATATCTTTGATTTAATCGAACAGACCGAACCCGGTAAAGGTGGAGAAATTCAAATTACCGATGCTTTGTTAAAACAGGCGAAAGCCGGATGTGTGTTGGCCTATAAATTTAAAGGACATCGTTTCGACTGTGGTAGTGTTGAAGGCTATATTGAAGCAACGAACTACTGTTTCGAGCATCTTTATCAGAAGAATTCAGACAAAGTTGAACTCAATAAACATTCAACGAAGAAAGGTGAACAAGCAATTTCTGCTTGATTTGATGACTGCTGAATGAGCGACATTGGTCGCTCATTCTTTTATCAAAACACTGTTTTTTTATACAGTAAGACTTTGCTCATATCTGACTCTATGTAATACTAGGACATTGCCACATGTTACCAGAGCATAGAAGATGGATAGTATTGACATTCGGGGCGCTCGTACCCACAATTTAAAAAATATCAGTCTGACACTTCCGCGTGACAAACTTATCGTTGTCACAGGATTATCCGGTTCAGGGAAGTCTTCCCTCGCTTTTGACACGTTATATGCTGAGGGGCAAAGACGGTATGTTGAGTCTCTGTCGGCTTATGCCCGACAATTTCTGTCTTTAATGGAAAAACCGGATGTTGATCATATCGAAGGTCTGTCTCCGGCAATATCTATTGAACAAAAATCAACCTCACATAACCCACGTTCAACAGTCGGTACTATCACTGAAATCTACGATTACCTGCGCTTACTTTATGCCCGGGTCGGGGAGCCGCGCTGTCCGGAGCATCATACTCCTCTGGCCGCACAGACGATTAGTCAGATGGTTGATAAAGTGCTTGATCTTCCGGAAGGCACAAAAATGATGTTGCTCTCTCCCATTGTCAAAGAACGGAAGGGGGAGCATGTCAAAACACTGGCAAACCTTGCTGCACAAGGGTTTATTCGCGCCCGAATTGATGGGGAAATCAGTGATCTCTCAGATCCACCGACATTGGAGCTTCATAAGAAGCATACGATTGAGGTGATTGTTGACCGTTTTAAAGTCCGTTCAGATTTGCAACAGCGTTTGGCTGAGTCTTTTGAAACCGCGTTAGAATTGTCTGGTGGCATTGCGGTTGTCACTTCGATGGATGAGGCGGGAGATGAAACCATATTCTCATCTAATTTTGCCTGTTCACATTGTGGTTATAGTATGCAGGAACTGGAGCCGCGTCTGTTCTCATTTAATAATCCAGCCGGAGCCTGCCATTCTTGTGATGGTTTAGGTGTTCAACAATATTTTGATCCATCCCGAGTCGTTCAGGATAAAAGTCTCAGCTTGGCAAATGGGGCGATTCGTGGCTGGGACAAAAAGAACTTCTATTATTTTCAAATGCTGACGTCACTTGCTGAACATTATGATTTTGATTTGACGACACCTTTCGAAAAATTACCGAAGAAAATCCAAAATGTCATTCTGCAAGGCTCAGGAACACAGTCGATTGAGTTTAAATATGTCAATGATCGCGGTGATACCCGAGTAAAATATCATCCTTTTGAGGGAATTCTGAGTAACCTGGAAAGGCGCTATCGAGAGACGGAATCGAATTCAGTCCGGGAAGATTTGATTAAATTTATCTCGACCAAACCCTGCGCCAGTTGCCACGGAGCCCGGCTTCGGGAAGAAGCTCGTCATGTGTTTGTCAATGAAACCACGCTTCCCGAGGTTGTTGAACTGAGTATTGCTGAAGCACTGACTTTCTTTGGGTCGTTGCAACTGACGGGGCAAAAAGCACAAATTGCAGAAAAGATCATGAAAGAGATCAATGACCGACTGCAGTTTCTGGTTAATGTCGGCTTAAATTATCTCAATCTTTCCCGGAGCGCTGAAACGCTGTCCGGTGGGGAAGCGCAAAGAATTCGCTTAGCGAGCCAAATCGGAGCGGGTCTGGTTGGAGTGATGTATGTTCTGGATGAACCCTCGATTGGATTACATCAACGGGATAACGAAAGATTACTGCAAACGCTGACGCACCTGCGTGATTTAGGCAATACCGTGATTGTCGTTGAACATGATGAAGATGCCATTCGGATGGCTGACTACGTTGTCGATATAGGCCCGGGAGCAGGGGTACATGGCGGACATATTGTTGCTCAAGGGAATGTCGAGGAAGTGATTGCGACACCGGATTCATTGACCGGCCAATATTTGAGTGGTGAAAAGTCGATAGCCATTCCTACGCAAAGAACCCCTTTTGATGCGAAGAAGGTGGTCGAACTCTCCGGGGCCAGCGGCAATAATCTCAAAGATGTAACGTTGACGATCCCGATTGGGTTGTTTACCTGTGTCACCGGTGTTTCGGGGTCAGGCAAATCGACTTTAATTAATGACACGTTCTATAAAATCGCCCACATTGAACTCAATGGGGCGAGTGCGGAAGAGCCCGCACCTTACAAAAAAATCAAGGGACTGGATCAGCTTGATAAAGTGATTGATATCGACCAAAGCCCGATTGGCCGGACACCGCGTTCTAACCCTGCAACTTATACCGGAATCTTTACCCCGATTCGTGAGTTATTTGCCGGAACGCAGGAGTCCCGTTCCAGAGGTTATAAGCCGGGACGGTTTAGCTTTAATGTTCGAGGCGGGCGTTGTGAGGCTTGTCAGGGCGATGGGGTCATTAAAGTGGAAATGCACTTCCTGCCAGATGTTTATGTGCCTTGTGATATCTGTAAAGGGAAACGTTATAACCGAGAGACTTTGGAAGTTAAATATAAAGGTAAAACCATTGACGAAGTACTTGAAATGACAGTGGAAGATGCCAGAACTTTCTTTGATCCGGTTCCTGTGATTGCCAGAAAATTACAGACACTGATGGATGTCGGGCTTTCTTACATTCGTTTAGGTCAGGCTGCTACCACGCTGTCCGGTGGTGAGGCTCAGCGGGTCAAGCTTGCCAGAGAACTTTCTAAGCGCGATACAGGAAAAACTTTGTATATCCTTGATGAGCCGACAACCGGGTTGCATTTTCACGATATTCAGCAATTGCTGACGGTTCTTCATCGATTGAGAGATCATGGCAATACTGTTGTAGTGATTGAACATAACTTAGATGTGATCAAAACGGCCGACTGGGTTGTCGATCTGGGACCTGAAGGCGGGCAAGGTGGCGGAGAAATCATCGCTCAGGGTACACCGGAGGATGTGTCCAAAGTCACCGGTTCTCATACCGCACGTTTCCTGAAACCTATGTTAGAATAACTTCCATCATACTTCCTGTAGGGAGACGAAGCGTAACAGCGTCATTTTACGTGGCAACATAGTCTCCCCCACAACATGAATGAGACTATGGCGATACTGATTGTACAGGGAACGAGGCTCGAGCCATCTCCGGTAAAACTGCCTTTAAATCGACCTTTTTTATTTGTTATCGGGATGCTATACCTCCTTTTTCTGCATTTTCCGAGTGACCTGAATAGAGGCGTTGGGTTAACACTGCTATTTAATATTGCGACTTGGTTTTGGGTCAGTATTGCTATTTCAGTCGGGTTATTTCAGGTTATCAGAGCCCGGAAAGTCAGATATTCAAAACTGACGATCGGTCTCTTTGTCTGTTGTTTACTGCTGACGTTGCCCTTGTTTTATGATCATGCCTCTGTCTCGCTTGCTGCATATCGTGTTATCGCTTTATGGGGTGGGTTTGTTCTCTTTGTTGTGCTGCAGCAGTTTCGTTTCAGTAACAAGCATAAACACCGACTGATCTGGTTGATCGTATTGTCGACATTGATTGAAAGCGTTCTGGCTTACTATCAACTGATTATCGATCCGGCTCAAGTGCCGTTGGGCGTGTTTCCGACGAGCAACATATTCGCGACGTATATTACTACGGGGGTTTTGGCATCCGGATATTTATTGTCTCGATATTTGAAGAAATATCAGACACAATTTAGTTTTGCCAGTTTGCTCTATATCACGCCATTAATCTGCATTCCTCTATTGGTATTGCTTCGCTCAGTCACGGGGTGGAGTGTGACCTTGATCGGAATCGTGATGATTTTTCCCTATCTGTACCGATTCGCCAGTCGGAAAAGACTGTGGGGGTGGGGTATCTCCATTATGCTCGGTCTGCTGATCGGCTTTATTCTGATCCAGTCGCTTTATACAACACCGTTTAACGCTCAGTCTGTCAAACGATTGTCACCGTTATCGGACAGTCTGGCTCAAACTATCGATATGTTTATCGAGAAACCGTTTACGGGGTATGGCTACGGGCACTTTGAAGAAGAATATGTGCTTTACAGCGCCCGGCAACATCAATTGAACCCAAACTATTCATCGCCTTTAGCAGGATTATCACATCCGCATAATGAAGTTCTTTATTGGGGGATTGAAGGCGGACTTTTACCGATTTTTGCAATCACGCTGGCAGCTTTATTTGTCTTGGGGCGTATCTATGGCGCTAAACCTAAAACCCGTCTCGCGACATTGTCGCTACTTTTTCCGATAGCAATGGCGAGTCAGGTCGATGATGTATTCAGCCAGTCTGCAATTCACTGGATTACATTTATCATTCTCTTGTTTTGGGTTGACCAACGTGTCGCAAAATACAGAAGTGTGCCTATCCATAGCCTGACAATCCGAGGGTTACATGGGGTCGGAATATTACTCCCTATTTTAACAATGCTTTATTGTGGCACATTGTTGTGGGCTCAAAGCTTATTGATGCAATACCAGCAAGGTCAGCATATCTCACGACAGGCACAAAGGTATGTACCTTTAGTATGGCAAGACCAATTGATGCAAGCGCAGCTCATGGATCAATTGAAGCAAAAGAATACCGAAGTGCATCAGCAGCAGTTAAGCACTTACGTTCCTTGGCTACTTGAGTTGATCCAGCGGCAGCCAAGGCCGGCATACTATCAATTGCTCATGGCGTTATATCAGCATATCGGAGATATGAATCGCGCGGAGCAATCACGGATAGAGGCTGAGTTTTTATTTCCTCAATATCCCTTTACGCTTCCAGATAAAGAGCGTCTTGTACCGCCCCGTCCGGAGTGATTTTATCTTTTGCTCTGTGTGAGCGCATCTTCCAATGCTTTCAGACAGAGCGCGATATTTTCGGAGCGAGCACTATGTCCCATCAGTCCGATGCGCCACGCATTACCGGCAAACTGACCTAATCCCGCGCCAATTTCCAAATTATACTGACGCAGTAAGTAACCTCTAACCCACTCATCGTCAACCCCTTCAGGAATTCGTACCGTATTCAATTGTGGTAATCGTTCTGATTCTGCAACCACAAACGTCAACCCCAGTTGTTCCAAGCCCTGTTTCAGTTGTTGATGCATCTGCTGGTGGCGATGCCATGACGACATCAGTGATTCTTCTTGTAACAGCACAAGCGCTTCATGCAGGGCATATAAAGTATTGACCGGAGCAGTGTGATGATAACTGCGCTTCTGTTGTCCGCTCCAGTAACCCATGACTAATGTTTGATCGAGAAACCAGCTCTGGACGGGCTTTTTACGCGCTTTGATGGTCTCAATCGCCGCCTGAGAAAACGTAAGAGGAGACAGGCCGGGAACACAGGAAAGACATTTTTGGCTCCCTGAATAAACTGCATCTAATTGCCATTCATCTACCGCTAAAGGTACACCGGCTAACGAGGTCACTGCATCAACGATGGTCAACAAACCGTACCGCTTCGCCAAATGGCCTAACGCTTTCGCGTCACTGAGCGCACCGGTCGATGTTTCTGCGTGGACAAATGCTAACACCTTCGCATCTGGATGTTCTTGAATCGCCTGTTCGACTTTTGCAACAGAAACACTTTCTCCCCATGCGTTATCCACCAGCACAGCGTTGGCACCACAACGGATTACATTCTCCCGCATCCGTTCGCCAAAGACACCGTTGCGACAGACGATAACCTTGTCTCCCGGTTCCAGTAAATTGACGAAACAGGCTTCCATTCCGGCACTTCCGGGAGCAGAAATGGCAATCGTAAATTCATTTTCGGTCTGAAATGCATATTGTAACAGAGACTTCAATTCATCCATCATTTGAATAAATAACGGGTCAAGGTGCCCGATTGTCGGCCGGCTTAAGGCCTGTAAAACCCGAGGATGAATATCAGACGGGCCGGGGCCCATGAGTGTTCTTTGCGGTGGAAAAAAACTTTGTACAGTCACAAGCTGACTCCTTTCATTGACACTTACTGGCAAGTTATCAGGCTAACGCTTATCCGTGAGGAAAGCTATCCGACACAAGTCTAGTTGAGTATTTTTCTGTAATCTGATTATTTGGGTGAAAATTAACCAATGTGATTCAATTTGTCATTGACATTGATAGGACAAAAACGTTCAATACCTAGGCTATTAAGCAGAAGAGGAGCACTGCCCAGGCAGGTATTTTGTGGAGCCTCAACTCCAAGACAGAATATTCAGGGGGAGTAGTGCCGAGACAGTTCATAGTTGTGGATTTGGATTGTCGGGTGAATGGGCTGAATCCCATCAACTGTCATCAGTGCTAACTGATGAAGAGCTTCTGAGGTCTACTTTCATCGAATCGCCTCTATTTTTGCTCTAGAAATACTCTCTTCGAACATTGGACGTTGGTTACCCAACACAACATTTTTTATTTTAGGAAGTCGTGGGAGAAATGCCGTGAGTGCATTCAATGTCGCCAAGTTTGGCGGAACAAGCGTGGCAAACTTCGAAGCAATGAGTCGTTGTGCTGCGGTCATCGAAAGTAATCCGGACACAAAGCTTGTTGTCAGTAGTGCCTGTTCTGGCGTGACAAATCTGCTGGTTGAACTGGCCAACGGTGTTCAGGATGCGGAAAGGCGTTCATCCATTTTAGAACAATTATCTGATATTCACTTTTCAATTATTGAATCGTTACAAGAACAAGATTCAGTCAAAGAGTCGGTTCAGGCGATTCTTGACACGGTGACAAGTCTCGCGGACGCTGCGTCTTTCCAGACCAGCAGTAAACTGACGGACCATCTGGTTGCCTGTGGCGAATTAATCTCGACCCATATTCTGACTCAGGTTCTCAAAGAGCGGGGGATCGATGCCGTCAGATTTGATATTCGTGAAGTGTTACGCACGGATGATTATTATGGCCGGGCTGAACCACAAATCGAAGTGACGGCTATTCAGGCTAAAGACAAACTGGCACCCTTGTGTAAAAAACATCTGGTGGTGACACAGGGATTCATCGGTTCTGATGAACAGGGCAATACCACCACTCTGGGGCGCGGTGGGAGTGACTATTCAGCTGCACTGATTGCGGAAGCGGTTCAGGCATCCGGACTGGAAATCTGGACGGATGTCTCCGGCATTTATACCACTGACCCACGCATTGTACCTAAAGCGGCTCCGATTTCTGAAATTAGCTTCAATGAAGCCTCAGAAATGGCGAATTTCGGTGCAAAAATCCTGCATCCTTCGACGTTGCTTCCTGCGCTTCGGCATGGTATTCCGGTCTTTGTCGGTTCATCAAAAGAGCCGGAGAAAGGTGGCACCTGGATTCGGAAACGCGTTGAAAACTCACCTTATTTTCGGGCGCTGGCATTGCGAGCCAATCAAACGATGGTGACGATTCGCAGTGCAAAAATGTTCCACGCGTATGGCTTTTTAGCCAAGGTTTTTGAAATTCTGGCCAAGCATAAAATCTCGGTCGATTTAATTACCACGTCAGAGATCAGTGTGTCCATCACGCTGGATAAGACGGACACGGCTGGGGGTGCGCCAGAGCTGCCTGCGGCTGCCCGGGCTGAGCTGGAAGAACTCGCACATATTGAAGTCGAACGAAATCTGAGTCTGGTGGCTTTGATTGGTAACCATATGGAGACCAAAGGTTATGCCAAAGAGGTTTTCAGTACTCTCGGTGATTACAATATGCGCATGATTTGTTACGGTGCCAGTGATCATAATCTGTGTTTTCTTGTCGATGCCGACGATGCAAAAAGTGTGATTCAGAAACTGCATCAGGATCTGTTTGAGTCGCAAGACAACGGGTAAAACAATCGAGAAAACAGGCAAGAATATTTAGAAGAGGTTGGCGATGCCAACCTCTTTTTTTTTATAACATTTTTTCGCTCAATCCTGAGCTTGTTTTTGTTTCGTCAATAGTGTCGATATCAAGTGTCGAGAGTGGTTGACTTTGTGATGATTCACTGACGAGAATGGTGAAATTTAAAATGAATTTCAATTTAACTATTTGATTTTAATTAAATAAAAATAAATTCACATGAATGGCATGGTTATTGCCCTCTTAGTTGATTATTTAGCTGTCAGGGGATGCTATGAAAAAATTTGTAGTTGCCGATCCTAAGAAGTGTATCGGATGTCAAACATGCATGGCTGCCTGTTCTGATGTTCACCAGAAAGTCGGATTGCAAAGTCACCCGCGTTTGACTGTTGTGAAAAATAACGACACAACGGTTCCGGTCATGTGTCGTCATTGTGAAGACGCTCCGTGTGCAACGGTCTGCCCGGTACAGGCGATCACCAAAGAAGCTGACCGGATATTTCTCAATGAATCAATTTGTGTCGGGTGCACATTGTGTGCTGTGGCTTGTCCGTTTGGTGCGATTGCTCTTGATGGCAGTCGCCCGATTGCTCATGCCAACAGTTATGACACATATATACCGTCAACACCACGTTCCAGTAATCCATCGACGTCCGTACCCCGAACGTTTGGTCATGATCTCTTGGCTTGGGAGCCGGGGGTGAAAAGTATTGCGGTGAAATGTGATTTGTGTGAGTTCAGAGAGGAAGGCCCTGCCTGTATGGAAGTCTGTCCGACCGGGGCAATTGTGTTGGTGAGTGAAGAAGCAACGGAACGTGCCCGCAAGCTCAAGAGAGAAGTGACGGCCAACGGCTCACGGGCTGTGGATATGGAGAAATAACATGATGAGTCCTTTATCGCTGTTGGCTTTATCGATGGGGTGTTATCTCATCGCCTGTGTTGTGTCCTTGTTTGGCAGTTCTCGACGGGAATCTTTGTATGTGTCTCTTGCGAGTCTGTGTTCTGCGATTGGCGGTATCACCGGTGTGATCAGCTCGGGGTATGCTCTCGTCAGTCATCAGGTGTGGCAAGCGCAGCTTTTCAGTCCTTTCCCTTTTGCGCAACTGCTCGTTCGCTTTGACGGATTAGCGGCATTTATGGTGATGGTTATTTCGCTGATTGTCATTGCTGCCTCTATATACGGTTTTCACTATATGAAGGAATATCAAGGCAAAGGGGGATGGGGGATCAGCCTGTTTCTCAACCTTTTTGTTGCTTCGATGGTTGCGTTAGTTGTGGCAGATAATGCATTTTACTTCATCGTGTTCTTTGAAATGATGTCACTGGCATCCTATTTTCTGGTGTTGGTGGAACAGAGTGAAAAAAGTATTCGTGCTGGCTTGCAGTATTTTCTGATTGCTCATGCCGGTTCTGTACTCATCATGATTGCCTTCTTTATGCTTTACCGGGCAGCCGGAACCCTGAATTTCACCGATTTTTCCCATCTGTCGTTACCTGCATGGGAGTCGTCAGTCATCTTCTTACTGGCATTTTTTGGTTTTGGGGCGAAAGCCGGCATGATCACGTTACATAGCTGGTTACCTCAGGCTCACCCTGCAGCGCCTTCTCATGCATCCGCACTGATGTCCGGTGTGATGGTCAAAATTGGGGTGTTCGGCATCATCAAAGTGGGGCTCGTTTTTCTCGGTGGTGCAGAAATTTGGTGGGGATATCTGGTGCTCGCCTTTGGTGCTTTCTCCTCGGTACTGGGAGTGATGTATGCACTGGCAGAGCACGATATCAAACGCTTGCTTGCCTATCACACCGTGGAGAATGTCGGCATTATCTTAATGGGCGTCGGTGTAGCGATGATTGGTACTGCATCCGGTCATCCGGTTCTCGCTGCTTTAGGCTTGTTGGGCGGACTTTATCACCTACTGAACCATGCGGTATTCAAAGGATTACTATTTCTTGGCGCCGGCTCGGTCATCTCTCAGGTTCATACCAAAGATATGGAAAGCATGGGAGGACTCGGCAAGCTGATGCCTTATACTGCGCTTGCCTTTTTGATTGGTACGATGGCGATTTCTGCATTACCGCCACTCAATGGTTTTGTCAGTGAATGGTTCATTTATCAGTCCTTGTTCCAGATGAGCCAGCAAAATCATATCTTCATGGTGACGGCAGGGCTCGGTGCTGTTGTGATGCTGGCGATAACCGGGGCTTTGGCATGTATGTGTTTTGTGAAAGTCTATGGGATTTGTTTTACCGGTGCGCCGCGGAGCAAAGTCGCCAGTCAGGCCCGTGAAGTTGGGTGGTCGATGATTGTCGGCACTGGTTTTCTGGCTTTGCTATGTATCATTCTCGGCGTCGGATCCCCGTGGATTTCACCTTACATCTCTGATGTTGCCACCAATACGCTGGCTATCACCCCAATCGATGTGCAGCAGGGGATCGCGCTTCACCCGGTCTCAACCACGCAGGCCATTCTTTCGACACCAGTTATTACCATCAGTTTAATTGTACTGTTGATTGTTCCGTTTCTGGTCTTGTCTCTGTTTAAGAAACATCGCCTCGAACGGCGTCACCAAGGTGATCCATGGGCGTGCGGATATGCTTATGAACAACGCATGACGGTCTCGGCGAGCGGGTTTACGCAACCCCTGCGTTATATGTTCTCACCGGTCTATCGGATGCGGATATTGCTCGACCCGTCGGGATGGATGAAACGAAGCTACCAGCAGGCCACGATTTCAGCTGCGGCAGTTGAACCGGTATTTGACCGGTTTTTGGTTCGACCTTGTTGTGATGTGGCTCTGAAGCTCGGGACTTGGGGGAGAAAGCTACAGGGCGGGGATTTCCGCATCTACTGTCTCTACATTGTGATAGCACTGATTGTGTTACTTATTATTCCGTTTGAATCAGGAGTGAAATGATGCCTGAACTACATATGCCTGAGATGAGCTGGATGGTGCTTGCATTTAGTCAGGCTTTATTCATGTTGCTTTTGACACCGCTAGCTACCGGATTTTCACGGGTACTCAGAGCCAGAATCCATTCCCGACGTGGGCCGGGGTTACTACAAGATTATCGAGATATCGCCAAGTTACTACGTCGTCAGCCGGTTGCACCGGAGAATGCCGGCGGCATTTTCTGGGCAATGCCATGGATCCTGATTGTCACGATGTTATTGATTGCGATGGCTTTGCCAACGTTGACTCAGGTGTCGCCATTTCCGATTTCCGGTGATGTGATCACCGATATCTATCTACTGGCAATTTTTCGGTTCTTCTTTGCTTTAGCCGGCATTGATGCCAATAGCATGTTTGGTGGTATCGGTAGTAGTCGCGAGCTTACATTGGGTGTTTTGGTCGAGCCGGTGTTAATGCTGGCAATTTTTCTGATGGCTTTGATGGTCGGCTCGACCGATTTGGGATACATCAGTCAGGGCATGCTAACCGAAAGTCTCAATCAGCCGATTCCTGTGATTCTGGCCGGTGTTGCCTGTGCCTTTGCCGTGTTTATCGAAATGGGAAAACTCCCGTTTGATGCAGCCGAAGCAGAGCAAGAACTTCAGGAAGGTCCGGTGACTGAATACTCCGGCTCGGGGCTCGCGATGGTGAAGCTGGGGCTGGGGCTGAAGCAGCTGGTGGTTGCTCAATTATTCTTGGCGATTTTCTTCCCGTGGGGAAAGGCTGCCGAACTGACGGTGACTGCTTTGGGGATTGCGAGCGTGATTCTGTTGCTCAAACTCATTGTCGTTTTCTTTCTGGCGGCATTGGTTGAAAACAGTATGGCACGTGTTCGTTTTCTGAATACTCATCGGCTGACTTGGTCTGCCTTTGCTTGTGCTGTTTTAGCACTCGCATTTTATATCATTCGATTGTGAGGTATTAAACGATGGAAATCATTGGATTACTCACTATTGGACTTCCTTTTTTAGGGGCAATATTCATCCTGTTTGCCTCTGAGCAGTCTGCAAAATGGATCTGTCAGTTTTTTGCAGTACTGGCGACATTGGGAACCTGGGGATTGTCTTATCTCTTTTTCTCGACAGGTGGCGAAGCGGTTTCGGTGCCTCTGTTGCATGTAGGACATGTCCTTATTTTTGGTCTGGTCTTCGATAAAGTCAGCACCCTGATTGCCGTAGCCGTGGTCGGATTAGGCTTGATCGTGGCGGTCTATTCTCTGGGGTATATGAGTTCAGGGAACAAAGAACACGCGCAGCATGGTGCGAAACGATATTATGTGTTTCTGCTGATCTTTATCGGAGCTATGGCCGGTCTGGTCTTCTCTTCAACCATTTTGGGACAGTTGCTGTTCTTTGAAATCACCGGGGCTTGTTCCTGGTCTCTGATCGGTTATTACCAAACGCCGCTGGCGTTTCGTTCAGCCCTGAAAGCTTTGCTTGTCACTCACATTGCTTCATTGGGGTTATTTATCGCTGCGGCGACCCTGTTTGTTCAGGCGGGGACGTTTGAACTCACTGCAATTGCAGGATTGACTCCTGTCGCCAAAATGGTGGTGCTGTTTGGCATCATGTTTGCCGCGTGGGGAAAATCGGCCCAACTACCGATGCACATGTGGCTCCCCGACGCAATGAATGCACCAACGCCGATTAGTGCTTACTTACATGCCGCTTCGATGGTCAAAGTGGGCGTTTACATTTTTGCCCGCAGTATTCTGTCTGCCGGAACGATTCCTGAAATCGTCGGGATTGTCGGGATTGTCGGGGCCATGATCACCATGATCTACGGTTTTCTGATGTACTTGCCACAGAAAGATATGAAGCGTCTGTTGGCTTATTCAACCATCACTCAGTTAGCATATATTTTTCTGGCACTCTCTATGGCTGCGATGGGGTCATCACTGGCGCTGGACAGTGGGGTTGCTTACATCTTCAACCATGCCTTTGCCAAATGTCTGTTCTTCTTTGTTGCTGGCTCATTCAGCTATGCCTGCGGGACCAGAATGCTTCCTCAACTGAAAGGAGTCATTCGCAAATCACCGCTCTTGGCCGTTGGGTTCTGTATCGCGGCAATGGCAATCGCCGGGGTTCCGCCATTGAATGGATTTTTCAGTAAGTTCCCGTTGTTTGAGGCCGGGTTCCATCTGTCTGCGACCCATGCTTGGTTAACCCCGCTGTTGATTCTGGCGTTGATTGAGTCCATCGCGACATTTGGTTGGCTGTTGTATTGGTTTGGCCGAACCATTATCGGTGAACCTTCTGAAGCGGTTGAGCGGATGTCCCCTTTACCCGGTTCAATGAAAATAACCTTAGTTGTATTAATCACAATGTCGGTGATATCGAGTGTGATTGCTGCAACATGGCTTCAATAGGAGATGCATAATGGATGATCTCATGATGAATAATCTTGCCGGATTGTTAGTCATCACGTCTTATTTTGTGGTAATTGCCCGTCAGGCCAGAACTGCATCTTGGCTGTATGCCTGTCAGTCTTTCGTGTTGGTCCTGCTCTTTGTGGTCATAGCCGACCATTACGACGCGAGTGATTTGTACCTTTGGTCGATGACGGCTTTTATTTCGAAAGTGGTGTTGTTACCGACAATTTTATATATCCAACTGGGAAAAATGCGTGATGCTGAGGCTGAAAAGCCTATGTTTCACCCTGCGTTGATCGCGGTTTTCGTCGCGGTAATCAGTCTGGTTTGTCTCTATATCATTCAGCCGGTGGCGCTTCCGATGGTTGCTACGCTGAAACCTGTCCTCGCTGTATCGTTGGCGCATTTCTTTATCGGCTTGCTGTGTATCATCACTCAACGAAACATTCTGAAGCAGTTATTCGGCTATTGCCTGATGGAGAATGGCTCATCACTGATGTTAGCGCTTGTTGCACACCGCGCGCCTCATTTATTGGAAATCGGGATTACGATTGACGCGATCTTTGCGGTGATTGTGATGGTGATTCTGGCTCGGTTAATTTTTCGCAGACTCAATACGCTGGATGTGAATCAACTGACTGTACTGAAAGGGTAATTGTATGATGTCAATGAATAATCTATTTCCGTACTTGCTTGGCATTCCCTTAACCGCAGCGATGATTTCTTTGATTTGTATTGCACTGCGAGACCAATTCCGCCACTTATCCATGGTGATTCACCTTGTCAGTGTTGTGGCAACTTGGGGCATCAGTTGGGGGATGGCCACTGAAGTGTTCAGGCATGGTGCGATTTTCTCTGCCGGAAATTGGTTGATGCTTGATGGACTATCAGCACTGTTCCTTGCGGTGCTTGGGCTGGTAGCCTTGTGTACGGGGATTCACTCGGTCGGTTATATCGGGCACGAGCATCAGCACGGCGAATTGTCAGGCAAGCAAGTCTCGCTGTTTTATGGGCTCTTCAATCTGTTTCTGGCGACCATGCTGATCGCTTTAACCGCCAATAATATCCTGATGATGTGGGTGGCAATTGAAGCGACGACCGTCAGTTCAGTGTTTCTGGTCGGGCTGTATTATCAGCGCTCATCACTGGAAGCGGCTTGGAAATACATCATGCTGTGCAGCGTCGGGGTCGCATTTGGTCTGTTTGGGACGGTGATGACCTATGCCAATGCCGTTGCTGTATTCGATGCACCGGAACAGGCGTTGCTATGGACAACACTACGGGATCATGCACATTTGCTTGATCCGCGACTGATGCAAATTGCCTTCATCTTTATTGTGATTGGCTTCGGGACAAAAACCGGTTTATTTCCCATGCATACATGGTTACCGGATGCGCACTCAGAAGCGCCCAGCCCGGTTTCCGGATTACTTTCGGCAGGGTTATTAAACTGCGCTTTGCTCATTATTCTGCGTCACTTTGCCATCAGTTCTATTGTGCTCGGCAGTGATTTTGCCCGCTCTCTGATGCTCGGATTCGGGTTGCTATCGGTTGGTGTTGCAGCACTTTTCATTCTGGTTCAGCAAGATATCAAGCGCTTGTTAGCTTACTCCAGTGTTGAAAATATGGGTTTAATTGCCTTCGCGATTGGTCTCGGTCCGCTGGGCATCTTTGCTGCGCTGCTTCATATGATCAATCACAGCCTTGGCAAAACACTGATGTTCTGCGGGGCCGGCAATATCATGCTCAAGTATGGCACCCGGGACATGAATATCATCAAAGGTGTGGTACGGATAGCCCCATGGACCGGTATTCTGTTTGGTGCCGGTGCGCTGGCGCTGGCCGGTGTGCCGCCATTTAATCTGTTTGTCAGTGAGTTTCTGATTATCTGTTCCGGGCTGTATGCGCAACATCCGGTGTTGATCATTGTTTTACTCCTACTGTTGACGCTGGTACTGGCCGGATTCGCCCGCATGGTTGCAGGATGTGTGATGGGCGCAGCACCTGAACATGTTGAAAAAGGTGAAGTGAATTATCTGACGGTCTGCCCGCTGGTGGTGCTGATTGTTCTGATGGTTGTCATGGGGACTCATATTCCGAACACGATTCTTCATGGTGTCGAGCAAGCGACACAAATTGTCATTAATCAACCTAATGAATCTCTCCTTGAAACATTAAATCTCCCTTGGCAACAAGGAATTGAACCCATTTCTTCAAGCAGTGACAGTTTATCGGCTGTATCTCTGACTGAATCGATCAACTAGAGGCCTTATGACATGGATCAATTGAATAGAAACACGCAACAGCAGATCGGGAAGCTCTATGTCGATGGGGTGCGTCAACATTTTCCTGCGGCAATAGAAGATGAAGCCTGGCAGGCCGACAATCAGGTGACGTTGACCGTAAAAATGACCTCGTTGGTTGAGGTGATGAAATGGCTCTACTACGACCAAGGAGGATGGTTGTCCGTTTCTTTTGGTAATGATGAACGGACATTAAACGGCTGTTTTGGCGTTTATCATGCTTTATCGATGGAAGGCGAAGTGAAAAGTTGGGTGATCGTCAAAGTTTTGGTGAATGCAAACGATCAGGAATTTATTTCGATCACACCTGAGATCCCGGCAGCCGTGTGGGGAGAGCGTGAGATTCGCGATATGTTCGGTCTGCGCCCGATTGGTTTGCCGGACGAGCGTCGTCTGGTGCTGCCCGATGACTGGCCGGAAGATTTGCACCCATTGCGTAAAGATGCGATGGATTATCGTCAACGTCCGCAACCGACAACAGAGACGGAAAATTATCCGTTTATCAATGAATTGGGAAGCGATTCTGATCGGATCGTGCCCGTCGGGCCTTTGCATATCACCAGTGACGAGCCCGGTCATTTCCGCTTATTTGTTGATGGTGAAGACATTATCGATGCTGACTATCGGATGTTTTATGTTCACCGCGGCATGGAAAAGTTAGCTGAAACGCGGATGGGCTATCATGAAGTCGGGTTTCTTGCAGATCGCGTGTGCGGCATCTGTGGATTTACCCATAGCGTCGGTTATAACAATTCTATCGAAACCGCACTGAACATCGAAGTCCCGGCTCGTGGCAAGATGATTCGGACCGTGTTACTGGAAGTCGAGCGCTTACACAGTCATTTACTCAATATCGGCCTGTCCAGCCACTTTGTCGGATTTGATTCCGGTTTCATGCAATTTTTCCGCGTGCGTGAGAAAACCATGGAACTTGCGGAGTTACTGACCGGGGCCAGAAAAACCTACGGCATGAACTTGATTGGCGGGGTGCGGCGTGACTTCCTTAAAGAGCAGCGAACCAAAGGCATTGCCATGATTCGTGAAGTTCGCCAGTCATTTACCGAATTGGTCGATGTACTGCTTTCGACTCCGAATATTGACAGCCGGATCTCCGGTGTCGGTGTACTTGCAAAAGATATTGCCCGTGATTTTAGTCCGGTTGGTCCTCTGGTACGCGGCAGTGGGTTTGCCCGCGACGCCCGGATTGTACACGGTCAATCGCTGGAATCTTACGGGCAGGTACCGATCGGGTTACACCATTTTGACAGTGGCGATGTACAGGCGCGCCTGCTGATTCGAATCCGTGAAGTGTTCGATTCACTCAATATCGCTGAGTTTGGATTAGATCATCTTCCCGAAGGTGCAATCTTGACTGAAGACTTTCAGTACGTCCCTCATCGGTTTGCTTTGGGATTTACCGAGGCACCGCGTGGCGAAAATATCCACTGGAGCATGACGGGGGATAACCAAAAACTGTTCCGCTGGCGCTGTCGGGCTGCGACCTATGCCAACTGGCCGACGCTGCGTTATATGTTGCGGGGCAATACGGTTGCCGATGCGCCACTGATTATCGGTAGCCTTGATCCCTGTTACTCCTGTACGGATCGCGTCACCATCATTGATACCAAGAAAAAACGGTCTCAGACCGTGCCTTATAAAACGATTGAGCAGTACAGCATCAATCGGAAAAACTCACCCCTGAAATCAATGTGAGGTTGTGATGTTAAAACTATTCAAAACAGTTTTAAAAACCGGCGATGCCACGGCCAAGTATCCTTTTGCGCCGTATGAAGTCAGCACGGATTTTCGGGGCAAGCCAGAACTGGACGCAACACAGTGTATTGCTTGTGGTGCCTGCATGAGGGCCTGTCCTGCCAACGCGTTAGTGATGGAGACTGATGAGCAGCAGGGCATCCGGCGCTGGGAGCTTTCTCTGGCGCGTTGTATCTATTGCGGACGTTGTGAAGAAGTGTGTCCGACGCATGCGCTGGTCTTGTCACAACAGTTCGAACTGGCTGTGACCAACAAAGCAGATTTGTATGAACAGGCTGAGTTTGAGTTGGTCAATTGCCGGGAATGTGATCGTCCTTTCATCGCTAAAAAATTATTCCATTATGTTATGGAAATACTTCAGCACGCGGGGTTGAGTGGTGAGTCGTTAGACATGCGTCGTCACCAGTTGGAAAGCTGCCCGGAATGTCGTCGGCAGGCCAATATGCTGGATGGGCAAAATTTGGCATGCAATCGCTACGTGACCGCCGAGCAGATACCGGTCAACACTATCTATACTACAGGTATCTCTGCCACTCATCCTGATTCCGGTATGTCAGAGAATGTTCATTCTGCGAGCCATATGCCCACTATCAATGGCACTGATACCAATGCCACCGATATCAATCGTGAGGAGGTCCAGTGAAAGGTATTCAGCAATTATCGGGTGTTCATCATACGCAGACACAGCCTGTTGAAGTGCCCCCTGAACATCAAGCATTAAAGCAAACACTGTTGAAACAGATCAAACGGTCAGCCTATGTTTATCGGGTGGACTGTGGGGGATGTAATGGGTGTGAAATTGAAATTTTTGCAGCCACTACGCCGGTTTATGATACCGAACGATTCGGCATCAAAGTGGTTGCCAGCCCTCGTCATGCCGACATCTTACTCTTTACCGGTGCGGTAACGCGGGCGATGCGTGCGCCTGCTTTACGGGCCTATGAAGCCGCCCCTGATCCGAAAATTGTGGTGTCGTACGGCGCATGTGGCTGTGACGGCGGAATTTTTCATGACCTCTATTGTGTCTGGGGCGGGACAGACAAAATCGTTCCGGTGGATGTTTATATTCCCGGTTGTCCCCCGACCCCGGCGGCCACACTGTATGGATTCGCGGTGGCTTTAGGGTTACTTGAACAAAAAATGCATGCCAAAAACCATGATGCCGAGGCTGAGCCTGCCAGTTTGAGTCATACCGGTATTCCGCAAGATATCCGGGTCATGATCGAACGGGAAGCCCGCCTGTTAGCCGGTTATCGTCAGGGCAACCGCATTGCGGATGAGCTGATGTCTGTGCTGGAAGGGTGCCATGCCGACAATGTGGATGCACAGATCCAAGCCTATATTCATCAGCATAACGATCCGCGTCTGACGGAAATTGTTGAAACGCTGATGCGTTCGGTGATGAAGCAGCTGGTGGGCGATGAACTCAAAGGAGGTGCCTGTCATGGCTGTGGCTGAAGCGCAAAGCGGAAAGCATTCGAGACACTTAAAAGAACGAGTGCGCTTTTATCGGTTAACGCGCAAGTTTGTTGATGAAAAAGAGGTGCCTCAAGAAGCACAACAGATCATGTATTACAGTCTGGCGATTGGGCACCACCTTGGCATTGTCGATTGTCTCCAGTCCGATATGGATTGTCACGGTGAAGAATATTTAGCGTGGATTGAGGGATTAGCGAAAGACAGTGAAGCGTACCGGAAAATGAGTGGCTTTCTCAAATTCGGAGAGATTACGATTTTTCCGGAGCACATTCATATGTTGGCGCTGGCATTTCGGGAAATCAATCCTGCGACACAGTCTGAGACATCACAACGTTTGACCGCAGGATTGATCGAGATTCTCAATGCCATTCATCAAGAACCGATGATGTATTTGATGGTACGAGGAACGGTGCAATGAGCAGACAAATATTATTGACGGTCGGTAACACCATGATGGGTGATGACGGTGCCGGCCCTTTGCTGGCTAAGCGGTGTCTGGAACAACCGATAGACAGTTGGGAAGTATTAGAAGGCGGCACGATGCCAGAAGATACCTTGCATCGGATTCGTCATATCAAGCCGGAGCGTGTTCTGGTTGTTGATGCCGCTGATTTTGGTGAAAAGGCTGGGGTGATTCGCATTATTGATCCCGACACGATTGCTGAGATGTTTATGGTTTCTACCCATAGTCTGCCGTTGAATTTTCTGATCGATGAGCTGAAAACGTTTGTGCCTCATGTCTGTTTTATCGGGATTCAGCCTGCAATCGTCGCCTTTGCTGCACCGATGACCGACATGGTCAGAGACGCTGTCGATACCATTTATCAATCTTTACCTGAATGGCATGACGATATGGATTTTAGTCATTGCTAACGCATGGTGACAAAAGTGTCGAAGTTCGACACTTTTGTCGTTGAACAATCAGGCCAAGAGGTTAGCAGTTCTTCCTGATTGGATTTGTTTTTTAAATTTGTCACTTATTTTTTCTTATAAATCATTGGATTAAATGATTTCAAATAGTAACTCCCGGATTGGCACGCCTTGTGCCTGTAATGATTAACCACCCCCAGAGTCTGAAGATACTCTGTTGTATTGACACAAAAAGGATACAGCATGAATCGATTTGTTTTTGCTGACGCCAATAAGTGTATTGGTTGTCGAACCTGTGAGATTGCCTGTGCGGTCGCTCATCAGGATGAGTCATCGGGTACTTTGAATGGGACCGAGGATTTTGCGCCACGTTTACAACTGGTGAAAAATGCAGAAGTCTCCGTTCCTGTGATGTGTCGTCAGTGTGACGATGCCCCGTGTGCGCAAGTTTGCCCGAATCATGCCATCGTTCATGAAGATGGTTACGTGAAGGTGATTCAGTCCCGTTGTATCGGCTGTAAGACCTGTGTGATTGCCTGTCCGTATGGTGCGATGAGTGTCATGACCCGAATGAAAAATGTGGTGTCTGAACATGCCGCGCTTTTCCAAAAACAAGTGCCTCAATCCCAAGCACTGAAGTGTGATTTGTGTTCACACCGAGAAGAGGGGCCGGCTTGTGTTCAGGTTTGTCCAACAGAGGCCATTCGTTTGATAGCGCCTGAGTCGCTGCAACAAACCAGCCAACAGAAACGAGAAGCGGCAGCGAATCAGGCTTCCGTGATTTCGGTTTGAAGCAGAATGAGAATGGAACATCGGGGATAGTGAGAAAATTATGATCGAAAAAAAATTAGTCGTGTGCCCCTATTGCGGTACAGGATGTAAGTTGAACCTGCTGGTTGAAAACAACAAGGTGGTTGGTGCAGAACCAGCCAATGGCCGAACCAATGAAGGCCAATTATGTTTAAAAGGATACTATGGGTGGGATTTCTTAAATGACACCCAACTGCTGACACCACGGTTGAAACAGCCGATGATTCGTCGGACAAAAAGTGACAAGCTTGAAGCGGTTTCTTGGGATGAAGCACTGGATTTTGCGGTCGAGAAGTTATCGGCTATCAAGCAGAAATATGGTCCTGACGCGATTATGACCACAGGCTCAGCCCGGGGGCCGGGCAATGAATCCAATTATGTGATGCAAAAATTTGCCCGGGCAGTGATTGGTACAAACAACGTTGACCACTGTGCAAGGGTTTGTCATGCCCCTTCAGTTGCCGGTTTGGAATCGGTAGTGGGGAATGGCGCAATGAGTAATGCCATTCCTGAAATCGAAGAAGCAAAATGCTTGCTGATTTTCGGTTACAACGTTGCTGACTCTCACCCGGTGATTGCAAGACGTATTTTGAAAGCGCGTGAAAACGGTGCAAAAGTGATCGTCTGTGATCCTCGAAAAATTGAATCAGTTCGGGTTGCTGATCAATGGCTGGCGCTCAAAAATGGTTCTAATATGGCACTTGTCAATGCGTTGGCTTATACGCTGATTGATGAAAATCTTTATGATAAATCTTATGTGCAAAATTATACCGAAGGGTTTGATGAGTTCCGCAAGATTGTCATGGATTATGCGCCTGAAAAAGTTGAACATCTGACTGGCCTGAAAGCGGCTGAAGTACGGCAAGCTGCTCGGACTTATGCCAAGTCTTCCGGTTCGATGATTTTATGGGGTATGGGTGTTACCCAGTTTGGTCAGGCGGTTGATGTGGTTCGTGGTTTGGCTGGCCTGGCATTAATGACGGGTAACTTTGGCCGTCGTGGCGTTGGTTGTGGTCCGGTTCGGGGACAGAATAATGTTCAGGGCACCTGTGATTTAGGGATGTTGCCACATCAGTTCCCGGGGTATCAGTCTGTCACTGACGATAAGATTCGTGAGAAATTTGAGCAGGCTTGGGGCGTGAAATTATCAGCGAAACCCGGCTATCGCATGACTGAAATCGGTCATAAAGTTGCGGATGGTTCTTGCAAAGCGTTCTACATTTTTGGTGAGGATCCAGCGCAGACTGAAGCCGATCTGAATGCCATGCGGGAGACAATGCGTCAATTGGAGCTGGTGATTGTTCAAGATATCTTCATGACCAAAACCGCTGAAATGGCTGATATTATTTTCCCATCGACCAGTTGGGGAGAACATGAAGGTGTGTATACCAGTGCTGACCGCGGCTTCCAGCGTTTCTATAAAGCGGTGACTCCGCCTGAAGGTGTCAAACCTGACTGGGAGATTTTCAGTCTGTTAGCCACGCGAATGGGTTATCCGATGCATTATGAAAATACCCAAGAGATCTGGGATGAAATGCGGGCACTGACACCGCTGTTTGCCGGTGTTACCTACGAAAAAATGGCGGGGCTTAAATCCGTGATGTGGCCGTGCCCGACGGAAGATCACCCCGGTACTTCATTCTTGTTTGAAGGCAATAAGTTTGCGACGCCATCAGGAAAAGGCAAGTTTATCGGTGCGTCTTGGCGTCCACCATTGGAACAAACGGATGCTGAGTATCCTTTAGTTCTCTCTACCGTTCGTGAAATCGGTCATTATTCATGTCGTTCGATGACGGGGAATTGCAAAGCACTTTCAACGCTGGCAGACGAACCGGGATATGTACAGATGAATCCACTGGATGCGAAGCAACTGGGAATCGCGGATCAGCAGTTAGTGTGGGTCTCTTCCCGGCGAGGCAAAGTGATTACACGCGCCAACGTATCAGAACGGGTTAATGCGGGTGCGGTTTACATGACTTATCAATGGTGGATCGGTGCATGTAACGAGTTAACGATTGAGCATGTCGATCCGATATCGAGTACACCTGAATTCAAGTATTGTGCTGTTAAGGTAGAAGCGATTGAGGACCAGGCATGGGCAGAGAACCATGTTCAGTCTGAATATAGTCAAATGAAAGCTCGACTCAAATCACATGTTGCATATGCGTGATTAGATCAATATGGGCTCTTTACGTCTGTGTACAATGTTCTGTAAAGAGCCTTTGATTGAGTCGTAACTGATTATGAATAGAATTGCTCAAGAGTTGATGAACTTTTCACAAGCCATGCTATCGATTCACGATATGTATGACTTGTTGAAATTTCTAAATGACGATGAATGTTCATTTCTGCAAGTCGAGCGGATGAATATTATCCTTCACCGAGAAGTTTCTGATGAATTGATCCTTTACTATGTTGATAGTAATCAGCAAGTTCAGCATGAGACATTTCATCCTCAAGAGATCGGCTTATATCATCAGTCTTATGATGATGGTGTCTACAAACTCGATGGTGATGGCTTTGCTTATTACTATCCTCATTTTGCGGGTCATCCGGCTTACCGGGATATTGCCCATTATTGCAAAATGCCGCTGAACACGGTCAGTCAGCAATTGGGCGTGATTGAGTTCATCAATCCCAAGCTTAGTAATATGGAGGATGGTGAGAAGCAGTTCCGTATGGTCAGTAGTATTCTCGTTTCTTTCATTGCTCATATTGTCGAGCATGAATTAGCGTCAAATATGGCGCAGCAGCTGAGCCATGAACGAGATAACTATCATATTCTGGTGGACGTCACGAATGCGGTCATCAGCCAAAATAGTAAAGAAACATTACTCAATTCTTTGCTCCGTTGTCTGAACCAACATTTTGCGATGCATCATTTGGCGCTGATCGAACCCTATCAGGGACATTATATCCAGTACACCAGTGATTTGGTTCAGGGAGAAATTAGTCATCATTGCCATTTTTTTAGTGATGACAGTGCGTTTCAGAACACAAGAGAGCCTTATTCCCCTGTGTTAATTCGGGGAGATGATTTAAGGCCATTATTTTTTCAGAAAAATGCAATTGAGTTTGCCGAAGATATTGAACAACTGATCGTGATTCCTATGGTGTTTCGTACCAATCGCGTCGGATATATTGCTTACATGCTCCATAAGAAAGATCAAGATGTTGCTCTCGATCTCGACTTACTTCAGCAAATTGCAGCTCGGGTAGCGATGGCCATGCATAGTTTAAGTGTGCATGAAACCCATACCAAAGTGCTGCCTAAAAGTGAATATATTTCGATTGCATCCAAGGATGAGAAGCAGCGTATTTTTGACGATATCATCAGCCAGAGTGAGGCGATGAATCGTGTGCTCGATCAGGTTGCGATGGTGGCAGACTGTGATAGTACCGTTTTGATTCTGGGCGAGACTGGTACCGGTAAAGAATTGGTCGCCCGGGCGATTCATAAGATGAGCCGGCGTAGTCAAAAGCGGATGATAAAAATGAACTGCGCTGCGGTGCCGGAAGGTTTATTTGAGAGTGAGCTTTTCGGTCATGAGCGCGGCGCATTTACTGGCGCTGTCCATCAACGGGTGGGGCGTTTTGAACAGGCGCATCAAGGCACGCTGTTTTTAGATGAAATCGGTGATATGCCATTGGAGTTGCAACCGAAGTTGCTACGGGTGCTGCAGGAAAATGAAATTGAGCGGGTCGGGAAAAACCAGTTGATTCAGGTTGATGTGCGGATTGTGGTGGCAACCAATGCTGATTTGCTCTCCATGGTGCAGGAAAAAACGTTTCGTAATGATCTGTATTACCGGTTGAATATTTTTCCGATAGAGATCCCACCGCTTCGTCAGCGGCCTGAAGATATTCCTCTATTGGTGAAGCATTTTACCCGCGTGATTGCCAAGCAGATGGGAAAGAATATTACCGCGATTACCAATGAAACGATGAGAGCACTGACAGCGTTTGCCTGGCCCGGTAATGTCAGACAGTTACGTAACTTTATTGAGCGATCCGTGATTTTAACTCGCGGTGATGTGCTGAATGCACCACTGGACGAATTAGTGAAATTAGGTCTGGAAATTCCGAAAGCAGAATCACAGCCGCAGGAGAATGCATCGGAAGTTCATTACGAGAAAAAAGATACGTCTGAAATCAATCGTGATACGGTGATTCAGGCGCTTAAAGAAAGTAATGGCATTGTCGCCGGCGTGCGTGGCGCGGCTGCGAAGCTCGGCTTAAAAAGGACAACATTACTGTCACGAATGCAACGGATGGGGATTAGCAGCAAGGACTATTTGCCTGAGACTGAATTAACCTCGTCATGAATCAGGATAGACCTATGAGTGAATCTTTCACGGTACAGAATATTGATTCTGTCAGTCATAAAAAAATTGTTCGTTATCGGCAGAATAGTCAGTGTCATCTGGTTGACGATGCGTTGATTCAGGAAGTGCCTGTTGCTTTGGAATATAACGGGGTGGCTTACACCGTTATGATGTGTACCCCCAGAGATCTGGATATGTTTGCTGTCGGTTTTTCGCTGACGGAAGGCATTATTGACCATGATCGGGATATCCACGATATCAATATTCAGATGAGTCCCGATGGCATCACGCTCTCGATCGATATTGCCAATCGTTGTATCAATCGTCTGCAGGAAAAACGGCGTACGATGGCGGGAATGACAGGATGCGGTCTCTGTGGCACAGACCAATTGGCTCATGTTTGTCGTGTACAAACACCACTGGAAAGTCATACGACATTTCATTTGCAAAAACTAGATGACGCTTTAAACCGTTTGAAACGGAGCCAGCAACTGAATCAACTGACCGGGTCCTGTCATGCCGCTGCTTATATGAATACGCATGGTGAACTGGAAGCATTATTTGAAGATGTCGGACGGCATATTGCGCTCGACAAATTGATCGGTTGGGTCACCAAGTATCATAAACAGAAAGGGGTGGTATTGGTCACGAGCCGGGCTAGTTTTGAGATGGTGCAAAAAGCCGCAGCCGGGGGAGTTGAGATTTTGTGTGCTATCTCAGCCGCGACCGATATGGCCGTGGATTTAGCGGAGCGTCTCAATGTCACGCTGTGTGGTTATTGCCGTCCGGGACAAGCCAATATTTATACGCACGCAGAAAGGATTCTCGGGTTGAATCAATAGTTGGGAATGTATTTAGTCTTAGAGAAAGAGATAAAACAATGAAAATAAAGAATTTACTCCTCGGGTTACTGGTTTTGTTTTCTCCACTGGCATGGGCACACTCCGGTCATGGTGGAGATCATGGTTTTGAAAGTGGCATCTTGCATCCGCTGACTGGAGTCGATCATCTCAGTGTGATGATCAGTGTTGGTGTTCTGGCGGCTTTATTTGGGGGAAGAAGTCGTTGGCAGATGCCACTTTCTTTCATCGCATTGATGATTGTTGGTGGTATTTTAGGGGTATCCGGTTTAGTTGTTCCGGGCGTCGAACTCTATATCGCGCTCAGTGTGGTTGTGATGGGGCTGTTACTCTGGCGCAGTGTGCAAATTTCTCATCAGTGGGTGACGGTTTTAGTCATGGCATTTGCGGTATTTCACGGGATGGCTCATGGTGCAGAGATGCCATTCAATAGCCATGCATTGGCGTATTTCAGCGGTTTCGTCCTGTCTACTTTTCTGTTACATATGACGGGGATCGGACTTGGCAGTGCTGTATTACGTTTTTCAGCCAGTGGCCGTTTAGTCAAAATGCTCGGCGCTGTTGTCGCAATACTTGGCGGTTCGTTTCTTGTGTCTTAAGCAAGAAAGCGTCTTAAGCGAAAAAGTATCTTAAGTTAGAGTACCTTAAGTTCTCTAGTGTCTTCAGTTCTCCGGGCTGGTTGTGCCATGAATGAACGATATTTTATTTGTGTCTCCGGTGTTGTTCAGGGGGTCGGTTTCCGTCCCTTTGTCTATCAACTTGCGGTTCAGCATCATTTATCCGGATGGGTGATGAATAGCTCTGAAGGCGTTAAAATTGATGTTCAGGGACGCAAAGATGCGCTCGATTTGTTTGTTCGGGCGCTGAGAGAACGTCCGCCCCGGCTTGCTCGTGTAGATCACGTCGCTTGTTCGCGCCAGCGTTTGAGGCGGATACAAGGATTCACGATTCACCCGAGTCAGCGTGAAACGCATGTTGCGGTCAGTGTTTCTCCGGATCAATCGATTTGTCCCGAGTGTTTGTCTGAAATGAATGATGAACATTCTCCTTATTATCACTATCCATTTGTCAACTGTACGCATTGTGGCCCCAGATATTCGATTATTGAGCAACTGCCTTATGATCGGATCAACACGACGATGAAAGGGTTTGATTTCTGCCCGTCATGTTTACAGGTTTATCAAGCACCGAGCAACCGGCGTTATCATGCGCAGCCCACCAGTTGTCACCATTGCGGGCCGAAGGTTTCTCTGCGTTATGCACAAAGTGCCTGTACCACAGAGCAGGATGAAGTATTTAGGCAAGCTGCCGAGATACTCAGTCAAGGTGGTGTGATTGCGGTCAAAGGGCTTGGCGGATTTCATCTGGTTTGTGATGCCACATCGTCAGTGAGTGTTAGCAAATTGCGCCAAATGAAACACCGTCAGCGTAAACCCTTTGCGGTGATGGTCGATGGTGTCGCAACCGCGGAGCAATATGTTACCGGAGTGCCCGCCGAATGGCAGGCACTAACCGCCAGTGCCGCACCGATTGTGCTGATGAACCGGCGAGCTCATCCGAATCTTGCTCCTGAAGTATCGTGCGACAGTCCTTACTTGGGCGTAATGCTCCCTTATACCCCGTTACATCACCTGTTGTTTGAACAATACCGTCGCTACCGAAGCGAGCCTGTTCTCGTGATGACCAGTGGGAACCTGTCCGGGATGCCATTAGTTGCTGACGGCGATGAAATGCTGCGCTTGTTTGGTGAGGCTTTGGACGGTATGTTGGATCATGACCGGCCGATTGCCAACCCCTGTGACGATAGCATTGTGCATTACGCTGGTAATACCATACGGGTGCTGAGAATGGCGCGAGGTTACGCACCATTCAGTCATCACAGTGATTATCAGGGCGCCCCGATTGTCGCGATGGGCGCGCAGCAAAAATCGACTATGGCCATGGCCTTATCCGGACAGTCGATGTTGTCTCCTTATATCGGTGATTTGGATGATCTCGACACCCAACAACGTCATGAAAAGACCATTTCATTATTTCAACATTTATACCAATGTGAACCGTCACATTGGGTGTGTGACAATCATCCGGGATATTTTTCGACCCAGTCAGCTCACGCGCGATCAGGCAGCATTTTACAGGTGCAGCATCATCACGCCCACATTCTGGCCGTAATGGCGGAATATCAAATCACCGACCCCGTATTAGGGTTTGCATTTGACGGTACCGGCATGGGGGATGATGACACGGTTTGGGGCGGTGAAGTGTTGCTGGCGGATACCCAAGGTTATCAGCGTTGTGGCAGTTTAAGACCTTTTCGTTTGATTGGCGGCGAGCGGGCGATTCGTGATCCTGCCCGAATTTTGCTGGCAATGCTGCTGGAATGTTATTCGCTGCAAGAGATTCGCTCGCTGGCACACCCGGCCTTTCAGGGATGGGATGACCATGACTTTTCTAATCTGCATCAGCTGTGGTTGTCCGGTAAACACTCTCCGCTGTGTTCTTCTGTCGGGCGTTTGTTTGATGCGTGGGCTTGTTTAGGCGCATTGCTTGATCGTCCTGATTTTGACGGCGAAAGCGGCTTACTGGTGGAATCCGCTGCAATGTCAGCCGGGCAGCCCGACTCATCTTGGGAGATGAACTGGGAGGACGGGACGTCGCTACTGGATTGGAAACCATTATTGATACGGTGTATTGAATCCCAAATTTGGCTGAGCCAAGGAGCGATTTCTGACGCTTGCCGGGGGGTGATTGAAGCATTGGCCGGGGCGATTCAACAGATGGCAAGCCGTTATCCATCCCTGCCGGTCATTGTCAGTGGCGGGGTTTTTCAAAATCGATTGTTGATGGATGCCTTGTGGCAGAACTGGGACGAAACCAAGCAGCCGATATATAGCGGTACGATGATCCCGGTGAATGATAGCGGTATTGCGATGGGGCAGCTTTGGTATGGCATTCACCAGTGCTGAATAATCAGAATTATCCGATGGTGAAGCCTTGTGGCCGAATCTTCGGACAGCAGAGAGTAATGAGTGATGTGTTTATGTATTCCCGCGAGTGTTGTCAGTGTCGATCAACAACGGATGACCGCGGTCGTCGATACGTTAGGTGTCGAGCGAGAAGTTAGTACTCACTTGATATCAGAACCGATTCAGGTTGGTGAACATTTACTGATACATGTGGGATTTGCGATCAGTAAAATTGATCAGCAAGAAGCAAAGGAAAGTTTGCAAACCTATCGCGACCTGATCAGTCAGGTCGGTTCTGATGAGATGTGGATTGGGTGAAACGATGAATGACGAAATAAGCACGACAGATTCGGTCCGATCTTTGTATCAGGGTTTTCGGGAACCGGCGGTCATTCGCGGGTTGGCAGAACAGATTCGCCATAAAGCACGTGACTTGCCGGAGCCGCTCTACATGATGGAGGTGTGTGGCGGACACACGCATACCATCATGAAATATGGTATCCAGCAATTATTGCCGGAGAATTTACATTTCGTGCATGGTCCGGGATGCCCGGTCTGCATCATGCCGAAAGAACGGATTGATCATGCGATTATACTGGCGCAGACCGAAGGTGTAATTCTGGTGACCTTGGGTGATATGATCCGAGTGCCGGGCTCTCGTTTGTCTCTGGCAGAATGTCGGGCCAATGGTGGTTCGGTCATGCCGATCTACGACCCGATGGATGTGCTTGAGATTGCCCGCCAAAATCCCGGGCAAAAGGTAGTCTATTTCGCGATCGGTTTTGAAACCACGACCCCGATGACCGCGGTTTTAGTCCAACATGCGCGACGTCTACAACTGACCAACCTCTGTTTTCATATTAATCATGTACTGGTGCCTCCTGCGATGGATGCGGTGATGGCGGACTCAATGACCCGGGTCAATGCGTTTCTCGGCCCATCCCATGTCAGTGTGATCACCGGGGCGAAGATTTATCAGCCGATAGTCCGGCATTATCAAATTCCGGTGGTGGTTTCCGGCTTTGAGCCGGTGGATGTATTGGAGTCGGTACATATGCTGGTCGAACTGGCACTTGACGGTCAGCCTGCGTTGCAGACGCAATACACACGAGCGGTCTCATTTGAAGGCAATGTGGTTGCTCAGGCATGTATCGCGGATATTTTCGAAGTCCGGGCAGCATTTAACTGGCGTGGGCTGGGGAATATTCCGAACTCCGCCCTGAAGCTCCGGGCACAATATGCGGATATGGATGCAGAAGTTTTGTTTGAATCGCTGTTACCGCAGGAGCCTGTGCCTGATCACAAAGCGTGTCGTTGTGGGGATATTTTACGTGGGCTCGCCAGCCCGCCTGATTGCAAAGTCTTTGGCAAAGCGTGTCAACCGAGTCGGCCGATGGGCAGTTGCATGGTGAGTTCTGAAGGTGCCTGTAATGCTTATTATCGCTACGCCGGTTTTCATATTGAACCACAGGAGTCTCGCGGATGAAAAAACAGCAAACCGTTCAATTGAGCCATGGCGGTGGTGGCGTCGAGATGAATCACCTCATTCAGCATCTGTTTTGGCAGCGGTTGGGGAACGATATTCTCAATCAGGCCGAAGATGCCGCAACCCTGAATATCCCGTCACCATTAGCCATGACAACCGACAGTTTTACCGTCTCTCCCCATTTTTTTGCCGGAGGGAATATCGGTACGCTTGCGGTGGCCGGTACCTGTAATGATTTGGCGATGGTTGCTGCCAAACCGACTTATCTGAGCTGTAGCTTTATTATTGAAGAAGGCACGCTCATCAGCGAATTAGAAACGATTGTCGATGCCATGGCAACCGAGCTGGCTGTCGGTCAGACCCAGATCGTCTGTGGTGATACCAAAGTTGTGCCCAGAGGTGCGGCAGATAAGGTGTTCATCAATACCACCGGCATCGGTGCGATACAAAAAGCAGATGTCTCGGCGCAGCGGATTATGGCCGGGGACGTGATTTTGGTTTCCCGGGATATCGGTTGCCACGGTGCCTGTATTCTGGCGGCCAGAGAATCACTACGGCTTGCCCATCCGATCATCAGTGACTGTGCCGTATTGTGGCCGGTGGTTGAGGCGCTGTTAGCCGATTCAATTGACATCCATGCAATGCGCGATGCAACGCGCGGTGGTTTGGCTGCGGTGCTGAATGAGTGGTGCCAGAGTTGTGGATTACAACTGGCGATTCAGGAAGCACGAATCCCGGTGGATGATGCCGTGCGGGGGATCTGTGAATTATGTGGCTTTGAACCTTGTGATTTGGCGAATGAAGGGACGTTTGTCATCGCGGTTCCTGCAGCGCAGGCGCAGCAGACGCTTGAAGTCTTGCGTCAGTTTAATGCACAGGCCGCGGTGATTGGTGAAGCGGTCTCTTTATCACCGGCAAAACCGGTGCTGCATACTGCTTGGGGGAGCCGCCGTTACCTTGACTTCCCTGCCGGTGAGTTGTTACCGCGCATTTGCTAGGAGTGAATCATGCACGAATTATCTCTGAGTCTGAAAACGATTGATCTGGTCGTAGAACATGCACGTCAATGCCAATCTCATCGGGTGACGGCTGTCACCTTGGGGATCGGGGTGCTTTCTTGTATTGAACCGGATGCATTATTGACGGGCTTGCAGTTTGCCAGTCGCGAGACTTTGGCGGAAGGCGCACAGTTTTTGGTGGAGATGATTCCAGCCACAGCTTGGTGTGAACCGTGTCAACAACACGTTGATATTGATACCCATTATACCGGTTGTCCGTTATGTCATTCATATCAGTTGCGAGTTGAAACCGGACAAGAATTAAAAATTAAATCGATAGAGGTAGAATCTTATGTGTAGTGTTTGCGGTTGTGGCGAAAGTCACTTGGATGAGCATCATCATGACCATCATGACCATCATGACCATCATGACCATCATGACCATCATGACCATCATGACCATCACCATGATCACGCCCATCCCCATACTCATGCTGAACCGTCAAAAGTTCAGCCGATGGTCATTCATCATCATTACAGTCATCAGGGCGATGTCCATCATCATATTCACTATCATATTCATCAGGATGAATTATCATCAGCAGTGTACCAGTCTGCTGCTCATCACCATCATGAGCAAGCACATCACCATGAAGCACATCATCACGAATCGCACCACCATGAACCTCATCATCATTACCATGAGGAACCCCATCAACCGACAGTCACGGCGCAGGGGGATCTTCACTATGGTCAAGGTGCGGCTCAAACCCATGTCACCGGGGTGTCTCAGCGTCAGTTAATCCATCTGGAACAAGATATTTTGAGCCAGAATGATCGCATCGCTGATGAAAACCGTGCTCATTTTCAGCAACATGGCCAACTGGTGTTAAACCTGATGTCGAGCCCGGGGTCCGGTAAAACGACGCTACTGGTCGAAACGTTGAAGCAGTTGCAGTCAAGCTATCCATGTGCAGTGATTGAAGGGGATCAACAGACCAGTCAGGATGCCAACCGAATTCGGGCCACATCCGTTCCGGCGATTCAGGTCAATACCGGCAAGGGCTGCCATCTGGACGCTCAGATGATCCACCGTGCTTATCATCAGCTTGATATGCAAACGTCCGGCATCTTGTTTATTGAAAATGTCGGCAATTTAGTTTGTCCGGCGAGTTTTGATCTGGGAGAGCGGCATAAAGTCACCATTTTATCGGTCACTGAAGGTGAAGATAAGCCATTGAAGTATCCCAATATGTTTGCCGCTTCTCAGTTGATGCTGGTGAATAAAATTGATCTGTTGAACTATGTCGATTTTGATATTGAAGCCTGTATTGCCAATGCACGTCAGATCAATCCGGATATCCAAGTGATCAAAATCTCAGCCACTACCGGTGAAGGGATGTCAGCCTGGATTGACTGGCTTACGCAACAGCAGAAGCAACTTGTATCTTGATGGTGCGTTGTTGATGGTCATTTATTGGAGGGATGTCTCAAATTTACGTTGTGACACATGAGTGGGCCTAAAGTTGATAAAAACCATTATTACGACTGATATCTTGATGAAATGGGGGAACTTATCTGAGAAAAGGAAAGAACAGGTAGAATAAAATCGAGCTTGCGCGTAGAAAGAGAATGAAGGTGTTCTTTTGGATGCTTCGGTTCAGGTATATATTGTTCCCCCAAGAGGGTCAATATTTTCCTGTTATTTTTGATTGTGTTATACGATTCGCCGTCATATGACATGATTTCGTTGTATCCTGAATGAAGCCCGTTCAATTTTCAATGAATATAAAAGGATTTGATATTCATGAGATATACGCCAACGCTCAAGCTCAGCACCCGACTGGTTGCGGTAGTCACTATGATTGTGACCGGGGCGATTTTCATCTTATTTATTGGCGGAACCCTTTCTTTTCAACGGTTGGGACATGAATATCTCAATCATTACCTCTATGGTGTGGTTGAAGTCATTGATAAAGAGTTGGAAGAACCTGATGCTGCCTATTCTATGCAGCGCTGGGTTCCCAAGTTACTTCATGCCAGTAATATCGTTGAAATGACACTCACCTCGAAAGCCGGTATCGTGTACCGATTTAAAGATACAACCTCTTCGGTTGAGGAGAGCCGATTGTATCATGCTCATTTCAGCCTGAAACGCAATCAAGATTACACCTTACACTTTAAGGCGGTTCCGCCTTATATCGGCTTTACCTACTCTTTCAGCGCAATGTGGTCCACAACCTTTGCTGTGATTCTGATTGTGGTGTGTCTGCTACGAGGGGTGAAATGGTTACAGGCTCAACTGCTCGGTTCTGAATTGCTTGAAGAGCGCGGCAGAATGATTCTGGCCGGGCAGGTGGAACGTTATGCAAAGGGTGATGAAAGAGAGTGGCCTTATACCGCAAGTGAGGCACTTGACCGACTGATTGAAGAACTTCAAGATGCCCGACAGGAACGAAGCCGTTTTGATACATTTATCCGCACGCAGACATTTTTGGATCAATTGACGGGGGCTGCCAACCGCGTGTTGTTTGATAGCAAGCTGGAAGCGGCTTTACTCGAAAATGATGCGCGAGGCGGTGTCCTGATGCTACAGCTTGAAGAGCTGGATGGGCGGGATAAATCAGAATTTGATCATTTGGTCGTTCAGGTCGGGGAATGTATTTCGAATGTGATTCAACGTTATCCGGATGCCATTCTGTCGCGTTATTATGACACCGTTTTCTCGGTGTTGATCCCTCATCAAAATTCAAAGGAAGTGGCTCAGGTTGCTGTCCAGTGTTTGAAAGGGATTGAGCGGTTAAGTCCGCCTCTGCCACTGGAACCGGGTAACTGGTGTCATATCGGCATCACAATGTACACCGAAGGAGAACAGTGGGGGAGAATTATTGATGAGGTGGAGACAGCATTAAAAACGGCTCAATTGGAAGGTGTCAACGCGTGGAGCCGCTTTAACAAGGTTAAACCGGTCGATGATGAAAGAGGTAACGTTCGCTGGCGTAGTTTGTTTGAACATAACCTGACTGAAGAGAAAATATGTTTATTCAAACAGGACTGTTATGTCATCTCCCGTCATAACCAACTCTCGGTTGTCCATAAAGAACTTTTTGTCAGAATTCCCGAACCGGGACAGGGATTCATGAAAACGTCTCGGTTTATCTCAGCAATTGTGACCGTTGGCTATGAAATGGTGCTGGATCGGGTAACCTGTCATCGCGTGGTGCGATTCCTTCGGGAGGAAGGCTCAGGCACTGATATATATTCAATCAATTTATATGTCACCTCATTTGCTCAGCGTTCGCATTTTATCTGGTTCAGGAATTTGCTGATGCAACTGCCTCGTGAATATCGTCAGCGGCTCTGTTTTGAGTTTACGGAAAGTCATTTAGTGAAACACCTTGACTATATGCGACCGGTGTTAAAAATGATTGCTGCGTTCAATTGCCAGATTGTGGCTGGACAGGTCGGACGTACGATCGTCAGCACGCATTACGTCAAAGAATTCAAAATTGACTATCTGAAACTTCATCGTAGTCTGGTAAAAGGTATTGAACGACGCTCCGAGAACCAGTTGTTTGTTCGGAGTATGGTTGGTGTCTGCCGTGGCGCGGACACTCAAATTATCGCCGTCGGTGTTGAATCTGAAGGTGAATGGAAAATTCTTCAGTCTTTGGGCGTCAGTGGCGTTCAGGGACGGTTATTTGATATCGAATCTCAATGGATTCCCAAGCCTCGGGTAACCAATATTAAACCGGGGAAACGGAAACGCTGGAAAACGAAACACACTCAGCGCTGACAGAACAGGCTAAGATTCGGTGCTATTTCAGGCGGAATCTTAGCCCTGAGTAAGAAATCTGTTAGAAATTGCGTGTTTCTGTCCATGTTTCGGTGTCAATATCTTGCTGTGACAGCAAGGCATTGGTACATTTAACGGAATTTTAATCTTCAATTTTCTTGCAGGATGAACGAAGAATATGTTTAAGAAACTTCGTGGTATGTTTTCAAACGACTTATCGATTGATTTAGGGACTGCCAACACGCTTATATACGTCAAAGGACAAGGTATTGTCCTTGACGAGCCTTCCGTTGTAGCAATTCGCCAAGATAAAGGGCGTGGTGGTCGTAGTGTCGCTGCCGTCGGACATGCGGCGAAACAGATGCTGGGACGAACACCGGGGAATATTTCAGCAATTCGTCCCATGAAAGATGGTGTAATCGCTGATTTCTACGTCACTGAGAAAATGTTGCAAACTTTTATCAAACAAGTCCATGACAATAGTTTTCTTAAACCGAGTCCCCGGGTGTTGATTTGTGTCCCTTGTGGTTCAACTCAGGTTGAACGACGTGCGATCAAAGAATCGGCGGAAGGTGCCGGAGCCCGTGAAGTTTATCTGATTGATGAACCGATGGCTGCTGCTATCGGTGCGGGTCTTCGCGTTTCGGAGCCGACCGGTTCAATGGTGGTTGATATCGGTGGCGGGACGACTGAAGTTGCAGTTATTTCTCTCAATGGTGTCGTGTATTCGTCTTCAGTACGGATTGGTGGCGACCGGTTTGATGAGGCGATTATCAATTATGTTCGCCGTAACTACGGTAGTTTGATCGGTGAGGCGACTGCCGAAAAGATTAAACATGAAATCGGGACGGCTTATCCGGGTGACGATGTCCGGGAAATAGAAGTTCGTGGTCGTAATCTGGCAGAAGGTGTGCCGCGTAGTTTTACACTGAACTCGAATGAAATTCTGGAAGCGCTCCAGGAGCCGCTCACCGGGATCGTCTCTGCCGTGATGATTGCATTAGAGCAATGTCCGCCGGAACTCGCATCAGATATTTCTGAAAACGGGATGGTGCTGACTGGTGGTGGTGCACTGCTGAAAGATCTTGATCGTCTGCTGACCGAAGAAACGGGAATCCCCGTTGTGGTTGCCGATGACCCACTGACATGTGTTGCCCGAGGCGGTGGTAAAGCGCTAGAAATGATCGACATGCATGGCGGTGATTTATTTAGTGAAGAGTAGTGCCATCTTTGTGTCATTGTTTGAGATGAAGAGACGCTGCAAAACGGGATTGTCATCATGAAGCCAATTTTTGGGCGAGGTCCATCTCTTTCGCTACGTCTTTTTTTTGCCGTTGTATTATCAGCCAGTCTCATGCTGGCTGATAGTCGTTTAAATACTTTTTCTCACGTACGTTATTTTCTCAATAGTTTCGTTGCACCGATTCAGTATGCTGCGGACCTTCCCCGGGTTTTATTTGACGGTTTATACGAGCGGATGCAGAGTCACAAGACGTTATTGGAATCCAATCAACGGCTGAAACAAGAAGTATTGACGCTCAGAAGTGATTTGATTTTGTTCAATCAGTATAAAGAAGAAAATCAGCGCTTAAGAAAATTACTGGGATCGTCTTTTGTTCGGGATGAGCGAAAGATGGTCACGGAAGTGATGGCGGTCGATACCTCACCGTATACCCACCAAGTTGTGATTGATAAAGGCCGGACCGATGGCGTCTATGAAGGCCAGCCCGTTATTAATGAAAAAGGGATCGTCGGTCAGGTGACGTTTGTGGCTGCTCATAATAGCAGGGTGTTACTGCTGATTGATGCCAATAGTGCGATTCCTGTTCAGGATCTACGCAATGATATTCGAGTGATTGCTTCCGGGAATGGCCAGTCGGAATATATTCAACTGGAGCATATTCCGAGTAGTACCGATATCGAAGAGGGGGATTTGCTGGCCTCTTCAGGATTGGGAGGCATTTACCCGGAGGGTTATCCTGTCGCCAGAGTATCCAAAGTAGATAAAGACACACGTCGTGAGTTTGCTGTGATTGAAGCAACTCCGGTCGTTGACTTTGATCGCTTACGTTATTTGTTGCTGGTCTGGCCGAACGAGGACCGCCAACAGAAAACCCGCCAGCCTTTAACGGATACCTTGGATAAGGAGGGGCAGCGTGGCCAATAGAGTCCTGAAAGGGCATGTTGTGATCTGGATATCCTTCTTTTGTGCGCTCGTTTTGCAGACGATCCCATGGCCGGGGGCGCTTGAGTTATTGCGCCCCTCATGGATTTTACTGATTCTCTGTTACTGGGTACTCGCGCTGCCTCACCGTGTTAATGTCGGAACCGCTCTGGTACTTGGACTACTCTGGGACTTGATTCTCGGATCGACTCTGGGGATCCGTGGCATGATGTTGTCTATTATTGTGTATATTGTTGCGATGAACTTTTTGATTCTGCGGAATATGGCGTTGTGGCAGCAGGCGATCGTGATTGGGTTACTGACGATCGCACTCGATGTCATGGTTCTGGGGGGGGAGTTTTTGTTCCGTCCAGTTGAGTTTAATGCGCTCTCTTTATGGGGGGGGATCATTAGCTGTATTTTGTGGCCATGGCTTTTCCTGCTGCTGAGGCGCGTGAGACGCTACTGGAATATTCGATGAACGGCCACCGGATACTCTATCTTGCTTCTGCTTCCCCGAGACGAAAAGAGCTCCTGACGCAGTTAGATTACTCATTCGAGATTATTTTACCTGAGGTCGTAGAAGAGCATCTGGCCCATGAATCAGCGCAAGCCTATGTGTCGAGATTATCCCGGGAAAAAGCAATCGCAGGTTTGCACATGGTGATGTCTGAGCGAGCAGTTGTTTTAGGGGCAGATACGATTGTGGTGGTTGATCAGCATATTCTCGAAAAACCGACCTGTTTTACACATGCTCGGCAGATGCTCTTACAGCTTTCCGGGCGAAACCATCAGGTCATGACCGCCGTGACGGTCACCGATGCCCGACAAACACACACGATAGTGGTAACCACGGATGTATGGTTTAAACCGTTGTCAGATAATGAAATAGAACGCTATTGGCAATCGGGTGAACCGTGTGATAAAGCTGGCAGTTATGGTATTCAGGGATTGGGTGGAAAATTTGTAACTCGGATTGAAGGTAGTTATTTTGCCGTTGTCGGACTACCGCTATTTGAAACTGACCAGCTCTTGCATAAATTTTTATAAAATCAAATTGAGGTGCGCTCATGAGTGCAGAGTTGTTGTTGAATGTAACTCCGAGTGAGAGTCGCGTGGCGATGATAGAGGGTGGGGTCCTGCAGGAAATCCATATCGAACGGGATGCAAAACGCGGCATCGTCGGAAATATTTATAAAGGAAAAGTGAGTCGGGTATTGCCCGGTATGCAGGCTGCGTTTGTTGATATTGGTCTGGATAAGGCCGCTTTTCTGCATGCTTCGGATATTGTTCCCCACACTGAATGTGTGGCGGAAAATGAAAAGCAACAGTTTCAGGTACGCGATATCTCTGAACTTGTCCGTCAGGGACAAGATATCGTAGTACAGGTTGTCAAAGATCCGCTCGGTACTAAAGGCGCTCGCCTGACAACGGATATCACGCTACCTTCCCGTTATCTGGTCTTTATGCCCGGTGCCAGTCATGTCGGTGTTTCCCAACGGATTGAAAGTGAATGCGAAAGAGAGCGTCTCAAGAATATCGTCGCTAATTATTGTGATGAATTGGGGGGCTTTATTATCCGCACTGCCGCAGAAGGTGCCGATGAGAAAGAACTCTCTCAGGATGCCGCTTTTCTCAAGCGCTTGTGGAGCAAGATCATGGAGCGGCGGGCAAAGTATAAAACGCGGACTACCCTTTATGGCGAACTTGGGCTGTCACAGCGTATCCTCAGAGATTTCGTCGGGACCGATTTAACCAAAATTTTGGTGGACTCGCGTCTGGAGTTTGAAAATCTCAAAGAATTCACATCTGAATACGTGCCTGAACTGACCGATAAACTGGTGTTGTATGAAGGCGATAAACCCATTTTTGATATGTATGATACAGAGAATGAAATCCAGCGTTCTCTGGAGCGTAAGGTTGAGCTGAAATCAGGTGGCTATCTGATCATCGACCAAACGGAAGCTATGACTACCATCGATATCAATACCGGGGCATTTGTCGGCCGCCGTAATCTGGAAGAGACAATTTTCAACACCAATATTGAAGCCACCCAAGCGATCGCCCGTCAACTTCGACTGCGTAATCTGGGGGGCATTATTATTATTGATTTTATTGATATGGTCTCGGAAGAACACCGGACCCGCGTGCTGGCCTCATTAGAAACGGCACTGAGTAAAGATCGTGTCAAAACCAATATCAATGGTTTTACCCATTTGGGATTGGTGGAGATGACACGCAAGAGAACGCGAGAAAGTATTGAACATGTGTTGTGTTCTACTTGTCCAACATGTGAAGGGCGTGGACAAGTCAAAACTGTTGAAACCGTTTGTTTTGAAATTTTGCGTGAAATTACCCGGGTGAACCGGGCTTATGATGCAGATAAATTCGTCGTTTATGCTTCGCCGGCCGTTGCTGATTCTTTACAGGGTGATGAATCTCATGCGTTGGCAGAGCTTGAGGTCTTTATTGGCAAACAGGTGCGGATTCAAGCGGAACATTTGTATGTCCAAGAACAGTTTGATGTTGTCATGATGTGACTTAACTGAGTAGGGTATAGTGCGTTTTATAGTTTCTCGTCTTGTACGGACATTACTATGGCTTTTATTAAGCCTGTTGGTTTTGCTTGCGATTCTGATTTCAGCTTTGAGAGTTGCTTTACCTCATATGAATCAGTATCAGATTCCAATGACCGAATGGATGAACAGTCAGGCTGAAATTCAGTTTTCTGTGAAGGATATACAAGGATTTTGGCGTAATCGTCACCCTTCTCTTTCTCTGACGGGGTTTCAAGCGCATTTACCCGATACATCGAATATTCATTTTGCAGCTGATCGGGTCGATATTGAATTCGACCTATTTAAATCACTGCTGCAATGGCAGCCCGTGATTGCCAATTTAGTCATTCACCAGTCGAAGCTGGATGTCAGTTCGGTTGATTTGTTTCAACAACAGTCGCTTAATGACTCCCGTGACCGGGACGAGCAAGAAAAAATACAGCTGGAAACCATTCGTCATCTGGATAATATTTTTCTGCGTCAGCTCGATGATTTTTCGATTCTGAACTCGACCATTCGTTATCGCTCGATTTCTGGTGATATCCGGCAACTGGAAATTGCCAGACTGAAATGGCAGAACAACGGCCACCGCCATCAGGCCCAAGGCGTGGTGAGTGTCACCAATACCGGTATTAACTCTCTTTCTGTTCGTGCAGACTTTGAGGATTTTGACTCATTCCATGATATTTCCGGCCAGTTTTATGTCAGTTCGGACAATATTAGCATTGGTCCGTGGCTGACTCAGTATCTGAAAAAAGAGACCGGCATTCATAGTGGCCAGGTTAGTTTCAATGGCTGGTTGACGCTCGAACACAATACCCCGAAAGATGGTTATGTACAGGTCCGTCCTTCCGATCTGTTCTGGTCGGATCTATCCAATAAACATTCAGACTCAGCTCCGGGTAAACAGCACCGTTTGCATATGCAGGAAGGGACTTTTCGACTGATTCCGAAGCAAGACGGCATGGTGATTCAAGCTCAGTCGGTGGTATTACAAACGGATGAGACGCAGTGGCCGGAACTCAACTTTTTGATGAAATGGCAGCCTGATCACTGGCTGATGAATATCGGTGAGATCAACATTGGTTCATTAGTGCCGCTGATCAAACGGATGCCTTTGTCCAAGCAACTGCAAGGCATGTTGGTACAACTGAAACCACAAGGCACATTACATGATATTCGCTTAGCCGGTGACATGCAGGGTATCCGACAATATTCTGCGCAACTGTCCGAAGGGGCAATTCAGCAGTGGTCTTTGTTGCCGGAAGTTCACCATCTTCAGGCGAGCATCCGTGGCAATACCGATAAAGCAGTGATTCGGGCCAATCTGGATGATGACACTCTTCCTTACGGTGATGTATTTCAGGCACCGCTGATTATCCAAAAAGGTCAGGTCAATTTAGTCTGGCAGTCTACTGCTGACGGTTGGTCATTATGGTCAGATCATGTGGCCGTACGCACGCCTGATTTACAGACCGTCGGTCAATTTAAACTGGATTTTTTCCATGATCAGAGTCCGTTACTGTCACTGTATACTGAAGTCGATCTCTTTCAGGCCGGAGAAACATGGCGTTATTTGCCGGTCCGTGCATTAGGAGATGAATTGACAGATTATTTGTCAACTGCGATTCAGGGGGGGGAAGTAAAGACTGCGAAGATACTGTGGTACGGGCGTCTGAACGATTTTCCTTATCAGCGTCATGACGGTATTTTTCAGGCTTGGGTCGGGTTAAAAAATGCCCGGTTCAGTTATGATACTGCATGGCCACCTTTAACTGATTTACAAGTGAATCTGCTGTTTCAGAATGAATCAATGTATCTGGATTCGAAACAGGCGCATCTGATGGATGTGAATGCGTTACGCATTACCGGACGGATTCCGGTTTTGATCGATTCGGGACATATTGAAATTGAAGCGAAAGCGGAAGCTCAAGGGAACGCATTACGTGATTTTATGACATCGACCCCGTTGGTTAATTCGGTCGGTGCCGCATTAACAACCGTACAGGTGAACGGCAAGATCCAGTCTGAGTTTCAGCTTAATATTCCTTTTGAAAGCCACCGAGAGCCGAGAGCGTGGGGATGGGCAGACCTAAAGAACAATCGAGTTGATATTCAGTCCCCCTCACTTGATTTACGTAAAGTGTCCGGTCGGATTCGTTTTGACAATGATGTCGTTACTGCGTCAGCGTTGCAGGGGGAAATGTTAGGTCAACCGGTCTCATGGAGTTTTCAAGGAGAAAGCGGCAGCAAAGGATACAATGTTCATATTGATACGGTCGGCGATTGGGAAGTCACGCCTTTGGCATCTTATGTCGGTCAAAAATGGATTGCACCACTCTCCGGCCATGCACCGTGGGAAATGGGCGTTGATATTCAGCTCAATGATATCGGTTTCTCTTATCAGGCAAACCTAGACACAGATTTGCAAGCGATTGCCAGTCAATATCCTTATCCATTAAATAAAAAGGTTCAGGAACAAGGGAAAGCCGTATTACAGATTTCTGGCAATCAGGAAACGATCAGTGCCCGGATTCAGGTACCTCATGCCAAGTATCAGACGGAAATCGATGTAACACAATCCGAACCGGTGCTCACGGCAACTAACCTGATTTTTGGTAACGGGAGCTTTAAAGTGAGTCCGATTGTCGGACATTCAGCCACAATCCGCCTGAATCATTTCGATCTCGATCAATGGATTGCATTGCTGACCAAAGAAGAGGCCCCCTCCGGTGCACCGAAAAGCAGTGCCAATCAAGCGATGTCAATGCCACAGTTGCCGATACCGGATCATATCGAAATGCAAGTGAAAGATCTGACGCTGGCGACATTGGAATGGCACGATGTGGATTTTCTTGCCCGACATAAAAGTTTTGGCTGGCGGATGAATGTCCAGAGTCAAGAAGTTCAAGGGAAAGCCAATTATATTGCCCCTTATGATTTGAGTGTGGCTTTGGATCAACTTCATCTCTATATCCCCGCGTTGGAAAAGCGGAAAGAGCACGATTCGTTATTTATTGATGAGTCTCGTCAGAATGAGCGCCGCATTACCAATTTTGATCGTCAGTTTCATCAGTTGATGCCAAACCTGACATTGGTGATCCAAGACTTTTGGTTTCAGGGATATAAAGTCGGTCGTTTGAACATGGATTTCCAGCGACAGGGGAAAGAGCTGTCATGGAAGAATATTGATATCGTCAGCGGGAGTAATGAAATTCATGTCAATGGTCAGTGGACACTGGATGGGAAACAGTCCCATACTGTGCTAAACATGGATTTGAAAGGTGATAACAATAGTGATCTGATGGAGCGTTTCGGAATCACTTCGGGGATTCAGAATGCACCATTCTCGATCAAGACGCAGATGGCATGGGATGGTGCGCCATGGGCTGCTCAGGTCGATACGCTCAAAGGTTCGGTCAGCTCAAAACTTGGTAAAGGCAGTATCTCCGATGTCAGTGGTGCGGCACGTTTTCTGGGATTGTTTAGTTTAGATTCCATTATTCGTAAAATGCAGCTCGATTTCAGTGATGTTTTTGATCAGGGAATGGCGTTTAACTCAATTAAAGGAAGCGGAGAAATATCACAGGGTGTGTTCGTGACCAATAATATTGAGATGGATGCCTTAGCCGGCAATATGACCATTAAAGGTATCGTTGATCTGAATGCCAATAACATTGATGCGGAAGTTCATTTTGTGCCGGATATGACGTCTGGAATACCCGTCCTCAGTGCTTTTGCCGTCAACCCGGTGACAGGACTCTATGTGTTGGCTATCACAACGGTAATCTCCCCGGTGGTTGAGGTATTCACGGAAGTCAATTATGAAGTGAAAGGGCCGATTGATAATCCTGTCGTGAAAGAGATCTCCCGGAGTAAAGGTGAATTCAAACTACCGGAAAAATTACGCGAAGAAGCACAGCAACACAAACAAGGAGCGACCCAATGAGCCGAGTCGGTTTAATTCAGATGACATCCGGGCCTGATCCGGAGCACAATCTTCGATGGATTGAGTCACAGGTTGAAGCGTTATCTGCTCAGGGTGCTGAGTGGATTGTTACACCGGAAAATGCCATCGTTTTCGGTTCCAAACAAGACTATCATCGTCATGCCGAAGTTTTGGGCACAGGCCCTTTGCAGGATGCTTTTTGCCGAATTGCAAAAGCGTTTTCAGTCTGGCTTGTCATCGGTAGTTTCCCGGTGAAAACGCCACAGGGCGTGACAACCACTTTGCTGGTTTATTCCTCTGACGGTCAGCTTGTCACATCTTATGATAAGCTGCATATGTTTGACGTTGATGTTGCGGATGGACACCGACATTACCGCGAGTCGGATATCTTCCTTTCCGGCTCCGAAGTTCGGTTAGCGTCAACACCGTTTGGTGAGTTGGGGCTTTCGATTTGTTATGATGTACGTTTCCCTCATCTCTACTCCATGTTACGCCAGCAAGGTGCCCAGATTATCTTGGTTCCGGCCGCGTTTACCGCTGTGACCGGACGGGCTCACTGGGAGATACTCCTGAGAGCCCGAGCGATTGAAACCCAGTGTTGGGTGGTTGCTGTCAATCAGGGTGGTGTTCATGAGGGAGGTCGGGAGACTTGGGGACATTCGATGGTCATCAACCCTTGGGGAGAGATCGTGGCAAGTCTGGCGCAAACCGCAGCGACACTCGTCGCTGATATTGATCTTGATTTGTTAGCTCAGGTAAGAACCTCAATGCCGGTATTATCTCATACAAGATTTAGCAATCAGTTTTTGGAACAGAAGAGCGAATTATGACAATTGAACATATAGAAAAAGCACTGCTTCATCCGACCGGGCTTTCTGAACAATTTATTGAGCAAACGTTGTCGAATATGATGGCCCGGCAGATCGATTATGCGGATCTGTATTTTCAGTCCAGTTGGCATGAATCGCTGGTTCTGGAAGATGGGTTGATTAAAGACGGCTCTTTCAATATTGATCGGGGCGTTGGTGTCCGGGCGGTCAGTGGTGAAAAAACCGGGTTTGCATATTCGGATCAGCTCACTGAAGACGCTTTACAGCAGAGTGCGACAGCAGCGAGAGGGATCGCTCAGCAAGGCCAAAGCGGTCAACAGCGGATCCGGCCATTTTCCCGCAGAAATACTCAGGATTATTATGGCATGGATAATCCGCTTGATAGCTGGCAAAAGCAACAGAAGACTGAATTGCTGAAAGCATTGGATGCGTATATCCGTACCAAAGAACCGTTGATTCAGGAAGTGTCGATCAGCCTGAGTGGCGTCTATGAGCAAGTTTTGATTGCTGCCACTGATGGTACATATGCCGGCGATACCCGCCCGTTAGTCAGACTGTCAATCAGTGTATTGGCACAAAAAGGCGATCGGCGTGAAAAAGGCAGTGCCGGAGGCGGTGGCCGGGTCGGTTATGACTACTTTCTGACTGAGCGTGACGGTATGGCCGTCGCCTATGAATTTGCTGATGAAGCGATTCGACAAGCATTAGTCAATTTAGAAGCCATTGCTGCACCAGCGGGAACGATGCCGGTGGTTCTCGGGGCCGGTTGGCCGGGCGTGTTATTACATGAAGCTGTCGGTCATGGGCTTGAAGGCGATTTTAACCGCAAAGGATCGTCAGTATTTTCCGGTAAGATCGGGCAGAAGGTCACCTCGGATCTTTGTACCATCGTCGATGACGGCACATTAAAAGATCGCCGCGGATCATTGAATATTGATGATGAAGGGGTTCAGGGGCAGTATAATGTCCTGATCGAAAATGGCGTGCTGAAAGGCTATATGCAAGATAAGCTCAATGCTCGCCTGATGGGAATGGCACCGACCGGCAATGGTCGCCGGGAGTCTTATGCTCATCTGCCGATGCCACGGATGACCAATACCTATATGCTTCCCGGTCAGCATACACCGGAAGAAATTATTTCAACGGTTGAGAAAGGCGTGTATGCACCAAACTTTGGTGGGGGACAGGTGGATATTACCTCTGGAAAGTTTGTGTTTTCGGCATCTGAAGCCTATTTGATCGAAAACGGCAAAATCACACGCCCCATCAAAGGGGCAACATTGATCGGTTCCGGGATTGAAGCGATGCAACAAGTCTCGATGGTCGGCAATGATTTACAAATTGATAAAGGGGTTGGCGTGTGTGGTAAATCCGGACAAAGTTTACCGGTCGGTGTCGGACAGCCAACTCTCAAACTCGATGCAATTACTGTTGGTGGGACGGATTAATCATCAATATTTTTCAATATCAAGCTGGAGTATGAACATGTCCCATGAAGACGATTATGTTTCTGTTGAGTCGTTGATCGAACTACAGAAAGAAGATACCCGAGAAATTATTGCGGCACTCCTCGAAGATGGCAGTGACCCCGAAGCGCTGTATGAGATAGAACATCACCTGTTTGCGGAGACATTTGAGCAGCTTGAAAAAGCCGCTGTTGAAGCGTTTAAAATGGGCTTTGAGGTGTTGGAAGCCGAAGAAGTTGAAGATGAAGAAGACGGGCAAATGCTGTTTTGTTGTGATGCAACGATGCAGTCAGCCCTGAATGCTGAAGCCATTGATGAGCAGGCTGAAAAATTAATCCATCTGGCGGAGAAATTTGACATTATCTATGATGGTTGGGGGACGTATTACGAAGGGGAAGATGCCCTTTATCCTGACGACGATGAAGAAGATGATGAATAAGAAAGACGAATAAGAATGGAAAGCCAGCGAGTGATCGCTGGTTTTTTTATGTATTGTGATTACCCGCTGAGACATTAGCGAAGCCGTAAACCGTTTTCATCAAATAGCAGTGCCTTTTGCGGATCTACAGCAAACGCGACTAGCCTATGATTGGGGATAGCTTCGGTTTGGCGTGATTCAACGACAAACATATCTTCTTCGCCCACATTAAGGTAAAGATAATTGGTATGTCCAAGATGCTCGCTATAGGCCACAGGCACCTTAAATACTTGACTATCTGCGCCATCATTGATGTCGTCAATAATGTGTTCTGGTCGGAAACCAATCGAAATTTTCTGGCCTTCGTTCACGGGTGTTTCCAGACTAAAAATAAGGTGATCAAGCCCAAGAGCAGGGACGCGAACTTGTATTTGGCCTTGGTAGGCGTTGACCACTTCTGCCGGAAGTAAGTTTATTTTGGGTGAGCCAATAAATCCGGCGACAAATATATTGTTCGGGTTATGGTAGATCTCAAGTGGTGAGCCAACTTGTTCGATTTTTCCATCACGAAGCACGACAATGCGATCAGCTAACGTCATCGCTTCAAGCTGATCATGAGTCACATAGATCATGGTTGTCCCCAGAGATTCATGCAGTTTGGCTATCTCAATCCGCATTTGGAGACGTAGTTCTGCGTCAAGGTTAGAGAGTGGCTCGTCAAATAAGAAGATGTCAGGTTCGCGGATGATGGCTCGGCCAATCGCCACACGCTGTCTTTGACCTCCGGAAAGAGCTTTGGGGAGCCGGTCAAGCATTGGTTCAAGATGCAGCGTTTTTGCCACTTCAGCAACTTTTTGTTCAATTTCTGCTTTAGGTACTTTGGCCATTTCAAGCGGATAAGCGAGGTTATTACGGACTGACATATTGGGATATAGTGCGTATGACTGAAATACCATTGCAATGCCTCTATTCGCCGCCGGGGTATTCGTCATTTCTTTGCGACCAATCACTAGAGAGCCTTCGCTGATGTTTTCTAGTCCGGATATCATGCGTAATAAGGTTGATTTTCCGCATCCTGACGGGCCGACAAATACAATAAATTCGCCATCTTTGATTTTTAAGTCAACGCCGTGTATGACTTCCTGATTATCCCAGCTTTTTCTAATGCCGATAAGTTCAAGCTTTGCCATTTTCTGCCTTCCTATGCATTACAGTTCGCGGCCCATATAGATCGCGTTACTGCGAATGATATGAGTAAATCCTTGTTTTTTATAAAATTCACACACTTTTTCGTTTTGTAGGCTCACACCTAAATGAACTCCGGGGGCTTGCTTTTTCTGCAGGGCATCAACCACAGCACTGATGAGTTTACTTCCCCATCCGCCGCTTTGTACTTGAGGAAGTAAGTTAATGTGCAGGTGGGCAGGCCATTTTGATACGAGCTCTTGGGCGGCAACATGAGGATGACGAATCTGATTCAGTACCTTATTGTCAAATGGCTTTTGCTCTTCGCGATTCGCGTATGCCCGACGCAGGACCGGCCACCACTTATTTTCCAGAGTCTGTTCAAATTGCCGAGTATTTGAAGTCGCAACAGCGTAGCCGACCACTTGTTCATTACAGATTAGGACAAATGCTAATTCAGGTTCAAAACGGGCATAAGGCACCACATATAGTTGACCGGGGTAGTGAGGGTCGCTATAGACATCACTGGCATCATTACCTGCCTTAGCGGTTTTAAGACAAATTTGATAAAGGGCTTCTTCATCTTCTACGCGAGCCTGACGAATAAAACAGCGGGTAGACATTACAGAACTCCTTTTCTGTACTTTTCGAGTGAATATCAATCAACTTAATTCTCAGTAAATAATAAATAAAAGCATTAAGCAAGATTTAATTACGGATATGTAAAGTGCATTGTGGTGAAATTTTGTTCATTTTCAAACGGGTATTTCAAATGAAAAATTCTCTGGGAAGCGATATGATTTTAAGCGTTGAACTCTGATATGAAACCGAACTTATTTCTTTTGAATATTACAAAAAGTTTCAATTAACAATGGGTTATATGTATATTTAAAGGTGGTGCGCTTTTGTCGGGTATCGGGGGGAATGGCGATGCGGAGCAGGTGCTATAAATCGAACATTCACTTGGTTGATTGATAGTTTGACGTGACAACAATTTTGTTAACATTTTTGAAATAAAACTTTACTTTGTTTATAAAAAGAAGTAAGTCTATTCGTGGGTTAGGCGAAAACTTGTACAGGAAGTGAGGCTTGGTTCGTCTAGTGAAATGATGAGTTGTGTTATTGGAGATTCCACATGGATCGTAAATTCCCCTTTTTTAACCGTAAGAACATATGTGCGCTAATCACCCCAATTGTTATGTCAGGCTTGGCGTTTTCGACTCAAGCCAAAACGACTGTGGATACATGGGATATATATAACTACCCCAGTCAATCGGCTGTGATTCAAGACGCGATTAAAACCTTTAGCAAGCAGAATCCAGACATAACAGTTGAACGTTCGATCCACTCTTTTGCAGATATGCGTATTCCGCTAAAACTCGCACTGACTTCTGGTGATGGTCCTCAGGTTGCTCAGGTTAACCAAGGGGTTGGCGATATGGGCGCTCTGGTCAAGCAAAATTTGTTAGTACCGATGGACGATCTTGACAAAACTTACCACTGGACAGCCAGCTTCCCTGAATCGATTTTAAAACGTAATCGCTGGTCGAAAAGCGGCCAGTTTGGTGACGGCGAATTGTATGGCGTTGCCTGTCTGGGCGAAATGATAGGTTTGTATTATAACAAAGCTTTGCTTGATCAAGCCGGCCTTACCGTGCCAAAAACGATGGCTGAATTTGAAGCGGATATGGCTAAACTCAAAGCAAAAGGTATCGCTCCAATCATGCTTGGGTTACTTGATGGTAACGCTGGGCAACAAATGTTAAGTGCTATCTGGGAAAGCCAGATTGATGCCAGCAAACGTGAGTCTCTGGATAAGCTTATTTACGGCAAAGGCGGTACTTTTAAAAATGCAGCGCTTGAACATGCCGCTGAGTTGATGCAAAGCTGGCATAAAAAAGGTTACTTTTTCCCGGGTTTCCAAGGGATTGGTAAGGATGACGCAGCAACGTTATTTCAAAATGGTCAAGCGGCATTCTTCATCAGTGGTACTTGGTACTCCGGTCAATTTAAAGCGAACAAAGATATCCATTTTATTGGCATGCCTAAATTTGACGGCGTCGATAAACCTTTAATGGTCGGTGGCACGGATTTACCTTTTTCAATTACCTCTACCGCTAACACCGAACAGGCGCAACAAGCTGCTGCGAAGTTTATCGATTATCTTGTTTCAAGCGAAGTGGCAGCGAATTGGTTAAGCCACGGTTTCCTCCCAGCGGCTCAAGCGGATAAAGTCGTTTTACCAGCAGATAATCAATTACTTGGTGATATTTATACGGCTTGGGTCCAAGTGAACAAGGATAATGCACTGGGTCACTATGTTGACTGGTCTACGCCAAGTATGCTGGCTACGCTTAATGAAAATGTACAGATGTTAATGGCGGACAGAATTACCCCGCAGCAACTGTCGAATCATCTGGATGAAAATTACCAAAGCTATATGAAGTCTCTTCGCCAATAGTTTTTATCTCAGTGAGGCCGTAAGCGCATGGCGCTTACGGGCCAGCTCTTGTCGTACAGGGATTGTGACCATGCTCAACCGTTCTATTACAAGAAATGCGCTCTATATATTACCTTCATTGTTTATTTACTGCGTTTTTCTTTTATTTCCACTGATGACCTCACTGGGGGTTAGCGTGACAGAATGGGATGGCGGTAGCCATCCCGTGTATGTCGGTCTGCAAAATTTCATCGGGATTTTCAATGATCCGAAATTTTGGATAGCGATCGGTAACAACGTCAAACTGATGGGGTTTTATACCGTTATACCGATAGGCTTAGGGCTGATACTGTGTAGTTTTCTCAATGAATTGAAAAATAAAAAAGAGCTCACCATGATGAGAATTTTGTTTTTCATGCCTTATATTATGCCGATGGCAGTGCTGGGTGTGGTTTGGCGCTGGCTCTATAACCCGGCATTTGGGCCGATTGATCAATTTTTCAGATATATTGGTATGCCGTCAATGGCCAAAGCTTGGCTCGGGGATTTTGATTGGGCCCTTCCGGCGACTGGCTTTGTTGCGGTTTGGTATTTCTTTGGTTTTTGTTTAGTTCTTTTTATGTCGGGCATCCAACGGATGGATCCGTCAATTCACGAAGCATCAGAACTGGATGGTTCAACGCACTGGAAAAAATTCATTCGTATTACTTTGCCGGCATTGCTGCCAGAAGTCCGTGTTGCCTTGATTCTTACCGTTATTGCCAGTTTGAAAGCGTTTGATCTGATCTATGTGATGACCCAAGGTGGTCCGGGAACATCAACTTTAATTACGAATATGTATATGTACCAGCAGGGTTTTGATTTGCACCACTTTGGTTATGCTTCTGCCGTTGCCTTGGTCAGTATGGCGATTGTATTTGCGGTAAATGGATTTCTGCATTTTGTGCTTAGGGAGCGACATTAATGACCTCGAATAACCCCATGTTATCTCGCATGTTACTATGGTTTTTTGCCATTTTGACCATCGCACCGTTTTTATTGGTGCTATCGGCATCGTTTAAGTCTCAATCGGAAATGTTGCAAGGTTTTTTCTCTCTTCCAGAGCATTTTAGCTTTCACAATTATGTGTCTGCATGGCAGGAAGGACACTTTAAAACATATTTTGTGAACTCGCTTTTGATCGTATTTCCGGTTGTGATTGCCAGTATGGCGCTTGGTACTTTATCGGGGTTTGCATTCGCGTTTTTGAAGTTGCCCGGGAAGCCTTTTCTTGCTTTGTTGCTTGCACTTGGCATGGTCTTGCCTTCTGAGGCATTTATGATTCCGCTGTATCATGAAATGCACTGGCTCGGACTGATAAATACCCATTTAGCACTTATTTTGCCTCAGATCGCACTTTCAATTCCGTTTAGTACTTTGATGATAGCGACTGCGTTTACTCAAGTACCGAAAGAGCTCATTGAAGCTTCAGTTATGGATAACACGCCACGATTTACTATTTTGTGGAAAATTTTGTTGCCGGCTATTCGTCCGACCTTATTAACGTTAGGACTGTTGCTATTTATCTGGACTTGGAATGAGTTCCTCATCCCGTTGGTGTTAGTCAATAAGGAAGAATTACGAACACTACCGATTGGGATGATGTTTTTCCAGAACAGGAATACCATCAACATCCCTGTTCTGATGGCCGGTGCCATGATCGTTATTCTTCCGCTTATTGTTATATTTTTGATATTCCAGAGAAAATTCATTAGTGGTGTCACTGAGGGTGCGGTGAAATAATCTAGGAAGCAAAGAGAATTATCATGTATACCAATCTTAAAGATTTTCACCCAATTGCCGATGGGCATAACCTGAATACTGACGTATTTCGCCGGGCTATTGCAACGGTGAGTGCACAAGGCGGCGGTATCTTGTATGTGCCTCCGGGTCGCTATTTAAGTGGCAGTATTTGCTTAGAAAACAATGTGTCACTGTATTTAAGTGCTGGGGCCGAGTTAATTGCTTCTCCCAATTATAGCGACTTTGCTGCGGGGGCGAGTGAAGTCGTCGCGGAAGGGAGTTACTACGGTTTTATCTTTGCCAAAGGCAAGCAAAATGTCGGGCTCTTGGGGCAAGGGAAGATCAATGGTAACGCACCGGCTTATAACGCTGCAATAGCGGATGAACTTGGTTATCGTAAGCCACATGCCGAACGGCCTCGTACGGTTATTTTTGAAGAGTGTAGCGATGTAGTGATCGAGGATATCAGCATTGTTGATTCGCCAATGTGGACATTGCATATGGTCTCATGTGAGTACGGACGGATTGGTCATGTGAAGGTGAAAAATAGCTTTAAATACACCAATACCGATGCGATTGATTTAGATGGTTGCCGCCATTTTATCGTCAGTGGTTGTCAGTTGCACACTGCCGATGACGGCGTATGCCTTAAAACCAGTCGTAAAGCTGCTCGAATGGATCAGGCATGCGAAAATATTTTAGTCGAAAATTGCCTGATTCACTCGCATAGTTCTGCGTTGAAAATAGGCACCGAAAGTTTCAATGATTTCAACAATATCAAATTTAGCAACTGCATTATCAGTGACTCAAATCGAGGCTTAGCGTTGGTTTCTCGTGATGGCGGGGCGATTCGCAATATTAGCTTTGACAATATTTCAATTGAAACCAAGTTTACAGCGCCATGTCATTGGGGGAAAGCTGACTCTATCTATATCACCGCCAAAAGACGGCAGGCTGATCGCCCTTGTGGTGTCATTGAACATGTTGCTATGTCTAATATTACAATTCGTTCAGAAGGTGCGATTAACTTCCATGCCGAGCAGGCAGGGTTGGTTAAAGACATTCGTTTGTTTAACGTCTGCCAAGAGCAACTTGGGCATCATCACCCTGATCGTGGTACTTATGACGTTCGTCCGCCATGTAACCCTCATCAAAGTGACAATTCAGGGATGGACAATGCCTATACCATATTAGAAGGACAGACTCGTCCTTGGGGAGTTTGGCACTACCCAAATGGATTACCAGCCGTGTTTGCTCATAACATCAGTAAGACGGAGATCAGGTTAGAGTCTTGCTGTTTTACTCAGCAAGAAGGTGCAAGTTGGAATCCGGAAAAAATCGTCTTTGTTCATGATTTGGAGGGGGACGTCCAAATATAAGGTCAGTGTAGATAAAACAAAAGCCGCAGCTCAATGCTGCGGCTTCATTTTGAACATGGTTTTTGCTAATGCCAACTGTAAGTCGTTAGCGTCCAAGTGCTTTATCGAATTCAGCCCAACATTCCGTCATATCGATGACGGTTTTGTTTTTTCTTGCCTGGTCGATCATGATAGCCGTTAAGCCCGCTTCCAGAGCATCCACAACAGAAACTTTGAGCGGTGTACCATGAAGCATGTGATTAACGACTTCTTGTGCCATTAATTCATCTGAGCCGTAGTGACCATCATAAGCGGTGCCTTCGTACTGCTTGTCGGTTAAACAGTTGGTGGTTCGGGCATCGTGGACTTTAAAAAAGTTACGGACAAAATCACCTTCCGCCATCCCGTCGGTACCGATTACGCAAAAACGACGGAACTCATCAGGGACATTTAAGTTCGCATGAAACGATAGTGTGGCACCGCCTTGATATTCAATGATGGCATTTTGGTAGTCAATGATATCAGCATCGCTATCAAACACGGCGTTAGTGCTATTCCAGCCGCTGGGCTTGGTGTGATACATCTCGGAATCGGTGGTCACGGCTCCTGTCGGCGCATGTTCGGGCGTAAATGATTTTCTACCGCCGAAGCTGGCAACGCGTACCGGGCGCTCACCAACGAGCCCTTGGTAAAGGTCGATGTCATGGCAGCATTTTTCTAAAATATAAGGTCCGGCGTATTTCTCCATTCTGCGCCAGTCTCGCATGAAAAAGGCACCATGGTGGGGAGGAATATGTTCGGTCGCTTCAATCGAAGTGATTTCGCCCAGTGTACCTTGTTTCTTAGCGCTGATTAAATCCTGATATAGCGGTGAATAGCGTAGTACCAGCCCCACGATGATTTTATCTTCACCGTACTCCTTTACCAGTTTGGCTAGCTCAATACTTTGTTTCTGATCGATGACGACCGGCTTTTCCGTAAATACCGTATAACCAGCATGTAAACCAGCACGAATATGCTCAAGATGCATAAAATTGGGTGTACCTACCATCAGCAAATCAAAGCCTCCGGCACTGAGCATTGCTTCAAGGTTTTCATAAGACTGGCCGGGTTCTATGCCAAATTGGTGTAAATTTGGTAGTCCGGCTGGCACGGGGTCAACATAACCTGCGATTGAAAAGTCTGGGTCTGCTTTGCTCATGTCTCTAAGAACGTGAGAAAGGCGATGCCCCAATCCAATTATCCCTACTTTCATTTTTCCTCCCTGACCAGTTACGTGATGAGCCAAGCTCGGTTCTGGCAAGACAAATTGTTCAATAGATGAGCGTTATTTAATCTATCCTATTTACTTCACAAAAAAAAGTAAATAAAGATTTTTAATAAAATGTTTTTGCTGTGATTTTTAATATATTTATATAAATCAATATATTATTTATTTATTTATTTTTTTAGTTTTTTTATATGAAATCTTTTTTGTTGATATTGGTGTTATTTTTCTCTATTTTGGCTAAAGGTTACAAATGGCAGGTGACCCATTTCAACCATGTATCAAGGGGAAACACAATTTGGATTGTCAATATTTTATTGGTGTGGATGGTGGCGGCACTAAATGTCGAGCTCGTTTAATGAATGTCGATGGTGAGATTCTCGCTGAATGTGCAGCGGGGGCAGCCAATATTTATTCTGCATTTGATAAAGCACTCGAAACCGTAAGCCGTCTGATCGCTGATGTTTACTTACAGGCCAATTTGCCTTTTGAATCTTCTGCTTGTACTAGTGTGGTGCTCGGCTTAGCGGGAGCCAACGTCGAGTCCTACCGTCAGTGTGCTCATAAGGCACTTCAAGGTTTTGCACATGTGAAGGTCGTGTCTGATGCGGAAATTGCTTGTATCGGCGGTCACTTAGGTGAGAGCGGTGCCGTGCTAATCACAGGCACAGGCAGCCAAGGTGTGAGATGGGATGGCAGGCAATTTAGTCGAGTCGGAGGGTGGGGGTTTAGCCTTGCAGACCAAGGCTCCGGTGCGATTTTAGGACGCCGGGCGGTTCGGTATGCACTACAAGCTCATGAGCATTTAATTGAGCCGACAGCCCTAACCCGAGAAATCATGAGTCAATTTGACAACTCGCCAGAACAGATGCTGACTTGGTCAACCAACGCGACGCCTGCCGATTGGGGCCAGTTTGCGCCTGTAATTTTTCACTACGCTGAACTTGGCGATGCGGTCGCAACACAACTGGTGCGGCAAACCGCAAGTGAAATAGATCAAATGCTGGACTATTTAACACATCAAGGTGAGAACGGAGCGACTTTGATGGGTGGGCTGGCTAAGCCGATTGTGCCATGGCTATCAGCTCGTAATCAGGCTGTTCTAATCGATGCCAAAGGTGATGCGCTTGATGGCGCATTGATATTGTCGCGTTTGTCCTGTGAATCCATATAATGCACGAACGCTCCGTAACTAATCGATAATTTTGAGTTGAATTATGCCGACACCACCGTCCATCACGACCCGTTTACTCCGTTTGATTGTTGAACATGCTTCCATTAGCCAATCTGACTTAAAGGTGCGGAGTACACTGAGTATGTCAGCTGTTTCCCAAGCGACGAATAAGCTGTTGAACAAAGGTATTATTCGTGAGTTAGGATTACGTAAGGTCTCAATGGGAAGACCGAAAACGCTGTTGGGGATTAACCCTGATTTCACATGTGTGATTGGCGTTCAGCTTAATACAGAGCGTAATCTTATTGTGATGACTGACTTGGCCGGTACTTTGATTGGTGAGCAACAGATTTCAACCGGTAAGTTAACACCAAAGCAGCTTGGTGACGCGTTAGCTAAGTTTATGAAATCTACTGCGTCACATAGAAATATCGGTGCCATTGGCCTTGCAATATCAGGGGTTGTTGATCCTGATTCTGGCCGCTGTTTACGTTCATTTTTGCTTGACTGGAATAATGTCGATATTGCTTCTCAGTTGGCTGAGCGTTTTTCGATTCCGGTATTTATTGAAAATGATGCCAATGCATTAGCACTGGCTTCGGTCGTATTTGGCCAAATTGGGCAGTCCTCATCAGCAATTATTGCTACTTTTGGTCAAGGGATCGGTGCGGGGATTATTATTAATCGCCAGTTATATCGCGGTCGTCATGGAAATGCCGGTGAAATCGGGAATGGGTTGTTGGGCGATGGTTCCGAACGAGAATTAGAAAGCGTGGCATCGTCGCGGGCAATTTTGCAGTATTTGTTGCATCATGACCCGGATATTGATAAGCAAAATCCGCCACGTACTTTACAGGAGTTAGAGCTTAACCCGAGCCCGATGGCGATTGAGACTCTGACGAATGCAGGACATCACCTTGGTGTGTCTTTGGCTAATTTATCCATTGCCTTTGACCCTGATATTGTTTATCTGACCACAGAACCTCAAACGGTATCGCGCATTTTATTTGATCAAGTTCTTCAGAGCTTTCAAAAATACCGATTGCGTGTCACGCCTCAAGTGACGCCGCTTCATTTTCTCACTGAATCACGGATGTGGGCACAAGGTGCCGCCGGTTTTGCGGTGAATCGATTGTTGGATATGTTGGCTAGTGAGATAGATAATGAAAAATAGACGCACTGATTTGTCGTTGTCCTAGGGGTTTCATATTACTCAAAAGTGAGAATCTTATAGGCTGGCAATGGACACCTTTTCCGATTTTTTCCTTTTAATCAGAAAATGATGAATCATCGTTCGGTTTAGCAGAAACTTCCAATGAGAACCTTGCTTCGCAGCAAGGTTTTTTTGTGGTCAGGTCAGGCTATTCAAAACATGTTTTGGGACACTCGCGGATCGCTACATCTGCTGACATGTATTTATTTTTGCTTATTTTTTCCCCGACTTGGGTCCAGCCATATAGTGGGATGCCCGGGTGTTCCAGATTTTTTTCAATTTGATAGAGTTTGAATTTGAAGAACTGTTTTAAATGGGGCGAGTCACCAGATTTCACTGCAACGACCAGATATACCTGCTTTGATGTTTTGATGAATCCAAAACTCCGCACCAGAATATTTGAAACAGAAACATTAATGCCAAAGAGTGTAAATCGATCACCTGCCGGTGTAGGCACAATAGAGTACGTTGCATCACTATCCTTGATATAAACCGAGAGCGTCGGGTCAGGATGGGATGTGTTGTTATCAAACCTCGAATAAAAAACAGCATCAAGGATGCCATCTGAGTTTAAATCTAAATGATTTAATCCACTGTTTAACTCGAAAAAGGTGGCTGCAGGGTAAGCATAAAAAGGGTGTAAGAGCAGCACAATTAAGTATAAATACTTCATTTGTTGACTGCCTCTTTTTTGGTTACCAAATGAGTACGATTCATAATGTAACTGTATAAGTTAGGGATAGCCAAGCCGGTAAATGAGATGATAATCCCGATGATCTGGTATTGATCAGGGATGAAACCGGTAAACATAGCGAAGATAGTGGCAAAAACCGGAATTAAATTAAAGAATAATGAGGACTCTGTCGGTCCGATTTTTCTCACGGAGTGGACCCACAAGAGGTGAGGAATGCAGGTTGTAAATATCGCCATATATAGTATGAGCCCCCAAGCCTGAGTGTTTATTTCTGTCAAGGCACTGAATAAATTCAGATGAAATGAGCTCAGTAAGACAATACAAATTGAGCCAAAGAACATCAGAATGAATGTTAACTGAAGTGGTTCTATTTGAGATTTTATCTTCGTTGAAAAAATGGTATAGACACTCCAAGAAAGTGTGCCGACAAAAATGATTAAATCACCTTTAATCATAAATTGACTATCATGCAATGGTGAACCTATCACCAGAAAAACGCCAATCATACAGAGTAAAAGAGCAATGACGTGAGATAAATTGACTCGCTCGATATTAAACCGACTGGCAATCAATAAAGTCATCAGCGGTGAAAGAGACACAATGAGTGATGCATGGATCGGTGATGTATCGTTGAGCCCGTAAAAAAGTCCCAGATTAAACCCTGCAATTCCGAGTATCCCAAGGAAAAACAGAAAAATGTAGTTCCTCACTGACAGCGGGGTGGTCATTCGGGGCTGTCTAAAAAGGCAGATCCCGCCGAGAATCATCGTACTCAACACAAAACGAATCGAGAGTAGCGCTAATGTGTCCACCTGTTGTAGTGCGATTTTTATCACCACAAAATTGCTTCCCCATAGGATGACAGCAATCAGTACGCCAATATAATATTTGTAGGCATGATTCAAAATAGATTTCTCATCGTGTTTGTTGTGGGAATATTTAAGGCTGGGAGGCATATCTTACTAACCGAAACCCTAAGTCTGGTCTTTTATGATGACGGGAATGGATATCGCAATTTGCCAGTGAGTTGTCGCTGATAATAAAGCTCCCCCCACAGTAATAGTAAAGGACATTGTTGCCATCCAGATTAAAGACTTCACCTGTCCATTCTGCAACATTACCGGACATATCAAACAGATTGAGTTCATTGGGTTGTTTCTGTCCGACAACATAAGGAATTTCTTGTTGTGATAAATCATCCGTTGGAAACCACCCTACCGTATCTTGTTGATCTGAGCCGGCAAACAGTGTGCCATATGTCTGGTTTTTTAATGCTTCTTGCCCTCCGCGAGCTGCAATTTGCCATTCAAAAATACTGGGAAGGCGATAACCGGAAGCCGAGTCATCCACTGTAACAATCCCATCTTCGGGACGTTCAAAAATAGGATTGTTTGACTTATCTAAATAGTAAGGGGATAGGTTGAAATAACGGCTGATCATATTTGAAAAAATAATAGCATCCCACCATGATATATTCGCAGCGGCTATATTTGATTCTTCTTTATTAGTGTTTCTAATGATATTACCCTGAACTAAATTATTTTGAATTGCCCAGTTTTTGACTTGATCAAACAATGATCGGGTTACTTCTGTTTGCATGATGTAGAAAGACTTTATCGTCACATTTGTGTGTTTTTCATACGGCTGTTGACCAAAAACGTCACCGACGTAATAGTCTCCTGCTTGCACAAGTGATTCTTTTAATTTAGGTATATTATCAGTGGATGAAAAAACAGAAAAATTGATCAATAAAATACATAAAAATAAGAAATGACGCATCAATTAATAACCTCAATTTCAATTGGAGTCAGGGGGGTTGAACAGCAAGCTAAAATATAGCGTTCTTTTATTTCTGTTCGCGAAATACCGCCGGAGTGATCCATGTTGACCTGACCTTTATTTAATAATACTTTACAGCGGCCACAAAATCCGGCCCGGCAATTATAGTGTAAGTCTATGCCAAAGTTCAATGCAGTGTCTAATATAGGGTTTTCTTTATCAAGCGGGAACTCAATTATTTTTTCATTGATGATACATTTATTATTTTTCATTTTTATCTCTTATTATCTAATTGATCTAGTTTTGAAGGTGATTTTCGATGAAATAATCTATTTTTGATCTCTTTTCTAATCGTGTCTTGTTCTTCAAGGAAAGATTTTGTAGAGATTGAGTTTTCTTCAATTCGTCTTAGTAGATAGGGAAGTGAGCTTTCCATTGGTCCATAGGGAACATATTTACTCGTTTTAAATCCATATTGTTTCAGACGATTGGTTAAATGATCAGAAAGTCCATAAAGTTGACCGGACCAAGCATGGGATAGCACAGGGTATTGAACGATTTTATCAACACTTTCATTATTATGCGTCGCAAAGAAAGGAGAGAAATAATTAATGTTGGTTGCAATAAATTCAATAGCAGATGAATAATTATTGTCAGTTTCTTCCTTCGTCGAGAAAATAGGAAATTCAGACATGTCTGAACAATGTTTTCGCTCATCTTCCAAGTAGGCACCCCGAACCAGTTTAATGCCCGCTGTGAAATGATGTTGAATCGATTCTTGATAGCAATGCTTGAGAAATGCCAGTTTATCTTTGAGATAGCATTGGATAGTTAAGTAAATCACGGTTTGGTTGGTGTTATATTTCTTCATACATTGGATGACAAGCTCATCAACCGCGGGTTGAATCCAAGACTGCTCCGCATCGACCATCACTTTTACATGATGCTGAGACGCAATTTGAAATATATCCTCATAACGTTGCTTAATTTGGTTCCAGTCATTTATTTCATTTGGCGAAAGGCATTGACGATGAGATATCTTCTGATAAATCAGGCTTGAACCAATGGAAGAGGGCTTAATAACCACAAATGGAATATGCTTTTTGTGACTCGATAGTTTGATCAAGCTGATAGTATTATCGAGTGCGGCCTGAAATCCCGATGAGTGATTAACACCTTCGACAGCATAGTCAAGCAAACTAGCGGTTCCATCTCGGCTGAGTTTATCTGATGTGTGAATGGCTTCATTGATATTCTCTCCACCAAAATATATTTTATATATAATGTTGTGAAACTTTGATCGTACACCTTTAGTGATTAACCATTTGAATAATTTCACAAATAACATGCCAATATATTTATTAGATAAAATAACAGATGATAAATATTTAAAAATCAACTCTAAATTCGAGTGCCGAGAATACATTGATTCCTCTCCATAGGATATCCATTATGATAAAAGTAAGGCAAGTAATCATGACACATTACTTGCCTCTATTATATTAAGCGGATAATTCAGCTAACTCTTTAACTTCAGATGTTTGGCCACGATATAGACGTCTAACTATATTGTCATCCTGGAATTCTTCTCTTTCGTGAATAACTCTGCGGTTATCCATAATGAGAAGTTCATTACTTTTCCAATAATGCTTATAATAATATCGGTCTTGCTTGTAGAACGATTCAAGTTCTTTGAAGAATTTGTCATTCTCTTCCTGTGAAAAACCAACGATTCTGGATTCCCAACTAGCTGGCTGACCCTCATGGAATGGAAAATAGATCAGCATTTTTTTAATCCAGCCTAAGTCGGTAAAGACCGGTACATCGAACCAACCTTCCGGAGAAACATCAGAGTAATAACCTTTTTCTAAAACACGCGCTTGGAATGTCTCATTTTCCAGGATATCTTTCAGGTGCCCCGGCATTTCTTGGTTTGCAAGGACATGATCGACAACGGTTGTCGCACCTCTGAATTTCATGTTTTCGATGGTGTTGGAATAAAGAAAAACATGGTCCACAGCAGTGAGTAATAATCCACCATCCGCATGGAGTGGTAATTGCCCACGGCCGGTAACAATTTTTCCTTTTTCACCATCGAGCTTGAGTGTATCGACATAACCAAATCCGACACCGATTCGCTCTTCAGAATACTCAACTATTTCACCATAAGTGGTATAAAAATCTCGGAAGTCATTTGCATCAAGTTTAATGTCTTGAACAACCAAGAACCCTTTCTCTCTTAAGAGCTGTTTAATTTCTTCAGGTGTTGATTGTCTGAAGTTTTCCTCAGTCATTCTGGCACCAAAGCTGGTACTCATGATTGGTTCGTAATCCATTGGTTTTATACTCCTATTTCTGACGTTGTTTTTAATACTCGGTTAAAATGTTTTTGGGCATCTCCGGCACTAAACGAAAGCCGGTGAACTTCTTTAGATTCTTTTCTTGCGGTTTCTAAAAGCTCAAAATACTTATGATTCATCACTTTTTTCGTCGATTGGAAAGACGGTGTCGGGTAGGCCGCCAATTTCTGTGCTTCGTTAATCGCAGTTGCCAAAAGTTGATCGGGTTGTGTCATTGCATCGGTGAGATAAAGTTGAATCGCTTGCGGTGCATCCAGTTCATCACAACCGTAAACAATTGACTTCATTGCGTTATAGCCAATGCAATGCGATAGTATTTGAGCGCCTAAAGAACATCCAATCCCGTGTTTTAATTCAGGCATAATGAATTTTCCGGTGGATGATATGATCCGGACATCAAACATCATGGCGAATTGAAAACCCATCCCAATCGCATAACCGTCGATTGCCGCAACGGTTGGCTTTCTGACGTTGAGTACAGTCTGATATAAGTCAATGACTCTATCGATCCATCGATCAACTTCTATCCCGCCTTTGAGGTTGCGGACTTCATTAAAATCGCCCCCGGCACTAAAAGAGCGATTCTCACCACCATGAACGACGATGGCACTGATATTGGTATCGTGATCCGCTTCAATCAAAGCCGCTTTCACGGCATCTTCAAGTTCTTCACTAAATGGATTATGAATACTTTTATGATTGAGTGTAATAATTCTGATAGTATTAATATCAGAAATTTTAATTGTCATGATATTACTCCGTAATAATTTTTTTAATTTCATTTAAGTTGTAATCATGAATATTAATGCGACCTAATATCAATGATTGATACATCTTGTATGTAAATAAATTCTTCTCGTAATAATTATCAACTTTCACACCAAGTGTATTGGCAAATGATTGATCAACGGCTGAGCCTTCATGGATACCGATTTTTTTACGCCAGACAATTTCATCAGGTAGTTTTTTGAATGAATCAACATATTTTCTAAGAATGTATTTATTTTCATTGTCTCTGATTTTTAATTTGTGATTCATATTTTCACATAATGAAATGAGTCTTCTTGTCCAGAACGGGTGTCTGATATCAAATCCAAGTTCGCGAGGTCCAAGCGTTGAAAACTCTGAAGTCCATTGAGTTCGATAAACTAATTGGCTCAATTCGTGGTTTGGGTCATGCTGACTACTCGGGTTGATGACGCCACCAAACAATAAATCTGAACCATAACCAGTCAGTAGCAGTTCTGAGTTTTTATTTGCCATTTTGTAGACATTAAATAAACCAGATTGAATTTCTGCAGAGAGCCCATCAAAAATTTCATTGTAATAAATCGATTCAATGACACCATTGATAATATCTTTCTCATCTAATATTTTATTTTCGTGAGTGGTATGCAGGCACTCTGAAACGATCTCTGCATATGGAAATTCATTGAAAGACTCAGTGCCTATTGAATAGGTGTAAATATTATCAAACTGCTCACTTGCCAATAGCGTAATGAGACTGGAATCAAGCCCACCAGAGAGAGGGATGCCGACTTTGTCATACTTTTTGTACGAATCACTGATCGGTGCTTTGATGTATTTATCAATGATTTGAAGAAGAGGATCTTCATCAAAATTGGTCTCGCAACCGTTGCTACAAAAGAGTAGGTCTGACGTTTGATTATAAAAGTACCCTTTACGGTCAAAAGATATTTCATTAATACTGGCAGGTCTTAGTTTAATTGCATTATGGATCGGAGAGTAATTATTTTCTCTTGGACCATCGACACACACCAGGCTCGGGCTTTTGAAATGAATAGCTTTATCACCTTCAACACTGGCAAATACTTTCAAGTTATTTGTAATCCATAATGAATGCTTATCGTAAGATGAAATAATACTGACAGGATTCATTCCAAATGGGTTGGTTATGACTTGGTATGTCGAATCACCATTCTCCATAATAATACAAAAATCGCCTTCCAATAAAGACAGTGATTGAAAGCCTAGTTGCTTTATCATGATCATTATGATGTGTGCCGGTTCTACATTATTCGCATTTGAGCATAAGTTTGACACAAGTTCATGAATAAAATCTAAGTTATGTATATCACCAATTAAATGGATGGTTTCCCCCGCGTTGTACTGACTATATTTCTCTTTTTTTCCAACACATAATATTCCATCCGAGATGGAAATTACATTACAGTTAAATGAGTTTTCTATTTTTTTCTCTATATTTTTATTGGCTTTTTTTATTAAAGAAAATCCTGTCTCCATGGAAACCTCTGTTGAGTTGAATTAATCATAAATAAATCCTTTGAGTTGGATAATCTAGACAACCTTAATTTTTTGTCAATGTTGGTAAATTTATAAACGCTATTTGGATCACATTATTAATGAATTATTAACACAATTTAAATAAATTAATTTTTTCAACCTAAATTGAATTTTTACTATATTTTTTTCAATTTATCATTTGATTAATATATATCTATGAATAATATGGCATTAATTGTTCAGTGACAGATGATTTTCTTAATTATATAGCATGTAATTAATATTTTAATCATTGTATATATATGATTAATAATCACTAATTAAATGTTAAGATATTATTTATTTTGTTACATTATATGTAATTTTCTGTTTGGTCATTATATGGTTATGAATCATATTTATTAATTAAGTAATGGTGTGAAAGTGTTTTTAATAATATTTAAGTTGTTGATTTTGTCAGTTATGTAATCATTTAATCGCTCATTTATTTAATCGTTTTATTACTCAGTTGTTTCATGGTTGAATCATTGTATATAGCAATAGAATTTGGTTCTAAAGGTGGGTAGACACTGTTTTTTAGCGTCACAACAATGTGCTCACTGAATACAGAAGTAACTGATACTCAGGCTGAGAAATTAAGATATTTGACTGAGAAGTCCGGCATCATTGATGGCGGTTGGGAAAATGACGACGAAGGGGGAAGTGGCTCTTCATGCTGCGATAAAGCAGACAATGAATAAGAAGCATACTCGTTGTGGTTGGTAATGGCATGGAAAGCCTTGTTGTCGCAAGGCTTTTTATATTTTTGTTGATATCCGGTAAGGTGTTATGCCTGAATCAAGGCGACCGCTTCGCGGGTGAGGCGGGCGACTTCTTCCCAGTTTCCGGCTTCAATCAGTGATTTTTCGACCATCCATGTTCCCCCACAGGCTATCACGCGAGGGATATCGAGGTAATCTTTGATGTTTGATGGTTTGATACCACCGGTCGGCATCAGCTCCAGATTGGTATACGGTGCAAGCAAAGACTTAACCATGTTGATCCCACCCGATGGCTCCGCAGGGAAGAATTTCATGGTGGTGATTCCCATTTCCAGTGCGGCTTCAACCACGCTCGGGTTATTGATTCCCGGAATGATTTCAATGCCGAGTTCCTGACAGGCCAGGACTGTATTGGGATTAAAACCGGGAGAGACAATAAATGTCGCTCCCGCTTCTTTGGCGGCGATAACCTGCTCCCGGTTGAGTACGGTACCAGCACCGATTAGCATGTCTGGCTGTGATTCACGCAGCAGACGAATGGCTTCGGCAGCTGCATCTGATCGGAAGGTGATTTCGGCTGCGGGCAGGCCGTTTTCAGCCAGCACTTTGCCCAGAGGAATGATGTCCTCGGCTTTGTCGATTGCAATCACAGGAATAATTTTAATAGCTTTGATTTGCTGTTTAATGTCTGACATGGTTGTTCCTTATTAAGAAATCAGAGCGGCTTGAGTGTAGATGTTGTCGATAATGGCGCCGCGATGTTGAATCACTGTTCCCGCGAGTTTGTTGCCTCGCTGGCACGCCTCAACCAGATCGTATCCGGCTAAGTAGGCCGATAGAAATCCGCCATTGAATGAATCACCGGCGGAGGTCGTATCGACCACCTGTTCAACCGGGGTGGTGGCGACGGTTTGAGCTGGCAAACCGTGAGCCTCAACGAGACATCCATCAGCCCCCGTTTTGACTACACAATGCTTTACTCCCAGCGTTTTCAAACGGTTGAGCGTGTGTGTCGGTGTATTATCTCCCCACAATTGTTGCTCGTCATCAAATGTGACCAAGGCTAAGTCGGTAAGCCGATACATGGCTTCGTAGATCGTTTTCACGGTGACATGATGATCGTCGGGCCACAGTGCCGGACGGAAGTTACTGTCAAATGCAATTTCAACCCCTTGTTGGCGCAGTTTTGCCAGCAGGTTGAGCAGATCCATTCGATCTTGTTCCGGCAGAATTGCGAGGGTAATGCCGCTGAGGAAAACCATATCGACATGGCTCAGAGCGGCTTTGATTCCGTCAATATCGGGATGTTGCATTAAATAACGCGCTGCCGATTGATGACGCCAGTATAAAAATGTCCGCTCTCCCTGATCGTCGAGTTGAATTAAATATAGCCCCGGAGAGCGGTGTTCATCACGCAATACCAATTCAGTATCGAGCCCTTCCTGTTGCCAACGTGAGATCATACCCTGGCTGAGTGGATCGCTTCCCAACGCGGTAACATAGGAGACCTGAATATTCGCCGGATCCTGATTGGCAGTACGACCCCGGCACAGATAAACGGCTGCGTTGAGGGTATCACCGCCAAATGTTTGTTGCATCGGACCGAATGGTTTGCCATTCAACTCAATCATACACTCACCGATAATGGCGATATGTTTCATTCGTTAATCCCTCACTTCAAAATAGCGTTGCGCATTACCAAAACAGATATTCTCAACCATCGGACCGAGTAACGAGAAGTCATTGGGGACTTCGCCATTTTCGACCCAGCCTCCTAACATATTGCACAGAATCCGCCGGAAATACTCGTGACGGGTATAAGAGAGGAAGCTACGTGAGTCGGTCAGCATCCCGACAAACTGGCTGAGCAGGCCAAGCTGTGACAGTTGCTCTATCTGACGCTGCATTCCGTCTTTTTGATCGTTAAACCACCATCCTGATCCAAACTGAATTTTTCCGGCAATCCCGCCACCTTGGAAGTTACCAATCATGGTCGCCATCATTTCGTTGTCTCTCGGATTGAGGCAATACAAAATGGTTCGGGGCAGGGCGTCGGTCTTATCCATTTCATCTAAGAGATGAGCCAGTTCAAAAGCAAACGGCCGATCACCAATTGAATCGAAACCCGAATCCGGACCGAGTTGGGCGAACATACGGCTGTTATTGTTCCGTTGTGCACCAATATGGAGTTGCATAACCCAACCAAGCTTGGCGTAACGCTGACCGAGCCAGACTTGCACCGCGGTTGAAAACTGGGCGCATTCCAATTCAGAGAGCGTTTCACCATTGCAGCGACGTCTCAGCAGGGTATCAAGTGCTTTTTCATCCGGGATCGGCGCATAGCGTACAATCTCAATCCCGTGGTCTGCGGCACGGCAGCCGTGGGCATCGAAGTGAGCCAGACGCTGATCGAGTGCGCTGAGTAAATCACTGAAGCATTCGATATTGATGTCAGCGACTTCCCCCAGCTTGTGGATGTAGTCAGCGAAACCATCGAGTTCTATTTTGAAGACTTTGTCCGGACGCCAGCTTGGCAGAACCGCGATATCGAAATCATTATCCTGAGCAATGGTTCGATGGTGTTCGAGTGAATCGATCGGATCATCGGTGGTGCCGACCATGGCAACGTTCATCTGTTGCATGATCCCCCGGGCAGAATAGTCTGGCATGGCCAATCGTTCGTTGCACTGTTCCCAGACCGCATTCGCGGTTTGCGGCCCCAACAGGGTATTGGTGATGCCGAATGGACGACGCAGTTCCAGATGCGTCCAGTGATACAGAGGATTCCCTAATGTTTGCGGCACCGTATTTGCCCAAGCGAGATATTTGTCATAGTCGCTGGCATTCCCGGTGATCTGGTGTTCAGGCACCCCTGCCGAGCGCATTGCCCGCCATTTGTAGTGATCTCCTGCGAGCCAGATTTGGGTCAGATTTTCGAATTGACGGTTATTCGCGACCTCTGCCGGACTCAGATGGCAGTGATAATCATAAATCGGTTGATGACAGGCGTATTCGTGATAGAGACGACGCGCAGTTTCCGTATTCAGCAAAAAGTCTTCATCCATAAAGTTCTTCATTGGGTTCCTCCTGACAGTGCTGCGACCGTTGCGCGGGCACCATGATCCAGTAACGATTGATAGGCGTGACTCACAGCTTCAATGACTTGTGGGTTCTGGCCCAGTTCGCGAGAGAAAATCGCTTCCACACTAAGTAATGCCGGCACAACCGATACATTGAGTCCGTGTTGATCACAGATATCACGGAGCTGCTTTGCCATCGGATCGCGCACATCAATCTCATTGCCATGCTCATCAACACCTGAGACATAACGCATCCAGCCGGCAATCCCGGTTGCAATCCACGAAAAATCACTGCCATGAGCCAGATGATATTTCAGGCTGTGACCCATCCGTTGTGGAATTTTTTGACTGCCGTCCATCGCAATTTGCCAGGTGCGGTGCTTGAGACTTGGGTTGCTGAAGCGTTCAATCAGTTGGGTGGCATAGGCTGTCAGGTCGGTTCCTTGCGGCATATTGAGTGATGGAGCCTGCGCTTTGAGCATCATGTCGAAAGCGGCCTGACGATAGCCTGCATCCGTCATCGTGTCAGAGATATGCTCATAGCCACCGAGGTAGCCGAGATAAGCGAGAAACGAGTGACTCCCGTTGAGCATTCTCAGTTTCATCTCTTCATAGGGGACGACATCGTCAACAAACTCTGCGCCCGCCACATCCCATTCGGGACGCCCGGCAGCGAAGTTATCTTCAATCACCCATTGACTGAAGGGCTCACAAGCAATCGCACATGGATCGTCGCAGCCCAACAATGTTGCAATTTCGTCGAGTGTATCAAGCGTTGCTGCCGGTACAATCCGATCAACCATGGTGCAAGGGAACGTAACATGGGTTTCGATCCAGCGGTGAAGCTGCGGATCCAGTTGGCGGGAGAATTCAAGTACCGCGGCTCTGGCCACATGCCCGTTTTCTTGGATGTTATCGCATGACATGACCGTAAAAGGCTGTAAGCCTCGTTCATAACGTCGTTTCAGCGCCTCAACGATATAACCGAGCGCTGATTTGGGGGCGTGCGGTGTTTGTAAATCCTGTTGAATCAGAGGGTGAGTCAGGTCTAGCTGACCTGTCGCCGGATCGACACAATACCCTTTTTCGGTGATGGTCATCGAGACGATTGCCACTTGCGGTTCCGCCATTTTCTCCAGTACCGCTTCAATACTGTCCAACTTCGGATGGCATGACTCGGTCACGGCACCAATCACTTTGACAACCGTTTCCTCTGCACCTTTTTCTGCGACGGTGTAGCAGTGATCCTGACGGCGCAGTGCGGTGATCAGGTCTTCACTGGTGAAGAGACTGACTTCGCAGATTCCCCAGTCACTGGCGGTTTTTTGTAACATTTCATGGGTGAAGAGCGCCTGATGTGCGCGGTGGAATGCGCCGAATCCTAAGTGAACTATTCTCGTCACCAGACGGTTTCGATCATATTCTGGTAAAGATACGCCAGAATTGAGTTGTGTATTCGCTATAGTCTTCATGTTGCTCTCTTCTCAGATTGAAATACGATGATGGTTCTCAGTTGGCTGACCGTTGACGATCAGCTGCCGGTTTTCCGTCATAGGGAGTTGAATCTCGATGCAATCATAATCGGGTTGGAAGTCACCCGTTTTCGAGACGGAGACCTGAACCGATTTGGCATCGGTTGTCACAGCGACAGACAGCTCGGCATATTGACCGTTCTGATAGGCATAACTCTCACCGTCATCGTCAAAAATGGTTTGCGAAAAATGATGTGTGCCCTGAGCCGGGAAAATCAGTAGCACCCGCTGGTTGTCATGCCGGGTATTTGCGACACCGGTTTCCGGGTTGAGCGGCAGTACACAGCCGGCTTTGACCAGCAGCGGCAGCGTCTCTAACTCGGCCGGTACAGTGATCGTTTGACCGGCACTAAACCATTGGTGAGTATAGAAGTCATACCATCCGACGGTGTTATCCGGGAGATAAACCTCACGCTGACGTTGATTCGGTTCAACCACTGAAGCCACCAGTAGCGACTGACCGAGCATAAAGTCATCATTTTCCGCCCAAGTGTTGGCATCATGCTCATGATCGAGGAAGGTCGGACGAAGCATCGGTTGATGTTCATGGTGAGCCAGCCACAGCGCATCATAGAGATAAGGCATCAGCTGATAGCGCAGTGCCATCGCTTTGCGAATAATCGGGGTGACTTCCGGGTACATCCACGGTTCATTGACCGTCCCGTCGTCATTCCATGAATGAATGGTAAAACGCGGGTGCATCACGCCATTTTGCACCCAACGGACAAAGAGTTCGGGATCGGGTTTATCACCGGAGAATCCACCGACATCATGGCCGATATTGTACAAACCCGATAGGCTCATGCCCAAGCCCATTTTGATGTTGTACTTCAGGCTCGTCCAGTTGGTGCGGTTGTCACCACTCCAAGTCTGGACGTATCGGTTCATGCCGGGACATCCGGAACGGGAGATCAGGTAAGGCCGTAATTGCGGTGCGAATTCTCGCTGGGCATGGTACGACGCTTTCATCATCAACAGGGGTTGTAACGGTCTGATTAAGCTAACCGGGATGGCGTTGCCGAACCCGTAACAGCGCGCCTCACGATCCCATATTTCATATTCATTGTTGTCGTTCCATGTTGCGTCGATACCGTATTCAAGCAGCTGTTCGGTGACGTTGCTTTTCCACCAGTCGATGGTTTTCGGATTGGTAAAGTCGAGGTGAGAACCCTCCGCATCCCAGAAGACCGAAATTTCCGGAGTATCGCTTTTTGAATCCTGAATAAACAGCCCCTGTTGTTTGACTTCCTGATACATCGGGTGATCATGCAGCAGACAGGGCTTGATATTGGCTGCGAGCTTCAAGCCATGCTGGTGGAAATAGTCCGACATGGCCGTCGGGTCGGGGACTTTGTCATGATTCCAGTGAAAGACGTAACGCTTATCGCCAATTGAGGTATAGCCTGATGAGAGCTGGAAAGAGTCGCATGGGATTTGATGGGCTGCGCACTGATCGACGAAGCTCTCGAGCAGTTCTTGGGCATTAGGCTCGTCGGTATAACGCATTGTCGAACCGCTGTAGCCTAAACTCCATTTCGGGCCGAAGATTGTGCCGCCGGTCAGTTTGACAAATGAGCGGGTGACATCAATGACTTGCGGGCCAAGGATGAAGTAAAAATCCAGATCGCCGTCTTCAGCACGATAGCTACGATATTTGATGTGATAGTTGTCGAGTTCATTGCCCAAGTCAAACCAGCAGCTGGCGAGGTTATCGTAGAACAAACCGTAACTCACATTCTGCGGTGTCCGGGTAATGTAAAACGGGATGTGTTTATAAAGTGGATCTGTCGAGCTGGCGTTGTATCCCATCGCGTCGAGGTTACGCATTTCAAAGCGGCGGCCTTCTCGGTTGAGATTCCCGGTCTTTTCTCCGAGGCCAAAGTAATGCTCGTTATCGCCCCGGTGCATGAAGTGGGCGACCCCTTCGGTGCTTGTCGCGAGCTGAATCGCACCGGTTTTACGATCATGGGCGAGGGGCTGCCACTCCCCTTGAGCATGGTAGTGCCAGTGGAATTGCAAGGGTTGTGTGATGGTCAGTTTCAGGCGGTCGGTAGCGATTTCAACTTCATCATCACTGCGGTTTAACTGATAATCGGGCAGCGAATAGCCTTGCATCGATGTTCTTGCCCGGCCGTTCCAGTCGATATCATCGGCGGCAGGGGAGACGGTCCAGGTTCTGTCGAGGCGCAAGCTTGCATTTTTCTTGACTAGCACGCGGAAGATATCGGGTTCGAGAACAAAGATATGCAGGGTATGTTTTGCATCGCAGCGAAGAATGATTTCGTTACCCTGAGCTGAATCCCATTGCCAATGTTTTAATGTTTTCATCATTTAGTCCTTACACCGGGGCGTCCTTATCGCACGCCCCCAAGAATACCAGTGAGATTAATAGCCGAGGAAGGCTTGAGGCAGTGCTAAGCTGATTTCCGGAATGTAGGTGACCAGCATCAGCGCGAGCACTAAGACTGCATAGAAAGGCAGTAACGGCTTGATAACTTTATCGATTTTCACTTTACCTACCGAGCAACCGATAAACAGTGCACTACCGACCGGCGGCGTACAGATACCGATACAGAGGTTAAATGTCATCATGATTCCGAAGTGAACCGGATCCATCCCCAGATCCATCGCAATCGGCAAAAAGATCGGGGTGAAAATCAACAGGGCCGGTGTCATATCCATAAAGACCCCGACGATTAATAGAATCAGGTTAATGATGAGCAGCACGACGATCGGATTTTCAGATACATTCATCAGTGCATCACTGATCATGTAAGGGATATCGGCATTAGCCATTGCCCAGGACATCCCCATTGAGGCACCGATCAAGAGCAGTACAATTGAGGTGGTGATCACCGACTCCAAAATAATCGCCGGAATTTGTCTGATCGTGACTTCACGATAGAACACCACGGCCAGCATCAGTGTGTAAACCACTGCAATGGCTGATGCTTCGGTCGCGGTAAAGATACCACCGATAATCCCGCCCATAATGATGACAATCAGACCAAGGCTTGGCAGCGCATCGAGTGTTCTTTGCAGTACGATTTGACCACTGGGTTTTTCGGAGACCGGATAGTTGCGTTTTTTCGCAATAATTGCCGCGACAACCATTAAACCTAAGCCCATGATCAGGCCGGGGATGTAACCTGCGAGAAACAAGGCGCCAATCGATGTTCCGCCGGAAATTAATGAATAGACGATAAAAGTATTACTGGGCGGAATCAGTAATCCGGTCGGACAAGAGGTAATGTTGACGGCTGCGGAATATGCCGGATCGTAGCCTTCTTTCTTTTGTAACGGAGACATGGTGCCACCGACCGCTGCTGCGGATGCAACGGCCGAGCCGGAAATTGAACCGAACATCATATTAGCCAGTACATTGACGTGCGCCAATGAGCCCGGTAATTGGCCGCCCAGTACTTTGGCAAAGTTAATCAGCCGTAGGGCGATACCGCCCTGATTCATGATATTCCCTGCGAGAATGAAGAAAGGAATCGCTAACAGAGAGAAGCTATCCAGACCGGAAGCCAGTTTCTGCGAAATAACCGCAATTGCTGCATCAAAAGGGAGCGAGAGCATGACTGTCAGCAGTGATGAAATTGCAATACCAAATGAAATTGGTACACCTAATCCCAAGAAAATAAAGAAGGTACCAAACAGAACAATAATAATTTGCCAATCCATGAGTCAGTTCCTATTTTAATTGGTTAGCCACAGAATCCACTTTATGTGACTTACTGCACATCAGGGTTCTCAGGTTGGTCAAAAAGTCAGTTGACAGATAAATCAACATAAAGATCCCACTGAGGGGAATTGCTGCGTAAACGTAGCCCATTTCGAGACTGAGTGCCGGAGATATCTGACCGGTTTCCAGAACATGCAGCATCAGTTTTCCACCACCGTAAACCATGATTACACTGGCAAAAATGATACTGATTGCATTAATGACAAGCCGAAGAATGCTGTGCTTAGTTGGATTTTTCTCTAAAATTTGTTCAAGTAATTCAATGGCTAAATGGCGTTTTTGTCCCAATGTATATGCCGCGCCCATCAGGCCGACCCATATAAAAAGAAAGCGAGCGAGCTCGTCTGTCGTTGTACTGGGTGTATTCAACACATACCGAGAGAAAACTTGCCAGACGACGCAAATAACGAGGACGCTGGATAAGCCGATGCAGAACATCGACAGTCCTCGATTAATGACGCCTATTAACTTGTCCATAATGACTCCTGGTAAACCAATTTTTGTTATATAAGCATGTAGGGGTAAATTATTTTCCTTAAAATCGCTTGGCATTAGAGCATGTCACACAAAAACAGCCTGTGATCGAACTCTCATTAACATTTGGTCTGAACAGTTGTGGCCATTTTTTATGAAGTTGGTCAACCAATGTGAAATTTTTTATTGAAATTGGTCTGCATTGGCAGCTAACTTAAGGGTGACCTACTAAAGATGAGATGAATAAGGCATGGATCACTCATCCGATAATCTGAAAGATAACGCATGAAAATAACATCACTCTAAAATGGAGAACATTATGCGGTTTAATAAAAAAACGCTGTCTACCCTGATGGCTTGTGTGGCGGCTGCTTCAATTTCTTTTACTGCATCTGCGACCACCATTCTAAAGCTGAGCCATAACCAAGATAGAAATCACCCGGTTCACAAGTCGATGCAATATATGGCAGAAAAAGTGAAAGAGTACACGCACGGTGAGGTGAAAATTCGCATCTATCCGAATGGCCAGTTGGGAACTCAACGTGAGTCGATGGAACTGCTGCAAAATGGTGCTTTGGATATTGCCAAATCAAATGCGAGTGAGCTGGAGTCTTTTGAACCGGCCTATGGTGCATTTAACATCCCTTATATTTTCCATGATCGCGACCACTTTTACCGCGTGCTGACCGGTCAGGTCGGTGACGATATTTTAAATGCATCGAAAGGAAAGGGATTCATTGGTTTAACTTATTATGATGGTGGTGCGCGTAGCTTCTACGCCAAGAAACCAATTAAATCACCTGCTGATCTGAAAGGGATGAAAATTCGTGTTCAGCCCAGCCCTACCGCAGTCAACATGATTAAACTTATGGGCGGTTCACCGACACCTCTGGCTTATGGTGAATTGTACACCGCGCTGCAACAAGGCGTGGTTGATGGTGCCGAGAACAATGAAACGGCTTTAACCAACTCTCGTCATGGTGAAGTGGCGAAATTCTTCAGCATGGATGAACATACCATGATTCCTGATGTGTTAGTTATCAGTGAAGAATCTTGGAATAAACTCACTCCAGATCAACAAGTTGCTATTCATAAAGCCGCGAAAGAGTCGATGTTGTATCACAAAGATCTCTGGACCAAAATGATTGCCGAAGCGCAGGAAAAAGCGAAAACAGCAATGGGTGTTTCTTTCGTGAAAGTTGAGAAGCAGCCGTTTATCGATGCGGTCAAACCGATGCATGATGAAGCATTGAGTAATCAAGCGATTGCAAAATACGTCAAAGAAATTGATGCGTTGGCATCCAATTAAGTAATGTCATCAATGGTTGACCAATATACCTTGGTCAACCAATCTTTAGAGCCCGATGTCGTTGCATCCTTATCCAACAATACCTGTACCCCAGACTAACGGTAGTGAACTAAGTGAGATCTTATGGGTATTCAAACAAACTTGAGTGTTCGTGTTGATATGATACATCCACAGCGTCTTTATCAAAAAATAGGCCTTGGATTACAAAAACGGATTGCGTCCGGAGAATTTGGTCTCGGTGATCGTCTGCCGCCTGAACGAGAGATCGCAGAGGAACTTGATGTCAGTCGTTCCGTCGTTCGGGAAGCTATTATCATGTTAGAACTGCAAGGGTTTGTTGAAGTCCGCAAAGGATCGGGGGTTTATGTCATTAAACTGCCCGACACATTACAAGAAGAGCAGGAACCAGAGTTAAATCGCAGTAGCGATGTCGGCCCGTTTGAATTGTTACAAGCGCGACAGGTGCTGGAAAGTCAGATTGCGAGTTTTTCGGCATCGAACGTTACCAAGAATGATATTTCTCGTCTTCGATACTACTTGGATCAAGAGCGCGTCAGTCTGGAAAATGATACCGATGATTACGAATATGATCGGCTATTCCACCTGACGATTGCTGAAGCCTCTCAAAATAGTGTCCTGAGTGACATCATTCATGACCTGTGGGAGCGGCGAAACGACAGTCCCATGTGGCAACAACTGCATTCACGTATTAAGAGCAATACCTACCGTTGTCAATGGCTAGAGGATCATGAGCGAATCTTATTGGCATTACAAAAGCGTGATCCGGACGGTGCAAGACAAGCGATGTGGCAGCATATCGAAAATGTAAAGCAGACGCTGTTTCAATTATCCGATATGGATGACCCGTTATTTGATGGTTATCTGTTTCGCTAACTCTTTGGATAGAGTCATGTTGCATTCATACAACATGACTCAACAATAAATCACTAGAAAACGAATAACTAGGAAACAATTATGGAACAAACTTGGCGTTGGTATGGCCCAAGCGATCCTGTATCTTTAGATGATATTAAACAAGCAGGCGCCACGGGAATTGTAACTGCATTGCATCATATTCCGAACGGTGAAGTATGGCGCAAAGATGAGATCCTCAAGCGCAAAGCGCTGTTGGAACAGAAAGGGTTTAATTGGTCTGTTGTCGAAAGTGTGCCGGTACATGAAGAGATTAAGACGCGCACCGGTCAGTATGCTCAATGGATTGAAAACTACAAACAGTCACTGATCAATCTCGCTGAATGTGGCATTGATACCGTGTGTTACAACTTTATGCCGGTACTCGACTGGACACGTACTGATCTGGAGTATCAGCTCCCTGACGGCTCAAAAGCACTGCGCTTTGATCAGATTGAATTTGCAGCATTTGAACTGTTTATTCTCAAACGGCCGGGTGCGACAGCCGATTACACCGAAGCAGAACAAGTTCAGGCGAAAGCCCGTTTCGAACAGATGTCCCAGGCACAAATTAAGAAATTAACCGCCAATATCATTGCGGGCTTACCGGGGGCAGAAGAAGGATATACGTTAGAAGAGTTTCAGGCGCGTCTTGATACCTATCAGGGCATCGACAAAGAAAAACTGCGGGAACATATGGTGCTATTTCTTCAGGAACTGATGCCCACATGTGAACAGTACGGTCTCAAATTGGCGGTTCATCCGGATGATCCACCTCGCCCGATTCTTGGTCTCCCCCGGATCGTCTCAACCATTGAAGATATCGAAGCGCTGACCACCGCAGTGCCAAGTATGATGAATGGTATCACCATGTGTACCGGCTCTTACGGGGTGCGTGGAGACAATGATCTGGTGCGGATGATTGAAACCTATGGTGACCGGATTTACTTCACGCACTTGCGTTCAACCTTGCGTGAAGAAAGCAACCCGATGAGTTTCCATGAAGCCGCGCATTTAGATGGCGATGTGGATATGTACAACGTGATTAATGCACTGCTGAAAGAAGAGCATCGACGTGAAATGCAAGGGGATGTTCGTCGCATTCCGATGCGTCCGGATCACGGTCATCAGATGATTGACGATCTGAAAAAACAAACCAATCCGGGCTATTCCTGTATTGGCCGCTTGAAAGGGTTGGCTGAGATTCGCGGGATTGAACTTGCTTTAAAACGGGCATTTTACACCATTAACTAAATGATTGATTTGTATCTCGTAACGTTCTTTGCCGTTGATTGATTTAGCCGCTGTTGAGCGGCTTTTTTTATGGACAGAGATTTGATTCTTTCAAAATGGCAGTGACTCTGGGACAATGTAAAAATTGATCCAGAACAAGTTGAGGCATATGAAATACTCATTGGCAGGTTATTGGCAGCTTTCTCCGCTGACTGATCTCACGGTTCCTCAGGATGATATCTGTTTTCCCGCACCGCTGAGCGAGGTTCTCCCTGTCACGCTTTCTGAAGCAGAGATTGCAGCACAGGAATGGCACCTCATGCACGATATTGAAGTGGATGATGAGTTGCTGAGTTATGCGGGGATTGATCTCGTTTTAGAAGGGATCGACCATCATGCGGAGGTCCGCCTCAATGGCGTTGCTTTGTTTGACTGTGACGGATTGTCATCTGTTTATCGCAAAGATATCAAAGCATTACTTCAACTCGGTCGGAACCGATTTGAGATTTTATTTCTCGAGCCTGATGATGAACCCTTGATTGAAGTCGATCAACATCCACTCTGCTTTCTGGGAAAAGAACCCGTTCGTCATTATGATTCACGCGTCGGTATCTGGCGAGAACCTTATCTCCAGTGTATCCGCCATGTCAGATTGACCCATTTGACGACAGAACAGGTATGGCATCTCGGTGGTGGCTGTGAACTGTTGGTGCATATTTATTTTGAAATGCTAAAGCCCGGATTGGTGTCTGCGGTGATTAAATTTGATGGGATGAGTTATCAGATTCCCATCGACATGAGAAGCGATCAGGCCAGTGCTGTCTTTCAGGTTGAGGCGCCCCGCTATTTTGAGCCCGGGCATCCGGATCCTCAGGATTTATATATATTAACCGTTCAATTGGACGGGCAGGAAGAACGTTGTCAAATTGGTCTGAGTGAAGGGATATGTGTGACTCACTTTCCGTTGTGATGATAACATTGCTGTTTGAACAAACGGACGATTAAAAAAGGTGCAGTTTATGAATCTGCACCTTTTTGGTATTCGCTTGTTTCACGTGGTTGAGATTAGAGCTCTTGAGGTTTGACAACCAGTACATGAATCGGGGAGTTCTGCACGACTTTACTGGCGACTGAGCCTAATACCACCTTATCAATTTTAGAACGTTTATGGCTTGGCATGATAATCAGGTCACTGCCCAGTTTTTCGGCATAATCCAAAATGGTGCTATAGGGTTTTCCTTCGGCAATGTGGAGGTGATAGACCACTTCTTCATCAATATGCGTCTCCGCAAAAGCTTTGAGTTGCGCTTTGACGTCGGCTTTCATGTTGGCGGCCGCATCTTTAGGAAAATAGGTCGAAACCATTGACATGTGAATACCGGGCAAAACATTGAGCAGATGTATTTCGGCATTTGAATGTTTTGCATGCCAGACTGCGATTTCTACCGCTTTATCGGCAAAGCCTTGTTCATTTAAATCAACAGGTACAAGAATATGTTTGTACATGGGTATATAACCTCTCTAGCCAGAATCGGAGCCATTATATGCCTGACCGGAGTCAGGCATATTGATATGGCATCTATTTTGATGATCTTATGCGGCGTTTTTGATTCCAGATCAATAATAACGTGAGGAATAATGCCGGAATAAATACCCACTCTTTCATTGGTCGCTCAGACTCGACGATGATTGAGTCAATTTTCCAGTCAAAGTCAATGCCGGAGGCTTCTGCCGGGCTACCGAATTCGACCATATCGACCATCATATCTTGTCCTTGCCGGGTCAGCATCAAGCCCATCGAACTGACTCTCTCTTCGGCTGTTTTGGCGCGCTCATCGAATGGTAGTCGAACCGTTTTCATCACATGTTCACCATTCATTTTGTCACCAGAGACAACCAGCTCCAATGCTTCTCCGGGATGAAGCTTCTCCGTGACCTGATAGATATCAGTTCCCGGATACAGTTGATGCTCAGGATAGATCATGTCCCACCAGAACCCGGGTCGGAAGAATGTAAAGGTCAGAGCAAGGAGTAACACCGTTTCCCACCACTTATTCTTGGTAAACCACCATCCCTGAGTTGCAGCAGAGAACAGCAGCATTGCGACAATGGCGGAGAAAATGGTCAGCATTAAATGCCACCAAGTATCGATACCAATCAGTAACAGTTGTGTATTGAATACAAACATGAACGGTAAGATGGCGGTCCGAATATCATAGGTAAAGCCCTGAATACCGGTGCGGATCGGATCCGACTTGGCAATCGCGGATGCGGCAAATGCAGCCAGCCCTACCGGCGGTGTATCGTCAGCCAGAATACCGAAATAGAACACGAACAGGTGCACCGCGATCAAAGGAATGATCAAACCGTGTTGTGCTCCGAGCGTCACGATGACCGGTGCCATGAGGGTAGAGACCACAATATAGTTTGCCGTGGTCGGCAGGCCCATCCCCAGTACCAGACTGATCACTGCGGTAAAGATCAACATCATGATTACGCTGCCACCGGAGATGAATTCGACAAAGTCGGTCATCACCAGCCCGATACCCGTCAAGGTGACCACGCCGACCACTGTTCCGGCGGCTGCCGTCGCGACACCGATACCAATCATATTACGCGCGCCGGATGCCAGACTTTCAAAGAAATCATTCAAGCCGACTTTTGCTTGGGCAGCAATATCACCGGATTGATTCATGAACGCCATTAATGGGCGTTGGGTCAACAGAATGAAGATCATAAACACGGTTGCCCAGAATGCTGATAGCCCCGGAGAAAAACGTTCAACGGTCAAACACCAGACCAGCACCACGATCGGCAGCAGGAAGTGCAGACCTGATTTCAGCGTCGGACCCGGATCCGGAACTTCACGTAAGTCCTCATCAATATCCATGGTTTGCCCGGCATAGCGGGAGGATATTTTGACCAAACCGACATAGGATGCGAGTAGCACCAAGGTGACGATAGGCGTTGCTGCTGAACCAAAGGCTGCTTTTGTCCAGCCGATACCGTAATAGACGATGGCACTGATAGCACCGAGCGCCAGAATTGTGCCGGTAAAAGACAGCACGCTCTGAAGCAGGGTGACGGTTTTCCGCCGCGGCAGTCCTTCCATGCCAGCTTTACAGGCTTCGAGATGGACAATATAAATCAGCGCGATATAAGAGATGATAGCAGGCAGTGCAGCGGCTCTGATCACTTCCACATAAGAAATACCGACATACTCGACCATCAGGAAAGCGGCTGCACCCATGATCGGTGGTGTCAACTGACCATTGGTTGATGCGGCAACTTCTACGGCTCCGGCTTTGGTTCCGGGAAAACCGACACGCTTCATCAACGGGATGGTAAATGTTCCTGTGGTTACGACGTTTGCAATCGAAGAGCCGGAGACTAGTCCGGATAATCCGGAAGCAACAACCGCAGCTTTGGCCGGGCCGCCCCGCATGTGTCCCAGTAACGAGAAAGCGACTTTAATGAAGTAAGCACCGGCACCGGCTCTTTCGAGCATCGCACCGAACAACACAAACAAAAATACAAATGAGGTTGAAACACCCAAAGCAACCCCGAAGACCCCTTCGGTGGTGAGCCAGAGATGAGACATCGCTTTATTTAAACTTGCGCCTTTGTGCGCAATTACATCCGGCATATACGGTCCGGCAAAGGTATATGCGAGAAATACCATTGCCACCATCATCAACGGCGGACCTAAAGCCCGGCGTGTGGCTTCAAGAAGTAACACCATACCGATTACTGAGACAACAACGTCAACGGTTGTCGGGGCCCCTGAACGACCTGCGAGTGCTTCATAAAACAGATAAATATAAGCAGCGGAGAAACTGCCGAGTAATGCCAGTATCCAGTCAATCAGGGGAATGTGATCCCGGGAAGAGTTCTTCATGGCCGGATATGCGGTGAATGCAAGGAAGATTGCAAACATCAAATGAATTGAACGAGCCTGTGTGTCGTTGAGAACGCCAAAATCAAAAATGAATGGTAGCGGGGAAGCATACCAAAGTTGGAATAATGACCAACAGACCGGAACCACCCAGAGAATCCGGCCTGCAAGGCCCTTAGGATTTCGGGCACCTGTATCTGCCTGTGCCACCATATCCTGCACATTTGCCTGCGTCATGTACGTTATCCTTATTATTGAATTATTGATGGTCTAATGATGAAGTTACACCATGACTTTCACACCAACGGAAAGTCAGAAAAGATATTGCGAAAATTAAAATGAGTGATTCATGCAATACCAAAATATAAAATGAGGAGGCGTTCGGCCTCCTCATGATTTATCAGAGCGTTAGCCTGAGGAGATTCTTATTTGAGCAAGCCAACTTCTTTGTAATATTTGACTGCACCCGGATGAAGCGGAATTGAAATTCCCGCTTTCACCATGTCTTCTTTTTTCAGGTGAGCAAATGCCGGATGAAGTCTCTTGAAGGTATCAAAGTTTTCAAACACAGCTTTGGCTACGTTATAAGCAACTTTGTCAGGGACATCAGCACTGGTCACCAGTGTTGCAGCAACACCGAAGCTTTTCACATCCTGATCGGTTCCCCGATACATACCGGCTGGTACATCGGTATAAGTATAGTAAGGGTTTTCTGAGACGATCTTATCAATTTCCGGACCGGTTACAGGCACAAGTTTCGCATCACATGATGTGGTTGCTTCTTTGATGGAACCATTCGGATGACCGACAACATAGATAAACGCATCGATTTTATTATCACACAACGCTTGAGAACGTTCCGAACCTTTCAACTCAGAAGTGAGTTTAAAGCTATCTTTCGTCCACCCCATGCTATCCATGACAACTTGCATTGTTGCCCGGTCACCGGAACCGGGGTTACCGATGTTGACACGTTTGCCTTTTAAATCTTTGATATTATCGATATGGGCGTCGGTACGGGCAATGACGTTAAATGGTTCTGTATGAAGAGAGAACATTGCACGTAGTTTTTTGTAAGGGCCTTGCTCAGCGAATTTGCTGGTCCCGTTGTAGCCGTGATACTGCCAATCAGACTGGACGATACCAAAATCAAGTTCGCCGGAGCGAATTGTATTGACGTTATAAATGGATCCACCAGTTGATTCAACGGAGCAACGAATATCGTGTTCCTTGCGATCTTTATTCACGAGTTTACAGATTGCACCACCAGTTGGGTAATATACACCAGTGACAGATCCTGTTCCTATCGTAATGAATTCTTGCGCATTGACGGCAGTGCTTGCACCGATGGCAGCAGCTGCAATTGCGCTAAGTTTCATAATTTTATTCAATACCATGAATATTCCTTCCTTTTTGCTTGTTGTCTCTCAGTGAATATAGACTGAAGAGAGTTCCTATTGAAGAAACAGCAACTTTTCACAATGACTCGAAAAGTGGGCCGATAATATCAAAAAATTGGCACAAAATTGAAATATTGTTAATGAAAATTACACATATGACAAAAATATCAGAGAAATATTTGGCAAAAGAGAATCGAATTGGTGAGTGGAATCAATAAGTTAAATATGAGTAAAATCAAACACTAGAGATGCTGAAGATGTGATGTAAGTCACGTTAACTACTTCAATAAACAGAATATTATTCTTTTTATCACTAGTGTTTTATGCTGCAAAAATTATCCGAAATATTCAAAAAGTTCGCACACAGAGCGGTGTAACTCTTCAACGGAAATTTGACGGGTCGGGGTAATGAAAATGGTATCGTCTCCGGCGACAACCCCCAGAATTCCTTCTGACTTACCGAGCGAGTCCAATAAGCGAGCAATGAGTTGTGCGGCTCCGGGACCGGTGTGAATCACCACTAACGCCGGGTTATAATCGATATCAAGAACCAGCTCCCGCAGAGAACTTGAAACGGTAGGAACTCCCAATTCAGCCGGAAGACAGTACACCATTTCCATTTTGGCATTGCGAGTCCGGACTGCACCGAACTTGGTTAACATCCTAGAGACTTTGGATTGGTTGATGTTCTCAAATCCTTCGCTGCGCAGCGCTTCGACAATATCGCTTTGAGAGCCGAAACGTTCTTCTTTGAGCAACGCTTTAAATGAGCGGACTAACAGATCTTGTTTATCTACGTTTTTCATAATTTACTTAGCAAAGGCCTTTTCGCCGACGGGTGGCATTGGCCTTATGGTTATCAAAATCACTACACAAGGCGAATAGAGACCTCATGTATCCTTTGAATATTTTCGCATAGTTATGCACAATGCTCCAACTGATTTAAAATTCAGTGTAGAGAATCAGTTATAAGTTATTTGGTATAAATGGATATATAAAGCATAACGTATTGTATAATTGGTAAAAATATTGTAGGGAACGCTTGCTCAGGCGAATGCTTCATACTGGTTCTTGCGTCACTTCGCAAAGCTAGCGCGAGTCAATTGTAATCAAGTTGTAATTGCTATAGCTTTTCCAGTTGCATAACTACCCTACAAAAGAAATATCGAGAGAACGCTCAAGGAGAATTACAAATGAAAGTCGCTGTTATTGGTGCCGCTGGCGGTATCGGTCAAGCCCTTGCTCTGTTATTGAAGAATCATCTACCTGCCGGTTCTGATCTTGCCCTTTACGATATCGCACCTGTGACACCAGGTGTGGCAAAAGATCTCAGTCACATCCCGACCCCTGTTTCAATCAATGGCTATTCAGGAGAAGATCCAACCCCAGCCCTTGAAGGTGCTGATGTTGTGTTGATTTCTGCGGGGGTTGCCCGTAAGCCGGGGATGGATCGTTCGGATCTGTTTAACGTCAATGCCGGGATCGTTAAATCGCTGGCTGAAAAAATTGCGGTGGTTTGCCCTGAAGCATGTATCGGAATTATCACTAACCCTGTTAATACGACAGTTCCTATTGCTGCTGAAGTGCTGAAAAAAGCGGGTGTTTATAATAAGCGTAAATTGTTCGGCATCACGACGCTGGATGTGATCCGTTCAGAAACATTCGTCAGTGAATTAAAAGGAAAAAATCCGCTGGATGTAAACGTGCCTGTGATCGGTGGGCATTCTGGTGTGACTATTCTTCCTTTACTTTCTCAGGTCAAAGATGTCACTTTCTCTGATGAAGAAGTTGCTGCTTTAACGCATCGTATTCAAAACGCAGGGACTGAAGTGGTTGAAGCAAAAGCCGGTGGTGGTAGTGCAACATTATCGATGGGGCAGGCTGCTTGCCGTTTTGGTTTGTCGCTTGTGAAAGCGCTTCAGGGTGAAGCCAATGTTATCGAGTGCGCTTATATTGAAAGCGATGGCGGTCTTGCACCTTTCTTCGCTCAACCTGTCAGATTAGGCAAAGACGGCATTGAAGAAGTGCTGAGTTATGGTGAATTGAATTCATTTGAACAAAAAGCACTGGAAGGAATGTTGGATACATTGAATGGCGACATTCAGCTTGGTGTTGATTTCGCATCATAATGATTCGACATATTGTTCAGAATGAAAAAGCTGGCTTAGCCAGCTTTTTTTACAATGGTTGAACAGCTCTATTTGGTGCGGTGAACGGCGAGATGAGCCAATGAAATCAGCGCTTCTTTATATTCATTGTCAGGAATAATACTGAGCGCCTGAATTGCTTTGTCTGCTTCTTCCTGAGCTTTCTGCTGGGTGTAAGTGAGAGAGCCGGTTTGTTCCAGAATCTCAAGGATTGTTTCAAGGTGTTCCATACCGTTTGATTTTTCGATCGCATCCCGAATGATCTGAACCTGATTGGGATTTCCTATACGCATCGCATGGAGGAGAGGGATCGTGGGCTTGCCCTCTGCAAGATCATCACCAACATTTTTACCCATTTCGTCACCATCTGATGTGTAGTCCATCAAATCATCAATGAGTTGAAATGCCGTTCCCAGATAACGTCCATAATCTTGCAATGCTTTTTCTATATCAGCGTCAGACTCGCTGAGGATCGCACCGATCTGAGTCGCTGCTTCAAATAAACGGGCGGTTTTGGAGTAGATCACCTGCATGTAGTTTTCTTCGGTGATATCCGGATCATTGCAGTTGATCAACTGTTGGACTTCGCCTTCAGCGATAACATTCACTGCGTGACTCATGAGTTCCAGCACCCGGAGTGAGCCAAGTTGCGTCATCATTTGGAATGAACGCGTATAAATGTAGTCTCCGACCAATACACTGGCAGCATTGCCAAAAGTTGCATTGGCGGTGGCTTTACCCCGTCGCATGTCCGATTCATCGACCACATCGTCGTGAAGTAATGTTGCGGTGTGTATAAACTCAATAAACGCAGCCGCTTTGGTATGAGCGTCACCGGTGTATCCCAGAGTACGGGCAGAGAGTACGGCTAGCAGAGGACGAAGACGTTTACCGCCACTATTGATGAGGTAAAAACCAAGCTGATTGATCAATGAAACGTCAGAATTGAGCTGGGCAAGAATTGTCTCATTAACTTTTGCCATGTCATCGGCAGTGAGTGCTTGGATAGCTTTAAAATCCATTGTAAATCCGGCTGAAGTTCTATATTTGTAAGGAAGTAATGTTCTTTGAACCCGTTCATAATACACTAAAAAACAGGGATGAATACATGCTATAATGCTAGGCTCGAGAGACTTTTGCCCTATGAGTTGCTTTTCGCCAATTTTTTAAAAATAGAGCTTGTTTTAGAAACGGCATTCGCGTAGAATCTGCGCCCTATTGATGATTAGTTTAGCGCACACCCAAAATTACTCAAATAGTAGGATGGCTGTGCGGAAAGAGCGGAGTAAAATATGTACGCTGTTTTCCAGTCTGGTGGTAAACAACACCGAGTAAGCGAAGGTCAAACACTTCGTTTAGAGAAATTAGACGTTGAAACTGGCGCAACTGTTGAATTTGATAAAGTTCTTCTGGTTGCTAACGGTGAAGAAATCACTGTTGGTGCGCCTCTTGTTGATGGCGGAAAAGTAACTGCAGAAGTTGTACAACACGGTCGTGGCGATAAAGTAAAAATCGTTAAGTTCCGTCGTCGTAAGCATTCTCGCAAGCAACAAGGTCATCGCCAGTGGTTCACTGAAGTGAAAATCACTGCTATCAACGCTTAAGTAGGAGAGTTTAACAATGGCACACAAAAAAGCTGGTGGTTCTACTCGTAACGGCCGCGATTCAGAAAGTAAACGTCTGGGTGTAAAACGTTTTGGTGGTGAGTCTGTATTGGCAGGTAACATCATCGTTCGCCAACGTGGAACAAAGTTCCATGCTGGGACTAACGTAGGTATCGGTAAAGACCATACTCTTTTCGCTCTATCTGACGGTAAAGTGAAATTTGAAGTAAAAGGTTCTAAAAACCGTAAGTTCGTTAGTATCGAAGCTGAATAATTTTAGTTTCCTGATGAATTTAAAAGCCCTGCCATTTGGTGGGGTTTTTTGTTTATTTCAAGTCTGTCGGTTTAGTTTTCACGTGTTTAGTTTTCAGCACTGATGAGATGCCGAATTCTATTGTGAAATCAGAGTTTAAAATGATCGACTTCGGTTCTGATCTTCGGTGAAGGGATATTATGTCTGTTTTGATCCGGAGACGATCCGCTTAAAGAATGTTATGAATGATTTGCCTAGAGTTCTGCTAAAGTTTATAGCAAGGGTATTCGGGTAATGTTGCAACGCAAATAATGCGGAGTGAAAGATGAAATTCGTTGATGAAGCTGTCGTAAAGGTTCAGGCGGGTGATGGTGGCAACGGTATTGTCAGCTTCTGGCGTGAAAAATTCGTCACGAAAGGCGGCCCTGATGGTGGCGACGGTGGTGACGGTGGGGATATTTATATTCTCGCGGATGAAAACTTGAATACACTGATTGATTACCGCTTTCAGCGCTTCTATGACGCTGAACGTGGCGAGAATGGACGTGGTGGCAACTGTACGGGAAAACGTGGAAAAGACAAAGTTCTTCGTGTTCCTGTGGGAACTCGGGCAGTCGATATCCACACCAATGAAGTGATTGGGGAAGTTGCTGAGGATGGCAAGAAGCTCATGGTTGCCAAAGGCGGCTGGCATGGTTTAGGCAATACCCGTTTCAAGTCTTCAGTCAATCGAGCACCGAGACAGAAGACCATGGGAACCAAAGGCGAAGTCCGGGAAATTCGTTTAGAACTGCTATTGTTGGCTGATGTTGGCATGTTGGGCTTACCCAACGCAGGAAAATCGACATTTATTCGCGCTGTTTCGGCGGCAAAACCGAAAGTGGCAGATTATCCGTTTACCACGCTGATTCCAAGTCTGGGCGTCGTCAGTGTTGTTCCTGAAAAGAGCTTTGTGGTCGCTGATATTCCGGGGTTGATCGAAGGCGCTGCCGATGGTGCCGGGCTGGGGATTCGATTCCTGAAACATCTTGAGCGCTGTCGTGTATTGTTACATATGATCGATTTGTTGCCGGTTGATCAAAGTGATCCGGCTGAAAACGCCAGAATCATTGTTGATGAATTGAGCCAATACAATGACAAGTTGTCACAAAAGCCCCGTTGGCTGGTATTTAACAAAGTTGATCTGCTCCCTGAAGATGAAGCTGACAAGATTATTCAGTCTGTATTGGATGAGCTTGAATGGGAAGATGAATATTTCCGGATTTCTGCCATCAATAAACAGGGGACGCGTGAGCTTTGTATGAAGCTGGCTGACTTTATGGAATCTTTGCCAAAAGAAACGTCAGAACGGACTGAAGAAGAAAAAGTCGAATTTATGTGGGATGACTATCATCAGTCGGCAATGAATAGTCCTGATGTGATTACAGAAGAATGGGATGACGATGATTGGGACGACGATGATGATGATGACGGTCATGTGATCTATGTCCGAGACTAATCAATGTATCTAATTTTTTAAACCGCGATTTTTATTGCGGTTTTTTTTGTCTAAATCATTTTCCAACGTATCTTTTTCGGGCAAACTCTGAGTTTCGTATACGATTGACGAATGGATTAGGTTGGGAAGGGAATCATGACATCGAAACAGAGAGCAGTCTCTCGTCTGATTGCTCAGGCGGGGCAGATGCTGTTAGCTCATGGAGCAGAGAGCACCTTAGTCGCGGATATCATGAGACGGATGGGGATTGCCAGTGACATGGATGAAGTCGAAGTTGCGCTGACGGCAAATTCACTGGTGGTGACCACGGTTTATCATGCGCATTGTATAACGACGGCACGCCGATGTCAGGATCGTGGCATCAATATGAAAGTTGTGACTGATATTCAGCGTATTTGTATCATGATGGAAAAAGGAATTGTTGATTATCAGCTTGCGCAACAAAAACTAAACCGGATCACCCCACAGCGATATAATCGTTGGTTGGTGCTTGTGATGATTGGATTATCTTGTGCGGCATTTAGTCGTCTCGCTGGTGGAGACTGGAGTATCTTTGCTGCCACTTTCGTTGCTTCTTCTGTTGGTATGTTCGTGAGACAGGAAATTGCTCACCGACATTTCAACCCGCTGCTTAATTTTGCCGCCACGGCATTTGTGACCTCTTTGATTTCAGCACAAGCCGTCAGTTATCAATGGGGAAATAACCCGACTTTAGTCATGGCTTGCTCTGTGTTAATGCTTGTACCGGGCTTCCCGCTGATTAATTCGGTTGCTGACATGTTGAAGGGATATGCCAATACGGGGATCGCTCGGTTCATGATTGCATCGCTTCTGACGCTTTCAACTTGTTTAGGGATTATTGCAGCAATGTTTGTGACGGGCGTTTCGGGGTGGTAATGATGAATATAGATATGATGATGACGTTATTGCTGGGATTATTGAACGACATGTTTTTTGCGTCAATACCAGCTGTTGGTTTTGCTCTGGTCTTTAACGTTCCGGTGCCGGCATTGAAATATTGTGCGCTGGGTGGTGCAATTGGTCACGGCTGTCGTTTTTTGTTAATGAAATATGGAATGCCGATAGAGTGGGGAACATTTTTTGCCGCAACACTGGTTGGTATGATTGGTGTTCACTGGTCTCATCGTTTTTTGGCCCATCCGAAAGTATTTACCGTCGCAGCATTAATTCCGATGGTCCCCGGAGTCTTTACTTATCGTGCCATGATTGCCATGGTTGAAATTAATCATCTCGGTTTTACACCGGAGCTATTTTCAGTGTTGATGGAAAATTTTCTGAAGGCGATGTTTATTATTGCTGGCTTAGCGGTTGGGTTGGCGGTTCCCGGCTTATTATTTTATCGTCGAAAGCCTGTCGTTTAGATTGCTTGCAGTACGAATCTCGATAGAATAGCAGCTGATTTTTGATGTGATGGCGGTATTTCTATGATAATCAGTATGATCGCAGCGATGGCGAATAACCGGGTGATTGGTAAAGAAAATCAGATGCCTTGGCATTTACCTGCAGATTTTGCCTGGTTTAAACGCTGCACGTTGGGCAAACCCATCATCATGGGAAGAAAAACTTTCGAGTCGATTGGTAAGGCGCTTCCCGGGCGGCAAAACATCGTCATCACTCGCAACCCGCAGTTTTGTGCGACTGGGGTTGACGTTGTGGATTCTCTTGAAAGTGCATTGTCACTGACTGCTCAGGCTGATGAAGTCATGATCATCGGTGGGGGAAGTGTTTATCAGTCGAGTTTACCGATGGCCTCAAGGTTGTATCTCACCTATATCCAGGCTGAAATTGATGGGGATACCTGCTTCCCTGAAATCGGTACTGAATGGTATGAGACTTATCGGGAAGTGTATCCACAAGATGAAAAAAATGCCTATGACATGTCATTCGTGATACTGGAGCAAAAGCAGGCTGAGTGAACGAGGTCGGTTCAGGTAGAGACTAGCCCACCTGAGAATTAACCAGTGCCGGTTGGCTGAACAGTTGCTGATCTTCCCAGCGGATCATCGTTAGTGTCCCGCCCCAAACACAACCGGTATCCAGTCCGATGACATCTTTTCTGACACAGCCTTCTAACGCTGCCCAGTGACCGAAAATAATTCGTTTCTCTATTGGCGTCGCCCTAGGGAGATCAAACCATGGGCGTAGTTGAGTGGGATCGACTGCTGAAGGTGGTAACTTACAATCCATATCCAGTGCTCCGCTGGGTGTACAGAAACGCATTCGGGTAAAGGCGTTAATGATATAGCGATAGCGTTCCAGACCGGACAGGGAATCATGCCACTGATTGGGCATATTTGAATACATATGCTCGATGAGCCATGGCCACTTTTCACTTTGGAGCAGTAACTCGATTTCCTGAGCGGCTTGCCGTGCTGTCGGCAGATCCCATTGGGGAGAAATGCCTGCATGGCAGACGACAAATTCAGGATGCTCTAGCAGGAGGGGCTGGCATCGTAGCCATTCGAGTAATTCGTCTCTATCTGGCGCTTGAAAAATAGCATCGGTCCGATCTTTCTTTTTCAGCGGATGAATGCCGAGCGCAATCGATAGCAAGTGGAGATCATGATTGCCTAATACAGTCTTGGCGGATGTACCTAATGCTTTAATATAGCGTAGCGTTTCCAGTGATTTAGGACCTCTGGCAACCAGATCACCGGCAACCCACAGTTGATCATGTCGAGGGCTGAAGTCAACTTGGGAAAGGAGGAGTTCGAGTTCGTCCAGACATCCTTGTAGATCGCCAACAATATAATTTGCCAATTCAATCGCTCCTGTTCGTTGCAAGCATTAAAACAATTCGTTTATCAATTTGTTTAGGTGATCAGTTTAGAATATGCGGTACATAGAGGCGAAAAGGGTCTATTTCTGCCGTAAACTCTTTTCCTTCGCTGTCATGCATAATGTACTGTCCTTGCATGACTCCAACCGGTGTTTCGAGAGCGGTTCCGCTGGTATAGGTATATTCGTCATTGGCTGCAATATGGGGTTGTTCACCGACGACACCATCACCTTCTACGGACATCTGTTTCCCGTTGGCATCTGTGATTAACCATCTGCGTCCGATCAGTTGCACGGTTTCCTGACTGAGATTCTTCACCGTAATTACATACGCAAAAATATATCGGTCTTGTTCGGGGAGTGATTGTTCGGGGATATATTTGGTATGAACTTGCACTTTAATGCATGGTTTGGATATATCCATATAATCTCCTTACTCAGCGGTGCCGCGGTTTATACCGCGGCAATCATGCAGCTAGCTGTTGCTGTCCAGCCAGTTTGCCATCGCGACAAATTGACTGAGGGATAGGTTCTCCGGACGGTTAGTCGGATTGATGCCTAGCTCTTCTAAGACAGAAACATCGAGTAGTGACTTATAACAGTTACGTACGGTTTTACGCCGCTGATTAAATCCTTCCCGACAGACTCTGTCGAGCCATTTGAGACTGGTTGCAGGATAAGGTAACTCCTGATGTGGTACAAGTCGGACGACTGCTGAATCCACTTTCGGTGGTGGTACAAACGACTCCGGTGGCACTTCCAGTACCGGTATAACCTTACAGTAGTACTGCGCCATCACCGTCAGGCGTCCGTAAGCTTTTGTTCCGGGTCCTGCTGCGAGTCGGTTGACAACCTCCTTTTGCAACATGAAATGCATATCATGAATTTGATTTTGGAATTCAAACAGGTGGAACATCAAGGGCGTGGAGATATTATATGGCAGGTTACCAAATACACGCAGTTTGTTTTGAGATTGTACCAATTGGCTAAAATCAAAACGTAACGCATCCGCTTCGTAGATCGAGAGCTTGTCTTTTAAGTCAGGATGATTTCTCAGCCGTTCGGCCAAATCACGATCCAGTTCGACGACGGTGAGTTTATCGACTTCTTTTCCGACTGGCTCTGTCAACGCTCCCAAACCTGGGCCGATTTCAACCAGATTTTGTCCGGGCTTCGGGTTAATTGCAGCAACAATACCATCAATGATATAAGGATCATTGAGGAAGTTTTGACCGAAGCGTTTTCGGGCTTTGTGTCCTAAGTGGACATCATTTTTTATCATCATCAATTACTTTGTTTGCTTATTTACTAATTCGATTGCTTGCTGTAAAGCCGTTTTCAAACTGCCGGTATCGGCAGTTCCGGTACCGGCAAGATCCAAGGCTGTGCCATGATCGACCGAAGTGCGGATAAAAGGTAGCCCCAGCGTGATATTGACCGAGCGGCTGAATCCCTTATATTTTAGTACAGGAAGCACCTGGTCATGGTACATGCCTAAAATTGTATCAGCTTGTTCGAGATACTTGTCATGAAATATCGTATCGGCCGGCAGTGGCCCGGTGAGGTGCATATTTTCCTCATCTCTTAACGAGTTCAGCGCCGGTGTGATCGTTTCTATCTCTTCATTGCCCAAGCACCCATCTTCACCGGCATGAGGATTCAGTCCACACACATAAATATGTGGGTCATCAATCGCAAACTTCTCTTTCAGATCGTGATGAAGGATACGGACAATGCTTTGGAGACGTTCGGTCGTGACGGCTTTGGAAACATAAGCGAGTGGAATATGCGTGGTTACCAAAGCAACCCGGAGTCCTTCTGTCGCAAGCATCATCACCACCAGTGGTGTATTTGACTTCTCGGCAAAAAATTCAGTATGCCCGCTGAAAGCGACCCCGGAACGATTAATCACCCCTTTATGGACCGGGCCGGTGACCACTGCATCGAATTCACCGCTCAGACATCCTTCGGTTGCTCGTTCCAATGTTCGTAGTACATAGTGACTATTGGCTTCATCGAGCTGCCCTGCGGTCACCGGGGTTGCCAGCGCGATATGTTCTACCACCAGTGAGCCAGCCTTCTGAACCATAGGAGGCAGGGTCGGATCATAATCATTAAGTTCAACATTGAGACCCAGCAAGGCTGCCCGCTGTTGTAATAGGGATTTATCTGCACAGACCACAATTTGATGTGACCAGTCTTCCTGAGAGAGTGCCAGCACAAGATCCGGACCAATTCCCGCCGGTTCTCCTGCGGTGATTACAATACGTTTAATTGTCATTCGAATCGTCCTTGAGTCGTTCAATAAAAGCACTCGCTTTTAGCTCTTGAATCCATGTACTGGATTCTTCATTAAACTTGCGATTAAACAGAATTCGATAGGCTTTGTTTTTCTGCGCAGCATCAGTCTTATCCACCTGACGGCGTCCCAAGACTTCGACAATATGCCAGCCGTGAACGGTTTTAAATGGCTTACTGATTTGGCCTACCGGCAGGGTTTCAATCTGATGTTTGAATTCCGGCACATAAATATCCGGTGACTGATAGCCGAGTTCACCTTGCTGTGATGCTGACCCCGGATCTTGACTGTACTGTTCAGCAAGTTCGCCAAACGTTGCTTCTTTGTTATGAATCTTCTGAATAAAAGAGTTCAGCTCTTTTTGGGCCCCTTCATCACTTAAAATAATGGAGGTTTTGAGCAGAATGTGACGTGCATTGACCTCAGTGACGGACACGGTTTGTAGCCCTTTCACATCATCAATTTTCAAAATATGGAGTCCGACACCACTACGGAACGGGCCAATAATTGTCCCTTTACTTTGCATCTTGATTTGATCCGCGAAAATGGTTGGCATTTCTTCTTTTCTCATCCAGCCCCAGTCTCCGCCTTCCAGCGCTTTGGGACCTTTTGAATAGGTGAGTGCCAATGTTCTGAAACTTTCGCCTTTGGCGAGTCGGCGAACTAACGATTTTGCCAGTGCTTCGATTTTAGATTTATCATTATCATTATCGATACGGAGCTGAATATGGCTGATTTTGTACTGAACGGAAGTGTCTGTTTCTTGATTGAGGATCTCAGCCAGCGAGTCTACTTCTGCCGGTAAAATATTAATTCTACGGCGCACGAGCGCATTACGCGCTTCTGAGATGGCTATCTCATCACGGATTTTTTCTCTGAAAGTCCCGTAGCTGACGCCAGCCTGTTCGATTGATTTTCTCAGTTCCTGTACGGTTTGGTCATTTTGTTTGGCAATCTCTTCAATCGCCTGATTTAAGCGACTATCATCAATTTTTACCCCGATACGGTCGGCTTCCTGCTTTTGTAGGGTGTCTGAAATGAGTTTATCGACAACCTGTGCTCGGATGACATCGTCCGGCGGAAGTGTTTGATGATGATGCGCTGCATTCGCTTTAAACAGCTTCATCTCCGTTTCTATATCACTGGTTAAAATCGAACTGTCATTGACAATTACGGCCATACGATCCAGTTCGACCGGAGTTGCACTAATGCTCAGACTATAAAGGCTGATGATTGTGATTAGAAAGTATTGCCACAGTTTCATCGAAAATCCTATTGATTGGGCATATTGCATATGCCGCTTGTGGTTCAAAAAATATAAATGATTTACAAACACCGATATAAAAACAACGCATGAGCTCGGCAGCTTCCCGCTCGATTGCTTTTGATATATATCATTAGTTATTTAGCATGAAGGGGCGTCCATAACCAATTGCATTCGACGTTAATTCATTGTTATGCGTCATGTTCGTCCCCAGACCAATAATACCGATATTGACACTCAGGTTGTTTTCATATCTCGCTTCAGCATCAGGATATTGTTGGAATGACGGTATCCATTTATCCAATTCCCGGCTGTACGTCAGGCCGATAAACCAGCAGTCAGACATATAGGTCAGGTTGGTCTGCCATTCTAATGGGTTGTCTGTGGTGAGATCATAATAATAGAGCGCCTTAGTTTGCCATTTCGGACTGAGGTTGTATTGTGCCACGACACCGAGTTGTGAAATGCCATCTTTGGTCAGAGAATTGACGTCCAGTGTGTCACCGACGGTATCCTCAATATACTCTTGGGTGACATAACGGTAGTTGGTCTGGATAAAGCCTTTATCATGCCGATACTCAAGAGTACTGTTAGACAATTGTACACGAGACGTGTCAACGTCATATTGGATACCACCATGATAAAACAATGCGTCGTCATAGTTGAAATCCATTTCTACAGCCCAGGCTGAATAATCTGAATTTTCTGTCGTTGAACGATTGAAGTTATCTTTCAGACCTTTATCCAAATAGAATATCTGCCCAAAAGCGATATTTAAGCGTTCTTTATATTGGTCGTCGAAAAAGCGCGAGGCCGCCCCATAGCTAATTTGGTTAGCCGGGGCGATAAAGTCTACACCACTGTATTTACGGCTCCGGAACAGACCATAGTAGTCGGTCTGTAACAGGGTCGTATCGTAACGGGCTATGTTACTCTGATCTCTCTTGGGAATATAAAGATATTGCATCTGAGGTTCCAGCGTCTGTGTATAACCATCTAAAACGACGGTATCCCGTTCCAGAATCAAGCCAATATTTGAGCGAAATTCAGGAATATCTCTGGACACATTTTCTTTATAGCCCTTTGATTCATCCACCCCGTTTAAATCTTGTTGATAATAAGTTGAAAGTAATCGCGCCTCTGTTGTCCAGGTACCCCAAGTGGCTCCGAACGGAATCTTGATGCCCGGTTCAATATGAACGCGGGTTGCCGAAGGGGCACCATTTTCATCGGTATCGAATCTTGAGACATGGCTAACCAAGTCAAAATCAAGATAACGCATCAGCTCTGGTGCGTAATAGTTAAATGCAACCTGAGGCATTAATTTGTACGGTTGGTTACCCGTCGCCGTCAGAATCTGGAAATCTCGCGTAAGCAGAGAGAGATCCCAGTTGGTCGAACGGTAACTGACACTCGCTTCTTGGGTTAACTGACCATCTTGTCGGGTTCCTATTTCTGAACCCAGATCTGAAAAATAATCAATATCACTGACTTCAGCATAATTGATCGCTAGCGCCCAAGATTGATCATAAACACCGTAGTGCGTGAGTTGGAATCCCCAGCGGTCGTCTTTTTCCGGATATTTTTTATCATCCGGCAGATATTCATAGTTGATATCGCCACTTCCAAAGGCATTCAAATAGCGAAAATGGCTGTTCAGTTGTGTACCCCGGTTTTCCATGTATTTCAGATCAGTCTGCAAATCATAGTTGGGGGCAAGGTTCCAGTAGATTGGAACATTCAGTTGAAATCCGTCTTTTGAACCGAAAGAAAATGTCGGATACAGAAAACCGGTTTTCCGCGTGTCTCCGATCGGCACACTCAGTAGTGGCAAATAGAGTAGAGGGACGCCCAGTACTTCCATACGAGGATTGTAAAATATTGCAGTTTCTTCATTCTGATCAATCGAAATACTGGACGCTTTTAAACGCCAAGCGTTATCGCCGTCAGGGCAGGATGTGATCGAACCATCTTCTATCTCATACATCGCCTGACCCGTCTTGGCGACATAAACGGCATCTCCTCGCCCTGGCTGGCAGAGAAAGTGATAATTGGTCTTTTCCAGAGTCAATTGGTCGGTATTGAGATTATTAGTTGCTCGCTCAGAGACTGCTTGAACTTCACCATCATCGAACTTGACATTCCCTTGTGCGACCACAATGTTATCTTTCTGATGCAGGGTGACGGTATCGGCTGTCATCCGTTTTTTCCCCTGAACGACGACAACATTACCAACGTATGTCGCTTTATCGCCATTAACTGCTTCGAGCTTATCCGCTTCAACATTAATGGGTTGCTCATTCTGGTTGGTTGGTTCGATGTCTCCGGCACGGCACTGACCGATAGTGACCGTATTGCTTTGCGGAGCTGTTTCTGCATAACTATATGGGATAAAAAGTGCTGCACAGATCGAAGCAGCTAGCAACGAACGAGGAAAGTCTGACATCTAGTTGTGTTATCCTGTTAAATTGAGTTGATTCGGATGATCAGCATCAGTTGAACTAAAAATGTCTCTAATCATAATGGAAATTCAATCATACAGCACTAGTAGACTGCGCAACTCGTAAAAAATTCATTGAATGAGAGTCAATAATGCATATTTTCGGCAAAATTTTGGGTACTTTTTTTGGTTTATTGCTGGGTGGTCCTATCGGGGCCATTTTCGGGCTTTTCCTTGGGCATCAGTTTGATAAAGCCCGAAAACAGTATCAATATTCACCATTCTCGGTAGGGGGGAATGGTGGTGCATCTCAGGAGGAACGTCAGGAGGAGTTCTTTCGCGCCGCTTTCTCTGTGATGGGCCATGTTGCCAAAGCCAAAGGCAAGGTGACGAAAGAAGAGATTCGTTTAGCGACGATCATGATGGATCGGATGAATCTCAACGACGCGCAGCAACGCTCCGCACAAGAAGCGTTTCGTGAAGGGAAAGAGTCTGGTTTTCCTTTGGAAGACGTGCTTGAACAGGTAATGCGTTCAACCGGCGGACGACGTGACTTAATTCAATTTTTTCTGGAATTACAGATTTCTGCAGCCTTTGCTGATGGCGATCTCCACCCGAGTGAGCGTGATATTCTGCATAAAATTGCCAGAGGGCTGGAATTCTCCGCAGCACAGCTTGAACAACGATTGAGAATGCAAGAAGCGGCTTTTCGCTTTCAACGCCATGAACATTCCGGGCAAGAACGCTATCAAGACAATCGGCAGGGCGGTAGTTTCAGCCAAGCATATAGCGCGAACCATCTGAATGATGCCTATCATGTGTTGGGTGTAGATGAAACCGCTGATGCGAAAACGGTAAAAAGAGCATACCGAAAACTGATGAATGAACATCATCCCGATAAACTGATGGCGAAAGGTCTGCCACCGGAGATGATGACTATGGCGAAAGAAAAATCTCAAGAAATTCAGCAGGCTTATGAGTTAATTAAGAAAACTAAAGGCTTTTAAGCTGATTCAGGTTGAGACCAGAACCAAACAAAAAATCCACAGCAAATGCTGTGGATTTTTTTGAAAGTGGCTCCCCCTGCGGGACTCGAACCTGCGACATACGGATTAACAGTCCGCCGTTCTACCAACTGAACTAAGGGGGAATAAACTTTTAAGACGTTCTCGTCTATGCAAATTGATGGTGCCGGCTGCCGGAATCGAACTGGCGACCTACTGATTAC
>NZ_KQ947477.1:0-44576 GCF_001506075.1 Vibrio sp. MEBiC08052 | reverse complement strand
TGATGGTGCCGACTGCCGGAATCGAACTGGCGACCTACTGATTACAAGTCAGTTGCTCTACCTACTGAGCTAAGTCGGCGCTTAATCATTTTCAAATTATTCGTGGTGCCCGGAGGCGGAATCGAACCACCGACACGGGGATTTTCAATCCCCTGCTCTACCGACTGAGCTATCCGGGCAACGGGGTGTATTAAAAAGTTTTTCTCAGACAAGGTCAACAACAAAATGCAAAAAAAGTATCGTTTGTTGCTTTTATGCCCAAGTCCCCCAGAAATACAGGCTTAAAGCCCTATTTTATCAGGAGATAATGGGATAAAAATGGAGCAAACGAGCTTGTCGTTGTAGCGTAAAACCACAATCGCAGGGCGATAACGGTTGCTTAGATTTGCTCACGACGCTTGGGAAGAGAATAGCTGGTTTTTCCGGTGACGTGAAAGTGACAGAGAAGGGCAGGGGGCAACTGTAAAGCATCATGCGGATAAACCGCATGGTGAAGACAACGAAAAAAGCCACAGCATCTGCTGTGGCTTCTCGATAATGGCTCCCCCTGCGGGACTCGAACCTGCGACATACGGATTAACAGTCCGCCGTTCTACCAACTGAACTAAGGGGGAAAAGATGGTGCCTCGAGGCGGAATCGAACCACCGACACGGGGATTTTCAATCCCCTGCTCTACCGACTGAGCTATCGAGGCATGGAATAAATGGTGCCGGCTGCCGGAGTCGAACTGGCGACCTACTGATTACAAGTCAGTTGCTCTACCTACTGAGCTAAGCCGGCACGATATTTATTCTCAATGCTTTTGCTTTAATCCGATTTATTGAGCACCAGATTAAATAAATTATGGTGCCCGGAGGCGGAATCGAACCACCGACACGGGGATTTTCAATCCCCTGCTCTACCGACTGAGCTATCCGGGCAACGGAGCGCTATTAAACGGATTTACACGCCAATCGTCAACTAGTTTTTCATTTTTCTATGAAAAAAGCGACTGTTTGCATGATTTTTAACCTTGTCGTTCACAATCCAAGCGGCTTGAACACGTAAGATTGACTTATAGTTTCCCCGAATTAAACATCTGTTTGTAGTGCGTCACTTTTTCCAGATAGCGGCGGGACTCTGTGTTCGGATGTTTTTTGGTCAGCGCCCAATAAACTTGATTGGGTTGCAGACGGTTGATTTTACTCAATGCCGTCTTTTTATTGCGGCTGAACGTACGGAGAACACCACCGGCACCACCGTTATATGCAGAAATCATACTGTATTCGAGAGACTGTGAATTGGCGACCGAATTCAAATAGTCATTTTTTAAGATATAGAAATAGGCGGTTCCGGTATCAATATTATTCTCCGGATTGAACAGATATTCAGGAGAGGGTTGTCCTGAACGCTTTTTTATGCGTTGAAAGACATCCTTTCCTGCGGTTTTCGGCACGACTTGCATTAATCCATAAGCGTTTGCCCAGCTCACCGCGTAAGGATTGAAACTGCTCTCGGTCTTGATGATTGCGTAAATCAAATCTTCCGGAATACCGTATTTTCGAGACGCCCGGCGGATAATATCGGCATACTTGTAGCCACGAATTTCAACTTGATCTTCCACCATCGGGATTTCAACATAATAAGATTTTTTGAAATCGACCTGTTTGACTTGCAACTTATTTTTGATCAGGTAATCGGCAAATCGATTGGCTCGCCAGCTCCACTGAATGGCCTTGTTATCTTGATCGACGACTTGTTTATAGAGGAACGGCTTGCCTTTGAGAACGATTTTCTCGGATGAAAATAGATCGACGTGTTTGGGATCATCCGGCGTCAGAAGGGTGGTGACGATCGCTTTTTTCAGATGTTCCAACGGTTCGGTTGTTGCGACTGTCTCGACGGTAATCTGTCCTTGATTGAAATTGACATCGGCACGGCTGCGATAGTCATCAATATATTTGACGTAATTTGTTTTACCGGCAATTTTAATTTCTTTGGTTCCCCAGCGGTGTTCTATTTTTCCGGTGAAGCTGCTGATAAGAGCATCTAACGCGGCCGCATCTTTCATAAACTGGCCGGGGAGGGGGGCTAAATGTTTGGCAAATCGATTGGTCGGTTCGTAGTTCACATCGTATATTTTTTCGATCAACTCACGGCTGCAGCCACCGGTTAATAGTGGGATCACGAACAGAAACAGTGCGCTGCGTCGAGCGGTTTGCTTCTTGAGTAAAGCGCAGTACGTTGAAAAAATATGTCGAATCAGATTGGTCATCAATGGCACCTGTGCAGGAAAATACTCACACAATCGTTGTGAATTACGATTGTGTGAATAACAACTTATGACTCACTGGGTGGTGTATAGCCTTCGATGTGGACCTCTTTCCCTTCAAACAGGAAATTAACCATTTCCGTTTCGAGAAGTTGACGATGCTGCGGATCCATCATATTCAGTTTTTTTTCATTAATGAGCATGGTCTGTTTATGCTGCCACTCTGCCCAGGCTTGTTTAGAGATGTTGTCAAAAATTTTTTTCCCTAATTCGCCGGGATAAAGTTGAAAATCCAGCCCTTCGGCTTCTTTCTTCAAACGTGCACAAAAAACAGTGCGACCCATAAGGATGTCCTCATTATTCGGAGTTAAAAACTACTGCTGTTATACCAGAGAGTCCGATTTCCTGCCACTTCAGCAGCCCTCAAGGTGACGGGTCAGGAATTTTTTTATCGGTGTCGGCAATCCAAGCTTGAACACTTCACTTTTTTCGACCCACTGCTGTTGGGGTTCCGTGACACCCAAACGGTCGATCATCCAAACATTGGCATCCAGTTTATAGTGAGTAAATGTGTGTTTGAACGTGCCTTTCAGTTGTTTATGTTCACCTAACTGTTCGGGTTGCAGATGAATTTGTGGCAGACACCAGAGTGCGCCCCAAATCCCATCGCTTGCCCGTTTTTCCAGTAAAATCTTATTGTCTGATTCCACCCACAGAAATTGCCCGGTTTTCGTCGGGACGGTTTTTTTCGGTTTGGGTGTCGGTAACTCATGCACTCGGCTATGTTTTAAAGCCAGACAAGTGTTCTGAAAGCAACAGTGTTCGCAGTCGGGATTCTTGGGTTTGCAGACCGTGGCACCGATATCGAGCAAACCTTGTGCAAAAGCACGGTTATCGGTTTCCGGTGTGAATGTTTCGGCCAGTTGCCAGAGCTGCTTATCCACCGCGGATGTTCCCGGAACACCGTCAAGAGCGAAAAAACGACAAAACAGTCGTCTGACATTACCATCAACTATCGGCCCATAGTGGTTATAGGCAAATGAGCGAATTGCACCGGCGGTATAACGACCGACACCGGGAATATCCAGCAGCGCTGCGAGTGAATCCGGAAATTGCCCCTGATGATGTGCCATGATGTATTGCGCCGCTTTACGCAGATTTCTCGCCCGGGAATAGTAACCCAACCCTTGCCAGTGCTGCATGACGTCATCTTCAGTGGCCTGAGCCAAGCTTTCAACGGTCGGAAAACTCGCCATCCAACGTTCAAAATAAGGAATTACGGTCACCACCTGAGTCTGTTGTAACATCACTTCAGAAACCAGAACTCGGTACGGTGTCGGATTGCGTTGCCACGGCAGATCATGACGCCCATGAGATCGTTGCCAGTCGATCAAGTGTTGCTGAAATTGTGGCGGAGATATTGGATATTGCATTTGCATTGCTGACTTTACTTTTGAATGAATGATTTTTATCAATGACCGTTTAATCAGTGGCGAGAGCCACGATTGTATTCATCTTGTGCAATGATTGATCAGACCCCGATGAAACAACGCTGATTGCAGCACATAAAAGTTGCGTTGTAAAACACATAAATCATACAGGATTCAATATAATTTTCAGTCCAGGACTTGAACAGACACGCATTCTTTGGATAATCACACCTCCTTGTATCCGGGAGTGAGAAAACAGGCGAGAACCATGAGTGAAGTAACAACCAACGAATATACCGATGATGGTAAAGTCATGCGTAAAATTCGCAGTTTTGTTCGCCGTGAAGGGCGTCTGACCAAAGGTCAGGAAGCTGCAATGAATGAATGCTGGCCACAGATGGGAATTGATTTCCAATCACAAAAATTAGTTTGGCAGTCGGTGTTTGGCAATGACAACCCAGTGGTTCTGGAAATCGGATTCGGCATGGGAACATCGCTGGTTGAAATGGCTAAGAATGCACCGAATCAAAACTTTATCGGGATTGAAGTCCATAGTCCGGGTGTCGGGGCTTGTCTGGCTGCTGCACGGGAGGCCGGTGTGACCAACCTGCGGGTGATGTGTCACGATGCGGTTGAAGTCTTCGAACACATGATTCCCGATCACAGTCTGCACCGACTCCAGTTATTCTTTCCTGACCCGTGGCATAAAAAGCGTCACCATAAACGTCGCATCGTGCAAGCCGAATTTGCAGCGATGGTGCGTCAGAAGTTAATCATCGGAGAAGGCATTTTTCATATGGCAACGGACTGGGAAAACTACGCCGAACATATGATTGAGGTGATGAATCAGGCGCCCGGTTATCAAAATGTCGCAATCGATGGTGATTTTATTCCCCGGCCGGATGAGCGCCCGCTGACCAAGTTTGAGCAACGTGGACACCGTCTGGGACATGGTGTCTGGGATATCCAGTTCCGTTGTATTGAATAATGCTGTAGTCGAATAGCAGAACCTGCGATCACTCACCGCTTGTGATGAGTAGCCAATCCGTAAAGTAGCCATGAAACTGACAAACGAGATACTGACCGAAATATTAGAAGAAGTGCGTCCGCTGATCGGACGCGGTAAAGTTGCTGACTACATTCCGGCACTTGCGCAAGTTCAGGCGGACAAACTGGGGATTGCGGTGCTGACCAATGAGGGCGAACTATTTCAGGCCGGTGATGCTGATGAAGGCTTTTCCATTCAATCGATCTCCAAAGTGCTCAACCTCACCCTGTCGATGGGGATCTATACCCCGGATGAGATCTGGTCAAGAGTGAGAAAAGAGCCGTCAGGGCAAGCGTTCAACTCGATGATCCAGTTGGAAGTTGAACATGGTATTCCGCGTAATCCATTTATTAACGCCGGTGCGATTGTGGTTGCAGATATGTTGCAGACCCGTCTTTCTGCGCCTCGTCAACGGCTGCTGGAATTTGTCTGGGCCTTGAGTGGTGATCAGAAAATCGTGTATGACAAAGTCGTGGCCCGCTCAGAGATGAAACACAGCGACCGGAATGCAGCTATTGCGTACTTGATGCGCTCATTCGGTAACTTTGAAAACCATGTGTTGCCGGTACTGGAAAATTATTTCCACGGCTGTGCATTGAAAATGAGTTGTGTCCAGTTGGCGAAAACTTTCAGTTATCTGGCCAATCAAGGTGTCTCTGTACTGAATCATAAATCGGTGATTACCGTTGTTCAGAGCAAACAGATCAACGCGTTACTGGCAACCTGTGGTCTGTATGATGAAGCTGGAGAATTTGCCTATCGGGTCGGGATGCCGGGCAAATCCGGGGTCGGTGGCGGTATTGTTGCGATTGTGCCCGGAGAGATGACCATTGCGGTATGGTCGCCGGAACTGAACAGTTCGGGGAACTCGCTGGCCGGCAGCAAAGCGCTGGAGTTACTTTCCGAGCGTATTGGCCGCTCTATTTTTTAAGTGGTGATATCTTCAGGCACAAGATTCCACTTGTGAACACTCATTTTATGACTGACGTGCTGATGACGGGAATATCCTTATTCCTCATCAGCCATAAATTCTGCCAGTAAATCATTCAGAAACAGCTTGCCCCGTTCAGTGACTTGCCAGTGCAGATCGGTTTCATCGAGAAAACCCTGTTGTTTGGCCCGGTCGATTGTCGGTTGAACCGTTGTGAGCGGTAAGCCGGTCGTATCCACAAAGTCCTGTTTCGGACAGGTCTCGATCAAGCGGAACCGATTCATAAAAAATTCAAAAGGCCGGTCTTTGGCCGACACCTCCGCTTCCTGATCCAAATAAGGTTTGAGTAAATTTAAATACCCCTTGGGATGTTTTACTTTGGTGGTGCGAATGATACTGCCATTCGCGCAACTGATTTTACCGTGTGCCCCGCAACCAATCCCGAGATAGTCTCCGAAGCGCCAATAGTTGAGATTGTGCTGACACTGGAATCCCGGTTTTGCATACCCGGAAATCTCATACTGGATATAACCGGCTTGGGTGAGTTTTTGATGTCCCTGCTCAAAAATATCCCACAACAGATCATCATCCGGCAGACGAGGCGGTTGGGAATAAAACAGCGTATTCGGTTCTATCGTCAACTGATACCAAGACAAATGCGGTGGATCTAAATCGATCGCTTGATCTAAATCTGCCATTGCCTGTGACAGAGTCTGTCCCGGCAGACCGTGCATTAGATCCAGATTAAAACTGTTTAAACCAATTTGATGCGCCAGATGTGCCGCCCGGACCGCTTCAGCCGAACCATGTATTCTGCCGAGCTTAGTGAGTTTTTCGTTATCAAAACTCTGGATACCAATGGAGATTCGAGTGACGCCTGCCTGCCGATATTGGGCAAACCGTTCGGCTTCGATAGTGCCCGGATTGGCTTCCATCGTGATTTCAATATCCGGCTGAAAGGCTAATCTCGCCTGAACACCATCGAGTAGTCTTTTGATTGCTGCGGGGCTGATCAGGCTGGGGGTGCCGCCTCCGATAAAAATCGAGTGCAGCTTCCGTGGCTGTCCTTGACCTAATGCGTCATGGGAGTATGCGTCATGGTTTGACGGTGTGCTGAGCTGATAGCGTTGAAGATCCTGATCAAGATCTTCCAGCAGGGCATCAATATAAGCCTGTTCAGGAATACCGGACTTCAGCGCATGAGAGTTGAAGTCACAATAAGGACACTTCTGCACACACCAAGGAATATGGATATACAGACTCAGCTTCGGTGGTTTCAGCATGGTTGCTGCTCATTCGATTCTTGCACCGATTGTTGCATCAACTGTTGCATTAACAGATGAAGCGCCTGAGCGCGATGAGACAGCTGTTTTTTCCGCGATGGTGCCAGTGCTGCTGATGCACATTGCTCCGTGGGAACCCAGAATACCGGATCATAGCCAAACCCGTTGTTGCCATCAGGCTGATGCAGAATTGAGCCTTCCCAGACACCGTGACAAACCAGTGGGGTCGGATCGGCGGCATGTTTCATGAAAACCAACACGCAGTGAAAGCGAGCGCTGCGTTGTTGGTCAGGGAGCTCTGCCATTGCGGTCAGCAACTTTTCGATATTTTGCTGATCGGTGGCATCATCACCCGCATAGCGTGCTGAGTAGATGCCCGGTGCACCGTCGAGCGCATCAACTTCAAGGCCGGAGTCATCGGCAATCGCGGGTAATCCGGTTTCTGCGGCTGCATGGCGCGCTTTAATAATGGCATTTTCGATAAACGTGGTTCCGGTCTCTGCAACCTCGGAGACATTGAGATCCGTCTGCGCGAGGACTTCAAAACCGAAATCGGCCAACAGGTCAGACATTTCCCGGACTTTGCCCGGATTTCCGGTTGCTAAAACAATTTTCTGCATGATAGAGGCGCTTTCTGAGATAGGCGAATTGGGGGCATAGTGTACCTTGCCTCATTCACTTCCATCAATGGGTGGATGACATCCGTGTCAAAGAAAGAGAGTTGTCTGCTTGTCTCAAATCGGGCTGTCTCAAAGCAGCGGATAGTTATCTGACATCAGAGCCGCAGTGCTTGTGACATGACTCTCATTTCCTTCAGGCAATTTTTTGCTCGCCGGGCAACTTTTTGCTCGCCTTTGGGCAACAAGTTGCCTGTAATAATCGATCACATAATATAATGAGTTGATTTAGTTACAGAGGTGCAATTGGCACAACTGTTGCTGCTTTTATCTTATTGAATAAAAAGGTTGATCCGATTTGGAACAGAGATCAATAAGTTGAAAATCAAACCAATAATTAAGCATTTTATTGCTTATTTGCGGTGGGATAATTCTCAATAAGACAAAAGGCAATTCAAATGACAACGTTAGGTTTTCGCTTCACGATTGATGGTGTGCATGATGAGACGCTGGTGGTTCGTGAATATCAGGGAGAAGAGTCAGTATCGGACTCGATCAGCGGCGCAAGAGAACGTATCTACGGTTTTCGCTATCAAATTGAACTGGCCAGTCGCAATGCTGATCTCGCCGCCAAGCAGATTGTTGATAAAACCGCACTGCTGGAAGTGATTCAAAATGGTGAAGTGACCCAGCAAGTCCACGGTATTGTGCGCCATTTCAGTAAAGGGGATACCGGACACTCCCATTCCTTTTATTCCGTCACTTTGGTTCCGGCATTGGAACGTCTTTCTTTACGCCGCAATAGTCGGATTTTTCAAGAAAAAAACATTCTCGATATTTTTAAGATCCTGTTTCAGGAGATGAACATCACTGACTATGTTTTTTCGGTCAAACGTGAGTGTGCACCGCGCGAGTTTTGTGTGCAGTACCGGGAATCGGATCTCGACTTCTTCCATCGTTTGGCGGCGGAAGAAGGCCTGATGTACACCTTCACCCATGAAAAGGGCAAACATACACTGGTTGTCACGGATAATAGTGAAGGATTTACGCAATTAGGATCTCCGGTACCTTACAACGCCCTTTCCGGTGGTCACATGACGACACCTTATGTTTCGACCATGACGGAGCATTATCAGTCGGAAGTGAGCTCGATTGTGATGCAAGACTACAGCTTCAAAAAGCCGGACTATAACTTTGCACAATCGCTGGATGGCACAGATCTTAGTTATCAGTTACCTGACTATGAACATTTCGATCATCCGGGGCGCTTCAAAGACGATGCCAATGGTAAAGCCTTCAGCCAGATCCGACTGGAATATCTACGACGTACTGCGCATACCGCCAGCGGTAAAAGTAATGATGCCCGGGTGCAAGGTGGGGTGCGTTTTGAGCTCGAAGAACACATTGATGCAGCGATGAACCGAGAGTGGTTAGCGGTCTCTGTCAGTCATCAAGGGACTCAGCCACAGGCATTGGAAGAAGCCGGTGGTCATGGTGCAACGACTTACGCCAACCAGTTTACCGTGATCCCGAAAGAGACGCTTTGGCGAGCGACGCCCCAACCGAAACCGCAAGTAGATGGCCCTTGTATTGCGACGGTTGTCGGCCCGAAAGGGGAAGAGATTTACTGTGATGAGCATGGCCGGGTCAAATTGCATTTCCCGTGGGATCGCTATGATCAATCCGACGAAAAAAGTTCTTGCTGGGTACGGGTCGCGCAGGGCTGGGCCGGTGCTCAGTACGGCTTTATGGCCATTCCCCGTATTGGTCATGAAGTGATCGTCTCGTTCCTCAATGGTGATCCGGATCAACCCATCATCACCGGCCGGACTTACCACGCTACCAATGTGACACCTTATCTTCTGCCGAATCATAAAACTCGCACCGTTCTGAAAACCCAGACCCACCAGGGCGAAGGCTCCAACGAAGTCCGTTTTGAAGATCAGTCGGGTGTCGAGCAGATCTATATTCACGCCCAGAAAGATCAAGACATCGTCATCAACAATATCCATCGTGAATCGGTCGGGTTAGACAGTCACCGCCGGGTCGGACGTCATCTATATCAGATGATTACTGAAAATGTCCATCGTCTGGTCGGCAAGAATGTCAATGAAGAGTTCGGACAGGATCATCATCAAAAAGTCGGCCGCAACGTCGTTCAGCGCATTATCGGCAAACTCAGTCAGTTTATTTCCGGTGGCATTATCCAAAAGATCGAAGGGGCCTGGGTGGCTGATATTACTGCATCTGAAGAGAAAAAAATTGGTGCCAATCAACGGGTTGAAGTCAATAACGAAAGTTATCTCAAGGCAAAAAAAGTGATTCTCGATGCCGGAGATTCTCTGACGATTCACGGGCCGGGCGGGTTTGTTAAAATTGATAGTGGCGGCGTTACGATCTCCGGCACGAAAGTCAAAATCAATGAAGGTGGCTCACCGGATAAAGGCACCGCACCAACGATGGTGAAACCGGATGAGACCAATAAACCACAAGAGCCGGAAGCACCGGATCGGAGGGGATAACCATGCCTGCAGCAGCAAGACTCGGTGACAACGGCTCAGGTCATGGCTGTTTTCCGGCGACGCCGATCATTGCCGGTAGCGGTGACGTCTCGATCAACGGTAAACCCGCAGCACGTAAAGGCGATGCGATCTTACTGCACGCCTGCCCGTGTCCGCAGGTTCCTCACGGGATCCACGGCCGCAGTATCTCTGCCGGGTCTGCCAATGTTTCGATCAACGGCAAACCGGCAGCCCGGGTCGGTGATGCCATCGACTGCGGCGGCTCGGTCGCGGCAGGCTCCGGGAATGTATTTATTGGCGACACGCCGTACAAATCCCCGACGCATAATTGTGGCGAAGGAGCTGTGTGTAGTAAGAATCCATTCCTGAAGATCACGCCGCTGGCTGAACCTGTTCCATTTGTATGGGAGAAAACGTTTGAGCAGTCGGTAGCACAGGGAAAGGCGATTGTTCAGGCGGCGAAGCAGGACAAAGCATTCGTCCCTGTTTGTGAGAAGTTACGCAACAAAGCATAGAACTAAGTTAAAAACATAAGCCGAGGTGAAGTATGGCTGAAAGGATAGACAGAACCGATGGAGCATGTAACTGAATTCAGACTGATAGAACTGCTGGAATATGCTGAAGCTCAAGACAGTACATTATATCTGATGCTGGATGTCGCGACGCAAGATAACTTCTGGCAACAATGGCAATCCCGGTTATTAGCACAGGCACCGGAATGGCAGTATTTATACCAACAGACATCATTTGAGCATTTGAAATCTGTCTCTCCTGTTTTGGTTCGGGTGACAAATGGCAATATCGGGAATGACTTACTGCAATTTTTACCGAATACGAGTTGGGGGTGCCTGTTTATTTCTCCTTTCTCTTTAGATGCATTACTGAAACACTGGCAGTGTTGGATGACAATTTATCTACCCAATGGACAAGAGAGTCTTTTCCGTATCTATTCACCGCGTATTTTGCAACTGTTTTTGCAGACGGAGAGTGTAGATGAAGCTGATCGGGAACGTTTAACAGATCCATTCCTGATGATGCTTGTCAGCACCAAAACGCCTTTGGTTTATGACGCATTGTTTCGCCAGTTGGAAGCTCGGCCATCTCCTTTATCTCAGGGAGAATGGTTTTATATGGAAGAAGATTTGTTCACAGCTATTGAAGCGTTATACCACGATCAAACATTGGCTGATTTAGCCATAGAGCTGTTTCACGAAACTCCCGGTACTTGCATGATGCTGGAATATGATGAGGTTATTCTGGGGCTGGACGATAGTCTGAAAAAAGCAGCCGGCTATGCGAGAGCCAGCTTTCTGGAGCGTAAAATTTTTGCTTTCAGTCGGTTTATCTACGGTAGCCATTTCTGGCGACTGCCGCAGTTTCAGATTGTTCTTGAAACCAGCTCACTCGGACAGGCGCTGTATGAATTAAATCAACGTCCCGACTGGCAACAAGCCATTCAGCAAGATTATCACAATGCCGATTGGCTCAGACAATTACAACAGGAGCGTATATGAGTAACCCCAGTTGCAGTAGCTGTCCGCCGTTTGACCCTGAAGGAATGTCGGAACTTGCGGTGATCTGCTCTTTAATCTGTGTCTGTAATAAAAAGCCGCTGAAAAGCACCGGTGGTAATCGAGATTTAAAACAGCAGTGTGTTAATGAAGGGATCCGATGGATGCACAAGGGGAAGCAGGGGAAAAATATCCTGCCGGAAGTGGGTTACAACATGTATAAATCCCCTCCCGAACCCCTGATGATGAGTGATGATCCAACCCAGCCGATCAGATCTTGGCAACATCGGTATAACCGAACGCTGAAATCTTTACCGGAGGGACAGTCATATGAAAGTGGGGGGATTCGTATTCCTGATATTGTGATTACTGAAGATCCGACCAAGGCACCGACACAGGATAATATCCGACAAATCGTTGAAATTAAGTTTCCCGGAGATAAATGGGGGGTTGGACAAAGAGACGCGTATGAGAAAATTGCCGGCAAGAAGAGGAAAGTAAAAGAATTATCTCCGAATCGCTGTGGATGTGATGACAAACAAGATCAGAAGAAACCGGTTGCGGTACCACATCGGGAAGTTCAACATGCTTGGGATAAAGAACGGGACCGTCAGCAACAGTTACAACAGCTGCATCCCTGGCGAGATACAGGGCTTGCGGTTTTAGCCGGACTGGCAGTCGTTGCTTTGGTTCTTGATGATCTACTACCTACCGGAGCTACGCAGGCTGATGATGCTTTAATCCCGGTGGCCGGCAGTAGTGCTTCAGTCGCCGCATCCCGGGCTATTGCAGGATTTTCCGGCGCATTTTCTGTTCCTGTAGCAGTACCAGTGCTGACGCCGTAACCTGAATACAGTCACGTAAATGTCATTTCAGAATTGATAATCGAATGAAAATAGGAGAACTCTTATGGATCCGACCCTTGAACAACAGGTTCGGCTGATTGATCCGGAAGACCAGCGAGTCTTGATGACGGTCTGCCTGAATCTAACGCTGTTTTTCCGTGGCGGAAGCACTCCGGAAAAGCGTCAGGCTATCTTGATGATGTTAACCGACTACCAGCAGATGATGCAGGGCAAACTCAATTTTACCACTAATCCACAGACAGGAAGCTGGAAAGATCTTCGGAAAAAACCGTATCAGACACCGCATGACTGGTTACCTGAGTTGTCCGATCAGGAATGGGAATTTGTTTATCACGGCGGACAACATCACCGTGATGCTTCTGATATTCGGTTTTTAGTGCTTGGCAAACCTTCTTGGCAAGAACAACACGGTGATTTGGGATGGGTAACCGTCAATTTTCCACTGAACTTTTTCAGCGCCTCCTCTGAGACTTTTCAAGATGTGGCGTTGCGTTGGATCGAAGCATTGCAGCCATTACATGGTTACGGTGCAATCAGTACGACTCACAACCACTTTGATGATCATGAATATGAATCTTTAGAAGTCCAACTGGCTGAGCAGTATCCGGGATTAGACATTCCTGATTATATTGGTCATGGATTACACCTGAAAGATCAGATCAAAGGGGTGAATTGGTTGACTATTATTCATCAGACTCATCTCGACAGCATTGGTGGATTACCTGCACTGGAGGCAATTTCCGGTATTCGGGTCTGGCAGAGAGGAGATAACACCATTATTCAAGCTGCAGATCAGCCTACTTTGGCGAAAATACCCCAAAGTTATTATCAGTTGGGCGCTTTGTTGGCTCCGGTACGCAGTACCACTCTTTATGAACCCCATTATGAAGATGAAGGGTTTACTGAAGAGGATTATGCTCAGTGGTTGGCCCGGTTTGATACACCTGATATTTGATTCGTCGGAACAGAGGAATGACTAAGCGTGGAAATACTACCGTTTGAAATTCTCGGGGAATGTAATTTCCCGGATATTGAGCTGCAGGAGGTGATTCCTGAAGATTTTCAAATCACTATTACGGGAGATATGAGAATCGGGTCCATCGTCGACATAACGTTGGCTGACGGACTTTATCAGCTCACGATTGCCTCTGAGAGTCGTACTCCGCTGGCATGGAAAGTATGGCACGATGAAGCATGGCAGCCGGCAAGTGATTCTCCGGTTTTTCAACATATTTTCAGGTTTATCAAACAGCCGGATGAGCAGTTTGTCATTGAAGGTCTGGACGAGAAAAATGATAAAACCCGCTTATACATTCATCGACCTGTTCTTCAGGTCACGCAGATGTCATCAGGGGAATAGCCATGATGGAACATCAGCCAACTGAAACGAGTAATCAATCCCTCAACGTGTTTAAGCAACCCCGCGACATGTGGCAGGCCGGTCTAGGAAAAGGGACTGATTTTTTCCTAGCAGAAGCAGCGATTAATGCCAATGTTCTTTCGATGCTACCGGAATTTTCTGATATTGAAGATTTTCGTCTGTACTGGGGAAATATGGGCGAAGTCCATGCATCGATCTCACCTTATCTGTTTCCTCTGACGGATTGGAAACACTTTGAAGCAGAGGTTGCAATGCAGCCTAATTGGGGGGTGTTAATTCGTCTCACGGAGAACTATCGGCATCATCCGCAGGCAATGCAGTTACTGATGGAACACTTAAGAGAGTGGAGCATGATTACCTCTCCGCGACAGGAAGATATGCTCTTGCGGGTCTCTGACTGGACGATATTGAAGGTTTTGCTTGAAGCCAGCGGTGATGACGAAGTTCAGGCAATTTTTGGCCCTGTTGCCCAATTCGTTTTCTGGCGGCATGGTGAGACGGATGTTGAAGTCATCACTCGGCGGGAGCAGAAAAGGTCTACATTACCACACCGCTCACCTCAGCTCTTATCGAAGGCACAATATCAGGCTCTCAGTATCTGGGCTAACCGGCAGATCTACCGTCAGTATCAGGATCATTTACAAGCCCATCACAGCGAAACCCAAAGCTGGGAACAGGCACAGTTCGATCAATATCTCTATCAGCATATCACTCAGGCCAATCAATTGGGGTTTACTCAACCGAATGATGTAGTCCGGTATCTGAGTCTGACCGTGGTTTTCGGCGAGCAGTTTACAACGCAGCCTTGGGCTGAACAGATTTTAAAATCACCGGATTATCAGGGGACAAAAAGCCGGATGGATCGATTATTTGAACGCGGATTAGATGAATTGGATAAGGAGTCAGAACAATCATGAGCGAGAATAAAAAAGCCGACTTGCTCTCCAGTGCAGAGGCTGCCACCCAGAACTTCTCGACCGATAATGTCCTCGATGGCGGGTGTGTTGAATGCGGTTGCGAAGTGTTTATCCGTTACCACTATGATGATGACAAACCCGTACCAGAAGCTGAATTTGTGCTGACCGACAGTAACAAAACCGAAATTTCGGGCAAAACCGACAAACAGGGCATGTGCAAAATCCAGAACATGGGCTGCGGTGGTTTTGAAATTTTGCTGGGTGAAGGCAGTGATGAATTCAACCCCCAAGATGTGGCAGAAAACAATCCCGTGATTCAGGCCAATCCCGAATATGCGGCCAAAGCCGGAGAATATTTTGCGCTGTATACCCTGCTGAGTCGGAAGGGAATTTTATCCTATGATGCTGATGACAGCTCGGACCGGTTCGTTGATGTAGACCGACACTGGTTGACGCGAGTCCCTGATGAATATGATGAAGCGTATGACCGCTTCTGGGAGCTGGATAAAGAGATAAACCACGGGCCTAAAGAACTGAGACAGGCGGTCAATAAAATTCACCACAGTCTGGCCGGAGAAATGGCCGGGATGGCGCATGACAACACAGCGATTCTGCTGTTTTGCGAAATCGCACTCGGCTTTGTGCCGGTGGTCGGTCAGGCGATGGATTTGTATGACTTAGGCTGCTGGGGCTGGGATACCTGCACTAAACCCGATCTGGATGTTTGGCACTGGGCGGGAGGTGTGCTGGCTGTGATCGGTTTTGTGCCGGGACTGGGCGATGCAACCAAGAAAACCGGTAAAACCATCATCAATGCACTGGAAAACGCAGACTCGCGTGTCATTCAGAAAGCGATCAAAATGCTGCGCAGTTTGTCGAACGGCAATCTGGTTAAGTATCTGAAAAAGTTCGGGGGCTTACTGTCCGAGTATGCCAACAAAGCCAAAAAATTACTCAATGACATTATTGACGGGCTGACCAAGGCGATTAAGAACAGTAAAAGCTGGGCGGTCAAACTGCTGAGTAATTCGTTTGAAATGCTGGTCGATGCGATGAAGTCGCTGGAAAAGAAAATCGACGAAATGGTCGGTAAGATCAGTGACAAGGTCGATGAATTTATCGATAAAGTTATTACCCGTAAAACCGGTACACCACACCCGAAAAATACCGTAGTGGATGCGGATAATCTCAATGCAGGGAAAGAGCGGGTGCATTCGGATTCGAGCACGTCATCAACTAAGTCAGAGGGAACACAGCAAACAGAAGGAGGGGGACAACTCGGAGAAGGAGGTTGCGGTACCGGAAGGGGAGATCCAATTGACCTGAATACAGGGAAAGCACTTGAGGAGCGGCAGGATTTTGTATTGACGGGCATTTTGCCGCTGGAGCATCAACGTTATTATCATTCAACAGGGCTGAAAGAAACGGGTCTGATGGGCAGTTTGTGGCGCAGCAACTGGGATATCTCACTGACTATCGAAGGAATGCAGGCAACCTTTACCGATACCGACTATACCCAAGGCGTATTTGAGCTTCCAGAGCCGGATGAGGAAACGACATCTTTGCTCAAACCTCAATGGCGATTGCTTCGGGGGAAAAATGCAGAATTACTGCTCAGACATAAAGATGGTCTGATTTATCATTTTGGTCATGCGATTGGCACAACCTTGCGTCTGTCCCAAATATCTGATGCTTACGGCAATACCATTCAGTTTGCTTATGAGCGTCGTACGCTCAAATGGGTCATCCTCAGTGATGGACGGTTGGTTGAGGTCAAGACCGAGCGTAACCGTATGACACAACTGACGCTGTGCGAAGCTGACCGGACACCGCTGCGGGAGCTAGCCCGCTATAACTACGACAAATCCGGCAGGCTACTTTCCGTGCGAGGGGAATCCGGTCGTAATTTCGATTATCAGTACAGTAAAGAGGGTTATCTGACCCGCTGGCAGGATTTGGCCCACACGTGGGTTGAACATGACTACGATGCGCAGGGTCGAGTAATCGCCAGCCGCTGTGCCGACGGGTTATGGACTGACCAAATCCGCTACGATGATGAAAAACATATCCATTATTACAAAAGTGCTTTTGGTGGGATTGAAACTTTCCATCTGGATGAGCGTAATCGACCTTATGCAATTGTCGATGCGGCAGGTAACCGTTTGGAGCAGCAGTGGCAGGATGGCTTGCTGGTGGCTGAAACCAATGCACTGGGAGAAACGACAGCCTACAGCTATGATGCATGGGGGAATATCACCACAGCAACTTTGCCGGATGGGACGGTACACAGCTATGATTACAATGAACAAGGCTGGCTGACAAGTTACACTGACCCACTCGGTGCCAGTTGGTTGTACGAGCACAACTCTCAGGGGGATGTGATTCAAGTCACCGATCCGGAAGGCCGGGTCTGGCAGATGAGCTACACCGAGCGCGGCTTGCGTGATTCCTTGACGGAGCCGGACGGCAGTGTCACACGCTATCACTACAATGAACGTGGCCTGTTGACCCGGCTGGAGCCTGCCGCAGGTTACGGGATGAATTTCCACTATGACCGGTTTGACCGCTTGGTGAAACGGGTCAGTGATAAACGCGATTCGCAGGGCAATCTCACCCGCCGCTGGCATTATCATCAGTCCAATCCGTTTCCTGAAAAAGTCATCTACGAAGACGGCAGCGAAGCCCACTTCAGTTACGATATTGAAGGGAATCTCACCGCGGTCACCGATGCCCTCGGTCAGACCCAGCACTTTACTTATGGTGCTTTCGATAAACTCAAAACTGTCACCGACCCGTTGGGGGCAACGACCCGCTATCACTACAATGCTGAAGCCGAATTTGCCGGGGTGACGAACAGCCACGGCCAGCAGTGGCTGTACGGTTTCGACAAGCTGGGACGGATTGAAAGCGAACGTCATTACGACGGGCGCACTGAGAATTACGGTTATGATGCCGTTGGTCGATTGACACAGCGCAGCAAACCGGATGGTCACACTTTCCGCTATCAGTACGATGTATGCGGCCGACTGCTCCAGAGCGAAAGCTTCGATAATCAGGACCATCCGACCGGTAAAAGCTGGTATGAATATGATGCCGCCTCGCGGCTGACCTACGCAGAAAACGGTGATGCGTGGATTGCACTGGCCTACAGCCCGGCCGGGCAACTAGTCAGTGAAAATATCAACGGCACCGAATTGACCCACCGGTACGATGCCGCCGGACGGCGGATTCAGTCATCGGGGACGGAGAGTGAGCGCAGTTATCAATGGCAACAGCAACAGTTGTCCGCACTTGCTGTCGGCAGTCATAATCCGCTGACTTTTGCCTACCATCCGGGCGGGGAAGAGAAGCAGCGTAGTAACGGCAGCGGCTTTGACTTGCGCCATGAGTGGAGTGCGACGGGATTATTGACCGGGCAGCAACTGGGCAATCAATCGCTACGTCAGTACCGCTACGATGTACTGGACCGGCTGACCGGGATAGAAGACAGTCATCGCGGCAGTGCTGAATTTACCCTTAACCCCAACAGTCAGATTACTGCGGTGCGGCAGCGTAAATCGTGGGAAACCAAAGCCGGATTCGTTCATCTGTTTGGGTATGACAGCGAGCTGAATCTCAATGAAGAAGGCTTTGGCAGTGAATACGGTGACAATGTGGTGTCGCTGGCCGACGAGCGGATAAAACGCCAGAAACGCGACTATGATAAAGCCGGGCGAGTGACTGAAGTCGGCCGCTTCAAATATCGTTACGACGAATGTGGCCGGGTGATAGAGAAAACCGAATCGAAAGATGGCTTCCGCCCGCAGAGTACAAGATTTATCTGGAATGACGAAGACCGCCTGACCCATATCGAGCTGTCGGACGGGCGACGTTACCGCTATCGTTACGACCCGTTCGGACGACGGATTGCTAAAGAGTGCCTGCAAACCCAGCAGCAGACCCATTATCTGTGGGACGGCAGCACGTTGGTGCAGCAGAGCCTGATTACCGCTGACGGGACGGCCCTGACCAGCACCGAATATCTGTACGAGCCGGGCAGCCACCGCCCGATGGCGCAAGTCACCACTCGTCACGGCAGCAACCGAAGAGACCTGCACTATATCGTCACCGACCATGCCGGCACACCGCAAGAGTTGGTGAGTGAGGCCGGGGAAATCGAATGGCGCGGTGAACAAGCCGTGTGGGGCAAATACCAGCAGCAACAGTTTAACCTCAAAATTCAACGGGGTTATCTCGAAGACGCCGCCAACGAAGCCCTGAGCTGTGACCTGCGTTATCAGGGACAGATCGAAGATCGGGAATCCGGGCTTTACTACAATCTCAATCGTTACTACGATGCAGACAGCGGCCAGTATCTCAGCCCCGACCCGATCGGATTTGCGGGGGGATTGAGGCCTCAGGGTTATGTGCATAACCCGATGGAGTGGGTGGATCCGCTGGGGTTGAGTACGGAAGGATGTAAAGATGCTTCTGGAAGACCACTTAGTAGCCCACAATATTCAGTGGCTTACGAAACTAAGATCGACAAAGAGTTTTATCCGGGACGATCTGATAAAGTTCATTTCCAGCAAGCTAATAAGAATCTGCATGAGGCAATGCAAGCAGATCCTGCCTTTGCCGCTAGTATGGAAAATATGTACCCAGGAATTACTGAAGGAGTTAAACCAGGACCTCGTGGCGCCTATCCAAGACGCTCACCGGTAAAAGATTTGACGTGGCATCACCATCCAGAGAAACCTGGTGTAATGCAATTGGTGCCATTATCTCAGCATCAAGCACCCGGTATAGTTCAAGAATCCTTGCATCCCGGAGGCAAGGGAGGTATGTATTATTGGGGAGGTGGAAGATAAAATGGAAGATAAAATGTTTCAAAAAAAACTAAGAGATGTATTAAGTAATTCTGAAAATATTGATTGGCGTTTAGCGCTGTACTTGCCGAAAGATGTTTCATCTTGGAGTTTAGATACATTAGTTATTATAGAAGATCCTGATGATGTAGACTCTGATGACGAAGATGAAGATCCAATAGCAGTTAAAGATGCTGGATATAGATATGTTTTAGGAATCCAAACAATACAAAGTATAGTTAATAATTTAAAAATGCAGAAAAATAATATTAGAGATGGTGATTTGTTTAAAGCATTTATATATTATTTTGAAAATGATGCGTTCATTAAATTATAGGTTTTTAAAGTGGTTTGATTTCGTGATTGGACTGGGTAGTGTTCAAAATTCTGTGTCATTTCTGTAAACTGAACCAAAAAGGAAATGACACTTTATGTCTGACGATAAATTCGAAATCGATGTTCAGGCCTTTGCCAAAGCTCTCCAATCTGGACAAGGACTGAACGGCAAAGATGGCCTGCTCACGCCGCTGATTAAGCAAATCACTGAAGCTGCTCTCGGCGCTGAAATTGACCAGCACCTTGCTGATGAACCCGATAATCGAAAAAATGGTAAGTCCCGGAAAAATATCAAAACCTCATCCGGGGAATTTGAACTCGAAACGCCCCGTGACCGCAATGGCTCTTTTGACCCGCAAACTGTCAAGAAGCACCAGACCCGGCTGACCGATGAGATGGAACGCAATGTCCTCTCCCTGTTTGCCCTTGGCAACAGCTATCAACATATCCGGGAATATCTGCTGGATATGTATGGTATCAGCGTTTCCAATGGCACGATTAACGCCATCACCGACCGTCTTATCCCTGAGCTCAGAGCATGGCAAGAGCGGGATTTAGACCCCGTCTATCCGGTCGTATGGCTCGATGCCGTTCACTACAAAATCAAGGAAAACGGCCGCTTTGTCTCCAAAGCCATCTACACTATCCTGGCTCTCAATATCGAAGGAAAAAAAGAGCTGCTGGGCATTTATCTCTCTGATGCCGAAGGTGCGCATTACTGGCTCAGTGTCCTGACCGACTTACAAAATCGCGGTGTCAAAGATATTTGTATTGCCTGTGTCGATGGCCTCAAGGGGTTCCCTCAGGCGATTGAAACCATTTACCCGCAGACTGAAGTCCAACTCTGTGTTATCCATCAAATCCGTAACTCGATGAAATATGTCGCCAGCAAAAATCAGAAAGCTTTTATGGCGGATTTAAAGTGCGTCTATAAAGCTGCGACGCTCAAGGCTGCCGAGCACGAACTTGATGAGCTGGAAGTCAAATGGGGGCAACAATATCCGTTGGTGATTCAGTCATGGCGCAATAAATGGGAGAACCTATCGGTATATTTCAAATATCCTGAGCAGGTCCGCAAAGCTATTTACACCACCAATGCGGTTGAGGCGGTGCATCGGCAGTTCCGCAAGCTGACCAAGACCAAAGGTGGCTTCGCCAATGAAACCAGCTTGCTCAAGCTGTTGTATGCAGGTATGTTGAAAGCCAGTGAAAAATGGACGCATCCGGTGCAAAACTGGAACCTGACGCTGTCTCAGCTCAGTATCCACTTTGAAGGCCGACTCACTCCATACCTGGATTTATAAAAATGGGCGTGACACAGAATAATGAACAGTCTCGGTGAGTCGGCCTTCAAAGTATGGAACATCCGCTCCATATAATTAAACCTCAATCCTCCCCCGACAAACCCTTTCCGTCATCTGCCGCAATTTCTCCACTTCACTTTGCAAATAAACCAACTCTTCTGCGCTGATTTCGTAATGTTCGGAATAGCGAGCATCGATGTAGGCGCGTTTGAGGCGCTGGAAGCTGCGGCGGTGGAATTTGTTTTCCATCGGGAACAGTTCGGCAAAGGCCGGGGCTTGCTGGGCGCACATCGAGCGCAGGCTTTCGAGATTATGGGTTTTGGGCAGGTAGTTGGTACAGACTAACAGGGTACAGGCAAACAGGCGTTCCGTTACCTGATGGAGTTGAAATGCAGCATAGTTGAAGTATTTATTTTCAAGCATTGGTTTATATGCTGATTCATAAAATTGTGCTGCGCTACTAAACCAATGATTAAAATGCTTGGTTGCAATCGTCACTCGCTCGGCCTCACTTAAATTTCCCGGTGTGGGCAATTCCCGTTTATCGGCGCTGAACAGTTCAATGCCCTGTTCTCGAATATCAGCAAAGAAATAATGGCCTTGCTGGAGCTGCTGATGGACTTCATTGAGTGTGTGAACGATCAAGCCGAGCGGGGCAGAGGTGACCCGACGCGCAATCTGCTCTTCGGCACTGTGCCACACCGCGTACTCTTCGACCAATGCCGATCGGTTGACGATCACCAGAATATCGTAGTCGCTGATATAACCGTTGGGCCGATCATTGACCCAAGTCCCTTTGGCATGACTACCAAACAGGATAATTTTGAGAATACGGAATTCTGCTTTGCTGCCATTTTTGTTGCGTAAGAAATCATCCAGCGTATCGCGTAATACGGTGGTGATGGTGTGAAGTTCTTGTTGCTTCCGCTCAGGGAGGTGATCGAGTGCTGTTTTCATCGCGGTTATCCTACTATGAGCCGGGGACAAAACAAACCGTTACCACATCGAGCGGTGTTGTTTTTGGTGATGATTTGCGGTTTTGTCATGGTGATACCCTGCTGTGATTCAATACTGGTATCGTGAGCGATTTTGGTGGCGGTGGCGATATACGCAGGGTTACTTTGCGACACAATTCAGGAAAACTCATACCATCTTCACGACGCAATAAGAAATATAAGAACGTGATGGTATAAAACTGAGATCATCGGTAAAACCGACAAGCAGGGGATGGGCAAAATCCAGAACATAGGTTGCGATGCTAATGAGTTCCTGCTGGGCCAACAGGTCTTAAAACTAATATTCACCAACACATTTATTGGATAGAACAGTGTTCTGTTCTGTATTTAGCATGTCTATGCATCTATTGGCTTAAAGTGTGAAATCAGTCCAATAATGATTTTAATCTCTTATCTATTATTTTTATGAATATGTATACCTATGTTAAATGTATTTTTTTAATAAAAGCACTTGATTTAAAAATAAAATCTAAATGATTTTATAAGGATATTCCTATGTCAGTGACTAGTAATCAATCTTATTTTTGTGTGGCAATTGCGATTGCTGCATGTCTGTATTTATTCTCTTCGGCTTATGCATCGGCAAGTGAGCAGCAAGTCGGTAATTATAATTATGAGGTTATGGAGAATCTGTTGATCAACAAAACGGATGCAACCTATGACTATACAGTTGGAGAAAAGGCCTATTATGTGAGTGCGGAAAACGGCTCAAATGAGAGTGAAGGAACGAAGAGTGCTCCTTTTGCAACGATCAGTTATGCGCTTTCTCAGGCGATCGGCGGGGAAGTGATATACGTCATGGATGGTCATTATGGCGATTTAAGATTCGGAGCAAACTATTTTGCGAACAGTTCGAAATCGACCCCGATTGAAGAAGTTTTTACCGACTGGGTGACGTTGAAAGCGATGCCCGGCCATACCCCTGTTTTGGGTAATGTGACCCTCGGTACGACTCATGATAAGGGGGGCTGGTACAGGATCGATTTTGATCAAAAAGGGAATAGTGACTTACGGTTGAGGATCGATGGATTCAAAATTACGGATAATGTCACGATTAACGGCAGCCGCTACGTGGACATCCGTAATTGCCGGATTTCCCAGTTGGGTGATTTCGCGTCGATGACGCTGAATGAGAAGAACGAGTATATGCAGAGTGCCGGCGTCCATATATTCAATGGTCGGTATATTAATCTGCTGTATAACGAAATTTTGAATACCGGTGTCGGTGTATGGGCGATGACCAATGATCTGGTAATCAAAGGTAATCATATCCATCATTTGACTCACGATGGTATCCAGCCTCACGGTGGGAGCAACTGGCTGATAGAGAACAACCTGATCCATGATCTGGACGATGGTATGTCTGACGGTGATGAAGAGACCAAAGGGGTCAACATGCATGTCGATGGTATGCATATCTATATCATCAATACGAGCGGAACCGCCTATGCCCGATCATTAGAAAATGTCACGATCCGCGGGAATTTTTTCTATCATGTGGAATCGATGGATATCATGGTTGGTGCAGCAGCTAAATGGATTCAGGCTTTGGGGGGCGGTTATAAACACTTTGTCGTCGAAAATAATATTTTTGCGCCATCCAACGGTACGCTGGTTATTCTCGGTGCCGGGTTTGACGGATTGGTTTTCCGTCACAATACCGTGTTGTATACCCCGAACGACCAATGGCAAAGCGTCTGGGGACGGGCTTTCGGTCAAACTTTCGCGACCCCGACGGCTGATGACTATTATATCCAGACTTGGTGGAGTTCGATTCTCAATCATCGTGCTGACTACTACTTTGACAATAATATAGTGGTCAACACCGGTACGGTCTGGACCAGTGGTGGCGATAATATCAATGCCAACATGAACCTCTATTTCAACCCGAATCATAGCGAACAGGTATTAGGCAGCAGCGGCGGCTATAAGACGGCGGTATCTCCTTATGTTGTGATTGACGGTGCGCTTCAGGACTATCTTGATGCCGGCAATATACCGGGGACACTCGAATCAGGTAGCCTTGCCGTAGATAACGGCTATACCGAAAACGCACTGACGCCGTTGGATACAGACTTTTCCGGAAAAGAACGGGATCAGACTCCGGATATCGGTGCGATAGAGCTTTAGTGAGCGGTCCTGAACGATGAACTCCCGATCAATAAATAGGATTTCACAAGCCGCTCAAGACATCCATGTTCGCTGAAACAAGGGCATTCATGCCCTTGTCTGTTTGTTCCTCCATGCCCATTTAAAGCAGCAACAAAACCGAGATTTCCGGTAAGACCGACAAGCAGGGGTGTGCAAAATTCAGATATGGGCTGTTGGGAGACCTGTGTCAAAATGCCCAGAACGGCAATGGAAGGTTTGAGTGTATGCAGGATATAGTGGTGAAATCGATTTGCATTTAACATGTGCCGCTTTGAAGCCTTGGCGAGGCTAAAAAGCGGTCACGGTTGTGTTTGTTGTTCGGACTTTTAGTTAATTCTGGTCCAGAACGTCATGTCTACCGATGTTTCATCGATCAGTTCCAAGTATTCAAGCGCCACGGGATGACTTAACCACTGCTGACAATAGGCCTCGGCCTTTTCTTGTGACGTTGCAAGCGCGACATCAGCATACATCCCATCTTTCCCCCGAACCAGAAAATGGAGCACGAGTTCATCTTGCCGGCGCAGAAATTCTTGTTCTACTTTGTGTGATAGTTCGACTAGTGTGGTTTCTGTTACCCCTTCTTTGAGTCTGAAGGTCGCAAATTCCATACCGCCAATGTTATCAATGTGATTGTTCTTTATCATGTTCGTGCCTTAGTGATGAATTGAATCATGAGTCTAAGGCTTTGCTACTGACACCATTGTGTCAGTCAATATTGATATTTTTCAATTCAGGTGAATCTTTCAATTCGATGTATGCCGACAAAGAAACAAAATCAGGCAGAGAAGGCTCATTGTCGCACCGCTCTAATTGAGCGATACGGTCAATTCTAAAGTCGCGATAGTCGCCGCGCATGTCACACCAAGCGCCTAACGTCCATTTACCGCCCCAATAAAATAACCCTAACGGGAAGACGGTTCTCGACGTGATGACCTCTGAAAGTGAGTGATAGACGATATTGAGCCAGCGTTTTTCTGCGATGGCCACATGGATTTTCTCCCAGATTTGATACGCCTTTGTTTCTCGGTGATTGGCAGGAACCCTCACCACACGATCCTGACCTGTGGTCCGGATCAATTCACTGGGCCGCGCCGCCTCGATTTTTGACAGCAGAGACTGCGCTGAAGCCGCAAGATTCTTTCCTGTTAAAGATGCGATAAAACTGACGCCAGTGATCAGTGCTTCTAACTCCCCCGGTGATAATTGCAATGGCGGTAACTCGAATCCGGCTGATAATCGGTATCCGACTCCCGGCTCGCCATAAATCGGGATACCAGATAACGATAAGTCATCGATATAGCGATAAACGGTTCTTTCAGACACCAGTAACTTTTCTGCCAATTGTTTGGCGGTCATGGGCTGGTGTTTACGGAGCATATTTGTCAGTTGAAAAAGTCGGTCTGATTTGCGCATACTTGAACCTGTCTGTTGATGGTCTAACCGTTTTCGCAGGCAGCCGCTCACTGCTGATCAACGAAAATCAAACGATCGGTATCAAAGCCCCGTTCTTTTGCCATACGGATAAACTGCTCGATCACTTGCTGATCAACGGTCGGGGTGCGAGCCAGCAGCCACAGGTAATCGGTGTCCGGGCCGGAGATAAAGGCATAGCGATAGTCATCATCGAGCGCAAAGATGACATAAGAGCCGTAAAACGGACCAAAGAATGAGACTTTTAAATAGCCTTCGGAGTCACTATTAACAAAATACGCTTTCCCCCGCGCTTCTTCCCATTTTTTTTCAGTGGCTGAAAAGCCCCGGTTTAACACCGAAATGCCACCGTCATCTCTGGGAGTATACTCTGCGGTCACATGTGTGAGTCCGGCTTCAAACGAATGATCTAAACGGGCGATTTCGTACCATTTACCCAGATAATGCTGAACGTCGAAATTAGAAACCGGTTGAACTGTTTCCGGCATTCCGAGACATCCCGTTAATGTGAGCGTAACCAACATCAGCAGTAATTTTTTCATAACCGTCCCTTGTCGTTGAGTGCTTGAGTGTCGTTCGGCTTGAGTTGCCGGAATCGTGAATGATGTTGTGATCATAGCTGATTCACCGGGGTGTGCGAAGGATGATCGATATGAACGTTTTTTTCTGTCTCGTATGGTGTTTATATCGGTGGTTGGGCGAATAAGAAAAGCGGTACTGAGTACCGCTTTTGATGGGACAACACTGTATCCACCACTGTACTGCCATTACTGATCAAGCGTGACCGTCAGATTGTACTGGCCTGAGCCGTTGTAAGCATAAATCTGGAAGTAGTAGAAACTTGCATCAGCGGTATAGATGATCTGCTCTCTGGATTCCGGCTCTTCAGAGGCTGCGACTTGCTGCCAGTTATTGCCATCCCAGCGGAATAGTTTCAGGTCGAAGTCTGTCCCGTTAGGGCCGACCAATGTCGCGTTGATAGTGCCGCCTTCATAACGGAATGCTTGGTTGTTTGGCTCGGCAGTGTATCCACCCTGCGTAATACCGTTAGTGTAAACCTTGGTCTGTGTCGATGGTTCACCGTTACCACCGTCTTCTGAAATAGAAAACGATATGGTTTGAGCCGGTTGTGAGATATCACTGATGCTCAGACCTGAATCATGACCATCCCACCATAATGAGTTTGTTCCTCTGGATGTCCGGTCATTCGGATAGATCGCAGAGAATTCACCGTATTGACCATAGACGTCGTATTGATCTCCCCGGTTGCGCAGATACTCAGGATCACGGTTGCCATCCGCATGTTCCATCTGGATGTAAGGGTGCCATTCATCGGAGTTATTCCCTTGTGGATCAACGTGCCAGATGGCCAGCCCGCTACCCAGTTGTTCGGTGTTTTGTCCGGTTTGATGAATCGCTTCCATATAGAAGGACTCTGCCGGATTATTCGGGTTAGACCACTTGTAGGATGTATTGCTGCCGGATGTCGCTGAGATACGGCCTGTCGGTGCATTGGGATTCACAGCAGGGTTCAATTCTACGACGGTTTCCCAGCCGGCCTTATCACGCAATGGAGCAACCGGTGGAACAGGGTGTCGCATTGAGCGGGGATTGGTACTGCCGTAACCCATGATGCCATACTGCGCAACAGAACCGTTTGAGCTGCCGTCGTAGTCATAAAGATCAGGCCATTCTGCAATCAGATGTCCTGATTCATGGGCGAAGGTACCGATCGATAAGCTGCTGCCCATATCTGACATCTGTGCGGCATTGGTGCAAACACCATCAGCACAGAATTGTGGGTTTACACCGCCCATGTGCGGCCACAGACCTGTCGACCAAGCGCTGTTTGAATCTCCTGCGTAGAAAATATTGAGCCCTTTGATTCGGCCGTAGCGATCGGTGGTTAAGGTTGAAAAATCGAATCCTTGCTGATATTCCAGCCACTCTAATGCTTCATGAATCAGCTCTTGCGCCCGGATGCCGAAGTCAAGGTTCGGATCGGTATAATAAGATTTGTTATGTTTGGCAGTGTAGTACGAACTAACGGTATTGGTATAGTCGAGCTTTCCACCCGATACGGAACGGAAATAGCCGCGGATGGATTGGAAATTACCGTATCCTTTATAATTTAAATCATTTAAGAAACTTTCAACGTCTGAACGGCTAATTTCTTGGCGATCATCAGGGAAGTCAATTAATATCGTTAATCCCCGAACATCACCGGTAATATGGCTGGATGAATCGGCATTTTGCACTAATGATGTCGCGATATGACTGACATCTTCCGGAATATGTAATAATTTATCGCGGTTTTCTTGTGCTATTTTTGCGCGCGCTTTAGCGGATAAACCCGGCTGTTGTTCAGTCTGAGAAAGAACGGATGAATGAAGACTGCTTCTCAGATTCTGTTCCAGCTGCTCTTTTGCCTGAGTGACCAATTCTCCTTTAGAAACAAGGGTCGTTCCATCATTGGAGACCTTCGCATAAGCAAGCCCGCCCAACTGTTTGTCATAAATTACCAGCTGGCCGGACGGGGTTCTTTGTTCGGCATAATAGTCATTCCCTTCGAGAGTGAGAGTAATGACATCACCATTGGGCTGGGTGTAATCATACTGGTAGCCATGATAAGGCATTGCCGAGAAAGCAGGCTGGCAAATTAAATACAAACTCATGAAACCAACGGTTGTTTTTAACTTCATAATAAGCGCTCTTTTTTTGAAATAATGTTTCATTATTGTGTGTTGCGAATTGTATCAAGTGATAAATTTTTATCGAAGGCTTTTTATTCATTCGATTGATATATTCATGGAAATAATTTTCTTATTGGGAGAGCTTAAAAAATATACTTAACTTTAGTAATAAAGTTATTAATATAAATGTGAGTTATTAATCGTCGAGATACGGATATATTGGAGAAGAGATTTTGTTAACCGAAGTCACATCATGCTTTGTATGTATTTCGTACAACTTGTGACTCATCTGAGGTAGTGTGATGAATTTATAGACTATGATTAGACTTTGCATAGCGATTCTGTTTGTCATCAAACGCAGTGCTGAATCGAAGGATAAAAATCACTGATGAACAAGGGAGTTTATGTATGTCGCCGGATGTTCAACTCACACAGATGAAAGATGCGCAATCGCTATTGCGCCTGCATGACGTAACGGATGATGATTTAGAACTCATTCGTCAGTTCGGGCAGATGATGATTCCGAAACTGGGGGAATATGTAAAACACTTTTATATCTGGTTGGAAAAACTCCCTGAATATGCTCAGTTTTTCAGTGATCCCGGACGATTACGCTATGTTCAGGATTCACAGCTCCGCTACTGGACTGCATTCTTCAAGGCAAATATTGACAATAACTATGTTCAGGAGCGACGGGATGTGGGAGAAGTTCATGCTCGTGTTGGCTTACCGCTGCCGATCTATTTTGCCGGCATGAATACTTCGATGCTGATTTTTACGCAGCAGTTATACGATGATTCGATGGAGACCGAGACATATAACGCCTATGTGACCGCATTTATGAAATTGCTCCATATGGATACCACGATTGTCGTTGAAACCTATTCCCGGTTGATTAATAAGCGTTTTTCCGAGCAGAGTAAGGCGCTGTTGGCAATGTCAACACCGGTCACCATGATTTGGCAGGATATCCTGATGCTGCCGTTGGTCGGTATCATCGATTCCAAGCGAGCCCAGGATATTATGGCTGCGGTTTTGAATAAGATTTCCGTCAACCGGGCCAAGATTTTCATTATGGATATTTCCGGGGTGGCGGTTGTGGATACCGCAGTTGCCAACCATTTTATTAAAATCACCAAAGCAACCAAATTGATGGGGTGTACCTGTTTAGTCTCCGGTGTTTCTCCTTCAATTGCTCAGACGATGGTTCAGCTAGGGATTAATGTCGGTGAGGTGCAAGCCAATGCAACGCTCAGAGATGCGCTTGAATACGCTTTTCAGATGATCGGCCTCAATGTGACATCGTTGAATCAGTTTTCGGAATAATTCAGGAGCGCGATGATGCGGGAATCGATTGCAATTAGTCAGCTCAAACATGCACTCATTGCGTCTATTCAGGCGGATCTCTCGGTTGGTGTTCTTACTGATTTTTGCAATGAACTTTTGAGCCGGATTTCTGCAAATTATATCCAAGGTGTATTGATTGATATGTCTGACGTAAAAACATTGGATCGGCAAGATATTGAAATGCTGATCCGGATATCCCTGAATGTTCAGGTGATGGGGCGGCAATGCATCTTTGTCGGTTTCAGGCCGGGAATTGTTATGGGCTTGATGAATTTGGGGGTTGATACGTCAGCATTGTGCTGTGCTGCGGATTTGGATCAAGGGCTGATGTCGCTCCGGGAGCCAAAGGAGCGCAGCAATGGATGATCCGGTCTCGGTTAAGGCGTTGGGGAATATTTACTCTATTGGCTGTGAAGCAGATGTTATGACGGCTGTGATGGGGACATTTACATTTGCTCAGCAGCTCAATTTTTCTCCGACAGCGACGAGTGAAATTGCCACGATTGTTTCTGAGCTGGCAACCAATATTGTCAAGTATGCAGGCAGTGGTCGCATCGAACTGGCCGAAATGCTGCGCGAGTTTGAATTAAGAACTGAACACGGTATGCGGGTCGTTGCCCGGGATTTAGGGCCGGGAATTCCACACATTGAACAGGCGATGGCAGAACATTTTTCGACTGGCGGCTCTTTAGGGATGGGGTTGCCGGGCGTGCAAAGAATGGTCGATCAATTTGAGATCCAATCGTTTACAGAAGCGTCCGGCACAACGAAGTGCGGGACGATCGTGAGTGTCATCAAATGGGGGAGGGACGATGCCGTTTGAATGGTATTCTCGCTGCATCCCCTGTTTAGGGGAGTCTGAGTCCGGTGATGGTTTGTTGGTGCGGGAAAATGACGCCGGTTTGATGGTTGCGATTATTGATGTGTTAGGGCACGGGCCGGAAGCGGCTCGTTTGGCTCGAGAGATGGAAGGCTATCTCGACGGTTGTTTCAATACCCAGCTATCCGATCAACTCCCACAACTACTTGAGCAGATGCATGATTATTTTCGCGGTAGTTTGGGTGCAGCTGTGACATTGGTTTCTTTTGACATTCAGACGCGATGTTTTCAGGGCGTCGGTGTCGGTAATACGCTGATGAGAAAGTGTGGCGATGACTGGATCTCCTATTTCGCTCAGCCGGGAGTTGTCGGTGAGATGATCCCGACATTGAATGTGTTTCAAGGCTTATTTGGCAACAATGAACGTTTCTTATTGACTACCGACGGGATTAAGGAAAATTTGGATCTGCGACAGTGCCATTTTGTTCAGTATCGCCCGCTGCCGCAGTTTGCTTCATTTTTGGTCGAACATTTCGGCAAGCCACATGATGATATTACCGTGATGGTGCTGGAGTACAAAGTATGAATGAATTGATCCGATGCTCTGTCTATAACGACAATATCAGTAAACTGGCGATCCGACGAAAATTTCAGGCTATCTTCAGTTGTTACCGTTTTAGTCCTGATCAGCAGGATTATTTCATGCTGATGAGTGCTGAATTCGTATTGCGTTTACTTGACTCTTTCGGTGAGTGTTCGATCGATTTCGTCTTTCAACAAGATCGGTTCGTCGTGAGGTGTTTGATCCCCGAACCGGTTGAACCAAGAACATTTGCTATCCCCGGCCTGATGATTGAACAGAACGGACAGGCGATTTGTTGGTCGGTCCCATGTGCTGCGAATTATCTGCCGACAGCATTTGAATTCGAACAGTTGGCAGATCAATTACGCGAGAAGAGTCGTGACGAGTTGATGAACGAACTGCAGTATAAAAACCAGCAACTGGCACAACATCAGGTTGGATTAGAGCAAGAGATTGCACGACGAACGCAGGACTTACAAGACAGTGAAGCCTTTTCCCGGACGATTATTGATGGTGCACCGTCGAGCGTGGTGATTGTCGATGAGCAGGGCAAAATCCTGTTATGGAATCAAACGGCCGAAGCGATTTATCAATACCGGGGCCAAGATGTTTTAGGTAAGGATTGTACCGAATTGTTGAACATGGTGATGCCGGAGACGTTGGCAGAGATCTTACAGCCTCCGCTATCAATTCAAGATCAGGCCAGAGTGTATGGCGAGTTTTTTGAGGTTGAAACGTATACCAAGTCCGGTGTGATGATCCCGGTGGATTTGGGCGTGACCATTTTTATGCTCAATAATCGCTGTCAGGGAGCCTTATTTTTACGTGATGTTTCTGCGCGTAAGAGCGTCGAAAATGAGTTGTATGACGCGCGGGAAAAGGCAGAAGAGGCACTGAAAGTTAAATCGATGTTTCTGGCCAATATGAGTCATGAAATCAGAACGCCGATGAACGCAATTATCGGCATGTCTCATTTAGCCTTAAAGACAAACCTAACGACAAAACAACATGATTATCTGTCTAAAATTCATAATTCAGCATCACTGCTATTGGGTATCATCAATGACATTCTCGATTTCAGTAAAATTGAAGCCGGGAAGTTGACCATTGAGAATGTCAGTTTTGAATTGGACGATATTTTCCACAATGTATCCATGCTTAATGGTCAGAAAGCGTTTGATAAAGGGTTGGAACTGCTGTTTTCCGTGCCGAGAGGGCTGCCGAAAAAGTTATGTGGTGATCCACTGAGATTGGGACAGGTCATTATTAATCTGGTCAACAATGCGGTGAAATTTACTGAACAGGGGGAGATTTCAGTTTCTGTGAGAGAAGTGGAACGACAAGCGGAGCAAATTCAGTTGGAGTTTATCGTTTCAGATACAGGGATTGGGATGGGGCCTGAGCAGGTAGAACAATTATTCACGGCATTTACTCAGGCTGATGGCAGTACGACTCGCAAGTATGGCGGTACGGGATTGGGGCTGTCTATCTGTCAGCGTCTGGTTGAGTTAATGGGCGGTAGCATCCGGGTTGAAAGTGAGCCGGGTAAAGGGAGCCACTTTATTTTCGATGTCTGGTTGAAAGCAAACCGGGGCGCCCGGACCGTTTCAGAAGGGTTGCCCAATACGCTGGACGGCATTCGGGTGCTGGTGGTCGATGACAATGAACATGCCTTAATGGTCATGGGTGATATGCTCGATGTACTACCGCACAAACCGCTACTCGTGAATCATGCTGATGAAGCGCTGGTACAAATTGATGCATCAATGGCAGCAGGGAAACCGATCAATCTCGTGTTGATGGACTGGAATATGCCGGATATGGATGGGATCGAGACCTGTCGCAAGATTCGCCAGACTGTGCCACAGGAACATCAGCCCTATATTGTGATGGTGACTGCCTATGACAAAGATGAACTCGCTCATGTGAGCGAGGAACTGCAATTATCCGGTTATTTGTCTAAGCCGGTCGGACAATCGAAACTGTTCGATTTGCTGGTGACACTCTTTGGGCCTTCAGAACATTTATCGCATCGTTCGTCAGCCGATCGTTTTGCCAGATTTCAGGACGATCTGACAGGGATTCGGGTGTTGTTGGTTGAGGATAATGATATCAACCAACAGATTGCACTGGAGTTGATGGAAGGATGGGGGTTGGACGTGACGGTTGCCAATCATGGCCGGGAAGCTCTCTCGCTGTTAGCGCAGTCTCTGGATGATACAGCGGGATTTGATGTGATCTTCATGGATCTGCAGATGCCGGAAATGGACGGCTATGAAGCCAGCGAACATATTCGCAGTAATCCGGCTTATGACGATATTCCTCTGATTGCGATGACGGCTCATGCGATGGTTGAGGAGCGGGAGCGCTGTTTCGGTTTGGGAATGAATGATCATATTTCTAAACCGATTGATCCGAATGTCCTGTTGAGCACTATTCAAAAATGGTGTCATACCGAACAGCCTGCTGCGGTTGATTCCCCACAGGATCAAGTTTCGACCCGAACGCTCACCTTGGCTCAATCATCACTGTCTCAGTTAGGAAAACTCGCTTTTTTGGATTACCGCAATGGGCTCATGAGAGTGGCTGGTAATGAACAGCTTTATCAGCGGTTGCTCTCTCAGTTGATCGATAAAGAACATGATATCGTGCCTCGTATTCAAACTGCGTTAGAGCAAGAGGAACGGGCCCAAGCCATTTTGATGGCGCATACCTTGAAAGGCTCTGCCGCGAATCTCGGACTGATGCTGCTTTCCGACATTGCAGCCCGGATTGAAATGGCAATTAAGCATGAAGAAGGGAATGATGCGCTGGCTGCGATATTGCGTGAGGCTGAAAAACACATCGCACAATTGGTTCCCGCATTATGTCAGACACTCAAGCGTCCGGAGCCGGCCGCGCAGCAAGAGAATTCTCTGACACAAGCGCATATCACAGTGATTCACCAGTTAGTAGCCTTATTAGAAGCATACGATAACTATGCGGTTGAGTATCTTGATGAGCATTATCCGTTCCTCAAGACAGTATTAACATCCGCGTCATTTGATGCCTGTTGTCAGTATATTCACGACTGTGACTTTGAAGCGGCAAGCGAGGCGCTCAAAAAAGCAGTCAGTATTTATCCACTCGATCTTTCGGTGATGGCAGGGGAAGAGAATGGATGATGGACGAGATACGGTATTAATTGTTGATGACAATGCCGAGAATCGCGCTTTGTTAGCAGAAGTTCTAAAGCCCTATTTTCATATCTTGGTTACCACAAGAGGTGAACAGGCGATAAAAGTGTGCCAGAAACATCTTCCGGATGTTGTTTTGCTCGATATCATGATGCCGGAAATGGATGGCTATGAGGTGTGCCGCCATCTGAAATCTGATGTGCGAACGCAGGCGATTCCGGTTATTTTTCTGACGGCAAAATCGCAGATAGCAGACGAACAGCGCGGGTTTGATGTTGGTGCGGTTGACTATATTCTCAAGCCGATCAGTCCGCCGATTTTACTTGCCAGAGTCCATACGCATTTACGTCTGAAACAGGCAATGTCCGATCTTGCGAGCCAAAATCACATTCTGGAGGATCGGGTGCGGGAGCGAACACGTCATTTGGAAAGCTTACAGAATGCCACGATTGAGGCGATGGCTTCGCTGGCAGAAACCAGAGATAACGAAACGGGTAATCATATCCGCAGAACCCAACATTACATCAAATATCTGGCGGAAGAATTAGTCCGACAAGGACTCTATTTGGAACAGTTGACCCCCGATACGATTGAAAATTTATTTAAGTCAGCTCCCTTACATGACATCGGCAAAGTGGGAATCCCTGATGCGATTCTACTGAAGTCTGACAAACTGACGGACGACGAATTCGAGATTATGAAAAAACATACTGAGATTGGTCGTAATGTGATTGCTTCTGTGGAGTCTGCGATTGATTTCAAATGTGATTTTCTGCAATTTGCCAAGGAAATTGCTATGAGTCATCAGGAAAAATGGGATGGCACTGGTTATCCGTTGGGGTTGAAAGAATATGAGATTCCGCTCAGCGCCCGTTTGATGGCTTTAGCTGATGTTTACGACGCATTGATCTCTGAACGAGTTTATAAACCGGCATTTCCTCATGAGAAAGCGGTCAGTATCATCAAAAAAGGATCGGGGACACATTTTGAACCCGCAATTGTGGCGGCTTTTCTGGCAATTGAACAACAGTTTAAGGCGATTGCCCAAACCTACAGAGACGACGGTTTTCATGAAGTCTCGTTTCCATTCTTGAATCCGGACGAGAGCTGACAGGATCGTTTTGTCGTTGATTGATGTTTGCGCTCAAGGCTCTACTTACGGTTGTATACGAACAAAATTTTGATGTGTTTTGATGTATATTATTTGTTACGTTGCAGTGGCTGGTGTGAGGGTATTCAATGGCGGGAGAATATTGCCCAGTTTGCGGGCTCAGGACTATCACAACAACGGTTGGATAGCCTGAGGTATTTGGCCCGGGGAGTGGATCCGGACTTGCTTATGTCTGCCCAGCTCCCCTTTTTCAATGTCAATATTACTTTTTGCGACTTTAAATTGCTTGGATAAAAACTTAATCAGATGAGCATTGGCTTTACCATCGACTGGTGGCGCGGTAATGGCGATTTTGAGTTCATCACCATGTAACCCCACAATATTGTCACGACTGGCTTTGGGCTGAATGTACAGCCTCAGGATGATATCCGCTCCTTCCTGACAGACCGCTGTCATTACAGCTGATGCCATACCGGACCGATAAAGTCACCGACCATGATGTTAATAAACTGCAAGAGAATGAAAACAACGAGCACGCTCAAATCAATGCCCCCCAGATCCGGCAAAATTTTTCTGACCGGCATCAGGAACGGTTCTGTAATTTGGATGAAGACATATTCAATCGGGCTTCTGCCTTGACTGACCCAGCTCAGAATCGCGCGAATCAACAACACCCAGAACAGCAATCCGCCAGCCGCTTTGAGCAGTGCAAGCAGACCCAAGAATAAAAAGTAGCTACTGAATCCTGCTGCACCGCCGGAAGCGATCATTACAAGGATAGTGAATTTCAGTACGCACAGTACATAGGCAAATAATACCGTTGCCAAATCAATGCTGCCGATTGACGGAATAATTCGGCGCAGCGGGCCGACGATCGGTTGAGTTGCTTTCACCACAAACTGGGAAAACGGATTATAAAAATCTGCGCGAGCGGCCTGAAGCCAGAGACGCATGAGCACGACCATAATGTACAGGTCAAATAGGGTAGAGATTAGAAAACTCATTGAATTCATAAGTTGCCCTTAATTTGTGGATATGCCGTCTCGGTCTATCCGTCATGATGATTAAAATTGTTTTTCCATAGCTTCGGCACGTTTTACCGCAGCTTGCATTGCTTGTGCAACCACTTCAGCAAGTCCATGTTCATTGAAGGTACGGATTGCTTCAGCAGTCGTACCACCTTTTGACGTGACTTGTTCTCTGAGCGTGGTTAAGTCGGTATCCGGATTTGCTTTGACCAGTGCCGCTGCGCCAACGGCACTTTGTTGAACCAGCAGGCGGGCCGTTTCTGCATCGAGTCCTTGAGCAATTGCCTCTTTTTGCATCGCTTCCATGAAGAGGAAAAAATAGGCGGGTGCACTGCCGGCTGCGGCAATAATCCCATTCATCTGTGATTCCTGATTGACCCAACAGACTTCTCCGACAGATTGAAACAGTTTCGTAGTAAACGCTTGATCCGTTTTTGTCACTGATGCGGTAGCAAATAACCCGCTCATCCCTTGATTGATCAAGGATGGTGTATTGGGCATCACCCGAATCAGGTTGAGACTCGGTGTGTTGAGCATGTCACTCAAACGCTGACAAGTGATGCCGGCAGCGATAGAAATCACCAGCTTTGGGGACCAATCAATATCCTGAAAGTGACGGCAAACATCAGCCATCAGCTGAGGTTTGACTGCAAGAACAACCACATCTGCTTGCTGGACGACTTGATGGTTATCGTGTGATGTCCGGATGCCATAATCGTTCGCCAGCGGTAACAAACGCCGATCGGTCGGGGCAGTTGCTGTGATTTGTGTCGCGGGATATCCGCTACCGACTAGCCCTGCAATGATCGCTTTTGCCATATTTCCGGCACCGATGAAGGCGATCTGTCTTTGTTCCATAGATAGTTTTCCTTAGTTTCTTGGCGTCAGGTATTTGAATAATCTCGGGCACCAAAAATTGCGGTTCCGATCCTGACGATGGTACTACCTGCTGCAATCGCAGCTTCCATATCTCCGCTCATTCCCATGGAAAGCGTATCCACTTCGGGATAGATTTCTTGTAGTTTTACTTTCAGTGTGGCCAGTTTTTTAAACGCAGCCAGTTGAGCGTCATAATCCGGCACATTTTCCGGAATCGACATTAATCCTCTTAAAGTGAGGTTTGGGAGTGCAGAAATCAATGCGGCCAATTGAAAAATCTCTTGCTCTGCGGTTCCTGATTTCGAGTTTTCACCGCTGGTATTGACCTGAATCAGCACCTGAAGCGGAGGCATTCCTGCCGGTCGTTGATCGTTGAGACGTTGCGCGATTTTCTCTCGATCAATGGTATGAACCCATGCAAAGTGCTCTGCAACCAGACGTGTCTTATTGGACTGTATCGGGCCGATAAAGTGCCATTCTAAAGGTTTGTCCTGCGTATGTCGGGCGAAATACTGTACTTTTTCGACACCTTCCTGCACATAGTTTTCTCCGAAGGCAAGCTGTCCGGCTTGAATCGCTTCAGCGATCGCTTCGACCGGTTTGGTTTTGCTGACTGCCAGCAAAAGAATAGAGTTTCGAGTACGTCCACATTTTTCTTGAACCCGCTCGATGTCTGACATGATATGTTGAATGTTTTGTGCAATCGTACTCATAATTATTTGTCTAAACAGGTAATTGTAAAAGGCTCATTGTAAATCGTTCATGATAAACAATTCATTGTAAACCGTTCATTGTAAGCAGAATACCGCCAGCGGATAAATGCTAAATCGATGCATTTTCCCCGATGAAAACAGTTTAATCCCGATGAAAAACCGAGAGACTGAATCAACCCATGGATATATCAACGTTATTGGCCCTCAGTGTAAAACATAACGCCTCTGATCTACATCTTTCTGCAAGTCATCCGCCTATGTTACGGATAGATGGCGGATTGAGAAAGTTGGAATGTGAAACTTTATCCAGTCAGATGATTTTGTCTCTGACCGAATCGATGATGAGCGAGGCACAGCGAGCACAGTTCCGGCTCGCCCAAGAAGCGGATTGGTGCTATCAGAGTGAGCATGGCCGCTTTCGGGTTAACCGCTTTGTTCAAAGTCGCGGGTATGCTGCGGTGATGCGCTATATTCCGAGTGATATTCCGACGCTGCCATCACTTGATGTACCGGATATCGTTGCTGATATTTGCCACTACCGTCAGGGGTTGGTATTGGTTACAGGGGCTACCGGTTCCGGCAAATCGACTACCTTGGCTGCGATGGTCGATGCGATCAACAGCCGTGATAGCAAGCATATTGTGACGATTGAAGATCCGGTTGAGTTTGTCCATCACTCTCGGCAGTCCCTAGTACATCACCGGGAAATCGGGCGTGACAGTGGATCTTTTACTGATGCATTACGTGCAGTACTAAGAGCGGATCCGGATGTGCTGCTGATCGGTGAATTACGGGATCGGGAAACCATTCGGTTAGCGCTGACTGCTGCGGAAACCGGACACTTGGTGTTGGCAACGCTGCATACCCGCAGTGCTGCTCAATCGATTGATCGAATCATTGATGTTTTTCCTGCTGATGAGCAGAGTCGGGTGCGCACCGTGTTAGCCGAATCGTTACAGGCAGTGATTGCCCAGCGGCTATTGCTTAAAGTCGGGGGCGGACGTATCGGCTGTTATGAAGTGTTGACTGCAACCTCGGCCGTGCGGAATTTGATTCGGGAAAACCGCCTGCCTCAGATCGAGTCTGTTATGCAGACGGGGGCTGGCAGAGGGATGAGAACCATGGCGCAAGATCGACAGCGCTTATTGAATCTCGGGATGATTTTGCCGGATACGAATGAAGAGCAGTGATACAGATGAAGAAAACGTGGGGGAAATTACTCGCCCCACTGTGCTTCAAACCAGCTTTCCAGAATAATGACCGCTGACTGACAGTCTACATTGCCTTTCTTCAGGGCGCGAAAGCCGCCTTGTTCAAAGAGCGTGCTGCGGGCTTCGGTGGTGGATAAACGTTCATCATGCAGTTCAACCGGTAAACCGAAACGACCATGCAGGCGGTTGGCAAACTTTTTCGCCCGCGGCGTAATGGCCTCCAAATCTTTGCCGTGCAAATCAGTCGGTAAGCCCACGATCAGCAGATCCGGTTTCCATTCCAGAATCTGCTTTTCTATATCTTCCCATCTCGGGATACCGTCTTTCGCCGCAAAAGCTTTCAGAGGAGATGCGGTGCCGGTAATTTCCTGCCCGATCGCACTGCCGATACTTTTAGTGCCATAATCAAAGGCCATGATTGTTTTGGACATGTTTTACTTTTCACTCTGTTTATACGCTTCAGCCACGAGGGGATTAAGCGTGTCCGGCCATCATTGAGAGCTGTGCCGGGGTGATGCCCAGTTTCTTGACCGCACGATCCCATTTCTCATGAATCGGGGTGTTAAAAATGACTTCCGGATCGGCTTCAATGGTCAGCCAGGAGTTGTCAGCCAGTTCACTCTCCAGTTGTCCGGCTTCCCAACCGGAATAGCCGAGTGCAACCAGATAATGACTCGGTTCGGCATCAGTGCCGAGCACGGCCAGAATATCTTTTGAGGTCGTGACACTCAGCTCATTTGTCATTTGCATGCTGGATTCGTAGTAATCTTTGGGGCAATGCAAAATAAAGCCCCGATCCGAAGAAACCGGCCCGCCATTAAAAACAGGGCTCTTCAGACTATCGGTCTTTTCCTGCGGATAAAGCGGGTCGATATCGACCTGTTTCAGCATGGTTTCTACTGTGAGATCAATAGGGGCATTAATCATCAGCCCCATTGCACCTTCTTCATTGTGTTCACAAATGTAAATCACACTGTTTTTGAAGTCAGGATCCTGCATACCCGGCATCGCCACAAGAAAATGATTGGTTAAATTCATCGGATGAGCCCTCATTATTCAGAGCGAAACTCTGACATCATTTATGCTTTTACGCGCCGTTCAATGGCGTCCATGAGCTTCCCTGTAATGGATATATTGTATTTCGCTTCAATTTCCCGGACACAGGTTGGGCTGGTGACGTTAATTTCGGTGAGTTTATCTCCGATCACATCGAGGCCGACAAAGATTAAGCCTTTTTCCTTCAGCGCAGGCGCTATTTTCTCAGCGATCTGACGATCGGTTTCCGTCAGTGGCCGGGCTTCTCCTGTGCCACCGGCTGCCAGATTGCCACGCGTTTCACCTTTGGGGGGAATTCTGGCCAGACAGTACGGCATCGGTTCTCCGTCAACGACCAGGATACGTTTATCACCATTACTGATATCCGGTACGAAAGTTTGTGCCATACAGTAATTTTGACCTTGGTCGGTTAGCGTTTCAATAATGACGGAAAGGTTCGGATCGCCGGATTTCACGCGGAAGATCGAAGCGCCACCCATCCCATCTAATGGCTTGAGAATGATATCGCCGTGCTGTTGTTGGAAGGCTTTGATTTTCTCCGCTTTGCGGGTCACGATGGTGGTTGGTGTCAATTCCGGGAACCAAGCCGTAAACAGCTTCTCATTGCAATCACGCAGGCTCTGCGGTTTATTGACGATCAGGGTGCCTTGTTCTTCGGCTCTTTCCAGAATATAGGTGGCGTAGATATATTCAGTATCAAACGGGGGATCTTTACGCATCAGCACTGCGTCAAGCTCAGACAGGGCAATACTCTGGCTGGACTGAATATCATACCAGTGGTTCGAATCTTCCTGCAGATGCACAATTTGGGTATCTGCATAAGCGACGCCTTGATCCAAATGAAGTCCATCCATTCTGATGTAATGAACTTCATAGCCACGACGCTGTGCCTCAAGCATCATTGCAAAAGTGGTGTCTTTTTTGATGTTGATCGCTTCAATCGGATCCATCACAACGCCTAGTTTAATCATTTTTTATTCTCCAACTATTCAATTGGCTATTTAGCCGAGGTCACCAAAACGCACTTGTAGTGCGGTGATTGCCGTTAAGGCTGCCGTTTCTGTTCTGAGTACGCGGGGACCGAGTAATATTTCTTCAAATTGATGATGTTTCGTCATCTGAATTTCTTCAGCAGACAGACCACCTTCCGGACCGATTAACAGCCGAATGCCTTTGTCCGGTGTCGGTAGGGTGTTGATTGAATACGATGCGCGAGGATGAAGATTCAGTTTCAGCGCCTCAGTTGCTTCACTGCACCACTCTGCCAGTGACATGATCGGTCTGATCTCAGGAATTGTATTGCGTCCGCATTGTTCACAGGCGGCAATGACAACCTTTTGCCATTGCTGCAATTTTTTCTCAAAGCGTTTTTGATCCAGTTTGACACCACATCGTTCTGACAACAGCGGGGTGATGGTATTCACACCGAGCTCCACGGATTTTTGAATGGTAAATTCCATTTTGTCACCGCGAGAAATCACTTGGCCAAGATGAAGGTGTAGTGGGGATTCATTGTTGCGAATGACCGCTTCTCTGACTTGCGCGGTCACCGTTTTTTTACTGACTTCGGTCAATACGGCCGGATATTCAGAGCCATCACCATCAAATAATAAGATTTCCTGCCCTGTTTGCATTCTTAGCACACGACCGACATGACCGGCCGCATCTTCGCTTAATGTCACCGGACGAGCGGGGGAGATTTTCTCCGGATGATAAATTCGGGGCATTCTCATAGATTTTCCTGAATCGACTTTTCCTGAACTGACTTATGGACAGGATGGTTCTCAACAAGCTTTTCATCAATCAAGGCTTGTCACTTTTGTTGGGTATAAGATGGGCGCTGTGGCGTTAAATTACAAGAGGGACAATTGAAAACTAAAAGGAAAAACTTTGTTTGTCACTCATCCCGGTCACCATGATATCTCAGTGGCTGGTGACATTGGGTGCAACGATAGATGACTTGCTGACGCTGTACTTTCCGATGACGACGAATCGACAGCGCAAATTGCTGACACTGACAATGGTATGCAAAGGTTTCTCCGGCCACGGAACGTGTATCAAACTGGTGTGTCGTATGGGGCGGTAAGCAGAAAACCTGCTTCATCACTGATTGCCACTCGGAACCATGTGGTCTGACTCGTCCATATAGGTGGTGAACCAGCAGATGAGCAATTTCATGGGGAATCACTTGTTGTAAAAACTCGCTTTGATTTTCAAGGAGTAACACCGGGTTTAAGCGAACTTCCCAGAGATGGCAATAGGCTTTACCGGCTGCTTTTCCGCGTAACTGATAGCTGAGCGTCGGTTGGGGGAAAGGATGTTGAAAGTAGCGCGACGCTTGCTCAATACAAGAGTGGATCCGAGCATTGATCCGGGTATGGAGTTCAGCAGGTATCGGTGAGGCTGACACGTTTTTCTACCTTTATCTTTTGGGGCATTTCAGTTGTGGGACGTGAAATAATACAAGCAACTTATCATGTCGGTTTCTGCTCATATAAGCAAGCCCTCCGAATGGAGGGCCTGATGTTAAAGATGATACTGTGTAAGAACAGCCCCGGCTTATTTCAGACCGGCAAAGTCTCGCAGTAATGCTGCTTTATCGGTTGCTTCCCATGGGAATTCATCCCGGCCGAAGTGACCGTAAGCTGCGGTCTTTTTATAAATCGGCTGTAACAGATTGAGCATTTCCTGAAGTCCGTATGGACGGAGGTCGAAGTAGTGACGAACTGCTTCGATAATGATGTCTTGCGCCACTTTTTCGGTGCCGAATGTTTCAATCATGATTGAGGTCGGATCCGCTACACCGATCGCATAAGAGAGTTGAATCTCACAGCGATCAGCCAGACCGGCTGCAACGATGTTTTTGGCAACATAACGTGCTGCGTAGGCAGCGGAACGGTCAACTTTTGATGGATCTTTCCCGGAGAAAGCACCGCCACCGTGACGCGCTGCACCACCGTATGTATCGACAATGATTTTACGTCCGGTCAGACCACAGTCACCCATCGGGCCACCGATGACGAAACGACCGGTCGGGTTGATAAAATATTTGGTCTCTTTGGTTAGCCATTCGGCCGGAAGTGTTGGTTTGATGATTTCTTCCATCACCGCTTCCCGCAGTGATTCGGTTGAAATCGAGTCACTGTGCTGAGTGGATAATACGACAGCATCGATACCGACGATTTTGCCTTTGTTATATTGGAAAGTGACCTGTGATTTCGCATCCGGACGCAGCCATGGCAGCGTGCCGTTTTTACGCACTTCTGACTGACGTTGCACCAAGCGGTGCGCATAAGTGATCGGGGCTGGCATCAGCACATCGGTTTCGTTGGTTGCATAACCGAACATAATACCTTGGTCACCGGCACCTTGTTCTTTCGGGTCAGCGCGATCAACACCCTGATTAATATCAGGAGACTGTTTGCCGATGGTATTTAAAACCGCGCAAGAGTCTGCATCGAATCCCATGTCTGAATGGGTATAGCCAATTTCACGGACGGTGGTTCGGGTTAATTCTTCAATATCAACCCAAGCTGAGGTCGTGATTTCACCGCCAACCATAACCATGCCTGTTTTGACATAGGTTTCACAGGCGACACGCGCTTTCGGGTCTTGTTCTAAAATCGCATCAAGTACGGCATCGGAAATTTGATCAGCAATTTTATCAGGATGTCCTTCTGATACGGATTCAGAAGTAAACAGATGCTTTGTCATGAGAACTCCACTCAGATGATGAGCAAGTCATACTGAACACTTACTCGAAATTATTTGCAAACAAGCGCTAAGCGCAAGAGATGTTTTTACATCTAGACGTCTATTCTATGCAGCATAAATGGAATTACAAGCCTTTTTTTATGATCGATAAACATCATGATGCTTATCCGGGGTTCATAATATTTTTACGTTCGGGGAAATAACGATAAATATGCGACAGATGGCTCATTTATTAGGACAGTAAATCGATTGCGCCAAGGAAAGGGCTTTGCGACAATATGGTGCTTTTTTTAATATAGTATTTTTAAATACGGTGTTGTTTCGTCGTAATCTACTTTATTCATTTTTTGCTTTATGACTTTCAGGAGCTGACATGTCTACCCAAAACGTCTCGCGAAT
>NZ_KQ947476.1:451280-543580 GCF_001506075.1 Vibrio sp. MEBiC08052 | reverse complement strand
TATTGTTAAAGAGCGATTCTTCTAAACGTTCTCCGTTCGAAGAGGCGGTCATTCTAGCGGGATAAATCTTGGTGTCAAACACTTTTTTCAGATTTATCTTTCGGTGAAGACCGGGCTCACACAGTTGGGGATTTCTCTCCGCTATCCCGTGTCAGCGAGGGGCATTATAGGCATCGCTTTTCGATTGGCAAGCCCTTTTTAATAAGTTTTCTTATGTTTCTAATCAACCGAGTGTTTTTTAGACAGAAAGTCTATTTTTACTCCAAACTGAAAAGCCTTTATCCTTGTTCGACATAGCTAAAAGCAAAAAACTAACTTTTTGAGGAGAGCATCATGAGTTCAATTCGGCGCTATAAAGGTATTGCTCCAGAACTTGGTCTACGCGTTTATGTTGATAGTACGGCCGTGTTAGTCGGTGATATCCGAATCGGTGATGATTCGAGTATCTGGCCTTTGGTGGCAGCCCGGGGGGATGTTAACCATATCCATATTGGTAAAAGAAGCAATATTCAGGATGGTTCTGTTCTTCATGTCACTCACAAAAATGCCGCAAACCCGAATGGTTACCCACTGATTATTGGCGATGATGTAACGGTTGGCCACAAAGCGATGCTCCATGGCTGTACGATTCAGGACCGGGTTCTGGTTGGCATGGGCAGCATTATTCTCGATGGTGTGACGATAGAGAGTGAGGTTGTGATTGGTGCAGGGAGTTTAGTGCCCCCCAACAAAACATTACAAAGTGGCTACCTTTATATAGGTAATCCAGCCAAACAAGCTCGTCCGTTAACAGATGAAGAACGAGCCTTCTTACTTAAATCAGCAGAAAACTATGTTCAGAATAAAGATGACTTTCTTCATCAGGTAGAAGATATCGAATGACAGATGACCAGATCGATTTGTCCGAGCGCATTGTATGCTTCATCTTCAATGAGCTGCTCGGCCAATTCTTCGCAATCAAAACGATACTGAGAGAAAATACTTACAGCCGTTTCTTCACCCGTTATTTGCTGACCGGAAAGCTGTTCCAGAACAGTAACGGCAACAATACACTCAATTAACGCTCCCTGACATTGAGCAGGGAAGCGTATTTGCTGCGTGGTTTCGTCCCAAGACTGCACATCAGGAAAAAGAATTGACTGGTTCATAGACTGCCTTCCAAATTGCGTCTCAGCTCACTTAATATCTGCCGCGTACCGGGACGAATACCACGCCACAACATGAAACTTTCCGCGGCTTGTCCGACTAACATTCCTAAACCATCATAGGCATGAGCACAGCCATTCTCCACAGCCCACTGATTAAAAACCGTGAGCCCTTTGCCATACATCATGTCATAGGCAACACTTTTTTCGGCAAAGATATCACCGGAAATATCCGGCAGTTCCCCGGCCAGACTCGCTGACGTCGAATTAATCACCACATCAAATGCGGTATGAATCTCTGGCATCGGCTGAGCAGAGACCGGGACAGATGTTTGATTTTGATTGTTGTGCTTTTGGAAAAAAGCGGCAAGGTCTTGTGCTTTGGAGAAGGTCCGGTTGGTAATCACAATCGAGTCAGGTAATTGTACTAATAAAGGATGAATCACACCTTTCGCTGCACCACCCGCACCAATTAATAAAATTTTTGCTCCCTTCAAGGGCACCTGATACTGCAATAGATCCTGAACCAGACCGGCTCCATCGGTATTATCTCCGAGAATGCCGCCATCATCGACTTTCTTCAATGTATTGACCGCACCGGCAATTTTGGCGCGCTCAGTCAGCTGATCAGCAAACGCATATGCTTCTTCTTTAAAAGGGACGGTGATATTACATCCCTTTCCCCCCTGTGAGAAAAAAGCATCCACTGCCGTTTTAAACCCATCAATCGGAGCCAGCTCAGCCGTATAGATCATGTCTTGATTGGTCTGGCGAGCAAACAACGTTTGTATAAAAGGAGATTTACTGTGACCGATTGGATTGCCGAATACTGCGTACTGATCCTGATAAGCCATATCCCTGCCTTCACTCAAAGAAAAATAGAAACGAATCTTTTGACCCTATCACTCCCAACGAAAACTGTCACCAGTCTCTTGGTGTCAAATACTCAGCCAAGCGAGCCTCAGCGCTGCCGGTTTCAGGCTGATACCCGTACTCCCAGCGAACTAACGGCGGCATTGACATCAAAATAGATTCAGTCCGACCGCCTGATTGCAGACCAAACAGCGTGCCCCGGTCAAACACCAGATTAAATTCTACATATCGACCCCGTCGATATAGCTGGAACTGGCGTTCATGTTCTGTAAACGGACTATCTTTTCGTTGCTCTACAATCGGCAGATAAGCACGCGTGTATCCCTCACCGACTGCCCGGATATAAGCAAAGCAGGTGTCGAAATCCCACTGATTGAGATCATCAAAGAAAAGTCCGCCAACACCCCGAGTTTCCTCTCGATGCGGTAAGAAAAAGTACCGATCACACCAATCTTTATGTTGTTGGTACACCTCTGAACCAAACGGCTGACAAATCTCTTTCGCCACTTGGTGCCAATGATGGCAGTCTTCGTCAAATGGATAAAATGGGGTTAAGTCAAACCCGCCACCAAACCACCAGACCGGCTGTTCGCCATCTTTTTCGGCAATGAAGAAGCGCACATTCATATGAGAGGTAGGTACGTAAGGATTATTGGGGTGCATCACTAAAGAAACCCCCATCGCTTCGAATCGACGTCCTTTTAACTCGGGTCGGTGTGCTGTTGCTGACGCAGGCATTTCATTGCCTGTGACGTGGGAAAAATTAACCCCGCCCTGTTCAAATACATGACCATTGCGCATCACGCGGCTCCGTCCGCCACCCCCCAAATGTTCACCTGGCTCACGGTGCCATTCATCCTGCTCAAACCGGGACAAACCATCAGTTGCTTCAAGCTGCTGACAAATTGAATCCTGTAGCTGCAGTAAAAAAGTTTTAACGGCCTGCTTATCAATCCCACTCATCACTATTTCCCTTGTTTCTACCCTTGTCTTAATATTTCTTGCGTGCGCGCATCTCGAATCTCACTGGGTTTATCCCGCCCACCGGTTTGTCCAGCCAAAATAGCATGGAGACAGTGGCCAAGTTGTTGCTGCACCGCTTCTGTCGTCATACAAGGTGGCTGACCCGTTAAATTTGCACTGGTTGAGGTAATGGGTTTGCCGTAAGCCTCGCACAGTTGCCGAACCTGTGGATGATCCGTGACCCGAACAGCAATCGTATCAAACAAACCACTGAGCCAAACAGAAACACGATCACTGGCCGGCATCACCCAAGTGATAGGACCCGGCCAACTTGCTTGAACATGAGCCAGTTGTTGTGCAGAAAGCTGGCGTTCATCAATATAGGGCTGTAATTGTGCATAACTGGATGCAATAAGAATCAACCCCTTTTCAACCGGACGGTTTTTTATTTCCAGTAACTTTTGAATCGCATCAGCCCGATCAGGATCGCACCCGACGCCAAAGACACCTTCGGTCGGATAGGCAATCACATTGCCTTGGTGCAACGCATCAAGCACCTGCTCAAAATTATTCACAATACTTCTCATTATGCTCGGATGATGATGCCACTAGTGTACAAACGATCATGCCAGAAAATGAAATCAATTTTGTCCGAAAAGACATTATCGGGGGAACTCTCCAGACGCAAACGTTTTCCTTCAGCTCATTTCCCCGTATAATGCGCGCAAAATTGTCGTACTTTGACAGCATGAACAACTTGAGCATTGCAACAAACCTGAAGGAGTCTGAGATGAAAGTCGGAATTATAATGGGCTCGAAGTCCGATTGGCCAACGATGAAGCTTGCCGCAGAAATGTTAGAGCAATTCGGTGTAGCATATGAAACTAAAGTCGTTTCAGCACACCGTACACCTCAGTTACTGGCCGACTATGCAAGTCAGGCCAAAGCACGAGGTCTCAAAGTGATCATCGCAGGAGCAGGCGGGGCAGCTCATTTGCCGGGGATGGCCGCGGCATTTACCAGTCTGCCGGTGCTGGGCGTTCCGGTTCAATCCAAGGCATTAAAAGGGATGGATTCGCTCCTTTCTATCGTTCAGATGCCGAAAGGTATCGCGGTTGGTACTTTAGCGATTGGTGAAGCCGGTGCAGCCAACGCAGGGATTCTGGCGGCTCAAATCATTGGTGTTCACGATGAACAGGTCATGCAGAAAGTTGAAGCTTTTCGCCAGTCGCAAACGGATACCGTTCTTGCCCATCCAGATCCAACTGAGGAATAGCCAGTATGCACGTACTTGTCTTAGGCGCAGGTCAACTAGCACGGATGATGTCACTTGCCGGGGCGCCCTTGAACATTCACATTAGCGCCTTTGATGTTGTCAGCGGTCAGATCATCCATCCACTGACTCAGGAAGTGCAAGGACATGGTTTGGAGAATGCCATTCAGCAAGCGGACGTTATCACTGCCGAATTTGAACACATTCCCCATGATATCCTCCACCAATGTGAACAAAGTGGAAAGTTACTCCCCGGAGCGCAAGCCATCAAAACCGGTGGTGACCGTCGTCTCGAAAAAACATTGCTTGATGAAGCCGGCGTCAAAAATGCCAAATATTTCGTCATCAAAACCAGAGACGATTTTGACAGTGCTATCCGTCATGTCGGTATTCCAATGGTTCTGAAGAGTGCTTTAGGCGGATACGATGGAAAAGGTCAGTGGCGACTAAAATCAACAACCGATGCCGATGAAATCTGGCCGGAAATGCAACAATGCATTGAAGCCAGTGAAAACCAAGCAATTGTTGCTGAAGAATTCGTCCCCTTTGATCGAGAAGTATCGCTGGTCGGAGCTCGCGGCAAAGATGGACAATGGGTTGTTTACCCACTGTCAGAGAATATCCACACCAATGGTGTCCTCAGTCTGTCAACATCGATTGATGCGCGGATGCTACAGCAACAAGCCAAAACGATGTTTGAAGCCGTTGCCAATACACTCAATTATGTCGGTGTTCTCGCTCTGGAATTTTTTGATGTTCAAGGGCAGTTACTTGTTAACGAGATCGCGCCTCGGGTACACAACTCAGGCCATTGGACTCAACAAGGCGCAGATACATGCCAGTTTGAGAATCATTTACGTGCAGTATGTGGTTTACCTCTGGGCAGCACAAAACTGATCCGTCCGACATGCATGGTGAATATTCTGGGTGAAGATACGCTGCCCTCTGAGATTCTGGCAACGGAAGGATGTCATATCCACTGGTATGGCAAAGAAAAACGTTCAGGCAGAAAGATGGGGCATATCAATGTCAGTGCAGACTATTATGCAGAGCTGGAGCGAATCATCTGTTCGCTTGCGGATGTACTCTCGACAGACGCATTTCCGGCGGTTCATCAATTCGCCAGCCAGCACAGATAATCTCTGATGTTGCTTTCAGCGTCAGTCACTCAAAGCCTATGACGCTTTAATCCACTTTCACAACAGAGTCATTGAACGACACACCTTATCAGCCAAGGGTATCAAAGCCCTTGGTAATTTATTTCGTCTCTGGTTTAGTCTCTTGCGCATGACCGCATCGGCGGGCAGCACAAATTAACGTAGTTCCGGCAGCTGATTTTTTTTCAATGAGCAGTGGAAATCCACATTCGCTGCATTGCCCAATTACTGGGGGAGCGTTGATAGCAAACTTACACTTCGGATACTGATCGCAAGCCCAAAAAGTTTTACCGAAGCGGGACTTTCGTTCAACCAGTTGGCCCGTATTGCATTCCGGACAACATACTTCTCGAGGTTGCTCAGTCTTGGGAGGATCGGATGATTCAATATGATGACATTGCGGGAAATGACTACAGCCGATAAACATGCCATAACGCCCCTGCCTTAATACCAACTCATGGCCACACTCAGGGCAGGGCACACCTAAAGCTTTAACGATATGGCCATCTTGCTGATGGCGCGGGCGAATATAGTCACACGCCGGATAAGCCGAGCAGCCCCAAAATGGTCCGTGTTTACCATGACGCAACTGTAACTCACAACCACATTGGGGACATGACTCAACTTCATCCAAAGCGTGTTCATGTGCAGAAAATAATTGCTGATCTATATGACGACTCATTGAATCTCTATCAGTGCAAAATGCCTTGCTCTTTGGTATACAACCATTCTTCCATCAGCGTATAGGCACTCTCATTACCCGGAACATTGAATAGCACCATCAGAATAATCCATTTCAAATCATCCAGTTCAAATTCATTGGTTTCTAGTCCCATCACTCGGTCAATGACCATTTCTCGAGTTTCGGGCGTCAACACTTTAATCTGTTCAAGGAACAACAGAAATCCGCGGCATTCAACATCAAGTCGGGCTGTCTCCTTCTCGGTATAGACTCGCATTGCTGTTGCAGCACTGATCGATAATGGAGAATGCACATCACTTTGTTGTAGTGATGCCAATTCTTCTAACCAGTTAAGGGCTTTGTAGATCTCTTTCTGATGAAAACCTGCACGCAGGAGCTCATCCTCTAACTCATCTTGATCAACTTGTAACTCAGCATCGCTATGGATGTAAGTTTCGAATAGATACATAAGAATATCCATCATCATAGCTAGCCCCTCCCCTTACGAATATAGCCACCAGCAACTGCAATCACGTGCCCGGATAATTCCAACTCCAGGAGCTGTCTCATTACTTCATGGACTGGTATATGGGTACGCGTTGCAAGAATATCAACTGGTGTCGCTTTTACCCCTACGTTAGCTAACACTTCAGCAAATGGCAATTCTTCGTCGTCAATTAATGGCGGAAAAAGCTCATTTTGCTGAATTTTCTCTTCTTGCTTAACCCAAGCAGATAACGTACCAACTTCAGAAAGTACCTGTTCGATATTCTGAACTAAGCAAGCGCCGTCACGAATTAATGCGTTACTTCCCCGATAACCATGCTGATGAATAGCACCCGGGATCACAAAAACATCCCGATTTTGCTCAGCAGCATACCTTGCAGTAATCAATGATCCACTTTTTTCTGCGGCTTCAATCACCAGCACCCCCAAAGATAACCCACTGATAATCCGGTTGCGGCGAGGAAAGTTCGTTGCCTTCGGGGGCGTTGAGGGACAAAATTCTGACACCAGCACACCGGATTGCTGTTCAAGTATTCGCTCAGCCAGCCCCCGATGCCGAGCCGGATAGATGCGCGCCAAGCCAGCCCCCAACACCGCAATGGTTTTGCCGCCACCGTCTAGTGCTCCCTGATGAGCCTGACCATCAATCCCTAACGCCAGCCCACTGGTCACTGCTACTTGGTGCTGAGCAAACCCATTCGCAAAATGCCATGCATCTTGCAATCCTTGCATACTGGCATGACGGCTCCCCACAATGGCAATCTGTGGAACAGACAGCAACGTAATCTCTCCCTGCACAAACAATAGAGGGGGCGGAGACGGAATTTCTTTCAACAGGGCAGGATAATCCGGTGAAAAATAAGTCACGATGTGACGATGATTGCCACGCACTTGCCATTTAAGGCAATCCTCCGCCACTTGATTCGCGGCTCCGGAGAGCAGATAAGAAACCTGCTCGGGCGTGAATCCCAAAGCAAACCACTCTTTTTCAGAATAATGACTCAACGACTCAAGCGATGCTTTACCGAGTAGTTTTAACAACGATTGAATTCCCAGACGTGGCGTCAGGCAGAGTTTTATCCAGATCAATAGTTGATCTTGTTCAGTGACATGCGAGGCTGATTGGTACATCTCCGGAGATATCCTGATACTAAGTAGTGAGTTGGCGAAACAATGGTCCAATCGACGGATAATTAATAATCACTTCGATTTATCACTCACAATGCTGTCAATTAAGTCTTAAAATGTCTAGAATTGGAGCATTGGACTTTTTATTGTTTCGGCACATTTCAACAATTTGAGTGTATATGTCTGTATTACAAGTATTAACTTTTCCTGATGAACGTTTAAGAACGGTCGCAAAACCCGTTCAAGAAGTCACACCTGAAATCCAAAAATTCGTTGATGACATGATCGAAACCATGTACGAAGAAGATGGGATCGGTCTGGCGGCGACGCAGGTTGATTTCCATCAGCGTATCGTGGTGATAGACGTCTCTGAAACCCGCGATCAACCTCGTGTTTTGATTAATCCTGAAATTATCGAAAAACGCGGGGAGGATGGCATCGAGGAAGGGTGTCTATCGGTTCCGGGAGCAAGAGCACTGGTGCCAAGAGCGGCAGAAGTGACCGTTCGTGCATTAGACAGAGACGGAAAAGAATTTACCTTTGAAGCAGATGACCTTCTGGCAATCTGTGTGCAACATGAGTTGGATCACCTCCAAGGCAAATTATTTGTCGATTATCTCTCTCCGCTTAAACGTAAACGGATTAGAGAGAAGCTGGAAAAAATCAAGCGCGCGAACGAAAAAAAGAAAGATGAAGCATAAGTGAGGTCACGGTGAGTCAGTCACTCAGAATTATTTTTGCCGGAACTCCGGATTTTGCCGCCCGTCATTTGGCGGCATTATTGTCTTCAGAGCATGAAGTCATCGCAGTCTACACCCAACCCGACCGCCCCGCAGGGCGCGGCAAGAAACTAACCGCCAGCCCGGTCAAAACCTTGGCGACAGAACATCAAATTCCGGTTTATCAGCCGGAAAATTTCAAAGCGCCAGACAGCAAACAACAACTGGCTGAGCTCAATGCTGATTTGATGGTGGTCGTGGCCTATGGGCTTTTGCTTCCTCAAACCATTCTGGATGCCCCGCAATTAGGATGCATTAATGTGCATGGTTCGATTTTGCCCAAATGGCGTGGTGCAGCTCCCATTCAGCGCTCTATCTGGGCGGGAGATGAAGAAACGGGTGTGACCATCATGCAGATGGATGCAGGATTAGATACCGGTGACATGTTGTCTATTGCAAAACTCCCCATAGAATCAACCGATACCAGTGCTTCGATGTACGAGAAACTTGCTCGTTTAGGGCCACAAGCGCTCATTGAAACACTTGACGCGATTAGTCATGGTCAAGTAACACCAGTTTCTCAGGATGACCAACTCGCAAGTTACGCTCAGAAGCTGAGTAAAGAAGAATCCCGCATCGACTGGTCACAACCTGCCGATTTTATTGAACGCTGTATTCGGGCATTCAATCCTTGGCCTGTCAGTTATTTTTCCGTGACCGATACCAAAGCAGCGGTATCCCCTTCAATTAAGGTCTGGCAAAGCCGTGTTGAACACACGTCAACCGACCAGCCAGCCGGAACCATCATCCGGGCAGATAAAACTGGCATTTATATTGCCACAGGAAAAGATGTTCTGGTTTTAGAACAACTGCAAGTTCCCGGCAAGAAGGCAATGCCCGTTCAGGATATTCTCAATGCCCGCGCCGAATGGTTTGCAGTAGGAACTCAGCTCAATTAATAATATTGGTAACCGATCGGTTATCTACTTTACTTAAGGTTCAGATTCATGATGAATGTTCGTGCTGCTGCCGCTTCAGTTGTTTTTCAAGTTGTCGATCAAGGCGCGTCACTGTCCTCCGTACTACCAGAGGCTCAGAAAAAAATAAAACCCAGAGATCACGCGCTGCTTCAGGAAATCTGTTTTGGTGTTCTCCGCTATCTGCCGCGTTTAGAAGCAGCAGCAAATGAGCTGATCAGTCAACCGCTGACCGGAAAAAAACGGGTTTTTCATCATTTAATTCTGGTGGGGTTATATCAGATTCAATTCATGCGCATCCCTGACCATGCTGCAGTCGGAGAAACGGTCAGTGCCACTCAGGATTTAAAAGGTACACGCCTACGCGGTTTAATCAACGCCATTCTGAGAAATTATCAGCGCAACAGCGCATCGATCGATCAACGCATTCAAGACAGCAAACATGATGCGGTTCAATACTGCCATCCAAAATGGTTATTGAAATTACTTCAGGAAAGTTATCCGGAGCAGTGGCAGGCGATTGTCACTGCCAACAATCACAAAGCACCAATGTGGCTGCGGATCAACCATCAGCACCACACCACAGAAAGTTACGTGAAGTTGCTGGAAGAACAAAACATTGATGTGAGTCTACACCCACAAGCAAAAGACGCCATAAAATTGGCGGCGCCTTGTGACGTAAAATTATTACCGGGATTTGAACAAGGCTGGGTATCCGTTCAGGATGCAGCGGCACAATTATCGGTCCATTACTTAGCACCGCAAGCCAAAGAATTAATTCTTGACTGTTGTGCCGCGCCCGGTGGTAAAACCGCGCATATTCTGGAACGGATTCCCGATGCACAAGTTGTTGCCGTCGATTGTGATCCATCAAGATTAAAACGGGTGGATGAGAACCTTGCACGACTCAATTTGGATGCAAAAATTATCTGTGGGGACGCCCGGCACCCTGATGATTGGTGGCATGGGGAAAAATTTGATCGTATTTTACTCGATGCCCCTTGTTCGGCAACAGGCGTCATCCGGAGACACCCGGATATCAAATGGCTCCGTCGTGCCGATGATATTACTGCATTGGCCACGCTGCAAAGCGAAATTCTGGATGCCATGTGGGAGCAACTAAAACCTGGCGGAACGATGGTTTACGCCACTTGTTCGGTATTACCTCAAGAAAATAGTCAGCAGATAAAGACGTTTTTATCTCGAACATTAGATGCACAACTGATAAATTCAGAAATTAATAATCCGGGGCGACAAATTCTGCCGGGAGAAAATGATATGGATGGTTTCTATTATGCAGTCTTACAGAAAGCCATCTAGTGTGACTTGAAACATTATATATCTGAGTCATCACGGATTTTAAGCGCACTGTCTTTTCAGTGGTAAACAAGAGATTATGTTATGAAAATCATCATTCTTGGAGCCGGTCAGGTAGGTGGCACACTGGCGGAAAACCTAGTTGGTGAAAACAACGATATTACGATTGTCGATAAAAGTAGTGACCGCCTGAGAGAGCTTCAGGATAAATACGACCTTCGTGTTGTCAACGGACATGCCAGCCATCCGAGTGTTCTCAAAGAAGCAGGCGCTCAGGATGCCGATATGTTGGTCGCGGTTACCAATACCGACGAAACCAATATGACCGCCTGTCAGGTGGCATTTACCTTGTTTAATACGCCCAACCGAATCGCCCGAATTCGTTCTCCCGAATACCTTGCCGAAAAAGAAACTCTTTTTCATTCAGGGGCCGTACCGGTAGACCATTTAATTGCCCCCGAAGAACTGGTCACCAGTTATATCGAGCGCTTAGTCCATTACCCCGGTGCGTTACAAGTGGTCAGTTTCGCCAATCAAAAAGTCAGTCTGGTCGCGGTAAAAGCATATTATGGCGGCCCATTGGTTGGTAATGCACTCTCAGCACTGCGCGAACATATGCCGCACATCGAAACCCGTGTCGCGGCAATTTTTCGTCAAGGCAGACCGATTCGTCCTCAGGGAACGACCGTTATTGAAGCTGATGATGAAGTTTTCTTTGTGGCTGCCAGTAATCATATCCGTTCCGTCATGAGTGAACTACAGCGTCTGGAGAGACCCTATCGCAGAATCATGATCGTCGGCGGAGGCAACATCGGGGCAAGTCTCGCCAGACGTCTGGAGCATAGCTACAGTGTCAAGCTGATTGAACGCAACTATCAGCGAGCTGAATATCTGTCGGAACAGTTGGAAAATACCATTGTATTTTGTGGTGATGCCGCGGATCAGGAGCTGTTGACCGAAGAAAACATCGATCAAGTGGATGTGTTCATTGCTCTGACCAATGAAGATGAAACCAACATTATGTCAGCTATGCTGGCGAAGCGTTTGGGCGCCAAAAAAGTGATGGTTCTGATTCAAAGGGGCGCTTACGTTGATCTGGTTCAAGGCGGCGTAATTGATGTCGCAATATCCCCGCAACAGGCAACCATTTCCGCATTACTCACTCACGTCCGCCGGGCTGATATCGTTAACGTTTCTTCCTTGCGTCGTGGTGCAGCAGAGGCCATTGAAGCGATAGCTCACGGCGATGAAACCACCTCAAAAGTTGTCGGCAAAGCGGTCGGGGATATCAAACTGCCACCCGGCACCACCATTGGTGCCATCGTACGGGGTGAAGAAGTACTCATCGCCCATGACCGGACAATCATCGAGCAGGATGACCATGTGGTGATGTTCTTGGTCAACAAGAAATATGTTTCCGATGTGGAAGCGCTGTTCCAACCCAGCCCATTTTTCCTGTAGTGATTGACGACCATGCTGAATCTGAAATCGATTCTATTTGTGCTGGGCTTGGTGCTCTCCAAACTAGCTTTGTTTATGTACGTTCCGACACTGGTGTCTTTTGTCAGTGGTACGGCCGGATTTCTCGACTTCGGACAGGCAGTACTCATTACCCATGTCGCAGCCTTTATTTTTCTGACCTTAGGCCGGACAGCAAATTTTAAGCTCAATGTCCGAGACATGTTTCTGATTACCAGTTTAGTCTGGACGGTTGCCAGTGCGTTTGCAGCACTCCCTTTCGTGTTTATCAATCATATTAGTTTTACGGACGCCTATTTTGAAACCATGTCCGGAATTACCACCACCGGTTCGACCGTCCTGAGCGGGCTGGATAACATGGCACCCAGTATTTTACTCTGGCGCTCAATCTTACAATGGTTGGGAGGTGTCGGATTTATCGTGATGGCGGTCGCCGTACTACCGATGCTTAATGTCGGGGGGATGAAACTGTTCCAGACGGAATCTTCTGACTGGTCTGATAAAAGTAGTCCCCGGGCCAAAACCGTCGCCAAAAACATCGTGATTGTCTATGTCATTCTGACGCTTTTATGTTGTATTGGCTATGTCATGACTGGCATGACGGTGTTTGAGGCAATTAATCATTCATTCACAACATTATCTACCGGAGGATACTCGACCTCTGACGGCTCGATGAATCACTTCTCAAAAGGCGCACACTGGGTTGCCACCGTGTTTATGTTTCTGGGCGGATTACCCTTCTTACTGTTTGTCTCTGCCATCCGTAAAAAAACACCGATCGAACTGTATAAAGATGCTCAGGTGCGTGGGTTCTTCTATCTGTTTCTCGCAGCAAGCGGCATTGTGAGTGTGTGGCTTGTCATCCATAACGGCTATCCCGTGATGGATGCCATCCGAGTTGCGATGTTTAATATTGTTTCTGTAGTGACGACGACCGGATATGGGCTGGATGACTTTACCGCCTGGGGGGCGCTGCCCAGTACATTATTTGCGTTTTTAATGATGGCCGGAGCCTGTTCCGGTTCGACTGCCGGTGGGATCAAAATCTTCCGTTTTCAAATTGCTATCACGCTACTCAATCGGCAGATGATGAAACTCATCCATCCTTCCGGAGTCTTTGTCCAGCGCTATAATAGCCGCCCGGTCACGGATGACATTGTTCGTTCCGTGGTCGCTTTTGCACTGACTTTTATGATTACAATCATCATCATTGCCGCCGCACTCAGTGCAATGGGACTGGATCCGACAACCAGTATTTCCGGAGCCATTACTGCCGTCTCAAACGTCGGTCCGGGGATGGGGAATATCATCGGCCCGACAGGTAACTTTGCACCGCTACCAGACATGGCTAAATGGATTCTGAGTTTTGGCATGTTAATGGGAAGGCTGGAAATTCTGACTATCTTGGTTCTGTTCTTTCCCGCATTCTGGCGACGTTAAAACAGACAAAAAAGGCCGACGAACACCGGCAGTTATTTTGAGCGGTATTCCGAAGCATTGACATCGAATATCTCAACGCTCAATTCGACAACACATAATAGTAAATCGAGAAAAAGTGGCAGGCACAGCCACTGAGAACAAAGCCATGCCAGATGGCGTGATTATACGGTATCTTTTGCGTCACATAGAAAATCACCCCCAGCGTATAGATGACGCCTCCGGCAGCCAACAACGTTAACCCGCCGATATTGAGGTGAATCGCCAACTGATAAACCACGACTAAAGAAAGCCAGCCCATCACCACATAGATCACTAAAGATAAGCGCTTAAACCGGTGAATAAAGGCGATTTTCAAGACAATACCAACCAGCGCAATCAGCCAGATCACAATCATTAATCCAATCGCTAAGGGTGTTCTCAGGCTAACCAGAAGAAAAGGGGTATAACTGCCGGCAATTAACAGATAAATTGCACAATGATCAAACGTTTTTAACCAACGCTTGGTTTGCTGCAGCGGAATCGAATGATAGAGCGTCGAAGCAAGAAACAACATTATGATGCTGCCACCGTAGATCGCAATACTGGTGACCGTCAAAATATCATCGGTTACAGATGTGGCTTTCACCAGTAGCATCACTAAACCTATGATGCCCAGAATCAAGCCGACACCGTGTGTTACCGAATTCCATATCTCTTCTTTGAGCGTATATTCCTGATTCAACGAGGTCATGCGAAACTCCTGAGGGTTCATATCACCGCTGAGTATGACATAATTCAACTTACATGTGTACGCTGAATTTTACGTGCTTTCTTCCAGAAAATCGAATACTCGTTCAGCCACCAGTTCAAGCGGTGTGTCAATCGGAATAATCAGGTGACGTTTCAATGCACCACTGCCAAGCAGATGAGACAACATGCCACCAACACCTCGTTGTTGCCGATCAATTTCAAACCATAATTCCAAAGCAGACTCTGAGCGATAGGCGACAACTTCAACTTCACGCCAACGACCATGATAAGGCCCGGTCGTCGGTACAAACTCAAACTCCTGAACAAACGGTAACTCGAATCCACTGGCTGCTTCACATTCAACCTGACGAATTCGGAATCCCTGCGATTCGAAAGCACTAAATACTGCATCGAGCAATGGCTCCGGCCGTACGGTTACTTCGTCTTTGTCTGTCGGATCGGAGGCGAGCGCAATGTCCAGACCGGTTTCCAACCAAACTTTTGCATCACCAATCGTAATGGGTGTATTCCAAGGAACATTGAATGTCACCAAAAAGTCCCGAGTCTCTCCGGGGTGAATCGTGAATGCATACGGCAAGCGCCATTGATCCAAAACACAGTTCCGATGCACTCTGTGTGTCCGGGATTTCCCCTGACGATCATCGCCAATCGGCTCTTCATCGACATAGCGACAACATAATCTTGCATCGATATTATCAATGTCCTGTGCTGTCGCGCCCCCATAAACATGGATCGTGACATTGGTCTGCTGCCCGGGTTGGAGCACCTCTTGTTGTAAAACAGTATCAACTCTTGCTGACCCGATACCAAAACTTGCGAGGGTTTTCTTCAAAAAAGACATATCTACCTCCCCCAGCCTTCTGCGATTAACTCTACCTCATCCAATTATGAGATAAATTGGTTATCCATAGTAATACTGAACTTTGCCAGAACTCAATTCTCAGCATCAATAATTTAAATTTTATGACATTGTATGAACAAAAGGTTATCGATCAATTCATATGTAAATGCTATGCTTACCAAAGTGTGTATAAATTGTACATACGAAATTCCTAGACAGCTATTCGGAACGGTTTGCGCCAGATGAGCCCACCTTCAGCAGTGATGATGAAGTCTTGACTCAATAGCTAATCTAGGCCATTGAAATGGCAAGGGAAGTGTCTGACCGTTAGGTATATATATGCGCCCAACAGCAGTCAGGTTTTCGCACTCACATGGGAGTGCATCACGGCGTCGAGCAAGCTTTGCAGCTTCTGGACCAAAAGTAAAAGTTGCACCTGTAATGACTCCAGCTGAGAAACGTGTTCATGAAGCACCGGAGATATCAACCGAAGTTAAAGCAGCATAAGCCAACCAAGTGAAAGCGCAGTAAAGCAATGCTCTGCGCTTTTTTTATGCCTCTTTCACATTGGTTTCCCGCTTTCAATTTGTTACTTTATCTGAGTAATCCCACACTGATGCCATGGAGAAACCAATGAAATGCCACCGTATTGAAGAACTGCTCGAACTGTTAGAGCCCGAATGGCAAAAAGATTCTGAGCTAAACCTGCTTGCGTTTTTGGTCAAGCTTGCTAATGAAGCGGGTTATCAGGGCGACCTAGCAGATTTAAGTGACGATATCCTGATCTATCACCTGAAAATGCGCCATAGCGCCAAAGATGAGATGATTCCGGGTTTGAAAAAAGATCAGGAAGATGATTTTAAAACCGCTATCTTGAAAGCTCGCGGTATTATCCAATAATCATGCATGACCCCATTAGTGGGTCTGCTTCCCCCCATGCAACCACTACTGAAAATCGAACCGATCAAGCAACCGTAATTAATTAGTATCGAGTCATGATGCTGATGACATTTTCGAATCATCCGAAGCCAAGCAAATAAACGTAATCAATATATAGATTGAATAATTCTCTTACAGAGATTAAATACAAAAAACTGATATAAATTTAATTTAAATATTAAATTAAATAATAATTCCTGCATAAGCACAACTTCTATAGGGTTGTCTATCGAAAAACATCATCTCCAACCAGTAAATTTGACCAACAAATAACCAACCAACAATGGTATGCTCTAAGTACAAACGACTTATATTTCAACATGAGGAACGTCAGTGAGTGCGAAGGCTAAATTAACATTCTATATTGGGGGATTATTTATTATCATTGTTACAATAATCTCAATTGTATGTTTTTATAATTTTCGTTCATCATCTAGCGAAAATTATACGGACAAATTAACCAATCAATCCACTTTAATATCTCAGGTGATCGAGCTTGAAACCACGAGAATATTCAATATTCTTGATATTGTCGGAGACACCCTTCCAATTCAAGATGGTCGGGTGACCGACGAGAAAAAGATGCTCTCGATACTCAAGGACCTTTCCAGCAAGATTGACCTCCTCAATGCTTATGTCGCGTTACCTTCTGGCGCAACATTCTCCACCAGTTCAAACGGTTTCATTCCCAATTTCAATGCCGGACAACAACAGCGAGAATGGTTTATTCGTGGTATGAAAGGAGATAAAAATATTGTTACTACGCCATTCAAAAGTACGGCAGGAAGATACGTTATCGCACTCGCGAATCCAATATACCGACAAGGAAAAGTAATTGGCGTATTATCAGTAAACTTTTCCATCAATACAGTGAATGCTTTCGTAGATAAAATTTCAGAGAATAAGCAAGTCTTTGTCAGTCGAACGGATGGGTTTATTTTTTCATCTAAAAATCTAGACGATATCGGCAAAAATTTATTTGAAATAAGACCATCCTACGCTGCCTATAAAAATAAAGAGAAAAGTGCTCACTCTTATACACATAATGGTCAAGAATATTATGTCACAGAAATAACGATTGACTCCCTTCACTGGATGGTTTGGTCATGGGATTCTTGGGACAACATTCTTCAGCCGTCAAAACATAATTTATATTTGACCACCGTATTAGCCATTGCCTTACTTTGTTTATCTTTAGGCATCGTCTATTGGTTGGTCATTCAACTGATGTATAAACCGATTGGTGGAGAACCACAACAGATCTCTGATATCGTAGAACAAATTGCTCATGGTGACCTGTCCCATCAGCCAACAGCACAAAAAAATGTCACGGGTATCTATCGCTCCGTTTTCCATATGGTGACCAATCTTCGTCATATTGTCACCAATATCAATGGCGCAGCTGCTAATATCGTTCAAGTCTCTCAGACACTTTCTTCTTCAGCTCAGTATGTGAATCAAAGCTCTCAGTCCCAAATGAGTCAGTTGGAGCAAACCTCAACAGCAATGAATGAAATGACCGTGACGGTCGATGAAGTTGCTCAAAATGCTCTGAACGCATCTTCGGCAGCGGAGGAAGCGGCTGAGAAATCACGACAAGGGTTAGACATTGTCAAAGAAATGAGTCAAGACATCCGGATGTTGGCTCAAGGTATGGAGCAAGTTGTTGCAACCACGGCTCAACTGGAGAAAGAAACCGTTGATATCGGAGGCATTCTTGATGTGATCAATGCCATCTCGGAACAGACCAACTTACTGGCCTTAAATGCCGCCATTGAAGCAGCCCGGGCTGGTGAAAATGGCCGTGGGTTTGCCGTTGTGGCAGACGAAGTCAGAGGGCTTGCCAGTCGAACCCGGGAAAGCACCGGACAAATTCAGACGGTCATCGAACGACTACAAGGAGAAACCAAGAAAACGGTTCAGCTCATCGCATCGAACACAGAAGGTGCGAAACATGCCGAAGAACGTTCATTACACGCAACCAACGCATTAGAAGCGATCCGGCAATCCGTCGTTGTGATTCAGGATATGAATAGCCAGATCGCGACAGCAGCAGAACAACAAACCCACGTTTCCGCAGAAATCAATGCCAGTATTGTTGAGATCAATGATTTGGCTAAAGCAACTGCGGAAACCTCGGATGACAATGCGGATAAAACCCGCAAACTCACGGGAATAGCCGCAGATCTGTCGCAGTCGGTCAATGCATTCCGCTTATCATGAACCATTGCTCAACTCGCGAGGGAATCCCTTTCCCCTCAAGAAGGCCGCCTTTGCTAGGCCTTCTTAATATTCCCCGGTGGGATTGGGATTGAGCTGGTTTGGGGATATCGTGAATCAATGTTAGTCTCTTGTCACACATCACAGACCGATAAGCCAAGCTTTCATCATGACACAAGCAACCTTTCACTTCGATGCTCTGACCCCAGACCTCATGTGGTATGCACTAGAGAGCATCGGTATCCGAGCCGAATCCGGATTCTTGCCGTTGAATAGCTACGAAAACCGAGTTTACCAATTTACCGATGAATCTCGTCAGCGCTATGTGGTGAAATTTTATCGCCCGGAGCGATGGACGACTGAACAGATCGAAGAAGAACACCGCTTTGCTCAAGAACTCTCTGAATCAGAAGTACCGATTTCCGCACCGCTTCGCTTAATGGACAAGACATTACACCATTATCAGGGTTATCGATTGGCATTGTTTCGCAGTGAGGGAGGACGGCAGTTCGAAATTGATAATACTGAACAGCTTGAATGGGTCGGACGGTTCATGGGACGCATTCATCAAGTCGGTGCAAAACAGCCGTTTATACATCGTCCGACGATCACACTGGACGAATACCTCTATCACCCCCAGCGACTACTGGAAAACTCAACGTTTATTCCATCCCATATAGAAAAGGCGTTTTTCTCCGATCTCTCTTTGCTGATTCATGTCATAGAACAACTCTGGCCGGAACAAACTCACAATATTCGTCTGCATGGCGACTGCCACCCGGGCAATATTCTCTGGCGCGACGGCCCGATATTTGTTGATCTGGACGATGCGCGTAACGGCCCGGCAATTCAGGATTTATGGATGCTGCTGCACGGTGATCGCGCCGATCGACTTGCACAACTCGATACAATTCTTGAAGGTTACCAAGAATTTTGCGATTTTAACCCTTCTGAATTGAAACTAATTGAACCGTTGCGTGGTCTACGCATGGTACATTACATGGCATGGTTGGCAAAGAGATGGCAAGACCCTGCATTTCCGGTCGCTTTCCCTTGGTTTAATGACCCCAAATATTGGGAGGGACAAGTGCTCGCACTGAAAGAACAAATTTCAGCACTGGAAGAAACGCCACTTTCTTTTATGCCTCAATGGTAGCCCCGATACCCAACCAACCTCGAAGGATCGCTTCAATAAAACTCATTGCTGTGACTTTACAAGAGAATGTTTCACCAGCATTGAATGTGTGCGGTAGGGAGTGATTTAAAGTTAGGTGGGTAATACAATAATTGAATCATATGGAGTTCATCATGAAAAAGCTTTTTGCTTTATTAACAACTTTACTCGTCAGTCTGTCTATTCACGCTGCTCAGTTTAAAGAAGGCGAATACTACAAAGTACTTGATCGGCCACATTCCGAGAATCCCAAAGTCATGGAGTTTTTCTCGTTCTACTGCCCACACTGTAATGCGTTTGAGCCAATCGTTGAAAAACTGGCGGCCCAACTCCCGGCAGGAACAGAATTCCAGCGTGTTCATGTTTCATTCATGGGCGGCAATATGGCGCATTCGATGAGTAAAGCTTACGCAACGATGGTCTCTCTGAATGTTGAAGACAAAATGGTGCCGGTAATGTTTGATCGCATCCACAACAAACAACGCCCACCGCAGAACGATGACGCTTTGAAGCAAATCTTTACCGATGAAGGTATCGATGCCAAATCATTCGATAATGCATTTAACAGCTTTGCCGTTGATTCAATGGTGCGCCGTTTCGATAAAACATTTGAAGAAAGTGGCCTGACCGGGGTTCCTGCGATTATCGTCAACAATAAATATCTTGTTCAGCCACCGCGCGATATCAAAACTGAACAATATTTTGAGTTAGTGAACTATTTACTGAAAAAATAACCGATTCAGGTAGCAACCTAAACGAAACGACTCAAAACCATCAGGGAGCCTTAGGCTCCCTGATTTGTCTATCGCATGGCTCATCAAACATTATTGATAGATATCATCCAATAACCCATCTTTGTGTTCCCAGACATCCCCCAGCCATTTCTGAAACTGCCGCTTGTAAGGTTTGTCATTGAAGTAATCACCGGAAACCCGTTCATCAATCGGCAAAACCCGAACCCGAACCACAATGCGCTGCATTCTGCCCATCAACATATCTTTAAATGGCATTGCCTGATTATCCGGATAAGCCAACGTGACATCGAGAATGTTCTCAAACTGCTCGCCCATTGCTGCCAGCGTATAAGCGATGCCACCGGATTTCGGCTGTAACAGATGCTGATAGGTCGATTTGGTTGCACGTTGTTTCTCCGGTGTAAAACGTGTGCCCTCAACATAATTGACCACCGTGGTCGGTGTATGCTTGAATTTTGCACATGAGCGACGCGTCGTCGCCAAATCCTGTCCTCGTTTTTCCGGATGGCGCAGCAGATATTCTCTTGAATAACGGCGCATAAACGGCATATCCAGCGCCCAGCAACTCATCCCGATAAACGGCACATAAAGTAACTGTTGTTTTAAGAAAAACTTGGGCATCGGAATCCGATCTTTAAACACACTGCACAGCACGACAATATCCGTCCAGCTCATATGATTACTAATCATCAGATACCATCCCTGCCGATTTAAGTCATCGACGCCCTGGATGTCCCATGAGACAGGATTGGACAAATGCAGAATCCGCATATTTACCGTTGCCCACAACCACATAAACCCGTTGGCAAGCCGCGTCGCATGAGCTTTCAAAGCGGGTATCGGCAGCAACAATTTCATCAAAGCCGCCACACAGATCGCAACAGAACAAAAACCGGTATTCACTAACACCAAACAGGCATTTACAACCAATAAAACGTAAGCCAGCATAAGATAAACGTCATTTCCGCTCGAAAAATAAAATAGCGTGTGATTATACAAATTTAGTCACTGAATAACATGCTTCTCTTCGTCATCCCTATTGCGCCCAAACACCGTTCCACGTCGCTTGATGGTTCAAACAAGTTGGCTCTGAATTAATGATCTGTTTTTCAACGAGGGATACCGTTTTTAAAAAAACTTATCGCTTTAAACCGCTTGTATCGTCAGTTGTTTCAATAATCGGTCCATCGCACGATACCCCAGCGCTTCGGCCAGATGTGCCCGCTGTATATGTTCCTCTTCCGCCAAATCAGCAATAGTGCGGGCAACTTTGATAATACGGTGATAAGCGCGAATAGAAAGACCGAGGCTGTGCAATGCATTTTCCAGAAAGTCGGCATCAGATTTTGCCAATGGACAGAACGTCTCGATTTCCCGGCTGGTCAGCAGAGAATTCGCTTTCCCCCGTAAACGCAGCATTAACTCACGAGCCCGAAGCACTCGCTCACGAACCGCCTGCGTGGTCTCTCCCCGACCACCGCCTTCAGCAAGCATGCCTTTGGGTAAAGCAGGGATTTCGATCGACAGGTCAAACCGATCCAATAACGGCCCTGATAACCGGCTCAGATAACGGAGAATGTGTTGCGGATTGATCCGGCTCTCTTGGCCCTCATAATAGCCGGTCGGGCTTGGATTCAACGCACCGACTAACTGAAAGCGTGCCGGAAAACGCGTCTTCCCCTGCGCCCGGGAAATGATAATCTTTCCGGATTCCAACGGTTCACGTAATGAATCGAGCACCCGACGTTCAAACTCCGGCATCTCGTCAAGAAAGAGTAATCCGTTATGAGCCAGAGAGATTTCACCGGGACGCGGAATCGAACCGCCACCGACCAAAGCGGCCATCGAACTGGAATGATGCGGGGCACGAAATGGCCGCCGTTTCCAGTTGTACTGATGAATATCCTGCTGAGTCAGCGATGCAACCGCTGCCGTTTCCATCGCTTCTTCATTGCTCATCTCAGGCAGTAAGTCACACAGCCGGGAGGCCAACATCGTTTTACCGGTTCCCGGAGGCCCGAGAAACAGTAAATTATGATGCCCGGCCGCTGCAATTTCTAAAGCACGCTTGCCCTGTTGCTGGCCGATAATATCCTGCAAATCTCGCGAAGATGTGGGCTGATCAATCTGAGGCTGAGACTGATGCAACCCCAGTGACACATCGCCACACAAAGCCTGACAGACTTCTTGCAAACTCCCGGCAGAATAATGCTGATCTTGTCCGACCAAAGCTGCCTGATCACCATTTTCATGCGGCACAACCAAAGCACGGTCAGCCAGCCCGGCAGCCAAGGCTGCGGGTAATACCCCTTTCACTGTTCGCAACTGACCGGATAAAGCCAACTCCCCTAAAAACTCATAGTTGGCCAGATGGTCCGAGATGATTTGATCTGATGCCGCCAGAATGCCCAAAGCGATAGGCAGGTCAAACCGCCCGCCTTCTTTCGGCAAATCGGCCGGCGCCAAATTGACCGTGATACGTTTGGGGGGAAATTCAAACCGAGAATGGATAATTGCACTCCGAACCCGATCTCGTGATTCTTTGACGGTGGTTTCCGGTAAGCCTACCAGTGTAAATCCCGGCATCCCATTACTAATATGAACTTCCACGGTCACCAATGGTGCTTCCACACCGACACTCGCCCGACTATGAATGATTGCTAACCCCATATAATTCCCTTGTGATTGATTTATAAATATTCATGGTATCAATCAGTGATACGCTGAATGTACAGGGGTAGGTATAACGTAAGCGGAAAATAAAATAATATGAAAAAAGAATGATATTTTCCTTGTCATGTAACAGAATTGTATGTTACACACTAAGTATGTCGAGATTTTCATCAATCTTGGAACATTAACTAAAAATAAGATTTCTATTCATGATGCATCTGATCGTTCGTTTACATTCTCTAATTAGCCTGATTCTAGTCGTGGTCATTATTGATTCCGCGCGGGGGCTACTGGACGAAAGATAGCAGCAAGATGAAAAAGACCCCCGCACTGAAAAGTCCGGGGGTTTTTTTTAGTCTGTACAATAATAAAACGCGCGCCGACCCAGCCGGCAAAGCGATATAACGGGAGTCGCACATGAAGTGCTCACACAACACAACACGAAGCAACAAGAACAATGAATGTACGGGAGGGTCACGATGACTGGAGCTCAACTCGTCGTAGCAGCCCTGAAACAACAAGGCATCAAGACCATATTTGGTTATCCGGGCGGTGCAATCATGCCCATCTACGATGCTTTGTATGACGGAGGTGTCGAACATATTTTATGTCGTCACGAACAAGGTGCGGCCATGGCAGCCATCGGGATGGCAAGATCAACACAAGAAGTTGCCGTATGCATGGCGACATCAGGCCCTGGAGCCACAAACCTCGTCACAGGCCTGGCAGATGCTTTCCTTGATTCAGTTCCGCTGGTCGCCATTACCGGACAAGTCGCCAGTTCTCACATCGGCACGGATGCATTTCAGGAGATGGATGTCATCGGTATGTCGCTGTCTTGTACCAAACACAGTTATCTGGTGACCGATATCAATGAACTGGCACCGACATTGGCGGAGGCATTTGAAGTTGCCAAAACGGGACGCCCCGGGCCAGTGATCGTTGATATCGCAAAAGACGTTCAGCTGGCCCAATCCCCGGTGACCACGCTTACCCCATTTACTCCCCCTGCCATGCCTCAAGTTAATTCGGATGAACTCACTAAAGCGCAAGCGATGCTCAACGAAAGCCAACGCCCGGTTTTTTATGTCGGGGGCGGTGTTCAGCTCGCTCACGCAACTGAAACCGTGCGAGAGTTTTTACGCCTCAACCCCATGCCTTCTGTCAGTACCCTCAAGGGATTGGGCTCGGTTGAACGACACGACCCGCACTATCTGGGCATGTTGGGCATGCATGGCACCAAAGCTGCCAATTTAGTCGTTCAGGAATGTGATCTCCTGATTACGGTCGGGGCCCGTTTTGATGACCGGGTGACCGGCAAGCTTGATACCTTCGCCCCTCATGCGAAAGTGATTCATATTGATATCGATGCCGCAGAGTTCAATAAACTCCGACGTGCCAACGCTGCGCTACGGGGCGACATCAATACGATTCTGCCGCAACTGGAACTCTCGCATGACATTAGCGCCTGGGTTCACCATAGTGAGAGCTTGCGCAGTGGATTCAAATGGCGTTATGACCATCCCGGTGAACTGATTTACGCACCGCTGCTACTGAAACAATTATCCGACATGATGCCTGACAACTCGATTGTCTCCACCGATGTCGGTCAACATCAGATGTGGGCGGCTCAGCACATTCAGCCAAGATCCCCGCAAAACTTTATTTCATCCGCAGGTCTCGGCACCATGGGGTTCGGTTTACCGGCCGCGATGGGGGCAGCCGTAGCACGTCCCGACGACCAGTCGATTCTGATTACCGGTGACGGCTCGTTTATGATGAATATTCAGGAACTGGGCACGTTAAAACGTCGCCAGATCCCGGTCAAAATCGTCTTGTTGAACAACCAGCGTCTGGGAATGGTTCGTCAATGGCAATCTCTATTTTTCGATGGTCGCCACAGTGAAACGATTCTGGACGATAACCCGGATTTCATCATGCTGGCGCGCGCTTTCGATATTCCGGGCAAAACGATTACCAAGAAAGAAGAAGTTGAACCGGCTTTACAAGAAATGCTGGCCAGCAAAACCGCTTACCTACTGCATGTTGCGATTGATGAAGAAGAAAATGTCTGGCCACTGGTGCCACCCGGTGCATCAAACAGTGACATGCTGGAAAATACATAGGAGACACCAGAAATGGAAAGATATCTACTCGACATCAAAGCTGATGACAAGCCAGTTCTGTTAGAGCGTGTTCTGCGTGTCATTCGCCACCGCGGATTCATTATCAAACAGGTTGCAGCAACCCAAAATCATGAGAGTAAAGTTGCCAGCGTCGAAATTATCGTCGATAGCGATCGGCCGATCACGACACTCATCAATCAAATCGAAAAATTGTGGGATGTGCGTACCGTTGACGTCATTCAAATCAGTAATAACGAACTACCAAACAACAATTTACAACAAAAAATTTGTGCATAAGGAAGAAATAATGGCTACTAATACTGCGGATTTTATATGGTTCAACGGGGAAATGATGCCATGGGCAAATGCTCAAGTGCATGTTCTGACGCACGCAATGCACTATGGGACATCTGTATTCGAAGGCGTTCGCTGCTATGATACCCCCAAAGGCCCGATTGTGTTCCGCCATCAGGAACACGCACAACGTTTAGTCAACTCGGCCAAAATCTATCGCTTCCCGATTCCATATTCCGTTGAAGAAATTATGGAAGCAACCCGGGAAACCTTACGCGCAAATAAACTGACTTCCGCTTATATCCGCCCATTGGCTTTCGTCGGTAACGTCGGTCTGGGCGTCTGTCCGCCAAACGGTACTGAACTGGATTTGATTATCGCGGCTTTCCCATGGGGAGCATATCTTGGCGAAGAAGCATTGGAAAATGGCGTTGATGCCATGATCTCCAGTTGGAACCGCGCAGCCCCCAATACCGTTCCGACCGGTGCAAAAGCGGGCGGTAACTATCTGTCTTCACTGCTGGTTGGTGGTGAAGCCCGTCGTCACGGTTATGACGAAGGGATTGCCCTGAGTGTGGACGGCTATCTGTCCGAAGGGGCCGGCGAGAACATTTTTGTCATCAAAGATGGTGAACTGCTCACGCCACCGACCACCAGCTCGATTCTTCCGGGGATCACCCGAGATACAATTATGATTCTGGCGAAAGATCTTGGCTATACCGTGCGCGAAGCCAATATCACCCGCGAGTCACTTTATCTGGCAGACGAAATTTTCATGACCGGCACCGCAGCGGAAATCGTCCCGGTACGTAGTGTTGATCGTATCAGCGTCGGTTCAGGAAAACGCGGACCGATCACCAAAGTGATTCAAGACACCTTTTTCGGACTGTTCAATGGAACCACTGAAGATAAATGGGGTTGGTTAGATTACGTCAATCCTCAAGACAAAGCCTAACCCCAAAAGAATTAAGTAAAGGACAACACAATGCCGAAGTATCGTTCAGCAACAACAACACATGGTCGCAATATGGCAGGAGCACGTGCGTTATGGCGTGCAACCGGTGTCAAAGAAGATGATTTTGGTAAGCCGATCATTGCCGTTGTCAACTCATTCACGCAATTTGTACCGGGTCATGTTCACCTGAAAGACTTGGGTCAGATGGTCGCTCGTGAAATTGAAGAAGCCGGTGGTATCGCCAAAGAATTTAATACCATTGCCGTCGATGACGGTATCGCGATGGGCCACGGTGGAATGCTCTACTCGCTGCCTTCGCGTGAGCTGATTGCCGACTCCGTCGAATATATGGTCAATGCTCACTGTGCCGACGCGATGGTCTGCATCTCAAACTGCGACAAAATCACCCCCGGAATGCTGATGGCCTCGCTGCGCCTGAATATCCCGGTGATCTTTGTGTCCGGCGGCCCGATGGAAGCAGGAAAAACCAAGCTTTCAGATCAACTGATCAAACTCGATCTGGTTGATGCGATGATTCAAGGGGCAGATCCAAATGTATCTGACGAACAGAGTGAACAGGTCGAACGTTCCGCTTGTCCGACATGCGGCTCGTGTTCCGGTATGTTTACTGCCAACTCAATGAACTGTCTGACCGAAGCGTTGGGACTGTCACAGCCGGGCAATGGTTCTCTGCTCGCGACCCATGCGGATCGCAAAACATTATTCCTCAAAGCCGGTCAGCGTATCGTCGAACTGACCAAACGCTATTACGAACAGGATGATGCCTCGGCTTTGCCACGTAACATTGCCAACAAGTCTGCATTTGAAAATGCGATGGCGCTGGATATTGCCATGGGCGGTTCAACCAATACAGTTCTGCACCTGCTGGCGGCAGCACAAGAAGGTGAAGTGGACTTCACCATGGAAGATATCGACCGCATGTCACGTCGGGTTCCGCACTTGTGTAAAGTGGCCCCGTCAACGCAAAAGTACCATATGGAAGATGTCCACCGGGCTGGCGGTGTGATGGGGATCCTTGGCGAACTCAACCGCGCCGGTCTGCTCAATACCGAAACCAGAACGGTACTCGGCCTCAGCCTGCAAGAGCAGCTGGCGCAATATGACATTATGCAGACTGACTCTGCCGACGTAAAAGCGTTCTACCGTGCCGGTCCCGCAGGGATCCGAACCACACAAGCCTTCTCACAGAATTGTTACTGGGAGACGCTGGATGATGACCGTGAAGACGGCTGTATCCGCACCAAAGCCCATGCTTTCAGTCAGGATGGTGGTCTTGCCGTCTTGACCGGCAACATCGCATTGGATGGTTGTATCGTCAAAACCGCAGGCGTCGATGAAAGCAATCTGAAATTCCGTGGCCCGGCGATTGTGTTTGAAAGTCAGGAAGATGCTGTTGAAGGCATTCTTGGCGGTAAAGTGAAGGCAGGTGAAGTGGTCGTTATCCGCTATGAAGGGCCAAAAGGCGGCCCCGGCATGCAAGAAATGCTCTATCCGACGACGTATCTGAAATCGATGGGACTGGGTAAATCATGTGCCCTGCTGACCGACGGCCGCTTCTCCGGTGGTACATCCGGTCTGTCCATCGGTCACGCTTCTCCGGAAGCCGCCAATGGTGGCGCTATCGGGCTGGTGAAAAACGGTGACATTATTGATATTGATATTCCCGGACGCACCATTGAACTGGTGGTGCCAGCGGATGAACTGGCAAGCCGTTGTGCAGAACAAGATCAACTCGGCTGGAAACCGGCCAACCGTCAACGCGAAGTCTCTTTTGCGCTGAAAGCCTATGCCAGCATGGCAACCAGTGCTGACAAAGGTGCGGTGAGAGATAAATCAAAGCTAGGAGACTAGTCGATGACATTCACCAATCAAACCGGCGCAGATTATCTGCGCCAGATTTTACGCGCCCCGGTCTACGACGTTGCAATCGTCACGCCGCTCCAAGATATGCCGCGGCTCTCTGCCAGACTCAATAACCGGGTTCAGCTCAAACGAGAAGATCGCCAGCCGGTCCATTCGTTTAAACTGCGCGGTGCTTACAACATGATCACGAACCTGAGCGAAGAGCAGCGCCAAGCAGGAATCATTACAGCATCCGCAGGGAACCATGCTCAGGGACTGGCTTTGTCCGGGAGTAAGCTTGGCGTCAAAACAACCATTGTCATGCCGAAAACCACGCCGGATATCAAAGTTGATGCGGTGCGCGGCTTTGGCGGTGAGGTGGTGCTGTTCGGCAATAACTTCGATGAAGCGAAAGCTGAAGCCGAACGGCTTGCTGCAGAATATCACTATACCTTTGTGCCACCGTTCGATCACCCGCTCGTGATTGCCGGGCAAGGCACCATTGGCATGGAAATGCTGCAACAAAACGGTCATTTGGATTACATCTTCGTCCCGGTCGGTGGCGGGGGGCTGGCTGCGGGAATCGCCGTGCTGATCAAACAACTGATGCCAGAAATCAAAGTAATCGCCGTTGAACCGGAAGAATCCGGTTGCTTAAAAGCCGCACTCGATGCCGGTGAACCGGTTGTGCTTGAACAGGTCAGCATGTTCGCCGACGGGGTCGCAGTCAAACGCATCGGTGATGAAACGTTCCGTTTGTGTCAGCAATATCTGGACGGTCATATCTCCGTGTCCAGTGACGAAATCTGTGCTGCGGTGAAAGATATCTTTGAAGATACCCGCGCAATTGCTGAACCATCAGGCGCACTGGCACTGGCAGGTTTGAAAAAATACGCAGAACAGCACCAGCTCACAGGTAAACAGTTAGGGACGGTTCTCTCAGGTGCCAATACCAACTTTCACGGCTTACGCTACGTTTCAGAACGCTGTGAACTGGGCGAAAAGCGTGAAGGGCTGCTTGCCGTTACCATTCCTGAGCGCAAAGGTGCATTTTTCGAATTCTGCCAGATTCTCGGCGGCCGGGCGGTCACGGAGTTTAACTATCGCTACAATGATGACTCACTGGCCAATGTTTTCGTCGGGATTCGTCTCGCCGGAGGCCCGGAAGAGCTCAATAGCATCATTCAGGATCTGCGTAAAGCCGGTTATCCGGTTATCGATTTATCAGATGACGAAATCGCCAAACTGCACATTCGTTATATGATTGGCGGAAAACCATCAAAGCCACTCAAAGAACGGTTATACGCATTCGAGTTTCCGGAATATCCCGGAGCGCTGCTGAAATTCCTCAGTACACTCGGTACCCACTGGAATATCAGCCTGTTCAACTACCGTAATCATGGTGCCGACTACGGGCGTGTTCTCTGTGCATTTGAACTCAATGATGACGATTTGACCCGCTTTTCGGCTCACCTTGTTGAATTGGGTTATCAGTACAAAGACGAGACCGATAATCCAACCTATCGGTTCTTTTTGTCTTAGCCTGAGAGGCTGGAATCATCGGCACTCCGTCCTCGTCATGCCAGTCATTTCATTGGCTGGCATGATTGATCGAACGTTACGTTGCCAACAAACAGACTTTCGGTGACTACCTTTTGGCACTTTGCGGATCATTCAGACAAAAAAATCCCGCATTACTGCGGGGAAGCCCAAGAAAAATGGGATAGTGTCGGAAATATTGCATTGTTTTTAGAATTACTTTTCAATCAATGCTTGGATGTGTCGTATTGATAGATTTCCAGCCAAAGCCCTATCATTGCAGCAATAACTCCCCATACCGGCATGAGTGAGGCTTGTTCCGACGCCGATGTACTCATCACCAATGCTCCAAAAGAGATAAATCCCATCAGAGCATAGATAGTCAGTCTGTCGATGTTATTCAGCATTCCTTGCTCCCCGACACGAATGTTGCAAACATGTTAAATAAATTAAAACAAAAAGTTTCATTTGCCAAGAGGTTATTGAATATTTTTTCTTCGCCAGTATTATTTGACATTCAAATGACTAACAAAGCTACCTGCCATGACCATTGATAAATCATTAGCCGACTACATATTAGAGGCAGAAGGATTACGGTGTCCCGAACCTGTCATGATGGTCAGAAAAACCATTCGTTCGATGAAAGACGGTGAGAAGTTACTGGTGATTGCAGATGACCCTTCGACAACACGTGATATTCCCAGTTTCTGTCGGTTTATGGATCATCAGCTGTTGGCAGCTCAAATCGAGCAAATCCCTTATCAGTTTTTGATTCAGAAAGGGCTTGAGTCGTGATGTGACTGACCGATCATTCGATAACTATTGATTCGCCAAAGCGTTTACGTCAGCGACCGCTCTTTCAAGATTCTCATGGGCGGCTTGATAGTAGGACGGTTTTTCATCAATTGCTTGTTGCAGATAAGGAATGGCTTTACCGGGGTCGCCCTGAATCATAAGAAAATAGCCGACACGATTGAACGCTTCATAACTTTCCATCTGCTGCATCAACACATTCAGCGCTCGCTGTATTTTACCATGACCAAGATAAATGAGCGCCAGATTGTTCTGCGCTCTGCGGTTATCCGGCTCGAGTGCCAATGCAGCAAGCGTAGCGCGTTTTGCCTCAAGATAGTCACCACTCATGTAATAGGAATAACCAATGTTCAGCAGTAATTTGCCCGATTGAGGCTGGATATGCAGCACTTTTTTATAGAGCGCCTGAGCCAGCTCATGGTGAAAATCCATATCATAAATAATCCCCAGTCCCATATAAGCATCCGTCGGGGAGTGTTCATCAAGCTCTAAAGCCGCCACCCACTCGATAGGATTGCGTGTCTGGCTCAGGTTGGCAGGGTGATTCAAACGCTCCTGATCAACGTCAATCGCCCGGAGAAAGTAACGTTTTCCTACATCAAACGCCCCTTTTTTACTGTTAATCACCCCCAGTTGTTGCAATACATCGATATTATCGGGGTTGTCCCGCAATGCCATCTGATAGGCTTTATCTGCTAACGCTTCACGTTGATGCAACTGATGAATTCGCCCAATCTTATAAAGGATTTGATCCCGATGCTGTCCCGATGGCAATGACAGCGCGCGAATATATTCGAACAGCGCTAAATCATCGTTCTGTTCGCGCATTGCGGCATCACCACGCGTAATGGCTTCTTGTTCGGTCTTCGCTGCATCAGTAACGTTCAGGCTGCTTAATGGGCGGCCATCATACAACTGCGCCATCATTGATGATGCCTGTTGCTGTTGTTGGGTTGCACATCCAGTCATCAACCCAACCATTAATGTCACAGCGATGCGCACAGATTGTATTCTCATCATTGACTCCTTACCCTCGACGCAACACGACGATCATCGTTCCACTCTGCTCTCTGGCTAATCCCCAAATTTGCCATTTTCAACAACAGCTTACAAAGCTCTTGATCCATTGATTACTCACTATATTCGAGTGAGACAATAAAAGCTTAGGTGAGAACCGGCAAAATATCTTGTGACCGAAAGGGCAATGATAAAAAGTGAATCATAACGATATATCAATCAAAGACATAATATTGAGAGAACGGGACTGTTTTCAGAAGAGAAATATTTCTATGCTGACGGGTATCGCAGCGCAACCTTATTGAGTGCAATGAAATCAGGATTTTGAGAAAAGATAAAGGATAACAAGGGAGGAGATATAAACAATGTTGCCCACCCGCGGGTGAGCAACAGGACAATCAAAGCATTGTCGGACAGACACACGCAGTGCCTGTTCAGCTGACAATTAAGCTTCGATTGGCTTACGCCAGTCGTCAGCACCTGAAGTACCCGCGTTAACGTGGTCCCAAGTGATCTTACGGTAAGACATAGAGACAGTCAGGTTTTGCGTGAAGTCAGAGTCTGCTGGGTTTTGGCAGTGTGGCATTTCACACTTGATGTCAACAATCGTTGCGTTTTCAAGTGTTGTGGTGAAGAAGTTTTCTTGCTTGCCTTCGATTGAAGTACGGTACCACTTCAGCGTCACAGCAGACATTTTTTCACCGGAAGCCAGTGCGTTATACAGCAGTGGAACGGCTTTGTTCAGGTTCACAGTGAATTTGAAAGGCTTGTGAACACGTTGACCAGCAGGCTGACCAGACTGAGGATCAGTAGGAACAGTCACAACGTGGTCGAACTGTTGAACCATCATTTCATCTTCGTGACCTTCAACAAAAGAGTCACCGATAGAATCTGCTGTACAAGCGCCTGACGTGATTAGCCCCTGAGTTTCACCTTCGATAGAGATATAACATGGAGTTGGCATTCTGAATTCCTTCAATTATCTATAATAAGTTCATGTTTTTAATGCACATAGAACCTTTAGGCTCTTGAACTGTTAGAGCAAGGGGTGTGCCAACTCACACACACCAATAAAATCAAATGGTTATAAAGAGATAAAGATAGATACAAGCAAGATCTTGCCCGGAGGCGAGCAAGAAGTTGCCCGGTGAGCAAAAAGTTGCCCGAAATAAGTGGAATAAGCATCACAAAACATGTCATGTCTGACACGCTGAAGCATCAGAGGTTCTTCTCATCCTGATAATGATGTTGCAGTTTTTCCACCTGTTTTTTCAGGGCGCGAACTTCTTGATGCAGTGGCACCACATGAAAAATCTGGATCCAAGACTCAACGAGCAACCCCATCAGAATGAGAGAACCCACCACCATCGGTAACCACATATCGGTTAACATCATGCCCAGTATGGTCAGAATAAAGCCAAAAGCGTACAAGTAGAATTGGCTTTTCAAGCTCATGCCAGTGTAACGAACTAACATACGCAACTCCCTTTGTTGACGTCCTAGCATCACAGTAGCATGAGATTGATGACGCATGTATGTCAGATATCACGCTTGTCACCGATATGTTCACCAATAACTGACTCAGTATAAAATTGCTACGCCAGCCAAACCGACAAACAGGACGGCTGTAATTTTCCGGATCAGCCCCAAAGGTAGTCGATCAGCAGAAAGCTTCCCGATCAACACCACCGGCACATTCGCGATCATCATCCCAATGGTCGTCCCCAAAACCACCCAGAGCAAACCATCGGCAAATTGAGCCCCTAACACTGAAGTCGCGATCTGTGTTTTATCCCCGATTTCCGCAACGAAAAACGCAATAAAGCTGGCGACAAACGGGCCTCGACTCGAACAGGCACCATCATCATCCATTTTATCGGGAATCAGCACCCAACCCGCCATTGCTAAAAAGCTGGCAAAGATGACCCATTTTAAAATATCCGGAGAAAGGTATTCAGCAACGACGACGCCCAACCAAGCTGCAAGGGCGTGATTGACCAGTGTTGCAAAGAAGATGGCACTAATAATCGGCAACGGCTTGCGATAGCAGCTTGCCAACATCAATGAAAGAAGTTGAGTTTTATCGCCGATCTCTGCCAGCGTTACGGTTGTGATTGATATAGCTAAAATATTCACGACAGGCTCTCGGGGCAGGATGACTAACCATAGACAAACATCGCGCCCTACCCCGGTACCGCGATATTTGTCTAAGGTCTTGCTAAACTCGTATGAGTCTCGAACGCCACGGTGATGTGCACCAAATATGTTGACGAACGAACCAGCCACATCGCTGCACAAACTGTCCAATGCTGAACGAATGGCGTGGTAAGCTACTCCCCAAAGACGCGGCGATTTTAGCGAGCTTATGTACGGAAAACAAGCATCGTATCGGTTTTATGTCGTGAAAAGAACAATGCACAACAATTAAACAAGATTGCTACTACTCGATGCGTCAATATATCGGTATAATTCAATGTTATTTTTCATGATTCAAACAACTCGCGCGAACCCGACTATGCAAACAAACTATGATATCAAAACCTTTCAGGGGATGATCCTCGCGCTGCAGGATTATTGGGCCCGTCAAGGATGTACGATTGTTCAACCTTTAGACATGGAAGTGGGTGCAGGCACGTCTCACCCGATGACTTGCCTGCGCGCAATCGGCCCCGAGCCAATTGCGACAGCTTATGTGCAGCCTTCCCGTCGCCCGACCGATGGTCGCTACGGTGAAAACCCGAACCGTCTGCAACACTATTATCAGTTTCAGGTGATGATCAAACCATCACCGGATAATATCCAAGAACTTTATCTGGGCTCACTGAAAGCTCTGGGGATTGATCCACAAGTCCACGACATTCGCTTCGTCGAAGATAACTGGGAAAACCCGACTCTGGGCGCATGGGGACTCGGCTGGGAAGTTTGGCTCAATGGTATGGAAGTCACCCAGTTTACCTATTTCCAACAAGTCGGCGGTCTGGAGTGTAAGCCAGTCACCGGTGAAATTACTTACGGAATAGAACGTCTTGCAATGTATATTCAGAGTGTCGATTCCGTTTATGATCTCGTCTGGACGGACGGGCCTCTGGGTAAAGTCACCTACGGTGACATCTATCATCAAAATGAAGTGGAACAGTCCACTTATAACTTTGAACATGCTGATGTGGACTTTTTGTTCAGCTTCTTCGATCAATGCGAAAAAGAGTGTCAGCATCTGCTGGCATTAGAAGCGCCACTCCCACTGCCTGCCTATGAGCGCATTCTCAAAGCAGGGCACGCATTTAACCTGCTCGATGCGCGTAAAGCGATCTCTGTCACAGAGCGTCAACGCTACATCTTACGGATTCGTAATTTGACCAAAGCAGTCGCAGAAGCTTATTACGCATCTCGTGAAGCGTTGGGCTTCCCAATGTGCAAAAAGCAAGACCAACAGGCATAAGGGGAGAGAAAAGCATGGCTAAAGAACTTTTAATCGAATTGGGAACGGAAGAACTCCCACCGACACAGCTTCGCACACTGGCTGAAGCGTTTTATCACAACTTTCAAGCTGAGCTGAAAACAGCTGATCTACCTTTTGAAACAATGCAGTGGTACGCCACACCACGTCGTCTGGCCCTGAAAGTTGCCGGTTTAGCGGAAAATCAACCCGATAAAGTCGTCGAAAAACGCGGCCCGGCAGTTACCGCCGCATTTGATGCTGACGGAAACCCAACTAAAGCGGCAGAAGGCTGGGCCCGTGGCAACGGGATTACCGTCGCACAAGCAGAACGGTTGACCACCGATAAAGGGGAATGGTTGCTGTTCAAGCAAGCAGTCAAAGGCCAGCCGGCAAAAGCCCTGATTGTTGAACTGGCAGCAAAAGCGTTAGCAAACCTACCAATTGCCAAACCGATGCGTTGGGGCGACCAAGACACCCAATTTATTCGTCCGGTCAAAACCCTGACCATTTTGTTGGATGAAGACTTGATCGAAGGGGAAATCCTCGGCGTTCAGTCAGGCCGGGTAATTCGTGGTCACCGCTTTATGGGTGAGGCCGAATTGACGCTCGAATCAGCAAGCCAGTATCCAGACATTTTGCAAGAACGCGGCAAAGTCATCGCAGATTACGAAACCCGTAAAGCAATCATTATCGCGGATGCCAAAAAAGCAGCGGCAGACGTTGGCGGGGTTGCCGATCTGGAAGAAGATTTGGTTGAAGAAGTTGCATCGCTGGTCGAATGGCCGGTCGTTTTAACTGCTTCTTTTGAAGAAAAATTTCTTAAAGTTCCTTCAGAAGCACTGGTTTACACCATGAAGGGTGATCAGAAGTATTTCCCGGTTTACGACGTCAATAAAAACCTGCTACCGAAGTTCATTTTCGTCTCGAATATTGAATCGAAAGAACCACGCCACGTCATTGAAGGGAATGAAAAAGTAGTTCGCCCCCGTCTCGCGGATGCGGAATTCTTCTTCAATAATGACCGCAAACGTCCGTTAATTGATCGTCTGCCAGAACTCGAAACGGCCATCTTCCAGAAACAACTGGGCAGCATCAAAGATAAAACCGACCGGATTGCGGTGTTAGCCGCCTATGTTGCAAAAAGCATTGGTGCCGATGTCGAGAAAACAACTCGCGCAGCGTTACTGGCAAAATGCGACCTGATGACCTCAATGGTGTTTGAGTTCACCGAGACTCAGGGCATCATGGGGATGCACTATGCCCGCCATGACGGTGAAGCGGAAGAGGTTGCTCTGGCACTCAACGAGCAGTATATGCCACGCTTTGCCGGTGATCGCCTGCCAAGTAATGCCATCTCATCGGCCGTTGCCATTGCCGATAAGCTTGACACCATTGTCGGGATTTTTGGCATTGGTCAGGCTCCGAAAGGGTCAGATCCATACGCCTTACGCCGTGCATCATTAGGCATTCTGCGTATCATCGTCGAAAACGGTTACCAGCTGGATCTGGTTGACTTAGTTGCCGAAGCGGCAGCGCAGTTCGGTGACAAACTCACCAACGCAAGTGTCGAACAGGAGGTGATCGAGTTTATGTTAGGCCGTTTCCGTGCCTGGTACCAAGATGAAGGGTTCAGTGTTGATGTCATTCAGGCGGTACTGGCTCGTCATCCGACGAAACCAGCTGATTTTGACCAACGGGTCAAAGCGGTTTCTCACTTCCGAACTCTCGATGCAGCAGATTCACTGGCTGCGGCCAATAAACGTGTCGGTAATATTTTGGCCAAATTTGACGGTCAACTGGCAGAAGAGGTAGACCTAGCCCTGCTTCAAGAAGGGGCAGAAGTGGCACTGGCAGAGAATGTCGCCGTTCTGAGTGAAGCGCTGGAACCGGCATTCGCGAACGGTGATTATCAGTCAGCGCTAAACCAGTTGGCGGCACTCAAAGAACCGGTTGACGCATTCTTTGAAGACGTGATGGTCATGGCGGATGATGAAGCCCTGAAAATCAACCGTCTGACACTGCTGAACAACTTACGGAATCTATTCTTAGAAATCGCGGATATTTCGGTATTGCAGAAATAATCCGATCAGACAGAAACAGCGTTCACAAAGCCCTGTTCATTCTGCATAATGCCGATCGTTTAAGAAAACTTGAATGATCCTAGGGTGGCCTCATAATCGGTCTCAGAGTAATTTCTGAGGCCGTTTTTTATGTCTGAATTTTCTCGCGAGTTACAAATCGCAGCTGAATTTCATTACCCTGAATCAATCGATTCATTTCAGAAAAATATTCCTATTGAATGGATTTCTGAAGCAGTAAAGCAAACTGGCCGTGCTGCGGTTAGAAAACGAAGATTTCCTGCGGAACAAGCCGTTTGGCTGGTGTTGGGGATTGGGCTAATGAGAAACCGCTCTATCAGCGACGTCTGCGATAAGCTTGAACTGGCCTTTCCTGATTCAAAGGGGGAACTTCCCCCTCTTGCGACTAGCAGTATTGTGAAAGCAAGGCAGCGTATCGGTTTTGAACCATTACGTTACTTATTCCATACCACCGCGACTGAGTGGGAAAAAGAAGATACCGCGACCTCAGTTTGTGGGCTGAAGGTTTTGAGTGTAGACGGAACTCAATTCAGGGTGCCTGAAACAAAAGATAATCAACAATTTGGCTATAGAAGTGCCACATCCACATTCCCTTCTGTATTAGCCGTCACATTAACGTCTACCCGAACTCATTTGGTATCCGATGTGGCTTTTGGCCCGATAACCAATAGTGAAATATCTTACGCTCAGCAACTTGTTGGCTCTGCGCCAGATAACTCACTCACTCTTTTTGATCGTGGTTTCTTATCAGCGGAGCTTTTCCAATCATGGCGCGGAGCTGGCAAGAATATCCATTGGCTGACACCAATCAAGAGTAAGTTCAGATATGAGGTTCTGGAGGAGTACTCTCCCTATGACAAACTCATCAAAATGCCGGTCTCTCCTCAAGCTCAAAAAGAATATCCTCATCTGGGACAAAACTGGCAAGCTCGCTTGGTACTCATTCCTGAGCCAAAAGGAGAAATCAAAGGCTTCATCACATCAATGGAATGCCCAGAAACCTATCCATTGAAGGAGATGGTCAAAGTATACTGGGAACGCTGGGAAATTGAGCAAAGCTACGGTGAGCTGAAACAGAATCAACTGGACAACACCACTGTTCTTAGAAGTCAGAAAGCGGAAGGGATTTATCAAGAGCTCTGGGGAGTTTTTATCTCTTACAATCTTGTCCGCTTAGAAATGAAAAGGATGGCAGAGTATTACGGTGTGGAACCACTCAGAATTAGCTTTATCAATGCGCTAAGACTGATACAAGATGAGTTTTTATGGTGTTCTGGCCGTACACCAGGGACGGTACCAAAGAAACTTCAAAACCTGAGAGAGAATGGCAAACGGTTCATCTTACCAGAGAAGAGAAAACGCAAACCGATACCAAGACAGGTACTCTACAAAGCCCCTCGTTATCCCTATAAGAAAAGAGTCGCTCGCTGTTAAGCGAGCGGCATTAGTTCATTCTGCAGGGCTTTTTTGTCTCCCCCGCTCACCGAAACAGTGCAAAAATGCACCAACGCAGTGACCGCCCCACCAGCAAAAAAATCAAAATATCAACCCAACCTAATTGTTATTTATAATAAATTTAATATTGGCATAGCCTTTGCTCTTTTCTCTCGTTAGTTGCGAAGAGCATAAGCAGTAGTATTTTTAATCACAATTTGTCAAATAGATGTCTAGGGTTCCGGCTGCCACGGCAGTGACTGGTCCGAGAGACGTCAACCTCAGCTGAGGTCACACGGAGGGACAAAAGCCCGGGAGGCCAACCAATTATATTATTGGTTATGTCTCTGATGCGCTTGTTCATACCGATGACCCACAGTGGAGGTGGTCTATGAAATTTTTCCTGAAACCGTATCTCACGGCACTCGTTTTATCTGTCACGCTCATATCTTCTCTTACGCTTTCCCGTCCGGCATCTGCCGAAGAAAAATCACAATTTACGTTAGCATGGTCGATTTATGTGGGTTGGATGCCATGGGATTATGCTGATTCCTCCGGCATTCTGAAAAAGTGGGCCGATAAATATGGAATTCAAATCAACGTCGTTCAGGTCAATGATTATGTTGAATCGATCAATCAATACACCGCAGGACAGTTCGATGCAACCGTGATGACCAATATGGATGCCCTGACGATTCCGGCAGCCAGTGGCGTTGATTCAACGGCTGTCATCGTCGGTGACTTTTCCGCGGGTAATGATGGCATAGTTTTAAAAGGCGCACATAAAACGCTGGCTGATATCAAAGGTCAGAATATCAATCTGGTCGAACTCAGCGTGTCACATTACCTGCTGGCTCGGGCACTTGAAGCCGTTGGCTTGTCAGAAAAAGATGTGCATGTCGTTAACACCTCCGATGCCGATATTGTCGCAGCCTATCAGACTCAGGATGTCACCGCTGTCGTCACTTGGAATCCATTACTCAGTGAAATTACCGCACTTCCCGACACCTCACTGGTATTTAACTCGGCAAAAATCCCCGGTGAAATTATCGATCTGCTGGTCGCCAATACCAAAACCCTGCAAGACAACCCCAAGTTTGCCAAAGCCCTGACCGGTGCGTGGTATGAAGTGATGTCAGTGATGAAATCACAAGACAAGGCCGACGCTGCCAAAACGATGATGGCGAAAGCATCAGGCACCGATCTGGCCGGTTATAACGCCCAACTACAGGCCACCCAAATGTTCTTCTCGCCTGCCGATGCGGTGCAATTTACCAACAGCGCTTCATTAATGAAAACCATGCAGAAAGTCGCGCAGTTCTCTTTTGATCACGGTCTGCTGGGCGAAGGCGCCCCGGATGCCAACGTTATCGGCATCGAAACGCCGACCGGGGTATTCGGTAATGCTGACAATATTAAGCTCCGCTTCAATCCGACCTACATGCAACTGGCGGCCGAACAAAAACTGTAATCGTGTGAAGTTGACTGTCGCACCGAACCAACTGTGGATCTGGAGTAGTTATGACCCGACTCATTAACCGGAAACCCTCACCGTTACTGCGCCTGATGTTAGGGGCTTTGCCCTTTGTGATTGTCCTTATCATCTACCTTGTCGCCTCGGATGCCCGTCTGAGCGTCAACCCGGCAGATAAATTGCTGCCCTCTTTCAGCAGCTTTGCCACTGCTGTTGAGCGGATGGCATTCACACCAAGCAAACGGACCGGAGAGTATCTGCTGCTCAACGATACACTAGCCAGCCTGCAACGGCTGGGTATCGGTGTCGGGTTGAGTGCGCTCATCGGTCTCTGTTTTGGGGTCGCCAATGGAATTCTCCCCCTGATCAGGTCTTCGTTGTCCCCTTTCGTGACTGCGATTTCCCTGATCCCTCCCATGGCGATCCTCCCCATTCTTTTCATCATGCTCGGGTTGGGAGAGGTCTCTAAAGTGACCCTCATCGTGATTGGGATCTGCCCCATCATCATCCGGGATATCCAGTTAAAAACCCAGTCACTTCCGGAGGAACAACTGATCAAAGCGCAGACCCTCGGAGGCAATAGCTGGCAAATGATTGTCCGCGTGATTGTCCCGCAAATCTTGCCACATCTCATCGATGCCGTCCGGCTGACGCTGGGCAGCGCCTGGCTGTTTCTGATTGCTGCTGAAGCAATCGTCGCCACCGAAGGGCTGGGATATCGGATTTTTCTGGTCCGGCGTTATCTGTCCATGGACATCATTCTGCCGTATGTCTTGTGGATTACCCTGCTGGCTTTTGCGATGGATTGGCTGCTCAGGCACCTCTCCCGCCGGCTCAGCCCATGGCATCACCAGACTCAGGGAGGGTAAGCAGATGAAACAACCGATGCTGCAAATCCGCAATCTGTGGAAAGAATACGACGATAACATCGTCCTTGAACGGCTCAACCTCAACGTCCATGAAGGCGAGTTTATCAGTATTGTCGGCGCCTCCGGCTGTGGTAAAACCACCTTTCTCAATCTGTTACTGGGAACCGAATCAGTCAGCCGGGGTGAGATTCTGCTCGACAGTCAACCGCTTCGGCAAGAACCCAGCGTCGAGCGGGGCATTGTGTTTCAGAAATATTCAGTCTTTCCCCACCTGACCGTACTGGAGAATGTCATGATCGGGCTGGAATTCGGCTGTTCTCAGTTGAGTGGTCACCTGTTGGGCCGTACATTTGGCCACCAGCGGCAACTGGCTCAGCAACAGGCTCGCGCCATGTTGGCACAAGTCGGACTCAGTCATGCCGAACATCAGTATCCCCACCAGCTCTCCGGGGGAATGCGCCAACGACTATCAATCGCTCAGTCACTGGTCAAACAGCCGCGCATTCTGTTACTGGATGAGCCATTCGGGGCGCTGGATCCCGGCATTCGTAAAGACATGCACGAACTGGTACGGAAGCTGTGGCAGGAACAACATCTGACGGTATTCATGATTACCCACGATTTGAGCGAAGGCTTCCATCTTGGCAGCCGGATTTGGGTGTTTGACCATCCGCGTATTGACCCACAATCACCGGAACGCTACGGCGCACAAGTGACCTTCGATATTCCTTTACATAAAACCGCGGCTCAATCCGATCAGACACTTCATCTGCTGACTGAACGTTTCAGTCCGGTGAGCCCACCGATTCCTGATGCAATCTGAGGAACGCACAATGTCTAATACAACCATATCTAATGAAAACGTGTCTAATGAAAAGATGCCGAATGAAAAAATAATGTCTTATACCAAACCGACGCAACCTTCAGCCCCAGAAGTTATTTTTACTGAAGTCATTCCCGGTGCCTCTCACTGGTCGATGAAAATACCACGCGGCTATACACTGACAGCGACCGATATTGAAGGTGGTGCGAATCTGAGTGTACTGTTTTACAACCCGGAAAATCTGCTGGAGCGCTACAATGCCCCCGATACACTCAAATGCCAGCACACCTTTAAACTCACGGCCGGCCACTGCCTTTACTCGGATATGGGGCGGATTTTTTGTCGCATCGAACACGATGATACCGGTTGGATCGACACCGTCTGTGGCGTCACCAATAAAGCCAAAGTAGCCCAAAAATGGGGAGAGCGCAGTTATCAAACTGACCGGAATCAATGGAAACAGAACGGCTATGACGCTCTGCTGGTTGAAGTTGCCAAATATGGCCTCGGCAAACGCGATCTGGCCGCCAATCTGAACCTGTTCAGCCAGGTGCGCACCGATGCGGCGGGTCACCTCATCTATGAGAAAGACCATAGCCAGCCCGGTGATAGTATTGCCCTGTATTTCGAAATGGAAACACTGGTCATCCTGACCACTTGCCCGCATCCGCTCAACCCGGCGTCTGAATATCCGTTTAAGCCCGTACAACTGACACTGACCCAATCCAGTGCAACCGCCATTCTTACCGAACCCGCACACGGAAAAGATGAAAATCAACGCGGTCTTGAAAATAACCGCCGCTACCACTGCACATCCCCTCAGGAGGTATTCTGATGATTATTGAAAGTTCACTACGCGCTGAAGATGCAATCCGCCGGGATACCGTTGCGGCCGGTGACTACTACATGAAAGTCGTTCATCAGGGGCAGACGGTCCGTATCCTTGATCTGGAAGGAAATCAGGCTGCGGATACTCTGTTTTACAACGCAAACAATCCGGCGGAACGCTACAGCGCCATCGATACGATTCGCGAACAAGGCAATGTCTATCTGACTGCCGGTAGCCGAATCCTCTCCGATCAGGGCAATCTGATGCTGGAAATTGTCGCTGATACGTGTGGCCGTCACGATACTCTGGGCGGTGCCTGTGCGACCGAAAGCAACACGGTTCGCTATGCGATCGACAAAAAATGTATGCACGCTTGCCGTGACAGCTGGCTACTGGCGGTCAGCGAACATGAAGAATTCGCCATGACCAAACGCGATATTACCCACAATATTAATTTCTTTATGAATGTGCCGATCACCGAATCCGGCGGTCTGACCTTTGAAGACGGCATCAGTGCACCGGGCAAATATGTCGAGCTCAAAGCAGCGATGGATGTCATTGTGCTGATTTCTAACTGCCCGCAACTGAACAATCCTTGTAATGCCTACAACCCAACGCCGATAGACGTGTTGGTTTGGGACATCTGAACCCTCGCCCGTCTGAAACCTGAGCCGGGGACGACCCCGATTCTGCTCACAATCCCCACGGGACGACCCGAAAACGACGGAATCACTTATGTTGAATAAGGTATTGATTGCTAACCGCGGTGCGATTGCCTGCCGGATTATCCGAACACTCAAGCAGATGAATATCGCCAGTGTCGCGGTATACAGCGAAGCGGATGCTGAAAGTCTGCATGTCCTTCAGGCTGACGAAGCCTATTCTCTCGGAGAAGGCGCTGCGGCCGCGACTTATCTCGATCAGCAAAAAATTATCGCGCTGGCGAAATCCTGCCAAGCGGATGCCATTCATCCCGGTTACGGTTTTCTGAGTGAAAACCCGGCATTTGTCACCTTATGTGAGCAGTCCGGCATCACTTTTCTCGGCCCCACGCCGGAGCAAATGACCATATTCGGCCTGAAACATTCCGCCCGGGCGATAGCCTCACAAGCCAATGTCCCCCTGCTGCCGGGCAGTGATCTCATCAGCCATCTTGAGGATGCACAAACACAGGCAGAACAAATCGGCTATCCGGTGATGCTCAAAAGTACCGCCGGGGGCGGGGGCATCGGCATGCAGCGATGCAACAATGCCGCGGAGTTGGCTCAGTCGTTTGACTCGGTACGACGACTGAGCGAAAACAATTTCAGTCACAGCGGCATTTTCTTAGAAAAATTTATCGAACAGGCCCGCCATATTGAAGTGCAAATTTTCGGTGACGGACAAGGACAAGTGATCGCGCTCGGTGAGCGGGACTGCTCGGCACAACGTCGCAACCAGAAAGTCATCGAAGAAACACCGGCCCCGAATCTGAGTGAAGCCACACGTCAGGCGCTGCGCCAGACCGCTATCCGGCTGGCAACCGCGGTGAACTATCGCAGTGCCGGAACTATTGAGTTCGTACTCGATCAGCAAAGCGAGCATTTCTATTTTCTGGAAGTGAATACCCGCTTACAGGTCGAACATGGCGTCACAGAAGAAGTCTTCGGTATCGATCTGGTCGAGTGGATGGTTCAGCAAGGCGCCGGCACACTCGACTTATCCGCATGGCAGCACGACAACCAGCCCAACGGTCATGCGATTCAGGTGCGCCTTTATGCGGAAGACCCGAATAAAAACTTCCAACCCAGTGCCGGATTAATCAGCCACGTCGAATGGCCGCAACTACCGGGTTTACGCATCGAACACTGGATCGAAGCCGGGGTAGACGTCTCCCCATATTTTGATCCGATGCTGGCAAAAATTATCGTTCACGGCGCGAATCGCGCTCAGGCACTGGATCGCATGATCCAATCCCTCCGCCAGATCAGTCTGTACGGCCCGGAGCATAACCAGTGTTATCTACAACAGCTGATTCAGACGCCATTATTCCAAGCGGGTAAGATTCTGACTCGCAGTCTGGATGACTTTGTTTATCAACCACAGACCGTCGATATTCTCAATGGCGGCACTCAGACGACGATTCAGGATTATCCGGGCCGTCGGGGTTACTGGCATGTCGGCGTACCACCCTCCGGGCCGATGGATTCTCTCAGCTTCCGGCTGGCCAACCAGTTGCTACACAATGATGACCATTGTGCCGGACTGGAGATCATCGTGACCGGTCCGATACTGCGATTCAACATGACCAAACAGATTGTTCTGACCGGTGCAGAGATTCAGGCCACGCTGGACGATAAACCACTGAAAATGGGCGCTATCACTGAGGTTCAAGCCGGTCAAACCTTACGGCTGGGTAAAATTACCGGCCCCGGAGCCCGCAGTTATCTGGCGGTTGAAGGTGGCTTTCAGTGTCCGGATTATCTCGGCAGCAAATCAACGTTTACCTTAGGTCAGTTCGGTGGGCATACCGGACGCGCCCTGCGTAGCGGAGATGTGCTGCATCTGGATCCGTCTCCGTCCGTCAGCCGACCGCAAAGCGTGACGGAACATCCGGCTGCCCTGCCGGAACTGTCCGACAGCTGGCAGATTCACGTCATATATGGTCCGCATGGTGCTCCGGATTTTTTCACCGATGAGGATATTCAGGCATTCTTTGCCGCCTGTTGGACGGTGCATTTCAACTCCAGCCGCACCGGTGTCCGTTTAGTCGGCCCGAAGCCGGACTGGGCCCGCCCGGACGGCGGCGAAGCCGGGTTGCACCCGTCCAACATCCACGACAATGCTTATGCGATCGGCACCATCGATTTTACCGGTGATATGCCGGTCATTCTGGGACCGGACGGCCCCAGTCTCGGCGGATTCGTCTGCCCGGCCACCGTGATCAAAGCTGATTTATGGAAAATCGGTCAGCTCAAAGCGGGTGATAAGGTTCACTTTGTGCCGGTTTCGCTGGCCGAAGCGGAAGATGCCGAGCAACGGCAACATGCACAGATCCGCCGGTGTCAGGTTGAGCCCTATCCATTCACACCAGCGCTGCCAGACACCCCGATTGTCGCCGAAATCCCGGCCTCAGCCAATCAGGAACAGGTCGTCTACCGCCAGTGCGGTGAAGATTTTCTGCTGGTGGAATACGGGCCTCAGGTGCTGGATATCCGGCTGCGTTTTCGCGTACACGCGCTCATGCTCAGACTGGAGCAACGCAAATTATCCGGTGTTCAGGAACTGACGCCGGGGATTCGCTCGCTGCAAATTCACTATGACAATCTGCATCTGCCCCGCCGACAACTGCTCGATACACTGATCGAATTAGAGCAACAACTGGGGGATATTGACCAGTTAACAGTGCCGGCGAGAATCGTTCATCTGCCGCTGTCCTGGGATGATGAAGCCACCCGGCTGGCGATTCGTAAATACGAAGAAGTGGTCAGAAAAGATGCGCCGTGGTGTCCGGATAATATTGAATTTATTCGCCGGATTAACGGCCTGCAATCGGTCGATGACGTTAAGCAGATCGTCTTTGATGCCAGCTATCTGGTGATGGGGCTAGGTGATGTGTATCTCGGTGCACCGGTCGCAACCCCGCTGGATCCGCGCCATCGACTGGTCACCACCAAATACAATCCGGCCCGGACCTGGACACCGGAAAACGCGGTCGGTATCGGTGGCTCGTATTTGTGTGTCTATGGAATGGAAGGCCCGGGCGGCTATCAGTTCATCGGGCGCACCTTACAGATGTGGAATCGCTACCGCACCACGCCTTACTTCCGACAACCCTGGCTGTTGCAATTTTTTGATCAGATTCGCTTCTATCCGGTCAGTGCCGATGAGCTACAAACCATTCGTCAGCAACATCCGCGAGGGCAGTACCCGTTAAAAATAGAAACCACGACTTTCTCGCTGGGTGAATACCAAAAGCTGCTTGAAAACCATGCCGATGCAATTGCGCAGTGCAAATCCCGTCAGCAAACGGCTTTCGAAGCTGAAAGACAGCGTTGGGCTGAGAGCGGTCAGGCTAATTTTATTGCTGAAGATGTCACGCTGGAAACCGAAACTGAGAGCTGGGCTGTCGATGAGGGCTGCGAAGCGGTGGAAAGTCATGTCACCGGTAATATCTGGCAAATACAGGTTCAGCCCGGCCAAACCGTCACGGCAGGTGAGACCATTGCGGTTCTCGAAGCGATGAAAATGGAGCTGGAAGTCACCTCACCGATCAGCGGCACCGTTGAGACCATTTGTCATACAGCCGGTTCACCGATTCAGGCCGGTCAGCCCATTTTAACCATAAGAACGGCTGAGTCAGCCAGCCTGACGACTCATCCCGTTTCATGATGTAAGGAAGCAAACCGATGACCATACTCACCATCTCACAATTACAGACCGCGTACCGCAGTGGAGATCTCTCGGTACGGCACTTTTTACATCAACAACTAAAGCTGGCTCAGGCAGACTCACACCAAGCCTGGATCAGTACCATCACCGCCGCACAACTCGATCAATACCTTGATGATTTGTCTGCCTGCGATGTAGACGAACTCCCGCTGTATGGCGTTCCTTTCGCCGTCAAGGACAATATCGATCTGGCGGGGCTGGCAACCACTGCCGGATGCGAAGCATATCGCTACCATCCGGAACATTCCGCGTTTGTGGTCGAACGCCTGATTGCTGCCGGTGCGATTCCGCTGGGGAAAACCAATCTGGATCAGTTTGCGACCGGGCTGGTCGGAACACGGAGTCCGTGGGGAGCCACCACCAACAGCTTCAATCCTGAATATATTTCCGGGGGCTCAAGTGCGGGCAGTGCCGTGGCAGTTGCCACCGGTCAGGTTCTGTTTGCGTTGGGAACGGATACCGCGGGTTCGGGTCGGGTGCCGGCCGCTTTCAATAATATTTACGGGCTCAAACCAACCAAAGGCGTACTCAGTTGCCGTGGGGTGGTGCCCGCCTGTCGCAGCCTCGACTGTGTCACTTTTTTTACCAGTCACGGTGAAGATCTGGCGTTGTTGCATCAGGTCGCTGCGACCTATGATCGTCAGGACAGCTACGCCCGACCGGATGTCCACCCGATTCATACGCTCCCGAAAGTTACATTTCAGGGACTACGTATCGGTGTACCACAACCGGAGCAACTGAATTTTTTCGGGAATCAGGCATACCAGACCAGTTTCGAACAGGTACTCGAGAGACTGACGGCTCTGGGCGCAGAACTGGTTCCGTTTGATTTATCGCCGTTTCTCGCCGCCGCTAAATTGCTGTATCAGGGGCCGTGGGTTGCTGAACGTTATGCTGCCATTCAGTCGTTTTTCGAACAGGATGCCTCACGCTGTCTGCCAGTGATTCAGACCATTATCGGCCAGGCCACACAGTTGTCAGCCGTGGATACTTTCCGAGGGTTTTATCAGTTGCAGGATTACCAAGTCACCTGTGATGCCCTGCTGGACAATGTCGATGTGGTAATCACACCAACCGCAGGAACGACCTACACGATTGAAGCGGTCAATCAGGATCCGGTCACACGTAACAGCAATCTTGGTTACTACACCAACTTCATGAATCTGCTCGATTACTGTGCCATTGCAATCCCGGGCGGATTCACCAACACAGCCATGCCATTCGGCTTTACCCTGTTTGCCCCGGCATTCTCCGACAGAAAGCTGATGGATCTGGCTTGCGAATGGCAACAACGTATCCGTTTACCCGTCGGAGCCAGTGGCCAGTATCCGCCTCAGACGTCGCACCTTGATCTGCTGGTCTGTGGGGCTCACATGCAGGGATTACCGCTCAACCACCAGCTCACCAGCGTGGGAGCAACCCTCAAACAACAGACTCACACAGCGGCAAACTACCGCTTGTATGCGCTGGCCGGCGATCCACCGCAACGGCCCGGTCTCGTCCGTCGTGAAACCGAAGGCACCAGAATTGAGGTTGAAATCTGGTCGGTGCCGATTCAGGCAATCGGTGCCCTGCTCGCTCAGATTCCACATCCGCTCGGACTGGGGACGGTTGAGCTGGCCGACGGTGACTGGGTGAAAGGATTTATCTGTGAACCGATCGGCCTCAGCGATGCCACAGATATCAGTCACTTTGGCGGCTGGCGAACCTATTTGCGCACATCCCCGGTTCAGAGGTAGCACACAACACGGTCTGTCAGCAAACCTGTACGAAATCCCCCCAAAGATGGAGGAGATAAAACAAGAGGTAAGAGTTGCTTTTCAAGCAAAAATCATTACGGTTAACTCAGGTATCGGTGCATTGTGGGTGAGTGCCGTAATCATCCTACTGATGTCCCGGCATCATTTCCGGTCACGAAAAGCGATTCTTTCCTATTACAAAAATATATCAGGTAATTCAGTCATGCAGTTCTCTTCGTTTGGTGAAAAATTTAACCGATACTCAGGTATCACTCAGCTCATGGATGATCTCAACACCGGCCTTCGCACTCCCGGAGCCATTATGCTCGGTGGCGGAAACCCGGCAGCAATCCCAGCCATGCTCGATTATTTTCATCAGGCGAGCCAGTCGCTGCTCGATAGCGGCGAGCTGGTTGCTGCCATGACAAACTACGACGGCCCGCAAGGAAAAGACGCCTTTCTGCGGACGCTGGCAGCGCTGCTGCGAGAAAACCTCGGTTGGGATATCTCAGAAAAAAACATCAGCCTGACCAATGGCAGTCAGAGCAGCTTTTTTCATCTGTTCAACTTGCTGGCAGGCAAACAACCGGACGGCTCACATAAGAAAATTTTGCTGCCTCTGGCCCCGGAATATATTGGTTATGGGGATGCCGGTATCGATGAAGATATTTTTATCTCTTACCGCCCGGAAATCGAGATGCTTGACGGGGGGCTGTTTAAATACCATGTCGATTTCGAACATCTGCAAGTAGATGATTCAATTGCCGCGATCTGTGCCTCCCGCCCGACCAATCCAACCGGCAATGTGCTGACAGACGAAGAAGTCCGTAAACTCGATCAACTCGCACGCCAGCACAATATTCCACTGATTATCGATAGTGCCTATGGCCTGCCGTTTCCCAATATTACTTTTGAAGATGTGACGCCGTTCTGGAATGAAAACACCATTTTATGTATGAGCCTGTCGAAACTCGGCTTACCGGGCGTCCGCTGCGGAATCGTGATAGCGAATGAAGAAATCACCCAAGCCATGACGAATCTCAGCGGGATTATTAATCTTTCCCCCAGCAGTATCGGCCCGGCAATCGCCAATTATATGATTGAACAAGGCGATCTACTGCGCCTCAGTGACCATGTAATCCAACCGTTCTACCGGCAAAAATCCCAACGCGCCATCAAACTGCTCCAACAGGCGATTCCTGACCCGCGTTTTCGGATCCACAAACCGGAAGGTGCCATCTTCCTCTGGCTATGGTTCGACGAACTGCCAATCACCACCATGGAACTCTATCAGCGCTTGAAAGATCGGGGGGTACTGATTATCCCCGGAGAGTATTTCTTTATCGGTCAGCAGGAAGAATGGGAACACGGTCATCAATGCTTGCGGATGAATTATGTGCAAGACGACGAACAGATGCAAAAAGGGATTGATATCATCGCAGAAGAAGTCACAAAGGCCTATGGGGAAGGGATTTAAGTATCAAGGGGGAATATCCCCCGTCCTATTTTATCCTATCAACGTGGCAAATCACTCGTCAGACGTGGTTTGCTGATAGACCTTCATCCCTCTTGCCTGATAGTTTGCCAGCGCATATTCGTGGTCAAGGGTACAAGTGTGAACCCAGACTCGCTGCGGGTTATCCCACCCCCATGCAGACTGAAGTGCATGGGTCAGCAGGTAACCGCCGAAGCCATGTCCCATAAAATCAGGTGCCAGGCCAAAATAAGCGATTTCAATATTCCCGTCAGCCTGTTGCTCTAGTTCATAATAACCGGCGATACTTCCCTGACTTAAAGCAAACCAAGTTCTCACCTGTGGCGATTCAGCGTATGCCTGCCATTCTTGCTCAGAAAGTGCCAGTTTATCTCGCCACAGCCACGGTTCACCGACTAACTGATAGAGATAACGGTTAAAGCGATAATTCTTGATTTGCGCTTCAATGACCTCAAAACCTTCCGGCTGGGGTTTTTCATTCAACGCCGCCAGCGAGTGCATTTCAAGATAGTATGTCGTGACTTCCGGTTCTTTCATTCCAACTCCGTCGGATCAAACTGTATTCTGATCAACTGATTGTATCAAAACTATCAACAAGAGTGGGGACAATGAAGAGAAAGATAAAGCACCGAGCATTCACCAAGATACCGACCACCGTTGAAGACGGTATCTTCACCAACAGAACGTTCATCCAGCTTAATGAGTCTTGAGTGATGCGCTGTGTCGCCGACGCAAGCGAGACTGAGCAAACCGCCACAGCTGTGGTAGGCGAAAACTGAGTAATACCACCCCAATGATGCCATAAAATGCAGCTTCGTAATAACTGGAACGAACCTGCCAGAACAGGTGAATCCACCCCAGAATCAGCGCAATATAGACCAGACGGTGCAGCGTTTGCCACCGTTTGCCGAGCCGTTTCATCCAACCTTTGGTTGAGGTGATCCCCAAGGCAATCAAAATCAGCAGTGCCGGAGCACCAACCAAAATATAAGGCCGCTTCACCAATTCCGAGCCAAACAAAGTCAGATTACCGCCTAGAATAAACTGGTAGTAAGCCAGCAGGTGCAACAATCCATAAAACAGCGCAAACAGCCCCAACATCCGTCGATGGGTCATCAGCCAACGCCATTTCAAATGCCGGACCAATGGTGAAACCATTAAGGTGATCAGCAGAAAGCGTAATGTCCAAAGTCCGGTTTCCAACACAATGGTTTTCGCCGGATCACCGCCTAAATTCTGAGTAAAAACACCCCAGACCAACAGTGACAACGGTGTACAGCCGAGTATAAACATCACGATACGACGGAAAGTAACCGGCATCTATTTCTCCTTACATACGTACTCGACGCTCAAAGCCTGCCACGACGTTAACGAACTCAATTAATAGTAACGGGCTAAATCCATCCCCTGATACAAAGGCGCAACTTCGTCATAACCATTAAATAGTCGTGTCGGAATAATATTCGGGCTTAATAACCCCGAAGGCAAACGCCGCTCTTCTTTCTGACTCCAGCGTGGGTGATCGACCTGTGGATTCACATTGGCATAAAACCCGTATTCATGTGGTGCTAATTGGCTCCATGTCGTCGGTGGCTGTTTTTCCGTCAGCTCGATTTTGACGATTGATTTGATACTTTTGAAACCATATTTCCATGGCACCACCAAGCGAAATGGGGCACCATTTTGATTCGGTAGGGTTTTGCCGTACAACCCCACCGCAATCATAGTCAACGGATGCATCGCCTCATCGATTCGCAATCCTTCGACATACGGCCAGTCAATCGAGCTAAACAAACTCTTCTGTCCCGGCATCTGTTCCGGGCGCTCTATCGTGGTAAAGGCGACATATTTGGCTTTACTGGTCGGTGCAAACCGCTTGAGTAATGTGGCTAAAGGAAAACCAATCCAGGGAATCACCATCGACCAGGCTTCCACACAGCGCAGACGGTAAATGCGTTCTTCCAGTGTGATTCCTTTGAGGAGATCTTCTAAATGATAGGTGCCGGCTTTCGCGACTTCACCACCGATTTCGACCTGCCACGGAAACGGCTGAAAATCCCCGCTGTCATCAACCGGATCACTTTTACCATAGCCAAACTCATAAAAGTTGTTGTACTGCGTGACATTTTTGTAAGGCGTTAAGGGTTCGTTGATGACTTGCTGATTTGCCTGCGCATCATTTAACTGCTGTTTCAGCCATTGCGGTGCATTCGGCTGGAATGTTCCGGCCTCCTGACTGGGTTTGGCCAGTACATTCAATGATGGGAGCAAGACGCTGGCACCGAGAGCGAGCGAACCTTGCATAAATTTCCGGCGAGAGCGATAAATGGCTTCCGGTGTCACATCAGCTTCGGTGAGCTGTGGTTTTTTCCTGATCAACATAAGCTATCCTTCCATGCTCTCATGAGAGTTGGTTATTAATTCGCCTTTACCAAACTGTATCGTGCAATGGTTATCTTAGCCAATACGAATGTGATAAATTCACGATGACTCAACAGCCTTTATGATAGTTAGACGGATAAAAGAGCAATTTATTACAGCCGGTTGGATGTTTTTTGGATATTTAATGCCACCAAATGATCATTCGATAGTGGTCTGTCCAATAATGGTAATGGTAAATGAGAGGCGATCAAAAAGAGCGCCTAAAGGCGCTCTTTCACAACTTTCCCTAACTGATCGTTATTCTTTATTTTCAATTAGGTTTTTACCGTTAATCGCAATTTTGCGTGGCTGCATTGCTTCTGGAATTTCACGTTCCAAATCAACATGCAGCAGGCCATTTTCCATGGTTGCACCCACGACCTTGACATAATCTGCCAACTGGAACTTACGTTCGAAGTTGCGTTCTGCAATGCCTTGGTAGATATAGGTTTTCTCATCTTCAGGTTTACGTTCACCTTGTACAATCAGGGTATTTTCCTGTTGGGTGATATCGAGGTCCTGTTCAGCAAATCCAGCGACAGCCATCGTAATCCGATACTGATTTTCGCCTTTTTGCTCAATATTGTATGGGGGATAACCTGAAGAGCCATTTTTTGCGTTGGCTGTTTCCATTAAATTAAACAGGCGATCAAAGCCAATGGCATTCCGGTATAAAGGTGTGAAATCGACAGTTCTCATATTTCTATCCTCTCTATGAAGCAATAGTTTCATGAATTTTTGTCCGACTATCTGTTCAGATGACCCAGAAAGCGAACAGTTGTACTTTGGTTAACTCACCTTCTCATCAGAGCAAGGCGGTCTTCCGATTCAGAGGCCCGGTTGGCATCCTCTTCATACCTAGATATATGGTCGTTCAAATTCGGATCAAGGGGATCAAATAAATTTTTTTAAAATTTTTTGTCTCCTTTCTCATATCCAATTGGTATCAAGTACAGACAAAAAAACAGCCACCGACTGGTAGCTGTTTTCCATAACTTTCCATAACAAGGTATGGTTTCTCATGAGAGGGATAGGCTAGACATCCAAGTTTGCAACTTTCAACGCATTGTCTTCAATGAAGGCACGACGCGGTTCAACTTGATCGCCCATCAGGGTCGTAAACAGCTCGTCGGCACCAACCGCATCATCAATGGTCACCTGCATCATCCGGCGTGTTTCCGGATCCATGGTGGTTTCCCACAGCTGATCGGGGTTCATTTCTCCCAGACCTTTGTATCGCTGTACCGCCAAACCACGGCGAGACTCTTTCATTAGCCATTGAACGGCTTCGGCAAAACTATTCACCAATTGAGTTCGCTCACCGCGCTGAATATACGCACCTTCTTCAATCAACCCGTTCAGTTCTTCAGATAAGGTAGCCAATGAGCCGTACTCTTTCGAATTCAACAGATCGACACTCAGCGTATATTCGTAAGTGACACCATGCGTACGAACCGTTATTTTCGGAGAAAAAATCCCGGTATCTTGATTTTGTTCGACCTTATAACTGTACTGACTTGCACCCACTTCTTTTGCATTGAGCTGCTCAATTAACTGTTTGGTCCAAGCTTCAACTTTATCGTGATCAGCACAATCGGTTTCCGTCAATCGAGGAATATAGATAAACTCGCCAACCAAAGCATATGGATAACGGCGGCTCATCCGTTCAATTAACTTCATCGCGGAATTATAACGCTGAACCAACCCTTCCAGCGCCCCACCAGACAGTGCAGGTGCATCAGGGTTGACATGGAATGATGCCCCATCCAACGCCAGTGAAATCTGATACTGGGTCATTGAATCTTCATCTTTAATATACTGTTCTTGCTTCCCTTTTTTGACTTTATACAACGGTGGCTGAGCAATATAAACATAACCCCGCTCAATCAACTCAGGCATTTGACGATAGAAAAAGGTCAACAATAAGGTACGGATGTGCGAACCATCAACATCGGCATCAGTCATGATAATGATGTTGTGATAACGCAGTTTGTCCGGATTATATTCGTCACGGCCAATGCCACAACCCAATGCAGTGATCAGCGTGGCAACTTCCTGAGAAGACAACATTTTATCAAAGCGGGCTTTTTCAACGTTAAGGATTTTACCTTTCAGCGGCAAAATTGCCTGATTCTTCCGGTTACGGCCTTGTTTGGCAGAACCACCAGCCGAATCACCCTCCACAATATAGAGTTCAGAAAGGGCCGGGTCTTTTTCCTGACAGTCCGCCAGTTTGCCCGGCAGACCGGCAAGATCCAACGCACCTTTACGGCGAGTCATCTCGCGCGCTTTGCGAGCCGCTTCACGGGCACGAGCAGCATCGATGATTTTCGAACAAACGATTTTGGCTTCGTTCGGGTTCTCAATCAGAAACTCGGACAATTTTTCACCCATTGTGGTTTCAACCGCAGATTTCACCTCTGAAGAAACCAGTTTGTCTTTTGTTTGGCTGGAGAATTTAGGATCCGGCACTTTCACTGAGATAACAGCTGTCAGACCTTCACGGGCATCATCACCGGATGTTGCGGTTTTCTCTTTCTTACTGAAGCCTTCTTTATCCATAAATGTGTTCAGCGTCCGAGTCAATGCTGCCCGGAAACCAGCCATGTGCGTTCCGCCATCACGCTGAGGAATGTTGTTGGTAAAGCAGAAAATACTTTCTTGGAAACTGTCATTCCACTGCATTGCGACTTCAACCGTAATGCCATCTTCCCGCTCCTGATTGAAGTGGAAAACTCTGTCATGGATCGGGGTTTTATTGCGATTCAGGTGCGAAACGAATGCCTTGATACCGCCTTCATACATGAAGTGATCCTGTTTGCTATCACGCTCGTCACTCAGCTTGATTGACACACCGGAGTTGAGGAAAGACAGCTCACGCAGACGCTTGGCAAGAATCTCATAGTGGAACTCGGTATTGGTAAATGTTTCGTTACTCGGCCAGAACCGGACCATCGTGCCGGATTTTTCGGTGTCGCCAACCACCGCCAGCGGTGCCTGAGGGACACCGTGACGATAGGTCTGAGTATAGATGTGTCCACCACGATAAATCGTCAGGACAACCTTTTCAGACAGCGCGTTCACGACCGAGATACCGACACCGTGCAAACCACCGGAAACTTTGTACGAGTTATCGTCAAATTTCCCGCCGGCGTGCAGCACCGTCATAATAACCTCTGCCGCAGAAACATTTTCTTCCTCGTGAAGCTCAGTCGGAATACCACGGCCGTCATCACTGACTGAGACGGAGTTATCTTCGTGAATCGTCACGATGATGTCTTTACAGTAACCCGCTAACGCTTCATCAATTGAGTTATCTACCACCTCAAAGACCATGTGGTGCAGACCCGTACCATCATCCGTGTCGCCGATGTACATCCCCGGACGCTTTCTGACTGCGTCCAGACCTTTCAGTACTTTAATACTCGATGAATCGTAATTATTCGACATGAGTTACTCTCTTTATTTTTTATCCTTGCTCTATCCGTCCTTGTTCCATGTGGAACAATTTGCTGTCCGACATACACATGTCATCCACCTGATCTCGGGTAATAGAGCTTACAAAAACTTGCGCTCCGGTCGCTTTTAAACAGTCTGCCAACCTTTTACGGCGCTCGCTGTCCAGCTCGGAAGCAAAATCATCAATGAGATAAATACATTGCTTACCCGTTAAGGATGTTAAGTGTTGTCCTTGTGCAACCCGTAGGGCACAAACCATCAACTTAAGCTGACCGCGCGACAAAACATCTTCAACCGGTGTACCGTTCACTTTTATTCTTAAATCCGCTTTATTCGGCCCACTGAATGTGTAACCCAACATTTTATCGCGTTCAAAATTTCTTTCGAGAAGCGTTTGATATAACGTCTCTTTTTCCCAGCCACGATAGTATTGTAACTGGATTTTAAATTCCGGTAAAAATGACTGACACAAAGCTTCTGCCACTGGCTTAATTTGTGCCACATAATCGGCACGCCATGCATCAATCTGCTCAGCCAGACGTGACAGTTCCGCATCCCAATATTTGAGTTCTCGATAGTCCGTCGCAGTTTTAAGTAACGCATTGCGTTGCTTATTCAGCCGACGAAAGCGTCCCCAAGCCTCAAAAAAAGCCACTACGGAATGAAATACTCCCCAGTCAAGAAATGCCCGTCGCTGTTTCGGACCATCCGTAAGCAATTCAAAGCCTTCAGGATGAATCAATTGCAGGGGTAATACCTGTGCCAGCTGAGCCAATTTTTGTCCGGACTGACCCCCTATTTTAACCTCAACCGAGCCATCGCGCTGCTTATTAATACCAATCGGTATCTCAATTTGGTCGGGGTTCAAAAAACGGCCATGGACAAACAGCTCCTGACACTCATTCTGGATCACTCGGCCGGTTAAACTACTTTTAAACGAGCGGCCGTGGCCGAGCATATAAATCGCTTCAAGGACACTGGTTTTACCGCTTCCGTTGGCCCCGATAAGAAAGTTAAAGCCTGATGATAATGAGATATCACAGGCTTTGATATTCCTAAATTGCTGAATCATTAAACGCGAAAGTGGCATACTTCAATCTATCGTTCGAATGTATTCATTGTCTGCTTAGACTTATAACCGGATCGGCATGACGACATACATAGCACTATCGTCTTCGACATTTTCGATCAAAGCACTGGCATTCGAATCTGACATCGACATTCGAACATTATCGCACTTCAATGTATTGAGGACATCCAGTACGTAACTAACGTTAAAGCCAATCTCAATCGGCTCACCTTCAAAATGAACATCCAACAATTCTTCCGCTTCTTCCTGCTCCGGGTTATTCGCAGTGATCCGCATGTCACTACCATCAATATTTAAGCGGACACCGCGGAATTTTTCATTCGACAGAATCGCAGCGCGAGAAAACGCATGACGCAAGACATCACAAGCAGCTACCAGAATTTTATTGGTACTCTGAGGCAACACTCGGCGATAATCAGGAAAACGACCATCGATCAATTTTGAGGTAAAAATAAACTGATTCACTTCAACACGGATGTTCGCGCTACCGATTTGCACGATGACCGGCTGTTCCGGCATATCGAGCAACTTGACCAGTTCAAGAACCCCTTTGCGCGGCACAATAATTTGTTGTGCCGCCAATGATTCGGATAAGGCAACTTGAGCAACGGCCATACGGTGACCATCGGTTGCCACTGAACGCAATGTTGTCTCTTCAATATCAAACAACATCCCGTTGAGGTAATAGCGAACATCCTGATTGGCCATCGAGAATTGCGTTTTTTCGATGAGTCCGCGTAAGTCCGCCTGCGATAAAGTAAGCGATAACTCACTCTGCCAGTCTTCAATATTCGGGAAATCTTTTGCCGGCAGCGTTGCCAAAGAAAAACGGCTGCGACCTGAACGAATCTGTAATCGATCTCCATCTAATAAAACTGAGATCACTGCATCATCGGGAAGTCCGCGACAAATATCGAGGAGTTTGCGGGCTGGCACAGTCACTCGGCCCGTTTCCACATCACCTTCCAGAGCAATTTTACCAACCAATTCAACTTCCAGATCGGTGGCCGTCAGCATGAGGGTATCACCTTCAACCGCCAACAACAGATTACCGAGGATCGGCAACGTTGTCCGTCCACCAACCGTTCCGGATACCTGCTGAAGCGGTTTAATCAAATTGCTACGTTCAATGGTAAATTTCATAGTTCGCTCTTTATTATATGTCACCCCACCGATCTGGTCGGGGGGATCGACCGACACCGTGCTATTTGTTCTGTATGACTATTTATTCCCGAGAAACATCAAGAAGAGAGCGTCCGAATCAAATTAGAATAGTCTTCCTTGATATCATGACTTTCTTCTCTGAGTTGCTCTATCTTCCGACAAGCATGAAGAACCGTCGTATGATCACGTCCGCCAAACGCATCACCGATTTCCGGTAAGCTATGGTTGGTCAGTTCCTTCGCTAACGCCATCGCTAATTGACGAGGCCGGGCAACCGAACGTGAACGACGCTTCGACAGTAAATCTGCAACTTTGATTTTATAATACTCAGCCACGGTTTTCTGGATATTATCAATCGTGACCAATTTTTCCTGTAAAGCCAATAAATCACGCAAAGCTTCACGAACAAAGTCAATCGTAATTGGCCGACCGGTAAAGTTAGCATTGGCAATGACACGGTTCAGCGCACCTTCCAGCTCACGGACATTTGAACGCAGTCGTTTGGCAATAAAGAAAGCAACCTCATCAGCCAGATGGATCTGGTGATCTTCTGCTTTCTTCATCAAGATGGCGACTCGCGTTTCCAATTCAGGAGGTTCGATCGCCACCGTCAAGCCCCAGCCAAAGCGGGATTTAAGACGATCTTCTACCCCGTGAATCTCTTTCGGATAACGATCTGAAGTCAGAATAATTTGTTGATTACCTTCAAGTAACGCATTAAAAGTATGGAAAAATTCTTCCTGAGAACGCTCTTTGTTGGCAAAAAACTGAATATCATCGATCAAAAGGGCATCGACACTGCGATAGTAGCGTTTAAATTCTTCTATAGCATTGTTTTGCAGCGCTTTTACCATATCCTGCACAAACCGCTCAGAATGCATATAAACCACTTTTGCTTGTGGATTATGATCAACGATCGCATTGCCAACCGCATGTAACAGGTGCGTTTTACCTAAACCGGTACCACCGTATAAAAAGAGGGGGTTATAGGCTGCTCCCGGATTATCAGAGACTTGTTTTGCCGCTGCGAGACCAAGCTGGTTCGATTTACCCTCAACAAAGTTATTGAACTTATGCTTCGGGTTCATATTCGATCGGTAATTAATCTCGATCGGTGCCGAATCATCATCCCAAGTTTTATGAACCGGTTTTCTGGCTTGCAATCGGGCTGGCGCTGAGGACTCGGCCGCAACATCTGCCGGTGTACGTATCGGTGTGCGTTTTTGCTCAGCAACCGGACGGTTGCCAATTTCAAAACGTAAACTTGGAATATCACTCCCACAATACTCGTTGAGAAGGCGATTGATGCTATTGAGATATTTATCCCGTACCCAATCAAGCACAAAACGGTTTGGGGCGAATAAAGTGAGAGTATTGTCATTGAGCTCGGCTTGCAGCGGTCGAACCCACATACTGAATTCTGTCGCAGGAAGCTCTTCCTGAAGCTGTTGCAAACATTGCAACCAAAGAGAAGATGACACTGTTCCCTCACTCTGATTAGATGATCGATAAAGACTGGCAATTCTACCTGTTGATCTTCAAGATCGCCAGCAATTGATCGTCAATCCTGTAAACTAGATCCAAGTTATTCACACTTTTTGGCCAATTTATTCTTGGATCTACCCTAAATGTCCCTAGTTTACCCACATGTACGTGCACAAAAGCGTGGATCTTACAAAGTTATCCCCAGCTTAGCACAATCACACTTTGTGAAATTGAACCGCTGTCGAATCCCGTGAAAGATCGTGATAAGAAACAAACATATGAATAAACACGCATATTTTATTATAGGTTATGACCCATAACTTATGGTTATTTCTTTTGTTATGCTATATGTCATTAAAATAGTCGCCCGAAAGATTTTGGAGATCAACATGAAAAAATGGTTTATTGCTGCAATTGCGGCTCTCGCTTTTACAACAATCAATGTCCATGCAGCAACAGAAGTTAAAGTCGGCATGTCCGGCCGCTACTTCCCGTTCACGTTTGTCAAAAAAGATGAACTACAAGGATTTGAAGTTGATCTATGGAAAGAAATAGCCAAGCGCAACGACTATCAAGTGAAATTTGTTACTGCAAGCTTCTCTGGTCTGTTTGGTCTATTGGAAACAGGACGAGTTGATACGATCTCAAACCAGATCACGATCACGGATGCTCGCAAACAAAAATATCTATTTTCAGACCCGTACGTGATTGATGGTGCACAGATAGCTGTACGCAAAGGGAATAATACCATCCACAGTCTGGATGACCTGAAAGGCAAAACCGTTGCGGTCAATTTAGGTTCCAACTTTGAGCAACTGTTGCGTGAGCACGATAAAGACAATCAAATCAACATCAAAACTTATGACTCAAGCTTTGAACAGGATGTTGCTTTGGGTCGAATCGATGCCTTCGTCATGGATCGTCTTTCTATTCTGGAAGTGATTCAAAAATCAGGGTTACCACTGCAACTGGCAGGAAAACCATTCGAAACTATTGAGAATGCCTGGCCTTTCCTCAATAATGAAAAAGGTAAGAAGCTTCAGGGTGAAGTCAACAAAGCACTCGCAGACATGCGCGCCGACGGAACTCTGAGCAAGATTTCAGAAAAATGGTTCAACACAGACATTACACAAAGATAATGAACCATCGGCATGATTCCTGATGAATCATGACACCAAATAAACCCACTGTCTGAATCAGCACAGTGGGTTTATTTTTAAACACACAGATGCATTGACACCAATATTCAGGAATCACTGACCTCTGCCAGTTGTTGATTTCCTGATAAAACAGAAGACACACATTATGGGTTTTGATTTTCAATATATGCTGGAGCTGATGCCAATCCTGCTTAAATATCTCGGCATTACAATAGAGTTAGCCTGCTGGGGCATGATACTTTCCATCATTTTATCGGTCATCATTGCGAATATCCGAGTCTTCCGTATCCCTGTTCTCGATCAGATTTGCCAACTTTATATCAGCTATTTTCGAGGCACACCGCTGCTGGTCCAGCTTTTCCTCTTTTATTATGGATTACCGCAAATTTTCCCGATCATGACCGGTATGGATGCCTACAGCGCAGCAATTCTCGGTTTGGCACTTCACTTTTCGGCCTACATGGCGGAAACCATCCGCGCTGCAATTATTGGCGTGGACAGAAGCCAAATGGAAGCGAGTCTGTCTATCGGTATGACGACCACTCAGTCGATGCGTCGTATCATTCTGCCGCAAGCCACCCGGATCGCTTTACCTTCTCTGATGAACTATTTCATCGATATGATCAAATCAACCTCACTGGCATTTACGCTCGGGGTTGCTGAAATCATGGCGAAAGCACAAATGGAAGCCTCTTCCAGCTTTCATTACTTTGAAGCCTTCCTCGCCGTCTCTTTCATTTACTGGGGAATCACCATTATCCTGACCCGGGTCCAGAGCTGGGCAGAACACAAACTCAATAAGGCGTATATGAGATGATCAAGTTAACCAATATTCATAAACGTTTCGGAGAGAGTGAAATTCTCAAAGGGATTGATCTTGAAATCAATCAAGGTGAAATCATTGTCATCATCGGATCGAGTGGCACCGGTAAATCAACACTGCTGCGCTGTGTGAATTTTCTTGAGAGTGCAGACCAAGGCACGATTACCATTGGTGATGTGAGTGTCGATAGTACCAATCCGAATAAAAATGATGTGCTGGCACTGAGACGCAAAACCGGATTCGTCTTTCAAAACTATGCTCTGTTTGCCCATCTCACCGCAAAACAAAACATTGCGGAAGGATTGATCACTGTCCTCGGCTGGAAAAAAGATCAGGCTTATGAGCGTGCTCAGCAGATTCTCAACGACATCGGGCTTGGGGATAAAGGTGATCAATATCCGGCATCACTTTCCGGTGGTCAGCAACAGCGAGTGGGAATTGGCCGGGCAATGGCTCAGGAGCCAGAACTACTATTATTCGATGAACCGACATCGGCTCTCGACCCGGAGTGGGTGGGCGAAGTGCTGAGTTTAATGAAAAAACTGGCCCGGGTTCATCAAACCATGCTGGTGGTCACCCATGAGATGCAATTTGCCAAAGAAGTCGCGGATCGCGTGATCTTTATGGCTGAAGGCAAAATTGTTGAACAAGGATCTCCACAGGATATCTTCGATAATCCACAGGATATCCGCTTGCAAAAATTCTTAAATCAGGTCGGGATCGAATAAGGATCCTTGAGATTTTATCCGTACAACGTATAATCGCCCGACCAAATTGAAATGAAGCGGCTTTGCTTTATATATCCGTTCTTGAAAACATCGGTTCTTGAAAACAGAGATAAAAGCAATTTATAAGCCAGAGATTCTGGCGCTTCGTTTCCCCAATTATTGACACCTTCGGTGGCAGTGATTACAATTCCGCCTCTTTGTTGCAAGGTGTCGGAATTTTCCCTCTTGTAAAAGGGGCAGAAAGAGCCCGACACCGGGTTTAACAAGAACCTAGAAACTACTGATCAGTAAGGTAAAAACAATGAAACGCACTTTTCAACCTACAGTTCTGAAGCGCAAACGTACTCACGGTTTCCGTGCTCGTATGGCAACTAAGAACGGTCGTAAAGTAATTAACGCACGTCGTGCGAAAGGCCGTGCACGCCTGTCAAAATAATCTGACTTATTTTGAACAAGTACGCTTTTCGTCGGGAGTTACGTTTGTTAACTCCCGAACACTACCGATACGTATTCCAGCAAGCCCATAGTGCTGGCTCGCCTCATTTTACCATCATTGCCCGTAAAAACGCTCTTTCCCACCCAAGACTGGGATTAGCCGTTCCGAAAAAACAGATAAAAACTGCCGTTGGGCGCAATCGTTTTAAGCGACTTGCTCGGGAAAGTTTTCGCCTGAAGCAGCACGAATTACCGCACAAAGACTTTGTCGTGATTGCGAAAAAAAGCGCTCAGGAACTCAGCAATGACGAAATAACAAAGCTGTTTGATAAACTATGGCAACGCCTGTCTCGCCCTTATCGTGGTTAGTCATCGGACTGATTTATCTATACAGATGGCTGATTAGCCCTCTGTTAGGACCACGTTGCCGATTTACACCGACCTGCTCCCGATATGCGATAGAAGCATTGAAAGCTCACGGTTTTGTAAAAGGATGTTGGTTATCAGGCAAACGTCTATTAAAATGCCACCCTCTGAATGAAGGGGGCTATGACCCCGTTCCACCTAACCCAAGACAAGACAGAGATAAATAACGATGGATTCTCAACGTAATATCCTGTTAATCGCTTTGGCGCTGGTTTCTTTCTTACTGTTCCAGAAATGGCAAGCAGCACAGAATCCAGCACCAACTGCGGTTGAGCAGACACAATCAAGTAGTTCAGTTCCTGCTGCTCTTCAAAGCTCTGATGAGTTTGAACCGGTATCAACTCAGGATGTTGCAGGAAAAATAGTGACCGTGAAAACGGATGTTCTCACGCTTTCCATCAATACGGTGGGCGGTGACGTAATCTCTGCAAAACTGAATCAATACTCCAAAGAACTGAATTCCGATCAACCTTTTGCGCTGCTGAAAAAGAACAGTGATTTTCAGTTTATCGCTCAGAGTGGTCTGATTGGTCCACAAGGGATCGATAAAAGAGACGGTCGCCCAACTTACCAAGTTGCCCAAAATAATTATCAACTGGCAGATGGTCAAGATGAGGTTCGCGTCCCGCTGACTTATCAGGCGAACGGCATTACCTATACCAAAACATTTATCCTGAAACGGAACAGCTATGCGATTGATGTTGATTTCAACGTCAATAACCAGTCAGGCCAAAATGCTGCTGTCGGCATGTATGCACATCTGCGTCAGACACTGGAAGCAACCGGAAGTAGCTTTGCCATGTCAACATACCATGGTGGTGCTTACTCGACGGAAAATACTCGCTACAAAAAGTTCAGCTTTAGTGACATGAAAGATCATGCACTCAATGAGACCTTGAACAATGGTCAAGGCTGGGCAGCAATGATCCAACACTATTTTGCTGCAGCGTGGATTCCACGTCAGGCACCGGATACGAAACTATTTTCTCGGGTAATGGCCAACCGTAATATTGGTGATATCGGGATCAGAGAACCAAACCGGATCATCGCAACAGGTGAAAGCACCGACTTCGATGCAACACTATGGATTGGCCCAAAACTGCAAGACCAAATGGCAGCAACCGCGCCAAATCTGGATCTCGTTGTGGATTACGGCTGGTTATGGTTTATTGCCAAACCACTGCATAGCCTGCTTTCCTTTATTCAGGGCATTGTCTCTAACTGGGGTATCGCGATTATCTGTCTGACCTTTATTGTCCGTGGTGTGATGTATCCACTGACCAAGGCTCAGTATACTTCCATGGCCAAAATGCGCATGCTGCAACCGAAGTTGCAAGCAATGCGTGAACGCATTGGTGATGACCGCCAACGCATGAGCCAGGAAATGATGGCGTTATATAAATCAGAAAAAGTGAACCCGCTGGGCGGCTGTTTCCCGATTCTTCTGCAAATGCCGATCTTCATCTCGCTCTACTGGGCGCTGATGGAATCTGTTGAGCTCCGCCATCAGCCGTTCTTTGGTTGGATTCACGACTTGTCTGCCCAAGACCCATACTACATCATGCCACTTTTGATGGGTGCCAGTATGTTTATGTTGCAGAAAATGAGCCCGACAACGGTTACCGATCCGATGCAACAGAAGATTATGACCTTTATGCCTGTCGCATTTACGGTTTTCTTCCTGTTCTTCCCATCCGGTCTGGTGCTTTACTGGTTGGTGTCAAACATCGTGACCCTGATCCAGCAAATGGTGATTTACAAAGCGCTGGAGAAGAAAGGTTTACACTCGAAGAAGTAAACCGGAACAATGCGAAAAGAGGCGGCCAAAGGGTCGCCTTTTTATTAGCGGCTGATTACAATGCCCATCATACGATCCATCATGACTATCCATAATGGATACTGCCTTTTTGACTGAACAGACCAATTCACTATGACTACAGACACAATCGTTGCACAGGCAACACCGACAGGCCGTGGTGGTGTCGGAATTATTCGCGTATCCGGCCCGAAAGCGGCTGACGTCGCCCAAGCGTTGACCGGCAAAATACTCCGGGCCCGATATGCAGAATATCTTCCCTTTCAGGATGAAGACGGCACCCAGTTGGATCAGGGAATCGCCTTGTTTTTCCCCAATCCCCATTCGTTTACCGGTGAAGACGTTCTTGAGCTCCAAGGACACGGTGGTCCCGTCGTCATGGATATGCTGATCCGCCGGATTCTCACTATTCCCGGTATTCGCACAGCGCGTCCCGGAGAGTTCTCAGAACGAGCGTTCCTCAACGATAAACTGGATCTCGCACAAGCAGAAGCCATTGCTGATTTAATCGATGCCAGTTCAGAACAGGCAGCCAAATCAGCCCTGCAATCGCTGCAAGGGCAATTCTCGACCCGAATTCATACGCTGGTTGAGTCTTTAATCCATCTGCGAATCTATGTTGAAGCTGCAATCGACTTCCCCGAAGAAGAGATCGACTTTCTGGCTGACGGTAAAGTGGCAGGCGATCTGCAAACGATTATCGATAACCTGAACATGGTCCGGCGCGAAGCCAGCCAAGGTGCACTGATGCGTGAAGGCATGAAAGTGGTGATTGCCGGGCGGCCCAATGCCGGCAAATCCAGCCTGCTCAATGCACTCTCCGGTAAAGAATCCGCGATTGTCACAGATATCGCCGGAACCACCCGGGACGTGCTGAGAGAGCATATTCACATTGACGGTATGCCACTGCACATTATCGATACCGCAGGGCTGCGGGAAGCTTCAGACGAAGTCGAACGCATCGGGATTGAGCGCGCTTGGGATGAAATCAAACAAGCCGATCGCGTTTTGTTCATGGTGGATGGCACCACAACCGACGCAACCGATCCCAAAGAGATCTGGCCTGATTTTGTTGATCGTCTCCCGGAAAGCATCGGCATGACAGTGATCCGTAATAAAGCGGATCAAACCAACGAAACGATGGGGATCTGCCACGTCAATGACCCAACATTGATCCGCCTGTCAGCAAAAACCAGCGAAGGGATCGAAGCCTTGAGAAGCCATCTCAAAGACTGTATGGGCTTCACCGGCAGCCAAGAAGGCAGCTTCATGGCCCGCCGCCGCCACCTCGATGCGCTGGATAAAGCCGCCGAGCACCTCGCCATTGGTCAGCAACAACTCGAAGGCTACATGGCCGGAGAAATCCTCGCAGAAGAACTGCGCATCACCCAGCAGCATCTCAATGAGATCACCGGTGAGTTTAGTTCTGATGACTTACTGGGACGGATCTTTTCGAGTTTCTGTATCGGGAAGTGAAGTCGCTTTTTAATCAGAGAAACGAGTGAAACCCTTCACAACAAACCAAGCCAATTATGGTCATTTTGGAATTTTGTTTATGAATCGGTTTTACTCCCTTTTACATACCTTACATACCTTACATACCTTTGCTTCATGCCTTGTTGCTTGCTATTCATGCCCAGTCAAAAAGTCCCATTACAAACTATTAAAAACTATCTATTCAATAAAATCAGAGCATTCTCCGGCACAATATCTCATCATAAAAAGAAAATGAAACTGAATGTATAATTAACTAAGTGATAAATTTAGAATAATTCCTCTCCAAGTCAGTGGGGCATCTATGGTGTCATCCCTTCAAGCCTGACCTTATAGGTTTTCTCCAAATAAACAACACCACGAAAATCGTATAAAGCAAAAAATCAACAACCACATCATTCTGAGGACAACAACCAAATGAAAAGCGGTCGGTATTGGGTAACATGGGCAAATTCACATGCAAAGAATAGCCAGAGTGTTGAGGCTCTTGAAGCTGGATTCAAAGCCAACGCCAAAGCTTTTATCAAAGCATTAACCGATGCTGGTGCAACCGTGAAAGTATCAACGACCAAAAGAAGCGCCAAACGAGCCTATCTGTTTCACTGGTCGTGGAAAATATCACAGGGGAAATGCAAGCCATCAGAAGCTAAAAAAATGTCTGGGGTTGATATTCAATGGGATCATAACGATCTGGCAAAAAGTAAGGCCGGCGCTCTGGAAATGGTCAAAGGGTTTGGGTTAGCCGTTCCTCCCAGAAGTATTTATCCACCTTCACTGACAAGTAATCATATTGCTGGAAAAGCTATCGATATGACCATTACATGGAGTGGTACAATCACGATCAAGAAAAACGATGGTACTAGTGTTAAAGTGACTTATATGAAAAATGTCAATGATAATACGGTATTGCACACTGTTGGAGCGTCTTATAGTGTTAAAAAGCTAAAAAGTGACGCACCACACTGGTCATATAATGGAAGATAAAATGAAACAATTATTACGCTTCAGCACTGTTTTGTTACTCACATCCTGCCATACAATACCAGAAAGCAATCATCACTCTGGTTTTCATGATATTGGCTGGATGCATGGTAAATGTCTGGCGATCAAAAATTCAAAACTGAAATTACCTGTTGAAGTCACTGTCGTTCATCTGGAAAACAACAATCAAATCACCCAGGGCCATGTCATCAATAAGGCCACATCGGCTGACAACTGTTATGCGCTAACAGAAGACAGAAAACAAATAAATATCGACAACGGCTATAGTTTTTATCAGGTCAGTTCAGAGAGTGATATTGGCTTGGCAATCGGACTGATTCATATTCCTGAGCCCAAAAAGTATAGTTACCATTACTGTACAACCAGCGAAGGAATTCAATACTCGATGAAACTTCAGGGAAACAGTGTCTGGCAAGGGTATTACTATCTTGGCTATGATTCAGAAGAAACCTGCTCAGCCGAAGCCAATCTCTGATCATACCTTCACGAGCCACATATTTTGCATCGACTCCATACAAAGAGCAGGTGCAAAAATCGGTTTATTCCAGCCAACCGCCTTGATCCCAGTTATCATATCCTATCGTTCCGCTTATGTTATGCCGCCAAATAATCTCCTTATAGCTTAATTCAAGGACTTCATTCATCTCTTCTTTATGATCAATAACAGTGTGAGGAAGTTTAAAACTGATTCCTGTAATCACTGCTTTTTTCAATTCAATAGAATAAAATTTTTCGTTATATCCCTGCTCATTGGTTCTGAAGAAGTCAATCACACAATCCAAATATTCTTGTTTAGCAAATGCCGTCGATAGTAGGGGGCTGGATTTATCAATATTTTTGATAATTTGAATCGGATGATGTGTCTTCCCGTGTTGGCCCTGATCTTTAAACATATTTTGTTCACAAGCCAGGATGGTAATTTCATCAGTATGAGTTTCCTGATATTTATTTCCCATTGAATCTTTAGTGTTACAACCACTGGAAATCATCCCTTGCTTCTCACCATTAACCGTCATATATGCTATATGTGCCATCTGCTCATACCCACCATTATGTAAATAATGAAATATGATGACTAACAGGAATGCTGTCTATAACTTCTTTATGAGATTAGTTGCAAAATGATTTTGTACCAAAATTTTACACATACAAATCAGTTGATTATCAATAATATTTTCTGACGCTGTTTACTTTTGATTTAGCAGCCACAGTAAAATCAGATCTTCATCCTTACATATAATAAAGGAGAGCCGCGCTCTCCTTTGCTTTTCAGGGTTACACCTCATCCTCTTGCTGTAACTGCATTTCATCAAAGGTAATCAGATTATTGAGGTACAGCAGCACTTCTCGCAGTTCGTGCTGGTTGGTTCCGGCATCGGTACACAGGCCGAGAAAATCGATCAGATAACCTCGGGCGGTCAGCGGTAAATTAGGGGTAAAGGTGTTGAAACTGGACATTTCACTCTCCTTGAGTTGATGAATGATTTCACCACCAGAGGAGGTTCGAATCTCGGAAGGTGGTGAGCTGAACGGGTTCGAACTACCGCACTCAAGGAAACGGTCTGACCGAAGCCAGCCTCATTCAGCCCACCATAATTAGATATGGCAAGACTGTGTATAGTAAAGTCAGTGCAGACTGACGTCTATACTCCTTAAGCTTGAATGCGGGGTTCGAATCCCGACGCCGGAGATCACCGACGTGTGTTCAGCTTAAACAGCCGCGGGGATTACAGCGACTCCCCAAAGAGAAATATTTGTTCTGACTCGAAGAAAGTCATCCTTTGGCCAACATCTTCATTACCTATTTTTACGAGTGATTTCACGGTTTGAGGGTGATACCTGTATATCAAAGTAGCGGCAGAGATGAGAATTACGCCAGCAGATCATATATTCGATGGATCCGCTTAAAAGCCGTCATGTTTTACAAAGAACACAACGATGATCCTCGATTGTTACTCATACAGTTACCCACACCAAACACACATGAGTATACAAAGATGATCATGATCTGAGGTCTCGTTCATGCACCGGTTAGTCTCACCCTATCCACACAATATACAGTTGTGTCTTTCTTTCCCGCTTCGGTTTGATTACTCTTATGTTGAAAATTTGTATCTCGACACATGTTTCTGATGAGATTTGGTGTCAATACGTTTTATCTAAAGCAATCAAAGCATTCCATTTGTGAAATTCCATTGTGAAGAGGATGAGTATGATCCATATCATTACGGGGAGCACGCTAGGCGGCGCTGAATATGTCGGTGATCATCTTGATGAGCTACTACAACAACAAGGACATGAAACCGAGATCCATAATCAGCCGGATTTAGCGGATATCCCAGCAGAAGGCATCTGGCTGATCATTACATCAACACACGGTGCCGGAGAATATCCTGATAATATTCAGCCGTTTATTCAAGCACTTCAGGATACGCCACCCAGAACGGACAAATTATCATTTGCTGTTGTCGCTATCGGTGATTCCAGCTATGACACATTTTGTGCTGCGGGAAAACATGCTTACGAGCTCATGCTCGATATCGGAGCAACTCCACTGACTGACTGCTATACGATTGATATTATTGAGCATCCGGTACCTGAAGATGCCGCAGGGGAATGGCTCTCTCAGCATATTGAACAATTCAGTTCATAATCAAATTGTGCATAAGTAGTTACCCACAGGGTGGTTAAAGCTGCCCTGAAATAGCTCCCAAGCTTTTCCACATCATCAATAACAAGCCAATTGAGATAAAATAGCCGCCAGTATCCTTTATCCGAACAAAATGCATACCATAAACATAATTAAGGTTAAGATATTGATTTAATTATTTTTGTTCATCATTTCTCAGAAAGGGAATATTAAAAAAGCGTGTTTTGATCACACTCAACTTGAGTAAGCCAGCATTGATCGCTTCTCTCAAATGCCTCGATGAAAGTAAATACGTCCAGATCAATCCCACCAGCCGCATCTCCGGTTTAAAACTTTGATCGAGTACTTCATTTGATTTTTTAACCAAAAATAACTGTGGATAAATATAGAAAGATCCAGTGCAAAAGCTATAGTTATCCCAATAACAACTTAGCATCATTACTAGGGCTGTGAATAAGTACTGTTTTTGATCCCAGCTAGTCCTCGATTTGATCAATGCTTGATCACAAGGATTGATCGCTCTGAAAGTGATGATCATGTTGATCATTTTAGGCTTATCCACAAAGATCCTCTTCCCTAATAGTAGATCTAATAAAAAGATCTATATAAAGATCTTATATATTTATAAGGTTCAAGGATCATGTGTAAAAGCACAAAATCAATTTTCTAACGGAGATAAAAAAGGTAGAATGCGACTCTTTTATTTCTTACACAGATCTGAATATCTGAGGTCGGTTCATGCTTTATCACGAAAATTTTGACGTCATTGTGGTTGGTGGCGGTCACGCAGGAACGGAAGCCGCTCTCTCATCTGCACGCACAGGACAAAAAACATTACTCCTAACGCATAATATTGATACGTTAGGACAGATGTCATGCAATCCAGCCATTGGTGGGATCGGGAAAGGTCATCTGGTTAAAGAGGTTGACGCTTTAGGCGGGCTCATGGCTCAGGCGATCGATCATGCAGGTATTCAGTTCAGAACTCTGAACGCTTCAAAAGGCCCGGCTGTACGGGCAACGAGAGCTCAGGCGGATCGGGCACTATACAAAGCGTATGTACGTCATGCGCTGGAAAATACTCCGAATCTGACGCTGTTTCAGCAAGCTGCCGATGATCTGATCGTCGAACAGGATCGAGTGATCGGGGTCGTAACCCAGATGGGGCTCAAATTCCACGCTAAAGCGGTTGTACTCACCGTCGGTACCTTTCTCGGTGGCAAGATCCATATCGGTATGGAAAACTACTCAGGCGGCCGTGCTGGCGATCCTCCGTCGATCGCATTGGCACAACGCTTACGTGAATTACCATTCCGAGTTGATCGTTTAAAAACGGGAACACCACCCCGGATTGACGCTCGTTCAGTTGATTTTTCTCAGTTAGCGGTACAGCACGGTGATGATCCAACACCGATCTTTTCATTTTTAGGTCGTCGTGATCAGCATCCGCGTCAAATTCCTTGCTACATCACTTACACCAATGAAAAGACACACGATGTTATCCGTAATAATCTGGATCGCAGTCCGATGTATGCGGGGGTTATTGAAGGCATTGGTCCACGTTACTGTCCGTCAATCGAAGATAAAGTCATGCGGTTTGCTGACAAAAATAGTCATCAGATCTTTATTGAACCGGAAGGGTTAACCACAACAGAATTATATCCAAACGGGATCTCCACCAGCTTACCGTTTGATGTGCAGGTGCAGATCGTGCGTTCTATGCAAGGCTTTGAGAATGCACATATTGTTCGTCCGGGATACGCAATTGAGTATGATTTCTTTGATCCGCGTGATTTAAAACAGACCTATGAAACTAAATTTATTCACGGGCTGTTTTTTGCCGGACAGATCAACGGCACGACTGGTTACGAAGAAGCCGCTGCGCAGGGATTGATGGCTGGTTTGAATGCGAGTTTGTATGCGCAAGAGAAAGAAGGTTGGAGCCCGCGTCGTGATCAAGCCTACATGGGCGTATTGATCGATGATCTGTCAACGCTCGGCACTAGCGAACCTTACCGGATGTTTACCTCTCGCGCCGAATATCGTCTGCTACTCCGTGAAGACAATGCTGATCTGCGTTTAACTGAAAAAGGTCGCGAGCTTGGTTTGGTCGATGATATACGCTGGGCTCGTTTCAACCAAAAGATTGAAAATATGGCGCGTGAGCGTCAACGTTTGAAAGATATATGGGTCAATCCGGAATCAACAGGTGTTGAGGCTCTGAATGAGATGCTCAAGACTCCGATTTCCAGAGAAGCCAGCGGTGAAGATTTATTACGTCGCCCGGAAATGACCTATGATTTACTGACGCGTCTGCCACAGTATTCTCCCGCGTTAGATGATCGTCAGGCTGCTGAGCAGGTCGAAATTCAGGTCAAATATGAGGGGTATATTCAACGTCAGCAAGACGAAATTGAAAAATCGCTGCGCCATGAAAATACCAAGTTGCCGATTGATCTGGATTACAGCCTTGTCAAAGGGTTATCGAATGAAGTTGTGCTAAAACTGAATACGGCAAAACCTGAAACGGTTGGTATTGCATCACGTATTTCTGGTATTACTCCGGCGGCTATTTCTATTTTGCTGGTTTATCTCAAGAAAAATGGGATGCTTAAGAAGGGAGAAGCAGCATAACATGGGGACGCTGGCAGCACGTCTGGCGCAGTTGATTGCACAGACAGATCTCACGGTAAGTGAACATCAGATGATGCTTCTGCTCGGATATGTTGAGCGTTTGAACAAATGGAATAAAGCTTATAATTTGACATCGGTTCGCGATCCGGAAGACATGTTGGTGAAACATATCATGGATAGTATCGTTGTAAGTCCTCACTTACCCGGTAATCACTTTATAGATGTCGGTACTGGGCCGGGATTGCCCGGTATTCCACTGGCGATTATGAACCCTGATAAGCGTTTCATTTTGCTGGATAGTTTAGGCAAACGGATTCGGTTTATTAAACAGGTGATTTATGAATTGAACATTCATAACGTGACACCGGTTCAAAGCCGAGTTGAAGATTTCCAGCCGGAAGATAAATTTGATGGTGTGCTCAGCAGAGCATTTGCTTCCATGGTAGATATGGTAAATTGGTGTCACCACCTCCCTAAAGCAGATGGTGGAGTTTTTTTGGCATTGAAAGGACAAATACCGCATGATGAGATAGATATGCTTCCTGAATGGTGTTTTGTGACGGATATCCAATCTTTAGCCGTTCCTGAACTCGAAGGTGAGCGTCATCTTGTAATCTTATCGCGCAAGGAATAGACAACGAGGCATGCCGTGGGAAAAATAGTAGCAATCGCCAACCAGAAAGGTGGTGTTGGTAAAACAACGACTTGTGTCAATCTTGCTGCCTCTATGGCGGCAACGAAACGTAAGGTATTAGTGATTGATCTTGACCCGCAGGGCAACGCAACAATGGCAAGCGGTGTTGATAAGTACCAGATTGATTATACCGCTTACGATTTATTAGTTGAGGAAGTACCGTTTCAGGAAGTTGTCTGTCAAAAGACGACTGGCCGTTATCATCTGATCGCTGCAAACGGTGATGTGACAGCTGCGGAAATCAAACTGATGGAAGTTTTTGCCCGTGAAGTCCGGCTGAAAAACATACTCTCTTCGGTTCGTGATAACTATGATTTCATCTTTATTGATTGTCCTCCCTCTCTTAACCTCCTTACAATCAATGCGATGGCTGCTGCGGATTCAGTTTTAGTACCAATGCAATGTGAGTATTTCGCGCTTGAGGGATTAACGGCCCTGATGGATACCATTAGTAAGTTGGCAGCTGTTGTGAATAGTAATCTGAAAATCGAAGGGTTACTGAGAACGATGTACGATCCTCGTAATCGACTCTCCAATGAGGTATCCGATCAATTAAAACAGCACTTTGGTGATAAAGTGTATCGTACCGTTATCCCACGTAATGTTCGTCTTGCTGAAGCGCCAAGTCATGGTAAACCAGCAATGTATTACGATAAATATTCTGTTGGTGCCAAGGCTTATCTCGCATTAGCCGGAGAGATGTTGCGCCGAGATGAAGTCATTGCATAACCCAAAAGGAATCCGCTTACATGTCTAGACGTGGTTTAGGAAAAGGTTTGGATGCGTTGCTTTCGACAAGTTCTATGGCAAGAGAAAAGCAACAAATGGCGACTCAGAGTCAAACGATGTCATCCGACGGTGAATTAGCTGAAATTTCTATCGCCCACCTGAGACCCGGAGTATATCAACCCCGGAAAAATGTATCTCCTGAAACATTGGAAGAACTATCGGCTTCGATTCAGGCGCAGGGAATCATCCAACCGATCGTTGTACGGCCGATTGATAACGGAAATTATGAAATTATTGCCGGAGAACGGCGGTGGAGAGCGGCCAGACATGCAGGCCTGAAGCAGGTCCCTTGCTTAGTCAAACATGTGGAAGATCGTGCGGCCATAGCCATGGCTCTGATTGAGAATATTCAGCGGGAAGATCTGAACGCGATTGAAGAAGCTCAAGCACTGGAGCGATTGCAAGACGAATTTAAACTGACTCATCAACAAGTTGCTGATGCGATTGGTAAATCCCGGACAACGGTGACAAATTTATTGCGTTTGAATCAGCTTGATGAAGTCGTCAAGTCTCTGGTTGCTGAGAAAAAACTAGAAATGGGCCATGCGCGTGCGCTGCTGATGTTAGAGGGAGAGGCTCAGGCTGAGATTGCCAGTCAAGTCGCGAAAAAGCAGTTAACCGTTCGTCAGACAGAACAACTGGTCAAGAAAGAGCTGTCGCCTAAAACTGAAAAACAGAAACCTATTGTAACGAATCATGCATTGAATTTATCCGACAGATTGGGTGAAATGCTGCAGGCGAAAGTTTCTGTGAACTTTTCTGATAAAGGGCAAGGGAAAATCACCATCAGTGTTGCTGACAGCCAAGCTTTGGAAGAAATATTGCAATCATTGACTGCAAAACTAGAGTCATAACCCCCATAGAACAGATATGTTTATTTTTGCAATCATTGATTTACATTTTATGGGTTTTTGTGATGTATCTAGAGGAATTGTAGGTCCGGCTTTATTGTAAAAGGTAAAGGCGGATGTATAATCGGCCTATAGTTAACGGGTGGTAACTTATGTTAAATAAATGGTTTATTCTGTCATTTTCGTGGCAGTTAGCCTTTTTTATAATATTAGCTACCATTGTCGGCTATGTGCTGGATGAGAAAAGTGGTATTTCCGCTTTTCTTGGGGGACTTACGTACATCGTACCTTCACTATTGGCGAATTTATATATGCATAGAAAGTTGGACCGCGAAGACAATGCGGGTCTGGATGTTGGTCGTGCATATATGGGCAATCTATACAAATTAATGATGACCGCTGGCGTTTTAGTGTTTATTTTTAGGGAAATTGACATAAATGCCGGGGTTCTTATTGTGTCTTATTGTCTGGCAAGTGTGGTGCAGTTCGTAACGTCATTTTTTTCAATCAACCGTGAATAGATAGGATATTCAATGTCTGGTTCAGGTGAAACCACTCTAACCTCTCAAGAATATATCTCTCACCACCTGACCTTTTTAAGTTCAGGAGACGGCTTTTGGAGTTTGAATATAGACTCAATGGCTATTTCTGTGCTTTTGGGGGTTGGCATGCTTTGGCTATTTTTTCGAGTCGCCAAAAATGCAACAAGTGGTGTCCCCGGGAAACTACAGTGTTTCATCGAGATGATCGTTGAATTCGTAGACGGGACTGTCAGAGATGTATTCAGCGGAAAAAGTGCGTTAATTGCTCCATTGGCGATAACCATTTTCGGATGGGTGTTCCTGATGAACTTAATGGACTTGATCCCGGTAGATTTTCTTCCTCATGCAGCAAGCTTAGTTGGAATCCACTATCTTCGTGTCGTTCCTTCTGCCGATGTCAATATTACGCTATCGATGGCGTTGGGTGTCTTTGTTTTGATTCTGTTCTACAGCTTCAAAATTAAAGGGCCAATCGGGTTTGCAAAAGAGCTAACACTGCAGCCATTCAATCATTGGGCATTCATTCCAATCAACTTGATTTTGGAAGGGGTGACTTTGATTTCGAAGCCGGTATCACTGGGTCTTCGTTTGTTCGGTAACATGTATGCGGGTGAATTGATCTTTATATTGATTGCCGGATTGTTACCGTGGTGGTCACAGTGGGTGTTGTCAGTGCCTTGGGCTATTTTCCATATACTGATCATCACATTACAAGCATTTATCTTCATGGTATTGACGATAGTTTATCTGTCTCAAGCTTCTGAAGATCACTAATTCAACTTAATCAATCAGAAACTCAATTAGTATAAAACTTGGAGTCAATAATGGAAAACTTGAACATGGATCTGCTGTATCTTTCAGCGGCAATCATGATGGGCTTGGCAGCAATTGGTGCAGCAATCGGCATCGGTATGCTGGGTGGTAAGTATCTTGAAGGTGCTGCTCGCCAGCCAGATCTTATCCCACTTATCCGTACTCAGTTCTTTATCGTGATGGGTCTTGTGGACGCGATTCCTATGATCTCTGTCGGTCTAGGTTTGTACGTCATGTTTGCGGTTGCCGGTTAAGTTAGCACAGTAGATTTGTGTCTATAAATTGGCTGGTGTTTTTAATTATTTGCAAACATAGAAGGAGTCTGCGGTGAATATAAACGCAACTCTGCTAGGTCAGGCTATTGCGTTTGCTCTCTTTGTTTGGTTTTGCATGAAATATGTATGGCCACCATTGATGGCAGCGATTGAAGAACGTCAGAAAAAGATTGCTGACGGTCTATCAGCTGCTGAGCGCGCTGAAAAAGACCTCGATTTAGCGAAAGCGAATGCTTCTGAACGTATCAAAGAAGCCAAGCAAGCAGCGGCTGAAGTCATTGAACAGGCGAATAAACGTAAAGTACAAATTCTTGATGAAGCGAGAGATGAAGCCATTGTTGAGCGTAATCATTTGATTGCTCAGGCTGAAGCTGAAATTGAGTCTTTGCGTATTCGTGCCAGAGATGACTTGCGTAAACAGGTTGCTGCTCTTGCTGTGGCTGGAGCTGAGAAGATTCTTGAGCGTTCTATTGATAAAGATGCGCATAAAGATATTCTCGATAGCATTACTGCGAAACTTTAATTAGGGGGGCGCAAATGTCTGATTTGACAACAATAGCACGCCCCTATGCTAAAGCAGCATTTGACTTTGCGGTAGAAAAAGGGCAACTCAACGAATGGGGTGAGATGCTTACTTTTGCTGCTGAAATCACTAAAAACGAACAGATCCATGAGCTACTGAGTAGTTCTATGGCTGCCGATAAGTTGGCAGAAATTTTTGTTGCAGTTTGTGGTGAACAGTTTGATGAATACGGTCAAAACCTGATTCGGGTGATGGCTGAAAATGGGCGCTTAAGAGCGCTCCCTGATGTTTGTGAACTGTTTTTCGTGTTGAAAAAAGAGCATGAAAAACAGGTGGAAGTTGAAGTTGTTTCGGCAACGGAGCTTTCCGCAGAACAAAAAGCAGAGATCAGCAGCAAACTGGAGCAGCGCCTCGAGCGCAAAGTTCAGCTGAATTGCAGTATAGATGAGGCCCTACTCGGTGGGGTAATTATTCGAGCCGGAGACTTAATCATCGATAACTCAGTACATGGCCGTTTGAGCCGTCTGAGCGATGCATTACAGTCTTGATGGGGATTGGAGCATGCAACTTAATTCCACGGAAATTAGCGATCTAATTAAACAGCGTATTGAACAATTCAATGTTGTTAGTGAAGCTCGCAATGAAGGTACTATCGTCTCGGTAAGCGATGGTATTATCCGCATCCACGGCCTGAAGGACGTGATGCAAGGTGAAATGATCGAATTACCGGGTGGCCGTTATGCCTTAGCACTTAACCTTGAGCGTGACTCGGTTGGTGCGGTTGTAATGGGCCCGTATGCTGACCTTAAGGAAGGCACAAAAGTTACAGGTACAGGTCGGATTCTTGAAGTACCAGTTGGTCCTGAAATGCTTGGTCGTGTGGTAAACACACTGGGTGAGCCAATTGATGGTAAAGGTCCAATTGATGCGAAATTGACTTCTCCAGTAGAAGTGATTGCACCTGGTGTTATCGATCGTAAATCGGTTGATCAACCTGTTCAAACTGGTTACAAATCTGTTGACTCAATGATTCCTATCGGTCGTGGTCAGCGTGAGTTGATTATCGGTGACCGTCAGACTGGTAAAACAGCTATGGCGATTGACTCGATTATCAACCAGAAAGATTCTGGTATTTATTCTATTTATGTTGCGATTGGACAGAAAGCTTCCACGATTGCTAACGTTGTGCGTAAGCTTGAAGAGCATGGCGCATTAGCGAACACAATCGTTGTTGTTGCTTCTGCTTCTGAATCTGCGGCACTGCAATATCTGGCGCCTTATGCCGGATGTGCAATGGGTGAATACTTCCGTGATCGTGGTGAAGATGCACTGATTGTTTATGATGATCTGTCAAAGCAAGCCGTTGCTTATCGTCAGATTTCTTTACTATTGAAGCGCCCACCGGGCCGTGAAGCATTCCCTGGGGATGTATTCTACTTACATTCTCGTTTGCTTGAGCGTGCATCACGTGTCAGCGAAGGGTATGTAGAAAAATTCACAAACGGTGAAGTGAAAGGTAAGACAGGTTCTTTAACAGCATTGCCTATCATTGAAACTCAGGCTGGTGACGTTTCTGCATTTGTACCGACAAACGTAATCTCGATTACCGATGGTCAGATCTTCCTGCAAACAGAATTGTTTAACGCGGGGGTTCGTCCTGCTGTTGACCCGGGTATCTCGGTATCTCGTGTGGGTGGTGCTGCTCAGACGAAAATTATCAAGAAACTCTCTGGTGGTATCCGTACGGCACTTGCACAGTATCGTGAATTGGCTGCGTTTGCTCAGTTCTCTTCTGATCTGGATGATACGACGAAGAGACAGCTGGATCATGGTCAGAAAGTTACTGAACTGATGAAACAGAAGCAATACTCACCGATGTCCGTTTTTGAACAGGCACTGGTTATCTTTGCTGCGGAACGCGGTTATCTTGGAGATATTGAGTTAAATCGACTCCTCGATTTTGAAGCCGCACTACTGTCGTTCGCTCGTAATCAATATGCTGATTTAGCAGCTGAGATCAACAAGACAGGTGCTTATAACGATGACATCGAAGCGCAGCTGAAGAAGCTGGTCGATGAGTTTAAAGCAACTCAAACTTGGTAATCAAAGTCGGTGGCTTGATTGCCACCAACTAATGGAGAGTGACGATGGCCGGCGCAAAAGAGATACGTAGTAAAATCGGGAGTGTGAAAAGCACTCAGAAGATTACGAAAGCGATGGAAATGGTAGCGGCTTCTAAAATGCGTCGTAGTCAAGATGCAATGGAGTCTTCCCGTCCATACGCGGAAACAATGCGTAAAGTGATCGGTCATGTGGCAAACGCAAATCTGGAATATCGTCATCCGTATCTGGAAGAGCGTGAAGCCAAACGTGTTGGTTATATCATCATTTCTACTGATCGTGGATTGTGTGGTGGCTTGAACATTAACTTGTTCAAAAAAGCCCTGCTGGATATGCAATCCTGGTCGGAGAAGAATGTTGACGTTGAATTGGCCGTTATCGGTTCAAAAGCGACAGCGTTTTTCTATAACAGCGGTGCAAAAGTTGCTGCTCAGACTTCCGGATTAGGAGATGTTCCATCTTTGGAAGACTTGATCGGCTCTGTTAATGTGATGCTGAAAAAATATGATGAAGGTGAGTTGGATCGCCTCTATGTTGTGTTTAACCGTTTTGTGAACACCATGGTGCAAGAACCAACGATCGATCAATTGCTACCTTTGCCTAAATCAGACAGTAAAGAAGTTAAGCGTGAGCATTCATGGGATTACCTCTATGAACCTGAACCGAAACCTCTACTCGATATGTTGTTGCAACGTTACGTAGAGTCTCAGGTTTATCAAGGGGTAGTTGAGAATCTTGCTTGTGAGCAAGCTGCTCGAATGGTTGCTATGAAAGCTGCAACTGATAATGCGGGTAACCTGATCGAAGATCTGGAACTTGTGTATAACAAAGCGCGTCAAGCTGCGATTACACAAGAACTGTCGGAAATCGTGGGCGGCGCAGCTGCGGTTTAAGTGAAGGTCAAATAAATAGTTTAGAGGATTAACGATGGCTACAGGTAAGATCGTACAGATCATTGGTGCAGTAGTCGACGTAGAGTTCCCACAGAGTGCTGTACCTAGTATTTACGATGCTCTGAATGTTGTCGATGCTAAAGAACGTTTGGTTCTTGAAGTTCAGCAACAACTAGGCGGTGGCGTGATTCGCGCCATCGTTATGGGTAGCTCGGATGGTTTACGTCGTGGAATGACAGTAGAAAATACTGGCGCTCCAATCTCAGTACCTGTCGGTACTAAAACGTTAGGTCGTATCATGAACGTTTTAGGTGATGCGATTGACGAACGTGGTGATATCGGTGCAGAAGTAACGTACTCAATTCACCGTGAAGCGCCAAGCTACGAAGAACAGTCAAGTGCGACTGAGCTTTTAGAAACAGGTGTTAAGGTTATTGACTTGATTTGCCCGTTTGCGAAAGGGGGGAAAATCGGTCTGTTCGGTGGTGCTGGTGTTGGTAAGACCGTCAACATGATGGAGCTGATCAATAACATCGCACTGCAACACTCGGGTTTGTCTGTATTTGCCGGGGTAGGTGAGCGTACTCGTGAAGGGAACGATTTCTACTTCGAAATGCAGGAAGCGGGTGTTGTTAACATCGAAAAACCTGAAGAATCTAAGGTAGCGATGGTTTACGGTCAGATGAACGAACCACCGGGTAACCGTCTGCGTGTTGCCCTGACTGGTTTGACAATGGCTGAGAAGTTCCGTGACGAAGGTCGTGATGTACTTCTGTTTATTGATAACATCTACCGCTATACCTTGGCGGGAACAGAAGTTTCAGCATTGTTGGGTCGGATGCCTTCTGCGGTAGGTTATCAGCCGACACTGGCAGAAGAAATGGGTGTGCTGCAAGAACGTATCACGTCAACTAAAACTGGTTCTATCACGTCTGTACAGGCGGTATATGTCCCAGCGGATGACTTGACTGACCCGTCACCAGCGACAACATTTGCCCACTTGGATGCAACGGTTGTATTGAACCGTAACATCGCGGCAATGGGTTTGTATCCGGCGATTGACCCGCTAGATTCAACGTCTCGTCAGCTTGATCCACTCGTTGTTGGCCAAGAACATTACGATGTTGCTCGTGGTGTTCAGTCAACACTTCAACGCTATAAAGAGTTGAAAGATATCATTGCGATTCTGGGTATGGATGAGCTTTCTGAAGACGATAAGCTGGTGGTTGCTCGTGCACGTAAGATCGAGCGTTTCCTGACTCAGCCTTACCACGTTGCAGAAGTATTTACTGGTGACCCGGGGATTTACGTCCCTCTGAAAGAAACCCTGCGTGGTTTCAAAGGTCTCCTTTCCGGTGAATATGATGACGTTCCTGAACAAGCGTTTATGTACTGCGGTGCAATTGATGACGCTGTTGAGAATGCGAAGAAGCTATAAGGCTGACTAGGAGGCGATATGGCATCAATACCCTTTCATCTGGATGTTGTCAGTGCTGAGAAGAAAATTTTCTCTGGCATGGTTGAAACATTTCAGGTGACCGGTAGCGAAGGTGAACTTGGTATTTACCATGGTCACGCACCGCTTCTGACCGCTATAAAGCCTGGTATGGTGCGTATTGTGAAGCAGCACGGCCACGAAGAAATTATTTATGTTTCTGGTGGTATAGTGGAAGTTCAGGCAAGTACTTCAACAGTACTTGCTGATACAGCCATTCGTGGTGAAGATCTAGACGCAGCAAAGGCGGAAGAAGCCAAACGTCGTGCTGAAGAGAAAATTCAGAATCATCAGGGCGGGATGGACTTCGCACAGGCGGCCAGTGAACTGGCTAAAGCCATTGCTAAGCTACGAGTAATCGAGCTGGTTAAAAAGCGTCGTTAAACCATTTATGACGTTTAAAAAGGCGACTTTCAGTCGCCTTTTTTGTTTTCTCTCAAAAATTCTTGCTGATGATTTAACTATTGGCGATTTCCCATATAAAATCAGAAGTCTCTTTCCGATTCAGTATAAAGGTAGTCCATGAAATTCAGTGCCGTGATTTTAGCCGCGGGAAAAGGAACCCGGATGTATTCTCAGTTGCCCAAGGTTCTCCATACGTTGGCAGGTAAACCGATGGTGAAACATGTGATTGATACATGTCAGGGAATCGGTGCTCAGCAAATTCATCTTGTTTATGGGCACGGTGGCGAGTTGATGCAGCAACAGCTTTCAGCCGAATCAGTTAATTGGGTATTGCAGCCACAGCAGTTGGGAACAGGCCATGCGGTTGATCAGGCTGCTCAATATTTTCAGGACGACGAACAGATCATTGTCTTGTATGGTGATGTTCCGCTGATTTCGGAAGAGACGATCGACAATTTACTGGCTTCACAGCCACAAGGTGGGATCGCATTATTAACCGTTGTTTTAGACAATCCGACGGGATATGGAAGAATTATCCGTCACAATGATGCTGTCGTTGCCATTGTTGAGCAAAAAGATGCTTCAGAAGCAGAACTGTCGATTCAAGAAGTGAATACCGGTGTGCTGGTGGCTTCAGGGAAAGATCTGAAACGCTGGCTGTCCGGATTAGAGAATAATAATGCTCAGGGTGAGTATTATTTGACGGACGTGATTGCTGCTGCTCACGCTGAAGGCCAAGTAATTCAGGCCGTTCACCCGCTCGATCCTATGGAAGTTGAAGGGGTGAATGATCGGGTTCAGCTTTCACGGCTGGAAAGAGCTTATCAGCACTCTCTGGCGAATAAACTGTTAACACAGGGGGTTATGCTGCGGGATCCGGCCCGGTTCGATCTCAGGGGGCAGTTGCAGTGTGGCCATGATGTCGAAATTGATGTCAATGTCGTCATTGAAGGTAGTGTTTCGCTGGGAAACAATGTGATTATCGGAGCCGGTTCTGTGTTGAAGGATTGTGAGATTGATGACAACACAGTGATTCGTCCATACAGCGTAATTGAAGGGGCTACCGTCGGAGAAATGTGTACGATTGGTCCGTTTGCTCGTTTGAGACCGGGTGCTGAATTAAAAGATGATGCACACGTCGGTAATTTTGTAGAAATTAAAAATGCACGTTTAGGCCAAGGTTCGAAAGCCAATCACCTCACTTATCTGGGCGATGCGGAAATCGGTGATCGTGTGAACGTTGGTGCCGGGGTAATTACCTGTAACTATGACGGTGCCAATAAACATAAAACCGTGATTGGTGATGATGTATTTGTCGGATCTGACTGTCAGCTGGTGGCGCCGGTCACGATTGAAGATGGTGCTACTATTGGGGCGGGGACAACATTAACGCGCAATGTTGCTCAGGGTGAGTTGGTGATTACCCGGGCGAAAGAGCGCCGGGTTGAAGGCTGGCAAAGACCGGTGAAGAGCAAGCCATGATTGGATGGCCGATGGTTCAGCATGAATAAACGCTCATTGCTGAAAAAGGCTCCTGTTAGGAGCCTTTGTTGTTTAAGAGAATATGAGCTCAACTAGCGGACGCGTTCAAAAATCGTCGCAATGCCTTGCCCCATCCCGATACACATGGTTGCCAGACCAAACTGGACATCCTGATGTTCCATCACATGTAATAGTGTTGTGGATATTCTGGCGCCTGAGCATCCCAGCGGGTGGCCTAATGCAATCGCACCCCCCCATAAATTCACTTTATCATCAAAGTTATCTGTCAGTTCAAATTGCCGGATACAGGAAAGTGCTTGTGCTGCAAAGGCTTCATTGAGTTCAATAACGTCAATATCATGCAGAGATAGTCCGGCTCTTTTTAGTGCCTTGCGGGTCGCAGGGACGGGGCCGATTCCCATCACGGAGGGTTCACATCCCGCGACTGCCATCGCTCGAATCTTCGCTCGGATGGGTAATCCGAGTTGCTGCGCTTTCTCTTCTGTCATCACAATCATTGCCGATGCTCCGTCTGATAAGGCTGAAGAGGAGCCGGCTGTGACCGTGCCGTTGGCTGGGTCGAAAACTGGTTTGAGCGACGCCAGAGAATCGAGAGATGCATCACGACGAATGACTTCATCCTCTTGCAGAGATATCAGTGCGCCCTGTTCGTCGTGGCCTTGGGTGGGTACGATTTCCCGTTGAAATAGCTTGTTCTCTGTTGCTTGTGTCGCTCTCTGGTGGGAGCGCAGGGCAAACTGATCTTGAGCATCTCGGCTGATCTGGTGTTGTTTTGCCAGCATTTCAGCGGTCAACCCCATCATGCCGGCTGCTTTCGCTGCATGTTTGCTCAGGCCGGGATGCATATCAATCCCATGGGTCATCGGCACATGCCCCATATGTTCAACGCCACCGATGAGACAAATCTCGGCATCCCCGGCAGAAACGGATCTTGCCGCATCATGCAAGGCCTGCATCGACGAACCACACAGACGATTGACTGTGACAGCACCGATTTCAAACGGCAGTCCGGCTAGAACCGCAGCATTGCGCGCAATATTCATTCCCTGTTCAAGGGTTTGCTGAACACATCCCCAATAGATATCTTCAATATCAGCCACCGGTATTTGTGGATTACGTTGAATCAGTGCCTGCATCAAATGGGCTGACAGTGTTTCTGCGCGAGTATGGCGAAACACGCCTTCTTTGGAGCGGCCCATCGGCGTACGGATACAATCCACGATCACTGCTTGCTTACTCATGCGATTACCCTCTCTCTGATTCTGATTTGTCATGGTGGATGGGATAGAAAACTCTTGCTTGATGAGCCATTACTTCGAGAGATTTCGGCACGTGATAGAGTTCTCCAAAGCGCTGGTATGACTGAGCAGTTTGGATATATTGTGTAATACCGATGGTATCCAGATAGCGGCAAACACCACCTCTGAATGGTGGAAAGCCAAGTCCGTATACCAGTGCAATGTCTGCTTCGGCGGGAGAGGAGATAATATTTTCCTCCATGCAGAGAATGACTTCATTCATCATCGGAATCATCATGCGATCCATGATCATTTGTTTGTCTGTGACAGGCAACGGTTCTCCCGATGCGTAGACAAGCTGGTAGATGTCAGGTGATAACACTTTCTGGCTCTTACCTCGTTTATCCGTATAGTAGTGATAAAAGCCTTCACCGGTTTTCTGACCAAATTTTTTCGCCTCATAAAGCCGGGTAATAATGTTGTCCGGGGATGATTTCATTCGGGTTGGATAAGCTTGGCAAATCACCTGTTGTGCGTGATACGCGATGTCGATACCGACAACATCGAGTAAATAGGCAGGCCCCATCGGCCAGCCAAAATCTTTCTCCATGATTTTATCAATTTGGACAAAGTCGTACCCTTCATCGAGCAACTGACAAAAGGCCAGAAAATAAGGAAAGAGAACGCGGTTGACAAAAAATCCGGGACAATCGTTAACGACAATCGGGGATTTACCCATATGGGCAGCAAAAGCCACGACCGTATCAATGGTTTCGTCACTGGTTTCTTTGCCACGAATAATTTCAACCAGCGGCATTTTATGCACCGGATTAAAGAAATGCATGCCACAGAACTTGTCAGGCCTTGAGAGTCCCGCTGCTAATTGGGTAATCGGAATCGTTGAGGTATTTGAGGTCAGAATGGTATTGGCGGTAACCTTTTCTTCAATCTCTTTCAGGACAGACGATTTGATTTTAGGGTTTTCAACCACGGCTTCAACAATAACATCCACATCTTCTATACCGGCATAGTTAAGTGTTGGCCGTATTGAAGCAAGGGTGTTAGCCATGTCCCGCGGAGACAATTTACCTCTTTTGACCCCTTGCTCTAACAGTTGAGCACTATGATTCATGCCCAGTTTCAGAGAGTCAGGTACGATATCTTTTAAAACAGCAGGGATCCCTTTAATCGCGGATTGGTAAGCAATCCCGCCACCCATCACGCCTGCGCCAATCACGGCACTGTGACTGACAGGGTGGGTCAGTGACTGTTTCGCTTTTTTGGCGAGGCCTTTAATATATTGGTCATTAAGATAAATACTGACCAATGCGGCCGCTTGATCGGATTTTGCCAGGGTAACAAAGTTCTTCCGCTCGATGTTTAGTGCTTCATCTCTGGACAGTGTTGCTGAAGATTCAATCGTCTCAATCGCTAAAAATGGTGCCATATAGTGAGTGCTTACTTTTTGATGGGTCATTCCCTTGGCTGTCGAAAAGACCATCAGACGTTCTACGGGTGATAAAGTAAGCGGTGCACATTTCTCCTGACGTGCTTTCTTCCAATCAATCTTATTGTGAATTGCATCGTCCAGTGTTCGTCTTGCTGTTGCGGCAAGCGCTTCTTCTGTTGTGATGGCATCGACCAGCCCGACAGAGAGTGCGTGCTCGGCACTGAATATTTTGGCCTGAACAATCGCTTCTAAGGCGTTATCCGCACCGATTAATCTTGGCAGACGGACACAACCACCGAATCCGGGCATGATTCCCAGTCTTGTTTCCGGTAAGCCAATTTTGGTTGACCGGGCGGCAACACGAAAATCAGTAGCGAGTACACACTCACATCCGCCACCAAGGGTATATCCACACAGGGCTGAGATTGTCGGAACCGGCAGATCTTCAAGTTTACAGAAGATTTGATTGGCATAGTGAAGCCATTGTTCCAGTTCATCACTCGGGTACTGAAATAAGCCTAAAAACTCATTGATATCGGCCCCGACGATGAAACTTTCTTTATCGGATGTCAGTACTAAGCCTTTGAGTCCCGGAAAGCCTTGGATTGCATCCAATGCTTTATCCAAGTGGCTTAGCGTTGCCGTATCAAGCGTATTGACCGATAGAGGTGTGCAAAACTGCAGCTCAAGGATACCACCTTCTATTTCCTTTACCTGCAATGTCTTTGACTGAAAGATCATGAATTTATCTCCTGACATGCATTTATAGTAAGTCAACTGGTACGATGACTTGTTTTAGTATTCAAAAAGTGTGGGCACAAGTTGAGATAACTGCAATAAATGAAAAGATAAATTCCATTTTTTTAGATCCGCAGCACTTTTCTTTATGGTCGTGCTAGACTGTTACGCTGATTTGATTTGATGTGATGCTAAGTTATCCGATGAATGATCAGCCTTATGCGATTCCTGCTGCTTCTGTTCGTTATGATGAAGAGATTAAAAAAAGTCTGTTTATGACTTTTCTTCAGCATACGCCGGGGATTGAATCTGCTAAGGCCTTTATTGAGCAGATCAAAAATCACTACCCTGATGCGAGGCATCATTGTTGGGCTTTTGTCGCCGGGCGACCTGATAACTCAATGAAATGGGGATTTAGTGATGATGGTGAACCATCAGGTACCGCAGGAAAACCGATTTTAGCGCAGTTGTCGGGTGCGCAAGTCGGAGAAATTACCGCGGTGGTTGTGCGTTACTATGGTGGGGTGAAGTTGGGAACCGGTGGATTAGTCAAAGCTTATGGCGGCGGTGTTCAGCAAGCGCTTAAGCAACTTCAAACAATCGAAAAAAAAATCACCAAGACATTAAACTTGGCGCTAGACTATGGGTTGATTCCTTTGGCTCAATCCGTTATTCAGCAATTTGGTGCTCAGGAGCTAGCAGCACAGTATCTTCAGCGAGTTGTTATCACGATTGAGATTGAAATTCGATATATTGAAGCGTTTACCCAAGTGATAACCAATAAAAGTAGTGCAAGAGTTCTTGTGAGTTCAGATGATGAACTAAACAACTAAGGTCAGAATCAGCCATATCATCATGCAATTTCGTTCTATTATCCGTATAGTCGGATTACTCCTTGCCTTATTCAGTGTTTCTATGCTGGCGCCTGCGCTGGTGGCTCTAATCTATCGGGATGGTGCCGGCGTCTCGTTTGTAACGACTTTTTTTGCTTTGCTCCTCTGTGGGGCAGCTATCTGGTTTCCGAACCGTAACCATCGACATGAATTAAAATCTCGCGATGGCTTTTTGATTGTGGTTTTGTTCTGGACCGTTATCGGTAGTGCCGGGGCGATTCCGTTTTTTATTTCGGAGAATCCTAATATTTCTCTGACGGATTCTTTTTTTGAATCTTTTTCTGCCCTGACAACCACCGGAGCGACAGTCATTGTCGGGTTAGATGAGTTGCCCAAAGCCATTCTATTTTATCGCCAGTTTTTACAGTGGTTCGGGGGGATGGGGATCATTGTTCTCGCGGTCGCGATTCTTCCCGTTCTTGGTATCGGGGGGATGCAGCTCTACCGGGCTGAAATCCCCGGCCCTGTGAAAGATACCAAAGTCACCCCTCGTATTGCCGAAACAGCAAAAGCGCTCTGGTATATCTACCTAGGGATCACGGTCGTTTGTGCTTTTCTGTATTGGCTCGCGGGGGTGACCTTCTTTGATGCGATGTGTCATAGTTTCTCCACGATTGCGATCGGTGGTTTCTCTACGCATGATGCCAGTATGGGGTACTTCAATAGTCAGGCGATTAACCTGATAACGGTTGTTTTTCTGTTGATATCCTCTTGTAATTTTACGTTGCATTATGCGGCATTTGCTTCCGGCGGTATCCATCCGAAGCTCTACTGGAAAGATTACGAATTCAGAACGTTTTTGTTTATTCAGGCTATGCTGTTTGTAACTTGCTTTTCCGTTTTATTGCTTCATCAGCAATACGATTCGGTTGCTGAAGTTTTTGATAAAGCACTATTTCAGAGTGTTTCAGTCTCAACCACGGCCGGATTTACCACTACGGGATTTTCTGATTGGCCGCTTTTTTTACCGGTATTGTTACTCTTCTCTTCATTTATCGGCGGGTGTGCCGGATCCACGGGCGGTGGATTGAAAGTGATCCGGATTCTGTTATTGACCTTACAAGGTGGGCGAGAAATGAAACGTCTTGTCCATCCGCGAGCCATCTATCCGATTAAGCTCGGGGATAAGGCCTTATCTCCACGCGTGATTGATGCTGTATGGGGATTCTTTTCCACCTATACGCTGGTCTTTGTTTTATGTATGTTGGCTTTAATTGCGACGGGAATGGAAGAGTTAAGTGCATTTTCTGCTGTTGCCGCAACATTGAATAACCTTGGTCCGGGGTTGGGTGAAGTGGCTGTCCATTTTGGTGATATTAATGATAAAGCAAAGTGGATCCTCATTATTTCCATGTTATTTGGGCGATTAGAAATCTTTACATTGCTTGTCCTGTTCACACCTGCATTTTGGCGTAACTAAGAGGAATAATTGTGAAGAAAGTTCTCTGTCTGTATTCAACCCGAGAAGGACAGACCAAAAAAATTGTTGAACATATAATTGCACAGCTTGAAGGCTATCAGTGTGAGTATGTTGATTTACATCTGAACCCAAAACTAAATTTGGCGCTTTACGATAAAGTGCTAATCGGTGCATCAATTCGCTATGGCCGGCTCAATAAATCTCTTTACCAATTTATTGAGAACCACCATCAACAGTTAGATGAAGCAAAAGCCGCTTTTATTTGTGTCAACTTAACCGCGCGAAAAGAAGACCAAAAAAAAGATACGCCTGAAGGCAGTGCTTACATTCAGACTTTTTTACGTAAATCTATCTGGCAGCCTCAAATGATAGGTGTGTTCGCCGGTGCACTACGTTATCCAAGATATCGTTTTTTTGATCGGGTCATGATTCGATTCATAATGAAGATGACCGGTGGTGAAACGGACACATCAAAAGAAGTCGAATATACAAATTGGAATAAAGTAGAAATATTTGCGCAAAAGTTTAAACAAATGTAGATAAAACAGGCATGTTGAGTGAAATACATACATTTATAGACGTGTGAATCATTGTTTTGAAAAAACTTGCAAAAAGGGCTTGCCAATCGAAAAGCGATGCCTATAATGCCCCCTCGCTGACACGGAATCGCGGAGAGAAATCCCCGGCTGTGTGAGTCCGGTCTTCACCGAAAGATAAATCTGAAAAAAGTGTTTGACACCAAGATTTATCCCGCTAGAATGACCGCCTCTTCGAACGGAGAACGTTTGGAAGAATCGCTCTTTAACAATATAGACCAATCAATCTGTGTGGGCACTCGTCGATAAATATCCAAAAAGATTTTATCAATGAATCGAGTGACCAATTCAAGTTGGAGCAGGCAACTGTTATCAATAAGAGCACAGTCAATTCAACATTACTTATGTAATGTCACTTTTTGCTTCTGCTTTTAAAAAGCGGAGACAAAAAGCAGTATTCATTGAGCCGACACTTCGGTGTCACAAAAACTTTAATTGAAGAGTTTGATCATGGCTCAGATTGAACGCTGGCGGCAGGCCTAACACATGCAAGTCGAGCGGTAACAGGAGAGAGCTTGCTCTCTTGCTGACGAGCGGCGGACGGGTGAGTAAAGTCTGGGAAATTGCCCTGATGTGGGGGATAACCATTGGAAACGATGGCTAATACCGCATGATGTCTACGGACCAAAGAGGGGGACCTTCGGGCCTCTCGCGTCAGGATATGCCCAGATGGGATTAGCTAGTTGGTGGGGTAAAGGCTCACCAAGGCGACGATCCCTAGCTGGTCTGAGAGGATGATCAGCCACACTGGAACTGAGACACGGTCCAGACTCCTACGGGAGGCAGCAGTGGGGAATATTGCACAATGGGCGCAAGCCTGATGCAGCCATGCCGCGTGTATGAAGAAGGCCTTCGGGTTGTAAAGTACTTTCAGCAGTGAGGAAGGATGATGCTTTAATAGAGTCTCATTTTGACGTTAGCTGCAGAAGAAGCACCGGCTAACTCCGTGCCAGCAGCCGCGGTAATACGGAGGGTGCGAGCGTTAATCGGAATTACTGGGCGTAAAGCGCATGCAGGTGGTTTTTTAAGTCAGATGTGAAAGCCCGGGGCTTAACCCCGGAGTTGCATTTGAAACTGGGAGGCTAGAGTACTGTAGAGGGGGGTAGAATTTCAGGTGTAGCGGTGAAATGCGTAGAGATCTGAAGGAATACCGGTGGCGAAGGCGGCCCCCTGGACAGATACTGACACTCAGATGCGAAAGCGTGGGGAGCAAACAGGATTAGATACCCTGGTAGTCCACGCTGTAAACGATGTCTACTTGGAGGTTGTGGCCTAGAGCCGTGGCTTTCGGAGCTAACGCGTTAAGTAGACCGCCTGGGGAGTACGGTCGCAAGATTAAAACTCAAATGAATTGACGGGGGCCCGCACAAGCGGTGGAGCATGTGGTTTAATTCGATGCAACGCGAAGAACCTTACCTACTCTTGACATCCAGAGAAGCCGGAAGAGATTCTGGTGTGCCTTCGGGAGCTCTGAGACAGGTGCTGCATGGCTGTCGTCAGCTCGTGTTGTGAAATGTTGGGTTAAGTCCCGCAACGAGCGCAACCCTTATCCTTGATTGCCAGCACTTCGGGTGGGAACTTCAGGGAGACTGCCGGTGATAAACCGGAGGAAGGTGGGGACGACGTCAAGTCATCATGGCCCTTACGAGTAGGGCTACACACGTGCTACAATGGCATATACAGAGGGCAGCTAACTTGCGAGAGTGTGCGAATCCCAAAAAGTATGTCGTAGTCCGGATTGGAGTCTGCAACTCGACTCCATGAAGTCGGAATCGCTAGTAATCGTAGATCAGAATGCTACGGTGAATACGTTCCCGGGCCTTGTACACACCGCCCGTCACACCATGGGAGTGGGCTGCAAAAGAAGCAGGTAGTTTAACCTTCGGGAGGACGCTTGCCACTTTGTGGTTCATGACTGGGGTGAAGTCGTAACAAGGTAGCGCTAGGGGAACCTGGCGCTGGATCACCTCCTTACGTAAAGATATTTGAGATGAGTGTCCACACAGATTGATTTGGTTTATAA
>NZ_KQ947476.1:285216-450304 GCF_001506075.1 Vibrio sp. MEBiC08052 | reverse complement strand
CGTACACGGTGGATGCCTTGGCAGTCAGAGGCGATGAAGGACGTACTAACTTGCGATAAGCGTAGATGAGGCAGTAAGAGCCACTTGAGTCTGCGATTTCCGAATGGGGAAACCCAACTGCAGCAGCAGTTATCATTAACTGAATTCATAGGTTAATGAGGCGAACCGGGAGAACTGAAACATCTAAGTACCCCGAGGAAAAGAAATCAATCGAGATTCCGAAAGTAGCGGCGAGCGAAATCGGACTAGCCCTTAAGCTTTTACAGCGTTAGGTGAAGTGTCTGGAAAGGCACGCGAGAGAGGGTGATAGCCCCGTAACCGAAGGCGTTGTTTAAGTGAAAACGAGTAAGGCGGGACACGTGATATCCTGTCTGAAGATGGGGGGACCATCCTCCAAGGCTAAATACTCCTGACTGACCGATAGTGAACCAGTACCGTGAGGGAAAGGCGAAAAGAACCCCTGTGAGGGGAGTGAAATAGAACCTGAAACCGTGTACGTACAAGCAGTAGGAGCCTCTTTTATGGGGTGACTGCGTACCTTTTGTATAATGGGTCAGCGACTTATATTCAGTGGCAAGGTTAACCGATTAGGGGAGCCGTAGCGAAAGCGAGTGTTAACTGCGCGTTTAGTCTCTGGATATAGACCCGAAACCGAGTGATCTAGCCATGGGCAGGTTGAAGGTTGAGTAACATCAACTGGAGGACCGAACCGACTAATGTTGAAAAATTAGCGGATGACTTGTGGCTAGGGGTGAAAGGCCAATCAAACTCGGAGATAGCTGGTTCTCCCCGAAAGCTATTTAGGTAGCGCCTCGGACGAATACTACTGGGGGTAGAGCACTGTTAAGGCTAGGGGGTCATCCCGACTTACCAACCCTTTGCAAACTCCGAATACCAGTAAGTACTATCCAGACACACGGCGGGTGCTAACGTCCGTCGTGGAGAGGGAAACAACCCAGACCGCCAGCTAAGGTCCCAAATTACAGCTAAGTGGGAAACGATGTGGGAAGGCTCAGACAGCTAGGATGTTGGCTTAGAAGCAGCCATCATTTAAAGAAAGCGTAATAGCTCACTAGTCGAGTCGGCCTGCGCGGAAGATGTAACGGGGCTAAGCTGTAAACCGAAGCTGCGGCAATATGATTTATCATATTGGGTAGGGGAGCGTTCTGTAAGCCGTTGAAGGTGGATTGTAAAGTCTGCTGGAGGTATCAGAAGTGCGAATGCTGACATGAGTAACGACAAGGGGGGTGAAAAACCTCCCCGCCGGAAGACCAAGGGTTCCTGTCCAACGTTAATCGGGGCAGGGTGAGTCGACCCCTAAGGCGAGGCCGAAAGGCGTAGTCGATGGGAAACGGGTTAATATTCCCGTACTTGTTGTGAATGCGATGGGGGGACGGAGAAGGCTAGGTGGGCCTGGCGACGGTTGTCCAGGTTCAAGTGCGTAGGCTGTAGAGTTAGGCAAATCCGGCTCTACGATAGGCTGAGACACGATGTCGAGTCACTACGGTGATGAAGTCATTGATGCCATGCTTCCGGGAAAAGCCTCTAAGCTTCAGTTCACAAGAAATCGTACCCCAAACCGACACAGGTGGTCGGGTAGAGAATACCAAGGCGCTTGAGAGAACTCGGGTGAAGGAACTAGGCAAAATGGTACCGTAACTTCGGGAGAAGGTACGCTCTTGCTGGTGAAGTCCCTTGCGGATGGAGCTGATGAGAGTCGCAGATACCAGGTGGCTGCAACTGTTTATTAAAAACACAGCACTGTGCAAAATCGTAAGATGACGTATACGGTGTGACGCCTGCCCGGTGCCGGAAGGTTAATTGATGGGGTTAGCTTAGGCGAAGCTCTTGATCGAAGCCCCGGTAAACGGCGGCCGTAACTATAACGGTCCTAAGGTAGCGAAATTCCTTGTCGGGTAAGTTCCGACCTGCACGAATGGCGTAATGATGGCCACGCTGTCTCCACCCGAGACTCAGTGAAATTGAAATCGCTGTGAAGATGCAGTGTACCCGCGGCTAGACGGAAAGACCCCGTGAACCTTTACTACAGCTTGGCACTGAACATTGAGCCTACATGTGTAGGATAGGTGGGAGGCTTTGAAGCAGTCACGCTAGTGATTGTGGAGCCGACCTTGAAATACCACCCTTGTATGTTTGATGTTCTAACTTGGCCCCGTTATCCGGGGTGAGGACAGTGCCTGGTGGGTAGTTTGACTGGGGCGGTCTCCTCCCAAAGAGTAACGGAGGAGCACGAAGGTGGGCTAATCACGGTTGGACATCGTGAGGTTAGTGCAATGGCATAAGCCCGCTTAACTGCGAGAGTGACGGCTCGAGCAGGTGCGAAAGCAGGTCATAGTGATCCGGTGGTTCTGAATGGAAGGGCCAATCGCTCAACGGATAAAAGGTACTCCGGGGATAACAGGCTGATACCGCCCAAGAGTTCATATCGACGGCGGTGTTTGGCACCTCGATGTCGGCTCATCACATCCTGGGGCTGAAGTCGGTCCCAAGGGTATGGCTGTTCGCCATTTAAAGTGGTACGCGAGCTGGGTTTAGAACGTCGTGAGACAGTTCGGTCCCTATCTGCCGTGGGCGTTGGAGAATTGAAAGGGGCTGCTCCTAGTACGAGAGGACCGGAGTGGACGAACCTCTGGTGTTCGGGTTGTGATGCCAATCGCATTGCCCGGTAGCTAAGTTCGGGATCGATAACCGCTGAAAGCATCTAAGCGGGAAGCGAGCCTTGAGATGAGTTCTCCCTGGCAGTTTAACTGTCCTGAAGGGTTGTTCGAGACTAGAACGTTGATAGGCAGGGTGTGTAAGCGCTGTGAGGCGTTGAGCTAACCTGTACTAATTGCCCGTGAGACTTAACCATACAACACCGAAGGGGTTTTGTGGCTCAGTAGGAATAATTTGATTGTGTAGAGAACAAAAACAGCTTTCCGAATTTTAAGAATTTGCTTGGCGACGATAGCGTTTTGGACCCACCTGATTCCATGCCGAACTCAGTCGTGAAACGAAACAGCGCCGATGGTAGTGTGGGGTCTCCCCATGTGAGAGTAGGACATCGCCAGGCTTGCTTCCTTGTTTTCAGATTTTGAAAAATCTGAAGGCAAAACTAAATAAAGCATTTAATAAATAAGACTTTATCTAGTAAAAAATTTAGTGGAGCGGTAGTTCAGTTGGTTAGAATACCGGCCTGTCACGCCGGGGGTCGCGGGTTCGAGTCCCGTCCGCTCCGCCACTGATTTGAAGACCTCAGCAGCAATGCTGGGGTTTTTTCGTATCTGGCGGAGAGATTGATTCCGGTTTGTTTATTTAAAAATATCGTTTTATTCCAATTATTGAGCCTCAGTCGAAAGACTGGGGCTTTTTGCGTTTAGATGATGGCTTAGCCGTTCTATAGAAGAGGATTACATAGAGGCTGGCACATTACTGCTGAAGCCAAGAACACTATTTCAATAACAATAATGATATAAAAAGATTCGTTTTAGTAAGAATAGCTATATCGATGGACATATCCGCTGATTTATAGAATCTGCATATTATGCAGCTGATAGCATTCATTATTCAGATAATAATTCGGGGTCGAAATGACGAAGATACCTGATTTTATTTCTATCTGAACGAGGTCTATGACTATGTATAAGTTCAAACTCTCTGTGCTTGAGAAAGTTGGATTTGGCTCAGGGGATATGGCTGTTAATGTGGTGATTTCATCAATGATGCTGATTATCACATTTTTTTATACCGATATCTTTGGCCTTAAAGCCAGTGATCTGGCGATGTTATTCATTGTTGTTCGTTTGATTGATGCGGTGACCGACCCTATCATGGGGATGATTACGGATAAAGTGAATACCCGTTGGGGGCGCTATCGTCCTTATATGCTGTTTTTATCAATCCCCTTTGGCATTTCAGTGTTCTTAACCTTTAGTACGCCAGATTTGGATTACAACGGGAAATTAGCCTATGCCTATGCGACCTATATTTTTGTGACGGTGATGTTTACCGCTGTCACGATTCCGTATATTTCTTTAATCAGTGTGCTTACCGATGATCCGAAAGAGAAGCTATCAGCCAACGGATATCGGCTATTCTTTGCCAAAATTGCTGCGTTTCTGGTGACCATTATTGTTCCCTTACTCTCTGAAAGGTGGGGGAGTGAAAATATTCAATTAGGCTATCAGTATGCGATGGGATTAATGGCTTTCATGGGGACACTGTTGTTCTTATTTTGCTATTTTACGACGACGGAGCGTATCGACTATGTCATCGATAAAAAACCATTTACTCAGCAACTGAAATCTCTCATCAGCAATGATCAGTGGGTCATTTTATGTATGGTTTGTATCACCGGTACGGTTGGTTACACCGTGCGAGGGTCGGTTGCTGCGTATTATGCCAAATATTATCTGGGAGGAGATGCTGCGACGATTTCTGCATTCCTTGCGACAGGGGTTATCGCTGCGATTCTGGCGATGGTGGCGTCAACTTGGATAACGAAATACTACTGTAAGATTAAACTATTCCGTTACAGTCAGATTGCTGTGATGATCCTGAGCGCTGTGCTCTATTTTTCTGTCGGGCCGTCTGATTTCGTCCTCGCTTTTTTTCTCTATTTCCTGCTTTCTTTCATTGTTGATTTACACGCGCCTGTTTTCTGGTCAGCGATTGCTGAAGCGGTTGATTATGGTGAATTTAAATTGGGTCAACGAGTCTCTGGTTTATCGTTTGGCGGTATTTCATTCTGTCAAAAATTTGGAATGGGGATTGCCGGTGCGATTGTCGGATGGTTACTGACTTTCTTTGATTATGCACCGAATCAGGCACAGTCGAGCTTTACATTAACTGGGATTGCTTTAATGCTCACCCTCATTCCCGGTATATTCCATCTGCTCATGGGGCTTTTGATGTTCAGATATAAAGTGACAGACAGCTATTACACCGTAATGATTCATCAAGGGGCAGACAGCAAAGCGATGAGTGATGGTATCGATCATGTGCATGATAAAACACCGCTATCTGTTCCGGCAAAATGAGGTTATTCCATGGTATTTAAGATAAAAAACCCAGTTATTGAACAGCGAGCCGATCCACATGTCTATCTTCATCATGATGGATACTATTATTTCACGGCATCGGTCCCTGAATATGATCGTATTGAGCTGAGAAGAGCAAAAACGCTGGCCGGTCTGGCAGAAACGAATGAAGTCGTGACGGTTTGGCACAAGCCGGATCATGGCCCTTACTCCGACTTAATCTGGGCACCGGAGATCCACGCGATTGACGGTAGTTGGTATATCTACTTTGCTGCCGCGCCCAGCCGGGAAATAAAGGATGGTTTATTTCAGCATCGCATGTATGCCATTCATTGTGCTGGGGAAAACCCGCTGGCGCAACCATGGACGTTTTGTGGACAGATCGATTCTGGCATCGATTCATTTTGTCTCGATGCAACGACATTTGAACACCGAGGAACGCGGTATTATGTCTGGGCACAGAAAGAACAAACGATAGCCGGTAATTCCAATTTATACATTGCTGAAATGTTGTCACCGACAACACTAAAATTACCCGCCAGTCGTTTATCGATACCTGAGTTTGATTGGGAAACTCAAGGTTTCATGGTTAATGAAGGCCCGTACATCCTGATTAGTCACGGAAAAGTCTGGCTGACATATTCTGCCAGTGCGACCGATGAACGTTATTGTATGGGGCTTTTGCAAGCTGATGAGGATACAGATTTACTTGACCCTGCAAATTGGTACAAATCGCCACAGCCGGTTTTTGTGACCAACGCCGACGAAGGTGTTTTTGGTCCCGGACACAGCTGCTTTACCAAAGATGAGCAGGGCAATGATATTTTGGTGTATCACGCCCGTGATTATACGGAGATTGAAGGTGACCCGTTATGGGATCCCAACCGTCATACCCGTATGAAACAGATTTTCTGGGAAGGGGATCAGCTTATACTGGGTCAGGCTGAATAGGAATTTGATGTCTTAAATCTCAGCTTGGAATCACAGAGTCAATTACTCTGACGGAACGATACTCTCTCTTCTATAAGGTTGAGGAATGAATGAGTTTGGTAAACGATAAATGCCAAGCATTGTCCTCAACCGTTTCACTCCCAACTGAATTTATATTTTTGATCTTCTTCATGTCACACAGTACCATCATTATTCTATTCATCTCCCTGAACAGCGGATATTGAAGCAAGTGCTACTCTATACCGATACTCGTATGAGCTGGGTGCCCGTATCAGACATGAACCATAATATGATACTTGATGGGTATGTAAAATCGGATTAAGTGAAGGATTTTGACATAAAGTGACTCCTGTAACTTTTTCATTGTGTGAATTTGTATGACCTTTGATACTCGTATTTTTTAATTAAGAAAGGTTGTATTTGGGGATTTTTTTGAGGAAATGATGATGAGTCAGTTCTCTATTCTGGGCTTTATTGCTTTTGGGGGCGCTTTTGGTGCTTGCTCCCGGTATTTGATTTCAGAACTTTGTGTGTTTCTGTTCGGTAAAGGTTTTCCTTATGGAACCCTGACCGTAAATATTTTAGGCTCATTTGTGATGGGGCTTTTAATTGCGGCTATTCAGGGACAATTGATTTCCGTTGAACCATGGCGTCAAATCATTGGGTTAGGATTCTTAGGCGCTTTGACGACTTTTTCTACTTTCTCTATGGATAACGTTTTATTGATGCAGCAAGGCGCATTTATTAAGTTTGGTCTCAATATCCTGTTGAACGTTACTTTGAGTATTTCTGCTGCGTGGGTTGGTTTTCAACTGATCACAAAGAGTTAAATATTTTTTTTACTTTGTTTAATAAAATCCATTCTCTATAATGTTGATACTTGTCGGAGTGCCAAAAGGCTGAGACCGTTCATTCGGGATCCGTTGAACCTGATCAGGTTAATACCTGCGAAGGGAACAAGAGAGAATATTCAGGCTATATTACATTTCACCACAGCCTCTCTATTGTCCGAAAATCTTTCTGTATGTCGCTTTTCCTCATCACGCGATAATCGATTTTCACCTCTTGTCTATGCGTCCTTCCGTCAAGCATTTATTTCTTAACCATTTACTGGAGAAAAATGCATGTCGAGCCGTAAACAATCCAGACTGGAAGCAAAGCAGTTTATTGAAAATATCCAGTCAACACCTTATCCCAATTCAAGCAAAATTTATCTACAGGGTTCGCGGGAAGATATCCGGGTACCGATGCGAGCTATCCAGCTTGCCGATAGCCTGGTCGGTCACTCGAAGGATAGCCCTGTCTATGAACCTAACGAACCGATTTGTGTCTACGATACTTCAGGCGTGTATACCGACCCGCACTATACAATCGATGTGTATCGAGGATTACCGGCCTTGAGACAGCCATGGATCGAAGAGCGGTCTGACACAGCAATGCTGGAGCAGATGACCTCTGATTATGCGCGTGAGCGTTTGGCGGATACAACGCTCGACTCTTTGCGATACGGTCATTTACCGCTCATTCGTAAAGCTCTGCCCGGTCATTGTGTCACCCAGCTTCATTATGCCCGGCGTGGCATCGTGACGCCTGAAATGGAGTTTATTGCGATTCGTGAGAATATGCAGCGTCAGCAGTATCGTGATGAGCAATTGAACTTACAGCATCCCGGAGAAAGTTTCGGTGCCCATATGCCGGAAGTTATCACCGCTGAATTTGTCCGACGCGAGGTCGCAGAAGGGCGAGCGATTATTCCGGCAAATATCAACCATCCCGAATCTGAGCCGATGATTATCGGGCGTAACTTTTTAGTCAAAGTGAATGCCAATATTGGTAATTCATCCGTTACATCCTCGATTGAAGAGGAAGTTGAGAAGTTAGTTTGGTCTACCCGCTGGGGTGCTGATACGGTGATGGATCTCTCCACTGGGCGCAATATACATGAAACGAGAGAATGGATTCTACGCAATAGTCCGGTTCCTATCGGTACTGTACCGATGTACCAAGCTCTGGAAAAAGTTAATGGCGTTGCCGAAAATCTGACTTGGGAGGTCATGCGTGACACGTTGATTGAGCAGGCGGAGCAGGGGGTCGATTACTTTACGATTCATGCCGGTGTACTGTTGCGCTATGTCCCTATGACCGCTAAGCGGGTGACGGGAATTGTTTCCCGCGGTGGTTCTATCATCGCGAAATGGTGTCTGGCACATCATGAAGAAAACTTTCTGTATACCCATTTCCGGGACATTTGTGAGATCTGTGCCCAGTATGATGTCTCACTCTCTTTAGGGGATGGACTCCGGCCCGGCTCCGTGGCTGATGCCAATGACGAAGCCCAATTCTCTGAACTCAGAACTCTCGGAGAACTGACCAAAATTGCATGGGAATATGATGTTCAGGTCATGATTGAAGGCCCCGGACATGTGCCAATGCATTTAGTCAAAGAGAATATGGAAGAGCAACTACGGCATTGCTCGGAAGCACCGTTCTATACCTTAGGCCCGCTGACAACCGATATTGCGCCCGGATACGACCACATTACCTCTGGGATTGGTGCGGCTATGATCGGTTGGTACGGCTGTGCGATGCTTTGTTATGTCACCCCTAAAGAACATCTTGGTCTGCCGAATAAAGAAGATGTGAAAACGGGATTAATTACCTACAAGCTTGCTGCCCATGCTGCTGATTTAGCGAAAGGGCATCCCGGTGCTCAAGTCAGAGATAATGCTTTATCGAAAGCACGGTTTGAATTCCGTTGGGAAGACCAGTTTAATCTGTCTTTAGATCCGGTCACGGCCCGCACTTACCATGATCAAACGCTGCCTCAAGAATCGGGAAAAGTCGCTCATTTCTGTTCAATGTGCGGTCCTAAATTCTGCTCAATGAAGATCTCTCAGGAAGTTCGTGAGTATGCAAAAGCGCAACAGGATAGTCACTCCGAGCATGATCATTCTGTAAATATTCAGATGGTAACCAACCCGTCAGATGATGAACGATTGGCAGGTATGAAACAAAAATCTCAGGAGTTTAAAGCGCAAGGTTCAGCACTATATCGCTTAGCTCAGGATGCTGATCAGGAGGAGTAGGATGATTGGGCTAAGTATCGCAGAGGTCTTTTGCACGACCGATCTGCTCGCATCGGTGAAGGTCAACCTTCACCGGGTGTTAAATATGGCACAGTCGGTAGGACTTGCCGGGCCGGAGCAGAATTTCTTGTTTGATGCTGACTCGCATCACCGTGGATTGTACGTTCGTTTAAAGCAAGATGAGCTGAGAAATAAAAGCGTCGTACTAATGGCTGTTGAGCAGCAGCAAATGATGACTTTTGCCCAGCAGCAAGATATTCAGCAGCACTATCATATAAGCTATTGTGAGCAAATCCATGGTTGTGAACTCATGGGTGATGGTGATCATCTGTGGGCTCAACAAGATGAACAACAGGCAAAGGCAAAAGCGGGAATGGCCGCTCATATTGTTGTCGCGTCTTCACCACAACCAGATGCGCCACACTCTGAATTATGGCGGGTGGGGAATGAGGTTCGTTCGCTTTCCTCTGCTACGTTTTCCACGGTGTTAGCGCCGGAAGTTTTAGATTCTGAAACGACTCGCTCTGATGACTCTCAACATGCATTTGTTGCGAAGCATTTAGCCTGGTTGATTGGCGCTCTGGTTTTAGACTTTCCGCTTGAAGATGCTCTGATCATTGCTCGGGCTTCCATGAATGTTTCACGTGAAACATGGCCCCGAGATGGGCATGCATTTCCGGTTGTCTCTTCAGTCAGTGGGCTATCGGTGTCTGACTCACATCAACCTTTGTCTGATTCACATCAACTGACACAGCGATCTCAATTTAAAGCCGTTCATATTGAAGATTTGTCACTCTACCCGGTAGTTGATGATGTGATATGGGTAGATAAATTACTCCGGTTAGGGGTGAAGACGATTCAGTTACGGATTAAAAATCCACATCAGCCTGACCTTGAGCAGCAAATTAAACAAGCGGTCTCGCTGGGGAGAACATATCAAGCACAAGTTTTCATTAATGATTATTGGCAACTGGCGATTCAATATCAGGCTTTTGGTGTTCATCTGGGACAAGAAGATTTACACACCGCCGATATTCAGGCGCTGCATCATGCTGGCATTTGTTTAGGTATTTCAACTCATGGTTACTGGGAAATTCTCAAGGCACAACAACTTCATCCAAGTTATATCGCCCTAGGACATATTTTCCCGACCACGACCAAACAGATGCCTTCTCAACCGCAAGGGCTTGCTCGGCTACGGCTTTATCAACAGCTCGTCGATTCTATTGCACGGGCTCATCAGCTGGCGATTCCAACGGTTGCAATTGGCGGGATAGATTTAAATAACGCCGCAACTGTTTTAGAACAGGGCGTCTCAAGTCTAGCGGTGGTTCGTGCTGTGACACAAGCGGCAAACACCGCGAGTGCCGTTGATGCTTTTCAGCAGTTGTTTCTATCGAGGAAAGAACAATCTCAGTCAGGGAGGAAGGGCCATGTCGTTACTCGATGATGATGCATTTCTTCGCTATCAGAGACAGATTGCTTTGCCAGACATTGGTGAAATCGGCCAATGTGAACTGAACAAAAAGCATGTACTGATGATTGGCTGTGGTGGATTAGGGACAAATGTTTCACTGTATCTTGCCGGTGCGGGCATCGGTTCGATAGTTCTGGTGGATCATGATACGGTTGAGATGAGTAATTTGCATCGACAAATTGCTTATCGGGAAGCGGATGTCGGTACACAAAAAGTATGTGCGCTTGCCAGCCAACTACGCGCACTTAATCATCAGTGTCGGATCAGAACCGTTGATAAAAAACTGGACGATAAACAACTTCAGCTTGAGGTGATGTTAGCTGATGTGGTGATCGATTGTAGTGACAACTTTCCGACCCGCCATCAAATCAATCGTATCTGTTATCAACAAAAGACAACTCTCGTCTCTGCATCCGCGATTGGCTGGGACGGGCAGTTATCCGTTCATCGCTTTTCAAAAGATGCACCCTGTTATCGTTGCTTAGTTGGTGATACCGGAGATCATCACCCTAAGCGATGCCATGAGTCTGGTGTATTGGGTCCGACTGTCGGAACGATGGCCTCGCTTCAGGCACTTCAGGTGATTCAAGTATTACTCAGGGATATCCATCCGAACTCATCTTTTACAACCAACCAATCTTTACACTCACAATCTTTAAATTCGCGATCTTTACATACTTCTTTACATACAAATGAACAATTGACCCCGAGTGGCAGCATGGCTGAGTTTTTTCATTTTGATGGACGAAGGATGCGGCTGAAATCATTGCGCTATGAAAAAGATCATCATTGCCCGGTGTGTGGTGACTCAGTTGGTGAGTGTGATATTGGAGATAGTCATAGTAAGAAAGGTGGATGAGATGAATATACAAATAACACTGAATGAAACCGTTTATACATTTCCTGCTGGTATCACGTTAGTACAAGTGATCAGCCAGCTTCATTTACCTGAACAGGGGTGTGTTTTTGCACTGAATGAGCAAGTGATGGCGAAAAGCCGATGGTCACAAGTGATGCTCAATGATGGTGATCAGATTTCGCTCTTTCAGGTCATTGCCGGAGGTTAAGTAGATGGCAATTCAAACACTGCGCAACAATGGAGCATCAGATATGAATACCCCCCTAAAAATTGCAGACAGAATATTCGGTTCCCGTTTATTCACCGGCACCGGTAAATTTGCCAGTGCGGAGATGATGGTGAAAGCGATTCAAGCATCCGGTTCAGAAATGACGACAATGGCTTTAAAACGGATCGATCTGCAACATGCAAATGATAATATTCTAGTGCCTTTGCAGACACTCGACTTACATTTTCTGCCTAATACTTCCGGAGCGAAGACAGCAAAAGAGGCGATATTTGCCGCGCATTTAACACGAGAAGCGCTGGAAACCCATTGGATTAAACTCGAAATTCATCCTGATCCCAAATATTTGCTGCCGGATCCGATTGAAACACTGCGTGCCGCAGAGCAATTGGTAAACGATGGCTTTATAGTTTTGCCTTATTGTCATGCGGACCCGGTTTTATGCAAACGCCTTGAAGAGGTCGGGTGCGCAGCGGTTATGCCGCTTGGGGCACCGATTGGTTCAAATCAGGGATTAGCCACTGAATCTTTTCTGGAAATCATTATTGAACAAGCCAAGGTTCCCGTGGTGGTTGATGCCGGGATTGGGCTACCATCTCATGCGGCTCAGGCGATGGAAATGGGGGCAGATGCAGTGTTGGTGAACACGGCAATTGCCAGTGCAGCCGATCCGCTGATGATGGCAAAAGCATTTAAGTTGGCGGTTGAATCCGGACGTATTGCCTATGAAGCGGGCAGGGGTGTTGCATCATCTCATGCGGTGGGAACCAGTCCGCTCACTCAATTTTTAGGGGAGGTGTGAGATGAGTTTTCTCGACGTTTTCCATCAATTCAACTGGGACGATGTGCGTCTTTCGTTGTATAGCAAAACATCAGCTGATGTGGTGCGTGCATTGGGGAAAACCAAACGGTCATTGGAAGATTTTAAAGCGTTGATTTCTCCGGCGGCAGAACCTTTTCTTGAGCAGATGGCCCAGCAGTCCATGGCGCTGACCAGAAAACGGTTCGGTAATACGGTGGGATTTTATATCCCGCTATACCTGTCTAACCTTTGCTCTAATTCATGTACCTACTGCGGTTTTTCAATGGAGAATCGGCTCAAGCGAAAAATACTGAATCATCAGGATATCGAGGCCGAGATTGCTGCGATTAAACAGATGAAATTTGACAGTATTCTGTTGGTGACTGGTGAACATGAGACGAAAGTTGGACTATCGTATTTCGAACAAGTGATCCCTCAGATTAAACAGCATTTTAACTATCTGGCAATGGAAGTTCAGCCTCTGGATGAAGCAGCGTATGTCAGGCTGAAAGCATTAGGGTTGGATGGCGTGATGGTTTATCAGGAGACCTATCATCCTTCAACCTACGCACAGCATCATCTGCGGGGCAACAAGACCGACTTTGAATATCGCTTATTGACACCGGATCGGCTTGGTAGAGCGGGTATTGATAAAATTGGTTTGGGTGCTTTAATCGGGTTAGATGACTGGCGAACGGATATTTTTCACGTCGCTCTGCATCTTGCCTACCTGGAAAAAACATACTGGAAGTCTCGTTATTCGATTTCTTTTCCGCGTTTACGGCCATGTGCCGGTGGTGTTGAGCCTGTTTCTATCATGACGGATAGACAACTGGTGCAAACGATCTGTGCATTTCGTCTGTTTAACCCTGAAGTTGAATTATCACTTTCGACCCGGGAATCACCGAGTTTCAGAGATAATGTAGTGCCACTTGGTATTACAGCTATCTCTGCGGGGTCCAAAACACAGCCGGGAGGGTACGCCGTTCAATCAACAGCGCTAGAGCAGTTTAGTATTGACGATGATCGCTCAGTTGAAGAGGTGGAGCAGGCGGTTATATTTAGAGGATTGGAGCCAGTATGGCATGACTGGCACTCGGTTTTTTCCGGTTAAGAAGTTTAATCCGAAGCCCATTATTAATTATTAGATGCCCATCAATAACTGTTAGCACACTATAAATACTAAATTTTAGAAAGACTAAGTTTTCGGAGATGTAGACTTAGTTCTCTCAGTCCAATGTTTCACGTGAAACATTAGTGCGCGCTCATCTATTTTATTGAATATTTGTGAGTAAACAGAAGCAAGAAGAAGAGAAGACTTATCTTCATGATGAGATCAAGCCTTCTCTTCTTGTTTCTTTATTTCTTTATTTATCTTGTCTGAGACACATTTGCGGTGTCAAAAATATCGAAACAGCAGTGTTTAGATTAATCTATGCCTATGCTGCTTTGGTAGCCTCATTATATTTACCAAGCAGAGCATGATAGAAATTGTCATCACTGAGAATGCCAACAAACTGACCATCCTCAACTAAAATAACCGGATGACCGGTATGGTAGCGAATTTCAATCGCATCACGCATTTCTATATCGGGTGAAACCAGAATAATGGTATTTTTATCCAATGAGGAGATGTCAAGGTTCTTATTCCATTCGATAGTCTTGAGTGACTCTGAGCCTTGAACGACCAGTTTACCGTTTTGCTCTTCCAGCCATAGATCATTTTGTTGGCAAACCTGCCAGCGTCCTGCCTGATGTGTCAGTTCATCAACTGGCTTCATCAGAGAACGACCCTTAAGTACATTCAATGGATTTGTATGGGCAACAAATTCACGGACATAGTCCGTTTTGGGTTGCAGAACAATCTCTTCCGGACGACTGTGTTGAATCAGCTCCCCTGATTCCATAATCGCAATGCGATTACCAATTTTTAATGCTTCATCTAAATCATGACTGACAAACAAAATCGTTTTATTTAATTTTTCCTGTAAGGTCAGCAATTCATCTTGAAGCTGGGTCCGGATGAGTGGATCAAGTGCTGAGAAAGGCTCGTCCATTAACAAAATATCGCTATCCATTGCAAAAGCCCGTGCGAGACCAACACGTTGCTGCATCCCTCCGGAGAGTTCATGAGGAAACTGGTTTTCCCATTCTGCTAAGCCGACCATTTCTAGTTGTTCTCGCGCATGTTCACGGCGCTCTTTTTTGGAGATCCCTTGCATTTCAAGACCGAAGGCGACGTTATCAACCACGGATAACCATGGCATCAGTGCAAACTTTTGGAACACCATCGAAACACGCTGTGTCCGAAGATGACGTAATGTTTCACGGTTACAATTGGCAACATCAACAAAATCTTGACCGTGTTTTACTTTCAGGGATCCTCTGGTGATTTGATTGAGTCCGTTAACGGCTCGCAGTAAACTTGATTTCCCGGAACCGGACAATCCCATTAACACGCAGATTTCACCTTCTTTCACCTTGAGGCTGACGTTATTCACGCCAACGACTAATCCGGTTTCATCAATAATTTCTTGACGCGTTTTGCCTTGATCGAGGAGGGCCGTTGCTTTTTTAGGGTGACGGCCAAAAACCACATCCAAGTTTTCAATTGCAATCGCATCTGCTGCTTCATGTTCTACAAATTGATTCATCTTATTGCTCCTTGGCCTGATTCGGCGTTTTGCACAGTCGATCAAGGATGATGGCAACCAATACAATGGCTAGGCCAGCTTCAAATCCTTGCGAAATATTCACGGTATTCAGGGCCCGTACGACAGGTTTTCCCAGACCGTCTGCACCAACCAAGGCTGCAATCACAACCATAGAGAGCGATAACATGATGCACTGCGTCACACCAGCCATAATGCTGGCCATCGCTGCCGGTAATTCAACTTTAAACAATAGTTTCATATTGCTGGCACCAAATGCTCTACCTGCTTCGACTAATTCTTCCGGAACACGAACGATTCCCAGATAGGTCAGGCGAATCGGGGATGCGATCGCAAAAATGATCGTCGAGATTAAGCCGGGAACTACACCAAGGCCAAACAAGACGAGGGTCGGAATTAAGTAAACAAATGTCGGCACGGTTTGCATCAGATCTAAAATAGGGCGAATCACGGTATATAACCAAGGGCGATGAGCCGCCATAATACCAATCGGAACACCCATTAAGACTGAAATCCCGGTTGCGGAAAAGACCAGTACAAAGGTTTCCAGCATTTCTTGCCAGTATCCGAGGTTAAGAATGAGCAAGAGAGAGGCGACAATAAAAATCACCAAGGATATCCGGCGATGGAGCCACCAAGCCAGTGCAGCTGTGAGCAAAATAGGAAGAAACGGTGGCATGGATTGGAAAAAATCGACCAGAAACATAATCACTGTTTCAAGGGTATACGAAATCGCATCAAAAAAACCGGACGCATGAATCGTGAGCCAGTCCACGAATGACTCGATCCATTGACCGAGTGGAATTTTATAATCTGTAATGAAATTATTCACAATAATTTACCAATTTACCTCACCGGCGCAGATTCAACTGCACCGGTCATTGAGTATTGTATGAATGGATAGGTTATGAATTAGAATTTAAGTATTGAACAACAGCCGCTTTACCGGGTTTGCCATCCACGGTTGTTACGCCTTCAAGCCATTGATCTAAAACATCTAAATTTGATTTCAACCAAGACTTTGCTGCCTGTTGCGGTTTCATATTTTGGTTGAGGATGTCATCCATAACTCGGTTTTCCATTGGTAGACTAAACTGTAAATTTTTCAGTAGGTTACCGATATTCGGGCATTCTGTGGTATATCCCTTGCGAACGTTGGTATAGATTGTCGCACCACCATAGTTCGGTCCGAAATAGTCGTCACCACCATCGAGATAAGCCATTTTAAAGTTCGCATTCATCGGATGTGGAGCCCAGCCGAGAAAGACAATCCACTGATGACGACGGATGGCTCGTGACACCTGTGATATCATGCCAGCTTCACTGGATTCGACCAGATCAAAGTCTTTCAACTGAAACGCATTAGTATCGATCATCTTTTGAATCAGTCGGTTACCATCGTTGCCCGGTTCAATACCGTAGATGCGATCTCTGAATTTATCCGCATATTTCACAATATCAGCAAAGCTGTGTACGCCTGCATCATAGACATATTGAGGGACGGCAAGGGTATATTTTGCACCGCTTAAGTTGACCCGAACCTGTTCGACACTGCCGTTAGACAGATATTTCTTAATGTCGCCTTCCATGGTTGGCATCCAGTTACCGAGAAAGACATCGATGTTGCCACTTGCCATCGAAGAATACGTTACTGGAACGGAGAGCAGGTCGGTTTTGGTCTGATAACCCAGACCATGCAATACCTCAGTTGTGACTGCGGTTGTTGACGTGATGTCTGTCCATCCCACATCGGAAAAATGGACAGTATCACACGTGTCTGCAGCATAGCTTTGCGAAGCGCAAGATAGACCGAGGCTAAGTGCCGCAATTTTCGTTATAAGAGGCCATTTTCTGAAATTCATAGTATTTCCTTTTTGTTCATCATTTCATTTCTGTACGGATACAGAAGCGAGTTGAGGCTGAGTCGTCCGTTGTTCTGTCTGCCAGTCTTTCGCAATCCATACCGGCGCGTCGGAGCTGGGGAGCGGGGTTTTGCCTAAAATAAAATCAGCAGCTCGTTCTGCAACCATCATCGTTGGTGCATTCAAGTTGCCGTTGGTAATCGTAGGGAAAATAGAAGAATCAACGATACGTAACTGGTCAATACCGATAACTTTGCACTGAGAATCGACGACCGCCATTGGGTCTTCAATCCTTCCCATTTTACAGGAGCAGGATGGGTGATAAGCGCTTTCGACATTTTCTCTGACCCATTGATCAATTGCTGCATCACTTTCAACATCAATGCCGGGTTGGATTTCATCACCACGATAAGCGGCTAATGCCGGTTGGGACATGATCTCTCTGGTCAGGCGGATACAGTCGCGCCAGTCCTGTTGATCTTGTTCTGTAGACAGATAATTAAATGTAATTTCTGGTTTTACGTGCGGATCAGCCGCCGTAATCCGGATGGTTCCGCGGCTTTCTGGTTTGTTGGGGCCAACGTGAACCTGAAAACCATGTCCGGTAAAAGCAGCCTGACCGTCATAACGCATCGCTGCAGGAAGGAAGTGATACTGGATATTCGGCCATTTCAGTCCGGCTCTGGAACGAATAAAGGCACAGGACTCAAAATGGTTGGTTGCACCGAGTCCTTGATGGGTCAGAATCCACTGTGTCCCAATCAATCCTTTACTGATCAGGCCTAACTTACTGTTGAGCGTGATTGGCTGTTTACATTGATACTGAAAATAGACTTCAAGGTGATCCTGAAGGTTTTCGCCAACGCCTGCGAGTTCATGATTGACTTCGACGCCAGCGGCTTCTAAGACTTCTCTCGGACCGATTCCGGAACATTGAAGAAGCTGTACCGAACCGACCGAACCGGCAGATGAAATCACTTCTACATTGGCATAAGCGTTTTTGACGGAGCCTTGATGCTCAAATTCAACACCGATTGCTTTTTTGCCGTCGAGCAGAATTTTTCTCGCCACAACATGCTTCAACAATGTCAGATTAGAGCGCTTTAATGCGCGCTTCAGATACGCATTCGCGGTTGAGGCCCGGACACCGTGATCTACGGTCATATGCATCGGGCCGAAACCTTCTTGCTGATAGCCGTTATAGTCAATCGTTTCTGGGTAACCTGCCTCGACACCAGCCTGAATAAATGCACTGTAGAGTGGGTTGAGTTTCATCTCGTTGCCGTTACACGTTGCTACCGGACCATCTTGACCTCGGTAGCGATCTCCGCCGCCTGACCAGGATTCGGTGCGTCTGAAATAGGGCAGGCAATTGGCATAATTCCAGCCGGTTGCACCGTGAGCTTCCCATTCATCGAAGTCACAGGCATGACCACGCACGTAAACCATGCCGTTGATAGACGAGCTGCCACCAAGCACTTTACCGCGTGGACAGTGAAGTCGGCGGCCATCCAGCCCCTTTTCCGGGACGGTTTCAAACTGCCAGGCATATTTGGGCGTATTCATCGGGTAAGAGAGTGCCGTTGGCATTTGAATGAAGATACTTTTGTCACTGCCTCCCGCTTCGAGAAGCAGGACATTGTATTCTCCTGATTCCGTTAATCGATCGGCCAGTATACAACCGGCAGATCCGGCACCGACAATGATATAATCAAACTGCTGTTTCATCTGTTGGCTCCTGATACGGGTAAGGGCTTTCAAAGTTTCCTAACTCGATAAAGACACTTTTGGTTTGTGTGTAGTGAGTCAGTGTCTCAAGGCCATTCTCCCGGCCAATCCCAGAGTTTTTATATCCACCGACAGGCATTTCCGCCGGCGAGTTACCCCAGGTATTGATCCAGCAGATACCGGCCTGAAGCTGATGAATGATGCGGTGAGCGCGGGAAATATCCCGGGTGAATACCCCGGCTGCGAGTCCATAAGACGTATCATTTGCCCGTTGAATCACATCGGCTTCGTTCGAGAATTTCATCACCGCCATGACTGGGCCGAAGATTTCATGCTGAACCAGTGCCATGCTTTCATCGCAGTCATAAAAGACGGTCGGGGCAACAAAGTTACCTTTGTCCAAACCGTTCTCTGTCACTTGGAAACCACCGGTCAGGAGCTTCGCGCCACTGTTACGGGCTTCATCAATGGCAGCCATCACCTGATGACAATGTTTTTTGGAAATCAGTGCACCCACTTGTGTTTTTATGTCCATTGGATCACCGATAATCAATTGCTCTGTGCGGGATTTGAGCTGTGTTAAGAAATCATCGTAGATGGACTCATGAACAAAGACGCGTGTGCCATTGGTACAGACTTCACCCTGAGTGTAGAAATTGGCGACCATTGCCGCCGATACTGCTTGATCAAGTGGGGCATCGCCGAAAATCAGTAACGGTGACTTACCCCCCAGTTCCATCGTGACGGACTTGAGTGTCTGAGCGCTGTTTGCCATCACTTTTTTGCCCGTTTCGACCTCACCGGTGAAAGAGACCTTGGCAATGTCAGGGTGAGATGTCAGTTGCTCTCCAACCTGACCATCACCCTGAACAATATTGAATACGCCATCGGGAATGCCCGCTTCGGTATAAATCTCAGCGAGCTCAAGGGCTGTCAGTGGTGTTTCTTCTGAAGGTTTGAAAATCATTGCATTGCCGGCTGCAAGTGCCGGTGCGGATTTCCACATGGCAATCTGGATTGGATAGTTCCAGGCACCGATACCGGCACAGATACCAAGGGGTTCCTGACGGGTGTAGAAGAACTGATTTTGTGTCAGTGGTTGTTGTGTGCCGACTAAGGTCGGTGCCAGTCCGGCATAGTATTCGATGACATCTGCACCGGTGACGATATCGACTTCAAGCGCTTCTTGTAATGGTTTGCCGGTATCGAGCACTTCCAACTTGGCTAGTTCATCATTTTTTTCGCGGAGAATTTCAACGGCTTTGAGCAGAATACGACTGCGCTCTACAGCGGTCATGGCTGACCAGCGTGCAAAGCCCTGTTTGGCTGATTCTACGGCATCTTGAATATCTTGTGTTGAGGCTTGTTCGAGTTCAGCAAGCACTTCTCCCGTTGCTGGATTCAACGAAGTAAATGTTTTTCCGGAAGTGGCGCTACATCGCTTTCCATGTATATACAGTGATTTCATTTTGAGGCCTAACCTAGTTACAAGTTGTTGTAATATATGATCTGTTTGTCCAGATAATCGTTAATAATTGTTCTGGCAAGCGCTGCATCAATCCCTCTTGGATTCAATGCTCCTCGCAGCCAGATGCCATCAATGAGCGCGGCAATCCCGTGAGCAACAGATAAAGCTTGAGATTGAGGGATTAATGTTTTTAATTCGATTTTAAGGTGTGAAATTAAACGTTTCTCATTCACACGCTGAAGTCTGTAGAGCTGGGGGTCATGCATGGAGTAGGACCAGAAAGCCAGCCAAGTTTTAACCACTTCACTTTCAGTCTGAAATCCGTTGAAGTTGCCATCAATAATGGCATTAATCCGTTCGTAATGGGCATGGCGCGGAAGCTGTTTTAAAGCGGCGGTAATCACCCGGGAATGCTCACGTAAAATGGCGCGCATCGTTTCTTCGAGTAATCCTTGCTTACCACCGAAATAATGATTGATGATTCCAGCGGAAACGCCTGCTTCTTTGCTGATTAGCGAGATACTTGCCCCGTGTAGTCCGACTCGTTCAATCACATTCATCGTTGCCTGAACAAGTTGCGGTTTACGGATATCTGGCATGCCGACCTTAGGCATAGCGACTCCATGTTTTTTTGATTGAACGTTTAATTAACAAAAAAACTAACACAAAAAATGATTTGATTTCAAATCTTTTTTTAATCGAATTTTCATCAAAAAGTTAGTAATAGTGATAATTTTTCCTTTAAAACAATAGGTTGTAATTGTTAATTTGTTTAGTGATCTAATAGGTTTTTGGTTGTATCTGATAAACTATTTAGTGGTCTAATAGATGTTTTTACAGGTGTCAATTTTGCGCCTTACGGATGCGCATATGGTGAAAACCAGCCGATAAGGTCGGCTGGTTTGTCTTAAAGGGGATAAGAGGAAGTGATGTTTAGATGAGGGGTTGAGTTGCTTGTTTGAGCCACTCTTTTACGGCACCGCTGACCAGTGGTGAAACATCATCCCAGACTTTCTGATGATAAGTATTGAGCCACTGAATTTCGGTATCGTTGAGTAATGACAAATCGATTGCACGTTGGTCGATCGGGCAACGTGTTAAAGATTCAAATCCCAACACATTAAAATCACCTTGGGTTTCTACCGGAGTAACCAATTCCAGGTTTTCGATACGAATCCCAAATTGGTCTGCACGGTAATAGCCCGGTTCATTGGAAACGACCATTCCCGGCAGTAAGGCGACAGTATTCGGTGCTTTACTGATGCGCTGTGGTCCTTCATGAACATTGAGACAGTGACCGACACCGTGACCGGTACCATGATCGAAGTCGTAGCCGTGAGCCCATAAGTGCTGACGTGCCAGTGCATCAAGCTGATGTCCGGATGTTCCCCGTGGAAAACGAGCGCTTGCCAGTGCGATATGACCTTTTAGAACCAGTGTAAATTGCTGTTTCATCAAAGGAGATGGGGTACCAATTGCGATGGTTCGGGTAATATCTGTCGTGCCATCGGTATACTGACCACCGGAATCAACCAGATAGAAACTGTCCGGCGTTAGTTGCCCGGGAGCCGGCTGATTGAGGTGATTATAATGGCACATTGCTGCATTGCTTCCGGCTGCGGAAATGGTGCTAAAGCTGAAGTCGAGCAAGGTTGGATCTTGTTGTCTGAATTCAGCCAATTGATCGGATAATGTCGCTTCATTGTGCATATTACCTTGAGCAACTTCCTGATCTAACCAAGATAAGAACTTCGCCATTGCTGCGCCATCGCGAATGTGGCAGGCTTTCATTCCTGCGATTTCACTGGCGTTTTTCGCAGCTTTCGGTAGCATACAAGGATCGGCACCGTGGATGATGGATACGCCTGCATTTTGTAATGTCAGGTTGAACCAAGCGTTGCAGGTGTCGGGGTCCAGTAAAATTTGCTTTCCTTGTAAGTTTGTCAGTGAGTGCTCAAGTGTCTCTGGTGGACAAATTCTGACGCCCGGTCCGACGTGGTGTTCAAATTCTTCAATCACCCGTTGTGGGTCGATGAAAAGATCAATACTGGCATCGTCATAGATAATGGCATGAGTCAGCAGTACCGGGAGGCAGGCAATATCCTGTCCGCGAATATTGAGTAACCAGCAGATCGAGTCTGATTGTGTTAATAGTGCACAATGTGCTTGTTTTTTTCTAAGTATTTCGGCAATGATTTGTCGTTTATCTTCACTGCTCTGGCCGGATTGTTTGATGTCCATTAACCACATTTTTGAAAAAAATGGCACTGGACGGTTCAGCCACAACAGATCAATTGGGTTATCCTGAAGCGGACACAGTGTGAATTTCCCCGAGATTTTCTGTTGTGTATGTGTTACCCATAGACTTCGATGAAGACGCGGATCGAATCCGACTTTACTGCTTGGGGAAAGATGGTCTATTATCCAATCGAGAAATGGTTCTTCAATCAGATGGTGATATTCAAATATTGAGTCTGGCACTTGTTTGGTGACTTGGACTGTATAGCGACCATCAACAAAGATTGATGCATGCTCTTGGGTAACGACGGCAACGCCCGCAGAACCAGTAAAGCCTGTCAGCCATTGTAGGCGTTCATTGTGGACGGGTAGATACTCTCCCAGATATTCGTCCTCATGAGGAACAATCAGCGCATCAAGTTGGTTTTCTTTTAGCCAGCTTCTTATATTTGATATACGTTCAGATATATGACCTTGCATCTGTTGTTATCCTTTTTGTAGTAGATAGTAAATGCTACTCGTGAGTTAGTTATGTTGAAATAAGCTACGCTTTTTTTGCTTGGCTCGCAATTTTGTATGATAAGTATCATTATTCATATAGGACATCGGATGTGATGTTCTATATGAATAAATGGCAACCAATCGTTAGCGAAACGGATTATTATTTATAGTTCGCTCCCGATTATTATTTAGGCATATCTTTAACATTATAATATTTTTTGGAAATCACATATGTCGATGACAACTTATGAAATGGCTCGAATTTTAGAGCAACTTGATGAAACACCTGAGAAGGTTATGTTTGGAAAGTTGCTCAGTGAATTGGGCAACCAGAGTAGCGAGCGCATTCGCAGTGCCGCTAAACAAGTACCTGTTCCTGTATTGCGTGACTTGGTTTATCAATTTGAACAAGTGATTGAATCCCGCAAATATGAGCAAGTCGAATCAATGGCAAAGAATTTAGCGGCTCAAGGTATTTCAGCTGAAGAGCTACTGAACTATCTAAGTAAAAAATAGCATCATTTAAAGTCAATTATATTTATCCGGTTTTTATACTGTTGATCACGGGATGACGTTTCGATTGATGGGGTTTTGTAATGAAATTAATGTTTCAGTAGATTGGACCTCATCAATACTTTGCAGTTTGTCGATGAGTACGTATTGAAGTTCTTCAATCGAGTGACACATTAATTTTGCAAATATATTGTATGCTCCCGTCGTATAATAGGCTTCGACAACTTCATCGAGCGCATTCAGTTTTTCTAAGGCTGAATGATAGTCTCTTGCGGCATTCAAATTGATACCAATAAAACAGCAGACATCGTAGCCCAGCTTTTTTGTGTTCACGACAACTTCCGTTTTTTGGATAATATCTGCGTTTTTCATTTTTTCGATGCGAACGTGGATCGTTGCCGGGCTGACATTAAATTGCTTTGCCATTTCTGCGTATGGCGTTCGGGCATCATCCATTAAAATTTTTAGGATGGCACGATCCAAATCGTCTAGCTTGGCCGTATTGGGATGCATGGTTATTCCTTGTTTGAGCTTTTATGTTTTTATAGGAAATAGACTCAGATCACCTCGGAATGTCTTTCGTGACGTGCTGAGGTTTAGAGGTTAAATCGATATTACAGTCCTATCATATCAGGCTATTCTATCACTCAAATAGTCAAATGATGTATACCGTCAAGTCGATTTCATGGGTATTGCCACAGCGGTGACCAGAGGAACATGTCTTTTTTACCACTACAGTTGTTAACAGAGTCCCTTGATGGACAATCAACCATGGATGCGATTGCTGAGCGATGGCAGCTTGAACATTCCGCAGCCAGCCCCTTTGCTTTAGTGCTTACCGAAGAACGTTTGGAACTGCGTCAGCTGGATGACCCCAAATTGGGCGCTATCTACGTTGATTTTGTGGGTGGTGCTGTTGCTCACCGACGTAAATTCGGGGGTGGTAAAGGGCAGGCAATTGCGAAAGCGGTCGGGCTCAACAAAGGTGTAACGCCAGTTGTTCTGGATGCTACGGCCGGACTGGGCCGCGATGCGTTTGTTCTGGCGTCTTTAGGATGTCAGGTTCTGATGGTAGAACGTCACCCTGTGGTTGCAGCTTTATTGGAAGATGGGCTGAGACGTGCACGTGCTGATGCCGAGATCGGTGCGTGGGTGAGTGAGCGGATGACGCTATTGCATGAGAGTAGTCACCGGGCACTGGGTCATCTTGAGCACCATATCCGGCCGGATGTCGTTTATCTGGATCCGATGTATCCTCATCCGGTGAATAAAAAGAAAACGGCATTGGTGAAGAAAGAGATGCGAGTGTTTCAATCTTTGGTCGGGGCTGATGACGATGCCGATGCGTTGTTAATACCAGCGCTGCATTTGGCGAAAAAGCGAGTGGTGGTCAAGCGTCCCGACTATGCGCCGTGGCTCAATGAACAGCGACCGACCATGACCATTGAAACCAAGAAAAACCGGTTTGATGTTTACGTGAATGCAGCGATGGATGAGAAAGCATAGCCTGTTCAACCTCTGGCAATGTGGAATGACCGTTTTGGCTGATGATTTTACTTGATTCCCGGATGATTGCTTTGTATATCTAATTAAGAATAATTATTATTTTTATTGGGATAAAGCATGAGCAAGCGCCTGTGTAAATTTGATCGACGTGAAATCCGGCACACACTGGGAGACATTCATCATTTGGTGAGTGCACCAAAGTTTTTATGTCTTTCTTGCGCGAGAAGCGCAAACCAACGCTTTAGCTTATGCAAGCCTGTTGAGCTTACCACATCTCACCAATCTATAACTTCGGAAAAGTTACCATTACGGCTGAATATGATGATGCCGATGTGGGATAAAAAAGCGCTCAAACAATTCAAGAAACAGCATAAAGACAAGAAAGCCCGTAAGCAGATTAAAAAATTAATCCGGCAGCAAAAGCAATTGCGTAAAGAGTCCGGAAAAATTCAGAAAAGGCTGGAAAAGATAGCTTGTTGATGTTTTGTAAGTGATTACTTACTTTTGTTTTGGGTCTTATCGAACTGTAATCAGGATAGGGAAAGATGAGCACAGAACATATTTCCCTATTTTTTGATACATTTTTCGCGATGCGTTTTTAGAGCGATGAGTACTGCTGTGTCACTTTGCGTTTGACCCAAGTTTCATTGATCCAGAGCGACAACATAATGATTGCACCACCGAGAATCAGTTTCGGTAGATTGGCATCTCGGTTCCAGATTAAGATATTCACGATCAGGCCGGCCGGTACCAGCGCATTGTTCATAATCGCCAGCGCACCGGCATTGACCAGACAAGCCCCTTTATTCCACATAAAATATCCCACACCTGAAGCAATCAACCCCAGATAGACTAATATTCCCCATTGCAGAGTAGTGGTTGGTAGCTTATCCGAATGACCAAAGAGCAGAAACGCAATGGTTGCGACAATCAGAGCACCGAGATAGAAATAACCAAATACAGTGTGTTGAGAGAGTTTGGTTTCACTATTCTCCATCAAATATTTGTAACTGACCTGACCGATAGCAAAGCAAATATTTGCCCCCTGAACGACTAAAAAACCCAGTAGAAAGTCTTCCTGAACATCTGTTTGTTTGATGACGAGCGTCCCTAAAACCGCCACGATAGCTGTGACGAGATACCAAGGTGAAAAACGGCCTTTGAGCAGATCATAAATCAACGTGACGTATATCGGAGTAAATACCGTAAATAGCAGCACCTCAGGGACACTGAGCAACAAAAAGGATTGGTAGTAGAAGCAATACATCAAACCAAGCTGAATACCACCGATTGCCATCAGTTTGATGATCAGCGATTTAGACACTTGCCGGAATTTCAGAAAAGGTAAAAACACCATACTCGCAAGCGCGATGCGCATGAGGACGGAGAACCAAGAATCAACCTGACCGGCAAGATAGACACCGATCAGGCTGAACGAAAAAGCCCATAACAGGGTAATCGCAGAAAGATAAGCCATATGATAATTTCAAAATGATCAATAATGGCCCAGAGTCTAGCGAAGTTTTCCCCGTACGTCAGTCTTTGAGTGGCACTACCAACATATCAACCGGAGAACAGTTGATGAGGAGTTTGGTAGAGGAAAGCAGTTTGCTCCAGAAATCCTGATGATGCCCACAGACAACCAAATCGATTTCATACTCCTTAATCGTTTCACAAATTTCATGGCCTAAATCACCACTGCCAACCAAGGTATGATGAATCGGATAATTGGCATGTGCTGCAATTTCTTGCAAATGCTTTTGTGACATTTCCATGGATTGATGCTGTGTCTCTGCCAGATTGATATCGATCAGCCCGGTGTACAGTTCGGCATAATTCACATCAATATGAATAAAAGACAATTTTGCTCCGAGAGGTTTTGCCAATGCAACAGCTTTATCTACTAAAACTCGGCTTTCCTCAGATAAATCGACTGTGACTAAGATATGTTTATAGCTCATTGTACCGTCTCCGTTTCATATCTGATGGTTTCACTTTAGCATCGCCCTGAAAAAAAAATTGTCGTAATGATCTCAGTTCCACTTCTCTGCCAGAAGATGATAAAGTGTTGAAGGTGTTATATTTCAATCAATATGAGCGTATATCAGGAGACAAGGTTATGCTAGCACAGGCTATGGTTGATCAACTAAATGATCAAATTAATCTCGAATTTTTCTCATCCAATCTATACTTACAAATGAGTGCTTGGTGTGAAGATAAAGGCTTTGAAGGTGCAGCAATGTTTCTTCGTTCTCATGCTCAAGAAGAAATGCAGCACATGCAGCGTCTGTTTACTTATGTGAGTGAGACAGGTGCGCTGCCGATTCTCGGTGCGATTGATGCGCCCAAACATGACTATAAGAGTTTAGGGGAGGTTTTCCGCGAAACATATGAACATGAGCAAATGATAACGCAAAAAATTAACAAGTTGGCCCATGTAGCATTCACATCCCAAGATTACTCGACCTTTAATTTTCTTCAGTGGTATGTTGCCGAGCAGCACGAAGAAGAAAAACTGTTTAAAGGGATTTTAGACAAGTTAGAGCTGGTTGGTGAAGATGGTAAAGCCCTGTTTTTCATCGACAAAGATTTAGCAGACATGGTAAATGAAGGTTCATCTTCCGTTATGGATTCTCAAGCCGGGTAATCTCAGAAATATCACTGCTGATTGTCTTTTTTCTTTGAGATCCAAGTGAAGATGTAGGGAGGAAAAGATGATCAGCGAAGATACGATCTTATTTGCACTCATGGGAGTGACACTGGTTAATGTTGCGCGGTACCTAACAGCGCTTCGGGCATTGATTTATATCATGCGTGAAGCCCATCCTCTCTTGTATCAGCAAGTAGACGGTCCCGGATTTTTCACCACTCACGGTAATATGAATAAACAGGTCCGTTTATTTCATTACATCAAAAGTAAAGAGTACCTCCATCATCATGATTCAGTATTTACCGGCAAATGTGAACGGGTGAGACAGCTCTTTATACTCTCATCTTCTCTTGTCGGAATCACGATGATAACCACGCTTATTTTGTAGAGAGAGATTCAACGTCGGGCGCTTGATTGGTAAAATGGCTCGCTTGACGTTAGAATCAGCTTTCAATCGACGAAGGATGTGCTGACTGGCACATCCTTTTTTCGTGTCTTTGATGTTTATAGCGATCGCTTTTGTTAGGTGTTGGTGAGATAAAAATGAGTAAACAGGTTGATGTCGTGGTGATCGGAGCCGGAGCCGCAGGGCTGATGTGTGCTGCGCAGGCTGGTAAACGAGGGCGACGCGTCTTGGTTGTCGATCACGGTAAAAAACCGGGGCGAAAAATCCTGATTTCCGGTGGGGGGCGCTGCAACTTCACCAACTATGATGTCTCTGCGAATCATTATCTCTGCCGCAATCCACATTTTGTTAAATCTGCGCTATCTCAATATACCAACTGGGATTTCATCTCTTTGGTCAGCGAATACGGGATTGCGTTTGAAGAACGCGATCACGGGCAATTGTTCTGCCTTGATAGTGCTAAGGATATTGTTAATTTACTGCTCAAAGAGTGTGACTTACCCAATATTGAACAGCGTTATCAGGTCGATATTCAGATCATTGAGAAAACGGAAGCCGGTTTTCGCCTTCACGCTGGGCAGGAAATCATCGAGTGCCAGTCGCTGGTGGTTGCAACCGGAGGGTTGTCGATGCCAAAACTCGGGGCAACACCTTTTGGCTATCAAATTGCGGAACAGTTTGGTTTGCAGATCATTCCGACTAGGGCAGCATTAGTGCCTTTTACACTCCATAAAGAAGAAAAAGATTTGTTTGCCGAATTATCGGGGATTGCAGTGCCTGCGGTTCTCACCGCTGAAAATGGCACCGCATTTAAAGAAGCGCTGCTTTTTACGCACCGCGGACTCTCCGGACCGGCCGTGTTACAACTGTCTTCCTATTGGCAGCCGGGGGAGAAAGTCACGGTGAATTTAGTACCCGATGAAGATATCGAGCAATTGCTGAATCGTTCCTGTGTCAAACACCCCAACCAAAGTGTGAAAAATACCCTTGCGAAGGTGTTACCTAAACGCTTGGTTGAAGTCTTGATTGAGCGAGGTGAGCTGGTGGATAAGCCGCTCAAGCAGCTCAACAGTAAAGAAATGGCCGCACTGGTTGAAACATTGACGCACTGGCAAATTTTACCCAACGGCACGGAAGGCTACCGCACCGCAGAAGTGACTCAGGGTGGGGTCGATACCGATGCACTTTCTTCGAAAACCATGGCATGTAAATCCGTTCCCGGCCTGTTCTTTATCGGTGAAGTGATGGATGTCACTGGCTGGCTGGGCGGATATAACTTCCAGTGGTGCTGGTCGTCCGGTTGGGTTGCCGGCCAGTGGGTGTGATTGTTGTGCATATACCGAAGAACTCTAAAATGGTATGCCCCTGTTTAAGGGATGGTTACATATGCGTTACTTTCCCTCTGACAGCACAGCAATTCTTTCCAAATCTCGGCTCGGAAAATCAGGATCGACATAAACATACATACGACTTATTATTTTTCCATTAAACTCAAATACACTACAAAAACGACCAGTGGACACATTGTTGTCCGGCCAAGGGGTACCATCACTCATGACTCCTCCCTCTTGTCCTTCAACAATGACTTTGTTTCCAGCCGTTGTGATTTGAAAGCCGTCTATATCGTGCCAGATACTTATCAACGAGCTACCAATTCTATTGCCAAACGCCACTAAGGCATCTTTTCCTTTCGCCTGTCCAAATTTAGGAAAGAAAAAATCAACATCCTCTGAGAATAGATCCAGATAACTCGGATCACCTGCATCTACTTTCTCGAAATACTTAATGACTAGCTCAACTAAATCGTCTTTTTTCATCATTGTTCCTACATCCATATTCGTTTTACGCACAACAGTGTCTTTTCAGCAGATATTATCTTTATGATTTTTCAGAAAATAAAGACACAATGACAGTAACATACTGTGCCGCTCATGACCAAAATGGACATGAGTTATTTTGTAAAAATCTCTCTGGAAATAAACAGCTCGAATAGCATGGTCAATCTTGACTGCTTTTTCATTCGGGTTGTGTCAAAAGATCATCTCTTTGATTTAATTGTTTTTAATCTGGATGATTATGGACCATTTAGTCAGCTCAGCCGTTTTTTGATCTGAAATAGCCAGGAAGTTTTTAGGATGATCGAATGACACGAACCTGCTTCAATTATGCTATACAGCCATCTGTGTTTTCATCATATGAAAAGGGCAAACTTTATTGTTCCTGAACAGATGTAAAACATGACAAACATTGCCAACCTAAATCATTGTTTCATCTCAGATACCTTGCTCATCCGGCGGCTTATCGGATAAAAGCAAATATTTTTGTGACCTAATTAACCTTTTTGCATATGCGCGCTAATGATTATCGCAATAAAGTTGTATTTTATCCGCGAATTTGGCTTCAGGTACTGATCAATTATTCATGATAAACCATAAAACAACGGTGATTCGCTGGGTATTAGCACTTTTATTGCTGGTTGCAGTTATTGCCAGTATCAACCTTTTGTTACCCAAACGCTCTGTTGTTGAGTTGGGTCATCCGCTCCCCGAAAAAAATCATACCTTACCGCCAAATACGGAAACACTGACCGTAGAAAAATTAAATCATCAGGTTCAGGTGAAACAGTTACGGCAGGCGCTGATTCATGAGCAGCCGTTATCAGCGACTGAGACTCTATCCGACCAAGATATTGATCAGAAAATTGAATCACTTGAGCACGAGTTACAACAGTTAAGCCAAGAAAAGTAGCGCTGTATTTGCTGTATTAAATGTTAAGTGGGTTAAGTATGAATAAACGGATTGGCCTCTTGTTAGGTCTGGGTCTTTTTGTGTCTGCGTTACACGCACAATCTGCCCCTATCACTGAAACAGTCGGTACTTTGCCGGGAGAGCTCAGTGTTCACCAAGGAATTGCCTCTTATCAGATTCCGATTGAATTACCGGAAGGCCGTGGCGGCAATACACCGCAATTGGCGATTCAGTATTCCAGTCAGGGTGCAACAAATTCAGCATTGGGTGTCGGTTTTAATATTGCCGGCCTCTCTTCTATTTATCGCTGTGGCAGTCAGTGGTTTACCGATGAGCAATTTCGTCCGGTTGAAAATAGCCGACTGGATAATTTCTGCATGGATGGCAATCGGCTGATTGTTGCAGATGGCGTTCGTGGTGAAGATGGTTCGGTTTATTTTTTACAGCAAGATGATTTTACCCGTGTCTCACTGAGCGGTAATGCATTAGCGTCAGACAGCGTTTTTATTTCCCAGAGTAAGAGCGGTGAACGGATGACCTATCGTTATCATCCGCAAAGTCGTGCCTGGTTGCTGAGTGAAGTGACCAATACATTACGCAAGAATCCAATCAAATACAGCTATACGACCCATGGTGAAATCTCTCAGGTCGATTATGATATTTATTCACTCGCATTTGTTTACGAACCGATGGCAAATGCTCAATTTAAATTGTCTCGCTTCAGTCAAGGTGGGGAGACAGATGAATCCGGTGAACGATTATCGCGGATTGAATTAAAGACGAGTGGTCAACTGGCCAATTATTATCAGTTCACTTATCAAGCGACAACGGGTGAACAAAGTTCTTCAATTGATGCGCATACCGTTCGCGCAATTCAATATTGTGACCGGGATAGTTTGTGTTTACCTAAAACTCAATTCAACTGGCATTTAATCCCCAAACCCACTCAGCAAAACGTTTATTTTAACCAGCAAGTGGTCAGCAGCAATATTGGTAACTGGGGCAATAACAGTATTCCTAAGTCTTGGAAGAATCAGCCTCGGTCATGGTGGGTTGACTTAGACGGAGACGGTGCGCTTGATCTGTGTAAAACCGCCGCTGGTGGACTGCACTGTCATTTGAGTATCGCCGGTGACAACAAAAGCGTTGCGTATCCGCTGACCAAATGGGGAGACAGTGATGCCCACTGGTGGCTGGATCTCAATGGGAATAGCAAAAGCGAATTCTGTCGTAATGATAATGACCAGCTGATTTGTACCGAATTCTCCCCAAATAGCCAACAAACAACTCAGACTTACCCGTTACCGGCGCTTGGTTCGAAAGAGAATCGGTGGTGGGTCGATACCAATGGAGACGGTTATCCTGAATTCTGTCGTCGCATCGATGATGACTTGGTCTGTAGTCAACTGAAAAAAGAGAACGAGACAACTTATACGTGGCAGGAGACTATCCGTCTCAACCACTTGGTTTGGGAGTCGAATAGTGACATCGACTGGGTTGATCTCGACGGCAACGGTAGTCAGGATTTCTGCCGCATCGGTGCAAAGCTGGTCAAATGTACGTTATTGAATGGCAGCGAGGTGAAAGGTGAACGAGTCCGGGTGTTCTCGTTGGCTGATATTGGCAGTAAAGATAAGCGCTGGTGGGTTGATATCAATGGTGACGGAGCAATGGATCTGTGCCGGGCAACCAAAAATGAAGCCGGTCAGGAGAAGAACCTGACCTGTTCTTATGGGACTCACGGTGATGTGTCCGGCTTAAGCAATGATCTGGTTTTGGTCGGTGGGCCGGACTGGAATGGCAACTGGGGAGATGCGAATAAACGCTGGTGGCAGGATCTCAATCAGGACGGTGTGATTGATTTTTGTCGTGGCAGCGGCTCTCAGGTGTTCTGTACCAATATCAACAAAGAAAATTATCAGTTTAAAGTCGATTCATGGGGCAGTACCCAACGCTGGTGGGCCGATCTGAATCACGATGGTCAACTCGATTACTGTAGCGATAAAAGTGGCTTGCTAGTCTGTAAGACGGCTGAAAATCTGATAAACCGGGCTTTATTGCTGTCTAAGGTAACTAACGGTCTGGGTCATACATCACAGGTATGGTTTGGTGCTTACGGGCAACATACGGATCGAGCCGCTATTGAACCGGCGAGCTTACCCAAACAAAATCTTTCGCTGGCTCATCCGGTTGCTTATCGGCTGGACAGTGAGAATGGCAGCGGAACCACCAGTTATGTGTTTCAATATGGGCCGTATCAATATGATACACAAGGCGAAGGTTCCGGCGGTTTTGAGTGGATTAAACAACGTGAATTCGTTAACGGGAAAAACCAACGCAACCGGTATATCGAGTTTTACACTAAGTTTCCTTACAGTCAGAATCAAAAACATCGCCAAGCCTTTCTTGGGAATGACGATACGCTGGATGAGAACTGTAGTGTCTGTGGTGAGGAGAACTTCTGGAACTTCCGCCATCTGACACTGTTGAATGAGTCTGATACCCGCTATGAGCACCGCTCGGTGACACGGCAGGGATTGGAACGACCCAAGTCTCAGGAGCAGATTCGACAGGCAGCCGCAGCGCTCGCGCAGCCCTATGAATTGATCAAATATCAAGATAAAACTTATGCCAAAAAGCCGGATACCGCGTTGCTGATTCCGGGGCCGGTCATTATCTCGATCATCCAACCGAACGATCAATATTATTTAGTTGAAAATCTAGCGTCGGTTCCTGAACTGGCACAGGGATCGCAGGCAGTCTTGTCTCCCGTGGATGATGCGCTGAAACAGACACTGGCGACACAGCAGAAAAGATTAACAACCCATCTCATTGCCCACGATCAGTATCAGCAACTGGTGAGTAATACACCACAGGTCACCGAGCATCGTAGTTATCAGGTTTATGTGCAGCAGCAGCGTGATAAAAGCTATGATCTGGATAAAAACCTTCTGATGACGACGACAGTCAGCCATGAGCAGGTTGATGACTATGGCAATATTGGTAAAACAACCACGCTGACACAGGGGCTCAATCCGGTTACCGGAGCCACAGATACTTACCGCAAGGTTGTTGAAAATCAGTTTAGTAATCATGTTTCTTCTTGGTTGCTGGGGTTGTTGACCCGCTCGCAGACCACCCAGATTCATACTGACGGCAGTCAAATCAGTCATGTTGCTGAATTCAGTTATGATCCGCTGACCGGGAAAGTTGTGAAGGAAGTCAGCGATCCCGGTGATGCACTGGCTGTCACCAAAACATACCGCTATAACAGCGAAGGGTTTGTTGAATCCGAGACAATCACGGCACAACAAAATGGTGCTCAGGTCAGTCAGGAATCACAACATAGCCTGATGTATTCACAAAACCTAACCACGTCAACCAACACCAATCCATTGGGACATCAAAGCCGAACCGTCAGAGACCGTTTAAACGGAGTCATGACCAACTGGGATCCGAACGGGCTTGAATCGCGTGTTTATCTCGATGGTTTAGGGCGCAAAACCGAGTCTTGGCAGCAGGCTGAAACCGGGTTTATTAAAACTCAGTATCGGTATCTGCCGGCATCCGATAATCGCTGTGGGGTCAAACCGTCTGATGCGGTTTATTGTGTAGTTTCTGAGACGCCGGGGCAGGCGACACAGGTTGCTTTTTACGACATGTTGCAACGTAAGGTTCGTGATGCACACCGGGCGCTGAATGGTAAATGGGTTCTGGTGAATCATCAGTATACCCCGTTGGGACAGGTGAGTGCGGTCACTCGTCCTTATTACGTCGGTGATGTCCCACAGTATACGTATACCCGTTATGATCAGTTGGGGCGCATTCATACCGTTTCTCAGCCGGGACCGGCAGGGAAAGACCTGAGTTGGGTGTCTTACCAGTATCAACCATTCGTCACCACAAAAATTGATGCCAAAGGCAGAAAAGAGTCCACCTATCTCAACGTGATGGGATGGGCGATTCAGAAGCTAGAGCCCGCAGGTGGCAGTCTCACCAAAGAATATTATGCCGATGGATCGCTGAAGTCGGTGATCAGTGCAACCGGGAATATGAGCGAGTCTCGCTACAATGTACAAGGGAAAGAAATCTACCGTAGTGATCCGGATTTAGGTGTCCGGACTTATGTTTACGATGGATTTGGCAACCTCCTGAGTCAGACGGATGCCAAAGGTCAGCACACGACGATGAAGTATGATGCGTTGGGGCGGATGATCGAGAGTAACGAAGAGACCATCACAGCAACCGCGCAGGGCGAGCAGAAACAGATTCGCACCACACAATGGCATTATGACTCGGTGGCAACGGCAACCGGTACCCGTCAATGGAATGGGGCATTGCTGCAAAGTGAAGTTGAAGGCGAATTGATCAAGAACTTTTATGTGGATGCCGTCGGCAGAGCCAGCAAAGAAGAGTTGATTACCGAAGAGCAAACACTTAGTCGTAGTTTTGAGTATAACAACCTTGGCCAGTTGATTGCCGAGCATCGGCCGAATCAGTTTACGCTCAACTATCAACGGGATGCGCAAACGGGGATTAATACCGAAATTTGGGGCGATATCAGTCAGGCTCAGATTCACTTTAGTGCAGAGGAATATGATCGTGTGATTCGGCCATTGATTGATCAGGCGCTCGCCCGGGCCGGTGATTATCTGCGTAAAGCCAAAGAGCTTAGAAGACAACAACATTTTTATCAGTCTCGGGAAGAGGAATATCTGGCGCTGAAAGACCATGTGATTTCTGCGGATGGTGTAGCGGAGAATGAGCAGTTTGCGCAGCAAATGTACGCTGAGCTCCATGGCCGGGCGCTGGAAGCATTTTATGATGAGCATGGGGAACGTTATTTCAAAGTGCCGAGCCGGACCATCTTGATCAACCCACCGGTCACGATTACCGTGGTTCAGCAACCGAAATTCCACCTCAAGCTAGAGGGCAACCTGTTACGCAAAGTGAGCTTAGCGGAATGGGCAAGCGTTCAATCTGGCTTAATTGCCGCCAATCAGATTGCTTATTACGGCCATTATGCGGACAACAACGGTGCCGGGTTAGTGAGTTTTACATTAGATCGGGACGACCCCTTATACGACCAGCGAGTCCGGGAGATGTTTGGTCGTCTGACAGTGTTAGCTGATGATATCGGCCGTCTCGAATATGTTGCCGATCACACCCACCGCAAAGCAACCAGCTACTTACAGGCGGCTAACCAACTGGTTCAACTGGTCAAACAGGTCAAACTGGTTTCGCAACGCTACCGGAATTTAGGCGAAGAAAGCGGCACTGAATCTCTATTGTTACAGTCGTTAAAAGATGCGGCTCCGGCTCAAGGCAAGCTCAGCTACTGGAAGCTCAGTGATCTCGATGCGGAAGGGCGTATCGCTGCCGAAATCTACGGTAATGGCCTGACCAACCAGTACGACTATCAGGAAGACAGTGGTCAGTTGCTCAATATCACGACACTTCAGGGCAACCAGTCTATTCGCTCTCTGCACTATACCTATGATCGGATGGATAATGTCACGTCCCGTTACGATGCCATCAATAATATTCGTGAAGAATACTATTATGACCAGCAGGATCGATTGATCACCAACCGCCTCACCGGTACCAACCATCAGCATCAGGATAATCCGTTGTTTAATAAGGATTATACCGTCAGGTATAACGCGGAAGGCAACATTACCTATAAATCAGATGTTGGTCGTTATTTCTATGCTGATCCCGATCATGCACACGCGGTCACTCGCGCCGGTAACAATACCTATACCTATGATGCCAACGGCAACATGCTTACTGGTGGCGGGCGGACCATTGACTGGAATGGGTTCAATAAACCTGAGCGGATTACATCGGGTGAGCAGTGGGTTGAGTTCAGGTACGATTCGGCTCGTCAGCGCTACTTTAAACAGAATCATCAGGGTGAGAAAACGTGGTATCTGGGCAAAGTGTATGAGCGAGTTGAAGGTACGGACGGCAATATCCAGCATAAGCAGTTTATCTATGTTGACGGCCGTCTGGTGGCGCTCAATGTTGATGTGACCAAAACCGATGGTCAAGGCAATGCGGCCTCGGTGGATCGTCAGATTCGTTACAGCCATAGTGATGCACTGCATTCCATCGACTTGATGACCGATATGTGGGGCAATGTTGTTGAGCGCAGAAACTATGATGCCTGGGGTAAAGTCCGGCCATTTGCCTGGCAGCAAGACACACAGAATGTCCCGCAGGCCTTGATGCAAAACCGGGGCTATACCGGTCACGAACAGCTCGAAGAAGTCGGACTGATTCACATGAATGCCCGGGTGTACGATGCCACGCTGGCGCGTTTCCTCAGTGCAGACACTTATATTCAGGCTCCTGATCATAGTCAGTCCTATAACCGCTATAGCTATGTAATGAATAACCCGATGAAGTATTACGACCCGTCGGGGCATTTCTGGAAAAAGATCAGAAAAGCAATCAGTAAAGGCCTGAAGAAAGTCACCCGGGAAGTGTTTAAAGGGGTGGCCAAGGTGAAATATCTGAACGCGGTGTTACAAACCGCTGCCTGTGTGGTGGGTGGCCCAGTGGGATGTGCCGGTTATGCTGCTGCATCGACACTGGGATATACCGGTTCATATAGCGGCGCATTTCGGGCCGGGGCATTTTCATATGCCGGCGCGAGAATTTATGGTGTCGGAAATCCGCTGAGTTCGGTGAAGGGAACGATTTCTTTTGTCACTTCTGCAACGTTAAGCCGTGAACAATCGACCATTGCCAATTTTGCCTTATATGGTTTGGGCGGCAGTTTTGGTCAGGTTGCTGCGAATGCTGTGGTGGAAGCGAAAAACTATTACTGGAAGACGCAGGTAGAGCACTATGCGAATAAGTTAGGTCTGAGCCTGTATGAAGCGAATATCTTACTCCAATTGAATTCAGAGCTTGGTTTGGCTGTCGCGGGTGATACGGTAAAAATTGATAACAAAGGTGTCCAGATTTATGGATTTACGACCCGGAATAAACATGGCATGTGGGGTGTTCTCTGGGATGTAAATGACACTATTCTTGGTTACCAAGGAGAAATCGACGCTGTTGGCCGGAGCTTTATTCGTCAGGCTGAAGGGCGGCGGATCGAGATCGGTCACAGCCTCGGTGCGTTGCGTTCAACCAATCTTGTGCGGCACGGCTACGCATCAAGTGCCCATGTGTATGCCTTACCCGCCACTAATATCGGTGGGCCGGGCGTCACGGTGACCAATGGAATACATGATGGCGTCAGTGGTGGTGTACTCGGCGGCATTTTTAATCCCGGTTCACTGATTCCCAGCCCTTACAGTAAGTTCAGTTTTTATCCGCCGATCTTCAGACTGGATAAAAATCATCCTTACTGTTCAGCGTATGGGAAATGCTAACCCTATGAATCTCTCGGTGGTACATCGAGCGTGTGCCGCCGCTACACTCACTAATCAATGAAATTTTGTAAAACAGGCCCAGCAGACATGCGACACAGTGGCCACTGATGATAAAGCAAGGAACTATGATGAAATTACCAAAAATACTACTGCTTGGCGGTCTGCTACTCTCTTCGACCGCATTTGCCGGTGCTTGGACGGAGCCGTTGACGGTCAATGATGTATCAGTGAGTTACACTGAAGGTCGATTTGGCAAAGCTCAGCTGAGAGTCACTTTTGATAAACCACCGGTCACCTCGGTATGTGCGGCAACAGAGAAACTGGCTGTCTATGATCCGGGAGACATCAATGCCTGGATTCAGACTTGGTCTTCGATGTTACTCACGGCACAAGCACAGAATAAGAAAGTGCAGATTTATATGACGAGTTGTCGTGCCAACAGCGTTCCGCTACTTTACGGTGTACGAGTGATTAATCAGTAACGGTTTTATTTACCTTGTCTTAGATAAAAGCTTTGAGTCACTGACTTGAAGCTTTTTTATTTGCATGCATGAGTGTTGATGTGATTAATGGGAAAACCTGAAGGTCAGTCACACCAGATGGAAAACTGATGTGACAGCTGTGCTCTCAATGGTGATCGCGATGCGGTGAACCGCTATGGATAATCTGCTCGTAAAGTTCTCTGGAGATAGCTTCGTTGTACTGACGGACGATTTTCTGCGAGAGGAATAATTGGGGCAGTTCATAGCCACATAAAGCAATCAGAATCAGGACGCCCAGTCCGCTGCCACCGAGAATAAAACTCAAGATAGCAATGATCAGCAGAACCAGTTCCGCGATAAACCGTTTATATCTGCCCAGATACAGATGGTGCACACCACCGAGAAAGAAATAGTTGAGTACCGCGTAATTATCGGGGTCTTTGATGAGCTTGGACTGCTCATGATAAAAGGCTTTTCTTTCGGCATCAGACAGCGCATTGATCTGTTTTCGCAGCTGCTCTTCTCTGGTTTCGAGTTGTTCTTGGGGCTCAAGCCAGCTCATCAGGGAACTCATTATGGCACCTCGTCATCAATTTTTTCGACCAAATCCGGCTGATTACAACGTTTGATGCGGGCAAGTCCGAGTTTCCACCCTTTTCGTGCGCCGTATTTCTCAATGCATTGTTTGGTGTATTCCGAGCAGGTTGGTTCGAAGTTACATTCAATATTGAGTAATTGTTTAGAGCCGCCTTTACGTTGGTAAAGGCGGATCAAATGCAGAGAAATAAACTTCAGCAAATTAGCGGCCTAACGTCAGCAGAATCGCTTCACGTTTCCAGAACAGCATAAAGCGTTTCTGTTCAATGACCTGAAAGACAACTTGCCAGCCATCGGCGGCATACTTGTTCAGATCGGCTTCCATTTTTTGCACAGGCAAGCCGCTTGAGCCAAGTAAAATTGTACCGCAACCACCTTCTACGATGTGAACCACTTTATATTCTTTGTATTGAGCCATGTTGATTACCAACCTATTTAATAGAAAGCGGAATGTTATCTAAAGACTATTAATTTATCAACAACTAACATTATGATTTATAAGTTTTAATTAGGTTCATCTCTGTTATTCATGTCTTGTTTGCCATATTTTTATCCGGATTGAGTATTATTCCACTCAAGCTGTTCATGACGGGGGAGAGTGCATCATGCGGTCTGCATCTCACCTGAGCGTAAAATAATTGTCCGGTCAGCGGTGGGAACATGATTCAGGAGTGCCCGCGCCACTTTTTGTGCCTCAATAGGACGGTAGTTCTGTGGGATGAGTGGCCTGACAGCTTGACTGACATATTTTGTAAGCGTTTCACTCAGACGCGCCGGTTGTCCCAGTGCTTGCCGATCTCCCAGTAACATCGATGGGCGGGCGATGACCAGGCCCTCCGGAGACAGTGTCGTTAAAGCTTGTTCCAGTTCGCCTTTGACGCGATTGTAGAAAAACAGTGACTTTGGATTGGCTGCCATGGCACTGACCAGCCCGATGCGTTGTGCGCCCGCAGCAAGGGCAGCTTGCGCGACCGCTAAATTGATCGCCAAATCAACCGCCCGAAATGCAGCTTGGCTACCGGCTTGATGCATGGTTGTCCCGACCGCCAGATAGACTTCGTTGATTGCAGGCAAGGGGGGAATCAGTTGAAAATCAACCTGATGTTCCAATAGTTTCGGGTGGCTGACTTTTACGGGTTGACGACATAACACATGAACTTCTCCGATCGACGGATCATCAAGCGCGTTGCGTAAAATCGAATGACCCACCAGACCTGATGCCCCTGCAATTGCGATGTGACGTTGGCCTGTCATCTGTCCCTCCTTTGTTATGACGTCTGTTTCAGTCAATGATTTTGAGTCAGTCAACCCCTGAATCTGAGTGTAGAAGCAATCAAAGCATGGTTCCATCAACTGATGGTGAGATAGCAAAAAAGTAAACACAAATTTGAAAAAGCGTAGCACTGTGCTAGGTTTCATAAGTGAAGTTTATACATTGATTCTTCGTCGATTTCAGTGTTCTGACTCTTTAGTAGATGTAGTAGATGCTTTCACCTCAATCGGCATATTTAAGCATATTCTTGGGGAATATGCCGCCATGATCACGTGACGTATTCTCCATCTTGAATAAGGATGTTCAAGTGATTGATGAAGCATTGAACTATGTCAGGACGGTCTTGAGCCGACAACTGAGCCATCAATTTGGTGTCGATGGTGAGCCGGTAATTTTGAATCATCTGGTGGAATCCGGCGGGGCGGTGCCGCTCAGTAATCAGAATAAAATGGTGCTGACACTCATCAATCTTGAGCATGAAACCGCGAAGCAGTTTTATGGCGGGATTCGCCCTGATTATTCGACCAAGACGGCTCAGCAAGTTCAGCCGGCGATCCGCTTTAATCTCGATATCCTGATGACCGCTCACTTTGACGTCTATGGTGAAGCGCTCAAATTTCTATCGGCAACCATCGCTTTCTTTCAAGCGCACCCCACCATGACCGCTCAGTTATTTCCTGACATGCCTTCATCTCTGGATCAACTTCAGTTTGAAATTGAAAACTCTCCTTACGAACGCACCCATAACTTATGGAGTGCACTCGGGGCTAAATATCAGCCTTCAATTATCTATAAGGTTCGGCATGTGACGGTTCAGGCCGATCAAATTACAGGTGAAGCTGCCCGGGTTCAGCAAACGGATAATGAGGCGACGCCCTGATGTTTATGCTGTTCTCGTTGCAACTTCAGCATCAGTATTTCCGCCAAAGCCAGTGGTTGAATGCGCGGTTGATTCCGGATACGCCAACCCGGGGCTGGATGTCCCGTTTTCAGCTGCAACTGACATCCAATCTCAATTGTTGGTCAATGTATGGATTTGCGACCTCGGGACGACCTGCTGTTTTAGACGGGTTAACGCTGTTGGCCGATGGCCACCCTTTGCGGTTTTGGATCTGCCAGCCGCTGGACAACTTTGTCCTGCTGACTGCGTTACCGACCGACTGGCAGGGATTGTTGCATTACGATAACCGGCAGATTGTCGCCGGGTGTCAAGATGAAGCGCAGCCAGCTTCGGTCAATCTTGTGATGGGACATGTGCCTTTTGATCATGCACCGGATGGTGCGGTGGCTGAAGTGCTGTTTTATCCGGCGGCGCTGACAACGTATGCGCACTATACGATCTCATTACAGAGCCGCACTTCTCGCTGGGAATACCGAATGATTCAACGGGGCCAACTGAAACTTCATCAGCCGCAAGTGATTGATGAATCCGGAACGTTTGAGTTTCCGGCACCCACCCGCTATGAGACAGCGACCGGAGAATTGGGTTGGCGGATGAGTAGTGGTTCACAGTGTTTGCCGTTGGCTCAGGTTCCGTCACAACGGTTTAAGCTCATCGACAAACAAGTTATTGATGCTCAGACCGGTCAGTCGATTCAACGGACAATTCTGCCCGCTTTACCGACTCCGGGCACCGATCAGTTTCACGTGGAACAAGCGCAAGAGAAGGGGGATCTGGTTTCAGTCATGTATGTCTATCTTTGAGTCGTTTGTTGTTCGGGATGTCATCATCAGGTAACCCGTCAGTACAGGAAAACAGGTTGTTTTGATCAAAGCATCTGTATCTTTGGATACAGGTTTACAGCAAAGGCGACAGCAGTATTTAGTTTCGGCCGATGTTGGTGGTGCTCTCTTGACCGGATAAAGAATGACCGGGCGAAAAATTGCTGTGCCGTTATGACAGAGCAGGAGAGCGGAAACATTTTCACTACATGAACGAAAGGCGAACCATGACATGATAACGTCCAATATCAAAACACCGGGAGTGTACATTGATGAAGTCAATGCATTTCCGAATTCAGTGGTGCCGGTGGCAACTGCCGTACCCGCGTTTATTGGCTATACCCCGGCAGCTGAATATCAGGGGAAATCTTATTATAACCGGCCGCAAAAAATTACATCGTTTGCTGAATTTCAAGCTATCTACATGAAGCCAAACCCAGCGCCGCCGGCCGATCCCTCAGCTCAATATAGCCCCGAATATTATTTGGTTGAGCAAAAAGAACAGCCGGCCAAAGGGGATTACCTGATGATCAGCGGGAGTTATTATTCGATTGTCCCGGATCCGAATACCATTTATTACCTCTACAACAGCATTCGCCTGTTTTTTCAAAATGGCGGCGGAGACTGTTACATCGTTTCGGTGGGAACTTATGGCCAACCGAGCGGTAAACCGGGGGATGTCGGTGCCCAGATTGTCAATCCGAACGTTCAGTTGGCCGATTTGAAACGGGGACTGGCACTGCTGAAAAACGAGCAGGAACCAACCATGTATATCTGCCCGGAAGCAACTCTGCTCTCCGTGGATAATAACGGTACTTTGATGCAGGAAATGTTATTACAGGCGGAAGAGATGCAAACCGCGGTCTGTCTGTTTGACATCATTGGCGGCAACGCGCCTGATCCGATCATGTATACCAATGATATCGAAACATTTCGCAATAATACCGGCAGTAACGGGCTGAAGTTTGGGGCTGCTTACTATCCGTTTATCGGCACGACGATTATGCAGAATGCCGATATCAACTTTACCAATCTGTTTGGCGGCGATACCAAACAGCTGAGTGCATTGCTCAATCCGCCTGCTGCACCGAACGCTGCCGTTGAGCAAATTATTGGCATGATTGAGAAACCGCCGGCCAATCCGCTGACTCATTCACAACTGAATTCTGCGTTGCTGAATGCGTCGAAAACGTACAGTCAAATCATCAAACATGTATTGTCCGATGCCAATATATTACCACCGAGTGGTGGTATGGCCGGGGTATATACCGTCAATGACAATGAAAATGGTGTCTGGCACGCCCCTGCGAACACCAGCATTGTCGGTGCTGCCCATCTGCCGATTCGTCTGACTGATTCTCAGCAGGCTGATCTGAATGTGGATGCGGTCTCCGGTAAATCGATCAATGCGATTCGTTTTTTCAATGGTCAGGGCATTTTGGTGTGGGGAGCAAGAACGCTCGATGGCAATAGTCAGGACTGGCGCTACGTTTCCGTGCGTCGCACCATGACGTTCTTAGAGCAGTCGGTCAAATTAGCCGCCCGTGCCTATGTTTTCGAACCGAATACTGCCAACACGTGGGCTGCGGTGAAAAGTGAGATCAGTAGTTTTCTGACCAATATCTGGAAAGAAGGCGGCCTGCAGGGAGCCAAAGCATCCGATGCCTTTCAGGTCAGTTGTGGGTTGGGATCAACCATGACCGCAGAAGACATTCTCAATGGATTCCTGAAAGTGACGGTTCTTGTCGCGGTTGTTCGTCCGGCAGAATTTATTGTGATCACCTTTGAGCAGGAAATGGCGAAGTCTGGCTAAGCCAGTTTGTCTTTACATGGCTGATGTCGGCTTCAGCAGACACGGTTCATGACGAAATGCTTGTGATTGAATCGATCGGTCAGTGAACTGATCGGGACTGAATAAATATAAGGGGAAACATCATGGCAGATGACGGCAGCAAAGAAGGCAGCACATGGCCCATGCCGAAATTCCGGTTCGAAGTTGATTTGGGCTCGGAACTCAAAGGTGTCGCATTTCAGGAAGTATCCGGGATGGATAAGGAAGTACAGGTGATTGAATATCGTCACAGCAACAGCACGTTATTCTCGACGATCAAAATGCCGGGTATCGCGAAATACAACAATGTCACCATGAAGCGGGGAGTATTTGTCAATGACAACAACTTCTGGAAATGGATGGACGAAATCAAGATGAACACCATTAAGCGGCGAACCGTACTGATCAAACTGCTTGATGAGAATGGTGCGGTGACGATGCAGTGGCAACTGAATAATGCATGGCCGACCAAAATCACCGGGACTGACCTGAAATCGGATGCCAATGAAGTTGCGGTCGATACGCTGGAAATTGCGCATGAGCAGTTGATCGTCACGAATGGTTCATAAAGAAAGTGATGCATAAAGCTATGGTTTATAAGGACATGGTTCACAAGGAGATGAATACGGAATGGCACTACGATGACTGATTCTCTTCAGACCAGTTTTTATTTTCGGGTTTCCGTTCCCGGCACGAGCAGTAGTGATGTTGCCTTTCAGGAAGTATCGGGGCTCAGCAAAGAACTGGGGACGGAAGATGTGGTATGCGGTGGCGAAAACCGGTTTAAGTACCGGCTTCCCACCGTCGCCACGTTTCAGAATCTGGTTTTAAAACGGGGGATCACCTCTGCGGAATCCTCACTGATTGATTGGGTGAAAGATACGCTGGATAACGGGCTGGCGACTGCGATTCAAACCAAAGACATCAAAGTTCAGTTATTGAATGAAAACGGTGATGTCAGCATGAGCTGGAGTTTTGTTTGCGCCTATCCGGTGAAGTGGTCTGGCAGCGATCTGAAAGCTCAGGAGAGCGAAGTGTTTATCGAAACACTGGAATTTGCTTACCAATATTTCGAGATCGATGACAGCCGGGAATCACAGATAGGTTTGTTTAGTTAGGGAGAATATCTATGCCGGTAGAAATACGGGAATTGGTCATCAAAACCGAGATTCGGAGCCAGCCGGAAGAATTAGTGCAGGACACCATGAGTGAACAGCAGTTGCATGCGCTGAAACAGCACATCATTCAGGAGTGTCTGAAGCAGCTGCGCCATTACACTCGAAACTCGCCATTGGAGCGGTGAAGTCAAATGAAGAAACCGGATAACCCTGAGGCGAATGAATGAGTGGATTGAAGAAAATGCGGATCGTTGCCTACAGCGACGAAAAATTCTCCAGCAAAGCAGGAGAATACGTGGTGATGTTGAATCCGGAATCGCTCAAGATTGATCGGGGTGTGAATTATAACGAGGAGCAGGCACCCGATGCCGGGAAAAGCTCACCGAAATATCGTTCAACACCGGGAGAACGGCTAAGTTTTGATCTGGTGATTGACTGTAGTGGTGTGGTAGATAGTTCCCGGACGAATATGCCGCAGGAAATCAAACAGCTCAAAAATGTTGTCTATGATTACCAGGGCAGTATTCACCGTCCTAACTATGTTGCGGTTTATTGGGGGCAGGGGTTGTCATTCAAAGGTGTTCTGACCGGTATGGATACCAGCTATACCTATTTCAAGCCTGATGGTACGGCACTGCGGGCCAAAATCTCTTTGCGTTTTACTTCTTACCTCGATCCGGCCACCGCCGCACAGGAAGAAGATAAACAGTCACCGGATCTGACGCATTTGGTGTCAGTCGTCGATGGTGACAGCCTGCCGCAGATCAGCCAACAGATTTATCGTCATCCGAACCTTTATGTGCAACTGGCAGCGTTTAATCAACTGGATAAATTTCGTCACCTGTCCGCGGGAAGCCAGATTGTGGTGCCACCTTTAAAACGCGGAGGTGAGTCATGAGCAGTGAGCCAAATGGTGCTGTAGCGACGATGGAGATTACAACCAATGGCAGTTCCATCCCCGGTGATTATCAGGTGCATCGTATTCAGGTGCAGCAGCATCTGAACCGCATTGGCCGGGCAACGTTAGAAATACTCGATGGTAATCCTTCGGCAGAAACCTTTCAGATCAGTGCATCGGATACCTTTGTCCCCGGTGCTGAGATCGTCATTAACCTCGGTTATGAAGGCACCAATAAACAGGTTTTCTCCGGTATTGTGACCAAGCAGTCACTTCATGTGAATCCGGGGATGGGACCGATGTTACGGGTGGAGTGTCGGGATAAGGCCATTCAAATGACCGTCGGGCGCAAAAGTTCGGCCTATCAGAATCAGACCGACAGTGAGGTGATGTCAACGCTGATCGGTCAGTACAGTGGGTTGAGTGCCGATGTGACCGGCACCTCCGTCACGCTGCCGGAATTGGTTCAATACTACACCAGTGATTGGGATTTTCTGCTGAGCCGGGCTGAAGTCAACAGTCTGGTCGTGTCAACCGATAGTGGCAAAGTCTCGGTTTTCTCTCCGACGGCACAAACCAGCGCGGTTCTTACTGTGACCTATGGCGATAATCTCTATCATTTTAATGCACAGCTAGATGCAGTTACCCAACTGGCGAGCGTGAAGTCCAGTGCCTGGGATTATAAAAATCAGAAACTGATTTCTGAATCAGCCAGTAATAACCTGAGCGGGCCGGGTAACCTGAGCAGTAAGACTTTGTCGCAAGTGGTGGGACTGTCTGACTTTGAGTTGCAGACCACTGCCGCCGTTGCTGAAGATAATCTGACCCAGTGGGCAAAAGCTCAAATGCTGAAAAGCGAACTGGCGAAAATTACCGGAGAAGTCCGTTTTCAGGGTGATGCCAGTGTCTCCGTCGGTCATTATCTGACCATTGATGGTATGGGCAGTCGTTTTGACGGTGACCACTTCGTCTCTGGTATTGAACACGACTATGCCGATGGGAACTGGTTTACCACCGCTGATGTCGGCCTCTCTCCGTTCTGGTTTGTGCAAGAACACGATGTGATGGCACCGCCAGCCGCCGGATTGTTACCGGGGATTGACGGGCTGTTCAATGCCACCGTGAAACAGATCGATCAGGATCCGGATAATGCTTATCGGGTTCTGATTGAGCTGCCGTTGTTCAATGATAGCGGGAAAGGTTTGTGGGCACGTCTGACTAATTTCTACGCCAGTAGCGGGTTTGGTGCTTTCTTTTTGCCGGAAGTCGGGGATGAAGTCATCGTCGGTTTTCTCAATCAGGACCCGCGTTTTCCGGTCATTCTGGGCAGTGTGTACAGTGAGAACCGTAAACCATACAGCGAGCTTTCTCCGAATGCGGAGAATACGAAGAAAGCGATTGTGACCAAAAGTGAGCTACGCATTGTGTTCGATGACCAGAACAGTGTCATGACGATAACCACCAAAAACAACAATGTCATCACGCTCAGTGATCAAGACCAGAAAATCTCAATTCAGGATCAGAACAGTAATTCACTGGTGATGTCCTCGTCCGGCATTGAGATGAAAAGTCCGGCCAGTATTACCATTCAGGCGGATCAGAATGTCACGATTAAAGGACAAACCGGGGTCACTGTCGAAGCCTCGGCAGGGGATGTCAAAGTTTCCGGCATGAACGTCAATGCCAGTGCCGATATGCAGTTTAGCGCCAAAGGGAGTGCCACCGCCGAGGTTCAGGGAGGTGCTGAACTGACGCTCAAAGGCGGCATTATCATGATTAACTGATGGTTTGAAACAACGGTGCTGATCAATCAATGCCTGTGATCAACAGTCGGTGATTCAGCACAACATGACTCACAAGGAGTAAGCCATGCCACCTGCAGCAAGATTGACGGATTTTCATCAATGCCCAATGGTGACGCCCGGTATTCCACCGGTACCTCATGTCGGTGGGCCGATCACCGGTCCGGGATGTCCGACGGTTCTGATCGGCGGGCTGCCGGCTGCACGTATCGGTGACATGCTGGTATGTGTGGGCCCACCGGATACGATTGTGGCGGGTTCAGCAACGGTTTTAATCGGTGGGATGCCTGCGGCCCGGATCGGTGACTCGACCGCGCACGGCGGCAGTATCGTGTTGGGCGACTTTACGGTGATGATCGGAGGCTAATCATGGAAAATAATCAGTTTCTCGGTCGTGGTTGGCAGTTTCCTCCTGAGTTTTCTTCTGCCAACCATCAAGTGATGATGAATGAGAGTGAGGCCAATATTAATCAGTCGATTAATCTGGTGTTACAGACTTATCGGGGAGAACGGAGCTTACTGCCGGACTTTGGCAGTGATTTGCATCATTTTCTGTTTCGTAACCGTGACGCGACACTGAAGGATGAAATTGCTCTGTCCGTCCGGCAAACACTGCTCCACGACGAGCCGAGAATCCATGTCGATCAAGTTGAGGTGCTCTATCTGGCGGAAGTCGATGAACTGGTCGTGATTCAGGTGGATTACACCATCCGCAAAACCAATACCCGACATAATCATGTTTTTCCGTTTTCCTTACTCGAAGGAACCAATTTAACGGTGGGATCGAACGGTGCAGAGCCACGTTGATACAGATGCACTGTTACGTGATATCAGTGCCAGACTTGACCCCAATCGTATTCTGGTTGATGACCGGAGTCTGAGGGATCGGCTGGCCTTTATTGCCTCACTTGCGGAGCTGATAGTGTTCTACGATGAACACAATCAACCAACTGGTAACTGGCGAGCCCTTGTTATCAAAGACCCGGTGATTTTGTTGGCAGTGATCAGTAAAACGTCCTACCAGCAGCTCGATGCCCGTTTCAGCCGCATTCAGCCATCTTTTCGTTTGATCAGACAGCAGATGTCGCAACCGGAAGGGGCTGGTGAGTCAGCATCGCCCGATTGGCCTGAACGGGTGCGGAATACGGTCAGTCAGTTGCTGAGTGTGTTGGATAAAATGTTTCAGTCACTCGAAGGCTGGATGACCGTGATGACGGCGGGGAAAAAAGATTATCATCTGCGTCAGTTTCTCGAACAGAAAATTCGTCATTCACTGGCACCGGCATTGTCGCAGCGGATTGCAGTCCAGAATTATCTGGCAACCATGATGAAGTCCTGTGTGGCACCGGTGGCTGCACAAGCTTTTCGTCATTGGTTACCGTTATGGAAATCGTCTGCCGGAGTCAATACACGGTTTGATTCCGTGCCCGAAGCGATGGATCTGCTGGAGCAGCTCTATCAACAGGTCTTTTCCTGCTATGTGCAAGTGATTACGTCAGCCCGTCAGGCGTTTGAGCAGTTATGCGAGCAACCGTGTGATTTTCCGGATACGGCACTTTTGATGACCTTCCACCGCTTACTGATGTATTCCCAACAGGGCTTGAATCAGTACAGCCAGCAACATCTGCAATTCTATTATCAGGATATTTTGCACCAGCAGGTAAGAGGAGCGCTGCCCGATCGGGCCTATCTTTGTCTGACGCCGGCACCGGGACATACCAGCCTGACGTTACCGGCCGGAACTCAATTCGTCGGGGGACGTTATGCCGATAGCACACCGATTCTGTTTGCATCGATACGTTCCTGTGAGGTGAATACGGCACAGTTGGGACGATTGTTCAGCAGCAGTTATCGTCTGACCGGCGATGTGTCTTCGCTAAATGAGATGCAGCAACACGATTCAGCCGGCCAACAGCAATCAGTCAGCCGGCAGCAATATCTTGAACAACTACCCGATACTCGTAAAATTCGGCGCGATAGTACCACCCAACAAGTATTGGCCTGTGATTGGTTCGGCGGGGAACAAACCCAAACGGTTCAACAGGGATTTGTGCTGTCGAGTCCGATGCTGGCCTTGAGAAGCGGTATTCGAGTGCTGACGATGACTTTCTCACTCGATCAGCCCGTTCAGGCCGAATTATGGCAGGGGGCAACAAGTTGGTTCAGTGGTAAAAAGGGATGGTTTCAGGCTTCCGATGTTCAGTGGGCACAAGGAGAAACCAGCCGTCAGCTCCGATTGACGATGACATTACAATCGCAAGAGCCGGCGGTAGAAGCCTTTAGTCAGCCACCGGGCGGTTATGAGAGCGTGCTGCCTTATTGTCGGATTATGCTCCCGGCGTCGCTCGATTTACGCACGGTTCCCCGTTTGTTGACCCTCGATTTTCAGGTCTCCGTGACGCAGAGTGATTCGTTCTCTCTGCTCAGTGATAATGGTCCGTTGGTGCCGGGCAAGCCGATGCCGATTCTGGGAGCAATCCCGGAGGCCGGGAGTCACTGTTATATCCGTGATGCAGAAATTGTCGATAAGCCGCTCACTCAGCTCGATCTGACATTATCATGGGAGAATATCCCCGCCGATTTCAGTGTCTATTTTTCAGCGTATAACACTTTCCTCTACCATCAGGGCGGTGAGAAACAGACTTGGCATAACACTGCTTTTCGAATCGCATGGCAAACTTATACAGCCGATGGCTGGCAACCGACCGCAGCGCAGATCTCGGCTGTCCCCAACGATGAAGCGCCCGATGCGCAGCCTACTCATAAACGACATTGGTGGCAGCGCTTGTGGCACCGTCATCCTCCCTCACCTCAACCGATTGTGCAGCAAAGCGATGGTTTATTTGCGCAGCAGTGGGGGATGCATAAACATAAAATGGTTGCAGAGAATGCCTCAGGCACCCACTATCAATTCTCTTTTCCCGAACCGCAACGATGTCTTGAGGCTTCGCTCACCGGCCACCCGCAGCTACGAATGACCCTGATCGCCCCGGCGGACGGATTCGGTCATGGGATTTATGCGCAACTGGTGGCTGCGATCAGTTTAGAAAATGCCAAAATTCTGATGAACGGCGCTGGGTTACTCGGCCCGGTGGTGAAAGTTTTACGCGGACTGGGGCATCTGGTCGGGATGAAATCGTTGGGCAGAGTACAACCGCTCCCTCCCTTACCATGGGTCGTGAAGGCACAACAGGCAACGTTAAGTTATCAGGCCGCACAATCATTCGATTTTACCGACCCGACACTGTCAGCCGACAAAGAGCAAGGGCATGGAACGCTGACGTTGTTACACATCGGGGCACTGGCAACGTATCCTTATTTTTCGTGTCAGTCCGAGCAGACACATCCGAGTGTTGATCTGCGCCATATGAAATTACAGCCGGTTCCGGATGCAGAGAAAACACCTCAGGGGCTGGCGCTCTACAACGGTGTCAGCCGTCCGGCTAATAGTCTGTATATTCAGTTGACTGAGGTTATACGACCATGTCGGGTGAACCTGCTGATTGAATTGGCTCAGGATCTCAGCCGCGAGCCACAATCTGGTGAACCATCGCGCAGTGAAGTGAGTTTATATTACTGGAGCGACAACGGTTGGGAGGCGCTGTCGGTCTTATTGGATCAAACCAGCGGACTGACCCGCTCCGGTCTGGTACAGATCGATTTGCCACAAAATGTGGTCTTGAACCCACCACAATTTCCTCAGGCGGAGAGCAAAACAGCCAGTGATACACAAGGGAAAGCTGGCCCGATAACTCAAGGATGTGCCTGGTTATTGATGACACAGGCTTCAGCGCGTCGAGTCGCCTGTGTGTATTGTAATACTCAGGGCATCGAAGTAATCCGGCAAGCGCCGATAAGTTTGCCTGTGGGAGAAACACCGGTTTTAGCTGCCGGAAAGATCAATGCACCGGCAGTAAAAAATCCGGCGTTGGCCGGCGTGGTTCAGCCTTTTGCCTCTGTCGGCGGCCGGGCGCAAGAGTCTGAACCGGTCTTCCGGGAGCGAGTAAGTCAACGACTGAAAACCAAAGATCGCGCCGTTGCTGACTGGGATTATATCTTACTGACCAAGCAGGCCTGCCCGTCACTGTTTCATGTCCGCCACCTGCCGGAAAAAGCTTCAGGTTGCGTTCATTTAGGGGTCGTCCAGTCGTATCCGTCGGCTCAGATTGCCCATGCATTCCGGCCGGTTGTGCCGCGCGACCAAATTCAACAGATCATTGCAAGGTTGATGCAAAGCACATCCGCGATGACTCAGGTTCGGGTGACAAACCTCCTGTATGAGCCGGTGTCCGTGGTTGCAACGGTAGTGATCCGCGAAACCACCAATGCCAGTGATCTGTTGAATGCCTTGCATCAAGGGGTGAATCTCTATCTGTCACCGTGGATTGCAGCGGAACAGCAGCAATATCGGCTTGGTGACGGTTTAAGCCGCACGGCAGTGACACGCTTTCTGGCAACATTTGATGGGATTGTTGCGGTGCCAGCGCTGCAATTGATGTTGAGTGAGACAGCAGAAAACCCACATACAGAGAATACTGAAGCGACCACTACCACTGACAACACTGGTCCGGAAAGGCTCATGCCTGCAACTGCGAATCGCATTTTTGTTTCGTCATTCAAACATACCTTCCGGCTCACCCGTGCCGGCTCACCTGAGCAGCAATCGTCCGGTGTCGCGCAGAACCGACTGACGGAGGCTTACTGATGAGTGAGACCAGTTTACAGCCGTCAGCATTACGAGATTTGGTTCAGGAAAACAGCATTGCTGCCGGGCCACTGCCGCCACAGCAAGATGTTACTTTTTTGAAGCAGGAGGGGATCCGGCAGCTGAAATCACAGGTTGGTCATATCTGGAGTAATTTCAATGACAGTGATCCGGGTGTGACGATTCTGGAACAGCTCTGTTATGCCCTGACCGAGCTGGGGTATGTCAACAGTTTCCCCATCGCTGATGTGTTAACTCAGTCTGATGGTCAGATCGACTATGCACAGCAGTTCTTTCGGGCGGAGGAGATTCTGACGACAGCTCCGGTCACGATTGACGATTACCGCAAGCTGGTTCTGGACCGAATCGACGCCGTCGAGAATATTTATCTGACACCGCTGACCATTGCCAGCCAACCGACAGGTTTGTATCAGGTCGCGGTCTATGTCAGACATGAATCGTCCGTTGTAGTTGAAAAAGCGACGGAAGAGCGACATGGCGTAGAAAGTCATGCCGGTGAAACAGGTTCATCAGCCCCGAATCGTCAAACTGAAAAAACGGCGGCGGATACATTGATTCAATCGGTGCATCGTTTACTCAACCGACATCGTAATCTGGGCGAATATTTTTTATTACCGGTATTGTTACAACCGCAGGTGATTGCGCTTTCAGGACAGATTCTACTGGCCCCCGATGCTGATCCGCATCAGGTAGCCGGGCAGATCGACTTAGCTTTGGCGGATTATGTCAGTCCACCGTTCCGACAACAGGGATATCAGCAACTGACCAAGGCTGGTTACGGAGCCGATAGCATTTTCAACGGCCCTTTACTGCAACATGGCTGGCACTGTTGTGAGAAGCAATCGACAGCGGAATGGCCGGTAAGCGGACTCGGTGAAAAACGACAAGAAGTCCGGCTGATAGATTTGATGTCACGGATCAGTGAAGTGCCCGGAGTCGCGGTTGTGGCACGGCTGGCTTTTTGTGATGAACCGTCATGTCAGTCTGTTGCCGTGGCGGCTGATAAGGTTGCTGCCATTTCACTCAGTGATGATTTTCAGATGCAGAGTCATCAGGTGTCACTGAATGTGGCCACTCAATGGGAGCGGAGCCGTTTTCTGACCCGGTTACATGCACGACATCAGGCCAGCCCTGTTGATGCCAGTGTTGATATTGCACCGCCCTTGCCCCAAGGGCGCTATCGGAATATCGAAAGCTATTATTCGCTCCAACACACCTTTCCGACCAGTTATGGTGTAGGTGCCAACTCATTGCAGTCCGACATATCGGATTTCCGCGTGGCTCAGGCTCGCCAGCTGAAAGGGTATCTGCTGCTATTCGATCAGGTGATGGCGAATCAGTTTTCTCAGTTGGCAAATCTCGGCCATCTGTTCTCTTTCAGTTTTGGCAGCGGTGCCAGCGCAGAAAACACCTTGATTGAGCGTTATACCCAAAATCGGGCCGACCCGCAGCGCATGGCGATACCCAGTCAGTCATTCGTGCGCAGTTATTTCTATCAGCCACTTTATGACGTGCCGGATGTTCAAGCATTATTGCAGGGGAAAAATCGCTACCAATACTTTTATCCCGATGACCCGGATGAGCCCAAGCAACGGGAGAAATTAGTCTGGCAACGTTTTCGGCGCGATCCGTTCAATACGTATGCCTACGGGCTCAATCAATGCACTGAAACACCGGAAGAAGCAGAACAGCGTCGCGATGCCATGTTGAGCCATTTGCTTGCCCGTCACGGTGAACCGGCTGATCGTTATGATGAAATCATTGATGGCTGTCAGTGGTTCGGGGGGCATTTGAGAACCCGGATCATCATCAAAGGGGTCTGGTTGCAAAACCTACAGGCACTCTCTTACCGGCGTAATCTGGCGGGAGACTTCTCACAAGCTCAGCCGTTAACGACACCGGGACGCTACCGGTTAGAAACGCAAGCTTATCGTCAGCTCATGGTATCCCGCTATTCGAATGCATTGGCACCACTGTTGCGGGGGATTTATCGGCGGGGATTTATCGATCAAAAAACATTGATTGCCACGATGGCTCAGGCCCGGATCGCCCATTTACGGGCAGTCCTCGTGAAGCAGGGGCAAGCCGATCAGGCGATTCATCATGATCAGGTGGTGAAGCGTTGTCAGGCAATCGCAGCGTCACTGCCGTTGCAAGACGGCAATCAACAGCTGCTTGAAAGTGAGCAGACACAATACAAGGCCTTGATGCGAGATGGTGTTTTAGATGCCGGTGCGTTGGATCAGTTTGTGAAACTAACCGATCAGGATTATGCCGATTTTTCCGTATTCGAACTCAAATGCGCGATTTTGTTGGGCATTGCCCGCCATTTGCAAACACTGGCAACTGCACTGGTCCGGCTGACACAGGTGTCTGAGTTTCTCCGTTGGCTGGCTGCTGACCCTCAAGTCGGGGAGCGATTCCCTGAGCAACATGCGGCAGCAAATATGGCGGATACGTTGCGTGATATTTCCGTTCTCAGACAAACGGATGCATTGGTCGTGCAAATTGGTACTCAGCCAGTGTTGAGATTACCGTGGACAGAACACCACTTCGGGCGAGTGCAGTTGCAGCAGTATATTGATCAGCTCGACTGGCTCGGGCGGGTTCGACGCGGATTCGTACTGATTGAGCAAACCTTGTTACAACCCGATCCGTCCCTGACTAAAAACGAACCGACCGAAGAACACGAACAGACCAGTCCTGATGATGCAATTGCAGTGGATGTGGGGGAAGGGTTGCTCGCCACATTAGCATTTCCCGATTATGTGGTGCTGATGCAACAGCCTCAGTTTCAGACTTTTCTTGCCGAGATGGTGCAGTTTCACTGGCCTGCACATGTCCGTTTACAGTGGCGTCAGGGGAGCTACCGGCAAATGTCAACGCTGATTGCCTGCTACTGTCAATGGTATAACCGCCAGATCCATCAGACGAATACGTCACTGTGCAATGCATTGGCTCCGGCAAATGTGAACCAATCTGACAGTCAGGCAGCGTTGCTACGGGCAATATCAGTGATGCCGGAGGTGCCTTATGATCAGGCATGAACACATGGTTGCCCGCTGTCAATGGCAAACTCAGTTTGATGACCGTGAGTATGCCGTCGCCCTACAGAATGCTTTGAGTCAGTGGAGTCATCAGGTTCTTCCCGGTATTCTGGGGCAGTGTTTTGAACGTTATTGTCCGGCGGCCCAGATTTGGCAGATTGAGCGGTTGGAGCTGGATCTGGGAACCCTGTCGTTACAGGATTTGGATCGCCAGCTCCCGCAGCGAGTCAGAGATGCACTGGAAGATGCGTTGATGCAGTTGTTTCGTCGGTATCGTTCCGGTTCGCATACAGACCGCGGCCAAAGTTTACGGATCGTCGATTTACAGGTCTCGACACTAGCCCAGCTCCGGTGGTTTTTAGTGCACGGGACATCCCCATGGTGGCGGCAGAGACTGAGCGATCCGATGACCATGGTTGATCAGTTGTTTGAGCAGCAACCACAGGCCGTGGCCGAACTGTTGCGTCAGGTTGGGTCATCGGCGGCAGTCCGGCGCAGAATTGTCTGGCAGTGGGGTGAACCTCGGATCCGCACCACCATTCAGATATTAGAGCCGTGGCATGCGGATTTCATTCACCGCTATGCGGATCATCTCGCTTTGAGTGAGCAACAAAAACCTTTGGGCGGTACGCATTCACGAACGCTGAAATCCAATATTTGGTACTGGATTCTCACCCATCTGCTGGTGGAGCGCGGCACACTGTTTAATACGCTGCAATTTGTCCGCTCGACACTATTTCAGATGGCGCAGCATGAGCAGCTGGATTTCTCTACACTCGTGCACCGTCTCAGTGATGTTGCGCGTCAGATGTTGTCACAGGGGCTGATGGGGCCGCAGTTTTTACAGGTTCTGGGGATGTTGGAACAGCAGCAGCGGCCGATCAATACCGTTGTGTTGACCGAACCGGATTTGTGGCAACGGCTGCAACAGATGCTGCATGGTCGCGAGCGTGTCTGTCAGCAAGCGATCCGACCGGTTTACTTCAATGAGCTGTTTGTTCGCCTGGCCGGGCAGGATGCGAGCCGAACCGCCCGGATCATTCGTGACGCAGGGCGGCGCGAAGACGTCCGGCTATTTTTACTACAGCAACTGAGTCATGATCAGTTACAGACACTCGTCGCGATCATTGCACCGGGCGATCAGCTTTTTATTCAGACGCATGTCCGGCATACCCAAACAATGCTCCGGGCACAGCGCCTTGACCCATTATTGATCTGGCGGATTTTACTGGATTATCTGCTGGCAAGTAGTGGCAGTTATTTTAATCGTCGTCAGTTGGTGCACACCACGCTGGTCGGGTTGAGTCGTCAGTATCATCTCGACTATGTGTTGCTACTGACGATGTTAGTCAATACGTCGGTGCAGTGGCAACTGGCACCCCATCACTTTGAGCTGCTGGCGATTCTTCAGGAACTACAACGAGCAGCGCTCAGTCAGCAAGACGTCACAGAGTGGTTCCGCATTCAAACGGATGATGCAACCGGGTTTGAGATTGATCCTATCCGGAGACTGATTGTTATCCTGCATCTGCGGCCGGAAGTGCGTCACAGCCATTTCCAATCCCTGTTCCGGCAACAGCAGTGGCAGGAACGTCCGGCCAAGGCTCTCAGCCAATTTTTGGTGCACTCACTGGCCGCTCGGGGCCATCTGAGCCTGAGTGAACTTCGTGCGCTACTGGTGACACTGGCTCCGCAAGCAGGGGAATCGGCTTTCCTGTTTCTGTCTATGCTGCACCAGTGGCACATTCAAGGGTTTTTACCCCGGATTCCGGCTGCTGATCCGATGCACTGGCTGACGGCCCTGATGGTCCAAGCCTTATTGAATCCGTTGAAATATCCGACGCAGATGTATGGCTGGCAGGCCTGTTTCTTCTCGGGATTGCAGCGCGAAACCGGTCAGGATTTTCAGGTATGGCATGAAGTTCTTGCACATTTATGTGCCAAGACTGACACCGTGCCGGCATGTGCTGAGATGGTGGTTTTTGCCGCACGGTGGCGGCCCAAAGCATCCAATTTATCCAATGCAACGGTATCCACTGCAACGGTCGCTTCATCGCAAACATCATCTTCGGATCCGGTGTGGGCAACCCTCAAAGCACATCCTGATGCTGTCGGATACCTGATGCGATTTGCGCAGACTTCAGCAGGGCAGCAGTGGTTGGCGTCATTACTACCGACGGCTTTACAGAGGACAACTGACCGTCAGCAATGGTTACGGGAACTGGCCCACTGTGTGTCCGGGATGGGGGATGTCAGTCCGGCCGGGCTGACCGAAAGCCTCGCGCGAAGCTGTTGGGCAATCTGGCTCAATGAACTACGGGCCTACTGGCATGTGCACCACCGGGTGACGGGATTTTCTGTCGATGTGTCTGGCTGGGTTGCTGCATCGTTGCAACACTGGGCACAACGGCACAACGTGCGTTGGTCGATGCTTGCATCGCGCCTTCGGTTGCAGCTAACGGCAGGCGCTTCCGCCGCTCTGGATTGGGTCGCGATTCTTTCCCGGTTGAATGCGGTTCATCATGACACTGAATTTGAGGTGTCTGACATGCATTGCCATGATTCGTCATTGTCGATAATGCAACCTGCCAGTGCAGCAGATGAACAAGTGCTGTTGTCGATATCTTCAGCGCGTGAGCGTTCTGACTCATCTCACCAACCGGATAATATCTCTGCATGGTATCAGGATCAGCATGGGCAATACCTGCGACAACCTCAGTGGCGTGCCCGGGTGCTGCAATGGTTGCAGTCAGGGCATAACCATAACCCGATCAATCCTCATGGGACGTCTCCGGTAGACTGGCGGCAGGCTTTATTGGATTGGTTGTACTTCTATCCTGAATCATTCCGGCAGCAGATCACGCCAATGACTCGCTTTGCAATGGTTCATCATCGCTTATTAGCCCATTTGTCGCTGGCGTCATTACTGGATGTGATGAGTCGTTCGCATCTGTCGCTTCAGGCCGAGATTGAGACCATTCAGATCTTGGAACGACTGGTATTGCAATTGAATTTGCCGCAGATGACGTTTGCTGAGCGGCGGCAGCACTTACTGAGCTGTGTTTTGGAGAGCTGGCTGCGTCAGCATTGGCAAAACCTGACCCCTGATGCGTTGGTCGCAGCACTGTTCGGTAAAATATTACAGGTCGGAACGGTTGCGCCTGCGTTATTGGCAGCACAGTTATCCCGTTCGGGGCTTGTGACGACGTATACCCTGGCTCCGTCGATCCAAACGTTCATTCGGATACTTCGGCATTCGACCGAGCGTCAAATCGTATCGTCTGAGGACATATCGGCTCCGAGCCGCGATCCGAACGAGCGTGAAACCTCAATCGACACCTTACGCCCCGACCCCCAGAGTGAGATTGCCCGATGGGGGCTTTCGGACGAACCCCATCAAGCATCATGTCACACGGTTCCTATGATGGTATTGAATGCCGGGTTGGTGCTGCTCCAGAGTTTTATTCCGGCATTTTTTGCACGGTTACAACTGACACGGGACAACCAGTTCGTGACTTTTGCCATGCAGCGGCGAGCAGTCCACTGCTTACAAGTGTTAGCCACCGGTGCTCAGGAAACCGCAGAGCCTTACCTGTTACTCAATAAAATTTTATGTGGCTTACCATTCTCTGAACCGGTTGAAACCCGTATCTCTCTTTCAACGGAGGAAACAGACATCGTTCACAGCCTGATTGAGGCGGTGATCGACTATTGGCCAGCAATCGGGAAAACGTCCATTGACGGTTTTCGCGGTAACTGGCTGGTCAGGAACGGCACCCTGACGGAATCACAGGACCACTGGGACTTGATCGTTGAAAAACGGCCTTACGATATGCTGATTGCACGAGCGCCGCTGTCTTATTCGATCATCAGGTTACCTTGGATGAAGAAACCGATTTACGTCACCTGGCCAACTTAACCTTCGGGTTGGTCGTTTGTACTGTGAATTGTGAATCACCAATTAACCGACGAAGGGCAAGGTGAACTTATGAACTCGTATCAGGAAAACTTGCAAGAAGTGGTAGGGACATCTCTTGATGCTTTGTATGCCCAGCAACAAAAGCTGGCATCTCAGCGGCGGAGTGCACAATACAGTTTGTATTATGCGCAAGGTGCACAACTGACGGCGCACGACAATCTGGAAGCCACCATTGAACAGTTGGAGGCTGTCCGGTTGATCAATCAACAAGGGGTGAAAAACGATAATCTGATGAACAATCTGGTTGAATCGACTCATCTGATTCAGAGCAATGTTGCCACAACCGTGAGCAATAGTGCGACGGCAGCAACCAATGTTCAGACGGCGGCGACCGCAGTTGCCAAACTGGCGGCTGATATCGGTAGTGCTCTGAATGTTGCCGCTGCTGCCTGCTACGGTACAGATATTTACAAAAAGACACTGGAGGCCAACGCTTTTATCCGGGAAACCGCCAATCAGGCCGAATATGCATCTCAGAAGGCGATGGAAGCGTCGTCTTCCAGTTCTGAAGTTATAGCAAAAGAGCTGGAGTCGAGCGCGACCCGTTCTAAGTCGGAGCTGGAAAAACTGCTGGCAGTTTCTCAGACTCAGTTCAAATCGCTGTCGTCTGCCAGAGTTGCGGATCAGGAGGCTCTATCCTCCGCCAGTCAAACCGAAAAACAAGCCGAAGGTGCACTGGAAGATGCACAGTCGGCGGAAAGTGCGATCGATGAAACCGTTCAGGACGGCAATGACACTCTGAACTTTAATCTGACTGCGGTTGCCCAAGGGGATCAGCAGATCACGGTGAGTTTCCAGCCATTTACATCGGCATTCACTCAACTGCCGGAGCAATGCGCTGCACAGTTAGGTAAGACCGATAGTGCATTACCGGATCCCGCACCACATTATTTTGTCTTCGTCGTCAGTGCTGATAAAAAGTCCAGCATCAAACAGGATCAGGTTGAATCGACCTTTGCCGAATATCAGAAAGATCGGTTTACCGAGGTGACGCCAGACGATCAAGGGCATTATCAGACTACCCTCAAATACGGCGATTCCTGCTTAGATTTTGCCGGAAAACCTCTGGAACTGGGACGCGATTATCTGGTGTATATGTATGCTGTACTGGATTTGACGTATCAGAAATATATCGGTTCATACAGTAATGTACTTTCAAGTGCTTCTCCGGCGGTGACATTACTGACTCCGCTACCTGTTGCGCAAAAAATCAGCTTTGATGACGAGTCCCGGCAAATCCTGTTCATGGTGACGGGCAACAAAGGGAAGTATGAACCAGAGTTCCGTGTCATGTTGTTACCCGCCTACCAACCGTTGACCGGCGGACTGATGGTCGCACCTTTGCCACCGAAAGCCGGGCACAGTGCACTGAATTTCTATTTTAATCAGTCAATTGCAATGCAGGTGTCCAGTGCCAACTATCAACTGGCTCATATCGAGTCCAGCGTGGTGAAAAACGAGAAACGTGTCCACTGGATGGCCGCTGCAGTACCTGATGACATGACTGATAACTTCGGTAATCCACTGATTGCGGGCTCATCCTATATCCCCGTCGTGCTCACTACACCAGCGTCTGGTGTGGATCAGGGACACTATGCGTCGTCGCTTTCCGCACTGGATACTGATCCCGTCATGATTATTCCTGGTGAAGATTATCTGGGGCAGCTACAACCCTCGGCATCGACAGCACAAGTGACGGATAAAGATGACAGTGAAGAAAAGAAAGCACGTCGTTCCGCTAAAAAAAACGAATCCGATGATGAGCAGGAATAATCAATAATCTGGAGAATTATTTATGCAAACAACAATGAAAGTTGGTATTGCCGAGCAGAAGAATTTTGAGATTGAGTCATTGACCAGTCAGGTTGCCAATGTGCAATATCAGATTGATGAAATGAATGCTGTCGTCAACTCGCTTACCGATAAACAGGGTCATTTTGCTCAGCTACTTACAGATGCTGAAGCGAAGAAGAATACCGCGTTGAGTCAGTTCAATCAGGTGAAACTGGTGGTCTCTCAGGTTGCAGAACTGAAACAGTATTCTCAGATCGTCAATCATCAGACCAAGACGACAAAAGAGGGGGTCACCAGCACTTCTCAGAATGTTGCTAATCTGATCAATCAGCTTATTTTTTCTGTGGATGTTATTGAAAAACTGACTGATTTCGTCAACCGACAAAAAGCCGTGAATAAGGCGATTCCCGATGAGCTGGTCAGTACGCTCGGGCAGGCAACAACCGATGCAAATCAGGCAATCGCAACGACACTGACAGCTTTGCAGAGTTGTTATGCGACGGTTTCTTCTGCCAGTGAATCCTATTCGGTTTCAGATCTTGAACTGCAACAGTCCGTCCATCTTGAAGCACTGCTGACCGGTGGTGATGTCGATCAGGCTCAGAGTCATACGTTGTTTGAGCGTGCGTCAACAGCATTACAAAGTGTAGAAACATTGATGACTCAACTACAGAATGTGCAGCAACAGACACAATCCCGACTTAGCCATATGCTCGATGTGGAAGAGAATCACGCCAGTCTGACGGCGCAACTTGAAGATGCCAAAGATGATGAAGCTGCTGCCGAAGTGCAGCAAAATCTGGTGAAATCTCGCGCGGATGTAGTGCAGGCCAAAAAAGCGTATCAGCAAATCAAAACCGTGCTGACCAATATTTCCATACAGTCTGAGATGAAAATTGCCCAGCTCAAAACCATTATTCAAAGTCAGCAGGATACCGCGTTACTGACCCTGATTCAGAAGGCCTATCATCAGGCAGTCAGTGATTATCAACAAGCACTCGAGGCCAGTAATATGGCTGATACTCAGTTGGAATATGCGCAGGCTGAACTGGCGCGGGCAACGACCAAACTCAACTCACTGCAAGCTGGGTTGAATGCCGCCAAAGCAGCCGCTTTTGCCGCATAACGAGGTTGAGACGGGATGCCGCTGTCCCTGAATATGACTGGCTGAGGCTGGTGTATTCAGGGGGCTATCGTGACGGTGATGGTCACGACGGGTCTCTATTACAGCGTCTCGACAACGAAGGAGGGGATGATGATTATCCCGCCGGAACGTAACTTAAATACACTCTATCTGGAGATGGAGTGGCTTTCCATGGTTATCAATCAAGTGATCTGTAGTTATCTCAAACAGGAGGGGCATGAAAATCACTGGTTAGAAATTCCGCCGCCATCGCTTGAACTCAATGATAGCCTGTTTGCCAATCTGGTTCTGGAATGGGAGCTGAACACTTTTGAGCGTCTGGCGCTTGATTTAGCGCTGGCACCGGCGATCCGCCCGGAAGTGCTGGATATTCTGTTTGGGATGAACCAGCTGATTGATCGGGGATTCAGTGAGTTTGGTGGCATCACAGACAAAGCATTCGGTGGCTTTATCCCGACCGGTCAGACGCTGAATTTTTTAGTGACAGCCAATGATCCGCAGTGGCGGCTGGAAGTGATGTACATTCTTTCACCGCATCACCGATTGATGGCCGAACAGGTCACCGAACTGCTCCCTGCCGACCCGGCTTTGCCTGACTGGGCCGGGGTGTTTAAAGCCAGTGAATCGTGGCTGAACTACCTGATTACCGGAGAACAGATTCGTCCGGAGCTGAGTATGAGTTTCCCGGCTCATATTCTGGAAACACCACTGCAATGGAAAGACTTAGTGCTGGATTATCGGGTGATGAATCAGGTTGAAGAGATTCGTGCATGGCTGGCCTATGGTGCCACGCTGATGCATGAGTGGCATCTCGATCAGAAGGTCAAACCGGGGTTTCGCGCCGTCTTCTCCGGCCCGCCCGGAACCGGAAAAACGCTGACGGCAGCATTGTTGGGTCAATCAACCGGAAGAGCGGTTTATCGGGTCGATCTGTCGATGGTGGTTTCCAAATATATCGGTGAAACCGAGAAGAATCTCGCCAAAGTCTTTGATGCCGCCAGCTATAAAGACTGGATTCTGTTCTTTGATGAAGCGGATGCGCTGTTCGGTAAGCGCACCGAGGCGACCTCATCGAATGATCGCCACGCCAATCAGCAAACGGGTTATCTGTTGCAGCGTATTGAAGATTTTCCCGGGACGGTGATTCTGGCAACCAATCTCAAAGCCAATATGGATGAAGCCTTTACCCGCCGTTTTCAAAGCATGATCCAGTTTGCGATTCCCGGCCCGGATGAGCGCTTACAGCTATGGCGCAATGCTTTTGACAATGTCTGTGAGCTCAGTCCGGAGATTCAGTTGCAGCAGATTGCTACGGAGTTTGAAGTCACCGGCGGGCAGATCGTCAACATTCTTCGCCAGTGTGCGCTACAAGCGATTCGTCGCGGAGCAAGGGTCGTCCAGCGGGATGAATTGCTCAATAGCATCCGGCAGGAATTCCTCAAAGATAATAAAACCATCAAGCTCAACTGAGCAGGAGGCTGTATGGCGCACGCAGAACTGAAATCCAAACCGACGCTGTTCCGGCAACGGGCCGCGCAGCGGCAAACACGCCGGACAACACTGGAAGATAACCGGCGAACTAAAACGCCTGTCATTCAGCAGCAACCGAACCATACCGGCCTGCCGGATCAGTTGAAATCTGGTGTTGAGAGTCTCTCTGGTCATGCAATGGATGATGTCAACGTTCATTACAACTCGGCCAAACCGGCGCAACTCAATGCGCACGCTTATGCGCAGGGTTCGGATATTCACCTGGCACCGGGGCAGGAGAAACATTTACCCCATGAAGCATGGCATGTGGTGCAGCAAAAGCAGGGGCGGGTCAAACCGACGATGCAAATGAAATCCGGGGTGAATATCAATGATGATCAGGGGTTAGAGAAAGAAGCTGATGAGATGGGAAATCGCGCGATGCAGCTTTATTCCCAAACACCACGAAATCTGATCAGGAAGCCTATTGAAACAAGCAGTGACCCCATACAACGAGTTGAATTTTCGCCAGCACACTTGCTAGGTGCTGTAGCGATTGGTGGTACTGTGCTTACCGGAGCAGCATTGTTGCTCCGGCAGTGGTGGCAAGGGCGAAATAATGGCGGTGGACAACAACAGGGGGAAGGGCAACATGCACCTCAGTTACCCCCATGGCTTCCGGCAGTACATCCGAACGGAGAGAATCGCTCAGCGGATCCTTACGAATTACAAAATGGGCAAGTTCATCATATTATTGCGCATACACACTTGTTAAAAGGATTGAATCATCTGGGGCAACAGGATCAATATGAAGTGAGAAGGTCTTACCTTCCCTCATTAAATCAACTAACGGTCAGGCAGCTTGCGACAACTTTTCAACATCTTCGATTCTTCAATCCTGATCCAAATGTTGATCCAAGAGATAATACGATAGATCGGCATCATCAGTATTTTGATGCAGCGTGGACGACCCAACCCATTTCTCAGATTAATGGAAATATCACCATACAGCAGGGAAATTACATCAATACAACGATTGATGGATTTAAAATCGCCTATGACGGTGTAAAAAATGGACATGGTCCGGGCGATGTCGGGCAAAATGAATTTTGGGAAGCATTAATGAATTCATTTTTTGAATGGTCTGGTGGGAATCTTTTTTATGGTGCACAACAGCGAGCTGAACCGGGTGGTGCTGATCTGGATGAATTTGACTCGGACGCTGCCTATTTTCGGGATAGGGGACATGTCAGATATCTCCAGCAAGTTGAGCAGCAATTGAGAGTCGCAAATCAAACGCAAGCTGAACAGGGAGGAAATCAGGCACGAATCAAAGACCTTCTCATTGATATTGGTCATAGAAATAGAGATGCGGGAGCAGGGCCTGTTAATGACCGCTCTAAATGGATCAAACCTAGAAATGACAATCAGAAGAGATTGATTTTAGGGATACTCCATGGAGGAGCCAGAAAAGATTTTATTACAGCTCAGGGTCAGCAGAAGGCGTTACCCAAAGAGTGGGTTTCCGGGTTAGTGAGAAATACAATCGGAAGGCAATTACAGAACGCCATTGGAGATGACGCAGTAAGAGCTAATTTGAGTGGGGTGATTGGCTATGCTGCAAATAATCTTGAAAGATGGCGAGGAAACGTGACAAATAATATCCAGCAAACACAGATTCCTCTCTGGGGAGTGAACTTTACTGTCTTAGGTGATAGAAGGAGTAGCGAGATCAGGATTGAATATCATGACATTGAGGTAACGGTCGATGTATCAAATGTCAGTAAGCTGCAGACGGCACAGACAAGGATTACCACAGCATTCCCGAGTTTTTTAGATGGTATGACGACTTAGTTATCGTGAAGTAAAAATGTGGCCCGACTATCTGAAGTCTGTTTGTTGACGGATAGCATACATTCCGGCAAACGTATCAGCACTATCTGAATAAAGATATTCCGCTGATTCAGGCTCCGGCTGATATGGATTTTGCAACGGCATTTACTGTCTCGGATCTGGATGGTTATCGAATCCGCTATGCGATTGCCAAATGAGTCGCTACTGGAGGTGCGAAATTTCGCGATGGGTTGTTTGAAATATAACAGGCGAATTTTCAGACGATTGCGCATGCGATAATGAGCCGACCTCCTTCACCTGTTCAAATGATGTTGTTTTCCGGTTCGGGGCATGAGATGTCCTGAACCGATAACCTCTTTACATACGGTTGTTGTTATTTTGCTTTGGCTTGACTTTATCAATGGTTTTGACGTTATTATTGATGCGTTTAATAGAAAGCGCCCAGAATCGCTACATTGGTTCAATGTTTTACAATTGCAACTGAGCATTGCATACACATCCATTGGTTTTTGTGTAGAATAAGCACCTTGTAGCGTTTCATTCGCGTTGGTTAAAAACAGTACAGTACTCATCAATAATAAACGTCAGTGAACCCGTATGATTCAATCAAAAATCAATGCCGATATCCTCGCAGAATCGAATCATCTTCAGTCTTCTTTTTCAACTTCTTCTTACAGCGCAGCTCCGACGCTTCCCGAACGTCCGGATCAGATCCCGAATGTCAGATTCGAATATCATTTGGAAATCGCTTGTTCGGATGAATCGCGTCGCGCGATGATTCGCTATGGGTTTGCCTTGAAAGGGCAGGAGGTTGAGCTGACAACCAGTCCGCAGAACCAATATTCGACGGAATATGGCACCCGTTATACCTACTATACCGCTTATAACGATCCCAAACGGATTATGGCTTTTAATGACCTCAGTCCTTTGGGGATCAGTGTTCCGCATCCAATTCAGGTCAAGCCGATTGGCTCCGGTTTTGTGCGAGAGGCATTTATTCCGGTGCAGCCGGCGATTCAGGTTGGTGACCATCTGGGGCTGCCAACCGAAGGATATATTTACCATTTTCATCAGGCGCGGCTTGTGCAGGAGTACCATCTGATGCCGGGCGGTTCGGGGAGTTTTTATGCCACGCTTTCACGGCATGAAAAACTCAATCAGGCGAGAGGTTGTCCTTGTGCGCATGATGCGTTGCTGGTGTTCTGGAAGATTGGCTGTCGGGATGTGCATAATCAGCATCTGTTGTACCTGAAGAAACCGATCACAAGGGCACAGCTTGATGCTTTGAATGAAACATGGCTGGACAAACATGCGGTCAGATTGGATCTTCAGGCGTTACTGGAGATCACGCGTGAGCCGGTCGTCCTGCGGCCGTTGGAGCAACCTGTTCAGGATGAGCAAAAACATACAGCGGATACACTACATACCGTGCAGCGTATTCCCGGGACCAACCATCGGGAAAGCTGGCTGGAGATCGCGGTGCGTTATGGCTTGTCTGCCAAAAAGCTCTTGGATTTGAATCCTCAGTATCATGCGAATCCGATGGCGTTGAAAATTGGCGATGTGCTGACGATTCAGTCTCAAAAGAACAATTCCCGGCAAGCCCCCCTAATTGGCCAGCCTCCCAGAGTCCCCCAGACCTATAACCATCCGCTGAACAGCTACTATGCTCATCAGGACGCCTACCTTGCCGGTACAACGATGAGAGCAATTAATAGCCGTACTTTAGTCAGAAAAGATATTCCGGTTGTTCGTCTCAACCGTCTCGGTTAGTTTGCTCGAGGTACATTCACGCTGCCGGGCCAAGATTACTCTGTACAAAAGAACGATTGGTAGCCGCTGAGAAGAATGTGGCAAGGTAATGCTGAGAAGTCATGCTGATGTGAGAGAAAGCGACGACGTGAAGGTGATCAAGTGGTTTTATCGATAGAGATTGTCGTGCATCATGAGGATGATTAAACTCGACAACAATCCTGTTCAGGAAGCGTCATCAATAACGCTTCCATATCGTTCTGCATCACTCACATTTCAGACACGGCTGTTTCCGTCACACTGTTGGTATAGAGTGTTGTGGTTGTATGGAGTGCCATAATGGCTCGGTGTAGTGCATCTCTTTCAGCCGGAGAAAGTTCTCCTGACGTCGGAACGCTGCACTGGCTAACAACGTGGCACCAGAATAATACATCATCCACGCCGCTTTCATTTTCTTTTAATTCTGACATTGTGCCCATAATATTACCCTAACCACCGTATCATTGATAATTATGTAATTAATAATTTACTATTAATATTTATTGATTTTAAAGACTACTGATCATAAATTTAAAAATTAATCAATAGTTGGAAATTTGCTGTTTATCATATTAAAAACGAAGGCTTTTAGTTATTTTACAGAATATGACCAAAATTGTTCAATATTTGGTTATCTAATGTTGATCTAGATCACGCAATTTGTTTCGCTTTGAATAGGTATCGATTTATTGATATCTATGATGCGACGTATGGTTGGGCGGTACATGAAATTAAGTAAACAAGAAAAAATAGATAATATTAAAAATAATATTTCTTATGCGATTAAAAGTCGTAATGAAAGTAAGAAATCTTTTTCTGAACGCACAGGAATAACCAGAACAACCATTTACAATATTCTGGATGGTAAAGTAGATCGGATTCAGACTCAAACGGTTGAGAAAATTGCAAATTTCTTTGGTACAACATGTCGGGTAATCGAAGAGAGTAATCTGGAAGCGATTGAGTACCGAAATCAACTGATTTCTCCGGACGGCAATAAAAATCCGTTGTGTATCCCTATTCTTAATGAGAAAGAGTTAATAGCTTCATTAGATAAATATATTGGTGAATTAATTGTTGTTCATCCGACAACATATTATTTCTCGGATGAATCCAATATGATCGGTTTGAATATTACAACCCCATTTACCCATCGATATCAGGTTGGTGCATTACTGGTGATTGAACGGTTTAAGCGTAATGATATTGATGATCTTATTATTTTAACATCCAGAAATTCTTTAAAAATTGAATCTGAGAGTTATGTACTCAGAAATGGCGAGATATTGGTTGGGTGTATCAGGGAGGAGCGGTTACATGCAGAATAGAAAGTATAAATTAATTGGGTTCAGTCGCCATCCGGAACATGTGGCTAATGTCATGGTGCTGGCGACAGGCAAACAGTTGTCAATCCCACTCAATGAAATATTTAACAGTACGGTGGCAGAAGATCTGAGCCCGATAGAGACTAAAGAAATTTGTCGCAAGCTATACAGTGCTGAAGGGTTTCAGGGGGCTTACGATATCAAAGATCGTAAAGAATCGTACTGGATTACATTTGCCGTCATTGCCACGATACTTTCAGCTGTCTTTATCTTGTCAAACGTCACAGGTGTGAAGCCGATTGAGATTGCCAACTCTGGTTTTATAGTCCCTTTTGCGATTTTCTTATATCCAATCTCTTTTATTCTGGTCGATATCCTCAATGAATTTTATGGGCTACGTATGGCCCGGGCCGCAATTCTGCTGTCAACCGTGACCAATGCTTTTCTGCTGTTGATGCTCAATCTCTCTGGTTACGCACCGACAATCAGTGACTGGGAAGTGGTGAATGAGAGCTATCAATCGATTATTCATAGTATTAACTCGGTTTTTCTGGCTTCAATGATTGCTTACTTTGTATCGGAAAACGTCAATGCGTATTTGTTGCAGAAAATCAAACAACTGACCAATGGCAGACGATTGGTCGTGCGGGTCTTTTTCAGTACCTTCTTTGCGTCGTTAATCGATAGTGCGATTTTCATCTATCTGGCATTCAGCCATATCCTCAGTCCGACGGTTTTATGGAGCATGTTCATTTGCCAAGTGGTTGTGAAAAGCATCTATGCGATTGTCGGTGTTGGTCCGATATACGGTGCAAGGGCGCTATTCAATAAATATATCAATCGATAAACGACAACGTTAGTGGATCATTATGGATACAACTTATTCTAAAAATCTTGGTAAGAAAACGGATTATATATCGACCTACACCCCCCAACTGCTTGATCCGATTCCCCGGGCTCGTGGTCGCAGCAATATCACGGCATGTGATAGTGCAGCTTTCTCCGGGTATGACTTATGGACCGGTTATGAACTGTCTTGGCTGAATCCTAAAGGCAAACCGGTGGTCGCGGCGGCAGAATTTATGATTCCGTGTACCAGCCCGAATTTGATTGAGTCTAAATCTTTTAAGTTGTACCTGAACAGTCTCAATCAGACCTCATTTGTATCAGAACAAGCACTGGTCGAAACGCTGATTCAGGATTTGAGTGCCACATCGGGTGGTGATGTTCAGGTGAAATTGATTCCTGTTGATGAAACATTAGAAATACGTGCGGATAAATCTTTTACCTGCATTGATGATCTGGATATTGAAATTGACAGTTATGCGTACGATGAAGATCGCTTGTTAGGTGCGTCCTCAGCAAACATTGTTGAAGAAAAGCTTTGCTCGCATCTGCTGAAATCGAACTGTCTGGTGACCAACCAGCCGGACTGGGGCAGTGTCTATATCCATTATCAAGGTGCTGAGATTGATCGCGAAACTCTGTTGCGATACATCATCTCCTTCCGGGAACATAATGAATTTCACGAGCAGTGCGTTGAACGTATCTTTGCCGATATCAAACGTTGCTGCAAACCGGAGAAACTGACGGTACTTGCACGTTATACCCGTCGGGGTGGTCTGGATATCAATCCATTCCGGAGTGATTTCGAAGAAATCATGCTGGTCGGACGAGAATACCGCCAGTAAAATATCTAATCTCTTGCTATAGAAAGGCCTCCCTCTGATAGGGAGGCCTTTTTTTGTGTCTCCAAGATGCTTTTGTTTCAATCATGCACCGCAATTATTAAAATGAAATCAATTTCACAATAACTGGTTGCAGCTCCGAGCAGTGTGAAATAGGTATGAAGACACAAATTTATGAAATAACATGCATCATGTGTATTAATTTTGATAAAAGAGTGCATTAATGCTCTTCCTCTCTTGCAGAATAGAAATAGGGGGTTTTAAGCAATGAATGATGCAACAAAAAGCCGTTCGATGAATGGTGCTGAAAGTCTGTTGCGTACATTGGTCGAAAGTGGCGTTGAAGTCTGTTTTGCCAATCCGGGGACGTCAGAAATGCATTTTGTTGCGGCATTGGATCGCGTGCCGGGAATGCGTCCGGTTTTGGCTCTTCAGGAAAATGTCGCAACCGGTGCGGCTGACGGATATGGGCGCATGACGGGTAAGCCAGCATGTACATTGCTTCATTTAGGACCGGGACTGGCCAACGGTCTGGCCAACTTACATAATGCCAGACGAGCAGGCTCACCGATTGTGAATATCGTCGGTGATCATGCCACAACCCATCTACAGTACGATGCGCCATTAACATCTGATATCCATGGATTTGCGAGCCCGGTTTCTGAGTGGGTCTATACGTCTTCTTGTTCCCGGCAAATTGGAGAGGATGCGGCTCGGGCCGTGCGTGTTGCTTCAGAAGCTCCGGGACAGATTGCAACATTGATTCTGCCGGCAGATACGGCATGGAATGAAGCCGATAGTGTTGCTTCACCAATCGCACCGTCTGCACCGAGCGCCGTCTCAGTCGAGAAAATTAATCACGTTGCCGGCTTGATCAACAGCGGGCTGAAAACAGCGATCCTCATGCGAGGCTCAGCATTATTAGAGCCGGCATTAACCGCAGCTGGCAAAATTGCTGCAAAAACAGGTGCCCGATTATTGTGTGATACGTTTGCACCGCGCATTCAACGCGGAGCCGGTCGAGTTCCGGTTGAGCGCTTACCGTATCTTTCCGAGCACGCTGTTGATTTTCTGGCCGGGACAGAATTGATTGTCTTAGTCGGAGCCAAGCCTCCGGTCAGCTTTTTTGCCTATCCCGATAAACCGAGCTGGCTGACACCTGAAGGGTGCCGTTTGACTCGGTTAACCGAAATTCATGAAGATAGTACTCAGGCACTTGAAGATTTAGTCAAAGCTTGTGAGGCCGGGAACATTGAGCCATACCGCACCAGACATCAGGCCCCGCAGTATGCGCTTGATGGTCCGGTCACTGCGGAATTTGTCATGCAGGTCATTGCCAAATATTTGCCGGACAATGCCATTATCAGCGATGAGTCCGCATCATCCGGTTTCCCTCATTATGATGTTACCGAAAGCGCTGCGGCACATGATTATCTTAATCTGACCGGTGGTGCTCTGGGGAGCATGATGGCGGTCTCGATTGGCGCTGCGATTGCATGTCCGGGACGCAAAGTAATCAACTTGCAAGGCGATGGGAGTGCCATGTATCTGCTGCCTGCACTCTGGACTCAAGCGAGGGAAAACTTAGATATTGTGACGGTCATATTCAGTAATCGCTCATACAGTATCCTGAATCATGAACTCCAGCGTGTGGGAGCGAAAAATCAGGGGCAATCTGCAGCTTCTCTGATGAGTTTGGAAAATCCATCTATTAATTGGCTTGGATTAGCATCGGGGATGGGCGTTCCTGCTGTTCAGGCTGAAACACGTCAGTCATTTGATATGATTTTCCAAAAGGTGATGCAAGAATCCGGGCCAAAATTAATCGAGGTTATTTTGTGATGGTTTAATTTGATGCTTAATTACCAACTGTATTTTATTTGATGGTAATTTTATTGTGAAATATTAATCTCTGTTGTTATATTTGGCTAAATATTTAGCGTTTGGCTGACGATTATTATTTAAATAATTGTTGGCTTATTTTTTGAGAGCTATTTATTTTGGTCTTAGTGTTTTATTGTTTGTTTTTTATGACGGTTATTCCCATTTGTTTTCTTCATTTTATACTCATTTTTGACCTTAACAAATTAGACCACAACTTATTTTGTTAACTATGATTTTGTTTATTTTTAATGATCTTTGTTTGTAACTTTATGTTTTATATGTATTTTAATTTATTTTTCCTTGTTTTTATTATTGGAGTTTAATTATGTTGATATGATTATTATCAATTAAATTTATTGTAATTTTGATTCTTTGCTCAAAAAGAGAAAAAATAAATCATCTCACTGGAAAGTTTTTATATTGTCTTTTTAGTTAGTTTTGCGTTTTATCGGTTGTTTTTGATTGTTTTTCTTATTAATTACTTATCGGTTTATTGAATATATTGGTCCAATTCTCATGATTGAATTGAATATTGTTTTATTATACAAAGTAAAATGATGGCATCTTAATAACATTGTCACTTTGTGGTTTTGTTATTTTATCCGTGTGTTTGAATTTTATTTATCAGAATGTGTGAGTGAATATCAATATGAACGATAACCATAAATCCTCTATTCAATTAGAGCGAGAAAGTCATTTGGCGCTTCCATTATCATCGGCTCAAAGAGGAATCTGGTTTGCTCAAGAGCTGAAGCCAGATGCTCATGGCAAATTCTTTAAAATTACCGAATATCTGGAAATATCCGGTGTTGTTCAGCCGGATATTTTTGAGGTGGCTATCCGCCGGACTGCCAGAGAAATTGAATCCTTTCAACAGGTTTTTAAACTAACCCCACAAGGGCCGAAGCAGCAGTTTGGTGTTGATCCGGGCTGGGAATTACCCATTTTGGATTTTCAGGCTGAACCTGATCCACAACGAGCCGCCAAAGCATGGCTCGACGCCGACTTGGCCCGTCCCTTTGACCTTGAACAGGGACCTCCGTTTTCTTTTGCGTTACTCCAACTCGGCCCTGAGCGCTTTTGGTACTATGCCTGTGTTCACCATTTGGTTCTGGACGGCTTTGGCGGGGTACTTTTATCTACTCGGGTGGCTGAAATTTATTCCGCATTGGTGGCAGGAGAAGAGCCGCCAGCCTGTCAGTTCATTTCATTGGTTGAAGCGATCGAGATTGAGCAAGAATATAAAACATCGAAACAGTATCTGCGAGACAAAGAATACTGGCAGGAAATCCTCAAAGATCGCCCGGCTCCCGTTAGTTTGTCTGACAAGCAAGCACCATGTACCGATATTATCCGCAAACAGATGTATTTACCGGCATCTACCAACCGGATGTTAAGAGAACTTGCGGTTGAATGTAAAAGTCAGGTGCCGCAACTGCTGATCGCTTTAATCGCGATTTATCTGCATCGTATCACCGGAGAAGACGATCTGGTTGTCGGCTGCCCGATGGTGGCCAGAACCAATAAGAGACTCCGTTTATTCCCCGGAATGGTTTCCAATGTGCTGCCCTTGAGACTTAATATCGGTACTGAGGATACACTCATGGAGATCGTGTCTCAGGTTAAACGTCGCATTCTCGGTGCCGTTCGTCACCAATGTTACCGTGGTGAAGATCTGGCGTCCGATCTTGGGATTCTGACCGAGAGTGAGCAACTGTTCTCAACCGATATCAATATCCTGCCGTTTGAATACGAAATGAAGTTTGGTGAAGCGCCGGTCAATGTCAATAACCTGACCTTGGGGCCAATTGATGACCTTTCGATCAACATCTGTGATCGGGGGCCTCAACAGGGGCTGGAATTGTGTATCGATGCCAATGCCGCTTTGTATAGTGAAATGACCTTAGCTTCTCACTTCTACCGCCTGATGCATTTCTTCTCTTGTGCTGCTGCCGAACCGGCGCAGACAGCGATCAGTTATTACAACCTGCAAATGCCAGAAGAAGGGTCCATGATCGATGCATGGAACCAGACCCAGATTGCCTTCCCGCCAGCACAGTATGTTCATGAACTATTTGAACGACAGGCCAGTGATGAGCCGGAACATATTGCACTGATATGTGCCGGAGAAAGCGTCAATTACGGAGGCTTGAACATTCGTGCCAACCGCCTCGCTCATTATTTGCGTTCGGTCGGTGTCGGCCCGGAAAGCCGGGTTGCTATCTGCTGTGGCCGGGGACCCGACTTACTGATCGCCATGCTGGCAACGTTGAAAGCCGGCGGAGGATATGTGCCGCTTGATTCGGCCTATCCGGCTGAACGTTTACAGTACATGCTTGCCGATAGTGATCCGACCGTAGTGCTGACTGATGGCGTGATTGATCTCAGTGACTTGGTGGCAGAGACATTACCGGAATCGCGGCTGATTCATACCCAACAAGATCGGGGTTTATGGTTTGAACAACCGTCGTCAAATCCGACGGTCAGTGATCTCGGCCCCGAAAACCTCGCTTATATCATCTATACCTCCGGTTCAACCGGTCAGCCGAAAGGGGTCATGGTTGAACATCGTCAATTGCTGAATCTGGTTAACTGGCATAACCGGGCATTCCATGTTCAGCAAGGGACTTGTGCTTCAAGTGTGGCTGGTCTCGGGTTTGATGCGGTTGTCTGGGAAGTGTGGCCGCCATTGAGTGCCGGTGCGACATTGATGATGCCATCACTCGAAGTCTCTCGCGATCCCGAGCAACTGCTCAATTGGTGGGTTGAACAACCGATTGAAGTCGGTTTTTTACCGACACCGATTGCTGAGCTTGCCTTTGCCCGTCAGGTGGCACCGAAGACCTTACGGTATCTGTTGGTCGGTGGTGATCGGCTGACGCGCCAGCCGGATGAATCGGTCTCTTATACTCTGGTGAACAATTACGGTCCGACGGAAACGGCTGTTGTCGCGACATCGGGCGCGATTCGGGCAGCGGATGATGTGCTGCATATCGGCAGCCCGATTGCGAATACACGCATCTATATTCTTGATGAATCGTTACGCCCCGTCCCACTCGGTGTGACCGGTGAAATCTATATCGGCGGGAATAGTGTCAGCCGGGGATATCTGAATCTTCCGGATATGACCGCAGAACGGTTTTTAGCCGATCCTTTCACGAATCAGCCAGAGAGCAAAATGTATCGCACGGGTGATCTCGCTCGCTGGCGTTTGGATGGCTCGGTTGAATATCAGGGCCGGAATGATAATCAGGTCAAAATTCGTGGCTTCCGGATCGAGCTTGGTGAAATTGCAACGGCTTTGCAGGCTTGTCCGGGGGTTCAGAGTGCCGTTGTTACGGTGTTGCACGCCGGTGAGTCATCCGAGCGTTTAGTCGCTTACTACACCAGCCAACGTAATGCGTCAGTTGAAATTGAATCACTGAAACAGCGCTTGAGTGAATCACTGCCCAGCTACATGGTACCGGCTGCATTTGTCGGGTTGGATGCCATTCCGCTGACGGCAAACGGCAAAGTCGATTACCGAGCGTTACCTGAGCCGGATGCGGATGCATTTGTGCACCGTCATTACGAAGCGCCACGCGGTAATGTCGAACAGCTACTGGCCTCGATCTGGCAATCGTTGCTCAACGTTGAGCAAGTGGGACGCCACGATAATTTCTTTGAACTGGGCGGACACTCACTGTTGGCGGTACAGTTGATCGAACGGTTGAGACATCACTATTACCATCTGGCGATTAAATCGCTGTTTACCACCCCGACACTGGCCGGTCTGGCGCAAACATTGAGTCAGTCATTGAAAACGGAGCGTCAGGTACCATCCAACCTGATTCCGGCAGGGTGTACGCAAATAACCCCGGAGATGCTTTCACTGGTGGAACTGAGTCAGTCTCAGATTGATACCATTGCCGCTTCTGTTCCCGGTGGTGCGGCGAACATTCAGGATATCTATCCGCTGGCACCGTTACAGGAAGGGATTTTATTCCATCATCTGTTGGAAGAAAAAGGTGACCCTTACATTACGCGAGCGATCAAAGCTTTCGCCAGTCAGGATGAGTTGCAACAGTTTGTTGATGCGCTTCAGGCCGTCGTGAAGCGGCATGACATTCTCAGAACCAGTCTTTTCTGGGATCAGCTCGACGTACCTGTGCAGGTCGTATGGCGTGATGCGGTGTTGCCGCTGACCCCTCTGACCCTTGACGGTCCGAACATGGTCAAAGCAATTCAGCAGCAATTTGATCCAAGCAGTACCCGTCTGGATGTTCATCGGGCACCGATGATTGAAGCCTATCAGGTTGAAGATGCCGCTGAAGGACGGTGGTTACTCTGCTTACTGATGCACCATTTCTGTCTTGATCACACCACATTAGAATTGATGATGGAAGAAGTACAGGCGCATCTGCTCAATCGGGTGGAACAACTGCCTGCACCGCTCCCATTCAGAAACTTTGTGTTTGAGAGCCGCCTCGACAGCGATCCGGAAAAAGAGAGTGCTTACTTCTGTGAGCGTCTCGGTGACATTGATGAGCCTTCTGCGCCATTCGGATTACTCAATGTGCAAGGCGATGGTCACGAAATCCATGAGCTGCATTTACCGGTTGATGATGATCTGTCTCAGTTGCTGCGGGAGCATGCGCGCCGTCAGGGGGTGAGTGCTGCCAGCTTGTTCCACTTGGCTTGGGGGCTGGTCGTTCGTGCGACCACTGGCCGTGATAATGTGGTTTTCGGTACGGTGCTGTTTGGCCGGATGGCCGGTGGTGAAGGCGCTGACCGGGTGCTGGGGATGTTCCTCAATACATTACCGCTGCGTTTGTCGCTGTCTAATGAAACGGTCACGGAAGCGGTTCAGTATACGCACAGACATTTGGCTGAAATGCTGGAGTATGAGCATGGTTCATTGTCTCTGGCTCAGCAGTGTAGTGGCGTCGCGCCACAAACCCCGCTGTTTAGCAGCCTGCTCAACTATCGTTATGACGGGGGCAACAGTCAGACCGGGATTGACACCGGACCGATGAATCTGCTGTTTACGGAAGAGCGGACTAACTATCCGATTACGCTGTCAGTGAATGATAATCCAAAACACGGGTTTTCTTTAGATATTCAAGTGGATGAAAGTATTGGTTGCGAACGGGTCGGTGCGATGGTCACGCGTGCTTTACGTGAGTTGACTTCTGCGTTGGAAGATGAACCGAAACGGTTGATTCATTCGTTGAATATCCTGCCGAAAGATGAATACCGGAGATTGATTAACCAACTGAACGCAACGCGAACTTCCGCTGTCACTGACATCTGTGTTCACCGACTGTTTGAACAGCAGGCAGCCGAGTATCCGGATGTGCTGGCGGTGGTGAGTGATGCTCAGAAACTGACGTATCGTGAGCTGAATCGGCAAGCCAACCGTCTGGCGTATTATCTGCGGTCTTTCGGAGTGGCTCCCGATCAGCGGGTTGGCCTCTGTTTTGACCGTAACACTGATTTCATTGTTGCGATGCTGGCAACACTCAAGGCCGGTGGTTGTTATATTCCGATGGATCCGACTTATCCGGCTGATCGGTTGCAATATATGGTTTCCGACAGTCAGCCGACATTGATTTTGTCTGACGGCATCCTCGATGCTGAAACGATTGTCGGTAAAGCAGAAATTCGTGTGATTAACGTCAGCACAGAAATGTTTATGTGGCGCGATTATCCGGCTACCAATCCGCAATCTGGGCACATTCGACCGGATCATCTGGCTTATATCATTTACACCTCCGGCTCAACCGGACAACCGAAAGGGGTGATGATTGAACACCGCAATCTGGCGAATCTGGTGCACTGGCACAACCGGGCGTTTGAGATCAAGGCCGGGACTTGCGTTTCCAGTGTGGCAGGTGTCGGTTTCGACGCGACCGTCTGGGAAGTCTGGCCGCCACTTTGTACCGGGGCACATGTGATGCTGCCGACGCTCGATATTTCCCGCGATCCGGAGCAGTTACTGGCGTGGTGGATATCACAACCGATTGAAGTGGGGTTCTTGTCCACACCGATTGCCGAACTGGTGCTGTCAAGACGACTTGAACACCCAACGCTGCGGACTTTGTTGGTCGGTGGTGATCGATTGAACCATCATCCGCATCCGGAAACATCCTTTACGCTGGTCAACAACTACGGGCCAACCGAAACCACCGTGGTTGCAACGTCGGGCGTGATTGAGCCGACAGACGATTTACTGCATATCGGTTCACCGGTCGATAATACCAGTATCTATATTCTGGATGAGTATCAGCAACCGGTTCCGATCGGTGTCAAAGGGGAAATTTATATCAGCGGTAAGAGTGTTGCCAGAGGTTATCTCAACCGCCCCGAAATGACGGAAGAACGTTTCCTCGATGATCCGTATTCTTATGAATTCGGAGCCCGGATGTACCGCACTGGCGATTTAGGTCGCTGGACTGCCGGTGGGACGATTGAATATCTGGGACGCAATGACAGTCAGGTTAAAATCCGGGGTTTCCGGATCGAACTGGGAGAAATCAGCGCCTGTATGAGTACCCATCACGGGGTCGCTGAAGCCGTCGTGATTGCCGCTAAAACACAGAATAATGATCAGCGCTTGCTGGCTTACTATGTCGGGAATGCGCAGACAGCGCCATTGCGGGCATACTTGTCAGCTCGCCTGCCGGATTACATGGTGCCTGTGGCTTATGTCAAACTCGACCAGATTCCGCTGACGCCGAACGGTAAGGTGGATCGGAAGTCACTGCCGGAGCCGGAAGCGGATGACTTTGTCACGCAGGTTTATATTCCGCCGGAAGGTGAAGTGGAAGAGACCATTGCTGCGATTTGGCAGCGCTTGCTCGGGGTTGAAAAAGTTGGGCGCAATGACAGCTTCTTTGAATTGGGCGGTCACTCACTGGTTGCGGTACAGTTTCTCAACGAAGCCCGTCAGCATGGTTATGAACTGACACTTTCGACACTGTTTTCTGCATCCCGGCTTGCCGATATTGCCGATTATATCCAGCGTAGTTCCGAGGTGTTGATTGAGCATGCGGTGGCACTTCGTCCGGCCACCGATGATCAGCGGCCACTGTTCATTGTGCCGGAAGCCAGCGGGGAGATGCTTTATTCGCCCTTACTGACTTCTTATATCGATAAAGATATTGCTGTTTACGGTCTGGTCGCACCGGCGCGTAATACGCCACCGTTCTACACTATTCAGGGAGCCGCGGCACGCTACACCAGAATTATCCGTGAAACTCAACCGGAAGGACCGTACCGGATGACGGGAATTTCGCTGGGCGGCACGCTGGCTTATGAAGTTGCCAGACAACTTCTCGGACAGGATCAGGAGATTGAATACGTCGGTGTGATTGATACGACGGCAGAGAAAGCCATCGTCCCGCGTCATGTAGGTGAAGAAAAACTGACTGAAGAGCAGAAGATTCTGCTGATGAGTAAAGAGATCTACGATGGTCTTGCGTATGACATCTATGGTCTGGCCGAATCGGAAAGTACGCTGGAAGAGGGCATGACGTGGAAAGATCACTACCGGATGGCCAAAGATATGGGCATGTTACCTGCCGGGTGGACAGACACGTATTTCATGAACTGGATGCAGCACCGCGAGGCGTTAATCCGGGCTGAATATGAGTACAAAAATCTCCCCATCGATATCGACCTTTATGTCGCTGAGTTACGTCCTGAAGGGGAAGCGGCCGATGTGGTGCCTTATCTGCGTTGGGATCGCTTCTTGCCGGAGGCCTCGGTTCGTCCGACGACCATTCCGGGTACAACGCATTACCACTTGATTGTTGAACCCTATATTGGCTATCTCGGTCAGGCGATTTCAAACGATCTGCATGATCGGGAGAAAGCTTATGCCGCAGGTAAAGTGATGCGTAATGCAGAATATGACCCGTTGGTGACCCTACAGGAAGGCCATGGTCACGGACCGACGGTGTTGTGCATTCCCGGAGCGGGTGTCAATGTCTGTGCCTTTATGGGATTGGTGCAGTCTATTGAATCAGACTGGACTGTGCTTGGCTTCCAGCCTCGTGGTCTGAAAGGCAATGATATTCCGCATACAACGGTTCAAGCTGCCGCAGCTTTTTATCTGAAAGCACTGGCGTCGAGAACCTGTATCGGGCCGATTCATATCGTCGGACACTCGTTCGGTGGCTGGGTTGCTATCGAGTTGGCCGCACTGCTGGAAGCGGAAGGCATTCAAGTGGCGTCACTGACCATTGCTGATTCTGAAGCACCGGATGAGACACCGCGTGAATACAGCGACTTGTCGGCCTTGATGCTGCTCATCAAGCAGTTTGAGCGACAAGGTGCGGCTTTAGGCCTGACAGAGCAAGACCTGAAAGGTCTCAATCACAGAGAACGGTTGATGCTGGTTCATGGTTATCTGGTTGAGCAAGGCGTGCTGACGGGCAACACTGGTGTGGATGATTTGGATGGGATTTTCCGGGTCTTCGCGACCAACATTCGGACGCATTATCAGCCAGCGGTACAGCCGAATGCGTTGGTTAATCTGGTGGTGACACAAGATATGAAAGCCGGTGTCAAAGAAGCCTGGCAGGAACAATCACGCAATCTACATTGCATTGAGAGTCGAGCTGATCACTTTAGTTTGCTCAGACCGCCTTTTGTGAATTTGATTGCGGATATCATGCAGCCGACATTCCGGACTTTGGTGACGGATATCTAACCGGAAGCTCTTTCAGTGAACTGCAATAAAACCAATTGCCCACCGATCGGTGGGCAATTTTTTGAACACTGATGAGATGACTGAAAAACTCACCGCCGAAACGTTTCTGTCCGTTTAACAATTGTTCGTTCAACAATCTTATCGCTCAAATCCTCCGGTGACCTTATACGATCACTTAGCGCCCCTGAGCGGCCAGTAACGGATCGGGTGTTATCCGGCTCGACTTTGAGCGCTCTGGTCGGTTACAGAGCAAAATCCCCACAACGGCAAGCAAGCCACCGATGCCCATTAAAACACTGAGACGTTCACCAAGTAGAATCGCGCCGAGTGAGACTGCTGCGATGGGATTGAGTGCGATAAAAGCACCTGCCCGGGTTGCACCAATCTTCTCAATGCCACTGTAGTACCAGATATAAGCAAGTGCTGACCCGACGATACCCAGATAGCTGAGGCTGATAAAGTCCTGAATATGAATCGATGCCAGTGCCCCGGCATCAAGCTGACCGCTGAACAGCGTTGTCAGCGTGAGCATCGCTGCACCGGCCAAAACCGAGTAAGTTACGGTATGCAGTGGTCCAATGGTCTGTACGGTTCGCTTGCCGAATACACTGTAGGCAACCCAACTGAGCACGCAGCCGACAAGCATCAGATCACCGAGCCCCGAAGATTGTGTCTGAAGCACAGCCTGAGGCGATTTGCTGATAATCACCATGGCAGCCCCGGCAATACACAGGGTAATGCCGCATAGGCGTGTGAGTGAAAACCGTTCTTTGTGGAACAGAAAAGAGGCAATGGCAATTATGGCCGGATTGGCGGCAACGATCAGTGAGGCACGGGAAGCACTGATATGTTGTAATCCATAAAAGAAAAACAGGTTATAAGTGTAGATGCCACAGAAACCGAGTCCGAACAGCACACCGAGTTGCTTCTTGGTGATGCGGATAAAGCCTCTGCCGGTCAGGATTAACACCAGCACCAGTGTTGCACCGGCCAGTAAGAAACGCAGTGTTGCAGAGACGAGCGGTGGGATTTCCGGATTGATCGCCCGTCCGGCAACAAATGTTCCGCCCCAGATGACAGAAACCAACGCGAGTTTGAGATAGATGCCGGGGTGACGAGACTGATGATCACGCGGCCGAGGGGGACGTTCTGTTGTATGGGTCATGTTTATTTAACTCGCTATGTTGAGGGCGTGCTGTGCGTGTTGATCCGCATACGCTTTAGTCAGGCGGAGTATGTCGCGCTGTGCATTACTGCCACCGATGAGGTGCCAAGATTGCTGGCACTGTTCCAGTTCAGATAAACAGGTTTGATACTGTCCGAGCGTGAATTGATGAATGGCTCTTAAAATGGCAACACCAGTTCGGTGGGTTTGTGGGTCAGTACCGAAGCCGTCACACTCAGCAATGAGTTTTTCAATCAGAAAAGGTTGTTTGGTAGCAGAAAATGACAGCGCGGCATGGAGCTTGTGGAGATAAGAAACCGAGTTTTCAATCACGCCAGTCCATAGTGTTGCGAGTTTGTGCCACTGTTTCTGCCATTGTTTCTGAGACCCCTGATCGGTGTATTTCAGATGAAGCCGCCATAGAAACCCGACCGCATCGAGATCTTGTTTCGCAAACGGTGTTTCTTTCATATCACACAAGGTGTGGAAGGTCTCTAAGGCAGCTTCCGGCATCTGGTTTTGTTCGTAGGCAATGACAAGGTGCCAGCAGATATGAATCTTCATCCCGGGATTATTCATCCATGATGAAGCCCGGTGATTTAAGAATTCGATGATTTGCTCCCATTGCCCGGTTTCGTGCAGCGCATGGACAACCGCGTGGATACCGTAAACATTTTCCGGACGGGTTTCGATAGAATCCCAGCCTGCGGCTAATGCTTGCTCGTATTGCTGACATTCACACAGTACGAAAGACTTGATAGCGAGATAGAAAGGATAGAGCTCATGGGTGCGGGACAAGGCTGATTCACACTGTTCCAGCATATCGATCAAACGAGTGGTTCTGCCGGTACAGAACTCAAACATATGTAAGATATACAGCGCAATTACATCGGTCGGAAATCGTTTTAAGTGAACTCTCATCAGCGTATAGGCTTGTTCATACTGAAACCGGGTCCAGGCTTCACAAGCCTGATAGATGAGTTTAAATTCCGGTCTTTGGATTTCGCGCCAGTTCATTTGAGCAAGATGTAAGTTAAAACGATAAAACTCTCGGATTTCACAACTGGTTGTGCCGTCAAATCCGGCCAAGAGCTGATAGAACGTCTGATGCGTTTTATTTTTTGGCTGACAACGTGCAGGAATTTCCTGAAAAGATAAAAAATAGCCGTTGATTTCCGGCCATAAAGATGAAACGCCATCCGTAGAGCGTTGTGACTGATGAACCATACCGCCACTCCTTTGCCATTATTGTTTTTATGGTGTAGACCATAGAAAAGATTTGATTCATATGGTTTTATATAGTTATCGATATGATCACTCATAAGGAAATGAGCATTTACTCATGAGGCTGGTATGACATTAACGCAGTTGGAAATATTTTCGGTTTTATCGGATAGCCTGCATTTCACGATTGCGGCCCAGCGGCTCGGCATTTCCCAATCCGGGGTGTCACATGCGATCAAATCTTTAGAAGCTGAACTCGGGGTGAAACTGTTCCACCGTCATCAGAGCCGCGTCGAGCTGACCGATATCGGGGTTCGGTTGTTAGCGCGCTCTCGTACGTTACTGGGCGTGGCAGAAACAATGCGTCAGGAAGCGACAGATGCCCAGGGAATGAAGCAAGGTATGTTGCGCATCGGTTCGTTTGGCCCAACCTCGTCGGTCCGCTTGTTGCCTCAGATTATTCACCAGTATCAACAAAAATTTCCGGGGATCGAAATTTATGTCGATGAAGGGCCGGATATTCAGGTGATTCAGTGGTTGAGAGAGCGTCGGGTCGATGTGGGCTTTGTGGTTTTGCCGGAAAATGATCTGGATGTGTTTCCGTTATTGGACGATCAGATGGTTGCTTTGCTGCCTGCGGCACATCCATTGAGCCAGCTTGAGTCCGTGACATTATCGTCACTGTGTTACGATCCGTTTATCTTGACGGGGGCAGGATCCGGAGAGTGGGTGATTCGCCTGTTTCATGCCGAAAAGCTGCGGCCGCAGATCCGCTATCGCACATCCCAGTTGCTCAGTATTCTGTCACTTGTCGAAAGTGGTGATGCGGTTTCCGTCGTGGCGGAATCGTCGTTACCTGATTGTGATTCGCAGCGCTATGTTTGTCGGCCATTATCTCCACCAATCAAGCGGCGAATTGGTCTGGCAGTATTGGACAGTCATCAGGCCAGCCCGGCCGTGAAAGCGTTTATTACCCTTGCACAACAGTTGCATTCTGTAGGGTAGTGATTGTGTGTTCTTTCGGTTTTACTTGACCGAAATAATCAGGCAATGAAATAATTGCGCAATCATGCTCATAAGAATATTTAAAAACAAAAATCTATCCAGTCAACGGAAGGAATCACAAGTGAAAATACTTTCAACAGCGTGTTTGTTAATGCTAGGTTGCACGGCGTATGCAGAAGGGTTAACCACATCTAATGATGGGAAGACGTTAACCGTAAACTTTGGTGAGCCAACATATAAACAAGTGCTTCACTACCGGAAAATGTACAGCAAAAAGCCGTTTCCCGATGCAGAGGTTTATTACTATAACAACGGGACGTATAAAATTATTTCTCAAGGCGAAAACCATTACGGTGTTTATGTTATGCAAGGGGATTTCAGTGATGAAACCTATACGGTGAGATTTATATCCTTGCCCTCTCCAGACTGGGGGAATAAAACCGCATATCATCAGCTGACTTTCATTCGGGGTGATAATGCGCAAAGCATATTTATCCAGAATGCAATTGTCGATACCGGGGAAGCGATCGCACAGCAAAATGGTACTTACACTTTGGAAAAAAATACGGTATCCAATCCCATCAGCACAGACTGGAAAAACAAATAAATCCGGGCTCCTGAGTTGCTGACTTAAAACCGGCAATCATCGGGAGTCTCTGATTGTTCGGTAGATTGAGGCAGCATAAAAGAAGGGGCGAACAAAGAACACCATCAATCCCGACTTTGCGCATGTTGCTAAGCAAAATGCGATGTAATTCAAAGCCCTAAAACCTATAGAGGTTGGAGTCGTAATCGGGATTTTCCCCAAAACTTATCTTTCTTTTTAACCGGATAGGCAGATCGGAGTGGGTTTCGTTTGGGAGCTTGCAGAACTTCTAATTGCCAAGACTGATCATTATCAAAGAAGAAAAAACGGATCTTATTTTTTTCAATGACTTGAATATCCCGAAGTATTCCTGCGGTATATTCAGCTGAAAGTTCTAATGATTCAATAATCTTCAGTGATTGATCGAGCAGGTAAATATGGAGCGCTTCTTCATAAGGAACATCTTCAGTCAGAAACAAAAGGTAGTATCCCGCGTCAGTTTGATACTGGGCCTCCAGAATTTTTCCACTTAGTTCAACCTCCTGATTCAATTCTCGGTGGGAGAGGGTAACTTTGGAGACTTCACTGTTTGCTGAAATATCTTTTGTCACATGGAATACATTAATTTTGTTCATTCAAAGTACCACCCAAATGTCATATCAGCTCCAAGTGCGCCTAATGCTCCACCGATGAGTGCCCCTATGGTCACGCATACTGGTGCTCCTGGACCACAAACAAGACCTGCTGTTGCTCCGCCCAATGCACCTCCAGCAAAACCCCCACCAAGCACAACGCCTTCTTTCGTTGTGGCTTCTAATTTATCTTCAGCTGTTGCGATGTTGTATACGGAAACACCTAAGGTCACAATTAATAATCCCCGTCCTAAACGGGAATATCTGATTGCTGCTGCATTGACTGATGGTCTCGATCTGCCAGAACTTTCTATAATTTCCAGATAGACCTTATTTTGTTCAAAGGAAGATAATTGTTCAAAAGGTTTATTGAACTGACGAAGAGAATATTTTTCCGTTAATGTTCCCAGAGTTAGTCCTGTCTTCTTGAGGCTGACTGCTTTTGCTTTGCCAATATCACTGGAACGCAGTCTCGATACTTCTAGTATCTCATTTCGCAGTTGATTGACTTGCCTTGCGGCATCAGGTGCAGAAATCGTTCCTGAAGAAACTTTTAAACGATATTCCTGAGATAATCTCTTTGTCTGGTTGATGTAGCTTTGTCTGACATTTCCGTCATTGATATATCTATAAGCAAAATTGAATGTAGCGGATTCCAACTGTGATAATGCCGTTTCTAACTGATCCTCATTTAATTGAACCATTACAGATTCCCTACTCAGTAACTGGTGAATAAAGTAAAAATAAACCTATTATTATAGTAAAACTATAAGCCCTAAATTTTGGGGAAACTTATTCATTTCCCCTGCCACCATTTTCCCAACTATCGTAGCCCATCGTTCCTGAAACATTGTGTTTCCACACAATGTTTTGATAGCTTAGTGCAATCACCTCATGCATTTCTTCTTTGTGAGCATGAGTCGTATGAGGAAGAGAAAAATCGAGGCTGGAAATTACTGCTTTTTCGAGTTCAATTGTATAAAACTTTTCGTTATAACCTTGTTCATTGGTTCGGTAAAAATTGATAGTACAATTTAAGTGTTCTTGTTTGGCAAATGCAGTGGCAAGCAGAGGGCTTGATTTATCTATGTTTTTGGAAATGATAATCGGATTATGATTTTTCCGATGTTGCTGCGCATCTTTCGCCATATGATGAACACAGGATAAAATTGTAATTTCATCAGTATGGGATTCCTGATATTTATTCCCCATAGAATCTTTCGTATTACAGCCACTAGAAATTAATCCTTGAGTAGCGCCATTTATTGTAATATATGCAATATGCGACATGTGAACCTGTTATTATAATGAGTTGATAACGTGAGTCTAAGGTTCTGGTTTATATGTGTCTACTACCATTAATAAAGTCCTCTATCAGCCAGTTCTTGATTGGAAGCATTGTCACTATTTAATATTGCTAGTTAGTTTACACATACAACCCCCACTCAGAATTGTAGGTATAAAAGTTCTGCGTGTAATATCCTTGCACTAAAGTGTCATTCACCAATGACAAACTCAGGCTGACCCCAGCCGCGTGAGACAAATCTGTTCCACTAACGCTTTTAGACGTAACACTTCACTTTCGAGGTAGGTTAGCTCTTCTGCGGTGATTTCATAATGTTCTGAATAACGGGCTTCGATATACGCCCGTTGCAGGCGGCGGAAACTACGGCGGTGGAATTTGTTATCAAGTGGGAAAATTGTTGCAAATTCAGCATCGATTTGGGCGCACAGCTTTGCGAGCTTTTCGATATTGTGGGATTTGGGTAGGTAGTTGGTACAGGTGAGCAGGGCACAGGCCAAAAAGCGTTCAGCAGATTGATGAAGCATAAAGGCGGACTTTTTAAGCCATTGCCGTTTGAGGTCATCTTTATAGGAAACGAAAAATTGCTCTGCGCTTTCAAACCACTGCGCGTAATGTTTGCGGGCAATTTCCTGTTTTTCGGCCTCGGTCAAATCGCCCGGCTCCGCCAGCGGTTTTGGTGTCGCAGCAAATAGCTCTATCCCTTCTTCACGAATACTCTTAAAAAAGTAATGCCCTTGTTGCAGGCGTTCATTCACTTCCTGCAAGTCATGGACAATCAGCCCCAGAGGTGCAGAAGTCACTTTGCGCTCAATCTGCTCTTTAGCTCGCTGCCAGACCACATCTTCTTCAACCAGTGCTGCTTTGTTGACGATTACCAGAATATCGTAATCGCTGATATACCCATTGACCGGATCGTTAACCCAGTCACCTCTGGCATAACTACCAAACAGGATGACTTTCAGGATACGAAACTCGCTTTTACTCCCTGTTTTGCCCTGAAGATAGTCTTCCAGCGTATCACGCAGAATCGTTGAAATGGCGGTAAGTTCTTGCTGTTTCGATTCAGGCAGGTGGTCGAGGAATGTTTTCATAATCACGACATGAGTTGGTGGTGGATGAATAGCAGTAGCATAAAAGAAGGTGTCAACAAAGAACACCATCAACCTTCACTTTACGTTGGTTACTGAGAGAAATGCGATTCAATTCAAAGCTATAGCGATTGTATGTCGCTCATTCGCAAAGGTTATTGCTTACTCAATAGAAACTTACGCAAATCTCTCTCTGCGCGCATGACAAACAGAATAAAGATTTTGTCGCTGTCTTGTTTATAGAAAATACGACACGGGTTAACGACAATTTCACGATAACTGAGATGTTCTAGCTCGGGCGGAACGCGACCCGATTCAGGGAGATTTTCCAGACGTTCAACTTTAGAGAAGATCGTGTGAACCAATTGCTGTGCAGCGACAACATTTTCAAGTGCGATGTATTCAGCGATGTCATTAAGATCAGATAGTGCTGACTCCGTCCAGATTATTTCAGCCATTTTGACATTTTGTCCCTGGCTTCATCGTGGCTCACCATTTTACCGTCAGCTAATGCGCGCTCACCTCGTGCAATCCCCTCCAGAATCGCCAAACGATTTTGCATAAACTCGTAATCATCAACATCAACCAGATATGCCGAAGGCTTACCGTGTTCAGTAATCAACACGGGTTCTTTCGTGTCATGGAGATCGGCAAGGATCTTCGTTGCTTGACGTTTGAGTGATGTAACTAGTTCTACTTTCATGAGAGCTGCTCCACAGGAATACTAAAAGTGATACTATTCTATCACTTTTAGTATAGCAAGCTTGATGGAGGCTAACGCTGACCCTCAGCAGTTTCCTGTCTGAGGGCTTTGTGAATCATTTGCCAGATAGTGTTTAAGCCGAGACCTTAAACCTTTCTCGATTGCTGTTTGTAACGGTCAAAAATAACCGCGGCTAACAGAATCGAGCCCCGAACCACATATTGTGCGAACGGCGACATGTTGAGTAGGTTCATCGCGTTCTCAACGGTGCCCAGAATCAGGACCCCGGCAATCACATAAGATACTTTACCAACCCCGCCTTTCAGTGATACGCCACCCAGTACACAGGCTGAGATGACGACCAGCTCGAAACCGACGGAGGTCATCGGCTGACCACTGGTCATCCGAGCGGCGAGAATCACACCCGCAAGCGCGGAAATAAACCCGGACACGGTGAAGATAATCAGTTTGGTTTTGACCACATTTACCCCGGCCAGACGGGCTGCTTCTTCGTTGCCGCCGATAGCGAGCGTATTGCGGCCGTAAACTGTCCGGTTGAGCAGAAATGCGAAGATGATAAATGTAATAATTGTCAGCCAGATTGGTGTCGGAATACCCAGAACGGAAGAGTTACCCAGTGCGAAAAAGCTTTCTTCGGTAATCCCGACCGCTTTCCCGTCCGAGATAATGTAACCCAGCCCCCGGGCGATTTGCATCGTTGCCAGTGTGGTGATCAGGGCATTGACCTGTAGTTTGGCGATGACGAAGCCATTGATCAGGCCAAAGAAGACCCCGGACAATAATCCGGCAATGATGCCGAGGGTCACACTGCTGGTCGCATTGATTGCAACAGCGGTCACGACCCCGGCGCAGGCAATGACCGAAGCAACCGAGAGGTCAAGGTCGCCACAGGCGAGGCAGAATAACATCGCACAAGCGACCATGCCGCTCATGGAGATCGCCAGACCCAATCCTTTCATGTTAATGAAGGTAGCAAAATAGGGCACAAAAAAAGCGCAGAGCAGGAACAGCCCTGCAAATACAATGAGCATCCCGAATTTGTCCCAGATGTGGGAGAAATCGATGCTCGGTTTCTTCGGCTCATTGGTATTCGGTTTGGTGGTTGTAATGGCCATTACTGATTTCCTCTATGCTGCGACAGGGTTGGTTGCACCCAACATCGCCAGACGTAATGCGGTTTGTTCGTCAAATTGATCGCGTTGCAGTTCTCCGGAGATTGCACCGTCTTTCATCACCAGCAATCGGTCGGAGATCCCCAAGACTTCTGGCAGGTCGCTGGAGACCACGAGTACCGCGACTCCGTTTTCTGCCAATTTGAAGATCAACTCATAAATTTCAGATTTTGCACCGACATCGATCCCTCGGGTCGGTTCGTCGAGCAGGATGACTTTCATATCTGTCGAGAGCCAGCGGGCAAGAATCACTTTTTGCTGGTTCCCGCCGGAAAGCTCACCGATCAGTTGGTCGAGAGAGGCCGCTTTCACGTTCAGTGCATCGCACTGTAACTGGGCGTTTTTCTCTTCCCAGCGAAAGTCAATCCGTCCGCCTGACTTGAGAAAGTCTGGCCGGGCACTGATATTGGTGTTTTCCCGAACCGAAAGGATCGGCACGATGCCGTCTGCTTTACGGTCTTCCGGGCAGAGGGTCACACCGGCACGAATCGCTTCGCCGGGGGAGTGGATACGAACGGTTTCACCTTGGATAGTGATTGTGCCGGTGGTCGCTTTATCTGCGCCGAAAATCAGCCGTGTCAGTTCTGTCCGACCGGCACCGACGAGTCCGAATAGGCCGAGAATTTCTCCGCGCTGAATGTCCAGAGAAACAGGCTGTGTGAGCCCCGGGCCCATCAGTTCGTCAATTTTTAGTCCGCTGCCCCGGTATTCGCGGCTACGGTAATGGTAGATGTCATTGATTTCCCGCCCGACCATCAGTTCAACGAGTCGGTCATTGGTGAGATCGGTCAATGTATCGAAAGTCTGAACATGCGTCCCGTCTTTGAAAATAGTAATGGCATCACACAGTTCGAAGATTTCTTCCATCCGGTGTGACACATAAAGAATAATTTTGCCGTCATTGCGCAGTTCACGAATGACTTTGAATAGATTCTGGATTTCCCGTTGGGACAAACTACTGGTTGGTTCGTCAAACGCAATAATTTGTGCATTGCGACTGAGGGCTTTGGCGATTTCAACCATTTGCCACTGACCAATCGAAAATTCTTTCAGTGGGCGGGACGGGTCAAAATCTTCCCCGAGTCGCAGTAGCTGCTCTCGCGCATTGCGGTGCAGGGTTTCCCGATCAACCGATCCGTTTTTGGTCGGCAACTGGCCCAGATAAATATTTTCAGCCACGCTGAGTTCCGGAACGAGGTTTAGTTCCTGATAAATGATGGCAATCCCGTGATTGAGCGCATCGACGGTCGAGGAAAATACAGCGGACTGACCATCAATGATCAATTGTCCTTCTGTGGGTTGATAGAGTCCGCTGAGTATTTTCAGCAAGGTCGATTTTCCGGCACCATTTTCGCCCATCAGCGCATGAATGCTGCGGCTCTGGACACGAAAATTGATATTCGAGAGCGCTTTGACACCCGGAAAGTGCTTAGAAATCTGACTAAACTCTAAAGAAGAGGGCAATGCTGCCATAGTGGCCTCCTGTGGGTTCAGAAGGTGGCACAACATTGTGCCACCTGCCGGGAATTACAGTCCTTTTTTCTTCAATTCTGCTTTGTAGTTCTCTCGGGTAATCAGAACCACATCGGTGACTTCAACGAATTTCTTCGGTTCAACACCATCTTTGACCCATTTATACAGCGATTCGATACTCTTAAAGCCATGCACGTCCGGACTTGGCAGTAAAGATCCGTAAAAGCCGGTAGGTTTGGATTTCGCCAGTTCGTTGACGGCATCGACACCGTTAATACCGATACCAATGACGTTCTGTGCATCAAAGCCTTGACCTTCGGTTGCACGAATACCACCGAGTACGGTGTTGTCGTTCATGCCGACCACCAGCCAGTGTTTGACATTCGGATATTGCACCAGCAGCGAGTTGGCAGCATCCAGTGCACCGGGAATGTCGTTGGTTTTAGTTGGTACGCGATAGATTTGATTGGCAGGGAAGCCCGCTTCTTTGAGTGCCGCAATCGAGCCGTCTACCCGGCGACGAGCGGTATCAAGCTCATCTGCGGTAATTGCCATGACCGCACTGTTGGCAGGGTTCCAGCCACGCTTTTGCATTTCTTTATACAGCTCTTGGCCCTGACGCTGACCGATTTGACTGGCAGCCATCATCACCAACGGCACATTCGTCATCGGCTTGCCTTTGGCGTTGAGGAACTGATCGTCAACCGTGATCACTTTGAGATCATAACTTTTGGCTTTGGCCATAATGGCTGGCCCGAGTTTCGGATCCGGGGTACAAATGACGAAACCTTTGGCGCCGCTCGCAGCAAGGGTATCGATCGCATTGAGGGTTTTTTCACCATCGGGGACGGCCATCTTAATTACTTCGAAGCCATACTCTTTGCCGGCTTTCTCAGCAAAATTCCATTCAGTCTGGAACCAAGGCTCTTCCGGTTGTTTTACCAGATAACCAAGTTTGAGCGTGTCATCATCGTTACCAAAGAAAGCATGAGCAGAGGCACTGAGTAGTGCGGTTCCTGCTAAAGCGGCGACAGCGAGTTTTTTTCTTATCGTCTTCATTTTGCTATTCCATCCACTGGTTGTTGTAGGGGGTGTTTCGGGCACATTATTTGTACAAGCCGCGCAGGATTGAAGTGATGAAAATCACAGCAATGAAAGGTAGCGTTTTTGTCCATGCATATAGCGTGAGACAACATGACTCAGCTCTCAAAATAATATTATTCTCGATTTAAATAGCCTTTTATTCCTATACATATGATTTTTCATGGCTCATTTCGCGATAAATCCTTAATGTGCATATTTTTTAAGCTAAACCGCAAAAAAACAGTCACGGCGTTTTTATCCATATTTTTAGCTATGGCGTTCATGTTCCCTTCTCCGTTCCACCGCTATAAATGACAACTACTGAATATCAACTGTGAGCTCGCGATACCGTCTCAGTGGCGACGATTTATCGGTGGTGATAAACGGTTCGTGATGATGACTTGCCGATGTGAATCGTTTGTCGATAGTGATAAGCGCTACATGGTGCGGGTGACTTGAATATGGGGATAGTTATGGACAATAGGCAGAAGAGTGAGCCTTGTGTGATCGGTCTGGATTTTGGTTCAGATTCGGTCCGGGCTTTATTGGTCAATGCTCGTTCCGGTGCTGAATTGGCATCCGGGGTTGCGGAGTATCCCAGATGGAAAGAGGGCAAATACTGTCAGCCGGCACGATCGCAGTTTCGTCATCATCCAAAGGACTATTTGGAATCAATGACGCAAGCCATACAAAATGCCGTGGCTCAGGTGAGTTCGGACATCGCACAATCGGTCGTCGGGATAGGGGTTGACTCAACCGGCTCGACACCGGCACCAATTGATGTTGACGGACAAGTGCTCGCACTACGACCGGAGTTTGCCGATAACCCGAATGCGATGTTTATTCTCTGGAAGGATCATACCTCAGTATCAATGGCTGAACGGATTAACCAATTAGCACACAGCAATGACTTTCCCGATTACACCCGTTATGTCGGTGGCATTTATTCTTCGGAATGGTTCTGGGCCAAAGCTGCCTGGGTCAGTGAACAAGATGCCGAAGTTGCACAACATGCCTATAGCTGGGTTGAATTGTGCGACTGGGTTCCCGCGGTGCTGAGTGGTCATCAACATCCGGATGTGTTGCGTCGGGGCGTTTGTGCCGCAGGGCACAAGGTGATGTGGCATGAGTCATGGGGCGGCCTACCTTCGGAAGCATTTCTGACCGCCGTTTCACCGACTTTAGCCGGTTTACGGGAGCGGATGTATCACGATGTTTATACCGCCGATCAGGTGGCGGGTTATCTGACCGATGAGTGGGCTGCACAACTAGGGTTGCCAGCCGGTATTGCGATTGCAGTCGGTGAGTTTGATTGCCACATGGGGGCGGTCGGTGCCGGTGCCGGGGCTCATGATTTAGTTAAAGTCATTGGTACATCGACCTGTGACATTTTGATGGTTGATCCAGCGCAGGTTGCGGACAAGGCGATTGCCGGTATCTGCGGGCAGGTGTTGGGCAGTGCACTGCCGAATATGACTGCGCTTGAAGCGGGACAGTCTGCGTTTGGTGATATCTATGCCTGGTATAAACGGTTGCTGCTTTGGCCGGTTGAGCAATATCTGCGCGACCATCCCGATGTCAATTTTGATCTGGCTGAGTTTGAAAACGCACTTATCCCCCAATTAACCCAAGCTGCCGCAGCGTTGGAGGAAGGCGATAATCAGGCGTTAGCGGTGGACTGGCACAATGGCCGTCGGACACCGAATGCCAATCAGCGTCTGAAAGGTGCGATTGCCGAGCTGAATCTCGGCTCGACCGCGGTCGATTTATTTGCCGGACTGGTGGAAGCAACCGCACATGGGGCGAAAGCAATTGTGGACTGCTTTGTCAGTCAGGGCGTAGATGTTAACCGTCTGATTGCCATTGGCGGGATTTCACAAAAATCACCGTATGTCATGCAGACCTGTGCCAATGTAATTGGCCGGGAAATTGTGGTGGCAGAATCTGAACAGTGTTGTGCGCTGGGTGCTGCAATCTTTGCCGCCGTTGCTGCGGGTGTTTATCCGACGACACAAGAGGCTCAGGTGCAAATGGCCAGCCCGATCAGTCGCACCTATACACCGGCTTCTGCTATCCCGAATCTCCGGGCTACGCGCTACGCCATGTACCGACATTTAGGACAGTCTCTTGAGCAGTTATCTCAGGATCGTTTAGATGATGTGACATCATCGTTGTCAAAGGAGGATGCATGAATATTGATGTTTCTTTCACTCCGGATTTTGTGGTCAATTCGGCATGGAAAGCCCGGATGGATGTGCTGCGGGAACAGGTCTGGAAAGCCAACATGGATTTGCAGAAGCATAATCTCGTGACTTTCACATGGGGCAATGTTTCCGGTGTTGACCGAGAATCCGGCTTGGTAGTGATTAAGCCGAGCGGGGTGGCTTATGAAGATCTGTCCCCTGAGAATATGGTGGTGGTCAATCTGGCCGGTCAGCGTGTGGAAGGCGATTTAAATCCTTCTTCAGATACGGAAACGCATCTGGAGCTCTATCGGACTTACCCTGAAATCGGTGGGGTTGTGCATACCCACTCGATGAATGCGACCTCCTGGGCTCAGGCAGGGAAAGCGATTCCAGCTTTAGGTACCACGCATGCGGACTATTTCTATGGTCATGTGCCGTGCACCCGTTCGCTCTCCGATGCTGAAATTCATCAGGATTATGAACTGAATACCGGCAGAGTGATTGTGGAAACGATCGGACAGCAGGATCCGCTTGCTGTGCCGGGCATCATTGTCAAAGAGCATGGCCCGTTTAGCTGGGGTAAAACGCCCGATCAGGCCGTACACAATGCTGTAGTGCTCGAGACAGTGGCCGCGATGGCATTGAGAACGCTGCAAATCAATGCCGGGGTTGGTGCAATCAATCAAACATTGCTGGATAAGCATTACCTGCGTAAACACGGCAAGAATGCTTATTACGGACAGCAGGAACATCACGAAAAATAAGGATACACGATGAAAATTTTCGATAAGAAACAGATCTGGTTTGTCACGGGTTCCCAGCATCTGTACGGGCCAAAGGTTTTGCAGCGTGTTGCTGCTGATAGTCATGAGATGGTTGCCGGCCTCAATGCGGCAGCAGATATTTCAGTTGCTGTAGTTGAGCAGGAAGTGGTGAAAACACCGGATGAAATTCTCGAAGTGTGCCGCCGGGCAAACAATGATCCGGATTGTGTCGGTCTGGTGCTGTGGATGCACACGTTTTCTCCCGCTAAAATGTGGATTGCCGGTCTAAGCCAGCTCAACAAGCCATTCTTGCATTTACACACCCAGTTCAATGCGGAGCTCCCGTGGCAAGACATTGATATGGACTTTATGAACCTCAACCAGAGTGCGCATGGTTGTCGGGAATTTGGTTTCATCGGTACACGGTTGAATCTCAACCGGAAAGTAGTGACTGGCCACTGGCAAGATGTGGCGGTGCACCGTCAGATTGATGACTGGTGTCGTGCGGCTGTCGGGATTGCTGAAGCACAACAACTCAAAGTGGCTCGGTTTGGTGACAACATGCGCCAGGTCGCTGTAACAGAAGGCAATAAAGTCTCCGCACAGATTCAGTTCGGTTATGAAGTTCACGCTTATGGCTTGGGTGAACTGAGTGAGCGCGTCAATGCAGTCACTGACAGTGACGTGGCCGCACTGCTTGATGAATATGCTTCAACTTATGATATTGCGCCCGGATTACTCGATGACCGTGACTCACTGGCGATCCTCAGACAGGAAGCCCGGCTGGAATTGGGGATGGAGCAATTTTTGACTGAGAAAGGGGCACGTGCGTTTGCCAATACATTTGAAAATCTGACTGGCCTGACTAACCTCCCCGGGCTGGCAACCCAACGCTTGATGGAAAAAGGCTACGGTTACGGCGGTGAGGGAGACTGGAAAACCGCAGCAATGGTGCGGATGATGAAAGTTATGGGGCAGGGTAAAGCCGGTGGCACCTCGTTTATGGAAGATTACACTTATAACTTTAGTGAACGGAGTCAGGTGCTTGGCGCGCATATGCTTGAGGTCTGTCCGTCGATTGCGACAGCGCGGCCGAAAATTGAGATTCACCGCCACACCATCGGCTGTGATTGCCCGATTGCGCGGATGATTTTCACCGGTAAACCCGGTCCGGCGCTGAATGTCTCCGTGATTGATTTAGGCGATCGCTTCCGGATGCTGGTCAATACCGTTGATGCGGTGACTCCGCCTCAAGGGTTGCCGAATCTGCCGGTTGCTCACGCACTGTGGGAACCGCATCCAAGTCTTGAAGTTGCTGCAACTGCCTGGATTTATGGCGGTGGGGCTCACCACACGGTTTACAGTCAGGCGGTGACGGTTGATATGCTGTCGGATTATGCCGAGATTGCCGGTATTGAGATGGCGTTGATCGATCAGCAGACCAACTTACGTCAGTATAAACAGGATTTGAAACATAACAGCCTGTACTATCGGCTGAACGGCCAGATATAAAACCCAATGGTGCCTGCTATGGCAGGCACCTCATAAGGAGCCAATGTGAAGATAGACCCGGATGAATTTCAGGTGTCTGATCGGGCACAGTTGTTTCATGATCACTGGCAATTGGAAATCGCGTCACATACACCGGTGGTATTTCAGTTGTTCTCCCGTAGTAAATTGTTTTTTAGTGGCCGGTTAGAGCTGATCAACAACGATGAGGTCATCAGTACCGAAGATTTTCACTGGCGGTTTCGGATCAAAAATAACCGGATTGAACAGTGGTGTAACGTGCAGCTCGAAGAAACCCTCTCGCTTGGTATCACCTATTCTTTTCAGCCGGATGCGCTAGTGATCGAATATATGGCACGACACCGTGTGCCGACCCGTTTAGATATGCGACATAATATTCAGGCGATTCAGGCCGAGCAGAGTTCTGAACCGCGCTCCGTTGCCGATATGAGAGGCCGACTGGAACAGTTACAGCACCAAAATAATGAGCGACCGAGTGATTATCTGGTTGCGTCCGGAAATCAACATTTCAGAGAGGCATTTTCTGCCACACAGTGGATTTTCCTGTCATAGCCTACTGTTTTACGTCATCTTCTTGCGAGCGCCGAGCGGCTTTCAGAACTAACAAGTGTCACAAGTTTTATACGAAACTGTGAAGTCATAAATCGTATGAAATCGAAGAGTTAGCGTACACTCAGGCGTTAAAGGAAAGTAGTATAGGATGTAGGATGCAAGACGATCCGCTTAAACCCGGGTATAACTTCGATGCACATTTGGTGGCAGGACTGACTCCGATTATTGAAGGAGACGAACTGGATTTCACCATTGACCGCCCCAATGGCATGAAAGGCTATATTATCAACCTGACCAGTAAAGGTGAGGGCACGCTTTTTTCCGGTGATCAGGCCATTGATGTGGGTCCCGGTGATTTACTGCTGTTTCCTCCGACAGCGGCTCACTATTACCATCGTAAAGCAGACAGTGTGTGCTGGTTTCATCGCTGGGTTTATTTTCGTCCCAGAGCCTTCTGGCATGACTGGCTGAGTTGGCAAGATGAACAACACGGGGTGTATATCACCCGCGGATTGGATCAAACCACCGTTCATCATCTGGAACGTTTATTCATCGATATCGAGTATACCGCCAAATCCGATGAACCTTATCGGAGTGATTTATCGATCAATCTGTTGGAACAGCTCCTGATTCGTTGTAAGAGTTTGCAACCTGATGTGGTCAGCAAGCCGCTCGATCCACGCGTGATTGAAGCGATGAATTATATGACGCAGAACCTCAATCAGGATTTCACCATGGAAATGGTAGCCTCTCACATCTGCCTGTCTCCTTCGCGGTTGGGGCATCTGTTCCGTGAAGAGATGTCGATGACGATTACGCAGTGGCGTGATGATCAGCGCATCAGCCGGGCCAAACAACTGCTGGTGACCACTAACTATTCGGTCAACCAAATCGGCCGAATTGTCGGTTATACCGATCCCCTCTATTTTTCCCGGGTATTTAAACGTAAGTCGGGCGTCAGTCCCAAACGCTATCGGGAGCAAATTACTTAAACGCCCGCTTTGTCTTGTCTCAAGTTTCAGGGGTGAACCCGTGAGCCCCTGAAACTATGATTCCGTTTGTTGATGTGTATTGTCCCGTTTTGGCGTGAGCTGCTGAATGGTCAGTCCGGCAATAATACAGACCAGCCCAACAATGGTCGCCGGATGAATCTGCTCTTGGATGATCACGGATAACAACAGCAGTGAAATAAACGGAGAGATAAAAATCAGGTTACTGATTCTGGCGGTGTGACGGGTACGTTTGAGTGCATTGAGCCAGAGAAAGAAGGTAATTCCCATCTCAAATAAACCGACATAAACGGCACTGAGCCAGCCTTGGGGCGTGATATGGTTCCAGTCGGTGCCTTCGTAAAGCGACAGAATCAACGTACAAGGCAGGGCGACCAGAAAACCCAGTAGCAGGCTAACGACCGGATCTGCGGTGTTACGGGTATTGAGAATCCAGTAGCCGGCCCACAGGAGCGTTGATAATAAGGCGAGTCCGACCCCGACGGGGCTGTCGAAATCGAGCGCAAGCAGATTGCCCCGGGTTGCAATTACTAACACTCCCAGATAACAGAGTGCAGCGGCAAGATAGTCTTGCTTGCGGATTTTCTGTTTGAGAAAAATGGCGGCCATGATCGTTAGCGTCATCGCCCAGCTATAGTTGATCGACTGTGCCTGAGAGGCGGGGAGCAGGCGATAGGCCTGAAACAGAATCAGATAGTAGCTGAGCGGGTTGATCAATCCGGAAATAATGAAATAGGTCGGATTGGCCGCAAAGGTCGGCAAAATCAGGTGAAGTTGACGCTGACATGCACAAATGACGACTAATGAGATGATCGAAATGACACAAGCAACGGTTAACATCTGAATCGGGGTCAGTTGTGCCAGCGTGAGCTTAAATGCCGTCGCGACAGTTGACCACAATAACACCGCGCTAAGACCGAAGAGCAAAGCTTGTTTTTCATTGATTGTGTTGTTATTCATTGCTGGTAAGCCGTGTTTTTCCACCATTGATTCGATTGCCTGAGCATAACATAAGCTTTCGTCAAGCATGTTATTTGTGTCATATAAACAATAAATCCAAGTGTTACAACAGGATGAGTTTATGGGATGTTGATCGCATGACTAATAGACGTGATTCGGATTATCCGCGAGCGGGCTGTAAGGTTTGCGGGCGGAGATTTGCGCTTTCGCAATCGTTGATAAGTAAAGTTGATAAGGAAAAGAGGATGGCGGGTGAGAAAGGCGGTGGAAAAATTTGGGGGATCTGTCCGTTATGTGGTCCGACGGAGCTGGTCTCCCGGCTAAGAAATATTCATTTGCTCGGGCAAACCGGGATGGTGATGGGAATTGCCGTCACGACGTGCAAGCAGTGTCGGCAGGTTGTACATGTTCCGGATGAATCGCTGGAATCGGTCAAAACCGCATATGCTCAGCTGACGCCCCCTGACATCAGAGGCTAGTTTGACGTCTCTGTACCGCAAATCTACTGGACATTGATCCAGTCCGGCAATACCATTTTTAGTTCTTATGCTGAGACACAGAATTGATTCCCATGATGCAATGGATTATTGAAAACCAATCCCTACTGGTAATGTCTGCTCTCTGTATTGTCGGTTCTGCCGGCATAACGGGCTGGTGGATGAAGCAAAAGATGCAACTGCAATTCAGCCAGTTGCAGCAACAGCTGGTGAGTCAACAGCAACTTCACGAACAAGTGTTGAGTCAGGTCACGACACAACTGCGGCAAACACAAGCTGAGCTGCACGAATCAGAAGATGCGCATGATCTGGCCATGGCCGAGCTGAAACAGCTGCATGGGCAGCATATGGCTGCCACTGAAAAACTCGGGCAAATGGCGACCTTACAGCAAGAGCGGACACAGTTGAATGATGAGCTGGTACTGCTGCGGGAGAAGAACGCGCAATTACAAGGAGAGCTTCGGGAGCAGGAAGCGCGACATCAAGCCCAGATGGTTGCCAGTCAGGAAAAATTACAGTTACTGGAACGTGCCGAAGAACGCTTGAAGCAACAGTTTGAACAGTTGGCGAATCAGCTGTTTGAGGTCAAAACTGCGAAGGTTGATCAGCAGAATAAACAGAGTCTGGAAGGCTTGCTGAATCCGCTGAAATTACAACTGGAAGGGTTCAAAAAACAGGTCAATGATAGTTTCAGCCAGGAAGCTAAGGAACGTCATACTCTGGTCCATGAGTTGAAGAATCTGCAACGACTCAATGAGCAGATGGCGAAAGAAGCGTTAAATCTGACGCAGGCACTCAAAGGCGATAACAAACAACAAGGGAACTGGGGTGAAGTTGTGTTAGCCCGGGTTTTGGCGGAATCAGGGCTACGTGAAGGCCACGAGTATCAGACGCAGGTCAGTTTGCAAAATGAAGCGGGCAAGCGCTATCAACCGGATGTTATTGTCAACCTGCCGAATGAGAAGCAGGTGGTGATCGATTCAAAAATGGCACTGGTAGCCTACGAACGTTACTTCCATGCTGAGAGTGACGTTGAGCGCGATAAAGCACTTGGTGAACATTTACTTGCGATACGCTCTCATATCAAAGGACTGAGTAAGAAAGATTACCAGCAGTTGCAAGGCATCCAGACGTTAGATTATGTGTTGATGTTTATTCCGGTCGAACCGGCATTCCAATTGGCAATCCAGGCGGATCCCGCTTTAGTCAAAGATGCGATGGAACAAAACATCATTATTGTCAGTCCAACCACATTACTGGTTGCTTTACGAACCATCGATAATTTATGGCGTAATGAATATCAAAATCAAAATGCCCAACGCATTGCGGAGAAAGCCGCAAAACTCTATGACAAATTACGTTTATTCGTGGACGACATGGACACGCTGGGCAGTGCCATAGACAAGGCCGGGCAGAGTTATCAGAGTGCCATGAACAAACTGTCGAGCGGGCGTGGTAACGCCATTCGTCAGGCGGAAAGTTTTAAGCAATTGGGCGTAGAGGTGAAACGTTCGATTGCTTCCCGGTGGGTTGATGAGTCTCGGAGAGCAGGCTCTGAAGCGTTGGCGTCTGAGTCAGCATCGCCTGAACAAACCGGGTCAGAACGCCTGTCGCCGACGCGAACGCCGTCAGGGCAAAGCTTATCTGAACAACACTTATCTGAGACAACAAAGTTTGAACATTCTCGCGCTGATACCGCCTCATCCGGAACGGTTTTACCACAAGAGAACCGGGAGAATAACAGCGCATCCGTCGGCACAAAATCTGCCGATTGCTGAAAGACATCCGATAGGGGATACAGTAAACTAGCGCAACCAATCAGTCAGTCACATGGGTTGATCAGGCATCAGTTTATCAAGCATGATGAATGATGTGGTCATGTGATGTGTGGCTTCTATTCGATCATGCAAGGTAGGTAAAGGCGTGCAATCTGAAAAAATGGCAGAAAATCAAGAAACCACCCATTTTGGTTTTGAAACCGTCGCCAAAGCGGAGAAAGCGCATAAAGTGGCAGAAGTTTTTCATTCTGTCGCAGCGAAGTATGACATCATGAATGACTTGATGTCCGGTGGGATTCACCGACTATGGAAACGATTTACGATTGATTGCAGTGGTGTTCGTGCCGGGCAGAGAATTCTGGATCTCGGCGGTGGTACGGGCGATTTGACAGCAAAGTTTTCACGAATCGTGGGTGACACTGGGCATGTCGTCTTGGCAGATATCAATAATTCAATGTTATGTGTCGGCCGGGATAAACTGCGCGATAGTGGCATTGTCGGTAATGTGCATTATGTTCAGGCGAATGCGGAAGAACTACCGTTCCCCGATAATTATTTTGATTGCATCACGATCAGCTTTTGCCTGCGCAATGTCACAGATAAAGACCAAGCGCTCCGCTCGATGTTTCGGGTACTGAAACCCGGCGGACGTCTGTTGGTGCTGGAATTTTCCAAACCGGTGTTCGAGCCGTTATCCAAAATCTACGATACCTATTCGTTCCATCTCCTGCCGAAGATGGGCCAGCTCATCGCCAACGACGCTGACAGTTACCGTTATCTTGCTGAGTCAATCCGGATGCATCCGGATCAGGACACGTTAAAAGGGATGATGGCCGATGCCGGTTTTGAGCAAGTAAGTTATTACAATCTGACCGCGGGTATTGTGGCGCTTCACCGTGGTTATAAATTCTGACAAGGCGGTTCCTATGCCATTTGCACCTTTACTGACCGCAACGATCGAAACCATTCTGAACCGACTGATTCAGGATGATCCTGTTCTGATTCGTCAGCTTGCTCGCCTGAAAGGCAATGTGATTCAGGTTCATCTGAAAGAGCTCGATCAAACCCTGACGTTTGTTTTCAGCCAGCAAATTGATGTGTTAGCGCGATACGAAGGGACACCTGATTGTTATTTGTCTCTGACCTTATCGATCCTGCCACAGCTGCGGGAGCAGGCAAACATCACGCAACTGATCAAACAGGATAAGTTGATACTGGAAGGTGATATCCAACTGGCGCAGAAGTTTTCTCAACTGATGACGGATTGTAAGCCGGATTGGGAAGAGTGGTTATCACGCCTGAGCGGGGATGTTGTCGCGCATACGGTGACACAGGCTGCCAAAGATTTGAGTCATTTCCTGCAAACACAACATCAGCGTCACCAATCCCATGTTGCACAGATTTTAACGGAAGAGTGGCGTATTGCTCCTGGCCCGCTTGAGGTGGCTGATTTTTGTGATCGGGTTGATGAAGTAAACAGTCAGTTATCCCGACTTGAAAGTCGGATTCAGTCTCTGACGGAGAAACTATGCTGACGGAGAAACTATGACGCCAACAGAAATCAGGCGGTTGTATCGTATCATCAAGGTGCAGCTGGAATATGGTCTTGATGAATTCCTTCCTGATCATCACTTGTTCCGAGCACCATTATTAGCTCGAAAATCGCTGTTCTGGCTGCGGAATCGTTATCCGGAGAAACCATTAGGGGAGCGTCTGCGTTTGGCGCTTCAGGAGCTGGGGCCGGTCTGGATTAAGTTTGGTCAGATGATGTCTACCCGACGGGATCTGTTTCCCCCGCATATCGCGGATCAATTGGCGCTGCTTCAGGATAAAGTTTCACCGTTTGATGGTCATTTAGCGAAGCGACAGATTGAAAAAGCGTTGGGCGGTGCGGTAGAGACTTGGTTCGATGACTTTTCGGTTGAACCGCTGGCCTCTGCATCGATTGCTCAGGTGCATACCGCCACATTGAAATCCAACGGCCGTGAGGTGGTACTCAAAGTGATTCGTCCTGATATCAAGCCGGTGATTGCCGCGGATATCAAACTGATGTATCGGATGGCTCGTCTCGTTGCGAAAGCACTTCCTGAAACACGGCGTTTAAAGCCGGTTGAAGTGGTGCGGGAATATGAGAAAACGTTGCAGGATGAACTAGACTTACGTCGAGAAGCTGCGAATGCGATTCAGTTGCGACGTAATTTTGAGGGCAGTGAAGAACTCTATATTCCGGAGGTAATTTCTGAATATAGTAATGAAACCGTGATGGTCTCGGAGCGCATCTATGGGATTCAGGTCTCGGATATTGAGGCACTAGAGGCAAACGGCACCAATATGCAGTTGCTGGCGGAACGTGGTGTCAGTGTATTCTTTACGCAGGTGTTCAGAGACAGCTTTTTTCATGCCGACATGCATCCGGGCAACGTTTTTGTCCAGCCGGCTCATCCTGAAAATCCGCAATGGATCGGGTTGGATTGCGGTATTGTCGGAACGCTGAACAAAGAAGATAAACGCTATCTGGCAGAAAACTTTCTGGCGTTTTTTAATCGTGATTACCGACGTGTTGCCGAACTCCATGTCGAGTCCGGTTGGGTCCCATATGATACGGATATTGATGCATTCGAAAGTGCCATCCGAGTTGTGTGCGAACCGATTTTTGCCAAGCCGTTGTGTGAGATTTCATTCGGCCATGTGTTGTTGAACCTATTTAACACGGCGCGTCGCTTCAATATGGAAGTCCAACCGCAACTGGTACTGCTGCAAAAAACGTTACTGTATGTGGAAGGTTTGGGTCGGCAGTTATATCCTCAACTTGATCTGTGGCAAACGGCCAAGCCGTTTCTGGAACGCTGGATGATTGATCAGGTTGGGCCGGGCGCGGTATTGCGTTCTATCCGTGAGAAGGCACCATTCTGGGCGGAAAAACTGCCGGAGTTGCCTGAACTGGTCTACGAAAGTCTCAAGCAAGGACGCGTGATGAATCAGCGAGTCAATGCGCTGTATCAGGATTACCGTCAGGTAAAACGGGATCAGGCCCGGGGCAAGTTTTTCTTAGGGATTGGGGCAACTGCACTGATCTGTTCGGCGGTCTTTTTGGCGAATGGGCAAGAGCCGCATTTGTCAATCAGTACAGCCGTGGTCGGCGGTATGTCTTGGTTAATCAGTTGGATGTTCTACCGTCGGTAAGCGTATCTACTGAGCGGTTTGGCGAAGCATAAAAGGATAGTGATATGGGTGGTATTGGCATTACGGAATTACTGATTATTGCGGCCATTGTGGTGTTACTGTTCGGCACGAAAAAATTGCGGAGCATGGGCAGTGACTTAGGCAGTGCCGTGAAAGGTTTTAGAAAAGCGATGGATGAAGAGCCTGAAGAAGCGAAGCGTGAAAAGCCGGATGAAGTACAACCGAAATCTGCGTCTTCTGCGCAGAATCACCAAGACAAAGAGTAGATCCCGGTGTTTGATATCGGTTTTTGGGAGCTGGTATTAATCGCGGTGATTGCGCTGGTTGTTTTGGGGCCGGAGCGCTTACCACATGCGATTCGCAGTCTCGCCCGATTGATTGCGTCTGTGAAAAAGATCGCTAACAGTGTTCAGCATGAACTGTCTCAAGAGTTACAGATACAAGAACTCAAAGACAAGCATCGACAAGCTGAGCAAACCAAAGTGAACGAACCATTTCCTGAATTCCTTCAGTCGCATCAATCTGTGGATACCACTACGCGTGACGTTGAGCAACCTTCAGCGCATGATAAAAGCGCAGAGGAACAGTCGAAATAACCGTGATGTACGCGTTGCTTAAAATCTGGTTGTTTCTGACGTCATCTGTTTCTGACGCGATATGGAGTCAATATGTCGTCTGTTGAGCAAACCCAACCTTTCATTCGTCACTTGCTCGAGTTACGTAACCGATTATTACGTTGCATCGTGGCTGTTATCGCTGTCTTTCTCGGTTTAGTCTACTTTGCGAATCATATCTATGAGTTTATTGCCCGGCCGTTAATTGAACGGCTACCCGCAGGTGCAACCATGATTGCGACCGATGTTGCCTCGCCCTTTTTTACCCCGCTTAAGCTGACCTTGATTGTTTCGCTGTTTATGACGGTACCATATCTGCTTTACCAAATATGGGCTTTTGTTGCACCGGGGCTGTATAAACATGAACGTAAGCTAGTGATGCCCCTGATATTGTCGAGTTCAATTCTGTTTTATGGTGGGGTCGCATTCGCGTATTTTGTAGTTTTCCCTTTAATCTTTGGCTTCTTTACTGCAATTTCACTGGACGGGGTTGCTTTTGCGACCGACATTGCCAGCTATCTTGATTTTGTGTTGGCGCTATTTTTAGCGTTCGGGATTGCGTTTGAAGTACCGGTGGCAATCATGTTGCTTTGCTGGACGGGCGCAACGACGCCCAAGGCGCTTTTGCAAAAACGACCTTACATTATTGTCGGGGCATTTGTGGTCGGGATGCTGCTGACCCCGCCGGATATCATTTCTCAGACGTTACTGGCCGTTCCCATCTGTTTACTGTTTGAAGTCGGTGTTTTTTGTGCTCGTTTTTATTGCCAAAGCAAACCAGAAAAAGAAACACAGGATTCGTCGTGAAGACTCGCAACCGGAGTGAATACCGTTTTCAATCAATTTGCGCGTGACCCGTTTCTGCATTTCCCGGAAGAAAAGTTGGCCGCGTACCAGTACCGACAAGAGGATTAGTCCGTTCCCCTTGCAAAATAGTACCGTGATGACTTGGCCTTGTTTCAGGGTAAGCGAAATAACTGCTTCGCATTGTCTGTGGTCAGTCGGTCCACTTCTTCAAGCGACATCTCTTTGAGCGCGGCAATTCGTTGAGCGACAATGTGTGTATAGGCTGGTTCATTGCGTTTTCCCCGATGCGGCACCGGTGCCAGATAAGGGCAGTCGGTTTCCAGAATGATCTGCCGGATATCTAAATGAGGAACCACTTGATCCATCCCGCCATTTTTAAACGTCGTGACACCGCCTAAGCCGAGATGAAAGCCTAAATCCTGAATGGCTTTAGCTTCTTCCACACTGCCACCGAAACAGTGAAATACGCCTTGCAGAGAGCCATCTTGAGCCTGACTCAGCAGTTGAATGGTTTCTTGCATTGAATTACGGGTATGAATTACCACCGGGAGCTGTTTTTCTTTCGCCCAGCCGAGTTGGGTAAGAAACGCTGCTTCTTGCTCGGCTTGATAAGTGGTGTCCCAGTACAGATCGATACCAATTTCACCGACGGCGATAAAATCATGTTTATCAAACCAGCCATGAATGATATCCAGTGTCTGATGAACATGTTGATCCACGTAGCAAGGGTGTAATCCCATCATAGAACGACAAATGTCAGGATAGGCAGCCTCAGTTGCCAGCATCGGTTCGATAGAGTCGAGATCGATATTCGGCATGCAGATCATCTCGACACCTTGTGCTAAAGCACGTTGAATCACGTCTTCTCGGTCATGGTCAAATTCTTGGGCATAAACATGGGCGTGCGTGTCAATCATGGGTTTTTCCGGTCATGGGTTGAATCAGACATTATAAAAGATCAGCGCGTTGAGATCATTTTTTGAATTTTTATCTCAATAGACATGGCGTGTCAGTTGGACAGTGGTATGATTTCAGCGCACTACCCGTGACAATACTGTGTTTCCTCAATCGCTGTATTGTCGGATGAGAAGGTCATATTCGTGTTGTGAAAATCGGAGTTTCGGGTCGCAATGTACTTTTCTTTAGAGCTCTCTCGCTGTTGAGCGACGGTTCATGATAAGCGCTGTTCGTTTCGTCCGTTTGTTATATGTACAGTATGTGGCGAACCTTGATGCGGTGCATCACAAATATCAAAAAGGAGTTCCATGTGTCAGTTTCTATCGTAGGTCAGTTTCCCGGTCGTCGTATGCGCCGTGTGCGTAAACATGATTTTAGTCGTCGCCTAGTTGCAGAAAATCAGTTATCTGTCAGTGACCTGATTTACCCGGTATTTGTGCTGATGGGCAAAGATCGTCGTGAGCCTGTTGAATCGATGCCGGGTGTGGATCGTTTATCGATCGACGTTCTCCTTGAAGAAGCGCAGTATCTTGCGAGCCTTGGTGTACCGGCTATCGCGCTGTTTCCTTTTATCACTCAGGATGCGAAAAGTATCGATGCTGCTGAGGCATACAACCCTGAAGGTCTGATTCAACGGGCGGTTCGTGCTTTGAAAGAACATGTTCCGGAAATCGGGGTGATTACTGATGTGGCATTGGACCCATATACCACCCACGGTCAGGATGGCATTATTGATGAGCAAGGGTATGTGATCAACGATGTAACGACCGAAGTGCTCGTCAAGCAGGCGTTATCTCATGCTGAAGCCGGTGCGGATGTGGTTGCTCCCTCCGATATGATGGACGGCCGGATTGGTCTGATTCGTGATGCGCTTGAGGAAGCCGGGCATATCCATACGCAGATCATGGCTTACTCTGCAAAATATGCATCGAGTTATTATGGCCCTTTCCGCGATGCGATTGGTTCAGCAAGTAATCTGAAAGGGGGCAATAAAAAAACCTATCAGATGGATGCGGCGAACAGTGATGAAGCACTACAAGAAGTAGCGTTAGATATTGGTGAAGGTGCCGATATGGTCATGGTGAAGCCGGGGATGCCATATCTGGATGTCGTTCATCGTGTCAAAACAGAACTTCAGGTGCCGACATTTGCCTATCAGGTTTCCGGTGAATATGCGATGCATAAAGCGGCCTTTCTCAATGGCTGGTTGAAAGAAAAAGAAACCGTCATCGAATCATTGCTCTGTTTTAAACGCGCAGGTGCGGATGGCATTCTGACCTATTTTGCCAAGGATGTTGCACAGTGGCTTGCTGAAGAGCAAGAAGAGCGGGTTGCAGCCCTGAAAAATTATCAGTGATATCAATACTAGTGATCTTATTGAGTTAAAAATTGTATCAAAGGCTGACAATTGTCAGCCTTTATTGTTTTATTTATGAATGAGTTATGTTTTACATAAAAATTAAATGAGATTTTTTCTCATTTAATACTTGATCTATTAAATGAGAATAATTATTATTACAACCGTCTTAGGGAAAGAGACAGTTCTCTACAGCGCTTAGAGGTAGCACGATTTATGTTTGTTACCCAATGCGAGGTGGTTACGGGCTTGCACTCTTCTTTTTGACACGACATTGCTCACATTGCTTCCAGTGTATTTATAGCTCTATAAGAAAGCGGTTTGGTCACACGTATCACTTTCTTGCTTATGCTAGGCGACATCCTTCGGGTGTCGCTTTTTCTTTTTCAGCGAGATCGTTTTTGTTAACAGAACGATATACTTTTCCACAATGGTTGATCCCGGAAGGATCATGTTTTTTTACACAGATCTTTTATTTAATTATTAAATATCAATATTTTATAATTGTATTTTTGGTTGTTTTTGTCGATTTTATATCAGTGTAAATAAAACTATGAACAGACTTATCCACAATGTGACATCTCTTCTGTGGATTTTCATCGTATTGGATTTCGGCAAAAACTCGGTAGAACATGGAATCCTCAGGGAACTCATGGCATTCTAAGCAGATAATGTTGAGACCTCCACATCCGGATACCAAAAAACTATGGCCCATATTCCTGATAACCCGCTCATTCTGATTGACGGTTCTTCTTATCTTTACCGTGCATTCCATGCCTATCCAAGCACCATGAGTAATGGTGAAATCCCCACCAATGCTGTTTATGGTGTTATTAATATGATTCGCAGCATGATGCGTCAGTATCCTTCAGATCGGATCGCGGTTGTGTTTGATGCGAAAGGCAAGACATTCCGCGATGAGATGTACGCAGAATATAAGGCTCATCGTCCACCGATGCCGGATGAATTACGTTGCCAGATTGAACCACTGCACAAGATTATCCGTTCGATGGGATTACCGTTACTCGCAATAGAAGGTGTGGAAGCCGACGATGTGATCGGTACGATTGCGATCCAAGCTGCCAATGCCGGCGTTCCGGTGCTGATTAGCACCGGGGATAAAGACATGGCGCAATTGGTGAACGATAACGTTACTTTGATCAATACTATGACCAATGTCGTGATGGATCGTGAAGGTGTCATCGAAAAGTTCGGGATTCCTCCGGAACTGATCATCGATTATCTGGCGTTGATGGGCGATAAAGTTGATAACATTCCGGGCGTTCCGGGAGTCGGTGAAAAGACGGCGACTGCATTGCTTCAGGGGATCGGTGGTCTGGAAGCGCTCTATCAGAATCTGGATAAGATTGCTGATTTGGGATTCCGCGGTTCCAAGACGATGGCGAAAAAGCTGGAAGAGAATAAAGACAATGCATGGCTTTCTTACCAACTCGCGACAATTAAATTAGATGTTGTGCTGGAAGACACGCTCGATACTTTAGTCAAACGCTCGGTGGATCGAGAAGATCTGATTCAGTTATACGGGCAATTGACCTTTAAATCTTGGTTGAATGAGCTGCTTGAAAGCCCGGAAGGAAGCCCGGAAATGAATCAGGCATCTGATGCGACGGCGGTGACGATGGATACATCGGCCGTCAATATTGATCGCAGTCAGTATCAGACCATCTTGAATGAATCTGATTTTATGGCTTGGTTAGACAAGCTGAAAGATGCCGATTTATTTGCCTTTGATACTGAAACGGATGGATTGGATTATATGACGGCCAATCTGGTCGGGGTGTCATTTGCGATCACCGAAGGTGAAGCAGCCTATGTGCCAGTCGCTCATGACTATATGGATGCGCCGCAACAGTTGGATCGGGATTGGGTATTGGCTCAGCTTAAGCCGATTCTGGAAGATGAACATAGTCATAAAGTCGGGCAGAATCTGAAATTTGATATGAGTATTCTGGCCCGTTATGACATTGAATTACGCGGGATTGCGCATGATACCATGCTGGCTTCTTACGTGTATGACAGTGTCGGCGGACGGCATGATATGGATAGTCTGGCGCTGCGCTTCCTGCAACATAGTTGTATCTCATTCGAACAAATTGCCGGCAAGGGTAAAAATCAGCTGACATTTAACCAAATCGATTTGGAACAAGCCGGTGTTTACGCGGCAGAAGATGCGGATGTTACGCTTCGGTTGCACCATCGTTTGATAGAAAATCTGGAACAGAATGAAGCGCTATTACGCATCTATCAAGAGATTGAAGTGCCACTGGTGCCCGTGCTGTCAAGAATGGAGAGAACCGGCGTTCATATCGATGATATGCGTTTGAATGTTCAGTCTCAGGAAATCGCCCAGCGTTTAGAAGAATTGGAACGCAAGGCATTTGAGATTGCCGGAGAATCATTTAACTTGAGCTCGCCGAAGCAGCTCCAACAGATCTTCTTTGAAAAAATGGGGCTGCCGGTGGTGAAAAAAACACCTTCGGGAACACCATCGACCAATGAAGAAGTGTTACAGGAGCTGGCGCTGGATTATCCGTTACCGAAGGTCATTCTGGAACATCGGGGGCTGGCGAAACTGAAATCGACTTACACGGATAAGTTGCCGAAAATGATTAATCCGGTTACGGGGCGTGTGCATACCTCTTATCATCAGGCTGTGACAGCAACCGGACGGCTTTCATCGACCGATCCGAACTTGCAGAATATTCCGGTGCGGAATGAAGAAGGGCGACGGATTCGGCAGGCGTTTGTGACCGAACCCGGCTGGAAGATTGTCGCGATCGACTATTCTCAGATTGAGTTGAGAATTATGGCGCATTTGTCTGGCGATCAGTCACTGTTGGATGCTTTCCAACAAGGGAAAGATATTCATGCCGCCACGGCTGCGGAAATTTTAGGGATTCCGCTCGAACAGGTCTCCGGTGAACAGCGTCGTCGCGCCAAAGCCGTTAACTTCGGGTTGATCTATGGGATGAGTGCATTTGGTCTGGCCAAGCAGCTTGGTATTCCACGCCATGAAGCCCAATCTTATATGGAGAAATACTTCGAGCGTTATCCCGGTGTGATGCAGTATATGGAAGATACGCGTGCACAAGCAAGCGAGCAGGGCTATGTAGAAACACTATTTGGTCGCCGTTTACATCTGCCGGAAATTCGTTCCGGTAATGGGATGCGGAGAAAAGCCGCGGAACGTGCTGCGATCAATGCTCCGATGCAGGGGACAGCAGCAGATATTATCAAAAAAGCCATGTTATTGGTTGATGCCTGGATCGAGCAAGAAGGTCAGGGCAGAGTCCGCCTGTTGATGCAGGTGCACGATGAACTGGTTTTTGAAGTCCAAGAGTCATCTCTGACCGAAATTGAAAGTAAAATACAAAAACTCATGGAGTCCGCTGCGACCCTTCGTGTGCCTTTGGTTGCAGATGTTGGTCGGGGTGATAGTTGGGAACAGGCCCATTAAATCGGGTTTTTTGACCAAAATGGCATGAATTTTATGAGCTGGCGCACAAGTGTCAGCTTTTTTTTTACATAAAAAAAGTAACAAAATATCAGTTCCTTATGTTGTTTGATTTAGAATGAATGAAAAAAAACTACAGAATGGGTTTTCTTTTTCGTCAGTTTATTGTACATTTAATGACGTAGGGTACAGAGGTAAGATGTTCTATCTTTCAGACCTTTTGTTTCACGTTATTGGATTAGGCTGTTTCAGCCGCCCCAGTCAGTTTTTGACTGGGGCGTTTTTTATTGTGTTAAGCATATGTAATTCATTAATAAAATTTGAATTTTTATCCACATTTAACCCTCACTTCACAACATCTATTCTACAAACCATTGATAAGATTTTTGGTTTCTCTTCTGGAGCGTTAAAATTCTCAAATGAATTAATGTAACGATTCTGTAATTAATTACCCTTCACAAAATAGTTATTTTACTAAAGAAATAAAGTGTTACAATTTGGTTAATATACATATGTTTCAAAATGTTACACCTGTTTTGGGGGCTGTGGTGTTTCGGAGCAGAGGGATTGAAAAATCAGATGAATTCAACGATGCTTGTAAGGGCACAAAAACAAAACAATTAGAAGAAGTTCATTATCTCTCCCATTACCCTGCCAGGATGGCGGGGTTTTTTATGCCCGGAAGAAAAGCATGTCTGGTTCGCCATTTCTTCCGGAGCACTGAGCGCTTGATATTAGTGATTGGACTCACTGTTGTTCGCATCACTATCTTGCTCATCATCTTGAGAGGTAAACGCCGGTGCATACCAGCTATCGAGTTTTTGGCGCAGGACATCAACGCCCAGACCTGAAGTTGAGGAAAAAGCATCAACACTGACGTCACCACAAAAGGCCAGAGCCGCTTCGCGAATTTTCAGTACTTGTGCTTTTCTTGCACCACTTTTGAGTTTATCGGCTTTGGTCAGCAGAACCTGAACCGGAATATTGCTTTCCACCGCCCAATAGATCAGTTGTTGATCCAGATCCTTCATGGGATGGCGAATGTCCATCAAAACCACCAGTCCTTTTAAACATTGGCGTGCTTGCAGATACTCTCCGAGTGCTTTTTGCCATTTTTTCTTGAGTTCCGGTGGGACTTGAGCAAATCCATATCCCGGCAGATCGACAATATGGCAGCCATCAGTAACCTGAAAGAGGTTGATTAACTGAGTTCGCCCCGGTGTCTTACTGGTTTTGGCTAAGTTTTTTTGATTCGCCAAACGATTCAAAGCACTGGATTTTCCTGCATTGGAGCGCCCGGCAAACGCGACCTCAATGCCTTCATCTTCCGGCAAGTGGCGGATATCTGGGGCACTGGTAATAAAATGCGTATTTTGATAGTGGATTTTTACACTCAAGGTAGACTCCATGGTAACTGTCTGCTGTTGATGAATCATTTGCCGGAATGCAATGGTATCACAGCAATAACCTGAAAGAAGGTCTCTGCGAAACGCCCCCTGATTCAACGGGACTGGCGATTATACACGACTCCTGCCAGAATCTGGAACATTATCATCATGAGCGATGGGCAGGAATTCATCGTGTGATTGGCTGCCTGGAACCATTGGCTTGACGGGGACTGAGCTCCCTTTGGCTCAGTCTGTTCCTTTTTTTCTATATAGGTTGTGAGAGATCCGCTATAGATAACCCGATGATTACACTGAGAATGATTTTAATTTTATGATTTTATTATTATTTTTAATATTGCATGTGGAATGTGACCTGAATCATTTTCTGATGGGTTGTGTCTACCGGGATAAAGCGTAAAGTTTAATCGTTGCTTCAGGGATGGATCGCTCATTCTGAAGTGACTGACAAACAGGATGTTTGTCTGATAAGGATGATCTGCTTGGCCCTATGGAGTGGGGGATGTAATGGAACCAAGCTACGGAAGAGCTTCGTTACAATGATGTTTTCAGGGACAGTGAAAATTCATCAGGATTGATGACGAACAACAACGTTTTTGCAAGGAAAGCACGAAAAACAAAAGGAATATTGTGCGCATCTCTATGTGCCAGAATAGTTTCCGTCACTACGGTGACTGTTTAGAAAGCGACAGGTCATTCTGTCGCTTTTTTTATCTCTCTTTTTTGATCGAACTGAAAGCCATCACGTCTATCCGCTGAAGAAAAAATCAGCTGAAATACTCCACTATCGGGTGAGTTTCTGGTATGTTGCGCATCCCGTAATAAGGAGAGTCCATATGATCTCATGTCCACTGTGCGGTGCTGAATCGCTGGGGATTTATCATCGGGATAAACGTCGCGACTATTGGCAATGCCACCAATGTCATTTGGTGAGTGTCGCACCTGCATTTCATCTGGATGCAGAATCCGAAAAATCCATCTATGATCTGCATGAGAATGATCCATCTGATATGGGATATCGGCGATTTTTGTCCCGCCTGACGGTGCCGTTGGCGGAACGGATTGCTCCTGATGCTCACGGGTTAGATTTTGGATGTGGCCCCGGGCCGACGCTCTCTTTAATGATGGAAGAGCTCGGGTTTCGGATGGCTGTATATGATGTCTTTTATTTCCCACAGCAGACGGTGTTAGAATCAACATATGATTTTATGACCGCAACTGAAGTGATTGAACACTTACATACTCCGGGCCAAGTGTGGCAACAGTGGTTGTCCTTGGTGAAGCCGGGGGGATATATCGGAATCATGACCAAATTAGTTAAAAATTTGGACGCGTTTACAAGGTGGCATTATAAAAATGATCTCACCCATGTAAGCTTTTTTAGCCGAGAGACTTTCTGTTTTCTAGCAGAACGGGATGCTCTCGAAATTGAATTTATCGGTAGTGATGTAATTTTACTGAGGAAAAGCCAGTAATGAGCCGTAAGAAGAAAGTAAGATCATCTGGGAATTCAGACGTTGTTGTCGTTCGTCAGCGTTCTCAGACAGATGTCGAAGGGCGTTTGCGCAAGAAGCTGAAAAAGAGAAAAGGCTTGAAAACCGGCAGCCGTCATTCAGAAGAGTCCGGCAATACACGTCGGTTAAGTACTTCGCAAGCGCAGGATCCTCGTCTGGGGAGTAAGAAAAAAATTCCGCTCGTCGTAGAAACCCAGCCAAAAGTCATTGCTAAGCAACGGCAAGACCAAGCTGAACAAGAGCTGGTTTTGCTCGAAAATGATGCGCAGCTTCATGCTTTGCTTGCCCGGTTAGATCGGGGAGAAAAGTTGGGTGCCGGTTTGCAACAGTATGTTGATGAAAAGCTCGATCGCATCGAACAGCTGATGAAACAGCTTGGGTTGTTTGATGAAGAGAATCCGGTTGATGAAGAGAGTGATGACGAGGTATCCGAGTCTCCGGTGATGAAATCAAAGCAGGGCGCATCGGATGACGAACTTCTGGAGAAATTTACCGGATTTGATCCGGATGATTTTCAGCAATAGGAGTGACATATGAATCTGACTGTACTCGTGATTGTTGGGTGTCTGATTGTTGCCGGTCTGGCGATTTATGCCGGGTATCTGCTGGTGAAGTTGAAGCAGCAGAAAGCGTTGGTTGCCAAGCATCGGGAGTTGGAGATTGAGAAGAGAAATGCAAATATTTTCGAGAACGTAAACACACTCTGTATGGTCGGTATTCAAGGTCAATGTGATCTTTCGGAAATCAGCATTCGTGTTTATTGCATCATGGACTACGTTCAGGGTGAGCAGCGAATTGATTTTGAAAACCAATTCCCAGCGATTTCAGAGCTTTATCATATCGTCAAAGATATGCCTCGTGGCGAGGCCCGGCAAGAGATGCCCAAAAAAGAACGGATGCAGCACAATCTGGAACGGATGAAAGCTGAAAATCGGTTGGAGGATGATATTGTCCGAGAGCTGACCAAGCTGAAGGATATGATTCAGCCATTAAATCAACAAATTCAGGTTCAAATGGTTTAAATCTCGAGTATTGCAGTGGTTCATTCGGTGATCTCTGTAGCACTTTCACACAATAATCATGGATTTCTATTTTGCTGCCCGAGTTGTCAGTATCGCAGTGTGGCAAAATAGGGGTTCATCGACGCATTCGGAAAGATAAATATGTTTCAGCAGGTATCTCGTCAGCAGGTTGTCTGGGATCAGGCAATGTTGGATAAATATAATTACTCCGGGCCTCGTTATACCTCTTATCCGACAGCCGTCGAATTCCATGAAGCGTTTACGATTGCGGACTTTGATATGGCTTGTGCCCAGTATCCGGACCGTCCGCTTTCTCTTTATATCCACATCCCTTTCTGCCACAAGCTGTGTTACTACTGTGGTTGTAACAAAGTTGTCACGCGTCATTCTCATAAAGCGGATGAGTATCTGGATATGCTGGAGCTTGAGATTCGTCAGCGTGCGTCTCTGCTAGCGGGTCGCCGTGTGGTTCAGCTTCATTTCGGTGGCGGTACTCCGACATTCTTGACTGCTCCCCAAATTACGCGTTTGATGACACTGATCCGACAGGAGTTTGATTTTGAGCCTGAGGCTGAAATCAGTATTGAAGTTGATCCGCGCGAGATACAACTGGATATCTTGGACCACCTCTATCAAGAAGGTTTTAACCGTTTAAGTATCGGAGTGCAGGATTTCAACAAAGAAGTACAGCTACTGATCAATCGCATTCAGGATGAAACTTTCATCTTCGCTCTGGCAGAACGCGCCCGAGAACTGGGTTTCCGTTCGACCAACCTTGACCTGATTTATGGTTTGCCCAAGCAGACACCGCATTCATTTGCTCGAACCTTAAACCGGGTTCTGGAAATGAAACCGGGGCGATTATCCATTTTTAACTACGCGCATATGCCGCAATTGTTTGCTGCACAGCGGAAAATTAAAGAAGATTTTCTGCCGACGGCGCAAGAAAAAATGGAAATTTTGCAGCTGACCATTGAGACACTGACCGATGCCGGTTATCAGTTTATCGGTATGGATCATTTTGCACTGCCCGAAGATGATCTTGCGATTGCGCAAAGAGAAGGTTGCCTCCATCGTAATTTTCAGGGCTATACCACCTATGGCGACTGCGATCTGATTGGTTTTGGGGTGTCAGCGATATCTATGGTCGGTGATGCGTATGCTCAGAACCAGAAAGAGCTGAAGAAATACTATCAGCAGGTGGATCATCAGCGTCATGCGTTATGGAAAGGGGTAGCGTTGGATAAAGATGATTTAGCCCGCCGGGATGTGATTAAGCAATTGATGTGTAACTTTACCCTCGATAAAACTCAGATCGAGCGCACTCATCAGCTCGACTTTGATCGGTATTTCCAGACAGATTTAGCACTACTGGGACATTTCATCGCAGATGGGTTGGTTTTAGTCAGTGATAAGCAGTTGACGGTGACACCAAAAGGCCGGCTATTGATTCGTAATATCTGTATGTGCTTTGACCGCTATCTGCGTGAAAAAGCAAGACAGCAGCAGTTTTCCCGGGTGATATGATTTTATTTTGCTCTGCGCCGATTGCGTCTGCGTAACAAGCATACCGTACTGATATCAAAGTATAAAAAGCCAGCAGATGCTGGCTTTTTTGTCAGTGGCTTAGCTAAACAGCGATATGATTCAAGCAATAACAGGATTCAAGTCATTATGGTTAAGAGGTCGGCTCAATCAGTGAGAGTGCTTTCTTACTGACATGGTGTGCTGCCTGAGACATATCTTGCTGCTCCAGAACCTGAGCAAGCAACTGATAGTCTGAGATGCTGTTTCTGATTTGCAGTGCTTTTTCCAGATGCCCTTGTGCCAGCGGTAATTTTTCTTCCTGAAAATAGAGTTGTCCTAATGCACTGTGAGCTTCTGCATGTTGCTCATCTTTACGAATGACATCTTGTAACAGTTTGATCACCGGCTGGCGACTCTCCAGTTTGAGTTCTGGCAGTAACGGATAACTGTTTGAGTTCGGATGCTTCTTAATCTGTTCTTTCAGGAGTGAAAAGGCTTCTTCATCACCTTGATGTTTCAGGAGTAACTGAACATAACACACTATCAGTTCCGGTGTGTTTTTCAGGCGTTTGGGCAACTCTTTCCAGTATTCGGTCAGTGTCTCTTTCCCGCGGATTGCCGCAGCTTGCTCCATGAGATGGCTACGGGATTCAATTTCCAGAATGGTAATTTCCTCTTCTTTTGCCAATTTGAGCTTTCTGAGCTGCGGGAGCAGGCTGAGTAGTGGTTGCCATTGCCGGAGATGGCGATAGGTTGTCTTCAGCAGACTGACGACTACAGGGTTATCCGGGTGCTGGATAGCCAGTTCACTCAACACGTTGAGTGCATCTTGATAACGTTGCTCTTTTGTATACTGTTTTGCCTTGGTGAGCTCAACGGCTAGTGTTGAATTCTCTTGTTTGGCGGCAAGAGACAGGTAGTGATCCCGTTTCTCTTGATTGCCTTGCTCGAGTGCTGCTTCAGAGGCAATGAGATAACACAGCAGTGGCATATCATGATTTTTTGCCAGTCGGGTGACTTTTTTCTCGGCCTGTTTCCAGTCTCCCTCGATGAGTTTGATGATCCCTTCGTTGGTATCCCGACGAGACTGTTTGAGTTTTCGTGAACCAAACCAGTTCCAGGTGCTGCTACTAAGATGCAGGGCCTTTTTGATCAAAAACTCGATGCCGAACAGAACTGCCAGTAAAGCGATGACCAGCAGAATCAGCGTAGTGACACTCATTTCAATGGTTTTGTTCGCAATTGAAATCAGAACGTATCCTTGTTGACCGGAATATTGGGTGCCGACATATAACCCGATACCGAGGACTGCGAAGAGAAAAATGGCTCGAATCATTACTCTTCCTCCTTGATCAAACCGGAAACTTGTTTACGCAACCGCTCATGAATGAGATCCGTCAGCGGTTGTTGTGATTCCAGCTTCACCGGATATTGAATGGTAATTTTTTTCTGACTCAGGGATTGGGTGGCTTGGTTAAACTGTTTGATCTGATCATTGTCAGGGTTCAAGAACGAGACCGACCATTGATTGGCTGTGGTTAAAGCCGTTGTATAAATCTCCTGATTTTCGTCATAGACGGCTCTGATTGCTGTCTCGAGTTTGGCTTTCAGATTCTCTCTCAGGTAGAAATCCTGTTCCGGAGACAGCAACGGAATGACGTTACCATCGCGGGTTCTGAATGTGATGAATTGCTCGGCGAAACTCTTCAGAGAGGTAAGCAGATTATCTTGCCAGTGGCTGATATCTTCGCTGACCTGTGGTTGTTGCTCTTGTGGTGCATCAGGAAGAATCGCGTTTGCCAGTGGCAGTTTATCGATAAGTTGTTCCAGACTGGTGAGGCGCAGTACCAAACCATCTTTATCGATCAAGGGGAGAGATTTCAGTGTGGTGATGTCATTTGCCATGGCCTGACGCAGTGAGACCAGACTCGGGTCATTGAGTGCAGCAATGCGTTCATCGGCACTTTCCATCAGGTGGGTTGCTGTCAGGACATCGTGTTCGAGAAATAGTTTTCGACCGGCAAGTTTGACCAGATAATCCGATTCAGCCAACAGCCAGTCATTAGGACGACGTCCTTTGATATCAGCGAGTGCACGTTGCAGGCTATCAATACTTTTTTGCTGTTGATCCAAATTTGTATCAACCTGATTGATGACCGTGGCCGTTTTTTTATCGATGTCTTGATTGAGTTGAGTTACTTGCGTTTCAACCTGGCTAACCGATTGACTCAATTGTTGCTGAAGTTGTCTGATTTGTTCCTGATAGCCGTGCATGGTTTGCTGAACATAAGCAGCAATCCCGCCACCGGTGAGTAAGGTTAGCACGATGGCTATTTTACTTAGTCTTGCACCCGATCCAGATGTTTTTTGCTCTGATTTCGCGCCGGAAGGTTTGGTTGCTTCTGGTTTAGATGCTGATGCGGAAGAAGATGTGGCGGATTGTTGCTGATCTTCTGAGGTTGGGGTAACGGCTTTTTTTGTATCAGTCATTCATGATTCCTGTCATTCTTCTCGGCCAGAATTGCGGCCACTAAGTCTGAATTGCTGGCACTACCCACAGCAATGGTATGCTTGATTCCCAGCGAATGTGCATCATGTGCAATCCGTTCACTGGGGATATAAAATGTTTGTTCGAATAACCATGGCGCATCGTGTTCAGCGAGCTGTGTGACGAAAAACCGGAGTTGTTGCTCACTGGTGATGATGATGCTATTTACTGCGGCTTCCTGCCATTCGGAAACTGCAACCCGGGCATTAAAAGGGAGCATTTCTCGCTGATAAACTTCGCAATAATTGACCAAAGCTCCCTGAGACTTTAGCTGTTGGGCGATTAAATCCCGGCCGCCATTTCCTCTCAGTATTTCAACGCGTAACCCAAGAGGCGCACTAAGCTCGGGGAGAGAGAGAAAATTTTCACTATCGCTTACCGCAGGGTAGTTTACCGTTTGTTGGGTAAAATTACTTAGAAGCTGTGCGGTTTTTTGACCGATGGCAAGATATCGAATATCAGACGGCCATGAAAAGCCATGTCGGTCGAGATATTCCTGACTATAAAAGACAGCTTGCTGGCTGACAGCGATTACCAGATCACACTGTTTCAGCCGATCCGGCAGTTGTCCCAGTTCCGAACCGGCATGAAAATCAATTAAAGGATGATGTACCGCTGCTATACCGGCGGCCTGAAGTTGACGGCAGAGTGCTTCTCCCGGTTTGCCGGGGCGGGTCACCAGTACCGACATGATCAGTCGTGCTCATGATAGAGGTTGGTGAGTATCTCCCGGGCGCCACGCTGTAAGAGTTGTCTGGCGAGCGTTTCTCCCAGTTGTTCTGCATCATTGCGATGTCCTCTGATCTCCCCGCGAATGATTTGACTGCCGTCCGGTTCACCGACCAGAGCCCGTAGCCAGAGTTGGTCATTTTCCAGCAGCGCATAACTACCGATCGGCACCTGACAACCGCCTTGAAGGGTGGTATTCATGGCGCGTTCACAACGCACTCGATCCGTGGTTTCCTGATGACCGAGTGGTTTCAACAACTCAATTAATCGCTCGTCATCGAGCCGACACTCAATCCCTACGGCTCCCTGACCAACCGCCGGCAGCGATTGCTCCGGTGCCAGATAACTTCGGATTCGGTTTTCAAGATTGAGGCGCTTAAGGCCGGCAGCGGCAAGAATAATCGCATCATATTCACCGGCATCAAGCTTGCCGAGCCGTGTGCCGACATTACCCCGGAGTTCTTTGATGACGATATCGGGTCGGGCTGCTTTTAACTGACACTGACGTCTTAAACTGCAAGTCCCGACGACAGCACCTTCGGGCAGTTCATCGAAGGTTGTATAATGATTAGAGACGAAAGCATCACGCGGATCGCCCCGCTCACAGATCGTTACGAGCCCCAATCCTTGTGGAAAATCAACCGGGACATCTTTCATTGAATGAACAGCGAGGTCGGCCCGGCCATCGAGCATTGCCATTTCAAGTTCTTTGACGAAGAGTCCCTTCCCACCCACTTTAGCCAGCGGAGTGTCCAGAATCACATCTCCTTTCGTCACCATCGTGACCAGTTCAACAACCAGTCCCGGATGAGCAGCCTGAAGCGCATCCTTTACATAATGGGCCTGCCAAAGGGCTAGCGGACTTTTACGGGTAGCAATACGGATCGGAGATGAATCAATCATAGGTTATGAGTCGGTCAGAGAAAAATGGTAGCTTACATCCTATCACTGTTCTTTTCGATCCCCAAGTTCACCTAACCGATTGAAATATAGCACTTGACGCAGAGAAGTGTATTCATGAAAAAGTGCACAGGAAAACTTGTAAATTTTGAGATATACGACCATAGTCTAATTTAAAATATGTGATGTAGCTCTTGTTTATAGTTTGAGCTATGATTACCCGATAATCTGAGTGAGATATGTATCAACGAAAAGTATCCCTAAATTCTCTGGATTGCCGACACGGGCATCCGGGAGAGATATCTTTACCACTGATGGATAAAGTGTTAAATTGATCACGTTTTGACGGCAATTTTGCACAAAAGGCAATCAGTTCGTTGAGTTTTGAGCCAACCAAGGATATTTCCCTTGCAGACATACACCGAGACTTTAATCAAAAGATTAGACAATCTGAATCGGCAACGTACCGAGCGTGCGCTGGCGTTAATGGATTTACAAAGTCGTCGTGTTTTTCATTTAATTCCTGCATTCTTCCAATTCAATCATCCATTAATTCCCGGTTATTATGACCAAGACGTGCCTTTCGGTGTGTGGGGCTTTGAGGCGGATGACGCACAACAACAGTTTATCCACGATACAGAACTAGCATTGGGGCAGCGACTCCCGATTTCAAGCGAGCCTGAAATCCAGGGTTTGTACACCATGGGAAGTACGTCTTCTATCGGGCAGAGTACCTCCAGTGATCTGGATATCTGGGTGTGTGTTTCTTCGCTGATGAGTGTCGGCCGGCGGGAAAAACTGGCCAATAAATGTTTGTTGCTGACGGACTGGGCAAAGACACAAGGTGTTGAAGCCAACTTTTTTATTATGGATGAGCAGCGTTTCCGGTGTAAGCAATCCGATGAAATGACGGGTGAGAACTGTGGTTCTTCGCAACACCTGTTATTACTGGATGAATTCTACCGTTCTGCGGTGCGGATGGCCGGAAAACGTCTTTTGTGGCAAATCGTGCCACCGGAAATGGAAGAGTGCTATGACGAATATGTCAGTCATTTGTGTCGTAAATCTTATATCAACTGTTGCGAATGGTTTGATTTCGGCCGACTCAATCATATTCCGGCTGAAGAATATTTCGGAGCCAGTTTATGGCAGTTGTATAAAAGTATCGATTCACCGTATAAGTCGGTACTGAAAGCGATCTTACTCGAAGCTTACTCTTGGGAATATCCGCATACGCAACTCTTAAGTATTGATACCAAACGACGCTTTTTTACCCATGAGCCAGATCTGTATGGGATGGATGCTTATTATCTGATGCTGGAAAAAGTCACCCGGTATTTAGAACGGATTAATGATCAGCCCCGATTGGATTTGGTACGGCGCTGTTTTTATCTGAAAACGCATGAGAAATTGTCTCGTGAACCCGGTGCCGGCTCCGTCCCATGGCGACGGATGGTATTGGAAGAATTGACTCGTATCTGGCAGTGGTCGGCAGGTATCATTGCCGAACTGGATAACCGACGAAACTGGAAAGTCGAGCAAGTCGCTTTCATGCATGCGGGATTGCTGGATGCTTTGATGCAGAGCTACCGTAATTTAATTCAATTCGCTCGACGCAATGATATTACCTCTTCCATTAGTCCGCAGGATATTTCGATTCTTTCCCGTAAATTGTATGCTGCTTTTGAAATTCTTCCGGGCAAAGTGACACTGCTTAATCCGCAGATTTCTCCTGACTTACATGAGTCTGATCTGACCTTCATTGAAGTTCAACAGAACCGCAGTAACCCTGCCGGTTGGTATCTCTACAAACAACCGTTAGTGCCGCGTCGGATGATGGGGCAGCATTATCTGGAACATCACGAGTACCTGAGTAAGTTAGTCGCGTGGGCATTCTTTAATGGTTTGATCACCGAATCAACAAGGCTCCATGCCGTTGTTCAGGATGCTCAGCTCGATATCGATAAGTTTTATCAGATGGTTGGTGATTTGCGGAATACGTTCTCCTTGCATAAACGTCGTCCAACCATGCACGCACTTGCCAGCCCTTGTGAAATTAGTCAGTTGGCGATGTTCATTAATTTTGAGCAAGACCCAACTTATGCGGTTTCAGGAAAATCACTCCGCGTTGATTTAAAAACGGTTGATATTTTAAGTTTCGGGCCGGAACAGCGTTGTCTCGTCGGAAGTATTGATCTGGTTTATCGTAATTCGTGGCATGAAGTCAGAACCCTCCATTTCGAAGGGGAAGGGGCGATGCTTGATGCGCTCAAAACAGTATTGTGCAAGATGCATCAGGATGCGTTACCGCCAGAATCGGTAGACGTGTTTTGCTACAGTAAAAATTTGCGGGGGTTGATCCGTAATGCCATTTATCAGCTGTTGGCCGAATGTATCGACTTACGTTTAAAACCTGTTGAAATCGAGCTGGAAAAGCGCCGCCGTTTTAAAGCGTTGCGTGTCGGTCGTCAAATGTACGGGCTGTTTTTTGAACGACGGGGCGTCTCTGTTCAGCGATTGGAAAATTCAGTCGATTTTTATCGCAGCATCTCGACCAACAAACTCAAAGGTTCGCCGTTGATGATGATTGATCGGGAACAGGATTATCATCTACCTGAAGCGATTGATGGCTTTGCCAGTGAAGGACTCATTCAGTTTTTCTTCGAAGATAGCGATACCGGCTTTAATATCTATGTTCTCGATGAATCGAATCGTGTCGAGGTCTACCATCAATTTAGTGGTAGTAAAGATGAGATGATTTCCAGTCTGAATGGTTTTTATACATCGATGCTGGACGAAAACAAAGTGGCATCGAAACTGATTAACTTCAATTTGCCGCAGTATTATCAGGTGATCCATACGGATAATAGCAGTACTTATATCATTCCTTACCGGAGTGACTCGTCTTCAGGGACTGCGCCGACCAAAGCGGTAAACGCCTAAACGTGGCTGACCACGTATTCTTTAATTTTTATGTCTTGTTATTCCTGAATCCGGCCATGGGTTAGAGCCCCGAGATGAGATATATCTGCGGGACTCCGACGTCAATCGATGTGGTGGGTATCGCTTGTATTAGTCCCAATCAATTGATTCTCCCGCATGTTTTTCACATTCCTGACGAATTAACGTCAGTAGTTCCAGACCGGTTTTCGAGCAGATCCATTGTTGTGCGGTGTACTGAAAGTGAAATCCGCCGGATTTAGACGCCAGCCAGATTTCATGCATCGGTTCCTGACGATTGATCACAATCTGACTGCGATCTTCAAAATCCAGTGTCATGACATTGCCGCTTGTCTCATAATCAATATCAGCACCTGAGTCATCAATCATTTGCTCAATCTGTTCTAGCATTTGATCAACAAGTTGGTGGAATTCAGTATCGTTCATCCTCACATCCTATTGCTTTTCCTGAATCTGGTGCGATTATAGGGGGCATTGAATGAATAATCACGATATATGCAAAATGAATAAAAAGTTTACTGCACTTTTAGTGCTGTGCGTGTTAGCGTTGGCAGGTTGTGGACAGACTGGACCGTTGTATATGCCTCAGGACGATACACCGCAAAACCAATCACAACCTTAATCCTTAGTCATTGATAATTAGGAAAATATTTTGGATTATTTTAATTACCAGAACGATGGACAGCTATGGGCTGAAGAGGTTCGTCTTGCAGAACTGGCAAAGGACTATGGCACACCACTTTACGTTTATTCAAAAGCGACGTTAGAACGCCACTGGAATGCATTTGATCAGGCTGCCGGCACACATCCACATCTGGTTTGTTATGCCGTGAAAGCGAACTCCAATTTAGGTGTGCTGAGTGTCTTGGCCCGACTCGGCTCTGGATTTGATATTGTATCCGGAGGGGAGCTGGAACGAGTTTTAGCGGCTGGTGGAAATCCCAGTAAAATTGTATTTTCCGGTTTAGGTAAAACCGAAGCGGAAATGAAACGCGCACTCGAATTGAAGATTAAGTGCTTCAATATTGAATCCGAATCCGAGTTACATCGTTTGAATCGCGTGGCTCAGTCGCTGGGTGTGAAAGCCCCGGTGTCTCTGCGGATCAATCCGGATGTCGATGCCAAAACACATCCCTATATCTCGACCGGACTCCGTGACAATAAATTCGGGATTGCTTTTGACCGCGCGCATGAAGTCTATCGTTTAGCTCACCAGTTGGAGCATCTGGACGTACATGGAATTGATTGTCACATCGGCTCGCAGTTGACTCAGATTGACCCCTTTATTGATGCCACGGACCGTCTGTTGGCGCTTATCGACGCGCTCAAAGCGGAAGGCATTCACATTCGCCACTTAGATGTCGGTGGTGGTTTGGGGGTGGTCTATGATGCAGAAACACCACCACAGCCGGCCGAATATGCCAAAGCCTTACTCGCACGTTTGAAAAATCATCAAGATTTGGAACTGGTGTTTGAGCCGGGACGGGCGATTGCCGCTAATGCAGGGGTACTACTGACTAAAGTTGAGTTTCTCAAGCATACCGAATATAAGAATTTTGCCATTATTGATGCAGCGATGAACGATCTCATGCGTCCTGCTTTGTATCAGGCATGGCAGAAAATTGTTCCCGTTGCCCCGCGGGAAGGAAAAGCGCTGGTTTATGATGTAGTCGGGCCGGTGTGCGAAACCAGTGATTTTATCGGTAAAGAGCGCGAGCTTGTGCTTGAGGAAGGTGATCTTCTGGCGGTTCGTTCTGCAGGTGCTTACGGATTTGCCATGTCATCAAACTATAATACGCGTTCACGCGCCGCTGAGGTCATAGTTGATGGAGAACAGGTTCATCTGGTACGCCAGCGCGAGCCTCTCAGTAGTTTGTGGGCTTTGGAAAGTGTTTTACCGGAGTAAAAAAACCTATGCATTTTCATTTTTCTAAAATGCACGGTTTGGGTAATGATTTCATGGTCGTTGACTGTATTACCCAGAATATTTTCTTCTCACCGGATCTGATTCGTCGCTTGGCGGATCGGCATACGGGTGTCGGTTTTGATCAACTGTTATTGGTGGAAGCGCCTTATGATCCGGAAACCGATTTTCACTATCGGATCTTTAATGCGGATGGCAGTGAAGTTGAACAGTGTGGTAATGGTGCTCGTTGTTTTGCGCGTTTTGTGCGACTCAAAGGTTTGACGAACAAATACAGCATTCATGTCAGCACGAAGAAAGGGAAGATGATTCTGAATGTCGAAGAAGACAATCAGATTACCGTGAATATGGGGTTACCAGAATTTGAACCCGCGAAAATCCCGTTTAAGGCGAAGCAGTCAGAAAAGACCTATATTTTACGCATTGCTGAACAGACCCTGTTTTGTGGCGCGGTCAGTATGGGGAATCCTCATGTGGTGACAACGGTTGAAGATGTCGATATCGCAGATGTCGAGCGCCTTGGGCCATTACTGGAGTCTCATGAACGTTTTCCTGAACGCGTGAATGCCGGTTTTATGCAGGTAGTAAATCCCAATGAAATCCGGTTACGGGTTTATGAACGAGGGGCCGGTGAAACACAGGCATGCGGAAGTGGCGCCTGTGCCGCGGTTGCCGTGGGGATTATTCAAGAGCAACTGGCAGAGAATGTCACAGTCCATTTGCCGGGCGGTGATCTGAAAATTTGCTGGAAGGGGCCGGGACAGCCACTTTACATGACCGGACCCGCCACACATATTTATGATGGTCAGGTTGCGTGCTGAAAACGGCTGAAATCATTGAAGAACGTTGTAGAAAGGGTTGTTGTGTCAAACACTGAAACTGAAATTAATGAAAATGATGTGTTAACCGCCGAAGTGGTGGCTGATTATTTACAAAATCATCCTGATTTCTTTATGAACCGCCCGGAATTGGTTGATCGCCTTGCACTACCGCACCAGCAACTTGGCGCGGTTTCTTTGGTTCACATTCAGTTGAATCGGCAGAGACACCGGATCGAAGAACTTGAAGAAGAAATAACCGCCTTGATGTCTCTGGCAGCGAGTAATGATCGGACGCTTCATGCATTTATGGATTTGCAGGAGCAGATGTTTCGGTGCGATGACCTGAGTGAGGTCGTTGAGGCAATTGAACAGAAAGCGGGACAGTTATCACTGAAAGCGCATGTCCGTCTGTCAGGCGTACCGGCACAATACGCTTTGGATCTGGTCTATTGGCAGCGCTTTGCCACGAACAATTTTAATGGAAACTGTGCTTATTTAGGCAGAATGCGTAAAGCGGATCGCGATGGTCTGTTTGGTGAACACTCCGGTGCACCGGAGTTCGGATCTTACGTCGTGCTACCGATCAGAAGTAAAGACACGCATGGGATACTGGCTTTTTCCAGTGAAGATGGCGGCCATTTTCAGCCAAGTATGGATACGTTGTTCCTGCGCTATCTGGCTGAGGTGCTGACCCATTTATTGCAGGTACTTCCATGGCAACGAGTATAAAACGAGTCAGTCACAGAGATGAATAAGTTCGTCGTATGAATGGTGCAAGTCAGAAATTACCGGATGAATTACAGCAACCCCTTCAACGCTTCTATGAATACCTGAGAAGCGAGAAGGGGTTGAGTCTATATACGCGTCAGAACTATCAGCAACAACTGACTCAAATGGCGGCTTATCTGGCTGACAATGGTGTGACACACTGGCAGCAATTGGATTCGGCATGGGTCAGACAACTGGCAGCAAAAGGGATGCGTGACGGTATCAAGGCCAGTAGTCTGGCAACGCGTTTGTCTGCATTACGTAGTTTTCTGGATTTTATGGTGTTAAGAGGTGAGTTAACTGCGAATCCGGCCAAAGGTGTTTCTGCACCGAAGAAGAAGCGACCATTGCCGAAAAATTTAGATGTCGATGAAGTCGCACAGCTACTTGAAGTAAACGACGATGATCCGCTGGCGATTCGCGATCGGGCGATGATGGAACTGATGTATGGTGCAGGTCTGCGTTTGGCGGAAATGGTCAGCGTCAATGTGAAAGATATTCACCTCGGTCTGGGAGAAATTCGCGTAATCGGGAAAGGCAACAAAGAACGCAAAGTGCCGTTTAGCGGCCAGGCTGTGATTTGGGTGAAAAAATGGATGGTGGTACGCGGGCAGTTCGCTTATCAGGATGAACCCGCTTTGTTTGTTTCCAATCGCGGCGGGAGAATCTCGCATCGCAATGTTCAGAAACGGATGTCAGAGTGGGGGATGAAACAGTCGGTCGCCAGTCATATCAGTCCCCATAAATTACGTCACTCTTTTGCCACTCATATTCTTGAATCAAGCCACAATTTACGTGCAGTACAGGAATTATTGGGGCATGAAAACATTTCAACCACTCAGATATATACCCATCTCGATTTTCAGCATTTAGCGCAGGCCTACGATCTGGCTCATCCCCGCGCTAAGAAAAAACGGAAACCATAGTGCATGTTTTATTACCGCTCTCTCCCTTCGATTCAGGCGATGACCTTTGATTTGGATGATACACTCTATGATAACGTCCCGGTGATTCGGCAACTGGAGCGTAAGATGTTGGATTGGATGCATTTGAATCATCCGGTCAGTGCGTTACATCCGATTGAGTGGTGGCAGCAATTGAAAACCAATGTCGCGCAGCAATCTCCTGAGTTGGCGCATGATGTGACGCAATGGCGTTATGAACAGGTCATGCAGGGGTTGATACTGTTGGGATACGCAGCCGATGACGCTCGTCAAGCGGCTGAAGATGCAATCAATGAAATGTTCTACTGGCGTCATCAGGTGGATGTTCCGGAAGAAACACATCGTGTTCTGACTTTATTGAGCCGCCAAATACCGTTAATTTCCGTGACTAATGGCAATGTCGATCCGCATAAGATTGGGTTGGGACACTATTTTCAGCACACGCTGCAAGCCGGCCCTGACGGATTTTCCAAACCTTATCCTGATCTGTTTATCAAAGCGCAACGCGAACTCGATCTGCCTGCTTGCCATATCCTGCATGTCGGCGATCACCTGAAGACCGATGTTTATGGTGCAAAAATGAATGGATTCACGGCCTGCTGGTTGAATGACCAACATAAAAATATCCGCACAGAATCGGCTGCGATGTTACTACCGGATGTCGAGATTGATCAGTTATCAAGCTTGTTAGATCTTGTGTAACGCCATGATGATATGATTGATCGGAGGCATCGCTCAATGGTGGACTGATGTTCAGCTACCGCTGAACGAATCGGGCCGGGGATCTGCTTTTATCGGCTTGTAAGGTATCCATAAACAGATGTAGAAAATCTTTTAATGCCTGAGCATCTTTGGTCTCGCCACGTTGATCGAGCAAGGTGGCAACCACCTCCAACGTACAGAGTGAGTCAGGTTGTTGGTTGCGCCTCAACCGATAAGATGAGGTCATATTCGGGGTGATCTGCACGCGTGGTAGTCCTGCCAGCCAAGCACTCTTTCGTTCCATTTTTCGCGCCTCCTGCCAAGTCCCGTCGAGCAAAATGAAATGGAGTGTAGGTTGATGTTCCTTTACTTGATGATCGTGATGCTGATACTGATAGTTGTGATGTGGATGATAGTGTTCATCATCTGTTTGCACACACAACTCGTCCGCTGTAACAGCGTCCGGGGATGGAAATAGCAGTACCGGGAAAAATCGGGGATCATCCAGCTGCTGTTGGAATCGCACATCAGGTTGTTTGCGTTGCCAGAGGTATGACTGACACTGCGGCAGTGCATGGACCAGCCAGCGTCCGGTATTGGTTTCCCGATTGAGTTCCCGCTCATGAACCAGCAACGATAGCTTGATTGTGCTATCGCAACGGGGGATTGCCTGACAAATACACTGATATACCAAACCACACTCGGGGCATGGTGTCGGTGATTGTTCCGGTTGCGGACTCACATTCATGGCTTGCTCCGGTACAAAGTTAATCCACCGCCACTGATATCGTAGATCTGCTGACCGACTTGTTCCTTGGGAGCGTGAAGCTGATCGCCCTGACGGGTAAAAATCCGTTGGGAGAGCAGGTATTGCTGTTGATGTTGGGTCATGACCACCTGAATCTGATCGCCGTTGAGTGCCTGCCAAAAGCCTGTTTCCACAATCGGGATCGGATCATTTTGATAATGATAAAGTGTTTGAGCTGTATGATCAGCTTTCAGCGTTAATGTCACGGAAAAGTTGTCTTGTCGGGTTGAGTTGGCATGATAGGTCGCAATCCATGTTGTGGATGGATCCTGATTACCGAGCCGGGCACAGCCCCGATATCGGCCTTTCTGTGTGTTGAAAGCTGCCATCCAGCCGTACAAGGCTTGATGATTCAGTTGGCAAACTGATGGTGACAAAGTCAATGTTCCCTGTGGCGCTGTATACACACGATGTTCTTCGGTGTGGTTCACCTGTTTGACGGGCCACTGCTGAGGTGATGATTTGCCAAATGTCACATCTAAGGTATCCGGTGACGTCATATCAACGAGCCAGTGTGGTTTCTGTCCCTGAGCCTCGGTGCTTTGTAACGGTTGGCTACAACCTCTGACGGCATCCTGTGAGACATAGTTAATCTGATGTGCAATCAGTCGTGCTCTGAAATCAGCATTGTAACCCGTCTGGCTTGGCGCGGTAAGGAAACCGATGATTTCACCATAGATTGATTGATAAGGTGAGGCTACCTGTTGACTGAGTGTCTGATACTGTTGTGCTGATAACGTCAGTAAAAATTGCTGGTTGCTGTTGCAGGGAGTAAATGAGCTGGTTCGGGGGCCAATCACGATCTGACCGCGGAACATGATTCGCGGGATCTGAATTTCGGTCGGTTGCCCCAGAGAAATGTGACCGGGAGGAGCGGTCACCATCGGTGATGTACAGGCTTGCAAGAGTAACATTAATAAGCTGAATATTAGAATTTTCAAGGGCTTCATGGTATATCTTCCTTACCTTAACCGGATTAGACATCGTCTCGTATAGCAACAGCATAACATCTAGCGACAGCACAGCATTATGGCATATTGGTTATTTAAAACAGAGCCTGATACTTTCCCTGCGTTGAAATCTTGATCCCTCTGGTGGCTCTCACCGCCTGTCTATTTGTCTCATCAGTACGTTTTATCTTATCAGTGCATTTTGACCGTGACTCTTCAGTGAGCCATAAGCGGCGTGAGTGAATTTATTATGACATTGACGCATTCTGGATGACATTGAGGAACTGATGTGTGAACTATTGGTCTTTTATCGTGAGAATTAACACTATATGAGTAAGAAATATAGGAAATAATGCGATCTTCGCTGCGAGTTCGGAGGATTTTTATTGGAGTTTATACGTGTATTGGTTGTATGCTAACAGCTGCTGTTGCAGTGCAATAGTGAAGCAAGTATTAGCGCGAAATTCAGAAAAATAATCATGAATGTTTGTTTCGGCATACAAGGTTAAGTGCTCGAATGGGGACGGCTTACTCCATTGCTTGAAGCCTATTTTCAATTGATTTGCACATATAATGAACGAGTTTAGGGACGATGAGTGATGACATTTCTGATCTGGCAAAAGCAATTATGCTTGGGTGGACAGACTATTTTTATGAATCGCTATGTGCGTGACGAGTATACGGCAGGCGCTGCGCAAGAAGGCATCACCTTACCGGAATCCCTGCTCGGGGCGGTCAGTAAAAGAAAAGCAGAATTTGTTGCCGGCAGAATCGCTGCAAAATATGCCTTGCTGCACCGAGGTGCATCTGAACCTTGGGTCGGAATTGGCGAGCATCGTTCTCCGGTGTGGCCTGACGGATTTATCGGCTCAATCTCACATACGGATGATACGGCTATCTGTACGGTGACGACCACAGCCGATCGGTTATCGATCGGAGTTGATGTCGAAAATATCATGGATGAAACACTCTGCGAGTCGATCGGTAGAATGATTGTCATACCTGAGGAAATCAAGCTTCAGGATCTCACCGATTGGCGTAAAGCGCAGTTTATCTCTCTGATGTTCTCTGCCAAAGAGAGCCTTTTTAAGGCGCTCTATCCTTTAGTAAAACGTTACCTTGATTTCCATGATGCACAATTAATATCCCTTGAGCCGCAGCGTTCACATTTCACGTTTGAACTTTCCCAAATACTTCAGCAAGAGACCGGCATACAGTTTTGTCATGGACATTATCTGTTTCTGGAAGACGCGCTCGTGACATTGATACAGATTGAACGGGATGCCTGATGTAAACAAAGTATGAATATTTCCCTTAGTTGGCAGGGTGGCTTAAGAATAATGAATGATAAAAAATATACCAATCCATTTGATGATGAGAGTCATCGGTTTCTCGTGCTGACCAATGACCGTGGTCAGTATAGTTTGTGGCCTGAATTCAGTCCGGTCCCTCAAGGCTGGCAAGCGATGTTCGGTCCGGAAGGTAAATCCGTCTGTCTTAGTTATGTCGAACAAAACTGGCAGCATGTTCATCTCTCCGGGCTTAATTCATGAAGGGATCATCGTTATGTCTATGAGCAATATGATTGATGAATCAATGTCATTATGGTCACAGGCAGCAAGACAGCCTGAAGACATTGATTTTGTAAAAGACTTAAAGCCGGCCGCATTTCCATTGAATCCGGTTGGTGAGTTCCCCCCACGCACACTGCAGGTTAAACAGGCGATGCAGCCATGGTCTACCGGTACTGCATTAGCGCTTCCCACGCAGTACCAAACCATTCTTGATCTGCTAAGTCAGCAAGTTGAATCATTTCCGGCCCGGCTGGCATTGTATGATGGGCAGTCATCATGGACGTTCACGCAACTGAATGCGCAGATCAATACGCTGGCAGCGAATTTTCTGCAAGCCGGCGTCCGACGTGGCGATGTGATTGGGGTCGCATTACCGAGAACTGGATTTGCGGTGATTGCGCTTCTGGCCGTGATGAAATGTGGCGCAGTGTATCTCCCCATTGATCCGGATTACCCCCGGGAACGAATTGAAGCCATTCTGGAACAGGCTCGTCCCCGTGGTGTACTGATCGATGCGAATCCGTCGTTTGGTTTGCAACAAGCGCTGCAACATGTCACCACATCTTTATTCTCTATATCACAATGGCGACTCGAAACATTGTTGTGCGTAAGTGAAGATTTTCCCCCGGATTATCCCTCACCGCAAAGAGAAGACACGGCCTATATTATTTTTACATCCGGTTCGACCGGTAAGCCGAAAGGAGTTTTAAACCATCATGGCGCGTTACTGAATCTCGCGCTGTCTCATCGACAGACTATTTTCGAACGGGCGCTATCGCAGTTGAAGCGAGTGCGTGATCGCCCCGTTGTCCGAGCGGCACATACCACCTCTTTTTCTTTCGATGCATCTTGGGAACAAATTTTATGGATGATTCACGGCCATACATTGTATCTCTATTCGAATGAACAACGCCGGGACGCGTTTGAACTGAATCGGTTGGTCGAACAAGATCAAATTGACGCTTTAGATCTGTCTCCTTCGCTGTTTTATCAGATGTTGGAAGCCGGACTGATGACGATATCGCATGTACCGACGCTGGTCTTGGTCGGAAGTGAAGCAGTACCACATAAGCTGTGGCAGAAGGTGAGTGAGTATCCCACGCTGATAGTGGAAAACTTCTATGGGCCAACGGAATATACGGTTGATGCTGTGAGTGCCAGTTTTAAAGCAGATGATACCCCGGTGATCGGCCGGCCTATTGCCAATACGCGCACCTATGTATTAGACGAAACATTGACTCCGGTACCGACCGGGTGTGTCGGAGAACTGTATCTTGCCGGTGCGGGGATGGCGCAGGGATATTTAAATCAACCCGGTATGACCGCAGAACGTTTCGTAGCGGATCCATTTGTTGCCGGTGACGTGATGTACCGTACCGGAGATTTAGTCCGTTGGTCTGAAAAGGGGCAACTTGCTTTTATTGGGCGTTGTGATGATCAGGTGAAAATCCGTGGTTATCGGATCGAGCTGGGAGAAGTTGAAAATGCATTGTCGGTTCAGCAAGGGGTCGCTCAGGCGGTTGTTGTAGCGCAGCCTTTTGCCGGTACGCACCGCTTGATCGGATTTTGTGTACTGACACCGGACAGTGCCAGTCAACGTAATGGTGAACATTTGTCGGTGGCGCTTGCCCAAATTCTGCCCGATTACATGGTTCCTGCGGTGATTGAGATTATTGATGAGATGCCGATTAATGTGAGCGGTAAAATTGATCGCAAAGCGTTGGCTGCGATGCCTCTGTCGGTGACCCGAAGCCTTGGCCGGGAACCGCAGACGGATCTCGAACGGCTGCTGTGTCAGGAAGCACTGTCACTATTCGGGGCATCGGTGATCTCTGCGGAAGATGACTTTTTCTCACTCGGTGGCGACAGTATCTCTGCAATGGCTTTGGTCAACCGGATACGTCAGCAGGGATATCTTTTGAAGGTCAAAGATATCTTTGTTGAGAAGACACTGGAAAAAATAGCATTGAAGATCGACCGACATCAGCCCACCAGTGTGCTGCATGTGGATGCCTCCGCAGCGCATATCCTGATGAGTGATGATGTGCGGGCACAATTCACCGCTGAATATGGCGCGGTTCATGACATTATTCCGACTTTACCGATTCAGAATGGTCTGCTGTCTCATGTGCGTACCAGTGGCCAACAGAGTAACTATAACGCCCTGACCAAGATGCAGTTTGTCGGTGAAATGGATGTACAGCGCCTACAGCAAGCACTCGATAACGTTGTATTACGTCACCCGCAGTTACTGGCTCGTTTTGATGTGCATATTTTGGATCAAGCGGTTCAAGTGCTGCCCCAAATCACGGTTGAGCAGGCGGAGCAAAGAAGAGGCTTATGGCCGCTGGAAACATGCTCTCTCAATGGATTACCTTGTGAGGAGCAAGATGCCGCACTGGTCGTCATTGAGTCCCGGGAAGTTTTACGCCCCTTTGATATGCAGGACGCCCGTCAGCCATTACTGTATGCCGTATTGGTGCATCATCATGACAATCAACATACGCTGTTTTTGTCTGAACACCATTTGGTCATTGATGGTTGGTCAATGCCGATTTTGCTCCGGGATCTGCTTCAGGCTTATGTTGAGGCCACGGGGCTGGAGACTCCGCAGACGCCTGACCGCTATGCCTGTGTGATTAGACAGTTAGCTTCACGAGATAAATCTGTCGCGAGGCGAGTCTGGTCTCAGGCATTGGCAGACGCGCAGCCGACGCTGATCTATCAAGGTGAATCCCCGTCAGATCAGGTTAGTGACACCTCTTTTCGATTATCTCCCTTGATGACACAGAAACTGACCACGCTTTGCCAGCAAAACGGTTTAACCGTTAATTCATTGATGCAAGGGGTTTGGGGGATGATCTTGCGTGATATCAGCGGATGTGAAGATGTCATTTTTGGTTCTCCGGTCTCAGGACGGTTTTGTGATATCGAAGGGATAGAATCTTACGTCGGCCTGTTTACCAATACGATTCCCGTCCGGATTCGGCTCCAACAAAGTCGTTCATTGATTGAGCAACTGAAAGCGGTTCAGTCAGAACAGATTCATCTGTGTGAACACGATATGTTGGGATTGGATGAGATCGGGCAACTGACGGGAGAGGTGTGTTGGTTTGATACGATGTTGTCGGTTGATAATTATCCGAATTATGATCATTGGTTTAGCATCGATTACCACGGGATGAAACTGACAGCCATGGAAAACCGGGGTTATACCCATTTGCCGCTGACGGTTTTTGTGACGCCCGGTGAATCTTTGGAAGTGCTGATTGCGTATCGGTCAACACGATATTCACCTCAGCGTCTGGCAAGACAGTTTGAACAGTTGCTGATTCAGATCATTGAGCAGCCGATGATTGCGCTGCAACACTATAGCTCGAATCCTGACGTGCTTGTGCCAAACGAGCCCCCGAATCCTAGTATCGAAAACAGAGCGGTATCTGCAGACTCAAGCCATCTTGTGCACATGGGTATACCGATATCCGCAGACTGAGTGGGGTTGAGCCAACCGTGACCGTCGGAACGCTCCGCCGAGTAATCTAATCTCTCACCGGCAGTATCGTTTGCCGGTGGAGAGAGCAATGATTGAGGGAACCCCCTTCGCTTGAATTACAACACTTGAATTACAACAAGTGTTGATGCAGATAGTGGGCAACAGCATCATCAGCATGGCTGCCGATACGCTCAATCTGTGGTAAGGCTGACAACACTTTTTCATGGGCTGTTTTCATCACGAGACCGCAGCCAGCCATCGACAACATTTCAATATCATTCATCCCGTCACCGAATGCGATGCAGTGGTCTAAGGTATGATTCAGTGAATTGGCGACAACCTGTAATGCATGGCCTTTTGAGATCTCCGGCCCCATGACTTCAAGGCACCACGGGCTGGAGAATGCGATAGTCACTTTTCCGGCGAAGCGTTGATTGAGAATTTCCTCATAGTGCACCAGCGCATCGTGGCTGGATTGCTTATGAGTGAAGAATATTTTAGCCACGTTATCCAATGGTGGATTTTCCGGATCAAACATCTGAAACGTGAACTTGGATTCATTGTGATACCGCTGAGTCACTTCATCGATATGGCTGAGTCGCCATTGGTCATCATGATATATATGGATGAAAATATCCGGGTCATCCTTACAGATATCAATCAGGTTTTGAACCAGATCTTTCGGGATATTACGGCTGAACATCAATTGATTATCCGGGCTGTGGATCCGGGCACCATTCGAGGTAATCATGAATGCGGGAATCCCTGCAATTTCACGGATGCCTGCCACATCAACATGATGACGTCCGGTTGCAAAGATAAATGTATACCCTTTCTGATGGAGGTCTTGTAGTGTGCTCTTGGTAAATGGGCTTAACTTATGGTCCGGAGCGAGTAATGTACCATCAAGATCAGAAGCAACAATGCGAATATCTTTGCTGGTCAGTGTCATAAAATCCTCATTTGACAGAAATGAAATGCAGAACTGCGTTATTGACTATTTTACGAAAATATAAAGAGGAAGAAGAGGGTAAAATCCATCGTGTCGGTTTTCCTCTTTTCCTTCTGTCTGTTTTGTCGCCGAATCAGTTCATCAATGGGGGGATGTGGTCAGGCTGAGCGATGGGATGAAAAGTGCCGGAGAATGGCATCCAGAGTGGGCTTCCGATATTGATCACTTTCAAATAACAACTCATGTTTTGCACCTTCAATCTTAAGGCATGTACAGTGTGGGTTGGTTTTCGCAACTTTGCGATAGAACAAATCCTGGGCATGATTACTGACGATGCTTTCTTCTCCCGCCTGTACGATCAGCGTGGGCAGGGTCACCTGCCGCGTCAGTTGATGACATTGTTTGATCGCCATGAGGCTTTGCCAAACCCATCGTGCACTGGGCCCGCCTAATTTTAATTCAGGATGACTATCATACAGTTGTCTGAACCAGCGATATCTTGTCTCACTATGTGTCAGCGGATTATTTTCAAACGGCTTGGACAAATATCCCTGATAACCCGGAGCATACTTGGGTTCAGATGTCAGTGCCGACAAAATTTGAGTTAAGGGCAGGGCAATCGGCCGCAGCAAATAGGGGATGTGTACCCCGAACATTGGCGCGGTTAATGCCATGGCATCAAATCCATGATCAGGATGGGTCTGAATATAGCGCGTGACTACTGCGCCTCCCATCGAATGGGCAAGCAGAAAACGGGCCCGGTAAGTTTTCGTGGCTAATGTGTGTGCAATAATGGTTTCCATATCACGAACATAGTCATAAAACTCGCCGACATGGCCGATCTGTTTGTCAGTACAAAGTCGCTCAGACAATCCTTGTCCTCGGTGATCATACGTATAAATATCATACCCTTGGCGGAATAAATCGTAGATTAGCTCCTGATATTTCCACACGGACTCAATACGTCCGTTCGCAATCAATATCATTTGGTCATGATCGGGGTGACTGAAACGGCACCAATAGAGTCGCTTTTTATCAAATGCACGGAGTGTCCCTTCCTGTCTATCCTGCCAGAAAGATGAAATATCATTGCCGACGGCTTGCTCAAAGAGAAACTCTTGCGTATAAGGGGAGGTCAGTATTTTATGTTGATTCATAATCCAACTGATTGCTGATAGTATGAGAAATATTCGTATTGTGTTATGCGTCTTTTAGTATAGAGGAATTCCTATGGAACTACACGTCTGGCTTGCTTATGTAGCCACGGCAATTATTTTCAGTCTGGCTCCCGGTTCTGGCACGGTGAACTCTATTAGTAATGGCCTTAATTACGGTATCCGCAGGTCACTGTTTGCAATTGCAGGGCTTCAGTTAGGATTAGGCTTTCACATCCTGTTGGTTGGGGTTGGTGTCGGTACTTTGGTTGCTCAGTCTGTATTCGCTTTTAGTGTCATTAAATGGATTGGGGTGGCTTACCTTGTCTGGTTGGGAATACAAAAATGGCGCGATACTAGCACGTCTTTTACGACTGAATCGCAGACTTTGCATCAACCCTGGGTTATGCTACGTAAATCGATGTTGATCAATTTAACCAATCCGAAATCAATTGTTTTTCTGGTGGCACTTTTTCCTCAGTTCATTCAACCGGAAGGACCTCAGATGATTCAACTCATTATTTTAGGTGTAACGACAATGTTTATCGATACACTGGTGATGCTGACATATACTTCGCTTGCCGCGAAGCTCAGGCGATATACTCGCTCGGAATCTGTGATGCGTCGTCTGAATAAGGTGTTTGGATCCGCATTTTTGGGTTGTGGCGCTTTATTGGCTGTGGCAAAAGCCTAGGTTCGAAAAATGCGATATACATATGTTGCCCGTCAGCCAATCCTCAATGCGAAAGGAGTCACGTTAGGCTACGAGTTACTTTTCCGGGATGGAGAAATGAATGCTTTTCCGTCTCACATCAGTTCAGAGCGGGCAACCTATCGTTTAATTGCCGAAAACTTTTTGACGGTTGGCAGAACATCTGATCGACGGTCTGCACGTTGTTTTATCAATTTTCCTTATAAAAGTCTGATTCGCCGTCTTCCCTTTACCCTGCCCAAACACCGGATTGTCGTCGAAGTGTTGGAAACCTGTGAACCGACCGATGCGTTATATCATGTTGTTCGTGATTTACATCGCCACGGCTATTTACTGGCGCTGGATGATTTTGTCTATTCGCCAGCCTGGGAACGCTTTCTCCCTTATGTTCATATTGTCAAATTGGATATCATGGCTTTGGGTGTTGATGAGGCTTGTCAGTTTGTCCGAGAAAAAATTGCTGATAAATGTCAGTGTCGGTTTCTCGCGGAACGGGTAGAAACGGAAGAAGAGTTTCTGCAGACGAAAGAAGCCGGCTTCTCCTTCTTTCAAGGTTATTACTTTAGAAAGCCACAGGTGATGAAAAAGCGCTATGTGGTTCCTGAATATCTGACAGCAATGAATTTATTTATTGAAGTCTGTCAGCCGGAGGTGAACTTTGACCGAGTCGAAGAGATCCTCTCACAAGATGTTACTTTATCTTATAAACTACTCCGTTTTGTGAATGCACTTTCAGATCGTATTTGTGTCAGTATCTCTTCTTTCCGCCAAGCGCTCATCTATTTAGGTCAAGACAGACTCAAGTCTTTTGTCTCTCTGACCGTTGCCTCTTACATTGCCGTGGACAAGCCGAAAGAGCTTTATCGATTATCGCTACAACGCGCTCATTTTTGTCAGTTGATGTCATACCATGAAGTTTTTCATGAGTTGAAAGGGCAAGCATTTATGATTGGTCTGTTTTCTGTGCTTGATGCCATTCTGGATATTTCCATTGATGATTTGATGGAACAGTTACCGTTACCTGAATTGGCAAAAGATGCACTGGCGAAGCGTAAAGGTGCTTTTGGCGACCTGCTGACGATTCAGGAACATTTTGAACGAGGTGACTGGCATGGAATTGAAACGGAGAGCGCGAAAATCGGTCTGTCGGTTGAGGAAGTCAGCCAATCACTCCACGAAGCATTGTGTTGGAGTAACAATGCTCAATATGTCGTGTGACCCCTCAGACCGATAGTCATAGAACGTTCTCAGAATTTAGCTTGGGTGTGATATGCGTTTGCGAAAGCCAATCACTTTACTGTAGCCAAGCGTTAAACATCCAGATCTGTTTTTCTTGTTCTCTGATGTAATCACTCATCAATGCTGCGGTTCCTTCGTCGCCTGCATCGCCGGCAATCCCTAAGATTTCTCGTTGCTGTTTCACCAGCGTTCCGAACCCCTGAACTAAACCTCCAACCGTTGCTTTCGCCTGTGAGGCTTGCTTATGCTCTTGAATTTCAGAGCGCGTTACATAATCACTGAAGGTATGCAGTGGTGTACTTCCCAAGGTCAGGATTCGTTCAGCAACTTCATCGATTTTAGTCAGCAGATCGGTATAGATCTCTTCAAACTTAGTATGAAGTTCAAAAAACTCTGGTCCTTTAATGTTCCAGTGGTAACCCCTGACATTCATGTAAAATACCTGATAGTTGGCAAGGAGTTGATTTAAAGATGTTGCAAGTTTTTGGCTTGTTGTACTGTCTAAGCCGATAACATTCGTTTTCATAAGACACTCCATCTATTTCTGAATTCTGTTTAATTCCTGTTCATCATACGTTGACCAAATTATGAAATAAATTCGGTTAAATTTATTTTATCAATTGGTAATTTCTATCAAAGTGAATTTCTGACACAAGTTTGAATAAAAGATAACCACAGATTGTTGTATCTGACAGGGCGATCTCGCTAGAGTCATCTATATGATAGAAGGAGAGATTCAAGATGAGTCCCAGTCGGGTTTTCTATTTCGATTTACTGCGTTCTTTGGCGGCATTGTTTGTGGTCGGTATTCATGTCTTGGGGCCATTTCGTCATCAATATGGTGCGATTCCTTTTGACCACTGGGCAGTTGCTGCCGGATTAAATGGCATCAGCCGGTGGGCCGTTCCGGTATTTATCATGGTATCTGGTGCATTGCTCGTTGGTGATCCCCGTCCTTTCGACGGGAAATACTATATTCAGCGTAGAGTTCTGAAAGTGGTGATTCCGTTTCTGATTTGGTCGGTTTTCTATGCCTATCTGTCAGGTTGGGACACCCGTGGTTTTGACTGGAACACCGTCAAGATACGACTCTCTGAGATGCCCCATGAAGCGACCTATTATCATCTTGGATTCTTTTATTACTTTATCCCGCTATACGCTTTGATTCCCATCTTTCATTGGGCTGTCAGACGATATGAATGGTTTACGCAAGGCTATCTATTGCTATGGCTTGTCAGTTCAGTTACGTATTTGTTCTATTGGGATGGTTTCTGGTCTGAGACACTCTGGCTTTATTCCGGGTATCTGTTACTCGGGTATTACCTGTCCAGAGAAACGATTCATATCTGGCTATGGTCGCTGCTGGGGAGCCTCGCTCTGGCTGTAACCGTTTATATGGTGATTCATCTGAGTGTGGATGCGGGAGAGTATACCGTCAAACGCTGGCTGTCCTACAAAACGCTGAATACTGTGGTGATTGCCGGGATGATTTTTGTCATGTGCCGACACTGGGGAGAAAGCTTCTCACCGTTGTGGCAAAAAGTGATCCGTTTTACCAGCCGTTATAGCTTGGGGATATATATCCTCCATCCGCTGGTTTTATGGCCGATGCATCATTTTGTGTTAAATTTCCCGGGGCATCCGGTTTGGGTAATTCCATTATGGATTATAATGAGCTATATCGGTGCTTTGATGATGAGTTGGATATGTGCTCGTTTCCGGTTGACTCGCTGGTTGCTGCCATAATGTCAGCATCATAGGTTATCTGGGCATCAGGAGAAATCGAGGAGATAGCCATGTCAGAGATTGAAAAAGTTGTTATCAGAACACGAAAATTGGAGCATCTCCTTCGTGTTCAATATCATGCAGAAGGGCGAGGGTTGCATCAGCTGATCTCAAGTTGTGAAAACCGACTACCTCATAATGTGATCAAAAAGCTGAGATATATTGCGACGGTACGGAACAAGTTACTGCATGAAACTGATTATCAATTAGAAGATTGTGAAGCATTTTTGGATGCTTACGATGAGTGTATGAAAGAGTTGATGCCAAGGAGTAGTCGTTTTGTCTGGCGTGCAGCCATCTCTGTGATGATGATTATGACGATGATTGCTCTCGGTGTTTATTATATCCATTGGGAGTTTGTGTCAACGAAGTTATTTGAATGAATGATTTGATAAACAAAAAGGGACGCTTTTTAGCGTAATGCCGCTCGCTTAACAGCGAGCGACTCTTTTCTTATAGGGATAACGAGGGGCTTTGTAGAGTACCTGTCTTGGTATCGGTTTGCGTTTTCTCTTCTCTGGTAAGATGAACCGTTTGCCATTCTCTCTCAGGTTTTGAAGTTTCTTTGGTACCGTCCCTGGTGTACGGCCAGAACACCATAAAAACTCATCTTGTATCAGTCTTAGCGCATTGATAAAGCTAATTCTGAGTGGTTCCACACCGTAATACTCTGCCATCCTTTTCATTTCTAAGCGGACAAGATTGTAAGAGATAAAAACTCCCCAGAGCTCTTGATAAATCCCTTCCGCTTTCTGACTTCTAAGAACAGTGGTGTTGTCCAGTTGATTCTGTTTCAGCTCACCGTAGCTTTGCTCAATTTCCCAGCGTTCCCAGTATACTTTGACCATCTCCTTCAATGGATAGGTTTCTGGGCATTCCATTGATGTGATGAAGCCTTTGATTTCTCCTTTTGGCTCAGGAATGAGTACCAAGCGAGCTTGCCAGTTTTGTCCCAGATGAGGATATTCTTTTTGAGCTTGAGGAGAGACCGGCATTTTGATGAGTTTGTCATAGGGAGAGTACTCCTCCAGAACCTCATATCTGAACTTACTCTTGATTGGTGTCAGCCAATGGATATTCTTGCCAGCTCCGCGCCATGATTGGAAAAGCTCCGCTGATAAGAAACCACGATCAAAAAGAGTGAGTGAGTTATCTGGCGCAGAGCCAACAAGTTGCTGAGCGTAAGATATTTCACTATTGGTTATCGGGCCAAAAGCCACATCGGATACCAAATGAGTTCGGGTAGACGTTAATGTGACGGCTAATACAGAAGGGAATGTGGATGTGGCACTTCTATAGCCAAATTGTTGATTATCTTTTGTTTCAGGCACCCTGAATTGAGTTCCGTCTACACTCAAAACCTTCAGCCCACAAACTGAGGTCGCGGTATCTTCTTTTTCCCACTCAGTCGCGGTGGTATGGAATAAGTAACGTAATGGTTCAAAACCGATACGCTGCCTTGCTTTCACAATACTGCTAGTCGCAAGAGGGGGAAGTTCCCCCTTTGAATCAGGAAAGGCCAGTTCAAGCTTATCGCAGACGTCGCTGATAGAGCGGTTTCTCATTAGCCCAATCCCCAACACCAGCCAAACGGCTTGTTCCGCAGGAAATCTTCGTTTTCTAACCGCAGCACGGCCAGTTTGCTTTACTGCTTCAGAAATCCATTCAATAGGAATATTTTTCTGAAATGAATCGATTGATTCAGGGTAATGAAATTCAGCTGCGATTTGTAACTCGCGAGAAAATTCAGACATAAAAAACGGCCTCAGAAATTACTCTGAGACCGATTATGAGGCCACCCTAGGATCATTCAAGTTTTCTTAAACGATCGGCATTACGCTTTTTAGCGTCCCTTTTTGTTTATCGAGGTATCAATAAATCAGAGGCAGTGTCATAAGGCCGAGAATAACTGCAATCATGACGAGTCCCTGCTTTTGAGATGGCGTGATCATAACACACTGCTCCTATAATTTGTTTGTTAAGATTTATACAGAATATCATTTTTTCACGATTGATCAAATTCATTTTGTAAAATCTTTGAAAAACTATGTTTATGGTGCTTCAGTAGTGATGTATGGCTGGTTTTTAATATTGTTTTTGGTTGTTTGTTATTTGTTCTATATCGTTTTTTTGATGATCATTGCAATTTAACTATATGATTCTAATAAATTAAATTTGAATTTAATAGTGGTGGTTATCTAGCCTTGTTGCTTTTGGTGGTTTAAGTAGCTTGATGGTTTTTATCGGGCTTTTTAAGCAAAAAATTGGCTTATATATCGATGTTTTTGACAATAATTATCAACTAGATTACTGCGAAGGTTATTCGTCAGTGGTCTGATGTGTTTTTTTGTCTGTCATGTCTGTGTTTTTATTAATTTTGTTTTTTACTAATGTTTTTATTTAACTAATTGTATTTTAATAAAATATTTGTTTTATTTGGCACTGTTTTTGCCATTTAAAACTGATGAAATTCCCATTTATATTTAATTTTTTTTGCTAAAAATCATAGTTCATTCATTTATGGTTGTTTTCCCTGGTTTTTTGCAGCTTTGTGCTATTTTTATACTGTGAGGATTTACTTCTTTACTCAGATCCAAGTTTTTGAAGCCATCGGTGGATTTCTCATGAAACGGTTATAAACTAGCACCTGTTCAACACGAAGGTAGCTTGTATGCAGGAAAGCCATGTCGGTCACCAAAACAGATTCTCTTTTTATTTGGGACTCATTTGTACCTCAGTATTGCTGGTTTTGATGTGGAGTCTTACGTCAGAATGGTGTGCTTCAATCATCTGGAGTTCAGTAGCATTATGTTGCTGTCTGATTTTTACCTGGTCCTTTGTCGGGCAAACCAAATTTCGATTATCTTTTTCTGCTTTCCTATTGAGTTGTATCGCTTTTAGTCTGGCTTTTTGGCAACATATTCTGTACCCGATCCAGTGGTGGTTGCCGATCACCTTGATTGCGCTCGGCATTGTTCTTTATCTCCTTTTCTTGCCTTATATCGATAAACGGATGACTGTCGTTGCTGTTTTAGGTACCGGATTGCTCGGACTGATTTGGTCTGCCAGCGGATGGTGGCTTCAGGCGCGAAGTTGGAGTGCTCTGGAAGCCTCTGTCGGTGCTGCGCTATGGTTTGTTGTTTTTTTTCGGGTTATGGTCTATCCCGGTCAAAAAAGGTTTGATCAACCCTCTTTAGTGACGACCAGTGGGTTTTTAGTGGCTTTATGTCTGCTGGTTGTGGCTGTGTTGCCATATCACCCTTGAGTTAATTCTTTTGGTGGTTCCGAGAATGGAAGTGCTTGAATATAGAGCACTCCGACGAGCTGATTCGGACGTCGAAATCTTGCTTGCAGGTTGTTATACTTCGTTTTTTATTGGACCGTCTGAGATGTAAATATGGAAATTTTTTCCGTCGCGACCATGATGTTTTTGATTATGGATCCGCTTGGTAACCTCCCTATCGTGCTGGCGATATTAAAACACCTCGATCCGAAACGACGACGTATCGTATTAATCCGGGAATTGTGTTTTGCGCTGCTCATTTTGATGATTTTTCTGTTTGCCGGCAAAAACATTCTCGGTTTCCTGAAAGTAGCGCCCGAGACTTTAAGCATATCCGGCGGTGTGATTCTGTTTATCATTGCGATTAAGATGATATTTCCCAGTGCCGGTTCAATTACCGGGCTCGCTGCCGGTGAAGAACCCTTTATCGTACCGATGGCTGTTCCGATGATTGCCGGTCCGTCTTTGATCGCATCGTTACTGGTTTTTTCTTCACAGTCACCAAATGAGTTACCTGAATTGGCATTGGCTGTTTTTCTGGCATGGACCGGCACATCTGTTATTTTGATGTTCTATGACTTTTTTCACCGGATTTTAGGCGAAAGAGGTTTGAAGGCCGCCGAACGTTTGATGGGGCTACTTTTAGTGATGGTCTCAACGCAGATGTTTTTGGATGGTATCAAAAGTTATGTGGCGGGCTAAGTCTGTTTAAGACCCGCCATTGGAGCCCCGTTTTACGGGGCTTTCTGATATAAGCGATAGCAAACTTGTCCGGCAACTTTTTCCCGGTAGAGTTGCCAGGAGGCAGGAATGGCTGTGACCGGCCATTCTTTTTCACTCTCGATATAAATCATCGCCTGTTCGTGTAACCATTGGTTGTTCTCCAGTAACCGGAGCGTTTCCTCTAACAACCCTTGTCGGAATGGTGGGTCGATAAATACGATATCGTAAGGCCTTTCTGGTGGCGTCTGGGCGAGATAAAGCAGCGTATCGCTCTGAATGATTCGGAGCTGCGTTGCAGACAGAGAATGCTGATTTCTCTTGAGTTGCTGAAATGTGGCTGGGTTTTTCTCGATCAGGGTCACGTGTTCAGCCTGACGCGATGCAGCCTCGAAGCCCAGACTCCCTGAGCCGGCAAACAGATCGAGACAACGGGCTTGAGGGATATCGGTTGCCAGCCAGTTAAACAGGGTTTCCTTGACTCTGTCGGTGGTGGGTCTGAGACCTTCCGCATCATGAACCGGCAGTTTGCGGCCTTTCCACAATCCACTAATAATCCGAATGAAGCCTGATTTGTCTTTTTTTTGTGACTGGTTTGGCTGACGATGTTTTCCCATGATTTTTTGACCGAAAATAAAGTGTTAGTATAGCCGTCCGGCCTGTTTTTGTTGCAGACGGGTGAAGGTACGAATTGAAGCATGATGAAGTTTAACAGCCTGAGATTAGATTTTTCACGGCTTTGTCATTTTTCTTTTCTTGAGCATATAAATATTCTGAGAAAAGTATGATACCAATGACGTCATCAGTAGAACTGGTATTATAACGTTTTGAACCGATGAATAAATCTAGGACATTTCCAGATGACAGAAAAAAAGAAGCGTGGCCTGCTGTCATGGCTTGGTTTTGGTGATGATGAGACTCCCAATGGAAAAAATGATCCGACTGAAATATCGACCGCAAGCGATGTGAGTGAGGATGTCCCTGAAGCAGGCGAGTCTCTGGCAGACGTCTCTACAGCGGAAAACGCGGAAAATGAAGTGGTCGAACTTCCTGAGAGTCAAATCGAGGTGGAAGCTGAACACACCAAGGAAGCGAGTGAAGCCAGTCACGTAGATCCTGTCCCGGAAGCATCTCAACCGGTGATAGTTACCGAACAGGAAAAACCGACCGAAGGCTTTTTTGCACGGTTAAAAAGAAGCCTGAGCCGGACCAAAGCAAACATCGGTGCCGGATTTTTTGGTTTATTCAAGGGGAAAAAGATCGATGAGGATCTTTTCGAAGAACTGGAAGAGCAGTTGTTAGTTGCCGATGTCGGCATGGATACCACGCTCAAGATCATTAAAAACCTGACGGAAAAAGCGAATCGCCAACAGTTAAAAGATGGTGAAGCATTATATGGTTTGCTGAAAGAAGAAATGGGAGAGATTCTCTCTCATGTCGAGCAGCCTTTAGTCATCGGTGAGCAGAAAAAACCTTACGTAATTCTGATGGTCGGTGTGAATGGAGTCGGGAAAACCACCACAATCGGTAAGATGGCGAAGCAATATCAGATGCAGGGTAAAAAGGTCATGCTGGCTGCTGGTGATACGTTCCGGGCCGCAGCCGTTGAGCAACTGCAAATCTGGGGAGAGCGAAATCAAGTACCAGTAATTGCCCAGCATACCGGTGCCGATAGCGCCTCTGTGATTTACGATACCATTGAAGCTGCCAAAGCGCGGGGTGTCGATGTCGTAATTGCTGATACGGCCGGACGATTACAAAATAAAGGTAACTTGATGGAAGAGTTGCGCAAAATTGTACGCGTGATGAAGAAGCTTGATGATTCGGCACCTCATGAAATCATGCTGACCTTAGATGCCGGCACCGGCCAGAATGCGATCAGCCAAGCCAAACTGTTCAGTGAGGTTGCACCCGTTACGGGGATTACCCTGACAAAACTCGATGGAACCGCCAAAGGCGGGGTGATTTTTGCGATTGCTGATCAGTTTAAGATACCGATTCGCTATATTGGTGTCGGAGAAGGTATTAATGATTTACGTCCTTTCCAAACTGAAGAGTTTATCGAAGCGTTGTTCAGTCGGGATGAGTAGCCGCAGTGAGATAAATCGTTCAGACGGTGACTGCGAAACTGACTGTAGCAAAGGCAGTATTTAGGCGGAATAAACATGGATTATGCTTGAGGAAGGGGATAGCGAGTGATCAGATTTCAGCAAGTGAGTAAAGCCTATCGAGGAGGACGACAAGCCTTACAAAAAGTCGAATTCCACCTCCGTCGTGGGGAAATGGCATTTGTTGGTGGGCATTCAGGTGCCGGGAAAAGTACATTACTGAAATTGATTTGTGCTATCGAACGGCCGACTGACGGGCGGATTCATTTTAACGGCCACGATATCACACGCATTCCGAATCAGGATATTCCGTTTTTACGTCGTAACATCGGCATTGTATTTCAAGAGCATCGGTTGCTAATGGATCGTAGTGTTTTCGATAACGTGGCACTGCCGATGCGCATTGAATCTATCTCTGAAAATGAGATCAAAAGACGAGTCTCGGCGGCTTTGGATAAAACAGGGCTACTGGATAAAATGCGTTGCCTGCCGAGTCAGCTTTCCGGTGGAGAACAGCAACGTGTCGGAATAGCAAGAGCGGTGGTGAATCGGCCGACATTGCTACTGGCTGATGAACCAACCGGTAATCTCGATCCTGATTTATCCAACCGGATTCTTCGCTTGTTTGAGGAATTCAACCGTGCAGGTGTGACAATACTCCTTGCCACGCATGATATTAATCTGGTCAATTCCCGTCCGATGTATCGTCATCTCGAGTTAAATCAGGGTTTCTTAAGCGAGGTTGAAGATTATGGCAACTAAGCCGAAAAACAAACGCGCCTCCAATTCAAAGAAAAAACGAGAACAACAAAAGCGCCCCCCCCGCGATCACTTTCTGGCAATTCATTACAAGCAAGCGAAGATGTCTTTTCTGGCCCTTTGGCAGCAGAGACCCATGGGGAACTTACTGACATTGGCAGTTATCTCGATGGCCTTAACGATGCCAGCCTGCCTGTATCTGCTGAGTAAAAACGTTGCTTCGGTTGCCAGCCATGTTGCCACCCCTTCGCAAATCAGCGTTTATCTTGACGAAGGCACGCCGGAAGCCCGGGTCATGGTACTGAAAGACGAAATAGAAGTGCGTCCGTCGGTGCAGAAAGTGGAATACATTTCTCCGCAGCAAGGATTGGCCGAGATGAGCCAACATGCAGGATTTGAACAAGCGATTAGTCTGCTGGATGATTATGCATTACCCGGGGTGATCGTGATTACGCCTGCGGTGACCAATCAATCCGAAGTGAAGCAATTAGCCGAGAGTCTTCAGCATGAGCAGAATGTCACGGATGTACGCCTTGACGAAGATTGGCTGACACGTTTGAATGCGATCAAACATCTGGCGACAATGGTTGTCGTGAGTTTGTCATTACTGATGTTTGCCGCTGTTTTCTTGATTGTCGGCAATACGTTACGTTTTAATGTCTTAGCCAACAAAGAAGAAATTCAAACCATGAAACTTATCGGGGCGACAGATGTGTTTATTCTGCGCCCTTATCTGTACTCCGGCATGTGGTTTGGTTTTCTCGGTTCAGTCAGTGCATGGTTATTTACGGCTTTTCTGACTATATTGTTCAATGGTGCCGTGAGTCAGCTGGCCGCTCTCTATGATAGTCAGTTCCGTCTTTTAGGATTAGGTTGGGATGAATCTTTGCTACTCCTGATGGCCGGTACATTACTCAGTTGTATCGCGGCCAAGTTATCTGCACAGCGACATTTGAAAGAAATTGAACCTGTGTAGAAAAGATATGTCTTATCTCCTGAGATTCGTCGCGAGTAACAGTATGGTCTTGACTTCCGATAGAAAATTGTTTATCTGTATCTGTTGGGCTTAACTCGTAAGCAACAAGATGATAGAGTCCCATAATAAAATAATAGGTTGAGTACACTCTTAATCAGAAATTGATGAGGAATTGAATGACAAACCATACGTATCCAATGGCAGTTGTGACACAAGATAGCCTGGACAGCTATATCCGATCTGTGAATAGTTATCCGATGCTGAGCGCAGCAGAAGAACATGAGCTTGCGGAACGACTACATTACAAAGGTGAAATTGAAGCCGCGAAAGGTTTGATTCTGTCGCATCTTCGTTTCGTCGTTCATATTGCTCGCGGTTATTCCGGTTATGGATTGCCGATGGCAGATCTGGTTCAGGAAGGCAATATCGGCTTGATGAAAGCAGTCAAGCGCTTTAATCCTGAAGTTGGTGTTCGTCTGGTCTCTTTTGCCGTGCACTGGATTAAGGCTGAAATCCATGAATATGTTCTGCGTAACTGGCGCATCGTCAAAATTGCAACGACGAAAGCGCAACGCAAACTGTTCTTTAATTTAAGAAAGTCGAAAAAGCGCCTAGGTTGGTTTAACCATAGTGAAGTTGAAACTGTGGCGAAAGAGTTGGGTGTTGAACCGTCGGAAGTTCGGGAAATGGAATCTCGTTTGGCTGCTCAGGATGCAACCTTCGATATGACCGCTGATGATGACGAAGGTAATGCAGCTTCAGCACCGGTACTTTATCTCGAAGATAAAAATTCGGATATTGCTGAAAATCTGGAAAGCACCAACTGGGAACAACATACCAATCATCGTCTGTCGTTAGCGATATCGAGCTTGGATGAGCGTAGCCAGCATATTGTCCGGTCTCGTTGGTTGGATGAGCCCAAAGCGACGTTACAAGATTTAGCCGATAATTATGGTGTATCTGCTGAACGTATTCGTCAGCTGGAAAAAAATGCCATGAAAAAGCTGAAGGAGGCTGTCGGAGAAATGTAGAAAGACATTTTTCTCAGCCAAATCAAATTTAGAAACCGGGATCCCAGCGATCCCGGTTTTTATTTTTGATCCAAACCAGTGCGGTGATGCCTACATCTGCTTGTGGATAAGTCTGTGTTTAAATGATTTACTTTCAGTGTATGAGTCGTCATTAGCAAGCGCTGAACAGATTGTTCAGCTTGGGGATATCAAAAGATTTACACACAATAAAATAAAGATCATCACTACATATTGTGGATCATTTTAAGTCTGACTACTTTATCAACACAATTCACAGCTTTATCCACTGATGGCGCAAAAACAATCAATCGTGGATAACCCTTGTGATTCGATTGTACTGATAGGACCTTGAATAGGTTACAATGGTGTCCACGGATAGAAGTGTTCACCGATAGAGTGCGGGAGTGATAAATCATGGAGCAATTTCAACATATTGATGTTCAGAGGGCTCTGAACATGATGCAAGAGCAGGGGGCAACGTTAGTCGATATTCGCGATCCTCAGTCATTTGCTGTCGCTCATGCTGAATCTGCGTTTCACCTGACCAACGATACGATCAGTCAGTTTATGACCGATGTTGATTATGATCACCCGGTGCTGGTGATGTGTTATCACGGGGTTAGTAGTCAGGGTGCAGCACAATATCTGATTAATCAGGGATTTGAAGCGGTATACAGTATTGATGGTGGTTTTGAAGCGTGGCATCGGGCGAATTTACCGATTTCATCGTTATGATAATATCAGTGCTCTCTACGACCATGTGAGCATATGACGTTGTGAATCATCTAATGTTCCCACTATTCGACGAAGAAGAGACAGAGATATGATGCGTCTGATTACGATCGATAATCCTCGTTTGGGGCAGGCATTCATTGACTATATGGCTTTAAAGCATATAGAGATTATGATGATGCCGGAAGCAGAAGCAACATTCTGTTTATGGTTAATCAAAGATGAAAACTTGCATGAAGCAGAAACCGAACTGAAGCAGTTTTTAGCACATCCTGAAGATCCGAAATATCGTGCGGCATCCTGGGAGACTGACGGCAGACAAAAAACCTCATTTCGATACAGCTCTCCGAGTGTTTTACAACTGTTTTACGCCAAAGCCGGTTACATGACATTGGGGGTGATGCTGCTGTGTATTGCTGTTTTCGTACTTCAGATGTTTGGATTACAACAAACGATGTTCAATCTGCTCCATTTCCCCACCTCTCAGAGTCAAGCTTGGGAAATCTGGCGTTGGGTCACGCCGGCTTTTCTGCATTTTTCTGTACTCCATATCATATTTAACCTGTTGTGGTGGTGGTATCTGGGGGGCGATCTCGAAAAACGTCTGGGTGCCTTGAAACTGATTAATTTATTGGTGTTATCCTCAGCCGGTTCAGGGATTGTACAGTATTGGAGTGATGGTCCGGGGTTTGGCGGATTATCCGGTGTGGTTTATGCGCTGGTCGGTTTTATTTGGATATTCGGCTGGAAGCGGCCTGAACTGGGATTATCAATACAGAAACCGTTACTCGGTTTTATGCTGATCTGGTTAGTAATTGCTTTTGTGCAACCGTTTATGCCAATTGCCAATAGTGCTCACGTTGCCGGATTACTGATCGGCATGGGACTCGGACTGTATGAATCTAAGCGTGCCCCGGCAAACGTGTAGGAAAATCTTGTTCCGGACAGGCCGTCTCTTGTCAGTAGACGGCCTCTTTTCAAGCACCCCGTGCAGTTGTCAAAAGGCGTTTACTGATAAATATACTTAGTGAATAGCAAATCAGCGACGATGGGACGCCCCGTCTCCGGCAGTAGTAAGTCATTGATTCTCTTAACCAATGTTTTTCTCAAATCTTCTCTTCCCGCAAGGGAGCGAATCGTATCAGCGGTCTGTTTCCCCATCAGCTCGACCACCGTATCGCGAATCAGTGGCTGATTCTTTTCGATGAGAGGCAGATCCGAATTATTGGCGACCATAATCTCGATACGGACTTGAATGTATCCAAGCTCTTTCCCTTTGGTAAAGAAATTGGTGGTTAAATCAGGCTCCAACGTAAAATAGGCAAGTTTAGGTGCGCCTGAATCTTCAGCTGCGTTGCTAAGAGAGACAGAAAGCATGCCTGTCATGAGAATGATGAGGGCTAAATAACGTTTCAGCATAATAATGTTATAATCTGACAAAGGTTGATGATATTCGAATCGCTCTAGTCTTGTTACAATAGTTTACCCATTGATAACAAAGTTGACAGCCTTCGACATTCGCTTCAAAACAATATCCTAATCAGGATATTATGCAATCACAAAGGCATTCACATAAAATAGTAGTATGCATCAATCAGTTTCGCCTTATCTATCGCTATTAAACCAGATAATCTGGCAAAAATGCGAAAATTTTTATTTTCCGACGCCAAAGATTAGACAATGGTTACAAGAACAGGGATCGCTTTCCCAGTTGATGAAAAACTATTGTCAGGTGCTATCCGTTGAGGTGCTCCGGCATGACTGGGAAGCGATGACATGGCTCTCGACGCAAGAACAAGACTTATTGTGTTCGTCTCAACGATGTCTGGTTCGTCAAGTGCTACTGTCGGGTGACGAAACACCATGGGTCATTGGTCACACGCTGATTCCGCAACTGGACAATAGTGACTTGTCGAATCCTATCTTTCAATTGGGAGCGAGTTCACTTGGGGATTTTGTCTTTCAGTCTGAGGATGTTCAGCGAGATGAGCTGCAGGTCGCAAAAGTAGACACCGAAGATGGCGTATTGTGGGCGCGTCGCTCAAGGCTATGGATGGCGCATCAACCTATGCTGGTCACCGAACTATTTTTACCGGACGCCCCCGTGTATGTGAAGGAGAACAAAGAATGACTGTATCAAAGGCAAAAGCATACTGGCAATTGATGCGAATGGATCGTCCCATTGGTTCTTTGCTGTTGTTATGGCCGACGTTATGGGCATTGATTCTTGCAGCCGAAGGTATTCCGGATTTGAATGTTCTGCTGGTCTTTGCGCTTGGGGTTGTCTTAATGCGTTCTGCCGGCTGTGTGATTAATGATTTTGCCGATCGTCATGTTGACGGGCATGTGCAGAGAACTCACATGCGTCCTTTACCGGCCGGTCTAGTGACTGAGAAAGAGGCGGTCGGCTTATTTCTTATTCTGTCGTTGTTCTCGTTTGCGTTGGTGCTGACGATGAATAAACTCACTATCCAGCTCTCTTTTGCGGCGATTGTATTGGCGTTTGTTTATCCTTTCATGAAACGTTACACACATTTACCTCAAGTCTTTCTGGCACTGGCTTTCAGCTGGGCGATTCCGATGGCCTGGGCGGCACAGTCCAATAGCTTACCGGGAGTGGTCTGGTTTATTTTTCTGATTAACTCGGTCTGGACGGTTGCTTATGATACGCAGTATGCGATGGCAGATCGGGAAGATGATTTAAAGATCGGCGTGAAGTCAACCGCCATTCTGTTTGGCCGCTTTGATAAGCTGATTATTGGTATTCTTCAACTGATCACGTTACTGATGCTGATTGGCGTCGGTGTGATGTATCAGTTGAGTGCAGCATTTTATTGGAGTGTGCTGATCGTGAGCGGATTATTTGTTTATCAACAGCATTTAATTCGACATCGGCAGCGAACTCTGTGTCTACACGCTTTCTTGAACAACAATTATGTCGGTATGGTGATTGCCGCAGGTTTGTTGGTTTCCATGTCGTCCAATTGAGCCGTGAATGAATCGCGATAAAAGAAACGGCATCATTTGATGCCGTTTCTTTTTGCCCGGATAAATCAAAACGAAACTGTTTTACTCAATCAGGTAGATACTTTCTCTGATCGTTAGGCGGATTTCAGGATAGAGCAACGTGAACATCAGTTCAGACAGTTGCTGACACTTTTCCGCACAGAGTTGTTGATCATGATTGAGATAACCTTGTTGTTTCAGCGTGGTCATTAAGGCCGTAAATACGCCTTTATCAAAAAACTCCGGCGCATTAATCCCATGGAGGCGTCCCAGACGGCGGGCGATTTCCTGACTATTTTTTTCGAGTTCGCTTTTACCCATATCCGGTGTCGAGACCAGTAAATTTAACGTAATCGCATAACGCTGTAGAGTTTCGGAAATCGTTCTGCCGAGTAAGATGAGCACTTGTGTTCTGGCCGGATTAATTGATACCGTTTCATCTTCACATTGGATTAATTCCTGACGCTGCAATTCGCGCAGGTAAGCATCAATATGTTCATTGAGTGCTTCCGGTTGATAACTCAGAAACAGTTCTTGCTGGATGAACGGATAGATGAGCGTCACATAATTGCGCAGCGTATCGAGCGACAGAGATTGGTGACTCACCAATATCTGAGCAATCAGTGACGGCAACGCCAACAGATGAATAATGTTGTTGCGATAGTAAGTCATGAGAATTGATTGGTGGCGATCCAGTGAGATAATTTCACCGATACTATCGGATTCGATCAAAAACTTATCGAGAGATGTCGCATGACGAACCAATGACGCTGCACTATCGGTCGGGACGGTCATTGTTTCCGAGTAAGGGACATTGCGCAGCAGATCAAGATAACAGTCGATCTGTTTGATCAAGTTTTCGCGGGCAAGCGCACGCTGACGAGAAGCGAGCAGTGCGGTCGCACATAATGTCATGGCATTCGCTGCTGCGGCATCATTGATGCGGGTCATCATCTTGGTTGCCAGCTGATTGACAAGCGGTGTGATCCATTGAGGACGACTGTTGCCGACTCGATCAATATCTTTGGTCCAGTCGGGCACTTCCTCATTCAAAAACTGATTGAGCAGGATAGGCTCGCCAAAGTTGACATAACCTTGGCCGAAGTTCTTCAGTTTACGAATGGTTCTGATCACCAGACCGGCATTTTCTTTCTCTTTCTGCTTGCCGCGCAGTTCTTTGGCATAGGTTGAGACTTCCATGACATGTTCATAGCCAATGTACACCGGCACCAGCGTGACGGGTCGGTTGAGACCTCGCAACATGGCTTGAATCGTCATGGCCAGCATCCCGGTTTTAGCAGGGAGCAAACGTCCTGTGCGTGAGCGTCCCCCTTCGCTGAAATACTCAACGGAGTAGCCTTTCGCGAACAAGTCCGCCAGATATTCGCGGAAAATGGTCGAATAGAGCTTGTTGCCTTTAAAACTGCGGCGGATAAAGAATGCTCCGCCGCGGCGGAACAAAGGACCTGCCGGGAAAAAGTTCAGATTCAGACCCGCAGCAATATGAGGGGGAACCATCCCTTCGTGATACAGCACATAGGACAATAACAGGTAGTCCATATGACTTCGGTGGCAGGGAACATAGACGATTTCATGTCCGTCCTGAGCCAGACGACGCACACGCGCCGCATTATGCACATTAATTCCCTGATAAATCCGGTTCCAGAGCCATTTCAGCAAGCGATCACTTTTGCGCACGAGAGAGTAGGAGAAGTTCGCTGCGATCTCGTCCAATATTTTCAGGGCTTCTTTCTGTGCTTTTTTCTGCGAAATATTTTTGGTTTTCACTTCGTCATTGATGGCATGACGAATGGCTTGTGAGTGCATCAGACGTTGCAGCAAGACTTCACGCTCCGGCAGTTGTGGCCCGGAGGCGGCCAGTTTCTGGCGTGAAAAATGAATCCGGGCAACCCGCGCAACTTTATGGGCAATGGCTGCATCCGTGCCGTGGCTATCTGCCATATAGCGCAAAGAAACAACGGGACTGAAACGGACTAAGCAATCTCTGCCGGACAGCAATACTGCCTTGGCCTTTTGTGGCCCGTTCATCGGTTCCAGATAAGCTTTACTCTGATTTTCCTTGCCGGGTTTTCTGCCCCAAAGCACCGAAGTTGGCAGTAACTGAATATCCAGCTCAGGGTTGGCCTGATGTAACGCGAGCAACTCAGTAAATTGCGTCACGGAGCCTTTAGGCACATCTTCATCACTGCGGATCAACGTCGGCCGAGACGCAATAAAAATATAACGCGTGAGTTTTTTACCATCGATTTCCAAAGGTTGGAATGGGTCCGGAAGTCCTAGTTTCTCTGTCTGCTGTTTCAAAGTCAGCAGATCAACGGTCGATTGAAACGGCAGTGCATAGACAATGGGTTTCTCCAGATCAATATGATGATCAGCAATCGGATCGGCCGGGACAACCGTACTTTTGGTCAAAACAGAGACAGGGATAGTTAATAGTGAACGTGATACTGATTGTCGGACTGACATAAAAGCTCGGACTCTCAAGAATGAATAACAAAAGAGGGACAGGATTGTCACGATATCGAGTATGTGAACCCAGTCGCCGGAATGTTGTCTAGGATAACAGAAACAGGGGCAACCTTTTACTATTGACGACTATTTTTGTGTACTACTACAGTTCTCGGTCATCGTCGTGATAGGATTCTCCCTGCTTGACCGGATGTACCTATTCACCCTAATAATCGGAAAAATCTATGCAACAAAAACCAGCTCAAGGTCTGACACGTATATTGAACGCTGCGAAATACTCCTATCAGGGCATTCGTGCCGCGATCATTGGTGAAGCGGCCTTTCGGGAAGAGTTGATCATGTGTCTTGTCCTGTTACCTGTCGCCTTGTTCTCGGATGTGACCCAAATTGAGCGCTTACTACTCATTGGTTCATTACTGATGGTCCTGATCGTTGAGCTCTTGAATAGTGCGATTGAAGCTGTCGTCGATCGCATCGGGCTTGAGCACCACCAATTGGCGGGACAGGCGAAGGATATGGGGTCTGCAGCCGTGTTGCTCTCGATTCTCATGTCGCTCTATATATGGGTAGATGTTTTTGTATTCTAAGAGTTTCAAAGATTGGGTTTGAAAGATTCACTTTCCATTTATCAGAATACTGGATATACTCACAGTTAACTGTATAAAAAGACAGGTGAATTATGAAGCCTTTAACACCACGCCAACAACAGGTCTTTGATTTGATCAAAAGCCGGATTGAAGATAACGGAATGCCACCGACTCGCGCTGAAATTGCCAAAGAGTTGGGGTTCCGTTCTGCCAATGCGGCTGAAGAACATTTGAAAGCACTTGCGCGTAAACAAGTGATTGAAATTGTTCCGGGCGCCTCTCGTGGAATACGTATTCTGCTCGCTTCAGCAAATGAGCCGGTCGAAGAAGGTTTGCCGCTGATCGGCCGCGTTGCGGCGGGAGAGCCGATTTTGGCGCAGGAACATGTCGAAGCACACTATCAGGTCGATCCGGCCATGTTCAGACCTCAAGCTGATTTTCTGCTGCGCGTCTACGGTGAGAGTATGAAAAATATCGGCATCATGGATGGCGATTTGCTGGCCGTGCATAAAACGCAGGATGTCAGAAATGGTCAGGTTGTGGTCGCTCGTGTCGAAGATGATGTCACGGTGAAACGACTTGAACGCCAAGGGACCAAAGTGTTGTTACATGCCGAAAATGAAGCGTTTACGCCGATAGAAGTCGATCTTACTTCTCAGGAATTAACCATTGAAGGGGTCGCCGTCGGGATTATCCGTAATACCGATTGGATGTAACCGACGGATGGTGAAACATCTGACTGTGTAAGTTATTGAGAATCTCTCTCAATAACTTGCTAATGGAATTGATATTCATTATCATCTAAGTTAACTTGAGAGGATAATGACAATGTCATATTACTGCCGGAAGCATAGAGAACACTACCAGATTCCCGCACATCTCGTTGAGCCGCTGTGGTTCAGGAGCCGGGAAAGCTTAGCAGACAACGGCTTAATCTATGATCCGATTGCCGCACAAGCCTGTTTATCCTGTCAGGTAGCTCTCGATTGCTGGGATGGTAACCTTGATCAAAAGCAGTTGTTACATGTCACGCTGACCCAAATCTGTGATCAACAGGTTCGGGAATTTCTTTCTACATATCCGGATGCTTGGGTGATTAACGTCGGTGCCGGTTTGGATACGCGGTTTTATCGCGTTGATAATGGCCTTTGTCGTTGGCTGGAAGTCGATGTGTCTGAGCATTTGATCTGGCGACAGCGATTATTCCATCCCAGCGAACGTTATCAGCATATCAATGGCAGTGTCACCTCGCTGTCATGGCTGAAAAATATCCATATTTCAGAGTCTGCACCGATCCTTATTCTGTGTGAACATGCATTACTTGAAACGCAGTCAGAACATGTCGCCGCGTTTATCAGAACGCTCGGGCTGACTTTTCCTCATGCTCATGCCTGTTTGCTGCTTGCCGGCGATAAAACTGGCACCCGTTTAGGGCAGCGGATGGGATGCGGTACTTACCAACATGGTTTCGCCGCCCCGAAAAATGCGGTATTAAACTGCTTACCGTGGGTTAAAGAAGTTCACAGTTTTTCACCGTTAAACTATCCCTGTCGGCGTTGGAAAATCTGGCAGCGCTTAGTTTGTCGCCTGACGAGCTGCCAATTCCGCTACACGCCTGTAGTGGTTCACTGTTATTGGTAATATGGTGATGTTCGTCTTTTGTCCGGGCTGTGTACACCGTACCAAGCCCGAAACAAAAGCATCGAAGTGCGACTGAAGCATTGCGTCATCAGAGGCTGGCGATTAAAACAGGCGATTCAACCCATTCAACGCTGCAACCCGATAAGCTTCCGCCATGGTCGGATAGTTAAAGGTCGTATTGACGAAATATTCAATGGTATTGGCTGCGCCTTTCTGTTCCATGATCGCCTGACCGATGTGAATAATTTCCGCTGCCCGTTCACCAAAGCAGTGAATCCCGAGAATCTCCTTGGTTTCCCGGTGGAACAGAATCTTCAGACTCCCCACATCAGTCCCTGCGATTTGCGCGCGCGCCAGATGTTTAAACGAAGAGCGGCCGACCTCATAAGGGATTTTGGCATTGGTCAGCTCCTGCTCGGTTTTGCCGACAGAGCTGATTTCAGGAATGGTATATATCCCGGTCGGAATATCTTCAATGAGCTGACTGTTACTCGCACCGAATGCAATGATTTGTGCGACAAACCGGCCTTGGTCATAAGCGGCGCTGGCGAGGCTAGGGTAGCCAATCACATCACCGACGGCATAAATATGTTCAACCTCGGTCTGGTAACTGCGGTTGACTGCCAACTGGCCGCGCGAATCGGCTGCTAATCCGAGCACTTCGAGATTTAACCGATCGGTGTTACCCGTTCTGCCGTTGGCATAGAGCAGGCAGTCGGCTTTCATTTTCTTACCGGATTTCAGGTGAACAATCACCCCATCCTGACAGCCTTCAACGTGCTGATAAGTTTCATCATTGCGAATTACCACGCCGTTATTCCAGAAATGGTAGGACAGCGCATCGGAGACTTCATTATCAAGAAAAGACAGCAGACGATCACGGGTATTGATTAGATCGGTTTTCACCCCAAGTCCCCGGAAGATCGACGCATATTCACAGCCGATCACCCCGGCACCATAGATCAGAATATGGCGCGGATCATGTTCTAAGTTGAGAATCGAGTCGCTATCGTAGATGCGCGGATGACTGAAATCGACATCATGCGGTTGATAAGGGCGCGACCCCGTGGCGATGACAAACTTATCTGCGGTATAACGCTCTTTGCTGCCATCATGCTGAAGCACTTCGATGGTGTGACTATCGATAAATTGGGCAACACCAAACAGTAAGGTACATTTGTTGCGATCATAAAACCCTTGGCGTAACCGAGTCTGCTTATCAATCACAGATTTTGCGTGCAACAGAATATTGGGGAATGTGGCGTGAAGGCTGGTGTTGTTATGGCAAAACAGCGGGTTGCTGTTAAATTCGATGATACGGCTGACGGCATGTCTTAAGGCTTTTGATGGAATCGTCCCCCAATGGGTACATCCGCCACCGACACTTTGCTCTTTTTCAACGATGGCGACATTCAGCCCTGCTTTGGTCAGCCCCATCGCGGCACCTTCACCGCCGGGACCACTGCCGATGACAATCGCATCGAAATGATGAGTCTCTGACATATGACTTCCTGATGAATATTCGTTGGTTTTTTTGTGAGCATATTGTAACGGATTATTTGCCGGTGTCTCTGTTCTGCCAAGCGATCAGTGATAATGATCGCTGATACAGTCATGAAATCAGTTTGAATAGACAATTTTGCGCGGGATGAGATATTGTTTTATCGATAAAACAATAATTCGCGTTATAGTAGAGCGTTTTTAGCTGTGATTTAGGAATTGTACGCCATGGGAATCCGTGCTCAACAGAAAGAAAAAACCCGTCGCTCATTAATTGATGCAGCCTTTCGCCAATTGAGCGCACAACAGAGTTTTTCCAGTTTGAGCCTGAGAGAAGTCGCCAGAGAAGCCGGTATTGCCCCGACTTCATTTTATCGTCATTTCGATGATATGAATGAGTTAGGGCTGACCATGGTTGATGAAGGCGGATTATTGCTGCGACAACTGATGCGTCAGGCACGCCAGCGTATTGCGACCAAAGGCAGCGTGATTCGCACCTCGGTTGAGACGTTCATGGAATTTATCGAAAACAGTCCCAATGTATTTCGGCTATTATTGAGAGAACGCTCAGGAACCTCCTACGAATTTCGGGCTGCGGTCGCAAGAGAGATTCAGCATTTTGCTGCCGAGCTGACTGAATACCTTGTCCTCAACGGGTTGGCGCGAGAAATCGCAGCTCCTCAGGCTGAAGCTTCCGTGACCTTGGTATTCAGCTCCGGTGCTGAAGCGATGGATCTGGATAAGAACGAACGGGATGAACTGGCAGAACGATTAATTATTCAGTTAAGAATGATTGCCAAAGGTGCAGCAAGTTATCGGATTGCACGTAAACATCAGCAGAGAGATGGAGTTGATTAATGTCGGATAAAAATACTTCAGAACGCAAGAACCTGATTCTTGCTTTTATTGTCGGCGTCTGTGGCGATGCCATTTTGTCTTCAATGACGATGAGTGAGGTCTCTTTTTCTATTTTTCCCTGGATAGCCTTAATTCTGGCGGTTCAGGCACTTTATCAGGAATATCTGCGTCAGCCCGTTTCAGAAGATTTTCCGCTAGTCGGGTTAGCCTGTTTTTTTGTCGGTGCTTTCGGCCACTCCGCCTTTGTTAAAGCGCAGTACCCCGAAGCCGGGTCGAACTTTCTCGCGATCGTCGTGGTACTCCTGCTGATGATCTGGATTGCCCGCAAAATGGGGTATTGGGGGAAGCATTAACCTCCTGTGCTGATGCGGGTTGTCCGTGCGACAAGCCGCAGCGTGCAAACACAACTCAATTGTTTGCTCAACAAGCGCTACACTGCATAGTAAAAGCCGGTCAGTGAACTGACCGGCTTTGTTGTTGGTGAAACGACCTTTTTCATCATTCTATCGTTGGCGTGTGTGCCGGAGATTGTGAGTCTGCTGCGAGAGTTGCGTTCCTCTTATTCTTCAATCACCGAAACTTTGCGCCATGCATAATCTTTAAAGTCACTTCTTTTGAAATCATAACGTTGAATAAATTTTTCAATCAACTGATCTTGTTGCTCAGTGGTCAGGTGGGTGCTCTTCGATGAGATAAAAAATAACCGCTCCTTGCCGGCAAAATTTTCTGAGGTCAGCATGTACGCCTCTTGGTTCATCTTACCGCCATTGAGCAGCGCTTGGCTCAGAATAAAACTGCGACTGAAATGACTTTTATCCAGTTGGTATTGTTTGAGATCTTCTTGCGTCAGGTTGGGGTTTCTTGCTAAGAACTCTGCACGCTCCGCTTCAGTGACCGGTTGAATTTTAGTGATCCACAGTGAGGAATCTTTCTGATGCTTGTCACCGGGGTAATAAATGGACTGATTAATGTAATAATCCATCGTTTCAATATAGATACCAACCCGGTAGCCTTGTGTGTTCTCGTGGCTCAAAAAGAGAGAGATGGGATTCATACCATTTTGAACATAGTCCCTGTCAGCGTTGCGAAAACTGGGGTGCTCCAGATAGTCCTGAATCTCACTGACATAGCTGGAGAAACCGTACTGATTCGGGATCATATAGCCATTCAGTGGCATTTTGGCATTGGTATAGACGTAAAATGACCCTAAATCTTTTTCTCTTTGTTCGAGTGTTGCTTCGGCTTGCTTTAAGAGGTTGTATGCTTCCTGTCGTTTTTGATGATGCATATTGTTCATGGTTTGCATGGCATTCTGAATGGCCAGCTCATCCTGTTGGCGCTTCCAGGAGATCGCCTGTATCGCTGCAATAAAACCGAGGAACAGACATACAGCAACAATGAATTCAAGCTGACGCTTTTTATCAACAGCGGCCGCCATCTGTTCAGGAGTGAGGAAACGAATATCATAACCGAGAAGTTCATCGTCATTGGGCAGTCTGACTTGGCCGACATCTTCAAATGGCACATAAATAACCCGTCCATTTTTTAATGTCACGATCGCGTAAGCATCAACGGTCTCGACAAGGCCATGATTTTCGATACACACATACGAGATCTCCCATCCGGGAAATTTAGCATGCGAGTAAAGCACTGCATGTTTATCAATGAGTTTAATGGCTCTCTGGACGTTGGTGTAAAAGAACATACGTGATGGCTTCCGTTGACTTGATAAGACGATTTAAATATGAGCTATCAATACGCACGTGGTGTGAATACCGATTTAACGCAGGCTGACGATATTAACAGGCTCACTTGACTAGGAGAGGGCGATTATAATGAAATCCCTGCATTGTTCTTGATAGATTGATATATAAAAGAACACACTGTGAAATTACTCGCAAAATAATGTCGAACTAAGTATTAGAAAAGTATGAGATTTCACCAACTCTCTCGCGCTTTGCCGCGCTGCCACTCGTCAACAAATCAGATACTGCTTAAGCTCCATCTGCACCGCTAAAAAACGGTGTCGGGATTCGAACCCTGTTGCAAACCACAGATACACAAGTGACTCATATTGTATTGATGAGCCGTTGTGTGTAGCCTTTACTCACTCCGATTATGGTGAGCTGGGTTGGGCTGACTCAGTCAGGCTGCAACCTGTGGTGCGGTAGTTCGAACCCTCCCAGTTCACCACCTCTGAGATTCGAACCTCTGGTGGTGATTTTTGAAACGCTACAGGAGGCCATGATGCCAAATTCAACCACTCATCTTGATTTACACCTGACCGCTCGCGGTTATCTGATTGATTTCCTTGCCACCAGCACCGCACCTTCCGTTGACCAAAATGAATTGCGTGAAATTCTGCTATTTCTCAATAATCTGATTACGTTTGATGAGCTGAATTTGATTAAAGAAGACGTCGAAGGGATTTAATGGAGAAAGGGGATCAGATTGCTGATCCCTCTTTTTCTATATTCATGATGCTTTGGCAAAAATATCAATTTCCCGGCCGGTTTCCGACATCTTGCTCTGTTTGGCCTCAATTTGTGTGATCGCCTCTGCGTAGGCGTCATCAGACATATCCCGCCAGTAGCGC
>NZ_KQ947476.1:280785-282528 GCF_001506075.1 Vibrio sp. MEBiC08052 | reverse complement strand
GCGGTGGTCGGGTCTTTGGGACGGGCTTCTTCGAGTAATAAAATATCTGGTAATGGCTGGGCGACATCCATATAGCACTGAATCATATTCCACAGCCGGTAATATTCAGCGACAGTTTCATGCGGGGTGACTAACACCCCCAGTGGCACGCCATGCATCGAGCCGCTATAGCGGTGTGCCAATAATAACGAGTAATTGACTAAGCCTTGCTGACTCGGCGTGGTGGCCAGAATGCAGTCAAATTCAACAAAGGGATACGAATAACGGACTTTGCCGCCCCGTTTATATAGGGTCACCATACCGGTACGGCGGTTGAGCTCAAACAGTTTCCGGGCATCGAGTAATTTACTGAGTAACTTAGGTTTCCAGTAGCCTCGGTTATAGAGTTCGAATTGGCCCCAAATAATAGAGCAAGGCAATATAATATAAGTAATGTAAAATTTGATAAACAACAGAGCGTCATAATCCCCAGATGTTACCAATAATAGTAATAATACACTCAATATCATAATGATGGATATATAGAGAATTGTAACTTTAGCTAAGCCGGATATAACTAAATATATTCGTGCCCAAATATTACCGGTCAAGCCTTCTAACGTCTGTTCATCCCAAAAACATTCCTGATTTTTGGCAGTTGCCTTCATTTTTTGCCACTGGCTGGGAGAGACTTGTGCGGTGCGGGTACTCACAGTCTGGGTTGGCCGGCTCCACGGCAGCATTCGTTGCCCGGCAGACAGTAAGCGCTGGGCGAGTGTTTTCTCCGGGCGCGGTTTCTGCGGAGGGACCTGATTGCTGCGATAGGCGTGTTGTTGATAAACGGTTTGACTCATGGATGGTTACCCTTGCTGTAATTGTGCTTGCGGAGCGGCCGGTGTCTCCGGTTGTGGGTCATTTATTCGTTCTTTCCTAAGCTTTAATAGAGCACGCAGTCAGGACATCTTTAAATGTCATATGAAGTTGTTCGTGTTGATTCAAAATTAATCTCATATCAATAATCTAAATGTCCTCACTTGAGGATGACCGATTATAACCCAATCTAAATATGAATCATGATGAATTGGTGTTTCAAAACAGCACAGTGTGAAATTACTCGCAAAATAATGACACACCCAGTGTGAGCAAAGTATGAGATTTTACGCTATGACACGCGCTTTATTTCCTTATGACTCGTCAGCAAATCAGATACTGCTTAAGCTCCATCTGCACCGATAAAAACCGGTGTCGGGATTGGAACACCGTATAAAACCACAGACGCACAAATTCACTTATCTTGTACTGATGAGTCTTTGTGTGTAGCCTTTACTCACTCCGATTATGGTGAGCTGGGTATAGGACTGACTCTGTCAGGCCGCAACCTGTGGTGCGGTAGTTCCAAACCTTGCTCAGTTCACCACCTCTGAGATTGGAACCTCTGGTGGTGATTTTTGAAACTCTACAGGAGGCCATGATGCCAAATTCAACCACTCATCTTGATTTACACCTGACCGCTCGCGGTTATCTGATTGATTTCCTTGCCACCAGCACCGCACCTTCCGTTGACCAAAATGAATTGCGTGAGATTCTGCTATTTCTCAATAATCTGATTACGTTTGATGAGCTGAATTTGATTAAAGAAGACGTAGAAGGGATTTAAGAAATATAAAGAGGGATCAGGTTGCTGACCCCTCTTTTTCTATATTCATGATGCTTTGGCAAAAATATCAATTTCCGGGCCGGTTTCCGACATCTTGCTCTGTTTGG
>NZ_KQ947476.1:249406-280242 GCF_001506075.1 Vibrio sp. MEBiC08052 | reverse complement strand
CGAATAACGGACTTTGCCGCCCCGTTTATATAGGGTCACCATACCGGTGCGACGGTTGAGCTCAAACAGTTTCCGGGCATCGAGTAATTTACGAAGTAACTTAGGTTTCCAGTAGCCTCGATTATAGAGTTCGAATTGGCCCCAGATGAGTAAGCAGGGGACTATCACGTAGAAAAAATAGCCTACAAAAAATGTAATCATCTCACCAAATGTTATTAGATAGGCGATTAACATAGTGAAAGCAATAATAGGAGTTATATACAGTACTGTAACTTTAGCTAATCCAGAAAAAACTAAATACACCCGTACCCAAATATTACCAGTCAAACCTTCTAACGCCTGTTCGTTCCAAAAACATTCCTGATTTGGAGCGGTTGCCTTCATTTTTTGCCACTGGCTGGGGGAAACTTGTGCGGTGCGGGTACTCACCGTTTGGGTTGGTCGGCTCCACGGCAGCATTCGTTGCCCGGCAGACAGTAAGCGCTGGGCGAGTGTTTTCTCCGGGCGAGGTTTCTGCGGAGGGACCTGATTGCTGCGATAGGCGTGTTGTTGATAAACGGTTTCACTCATGGATGGTTACCCTTGCTGTAATTGTGCTTGCGGAGCGGCCGGTGTCTCCGGTTGTGACTGACTGTCTGTTTGTTTATCAGCAGTGGTGAACTGATACTCTCGCTCGCGGGAGTCAGCCCAGAAATAATTGACCGGATGGCTCTTCGGCTCATTCATCAGGGTCTCCCAGAAGCCGACGGGCTGACCGTCATCAAAATCAGCAACCTTGATGCTAATTTTGCCCTCAGTCAAATGCCGCTGGGTTTCTTTAAATTCAGCCAACGGGGGCTGAGGGAAGACCATATTTTTTACTTCGACCTGTGCCAATACCTGAATATTGCGCTGGTAGCGTGTGATTGTTTGAGGAGATACCACACTCTCTTGGTTCGCATAGGTGTTTTTAAACAGATAAATGCGTTCTTCGGCGTTGATGATGGTTTCGGCTTCCTGAATCGGTTGATGCTTAATCACTTGCCACATCGGGCCCCTGAACCTTGCTGCTGTTTCATCGCCAAAGGTGCGTTTCATATTTTCTCTGGCTTCAATCTCACCCCTGTTTTCACTGACCCGCTCCAGCACTTGCCGGAATTTTACCTTGAATTGGATTTTATTATCCTGAACATTGAATAATTGCGCCACATTGGATTTGATCCGCACACAGTGAGTGATGCCGGTGGTTTTATAGGCGTGTCGTTGGGTGGCGCTAAATGGTGCTGCCTCAATGGGGTCAACCTGTATACGCAGAGAAACAAACAGGCTGAGTAACTGTTTATAGGCTTCTTCCGGCTGTTGGGTCAAAAAGGCATAGTCATCATCACCAGAGGCCGGATCTTCACCGAAGGGGCCATTTTTAATCCATGCTTCTAATGGCCCGTCGGTAAACAGATAGGTAATCAAAAAACCGGCTCCGATAACAATCAATGAGATCCAGCCGATCGGCCCCATACCTAAAAATGTCCAGGTAGAAGAGAAAAACAGCCCTGCTACCGAGCCGAAGACAACCCCGGTCGCCATTAAGGCTGTGCCCCAAGCCGCATCGTTATCTCTTCTGCCAAACAGGCGGATCATATCCCACACCATCAATCCGGCGGTCAGCAGACCTGCGGCACAGCCAACCAGCTCAAGGGCTGTCACCCGCCCAACCAGTTCAATACCGAGCTTGCCTTTCGGCCAAGCCGCTTGTGTCTCAGCACTTAACTGAAGTGCTGTTTTATCTGATAACGCAAATAATCGCCCAGTATTGGCTTTCATTAAATTTCGACTATGAACTGCAGCAATGGAGATATCTAATCCTGCACTAGCCAAATTGATACGAGAATACAGGTAGTCGTCATCAACATGGGTATATAAATAACTCATAGCATTCCAACAGTTCATCAACTCTATGCCCAAGACAAATAAAGGAATATGGAATTTCTCGTAGGCATTGGTTTTGGTGACATGGTCTTTAGATAAATCTGCGGTTTTGAGCTCATCAATCAGCTGATGGTTTTTCTTAATAAACAGGGCTGCTTCTGAATCGACATCTTTCAGCATGAGCAGTTGTAAATCTTCCTGAATATCCAGACTGGTGTTTTTGGGCATCCGGGCTTTGCTGGTTGACGCGATTTTCTCACCGTCCACAGACAAATCTCCGTGGGCAATCTGTCTGCCTTGTGTGTTGCGGTAACTCCCTGATGATTGCTCAGGACCAACACCGAATTTGACATCAGGGTTATCGAGACCAATTACAAAACCTTCAATTTTTTTACCTGTTACCGGGACAAAGGTCAGCGATTTTAAGGTATCACCACCAAACATTTTGGCCATGCCCACGGCATCGGTATAGAGCTTTTTAAACGGCATTGAGATGGTGGCTTGTTTTGTTTCAGCCAACGCTCCGGCTAATGTGGTTAAATCCAAGCCGTGTTGGAAATAGCTGCTGAGCATGGCATCGATAGCCCCCATAATACGGCGCACTTGCGGAAATTCTGATTGTTCCGCATCTTGGGAAATTCGAATTAACGTGCCGGCTTCTACCTGCTCAAGGCTTTCAGGTTTCATCTCCAGCCCTTGCGAGACAATTTTAGCCAGCAGAGCAACATTGATAATGCCGGAGCCGTCATTGGCTTCACCTTCCAGTTTCTCCAGCTCTTTTTTGTAAGGTGCAGTTTCTTCGACGGTATCTAAATATTTTTTGAGGGTTTCCTGAGTCTTTTTGCTCCCGAACAATACCTCTCTTAATGGATGAGAACTATCTTCGACAAAGATTTCATTGACCGATGCCAGTGAGGATGAAAAGTCACGACGTTTATGTTTTGGCAGCAACTGATCACATTGATCCGGGTCAGATAAGAGCGCATGGCGACAAGTATTGACCTGTATGAGTGCGCCCAATGCGTTACCGTTACCCATACTGATCATATCTTTTAGAGCGAAAGCGTATTTGTGGTCTTTCAGTCGCTCAAGGACTTTCTTTTGCAGGCTCCGCACATCATCACGTATTTTCTCTCGCCAGTGAAAACGCAAGGTCCGTTTAAACGGACTATGATCTTTCAAATCAACATGTTTTTTCTGTTTGTAGGATGGATTCTCTTGTTCTCCGAGTTTCGGGGTTAAGACGAATATCTGTAAAAGTTCAGCGCTTTTGTAGAAAGGCTGACTCATTGCATCCAGCTGAATCTGCTGTAAAAAGCTATTCGCGTATTGCAAGATTGCGAGGTGATGCCGCAGGTTGAATACGGGATCGGTTAAGTAAAGGACTTGCAGTTTTCTTGCTTTTGCATCGGCAAGATAATCTCCGGTCGCTTCGCCTTCCCATGAAGAAAAATCAGGCTCAGGGCCAAGTTTTTCGACCTTAGCATCTTTTTGTTTTTGCCAGAGGACCCGACCTAAAACCGAAGAACGTGCATCATACTCATAGTTCATTTCACTATAGGCGGTAAAGGCGTCATCTTTGCAGTATTCCTCACGCTCTTTCTGAGCCGATTGAAGGCGTGTTTGCAGAACCGCTCCGGATAGGTCTTTATTGAATGCACAAGGGTCAGCTAACTGAAGCTCTGAAACGTCGTCTCTGGCTCGCATTTCTAGCATATCGGACGCCCGGTTCAGGTCGTCAATCTGTTCCATTCGTACATTTAATTCGGATGGGTTTGCCTCTAGGTTGTTGATCCGCGCACCGCTCCACTGTACCTCTGAGAACGCCATGCGAATATCGGTTTTACGGCCATTCTCTTTGGCCGGGTACCAAATCTCTTTTAATGCTTCGCCCGTGACTTCACGTTTCGTCTCTGTTTTGACCGGCTGATCCCGGCCTTGCCGATAAGCAAAGAGGTTAACGTCTTTGAAACAGGGCTCTCCGGCATCCGTGGCTGAAACTTCTATTTCCCGCCAGATTTTGCCGTTGTAAGCAATATAGAGATAACCGTCACGTAAAGGGGCAATGCGCTCTTCAGGGGTTGCGTGCTCTTTAAATGTGGGTAACAGCGTCAGCGGGATAAATGAATGGAGCTGATATTTTTGCGGGCCTTTTGCGATCCGTTGAGTATGGCTGACATTGTCGAACAGCGGCAGCATGATCGGGCCATCGCTGGCTTTCACCGAGAGCCAGACATTGCGATTTTCTTTTTCCTGACACCAGTCCCAGCCGTAGATCGTCGTTTCAGCGAGGGCTTTGTCGGTATACTTCTTTCCCTCCAGCGCTGATTGTTGCTTCATATCGGTCAGATCATAGAACGCAAAATCCTGCTGAGTGTCGTGTTGGGTACCGGTGACTTCGATCAACAGCAGTTTGTTATGATCACATGTACAAGCCATAAGTTATAATCCTCTCGCCACGCGTTGTTCTAATTGTGCTATTTTCTGCTCCGGCTGGAGCGCTAAGAATTGCTCTTCCGGCTGGAAGGTATCTAAATAAAACTGGTTCTGCTGAGCCCACAGACGTAACTGGTTTTGCAGCGGTGCTGCTTGAATGTTGTGGTTGTCGCAGAAATGGGTAACCTGATGCTGACATAACCAGTCAATCTCACGGATATCAGACTGCTGCGCCCATGCTGCAATGGTTTTATCTTCGCTCAGGCGTGCCAGTGCTTGCGCTTGACCGGGCTGCATCACCCAGACATCCGGGTCCGCTTCACTATGCCCATCACCGACTTCGACCCAGCTTGGTGGCTCACTCAATTGTTGGCGATAGACCATTGCTGAGCAGCATAACCCAAGCCATCCACTGGTTTCTTCGGCGGCTGCCAGCGTGAAAAAGTAACTGGCAACCTGAGGATGATAGTAATGGAGCAGGCCGGTTGTATTACCTTCAAAATAAACTACCATCCGCGTACGCAGTTGATGGAGCACTTCGGCCAGCGACACCTGCGCCGGGGCAGAGAAGTAAAGCGTCTGCTCAGGCGGGAGTTTGTCGATCAGCGGGTCACCGCCGCCATATTTCAGGGCAATCACCAGCGGGCTCTCATCCTGTAAGGTCTCTAAAACGGTCATCAGGTAAAGCGGCTCAATCTGATGGCCGTCAATCCACTGATAAACCGCAGCCGCCAGCCCGGTATCACCGCGAACCACGGCATACCAGTTGACCGCCTGACCGTGATATTCGTGTGTTAAATTCAGCATGTTTGCCCATACCTCATAGTTTTTCTCTAGCCCATTGCCGACATAATAAGAGCAATATTATTCATCCCGATTTATTTCGTTTAGCTGCGGATTTTCTAAATGTTTTATCTTAACCGTCAGCCAGGTATGCAAGCGTAGCCAGAATGAAGGCGGTAGAGAAAATTCAGGTTGATATCCGGCTCTGTATGCTGTGCAGCTATTTTCTTTGTCACAAGTCCAATTATCATCGGAAATACTCGCCACCCAATCACTTGGCAATGGGGTAATAATCAAATTTTGCTGATCATTTAAGCGTTGTAGAATAAAAACGGTTCGGCTGGATGTTGGGACGATCAGCGCTTTATATTGACCATCCGGAGAATTGCTCACATAAGCCTTTTGTCGGGTATAATCAGGAGTCATCCAAATATCAAAACTGACCTTAAGTATCAACAAAATCAAAGCAAGAAGACAAAGACGTCGAACCCATTTCTCAGCAATATTTAGCAGCATATTTTTGACATCCCAGTGCCGAAACTGTTTACCGTAACTAATCATAAGCCCTCAACGAAACTGAAGCCCACCGTTTCTAGCCAGAGAAACAACAAAAACCCTTTTTTTCTTAATACAATTTGCTTTGGTTTTCATATCATCAAAGCAGAGCAAATCAGAATCCTCATCTGTCATATGATCGATTTTATACCCTGACCCAATATCCCAGAAACTTACTTCGAAATATCCGTTTGCATCCGGTTTTGGTATTCCATATTTATTTTTCAAATAATCTTTGTGTTCTTCCCACCAATAAATTTTCCCTTTATGAGTGATAGGAAAATGTTCCACAACAACTCTGCTCCATCTTCCATCTTGGTGAACATCAATGATTTTTACAGGCCTTAAAAGTGAAAATAAGCTATACCCCAAGACAAATATTATGATCATCCATCCCAGTTTTTTCATGGTCATGGTCGTATTCCTTTGAGTGTTATCAATGCATGCATTTCAGTGATAAAGGGTTTAAAATCAAATTCTTGCCAGCGTTGCAATACAAACCAGAGGCGAAATATACGGAACTGCTTATAAAGTGAATTATGAATATCTCTATCATCCAGCCCGAAATGATCCTGAACTCGATAGTGAATTGTTGCTGTAAACTGATCCCCATTAACCTCCAGAGATTGAAGAGTAATTTGAGTTGACCATGTATCATGAACACAAATTACCAATCCATTGGTGTAATCTTTTAAATCATCAAATTTAGGTAATATAGAACCAGAAATTGCTTTATGAAGAGCTTCCTCTTCATTAACAGGGTATTGCCCACTATTCCAATCAATATTGCTTGCTAAAGCTTTCTTAAGTTCCAGCAAAGAGCCATTTTCAGAATCATCCCCTTCAATCTGCTCTTTCAGCGCTTGATCCAGTAATGGAGAACTGAACGGCTCGCCGGTGTTCTTCTGCATATGCGTTATCATTTCATGAATGACATTTTTATAGGCACCATGCCATGAGAACATCTTCGCCAGGTCGCGAAACTCATCAAACATAATCTCTGACCGTTCGGCGAGGCTGAGATACTCTTCGGGTTGTTGAGAGTAGGGGTTAAAGCCACCAAAGTCGCCATAACTGGGATGAATATCCGGGTACTTCAGGCCTGTATAGGCATTGAGTTTGGCCGAAACATCTTTTAAATCGAACTGTTCTTTTAATGTCTGCTCATCATAATCCCCATGATGCATGTCTCTGGCATCCATATCGTCCATCTGACGTCTGGTTTCAAAAATCATGACCGGTGTGGCTAGAGGGATTTCCTGAGCTTCATTCTCGGCTTGGCGTCCTGCTGATGATTTGCCTTGAGCTGAGTTCTGGCCGGAAGCTGATGTAGCTGGGGATGTCGCCAAACTACTGGGGTCAAAATCACTAAACGGACATGGGCCGCCCACGGGGACTTTACAGACCGGTGTGACCGGGTTGCCAGTCAGCATATCTGCTTCAACCTGTTGAATCAGGTTCGGAGAATAAGGAATCAGCCGGGGTGATGCTTGTACCTCGCTTGCCGTAAATGACGGTGCCTGCGCCTCCTCCGGAGCTGTTAACGCAGTGAGGAGGTTCGGCATGGTTGCAAGCTGGCCGGCGTAACCGCTGCCGCTGCCGGCACTGCCGCCGGAGTTAAGGTTGATCGCACCGCTGACCACATGCACGCCGCCTGCATCGACTTTGATAAAACTGCCGCCGACTTTGACGGTGATTTCATTACCGGCATCGAGTACCACAGCATTTCCGGCCTTGAGGTGCACTTCGCTGCCTGAATCGACAATGGTTTTCTGGCCGACTTTCTGATGCAGTGAGGCATCGGTTTCGAGGGTGAGGTTATGTTTGATTGCGGTTCGCTGCTCACCGTCAATACTCAGATGGTCGTTGACCTGCACATGGCTGTAATGGTCATTTTCAACCGTGAGATGGCGGTCATGCTTAATCTGGGTGGTGCTGTCATTTTCAACCAGCGCTTCATAGTCTTTCTGCGCGTGGAGGTAAATCTTCTCGCTGCCGGACTGGTCTTCAAAACTTAATTCGTTAAAACCGGTGCCCTGATGGGTCTGGGTGCGAATCACGGTTTTGGTTTTGTGATCCGGCAGAGGATAGGGCGGCGTGTTGGTCGCATGATAGGTGCGCCCGGTCACCATCGGTTGATCAGGGTCACCGTTGAGGAAGGTGACAATCACTTCATGACCGATACGAGGGATCGCCATCATGCCGTACTGGGCGCCTGCCCAGCCTTGTGCGACGCGCACCCAGCAGGAGCTGTGCTCATCTTCGTTGCTGTAGCGGTCCCACGGGAAAGAGACTTTCACCCGGCCATGTTCATCACAGTAGATCTCTTCGCCTTCGGGGCCGACAACGGTAGCGACCATCGGGCCATCGACTTGCGGTTTTGGCTGGGGCTGCATACGCCACAGGGTTTCATTCGGGATGACGACAAACTGGTTGCTGTAAGTGGTGGCACCGCTGCCTCCGGACTCTTCCAGTGCCTGGGGCTGACTGCCCTGATGGTCAATCCCGACAATCAGCCAGGGGCGGTTCATTGCACTATCAAGATGGTCGGCTAGTGTAAACACCACCCCGGCCTGAAGTTTGGCTTCGTTACTTTTACCGGCTGCGGTATGACTGGTGCGGCGCAGATGTTCGAGCTTAATCTGACTGAAGGCTTTGCCGCTGGCATCGTCTTTATAGCGCCCCGGTGCATCGTAGTGTTGGTAGTCCGGCAACTGATAGGCCATGTCACTGCCAAGTGCCGACTGTTTAAAGCTGTAAGAGGGCTTTTTAAAACTATAGTCACGCTGCGTCACTTCGGTAACTTCGGACTGTTTGGTCTCACGCATGGCGGAGACATACGGGGTGTCAGCCACACCACCGGACAGTACGTTATACGGCACAGTACCGCCCAGCTGAGTAAATCCGGCACTGTTATCGGTGACGACTAAGGTATGTTTTTCGGCCTCGTGGCTGAAGGTGTACATTAAGCCTTCTTCTGCCGCCAGCCGGTGGAAGAACTCTAGGTCGGTCTCCCGATACTGAACACAGAACTCCCGCGGTGCACATTCGCGTTTGACGGAGAAGGCGTAGTCGGTGATGTTCATTTCCGAGAGGAGCATCGCCAGAATCTCAGGGACGGTTTTTTGTTGGAAAATCCGGCTGTTGTGGCGCAATGACAACCGCTCAAGCGCGGGCACCAGTGTCAGGGAATAATAAGTGTGATGATGGCCGGTATCACCGCGGCTGAAGCTGCGCACAATGCCGTGGACTTGCTGCACCACTTCGCCATTGCGGATGACTTCCAGCACGGCTGCGGTATCAACCAGTTGCTCGGCACTGATGCCGGAATCGCGGCTGGCCAGCTCGATGTGATAGCGAAAGCCATACACCGGGTTGCCCTGTGCATCCAATGAATCAGAGATAGATTCATGTCCCTGATAGTCACGGACGACCAAGGCTTCACCGACACCACTGACAAGACGGAAGTTCAAAGTCCCCATAGTTTTTTCCTGACATTGTGAAATAAGCAAATGATGAAGATGAACTGCTCTGTCTGAATGTGGATGCGTTTATCTATTTATTTTTGCAGACGAAAACAGAGCCAGCGCTATTATAACGAAACGGTTATATGAATCCTGATGAAAACAAAAATATGACTGATAAATGAGAAGAAAAGCGATTTTCCTGAAGGGAGATCTCACTTTTATAGAGATAGATAACAGTGTGAAATTACTCGCAAAATAATGACACACCCAGTGTGAGCAAAGTATGAGATTTTACTCTATGACACGCGCTTTATTTTCTTATGACTCGTCAGCAAAATAGACACCGCTTACCCTGAATTCGCACCGATAAAATTCGGTGTCGGGATTAGGAACCCTGCGTAAAAACTCAAGACATATAGACGTCGGTATATACAGACTTTACTATATGCAGTCTTGCACACCTAAATTATGGTGGACTGGACAGGCTGATTTCGGTCAGGCCGTTTCCTTGAGTGCGGTAGTTCCTAACCTCGTTCAGTTCACCACTCGAAGATTAGGAACCTTTGATTGGTGATAGTCTATAACCAACTCAGGGAGTTACTTATGTCAAACTCACAATCTAACCTTGATTTACACCTGACTGCTCGCGGTTATCTGATTGATTTTCTTGCTACCAGCACCGCACCTTCCGTTGACCAAAATGAATTGCGTGAGATTCTGCTATTTCTCAATAATCTGATTACGTTTGATGAGATAAATTTGATTAAAGAAGACGTAGAAGGGATTTAATGGAGAAAAGGGGGATCAGGTTGCTGATCCCCCTTATTGTAGTATTTAAAAAAGGCATGTGCCAATTGCCAAAATAATCTGTTAATAATTTTTCTAATGGCTGATAATAATGATTTTTAGCATTTTCAGTGACTAGTCGTTCCAGCTCTTTATGCACCTCTTCTGAGCTGTCTTCATCGTACTGAAGCAGATAATACTCTGCTTTTTTATCGCCTTTCTCTGCCCGCTCTTGCAGTAGTTTTCGCCCGAGTTTTCCCCACTTTTGATCACAGTAACCGCTCATAAACATCTGGCATTCACGGTTGTTGCTATCTAATCGGAGTGCGGCATAGGGATTCCCCAGCTCGGCTGACTTCTGGAATAACTTGGCCGCCGGGCCACTGGAGTAGTAGCTATCGTCATAGGTGATTTGAGCCAACCAATACATCGCATCAGCATTGCCTTGTTCGACTAAGGGGTGCAACAGCTCTTCGGCTTTTCCCTGCCGATGTCTTTGAATATATAGCAGGGGCTCATACAGCGGATCTCCGGGACGATAGGTACTGGAGATATACGGGTCGGGGTTAAATGGCTGGCTTTCCTGAGCCATTTTCAGCAGCTCAGTCAGTACCTTGGGGCCTTCCGCTTGGCGGGACTGAAAGCCTGAAGGGATCGCCAGATAGGCCATCAGTCCGCCGGCCGCTAAAATAATTACACCAGCGATGGTCAGCAGTGTTTTGTAAATCAGTTTCTTATTGATATTCATGCTTTAAAGTGTCCAGCTTTTTTCTTTCCACGGGTTGTAGGTGGTTTTGTTCCAGAAGTATCCTTTGTCTTTTCTCGTCTCTGGTTTTGAGCATTGTATGATGCGCTGAATGTTTTCGATCTCAGTCACTTCTGAGTCTGCGCATCAGATACTTTTGGCTTGGCCCCAAAAGTATCCAAAAAGGCCGGTTGTTCAGCTTTCGTGCCGGCTATCAGGGGCGCTTTTATTCGCATCCTGCTCACGAAAAGCTAAAAAGTTCGTCCTGAACTTTTCCCCTGAGTTCATCGCTTCAAGCGACATAAGCACACAGGGCGATCAAACTGATACTGCGATGCTGATGAGATTTACTTTGAATCACTTTGTTTCAGGTTGAGCTTGTAAATGACTTCATTTGAGCGGTTTGATTGTAACCCAATCTAAATATGAATCATGATGAATTGGTGTTTCAAAACAGCACAGTGTGAAATTACTCGCAAAATAATGATGATCCCAGTGTGAGCAAAGTATGAGATTTTACTCTATGACACGCGCTTTATTTTCTTGTGACTCGTCAGCAAATCAGATACTGCTTAAGCTCGATCTGCACCGATAAAAAACGGTGTCGGGATTGGAACACCGAGTAATAACACCAAATGCATAAACCATCGCCTTGTGCTACTTCATGTTTATGTGTAGCCTTGGCTCACTCATATTATGGTGAGCTGACAAGGCAACCTTGTGTTGACCGTTTGGTGTTAACGGTAGTTCCAAACCTTGTTCAGCTTGCCACCCATGGAGATTGGAACCTTCAGTGTGGCTGTATTCTCTCATTAACACCAAAGAGGTTACGATGTCTAATTCACAACCTAATTTACACCTGACTGCTCGCGGTTATCTGATTGATTTCCTTGCCACCAGCACCGCACCTTCCGTTGACCAAAATGAATTGCGTGAGATTCTGCTATTTCTCAATAATCTGATTACGTTTGATGAGATAAATTTGATTAAAGAAGACGTAGAAGGGGTTTTATAAGAATAAAAGTGGGGATCTATGATTAAGATCCCCCATTACATAAAATCTATGGTCTTGGATTCATTTCATCAATATAGATGACAGGTGTCATATTATTTATTATTTCTTGTGCTCTGTTATGAGCATTATTAATTTCTAATTTACTCAAAGGCTTTAAGTCGTTTTCTTTAAGAATATAATTAAACCTTCTTAAATGATCATCTCTGCTCTCTAATTGATCTGAAGCAGTAGCACACGCCGCACTATCTATAATATGATCTCTGTCAGTATTATCAACTTCTGTATAGTATCTTATACATAGGAATGGCTCTGTATTTATCATTATACTTTGCTTGACTACTTTTAATAAATATGGTTTTTTATAGAATTCTCTATTAAAAAAAACAATATTTGTCATTGCTGGTGGGAAGTTATTATTGACTGGAAGATATGCTAGCTCAGATATATAATTATTCTCTTCAGCAGAAATAGTCTCTCTTCTATTGAAAAAAGTTAAATACATTCTATCTTTATAATTCTTTATAAGTCTCATTAAGGGTTGGTAATAATAATTCTTGGCATTTTCAGTGACTAGTCGCTCCAGCTCTTTATGCACCTCTTCTGAGCTGTTTTCATCATACTGAAGCAGGTAATACTCTGCTTTTTTATCGCCTTTCTCTGCCCGCTCTTGCAGTAGTTTTCGCCCGAGTTTTCCCCACTTTTGATCACAGTAACCGCTCATAAACATCTGGCATTCACGGTCATTGCTATCTAAACGGAGTGCGGCATAGGGGTTCCCCAGCTCGGCTGATTTCTGGAATAACCTGGCCGCCGGGCCGCTGGAGTAGTAGCTATCGTCATAGGTGATTTGAGCCAACCAGTACATGGCATCAGCATTGCCTTGTTCGACTAAGGGTTGCAACAGCTCTTCGGCTTTTCCCTGCCGATGTCTTTGAATATATAGCAGGGGTTCATACAGCGGATCTCCGGGGCGATAGGTACTGGAGATATACGGGTCGGGGTTAAATGGCTGGCTTTCCTGAGCCATTTTCAGCAGCTCAGTCAGTACCTTGGGGCCTTCTGCCTGCCGGGACTGAAAGCCGGAAGGGATCGCCAGATAGGCCATCAGTCCGCCGGCCGCTAGAATAATCACACCAGCGATGGTTAGCAGTGTTTTGTAAATCAGTTTCTTATTGATATTCATGCTTTAAGTGTCCAGCTTTTTTCTTTCCACGGGTTGTAGGTGATTTTGTTCCAGAAGTAACCTTTGTCTTCGGTCGCTTGAATCGTCTCTTCAAGGCGCTTGCGGTCTGCAACTACTTGTGGCTTGTCACCTTCTTTGGCAACCCGAATGGTTAAGTAGTCATATTCGCCATCGACAAAATGAGCAATTGCATCCGAGTGCTCTTCGGCTTCATAGTGGTAGCGTTTCATATTGCCACATAGAATCCCACTAAAATCGTTAAAATCTGTTCTAATGTTCTTAATGATCTTAGTATTCCCAATAATCTTAGAAACATGATTGATGAAGTTTTCTAATTGCATCCAACTTTGGGTAAAGCGTCGCCACTGCTCCATCGGGAGCCGGGCGGATTCATAGTTGCCCCCCATACGGATCAGGGTCTTTTCAAACTGTCGGCGTTTTTTCTCAATATCCGCTTCACTGGCACCTGTTTTTGGGGATATCCATTCTAAGATCTGCACAATGGCTAAGGCCTTATCGACTTCTTGACTCTGTCGGGCGACTTTCTCTCCGTCATTTTCGAACAAGCCACCTTTGTTTTGGTTACTCAGGCAATCTAATAAGTTGCAGAGTGTCTCAGGCGGTAAATCAGAGACCCACATCTGAATTTTCTTTTTACCCTCTTTGCCTTCATCTTTTTTGATGATCCGTCTGGCGATTAACGGTGCATAATCTTCCTGCAAACCATCTTTGTGAATAAATGACAGGGCTTTGGCCGGCAGCAGCAGGGCTTCACCTAAAGTCAGACCGAGTGCGACCGCGACGGTCAGGCGGCGGTTGAGCTCTTCAAAGTCTTCGTTGCGGCCTTGCTCATTCACTTCACCGAAAGCTTCAATGCGTTTAAAGCCGGATTCATTGAGCATGGCGAGCAGGCATTGAATAAAGCGGTCAACGTTGAGCGCATCAAGGGCGATCGCGACTTTGCCTGATGCACCGGGGCCGCAGACCAGTTTGGCTGCGGCAATCACATATAAAGCTCCGCGGTGGAAGGTAATGCTAAACTGAGCCGATAATCCGATGCCATAGCTGACAGCTGCCTGAACCGCTAAACTCCCTAAGCGCATCATCTTGCCGCGCTCCGCACTATTGGAGATGTCAATCGTCGGTGGCCGCCAGTAGACTTCACCGCTCAGCTCACCGCCGACTTCAACCCCGGCAAAGGCATCAATGGTAATTCCTGCTTGTGCGGCGGAGTTCTTTTTGAGTGTGCCGAGTGCCCTTTGCCCGACTGATTGCTCTGACTGTGGCAAGGGTGGTGGCGGTGCTGCGCGGACTTGGCTGATTTCACCGGCATTATAGTCCGCTGTTGTAATCGCCTTACCCCGGACACCGAGTTCACCCGCTTTCGTTGTGGCCGGGCCGAAGCACAGATTCCCGGCGATACTGACACTGGCGGCTGCTAAACCATAAATCGTGGCGGAGACGCGCATAAACATCTCACCGGCATCATAAATGTCCTTTTTATCTTGCCCATCCACGTTTTTCAGATAATGGATTGCTAGTGGTTCCCCTTTGAACTGGCGTTTGTCTTTATGGTCATCATTTTCAGGTTGAAGCGGGAACCACGCCTTCGCCGTTAATTGAGCCCGGAATAAATCCGCAGTGAAATTGAGTGCGCCACCGGCAGTGGTATCGGTATTGACCGCGAGATTATTGTATTCGCTTAACGGGAGATTGAGGTTGGTCTTCACACTGGAAGACAAGCGCATAAATTGTGCGGAAGCATCAACCACATATTGAGAGGATTTGCCGTCCGGTCCGAGTCCTTCTTCCCAGTGATAGCTGTCTGACCAGAATGCCGATACTTCTGATTTTTTTTCTGCGGCTAAGTTGATTGGGTTGAGCAGGAACTTGCCATTCAGCATACTCGCTTTCAATGCCTTAACGCCATCCGTTTTGATGGATGTACGGATGGCTTTCATCGCCTCAGACAGGGTCGGAAATGCATTGGCTTGTGCGGTCTTAATATTTTGGGGTGTTTTGCTGTCGGCAGCCGGGCTGATCAGCGCGACTTTAGTGGTAATATCTTTGAGATGGCCTTTTGCCAGCAGGGTGTCTTTTTCATCTTTAGGTAAATACCACGCCGGGCCTCGCACCCAGCCGAGTGTTCCTTCAGACATCAACACACATTCAACCACCTGAAGGTCAGCTTTGCCGGTCTCTTTACGGAAGACTTTGGTCTTTTTCTCTTTGGGTTGATACTCTTTTTCTTCCCAGAGCAGCAGGTAGCTGGCTGGGATTTTATCACCGCTGAGGTAGAAATTACGCAGTGAATCGGCACCTTTTTGGGCTCTCGATGTGGCGATGGTTTTCAGCGCATCAATTCGCGCCATGGCGAGCTTTTTCAGCCACAGTAAGTCACCGAACATATCCGGTGCCGGCATCCGTTTATTTTGCTCATCTTTATCAAGACCCAGCAGTTCGTCTAAGTCGGCTATCCATTTGGTGATTGTCGCATCGACCAGTTTGACCAGCGCCAGGCAGGGGTAATAGGCCCATTGCCCTGCGCAGCCCTGACTGAGCAGTGATTTAATCAGCTCTTCTTCGGTCTGTTTACGAGTACCGTCGATATTTGTGGCGTGCAACGCTTCCTTATTGATATTGAGCTCGGTCAGCAAGTCGTTGACCAGTTTTGCCCCTTCGGTAATTTTGACCGGCAGTCCGTTGTCAGTGAAAAACTTATTTTCGCGCCATTCTGAAAAGTTCTTCTCAAGGGTTTTGGGGCCGAGTTGCGCCGGGCTGGTACCTTCCAGCTCGGCCATGGTCAGGCATTGCTCTTTCACCACATAGCCACGCAGGTTTAATGCATTCAGTGTTCGGGTAAAGTTCCATGCATACGGTGGGTTATTGTAGGAATATGGCCCGACAGTGACCAGTCTTTCATCCTCATTGGCCTCTCGGGCTGCGGTACATTTTTTGATAAACTCGTCGGCATACTTGACTTCACGATCCCATAAATTTTCGATCAGTTGTGTTGCCTGTTCATGGGAATCAAGCGCTAATTTGGCATCAGTTCCCCACATCCTGCGCTCCCGGAGCAACATTTTGACCGAGTTTTCTATTTCTTTTTCATAGTTACTGGTGAAGTAGCTCCGCTTTTTGTCATAAACATAAGAAGAGCCGTCGTCGGCTTGCTTATTTTTTGCGGTAAGTTCTGCAACCTTATCCAGTTTTTCGATCTCATCGTCGAGATGATCTTGCAATGTTTCTTTTAACTGTTTTCGGGCTTGCTTTAGGTGATAGGCTTCTTTACTCGCCTTATCGAGATACTCTTTCACATTGCTACTGGTGAGCAGTAATGTCTGAGCAATTGGACTGGTCCACATGACCCCGATAAATGTCCAGTATTTGAGTTTTTCCCAAGTGGTATAACGGTCAAGCAGTTTATTGGTATCAAGGCCTTCTTGTTCGGCAAGGCTGACGATAAACCCATTTTCGCCACCATTTTGATAATTTTTAGCCGCGCCGGAGCGAATCGTCTTACGCGCATGGAATAGAAAACGGTAACGCTTCAGGTCATCTTCTGATTCGAGGAACATCTCATGCGGGCTGGTATAAAAGCGTGAGAGAATTCCGAGACGATTGAGGTTTTGGATGGTCTCGGTTTGATCGGCAACGATCGATTCTGCTAAGCGTTTATGCTCTGCCTGAATCGCTTGTTTGACTTCATCGGTAATGGCGTAAAACCGTTTTTGTTTTTCGGTCGGGTGTGACGGAACATACAGGATATCGGTAAACGGGGTATCCTTTCCGGAGCATAGATCACCAGCACAGGCGTCTTTTCCCGGTGGCTTGGGGATCTCATCCCGGCTGCCGGGCTGGTTATCGATTGCAGAGTTTGCATCCTCTCCGGGCAGAATAATGGTATCGCCGGCATAGATCAGATCGATATCATTAATCAGATCACTGTTCAGTTTTGCAATAATTTCCGGCTTGGTACCAAAATGCTCTGCAAGCAGACTTAAACAGTCACCGGGTTGTATTTGATAAGTTTTCGGTGTCTCAGTTGGATTAGCCATAACGTTGTTCTACCAATGCGTTAAATACGGGGGATTGTAAATGGTACGGTAACTGGAAATCGGCTTCGGTCTTCGCCTCGGGAAACTGTCTGAGTGAATGGCCGTTCTGCTGGCTGTCTACCCAACTCAGTGCCTGACACGGGCCCAGCAGCGTACATCGATCCTCTGCGGTGGTTTCTGGCGCAACGTCATTCCACATCGGGCTGGCGTAATAACGGAATAGAATCGGGGATTCAGCAACGACCACATAAAGCAGTGCCTGAAAATGCTGAATGACCGATTCAGTCGCAACAGACGGATCACAGGAAAACAGCACGCTACTGGTTCGGAGTGCAAAATCTTCTTTGAGCTGTCGCTCGATTTCAGTCACACCGCTATAGCGGAAAGCCACCGGGCTTTGCTCAATTAAATGATCGAACGGGGTACCGGCAAACAGGCGATATAACTCAACGTTTTTCTCATACTGGTAAACGAGCTGGGTAATATCCGGTACCCGGACGGAATCAACCACCAGCCAATGTACCAGTGAACTATCTTGTAATTCTGGGAAAAGCCTCATTATTTATGCCTCCGAGGTACACGGACAGTCACCACGCGGACAGCTTCCGTCCGGCTGGCGCTGACACATTTTCGACATCGGTGTGTTCTGCATTGAAACCTGTTCAAATGCCGGTGCCTGAATATTTTTCGGTGAAGCAAGTGTGTAGATCGCCGGGGATGCAGGCGTTTGGGTTGCAGTGATATCTAAAGCCTGCGCCTCCTCCGGAGCCGTTAACGCAGTGAGGAGGTTCGGCATGGTTGCAAGCTGGCCGGCGTAACCGCTGCCGCTGCCGGCACTGCCGCCGGAGTTAAGGTTGATCGCACCGCTGACCACATGCACGCCGCCTGCATCGACTTTGATAAAACTGCCGCCGACCTTGACGGTGATTTCATTACCGGCATCGAGTACCACAGCGTTTCCGGCCTTGAGGTGCACTTCGCTGCCTGAATCGACAATGGTTTTCTGGCCGACTTTCTGATGCAGTGAGGCATCGGTTTCGAGGGTGAGGTTCTGTTTGATTGCGGTTCGCTGCTCACCGTCAATACTCAGATGGTCGTTGACCTGCACATGGCTGTAATGGTCATTTTCAACCGTGAGATGGCGGTCATGCTTAATCTGGGTGGTGCTGTCATTTTCAACCAGCGCTTCATAGTCTTTCTGCGCGTGGAGGTAAATCTTCTCGCTGCCGGACTGGTCTTCAAAACTTAATTCGTTAAAACCGGTGCCCTGATGGGTCTGGGTGCGAATCACGGTTTTGGTTTTGTGATCCGGCAGAGGATAGGGCGGCGTGTTGGTCGCATGATAGGTGCGCCCGGTCACCATCGGTTGATCAGGGTCACCGTTGAGGAAGGTGACAATCACTTCATGACCGATACGAGGGATCGCCATCATGCCGTACTGGGCGCCTGCCCAGCCTTGTGCGACGCGCACCCAGCAGGAGCTGTGCTCATCTTCGTTGCTGTAGCGGTCCCACGGGAAAGAGACTTTCACCCGGCCATGTTCATCACAGTAGATCTCTTCGCCTTCGGGGCCGACAACGGTAGCGACCATCGGGCCATCGACTTGCGGTTTTGGCTGGGGCTGCATACGCCACAGGGTTTCATTCGGGATGACGACAAACTGGTTGCTGTAAGTGGTGGCACCGCTGCCTCCGGACTCTTCCAGTGCCTGGGGCTGACTGCCCTGATGGTCAATCCCGACAATCAGCCAGGGGCGGTTCATTGCACTATCAAGATGGTCGGCTAGTGTAAACACCACCCCGGCCTGAAGTTTGGCTTCGTTACTTTTACCGGCTGCGGTATGACTGGTGCGGCGCAGATGTTCGAGCTTAATCTGACTGAAGGCTTTGCCGCTGGCATCGTCTTTATAGCGCCCCGGTGCATCGTAGTGTTGGTAGTCCGGCAACTGATAGGCCATGTCACTGCCAAGTGCCGACTGTTTAAAGCTGTAAGAGGGCTTTTTAAAACTATAGTCACGCTGCGTCACTTCGGTAACTTCGGACTGTTTGGTCTCACGCATGGCGGAGACATACGGGGTGTCAGCCACACCACCGGACAGTACGTTATACGGCACAGTACCGCCCAGCTGAGTAAATCCGGCACTGTTATCGGTGACGACTAAGGTATGTTTTTCGGCCTCGTGGCTGAAGGTGTACATTAAGCCTTCTTCTGCCGCCAGCCGGTGGAAGAACTCTAGGTCGGTCTCCCGATACTGAACACAGAACTCCCGCGGTGCACATTCGCGTTTGACGGAGAAGGCGTAGTCGGTGATGTTCATTTCCGAGAGGAGCATCGCCAGAATCTCAGGGACGGTTTTTTGTTGGAAAATCCGGCTGTTGTGGCGCAATGACAACCGCTCAAGCGCGGGCACCAGTGTCAGGGAATAATAAGTGTGATGATGGCCGGTATCACCGCGGCTGAAGCTGCGCACAATGCCGTGGACTTGCTGCACCACTTCGCCATTGCGGATGACTTCCAGCACGGCTGCGGTATCAACCAGTTGCTCGGCACTGATGCCGGAATCGCGGCTGGCCAGCTCGATGTGATAGCGAAAGCCATACACCGGGTTGCCCTGTGCATCCAATGAATCAGAGATAGATTCATGTCCCTGATAGTCACGGACGACCAAGGCTTCACCGACACCACTGACAAGACGGAAGTTCAAAGTCCCCATAGTTTTTTCCTGACATTGTTGAGTTGACTGAATTTCATATACCCATTGATTTTGTCACATATAAAATCAGTGCATCCTTGAGGAGCAGCACGGTCATAAATGACATGGGTTCGGCCCGGTTTTCCGGTTGTTCTTGTTAGAAACATTTACGTTTTTCTATCATGTGCTCTGACAAAAACAGACGGTATTGCCAAAACAGACTATATTGTCAAAATAAACGATAACTAAACGCGAAATCCGATTATAACCGGATGAGTATATGAGTCTTGATGAAAATGAAAAATTGGCGGGGAAATCAACGAGAAAGCAATTTTCCTGAAGGAATCTCTCAGTTTTTGAACCGTCGCCCCAGCCATCTTGCCTCACAACACATATACCTGAATAACCTCATAAACGACTTTCTGCTGCGCGAAGTTGTTTAGGTATATTGTCTTATCGTTTTGTCGAGTCTACTTTTCTAATTAATGTGTGATTGATATAAACAATGTTGCCCACCCGCGGGTGAGCAACAGGACAATCAAAGCATTGTCGGACAGACACACAAGGTGCCTGTTCAGTTGACAATTAAGCTTCGATTGGCTTACGCCAGTCGTCAGCACCTGAAGTACCCGCGTTAACGTGGTCCCAAGTGATCTTACGGTAAGACATAGAGACAGTCAGGTTTTGCGTGTAGTCAGAATCTGCTGGGTTTTGGCAGTGTGGCATTTCACACTTGATGTCAACGATAGTTGCGTTTTCAAGTGTTGTGGTGAAGAAGTTTTCTTGCTTGCCTTCGATTGAAGTGCGGTACCACTTCAGCGTCACAGAAGACATTTTTTCACCGGAAGCCAGTGCGTTATACAGCAGTGGAACGGCTTTGTTCAGGTTCACAGTGAATTTGAAAGGCTTGTGAACACGTTGACCAGCAGGCTGACCAGATTGAGGATCAGTTGGAACGCTCACAACGTGATCGAACTGTTGAACCATCATTTCATCTTCGTGACCTTCAACAAAAGAGTCACCGATAGAATCTGCTGTACAAGCGCCTGACGTGATTAGCCCCTGAGTTTCACCTTCGATAGAGATATAACATGGAGTTGGCATTCTGAATTCCTTCAATTATCTATAATAAGTTCATGTTTTTAATGCACATAGAACCTTTAGGCTCTTAAACAATAAGAGCAAGGGGTGTGCCAACTCACTCACGCCAATAAAATCAATGTGTTATATAGATACAAAGGTAATTACAAGCAAGATCTTGCCCGGAGGCGAGCAAAAAGTTGCCCGGCGAGCAAAAAGTTGCCTGCAAGAAGTGGAATAAGTATCACGGAAGTGTTTTATTTTTGAGACAGAGTAATGATAGGGCGCAGAAAAACGTGTGAGCAGCTCTGAGGGATTGAGACGATAGTCATCAAGTTCCTCACACATCATGTGAGGAACTTTTATGTGTTATTTGTGATAGTTCGATTGAGTAAAGTCTGATTATCGATTGGTCTGAGATTGAAGCGTTAACGATGGTGCCGAGAATGCGTAAATACCAATGAGTGCCGGTATGGTTGTCAATGCGGCATATGCACCGACATAACTGGCATCATACCCAGACAGGAAACTCACAATTAACGGGCTCATGCCACCAAAAACTGAGAGAGCAACGTTATAGCCAAGCCCCAGAGAGGTGGTGTTGTTGCGGGCAATGGAAAATAGCACCGTCGCCAGATTGGCTAAAATCAGTGCTGAAATCAGGCTGATCGTGATAAATGCGATCCATTGTTGCCACCCATCATGACTATGAATCAACAGAGAATAAGCCGGATAAGAAACCACTAAACCGGCCAATAATCCGCCCGAAAAGCTTTTCTTTGGTGATGACAGGTATTTGTCCGTGATCCATCCGACTAGCAAGATCATCACAAGTAAGGTCACCGAGTTAACCAAGGCAAACGGCTGAATGGGGAAATCTTTGGCTAAAATGGTGCTGGAAATATTCTGGACGTAGAAAACTACCGCTCCTGTTACAGACACCAAACCGATCCTGACTGTGGTTCTTACATCGTTGGTTAAGCGAGTCGGCTGTGGGGTCGGAAGCGCAGCGGGCAAGCGCAGGCGGAACCAAAAACTCATGGCAATGTTCACTGCGCCAATAATTAAAGGGATACGCCATCCATAAGCTTGCATCTGGCTTTCAGATAAGGTGCCTTTCAGCCCCATTACGATTAAGACGGATGCAATCACCCCAACAATTGAACTGGCAACAATCAGACTGCTGATACGAGCATGTTGTTCACGTTGGCTCCCTTGGTGCAGGTATTGAATGATGGTTGGGTACTCTCCGCCAAAACTGAAGGCCTGAATCATTTGCAGACATAACAGGAGTATCACAAGACTTTCTCCCAAGATATTGACGGGTAAAGCCGCCATCAGCAGCGTTGCACTGCCTGTCAGGCTGCTGGTGATGATCAGGGCTTTTTTTCTTCCTTGTGTGTCCGCAATTTTACCAATGGCCAACCCACCGAGTGGCCGGATTAAGAATCTGAGCGCGAAAATTCCCCATACCATCCATTCTGAATGGACGATGCCATGACTGGATAGCAAATGAGATAAATAAGGAGAGATAGCAGCATAGACTGCAATATCGTAAAACTCGAATGCATTGCCTGAGACAATCCCCAATCGTTGTAGCCAACTTAACATGTTAATTCTCCATAATAATTTCAATCTGGTTCCCATCGGGATCATGGGTGAAAAAATAAACAAAGCCCCCCATTCGAGCCGGTTTGATCTCTGTACACGGGGTAAACTGAGCGAGTTGCTGACGTGTTGCTGCAATGTCATCAACCTGAATGGCGATATGCGTGATGCCAATGGTTTGAATATTGGGGACTGATTGAATATCTGAGAGCTGGGGGGCTGTGTGCTGCCCAGCGGTAAAACAGAACAGCTCAATCGCTGAACCCGCCTCTGTGGTCATCATGACAATCGAGACTTGTTCATCGGTGTAACTTTTGTGTGTCGTATAGCCGAATTGCGCATAGAATCTCTGGCTTTTATCGAGATCCCGACAGGTTAAAGAGACGTGGTGTAAACATCCAGACATGCATCAAGTATCCCGTGTTTTTGGAGTAACTGAAAAAAGGTGGCTCGATTGCCGGTACAACGAATCTTTCTCTTGATGGTTTCAATGCGTTTTCGTTCCGCAGATTCACTGCAATGATGTTGCCAAGCGATTTCTTTGGGGGAATGAAAAGATAACAGAAGGCGGATGGTACTCATTTCTTTCGCGGTCAGGACAATATCACCAAACCGGAAATGGTTTTGCTCATTCATATGAGTATTTGGTGTATCGGATAGGGCGGCCATTGACTGATAGGGGAGCGTTGCAACCTGATGTTTCAGCCATAATTTGTGAGCATGATAAGCCAGATAAGGACGCAGGACTGCCAATTGATGACTTTCCTGACTGGTGAGTTGATGGCGGCAGGCTAAAGAGACGATTTCAGCGCGTTGTGAGCATAACCAGGTATAATCCACTTTATCCGGGATACGAAATTTACTTAATAAATGATGATATTCTTCATCTTTGCCCCGCCATGATGAAAGCCCCGGTGACATGCGTGTTCCCACTGTTCTGTTTAATCCTTGCTCCCAGTAGCTCAGGTGCCAGTCATAATCTGTTGATAAGGTATAGATTTCTTGCGTGTCCAGTGAGACCACTGAATAGCTGATATGTATGGCATCGTCATATATTTTGGAAATCAGTCGGCTGAACTGAGTGCAAGCCTTTGCCATTTCTATTGAACTAACATCCATTTTGGGCGGATTCCTATGTTGCTTATCATGCATATAAAAGAACTGGCGCGATTATACTACTCGTTGCTATTCCATTTGCAACCTGTCAAAAAATACCACCTGTTTTTTATATTTTTTTTGCGGCATGATCAGACGATAACAATCAAAAATTGGTTAGAGATGTGGCTTATGAATAGTACCCAACATAAACTTGATGAAATCTTTTTTTGGTGCAATGTCGTCATGGAGTGCCGTAAACACCAAGAAGCATACCCGACTCAAAAGCAGGAAAGAGCTGCTTTGCTACGTTCTATCGAAGCATTACAGACAACAATCAGTCTGAATATGGAATCACTGATGATCGGTGACTCCAAGGGGCAAGCTTGAGGTAGTCATTAGAGGGGATGATGATACGCAGCAGCGCATCTTCGTTCAGCAATTGAACGTGATGGCAGTATCACAACTGACCGGACAGGCTGACTTTTTGAAAATAATTACCGCTCCCGCATCGTATCCGAAAGCGATTTTTGAACAACGAATATCTCTTCAAACTTTTATTCAATCTGCTCTAGCAGCACACCTGCTTCCATGTGGTGGGTGTAGGGGAATTGGTCGAACAGCGCGAAGCGCGTAACGCGGTGTGTTTCACTCAGAACCGTCAGGTTTTCTTTCAGGGTTTCCGGGTTGCAAGAAATATAAAGAATCCGCGGGTATTTCTGCACCATTTTGCAAGTATCGATATCCATGCCGGAACGTGGCGGATCGACAAAAATCGTTTCACATTGGTAGCTGCTGAGATCAACACCGGCATCTTTCAGGCGACGGAACTCACGTTTTCCTTCCATTGCTTGGGTAAATTCTTCTGCGGACATGCGGATGATTTGTACATTATCGATGTGGTTGGCGGCAATGTTATATTGCGCTGAATCGACGGAAGGCTTCGCTAGTTCTGTCGCTAATACGCGATTGAAATTTTGTGCCAGCGCCAGCGAAAAATTCCCATTGCCACAGTAGAGTTCCAACAGATCCCCCCTCTGGCTGTCTCGGGTACAGTCAACGGCCCATTCCAGCATTTTCTCGGCAATCCGACCATTGGGTTGAGTAAAACTGTTTTCAACTTGCTGATATGTGTAGGTTTGACCATGGACGGATAGTTTTTCGATCACATAGTCACGATCTAAGACCATTTTTATTTTTCGCGCACGGCCGATTAGATTCAGATTGAAACCTTGTTGGTGCAGGGTTGATTTCAAAGTTTGTGCAGCTTGTTGCCACTGTTCATCAATCTGACGGTGGTAGAGCAGTGAGACCAGAATCTCTCCGCTGAGCGACGATAAAAAATCAACCTGAAACAGTTTGTGACGCAGGATGTCGTTGTCGCGAATCTGTTCGAGTAAAGCGGACATCAATTGATTGATCAGTTGGCTTGCTGCCGGGAACTGATCAACCCGGTATTTCTGACGGGTTTGCTGATCGAACATGATGTAATAGATATCATTGCCTTCATGCCAGACGCGAAACTCAGCGCGCATTCGATAGTGTTGCTCTGGTGATTCAAATACGGTCAGTGCCGGCATTTGAAATTCAGAAAACATCTCAGTAAGCCGAGTGACTTTCTCTTGCAGTTGATTCTGGTAGCGTGCGGGATTTACATCAAGAGTAGCCATCGTATTACCTTTATTTTTACAGAACGAAACGCTTTACAGAGCGAACAATGAAAGAGCGCAGATTTTATTCAATTCCGTCATGATGTCCAGTCTGTTCGTGGATCTGTTGAGGATTTTGTTCATGAGTCAGGTGAATATCATCTGGACAAGCTTTATGTAGGTCAATACTATCGTGCCAGTTGGTACTCTCAAATGACAGTGTATGTATGTCAAATGAGGTGTTGAAAAGGGAATCTGGTGAAAATCCAGAACTGACGCGCAGCGGTAAATAGAAGACAAGATCTTAAGTGACACTGCATCGGATGTGGGAAGTCGAGATTTTGGCGGTTATCTCAGGGGTAATCATATTCTTAAGTCCGAAGACCTGCCAGCAACCGGGAGATAACAGGAGTCCCGGTCAGATTAACGCGAATTCAGGATATAAAAATGAAAAAAACAGTTTTAGCGATCGCAGTGGTATCGCAGCTTTCTTGCGCTTTTTATTCTTATGCAGACAGTTCAAACGCAGACACCGACACAATGGTTGTGACTGCGAATCGGTTTGAGCAGCCGGCTCAATCCACATTGGCTGATGTTGAAGTCATTACTCAGCAAGATATCCATCGGAGTCAAGCGAAGAGTATTCCTCAGCTGCTGAGAAATATGATTGGGATAGAAATCAGTCAAAATGGCGGGAGAGGTCAAAATTCATCGTTGTTTGTAAGAGGAACGAGCTCAACACAGGTTTTGGTTTTACTTGATGGTGCTCGTTTTGCTCGTGCAGCAATCGGCTCAGTTGATTTTAATCAGATCCCACTGACTTATGTTGAGAGAATCGAGTATGTCAGAGGGGCTCGTGCTTCTTTATATGGTTCTGAAGCTATCGGTGGTGTTATCAACATCATTACCAAAGCGCGATCACAGCAAGAAGAGACTCAGTTAAGTGTTGGGCTTGGCAGCTTGGATTCTCAGGAAATCAGTGTTACCACTGGTTTTAAAGTTCATGATAACAATCAATTGAATGTTGCAGTGGGGCATGAAAGTACGGATGGTTATAATGTTCATCCTGTTTCTGGAAAGAATGATGGGGATCGACATGGTTTTGAAACCAATAATGCGCTAATCGGCTATGTACATGATGTAAATCAGCAAGTCTCTTTGTTTGGCAACGTTCGGGCTTATGACAATACCTACCAATATGATAGTCGAGGTAATAAGTATGAATCCGAGAAAGAAGATATCGCTGCTGGATTTGGTGGTAAATATAAGTCGGATAATCTCCAGTCAGAAGTACAGTTGTCTACTCAAAGACAGAAATCTTGGAGATATGAGCAATCTTTGGGTAAAGGTAGTGCAGGCACGACTCAGGATGAAGTTAAACAACATACGGCTCAGTGGATAAATAGTTATACAGCAATGCCATCGTTGATATTATCCGGGGGTGTAGATTGGCGAGAAGACTCATATGACGATATTACAAATCATACACAGTTTTCACACGATAATTTCGGTCTGTATGGGTTAGCTTCGTTTCATCATGATAAAACAAAGCTTGAAGTTGGTATTCGTAATGATGATAACGAGGACTTCGGCAATAAAGCGACTTATAATTTAGCCGCAGGCTATCAACTCATTCCTGAATTTGGAGTGAAGGCCTCCTACGGAACTGCTTTCAAAGGCCCAGACTTATACCAGCTACATGACGCTACTTATGGTAATGTGCACTTAAAACCAGAATCTTCGCAGAATGCTGAGCTTGGTTTTCATGGTGTAATTCAGACGGTATATTGGTCTTTGACTGGTTATGACTACCAAATTGACGATTTGATCAATTATGAGTTTTCAAGCAATTCTTACAATAATATCGACGGGACGTCTCGAATTAAAGGGGTCGAACTGACATCTGAATTCGATACCGGCATTGTGCAACATCGTATTAGTGCTGAGTATAAAGATGCCCGAGACGCCAAAAATGAACTATTACCTCGTCGCGCGCATGTATCCTATAAATGGAATATGACAGCATCCTTTGATGTGTTCGATTTATCGGTGAATTATCTATATATAGGAAAACGAGACAACTCAGCATTCGATACTGTTACTTTGCCATCATATTCTCTTGTTGATACGGCAATTAATTATCAGGCTAATGAATCGGTAACTATTGGTGGACGTATCGATAATCTTTTTGACAAGTCATATGAAACATCTTATGGCTATCCATCACCATCGAGAGCTTACTCTATCAATATCACCTATACGTTTTAAACGTCAGAGAAACCGCCTTCGGGCGGTTTATTTTCTTTTGAAAATCATGATTGTCAAAATTGATTGAAAGCGTATCATGCGTTTTCATCTTTAGTATTTCGATGTAGTCAAACGTGTTCTCAAAAGTTTCTAATATCCTAATTTTTGACTCTGGTGTTGGTGGTCTCTCGGTTTATCGGGAGATTCAGCAGCTGCTCCCCGAGCACAACTATTTCTATCTGTTCGATAATGAAGGCTATCCATACGGAGAGCTGCCACAGCAAAAACTACTCAACCGGGTTGAAACCTTAGTCACATCTATTGTGACAAGAATGGCGATTGATATCGTAGTGATTGCCTGCAATACCGCGAGTACGATTGTTCTGCCTACTTTACGCAAGACATTAGATATCCCGGTTGTTGGCGTGGTTCCCGCGATTAAACCTGCTTGTAATTTAGCGCAGCGATGTGTCGGCCTTATTGCGACACCTGCAACCATTCAACGGCCTTACACCCATGAGCTGATTCGGGATTTCTCATCTGACAAAGAGATCTGTCTGCTCGGGTCAACCGCATTGGTCGATATGGCTGAACGCAAATTACGCGGTGTCACCGTGAATATGTCTGAGCTGGCAAACATTCTTCAGCCGCTTCAAGGGAGAATCGATGTTGCTGTACTCGGCTGTACACACTTTCCACTATTGAGATATGAAATTCAGCAGACATTGGGAGAGAATGTCGTTCTGGTGGATTCCGGAAAAGCGATTGCTCGAAGAGTGGTTAGTCTGATTTCACCGAGAATGTGTAGGCATTCGCCGCAGACACCTCGGATTTTTGCCAGTGCCTCACCATACGACGGTGAGGCACTGACACGAGTTTTATCCGAGTGGGGATTTAATCAAATTGAGAATTTTCCGCTTCAGGGTTTTTTGGATCATTCGCAACCCGAACTTTAAGGGTTCTATCCATATAACTAGACTCATTGAGTTTCGTAATCGCTTCTTGTGCATCAGCCTCTGGCATCACTACAAAGCCAAATCCCCGTCGTTTTCCAGTCCGTTTGTCCTTCATTAAACGCACTGCGAAGACTTCACCATAATCTGAAAATAAGCTTTTTACATTCGATTCATTCGCTTTGTAGGGGAGATTGCCGACATATAATGTTGTTGTCGCCATCTGTGACTGCTGTTGAGAAGACGAATTTTGTGAAGTGAGAATAAAAATAAGAGTTGCCCCTGCCAATCCAACCAGAAAAGCGACAACCGAGGGAATAGCGAGCTGAGAAAGTGCAATAACACCTAACACAGCAAACGTGGCAAGCCACAAAAAAGATTTAGTTAAATTCATATTGGAATACTACTTATCAATTAATAAGAAAGATGAATACATAAATAAAATAGAACAGATAGATGAATCTTACGTTTATGTCTGGGGTTTTTCCAACCTATTGCTGTGATAATCTTCAAAGGTTGTAACATTATTTATAACCTTTCTGATTTCTTTTTGAGCAAACGGGAAAAAAAGTAAAAAAATCACTTGCTACAAGTTATTTGTTCCCTATAATGCCGCCTCACCGACAGAGAGTGTCTGAAAACGGCAAACTCAAGGTAAAAGAAAATCCTAAAATTGTTGGCAAATATTTGTTGACTTGATTTTCGAAAAGCGTAAGATACGCACCCCTAGCCAAGGCGGTAAGCCAGACACTAGGCGCTCTTTAACAATATAGACCAATCAATCTGTGTGGGCACTCGTCGATAAATATCCAAAAAGATTTTATCAATGAATCGAGTGACCAATTCAAGTTGGAGCAGGCAACTGTTATCAATAAGAGCACAGTCAATTCAACATTACTTATGTAATGTCACTTTTTGCTTCTGCTTTTAAAAAGCGGAGACAAAAAGCAGTATTCATTGAGCCGACACTTCGGTGTCACAAAAACTTTAATTGAAGAGTTTGATCATGGCTCAGATTGAACGCTGGCGGCAGGCCTAACACATGCAAGTCGAGCGGTAACAGGAGAGAGCTTGCTCTCTTGCTGACGAGCGGCGGACGGGTGAGTAAAGTCTGGGAAATTGCCCTGATGTGGGGGATAACCATTGGAAACGATGGCTAATACCGCATGATGTCTACGGACCAAAGAGGGGGACCTTCGGGCCTCTCGCGTCAGGATATGCCCAGATGGGATTAGCTAGTTGGTGGGGTAAAGGCTCACCAAGGCGACGATCCCTAGCTGGTCTGAGAGGATGATCAGCCACACTGGAACTGAGACACGGTCCAGACTCCTACGGGAGGCAGCAGTGGGGAATATTGCACAATGGGCGCAAGCCTGATGCAGCCATGCCGCGTGTATGAAGAAGGCCTTCGGGTTGTAAAGTACTTTCAGCAGTGAGGAAGGATGATGCTTTAATAGAGTCTCATTTTGACGTTAGCTGCAGAAGAAGCACCGGCTAACTCCGTGCCAGCAGCCGCGGTAATACGGAGGGTGCGAGCGTTAATCGGAATTACTGGGCGTAAAGCGCATGCAGGTGGTTTTTTAAGTCAGATGTGAAAGCCCGGGGCTTAACCCCGGAGTTGCATTTGAAACTGGGAGGCTAGAGTACTGTAGAGGGGGGTAGAATTTCAGGTGTAGCGGTGAAATGCGTAGAGATCTGAAGGAATACCGGTGGCGAAGGCGGCCCCCTGGACAGATACTGACACTCAGATGCGAAAGCGTGGGGAGCAAACAGGATTAGATACCCTGGTAGTCCACGCTGTAAACGATGTCTACTTGGAGGTTGTGGCCTAGAGCCGTGGCTTTCGGAGCTAACGCGTTAAGTAGACCGCCTGGGGAGTACGGTCGCAAGATTAAAACTCAAATGAATTGACGGGGGCCCGCACAAGCGGTGGAGCATGTGGTTTAATTCGATGCAACGCGAAGAACCTTACCTACTCTTGACATCCAGAGAAGCCGGAAGAGATTCTGGTGTGCCTTCGGGAGCTCTGAGACAGGTGCTGCATGGCTGTCGTCAGCTCGTGTTGTGAAATGTTGGGTTAAGTCCCGCAACGAGCGCAACCCTTATCCTTGATTGCCAGCACTTCGGGTGGGAACTTCAGGGAGACTGCCGGTGATAAACCGGAGGAAGGTGGGGACGACGTCAAGTCATCATGGCCCTTACGAGTAGGGCTACACACGTGCTACAATGGCATATACAGAGGGCAGCTAACTTGCGAGAGTGTGCGAATCCCAAAAAGTATGTCGTAGTCCGGATTGGAGTCTGCAACTCGACTCCATGAAGTCGGAATCGCTAGTAATCGTAGATCAGAATGCTACGGTGAATACGTTCCCGGGCCTTGTACACACCGCCCGTCACACCATGGGAGTGGGCTGCAAAAGAAGCAGGTAGTTTAACCTTCGGGAGGACGCTTGCCACTTTGTGGTTCATGACTGGGGTGAAGTCGTAACAAGGTAGCGCTAGGGGAACCTGGCGCTGGATCACCTCCTTACGTAAAGATATTTGAGATGAGTGTCCACACAGATTGATTTGGTTTATAA
>NZ_KQ947476.1:115933-248918 GCF_001506075.1 Vibrio sp. MEBiC08052 | reverse complement strand
CGTACACGGTGGATGCCTTGGCAGTCAGAGGCGATGAAGGACGTACTAACTTGCGATAAGCGTAGATGAGGCAGTAAGAGCCACTTGAGTCTGCGATTTCCGAATGGGGAAACCCAACTGCAGCAGCAGTTATCATTAACTGAATTCATAGGTTAATGAGGCGAACCGGGAGAACTGAAACATCTAAGTACCCCGAGGAAAAGAAATCAATCGAGATTCCGAAAGTAGCGGCGAGCGAAATCGGACTAGCCCTTAAGCTTTTACAGCGTTAGGTGAAGTGTCTGGAAAGGCACGCGAGAGAGGGTGATAGCCCCGTAACCGAAGGCGTTGTTTAAGTGAAAACGAGTAAGGCGGGACACGTGATATCCTGTCTGAAGATGGGGGGACCATCCTCCAAGGCTAAATACTCCTGACTGACCGATAGTGAACCAGTACCGTGAGGGAAAGGCGAAAAGAACCCCTGTGAGGGGAGTGAAATAGAACCTGAAACCGTGTACGTACAAGCAGTAGGAGCCTCTTTTATGGGGTGACTGCGTACCTTTTGTATAATGGGTCAGCGACTTATATTCAGTGGCAAGGTTAACCGATTAGGGGAGCCGTAGCGAAAGCGAGTGTTAACTGCGCGTTTAGTCTCTGGATATAGACCCGAAACCGAGTGATCTAGCCATGGGCAGGTTGAAGGTTGAGTAACATCAACTGGAGGACCGAACCGACTAATGTTGAAAAATTAGCGGATGACTTGTGGCTAGGGGTGAAAGGCCAATCAAACTCGGAGATAGCTGGTTCTCCCCGAAAGCTATTTAGGTAGCGCCTCGGACGAATACTACTGGGGGTAGAGCACTGTTAAGGCTAGGGGGTCATCCCGACTTACCAACCCTTTGCAAACTCCGAATACCAGTAAGTACTATCCAGACACACGGCGGGTGCTAACGTCCGTCGTGGAGAGGGAAACAACCCAGACCGCCAGCTAAGGTCCCAAATTACAGCTAAGTGGGAAACGATGTGGGAAGGCTCAGACAGCTAGGATGTTGGCTTAGAAGCAGCCATCATTTAAAGAAAGCGTAATAGCTCACTAGTCGAGTCGGCCTGCGCGGAAGATGTAACGGGGCTAAGCTGTAAACCGAAGCTGCGGCAATATGATTTATCATATTGGGTAGGGGAGCGTTCTGTAAGCCGTTGAAGGTGGATTGTAAAGTCTGCTGGAGGTATCAGAAGTGCGAATGCTGACATGAGTAACGACAAGGGGGGTGAAAAACCTCCCCGCCGGAAGACCAAGGGTTCCTGTCCAACGTTAATCGGGGCAGGGTGAGTCGACCCCTAAGGCGAGGCCGAAAGGCGTAGTCGATGGGAAACGGGTTAATATTCCCGTACTTGTTGTGAATGCGATGGGGGGACGGAGAAGGCTAGGTGGGCCTGGCGACGGTTGTCCAGGTTCAAGTGCGTAGGCTGTAGAGTTAGGCAAATCCGGCTCTACGATAGGCTGAGACACGATGTCGAGTCACTACGGTGATGAAGTCATTGATGCCATGCTTCCGGGAAAAGCCTCTAAGCTTCAGTTCACAAGAAATCGTACCCCAAACCGACACAGGTGGTCGGGTAGAGAATACCAAGGCGCTTGAGAGAACTCGGGTGAAGGAACTAGGCAAAATGGTACCGTAACTTCGGGAGAAGGTACGCTCTTGCTGGTGAAGTCCCTTGCGGATGGAGCTGATGAGAGTCGCAGATACCAGGTGGCTGCAACTGTTTATTAAAAACACAGCACTGTGCAAAATCGTAAGATGACGTATACGGTGTGACGCCTGCCCGGTGCCGGAAGGTTAATTGATGGGGTTAGCTTAGGCGAAGCTCTTGATCGAAGCCCCGGTAAACGGCGGCCGTAACTATAACGGTCCTAAGGTAGCGAAATTCCTTGTCGGGTAAGTTCCGACCTGCACGAATGGCGTAATGATGGCCACGCTGTCTCCACCCGAGACTCAGTGAAATTGAAATCGCTGTGAAGATGCAGTGTACCCGCGGCTAGACGGAAAGACCCCGTGAACCTTTACTACAGCTTGGCACTGAACATTGAGCCTACATGTGTAGGATAGGTGGGAGGCTTTGAAGCAGTCACGCTAGTGATTGTGGAGCCGACCTTGAAATACCACCCTTGTATGTTTGATGTTCTAACTTGGCCCCGTTATCCGGGGTGAGGACAGTGCCTGGTGGGTAGTTTGACTGGGGCGGTCTCCTCCCAAAGAGTAACGGAGGAGCACGAAGGTGGGCTAATCACGGTTGGACATCGTGAGGTTAGTGCAATGGCATAAGCCCGCTTAACTGCGAGAGTGACGGCTCGAGCAGGTGCGAAAGCAGGTCATAGTGATCCGGTGGTTCTGAATGGAAGGGCCAATCGCTCAACGGATAAAAGGTACTCCGGGGATAACAGGCTGATACCGCCCAAGAGTTCATATCGACGGCGGTGTTTGGCACCTCGATGTCGGCTCATCACATCCTGGGGCTGAAGTCGGTCCCAAGGGTATGGCTGTTCGCCATTTAAAGTGGTACGCGAGCTGGGTTTAGAACGTCGTGAGACAGTTCGGTCCCTATCTGCCGTGGGCGTTGGAGAATTGAAAGGGGCTGCTCCTAGTACGAGAGGACCGGAGTGGACGAACCTCTGGTGTTCGGGTTGTGATGCCAATCGCATTGCCCGGTAGCTAAGTTCGGGATCGATAACCGCTGAAAGCATCTAAGCGGGAAGCGAGCCTTGAGATGAGTTCTCCCTGGCAGTTTAACTGTCCTGAAGGGTTGTTCGAGACTAGAACGTTGATAGGCAGGGTGTGTAAGCGCTGTGAGGCGTTGAGCTAACCTGTACTAATTGCCCGTGAGACTTAACCATACAACACCGAAGGGGTTTTGTGGCTCAGTAGGAATAATTTGATTGTGTAGAGAACAAAAACAGCTTTCCGAATTTTAAGAATTTGCTTGGCGACGATAGCGTTTTGGACCCACCTGATTCCATGCCGAACTCAGTCGTGAAACGAAACAGCGCCGATGGTAGTGTGGGGTCTCCCCATGTGAGAGTAGGACATCGCCAGGCTTTAATTGTTTATCTTGGTTCTTGTTTGCATCTAATCTGCTGCACACTCCCCAAGATAACCTAAATAAAGCAGTTGTTGGTAAGACTTTATTTAGAGCGAGATACCAGTGGAGCGGTAGTTCAGTTGGTTAGAATACCGGCCTGTCACGCCGGGGGTCGCGGGTTCGAGTCCCGTCCGCTCCGCCACTGATTTGAAGACCTCAGCAGCAATGCTGGGGTTTTTTCGTATCTGACGGAGAGATTGATTCCTGTCACTTTAGCGGCGGGTGAAAGTAGCGCGGTTGTTCAGTGGGTTAGCCTTTCTTTTTTAAACAAAGTGGCCATTAATCAGGTTACTCGTCTTTTTACTTGGAGATTACAAATGGCTAGCGGTGGCGCATCAGTCACCGTGAGTATGGTGAGAAGTAGTGACTATTTTCTATTGGATAGAGAAATAGTCACCGAAGTAGATTTTGCTCTCGAAAGAATAACTGAGGGATTAATAGAGTTCCTTTAATTTTCGAGTCAATGTATTTCGCCCCCATCCCAGTACTTTTGCTGCATCCTGCTTATGCCCATTAGTATGGTTTAATGCCGCTTCCAAAAGAATTCGCTCAAATTCAGGCAAAGCATAAGATAGGAGATCCGTCTCTCCGGCGGACAGGGCTGTTCTTGCCCAAGCATCTAATTGTTTCTGCCAACTGGTATCATTGTCGAATTCAATATTTTTCTTTTCTGACAGCAGTTCTGAAGGTAAGTCATTCGGAAGAACTTCGGTACCACTTGCCATAACAGTTAGCCAACGACACATGTTTTCTAACTGCCGCACATTACCCGGCCAATCGAGACGATTCAGAATCTCCAATGATTTGGGATGCAAGGTTTTCATCTCCACACCGAGTTCTTTGGCTGCAAGAGCTAAAAAATGTTTAGTTAGCTTCTCGATATCCTGACGACGCTCTCTGAGTGCTGGGATTTGAATTCTGATGACATTCAAACGATGGAACAGATCTTCCCGGAACTTACCTTGATGAACCAGTTTCTCAAGATTTTGATGCGTTGCGGCAACGATTCGTACATCCACTTTGATCGCTGAATGTCCGCCAACACGATAAAATTGTCCGTCGGCCAGAACTCGTAGTAATCGGGTCTGAATATCGAGTGGCATGTCTCCTATCTCATCCAGAAAGAGTGTCCCGCCATTGGCTTGTTCAAAACGCCCCTGTCGGACGTTGTTGGCACCGGTAAATGCTCCCTTTTCATGACCGAATAACTCCGACTCAATCAAATCCTTTGGAATTGCTGCCATATTTAAGGCAATAAATGGCTTCTGCGCGCGTGGACTATGCCGATGCAAAGCATGAGCAACCAGCTCTTTTCCTGTCCCTGATTCGCCATTGATCAAGACAGAAATCGAAGAACGTGAAAGACGTCCAATAGCCCTGAATACTTCTTGCATGGCCGGAGCCTCGCCAATAATCTCAGGGGTATCATCTGTATTTGCCAGACGACCTGACTGATCTTTTCGCTGTTCTTGGCCGTGAGCAATGGCACGTTCGACTAATGTCAGTGTTTCATCAACATCAAAAGGTTTGGGAAGGTATTCAAAGGCCCCCTTTTGATAAGCATTTACCGCAGCATCTAGATCAGAATGGGCCGTCATAATGATGACAGGGAGCTCTGGTGAGCGAGAGTGGACTTGATGTAACAGCTCAATACCATCGATCCCTGGCATACGTATGTCGGATACTAATACGTCAGGTGATTCTCTTTCCAAAGCCATCAGAACACTTTCTGCATCGGAGAACGTTTCACATTTGATGTTGGCTGAAGACAGGGTTTTTTCCATCACCCATCGAATAGAGCTATCGTCATCGACAACCCATACGTATCCTTTACTCATAATCAGTATTCCTTAAACAGCATCTGTCACTAACGTTTGCGAAGTGTTAAAAATTTTTGTTCCGTACATGGTTCTTTCATTGGTTAATATTCTTGAACGGATCATGATTAATTTATCGGCAGATAGATGGTAAAAACGGTCCGTCCCGGCCAGCTTTCAACCTCGATCTTGCCATTATGTTGATCAATTAAATTCTGAGAAATCGATAATCCCAGTCCGCTACCACCTTCTCTTCCACTGACCATCGGATAGAAGAGCGTATCTTGCAGCTCGTTTGGAATTCCTGGTCCGTTATCAATGATTTCAATTCGGGCAACAAGCTTGTGCCGTTGTCCATGTATATTAGCTTGGTGCACTGTTCTGGTGCGAAGTGTGATTTTACCATGTTGTTGTGATGACAAAATTTGTGCAGCATTACTAACAATATTCAGTAGTGCCTGCTCAATTTGATCCACATCCATCATAATATTGGGCAAACTTGGGTCATAATCACGTTCAATCACTAGGTGAGAACGTGAATCGAGTTCGATCAATTGACGGACTTTCTCGAGGATTAAGTGCAAATTTTCAGATCGTTTTTTCCCTGGTTTTTGTGGTCCAAGTAGTCGATCAACCAAAGATCGGAGTCGGTCAGCCTGTTCAATAATAATTTGGGTATATTCTGTCAGACTTTGATCCGGGAGCATCCTTTCTAACAATTGTGCCGCTCCTCTCAGTCCCCCCAATGGATTCTTAATCTCATGAGCCAATCCCCGTACAAGTAACTTTGCGGCCTGTTGTTGGGCATGCTGGTTTAATTCCTGACTCAGACGGCGCTGTTGACCTATTTTCCTCATCTCGACTAACAACATTAATTTTTTCTGCCAAGTTAATGGGCTAACCGTGACCTCTAGCATCAGGGGTTTACCATCAACCACAAATGTTACGTCACTGTCAGTAATACTTTGGCCACTCTGTAATGGTTGTGAGAGAAGCGCTAGATCAAGAGATGCATGTTGGATTAAATTGGATAGAGGTTGGTTGATAATCCGCTTGGCACTTTGTGAGAATAACTGTTCTGCTGAAGGGTTCGCATAGCGGATACATAAAGACTCATCCAGTATTAGTGTGGATGTCACAATATTATTTAATATTGTTGTACTAAGTTCACTACTCATGAGTGGTTACCATGTTCCAAAATGACGCATTGCACAAAAATGGTGCGTTGATAGAATGAGTATGGCTAACTAAGGGATAAATACAAGTCTCTCTTCTTTGAAATCAGTCAGATCAACAACGCTTTGAGTCCAATTTCACGACAACTGTAGCCATGGTTTATTACATTAAATATGAATGCAATTATCTTGCCTGATATGCTCTTTATTTGTGAGGTTTGCTAAAAGATTTATGATTATATTTCAATAAGTAATCTTCGGTTGGTATAAAAAAGCCCGCTAAAAGCGGGCCTGATAATATGAGTATAAAATGCAGACTTATACAGAGTAGTACATGTCGAATTCAAGTGGGTGAGTCGTCATATTGATGCGAGTCACATCATCTGATTTCAGAGTGATATAAGAATCGATGAAATCATCAGAGAATACACCGCCGGCAGTTAAGAACTCACGATCCGCATCTAACGCTTCCAATGCTTGTTGGAGAGATTCTGCAACAGTTGGAATTTGTGCTGCTTCTTCTGCTGGCAGATCATACAGGTCTTTATCTGCTGAATCCCCAGGGTGAATCTTGTTCTTAATGCCATCTAGACCCGCCATCAGCATTGCAGCAAAAGCCAGATATGGGTTGGCTGTTGGATCTGGGAATCGAACTTCGATACGACGAGCTTTCGGGCTTGGTACTACAGGAATACGAATTGATGCGCTCCGGTTACGTGCAGAGTAAGCAAGCATAACTGGCGCTTCGAATCCTGGGACCAAACGCTTGTATGAGTTTGTTGAAGCATTTGCGAATGCGTTGATTGCGCGAGCGTGTTTAATGATACCACCGATGTAGAACAACGCTGTTTCAGACAAACCGCCGTACTTATCACCAGCAAACAGGTTGACACCGTCTTTTGCCAGAGATTGGTGACAGTGCATACCAGAACCATTGTCTCCGACAAGTGGTTTTGGCATGAAAGTCGCAGTTTTACCAAATGCATGAGCAACGTTATGGACAACGTACTTATAGATTTGGATTTCATCTGCTTTCAATGTCATAGTATTGAAACGGCAAGCGATCTCGTTCTGACCTGCGGTTGCAACTTCGTGGTGGTGCGCTTCAACAACCAGTCCCATTTCTTCCATAATCAGACACATTGCACTACGGATGTCCTGAGATGAGTCAACAGGAGCAACAGGGAAGTAACCCCCTTTAATTCCCGGACGGTGACCTTTGTTACCGCCTTCGACCTCTGAGCCAGTGTTCCATGCAGCTTCGATGTCATCGATTTTGTAGAAAGAACCAGACATGCTAGTTGAGTATTTTACATCGTCAAACAGGAAGAATTCTGGTTCAGGACCAAATAGAACTGTGTCCGCGATACCAGTAGAACGCATGTATTCTTCAGCACGTTGTGCGATAGAGCGAGGGTCACGATCATAACCTTGCATCGTTGTCGGCTCTAAAATGTCACAACGGATATTTAATGTGGAGTCTTCTGTAAATGGGTCTAAAACAGCAGTTGAGGCATCTGGCATCAAGACCATGTCAGATTCGTTAATTCCTTTCCAGCCGGCAATAGATGAACCATCAAACATTTTACCTTCTTCGAAGAAGTCAGCATCGATTTGGTGAGCAGGAATAGAAACGTGTTGCTCTTTACCCTTTGTATCTGTAAAGCGCAAATCAACAAACTTAACTTCGTTTTCTTGGATCAGCGATAGAACATTTTCTACTGACATCTTGGACAACCTCCAGTGTTAAAAAATCGGTAAAAGCTCGACTTGGTTTAAGCATCAATTAACTTTGTGTTCATCACGTTAACTGAAGCTAAAACTTTACTAGCCAAAATCGTGCCATGATTAAAAATCCTTTTAATTCAATGCATTAATAAGATAATGAGCTTTCAGTTATCAATCATTGCACTAAAATGATTTGCGTAATGCACTATTGTGGTGCGATTTAATTTGAGTTGCACCAATAGTTGCCAAACGCCTCTCTATTCAGCCCTATGAATAGGCAATTTGTCAAACGGCATTTGATGGTTTTTTCTGCTTTCTGGTCGTGAAAAATTTTGATCACAACTGTTTTTTGAACATGATGGATTCCAAAGGCTAAACTATAGAAGAGTGACTTGATGTACGAATAGAAGAAATAAGCTTGTTTTAGATCACATATTTCTGGGCATTTCTTCAAAATCTGGTACATTATTGAGCGTTTTTTTTATCCCGAAATCCAGTTACATCAAAGAGCGGGAATTGAACTTTGACAATGATGATGAATCCATGACTACACCACAGATTGATAAACTAAGAAATATTGCGATCATTGCGCACGTTGACCACGGTAAAACGACCTTGGTTGATAAGCTATTACAACAATCCGGAACTTTACAGTCTCGCGGTGAAGTTGAAGAACGAGTCATGGACTCGAATGATATTGAGAAAGAGCGTGGAATTACAATCCTAGCTAAGAATACAGCGATTAACTGGCACGATCACCATATCAATATCGTTGACACCCCTGGACACGCGGACTTCGGTGGTGAAGTTGAGCGTATTATGTCTATGGTTGACTCTGTTTTGCTTATCGTTGATGCCGTTGACGGTCCAATGCCGCAAACCCGTTTCGTCACGCAAAAAGCATTTGCGCATGGTTTGAAACCTATTGTGGTTATTAACAAAATTGACCGACCAGGCGCTCGTCCTGATTGGGTAATGGATCAAGTATTTGACCTATTTGATAATCTAGGTGCATCAGATGAGCAATTAGATTTCCAAGTGGTTTACGCTTCAGCGCTAAACGGCTGGGCTTCGCTAGAAGAAGGCGAAACAGGCGAGAATATGGAACCTCTTTTCCAAACCATCGTTGATAATGTCGCTTCACCTGATGTTGATCTGGATGGGCCGTTGCAGATGCAAATTTCCCAGTTAGATTATAGCTCTTATGTCGGCGTTATCGGTGTTGGTCGAGTTACGCGCGGAACCGTTAAATCGAACCAGCAAGTGAGCATTATTGGTGCAGATGGTAAGAAGAGAAACGGTAAAGTTGGGACGGTTCTCGGTTATCTGGGGCTGGAACGACACGAAGTTGAGCGTGCTACAGCTGGTGACATTGTCGCCATTACTGGTCTGGGTGAGTTGAAAATCTCAGATACTATTTGTGATGTGAACAACATTGAAGCGTTGCCGGCACTTTCAGTTGATGAGCCGACAGTAACGATGACTTTCCAGGTCAATACCTCACCGTTTGCTGGTAAAGAAGGGAAATTTGTCACATCTCGTAATATTCTGGAGCGCTTGGAAAAAGAGTTGGTTCATAACGTTGCGCTGCGTGTTGAACAAACAGATGACCCAGACAAATTCCGAGTATCCGGTCGTGGTGAACTGCACTTGTCGATTTTGATCGAGAATATGCGTCGTGAAGGCTTTGAACTCGCAGTTTCTCGCCCTGAAGTTATTCTGAAAGAAGAGAATGGCCAGTTACTTGAACCTTTTGAAGTGGTGACTATTGATGTGATGGAAGAGCATCAAGGTGGCATCATGGAAAATATCGGTATCCGTAAAGGTGAGTTGAAAGATATGTCTCCGGATGGCAAAGGTCGCGTTCGTATGGATTTCGTCATGCCTTCTCGTGGCTTGATCGGCTTCCAAACGGAGTTTATGACACTGACTTCCGGTTCAGGTCTGCTTTACCATACTTTTGATCATTATGGTCCACACAAAGGTGGCTCTATTGGGCAACGTAATAATGGCGTGTTGATCTCTAACGCGACAGGTAAAGCTCTTACCTACGCATTGTTTAACTTGCAGGAGCGTGGGCGCCTATTCGCTGAACACGCTGATGAAGTTTATGAAGGGCAAGTGATTGGTATTCATAACCGTTCAAATGATTTAACTGTAAACTGTTTGAAAGGTAAGCAACTGACCAACGTTCGAGCTTCTGGTACTGATGAAGCACAGGTTCTATCTCCCGCGATTAAATTCACACTAGAGCAAGCGATAGAATTTATCGATGATGATGAGCTGGTTGAAGTGACACCTGCGAGTATCCGAATTCGTAAGAGACATCTTACTGAAAATGATCGTAAAAGAGCACATCGTGGTGGAAAATAAGTCGTTATAGACTGATGATGTGATAGAGGCGGAACATGTTTCCGCCTTTTTTATTCGCGGGAGGAGATAGTCACGCGGTTAATATCCTGCTAGTCTGCTAACCTAAATGCATATTCTTGCTCAATTGATATAGAAAAGGGATGAGATTATTCCCCTGACTCATATATCATCTCCAAACAACGGTTTTGTCATCTATAAAATCACCACGGTTTGCTGATGAGGTATCTGTATTGAATACAAAAAAAATCATCGATACTGGCGCCGCTTTTTTCCGATACTTATGGCGTCGGGTTCTTCACGATCGAATTCAGGTCAATGCTGGATATCTGGCTTATATCTCGTTGTTGTCCTTTGTTCCGATGGTGACGGTTTTACTGTCGGTATTATCTGCGTTTTCGGCTTTTAATGATGCCGGAGAAGTGATTCAATCGTTTGTTATTACTCATTTCTTGCCAGCTGCGGGTGAAGTGGTTAATCAGGCATTGCATGATTTTGTGTCGAATACGAGCAAAATGACGGCGTTGGGGGGATTATTCTTATTTGTCGTTGCACTGACGCTGATTTCTAATATTGATAAAATGTTGAATTACATCTGGCGGGTTCATCAGAAGCGCCGCTGGGTTTTCTCTTTTTCAATGTATTGGATGGTTCTGACGTTAGGCCCGTTTCTGGTTGGGGCAAGTCTTGCTGTGACATCCTACATGACATCTCTGAACTTGCTCTCCAATGAAACTTTGCACGGATTTTCTCAGTGGGTGCTCAGAAGACTGCCATTCTTACTCTCGTTTGCTGCATTTACCGGTTTGTACGTTCTGGTTCCGAATAAAAAAGTCAAGTTAGGCCATGCCTTATCAGGGGCGTTAGTGGCCGCGTTACTGTTTGAAATCAGTAAATCAGGATTTGCTGCCTATATTACACACTTTCCCTCTTATCAGGTTATATACGGGGCATTGGCCGCGATTCCGATTTTATTCATCTGGGTTTATTTATCTTGGTTGATTGTCTTATTAGGAGCAGAAGTAACGGCCTCATTGGGTGAATATGAATCTTGGCATGAAGACATGTTAGAATCCGATGAATCGACTGATGATAATGGTGGAGAAAAAGGAACACGTCGTGATCGCACTGATTCAGAGAGTAAGTGAAGCTTCCGTCACTGTGGACGGTTCGGTTGTGGGAAATATTGGGCAAGGATTGCTGGTATTGCTGGGGGTTGAAAAAGATGACGATGAAGCTAAGGCTAAACGTCTGGTTGAACGGGTGACGACCTACCGAGTGTTTGAAGATGAACAGGGAAAGATGAATCTCAATGTTCAACAAATCGGGGGGGAAGTGTTAGTGGTTTCACAATTTACCTTACCGGCAGATACGAAAAAGGGAACACGCGCTGGATTTTCTCGTGGTGCGGCACCCGTAGATGCTGAGCGCTTGTACGATTATTTCGCTGAGCAGTGTGCAAGTGTCCTTCCTACAGAGAGAGGACGCTTTGCTGCGGATATGAAAGTTGCGTTGGTGAATGATGGACCGGTGACCTTCTGGTTACAGGTTTAATCAATAAGATAGGGACAATTCATGTTTAAGATTATTAGTCCTCAGACGGAGAACCAGCTGAATAAATACTATTTATTTCGCTGGCAAATGCTACGTGAGCCGTGGCATTTGCCGTTAGGATCAGAACGGGACGAATATGACCCAATGAGTCATCATCGGATGATTGTCGATAGTCGGGGGCGCCCTATGGCTGTCGGCCGCTTGTACATTACTCCTGACTGTGAAGGACAGATTCGTTATATGGCGGTGAAAGCGAATCGCCGGAGCCGGGGGATGGGATCACTGCTCTTGGTGACATTAGAGTCACTCGCCCGTCAGGAAGGTGCGAAACGGCTGGTATGTAATGCCAGAGAAGATGCCATTGCTTTTTATGAGAAGAATGGCTTTGAGCGTCGAGGTGAGTTGAGTGATGAACGTGGCCCTGTTCGGCATCAACAGATGGTGAAAACACTGGATCCGATGGCAAATGTTCAGCGCAAACCGCAGTGGTGTTCTGAGTTGCAGGCTCGTTGGGAGAACCAGATCCCGATCAGTGAAAAAATGGGTATCAAGATCAATCAGTACACCGGCTATCAGTTTGAGTGTTACGCACCGATGAACCCCAATATCAATCCGCATAATACGATGTTTGCCGGTTCCGCTTTCACCTTAGCAACGCTGACAGGGTGGGGCATGGCATGGTTACTGATGCGGGAGCGTAGTCTTTATGGAGACATTGTGATGGTCGATAGCCGTATTCGTTATCGGCAGCCGATTTTGGATAATCCGGTCGCTGTGACCTCATTAGATGATATTAGTGGTGATCTGGATCGTCTCGAGTCTGGGCGTAAAGCTCGAATCATCGTCAATGTGACCATCAAAAGCGGGGAACAACCTGCGGTTCAGTTTGTCGGAACATACATGTTGATCCCGAATTATAAGTCTTTAATCGGTCGCTGAATGCGGTGTTTCTTGCATGGAACCAGCTTCGGGCTGAGAGTCAAGTGGCACTGTTTCTGATGGTTTTAGTAAGTTGTAATGTGTTTGCTTTTCCCCAGTGATAACCGACAGGGTTAACGAGCCGGCTTCAGATTGAGTCAAATCCCAATGACCACTGACGGTCGCATTGAGATCGTCGGCTTTTAGGTGAACTTCAGGAATGGTGATTTTTCCTCGATCTCCGGTAATTTGCATGGCGTCTACCATAAAGTCTCTTGGTTGATCATCGCTATCAGGTAGCTGGAGTTGACCATTTCTGATATCCATATTCAATAAGCCACTTAAAGTGTGATTGATAATCACGGAGTCTCCGGAAAGCCCCTGGGCTGAACCTGACAGGTCAGCAAGCCCTTTCATACGGAGTGGAAGATGTTTGAACAGGTTCAGGGGGAGGCTATCCGCGTCAACTGAAAACTGCCATGGCGCACCTTTCAATCCATATTGCCATTGTCCTTTGGCGGTCAGATATCCTTTAGTAGAGAAAGGAAAAAATAGTCGATCCAATATCCAGTTATTCTCTTGACTGTGCATTTCGACTAATCCTTGGGATACCATGAACTTTCCATAGCTCAGGTTATTGACGGAAACCCTCGCATCACCCTGCCATAATCCCCACCGTTGAGCATTGAGCAGTTGAGCCTGATCGATATCCGTATTGATCCCTGATAATTGCCAATAAGGCTGGTGGGCAAGCTGGATAATCTGACTATTACGAATTTTCAGCTGTTTGACGTTCACTTGTTTAAATGATGGGATGAGAGATGCAAGCCAAGTGAAGTCAGGCTCAGAACCCGACTCGATAAACATTTTCATGCTTTGGATCTGTAAATCCCGGATAGTCATTGTCTCCGGTGTCATTGAGCCGGACGCATGGAGTTGGCCATCCATGAGTGTTGAACTAAAGTCATCAACATCTAACTGACCGGGAGTCAAGATGAGGTTGATACTCGGTTCTACCCACATCATTTTATCGAGGACAAGACTTTCTGCATCCAATGAGAGCTCTGCATGAGTCTGTTGCCAGAGCGGTTCAGATGCGGTCGGACGAAAGTCAGTGAGAGATAAGTCGAAATTATTGAGCTGAATACGTGGCATATTGAGTTGGCTGTTTAACAAGTCAAGTCGATCAATTTGCGCAATGTGCTTTTCAATCAGATCTCTGAATTTATACGATAGTTGCTGAACTTGGGACAGAGACAAGTTCAATTTGTCCGTAGTTAGGTTTTCGATTGACCAGAGTCTTCCGTTGGTTTTTCCTTGCAAAGAAAGTGAAGCGCCTCGCCATTTTGCAGTCAGGCTATCAAGCTGACTCTGTTGTGGTTGATGACTGCCGGTGATGAGTAGGTCGGTGAGTGTCTCCCCCTGCCACATGATCTGAGACGCATACAGCTGGATATCACCATAAGGCAGATAGGCGTTTGTCTTATTCCACGTCGGGTTTTGAATTTGCACATTGAGCCCGTGAATCGTCAGATCGTCAGCGGTTGCAACTGAAAGGTTGCGGATAGCGAGCTGGTTGATTTTTAACATCTCTAATGGTGTCGGGAGAGATGCTTGCTCGCTGTCTACTGTGAGACCATCAATGAGCACACTGTCGAATGCGAGCTGATTGAGAGTGCTCTGATAAGGATTGAGCCAAACATCCACGGTTTGGATCGGTGTCAGTTGCTGAGACAGTGTGACGTGTTCAAATTTCAGATGGAACGGATATTGGTAGCTGATTTTCCGGGCATGGAACTCAGGGAACCCTATTTCTTGAATGGTCCATTGAGCAATAGGTGTGATATAGCGAGACTGAATAATCACGATCCCGACGGTGATCCCTATCAGGATGAGTAGAAGACATATAAGGAATACCCGGATAATACCTGTTTTCATTTTTTAAGACCATTGGTTCATTCGGTCTAACAGATTGGAACAAAAATCGCTTTGCTTCAACAAAATTCGTACTATCAAAAAAAAGCCCCTGAAATAGGGGCTTACTGATATTTTTAATGGCTCATTAGTCGATTTGTGGTCCGGCTGAAATAAGCGCTTTGCCTTCATCATTATCGGTGTACTTATCAAAGTTTTTCACGAAACGAGAGGCGAGGTCTTTGGCTTTACTTTCCCATTGCAGAGCATCGACATATGTATCCCGAGGATCGAGAATCTCAGGGTTCACGTTCGGTAATGAAGTTGGGACTTCAAGGTTAAAGATTGGGATAGTTTTGGTTGGTGCCTTCTCGATCGAACCATCAAGAATGGCATCAATGATTGCCCGAGTATCTTGAATTGAGATCCGTTTTCCTGTGCCATTCCAGCCTGTATTGACGAGGTACGCTTCAGCACCGGCTGCTTCCATACGCTTGACGAGCACTTCCGCATATTTGGTTGGATGTAATGTCAGGAATGCAGCACCGAAACAGGCGGAGAACGTTGGTGTCGGTTCAGTAATACCTCGTTCTGTACCCGCTAATTTTGCGGTGAAGCCGGAGAGGAAGTGATACTTGGTCTGCTCAGGGGTCAGTTTAGAAACCGGAGGCAGAACACCGAACGCATCAGCCGACAGGAAGATGACTTTGCTTGCATGTCCGCCTTTCGATACAGGCTTAACGATATTATCAATATGATAAATCGGATAAGAAACACGAGTATTTTCCGTTTTGGATCCATCATCGAAATCAACAGTACCGTCAGCATGCACGGTGACGTTTTCAAGCAATGCATCTTTGCGAATGGCATGGTAAATATCAGGCTCAGCTTCTTTGGATAGTTTGATGGTTTTTGCATAGCATCCGCCTTCAAAGTTGAAGACACCATCATCATCCCAGCCATGTTCATCATCGCCAATCAGCGCTCGTTTGGGATCCGTCGATAATGTAGTTTTCCCTGTACCGGATAGACCGAAGAAAACTGCGACATCGCCATCTTTACCCATATTGGCAGAGCAGTGCATTGACGCAATGCCTTTGAGTGGTAAGAAATAATTCATCATGGCGAAAATACCTTTTTTCATTTCGCCACCGTACCAAGTTCCGCCAATCAGCTGCATTTTCTCTGTCAGATTAAAGACCGTAAAGTTCCCTGAGTTCAGGCCATGCGCGTTCCAGTTAGGATTGGTACATTTTGCACCATTCATCACCACAAAATTGGGTTCGAATGTTGTCAGTTCTTCATCACTCGGGCGGATGAACATGTTTTTCACAAAGTGTGCTTGCCAAGCAACTTCCGTGATAAAACGAACACAAAGACGAGTGTCGGGGTTGGCTCCACAGTAACCATCGACCACAAACAACCGTTTCCCGGAAAGCTGTTTGGTGACTAGCTGTTTCAGATCGTCCCAAACTGCCTGAGTGATGGGTTTGTTATCATTTTTTACTGTGTCAGACGTCCACCAAAAATTATCTTTTGTGGTGTCATCTTTCACTATGTACTTATCTTTTGGGGAACGGCCGGTAAAAATACCGGTGTCAACAGCAACCGCGCCTAATTCGGTTAAGATGCCTTTCTCATAACCTTCTAAGTGAGGTGCAGTTTCTTCGTCAAATAACTGCTCATAACTAGGGTTATGAATAACTTCGGTGACATCGGTGATGCCATAGGAGGTAAGATCCATATTTGCAGCCTTTATTTGTTCCATTACGGTCATAGGTGCTCCTTCGTAGGAATTGTAGAGATTTTGTAAGAATTCTTTTATGTAATCTATACGCCATGCTAACAACGAGAACCATCGAAAACAGGGAGATGGTTCAAAAAACACTCACATTTCCTATGAGTATTTAGGTGTCTCGTCACATATCTGGGCAAGTTATTCTAACGTATAGAGACTAGTTTAGACTAGGTGATAGAAATTATTAATTTATACAAATTAAGTGTTGATAAAATGTTGGTTTTTATGGGGGAAATGGTTTTTTGTGTCGCGGGTTTATTAATTAAGCCAGTTTTTCAACTGGCTTTAAAGTACGAAAGAATTGCTTAATAATAAGCGGAAATTAATGAATGGTTTTGTTTTGTTCCATCGAGCTGTAACGTAACTCCTTGATATCGTTTTCATCAAACTGATAATCCGTTCCGCAGTATTCACAATGGAGCGCAATGATAGGGTTTTCTGCCAGCATTTCTTTTACTTCTTCTTCTGGGAGCGTGATGATCGCTGCACCACACCGCTGCCGGGAGCAACCACAGTGGAAAGTCACTGGCTGAGGGTCAAACAGTCGAACCGTTTCTTGATTGTATAAGCGATAGAGTAATTCATTGGCTTCTAGAGAAAACAGTTCTTCATCTTTAATCGTATCGGTTAACCGTTCAAGATGCTCGAAATCATCCGGAGAACCGATGCCATCCGGCATGATTTGTAAGAGCATTCCTGCTGCGCAGAGCTTCTCTTCTGATTGTCCTGTTCTAATCCATAACCGTGTTTTCAACTGTTCTGACTGTTCAAAATAAGTTTCCAGAACATCTGCCAGGCGGTCACCGTCCAAAGCAACAATCCCTTGATATCGTTCACCTTTATTTGGGTCGATGGTAATCACTAAGTGTCCGTCTCCCATCAATTGATGTAGCGTCGCATCCTCAGGAATATCGCCTTTCCAACGGGCAACGCCACGGAGATTTTGTTCATGATCACCATTGAGGACGGCTAGAGATACGGGGCCATTGCCCTGAATCTGCATGGTAATTGAGCCTTCAAACTTGAGGGTCGCAGTTAAAAGGGAGGTTGCAACGAGTAACTCTCCCAGCAGAGATTGAATCGGTGCCGGATATTCCTGACTGGACACGACTTGTTGGTAGACGTCATCCAGTTGTACCAGTTCGCCACGTACTGATAACTCGTCAAACAGGTAACGATTTAACATATTGCTTGCCATGAAGGAAACTCCAGCTTTGCTCTTTATTGATGTTTAAATTTGATGATATCGCGTCGTTGCTTTTTATCGGGACGCTTATCCGGACTCGGGTTATGCGCATTCAATTTGCGTTGCATCGCATGTGCTTCGCGTTTTTGAATACTTGCAGCCGTTTCTGTATACAAGGTTTGAGCTTCGGGCGCACCTCTGCGTTGGTCCGATATTTTGTCAATAATGACAACTTTTTCTTCTTGCCCTTGTCTAAGCGTGACAGTTGCTCCGACTTCTACGATTTTACTTGGTTTAGACCGTTGCCCATTATAGTGGACTTTACCACCGTCAACCATATTTCTGGCAATCGAACGGGTTTTATAAAATCGCGCAGCCCAGAGCCATTTATCAAGCCGTATCGGTTCTTCACTGGAACTCATCGCAAAATCGTCCTCTGAATATGTTGTTTTACTCAATAATAAAAGGGTAAATGGTGGTTTATACCTAGATTTTCAAGAAAATGATGAAATTTGAGTATAAAACAGTGGATAGTAAAATGGGTGTGTTATATTAGTCAGGATCTTAATATGGTGTAGCAGAATTGATTACACCGATTAATCAGGGATAAATTCAAAGGGTTAGAGATTGCCACACGTTGAGACACTAAAGAACTCAGTACCTGCGTTATTCATGTCTTTATTGCGTTCTTTCATTCACTATCAATCATTGTTCAGTACCATTATTTCAGCAGGAATATGGTTGGTTGCTGTCTGGATATTCGGTCAACTGGTCTGGGCACCATTTGATACAATGCAGGTTCAGTCATGGAAGCCTCCTTCTTCTCATGAAGCTCGAAGTTCAACAAATAACTTTGACAGCGCATTTGTGAAAGAAAAACAACTTTTTGGCCAATTACAAAAGCAGAGTGATAAGCCAGTTGTTCAAGAGCATGTCGTTAATGCCCCGAAAACAAAATTAAATCTAAAGCTTGTTGGTGTTGTTGTAAGTGATAACAACACTGAAGATCTTGCCATTATTGATTATAAAGGTGTGCAGGCAACTTACGGATTGAAGGAACGAATTGAAGGGACTCGAGTGACGCTGGAGTCGGTTTTGAATGACCGGGTGATTATCCGTAATGCTGGCAGAAGCGAAACGCTTATGTTGGAAGATGTGGAATACAGCCGTCTGGAAAGCTCTGCGAATCAGCCTCATTCCGTGGTGAACAACCCGTCTCCGGATGACTTCATGAATTATGATACAGGAGAGATCAGTACTCAGCCGGAGCGGTTGGCTGAAATCAAACATGAAATTGCGGAGAATCCGCAGACTTTGTTCCAATATGTTCGTTTGTCTCAAATGAAGCGTGACGATGATATTCTTGGTTATCGCTTGAGCCCCGGACGTTCACCGGAGTTATTTCAATCTGTCGGATTACAGAATGGTGATATTGCCGTTGCATTGAATGACGTCGACTTAAGAAAGGAAAATGCAATGTCAGATATCTCCTCCGTTTTATCAGATCTTTCGAATGTAAAAATTACAGTAGAAAGAGATGGACAGACTCATGATATATATATTCAATTTTAATGCAGCGTCGCTAGGCATTGAGGGAGTGAAGACGTGAAGTATTGGCTAAAAAGAAGCGCATGGTTGTTACTAGGAAGTATGATGCTTTCTCCGGCAGCTTTGGCGAACGAGTACAGTGTCAATTTTAAAGGCACTGATATTCAGGAATTTATTAACATTGTCGGTCGTAACTTACATAAAACAGTTATTGTTGATCCTTCTGTACGAGGAAAAATCGATGTACGGAGTTATGACACGCTCAATGATGACCAATACTACGGTTTCTTTCTGAATGTTTTGGAAGTCTATGGTTTTGCCGTAGTTGAAATGGACAACGGTGTTCTGAAAGTCATTAAATCCAAAGATGCAAAAACCTCTGCAATCCCTGTATTGGACTCGTCCAGTAACACGGATGCTGACAGTGTCATTACCCGGGTTGTTTCTGTTCACAATGTTTCCGTTAAAGAACTATCTCCGCTGTTGCGTCAGTTAGTGAACAACGCAGGTGCCGGTAATGTGGTTCATTATGAACCTGCGAATATCATTTTGTTGACCGGACGTGCTGCTGTGGTTGATCGTTTGGCTCAGATTATCGAACGGGTTGATCAAGCCGGAAACACCGATATTGATGTGGTGACGTTGACCAATGCGTCAGCACCGGAAATTGTGCGGATTGTCAGTGCTCTCGATACCAATAAAGAGACGAGAAGTCTGCCTCAAATTCTCCAGCCGCAAGTCGTCGCTGATGATCGTACCAATTCGATTTTGATTTCCGGTGATCCGAAAGTCAGGAAACGGATCGTCCGGTTAATCAAACGGCTTGATATTGAAATGGCGACCAAAAGTAACCATCGGGTTGTTTATCTGAAGTATGCGAAAGCTGAAGATTTGGTCGATGTGTTGAAAGGTGTTTCAGATAATATTCAGTCGGAAAAGCAAGGCGAGCAAAAGTCAGCTCCTTCGAGCCGATCTGACGTTACAATTGCCGCACACAAGGATACCAACTCTCTGATTCTCAGTGCCCCACAAGATATTATGAAACCTTTACTGGATGTCATCAGCCAATTGGATATTCGTCGGGCTCAGGTACTCATTGAAGCTCTGATTGTCGAAATGTCTGAAGGAGAAGGGATTAACCTCGGGGTACAATGGGGATCGATTGAAAGTGGATCGGAAATCCAGTTTGGTAATAGCGGCGCTTCCATCGGTAAGGTGATGGTTGGTCTGGAAGAAGCGAAAGAGCAGAATAGCACTGAGTATTACACCGATAATAATGGCAATCGAAGACCTTATACGACCACAAAATCTGGGAGTTATAAGTCGTTGTCTGAGGCGCTAAGTGGTGTAGAAGGCGCAGCGGTCAGCATCGTGATGGGCGATTGGACATCTCTGATCAGTGCGGTTTCCAAAGACTCTAGTTCAAATATTCTGTCGTCACCGAGTATCACAGTTATGGATAATGGTGAAGCCTCATTTGTGGTGGGTGAAGAAGTCCCCGTACTGACTGGGGCAACGTCAAGCTCAGGGAATGACAATCCTTTCCAAACCGTGGATCGAAAAGAAGTCGGGATCAAATTAAAGGTTGTTCCCCAAATCAATGAAGGGGATTCGGTTCTACTCAATATTGAGCAAGAAGTATCGAATGTTCTGGCCGCTGACGGCGCTGTCGATGTCCGCTTTGCCAAACGGCAGTTGAACACTTCGGTGATGGTTAAAGATGGTCAAATGCTGGTCTTGGGCGGCATGATCGATGAGCGTACTCAGGAAAGTGATTCTAAAGTTCCCATACTTGGGGATATTCCTCTGCTGGGGTACCTATTCCGTTCAACCAGTACCAAAGTTGAGAAACGAAATCTGATGGTCTTTATCAAGCCGACGATCATTCGTGATGGTATGACTGCAGATGGTGTGACCCAGCGGAAATATAACTTCATCCGGGCTGAGCAGCTTGTTAAAGCAGAGAGAGGTCTGAAATTGATGGGTGATAAGAAAACGCCGGTGATCCCTGCATTTAATTTACAGAGTCATTATCCGGAAGAATTACAGGCATTTCTCGAGCAGGTTCCTAAGGATCAAGATCAGGAGTAGCGTTGTGCAGCGTTTACCTTTTAGTTTCGCCAACCGGTATAAGCTCGTATTTGACGCCTCACATGAAGATGAGAAACCCCATCTCTATTATGTTGAGCCGGTATCTATCGCGGCTTTGGTTGAGGCCAAGCGGGTGTTGCAAAAGTCGTTTGAGCTGGTGGCACTTTCTGAAGCTGAGTTCGAGTCAAGGCTTACGAAGGTTTATCAGCGTGATACGTCCGAAACTCGCCAGTTAATGGAAGATCTCGGTGCAGATAATGATGATTTCTTTGCCCTCGCGGAGGAACTGCCCAATAATCAGGATTTGTTGGACTCAGATGATGATGCGCCGATTATCAAGCTGATTAATGCCATGTTGAGTGAGGCTATCAAAGAAGAAGCTTCCGATATCCATATTGAAACTTTTGAAACATCTTTATCGATCCGTTTTCGGGTCGATGGCATGTTACGTGAAGTTTTATCTCCCAGCCGTAAACTAGCCCCTTTATTGGTCTCGCGTGTGAAGGTGATGGCAAAGCTGGATATTGCGGAAAAACGGGTACCTCAAGATGGCCGTATTTCGCTGAGAATCGGTGGGCGGGCTGTCGATGTCCGTGTTTCTACCATGCCTTCGTCGCATGGGGAACGGGTGGTCATGCGTATTTTGGATAAAAATGCGACTCAAATGGATCTCTATAGTTTGGGAATGACCGAGAAAGTTTTCGTTCGGTTCCGAGAGCTGCTTCAGCGACCGCATGGCATTTTATTGGTGACGGGGCCGACCGGTTCTGGTAAATCGACGACGCTTTATGCCGGCCTACAAGAATTGGATCGGAATGAGAAAAATATTCTGACGGTTGAAGATCCAATTGAGTTTGATATTGATGGCATCGGTCAGACGCAGGTGAATCCGAAAGTCGATATGACTTTTGCCCGAGGGCTAAGAGCTATTCTACGTCAGGACCCTGATGTTGTGATGGTCGGAGAAATCCGGGATTTGGAAACGGCACAAATTGCTGTGCAGGCATCTCTCACCGGGCACTTGGTACTTTCCACATTGCATACCAATACCGCGATTGGCGCGGTAACGCGTCTGAGAGATATGGGGATTGAATCTTTTTTGGTGTCATCATCACTCGTTGGTGTGCTGGCTCAGCGGTTGGTTCGTACGTTATGTCCCGATTGTAAGCAGCCATTTGCGGCCGAGAAAGAACAACGTGAGCTCTTCGATGTTCAAGATGATGAACCTCTGACACTTTACGCCCCAAAAGGGTGTGAGAAATGCCATTACAAAGGTTATCGGGGACGGACAGGGATTCATGAGTTATTAGTGATTGATGAGAAAGTCAAATCACTGATCCATACCGAAGCTGGTGAGCAGGCGGTTGAACAGCAAGTCCGTGAGTCATGTCCAAGTATTCGTATGGATGGGTTGAACAAGGTTCAGGCTGGGATCACAACGCTTGAAGAAGTGTTGCGGGTCACTGAGGAGGTCTGATGGCTGCATTTGAATATCAGGCACTTGATCTCAAAGGAAAACGTAAGAAAGGTGTGATCGAGGGGGATAGTGCCCGCCACGTTCGCCAACGCTTGAAAGAGCAAGGACTGACTCCAATTGCTGTTCAGGCCACGCAAGCTCAGAAAAATAATCAAACGCAAAGTAGCACAACGTCGTGGAAAAGAGGCATTGGGGCGACGGATCTTGCGCTGTTAACCCGGCAAATGTCGACATTACTCCAGTCAGGAATGCCGTTGGAAGCGTGTTTGCAAGCGGTGATTGAACAGACAGAAAAACCACGGATTCGCAGTGTTCTCACACGGGTCCGGTCAAAAGTGACTGAAGGTTTTTCCTTAGCCGATAGTATGGCCGATTACCCCCATATCTTTGATGGTTTATTTCGTTCCATGATTGCTGCAGGAGAGAAGTCAGGGCACTTGGATATGATTCTGAATCGATTGGCGAGTTATACCGAAAATCGGCAGAAAATGCGCTCAAAGCTCTTACAGGCGTTGATTTATCCCATTGTTCTGGTTGTTTTTGCGATCACGATTGTGGCCTTTCTTTTAGCTGCTGTCGTGCCCAAAATTGTCGGGCAATTCATCCAAATGGGGCAAACCCTTCCGACATCGACTCAGCTTTTGTTAAATATGAGTCATTTTGTTCAGGAATGGGGTTGGCTGGTTTTATTGCTGGCTTTAGCTGGAGGGGCATTCATCCGGTCTGCTTTAAAACGACCGCATATCCGCTTTGCATTTCATCGTAAGCTGATGAGTGTGCCCATGATCGGTAAAATTGTTCGGGGTCTGAATACCTCTCGTTTTGCTCGAACACTGGCAATATGTTCTTCGAGTAGTATTCCGATTCTTGATGCAATGCTTGTTGCCAAAGATGTTGTGGAAAACACGTACATGAAACAGAAAGTACAGGAAGCGGCCGAATCAGTCCGGGAAGGGGCGAGTATTCGTAAGTCTCTGCAACAAACTAAGCTTTTTCCTCCGATGATGCTTCATATGATTGCCAGTGGTGAACAGAGTGGTGAATTGGAGAGGATGCTGATTAGTGCCGCTGATAATCAGGACGAACAGTTTGAAGCAACGGTTAATATTGCTTTGGGATTGTTCACCCCCATGTTGATTGCATTAATGGCCGGATTGGTTTTATTTATTGTGATGGCAACCCTAATGCCGATTTTAGAAATGAACAATTTAATGACGCGCTAGTCTTAGCTGTTCATTGGTTAGGAAACGTGAATGTTGGAGTAGGAATGAAAATAAAAAATCAAGTAAGCAAACAAGGTGGTTTTACGCTGTTAGAAGTGATGGTCGTAATTGTCATCCTTGGGCTTTTGGCGAGCTTTGTTGTCCCGAATCTATTGGGAAATAAAGAGAAAGCCGACCAGAAAAAAGCGATTGCCGATATTGTCTCTCTGGAAAATGCCTTGGATATGTACCGATTAGATAACAATGTGTATCCAACCACCGACCAAGGATTAGAAGCGCTGGTTAAGAAGCCAACAAATCCTGAACCCCGGAACTATCGTGAAGGTGGTTATATCAAGCGTTTACCACAGGACCCATGGGGAAATGACTATCAATATTTAAGTCCTGGCGATAAGGGGAAAATTGATGTCTTCAGCTATGGCGCTGATGGTCAGGAAGGCGGTGAAGGGAATAACAGCGACATCGGTAACTGGAACCTGCTTGACTTCCAGTAATCGCGGATTCAGTAATAGTGAATTGGATGAATACTGCTCATGAAATACCATCGTGGTTTTACACTGCTGGAAATTATGTTGGTTCTGGTGGTGATTTCTCTGGGCAGTATGGTCGTCGTGATGTCTCTGCCCGACAGGTCTCAGGATGAGGTGCAGCAAACGGCCGAACGGCTTTATCAGCGATTACAACTTTTAAGTGAGGATGCGGTTTTCAGTGGGCGGACTTATGGTCTTTATGTCGATGAAAAAAAACATGAGTTTCGCTTTTTGATGTTATCGGATAAGGGCTGGGAAAATCTTGAATCTCAGTCACCCATCAAAGGTGAACTGACTACTGCAGAGGGAACAACTTTTCGTTTTGAACGTGGTGGTGGTGTCTGGAATAATCCGGAGCGCCTGTTCAGTCAGGAATCTTTGTTTGAAGACATGGATTTTCCTGACCAAAACGAAGATGAGAAGCCAATCCCGCCACCGCAGGTATTTATTCTCTCCAGTGGTGATGTTACCCCATTTTCTATCCAGTTTTGGGCGGATTCTACACCAGATTCATTATGGTTAGTGGAAACTTCTGAAGACGGCATTCTGCACATTCGGACCCCCTCGGATCAAGACGATGAAGCAAAGTAAGGGAATGACATTACTGGAGGTGCTGATTGCATTGGCAATATTTGCGACGGCATCGATCAGTGTGATTAAGGCTGTCAGCCAACATGTCAATACAGTACACACACTCGAAGAAAAGATGTTTGCTGCGATGGTGGTTGATAATCAAATGGCTCGAATCATGCTCGCGCCGGAGACATTGTCTAATCAGGAAGGAACGGAAGAAATGGCTGGAACGACTTGGTATTGGAAAGTGTCTTTGGTTGAAACGAGCAATGATGTGCTGAAAGCCTTTGATGTGAGCGTTTCCCAAAGTAAATCCGGTCCGTCGGTGGTGCTCGTGAGAAGTTATGTTGCAAATGAAGCGTCCAAATGAAGCGTCATAGTCAGGGATTTACTTTAATTGAGGTGTTGGTTGCACTAGCTATTTTGGCGAGTCTGACGATTGCTGCTTATCAGGTTCTGAACCAAGTCCAGCGTAGCAATGTAGTCAGTCAGGAGAGTGAAAAACGGCTGGGTGAAATTCAGAAGGCGTTGGCTATTATGGATAGTGATTTTCGCCAGATGGCATCCCGCCAGTTTCGTAATCAAGGAGAGGAGCCCGGCTCTCAGTTGTTGTGGATGCAGGATGGATTATTATCTTCAGATAGTGTCGGTATTCTTTTTACACGGCATGGTTGGATCAACCCGCAAATGCAGTTTCCCCGTGGAGATATCATTAAGGTCGGATACCGCTTAACCGGAGAGCGTCTGGAAAGAGTATGGTGGCGTTACCCCGATACGGTTGCCGGTGATAATGGTATTGTTCGGCCATTATTGACACAGGTTGAGTCGATAAGCTTTCGTTTATATCGTCATCACCAATGGGTTGAACGATGGGAAGACAAGGGAGTTTTGCCGGAAGCTATCAGTGTGAGACTCACACTGAAAGATTATGGGCAGATTGAACGGATTTATCTGGTTTCTGGAAGTGAACTGAGCGTATCCAATGCATCCAATTAGATCGTTGCAAAAACAGCGTGGCGTTGCCCTGATTCTTGTATTGCTGATATTGGCAATGATGGTTTCCATCGCGGCGACAATGTCAGAGCGTTTGTTTACCCAGTATCACCGTTCAGGAAACCAACTCAGATATCAACAGGCATATTGGTATAGCCTCGGTGTTGAAGCGCTGGCTAAGTCGGCTATAAAACAGAGTTATGAAGATAATGATGAGGCTGTTAACCTGAGTCAGCCTTGGGCGGTAAAAGATAAAAAATATCCACTGGACTACGGCACGGTGGAAGGGAATATTCAAGACATGCAGTCTTGCATGAATATCAATTCATTGGCGGGAATAAAGTGGAATCCTGCGGACACCGGAACACCTTATCTGGTACAGGTATTACAGCACTTGTTTGAAACGGAAGAAATTGATAATTATCAGGCTGAAGTCGCTGCCAATTCGATTTGGGAATTTATTGATACGAATCGTTCAATTAATTCGGTCAGCGGGGTGGAAGACAGTTTCTATGAATCGATGTCACCAGCCTATGATACGCCTGATAGTTTATTGGCTGATGCTACAGAGATTCGAGCAGTACAGGGTGTCAGTGGTGAGATTATGCTGAAAAGTATGCCAAGTTTATGTGCTTTGCCGACCAAAGAATGGCGATTGAATGTTAATACCGTTTCTGTCAAACAGGCAAATATTTTAGCTGCGATGTTTTATCCCTATCTCAGTCAGTCTGCAGCGGTGCAGTTGATTAGTGAGAGGCCTTATTCCGGGTGGAGTAGTCTCGATGATTTTTGGGCACAAGGTGAGCTGAGTGGGATTGATGAGACAATCAAATCAAACGCCACCGCTTTTCTTGGGATTGATAGCAATTATTTTGAATTGGACGCTCAGGTCATGGTTGATGATGCCCGAGTGAGGGTTCGGAGTCTAATGTTTAGTAAAGATAGAAAAACTGTGACGGTCATTCGCCGTCGCTATGGAGGAGAGCGTGAGCGAATATCTGCTCGTCCGGCTGAGTAAGCAACCCCAAGCCAAAGGGCATTGGTGGATCGGTGCTGAGCATGCGACAACGATTGAAAAGTCAGGAGAAATAGCATCCTGGACCAATATAGATGAGTTAGTCCCTCATGCTGAGGGACGGCCTGTGATCGTCTTACTTTCCGGTGCTGATGTGGTGATGAAGACGGTTTCATTACCGGCTGGTGGTGCTCGTCAGTATGAAAAAATGCTGCCGTACTTAGTTGAAGATGAATTAGCGCAAGATGTGGATTCATTGCATTTTTCCGTACTGGCGAAACAAGATAATCAGGTTTATACCGTAGCGGTGGATCGGAATTGGTTGAGTTGTATTCTGGAGCAGTTTGAAGCCTGCGGACTCCCAGTAGAAAATGTTTTGCCGGATGTGTTGGCATTGCCGACAGAAGAAAATGCGGCGGCTGTCCAATTGGGTCATGAATGGATCATTCGTCAGGGTCAATTCAGCGGTGTTTGTATTGAAAACTCGTGGTTACCCATATTCACTCAGATGAATGAAGATGCGGAGAGTAGTCCGGCACTTGAGATTACATCTTACAGCCGGGTGCCTGAGTTGAACGATTCGAGTTCACAGGTCTGGACCGAGAAGCTGGTGGATTCTATTGACCTGTTGCTGTACCGCGGGGCATTAAGTAGCCCGATCACGTTATTGACCGGTACATTTAAGAAGTCCTCTTCGGTGATGAAATACTGGCAGATTTGGCGAGGTAGTTTCATTGCTCTGGTGGCGTTGATAACCCTATTGTTGATTCACCATGCGGTTGACATCCGCCGGATGTCTCAAGAAACCACAGCCCTGAGAACCGAAAGTGAACATATTTTCAGAACGCTATTTCCGGAGCGACACAAAATCCCGACGGTGAGTTATCTGAAAGGACAGTTTACCAATGAAATTAAGACATTGTCTGGTGGTGAAGGGCAAGATTCCGCATTGTCATTATTTACGTCGTTGGCAGAGACCATTGGCAGTACTTCAGGGATACAACTTCAACACATTCACTATGATGGGGCACGGGACGATATTCGTATTGATGTACGAGGTGCTGATTTTCAGGCATTTGAAGCAACTCGTCAGAAATTGTCTCAGAAGTTTGATGTACAACAAGGACCGCTTAACCGAGATAATAATCAGGTCTCAGGGTCTTTCATCTTAAAGAATAAGTAGGTGAACGATATGAATCAATGGATAAATCGTGGCTATACTTGGTGGAAGACATTGTCCTCCAGAGAGCAGCGATTGTTACTGGTTACTATCAGTTTTAGTGTCTTAGCACTACTGTATGGTGGTATTGTTCGTCCCATACAGGAACAGCGCGTTCTGGCTCAAAATAAATTAACCGCAGAGAAGAATTTATATGCGTGGGTCACAGATAAGGCCGATGTGCTAACTCAGTTGAGAAAACGTGGGAATGGTCCCGTTTCTTCAGATGAGCCGATGAACCAAGCCGTTGCCGGTTCGACGGGTAAGTTTGGTGTCCGGCTCATTCGAATGCAACCCAAAGGTGAAGGCTTACAAATTTGGGTGGAACCGATAGCGTTTAACCAGTTTATCGACTGGTTGGCTTTTTTACGGCAGCAGTATGGTATTCAGGTGATGATGATGGATATCGATAGGGCTGAAAAAAATGGCATGATTGATATAAAACGCCTGGAATTAGTTCGAGGTTAAATAAAGTGAAGAAAAAAATTATGTATGTCGTTGGTTTGTTTTTTGTGTTTGTGGTCAGTGTGCTGGTCCACTTACCTGCAAATATGGCTTTAAAATTCATTCCTCAACCCCGAGAGCTATTGTTGAGCGGGGTTGGCGGAACAATATGGCATGGTGAAATCCAGTCTGCCAAATGGATGAACTATGATCTGGGTTCTCTGGTTTGGAATTTGCGTCCTCTCTCTCTGTTCAAAGGTAAGATTGCTGCGGATATCGCTTTAGGCAAGCGTCATGAGGCAGCCCTTCGGGGGGCTGGAGAAGTCGGGGTCGGTTTTTCCGGTGTCTATGTCCGCAATCTGTCACTGACGGCACCGGCTCGGTTTGTTGCCGAAAATATGCATTTACCGCTTCCGGTGAGCGCTGATGGCGCATTCAGACTTGTCATTGACAATTATCGGTACCAGCCACCGTTTTGTGCTCAGGGCGAAGGCGAGATTACTTGGACAAATGCACAAATATCGATGCTCTCTCAATCGGTCCCGTTAGAAAAAGTCTCAGCCCGACTCGCCTGTGAAGATGGCCGGATCAGTCTGAAAGGTCAGCAGTTATCGGATGCGCTACAAAGTGAGTATTCGATGGTATTGACACCACAGGATCAGTATCAAGTGCAAGGTTGGGTAAAACCGGGTGAACGTTTACCTAAAATGTTCAGTCAGTGGATTCAGACCTATGCATCGACAGACGCTCAGGGACGATATTCATTTCAATCGAACGGTACACTGACACTCCCTAACTGATAACCGCTGACATAACGTCTAACGGATAGAGTCAGGGGTGTTAGCCTTTATGGGTGAGGATCTCTTGCCAGGGAAGCTTAGGGTCTCCGATAACGATAAAATTCGGATTTTCCAATGTTTCTCTGAGATTGTAAGAGAGTGGTGAAAGTTTCGTACTCAGAAGCTTTCCCCCTGCTTCTTCCACAATACATTGAGTTGCCGCAGTGTCCCATTCTCCGGTTGGACCCAGCCGCAAATAACAGTCAACCGCGCCCTCTGCAACCAGACAAGCTTTTAATGCTGCAGAACCGAGCGGCACTAAATCATAATTCCATTCGGTACTGAGACGATTGGTGATTCGGTTGATATCTTGGCGGCGACTGATGGCAATCGAAATCGACTGACTGGGAAATTCATGTCGGTGAGTATGAATCCGTAAGCTGTCGGATAAATCTGGGATTTTCCAGGCCCCCTTACCGCGACAGGCATAATACGTGACGCCTGATATCGGGCCGTAAACCACGCCGATCACAGGTTGATTATCTTCTACCAGTGCGATGATTGTCGCAAAATCGCCACTACGGGCAATGAATTCCTGCGTACCATCCAGTGGATCAACTAACCAATAGCGAGACCATTCCGAACGTTTTTCCAGACTGATATCCGCATCTTCTTCGGAGAGTACAGGGATGTCTGGTGTCAACGATTGAAGTTTTTCGGTAATGAATTTATGCGCAGCTAAATCAGCGCTAGTCACGGGGGTTTGGTCTGATTTAGTAAATGCTTCGTAGGATTTTGTCTGGTAGTAGTCCAGAATGAGTTGCCCGGCGGAACGAGCAATTTCAATCAGTTGTGGTAACAGATGTGAATGATCCCGTTTCATAATGTATTCACCTCCGGAAGCAGCTGATGCTGCTTCATATAGTTTAAGGTGAGAAGCAGTGCTGCTACGCTACGGGCTTCACAAAAATCGAGATGAGTTAACAGTTCTTCAGCCTGAGATAACGGCCAACGAATGATTTCAAGGGGTTCTGGTTCATCGCCAACGAGTTGCTCCGGGTATAAGTCCTGAGCGATAAACAGGGACATTTGTCCTGAAAAATAAGAGGGCGCAAGAATCAGATCTTTGAGGTGTATGAGCTGTTTCGCCCCAAATCCAACTTCTTCTTTGAGCTCTCTTACGGCTGCTGCTTCAGCATGTTCACCAGGATCAATCAATCCTTTCGGAAATCCCAATTCGTAACGCTCTGTGCCTGCTGCAAATTCACGAACCAGCAGAATATCTCCCTGATCCGTCACCGGAACCATCATCACAGCATGGCGTCCGCTAGGGCGCATCCGTTCATACGTGCGCTGTTCACCGTTGGAAAAACGCAAATCCAGAGATTCCACTGTAAAAAGACGCGATCGAGCAACCGTTGTGATATTCAGGATCTCAGGGTTCTGTTTGGACGTCATGCTGATACTCCTCCGTGATACCTATAGCTTAACTATATGAAAAAACTGATGGGGATGAAAACACTTGTCTGTCGATATTCACAATTGTTTTACCAACAAGAGTCACATAACAGAAAGTCGATGCATTGGCATCGACTTCTTTTGATATGCTTGGATTTGGCCGACTTAGTAGTATGAGTGCTCTCCACGGTCATGCTCCGTCAGGTCTTTGACCGCATTCAGCTCCCCGGCAAATTGCTCGAGCAGCTCTTTTTCGATCCCGTCTTTCAGGGTGACATCGACCATCGAACAGCCGTTGCAGCCGCCACCGAATTGGATAATGGCGACACCGTCATCGGTAATTTCCAGCAACTGAATATGACCACCATGTCCGGCTAACTGAGGATTGACCTGCGTTTGGATTGCATACTCGACACGCTCAAGCAGCGGCGCATCATCGGCAACTTTACGCATTTTTGCATTCGGTGCTTTGAGCGTCAGCTGAGAGCCCATTTTATCGGTCACATAGTCGATCACAGCATCTTCGAGAAAAGGAAGGCTCAATTCATCAACATAAGCAGAGAATGCCGAAAACGGGATTTCAGTATCAGCACTTTCTACCGCTTCAGGCGGACAGTAAGAGACGCCACACTCAGCGTTCTGAGTACCGGGATTGACCACAAAGACCCGAATATTAGTCCCTTCCGGCTGTTGTTCGAGAAGTTTTGCGAAATGTTCCTGAGCGGATTCAGTAATAGTAATAGAATTTGACACGACGAATACCTGAGTAATTTTGTAGGCTATTTATTCACCATTTTACTCCTGAGAAATCAGAGATCCAATCCTTTTTACGGTAATTATTGATTGTGATATTCAGGAGTTCTGCATAAGCAATAAATATCAATGTATTCGACGCCAACTTCAAGCAATAATTGGCATAATTGACTGATGGTACTTCCGGTTGTCACAACATCATCAACGATCGCAACATGCTTGGTTGAGGGGCGCTCGCGTAACATAAACGCTCTTCTCAGATTTTGTTCTCTTTCATGTTTATGTAGTCCTTCTTGCGGTGGTGTTGAGCGAATTCGTTGTAACAGTTTGGTTTGATAAGTGACTGCCAGTGCCTGACTGAGATGATGGGCCAGTACTTCACTCTGGTTGAACCCGCGATAAAGGTAACGTCGCCAGTGTAGGGGGACCGGGAGTAATAGTGGTGCCGGAGCAGGTATAACTTGCGCTAAAAGTGTTGCTAGTGGCGGAATGTGCCAGAATTGTCGTCCGTATTTGATTTGATGAATCATCGGTGCCAGCGGATAGGCATAATCACCAAGACAATAGAGAGCGTTCCACAGTGGCGGGGACTGAAGGCAAGTCCCGCACCGATTGGTTGGGAATGGCATCGACAAGCCGCATCGTGTACAACGGGGTGTTGGCTGAAAGCAGTTCAGGCAGCTGGTACACCAGTGGTGTTCCCAAGCCGTTAACGGTAGCTCACAGAGCGCGCATAATTGGGGAATATGGCGACAGAAAGTGTGTTGAATACGTTGCAATAACATGTGTTGCTTCTCCGGGTCATTAAGAAAGACGTTATATTGTACGGATGAGCAAGGCGTCGAATGTATGAGTTTTGTAGGAGATAACGTGAACAGAGTTGCATCTTTGTATTGGCAGGTTGAAGGTTGTGGCAAAGATCTGGTGTTGATCCATGGCTGGGGGATGAATGGGGGGGTCTGGCATAGTACCGTTGAGATTCTCAAACAGAACTTTCGGGTCCATATTGTTGATTTACCGGGATATGGACATAGTGCCGACATCCATGCGGACACGTTGGAAGAGATTGCTCAATTACTGATCCGGCAAGCACCGAAAGGTGCCATTTGGGTCGGTTGGTCGCTCGGCGGCTTGGTGGCGACGCATATGGCGTTGTATCACACGGATTATGTCAGTCAGCTGGTTACAGTAGCCAGTTCACCTAAATTTGCTGCTGAAAAGGGGTGGAAAGGCATTCGGCCACAGGTTTTGTCAGCATTTACGGAGCAACTGGTCGATGATTTTCAGCTGACCATTGAGCGTTTTATGGCGCTTCAAGCGATGGGGAGTCCGACAGCCCGACAAGATGTGAAACAATTGAAACAAATGGTGTTTTCTCGTCCGGCACCACAACCGCAAGCGTTGATGGCGGGGTTAAACCTGCTCGCGAATGTTGATTTTCGTGACCATATTGCCCAGATCTCGGTGCCGATGCTGCGCCTTTACGGTCGGCTCGATGGTCTGGTGCCAGTGCAGATTGCAGCGCAATTGGACGAGATGGCACCGGATAGCCATTGTTATATTTTTACTCAGTCATCTCATGCACCATTTATGACCGAAACTGAACAGTTTTGCCAGCAGATCTGGCGATTCGCGCAATAGTTAAAGTTTGGCGATTGTCAGTTTTTTGTCATATTGTTTAAAATATCAGCATTTATTGTTAAATATTTGAACGGTTGAGTCGATATAGGTTCTAACTCATTCGGTGTCTGAACATTGAATGGGCTGGGCGATGCTGAAGGAGGTTTCGGCAATGATTGTGTCACCAAATAATATCAGTGTGCCACTTATCGCCCCATCGGTGAATGTGCCGACGGAACAGGCAGAGCATGATAATCGTGTCAGAGCCCCTGTCGTACCAACCGTACAACTGGAAAAAGCCAACGCAGAGCGGCGGTTGAAATCCGATGATAAGCAGCGCAAGCGATCGTCTTGGGATGCCGCAGAACATCCTCAGTATGAGATTGATTCTGAGCAGGAACAGGAAATCGTTTCTTCCCATGAGGAAAAAGCACAAAGTGAGCTTGAGCGGCTTTTCAAATTGTTAGCTTTATCGACCTACAGTAAAGATCAGGGCAAAGGTTATACAATCCGGTTCCGGTTACCGAAACATATCATTGATGCAGCGATAACCGAAGGACAAATGGCGCGAAGGCGAACGGTCATAAAATATCATTATGGGCATGCCATCGCACCGAATACCCCTTCGGAGGTCATCGCAATATTGTAAACCTCATCGTCATCGAGGAAGAAATATTGCTGTTATGGAATTCCCTCACTTCAGATGAAGTGAGGGTTTTTTTTATGGTAGGGGGCAGCTTTTGCAGAGCGTCATTCCCAGCGGCATCGAATCAATTACTTTTTCGCTTTCGCAAAGGCCGCTGCAAATGCACCACCCATCGCATTATTGGTGGCAACAGTATCACGGTGAGGTTTTTTTTGAGCCGGACGTGAAGTCGTCTGGTTGCGTGCGGTAGTACGATTTGCCTGACCCGGTTCGTCAGACAGGCGCATCGAGAGACCGATTCTCTTTCTCGCCACATCAACTTCCATCACTTTGACTTTGACGATATCACCGGTTTTGACCACTTCTCGCGGATCAGACACAAACCGATCCGTCAGCGCGGAAATATGAACCAATCCGTCTTGATGAACGCCGATATCGACAAAGGCACCAAAATTGGCAACATTGGAGACAACCCCTTCGAGGATCATGCCGGGTTCCAAATCCGAGATTGCGTGGATATCGTCGGCAAATGTGGCGGTTTTAAATTCAGGACGAGGATCGCGTCCCGGCTTGTCGAGTTCTTTGATAATATCGGTGACCGTCGGCAGTCCAAAATGATCGTCAGTGTAATCTCTTGCATTGAGGCTTTTAAGAAACTCGGTATTGCCAATTAATGACTTCATCTCTTGCTGATTGTTCTTTGCGATGGCAGATACAACCGGATAGGCCTCCGGGTGAACCGCTGAAGCATCGAGAGGGTTTTTACCGTCCATAATTCTCAGGAACCCGGCGCACTGCTCGAACGCTTTGGGACCGAGACGGGGGACTTTCTTCAGGATTGTGCGGCTCTCAAAGCGGCCATGTTCATTGCGGAAAGCCACAATGTTATCCGCTAGTGTTGCGGAAAGTCCGGCAACGCGGGTAAGGAGTGCCGGAGAGGCGGTATTGACATCAACACCGACCGCGTTCACACAGTCTTCCACCACAGCGTCCAGACGTTTCGCCAGCAGTGACTGATTGACATCATGCTGGTATTGACCGACCCCGATTGATTTCGGGTCGATTTTAACTAACTCCGCCAATGGATCTTGTAACCGGCGGGCAATTGAAACCGCTCCGCGCAGCGAGACATCCATGTCCGGAAATTCTTTTGCCGCCAGCTCGGATGCGGAATAGACCGATGCCCCCGCTTCACTGACGACAATTTTCTGAACTTTGAGATTACCCCGTTTGATCAAATCTGCGGCAAACAGATCAGTTTCACGCGAAGCGGTGCCGTTGCCGATGGCAATCAAATCAACATTGAATTTGCGCACCAGTCCGTCAATGACTTCAATGGATTTTTCATACTGTTTTTGCGGCTGATGGGGATAAATAGCCGTGGTTGCCAGTACCTTGCCGGTGGCATCGACAACGGCCACTTTACAACCGGTACGTAAGCCGGGATCCAGTCCTAATGTTGCTCTTGGCCCTGCGGGTGCCGCCATCAGCAAGTCTTTCAAGTTGGTGGCGAAGACGTCAATGGCTTCAATCTCTGCCCGTTCTTTCATCGCAGACATCAGTTCCGTTTCCATATGCATGGAGACTTTAATCCGCCATGCCCAACTGATGACCTGCTGACGCCATGCATCAGCCGGTGCATCGCTGAGATGCAGCCCGTAGTGCTGTGCAATCAGGGTTTCGCAGTAAGAGCTGCGACGGCCTTCTTCCTGTTCAGGATCAGCGTTGAGTGCCAGTGACAAAATCCCTTCGTTACGGCCACGTAACATCGCGAGTGCACGGTGAGAAGGGACTTTACTGATCGGCTCTTGATGTTCGAAGTAATCTTTGAATTTCTCGCCTTCTTGCGTTCTGCCATCGATGACTGTTGAGACAAGGACGGCGTGTTTGAGTAAATAATGACGCAGTTTTTCCAGTAGATTGGCATCTTCAGCAATTCGCTCCATGATGATGGCTCGGGCACCATCTAACGCTGCCTTGGTGTCATTAATCCCCTGCTCAGGGTTCAGGTAAGTTTGTGCAGCTTGTTCCGGTTCGGTTTGTGGTTGTTCCCAGAGCTGATCGGCGAGTGGTGCCAAGCCGGCTTCAATGGCAATCTGTCCTTTGGTACGCCGTTTGGGTTTGTAAGGCAGATAGAGATCTTCCAAACGGGTTTTACTGTCCGCTTGGATAATGTCCTGTTCCAGTTCGGGGGTCAGTTTTCCCTGCTCTTGAATCGATTTCAGAATGGTTTGGCGGCGGTCATCCATTTCGCGTAAATAGGAAAGCCGCGAGTCCAACGTCCGTAACTGAGTATCATCCAACCCACCCGTGACCTCTTTCCGGTAACGGGCAATAAAGGGGACTGTGCTGCCGTCGTCAATCAGGTTGACAGCCGCAATAACTTGTTCAGGGCGTACATTCAGCTCTGAAGCAATCGTATGACAGATAGCTTGGCTCATCCGTATATTTCTCTCTCGATGTCGTTAGTCTTGTCTATATTCGATTCGGTTGATGAACCACACTTTTTGCCCTTGAGGCGTTTCTACCGTGAATTCATCATCGGTTTCTTTCTTTAGGAGCGCCCGGGCCATGGGCGAATCAATCGAAATGTAGTTCTTGGCATTCCCGTAGATCTCATCCGGGCCGACAATGCGAAAACATCGCGTCTCACCTTCATCATTTTCAATTTCGACCCACGCCCCGAAGAAGACCTTGCCGTCTTGCTGAGGCGAGTAATCAATGATTTTGACTTGTTCCAGACGTTTACGCAGATAGCGGACTCGTCGATCAATTTCCCGCAGGCGCTTTTTGTTATATTGGTAATCCGCATTTTCACTACGATCACCCAGACTCGCTGCCCAAGTCACTTTTTTGGTGACTTCGGGGCGCTCTTTCTGCCAGAGAAAATCGAGTTCTTGTTTGAGGCGATTATAGCCTTCTCGGGTAATCAGGTTGGTTTTCATCAGTGGTTATTAATCGCAGACAATGTTTATCTATGGGGCTATACCTTAGCGAAAAATAGCAGAAAGGTTAATGGTTGTGTATCAGAGATGACGAAAGCTTTACGTTTTCCTTCGTCTGAAGAGAAGTATTGCGCTGCGGTTGTGTTTATTATGCGTTGTTTTCTACGAGAGGAAGATGCGTTAACAGAGAAATATTCATATATGATATCAATTTAATGTAGTATTATTTAAATAAAAAATCATATCCAACGTCATCGGCTTTTGTCAGCGAGAATACTGAGGAAAGCATCATGTCAAAATTGACCATTAAATCGCGCGTTTATGCGCTGTCTATACTCCCCTTGTTATTGATTAGTTTTGGGATGATTTTTATATCATATCAACAAATGTCTAATCTGAATCACACCCAGCAGCAGTTAATTCATCAACGCCTTTCTGAACAGAAGCGTGCCGAGTTGAAGGCGTACATCGATATTATTGATTCTTCTTTGACTTCATTGAAAGAGCACAATGCTGATCGAAAAGATGTCATTGAAAAACTTTCTCAGATTCGTTTTGGTGACAGTGGTTATGTCTTTGGATACGACAGCAAAGGCAACCGCTTTTTCTTGGGAGATACCGGGAAGGGCATTGGTGAAAATTTCTGGGATATGAAAGATAGCAAAGGTAACTTTCTGATTCAGAATTTGATTAAGCAAGCCAAGAATGGTGGCGGATTTTCGAGCTATTTTTTCCCGAAACCCGGAGAAAAAGTTGCCTCTGAGAAGCTGAGTTATTCTCTCTATGAACCGCAGTGGGACATGATTATCGGGATTGGATTTTATATCGATGACGTTGAAGCGATTACAGCGCAGATGACTGCAAAGTCCGAGCATGAAATGAAGCGGAGTTTTGTGTGGATGGCATCGATGGGAGCCGGTATGTTATGCCTTGTATCCGTGTTCACGATCTTGTTTAGTCGCGGAATATTGGGGCCATTGCAAAGATTTGATCAGTCAATTGCCCGATTTGCCAATGGGGATGCTGATTTAACCGCGCGTATGGAAGTTTATCAGATTCCTGAATATGCTTCACTGAGCCAGAACTTTAACCAGTTTGTCGAAAATCTCCAAAATATCATTCGCCAGTTGAGATCAAACAGTGATGTGATTAGCAATGAAACCGGGCGTATGCTTGAGCGTTCTAATCAGGTTGATCAGTTATCGAACACGCAACGAGAAGAAACGGAACAAGTTGCGACTGCGGTGACGGAAATGACCGCGACCGCACATGACATTTCTCAGAATGCTTCGAGTGCCGCAGCGGCTGCACAGTCTGCCGATGAGAGAGCAAAAGAAGCAATGGCGACCGTTGATTCTGCGGTTGATTCTGTTGCCGTATTAGCCGGGAAGCTTGAATCTGCCAACATGGTGATGGATAAGCTAGAAAGCAATGTCAGCAACATCTCTTCTTCATTGAATGTGATTCAGGATATTGCCGAACAGACCAACTTACTGGCCCTCAATGCCGCGATTGAAGCTGCCCGGGCTGGTGAGCAGGGGCGCGGATTTGCGGTTGTTGCTGACGAAGTAAGAAAACTCGCCAGTCGGACACAACAGAGTACCGGAGACATTCATCACATCATTGAACAACTGAAAGGAGCAACCCAAGAAGCGGTTCAGTCGATGCTGGATAGTCGTTCTCAAAGTGAAGATACTGTGGCAAAAGCTCACCAAGCAAGTGATGCATTGGTAGAGATCCTCGATTCTGTCAGTATGATTATGGATATGAACACACTGATTGCGACGGCAACTGAAGAGCAGAGCCAGGTGGGCCAGAATATTTCTGAACGCGTTGTGATTATCTCCGAGCAAAGTTTACAAGTGGCCGATGTCACGGATGAAAACCGTAAAGGAAGTTGTGATTTGCGAGACCGGACACAAGAACTGAAATCGCTGGTGGACCGGTTTACTGTTTAGTTACCGTTAGATACTGAAACTCCCAATCAGCCTGTTGAACAACAGGCCGATTTTTTATGCCTAAACAAAACCACCGCCTTGAGGGCGGTGGTCAGAATGGATCAATGATTGTCACCACCGAGTGGTATTGATGATTCTCTCGGTGTGGATGTGATTATTGCTGCTCCCGGGCAATCGCGCGGTAGCCGATGTCACTGCGGTAGAAAACACCATCCCATTGAATCTGCTTGGCTAATTCATAAGCACGCTGCTGAGCCTCGGAGACCGTGTTGCCTAGTGCGGTTGCACACAGGACGCGGCCGCCATTGGTGACCACCTGGCCATCTTTTTCGCTTGTGCCGGCATGGAAGACTTTTTCACCTTCCGTGTCGGTTTGCGGCAAGCCTGAAATGACATCACCTTTGTTGTAATCACCGGGGTAGCCACCCGCAGCTAAAACAATCCCAATCGATGCGCGAGAATCCCATTTGGATTCGGCCTGATCGAGTTTGCCTGCAATTGCGGTCTGGCAAAGTTCAACTAAATCTGACTGAAGACGCATCATGATCGGTTGTGTTTCAGGATCACCAAAGCGGCAGTTGTACTCAATGACTTTAGGATTCCCTTGCGTGTCGATCATCAGGCCGGCATATAGAAATCCGGTGTATGGGTGGCCTTCTGCCGCCATACCTTCAACGGTCGGATAGATAACCTGTTCCATGATGCGGTTATGAATCTCTTGAGTGACGACCGGGGCCGGAGAGTACGCACCCATACCACCAGTGTTTGGCCCGGTATCTTTATCGCCAACCCGTTTGTGATCCTGACTGGTCGCCATCGGCAATACGTTCTTACCGTCAACCATCACAATGAAGCTGGCTTCTTCGCCTTCCAGAAATTCTTCGATCACAACCCGGCTTCCCGCATTGCCAAAGGCATTACCAGCCAGCATATCTTGAATCGCATCTTCTGCTTCTTGCAGGGTCATGGCAACGATCACGCCTTTCCCGGCTGCGAGGCCATCGGCTTTGACGACGATAGGTGCACCTTTTTCCCGAACATAAGCCAGTGCCGGCTCTATTTCGGTGAAGTTGGCATAATCAGCCGTCGGAATCTGATGGCGTGCCAGAAAATCTTTGGTAAAGGCTTTTGAGCCTTCGAGCTGTGCCGCGCCTTTTGTTGGGCCAAAAATCGGCAGGTCGGCAGCACGGAAGGCATCAACAACACCAATGACTAATGGTGCTTCAGGGCCAACAATGGTTAAGTCGATCGCATTTTTCTGTGCGAAAGCAACCAAGCCATTAATATCTTCAACGTCAATACTGACATTTTTTACTTTTTTCTCCAGCGCGGTTCCTGCATTACCGGGAGCGACAAAGATAGTTTCGACCCGTGGGTTTTGCGCGATTTTCCAGGAGAGTGCATGTTCACGTCCACCAGAACCGATAACAAGTACGTTCATAAAGATGAATTCCTGTGTTCAAGTTGTTTGCCTCAATCAAAGGCAGCACGTTTAGAATAAGAGATTCAGTGCCCTGACCTCGGGCACTTACTCGGATTTAGTGTCTGAAATGACGCATACCCGTGAAAATCATCGCCATACCATGTTCATCTGCGGCAGCAATGACTTCATCATCACGCATTGAGCCCCCCGGCTGAATGACACAAGTGACACCAGCTTCTGCAGCGGCATCGATACCGTCACGGAACGGGAAAAATGCGTCGGAAGCCATCACGGTTCCTTCGACTTTCAGATTTTCGTCAGCGGCTTTAATCCCGGCAATTTTCGCAGAGTAAACGCGGCTCATTTGCCCGGCACCGACACCGATAGTCATGTCACCTTTCGCGTAGACAATCGCATTTGATTTGACATACTTGGCTACTTTCCAGCAGAACAACGCATCTTTCAGCTCAGTTTCGGAAGGTTGGCGCTTTGAGACGATTGTCAAATCATCAATGCCGACCATGCCCTGATCACGATCCTGAACCAGCAATCCGCCATTGACGCGTTTAAAGTCATAACCGGTGGTTTTATCTTGCCATTGACCACAGACCAACAAGCGGACATTTTTCTTCGCTGCGACGGCAGCGATCGCATCGTCAGTCACAGTCGGGGCAATAATTACTTCCACAAACTGACGTTCGACAATCGCTTGTGCCGTGGCGGCATCCAGTTCACGGTTGAATGCGATAATCCCGCCAAACGCAGAGGTTGGATCGGTCTGATAAGCGCGGTTATAGGCTTCAAGAACCGATTCACCTAAAGCAACACCGCATGGGTTGGCGTGTTTGACGATCACACAAGCCGGTTCGGAGAACTCTTTAACACATTCCAATGCTGCATCCGTATCGGCAATATTGTTGTAGGAGAGGGCTTTCCCCTGAATCTGGCGAGCAGTCGCGACAGACGCTTCTTGCGGCTGGCTTTCAACATAAAACGCGGCAGACTGGTGACTGTTCTCACCGTAACGCATGTCTTGCTTTTTCTCGAACTGCATGTTGAACGTCCGGGGGAACTTCGAATCGGCGTCACCTTCTTTGTTTTCACCATAAGAAGGAACCATTTTACCGAAGTAGTTGGCGATCATGCCGTCGTAAGCCGCAGTATGTTCAAAGGCTGCAATTGCGAGATCAAAGCGTGTTTCCAGCGTGAGTGAATTGCTGTTTGTATCCATTTCTGTAATCACGCGTTGGTAATCAGAGGCATTGACGATGATCGTGACATCTTTATGGTTTTTCGCTGCCGAACGCACCATTGTCGGGCCGCCAATATCAATATTTTCAACCGCGTCAGCCAGCGAACAGTCTGCTTTGGCTACGGTAGCAGCAAACGGATACAAGTTAACAACCACCATGTCGATGGGCTGGATACCATGTTGAGCCATGATATCGTCATCTTGTCCCCGGCGTCCTAAAACTCCGCCATGGACTTTGGGGTGAAGGGTTTTGACACGACCATCCATCATTTCAGGGAATCCGGTATAGTCGGAAACTTCAGTCACAGAAATACCTTGTTCAGCTAAAAGGCGTGCGGTGCCACCGGTTGACAGAATGTCAACGCCACGGTCAGCCAGTGCTTTGGCAAATTCTACAATACCAGTTTTGTCTGATACGCTGATAAGCGCACGGCGAATGGGTCGAGCGTTATTCATGCTTCCTTCTTCCTCAAATTCACAGAGTTGATTGAACGAAATAGATGTCAAATTTTGTGGCGCACATTCTAGCGAATTAATCACTAAAAAGCTCGCGCAATCGTTTGGCATGAGCAAAATAATTCTCAATTCGTTGATTTTTTTACTGATGGCTCTGGGTGACCTGGCATCAGACAGATGCCAGAGAAGATGCGATTAAGACATGTGTGGGGGCTAGTTATACACTCTTGCAACCCGACCGGATGCGTTGATTTGATAGGAATGGGCTGAAGCGGGAATAAACGCGGACTGACCTTTGTGTAGCGTCAGCGTCAGACCACTTTCATGCTGTAAGTGAACATCTGTATCGATTGCAAAAACGATTTCTGCGCTGGTGGTTGTGAGGGTGATATCATCCGGCGCCGGATAAATTGAGAATTTAAAGTCATTGACCGGAACCGGATAATGACAGACATCCGCAGATTTTTCCGGTGCAATCAGCAGAGTTTCTTGCGGTTTAGGTGCGAAGGATGTGCATTTCGCCAGTTCTTCAACATCAATGTGTTTGGGGGTAAGCCCTGCGCGGAGTACATTATCTGAACTGGCCATCACTTCTAAACCCGTGCCTTTCAGATAGGCGTGAGGGGTTTTGGCATCCAGATACATCGCTTCGCCCGGTTGTAAAATCACATAATGGAGCAAAAGCGCAGAGAACAACCCAATGTCTTCGGGATAATCTTGCGCTAAATCGAGAATCAACTGAGCGAGCGGATCATCTTGTTGATGTTGTGCTGCGTAATCCAGTAATGCCGCAATTGCCTGTGATTTCTGTTCCCCGGACAATGACAGTAAACGAATAAAGAATGACTGAAATCCGGTTGTGCTTCTGTCCGCTTGCAGTTGCCTGACCAACGGTTCAATCGGGTGAAGATTCATTTTCGTCAGTGTCTGAATAATGTCGTCTAACGGACGGAACCCATTCAGCGCATGATAAGGGGTTAAAGCATACACCAACTCGGGCTTGTGGTTCGGGTCTTTATAGTTACGCTCGGGAGCATGGAGTGGGATGTGCTGCTGATTCTCACGTGCATATCCTATTTCAGCATCTGCTTTACATGGATGAACCTGAATTGAGAGCGCTTTGTCCGCAGCGAGAACTTTGAATAAAAATGGCAACTCGCCATAAGTCTGATGGGTTTGTGCGGATAAGCACAACGATGGATAGTGATCAATGAACTCAGCAAGAGAATAATGTTGATTACCTGTAATTAGCTGAGAGCATCCACCCGGATGGGCCCCCATCCAGATTTCAGCCTGAGGCAAATGTTCCGGATTTGGGATATTAAATAGATTGTGGATGGATTGTGTACTTCCCCATGCATAATGTTGAATCACATTCTGCATTAAATAGAAGGGGAGCAGAGTTTTATCGTTCATGGTCATCCTGAATATGTGACTGGTTTAGAAAATAGGTATTGAATCATATTTATGGTATCCGACTTTGTACTTATATCAAATGTATCAACATTAATGCGGATACATTTTCAGTGAGTGTCCATCAACGGATGATCTGAAATTTTTTTCTTCCATTGGCTTAACAAAAAATTTTTTCTCTTGATAACCCTATAAATCAATTCGTTTGTCGTCCGCTTCCCTTGTCATGTATATCAAGCGGATTCAGTACTATAGGGATTCATATTATGGCTGGGCTAATATTTGGTTCTGATCTGGGTTTAACTGATTCATCGCTGAGAATGTTGAAAGACCATTTTAATCATGGTCGAGCTTCGCTTCGTCAAGGGGGGATCGGTTACTACGTTAATGCCAGCACTGGTAATTTAGTGCTAACCGATGAAGATGACGTTTTAGTCGGCCGGGGATTAGATATTGTCGCTGAGCGAACCTATAACAGTCAGGGCGATTGGAGTGACTCCGATGCAAACGGCTGGCGTTTCGGGTTTGAGCGTCAATTGATATTAAGAAGTCAATCAAGCCTGACTTTATTACGGGGAGACGGTAGCCGGGTGACATACCGGCTGCATGGTTCAACCTACCAGAATCAGGGCTTTGAAGATGAATCCGGGCAGTTTGTTAAATCAGGCAGTCAATATGTTTATACCAACCGGAAAACCGGTGCACAGGATGTCTATAATGCGGATGGTTACCTAATCTCCTCGACCGATGCGGATGGTAATCAACGAACCTATCAGTACAGTCAAGGAAAGTTGACGGAGATCCGTTTTGGTAATAATGAGCGGATGTCTTTTGACTACGCTGCCGATGGTCAGCTATCCAGCATCAAAATTTATGCAGACGGGCACTGGACCACCGATACCGATTATTCCTATGACAGTCAAGGGCGTTTAAAACAAGTCCGCTCGGTCTGGGAAGGCAAAACCTTTGATACCAACTACCAGTATGATGGTAATTCGCACCGCATCAGCATGATCAGCCAGAGTGACGGCAGCAAAATCAGTTTTACCTATGATGCTCAGGGCCGGGTCTCGGCAGTCACCGATGGGACAGATCATGTTCTCAATTACAGTTATGCTCAGGATCATACTCAGTTAAAGGACAGCAGCGGGCGGGTCTGGCGCTATTATTTCGATGCAGAGCAACGTCTGACTCGGGCTGTGACCCCCCAAATCAGTAGCTTCAATGTTTCTGCCCGCTCAAATGACACTCAATATTACTATGATACCAAAGGGCATTTGAGCCGGATTCATGATGTAACAGCCGGATACGATGTTGTGTCATATACCTATGATGAACAGGGTAACCGGATTCAGTCTGTCGATGCAGAAGGCAATCGTACCGAATGGCGCTATGACGGTATGTCTCTGGTGAGCGAAACTGTTTATCTGAAGAAAACATCAGTTCCCGTCACCTCTCGTTATGTCTACGATAGTGAAAAGCACCTGCGTTATGTCATTGATGCAGAAGGGCGGGTTACATCACGGCATTACAATGCTGTTGGGACACTGGCTGCGACTATTCAGTACGGTGCAAATTATGATCTCTCCTCACTGGCGGTTACCGATCAACTCTCACTGACGCAGATGGATCAATGGCGAGCCACTCAAGATAAAGCATCCACCAGTCGGACCGATTATTTTTATGACGGACGGGATCAACTGACAGAAACTCGCGGTTATGCACAAGTTGATACCAAAGGGAATGGTGTTGCAAACAGTGCGATGGTCAGAACCAAATATGTCTATGACCAATATGGATTATTGCGTCAGAAAATAGCCGTCAGGGATGACGCGAATTATATCACCAGTTATAGCTATGACCATGAAGGGCGAATCACGCTGGTGACGGATGCCAATGGTTACAGTACCAGCACCGAATATCAGGGAAATACCGTTAAAGTCACCAATGCTGAAGGCATGGTTGTGACTTCGACTTATGATGCTGCGGGCCGCTTGATCAGTACCGATACCAGTGATGGCACCATTCATCGTTTAAGCCGACGTTTCTATAACGCCAATGGCCAGCTGGCTATGAGCGAGTCCCCGACCGGACAAAGAACATTCTATTTTTACGATGAAGCGGGCAGACCGAATGCGGTCGTCAGCCATGATGGGATGGTCACTGAAACGGTTTATAATGTCGCAGGACAAGTCGCGTACAAACGGGTGTACTGGAATCATGTGGACACTAAGGGCTGGTTCAATGGTGTAACCGTTACGAAGACCTCACTGAGTCAGTTCCGTCCGACACTCAAGAGCAGTCAGGATCGGACCACCAGTTATACTTACGATAAAGTCGGGCATATCGTCTCGATGACCGATGCCGAGCAAAATGGCAAAAGCTCAGGTCAAGTGGTCAGTTACACCGAATATGATAGTGCCGGGCGAATTCTCAAAACCACTCGCGGTGATCGGACACAGTTCTTCATCTACGATAAAACCGGTAAGCAGGTCGGTTTTATTGATGAAGCCGGTTATCTGACCGAGAAAAAGTACAACACTCAGGGCCAGTTAGTTGAGACCATCGTGTACAGTCAAGTGACTGATGTGACCACTCGCGGGTCGGGAGACTTGTCGAAAATTCGCCCCGACACGACGGCTGCTGATCACCATGCTTACACCTATTATGATGGTATGGGACGCGTCCGGGCGACCGTGAACGCGGCAGGCGAACTCACAGAAACGGTTTACAATGAATATAACAACCGTATTTGGACCTACCGATATCAGCAGCGTATCACCGCCACAATCGATCAACATACCGCTATCAGTCAGCTCCAGACAGATGCCGGTGGTACAGATGGCCGGACCTCGGTCAGAAAAGACTTTGATAAAGTTGGTCAACTGAAAACGATCATCAATGCGAACGGGATCACTTCGACCTTTGAATACGATAAAGTCGGTCACCTGACGACGACAAGTACCGGAAACCGAACCGAAGTTACCACATACGATAAATTTGGTTCAGTCACCCAGATTCAAAAAGGCGATGAGTCGCTCACCACCGTGTATGATCGTCTCGGCCGGAAAATTCAGCAAATCGATGGGGAAGGGCACAAAACACTCTACTTCTATGATGAGATGGGACGTCTGACTCATACGGTCAATGCATTGGGTGAAGTGGGTGAAACCACTTATGACAACCTAGGGCAAGTCAGTGAAGTCAGACAGTATTATCAGCGTATCAGTACGACAGGTTTAAACGGTGGGTTGGTCAATTCAACACTGACCGGACGTCTGAAGGTCAGCGACAGCGATATCAACACCCATCATATCAGCTATGATCGTCTGGGCCATAAGGTGAGCGAACAAAATGGCCTCAATCTTAAATCTGAGTATACCTATAACGAATTTGGTGAGCTGACACGTTCTGATATCTGGAAAACGACCGGCGGTCTGCGCAATATTACTGATTATACCTACACCAGCCGTGGCCGTGTACAGGATACGATTCATTATGGTAATAATGCCGGTGTTACAACGGATGATTCGCTGGTACGCCGTTATTATGATGCATTCGGTCATGTTGTCCGGGTTGATTCCGGGAACCGGACAACAGTGCAGCAGCGCAGTGTTGCCAGCCTTTATGATCAAGCCGGACGTGAACGTTTCACGATGAATGCATCGGGATATGTAACGGAAAAGCAATACAACGCTCAGGGGCAGTTGGTTCGTCTGATTGAACATGGAGTGAAATTCAGTGGCAGTTGGAGCAATGAATCCACCGTCGCCGAATGGTTGAAGAGCCAAGATCAAACCGGCGATCGGGTCACCGTAAATGAATATGATCCGGGTGGACGTCTGATCAAAGTCACCGATGCGCTCGGGCATTCCGAATCTTATACCTACGATGAGAACGGCAATAAAACCAGCTTTACCAATAAACAGGGTCATACATGGAATTATGAGTATGACAAATCAAACCGACTGGTCAGAGAGCTTGCGCCGGCAGTCACTTATCGTCTGACCAACGGTGAAGCGAAAACTGTAACCGCCCGCCCTGATACTCGTTTTTATTATGACGGGAACGGTAACCTCATTAAGCAGATTGAAGGGTTTGGCACGTCCGATGCCCGGACGACAGAGTATCAGTACGATGCTGCCAATCGTCAGACCAAGATTCTACAACCGGGATACTACAGTTCCAGTGACGGCAAGGTTTACTTCAGTGCCGGAGAAGGCCGTGTCCGGCAAACCAAAACCGTGACATACAATGCCTTTGGTCTGGCCGTCGCCCAGACAGATAACATGGGGTCAACCACACCGACGGACTGGCAGAACAGTTACAAGGTATATGACCGGACCGGTCGGGTCAGGTTTGAGATCGATAGCGACGGCTTTGTGACGGAATATCAGTATCTGGACGATGCCAAAGAGAATGCTCGGGTTAAAGTGATTCGCTATGCCAAACGATTTAATCTCGCCAATATTGATGCGGGGACAGCAATCACGGAGCAGATGGCGAGCGATAGAATTGTCAAGGATGCTAATAACGACAGAACACTGACGCGTTACTTTGACCGTCAGGGACGGGTAACCCGAGTGGTTGGTGATAGCGTCTCAATTTATACCACGACCGGTGGGAACAAGACCGCAGCCTCGGAGACGCAATATACTTACAATGAGTTCGGTGAGGTCATTCAAGAAAGAACCCGGATTGATGCCACTCAGTGGGCCGAGAAATATACCTACTATGATGATGTTGGTAGAAAAACGGCTCAGTTTGAGGTTTTATCGACCGACGGTAAAACGGAAAGTGGTTATCTGACGCAGTATACCTATAACGCATTCGGGCAGTTAAACCAGCAAGTTGAATATGCTCGTCTGCTTTCCCGCTCGGTTTCAGCAACGTCAACTGCGCCCGGTAAACCTGCTGCCGGTGATGCGACCATTGGGTTCGACCGATATACCGGTTACGACTATGATGCGCTCGGGCGTAAGACCAAAGAATCCCGTTGGGATGTCAGTCCTTATCAATATTACAGTGATGGTAATAAGAGTGGCGGCGTCACTCGACTGACAACTCAAACCGGTTACGATGCGCTGGGAAATGTAATCTATACCATTAATGCCGCAGGTGGTCGTACCGATACCAGCTATGACGCACTGGGTCGCCAGATTCGGCATCGCGGTGTCGCGCACTGGGTTGCGAATGGTTGGAATGGTTTTGGAACGACAACCAGTGGCCGTCATGAAACCGAATATGAATATAGTCTGCATGGTGACCTCGTCAGACAGCATGATATCGATAGCTCTGAGAAGACGGGGTCGTTCTACACCACTTATCAACTGGATGCCCGTGGTAACCGGGTTGCGATTACCAATGGTGACGGTATCACGACATTTTTCAGCTATGATGCGCGGGGCAGAACCTTATCGGAAAAAGTAAAAATCGATACGGATTTCCACTTCTGGACCGGTAAAAACAATGATTATGATTATTGGCTAACCAAAAGCTATCTCTACGATAAACGGGGAAATCAGATTCAGACCGATGTCAACGGTCGCACCGAGCAAAGTCGCTATAACGCATTCGGTGAGGTCTCCCAATCTGGTAAAAATGGCCAAACGCTCTATACCTATTCGTACAACAAATCCGGGTATCTGGTCAGAAAAGTTCAGCAAAATGGTGATGTTGTTTCCCAAGCTTATGATTTATTGGGCAGAAATACCTATCAGATCGCAGCCGGTGGCAGCGGTGCGGGAGACGACTGGAAAACTTATTCGACATACAACCGGTTCGGCTTTTTATTGCAGAGTCAATTACCGGAACATAAAGCCGGTCAACAACCTGTCATTCATCAGACGGTTGATCGGTGGGGGAATGTCATCCGGAGTGTCAATGCACTCGGCGGTATCACCAATCAGCGGTATAACATTAATAACCAAGTCGTCTGGGAGCAGCTACCGCAAGTCGATATCGTCACCAGCAACGGTCAGGTGCAAAGTAAGGCCGTTATTCAGACCTACGATTATGACAAACTTGGGAATGTTGTCCGTTCGGTAGATGGTCGGCAGCATGTGGCCACCCGCACCTATGACAGTGCCGGATTGCTGGTATGGGAACGTAATGGTGTCGGCGCACTTACGCAATATCGCTATGATAGTTTTGGTAACCGTACCTATACCAAAAATGCGCTCGGCAATGTGATAATGAGCACTTATAACAAACGAGGCCTGATTACCAGTCAGGGTGAAATCTGGAATGTAGCTCCTGGGGTGGCTTATTTTTCATTATCAGTGCCGGTACATCGTTATGAATATGATCAGGCTGGCCGTCGAATTAAGGATATTCAAGGGACGGGGGTCAGTAATGAAAACGGCACCAATACGCTTTACACCGTGTATGATGCCAGCGGCAACGTCATTGCGAAGCGTAATTTGGAGCATGTGGTCACCCGTTACGAATTCGATCAGCAAAATCGTAAAATCAAAGAGACCCATGCTGATGGCCGTTACATACAATGGTGGTACGACGATTACGGTAATATCGTGCAACAACGTGACCTCAGTGGCCGGATTACCAAAATACAACTTAATGCTCACAAACAGGTTGTAAAAGAGACCAATGGCGATAATGTCAATACCTACACCTATTGGAATAACGGCGCCTTAAAATCGGTCCAGAGAACCGGGACACAGGGGTGGGCGGCGCTGGCAGAACAGTTATCCAACTGGACGGCTCTGAAGCGAAACCAGCATGTTGTCAGTGTCAGCAATCTATACCGTTCAGAAATCAGTAGTTATGACTACGACAAGATGGGTAACCGTACACAAGAGACTCACAGCTCACAGCGCAATTTTACCCGTAACCTCAAACAGGTTGCTTCATCACGTTACGGTAACCAAACCACCAATACCTCGGAATCTTTTGCTTATGGTTTCAAACGGGCAACCACCTACAGCTACAATGCTCGCGGACAGTTAGTTAGCGTTCAGTCACCACAACAGGCTTATACCTTAAAAGTTACGGATACCACGAAGCTGGTCTATGGCAAATATCCGACCATCTATCAACGGCAGACCAACACCTCCGGGCTCAAAAATCTGCAATATTTTTATGATGAAGTCGGAAACCGTCGTCGCATTCATGCCGATGTATTGAAAGCCGGTACATCCGGCGCCCGGGAAGTCAAAGACTATTACTATACCTACGATGCGGCGAACCGAATCGTGATGGCGGATGCAGCCAGTATTACCGGGGGGTATAAAGAAGGCACTCAGCAGTTTATTTATGATAATTTGGATCGCCGGGTGCGAGAGATCACACGCAGTGGCGGTAAGTACAATCATGAACAATTCAGCTATCTGTTAAGTTCCGGCTTAATTAGTACATCGTCGAAAGTTAATAATGCAGCTTCGGCATCGACATCGGTGGCGACTTATCGACAGTCGTATCGGCAGTATGATCATTTGGGACGGTTGACCGCAGAACATCGCTATGCGATATCCAATGGCGAAACCAACAGCCATGTCAAACGGGGCGATGAGATTGGCCGGAGCGAGTATCAGTGGGGCAATGGTTCCATACTGAGTAAACAAACTAACTATCACCTGAAAGATCTGATTCAGGAAAAAGTCGTTCTTCGACCAAGGCCCGGGTATGGTTCAAGATCGTCGGGAAGTAGTCATAGTCGATATGGCGGGGGGGCTTCGAAACCGGGTTACGGTGGTTCTACGACACCACCGAAGCCGATTTACGATAGAGTCATCGTCCGTTCTTATCACAGTACGGTGCTGCGTAAAGCAAGTGAAGTTATTTACAATAACTACGATCCGACCGGTAATATTCAGAAATATACGGTTAACGTTTTCCGACTCAACACCAATATTATTAATAAAGGTGTGAGAGACGTTGTTGATTATACTGAGGTGCATACCAAGTCATATTTCTTCGGCACCGGGGCACAGCAGATGAGTGCCAGTATGACCACGACACGCAGCAACTGGCATCCGAATAATACCCATTCTTATTTCGATAATTTCGGCGAGCTGATGTATGTTCGGGGCTCCAACGCCAGAGCGGCCGGTTATGACCGGATGCTGTTCAATAATCGAGATGGTCAGGTCTTGTTCCGCAAAGACGCGGATAAGGTCGAAGATTTCTATTATGCCAATACCCGAGAATTAGGGAAAAGCGGCACATTGTCGCCAACCAATTTCAGCAGTCATGTGGTAAACAGTACCAAAATGCAGCAATCCTCTCCGGGCGTTTATGCCGTCGCAAACGGGGATTCGTTGCAAAGTATTGCCCAGAAACTGTGGGGGGATGCGGGGCTTTGGTATCTGATTGCTGATGCAAACGCACTGGATCCGACCATTGCGTTGCAAGAAGGGATGAGCCTGAGTATCCCGACGGTGAACAATAATGTTCACAACAGCGACCAGACCTTTAAACCGTATAACCCTGCCGATGCCGTCGGTAAAACCGATGCCGAAGCGGTTTATGTTCCACCACCAAGCAACCATGGCTGTGCAACTATGATCGTGACGATAGTTGTCATTGTTGTTGCGGTTGTTGTTACGCAAGGTGTTGGTTCAGCGATGGCTGCAAGTGCCGGAAGTGCTGGTGCCGGTGCTGGAGCTACTGCTGCGGGAACAGGTGCCGCGAGCTGGGGAGTTGGGACCACAATTGCAGCGACGGCCGCTGGTTCGGCCGCAGGGAATGCCGCCGGACAGCTGGTTAGTATGGCATTAGGTGTGCAAAATGGTTTTGATGCCGGCGCTGTTTTTAAGGCCGGGGCTCGGGGGGCACTTGCCGGAGCTGCTGGATATTTGGCGAATATCCTCTCTGAAACATCGACGCTTTCCGATACCGTTGTCGGACAAATTGCCACGCGTTCTGCGGTTCAGATCGGTAGTAACTATATGACGAATCAGCTTCTGGAGGGACACAGTCAGTTTAGCTGGAAATCATTTGCAGCGAGTGTCGCTGGTTCTATGACTCAAAGCTATATCGGGCAGCAGACTCAGGGCATGCAAAAATGGGCTAGTGATTTTGCCTCATCATTTGCCGGTGGTTACACCAGTGATGTGGCCAGACAGTGGATGGGCATCGGTGGTAAGCAAGGGGTAGAAAATATCGCTGCTGATGCGTTCGGTAGTGCATTAGGGAACTCGATTGTCCGTGCTCGCCAAGCTGCGCAGGCATCTCAGACGTTGGATGAAGAGAAGCGCACGATTCAGAAAGCGAAAGCCAGTGTCGCGGCGACTCCCGGAACTCAGAATGATCGCCGTGACAGTCATGAGCCGGTGACTCAGGTTTTCCCTCTTCCTGAGAGCGAGAATCCGAAGAATTTCGTTTGGGATGAGCACAATGTACCTGTTGCGAGTCCATCCTCAGGTCCGAAACCATCTGTATCGGATATCAGCGTCAGTGGGAGCTGGAACTGGAGTGAGCAGTGTACAGTGGATAACCCGCTTGGGTTAAGTCAAGCGGAAGTTGCTGATTTGGCTCTCAGAGGTGCCACTGATTTGATGCGTAGCCGGGTTGCTGACCGTCTGAATTATACACCTCCTGAGGGGCCACAACTGAAGCCGATAAATCCGGAAAATCAGGCGCGAATTGCCCGGACTAACCAGTATTTCTTCGCTGACAAACCACTGCTTGAGCAGCAGATTGGACAAGGCGTACTTGATGGATTAACACTATATGCAGGAACTCGCTTCCGCGGAATGGCTGCTGCAGCTTACAAGTTCTCGGAAGGATTAGAACTATTCGGAGCCATGGGAGCCAGTTTGTATGACTCTGGTGTTTTGGGGCAAATTGGAGATAGCGGTCAATTCACACTCATGCTAAAAGGTTCTTTCAACTCTGGAGTTTCTGGTTATGAAGGCGGGTATTTGTCTGTTGATTTTAATGACTGGAAATTTAAGATAGGTCGTGCCGAAGGAATTGGGGGGGCGTTAAGTAACAATACATTTAAGCCTGGTGCAAATGCGAGTTTTGGCATTGAAGTGTACCCGACTTATGATCATTACAGAGCGCTGAATGGGGGGGCAACAGATTATTCATATTCTTCATCCTTACGGAATTATTCATACACAGTGAACTCAATAAGAACTGATTATGCAGATAATATGAAGACTAAGGACTGGCATTTAAGTGGATGGGGATTTTCTGTATCACCGAAAATTTTTGATTTGAGTCCATCAAAATACTCAAGAGAATTCTCATATGGTTTTAGTAACGGAATAACCTCTGAGACGCCTTTTTATGAATTGAAAATAGGAAAATGAAGTGAAACGAAAAAATATCTTAGGCTTGATTGTCGCGATTCCGTTTTTTGCTCTGCTTGCATTTGACTTCATGGAAGAGAGTAAGGTTGACAAGAAAATACTATTTGAATTCCAGCAGACGCTAGATCATAAAATTGACAGAAATTCATCGTATCAGTTTATCTCCGGTGCATATGAAGGGATATCGAAATCGGGGCGATTGGGAAGTTTTTATTCTTGCTTAAGAAATTATCAACTCAAGAAACATGTTGGTGGGCATATTGATGTAATTAAAGGACTTGAGCCGAAAGACATTGTTATTAAAAATGTCACAATACTTATTGATAGGAAGATAGAGCTCCGACTGGAACTCTCAAATGCAGTGGTGACTGGATTTGTCTTTGGTGTAAATGGTGATTACTCTCGGTTTGCCAGTTACTGTGATCTTAAATTGCTTAATCATGGATAGATTGGGTTCAATACCGGTTGAGTGGTATATAAATAGAAATTCTTCAATATAGAATTCAATCATCAATATGAAGAAATACAAACATTACTTAAGAGCTGTATTCATAGTTATAATTGGCATCTTTATAATCAGGTTGTTTTATCATCCCCGTCAACCTGATTATTATGCTCTATTCTTGATGGATGTTAGTGCATCATCAATGATAAAGATCGTACATGGTGATCGAGTAATATATCATGGACAATTAGGAAAGGATGGCTTGATTTGTCTGTCCTCTTATAAAGAGGAAGGATTGCTCCCCCACGCATCAAATGTGACTTATGATGTGAAAGTGACAGGTCATCATGATGAACACTATATCAGCTTAAATATAAATAATGATGTGCTGTATAGCTATAAGCTTTGGTCTAAACTCTCGTCTTCAGACACTAGCTTTCATAGTAAAGCAGAAAGAGTTTTATTAACAAAACGATGTGCGGTGACAGCGAGAGGTATCGTTGAAAAAGTCAGTTAAGTTGAATGTTGAATTAACATGAACGAATAGATTAAATCATTAAATGATGGATATGATGTTTAAGGGCTAGTTATGTACTCGTACTTCTGTTCTATGTGTTTTCGCTTTTATTTACCAATAAATATGGATTAGGAAAAGGTTTTCTTCATTTGACATCTAAAAGTAATTATGAACCCGGTTGTATTACAGTGTTTGTTATCAGCATTAGGACTAAAGAATTGCTTGTTCTTCTGCCCATATATGTTTTTGGGTGTTGGTATGATTATCGAGTAGTTAGCATATTTTGTAGTACTCATGATGAAATGGGGGGAATGAGTGAAGAAAAAAAATCAGATTTTATTATTCGCGATTCCATTTTTTGCTCTGCTTGCATTTGACCTCACGGAAGAGAGCAAGGTTGATAAGACGATGCTGTTTGAATTTCAGCAGATACTGGATCATAAAATTAACAGGAATTCGTCGTATCAGTTTGTCTCTGGTGCATATGAAGGGATACCGAAATCGGGGCGGCTGGGGAAGTTTTATTCTTGTTTAAGACAGTATCAGCTCTTTAAACATGTCAGGAGAGACATTCCTGAGATGATGGGACTTAAGGCACAAGAGATTGTCACTCGAAGTATAACGATGCAAATTGATAATCAATTTGAGCTCCGACTGGAACTCTCAAATGCAGTGGTGACTGGATTTGTCTTTGGTGTAAATGGTGATTACTCTCGGTTTGCCAGTTACTGTGATCTTAAATTGCTTAATCACGGATAATCGGGGGGACAGTATGACCCGATATCTATTTCTATTCATCCGGGATATGGTTTATCCTGATTTTTGACCGATAAAATAATAACTGGTGTTGTATGATGATTCAGTTTGGAAATGATTATTATGACCTGTTTGAGAGTGATGAACTGTTAGCGTTAGCTAACTATCATTTTGATAAACAGGATTACATTATTGCATTACCGATTTTAAAGCGGCTGGTTATGGCGGAGATGGCACCCGTGGGGACATTTTCAACGTTGGGACGGGTTTATGCCGTTTTAGGTCTGTTTGAGCGCGCAATGGTCGCTTTTCGTACATATCTGGAAATTCGGCCCGAGGCTGTTGCGGAACGGTTTGAAATCAGCCTGTTACACAGAGAATTAGGGCAGGATGAAGATGCGGTTAAAATCTGGGATAAGCTGCTCCAAGAGAAGCCGGATTTTGCGCCGGTACTGTATGCTAAAGCCCAGTATGCCAAAGAGATGAACCTTGAAGACGAGGCGATTGATCTCCTGACTCAACTGATCGAGCAATGTTCTGATGATGAGCAATATGTTGATTTAGCCAATCAGACATTAGCTGAAATTTCGATGTCTTACTAATAGTGTTGAGCTACTTACCGAAATTAGGTAAGTGGTTCTGACGCACAGGTTAAAAGATTGAAGGTCGCTGTGGTATCACTATCACAACGGCCTTTTTGATGATGTTTATTTACGCACGGACTTCCAGATCGTGGTATTAATTTTGACCGTCCGGTAGAAAGCTTTATCAAGATCATCTTTGATCTCATCACAGGTTGCCAGATAGCGATCCAGTGGCATCATTTGTCGGTCCGGATCGGTGTGGTTATTCTGCTTGGAAGCGCTCCAGGGTTTCATCGTCCCCACCCAATGTAAGATTGTCGAATCCTGAATCCCTTCACTAATGTGTTCAAAACTAATTCGATCAGCGAGGAACCAGATCGACAGCTCGGGCATTGCATTCAGAGTCCGTGGTAGCAGGATTTGGTTGGGTACAAGATAGTTCAGGCAATCTTGATCGGCCATGGGCCATTTATATTGATTACATGTGTAGCAGTGTGCGATAGATTGATAGCCTTTCGCAGTAGCTTTTCGTTGTAATCCGCTTGGATTAACCACCAACACACCTGCGTTGAAGTAGGTATTGTTGAGATGTCTTTGAAACCAATAGAGCGGACGATGTTCTGCATAACGGGCATTGCCTTCCAGTTCGCTCAGGGCATGATATTCGCCAATCCCGGCAAGTGGTTTATCGTCAGTGAGTGCAATGGTATCGGCTTGAGCAATATCGCCACATACCAGTGTATCCAGATCAACGTAGAGAGCGGTCTGTTCCGGCCAGTGTTCTGCCAGCCAGTCAAAAGCGACCAAACGAAGTAATGCACCATGCATGTGGGTTGCATTGAAGCGGTCAGATGTACCATCGAGCGGGGCAACGATTTGGCTGTCAATCTGATATTTTTCTAACAGTGACAGGTCAAAGTCGCCAGTGTGGAACATCACGGCTTTTCTGTCGGGATTATGTTTACGGAATGAATGTGCAAAAACCTGAAACTGATCTTTGTAAGCATGATTACCGCATAAAACAACGGGATACATTTCTTCTCCTTAATCAATCACTCTGACATCAATAACATTCAAGTTACTGCCATAAATTTCAACCGGTACATGATCAACTTCTAAAGCAGTGATTAAGTCCCGAAACGATTTCACTACGCTTTCTGCGACCCAGTTCACTTCAATTTTCTTCAGGCTTTCCGTCACAAATGTATCGAGGAAATGGCGGAACCGTGCCGCATATTTCATCCGGATATCTTTAGAAAGATTATGGAGGGCCATATCATGTGGTTTTACGACGGCACACAAGTCAAATAACTGTGGATTGCCCTGATAAGCAATATGCTTTAGCCACCATTGGTAAATCTCTTCGAGATTATCAATGTTCATGGTTGAGATCGTGACGTGAACGGTTACAAAATGCAGTATATGGCGGTGCCGGATACAGTGTTCAATGTTCTTTTCCAAAATATCATGATCAAGACCGCGACGGATTTTCTCATTCAGCTCTTTGGTACCGTCTAAGGAAAAGACCATACAGATTCGTTGGGGATATCGCTTTATAATCGCGTCCCAGAAACCATTTTTCACAATGTCATAACTCCCATTGGTCAGCACTGACACAATGGCATTGGTGTTTTCCAAAATGGTGATGATGTCGTCATTGAGGGTACGGTACATAAATGGTTCACCACCGTAGACAACGACGGAGCTTGGTTGGTGCAGTAAGATTTCAGACAGTTGATCAACGGCTATTGCTTTTTCAACCTGTATTTTCCGTTCAGGAAAAACCTTGCCGTGCATAATACTGTGTTCGGTATCGCAGGTATCACAGGCAAGGTTACATTTATTGCCCAGAAAATACTGCATCACTTCAATATCACCGACGACCGCCCCGGTTTGATAGTCGTATGTCTCCGGATTAAACTCCCCACCATATTTCATGGCTGAGTTGTAACCGTAATGCAGGCAACTATGGCACTCATCCGGTAGTGTCTCCGTCGAAAACATACTGCGGCGAAAGTCCCTTTGATAGGCTGAGTTCCACGGATTTCCTGCCAGCTTCTGTGGCGGCAGATGACGGTTACAGCAGGCACGCCATCCTTCGGTTTTCATATTCCATAAAGTAAAAGGTTGTGAACAGAGTGGCTTGTTTGCTATAGGAGGATTCACTGAAATGCTCCTTCTTGGTTGAGTTGACCAATTATCTGATAAAGATGATCGGCTGGCATGTCTTGCTGTACGGCTTGAACTAGTGAAGCCGGGTATCGCGAGAGACATTCTGGATTCATAAAGGCTTTGGTGAGCACGGTTTTTACAAAATCAGGTGTGACCCATTCCGCAGCACTGAGCATGGCGTCGGCATACAAATCAAATGGGTAGATTTGTTCAGCTGCGCTCTGATTAACACAGCTCCACGGCAGATTCTGAGCATCGAAAACAATCGCGCCTTTGGCACTGTCTGCCTGACAACGCATTTCTGAGCGAGCTGTATGATCATCCGGTTGTATCATCAATGGATATAATGTGAAGACTTCATTGGGGCGGAAATTCAAGCGCCCCGGAAGCAGCTTATTTAAAATATCATCAACCGTATTCTGGTCGCTCATTTTGAGCTGTTGCATCCTTTTCAGTAAATCAAACGTCCGGGAAAAGGCTAATCGTCCTCCCGTTTGGTTGACATTCAATGCCAGCAGGTCGGACGTATAATAATTTTTAGCGATGGCTTGGCGTCGGAAGAACTCTTCCCGCATTTCCGGCTGGATATCCTCGGGCCGTATGCGTGATGGGTAGAGTGCGATTTGTTCGATGACATCTGATTTTAAGAGTTTCAGAAAAGGATTGAGAGATTTCTCCGGTAAAACATTCAGCCCCATAAATATCGCGGCGGTACATATGGGAGATAACGCTTCATTGAGTGCTGCCAGCCGAATAGTATGTTTATCATAGCAGTGACGTTCGTGAATATTACACAGATGTATCGTACAAGGTAACTGGGGTAATGGCTTGAGTGAGACCTGACCATCGACCAGAATACAAATCGCAGTTTGATCTGAAATATTTGCTTTGGATATAAGTTTAGACATTCTGATTAACCAAACGAATAGCTGGTTCTCCTCTCCTGAGGAGACAGTTGTATAGAAAGCTATCTTTAAATCTAAATTCATCGTTAACCTTGTATTTTCAACGTGTGTATTGAGAATGAATATTTGCCTCAACATCGTTCTTATTCATCAATCATGAGTGCTTGAATTGAGAATGTAATGATGTCGAAGCAAAGAAAATGGGTTTGCTTATTAAATTGATTGCCTATTTGTTTTCATGGGGTATTCTATAAGTTGAAGCATCTGTTAATCGACGCTTCTGTCGAATCTGAATACTCACAATATTAGTTTACGAATATTTAACGTCCGTGAATCAATAGGTGATTGCATCAGTTAATATAAATAACTATGGCTAAAATTTCGTTTTGAATGAGGTTATGTAAATGAATTGTTTCTATTTATGTAAAAATAACTTCTATTCCGGATGCATCACGCTGGCGGTTTCTATCCTGAGAAGAGAATAGCAACACGTCCAGTTGGTATAATCAAGAGACGTTACAGACTGGTAATGCATTCATTTTATTAGCATAGATAGCAATAAATAATGTCGTTTGGCTGATGAAAAGTCAATCGTTTATATCATGAATCTGACATGGTTTTTTTCATGGAATATAACTAATTTGTGTGTTGTGTTGTATTTTTAAAAATATGAATATATATATCAACAAAGAACTTGATTGATGAATAAAAAAACACTATGGTTGCTTCCGCATTTTCATCAATAAAATATCATCGGTGTTTTAATTGCTATGAATACCACTGAGAAGTATACCCGCTATAAAAAATATTTGGAATTTGATCCAGATAACAGTTTATTGTTATCTCAAGTGATAGAGATTTCTCTGAAAATGAATGATTTTCAGACGTCATGGCCTTTAGCAATAAAAGCAGCGAGTCAACATTCTGATGATATTCATTGTCTCTATCAGGCGATTCATGCTGCGCTTGCAACCCATCATTATCAGGAAGCATTTGATTGGCTTGAGCCTATTGTTGCGAACAAACCGACACCGTCTTGGGCTATTTATGATTATGCCTATGTTTTATTACAGCAAAAACAGTATCAGGCAGTGAGCGATTATATTGATTCTTTCGATTATGTAATTGACGAGATGCCACAGGCACTTGTGCTACAGGCCAAATCTCTCCATTGTCTTGATCGTTTTTCTGAGAGTCAGCAATTACTTGAACAGTATTTAAAATTACACCCGGAAGACGCTGAAGCATACGGTTATCTGAGTATGGTTCTGCTGGACCAAGGCTTGGTGGCGGATGCTGAAACTGTCGGGCGAGAAGCCTTAGAACTGGATGAAAATCAGTTATATGCGCTGATTACGATGGGGAATGTGTGCTTACACAATACTGATGTTGACGCAGCAAATCAATATTGTGATTCAGCACTGGAAATGTTCCCGAATGTCGGGCGACTACTGACGCTGAAAGGACAATTGTTGTCATTGGCGCACCATTATCATGATGCAGTTCAGTATTTCGAACGGGCGACTCAGGTGATGTCCCATATTGGGACTTGGCATGGTCTTGCATGGTGTTATTTATTTTTGGATCAATTTAACCAGTGTGAAGCCGCGTTTAAGGCAGCGTTGGACTTGAACCCGAATTTCGCAGAGTCTCAGGGGGGGATGGCTTTAGCCCATGTGCTTAAAGATGATATTCCAACAGCAAAACAATATTTATCGGTTGCTTTGAAACTAGACCGTCATTGTGTCACTGGACTCTTTACGAAAGTAATTCTACTCAGAAAAGAAGGCCAAGACGCTAAAGCTAATACAATCATTCAGGCGATTCTAAATTCACCACTTGAAGGGCGTGATCAATTATTAAAAGAAGCCGTATTGGCGTTGATGTCAAAAGTGGAAAATCGACCACGTGAATAGCGATAGTGCTTTATTTTTGTTATCTCACATGCTTATTCAGGCGGCTATTATTTCATCGCCTATTTTACTGGTTTGTTTACTTGTCGGTTTGCTAGTTAGCTTATTTCAAGTTGCCACTCAAATTCAGGAAATGACGCTCACTTTCGTACCGAAGTTAATTGCTGTAGGAATTACCTTATTGCTTCTGGGGCGATGGATTTTACTGTCATTGGTTGATTTTTTAGTGAATAACATAGAAAAAATAGCACATTTTTAAAAGATGTATTGTCGTGATTAATTCCATGGGGTTTGATGTCGCATTTGTATTATCGGCAGCACGTTTTTCACCGTTGTTAATATCGGGTGGTTTGCCTCCTTTTTCTCGAATTCCACGCATGGTTCGAGTCATCCTCATGATGTTGTTGTCAGTATTATTTTCGGATACCCCGCATACCTATCCGGCAGATGGCCGATTGGTCGTACTTATTTTTTCGGAATTAATCATTGGTTGTGTATTTATTTTTGGTTTGGCAATTGTTTATGGAGCGATAGATTTTGTGGGCAAAGCGGTCGATGTTCATATGGGATTTGCAGCCGTGAATGTATTTAATCCATTTTCCGGTCAGAGTGGTTCTATTTTTGGCAATCTGCTCTCTATTGGGGTGATTACACTATTTGTGTCATTCAATCTCCATACGGAAATGGTCCGCTTAATTGGTTTAAGCATTCAGTTTATCCCTTTGGGAAGTTTAGATATCGTGATTGATCCCGGGAAGTTCATTGCTTATCTGGGAGGAACATTTGTCATGGCGATGATGATATTCATTCCCGTATTCTCTGCTTTGTTTTTAACCGACTTTGTCATTGGTCTTGTGTCCAAATCGATGCCACAGATGAATGTTTATTTTGTTACGTTACCACTCAAAATATTTTGCGGCGTGATGCTGATGGCATTCACAATAAAAACCTCGATGCCTCTATTGACTGATCTGGTCTATAAAACGACCTCATTTATCGAGGGGATCTAGTCATGTCGGGGCAAGATCAGAACAAGTCGGAACAACCGACACCATTTAAGCTCAGTGAAGCGAAAAAGAAAGGTCAAGTTGCAAAGAGTGTCGAATTTTCCGGCATGATGAGTGTACTGATGTTCCTGCCGATTGGATATGCCGTTTCCGGCTGGGTAAGCGACGAAATCAAGCGTATTTTCGACTTTTCTCTTTTCTCTGTCGGACAATACGGCACGGTCAATGGTGAATATTTAACATCATGGGCATGGGAAGTTCTCTCTCATGGATTCGTCATTATTCTTCCGGTTTTGTTTTTGGCCTTAATGCTCAATGTGGTGAATACCGTATGCCAAATTGGTTTCATCTGGGCTAAAGAGCCATTCAAGCTTGATATTAAACGTCTGAATCCGATCACCAATCTGAAAAAGCTTTTTTCCAAAAGAATCCTGTTTGAAATTGTCAAAACCTTGCTGAAGCTGTCAGCAGTGGCTTGCGTGGTATGGTGGCAGTGGAATGATATATACGAGAAAACGGTCGCGCTCCGACACGTTGAACCCAGTCATTACACCCATGCGATCCTCCGGCTGTTATTGAATGTGGGCTTGCTGTTCGGGGGTGTCTTGCTCTTATTTGCGATTGCCGATCTGATTTTTGTTAAGCGTTCTTATATCCAGCAAATGAAGATGTCAGTTCAGGAAGTCAAAGACGAATACAAAAAACGAGAAGGTGACCCCGGATTAAAGAGCAAAAGAAAAACGGCTCAGCTTGAGTTATTAAGGCGTTTGGGCGGGTTAGCGAAAGTCAAAGATGCAGACATCATTATTACGAACCCAACCCATTTTGCAGTTGCCCTTAAATATCAGCCACATGAAATGGTTGCGCCTGTGCTGTTAGCCAGTGGACGAGGATTTTTTGCATCTTTGATTCGTCAACAGGGACGCAAGTATTCCGTACCGATCCAGCGCTCACCGGCATTGACCCGTTCGATTTATAAGCACTGCAAAATCGGTCAGCCAATTTCTGCTGAACATTATGATGCTGTTGCCAGCTTGTACCGTGCGTTATGGCGTGAGCAGAGGAACACTCAGTGATGTTATTGCAAACAATTAAACCCAAGCTTGGCAGTGCCAGTGATTTACTGATTGTGTTGCTCACAATCGGTATTCTTGCTGTTCTGTTTACACCATTACCTCCGGTGGTATTGGATTTTCTGTCGATTTGCAATGTGCTGTCTTCACTGTTGATCCTACTGCTGACGTTCTATTCCGATAAACCACTGAGTTTTTCTACATTTCCCTCTATTTTGTTGATTACGACACTGTTCCGGTTAGCGCTGAATATCTCCGCAACCCGATTAATTCTTGATGAAGCCAGAGCGGGCAAAGTGATTGGTGCGATCGGTGAATATGTTGTTGGTGGTAATTATGTCGTCGGGGTCGTTGTTTTCGTTATTTTGATCATTGTTCAGTATGTTGTTGTCACCTCCGGTGCTCAGCGTGTTGCTGAAGTTGCGGCTCGTTTTACCCTCGATAGTATGCCGGGCAAACAAATGAGCATTGATGCAGATTTGAATATCGGTGTCCTCAGCGAAGAAGAAGCGAAGAGAAAGCGGGAAGAAATACAACAAGAAGCCAATTTCTACGGTGCGATGGATGGGGCGACGAAGTTTGTCAAAGGTGATGCCGTTGCGGGGATTATCATTATTTTTGTCGATATTATTGCCGGCCTGACCATGGGCGTCGGTCAGCATGATATGAGCTGGGATCGGGCGCTACATACTTATACGTTACTGACGGTTGGTGATGGCATCGTCACTCAGATTCCGTCACTGATTATCGCCACGGCAACCGGGATCATTATTACGCGCGCAGCAACGGATTCCAAACTCGGTCATGAAGTTGTTGAGCAGATTACCGCTCATCCTGTCACATTGATGATCTTAGCGGTTTGTCTGATGTTTCTGATGTTTTTGCCCGATCTGCCAACCAGTGCCCTGGCGGTTGCGTTGGTCGCTGTTCTGGCATTGTTGTTTTATTCATTCCGTAATATCGACAAGAAAAACAATGAAGAAGAGCGTGTATCTGGTGAACTGACGGCCGAAAATCAGGCCGCTCATGCAGAGAAAGAAACCATTTATCAGGATCTGATTATCCACCCCATCGAAGTTCGTCTTGGTGCCCAGTTACATGAGATTGTTGAAGACGTTAAACAGGTGCTTTCCGAGCGCGTTCAGAACTTCCGTAAGCAGTATGCCATTGAGTCCGGTTTTATTATTCCTGCCGTGAAAGTCGTCACCAGCTATTCCGGCCTCGAGAGTGATGCGTATGAGATCTACCTTTACGGCGTTCGACTTGGCAGCGGACAGATTAAGCCGGGATACCAGTTAGCGATTGTCGGTACGCAGACCAAAATCGAATTAGAAGGCGAGAAAACCACCGAGCCGACTTATGGTTTGCCCGCCTTCTGGATCCCGGAAGAACGCATCCAGATGGCGAAGGCAGCCAACTACACCATCGTCGATTGGCAGACGATGTTAATGACCCATCTTGGAGAAGTCATTCGCACCCATACCAGTCAGTTACTGACTCGCCGTGAAGTTGAAAAAATACTGGAACGAAATAAATCAACCTGTAGCGGTCTTGTCGAAGAAATTGTGCCGAACTTGCTGACATTGACAGAAATACAGCGGGTATTTCAGCTGTTGCTCGAAGAAAATGTCTCGATCAGGAATATGGAACTGATTCTTGAAGTGATGGCGGATGTCAGCAAAAAAAGCAAGAAAAGTGAAGAGATCGCCGATGAAATCAGACAGCGATTAGGGGCTTCAATCTGTCAGACGCTGATCAACCGCAATGGTCTGTTAGAAGTACTGACTCTGGAACCGAACTTAGAGCGTTTGCTGATTTCAACGGTCAATGCACCGGAGCGAATGTCCGCATTTTCTATTGAACCTGCGGGGAAAGAAAAGCTCCTCAACGCTATCGGTCAGTGTGCCGAGCGTATGATGTCGTCAGGTCAGATGCCGATCATGATGTGTTCTCCGGTGATTCGTCGGCGCTTAAAACACCTCACCCGCCGAATCTTGCCCAGACTCGTGATTTTATCGATGACTGAAATTCCGATGACGGTCAAGGTCAGTTCCTTTGATGTTATCCGGGCACAAATACAGGCAACAATGTTGGAGGAAAGTCATGGTTGATCCGATCGAGATTGTCTCTCAGGCGATGCGCGAAGATACCCAAAAGATTAATGTGGTGAGTCATAACGTTGCCAATGTCAACAGTACCGGCTTTAAAGCGCAGTTGGCATCCTTTCCGGCAGAGCGACCACTGAGTGAAACAGGGACAGTGGCCGGAGCAGAGAGGCGACAATCATTTAATTTCAGCGACGGACACTTAATCAAAACCGGCAGGAACTTAGATTTGGCGGTGACGGGTAATGGTTTTCTTGCCCTTGATGATGCTCAGGGCAAAAAACAATTTACCCGCAATGGCAGCCTTGCCATTGACCACGAGGGCTATTTGGTGAGTGCCGCAACCGGCGCAAGAATTGTGGGAGAGCGCGGGACGCTTTTTATCGGGGATGAGAATGTTGAAATTCGCCGTGACGGTACATTCATGCGCGGGCAGCAGAGTCTCGGAAAACTCAGTCTTTATCAGCCGCTCGGGGAGGTAACCTCGGTCGGGCAAGGGATTTATCAAGCACAGGAATATCGTCAGGTTGAAGATGGTTTCTCGGTGATTCAGGGATCGCTGGAGACGTCCAATGTCGATATCGCAGCAGAAATGCTCCAGCTCATGACGACACAGAAACATTTTGGCTTGGTGCAACGATATTTTGTCGCTTATGACGAGCAGTTAAAGAATGGCATTAGCCAGATAGGCAAATAGGTTAGGGTCACAAATATGATAGATGCATTATATATAGCCGGCTCCGGCATTCAGACGCAACAGACCTACGTCGATATTATCTCGAACAACATTTCTAACGTAAATACCCTGGGATATAAGCGAGAAGCGGTCAGTTTTGCAGATATGGTTTCCACGGGGACTGCTCGGGACAGTGATAGTGTCAGTGCCTCTCAGCAAGGGTTTCGAGGCAACGGGACAACCATTAATGCGATTCGTCCGGTTTTTGAGGATGGTGATTTACGGTCAACGGAGTCCAAACTTGATATCGCGATTCGTGGCAGAGGATTTTTAGAAGTTAATTTGGACAACGGTACACAAGCTTATACCCGGGTCGGAAAACTCAGTGTTGATCGCGATGGCAAGCTGATGACGGCCGCAGGGCAAGTGCTTTCATCCAATATTAATATCCCGCTGGATGCGACAGATGTTGAAATCAATCAGCATGGTGAAGTGTTCGTCACGCTGCCTCAGGAGACCAACAAGGTGTCGGTCGGTGAGCTGGAACTGGCGAAATTTTCCACACCTTCGGAATTGAAATCAATTGGTTCCGGTATGTATCAGGCAACCGATGCCAGTGGTCAGCCGTATTACGGCAAACCGGGAGAAGAAGGGTTTGGTGATATACATCAGGGATTTGTCGAAGTCTCGAATGTCTCAATGGTCGCGGAGATGGTCAATCTGATGTTGGCTCAAAGGGCATATCAGCTCAATGCCCGTGTCGTTCAGACGGCTGATCAACTGATGGAAACCGCGAATAATCTGACCCGGGGATAATATGCGCGTAGTCTGGATTGTGGTCGCCTGCATCGTTTCATTTGCCGCTCAAAGTGCGGAAGTGCTGTTATCGTTTCAGGCACCTCAGATTCGTCTCAATGACACTGCAACGTTGGCTGCAATGCTGACGATTCGGACGCAGGATGCAGACCTGAAACAGAAGATCGCGCAGATCCGGCTACGCAATCAGGATGAATCTATACAGGCAGAGACCGTACTTGGATTGATTCACCAGCATCTTGATCGCCATGTGACATTGAATTGGCGCGGTGCTGCGGTTGCAACGCTGATATGGCAACAGCGTATTGACTCACCGACGATCAAACGATTTGTGCAGCCAGGTGTTCTGCGTTGGGTTCATCACCAATTTGGTGAGGATGCTGATTTTAGGTGGCGTGTCGAACCGACAGCGCTCTTCATGGACCGGGACGCTAAATTATTAAGCTTTGAGATTGATAGTTATCGTTCGAATGTGATGCGTTTGGCGGGATTTTTTCACGTTCAATCGGCAAACGGACAACGAAAATATTCGTCCCGGTATCAGATTGCGATCATCAAGCCGGTATGGGTATCGACCTGTTCTTCTGAGGAAGGGCAACGGTTAAATCCAGCATGTTTTGCATTGCAGCCACGGGCAATCGATCAGAAGCCGTATGTCAGTGCTCAAGACGATTTACAGCAACTCAGAGCGTTGACATCGCTTGTCTCGGGCAGTGTGTTGTTGAAAACCATGGTTACCGAAATCAATTTGATTGAAAGCGGAGCAAAAGTGAATGCTGTTTATGCAAGAAGAAACGTCATGATAGAAGCGCCGGCAATTGCCAGACAAGCAGGCAACCCGGGAGACAAAATCAAGGTGTTCATTCCTTCGATTGACGCGGAGTTACAGGCGGTGGTGACCGAAAAAGGAAGCGTGGTGATTGATGAAAGTTAAAATTTTAGCGGGTGTTTTTCTATGGCTATTAATAGCTGACGCTCATGCGGAAGACTTCTTTCAGTCGGGTGGTTTTGTCTCGCTGGTGTCTGATAACCGGGCCCATCAGATCGGTGACACCCTGACTGTATTGATTGTTGAGAATACCAAAGCCGCCAGTCGTGCCGGAACCGGCTCAGATTCAAAAACGGATATCTCAGCGAATCTACTTTCACCGGAAGATCAGAAGCGATTCGGTTTAGGCTATAACCGGGGCAGTCAGGGCGATGCAAATACACAGCGTGAAGGCCGGTTCAAAGGGCAAATCGCAGTGAAAGTGATTGATATTGATCCCCATGGTCTGCTTCAGGTTTCTGGTGAACAACTGTTGCTGATTAATGGTGAGGAGCAGCGGATCGCCTTAACCGGATTACTGCGTCCGATAGATGTCAGAGATGATAATACGGTGTTATCGAGCCGGATTACCGATGCTCATATTGAATTCGATGGTGCGGGTGATGTGAATGACGGGCAGTCTCCCGGGCTGATTACCCGCATCTTTAACTGGTTGGGATTATGAGAATGAAGGCAAGAGGGATGCAACACCGGCAGACCAAGCGGATGAGCGTGTTGTTGTGTGGTTTGATTTGCATGATTTTAGCCGTTCCGGCCAGTGCATTGAATGGCATTAAAATCGGTACGTTAACTCGGGTTGAAGGCGTGCGGGACAATGACTTGGTGGGCTATGGCATTGTGATCGGCTTGAGTGGTTCCGGGGATAGCCGACGCAGTCAGGCCACCTTACAGTCAATTGCCAATACGCTGCAAAAGTTTGGCGTTTCGGTTTCATCCGATGAAATCAGCAGCCGCAACGTCGCTGCCGTGATGGTTACGGCCACGATCCCTGCCTTCTCTGAAAAGGGCAATCGTCTGGACGTCAATGTGTCTTCCATCGGTGACGCACGGAGTCTTGTCGGGGGCACTTTATTACTGGCGCCATTGCGGGCGATTAACGGTCAAGTGATTGCTGTGGCCCAGGGGTCTGTATCCGTCGGTGGGTATACATTCGATAGTTTTGGTAATCAGGTACAAAAGAATCACCCCACAGTCGGTGTGGTGCCGAAAGGCGGGCTGGTCGAATATGCCACCACGGACAAAGTACTCGATGAGCAAGGGCATTTTACGCTGTTACTGAAAGAGCCTGATTTTAATATGGCAAGCAAGATAGCTGATGCCATTAACCAGCAACAACAAGCCAATGTTGCCGAAGCGGTTCATGCCGGCAAGGTGCGCATTTCTCTCGGTGTGATAGCTGCTTCTCAAGCATTCCGTACCATCGGTCTGGTTCAGAATATTACTGTCGTACCTGAGTCTACCCCTCGGATTGTGATCAATGAACGTACCGGTACGATTGTCGCCGGGGGTGCGGTACAAATCGATAATGTCACCATCACTCACGGTGATTTGAAGATTCGCGTCGATACCAATTATCTGGTGTCACAACCCGATTCGCTGCTGATTTACGGTCATGGCGGAGTGTCAGCCCCGGTGAATCAGGCTTATAACGAGAATATTCGTTCCGTGGTGGTCCCGGATACCAAAATTCAAGTTGAAGAATCTCGTAATAAAAGTGTCACTCTCGGCCAGGGAACGAAGGTCTCGGATCTGATTAGTGCACTCAATGACATGAAACTTTCGACCAGAGATATTATTTCAATTTTACAATCAATCAGCCGTGCAGGTGCCTTGCATGGTGAGCTGATTGTTCAGTAGAGGACGTGCAGGTGATTGACGAAATTACAACGCGATTGTTAGTGCTTTCTATGGATATGCAGCAGTACAAACAGCAAGTAACCGCTGTGAATGTTGCCAATGTTAATACTGCGGGATATACCGCGAAAACAGTAAATTTTGACACGGTACTTGAGTCACTCAGTCAAAGCCATACCCGAACTGAACTGATGCAGCGAATCGGTGCTTATCAAGGTGAGCGTATCGAAGATTTGGCCGATGTCCGGGACAATCACAAACATCAGTCAGTCAAACTGGACGAGGAGGTGCTGGCTTCAAGTCAGGCTGCCGGCAAATATCAGACAATGGCTGAACTGTTAAACCGAAGGCTGGGCTTAGTCCGCATGGGAATTAAGGGGTAGATTGATGGCTTTATCAGAAATTAAAGCAATTGCAGCACAAGGCTTGGATTACCAGAGAGTGCTGCTTGAAGCAGCCGGTTTAAATATTGCCAATGCCAATAAAACCGTTAAACCGGGGCAATCGGTACCGCTTTATCATGTGTCCGCTCAGAACCAGACATTTGCGGAAATGGTAAGCGGGCAGGACAGCGAGCCGCAGGTCATTGCTGAAGTCGCCTCGTTAAAGTCATCTTACTCCCCTTCCGATCCGACGGCTGACAGTCATGGCCTGGTCTGGCGGCCAGATATTGATACGACTCAGCAACTGATTGATGTCACCAGAGCAAACCGGGCCTACGAAGCGAATTTACGCATCTACAATGCTGCGTCATCGATGGGTAAGAGCATATTGCAATTGGGTAATAACTAAAACGTAAAGCGAATATGATGGATGCAATAACACCAATATCTGGACGCCAGATACTTGAATTATCTTCTACTGAGCTTGTGTCTCCGACACAGAATCCTCAAGTAGACTTTTTGGATATGATTGAAGACGGCCTCGATCATGTTAATCAGTCGGTGGTGAAAGCCGATCAGATGACAGAATCTTTCGCGCTGGGTCAGGCTGATGTGCAGGATGTGATGTTAGCTGTCGAAGAAGCCAATATGACCATGCAACTGGCTGTCACAGTCAGAGATAAAGCCGTTGAAGGACTTCAAGAATTACTGAGGATGCAAGTGTAATGAATGCTTTTACTCAAGCATGGCGGCAGTATTCATCCAGTAAAAAATTCATTTTGGGTTTTGGCGTTGTCACGCTGTTGTTGACTGCTTCACTGACCGTCTGGTGGCTGTATCAGCCGAAGTACCATGTGCTGTTCTCTCATTTAGATCAGATGGATGCCGCACAAGTAACCCAGCAGCTGCAAGCAATGGAGATCCCTTTTGTTTTAGCAGACGGCGGTTCAACGATTAAAGTGGATGAAAGTCAGGTCGATCAAACCCGCTTAAACCTGAGTGCCGAGAATATGGCGATGGGTAAACCAGTTGGCTTCGAGCTATTTGACGATGCGGATTTCGGTTTAACCGAATTTGCCCAGAAAGTGAATTATCAGCGCGCGCTTGAAGGTGAACTGGCGCGCACGATAACCGCCAATCAAATGTATCAGCAAGCCAGAGTCCATCTGTCGATTCCTGAGAAACGGGCATTCCAGAAAAATACCGAGCAAACCAAAGCATCCGTCACTGTTGTTACGGTTAATCAGCAGCCGCTGAATCCTCAGCAGGTCAGCGCCCTCCAACAACTGGTTGCGGCTTCGGTTGCCGGATTGGTGGCTCAGAATGTGACTGTTCTCGATGCACAGGGGAATTCATACCAGCCTGATAATGAGTTCGATGTTTCCGCTTCAATGACGCGGGTCGATTATCAGCAGAAGCTGGAATTGTATCTGGTCAATAAAATTGACGGCCTCCTGACACCGATTTTCGGTAGCGGCAATTATCAGGTCGGTGTCAACACTGCCCTTGATTTTGATAAGACCCATTCGCAAAGACAAGAGCTGACCCCGATTGAGAATCGTGAAAAAGGCTTTGTGAAGCGTCGGGTCGAAACCCGCGATGAAACCAATCAACCCAAGGTGAAAGATCATAAAAAAAGCAGCGTTGAGGAAGAACTCGACTATGGCAAAGCAGTGATTGATACCGAAAGTGCCATCGGGCAAATATCGCGTTTAACCGTTGCTGTGGTGATTAATCAGAAGCTCACCGCTCAGGAGTTATCCTCAGTACAGGATTTAATTGCTGCAACGGTCGGGGTTGATCACCACCGAGGCGATGTGATTACCGTCAAATCCCTGCCGAACTATCTCGTATCGGAACCGCAAGCCCCTGATACCCATGTTGTGACAGCTCCGATACCACCTGTGGCCGGGCTGCAACACCAGCCGACAGCATCGGTGACAACATGGCAACAGCTGTTTGCCCGGCCAATGGTGTTTTGGAGCAGTATTGGTGCGGTCATGATGCTGTTATGCCTGATTGGCTTCGGTTTTTATCGTCTGGCCCGCCAGCGGAAAACCACCGCAAGACTGTCGATCAGTGAAAGGGAAACTCTGCTGAAAGAAGTTGAAGACTGGTTGAAAATTGAAGATCTGGTGAAGGAAAAAGCATCATGAGTCAGGTCGCGCTTAAGAAAATATCAGCAAAACTAGCCACTCTTCATCCTGATGACAGCAACTGGCTACTCACACAGCTTCCTGAAGATATTACGCTTGAGCTGCGTCAGGATGCGGATAAATTCCGGGCCATTATTGAAACGAATCGTGGACTACAGGATGTCATTCTCCGGGAATATGCCACGGCTTATCAGCAAGCTCGCTTAAAAAAATCACGTCTGGATTCTTTGTCTGAGCAGCTCTCGGCTCTCGATACAGTTTCCGGTATGCAAATGAATCAAAAGTTACCGGCTTGCTTACGTAATGAATTTGCGAACCGATATGGTTGGCATTGGCTTGAACCTGATGCTGAGCAGCCATGTGCCAAAACTGCCTCATACGTCCGGGAGCGAATTTTTCAGTTGATGATCGGTGATGGCACCGTGGCGGAGTAGTAATGGGTAAAATCGTTGAACCGCACATTTGGCAAACTGCACCGTCCGATACTTATCCAACGGCCGATAAACACGCCCGACACACTGCGAGCCATGATCAGGAACAACTGCGTATGGCAATCCAAACGGCGCTGGAAGCGGAATATGCAGCAAGGGAGCAGCAGCTCAAAGAACAGTGGATTGCCGAAGGTTATCAGGCTGGTGTCAGAGACACACAGACTGAGCTCAAAGACCAGACAATTGTGCGATTAAATGAACGCCGTGCCCGGCTCGAACAGGTAGTGGATATCCTCGAACAATCGGTGGCATCGATACACCAAGAGCAACAGCGGGTTGTTGAGCGGGTGAAATCTGAATTGATTGACGTGGTATTTGCTGCGGTTTGCCAGATCATCAGCAAGGACTTTCTTGAAAATACACAGCGAATTGAGTGTGTGTTGCGTCCATTGTTGGATGAGTATCAGCATGAACAACATCTTGAGTTTCAGCTCAGCCCGGCAGATTTCGCGTTATTGAAGCAACAAACATCACTGATAGCACAACATCCGGCGGTTCGGTTTTCAGAAGCACCCAGCTTAGAAGCCGGCGGTGTCATTTTGAAATCTCGTCATGGCCGCCTGGATCTGAGGCTCAGCACCAAACTGGAGCAGTTGATGCAAGTTCTGATGAAGCATGGAGAATCATGCTGATGTTTACTGCATTGTGTGATGACATTCGAAGAATGAAGCCGGGCAAAAAATACGGTCAGATTGTCCGTTCGGTCGGATTGACCGTAGAAGCGGTCGGGCTCAATGTTTTTGTCGGCGAGCGATGCCGGATTTTCGGGGAAAGTATGACAGCTTCGGTTGATGCGGAAGTGATCGGTTTCCACGATGATAAAACCATTCTTATGCCATTTCGCAACATGGAAGGGATCAGCGCCCACAGTTTGGTACAGGGGTTGGGTGTCCAGTCAAAAGTGAATGTCGGGTTCGCGTTGGTCGGGCGCGTGATTAATGCTTTTGGTGAACCGCTGGATGATCAGGGGACGATAGCAACCGAAGCCCAGTATCCACTGAGAAGAGTGCAAGCACATAACCCCCTGCATCGCGCCCGGATTAAACAACGACTGCATACCGGCATTAAGGTCATTGATACTCTTTTGCCGATAGGGCTGGGACAACGCATGGGGATTTTTGCCGGCAGTGGTGTGGGAAAAAGCACTCTGTTGGGAATGTGCGCGCAGGGAGAGCAAGAACAGCTCAATGTGATTGTTCTGGTGGGAGAACGGGGGCGAGAGGTTGTTGATTTTATTGAAGACCGTTTGGGCGCAGATGGTTTAAGTCGTTCGGTGGTGATTGTGGCAACCTCGGATGAGCCGCCATTGGGTCGCAGCCATGCGGTTTTTCTCGGATTGGCGATTGCCGAATATTTTTGCGATCAGGGTCGGGACGTTCTGTTCATGCTCGATTCGATGACCCGTTTTGCAATGGCTCACCGGGAGATCGGGCTGGCATCAGGTGAACCACCGACAGCCAAAGGGTATACGCCATCAGTATTTAGCCTGCTCCCCGAAGTGCTGGAGCGTACGGGGAACTTTAAAGGTAAAGGTTCGATCACCGCGCTGTTTACCGTGCTGGTTGAAGGCGATGATATTACCGAGCCGGTGACTGACACCATGAGAGGGATTCTTGACGGGCATATTATGCTGTCGCGGGATATCGCGGCCAAAGGTCGGTTCCCTGCCGTGGATATTGGTTTGAGTTTAAGTCGGCTGATCGGTGAGCTCGTGACAGAAGAAGCACTCAAGACTTTGAATGCCGTACGAAGAATTCTGGCGCAGCATCAAGAGTTGGAAGGATTAATCGAGATTGGTGCGTATGAAAAGGGAAAAGATCCATTCCGGGATCGGATTCTTGAGTGTGGAAGCCAGCTTGAAGAAGTATTCATGCAGTCTCCGAATACACATGTTGAATACGATGTGATCATGGCGAATCTGGAGAAGATAATTGAAAACGCACATCCAGCAGCATGATATGCAACGTTTACGGACCCGGTATCAACGTTTTGTCACGGTATGCGAACGCAATACAGATAGCGTCAAAGCCGAGTTAAAAGAGAACGGCGTAGCCTGTGAGACCGTCAGACAGCATATTGCTCGGGTTGAAGAGACGATCCGGCGGACTTGCGAGCAAATGAATCGTCCGACGCTCTATCCTGAACTTCGCTTTGAATATCTGGAGCAGATTGCATGGTTAGAAGCCGGTAAAAAAGAGCAATTACAGCAGTTGCTCGAACTGGAAAAACAGCGAACGACTCTGAGCCTGCAGATGAAACAAAGTACGGGCCGGCTGAATAAGACTCAGGAACAGTTGAAGAAATTGCAACAGATACAGCAACAGCAGGAAGAACAAACATTGCTGGAATATTGGTCGAATTATCATCCTTATACACTCAGGAAATATGAATGACAGATAAAATCGCAGGCCATCTTGCCGCTCATTTTTTGCTGCAATCGAACCCCTACCGGGATCCGCGTGATCGCTTGTTTGCGGACACGCTCGCTCAGGATGAATTGCGTCATGCCAAGCCTGAACCGCATCCAAAGCAATCCCCGTCGATGTCAGACGATGATATTCATGCATTGCAGCAAGACATCCAAGAGCGGCTGGTGGAGAAACGTCGAGCTTTGGATGAATCAGGTGAGGATGCACCAGCAGAGGTAGCAGTACACGCAGAGAAAACGGACGATAGTCAGGCTGTTTCGTTAACCTATCCGTTGACGGCTTTTGCACATGGTCACCTCGATTATCTCGATAGTGTAATGATTGGGCAGAACGTGAAACGCAGTGCTGCTGTCGTCGTGCCAACGGGGGACCTCACGTATCATGAAGTGCCGATCAATCACCGCAGTGGTGGCAATATGACAACCATGTCTTCAACGATAGCGTCGCCTGATCAAGGCGGCGGGAAGGTTGGTTTCGGGTATCAACAATTCGAACAGTCTGGTGCATCGAAAAATAATATCGGCAATGAAGTGAGTGCAGGGCGCCATATTAACGAAGCGAAGCTGAACTTTCTCGCCAAGCATTTATCCCGCAATGTCAGTTATGTGCGTACCCATGACGGCCAAATTAAGATAGTTATCCGCGATTATAATACGGACAAGCAAGCGTTATTTAATTGGTATCACGACAATAAAAGTTATCTTGGTCACCATCATATCTTAGTGATTAATGGTGAGCGCCAGAATATAACCGATAAGGTGTAGAAAATAATGAGTATAGAAGCGATAGGTTCCCGGTTAGCGACAGATCAAGTGAACTCTTTTGATAATACGACCTTATCACAAGAAGATTTTATTCGATTATTTATGGCTCAGCTTAATTTCCAAGACCCTTTAGAGCCGGTAGATAATGCGCAGTTTATGGCTCAGATGGCCCAATTTACATCAGTTGAACAGACTCGGCTGATGAATGAAAAAATGGACAGTTTGCTGACGTTGGGCTCGGTAGAGCAGGCCACCGGACTGCTGGGGCAACATGTAGAAGTGACAGGTATAGGGGGAAATTCTATCGGGACCGTAAAGGCGATTGAATATACCGCTCAAGGCGCAAGACTGACAGTTGATACCGGAAATGAACAATTTCTGAAAGGGGTTTCGATTGCCAATGTCCGTGTCATCACCGCAGAATGAGAACACAACTATGTTTCAGTCTTTTTATAATGGATTATCCGGGCTTTTAAGTTTCTCTAAAGGTCTCAACCAGATTTCAAACAATGTATCCAATATGAACACACCAGGGTTTAAAGCCAAAGACGTGTTCTATTCCAGTGTCAGCAGCGATAGCGGGACATATATCAGTGGCGACACGATTCGTTCCAAGCCGGGCGATATTCGTCGGACGGGGAACGCAACCAATGTTGCCATTGACGGCAATGGGTATTTCATTCTCCGGGGTGAAGGCAAAACCTATTACACGCGTGCAGGGCAGTTTACATTCAATAAAAATAACATTTTAGTCGATGAAACATCCGGATATGCCGTTGCCGGTATTGATGCCAGCGGACGCCTGATTGACATCGATATTAATGCTTATCGATTCCTGCCACCGGAAGCAACAACCGCGATCAAGATGAGCGGTAATATCTCGTCGGATACCCAGTCTTATGCGATTTCTGGTGTCCCTGCCTTTAATCAGTTAGGCGAAAATTTAGGATATAACATCGAGTTTTCTGATCGGTTGGCATTAACCCGGACCGAAAAAGATGCCAATAATAATGACATTGAAATTCCCACCGGTGAAATCAGCTGGACCGTGACGGTTAAAAACAGTCAGGGGGATGTGGTGGCAACCGGTCAGGTGCGTTACGACGCGGAAGGCCGAATCATGTCTGGTTTCGACTCAATTTCAATCGACAATGGTGGTCAGGAGCCCATTGTGCTTGATTTTTCCGGGACGACGGGATTTTCAGCCGGGGATACTTCGGATATGTCAGCATTGGTCAAAGACGGACATGCATTAACCGGCTTAGCCAAAGTCCGGTTTACTGAAACCGGAAAATTAGAACTGACTTATGCCAATGCGGAGAAAAAAACAGTTTTTCAATTGGCATTGGCGAATGTTAACTCTCCTCAGGTACTGCGTCAGGAAAATGGTGCGCTGTTTTCTGTTTTGGATGAACAGGAAATGACGATTGAGCGTCCGGGCAGTGGTGTTATGGGAAAAATTGTGGGTGACAGTATTGAACTGGCTAACGTTGATTTATCTGAAGAGTTTGCCGAAATGATGATTGTACAACGCGGTTATCAGAGTAGCTCGAAGGTATTAAGTATTGCCAATGAAATGATTGAAACACTTTATAACTCAACCCGTTAAGAACGAAATATGAGACCGGTCAGATTTTCAAATCCGAAAGAACTTTCTTTCTTGCAAGAGATGGTAGGCAATATTTTCAGACAGTGGTCCTCAACCTGGGCTTCTTTGTCTGATGTGCCAGTAGGTCTTCCCCGAGGGAAGCAGATTGATGATATCGATGCTCAGCCGCAGTGGTTAAGTTGTCGGATTGGGCGGGGGCGGGTATTTATTGCGCTTTCTGAATCCTATTTAGCGGAGCTGGCGACATTCATTTTGGGCGCAGACATTTCGGAACCAGAACGGCAGATGGTGTTAATTGAGCGATTATTACTCAGTGCTTATCAGGAATTTCTGAGTGAATTATCTCGTGAGTTATATCCATCGGAGGTGATTGATTTTTGTCAGGACAAGGAACCGGTTTTAGATATTTCAGGATTGAAAACCGGTGGATATCATTTTGAAAATCGCTTGCTGAACCTTGTGATTGAAAGTTCGGTTCTGGAGGTTTCTCCTGTCGCTGAATATCACTCAGGGTCAAGAAAAGAATTAGTATCTAGAAAAGAATCGCTGAGAAATATCAAGGTGACCGTCGAAGCTTATTTACCAGCCTCTCGGTTGAATCTTTCAGATATTTTAAAGATGAAAAAAGGCAGTGTGCTGATTACGGACAGTAAAATTGGTAGTGAATTGAATATCAAAATCAATGAACAACCGGTTCATGAAGGCCGACTCGGCAAGAGTCAAGAATATACGGCATTAAAGATTATCAAATAGGCGAATAATGATGAGTGATGTAGCTTCAGTTCAACATGCAATGCGTGACGTGGTTTATGAAGAAATCAAAGATGAAACGCATAAAAGTGCACCGGTTTGGAAAACCAGTGTCATTGAAGATGTGGAAGTGGATGTCGAAATTAAGGTCGGAACAGTAACGGTTAAAATAGACGAGCTTTTTTCTTGGAAGAAAGGCAGCGTCATTCAGCTGAATAATTACATTAATAGTCCGGTCGATATTGTGCTGAATAAAAAGACCATCGGCAAAGGGCTGCTGGTCGCTTGTGGTGACTATTATGGTGTCGAAATCATCGATATTTTGGAGTAGTTGCCATGGTCGAAAATGGTCAGGAAGACGTCAGTCAGTTGGTATTTAAAAGTGCGGGCGATTATCACTTTACGCCACTGCTGATTCTGATTGTTATTTTACTGGTGGGGATTGCATGGTTGTTTCTGTTTAAAAGAAACTGGTTGGCGAAAGCCTTGCCGGTAAAACCACACAACGCCAAGCTAAGTACACTCGAGATAAAAAGAGTCACACCAGAGACAACAGTTATTGTCATGGAAAAAGACGGACGTGAATTCACCATTGTTGAATCTAAACATCATATACAACTGATAACTGATGAAAATAATAAAAATAAACATGATCAAATTTAACTGGAAGATATTTGCTGTTTTTGCATTGGTGTTTTTTTCATCACTTTCATTGGCAGCAAATCAAATAACAACCAGTCCTTCAGCATCTTTGACCGGGAATCTTTTTTCATCACTCGATCAGGATTGGCGAGCACCGGTTAAATATATGGTGATCGTGACCAGCCTGTCGTTTATTCCGGCTGCGGTCATTGCATCGACGTCTTTTGCCCGCATCATTATTGTGCTTTCCATGTTAAGAATGGCACTGGGACTCCAATCGACACCACCGAATGTCGTTATTGTTTTGCTGTCACTATTTTTGACCTTTTTTTCCATGTCCCCCGTTTTCAATCATGTCTACAGTCAGGCCATCACGCCGTATTTAAATGAAACTCAGTCATTGGAACAATCAGTCACCGTTGGTGCCGATGAGTTGAAACGCTTCATGATTGCCCATACCGATGAAGATACATTTAATATGTTGATTGACGCAACAAAAGGGACGCCACCGGATAATCTCTCTGACGTATCTTATATGACGCTGTTACCTGCGTTTATGTTGAGCGAAATAAAAGTGGCATTTCAGATCGGGTTTATTCTGTTCATTCCTTTTATTCTGATTGATTTGATTGTGGCAAGTATATTGATGGGGTTAGGGATGATCATGTTGCCACCGATGACCATTTCAATGCCGATTAAAATACTGGTTTTTGTGTTGGCAGACGGTTGGGCGCTGTTATCAAGTGCCCTGATTAGTAGTGTTTATCAATAGTCGTTGATGAGTCATGTCCGAATCTAATAAAGATACGACCGATATTGTTTTTCTCTATTCTGGCTGGCTCAGAAGAATCGTGAAAAATTTCTATCTTAAATACTATGCACCTGGTGTAGAGTTCAATGACTTTATTCAGTATGGCTCGCTTGGTTTAATTGAGTCGGCCAAGCATTTCGATCAACAGGCATCCGCTAAATTTACCAGTTTTGCTTACCTACGCGTTAAAGGAACCATTCTCAATAATATCTATAAATTTTCAGATTCTGGCAGCTTACTTCATTGGCGATATCGCTTGAATCAGGAGCGGTTAGATAGTTTTCAACAGGAGCAGCCACTGACGGATCTGGAAAGCTACGCTGAGCTTGTCATTGAACTGGCATTTTCGAGTTATCTTGATGAAGAGCAGGAGAATATTTTTTCTGAGGACATCTCTGACGACGGATACCGTCTGTATCAGCAAGATGAAGCCTTGGATATGATCCGCGAATTTATTGAACTCCTTCCGTATCAGCAACGCAAAATTATGACTTTGCATTATTTTCAGTTTGTTTCATTTACGGATATAGCTGAATTAATGCAGGTTAGTAAAGCAAGGGTTTCTCAGTTACATGCAAAGTCAATTCTGGCAATGAAACAGAGATTAGAGAGTGAGAATTTGTATGACTTTTAAGAGAGAGTCTTAGGATGAGCCATGCGGTTGTCGCCACTGTCGCTGATGATATCAGTCGGATCGACTATTTTATACGCTACCATTTGTCTGTTGGGTTTGAACGGATTTATCTCTATTTTGATGACCCTCAAGACCCTGCGATTTATGTTGCGCAGCTCTATCCTCAGGTTTATGTCCAGGTGATGGATGAAGCGTGGAGACAACAATCGATCCTGTTTTTATCTCAGTTCAATCCTTCTGACGCTGCGGCTTATGAAGATGAAGTGATGATCCGACAGGAAACAAATGTTCGGCTGACCATCGAACTGGCAAGAAAAGAGCAAATGCAATGGCTGGTTCATATTGATTCTGATGAGCTTTTCTATACCCGGGAAATTCATATTCAGGCTCATTTTGAGAAGCTTAATCAGAAACAGATTAAAAATGTTATTTATCGTAATCTCGAAGCTCTGATCCATTCCCGGCCGAATACCAAGCCATTCAATCGTCGTATTTATTTTAAGAAAAACTATTTTAAAAATAACGTCTGGGAGTTTTCATCTCAGCAGCGAGAATTTCTGCAAGCACATCAGATCAAACCCGAGTATTACTTCCACTTTTATCAGAACGGTAAGTCGGCTGTGCATCTTTCGGCTGAGATCACGATCGACAGCGTGCACTTTTTTAATACGGAACAAGAGCCGACAGCCGAGTGGCATCAGGATGATACCTGTATTCTTCATTTTCCATGCCCGACACTCGACTCTTTTATCAAAAAATATGAGCGGTTGGGGGATTTTTCCGATCTATGGCGTGGTGAGCCAAGAGCCGGAGATTTTATTAGTCTGCTCCACCTACAAGCCAGAGATACTTATTTGTCGGGCGATAAAGCCTTATTAGCCACGTTATTTGAGCAGAAAATTGCGCTGGATGATGTCAACTTGATTCATGCGCTCGAAGATCATGACTTGCTGTGTCAGATTGATGATGTCGAGCACAAAGTTTATCCCGGAGATTACCTGATTAGTCAGGGCTCCCAACAGCGAGCACCGCTCTTGCAGGCCTGTATTCAAGCCATTACATCGCTTGAACCGCGTGACCTCATGAAACGGATTCAGCATGACTTCTGTCAGCGGTTTCAACGCTTGTGTGAGATTGCTGAAACACTATGTGGTGAATGTGCGCCCCAATTGATCTCCGATGGTTTGCATGTGATCCTGACAAAAGCCGCTCAAGGGCAGTGGAGAGAAGCAACATCACATCATGATCTGCGACAGAACTATTACATCGGTGGCTCGGTTTATCTCGATTTTATTGTTAATCACGAGACGGTTTTATTTGCCAATATCGATTATCTACACCAACTGGGCGTGAATTATATTCAGGTGTACCGGGTTCCGGGCAGTGATGGGGTTGCACCGCAATTATTGACTCAGGCCGTTGCCTATTGTCATCAATACCAGATGTGTCTCTGTTTATGTTTGGAACTTGCAGACATGACGACTACGCCACCGATGGTACGATTCACCACCATCTGTGATGAGGTGTTTGCTGCACTTGCACATCAGCCGGACTGGGTTCAGTTGACAGTGCATCAAGAAGATGCACTGTCGTCGCTATATGGTGAACTCATACATCTTTTGGCTGAAATTTATCAGCCCGGGACATCGGTGATCTGGCATGAGCACGCGATCCCCCGTATTTTCCAGTCACCGACCGGGGTGTCATTACCGGTTCATCACCGCCCCGGCTTAACCGCTGCGTTATGGTATTCACTGATGTCGATGGAGACTTCGCTCCTTCAGGCGCAGACCCGGCAGTTCCCATTGCTTGATCGTCATGCGGCATGGCTGAATCAGGTCAATGATAGTCATGGCATCGTGTGGACTTTCAATGATCGTCTGATTGCAGAGACGCAAGAGCAAGATGTCGAGGCGTTTTACCGTAAGGTTCATCACTTTTATCTCAATCGGCATGATCAATATTTTCCGATTGGATGTGAGTCATTTCAGCGGCATTTGTTGGGATCTACCGCTTCTCTGGCTGGTCTGCTGAAGGCTGTTAACACCCATAATCCGGCCGGTATCGAACGCAGCATACAACGGATTCTGTTGATGTATGCCGTGACCTTTTCTATCGGCGGGTTACCCGTATTATTGCTCGGCGATGAGTCTTTTCCCTATCAGGTGTCTGAGCGATGTCGTTATCAGGCAGAGGATATACACCATGTTTATGACTTCTATCGGCAGTGTAACGATGAGGATTGCACTTCGAAAGCCGTCGCAACGAGCCATACTTCAAACAGACTATACACAGGTCTGAACCAACTAATTCAGGCGAGAAAGTCATTGGCTGAGTTATCCGGTCATGACGTTGATTTTGTGACAAGTCTGGATAAGAGCCATCTTATCTTTCTCAGAAAATCTCAGAAAAATACGTTTCTATTTTTAGGTAATTTTTCGCCAATCAAAAAACGGCTCAGATTGGATCAGTCACACCATGAGCTCATGTCTGCCTTGTGGATGGATATGTTGCAGAATCATGATCAATTCATGCATCTTCCGTCGCACTTGGAACCTTATCAATATTATTGGTTACGCTTCAGTCAATCATAAAATTATTACGGAGAACCCATCATGCAAGATAATACGATGTTACTGGATACAGAGGAACTGATTGCTTTATCCCGCAGTGCTCTTTTAAAAGAAGACTACGATTGTGCGCTGACAAAATTAAAATTAGTTGTGCGTCAGGAACAATTTCCGATTGAGGTTTATTCATTACTTGGCCGTGTTTATGCAGCTTTAGAGTTATTTGATAAATCGGTTGCTGCATTTCAGGAATTTTTGACCCGTCGCCCTGAGGTCGTGCCTGAGCGGTTTCACTTGGGGATGGTTTATCGCAATATGGGAGAGAATACCAAGGCGATACAAGTCTGGGATGAAGTCCTTGAACAAGCACCTATGTTTCCGCCTGCGCTTTATAACAAAGGGTTGTACTATTTGGATGAAGGCAATAAAGAAGAAGCGATCGAATTATTTAACTATATTATCGATCATGTTGATCCGGATGATAGTCATGTGGAAATGGCAAACTATATGTTATCGTCGATGAGTTTATCTGCCTAAACGATTATTTGGGGGATTTATCCCCCAATAATTGTTCGAGAAAATCAGCACTGTGATTGTGATTTAATATCATTTGCGTGACTTTACTGGTAATTTTATGCAGGGTTTCCGCATTGAGTTGATTCCCAAGCGGGTGAGACGCGATAATCCGCCGGTTCAGTTGCTCTACCGCCGCAGCGGGGTCGTGTTTGAATTGTTCTCGAATGGCCTCAATGGCCTTGGGATCCAACGCGTTATTCTCAGCCGTGACTTGTGGTGCCGATTCGACTTTGGTCACCGGTTTGGATGAGGTTGTTTTGGTCGTTGTCCCGATATTGCGCGCTCCCGAGGTTGGGCGCTGGATCTTGGTCATTTGCGATTTATCTTCTATTTATCTTCGATAAGCATTCAGGAAAAAGTCATTATTGACCATGCTTTGCGGTGGCTCCGCCGCAATGTTTTGTTGAGTTACGGCAGAATCCGAAAGCATGTGTGTTTGCTCTGGCATATGCTCGATTGCTTCAATAATATCTTCAATATCATGTCGAATCGGGCTATTTTCATCGAGTTCAATCCCTTGCTTAAATGATGTAATGGCTTGCTCTTTTTGATTATTTTGTACCAGAATGAACCCCTGAGAATATTGTTTGATAAATGCCGGTGCATCTGAGTTCATAATATATTCAAATTGGCTGCATCCTTCAGTGGATAAATATAAAGCGAGTTGTGATAACCCTAACTGAAAACGCGCCATATAGAATTGGGGATCTTGACTGACTGATTTTTTGAGACATTCAACGGCTTCTTCAAACATACCCAACGTTGTATAAGTTGAGCCGAGTAAAAATAAACCATGTTGATGTTGTGGATCCCGGTGAATAAGCTCTTTCAAATATCTGAGTGTAACGTCGGTATTTTTTTGTCTGGCAGCATCGACTGCAACGTGAAATAGTTCTTTATTCGTGATGTTTGACAGCATGTCACTCACCCCTCAATTTATCATCCTCGGATTATACATCCTATTGAGTTAAATATATAAAATATTCTCTGAAGCGGTGCGCTGAATCACGTGATAGGGCCGTGTGGAAATATAATTATTCCGTTCTATTCAAACTGCTTTGCATCGGCACGTCTCACAGAATCCGCATGTTTAAAATAATACGGTATTTGCTGTGAGAATTGCCTGCCCTCTTGACTAATAGGAGAGTGGTTAGGTTTTGAAAACACTAAAACTCTGACTTAAGGATTGGCTGTCTTGCAGCAGTCTCTGACTGGTGTTGCCAATATCCTGTGCGCTTTCGGTGATTTGTCGGCTGTGCTCGGCTAAATTGGTTATGTTATGACTGATATCCTGACTTGCCGAAGATTGCTGCTGACAGGCTGCTGCAATATTTTCGTTGAGAGCCTGAATGGTATGGATTTGCTCATTGATGTCATTGAGCATCTCTTGTGCTTTACGGGTTTCTTGTTGCGTTTCGAGTGACTGTTGTTTGGTTTGAGCCATGGACGAACTTAAATGACTTGCTCGTTTCTGCAAGGCCGTAATGATTTCTTCAATTTCATCGGTACTCTTTTGCGTTCGGGTTGCAAGGGTTCGCACTTCGTCAGCGACGACGGCAAATCCTCGCCCTTGTTCACCTGCGCGAGCGGCTTCAATCGCGGCATTGAGTGCCAGCAGATTTGTCTGTTCAGCGACCCCCCGAATGACGTTCAATACTTCACCGACGTTATCCGCATCTTTAGTCAGATATTGGGTATTTTGTTCGGTTTCAGTCAGTAATTCAGACAAGGAGGTCATATATTGGGAGGCGTTGATGAGAACTTGACTACTCTCTTGGCTCTTTTGACGGGCAATTTGAGCGGAGCGGGCTGCTTCATCTGCCGCTGTTGCAACATCTTGCGTGCTTGACTGCAACTGGTTCATTGCAGAGGCCACGGAATTGGCTGCTTGTAATTGCTGTTCCGATTTTTTGATAGACTGTTCGGCAACCGCGTTGAGGTCTGTTGCGGAATGAGTGAGGTGACTCGAAATCGGAGTGATGTTTTGGATCGCGTCACGAATTTTAATCGTAAACCGGTTGAATGCTGCGGCAATCTGAGAGAATTCGTCTTTACCATTGACGGGGAGCTGGCGGGTTAAATCACCTTCTCCCTGAGAAATATCATCCAGAGCTTGACGGGTTGTATCGCAGGGGCGCGTGATACTGCGGATGATCAATGCTGATAATACGCTCAGGATCAACACAATCAACAATCCAGACCACAAAGCCATTGTTGTTCTCTCTGCAACCAGTTGTTCGACATCATCCACATAAATCCCTGAACCGATGATCCATCCCCAAGGTTTGAATAGTTTTATGTAAGAGACCTTTGCTACATCGGTCTCTGAACCGGGTTTGGGCCACATGTAATGGACTACGCCACCGCCTTGATTCTTGGCAACTTGCACCATCTCTAAAAAGAGCGCTTTTCCGGTCGGATCTTTGGCCTGAGAAAGGTTTTTGCCATCCAGCTGCGGTTTAAAGGGATGCATGATCATTGTGGGAGTGAGGTCGTTGATCCAGAAGTAATCATTTTTGCCATAGCGAAGATGTTTGATGGCTTGTTGTGCTTGTTGTTGTGCGACTTGACGGGTCAGCGTTCCCTCAGTTTCTAATTGGTGATAGTAAGAGAGCAAGCTATAAGTGCTTTCAATTAAATGTTGTGTCTTAATTTGCTTCTCTTCCATGAGATCATGCTTATATTCTATTAAGATTTTGGTAAATAACATCATGATTAATAAAATATTTGCGAAGAGTAGCAGATACAGGCGTGTTCTTATTTTGGTTTGGCGTAGGCTGAAAAACATAACAACAATTCCTCTCTTTATAGAAATAGTGTTCCAACTTAGGTATATCAGAAAATTGTTGTGTAAATGTAAATAAATTACTTTTTTGTTAAGCGGGTAGCGAACTGATTCACTTTGATGCATTTAAGTTGATTCAACCTCTTCACCGCGGTATCACTGGCCGTGTGTTAAAGAATTTTAAACAACTTTTTCAGGATCGGCAGTTCCACATGGCGTTTGGCCGTAATGGCATAAAAGCTTTCGATGACAGAATCTAAGGTGGCATAGCTTTTCAGGGTGCCGGCCTGAATTTCATCCTGTACCACGACTTCGGGAATCACCGCGACAGCTCCGGCATCCCGGGTCAACAGTCGCAACATCGCCATATCATCAACTTCTGCATAAGGGGTGACTGACAACCCATGTTGCTCGCAATACAAATCAAACTGAGTACGGATCTCACTGCCCGGCCCCGGTAGCAGTAATTTGGTGTGCATCAGATCTTGTGGAAATCGTAACGTCCCGAATTCCGGTGTATTGGGCCCGACCAGACAGACCCCCTGTTGTGCAATTAACTTACACCGCCATGGTGTCGTTGAGTCGGAGGCGACAGGGCGGTTGGAGAGAATCAAATCCAGCTTATGCACGCGAAGCTGTTCCAGCAGATCGTCAAAGTTAGAAGAGCACAGTGCCAGTTTGACGTTATCCCGACCAATCACCGGACGCAGAAAGTTCTCCTGAAAGTTCCGCGAAAGCGTTGCCACCGCACCAATCCGCAGCTGTTCGACGCGGTGTTGTTCACCGCTTTCCATCATCGACAGTAACTCACTGCCGAGATTAAAAATACTCTCGGCATATTCCAGCACCAGATGCCCCACATCAGTCAGTAATAACGTGCGTCCTCGGCGATGGAACAGGTTATGGCCGAGCTGTCCTTCTAATTGTTTGATCTGAGAGGAGAGGGCCGATTGAGAGACGTTGAGCTTTTGTGCGGCGCGGGTCAGATGTCCCTCTTTGGCAACAGTCCAGAAGTAGTGCAGATGATGGAAGTTGAGGTTTCTCATTTTATTGTTCACTTAAAAAGAACGGTTTGTGAATATCTATCTATTTTACATCTCATTTTACTTGCTGCAACAATACGCGCCATTCGATGAATATTTTCAGGAGAGATGGTTTGATAGATTCGACACTGGGCGGCTATTGCATTGCCGCCCTGTACGGACTCGGTTTCTTGGGCTGCCTTATTACCCGTACACATCATTGGGCGGTTGCCCGTATCACGTCACGCCTTGCATTACTCGCGAGTATCGGTGTGCCTTTGGGCTCAGGGGTGCTGACTCAAACGTTACCGCCGGCTTTATCGACCCTGATGGGGTTACTGATTACGTTACTCGGGTGGGTGATTATTGATTATGCCTCTCGTTACCTCGAAGGAGACTCCGGCCAGCGTCGCTTTGTGCGGGCGATGTTATTTACACTCGGCTCGGTCGCCTTACTGGTGCAAAGTGACAATCTGTTATTGATGATGCTGGCATGGAGTGCAAGTAGTCTCAGTCTGCATTTTTTGCTCACACATTACCGGGATCGTAAAGCGGCAAAAATCGTGGCACATAAAAAATTTCTGGTCAGCCGCATGGCCGATGTCTGTTTAATCGCTGCGTTGTTCCTGATGTATCAAACGCTGGGGAGCTTCTCGCTGCCGATACTCAATCAGCAACTTGGACAGATGACGACACTCCCACCGGAATTAAATATTGCGGCTTGCTTATTTGCTGTTGCTGCGATTCTCAAAACCGCGCAATTACCCTTGCATGGCTGGTTAATTCAGGTGATGGAGGCACCGACACCGGTGTCAGCTTTACTTCATGCCGGGGTGGTGAACATGGGCGGCTTCGTACTGATTTCGCTGGCAGCGCTGCTGAATCTTGCCCCGTTGGCACAGTCAATGTTGGTGATTGTCGGTAGTACCACGGCTTTACTGGCCGGATGGGTGATGATGACACGCATCAGTATCAAGGTGCGTCTGGCATGGTCAACCTGTGCGCAAATGGGATTTATGCTGATGGAAATCGGCCTTGGACTGTACGAACTGGCACTGCTCCATCTGATTGCCCACTCCGTTTACAAAGCGTATAGCTTTCTCAGTGCGGGAGAGGTGGTTGCTCAGACGGTGTATCGGGATTACTTCCCGCAATCGGTTCGCATTCAAGGTGTTTTCGGGTCGGTATTACTCTCTGCTGCGGTGGTTATCGGCATGCCGATGCTATGGCAGCAGTGGCTACCGAGCTTGTCGTTACCGCTTTCTGCCAGCGTGATTCTGATCTTGGGCTGTGCACCGCTGTTTTGGTGTGCAGGCAATACGGCACGAGCGGGGATGGTGAGCGGTGTGCTGCGCAGCAGCTTGGTCTTACATCTGTACCTGTTATGGCACAGCGTATTTGCGCATGTTGCACCGCCAGCCGGCCCTGAACAGACAGGATTACTTGGATTTGTCGCGGTGATCTTCGCCTTGCTCTATCTTGGTCAGATCGGGATTCGTTGTTATCCGCACAGCCGCATGGTGAAACGCCTTTATCCCTGGATCTACAACGGATTTTATCTCGATGAGATGTCTACCCGTTTCACCTTCAAAGTCTGGCCGGTAAAACTGACGCTTGAACAAGCTCAGACGCAGGTCAACCGCAAGCATTCCATCGTCGGAGAACCCGTATGACAGCATTACTTGGTGATGAACCTAAGATAACCGATACGCTGAATGCAGCGATTGAGACGGCGTGCGACAGTATTGCGCCCAACTGGCCGCTGGATCGGATGATTGCCGTGAACCCATATTGGTCATGGATTGACCGTCCTTTCTCGGAGGTGGCACATCATCTTGCCCAGTTTGCGGGCTCAGCGATGGCAATGTCGTTAGATTATTACCGCGAGCGCTGGGAAAACGGCACCATTACTCATGCGGATCTGGCGCAAGCGCTGGCATCATTCAAGTTGGCCGAAGGTTGGGATGTCGCAGCAGCAACCGCTGCATTGCAAGCGGATGATCTTCCTCCGACGCCGGCACCTTTGCTGTGCGATATGCTTGACAGCCAGCGCCACCTGAACCACGAGCCTGCGTGGTGCGATACCATCACCCATCAGATTGCTCAGTTTTGTGCCGCTTATTTCGATCAGGATCAGGCCGACTGGCACCCGCATAGTGAGGTGGGATTGTATCAAAGCTGGCGTGATACCCTGTGTCACGATCACAGCGTTGCGTTACTGATGAAAGCAGCCCATATTCCCCATCGGGCTACAGAGATGGCAACCACCCCGCGTGAGCAGATTGGTCAGGTGTTAACACTGCTGGATATTGCCCCTGAACAGTGGCAAGACTATTTGCAAGCGGTGATTTACCGGGTCAGTGGCTGGGCGGCATGGTGTGCCTATCTCAAGTGGCAGGCGCAGTTATCGCAACAAAATGACGAGACGCTGATCGATTTACTGGCAATTCGCTTAAGCTGGGAGTGGCTGGTGGATGATCAAGCACGCCATTCCGGCTCAGTCTGGCAGCGTTGGCAGCACCGTTGGCACCAGCATTTTCAGCAATATCAGCCAGAGACCATCAACCGGCGGCTGATTTGGCAACGGGCGCATGAAATCAGCTATCAGCGTCAGCTCAGCCAAGCCGTCACCCGGCCGACCCCGATGTGCACACATGCCCCGAAAGTTCAGGCGGCATTCTGTATTGATGTGCGTTCCGAAGTGATTCGGCGTCATTTGGAAGCACAAGGGGAGGATATTCACACCCTTGGATTTGCAGGATTTTTCGGTTTGCCGGTCAGTTTTACCCCGCTTGGCACCGAGATAAAACGTCCGCAGCTGCCCGGATTGCTGGCTCCGTCATTGACCATAGGCGAGAGTGTCGGCTGTGGTGAACAAGATGCGAAGCTGGCCGGGCAAAGACAGGCGGCATTGCAGCGCGAATCGGGTTGGTCGTGGTTCAATACCATGCCGGCCTCCACCTTCACACTGGTTGAAGCTCTGGGGTTAGGCTATGTCGGTAAACTGATTAAACGGGCTCTGCCGCTGCACGGACATTCGGCTAAAGCACCGGGACTGTCGGCCGCCAATGCCAACCAGCTTCGCCCGACATTACTCGCTGCTCCTGAACAACAAGTGACGCTGGCTGAAAACATATTGAAAGGGATGGGGCTCACCACCGAATTCGCGCCCATTGTCCTGTTGATCGGTCACGGCAGCGAAAGCGCTAATAATCCACACCGTGCCGGTCTGGACTGCGGTGCGTGTTGTGGTCAAACCGGGGAGGTGAATGTCCGGGCTTTGGCCCAAATGCTGAACCTGTCGAGCGTGCGTGAAGGTTTAGCGCAACGTGGTATTCAAATACCTGATTCAACCCGCTTTGTGGCCGGATTACACAACACCACCACAGAAGCGCTGTCGCTGTACGATACCGACATTTTTGATGAGCAGGTTCAACTCACGCTGCAAACATTGCAAAAGCAACTGGACGCTGCATCTCTTGCAGCGCGGATGGAGCGCGCACCACAATTAGGATTGACACATCATTCCCGGAGCACGCTCCAAAAGCGGTTCAACCGACGTGCCAATGACTGGGCTCAGACGCGGCCTGAATGGGGGCTGGTCAATAACGCGGCGTTTATTGTTGCTCCGAGACAAAGGACTCGTGGTATCAAGCTCGACGGACGAACTTTTCTCCATGAATACCACGATGAGCAGGATCCGGATGCAAGCGGTCTGGCGCAGATTATGACCGCACCGATGATCGTCACCAACTGGATTAACATGCAGTATTACGCTTCAACGGTGGATCATCACCGCTATGGCTCCGGGAATAAAACCTTACATAACGTGGTTGCAGGGAGACTGGGTGTATTTGAGGGCAACGGCGGAGATTTGCGCATCGGCCTGTCTCGTCAGTCGCTGCACGATGGTCAACAGTGGCGCCATGAGCCGTTACGCTTAACGGTGGTGATCGATGCGCCGGAAGCAGCGATTGAGTCGGTGATGAGCCGCTATCCGATGGTCAAACAACTGGTGGATAACCAGTGGCTTTATCTTGCCCGGTTTGACCAACACCAACTGGCTTTCTTCGATAATGGTGTATGGACTGTGAGAGGCCGGACATGAAAACAGAGATTCTCAACGCACAAATTCCGGCAGCGCTACAGCGTGGCGGAGAACTCTTAAAGGCCGGTCAACTGGTGGCTGTGCCGACCGAAACCGTTTACGGACTGGCGGCTGACGCCAGTAACCCGGAGGCGGTTGCGGGTTCGTGATCATCAGACTGCAATTTTATGTTGCGGGCCCGTTATCCGCCGCAGATCTCCAGCCTTATTTGCCGTTTCCGATCAGTGTGCCGCACAGCTGGTTGAGGCTGATGAGATTGGGGGCATAACAAATGAAATAAATGTCGATGTTGTGAAAATGAGCGCAATATGGTCTCGTGTGTGAGGGGGAATTTCGATATCCTGCGCTGATATCGTCACCAGTTTTACTCATATACGGGGCGTAAGTGGCAGCGCATAATACTGTATTGTCATGGGGCATTGAATTGAATGTTGCGCCTTGCTGTAAATCTATTCAGAAAAGGGGGCCAATTGAATTTTCCTACTTTGTATATATTTTCAGGCCTTCCAGCGTCTGGAAAATCAACATTGGCTAAGTTACTTTCGCGAAGAACAGGTGCAATGTATGTCCGTATCGACACGATTGAACAAGGGCTTAGAGATCTGTGTCATCTTCAGGTTGAAGGAGAAGGATACCGGTTAAGCTACAGAATTATCAGAGATAATCTCGCTCTCGGTTTAAGTGCTATTTCTGACTCATGTAATCCAATTGAATTAACGCGCAATGAGTGGCAAGCCGTCGCTGAAAGTGTTGGTGCTCAGTTCGTAAACATTGAAATTCGCTGTTCAGATACGGCAGAACATGAGTATAGGGTTAACACACGAGAGAGTGATGTGGCTAACTTAAATCTGCCCGGCTGGCTACAGGTTCAAAATCGTCACTACGAACCGTGGCGTTTGACTGACGTGATTCAAATCGACACTGCCGGTCAAACTATTGAAGAGTCGTTTGCCGAACTAGTGAAAAAATTGGGTATTTGAAAATTAGTTTCATTGATTCCCTTGCATATGGTTCTTTGTCGCTGAACGTACGGCTCTGATCGATCGGGTCAAAGAGCTTGTGCCATTGAAGCGCTTAGGGACACCACTTGAATTGGCAAAAGTAGCAGTTTTTCTCGCCTCTGATGAGTCTTCTTATATGCTCGGGTCTGAACTGCTTGTTGATGGCGGTGTCGTCCCCTTGCAGATAAACAAACGCGTTCATCGCGATATGTTAGCTGGCTTCTGCCAGCTTTTTTATATGGGGTGCTGACGCGGTGCTCACGTCACAATTAGACGTTTAATTCTTTTTGTAACCACGATTTAAATGCATTGACTCTCAGAACCCGTGAAGATGAAGGATCACTAATGACAGAATAGCGAATTCCGGGGTTTAGCCCGATATTGAATGGCTTAACTAACAGGCCTCGTTCAACAAAGTCTGCCGAAATACTTTCAGTCGCCAGACATGCGCCGTGTCCGGCGACGACTGCATTGATCGCCATATCAAAGGTACTGACTTCCATCCATTGAATCCCTTCTCTTTTTGCACTGACATTTGCAATGCGAAACCATTGCTCCCAACTAAAAGGAGCAGCGTGAAAATCAATTAACCAACAGCTCAGGAGTTGCTCTGGGCTATCGAACTTCATTGATTCCGCGAGTTGCGGAGAACAATAAGGGTAGATGTCTTCTTCAAATAGTGTCTCTTGATCTAAATCCAGATGCTTTACATTTTCATTTCCTTGCCAGATTAATACATCAGTTTCGGTGTGGCGAATATCGATTTCCTTCACGCTTTGTACCCGAATCGGGACATGTGGGAACGCCATAGTGAACTTCCACAGTCTAGGCATTAACCAACGTGTGGAGAATGAACGAGGCGCACTGACGTTCAGCATGCCTTCGAGTGGTTCATTTTGAATTCTGTTTAATCCAGTGATGATGTTTTTAAAACCGTCATTGACATGCTTTTGAAGTATTTGTCCCTTATCGGTCAGATGCATTTCACGTCCACGACGGATAAATAATTTACATCCCAGACGGTCTTCAAGTTGTCGTAGCTTTTGGCTGATGGCTGCCTGTGTGACACACAGTTCTTCAGCCGCTTTACTATAGCTTTTCAGACGAGAAGCCGATTCGAAAAAACGCAGTGCTGAAAGATAACGGAGTCGATTGTCCATAAGTTGTACTTATAGTTCCTGTAATGAATCGTTGTTCGTAACGGAAGTGATTAACATCGATAATAGCGGCATCTAACCAGTAATCAAGAGTAATACGATGCTGTTAACCGTACTTTACAAAAATAGTTTTCTTATCAAGATATTGAAATTTATATCTTTTAATATTTTTCCTGATAAGGGTAGCCATAAGATTACTGCTATGAATAATCATCTTAAAAAAGATATTGGATTATGCCCTGAAGAGCAAGATGATCACCATCACTCAAGGTTTTTATAATCTGAAATAATGGGAGAGTTAGCTTAGCTTCAGATGACAGATTCAGTGTAATGGTTGATTATAGGCGTTGGTTCATCAGTAAAGATTATAAGTGGAGATAAGCTAATGATGGATATTATTATTGATGACTTATCGAGTGATGCTGTCATTAAACTGCTCGAAGAGCACCTCGCTGATATGTACGCGACTTCCCCCCCGGAAAGTGCTCACGCTCTTGATGTCGATGGCCTTCAATCTCCTGAAATTACATTGTTTAGTTGTTGGGTTAACGATGAGTTACAAGGTTGTTTAGCAATGAAACAACTAACGCCAGAGCACATCGAACTGAAATCTATGAGAACGTCTAATACGGCCAGACGGTCTGGTATTGCGAGTCATTTACTGACACATGTTTTGAGTATTGCGAGTGAAAAGGGGTATCGGCGGGTAAGTTTAGAGACAGGGTCTCAGGCGTTTTTCAAACCAGCCAGAAATCTATACAAAAAATTTGGGTTTCGTTATTGCGGGCCTTTTGCCGATTATAAGGAAGATCCCCATAGCCGCTTTATGACAAGAGAGCTTGGTTAATCCATAAATATGTTGATATTTCATGCGCTCTATCCCTGACAGAACGCTATGAGAAGCAATGTTGGGGAAGAACCCTTCACAAGCCGCGTTATCTGCACAATGGCCTACAGCGCTCATGCTGCTGGTTAGGCTCTTTTGCTTGAGAAAGCGCTGATAGTCTCCGCTGGTAAATTGTGTGCCTGTGTTCTGTGAGCGCCAAGCACAGGTATTTAAACCCTACTATGAGCTTTCTGTTGACCAAACCACCGGAGCAGTGAAAATCAGCCAATATTGTGATAACGAATTGGTCAGGGCTTTAAAAGGGGTGATGACTGCCGGACGTGAATTAATCACCCGTGTTTTTGCGTGGCGGATTGAGTCCGGCCTTGCACCTTCTTTTAACTTGGAGTTCTGTGAATAAGTGTATTTTGCGTTAATTCATAACAGTTTTAAGTGAGTATCAATAGTCTTTAATACCAATAGGAAAAGCGAATAAATTTGAAAGTGTGATCATACTATCGCTACGCAAGTAACGCATATAGAGAAAAGTAAAATCACAGATAAGTGTGTGATTTTAGATCGTAAAAGTGCATATCTGAGTTGATTCAGTATCATATTCAGTGGTAGATCTACATAGAATATTTTACATATGGAGAGCCAATATGACCATTAGTGAGCAAATCAATACGTTTATCAAACTGAATGAAACATTTATTGCTTTAAGAATCACTGATCCGGATACAGAGGAAAGAGAGATCCTATCAAACATGCCTGATAGTTATAAGGAAATTTACTATAGCAACCATTATAATGAAATTGATGATACTTTTGATTTTACAGAATCTAACCCAGCAGCAATTAATTATCCGAATACCGAAGGAAATTATAGTTCTGATTATATTCGCATAATGGAATCACACGGTTACTACAATCTGGCTTCATTCTCATCTAAGGGGAAAAAAGAACTCAGCTGTATTGTCACTGTTCCCAAAAAACCGCATGATCCTCAACATACTTTCAATGCAATTAAAAAAGATTTAGTTAATGATATAGAAAAGATTGTCACTAACCTAAGCAAGATCGCTACTGTTTCTGATTTCAACTTTTCTACCATTACGAATGTCAATCAGTGATGTTGCGATAATTAGTAAAGTACCAATAACGAGTTTCATTGTGTCAAACTCACCATGCCACAACACGACATTGACAATCATTCCAGCAGGAATTAATAAATTGTTCATGATCGCAAGCTGAGTTACAGAAACTCGTGTTGAACCTTTATTCCAGAGATAGTAACCAATACCAGAGGCAACCACACCCAAATAAAATAGTGTCATAATTTCCGTTGGTGTGGTTGGTAACTTACTTTTATCTCCCAAAATTATGAATGCAACCAGAGAAATGAAAAATGCGCCACAATAAAAATAAGGGAAAACGGTTGATTGCTTTATTCCTGTAGAGATATTTTTCTTATATAAAACTTGTCCCATACCAAAACAAAAGTTGGCTCCTTGAATAAGAAAGAAACCTTTTAAAGTCGCCTCTTCGATGTTGGTCTGCCGGATGACGTAAGCCCCAATAACGGATATCATAACTAAAAACAAACTCTTAAGAGAGAAACCATCATAAATCAATTGATTAATAATTATTATGTATATTGGCGTAAATATAGTAAATAATAGTATGTTGCTAACACTAATAAATCGGAATGCATTAAAATAAAAACAATACATGACTCCTAACTGGATTGCACCAATAAATATGAATTTTACATGCTGTTTTGAAAAGTTATTTCTTATGAAAGGTAAAAATATCAAAAAGGAAAGAAACGTTCTAATTACAACAGATAAATAAGGGTCAACATGAGTTAACGCACTACCAATCAGTGAAAAAGAGAATGCCCAAATAAAAGTGGCAGCAATTAAGTAAGTCACGATATCCACCCCATACTTAAAGCTGTCATCGTAGCATCAATTGTTTTATTTGCTTGCAGTTTAACTCTACTATTTTTTAAATTACTCTTTACTGTATTAATTGTATATCCAGTTAAATTTGATATTTCTATCATACTTAAGCCTTCTTTTGCTAGTGATAAACAAACCAACTCCCCATAATTAGGTTTTTCTATTTGCTTGTCAGTGAACAATTTATCAATAAAGTAATCGACTGAAATGTTTATTGGAGACATTTTTATTTCAGATAAATCTTGAGATATATCATGTCTATATTTACGAATCATGAACTTTGAAAATTCAATAATACGACTATCAAGGCTATTGTTAAATTGTGGATAATGAGAACTTTTACATCCTAAAACGTAGGATACTTTTGTTGAACCAATAATACTTGACCTGGCATATACATTATGCACAGAAAATTTAGATTTAATCTTTTCAGAAAAATTCTGTTCTTTTTCATCTCTTCTCATCATAAATAAACCATGCTTCTGATTACGAATCATAGGATCTTCATAGAAAAGATTTTCATCTCTGTAAATTAACTTCATATCACAAGGAAGATTGGAAACAACTGATAAGTTTCTGGGTGTTTCAATATAGATAGAAATGTAATCCATACCTAGTTGCTGTAAGAATTCTCCATCTTTTCGAATTTCATTGTCTTTTTTTATTGAAGTTGAGTTTATTGATTTATTTGTCATGTTTAATATCACTTTTGATTGGGATGCATACCTTTAAAGTTACCTACTTTTGGGGGTTTCATATAAAGAAATAGTAACCATAATAAAATCAACAAATAGATTTAACAACGTCGCAGATAAACATAAACAACTCGTAATATTTAATCAACCGTTAATTTTATTTACATTTAAATCAATAATACTTGGCTAAATTATGAATCATGACCACTTTAAAACAAATTTAATTGACTCAGACCAGTCTGTTAAAAATTTTATGGCATCTCTTTATGAAACCTTCAGCGCTCAGCTAAAACAGCAAGATGACCCACGGGTTAAAATTGAATACTTTGGTGGGGTGATAGAAGTTCAGCTTGTCTCTTTTGACGGGGTTTATGAACGACCAAAAGCTGAGAAATAGCATCAACGTGATTACTATTCATCAATAAGGTAGTAAATCCCCCCTATTTATGGAATGTAAACCATATTAACCGTTTGATTCTATTGATAATGGATTATCTGTTATTGCGCTGTTGTACAATGCTCCTCCTATATCGATATGAACTGAATTCATACATAAACAACGTCAAATGAACTATCAAACCATTCAAATCTACAACCTGATGGCGAATGAATTTGCTCAGGTTGAAGGGGATTTTTTATCCCTGCGCGAATCGGATATCAAATCCGTGATGCCTTCCGGAATGCGCTGTTCTGATTTTCTTGAACAACTTCGCAGCGGCCATCAAGTCTTACTCACTGATACGCCATCCATCCCCTTATTGATTCGGGAGCGGGATGAGTGGGGCAATCAATACTGGCGGGTCAATCCTGTGATTGAATCCGATATCGATGTGTTGGCCCATAGAGCTTATACCGCAAGAGTTGAGTTAGTGAATCATGGCATTGGTTCATTCTATTCCGGGAGTGTGAATGCATCGGTTTATACCGAGCCTTACGTTGAGCGGGAACCCGTGAAATTATCCCTGAAAGAACGCTATGCGAAACAATGTCAGGAAAACCATCTCAATAGTGAAAAAACGTGGACCATGCTTCAGGAGCGAAAGGCACAAGAAAAAGCACAGACACAGCAATTTTCTCTGGGATGGATGCAGGTCGAGTCAACTCAATCTCAGCAGGATTTATGGGCGATTCTGTTTACTTCTGACACGACGACAACACAAAAGCAACTAGTTAAAAAGTATAATGCCCATCTGAATGAACCGATTCGTCAGGGTGAGATTGTTATACTACCGACCGCAGAGCCTAAAACCAATGCGGATAAGCAGAAACTCTCTGCGCTAGCAGATGATGCAGTCGCAGCAAGTCAGGCTTTGGCAAGATTGGATGAAGATGAAATCGCAACAGTTAACCGATATTTTGAGTTACTTGATCACTATGCTTCAAAAGTTTGGGAAGATGGTAAACCTAGTGATGCTTATGCATATACGAGTGTAGGTGTTGGTGCTATTGCTGCAAGTACAGAAAAACATTTGAAGAAAATTGGCGATATTATTCAAGAAATAAATACGTTATATGTTCAAGATGTTGCTTCGGCTAGTCGTACTAGTGGCATTCACTATGATACGTTTATCTCTAAACGGGCAAAATTGTTTAAAAAATTAGATCAATCCCTCGCTAGGTTATCAACACGAGGGATAAAGGTTCCGGTTCTACGTCAAGTGAAAAAAGCCTTGAAGCTTTCAACTCGCTCTGTCGTCCATCATGCCGATGAGATCGTCGCTGAAGGTGTTGTGCCTAATTTGGGCAAAAGGATGGCGAATATTTCTTCTGGTATTAGTGGCGCAAAATCAGTTGGATATGTAGGACTATTGTTCTCTGCTGCAAGTGGTTTGAATAATGTTCATGATGCTTGTGTAATGCAAAAAAATGGTCAATGTGGAAAAACTACTACTCGTGAAATGTTTGGTTTTTTCGGTGGTTGGGCTGGTGGTGAGCTTGGTGGTGGCACTGGTATTGTGATTGCTATAGGTATCGTCGGTGCAGCGGCATCCGCTCCTGTTCTGGCTATTGCAACAGTTGTCGGAGCTGCTGTTGGAGGACTTGTTGGCGGTACGCTTGGGAACAGTAGCGGTAAGTATATTGGGGATGTTATTTATGAGTTTGGTGAATCAGTTGTTGATATGTTCGAAGAAATTTTCTGATTCGTCGCTGGACCGCGATTAAATTTGAATGGATATATTATGAGTTTTGTATTTGCTGGCATATCTATCGTTGCACTCGTATTTATTGCTATCTGGATAGGACCTTATTTATTTTTTGGCATCAGGGCCGGATATGGAAGCCTTTCTCATATCCAGTTTTTGGACTCTCAGTTGGCGAAAGATAAAAATAAATCCCATTCTATTATTTCTTTCATGATAACGAATCGTTACAACTGGTATTGTCTGGCATTTCCATTCATTCGTCATAGAGCAACAACGACATCTAAATCTTTCTGGGTTGTGATGTGGCTGAATTCACTTTGGATTTACACGACGTTCTTCGTTTTTATATTAGGAATGTTAAAAAGAGCCTCTCTTCTTGGTTTTATGCCATAGCCTCAGTATGACAACTGCAGGAACGTCTATATACAAGGGTGTGCAAAATTTATTGTGTGTAGCAAAAACAAAAACCCGAAGCGGATTTCTCTACTTCGGGCTTTAAATTCAAATGGTTAATGAACAGTGATTAGTTCATGCCGTACTTTTTCAGTTTCTTGCGAAGTGTTCCGCGGTTGATACCCATCATGGTTGCTGCGCGGGTTTGGTTACCGCGAGTGTACTGCATGATCGTATCGAGCAGCGGCTGCTCAACTTCAGCTAGAACTAATTCGTATAATTCACTTACTTCTTGGCCATTTAACTGGGAAAGATAGTTTTTAAGAGATGCTTTAACGGAGTCACGCAGAGGCTTCTGAGTGATTTGGTCTTGTGAAGTAACGGTAGTAACGGTTAAAGCTTCTGAAGTCAGATTTTGTTCGAACATATTCGGTCTAGCTCTTCTCTTAATTTTATGATGCAACGTTATCAAAATAACCTTCGAGTGCTTCCAGCTGCAGCGGGGCTGCTTCTATGGCATTGAAGGTCCGTCGAAACCCACTTGCCTGTTCATGCTCTTTGAGATACCACCCCACATGTTTCCGTGCGATTCGTGGCCCCAGATACGCTCCGTAAAACTGATGGAGTGCTTGTACATGACCAAGCAAAATGCTTTTGACTTCCTTAACCGGAAGCGCAGGCATTGTGGTGCCGGTTTCCAAAAAATGTTGGATTTCCTGAAAAATCCAGGGTCGTCCTTGTGCCGGGCGACCAATCATTAATGCGTCAGCGCCGGTATATTCCAGTACATATTTGGCCTTTTCCGGACTATCGATGTCACCATTGGCGATCACCGGAATCGAGATGGCCTGTTTGACCGCTCTGATGCTGTCATATTCTGCCATGCCGCGATACAGACAAGCCCGGGTCCTTCCATGAAGGGCGAGTGCCTGAATGCCGCAGTCTTCGGCCAGCTTTGCGATGTGAACACAGTTCTTATGCGCTGTATCCCAACCGGTCCGTGTTTTTAGCGTCACAGGCACACGAACGGCCTGAACTACCGTGGTGAGGATATTCTCAATTAAATCCGGGTAGCGTAACAGGGCGGAACCTGCCAACTTCTTATTCACTTTCTTTGCCGGGCAACCCATGTTGATATCGATGATTTGCGCACCGTTCTCAACGCTGAATTGCGCAGCTTCTGCCATTAACTGTGGGTCGGAACCTGCGATTTGAACCGAACGAATCCCGGATTCGCCCTCATGGACCATGCGCTGTTTCGACTTTGACGTTTTCCACAATGCCGGATTGGATGACATCATTTCACTGACAGCCATGCCGGCACCATAGCGAAGACATAACTCGCGAAAAGGTCTGTCGGTGACGCCAGCCATAGGAGCAACGATCAGACTGTTCTTGAGTTGGTGGTTTCCGATTTTTAACACGTCATTACAGTTATAAGGCAGCAAGGGCGCGCATTTTACGCATTTTTTTGCGGTGTGAAAAGACTAATATTTGAGCATTTACAATTTGTTTTTGTAAATCGTCGATTTTTCAGTCAATTAGTCAGTTACATTCGCGGTGGTTATTTTTTTCGACCAGAAATTCGGCACCATTCGTTATTTTCAATAATGGGGTCGATGTCAAACTGGTTGCGATAGAAATCGGCAACATCTTCGGCCTGTGTCTCTAACACGCCGGACATCGCCAGTTGTCCACCCGGGCGAACCAGAGACTGAATCACCGGAGAAAGCTCTTTGAGCGGGCCGGCCAGAATGTTTGCCACCACGATATCTGCACTGAGATTGTCAGGTTGATTTTGCGGTAGGTAGACCTCTAGCTGGTTTTCAACACCATTGCGCTGAGCGTTATCTTTGGAAGCGAGTAAGGCTTGTGGGTCAATATCGACACCAATCACTTGCTTCGCGCCTAGCTTGATTGCTGCAATCGCCAGAATGCCGGAGCCGCAGCCGAAATCAATCACGGTTTTTCCGCTGAGATCCAACCCTTCCAGCCATTCTAAACATAAGGCGGTTGTCGGGTGTGTACCGGTGCCGAAGGCCAAGCCGGGATCAAGCATCACATTGACCGCATCCGGGTCTGGGATCTCTTTCCAGCTCGGACAGATCCACAGACGGCTACCGAATTTCATCGGGTGGAAATTATCCATCCATTCCCGTTCCCAGTCTTTGTCTTCAATCTGTTCGACTTTATAAGAGAAGCTCTCAGGCAGTAGTTGACTGGCTTTGATTTGTGCCACGATGGTATCGGTATCCGCTTCCGCATCATAGAGCGCGAGCACATCGGTATCTCCCCAGAGGCGAGTTTCTCCCGGCAGGGGTTCAAAGACGGGGGTGTCTTTCGCGTCCAGAAATGTGACGGATAACGCGCCTGTGTCTTCCATCAACATATCACCGATAGTTTCGGCGTTGTCGTTGTTGGCATTGAGTTTTATTTGAATCCAAGGCATGTGATTGACTCTTTCCGTGGGTTGAATGGCCGAGAGTGTAGCAGATATTCATGTTTTGAATAGGGCTCACCCTGAACAAAAAACCTCCCCGAAGGGAGGCTTAGACTTTTGTTCATCTGCCGAACGGATTAGTGATTGATGCCGAGTTTTTTCTCCAGATAGTGGATATTGGCACCACCATGCTGGAAGTTTTCATCATTCATAATCTTCAGTTGAAGTGGGATGTTGGTTTTGATCCCTTCAACAATCATTTCGTTGAGTGCATTCTTCATCCGCGCGATCGCGACGTCACGGTTTTCACCATAGGCGATCAGTTTACCGATCATCGAATCATAGTGCGGAGGCACGGTATAACCCGAGTAGATGTGAGATTCCCAGCGAATCCCCATACCGCCGGCTGTGTGAAAGCGCTCAATTTTACCCGGTGACGGGAGAAAACGTTCCGGATCTTCAGCATTGATACGACATTCAATCGCATGGCCGCGTAGCTTGATATCATCCTGTGTGAATGACAATGGCTGACCTGCTGCAACGCGCAGTTGCTCTTTGATCAGATCGACACCGGTGACCATTTCGGTAACAGGGTGTTCAACCTGAATCCGAGTGTTCATTTCAATGAAATAGAATTCACCGTTTTCATAGAGGAATTCGAATGTACCCGCACCGCGGTAGCCGATTTCAACACAGGCGCGTGTACAGCGTTCACCGATGTATTTACGCATTTCTTCGGTAATGCCCGGTGCCGGTGCTTCTTCGACGACTTTTTGGTGACGACGTTGCATTGAACAGTCACGTTCGCCCAAGTGGATTGCGCCACCCTGACCGTCGGCAATGACCTGAACTTCAACGTGACGTGGGTTTTCCAGGAATTTCTCCATGTAGACCATATCGTTGTTGAAAGCGGCTTTCGCTTCGGTACGGGTCATGGTGATGGACTGAATCAGTTCAGCTTCACTACGAACCACACGCATACCACGACCACCACCGCCACCGGATGCTTTAATGATCACCGGATAGCCGATGCGTTTCGCAATGGATTTATTTTTCTCGACATCATCCCCGAGTGGGCCATCTGAACCCGGTACACAAGGCACACCAGCTTTTTTCATGGAGGCGATCGCAGAGACTTTATCCCCCATCATGCGGATGGTTTCAGCTTTCGGACCGACAAAAATGAAGCCTGATTTTTCAACTTGCTCAGCAAAATCTGCATTTTCAGACAGGAAGCCGTAGCCCGGGTGAATGGCAACTGCCCCCGTGATTTCTGCTGCTGAGATAATGCGTGGAATATTTAAGTAGCTATCAATACTACGTGCCGGTCCGATACAGATGGACTCATCAGCAAGTAAGACATGTTTGAGATCCCGGTCTGCTGTGGAATGGACAGCGACCGTTTTGATACCTAGCTCTTTACAGGCGCGAAGAATACGGAGTGCAATTTCACCCCGGTTCGCGATGACAACTTTATCTAGCATAAATCTGACCTCAATTATTCAATGATAACGAGAGGCTGATCGAATTCGACAGGCTGACCGTTCTCAACAAGGATTGCTTTGACGACACCAGCTTTATCGGATTCGATTTGGTTCATCATTTTCATGGCTTCAACGATACACAGTGGTTCGCCGACAGCGACTTTCTGGCCAACTTTTACGAATGGTGCTGAATCTGGGCTCGGAGAGCTGTAGAAAGTACCGACCATTGGTGAAAGCACTTGATGACCTGTCGGTTGTGGTGCTTCTGCCGGTGCACTGGCTACTTCTGCTACCGGTGCTGCAGCAGGTGCCGGTGCAGCAACTGGCGCAGGTGCATATTGTGCATATTGGACTGGTGCCGGTGGTGCACTGTGACGGCTGATGCGTACGGATTCTTCACCTTCAGAAATTTCCAGCTCAGCAATGCCTGACTCTTCAACTAATTCGATAAGTTTTTTTATTTTACGAATATCCATTGTCTTTTCTCTTTGATCTTGTGAATAAGACAACCCGAACAACTGCCGCGGGATGTCGAGTGTTTATTTTGCCTGCAGTTTTGTGATAGCTGCCGACAACGCAAATTCATAGCCTTGAGCTCCTAAACCGCAAATCACCCCCTCTGCCTTGTCTGACAAATAAGAGTGGTGACGGAAAGGTTCGCGGGCATGAACATTAGAAAGATGTACCTCAATAAAAGGAATATTAACCCCCAAAAGCGCATCCCGCAGTGCAACACTGGTATGGGTGAATGCGGCTGGGTTGATAATGATGAAGTCAATGTTCTCGTGTGCCTGATGAATGGCTTCGATCAGTTCATACTCACGATTCGATTGCAGATGCTCTAGTTCAACACCAGCTTGGGCGGCCTGTTGACGGAGTTGATCAATGATCTGAGGCAATGTTTGAGAACCGTAATGTGCCGGTTCACGCAGGCCCAGTAAATTCAGGTTAGGACCATTTAGCACAAGAATGCGTAATTTTGTCGTCATTGTGTCGTCATCTTACTCAATAATGAGGTCTTATTTACATATTCCCATATTTTAGGTTTTTTCACACAATTTTTTTTCAAGAAAATCAAAAAACGGTGAATTGCTCCTGATTATAGCTAATTCAACACAAATGGCAGCAAATTACTGGTCTAATCACCGTTTCGGATAATGTGAAAGGGTGTTGAGCCCAAGGTTTACGCGCTTTGCGGAAAATTGATAATTATGTCGTTATCGTCTTATGACCATGAAGATCAGAAATGGTTTTGTCGAAACTACAGCAAATCGGTCTACAGAGGTACGGCACAGAGAGTCACGGTACAGACCGAACATCGGTGAGAAGAAACCATTACATTGGTTTTTTCGTGCGAGCGGAATGGTGATTTAGCGATAAAAAGGCATTGAATTCAGAAATTGTGATATGCATTCAGGTGGGTAATGTTGAGAATGGTTGGTAAACCTGATCATGTGTTGTTCTAGTCGCCTTAAAAAGTGAAGCCATCGGAGGGATGGCTTCGCGGTTCAGGACGTTCGTTTGCACTTCAGGCGGTTTTAACTGAGTGCTGCTTTTTCTGCAATCAGTTTATCCACCACACTTGGGTCAGCGAGCGTTGAGGTATCGCCCAGATTGCTGGTGTCTCCGGTGGCAATCTTACGCAGAATCCGACGCATGATTTTCCCGGAACGGGTTTTAGGCAGCGCATCGGTCCAGTGCAGTACATCCGGTGTGGCAATCGGACCAATCTCTTTACGCACCCATTCTTTGACTTCTTTATGCAGTTCAGAAGAGGGATAGATGCCATCATTGAGTGTGATATAGGCATAAATCGCCTGACCTTTGATGTCGTGTGGAATCCCGACGACAGCCGCTTCTGCAATTTTATCGAATGCCACCAGTGCGGATTCGACTTCTGCGGTCCCCATGCGGTGGCCGGAAACATTGAGGACGTCATCGACCCGTCCGGTAATCCAGTAATAGCCGTCTTCATCGCGGCGGGCACCGTCACCGGTGAAATACATTCCCTTGAAGGTGGAGAAATAGGTCTGTTCAAAGCGGTCATGATCACCGTATACCGTGCGCATTTGGCCGGGCCAGGAGTCGAGAATCACCAGATTCCCTTCGGCTGCACCGTCAATGAGATTACCGACATTATCGACCAGTGCCGGCTGAACACCGAAAAATGGTCGGGTGGCAGAGCCCGGTTTTAATTCTGTCGCACCGGGAAGCGGGGTAATCAGAATACCGCCGGTTTCTGTCTGCCACCAAGTATCGACAATCGGGGATTTTTCATTGCCGATAGTCCGATAATACCATTCCCATGCTTCCGGATTGATCGGCTCGCCCACTGACCCCATGATGCGCAAACTGTCACGTGAGGTGCCGTCGATGGCTTCATTACCTTTGGCCATCAGTGCCCGGATTGCTGTCGGTGCCGTGTAGAGAATATTCACCTGATGTTTATCGACTACCTGACTCATTCGGTTCGTGTTCGGATAGTTCGGTACGCCTTCAAATAAAATGGTTTTCGCGCCATTGGCCAGCGGGCCGTAAACCAGATAGGTGTGACCGGTGATCCAGCCGACATCCGCGGTACACCAGAAGACTTCGCCGGGCTGATAATCGAAAACATATTTAAAGGTCATGGTGGCATAAACCAGATAGCCGCCGGTGGTATGTAATACGCCTTTGGGTTTGCCCGTGGAGCCGGAGGTGTAAAGGATGAACAGCGGATCTTCTGCTTTCATCGCTTCTGCCGGGCAGTGCTCTGATGCTTTGGCTGTGGCTTCGTGCCACCAGATATCCCGGTGATCATGCCAGTCGATACTGCCGCCGGTGCGTTTGAGAACCACCACTTTGCTGATGGTTTTGACTTCAGGGTTGGTGAGGGCTTCATCGACATTCTTTTTCAGTGGTACCGCTCGTCCGCCCCGAACGCCTTCATCTGCGGTAATCACCATTTTTGCGTCGGAGTCGATAATGCGTCCCGCAAGTGCTTCCGGAGAGAACCCGCCGAAGACCACCGTATGTACCGCACCGATACGAGTACAAGCCAGCATTGCCACTGCAGCTTCCGGTACCATCGGCATATATAGACAAACGACGTCACCCTTACGGACGCCTTGATCTTTCAGTACATTGGCAAAGCGGCAGACTTCTTGATGGAGTTGATTGAAGGTGAGCGTTTTATCTTCAAGCGGGTTATCGCCTTCCCAGATGATCGCCACCTCATCGCCACGCTCCGCAAGGTGGCGGTCAATACAGTTGGCCGAGACGTTCAGGGTTCCATCTTCAAACCAGCGGATACCCACATGGCCGGTATCAAATGAGGTGTGCTTGACTTTGGTGTAAGGGGTGAACCAGTCAACGATCTGCCCGTGTTCTCCCCAGAATCCTTCGGGGTCGCTTACTGAGCGTTGGTACATTGATAAGTAAGTGTCGTTATCCGCGTGGGTATGTTCTTTAATATTGTTCTTGACCGGATAAACATGAACATCACTCATAGCTTCTTCTCCTTTTGAATGCAGGGACCGCTCCGGTTCATCATGATTGATTGGGCTTATAATAAATATTTCCGGAGGATCTGAAATTCTTGTACCCAAATATGAACTCGAACTCACCCTATCGGAGTGCTTTGAGGTTACCTAGGTGTAATAACTCTTGTTCAGATACCAAGATTGCACAATTAGACTTTAGGCTAAATGAGATCTGTGAGTAAAAAATCATTGCGATTCAAGGTGTCACACCAGTGGGGGCTCGGTTTGTTGTGAGTGGTTGCGGTGGAAAACGACAACAACATTCAGGCGGAAGAGAAAGCGGGCAGATCACCTTGAGTCAAACGGACAAACACCAACGCCGCAGAGAGTGCATCTTGTAAGGCGTCATGTTTATTTTGCAGTGGCAGATCCAAATGATGGCAAATCGCTTCCAGACTGAGGTCGCAGTAGGCATTGGGCAGCATTTTTTCCAGTTGTTCATGATAGAGCTGACTCACTTCAATCAGGCGATTCGGCAGCGGAAAACCCAGATGTTTGCGGCAGGCGATATCGAGAATGGTTTTATCATAACGGATGTGATAGCCAACCAGTGGCCGATTACCGATAAAATCCAATAGCTGGATCAGGGCTTGTGCTTCTGTCAGACCATCACTGAGATCCTGATGACGGATCTGGTGAATCCGGACTGAATCGGCATTCAGCGTTCTGGGTGCACACAGCTTCACTTCAAAGGACTGACTGGTCAGAATACGGTTGCCGATAATTTTGGTGGCGGCAATGGAAACCAGTTCTGCCTGTTGCGGATTGAGACTGGTTGTTTCGCAATCCAGTGAGACGAATTCCTGATGGTCCGGTGGTAAGAACAGGCTCCGGTAAGCGGAATCTTTGAGTTTGTAATACCAGTATCGGCGTGAGATTCGGTTCATGGGCTTATTCTCTAATCTGATAGTGGTACGACAACCACTGCTTGAATTTTTTAACAATATGCAAGCTGTGACGCAATAAGTCCCGTTCGGTGCTGTCGAGAGATTTGATGTCCAGATGATTATTGCGCTCCGGTTGTTGAAGCTGTTGAGTGAGCCGGAGCTTAAAGAAGAGTTTCAGCGCTTCACTCAGATTGTCTGCGGTCTGTTGTTCCAGCACCCGTTTTTGGGTGAGCGCTTCGATACGCTTAAAGGTATTTTGCTCTGCAATGCGGTACTCAAGGCTCAAGGCCCGGATGCCGTGGACAATCGGAAAAATCCCCCCTTGTTTGATATCCAGTCCTGATTTGGAGGATTTGACGTTGCCGAATAAGGTCAGTGGCAGGGAGAAATTCAGGGCAGGACGGGTGAAAGCTGACAAGATCAGTTCTTGGTCGGCCATCAACCCGGAGAGGTGCTCCCGAATGGGGTGCAACAGCGCCCGATTGCCGGCGACGGCCTGAGCATCTGCCATAATGGCGATATGCATAATTTGTTCTGGTTTGGCTTGAGTGACCCATTGGGAGAGAGCGGCTTGCCAGTTCCGTTGAGATTTCACCCATTGTGGATTGTTGACCATCACTTTGCCCGGGCAGACCGGATAGCCGAGTTGGAGAAGTGTATGGGTCAGTTTGTCCATCACACGCTGACAATCCGGCCAGTCGGTATCATCTTTGATGATTAACGCGTTGTCCTGATCGGTTTTAAGAATCTGTTCACCACGCCCCTCTGAACCTAAGACCAGCAGGCAGCACTGTTGTTGCATCACCGGTGGCACCGTGAGTTCAAACGCTTTTTCAATAATCTGTTCATTGATTGCGGCGATCAGTTCCATCATGAAACGGGTTCTGATGCCATTGCTGACGAGGTTTTCGACCAATTTGTGTTGTTGGTTGGAAGCGATAGTCAGCTCTTCGATACTGGATGCTCTGGCAATGCTCAGGGTCAGCACGTGGGAGTGGGTGGAAAAGGTGCTGAGAATCTGGGTCATATCCAGCATGCCCACCGCTTGGTTGCCGTCACATACCATAATCCGCTTGATCCGGTTACGGATCATCATCACCATCGCATTAAACAGAAATTCCCCGTCATTGACGTGAAATACCGGGAAGGTTGCAATTTGACCGACCGGCGTGTTGACCGGCTGCGCGTCTAATGTCACAGCATGGAGCATGTCCGTCCGGGTGACAATCGCATACGGATGCGCATGGGTGGTTTGCGTAAGTCGCACGTCGTTCTCTGGCAGTTGCACTAATGCTGCATCGCTATTGTTGTCTTTGAGCAGCCCGGCGACATCAGCGATGGTTTGTGCCGGGGTAACGATGATCGGTGGATGATAAATCGCCCGATCCACTTTGGTCAGAATAAACTCGGCGAGGTTTTGCTGCTGTTGCGCATTTTCCAGCAGAGCCTGGCGGGTGGCGAGATTACTGTCGAAATACGCGGCAAATTCGCCATTCTGATGATAAAAATCGACAAAAACCGACTTGGGTAATTGATAGACCAGTGTATCTTCCAGTGCCACGTATTGATGTTTGACCGTTCCTTCCAGCAGGGACCTGACATCAAAAATATCTTCGCTCGCATAGTGGGCAAAGACTTCCTGACCATCTTCTGAGCGCTCTTCAACCACCCCTTTGATGAGAATGTGCAGATATTGTCCACTTTCACCGCAGCGCAACAAGGTGTCCCTCGACCGAAAGTAGGCGACATCCAGCGCTGAGAGGAGTTGCTGCTGTTGCGCCGGGGTCAGGCGATCGAACGGGGGTGACTGAAGATTGAACTTATCCGGCATAGCAACCTTTCTGGGCAAGGGTATCTGCTTTAATTTTGGCTGAAATCTGATTTGCCTCCAGACGACTTTGGTCTAATGTCATCAACGATGCCTGAATGGATTGAATTGTGAGGGGAAAATATCAGACTTAGAGGAAACAGAGTGTTGAGCAATATTCCCTTTTTCTTATATGGCATTCAAAGCATAATAGGCGCGGTTAGTTACATCATCCGTCATCCGTCGCTTTTTGCATCAGTAGGTCGTTATGCTCAGTGTTTCTCCGTTCCGCTGGATTTCTCAGTATTATTTCGGTTTTTTCTTTGTCTATGGCATCTATACGCCATTTTGGGCGTTGTGGCTCAAAAGTGAGGGGGTCGCATCAACCGATATCGGTCTGATTATGGGGCTCGCATTCGGTACTCGCTGTCTGGCCAATTTACTGGTGACGCCGAGAGTCCACCGAGCTGAATGGTATGTGCCGATGTTGAGAGTGCTGACCCTATTGGCAATCGGGTTCATTGCTGTGCATATTTTTGCCGTGCAGCATTTGCTGTGGATTGCGCTGGCAACTGTCCTGTTTAATGCTTGTTTCGGGCCGATCATTCCGCTGTCGGACACGTTAGCGAATTACTACACCAATATGAAAATGCTTGATTACGGCCGCACTCGACTGTGGGGATCCGTTGCCTTTATCGTTGGTTCGCTGGTGGTCGGCTGGATTGTCGCGCATTGGGGCAATGACTGGATTCTGTATACGGCTTTATTGGGGATGAGCGTGACATTTTTAATCAGTCTGCGCGCACCCAATCCCGAACCGGTGACGCAAACAGAAACTGAGGTGGTACGTCCTAAACTAATCGAAATGCTCAGAGACAAGCATGTGATTAAGTTCTTAGTGCTGGTGTCGTTGATTCAGGGCAGTCATGCGGCTTATTACAGTTTTAGTTCCGTGTACTGGAAATCGGTCGGACATTCAGAAGAAATCATTGGTTATCTGTGGAGTTTGGGCGTCATTGCGGAGATCTGTATTTTTGCGCTCAGTCGTCGCCTGTTCGGTTTGTGGTCGATCCGTGCGATGTTTTTGCTCTCTTCCTGTGCGGTTGTCGTGCGTTGGGGATTAACGGCTTTCACCACGCAGCTTGCAGCACTGGTGTTCATTCAATTACTCCACAGCCTGACATTCGCGGTCGCACATCTGGCGACCATTCGTTACATTCAACAAGCGGTACCGGAGAGAATGATCGCATTGCAGTCGTTGTACAATGCGATTCCTCTGGGAGCGGTGATTGCGACAATGACGGCAATCAGTGGTTGGGGATTTGAGCACTGGGGCGCTCAAGTTTTCTGGGTGATGGCGCTGATGGGGGTTGCGGCGCTGTTTGTCCGGCTCGAACCGAGTGGTTCGGTGCGGCAACACCGTTTAAATTCCATGCCTGAGCAGGGGTAAGGAAAGTCTCTTTACGTCATGTAAAGAGACTTTGAGCTGCCCGTGACACGGGCAACGTTCTGGCATAGATCTAGCCTAGAGAATATCTAACCTAAAAAGCCATTCACCACATTGCACCGGGGTTATTTTAGTGTCGGCCAGAAGTCTTTATTGACCTCAATCAGGTCGTCTAAAATAGCCTTGGCCACGGAAGCACTCGGGACGGTTTTCGAGAGCGTAATGGCTTGCCACAGTTTCTGATAGGATTTTTCGATCCAAGCTTCAACGACCAGTTTTTCGACGGCAACCTGTTGGCTCATCATGCCGTGTTGGAAGGTCGGGATGGCCCCGACCCGCAGCGGTTCCGGTCCGTTACTGCCGACCAGACAAGGAATTTCAACCATCGCATCGGTGTTGAAGTTTTCAATTGAACCTTGGTTTTCCACGATCAGTAACATGCGTTCTTTGGTGTTAAAGGCTATCGCCCTTGCCAAGTCAACAATATAAGATGCGTGTTCATCGACTTCTAAGGCACATCCTGCGCCAGTTTTTTGCTCAATCACCTTACGACATTCGCCGAAGACATGTTTTTCTCTGCCTTCCATCACTTCATTGGCCCGGGTGTGTGTTGGATCGGAATGAGCAACGACCTCATCCGGGAACAGATAATATTTCAGGTAAGTGTTCGGCAACGTTTCCGTGTCGAGTGCATACACATCTTTGGCCTTGGCAAAGGTATCATTCCAACTGGCTTCAACATGTTGACCGGCTTCCGGTGTCGGTGGCACATAACCATGCTGGGCGACATAAGCTTTGAGCTTCGGCATTAAGTCTTCCCCTTGCTTATTGGTAATCGTTTTCCACCAGCCGAAGTGATTGAGCCCGTAGTACATCACCTCGAAATCTTTACGGGACGAGTAACCCAGAATATTGGCCATCCGATTCTCGATGCCGATCGGCATATCACAGATATTAAGAATTTTACTCTGAGGGCAGAGTGCCCGGGTTGCTTCTGCTACAATCGCCGCCGGATTGGAGTAGTTCAGCATCCATGCATTCGGCGAATATTGTTCCATATATTTGACCAGTTCGAGTACGCCCCCGATAGAACGCATGCCATAAGCGATGCCACCCGGTCCGCAGGTCTCTTGACCGAGTACGCCATGTCGCAGCGGAATTTTCTCATCCAGTTCGCGCATCGGATATTTGCCGACGCGAATATGTGCCATGACAAAATCAACGTCGGTAAATGCGGTTTGTGGATCTGTGGTATAGGAAAAGTCGATTTGCGGTGCTTTCTCTTGCAATAAAATTTTACAGGCTTCAGCAATGACTTCTTGCCGGGCTCCGTCATTGTCATAAAAGGTCAGACGACGAATCGGGAAGCGGTCGATGTTCTCCAGAAGCATCAGTACGATGCCGGGAGTAAAGGTGCTTCCACCACCGGCAATGACGATTGAAAACTGTTTCATGTTGATCTCCTTTTGGTCATATTTTTATGTGCTTTAAATGTGTTTGTTCATGTCTTTGTTGAGAAGCAGCGATTCTTTCAAGCTGCGCGTTTCAGATATGCAGTAGCCCCTCACACTCTTCTCTGACTTGGGGGACGCTGAGCCCGATAATAATTTGTATGGCTTTGCCGTTGCGGACGACACCGTGTGCGCCCATATCTTTGAAGATTTGATCATCGACAATCAGCATCGGATCGATGACCGTCACTCGCAGACGTGTGGCACAGTTATTGAGTTGATCGATATTCGTTTGTCCGCCAAGGGCCTCGATAAGGCGACTGGCAAGGCTGTCGGCCGGATGTGTTTCGCCACTGGTTTTCGCTTTGTAATCCGATTTTTTGTACAACTTCACTTCACTGTTTCTACCGGGCGTTTTCAGGTCGAATCGGATGATCAGCATTTTGAACAGGAAGAAATAGATGACGGTGAAACAGAGCCCGACCGATATCTGGGTCAACATGACGTAAGCATGATGGTTGTACATCGGGAGCCAGTTTTGTGAGACGATTTCGATCAGCCCGCCGCCCATATTGCCGACAACACCGAGGCTATACATGATGGCTGACATGGTGGCGGCCAGAATGGCATGAATGACGAACAGAAACGGCGCAACGAACAGGAAAGTAAACTCAAGCGGCTCGGTAATACCGACCAGAATGGATGTTAAGGTGGCCGGAATCAGCAATCCGGCGATTTTGCTTTTATTCTCTTCATCGGCTGTCATATAAATGGCAAGTGCAATCCCGACTGAACCGAACAGTTTTGAATTACCGTGCAGAGCAAAACCACCGGCGGGGAATAGCGTTTTCAACGGTAATGTCGATTGGCTGAATTCCTGAATGTGTTGTGCCCAGTTCATCATGATACCGTTTTCTACGGCAACCGGGCCGAAGATGAACGGACCGTAGATAAAGTGGTGTAATCCGGTCGGGATCAGAAGGCGTTCTAAAAATGTGTATAGCCAGACCCCCAGAGTGCCGGATGCCAGCATCAGTCCTTGCAGAGAACTGATAGCTGCCTGAATTTTCGGCCAGATCATTAATGTGGCCCATGCGCAGGGGAGCATGGCAAAGAAAGCAAGAATGGCAATGAATGCGGTTCCCTGAAAAATACCGAGATAATCCGGCAATTTGGTGTCAAAGAAACGGTTATGCAGATACGTCACCAGACTGGCGATGAATATGGCACCGACAATACTGGTATCGAGTGTTTTGATGCCGCCGATCAGGGTCAGGCCGCTGACCCCTCCGGGTGCCTGAGAAAAATCAACACCGAAGTAACTGCCCCAAACGGCTGCCATAGCTGCAATGAAGTAGTTGTAGGTCAGATAGGAGAGAAATACCACGAGGCAGGCCCGGGCATGGGCTTTTTGCGCCAAACCTATCGGCAGGGCAATGGCAAAAATCAGTGGCATGTTACGGAAGATGGTCCATCCACCTTCCTCCAGTATGTTCATCAATTGAAAAAAAGTGCTGTTGGTATCGGCAAGTGATCCCATAAAATCAGGATTTTTTAGTACGATGGACAGCCCCACAATAATCCCTGCAAAAGGGAAGAGGAGGACCGGTGTAAACATCGCTCCACCGAATCGCTGTATTTGACTTAACATGGTTTACCCTTCCAGTATGCTATCGCTGTAAAGCGAAGTATTGGTTCCCTTTATATCCTCTGAATTTGAAGTTTCAGTCTTCACCGAACAAGTGGTGAAGCGATGTGCATCGGGAGACTGGTTGGTCATCCCGCTGAAACATCAATGTTTCGGGAATATATTTTCACGTCGATTTGGATTGTTTTTTTGTTTGCCGGCGAGTTCAGAATAGAAATTAATAGTTGAGAATTATCTGTTCAGGGAATTGGAATGTGATATTTATCACTTATAAGTGTGTGGATGTTTTGTATAAGTAAACTCTGTTTATTAGACCTGTTTAGTTTTTATTTATTTTTAAAATCGAATATTTATTTTAATTTATTGATATATATTATTTTTATTTGTTTCTGTGAAATAGACAACCAAACAATAATAGGTATAAAAGTGATCTATATATTAATCGCCAATGACTTGAGAAAACGAATTAATTCTGATGAATTTTGTTTGAACCAGCCATTACCAAGAGAAGTGATGCTGGCCGAAGAATATCAGGTTTCCCGGATGACACTCCGGCGTGCAATTGATTGTTTGGTTGAGGATGGACTGATTGAGCGCCGTCACGGTAGCGGAAATTTTGTCATCGATAAAGAGGTAGCTCATGAGAATAAAGGGCTCAACAGCCTGACGGAACTGAGTCAGAAAAATAATAAATCGATAGCGAGTCAGGTACTCAGCTTTTCGATGATTCCGGCTCCGGTTAGTGTCGCTCAGCGACTCAAGATTCAACATGGTGAATTGGTCTATTACATTATTCGTGTCCGTTATCTTGATGAGCGGCCGGTGCATTATGAAGAGTCTTATCTCCCGGTTAAACTCTATCCCACTTTGTCTGTTGCTCATCTGGAAAAATCAAAATTTGATTATATTGAGAAAGAGGCAGGATTCGTCATTGAGGGAAACTATTTTACCTTTTTGCCGATTTTAACACCGGCTTCAATTGCCGCTTACCTGAAGGTCGAAGAAGGCACGCCGACAATGCAAGTCACTTCAATCAGTAATGCGCCTGATGGAACCATTCTCGACTTTTCCATTACGACTGAAAATATCCACCATTATCAGTCCACCTATTATTTCCGGAGAACCCGGTAAGCAACCAATCTATGCGGATGGGATCTCATTGGGTTGTCACCGTGCTGCAACGTCAATGATTTTCGGTATAAAATTGTTTTGATTTCAGTGATTCAGAAAATTAAGCCATCTATTCTTACTTTCTGACTTGGCGATTAAGGAGCACTTCATGCCGTCATGGATTGTCATTCCGGTTTTATTTCTTTATTTAGGACTGCTGTTCTTTATCGCTTGGTATGGTGACAAAAACCTGAACTGGCTGGCACGCTTCCGGCCTTGGATTTATAGCTTATCGATTGGGGTGTACTGTACTTCGTGGACGTTCTACGGCACAGTCGGGCAGGCAACCAATCATGCTTGGTCATTTTTACCGATTTATCTCGCCCCCATTCTCGTCTTTGTCTTTGGCTGGCGGATATTAGCCCGCCTGATGTTGATTGCTAAACGCGAACATATTACCTCCATTGCTGATTTTATCGCTGCACGTTATGGCAAATCTCAAGGGCTTGCTGTGGCTGCAACGCTGATTGCGGTTGTTGGCATTCTGCCTTATATCGCCCTGCAACTTCGTGGTGTGACGATGGGAATCCATGTCGTGACGTCAGATTTTCCTTTCCCTGAGCAGTTGACGGAAAGTCATATTTCTTGGTTTGTCGTCGTGGCACTTGCGGTGTTTACCATGTTGTTCGGGACGCGTCATATTGATAATACCGAGCACCACCGTGGGATGATGATGGCGATTGCTTTTGAATCGTTGGTCAAGCTGGTGGCTTTTTTATGGGTCGGCCTGTTTATCGTCTATATCGGTTGGCATCAGACATCATTCGATGTGAGTGATATTGTGCTCGAATCGTTCGTTACCCCGCACTGGCCGACCCTGCTCATTCATCTGGTGTTGACTATGCTGGCGATCATCTGCCTGCCGCGCCAGTTTCATACCATGGTGGTTGAGAATGAAAAACCGCAGGATCTTCATATGGCCCGGCGGATATTTCCGGTTTACCTGATTCTGATGGGGCTGTTTGTGCTGCCGATATCATGGGTCGGCAAAGGGATGATAGATGTTAGCTTGGCGGATACATTTGTGATTAGTATCCCCAAGGCGGTTGATTCTGATTTCATGGCGATGATTGCATTTTTAGGGGGAACATCGGCAGCAACCGGGATGGTGATCGTCTCAACCATTGCACTGACCATCATGGTTTCTAATGATTTGGTGGTGCCTTTTTTGCTCCGGCGGATGCGGTTTTCTCATCAGGGCCATCGTCATTTTTCCCGCTTGTTACTCAGAATCCGGCGCGGCTTGATTTTAGTTTTACTGGCTTGTGCGTGGGGATTTTATCGCGTTTTGGATGCCGTACCGTCGCTGTCTGCGATTGGATTTCTCTCTTTTGCTGCGATTGCGCAGTTTGCCCCGGCGTTGATCGGTGGGATCTACTGGCGTGACGGCAATAAAAAAGGCGTCTATGTCGGTTTGGCGGTCGGATTTTCACTCTGGCTGATTACCTTAATGGTTCAGACCCATTTATTGGCCGGTGATGCGCAGTCTAACCCGCTCATTTGGCTGATTAGTCCTCCGGAGGCGATTGCCGGTCTTGGTATATCAAGGTCCGACTGGGGGATGATCCTCAGCGTGGTGCTCAATACCCTTTGTTATTGGAATATTTCTATCATCACACGTCCGAGCCTGAGTGAGCGCTTACAGTCTGCCACATTTGTCGGTACGCCATTCCCCGATAACGAAAATATGACGCTCTACCAGAGCCGGGTGTCGGTCGCGGAACTGGAAATGCTGGTCGCCCGTTTTGTCGGGCGAGGGCGGATGAAGACGGCTTTCGAGCAATTCTGGGTGCAGCAGCACAAGCGTTATTTACCCAATCAGCAGGCACCTGCGGCCCTGATCCGTCATGCAGAGCGGGTATTGGCCGGGGTTTTTGGTGCATCCTCGGCGAAGTTAGTACTTGCTTCTGCGTTGCAGGGGAAAAACATGCACCTTGAAGAAGTTGCCGCGATTGTGGATGAAGCGTCAGAGCTGTATGACTTCAGCCGTAGCCTGCTTCAAGGGGCTATTGAACATATCGGGCAGGGATTGGCGGTGGTCGATAAACAGTTACGTCTGGTGGCTTGGAATCAGCGGTATCTGGAGCTGTTTTCTTATCCTCAGGGATTGATTCAGGTTGGCCGCCCGATTGCCGATATTATTCGCCACAATGCACGGCAAGGGTTGTGTGGGCCGGGAGATGTGGAAACCCATGTTCGCAAGCGGGTCGAACACTTAGAGAAAGGGACCCGGCATACCTCCTCACGAGTCAGACCGGACGGGAGAGTGGTTGAAGTGCAAGGCAATCCGATGCCCGGTGGTGGGTTTGTCATGAGTTTTACCGATATTACAGCGTTCCGGGAAGCGGAAGATGCCCTCAAGCAGGCCAATGAGTCACTGGAAGAGCGCGTGCACCAACGGACTAAGGAGCTGGAAAAACTGAATCGCCAGTTAGTGCAGGAGACACAACGGGCAGAACGTGAATCCCGTTCAAAATCTCGTTTTCTGGCGGCGGTGAGCCATGATCTCATGCAGCCGCTCAATGCCGCCCGGCTGTTTGCATCATCTCTGTCGGAAATAGCCCGGGAAGCTGAAGTGCAACGACTCTCTGCGCATATTGAAAGTGCACTGGGGGCGGCCGAGGAATTAATCGGGGATTTGCTGGATATCTCCAGACTCGAATCAGGAAAACTGGATATCAATATTCACAGCTTTGCGGTTCATGATGTGCTGGTGAATTTGAATGCCGAGTTTCATGCGATTGCCAAACAACAGGATATCGATTTTACGATGGTCCCTTCGTCGGTGGTGGTTCAGTCGGATCCGAAGTTGCTCCGACGGATTATTCAGAACTTCCTCACTAATGCGTTCCGCTATGCGCCCCATGGGAAAGTCGTACTCGGCATTCGTCATGTCGGTACGCAGATCCGGATTGAAGTATGGGATAACGGGATCGGGATCGAGCCGGATAAGCAGCATGAAATTTTTGAAGAGTTTAATCGTGGCGGGCAGGTTCGTTCTGAGCAGGGGCTAGGGCTCGGATTGGCGATATCGAAAGGGATTGCTTATGTGTTGGGACATGAAATTTCAATGCGCTCGTGGCCCGGACATGGCAGTGTTTTTTCGTTATCCCTGCCGCGCTCACATCCCCGGGATGTCGCAGAAAAAGTTATGCCGGCTGCCTATGACATGACGGATTTGTCGCAAATTAAAGTGTTATGTGTCGATAATGAAGTGGATATTCTGGTGGGTATGTCGGATCTGTTATCTCGTTGGGGATGTGATATCCGCACTTCAACCAATTTAGTCGAGAGCCTGAGAGCATTAGATGATGCATGGATACCGGATGTCATCTTGTCCGATTACCGGTTGGATCAGGGGCGTACCGGGTTGGAAGTCTTGCAACAGTGCCGTTTACGTTTCGGCCATCAGTTTGAAGGGATTATTATCAGTGCTGACCGGACACAAGAGATGATGGATGCGATTCAGTCAAACGGATTTGGTTTTTTACCCAAGCCGGTGAAACCTTTGAAATTACGGGCGGTACTCAATCGCGTGCGCCAGCAAACCCGAACGTAATATCGAGGTAGACAATGCGGGTTGATTCAATACGGACCAGTGAGTCGGGGGCTTGTTTGGAAATGGTTTTTAGCCGGAGCTAAAAACCATCTAGTCGTTTAGGCGTGGGCGATGACTTCCAGTGGCCATCCCATATCGGTTTGCCGGTTTGCTTCGATTTCCAGCTCGGCTTTGGTGAGCGGGTTGGCATCGAGCCATTGGGCAGCAAGAGATAATTGGAGAGTGTCTTCCGAGCTCGTCAGCTTCACATGAGGTTCGAGCGCCGAATTGCGTCGGTGACTGAGTAAAACCGCGAGACGTAAGAGCCTGAGTAAGCGTTTACTACTGGCTCCTGAAAGAGCGTATTGTTCTGGCATTGAGGTGATATTGTCGCGATAACGACGAACCAATTCACCCAGACAATAACGCTGTGCGCGGGTAAAGCCGGGCAGTTCCGAGTGCTGGATCAAATAAGCACTGTGTTCACCGCCTTTTTTGTAATCCACCGCTAAACCGATTTCGTGTAACTGTGCGGCAGCTCTGAGCAGCATTTCGGCCTGTGGTTCGACGATCCATGCCGTGCCACCACACTGGTCAAACAATTTGCTGGCGAGGTCTGAGACCTGAGCAGCGTAAACCATATCGATTTGATAGCGGTTTTGAATACTGTGGATTGTCCGCTCTCGGATATTATCCTGACGTAATCCATCAATCATTTCATAAACCAGACCTTCCCGAAGCGCACCGCCTGCCAGTGTCATTGCTTCGATCTGGAATTCCTCAAATATGGCAATCAGGATCGACAGACCGCTTGGGAAAACCAGCGCTCTTTCTAACGTTAGTCCTTCGATTTCCAGTTCTTCGAGATGATCCGCCCGCATCGCCTGATTTTGTAGACGCTTCAGTTTGGTCAGGGTAATGACCTCGTCCATCCCTTGAGCCAGCATAATCTCCTGTAATGCTTGTACCGTACCGCTGGCACCGACACAGATATCCCAACCGATGGTGCGATATTGTTGCAGGATCGGCGTGAGCATTTTTTTCGCGTCTTCGATCGCATGTTCAAAATTTTCTTTAGAGAGCTGACGATCTCTGAAGTGTTTTTCGAGCCAAGTGACACAGCCCATTTTTAAACTGGTTAAGGCTTTGGCTTCGAAGCCTTCACCAATAATCAGTTCGGTACTTGCGCCGCCGATATCAACCACAAAGCGACGTCCACTTCCACCGGAGGTATGGGCAACCCCTTTATAAATGGTGGCCGCTTCTTCTTCACCTGAAATGGTTTCGATCGGATGGCCGAGTATCTGATTGGCCTGACGCAAAAATACATCGACATTGATAGCAGTCCTAAGAGTTGCTGTCCCGACAATGCGGATATTCTTCCGGGGAATATCCTGTAATCGTTCTGCGAACAGACTCAGGCAATCCCAACCACGTTGCATCGCCTCCTGACTGAGTGAATTGTTTTCATCCAGTCCGGCGGCAAGTCTTACTTTACGTTTAATTTTGGCCATCGTCTGTATACTGCCTTCAACATGACGGACAATCAGCATATGAAAGCTGTTTGAACCGAGATCGATGGCAGCATAGAGTGGTGAAGATACGGCGCTCATAGATTCACTCAGCTATTTCTATTCTGGTGGTTGTTTTGTCGCGGACGTTTTCTGGATGAATTATTACCACGTCCATTCTGACGTCCGGACCGCGAACCACCAGTATTGGTTCTTCTTGATGTGTTGGATGAAGCAAGTCTTAACGGACTGGGTAAGTCAGTCAATAGTGCTGATGCATCATAATCAGAAACCGGAATGGAATGTTCAATATAGGTTTCTATTCCCGGTAAATTGATAGCATATTCTTCGCAGGCGAAGCTAATCGAATAACCGCTCTCTCCGGCTCTGCCCGTCCGGCCAATCCGGTGGACATAGTCTTCACTGTCATCCGGTAAATCATAGTTAAAGACGTGAGTCACCTGAGGTATATGCAGTCCTCGCGCAGCCACATCGGTCGCGACTAAAATATCCAATTGACCCTGAGTAAATTGCTCCAGAATGCGTTCCCGTTTTTTCTGTGGCACATCACCGGTCAGTAGCCCGACGCGATGACCATCGGCAGCCAGATGTCCCCAAACCCGTTCACACTTATGTTTGGTATTGGCAAAAATGATTGTTCTGTCTGGCCACTCTTCTTCAATGAGGGTTTGCAACAAAGCCATTTTGTGCTCATTCGATGGGTAAAACAGTTCTTCCTTAATTCGATGTCCGGTTTTTTGCGACGGTTCGACGACAACATGTTCCGGATTGTTCATGTGCTCAAATGCTAGTTCCTGAACCCGATAGGAGAGGGTGGCGGAAAATAACATGTTCAGCCGATTCTTCGGTGGCGGCATTCGACGGAACAGAAAACGAATATCCTTGATAAAACCAAGATCAAACATTCGGTCCGCTTCATCAAGAACGACAACCTGAATATGGTTCAGATGAAAGACTTTTTGCTTGTAAAAATCGATAATCCGACCGGTTGTTCCGATAAGAATATCAACACCTTGTTGTAGTTTTGACTGCTGTTTATCGTAACTTTCACCACCATAGGCCAGTGCGACTTTTAAGCCGGTACTTTGGACGAGTGGTTCTGCATCGTTAAAAATTTGTATCGCTAATTCACGAGTTGGTGCCATAATAATCGCTCGTGGCTGAGTTGGCTCCCGTTCTTCTTGAGCAGGTGCAGTTAGCAGATGATTAAAGGTTGCAGTAAGAAACGCAAGCGTTTTACCAGTCCCTGTTTGGGCCTGGCCTGCAATGTCACGGCCGGAGAGCACTACCGGCAGCGCCAAGGCTTGGATAGGGGTGCAATAAGCAAACCCTTTTTGTTCCAAACCTGCTGTAACTTGAGGGTCTAATCCCAAGTCGGCGAATTTTTGCTCTGTGATATGCGTCTTTTTCATCACTATAGAATATCAGCTTAAGCTTGCAATACGGAAGTAAATACATTCCAATAGAGCATCAAAATTACTGGTTGTTATGCAACTGGTCCAAGAAAATACATTGGAGTTAAAGATGAGTGATAAGATTTTGCAACTCACCGATGACGCGTTTGAAAGTAGTGTAATCAATGCTGAAGTCCCTGTACTTGTTGATTTCTGGGCAGAATGGTGTGGTCCATGCAAAATGATTGCGCCGATTTTGGATGAAATTGCTGATGAGTACGAAGGTAAGCTCACGATCGGTAAATTAAATATCGATCAAAATGCGGGTACGCCACCAAGATTTGGTATTCGTGGTATCCCAACATTACTTCTGTTTAAAAATGGTAATGTGGCAGCAACAAAAGTTGGCGCGTTGTCAAAGACTCAGCTCAAAGAGTTTTTAGACGCCAATTTATAATGGCTGAAAACCGTACATAGAGATATGTACGGTTTTGCACATGGAAATAAAACAAAATCTAGACTAGTCTGATAAATAGTGCTAGGTTATCGCACACTAATGAATCATATGTTCACTTCTTGGTCAATCCTGAGGCCAAATCCATCTTAACACTACTAAACAGATCCTAATTTTGACTAAACAAGTATCCACCACAATGAATTTAACAGAATTAAAGAACAAACCTGTGTCTGAGCTCGTGCAGCTGGGTGAGAGTCTGGGGCTTGAAAACCTGGCGCGTTTAAGAAAACAAGACATTATCTTCTCTATTTTAAAAGCTCACGCAAAAAGTGGTGAAGACATCTTTGGTGATGGCGCATTAGAAATTCTCCAGGACGGCTTTGGTTTTTTGCGTAGTGCAGACAGCTCTTATCTGGCTGGACCGGATGATATTTATGTGTCACCGAGTCAGATTCGTCGTTTCAACCTGCGTACAGGTGATTCGATTGCTGGGAAGATTCGGCCACCGAAAGAAGGTGAACGCTACTTTGCATTGCTGAAAGTCAATACCGTCAATGACGATAAACCGGATAACGCCCGAAATAAGATTTTGTTTGAAAACCTGACACCGCTACATGCCAACGAACGAATGGTGATGGAGCGAGGCAACGGTTCGACTGAAGATATTACCGCTCGTGTCTTGGATTTAGCATCACCGATCGGAAAAGGTCAGCGTGGATTGATTGTCGCACCACCGAAGGCTGGTAAAACGATGCTGCTGCAAAATATTGCTCAAAGCATTGCTTACAACCATCCCGAGTGTATTTTGATGGTGCTGTTGATTGACGAACGTCCGGAAGAAGTGACAGAAATGCAACGTCTGGTCAAAGGTGAAGTGATTGCTTCTACTTTTGATGAACCGGCATCTCGCCACGTTCAAGTGGCAGAAATGGTGATTGAGAAGGCGAAACGTCTGGTTGAACACAAGAAAGACGTTGTGATCTTATTGGATTCAATTACACGTTTGGCGCGTGCATATAACACGGTTGTTCCTTCTTCGGGCAAGGTCCTGACAGGTGGTGTGGATGCGAATGCGCTTCATCGCCCTAAGCGTTTCTTCGGTGCGGCTCGTAATGTCGAGGAAGGCGGCAGTTTGACAATTATCGCGACAGCGCTGGTTGATACGGGTTCGAAGATGGACGAAGTCATCTACGAAGAGTTTAAAGGGACAGGGAATATGGAATTACACCTGAACCGTAAGATTGCAGAAAAACGTGTATTCCCTGCGATCGACTTCAACCGTTCAGGAACGCGTCGTGAAGAGTTACTGACTAAAACCGACGAGTTACAGAAAATGTGGATTTTGCGCAAAATCGTTCACCCGATGGGAGAAAGCGATGCGATGGAATTCCTCATTGATAAACTGGCGATGACAAAGACCAATGATGAGTTCTTTGATGCTATGAGACGCCAGTAACAAAGACTGTTCTGACAATGAAAGCGCCACCGGAAACGGTGGCGCTTTTTCTTGCATTTCACAAAATATGCACCGAAAATGAAAATTAGATGTTACATGGAGGTTAACACATGCCACAAGGAACGTGGGTACCGCAACTCCTGCTCTGTTTCTGTTTCATTTGCTTTTCGGTTTCTGCGCAATCATTGGATGCACAAAGCCGTAATCAATTGTTACAAGCTCCTACAATTCAGCACCAAGTGGCTGCGTTCAAACAGCTGATTGCTGATGATAAAATCGATTCGCTCAATTTTGCTTTGCAGCGGCTGGCCTTGCCTCAGCAAGAAGCTGTTCGTTTCTTGTTACTTCAGACCCTCGAACAAGAAAAAACCATCTTTTCTGTACAAGTAGAACGCTTTGTCGAACAACAGCGTTTGATTCCACCTGTTTATTATCTTACTAACCAGGGTGAAGGATTCGAATTTTCCACACCAGCATTTGATTACCCTTCGGTTGCCAGCCGTTTAGTCAAAACCTGGCAGCAGGAAAAAAGTGTCCTTGACTTCGTGTTAAAAGTTGAACGGCATGAGCTGCCTTTACAACAATGGTTGTCCGAAAATAAACGCCAGCGTCATGCCCGGGAATCTTTGTTAATTCAGGAACTGGGGAGCTTATCGGAGCCGGGATTGAACTATTTGGCAAAGCAGGTGATTGATGCAAGCGTTCGTAGCTGGTTGCCTTCAACGCGCGTCATGGTTGCATTGGCACGAACCAGTCAAAATCAAGATGTGTATCGGCTATTGTGGTTGATGAAATCAGATGATAACTCTGAAGCGGAATTGACCCGCTTGTCTGGTTTGAAGGATGATTTTTCTGTGCAGCAAGTGATGGCGGCGAGTAAGAACCCGAGTTTGAGATCACAGGCAATTGAGGCTCTGATTCGCCTTAATCCAATGCCTGAACAGGTCAAAACGTATTTGGTTCAGGAGTTGAGTCAGGAAGAAGCCCCCTATGTTGCACAGGTCTTAGTCAATGCCGGATATGGCAATTGGCTGGATGAATTAGTCAAAGCAAACCGTCAAATGAAGCTTCGTGTACTGAGCCAAGTATTGAGATAGTCATGCCATTATTTATAGCATAGCGTACCTGTATTATGGCAACACCACTGAAGAGCATTAACACAATAGAAAAAAGAAAATTCAGAGTTGTTTCGTTTTTGTTATACTGCCTTCGATATAACATTCAGGCAGAAGTCTTATGATTTTTAAGGATTTACGCGATTTTATCGACTATTTGGAAAAGCATGGTCAATTGAAACGTATTCAGCATCCGATTGACCCTCAATATGAAATGACCGAGATCTGTGATCGGACTTTAAGAGCTGGTGGGCCTGCACTTTTATTTGAAAATCCAGTTGGCTATGACATACCGGTACTGACAAATCTGTTTGGTACACCGCAACGCGTCGCGATGGGGATGGGACGTGTTGATGTCAGTGAGCTGCGTGAAATCGGTCAGTTGCTTGCTTACCTGAAAGAGCCTGAACCGCCTAAAGGCTTTAAAGATGCGCTCGATAAGCTCCCGGTTTTTAAACAGGTCTTGAATATGCCGGTGAAGCGTTTGAAAAAAGCGCCCTGTCAGGAAATCATCTGGCAAGGCGATGATGTTGATTTGGATAAAATTCCAGTGATGCGTTGTTGGCCGGGTGATGTGGCTCCGCTGTTGACCTGGGGACTGACTATCACCAAAGGACCAACGAAAAAACGGCAAAACTTGGGGATCTACCGGCAACAGAAACTCAGTAAGAATAAAGTGATTATGCGGTGGTTTCAGCATCGTGGCGGAGCTCTGGATTTCCGAGACTGGCAGGTTGAGCATCCCGGGGAACCATTTCCGGTCTCTGTCGCTTTCGGCGCTGATCCGGCAACAATTCTGGGCGCAGTGACACCTGTGCCCGATACGCTTTCCGAATATGCATTCGCCGGACTGTTGAGAGGCAGTAAAACCGAAGTTGTTCAATCCATTAGCAATGATCTGGAAGTGCCGGCCAGCGCTGAAATTGTACTCGAAGGATATATTGATCCGAATGAGTATGCAGACGAAGGACCTTATGGCGATCATACCGGCTATTTTAATGAAGTTGAGCGTCATCATGTCTTTACTGTCACCCATGTGACAATGAGAAAGCAGCCAATCTATCATAGTACTTATACGGGAAGGCCACCGGATGAACCCGCCGTTCTCGGGGAAGCATTAAACGAAGTTTTTGTGCCCATTCTACAAAAGCAGTTTCCGGAAATTGTCGATTTTTATCTTCCCCCTGAAGGCTGTTCTTATCGAATGGCTGTCGTTACGATCAAAAAGCAGTATCCCGGTCATGCCAAGCGAGTCATGATGGGGGTTTGGTCTTTCTTACGTCAATTTATGTATACCAAGTTTGTGATTGTCTGTGATGATGATATCAATGCACGAGACTGGAAAGATGTCATCTGGGCGATTACCACGCGGATGGATCCAGCCCGGGATACAACGATGGTTGAAAGCACGCCCATCGATTCTCTGGATTTTGCATCACCGGTTTCAGGGCTTGGCTCTAAAATGGGATTGGATGCAACCAATAAGTGGGAAGGCGAGACAGCCAGAGAGTGGGGTAAAGAGATCCGTAAAGATCCGGAAGTTGTCAGCAAGATCGATGCGATCTGGGATGAGTTAGGAATCTTATGACCTTTACGGTACGATTGCTGCCCGAGAATATTGAATTTACCGTGGAACGCGGCCAAACCGTGTTGGATGCGGCAATTCGTCAGCAAATCCCTTTCCCACATCGTTGCCGGGTTGGTGCGTGTGGGATGTGTTTGTGTAAAAAACTTTCGGGAGTCGTTTCCTATCAACTCGAACCGATGCTGACGGAAGAAGAGCAGTCGCAGGGATGGATATTTTCCTGTCAGGCTTATGCTCAAAGTCATTTAGTCCTTACTTGGGATGAGTAAGGAAGAGGAATCAGAATGATCATAACATGTAAAGTAAACTCAGTTCAGCCTTTAGCCAGCAATACCTATCGTATTCTTCTCCAACCGGAGTCACCCGTTGATTTCCATGCGGGTCAGTATCTGATGGTGGTGATGGCAGAGGGAGATAAACGTCCGTTTTCGATTGCCAGTAGTCCATGCCGGAAAGGTGGCGAACTTGAATTACATATTGGGGCCGCTGAACATAACGCCTACGCCAGTGAAGTCGTTGATGCGATGAACGCAGCATTGCAGCATGATGGTGAAATCACTATCGATGTACCTCATGGGGATGCTTGGCTCAAAGAAGATACGACGCGTCCTTTGTTGTTGATTGCCGGTGGGACAGGATTCAGTTATGTACGTTCGATTCTGGATCACTGCCTGAACCAAAATATTCAGCGTGATATTTTTCTGTATTGGGGAGCAAAAGATGTCCTCCAGCTCTATGCGTTAGACGAATTACGTGATTTAGCCTCTCAACATGCCAGACTCACATTTACACCCGTTGTGGAAATATCTACTGATCCGCTTTGGGACGGGAAAGTCGGTAATGTGTTGCAAGCGGTCAGTACTGATTTCGAATCGTTGGAAGAATTTGATATCTATATCGCAGGCCGGTTTGATATGGCGGGTGCAGCTCGGGAACAGTTTACTCAAAATAAGCACGCGAGAAGTGAACGTATCTATGGCGATGCATTTGCGTTTATCTGATTTGATCTGTCATGATGTGTACGAAAAAGCCTCCGGACGGAGGCTTTTTAATGGGTTAAACGGACGTTTGAAACAATCTAAAGAATCTGTTTTAAAATCCGGTCGGCTTTTACCCGACGAATCCGTTTCAGTAAGCGCTGAACCTCAGCCGGATAGTTTTCTAAATCTTCCAATTGCTTATAAGTACAGACTAATTGCGTGTGCTGAAGAATATTGTCGAATTCGTGTTCAAACTGGGTCTGAAGGTGGGCATGGTGATCCTGAATCAGGATGCCGTTTTCCAGATCAAGTTTCCACGCTCTGGGATTGAGATTACTGCCGGTGATAAGCATATAACGTTTATCGACCCATACCCCTTTCAAGTGAAAACTGTTGTCATCATGTTTCCATAAATGAATCGATAATTGCCGACTGGCAATTCTGGCTTCGTTTGATTTTGCAAAACGGCGCAGATTCAATTCATATAAATAGGGTAACCCACCAATTGTTTTAAAGGTTTCTTCTGGTGGAATGTAAAAATCATTGGCTGTTTTATCGCCGACGATAATGTGAATTTTCACCCCTCGTCTGAGTGCTTTTTTCACCTGATTAGCAATATTATTCGGGAAATTAAAATAAGGCGTGCAGATAATAATTTCTTCTTGCGCTTGGGCAATCAGGTGACTGATATATTGGTTCAGTCGATTACTTCGCTTACCAAGCCCAACCAATGGGGTCAGACCGATCTGTTCCGGTGTGACAGGCTGATCAGGTACCTGATAGGTTGCTTGTGCCAACTGGGTCCTGAACTGGCGAATCATCGTTTTCAAATCTTTGGTTGCAGGACGTGACGGATTGGCCAGATTATTGACTGCTGGATGAGACAATAAGTGATCGCAGATAAATTTGACCATCGAGTCGGCAAGATGTCGGTTGTGAAATGAGTGGTAGCGGTCAAAGCGGTAACGATTCTGATAATGCAGATAAATGTTGTTCAGACTTGCGCCACTATAGATAACTTCATCATCGACAATGAAGCCTTTGAGATGTAATACACCGAACACTTCCCGCCCTCGGACCGGGATACCATAAACCGCGATGGGATGTTCACTGTCTTGGGCAAATGATTCATACATCACAGCATTTCCCTGAGACTGCTTCGCACCGATCAGGCCTCGTTGAGCACGGTGCCAGTCAACACAGACCACAATATCGAGCTGAGGGTTTCTTTGTTTGGCTGCATAAAGCTCAGAAAAAATTTCCTGACCGGCATCATCAGCTTCAAGGTAGAGTGCAACAATATAAATTCTGTGATTGGCTTGTCGAATCGCCTGAATCAAGTGATGCCGAAATTGTTCTGCAGAGTACAGGACTTGAAAATCTTTCGGCTCTAGCGCAATAGTGGGTAGCTGTTCGAATAGATTTCTACGAGCAATCATCGTGGATGCGGTACCTTCAATTCAAGTGGATGCGATATAGCAAAGCCCTGATACTATCAAATTCGATGAATGAATGGCTATATCTAAGTCACTTCAGACTGATCATTTCCGCTTGTCCGCAAAAAATGAACAGAAAATGACGGGGTTTTACTTCTGACGCGACGGGAAATATCGCATCGGAAGTATATCTCTGCCTTGGTGGCGATAACGTTGATAGAGATGATTGATTTCTATCGGCAGCGCCTGTGGTGATTGAACTTTAAAATGGTGTTGATGATAAAAATTTTCTAAATGGCGATAAGCAAAACAGAAGACATGCTGATTGAGCACATGTGCGTCACAATAGTTCAATAGCTGATGACCGATGCCTTGAGCGCGCAATTCTGTAGCCACTGCCATGCCCGTTAAAAGCAGATGTGAAGTACCAATGGGACGAAAGCGCACTACGGCACATAGTTGATTGGCAAGGCGCGCAGTATAAATGTGTTCATTACGTTTTGGTTTTGCTGTCGGGTAGTGCTGTTTATAAAAGCGTTGCACCAAAGGAAATTTGAGTGGATCTAACATTTCGAAAGATAAATGATCCATAGAATGTCTGAATGGTCTTCATCTGATATAGAATAGCCGTAGTCTATGTGATTTAAAGAAAACCATGCAAATATATCTCAACGAAAATCTCAGTGCTTATCATACGTTTGGTATCGAGCAGTCTTGTCAGGTGTTAGTGACGGTCAATACGGTTGCAGAATTAATGGATGTTTATCGTGATCCACAATGGCAATCGCTACCGAAAATGGTGCTCGGTAAAGGCAGTAATGTGTTGTTTACTGAGTTCTATGAAGGTGTTGTGATTCTCAATCAGCTACGGGGCATTGATGTAAGGGAAGATGAAAGCCACTATTTTCTGCATGTTCAGGGCGGTGAAGGCTGGCCTGAATTGGTGGAATGGTGTGTGTCGCAGCAAATTCCCGGACTTGAAAATTTAGCCATGATTCCCGGATGTGCCGGGAGTGCGCCAATTCAGAATATCGGTGCTTATGGCATCGAATTTCAGGATGTGTGTGACTATGTTGATTATCTTTGTCTAGAGACGTTTCAAGTCATTCGTTTGAATCGTGCCGAATGTTTATTTGGTTACCGTGATTCGATTTTCAAACATCAGCTTTACCAGCAGGCGGTTGTGGTTGGGGTCGGCTTAAAGCTTACTAAAGCATGGCAGCCTCGTCTGAAGTATGGGCCATTGCAACAGTTAGCGAGCAACTGCTCACCCGCCGAAGTATTTGACTGCATCTGTGATATCCGCATCCGTAAACTTCCCGATCCGTCATTGATTGGTAATGCCGGTAGCTTTTTTAAGAATCCGGTGCTGACGGAGGCGCAGTTTCGGACACTGGCCGCGAATCATCCTGATGTTGTGAGTTATCCAGCTTCATCAGGTGTGAAGGTCGCAGCCGGCTGGCTAATTGATCAATGTGGTTTGAAAGGTTTTCAAATCGGTGGGGCTGCAATTCACGCACAGCAGGCGTTAGTCCTGATTAACCGTCAACACGCGACAGCTTTGGATGTGATTCAGCTTGCAGCGCATGTATATCGTAGCGTCTACGAAAAGTATGGTGTTACTTTGGAGCATGAAGTGCGATTTATCGGGCGCAGCAGCGAAGTTTATTTGGATATGTGGCTGAAGGAGCAACAATGATGAAAGAACATCATGCCAAGCTGACGATCCTGTCAACCTTAGCCGATGGCGGTTTTCATTCCGGTGAAGCATTGGGGACCACTTTAGGAATCTCCAGAGCTGCCATCAGCAAACATATCCGCGGGATTCAGGATTGGGGGGTTGATGTATTTCGCGTGCAGGGAAAAGGCTATCAGCTAGCCCAGCCTATGCAGTTATTGGATCAACACTATATTCAGAGCCACGTTTCTACACCGGTCCATTTACATCCGATTATTGATTCGACCAACCAGTATCTATTGGATCGTGTCGGTGCATTAACCTCAGGAACGGTTTGCCTTGCTGAATATCAGCAAAAAGGCCGGGGACGACGGGGGAGACACTGGGTCTCTCCATTCGGGACGAATCTGTATTTCTCGATGTACTGGCGACTGGATGCAGGTATGGCGGCTGCTATGGGGCTGAGTCTGGTGGTCGGCGTCGCAGTTGTTGATGCACTGAAAACGCTCGGTGTTGATGAGATTAAACTGAAATGGCCCAATGATTTGTACTATCAGGATAAGAAACTAGCCGGTATTTTGGTTGAAGTGTCAGGGCAAGCCGGTGAAGCTGCGCATCTCGTCATAGGTATGGGCATGAATTTATCCATGGCACCGCAGACGCAACAGATTGATCAGCCCTGGAGTAGTCTGTCTCAGGTGATCGGCAAAAATCATATTGATCGTAATGCGCTGGCAGTTGCATTAATCCAGTCTTGGACTCGCACGCTTGAAACCTACGAGCGTGAGGGGATGGGGAACTTTGTCGAAAGATGGAATCAAGTCGATAACTTCATTGATCGTCCCGTTAAACTATTAATGGGAGAGCGTGTAATTACAGGTATCGAACGAGGTATCGATGCCCATGGTGCCGTGTTATTGGAAACAGAACGGGGCATTGAAAGTTATGTCGGCGGGGAGATTTCTCTGCGCGGTAATGAGCATCCTGCAGTGTCCTGAATTATGTAGCGATTGAGATGATTTCAGTCATGGGGGCGTATGTTTGCTCTGGGTAACATGTGAGCCCCACTTAACACTGTTTCGCAGCAGAATTACTGTCGCAGCAGAATTTCTTCAACGGTGTGGTTGATGCCCTTACGGAGTATCAGTTGCGCTCTTTCCCGCGTTGGTAAAATATTTTCCTGCAAGTTTTTCCCATTGATCGCTTGCCAGATATTTCTCGCGATAGAGCTGGCTTCCGATTCACTCAGTTTAGTGTAGTGACTAAAATAGGAGCCCGGTCTTTTAAAGGCTCCATTGCGGAACTTCATAAAGCGTTCGATATACCATTTTTCAATGAGAGATGATTCAGCATCGACATAGATGGAAAAATCCAGAAAGTCTGAAATAAAAACGCGGTGTGGGGCATGGGGATAATCCATCCCGCTTTGTAGAACATTGAGACCTTCAATCAGCAAAATATCGGGTGCATCAACTGTTTTAACTTCGCCGGTGATGTCATAAGTCAGATGAGAATAAACGGGAGCTGAGATGTTTTTCTTTCCTGCTTTGACATCAGAAACAAACTGTACCAGACGTTTGATATCGTACGACTCCGGGAATCCTTTTTTCTGCATAATGCCTTTTTCTAACAGCACTTCATTGGGATAAAGGAATCCATCGGTAGTAATGAGTTCAACTTTGGGATGGTTGTGCCAGCGAGACAATAGTGCTTTGAGCAGTCTTGCTGTTGTACTTTTTCCGACAGCAACACTGCCTGAGATACCAATAATAAACGGTGGTGCAATGTCGGTATGGCCTAAAAATTGGTTTAAAATGGTATTGCGGCTTTGTCTGGCTGCAACATAGAGGTTCAGTAATCGCGCTAATGGCAAGTAGATTTCAACAGCTTCTTTCATACTTAATGATTCATTGATGCCTTGTAGCTCAACTAAATCATCTTCTGACAAAGTCATGGGAACGGAATTACGAAGATCCGACCACTGGCGTCTGTCGAATGAGAGATAAGGATCCATAATCTTTCCAACGGTAGAAATCGGATAAAAGAGCAACATACCTCAAGAAGAAGATAAAGCAACAAAGAATGGCGATATATTTCGTTAGTTCCTACGAAAACTGCTTGAAAAAACAACAAATAGATAAAAACGAGATAAAATTGTATTTTTTTTTCTTTAAACACTTGCAAGCAAAGAAATCATTCAATAGAATTCGCCCCACTTATGCGCCGACTTAGCTCAGTAGGTAGAGCAACTGACTTGTAATCAGTAGGTCGCCAGTTCGATTCCGGCAGTCGGCACCATCTTTTCTCTACTATATAAAGAGAGAAGATTTGAAATTTGGAGGGGTTCCCGAGTGGCCAAAGGGAGCAGACTGTAAATCTGCCGGCACTGCCTTCGATGGTTCGAATCCGTCCCCCTCCACCATATTCTTAAGGAAATAGCTCTTAGGGTTAAATACGTGTGCGGGCATCGTATAATGGCTATTACCTCAGCCTTCCAAGCTGATGATGCGGGTTCGATTCCCGCTGCCCGCTCCAATCTTTCCGAGTGCTGATATAGCTCAGTCGGTAGAGCGCACCCTTGGTAAGGGTGAGGTCCCCAGTTCAAATCTGGGTATCAGCACCACTCTAAGCAAATATTTCCTTTTGTTATATACTTTACTACCAGTAAATTTTGGTTGCGTGGTCATGAAAGCCACCTTAATCCGTACCTAGAGGGACAACTGA
>NZ_KQ947476.1:90347-114879 GCF_001506075.1 Vibrio sp. MEBiC08052 | reverse complement strand
CGATGGATGAAGGTCTGCGTTTTGCGATCCGTGAAGGTGGTCGTACAGTTGGTGCTGGTGTTGTAGCAAAAATCCTTGCATAATGATTTGACTCCGCACTAGTAAAAAGGGCATCATTTGATGCCCTTTTTCTGCGCTGAAGATTTATTTTGACGGTTTGTTAGTCAAAAGTAAAAGGTTTGAGACAGAGAAGGTGTCTTTGTTTCTGAAAATAAGCTTCGAACGCTTATTTTTGTTAGTTTGCCCTGCAACAGTGGGGTTTATTGTCGTCTATATTTAGATTTGTGACAGGTTGGGTTATGAAAGCAAATCATGCTGAAACTCCTGAGAGCTCAAATGCAGCAGATAAACTGAAGTGGTTGATTGCTATTGTTCTGTTGGCTGCCGCTGTTGTGGGTAACTCCTTTTATGGTGAAACGGTTTCTGTCGTTATTCGTTCTGCTGGTGTTATTGTCTTAATTGCTGCCGCATTAGGTATTGCAGCGATTACTGTGAAAGGTAAAGAAGCGGTGAGCTTCGCGCGAGAAGCGCGTATGGAAATTCGCAAAGTAATATGGCCTACACGTCAGGAAACCGTGCAAACCACATTAATTGTTTTGGCCGTCTGTGTTGTGATGGCTCTGGCACTATGGGGTATTGACGGTATTATGGTTCGCCTTGTTGCATTTGCGACTGGAGTATAGAGGGTTTAATTCATGAGTGAAGCTCCCAAAAAACGCTGGTATGTTGTTCAAGCCTTCTCTGGATTTGAAGGACGAGTGGCACAGTCACTACGTGAACATATCAAAATGCATGAAATGGAAGAGTTGTTTGGTGAAGTATTAGTACCAACGGAAGAAGTTGTCGAAATGCGTGCCGGCCAACGCCGTAAAAGTGAAAGAAAATTCTTCCCTGGATATGTACTCGTCCAGATGATCATGAATGATGAATCTTGGCATTTGGTGCGTAGTGTTCCTCGAGTGATGGGATTTATCGGTGGGACATCTGATCGTCCGGCACCAATTACCGATAAAGAAGCAGATGCGATATTGAATCGTCTGGAGAAAGCTAGCGAAGCGCCACGACCGAAAACAATGTTTGAAGCTGGTGAAGTCGTTCGGGTTAACGATGGACCATTTGCTGATTTCAACGGTACTGTTGAAGAGGTTGATTATGAGAAGAGCCGTTTAAAAGTCTCTGTCTCAATATTCGGCCGGGCAACGCCAGTTGAGCTTGAATTCGGTCAGGTTGAAAAACTAGATTAAAAAATCATCTTTTTGGACTTGTTTAAGGCGCGAAATTTGACTATAATCTCGCGCCTTTTTACAGGTCTTCACTAGAAACGGGGAGCTGATCAGTGGATTAGCGTTAGTACCCATTATGTAGGAAATATCATGGCTAAGAAAGTTGAAGCTTATATCAAGCTGCAAGTTGCAGCAGGTATGGCAAACCCAAGTCCACCAGTTGGTCCAGCACTGGGTCAGCGTGGTGTTAACATTATGGAATTCTGTAAGGCGTTTAACGCGAAAACAGAATCTGTAGAGAAAGGTCTTCCGATTCCAGTTGTTATCACTGTATACAGCGACCGTTCTTTCACTTTTGAAACTAAGACACCACCGGCGGCTGTTCTTCTGAAGAAAGCAGCAGGTATTAAGTCTGGCTCTGGTCGTCCTAATACAGAAAAAGTGGGCACAGTAACTGACGCGCAAATTCAGGAAATCGCAGAAACTAAAGCTGCGGATATGACTGGTGCAGATATCGAAGCAATGAAGCGTTCTATCGCGGGTACTGCTCGTTCAATGGGTCTAGTGGTAGAGGGTTAATATCATGGCAAAACTAACTAAGCGTATGCGTACTATCCGCGAAAAAGTGGATGTTACTAAAGAGTATGATATCAATGAAGCTGTTGCATTGCTGAAAGAGCTGGCAACTGCAAAATTTGTTGAATCTGTTGACGTTGCTGTGAACTTAGGTATCGACGCACGTAAATCTGATCAGAATGTTCGTGGTGCAACTGTACTGCCTCATGGTACTGGTCGTGAAGTCCGTGTCGCTGTTTTCACTCAAGGTGCAAACGCTGATGCAGCAAAAGAAGCTGGTGCTGACCTTGTTGGTATGGAAGATCTTGCTGAGCAAGTGAAAAAAGGCGAACTGAACTTTGACGTTGTTGTTGCATCTCCAGATGCAATGCGTGTTGTGGGTCAGTTAGGTACTATCCTTGGTCCTCGTGGTCTGATGCCAAACCCTAAAGTTGGTACTGTAACACCAAACGTTGCTGAAGCGGTTAAGAACGCTAAGGCTGGTCAGGTTCGTTACCGTAATGACAAAAATGGGATCATCCATACAACAATCGGTAAGGTTTCTTTCGATGTTGAACAATTGAAAGAAAACTTAGAAGCACTGATTGTTGCACTGAAAAAAGCAAAACCATCTACATCGAAAGGGGCTTATGTGAAGAAAATAAGTCTTTCTACAACGATGGGCGCTGGTGTTGCTATTGATCAGGCAACTTTAAGCACTCAAGCTTAATCTATTTGCTAAGGCGTAAAATTTATGTATAATTTTGCGCCTAATATTTGTGGTTGGGGCTGAACCTTGGTTCTTTGAACTATAATCCAGTCTCCGTCCAAGACCGTAGGCGTCGTCTCTGACGGCTTAATTAAACCTACGTAGATGGTGCCCGAACTGACGAAAGCTCTATTTTTTATAACTTTCTTCTGGGACTGCACCTAAAAAGCTCTCACTGTTGATGAAAATAGTGAGTGGTGTAACGACAACCAGGAGTAAATCCAAGATGGCTTTAAATCTTCAAGACAAAAAAGCAATTGTTGCTGAAGTCAACGAAGCAGCCAGTGGTGCACTTTCTGCAGTTGTTGCTGATTCTCGTGGTGTTGAAGTAAGTGCGATGACTTCTCTGCGTAAACAGGCTCGTGAAGCCGGCGTTTACATGAGAGTTGTTCGTAACACACTAGCACGCCGCGCAGTTGAAGGCACAGACTACGAATGTCTGAAAGAGGTATTCGTAGGTCCTACTTTGATTGGTTTCTCTACTGAGCACCCAGGTGCTGCAGCGCGTCTTTTTAAAGACTTTGCGAAAGAGAATAAAAATTTTGAGATCAAAGCAGCTGCATTCGAAGGTTCTATCGCTGATGTCGAAGTACTAGCAACTCTACCAACTTACGACGAAGCTATTGCACGTCTGATGATGTGTATGAAAGAAGCTTCTGCTGGCAAGTTGGCACGTACTATCGCTGCTATCCGCGACCAAAAACAAGAAGCTGCATAAGGCTTGCTTTTTACTGGTTGCTTATTAAACTAATTGTTGACTTAGAAGAGAATTGTTATGTCTATTACTAACGAGCAAATCCTAGACGCTATTGCAGAAATGTCTGTAATGCAAGTTGTTGAACTGATCGAAGCAATGGAAGAGAAATTTGGTGTTTCTGCTGCCGCTGCTGTTGTTGCTGGTGGCGCTGCTGCTGGTGGTGAAGCTGCTGTTGAACAAACTGAATTCGACGTTATCCTAACTTCTGCTGGCGCGAACAAAGTTGCTGTAATCAAAGCAGTTCGTGGCGCAACTGGTCTGGGTCTGAAAGAAGCGAAAGCTCTTGTTGACGGCGCTCCGGCTCCGATCAAAGAAGGTGCTGAGAAAGCAGAAGCTGAAGCTCTTAAAGCACAACTTGAAGAAGCTGGTGCAACTGTTGAGCTTAAGTAATTCTTACTTAATCGCTTAGCCGAAAGGCTAATGGCTGGTGGTTTATTGACCACCGGCCTTTTTGCGCTGTAGGGTGTCGATGAATTTTCCTACTGTTTAGTCATTCGACATCCGTGCAAAAAAACGTTTATCTCAACGTGGTTAAACGTCACTACAATAAACAGTTAGTTAGTCACTGCCGTTTCCCTTTAATGCAAAGGCGGGCAGTTTGGGTCACTTATCAGCGAGCTGAGGAACCCCATGGTTTACTCCTATACCGAGAAAAAGCGCATCCGCAAGGACTTTGGTACTCGTCCACAAGTGTTGGACATTCCATACCTGCTATCGATCCAGCTCGATTCGTTCGACAAATTTATCGAACAGGATCCTGAAGGACAATATGGTCTAGAGGCTGCTTTTCGTTCTGTGTTTCCTATCCAGAGCTATAATGGCAACTCTGAGCTGCAATACGTTAGCTACCGTCTTGGTGAGCCAGTTTTTGATGTGAAAGAATGTCAAATTCGTGGTGTAACTTATTCAAAACCTCTGCGTGTAAAATTACGCTTGGTTATTTTTGATAAAGACGCACCAGCGGGTACTGTCAAAGATATTAAAGAACAAGAAGTCTACATGGGTGAAATCCCACTCATGACAGATAATGGTACTTTTGTAATTAATGGTACTGAGAGGGTTATCGTATCCCAGCTGCACCGAAGCCCCGGCGTGTTCTTCGACAGCGATAAGGGTAAGACCCACTCATCTGGAAAAGTCCTTTATAACGCACGTATCATTCCTTACCGTGGTTCGTGGCTTGATTTCGAATTCGATCCGAAAGACAACTTGTATGTTCGTATCGACCGTCGTCGCAAACTACCAGCTTCTATTATTCTGCGTGCGTTAGGGAAAACAACAGAAGAAATTTTGGATATTTTCTTCGAAAAAATCCATTTCGAAGTGAAAGATCAAACGCTGATGATGGCTTTGATTCCTGAACGTTTACGTGGTGAAACTGCCAGCTTCGATATCGAAGCAAACGGAACGGTTTATATCGAAAAAGGACGTCGCGTTACTGCTCGTCATATTCGTCAACTGGAAAAAGACGCTGTTGAATTTATCGAAGTGCCTGTTGAATATATTGTCGGCAAGGTCGCAGCGAAAGATTATGTGAATGAAGCGACGGGAGAGCTGATTGTTGCAGCAAACCAAGAGCTGAGTCTCGAAGCGTTAGCTAATCTCTCTCAAGCTGGTTATAAGAAGATTGAGGTTCTATATACCAATGACCTTGATCACGGCTCATTTATGTCAGATACGTTGCGTATCGACAGCACAACAGATCGTATTTCAGCACTTGTTGAAATCTATCGAATGATGCGCCCTGGTGAGCCACCAACAAAAGAGGCCGCAGAAACACTGTTTGATAGTCTGTTCTTCTCGGAAGACCGTTATGATCTTTCAACCGTTGGACGGATGAAGTTCAACAGTTCTATTGAACGTGATGATGCAGAAGATCTAGGTACGCTTGATGAATTCGATATCATCGAAGTAATGAAAAAACTGATCGCGATCCGTAATGGTATCGGTGAAGTCGATGATATAGACCACTTGGGTAACCGCCGAATTCGTAGTGTCGGTGAAATGGCTGAAAACCAATTCCGTGTCGGCCTTGTTCGTGTTGAGCGTGCGGTCAAAGAGCGTTTGAGTCTGGGTGATCTAGACAACGTCATGCCACAAGATCTGATCAATGCCAAGCCTATTTCGGCAGCAGTGAAAGAATTCTTCGGTTCTTCTCAGCTATCTCAGTTTATGGACCAGAACAACCCGCTGTCAGAAGTGACGCATAAACGTCGTATTTCTGCATTGGGTCCTGGCGGTCTGACGCGTGAGCGTGCTGGCTTTGAAGTGCGAGACGTTCACGTGACGCACTATGGACGTTTATGTCCGATTGAGACACCTGAAGGACCAAACATCGGTCTGATCAACTCACTGTCTGCGTTTGCACGCTGTAATGAATATGGTTTCCTTGAAACGCCATACCGTCGTGTTGTTGACGGGATTGTCACCGATGAAGTGGAATACTTGTCTGCGATCGAAGAAGGTCAGTTCGTTATTGCTCAGGCAAACGCTAAGCTGACTGAAGAAAGCACGTTTGCTGATGAATTGATCACCGCTCGTCAAAAAGGTGAATCGGGTCTGCACCCTCGTGAACACGTCAACTATATGGACGTTGCGACCAACCAAGTTGTATCGATTGCAGCATCGCTCATCCCATTCCTTGAGCACGATGATGCGAACCGTGCCTTGATGGGTGCGAACATGCAACGTCAGGCTGTACCAACCCTTCGTGCTGATAAGCCGTTGGTCGGTACTGGTATTGAACGTAATGTCGCTGTGGATTCTGGTGTAACTGCTGTTGCCAAGCGTGGTGGTCATGTTCAGTCTGTTGACGCTTCTCGTATCGTTATCAAAGTCAATGAAGATGAGTTGATTCCGGGCGAAGCAGGGATTGATATCTATAACCTGACCAAATATACACGTTCTAACCAGAACACATGTATTAACCAGCGTCCTTGCGTGATGCCGGGCGAACCTGTTGCCCGTGGTGATGTGCTTGCTGATGGTCCTTCAACCGATTTGGGTGAACTGGCACTTGGGCAAAATATGCGTATCGCATTTATGCCTTGGAATGGTTACAACTTCGAGGACTCGATCCTTGTTTCTGAGCGTGTTGTTCAGGAAGACCGGTTTACAACCATTCACATTCAAGAGCTTTCTTGTGTGGCGCGTGATACTAAGCTCGGTGCTGAAGAGATCACCGCGGATATTCCAAACGTTGGTGAAGCGGCACTATCCAAGCTTGATGAGTCCGGCATTGTCTACATCGGTGCTGAAGTCAAAGGCGGCGATATTCTGGTTGGTAAAGTGACGCCAAAAGGCGAAACGCAACTGACACCGGAGGAGAAGCTACTCCGTGCGATCTTTGGTGAAAAAGCGTCAGACGTTAAAGATACTTCACTGCGTGTACCAAACTCTGTTTCAGGAACGATTATCGATGTTCAAGTCTTCACTCGTGACGGCGTTGAAAAAGATAAACGTGCACTTGAAATCGAACAGATGCAGCTAAAAGAAGCGAAAAAAGACCTGACAGAAGAGTTCCAAATTCTGGAAGGTGGTTTGCTTGCCCGTGTTAAATCGGTTCTGTTGTCTGGCGGTTATTCTGAAGCGAAGCTTCATTCGATTGAACGCAAGAGATGGCTGGAACAAACTCTGGAAGATGATGAGCTTCAGTCACAACTTGAACAGCTTGCAGAACAGTGGGATGAGCTAAAAGCTGATTTCGATAAGAAATTTGAAGCGAAGCGCCGCAAGATCACACAAGGTGATGACCTTGCCCCGGGTGTTCTGAAAATCGTCAAAGTTTATTTAGCGGTCAAACGCCGTATTCAGCCGGGTGATAAAATGGCTGGTCGTCATGGTAACAAAGGGGTTATCTCCAAAATTAACCCTGTAGAAGACATGCCATATGACGAAAACGGTCGCCCTGTTGATATCGTACTGAACCCACTGGGTGTACCATCTCGGATGAACATCGGTCAGATTCTTGAAGTTCACTTAGGTGCAGCTGCAAAAGGAATCGGTGACAAGATCAACCAGATGGTGAAAGAGCAGCAAGAAATTGCCAAACTGCGTGAGTTCTTACAGGAAGTTTATACATTAGGTAATGACATTCGTCAGAAAGTGGATATTTCAGCCCTTTCAGATGACGATGTTCGCACTTTAGCGAATAACTTACGTAATGGTCTTCCAGTTGCGACGCCAGTATTCGACGGTGCAACAGAGCCAGAAATCAAGCAACTGCTGAAATTGGCAGATCTGCCTGAATCCGGTCAGTTGACATTGTTTGATGGCCGTACCGGTGATGCTTTCGAGCGTCCGGTTACTGTCGGCTACATGTACATGCTGAAACTGAACCACTTGGTTGACGATAAGATGCATGCGCGTTCAACCGGTTCTTACAGCCTTGTAACTCAGCAACCACTTGGTGGTAAAGCTCAGTTCGGTGGTCAGCGGTTCGGTGAGATGGAAGTGTGGGCACTTGAAGCTTATGGTGCTGCTTATACACTTCAAGAAATGCTGACGGTGAAATCCGATGACGTGAATGGTCGGACGAAGATGTATAAAAACATCGTTGACGGCAATCACAGCATGGAACCGGGTATGCCTGAATCGTTCAACGTATTGTTGAAAGAGATTCGCTCACTGGGTATCAACATTGAGCTAGAAGACGAAGAGTAATTCTGTTCTAAGTTAGAATAGAGTTATCTGGTAGAAAGGCGCGACCTAGCGCCTTTTAACTCCTTACAGGAGCTGATTGTGAAAGACTTATTAAACTTTCTGAAAGCACAGCACAAGACCGAAGAATTTGATGCAATCAAAATCGGTCTTTCTTCACCTGATATGATCCGTTCGTGGTCATTTGGTGAAGTGAAAAAACCTGAAACTATCAACTACCGGACGTTCAAACCGGAGCGTGACGGTTTGTTTTGTGCGCGTATTTTTGGTCCGGTAAAAGACTATGAGTGTCTTTGCGGAAAGTACAAGCGTTTGAAACACCGTGGTGTGATTTGTGAAAAATGTGGCGTTGAAGTCACTCAGACTAAAGTTCGTCGTGACCGTATGGGACACATTGAACTGGCGTCTCCTGTTGCTCACATCTGGTTTCTGAAATCGCTTCCGTCTCGTATCGGCCTCTTAATGGATATGCCGCTGCGCGATATCGAACGTGTACTTTATTTTGAAATGTATGTCGTTACCGAACCGGGAATGACCGATCTGGAAAAAGGTCAGTTATTGACTGAAGAAGAGTATCTGGATCGTCTGGAAGAATGGGGCGACGAATTTACAGCGAAAATGGGCGCTGAAGCCATTAAGGACCTGCTAGGTTCCATGGATATGCACCATGAAGCTGAAGTGATGCGTGAAGAGTTAAATACAACAAACTCTGAAACAAAACGTAAAAAAGTGACTAAGCGTTTGAAGCTGGTTGAAGCCTTTATTGCTTCCGGAAACAACCCTGAGTGGATGATTCTGACCGTGCTTCCTGTTTTGCCACCCGATTTACGTCCTTTAGTTCCTTTGGATGGCGGTCGTTTTGCAACCTCTGATCTGAATGACTTATATCGCCGTGTGATTAACCGTAACAACCGTTTGAAGCGTCTGCTTGAGCTTGCTGCTCCGGATATTATTGTCCGTAACGAAAAACGAATGCTACAGGAATCAGTCGATGCGTTGTTGGATAACGGACGTCGTGGCCGTGCGATTACCGGTTCAAACAAGCGTCCGCTGAAATCGCTTGCGGATATGATCAAAGGTAAACAAGGTCGTTTCCGTCAGAACCTGCTGGGTAAACGTGTTGACTATTCAGGTCGTTCTGTAATCACCGTTGGTCCATACCTGCGTCTGCATCAGTGCGGTCTGCCGAAAAAAATGGCTTTAGAACTGTTTAAACCATTTATCTACAGCAAGTTAGAAACTCGTGGTCTGGCGACGACGATCAAAGCTGCGAAGAAAATGGTTGAACGTGAAGAGCCGGTCGTATGGGATATCCTGGATGAAGTTATCCGTGAACACCCTGTACTTCTGAACCGTGCACCGACACTTCACCGTTTGGGGATTCAGGCTTTTGAACCTGTTCTGATCGAAGGGAAAGCAATTCAGCTACATCCATTGGTGTGTGCGGCTTATAACGCGGACTTCGACGGTGACCAAATGGCAGTTCATGTGCCATTGACACTTGAAGCACAGCTTGAAGCTCGTACGCTGATGATGTCAACCAACAATATTCTGTCGCCAGCATCTGGTGAGCCAATCATCGTACCATCACAGGACGTTGTTTTGGGTCTCTACTATATGACGCGTGAAAAGATTAATGCACCGGGTGAGGGAATGTACCTTGCTGGTCCTGCGGAAGCAGAGAAAGCATATCGCACCAAATCTGCTGCGCTCCATGCACGCGTAAAAGTTCGCATCACAGAAACTGTCCGTGATGAAGACGGCCGTGAAACGACAGAAACGAAAATGGTTGATACCACTATCGGTCGTGCAATGCTGTGGCAAATCGTACCAAGAGGTCTGCCATATAGCCTAGTCAACCAAAAACTAGGTAAGAAGCAAATTTCGAATTTGTTAAACGAGGCTTATCGTAAACTGGGTCTGAAAGACACAGTTATCTTTGCTGACCAAATCATGTATACAGGTTTTGCTTATGCGGCACTGTCTGGCGTTTCGGTCGGTATTGACGATATGGTTGTACCGCCAGCGAAATATACAGAGATCTCTGAAGCAGAAGAAGAAGTTCGCGAAATTCAGGAGCAATTCCAATCTGGTCTTGTGACTGCTGGAGAACGATATAACAAGGTGATCGATATCTGGGCTTCAACCAACGATCGTGTTGCGAAAGCTATGATGGAAAACCTGTCTTCTGAAACGGTTATCAACCGTCAGGGTGATGAAGAGAAGCAAGAGTCATTCAATAGTATTTACATGATGGCTGACTCCGGTGCCCGGGGTTCTGCAGCTCAGATTCGTCAGTTGGCCGGTATGCGTGGTTTGATGGCTCGTCCGGATGGTTCGATCATCGAAACTCCGATTACGGCGAACTTTAAAGAAGGTCTGAACGTTCTTCAGTACTTTATCTCAACGCACGGTGCTCGTAAGGGTCTGGCAGATACGGCACTGAAAACAGCGAACTCAGGTTATCTGACTCGTCGTCTCGTTGACGTTGCACAAGATGTTGTGGTCACTGAGCATGACTGTGGGACGCACGAAGGTGTCGAAATGATGCCGCATATCGAAGGTGGCGATGTTAAAGTTGCTTTGACTGAACTTGCTTTGGGTCGTGTGGTTGCAGAAGATGTTCTCAAGCCTGGTACCGAAGAAATTCTGATTCCTCGTAACACATTGATCGACGAGAAATGGTGTCAGATCATCGATGAGAATTCAGTTGATCAGTTGAGAGTTCGTTCAGTTGTAACTTGTGATTCTGACTTCGGCTGTTGTGCTCAATGTTATGGTCGTGATCTTGCTCGTGGTCATCTGGTCAACCAAGGTGAAGCTGTTGGGGTTATCGCAGCACAATCTATCGGTGAACCGGGTACTCAGTTAACGATGCGTACGTTCCACATCGGTGGTGCAGCATCGACAGCAGCGGCAGAGAACAGTATTCAGACGAAGAACAAAGGTTCTGTGAAACTGAATAATGCGAAATTTGTAACCAACAAAAACGGTAAGCTTGTGATTACCTCTCGTGCAACTGAACTGACGATTATCGATGAGTTCGGACGGACGAAAGAGAAACACAAACTACCTTACGGTTCCTTGTTGAGCAAAGCTGACGGTGACTTAGTTGATACCGGTGAAGTTGTTGCAAACTGGGAAGCGCACACCATGCCGATCATTACCGAGGTATCAGGTCGTGTCCAATATGTTGACATGATTGATGGCGTGACCGTTTCTCGTCAAATGGATGACTTAACAGGTCTGTCTTCAAGTGAAGTGACAGAAGCTGCTGCCCGTCCTTCTGCCGGTAAAGATATGCGTCCAGCAATCAAACTGGTTGATGAGCAAGGCCGTGATGTGATGATTCCTGGTACAGATATGCCAGCTCAGTACTTCCTGCCGGGTAAAGCGATTGTGAACCTGGAAGATGGTGCGGAAGTTGGTGTCGGTGATACGTTGGCTCGTATTCCTCAGAAATCTGGTGGTAACCGAGATATTACCGGTGGTCTGCCTCGCGTTGCGGATCTGTTTGAAGCACGTAAACCAAAAGAACCTGCGATTCTGGCTGAACACACTGGTACTGTGTCATTCGGTAAAGAAACGAAAGGTAAGCGCCGTTTGATTATCACGCGTGAAGGTAGCGATACTTATGAGGAAATGATTCCGAAGCATCGTCAGTTAAACGTGTTTGAAGGTGAGAAAGTCGAACGTGGTGACGTGATTGCCGACGGTCCGGAGTCTCCACACGATATCTTGCGTCTGCGTGGTATTCATGCGGTTACACAGTACATTGCGAATGAAGTTCAGGAAGTTTATCGCTTACAAGGCGTTAAGATTAATGACAAGCACATTGAAACGATTGTTCGTCAGATGTTACGTAAGTGTACTATTACTTTTGCCGGTGATTCTGAGTTCCTCGCTGGAGAACAGGTCGAGTACTCTCAGGTGAAAATTGCTAACCGTCAATTAGTTGCGGAAGGTAAAGAACCTGCACGTTATGAACGTGAACTGTTAGGGATTACTAAAGCCTCTCTGGCAACAGAATCATTTATCTCTGCTGCGTCGTTCCAAGAAACGACTCGCGTACTGACAGAAGCTGCGGTTTCTGGTAAGCGTGATGACTTACGTGGTCTGAAAGAGAATGTTATCGTTGGTCGATTGATTCCTGCCGGTACAGGTTTTGCCTACCATCAAGAACGTCATGCAAGACGTGGTGCGCAAAAAGAAGGTCCATCCGCTGAACAGGCAACGGATAACTTGGCTGCATTACTGAATGCTGGTTTCTCGTCTGATGAGTAATCATTGCTAAATGTAAAAAGGCGCCGCAAGGCGCCTTTTTTATATCAGCCTGATTTTGTGCCAGTTTATGTGCTCTGTGAGGTGAATAACACGATTGATTGAGAACTTATGCTCCGGGAGGAACCGATAAGCTGTCAGCAATCATCTGTATCAACTCATCTTCAAGTTCAAATCGTGCCTCTAATGTTTCCCCTAAGTGAGATAGATCGCGGTCAAAATTTTCCAGATGTTCATCATCTCTGATATCCAAGTACTTATCTGCGAAATTGAGTAAGGGATCTGTTGTCTCAACAATTGAAAAATAAGTTTGGTTGATTTCGTCCGTAGCAGTAAACCCGGTTGATTCCCATTTGGCTTTAACGGTATCGTAGATCTTAAAGTGCCCTGTGGAAATGTAATCGACCAGCTTTTGGCAAAACTCATGAATATCATTGGCTGATGGGAGTTCACTGAGAGCCACTTTGGAAGTACAGGGCTGCAATGAGGCAAGTTTACAATATTGAACGAGTAAAGTTTGTCGGGAGTCTAACCATTGATCTATGACATCACTGGAACCTCCCCACTGCTCTTGTATTCTCTTGAATTTTTTAAGCATGGTTATGCCCTCATGATCTGCTCCCCATAGGGAGATCCTGCTTTGGCAGTTGTGTCTGGAGACACAATATCTTATTCATACGAGAGGGCTATAACATGGTACACTTCCCGCTCTGGTATGAAACTAGATTGCCAGTAAAATAGTCAGACTGCAAGGATATAGGAGCGATCATGTTAGAAAATAGTGAAGTCAGAAACGCTTACTGGTGCGTTGTTTCCGGAAGCGAACTCTGGACTGTGAATAATATGCTACCTTTTGGCACTGCAGAACATTGGTCTCTTCCTGAAGATAAAGCAGTCAAGATTGCAGAATGTGATGGCCACCCAATTTTTTGGTTGAATGAAGCAGATTTAGAACAGCGTTTGCCAATGTCATCACTGAGAACATTACTGAATATTTCTGAATCATTGTTTCTTGCCGCAAGTAAGGCGGTCCAGTATGGTCACATGACACAGACACAGCGGTTCTGCGCCCAATGTGGCGGTCGGAATTATTTTCATCTCCGTGAGTTAGCAATGCAGTGCCATGAGTGTCGGACAATCCATTATCCACGCATCTTTCCTTGTATTATTGTTGCTGTTCGTCGTGATAATGAAATTCTTTTGGCCCAACATGCCCGTCATCAGGGGGGCATGTATACTGTCGTCGCTGGATTTGTTGAGGCAGGAGAGACATTGGAACAGACGGTTGCCCGGGAAGTATTTGAAGAAACGGGCATCCGAGTGGAGAATATCCGGTATTTCGGTAGCCAGCCTTGGGCTTTCCCTTCAAGTATGATGGTCGCTTTTCTGGCCGATTACGCATCAGGGGAAATTCGGATCGATGAGAATGAAATCAGTCACGCGAACTGGTTTTCTCCGCAAAATATGCCGGAGGTTGCACCGGAAGGGACAATTGCCAGAGCATTGATCGAGCAGACACTGGCGGATATTCGTGCACTCAGTGTTTCGTCAATAGGATAAAAAAAACCTCCGAATAAACGGAGGGGTAAGTAAGATGTCGTTATGAGATGTTGAGTAGCGAGTACTCTATTTATTATTATTAATAATATTCATTATTGAACAAATATTTAACACTTAAGCTGAATTGTTGCAAACAATCTGATTTTCTTTTCGTCCGGAACATGATCTTGCTTGCAAAGAATTAAAAAATTTATCTGATATAAGAAGTGATAAAAGCCCTGATTTGGAAGATTAAAAATGACTGAATTAAAGAATGATCGTTATCTGCGTGCGCTTTTGAGGCAACCCATTGATAGAACGCCTATATGGATGATGCGCCAGGCAGGGCGTTATCTCCCTGAGTACCGTGAAGTGAGAGCTCAGGCCGGGGATTTTATGACTTTATGTAAAAATCCTGAATTGGCTTCAGAAGTCACGTTGCAACCGCTACGTCGTTTCTCTCTCGATGCCGCGATTCTGTTTTCTGATATTTTGACGATTCCTGATGCAATGGGACTCGGGCTCTATTTTGAAGCCGGTGAAGGGCCAAAGTTTACCCATCCAATTCAATGTCGGGCGGACGTGAACAAGATCGGAATTCCTGATCCGGAGTGTGAATTACAGTATGTGATGAATGCGGTTCGACAGATTCGTCATGATTTACAAGGTGCTGTTCCGTTAATCGGATTCTCCGGTAGCCCATGGACTCTCGCAACTTATATGGTGGAAGGCGGCAGTTCGAAGGCGTTTACCAAGATCAAGAAGATGATGTACGCTGAGCCAGAGACGTTACATGCGTTACTCGATAAACTGGCAGAAAGCGTCATCCTATACCTGAATGCTCAAATTAAGGCTGGTGCTCAGTCAGTCATGGTGTTTGATACGTGGGGAGGTGTACTGACTCCGCGTGATTATCGTGATTTTTCGCTTCAATATATGCATAAAATCGTCGATGGTTTGATCAAAGTACATGGTAATTATAAAGTACCCGTCACGCTCTTCACCAAGAATGGTGGGATGTGGTTGGAGCAGATTGCTGCAACAGGTTGTGATGCGATTGGACTTGACTGGACAATCAATATTGAAGATGCGAAAGCTCGCGTCGGCGAGCGAGTTGCTTTACAGGGCAATATGGATCCTTCAATGCTATACGCGCCAGCGCAGCGAATTCGGGATGAAGTGGCACAAATCCTGGCAGGATTTGGCAAGGGGAGTGGTCATGTTTTCAATTTAGGACATGGTATTCACTTAGATGTGCCGCCTGAAAATGTTGATATTTTTGTGAATGCTGTTCATGAGTTGTCAGCTCCCTACCACAAATAGTTTTAACTCATTATGGGTCTGCCTCTCTCGGTACCATGATGAAATGTGTGGAACTTGGTCAGATTATGTCTGGTATGAAAACGAAAGATCGAATTATTTTTGCAGCGCTGGAGCTTTTTAACGAACAGGGCGAACGCACGGTTACAACAAACCATATTGCCGCTCATATCCAAATCAGCCCGGGGAATCTGTATTATCATTTCCGGAATAAGCAAGAAATTGTCAGAGCAATTTTTGAGCTTTATTCTCGTGAACTGCTTGAACGCTTTGCTCCACCTCATGGGTATAAAGAGAGTCTGTCACTCCTGAAACATTATTTAGATTCTATTTTTACCCTGATGTGGAAATATCGTTTTTTCTACGCGAATTTGCCGGAAATTCTCCAAAGAGATGAAGTGTTACATGGCTCTTATATCCGCGTTCAGGAAAAACTAAGACATAATTTGGTGAGTATTGTCAGTCGGTTCATCGAGATCGAGTTACTTGATATACCAGAGTCTGAGATGGAATCTTTTGTAACGACGCTCCATATGATTACTGCGAGCTGGTTGAGTTATCGTGCCGCGATGTCACAAAAAGCTCAAGTAACGGAAGAAGTTATTCATCAAGGTATGTTACATGTGATTGCCGTGGTCAAGCCGAGAGCAACAGTCGGTGGCGCGGAACAGTTGCAGATTCTGGAAGAAGGTATCAGAGCCATGCATACTGAATAAATACCATTCTATATTGAGTTAGAATCCACAGCGCTGGTGATAAAGACAGCCCTGTGGATCTTTTATAGTGTGATAAACGTATCCTATTTATTGCAACCAGATGAGTGGGTTCGAAGCCTTACTATTTCTTCTTACTTCAAAATAGAGTGAGGGAATCGGTTGCCCCCCCGTATCGCCTGCCAGTGCGATAGTTTCTCCTGCAGTAACTTTATCACCTTCTTTTTTGAGTAGCGTTTGGTTGAAACCATACAACGTCATATCACCTTGACCGTGGTCGATTAATACAACGAGCCCGTACCCTCGTAGATAATCAGAAAAAACCACACGCCCGGAATAAACCGCTTTGACCGGTTGCCCGTATGCGGCATTGATGACAATCCCTTTCCAATTAATCTGACCTGTTTGGTGGGTGCCGAAACGGTGCAATAATTTCCCTTGGATTGGCCAAGGGAGTTTTCCTCTTTGTCGGGCAAAGCCATCCATCGGTACTTGGCTGCGTTTAGCGGCTTTGGCAATTTCTGCTTTGAGTCTTGATTCATTGCGCTGTAATTCCGCCAGATAATTTTTATCACTGGATATTCGTGAGCGGATTTTATTCACCGTATTTTTGCGTTCTCGCTGGGTTTGCTGAAGCTGATTACGCTTTTGTGTCTGTTGGGAAAGGAGTGATTGGATCTGTTCCTGTTCTTGTTTGAGTTGCTGTTCATGTTGATGCAGCTGTTGCTTGGTTTGTTCTAAATTGTTGATCGTCTCTGAGCGTGCTTGTGCCAGATGCTGGTAGTACTGGCTGATACGATCCTCATCGGAGTCATCTTTCAGGAGACCGGACAAATGATTCGACTGGCGTGTGATGTAATAGGTATGGAGCAACTGTTTCAATCGCTTTGACTGAGCTTCTTTTTGTTGTGCCAGTGTTGTGATGCGCTCTTTTAACTGGCTCAGATTGTGCGTTGAACGTTTGAGCTGGCTTTGGGTTTGGGAGATTTGCTTCTCAAATGAAACAATCTCCAGTTCTTGATTCTTTAGCGTGTTTTGTAAGTTGTCCAGCTGTTTTGTTTGAGAATCAAGCGACTGTTGCTGGCGAGATATTTCATTTTTAACGCCCTGCAGCTCTTGCTTTGATGCAGCATAGCTGCAAAGGTGGAATAACAGCGTGATGAGTAAAATACTAATATGACGCGGCTTTAAATAACGCGAAAGTGTGAAAAATCGAATCATCAAAAACGGCACCATGCTCTTGTATCATGCTTAATTGAAGAAGATGCCCCTCAGTATACAGAAACAATGAAGTGCCTCGACACTGAAATGTAAAAAACTTTCTCTGGCTCTAAAAATAACAGCCCTATATGTTGTATACAGGGCTGCTGTTTTCATTTTGTGTGATTTGAGCCATCAGGCATCAAATCTTAAAACAAGACTTTCCCGGACATTTCTGCAGGAATTTCCATCTCTGTCAGTGCAAGCATGGTTGGTGCCAGATCAGAAAGTTTACCACCGTCTTTGAGCTGAATGGCTTGATTACCCACATAGATCAGTGGCACTGGCAGACTGGTATGTGCTGTATGCGTTCCGCCGGTTTCCGGGTTGACCATCATCTCAGCATTACCATGGTCTGCAGTAATGAGTAGTTGACCATCGACTTCTTTAATGGCTTCAACAACACGACCGATACATTTATCGACGGCTTCACAAGCCTGAACGGCTGCTTCGTAAACACCTGTATGACCGACCATATCACCATTCGGATAATTACAGATGATTGCGTCATATTTGCCAGAGCGGATTGCCGCAACCAATTTGTCGGTGAGCTCTTCAGAACTCATTTCTGGCTGTAGATCGTAAGTCGCAACTTTTGGTGATGCAACGAGTTGACGTTCTTCACCTTCAAATTCGGTTTCGATACCACCATTGAAGAAGAACGTAACGTGTGCGTATTTCTCGGTTTCGGAAATCCGTAGCTGAGTTTTTCCGGATTTAGATAACCACTCACCGTAGGTGTTTGTCAGAGACTCAGGGGGATAAGCACAGTTGAGCGGGATATCTGCAGCATATTGCGTCAGCATCACAAACTCAGCCGCTGGGAATTTTTTCCGTTCAAAACCTGCGAAGTCAGCCACAAATGTCCGTGTGATTTCACGGGCACGGTCAGCGCGATAGTTCATGAAGATAATCGTATCACCATCTTCAATTGCTGCTGACGCTTCTCCTTCAGCCTGAATCACGGTCGCCTGAACGAACTCATCGTTCTCTTCACGGCTATAGGCAGCTTCAAGACCGGCCACGGCACTGTCGTAAGTGAACTCACTTTTTGCCTGTGTCAACAGGTCATAGGCTTTTTGGACCCGATCCCAGTTGTTGTCACGATCCATTGCGTAGTAGCGTCCGACTAAGGAAGCAATACGGCCTTTGCCGAGTTTTGCGAAGAGTTCGTCAAAGCGTTTCAGTGAATCTTCAGCACTGCGTGGTGGTGTATCACGTCCATCAAGGAAGCAGTGCAGGTAGATTTTTTCTGCGCCATGATCTGCTGCCAGTTCAACTGCAGCATAGATATGATCTTCGTGAGAGTGAACGCCACCCGGAGACATCAGCCCCATCAGGTGAACCGCTTTTCCTGCCGCAACGGCCTTATCAATTGCAGCGACTAATGTCTCATTGGTCTGGAATTCACCATCAGCAATTGCTTTGGTTATCCGGGTCAAATCTTGGTAAACAATCCGTCCGGCACCAATATTGGTGTGACCGACTTCTGAATTTCCCATTTGACCATCAGGCAGGCCGACATCCAGACCAGAAGCAGAGATCAGTGTATGAGGGTTGTTTGCAACCAGACTATCCAGTACAGGGGTTTTCGCGTTGTTGATGGCGTTACTTGCGTTGTCTTCACGGTAACCCCAACCGTCAAGAATGACCAAAGCCATTGGCTTCTTTGATGACATAGTGATGACCTCGTCAAATATTGAAATCTAAATTAAAAAACTAACGTAATTTTACTACATTTTATCCAGTGTGATGAGGGTTAAGATCAATGATTCTCCCTATCAATTCAATCCATAGTACCTTACAGTTCATAAATCACACTATTTTATTTTGTTGTTTTTGTACCGCCTTTAGTACACCGGCATTAGTACACCAACATGCCCGTCCCGAGAACGGCAATGATGGCTCCGACCCAAGCAAATCGGTTCGGACGTTGTTTGGTATAAAACCATAAAATCGGTAATAACATTATCGGCGTGGTGGATGAAAGTAACGCAACCATCCCCACGTTCCCTTCCCGGAGCGCGTATAAAATCAGTGTCATTCCCAGTGCCATCGCAAGGAAAGCATTGAGCAGTGTTGTAGAAAATATTTTACGATTTATGGCTTGAGTCGGTCTTGCGATCCGAGCGCCTGATAGGAATAAAACGCTGTGTGCAATAAATGCTGAAATCATACGCAGTGCGGAAGCGGCAACCGGATCAACCGATGTCTGCATCACCGGTTTGGCCAAAATGCCACCGAGAGCCTGACAGAGTGCTGCTAGCAGCCCTAATGCGATTGCGATCCAGACGTTACCATGAATCATTTCGAGCGTACCGGGTTGTGCTTTACGAAAAAATATGGCGATCACAACCCCACTGAAAACGAGCACTGAACCGAGAAATTCCCCGGAGGTCATAGTTTCCTGAAACAGGAAATAGCCGAGAATAGCAGAGAACACCGCATGACAGGAAAAAAGCAGGCCCGCTTGCCTCGGGCCCATACGATTGAAGCAGGCAAATAGTGCGGTATCGCCAATAAAAATACCGATTAAGCCGGATAACATCATCGGAACGATATGCTCAGATTCGACGGTGGCCCAACCGTGAGTGAACCAAGCAAACAACCCCAGCATGAGGGAAGTACAACCCATGCGCCAGCGACTATAGGAAAATGTACCCAGATGTCGCGCCGGGGTGACGGAAAGTATACTGGCGATAGCCCATAAAAAAGCAGCAGCAAGTGCTAACCACTCGTAACCCATAGATGTATCTCTGTATCGAAAGCCGTAAAATAGCGCATCAATATGCCTGAAGCGGATATGAAAACAAAGCAGTTTATACTGTTTATTTTAAAGCGTTTTTACGGAATTGGAGATGGTGGCGTATCCCTCTGTTGACGTGTTACTCCGAAGCAAAAGTAACACGTCTGTGAGGGGCGTTATTGCCATACTCAAACGAGCATCGTTGCGTATCAGGTGAGCATCCAGGTTGCTGAATAGACGATAAGCAATCCAATGATACCAATGAGCGTTCCGATTTTCGCCATGTCTTTACTTTCGATTAAACCTGTCGAGTAAGCTAATGAGTTGGGTGGCGTAGATACAGGCAGGATCATTCCCAGTGAGGCGGAAAATGCGACTACCACGAGCAGTCCTTGTAATCCGCCGATTGCTTGCAGACTCGTCATTGAGCTACCGATAGCTGCAGCGATAGGCATCAATAAGTTAGCTGTTGCCGTATTGGACATAAAGTTGGCCATCAGCCAGCAGACCAGGGATAACGAAATGACCACTGACATTGGCGATAGATTTTGATAATTGATCGAATGAGCTAATGCTTTGGCGAGCCCTGTTTCTTCCAGACCAATGCCAATCGCGATCCCACCTGCGACCAGCCAGAGCACATCCCAGTTAATCTGCTTCAGCTCCTCTTTCCCCATGATTCCGGTCAGGGTGAAAACTGCCAGTGGGATAATCGCCACCACATAGGTGTTCATGCCGTGCAGCGATGTGGTCATCCACAATAAAATCGTGACAGCGAAAGTGATATAAACGGTCACGGCACGCCATGTCGTTTTAAATTGTCCTTTTAGATTCAGTGTCAGGTGACTTTGGGACGATGGAAAAAATTTTTGTAGTAAAAACCATGCAATCGTCATCTGTATCAGCACAAATGGCAGCCCCATAAGCAGCCAAGACAGAAAACTAATACTATTTTCTCCGATCAGGTATTGGAGTGCAATGGCGTTGGGTGGTGTACCGATTGGCGTGGCAATCCCTCCCGTATTGGCGGCGATCGGGATACAGAGTACCAACGCTTTGATGCCTTTATCTCCCGGTTGGGCTGAAGCAACAATCGGTCCCAGTAGTGCAAGCATCATGACCGTTGTCGCTGTATTGGACATAAACATCGAAAAACAGGCCGTGATGAGCATCAGCCCGAGCATGATGAATTTAGGCTGTGTTCCGAATGGCCTGAGCAGCACGCGTGCCAGATTATTGTCCAGCTCATATTTAGAGGCAGCAATCGCCAGTGCAAATCCCCCCATGAATAAAATGATAATCGGTGAAGAAAAGGCACTGAATATGTCGGTATAAGGAATCAGCTCGCCAAACGCATGGCCTTCCGGTGGTTTGCGGAACCAATGTAAGCCCTTATTTGAAATCATAATGAGCTCAAGCGTGATGATGAGAATCGAGGTGGCGAAAACAGGGACGGGTTCCAGAATCCATAATAGGGCAGCCAGTAAGAAAATCGCGAGCAGTCGATGTTGGATCAAGGTCATGTCCGGAATGGGTATCGCATCAATCGGTATCCAGAGCAGAATGAGCGGTGGAAGAAAGCAGAAAAGCAATTTGGTGAGTTGGTTGAGATTGATTTTTTTCATAAACGACACCCATATTTGGAATCTACACATTAGGATAATTTATAGACGGGTATCGGTCTTAGAGAGAGTTAATGTTTTTTGAGACTCAGTCTCTAAGGATGTGATCCAACGTTGACAAGGAGAGAAAATATATTTGTTACAGCTAAGGTTGTTTGACCTGAATTGCTTGAGTCCCAGTCAAGTCACTTAACTGGGACATATAACTTAATTGAGACATATAGAAGGTTATTGTGATTTTCGGTGTGCGTACACATCGCCCATTAATGTGGGCAGGGTTACATCCATCGCATTATCAAAACGGATTTGATCTTTTGCAAATAAGTTGATGACGGTAGAACCGAGTTTAAAACGTCCCATTTCTTGGCCTTTCTTCAGGTGAACCGCTTTGTCTCCTTCCGAAGGATAATCCCAACGATAAATCGAATTACCGCGTGGCGGTGTGATACAACCATCCCAGACACACTCTATGCTGCCAACGATGGTTGCGCCAACCAGAACTTGAGCCAAAGGACCGAATGGCGTATCGAAGATACAGACCAAGCGTTCATTGCGGGCAAATAAATTCGGGACATTCTCGGCTGTGAGTGGGTTGACTGAAAATAAATCACCAGGGATATAAATCATTTGTCGCAAGATACCGTCACAAGGCATATGAACACGGTGATAATCGCGTGGTGATAAATACAGTGTTGCGAACCCTCCGCCGGCGAACTGCTCTGCCAGATCGGGGTCTCCGCCAAGGAGCTCAAGTGCGGAATAGGTGTGGCCCTTTGCTTGAATGAGTTGTCCGTCCATGATAGGGCCAAACTGACTGATACAAGCATCTGCAGGGTAGGCCAACACATCGTTTCCCTCGGCGATCGGTCTGGCTTCCGGTTTGAGTTCACGAACAAAGAAGTCATTGAAGGTTTTAAAATGAGCCGGATCCGTATGCAAGGCCTCATGCATGTTGACTTGATAGTGTTTGATAAACCAGCGGATGACCGAAGTCGTCAGAATTCCAGCTTTTGCCGAAGCAAGTTTCCCCATCAGCCGCGTTAGGGCATGTTGAGGTAACCAGTATTGTAATCCAATTTTAAATTTATCCATGGTTTTCATCCGGTCTCAGAGACTCCATATCAGTTAAACGGCGGCATGTTACTGAATATCCGGCAGGATGTCAGTAGTCACGATTTTACAGGTCCGCTTTTTTATTTCTTGAATACTGTCGATTGGCTTTATTTTCGTTCATGCTCTCCAGAATTCGGTGATAGTTTTCGTATCTGATTTCACTGATATCACCGCTTTCTACCGCTTCACGAATGATACAGCCGGGGTCATCATCATGTTTACAGTCACGGAATTTACAGCCGCCTAAATAGGGGCGAAACTCAACATAAGCTTGAGTGATCTCTTCAGGAGTTAAATGCCATAGTCCGAATTCTCTGACCCCCGGAGAATCGATCAGGTCACCGCCTGTCGGAATATGATAGAGTCTCGCTGCTGTGGTGGTATGTTGACCCAACCCTGAGTTGGCCGACACATCCCCTTCTTCAATTTCCGCTTCCAGATTCGGCAAAATGGCATTGACGAGGCTGGACTTGCCGACACCGGATTGACCGACAAACACGTTGATTTTGTCTTGTAGGTAGGACTCGAGTTGTGTGAGGCCTTCCCTTGTTTTTCGGCTGACGAAAAGAGACGGATAGCCAAGTTTTTCATACGTTGTCATCCAATCCTGGAATTCCAGCTTCTGTTCAGCGCTGAGCAAATCGACTTTATTCAAGACCAAAAGTGGTTGGATATTCAGTGTTTCCGCGACGATCAAGTATCGATCGATGATATTCAGCGACAGTTCAGGAAGCACGGAAGAGACAATAATGATTTGATCGATATTGGCAGCAACAGGTTTTAAACCATCATAGTAATCAGGACGAGTCAGAATCGAATGTCTCGGTTCGACCGCCTCAACAACACCTGAAATACCAGCCATTATGTCGAGCCCTGAACGCCAGATCACCCGATCACCAGAGACCAATGTTTCGATGCCTCGGCGCAGGTTACAGCGATGAATTTCCCGGGTTTGCAAATCTTCGATATCGGCATGTTGACCAAAGCGACTGATAACCAGCCCCTGTTTGGCCGAACCCAGCATCGATTCATCCCATTCCACCGTGGTCTCTTGCTTTAAGCGCTTTGTCTGGTTATGTCGGACACGACGGACTTGTCCTTTCGTTAATTTTTTCTGTTTACCCACAATATTACTTTCACTGTGTTAAAGCTGAGTTGTGTAAACCACCGATGCTGCTGACAGCATTCATGGGTTCAAACTATCTCACCGCGTATAATTTGGGTATAGTACATTTTTTATTATCAAACCTATACAGGTAAGTGTAATGGCTTTAAATGATCAAAATCTGATTTGGATTGATTTAGAGATGACAGGTCTCGATCCGGAAGTACACAAGATTATTGAAATTGCCACGATCGTGACAGATAGCGAATTAAATATTCTGGCTGAAGGTCCGGTGCTCGCGATTCATCAGTCAGAACAAGAGTTGGCCAAAATGGATGAATGGTGTGTAACAACGCATACCCAAAGTGGCTTAGTTGAGCGGATCCGGCAAAGTGCGGTGACCGAAGCTGAAGCAGTCCGGTTGACGATAAAGTTTTTAGAACAATGGGTCCCAAAAGGAAAATCGCCAATCTGTGGGAACAGTATTGGTCAGGATCGGCGTTTTCTGGTGAAGTATATGCCGGAGTTGGAAGCTTATTTTCATTATCGTTATCTGGATGTGAGTACGCTGAAAGAACTGACAAAACGTTGGCGGCCAGAAATTTTGGATGGATTTCAGAAAAAGGGGAGTCATTTAGCGTTGGATGATATCCGAGAATCGATTGCTGAACTGCAATATTACCGAAGAACAATATTGACGATTTGAATGATTTTAGAGCATTACAATGCGATATTGCTCGCTTTTTCTTCAATCTAAAAAAAAACTCAGTTTTTTTAAATGAAAAGCTTGCATCAGAAAAAAATGCTCTTATAATTCGCAGCCCTGAACGACGTAAAGCGTTGTTTTGTGCGACACTAGCTCAGTTGGTA
>NZ_KQ947476.1:54768-90115 GCF_001506075.1 Vibrio sp. MEBiC08052 | reverse complement strand
AGCTCAGTTGGTAGAGCGCAACCTTGCCAAGGTTGAGGTCACGGGTTCGAACCCCGTGTGTCGCTCCAGAGTACATATTATCGCTTGAGCGATAGTATCATGGACGCGGGATGGAGCAGTTTGGTAGCTCGTCGGGCTCATAACCCGAAGGTCGTCGGTTCAAATCCGGCTCCCGCAACCAATTTTAATTTAGTTAATGATATGCGACACTAGCTCAGTTGGTAGAGCGCAACCTTGCCAAGGTTGAGGTCACGGGTTCGAACCCCGTGTGTCGCTCCAGAATTCATATTATCGCTTAAGCGATAATATCATGGACGCGGGATGGAGCAGTTTGGTAGCTCGTCGGGCTCATAACCCGAAGGTCGTCGGTTCAAATCCGGCTCCCGCAACCAATTTTAATTTAGTGAATGACATGCGACACTAGCTCAGTTGGTAGAGCGCAACCTTGCCAAGGTTGAGGTCACGGGTTCGAACCCCGTGTGTCGCTCCAGATCAATTAACGCTAAATTTTGTCACGCTCTTTCTTCATGCTGCGAAGCATAAACTCCTTACAAGAATATCCAATCAAACAGGTTTGCTAAAATACTCCTGTTTTTACCCAATCTGTACACTGATGAACCCTGATGAAATCAGTGCTGCACATGCGATTTCTAATTTTCGCTAACAGAGTTATCCACAGAATATGTTTTGTGGATAAGTCAGTGGGTAATCTGTTTTTGGCGATATAGGGAAAGGGGATAGCAAAAGATCTTGTAAAATAACTGAGTTATAGTCGGAAATGCTTATTTTTGTTAACTATATGTTTTTTAATGATTTTAGTTATTTTTTGCAGCGATAGTCAGCATTTGAGATTGATCTTTCTTATTTCATGCATTGATCCTTGTCATACCTTTGTAATGTGGTTAACTCTTCCGATAACAAACAAAAAAAGTGAAAGTGAAAGTTTTTTCCACACCAAAATATTTGGGCATCATGTCAAAATAAGTTGTAATTTTGCTGAGTGGATAGCTTGACGGGACAACGAGCTATGCGTCTCTGGGCAATCCCTTCTGAATGATACGAATCAGCCGTTCATGCTTCCGATTTTGTTCTTGCCGTTGTTTCTGTTGATGTTGCTCTAATGACCAACGGATATGAACATCCAGTAACTCTGTTTCTCCCAGACGCTTTTCTAAGGCTAGTGCAATCCGTTCTGAATAGGGAGCATTTCCCATGGCGATCGCAATATTTCTTAGCCATTGTTGGTGGCCGATACGTCGAATAGCAGAACCTTCGGTATTTTGTAAGAAAGTTTCTTCCTCCCACGCAAATAGCTCAACCAGATCCGGATGAGAAAAGACATCTCTACGATGAAAGTCTGGTTGATCGGTGAGAGAAGCAGAGCGATTCCAAGGGCAAACCAACTGGCAATCATCACATCCATAAATGCGGTTACCAATTGCTTTACGAAACTCAAGCGGGATGATTCCGGAAAATTCAATGGTGAGATATGAAATGCAGCGTCTTGCATCAACAACACCGTCAGCGACAATTGCACCCGTCGGGCAAGAGGTAATACAAGATCGACAAGTACCACATTGGTTCTGGCTGGGCTGATCAACGGGTAGCGGAATATCGACCAGTAATTCCCCGAGGAAAAACCATGAACCAGCATCTTGATCCAGAATCAATGAGTGTTTCCCTGTCCAGCCGAGTCCGGCTTTTTGAGCAAGGGGACGTTCTAAAATCGGGGCTGAATCAACAAAAGGTCGATCATTGAGTTCCCCGATCTCTTGTCTGATTTTATCCCCGAGCTTTTTCAGCTGTTTTCTCACCAGCTTGTGATAATCACGTCCCAGCGCATAGCGACTAATATAAGCATGTGTTGGTGTATTCAGATTACTGGCAAAGTGGGCTTGTGGCGGTAGGTAATTCATTCGAACGCTGATAACACGTATTGTGCCCGGATGAAGTTCTTGAGGTCTTGCCCGCAACATCCCGTGACGTGCCATCCAGTCCATCTCCCCGTGATATCCTGCATCGAGCCAGCGTTGCAGCTCAGCCTCATGCTCGGTGAGATCAACATCACAGATACCGACTTTTTCAAATCCAAGCGCCTGAGCCCAGATTTTGATTTTATCTGCTAATGCCTGATAGTCCATGATGCTCACTCGGTAAAAAGGGACAAGGATCTTAACGGATCCATATGGGCAGATCCAGTGAGTGGCCTTGGAGAATTATGGGGGGAATCAGGAACGTTTTTTCCAATCCCTTACAGAAGAGTACTTGTCTCTTGATTCCAACCCAGTTTACTATCGGAGACCCTAAATGAATTTGTTAACAATAAGAGATCGGATTGATGAAGACGAAGGTACTGTTATTAAAGGATGAGACTGAAACCGTAAGACTGGGCAGTCATCTTGCTTTGATATGTTCTCGTCAAACAACGTTCTATTTGCATGGTGATTTAGGGGCAGGAAAAACAACGTTGTGCCGAGGGTTTATTCAAGCTTTAGGACATCAGGGGAATGTGAAGAGTCCGACTTACACCTTGGTCGAGCCTTACCAACTGGAGCGATGGCAAGTCTATCATTTTGATCTCTATCGGCTGGCTGACCCTGAAGAGCTCGAGTTTATGGGAATCCGAGATTATTTTTCCCCGGATGCAATTTGTTTGGTTGAGTGGCCGGAAAAAGGTGCCGGCCTATTACCCTCGGCTGATATAGAGATAGAGATTCGCTACGATGGAGAGAGCAGGATTGTTGTTCTGTCTGCAAACAGTGAATATGGACGAACGTTACTGAGTCAGTTGGAGTTATGAGAAACGGTAAGTACCTTTATTCTTTTATTTTTGTCTTTTTGGGGTTCGTAACCTTATCTGTCAGCCTGTTTGCGCAGGCGAATTCAATTCAAGGTATTCGAGTTTGGCCCTCTCCCGATGAAACACGTGTCGTCATCGATCTGAGTGAAGAAGCTCATTACAGTTATTTCACACTGAGTCATCCTCATCGACTTGTGGTTGATCTGCTGGATACTGATGTTCGGGCTAAGCTTCCGATCTCGGTCAGTGATAGCGATGTGCTGAACAAAATCAGAAAGAGCTCCCCACCAAAGTCGGGCACTTATCGTCTGGTGTTCGAGCTCAAGAAAAAAGTCTCACCACAAATATTTAAACTGGCTCCAACGCCAAAACAGGAATATGGGCATCGTCTGGTAATTGACTTGCCTCATGATGAATCGAGTTCAGATTCCGGTGCTTCCTCTTCTTCTTCGGCTGCTCAGGTCGCGAAAGATGCTTCTCAGTATCAAGGGAATGCCGATATTGTCGTCGCGATTGACGCTGGACACGGTGGGGAAGATCCCGGTTCTATCGGGCCAAAGGGAAAATACGAGAAAAATGTGACATTAAGTGTGGCGAAAAAGCTAGCCGCCCAATTGAATGCAGTCCCCGGTATGAAAGCGGTACTGACCCGTAAAGGGGATTATTTTGTCAATCTGAACCGGCGTTCTGATATTGCCAGAAAAAATAAAGCGCATCTGTTGATTTCCATTCATGCAGATGCATTTACATCTCCACAACCCAGAGGTGCTTCTGTTTTTGTGCTGAATACCCGTCGTGCCAATACTGAAATTGCCAAATGGGTCGAAGATCATGAGCGACAGTCTGAGTTACTTGGTGGTGCCGGTCAGGTTTTGGCGAAGAGAAATAATGATAAAAACATTAGTCAGACTCTCTTGGATTTGCAATTTAGCCATTCTCAGAAAGAAGGTTACAAAGTTGCCAGAGATATTTTGAAAGAGTTGGGGAAAGTTGCCCGGCTACATAAAAAGACGCCAGTCAATGCGAGTCTCGCGGTACTGAAATCTCCGGATATTCCGTCTGTTCTGGTTGAAACGGGTTTTATTTCTAATCCGACAGAGGAGCGGATGTTATTTCAGAGCAGTCATCAGAATAAGCTTTCAGAGGCGATAGCAAAAGCGGTTGTAAACTACTTTGAAGATACACCACCGGAAGGAACGTTGTTTGCCAGCCGTAAAAAAGCCAGAAAACATGTGGTTCAGGCGGGTGAGTTTTTGTCCGTGATTGCCCAGAGATATGGTGTCACGACGGATACATTAAGTCGTGAGAACCACTTGAGCTCATCGACGTTGACGGTTGGACAGGTTCTCATGATTCCAAGCAGTAATACGAATCCGATTGTAGTGCCAGAGATCAAAAATCCGGTTGAAACTGAAGTGATTACTCATACTGTTAAATCAGGCGAATACTTGGGGGCGATTGCCAGTAAGTATAAAGTGAGTGTCGATGCCATACGTAAAGAAAATCGACTTCGTTCATCTGTGTTACGTGTCGGGCAGACGCTGAAAATTACGGTGAGCTTGAAAGATAAACCCTTACGCAAACACCAAGTCAAACGAGGTGAGTATTTGAGTAAGATTGCAAAAGACTATGGTGTGAGTATCGAAAGTATCCGTCAGGCAAACCAACTACATTCTGATCAGTTAGCGATTAAACAGATACTCATTATTCCCAATAGATAATCCTATCCTATGACGATAAAAATTTTACCTGCTCGGCTGGCAAACCAGATTGCGGCCGGAGAAGTTGTTGAAAGACCTGCCTCTGTCGTAAAAGAGTTGGTTGAAAATAGTCTGGATTCCGGTGCAACCCGAATTGATGTTGATATTGAGAAGGGGGGCGCGAAGCTGATCCGTGTCAGAGATAACGGGCATGGGATCGAAAAAGATGAACTCACGCTGGCGCTCAGTCGCCACGCGACCTCAAAAATTCATTCTCTCGATGATCTGGAAGCGATTATCAGTCTGGGCTTTCGGGGGGAAGCTCTGGCCAGTATCAGTTCAGTTTCTCGTCTGTCGTTAACATCACGACCGGCAACGCAGGATGAAGCGTGGCTGGCTTATAGTGAGGGTCGGGATATGGCCGTGCAACTTCAACCGGCTGCCCATCCGGTCGGGACAACGGTTGAAGTTTTGGATCTGTTTTTTAATACACCAGCCAGAAGAAAGTTTTTACGGACAGAGAAAACTGAATTTACCCATATCGAAGAAGTGCTCAAACGGATTGCATTAAGTCGTTTTGATGTCACCATTTTCCTGAAACATAATGGCAAAATGGTACGCCAGTATCGGGCCGCACAAACAGAACTACAAAAAGAAAAACGCATTGCTGCTGTCTGTGGTCAGCCGTTTGTCCGGCACATGTTGAAGGTTGAACTTGAGCATCAAGGGCTGATATTACATGGATGGATCTCGACACCTGAAGGTGCGAGACAACAAAGTGACTTGCAATATTGTTACGTTAACGGCCGTATGATGAAAGATAAACTGATCAATCATGCCATCCGCCAAAGTTACGAAAGGAGCCTGAGCCCTGATCAGTATGCGGCTTACGTACTGTATATTGAATTAGATCCGAGACAGGTCGATGTCAATGTTCATCCGGCGAAACATGAAGTGCGTTTTCATCAGGCTCGTTTGGTGCACGATTTTATCTATCAGGCAATCAGCAGCGCCCTTGCACAAGGACAACACATCGATGAACCGGAAGTCAGTCGGTCCGCATTTCATTATCAGACACCGGATGATGCTTCAGAACCAACTCAACTTTCACCGCAATTATTGGATGCCATTGATAAAACGCCATCTTATCCGGGAAGAGGTGGTTCAGGTCACTCCCGTGATGGTGTCCGGGAAAGTGCTCCCCCCCAGCCTTGGCAGCCACAATCCAGCCGCTCGACTTCTTCGGCAGGGGGAAGTAGCTCAGGGAACCGGAGTCAGACCAAAGCGACTTCTCTGAAAGAGGCGAAAATCTATCAGCAATTAATGAGCGTGCCCCATGATTCATCTGACGAGCAGTCGTCGGTGGTGAATGAGCATGATGCCCAAGAAGCGTTCGATGATATTGATGAAGTCATGATGCTGGGGAAAGCGGTTGCGGTGATTCAAGGGAAATTCCTATTAATGAGTTCCGGGACATCCTGTTGTATGGTTGCGCTTGCAAGAGCCAATCATTTGAAACTGCAAAGACAGCTTGATGCAACCTCACAACCTCGTAAAGGGCAGCCGCTTTTAGTTCCCTTGTCTTTGAAGTTGACGCGTGAGCAGCTATCCTGCGCGATATCGTATCAGGATGTTTTTTTGCGACTTGGGATTGAGTTGAAAAAGCGTTCAGCAGATACCTTAATGGTGATGAGTGTCCCGCAACCGCTACGACAGCAGAATTTGCAGAAATTAATTCCAGATCTGGTATCTTACGCTTCTTGTTTAAACCAGAACGATCCATCCGCAACGCTAGCCCATGTGACTGAATGGCTCGCAGATTATGCGAATACTGAACAAAGTGACTACACTTTGTCACAAGCCATTCAACTCATAGCTGAAGTTGAGCAGCTTTATTTTGAGCAATTGCCTTTAGATGACAGGGCCTTTGTTCGACCCGTGGATTTTTCGGCAACGATTACAGCATTTAACTCATGAGCCAACAACGACCTCTGGCCTTATTCTTAATGGGGCCAACCGCGTCAGGAAAAACTGACTTAGCAATTCGGCTATGTCAACATTTTCCTATTGAAATCATCAGTGTTGATTCTGCATTGATTTACCGAGGCATGAATATAGGGACCGCCAAACCTACGGCTGCGGAGCTGGCACAGGCTCCCCATCGGTTAATCGATATACTGGAACCGGAATCCGCCTATTCAGCGGCTGATTTTCGCCGGGACGCACTTCATCATATGCACGAGATTGTGCAAAGCGGTAAGATCCCACTCTTGGTTGGTGGCACGATGCTGTATTTTAAAGCATTACTCGAAGGACTCTCCCCCTTACCGGCAGCCGACGCTGAGATTCGACAGCAGATTGAACAAGAAGCAGCCCACTCTGGATGGTCTGCGCTTCACCAACAGCTTGCTGAGATTGATCCTGAGTCGGCTACGCGGATCCACCCGAATGACCCGCAAAGGTTATCCAGAGCATTAGAAGTTTATCGAATTTCTGGAAAAACTTTGACGGAATTGACGCGAACAAAGGGAGAAGTGCTACCATTTGATGTGGTACAGTTCGCGATTGCACCTCAGGAACGCTCCGAGCTTCATCGGCGAATTGAAATTCGCTTCAACAAGATGATCGAAGCCGGATTTGAAGATGAGGTCAAAGCGTTATATGCTCGTCAAGAGCTTCATGCTGATTTACCTTCTATTCGTTGTGTCGGTTACCGACAGATGTGGGAGTATTTAGACGGAAGCTGTTCGCTTGATGAAGCAATTTATCGTGGTATATGTGCCACTCGTCAATTAGCCAAACGCCAGATCACCTGGCTCCGTAGCTGGAATGATCTGACGTGGCTGGATAGCGAGAATATTGAACAAGCGTATGAAATTATATCGAATTCGATAGCTTCTTATCGAGTACGCTGTGTATAATATGATCGTTTTTGTGTCGTACATCCTTTATGGACATGTCACTTGAAATTTTGGTCCAGAAGCGCCATAACTTGAGTGTCTCAGGATGTTACTTTATTCGTTTAGCTCGGATGCAAAGGCTGCACAAAGCTTGGTTCCACTAGCTAAATAATTAATACAAATAGAAAATAAGGAAAATAAAATGGCTAAGGGGCAATCTCTACAAGACCCATTCTTAAATGCATTACGTCGCGAGCGTATTCCTGTATCCATTTATTTGGTTAATGGTATTAAATTACAGGGACAGATCGAATCGTTTGATCAGTTTGTCATTCTGTTGAAAAACACAGTGAATCAGATGGTATATAAGCACGCTATTTCAACGGTTGTTCCTGCCCGTGCAGTCAGTCATCATGGTGATCGTCCTGCTAACGAGCGTTCATCAGATAAATCAGACGATTAATCATATACAATATCTTATAAGGAGTTGATAGCTTGTTTGACCGTTATGAAGCCGGTGAGCGAGCCGTACTTGTTCATATCAACTTTACGCAAGAAGGGGAGTGGGAAGATCTCAGCGAATGTGAAATGCTGGTTAGTTCCGCTGGAGTCACGACACTACAAGTGATAACAGGTAGTCGTCAGGCTCCGCACCCCAAATACTACGTCGGTGAGGGTAAAGCTCAGGAAATTGCACAAGCTGTGATGCAAACTGAAGCCGAAGTTGTGATCTTCAACCATGCCCTTTCTCCAGCCCAAGAGCGCAATCTTGAACAGTTGTGTCAATGTCGAGTGATTGATCGTACCGGATTGATCCTTGATATCTTTGCTCAGCGAGCACGAACCCATGAAGGGAAGCTACAAGTCGAACTTGCCCAGCTTCGCCATTTGTCTACACGACTTGTTCGGGGGTGGACACACCTTGAACGCCAGAAAGGCGGGATTGGTCTTCGGGGGCCAGGGGAAACACAGCTAGAAACTGACAGACGTTTATTGCGTGAGCGGATTAAAGCGATACTGCGTCGCTTAGAAAAAGTTGCTAAACAGCGAGAACAAGGGCGTCGAGCTCGAAACCGTGCTGAAGTACCGACGATATCACTCGTTGGTTATACGAATGCTGGTAAATCGACACTATTTAACTGCATTACCGAAGCTGGCGTTTATGCTGCCGACCAGCTATTTGCTACATTAGATCCTACGTTGAGAAGAATTCAACTCGAAGATGTGGGCAATGCAATTTTGGCTGATACGGTAGGATTTATTCGTCATTTGCCCCACGATTTGGTGGCTGCTTTTAAAGCAACATTACAAGAAACTCAGGAAGCTGACATTTTGTTACATGTTGTAGATGCAAGTGATGAGCGTTTTCGTGACAATATAAGAGCTGTCGATGATGTGCTTGCTGAAATTGAAGCAGATGAAGTTCCGGTTCTGCTGGTGATGAACAAGATCGACAATATGGAAAGTCAGCAACCCAGAATTGAACGAGATGATGAAGGTGTCCCTCGAATCGTTTGGGTTTCGGCAATGGAAGGACTTGGTATTGACCTACTCTTCCAAGCGCTGACAGAACGGTTAGCCGGACAAATCGTTCAATATCAACTGTGTATTCCACCTGAACATCAGGGTCGTATGCGCAGCTTCTTCTTCAAGAATCGATCAATTTTGCAGGAATCATATGATCAACAAGGAAATTTATTAATTTCTATTCGTATGCAACAGGCGGATTGGTCTAGACTAGAAAAAAGAGAACACGCAGTTTTGTGTGACTTTATAGTTACTTAAAGGACTGCTACAGTATAACGTCATATCAAATGATGGAGATTACTAATGGCGTGGAATGAGCCTGGTAATAACAACGGTAATAGTAATAATGACCGTGATAAAGATCCGTGGGGCAATAAAGACCATGGTGACCGTGGTGGACGTGATCAAGGACCACCGGATCTGGATGAAGTCTTCAATAAACTGAGCCAAAAAATTAGCGGTAAATTTGGCAAGAAAGGAGGCGGTAATAAAGGATCCTCTTTTCCCGGTGGTGGTTCTATTGGATTTGGAATCATTGCTGTTATCGCTGTTGCAATTTGGTTTTTCTCCGGATTTTATACTGTCGGTGAAGCCGAGCGAGGCGTTTTACTGAGATTGGGTAAGTTTGATCACATCGTCAATCCTGGTTTGAACTGGCGGGCTCGCTTTATCGATGAAGTGGAACCGGTCAATGTACAGGCCATCCGTTCATTGCGGGCAACGGGTCTGATGCTGACAAAAGATGAGAATGTGGTCACCGTCGGAATGGATATTCAGTATCGGGTGGCGGATCCATATAAATATCTCTATCAAGTCACTAGTGCCGATGATAGCCTGCGTCAGGCGACTGATTCTGCATTGCGTGCCGTCATTGGTGATTCGTTGATGGATAGTATTTTAACCAGTGGCCGTCAGCAGATCCGTGAAACGACTCAAGACACATTGAATGACATCATTAAGAAATATGATATGGGCTTAACGATTGTTGATGTGAACTTCCAGTCGGCTCGTCCACCGGAGCAGGTTAAAGACGCGTTTGATGACGCAATTGCAGCCCGAGAAGATGAAGAACGTTTCATTCGTGAAGCGGAAGCCTATAAAAATGAGGTGCTTCCTAAAGCGACTGGTCGTGCAGAGCGGTTGAAAAAAGAAGCCCAAGGGTATAGTGAACGTGTGTTGAATGAAGCTTCTGGTCAGGTTGCCCAGTTTGAAAAACTGCTTCCTGAATATAAAGCTGCACCGGAAGTGACAAGAAACCGTTTGTACATCGATACCATGCAAGCTGTTTACTCTCATTCATCGAAAATTCTGATTGATTCGAAATCGAGCGGTAACCTACTTTATCTGCCAATTGATAAATTATCAGGGCAAGGAGAGACGCAAACCAAGAGAGATTTGAAGTCATCTCCGCTTTATGATCACATCGAACTTGAATCTCAGAAAAGTAGTAATCAAGATGATGCACAGCCACGTACTGGTTCACGACAAGGGAGATACTAAGAATGCGTAAGTTAATAATCCCTGTATTGGTACTACTTTTGATTGTTTTTCTCATGTCTGTATTTGTTATTCATGAAGGAGAACGTGGTATCGTCGTTCGCTTTGGCCGAGTTTTAAAAGACGGTGAAATTGCACGTATCTATGAGCCCGGACTGCATTTTAAGATGCCTTTATTTGATCGAGTCAAAGTGCTTGAAGCCCGCATTCAGACCATGGATGGCCGTTCTGACCGATTTGTTACCGCAGAGAAAAAAGATGTCATCATCGATTCTTATGTGAAGTGGCGGATTCAGAATTTTGGCACCTATTATCTGGCAACCGGGGGCGGAAGTGCTTTAACGGCTCAGGCGCTGCTGGAAAGAAAGGTGACCGACGTATTACGTTCTGAAATCGGTTCTCGGGAGATTAAACAGATCGTATCCGGTCCGCTGAATGATAATAATGTCCTGCCTGACAGCGAGAATGCAGAAGTCGTGACAACGGAAGCGGCAAAAGAAGCTTTGAAAATTGATGGTCAGCGTGATCAGATTATGGAAGAAGTATTGCTGAGTACCCGTGAAAGTGCGATGAAAGATTTAGGTGTCTACGTTGTTGATTTTCGAATGAAAAAGATCAACTTACCCGATGAGATCAGTGAATCGATTTATAAACGGATGAGAGCAGAACGTGAGTCCGTCGCTCGTAAACACCGTTCACAAGGCCGCGAGAAGGCTGAAATCATCAAGGCACAGGCTGAGCTTGAGGTGGCAACGATTCTTGCAGAGGCCGATAAAACGGCTCGTGTAACGCGTGGTGAAGCGGATGCGAAAGCCGCTAAAATTTATGCGGATACATACAGTCAAGATCCTGAATTTTTCGCCTTCCTACGTTCTTTAAAGGCTTATGAAGAGTCTTTCAATCAGAAAAGTGATATTTTGGTGCTTGACCCGGAAAGTGAGTTTTTCCGTTATATGAAGAACTCAAAAGGTAAAAATACAAAATAAGTACCAAGCATAGTATAAAGGCTCCTTTCGGAGCCTTTATTTTTGGAATCAAATTTTATGTCTCATTCAATATGGCTGGCAGTCGGTTTATTGCTGATTGCCGAAGGACTTGGTCCATTACTGACGCCCAATGGCTGGCGTCGAATGATCTCCCAGTTAAGCCAGCAACCGAATTCTCTGCTACGGCGAGTCGGTGGTTGCTTGGTTGTTGCTGGTATTGTTATTGTTTATTTTTACCTATATTAGATCTAATGAGGCTCTGATTCATTCATGATCAAATTAATATCAAATCAATAATGAGGTGGCGGTGTCTCTTGAGATGGATCTGCAACCGATGAATCGCTAAAGTTTTTGAGCTTCCCAGCGATGAACTTCATCTGATCCTGCATCCGGGAAATGGTTTGCTGTTGTTGGCTGAGGGCTTGATTGAGTGCTTCGATGGTATCTTCCTGAAATGCCAACTGGCACTCTAAATCATTGATTCGAGCTTCTAGTCGTTCTACTTCTTCTGCGGCCATTTTATTACTCATCCAGTTCCCAAGCTTCTGCAATACCAGCTGAGTTTGCTGATATGACATGATGTTGTTGATCAAAGGCAACATCATACACGACAGAACGTGGTGGTGGATCCACTTTTGGTGGTTCCGTTGAGAATTTAGCAAGTTGTTTGCCGCTTTGCGTATCCCAGACCGCTACATAGCCGGAAGGGGTTCCGGTAATGAGTTGCGTCCCGTCATCAGAAAATCGTACTGTAGAAAAAATGAGTTGTCTGGCAAAACTGTGGAGATGAGAGACTTCCTGACCAGAATGTAAATTCCAAACTCTGGCCTCGTTTCCGCCATCGGAGGTAAATGCAAAATTTCCGTCTCTCTGCAATGCGACTCGCACAACACGTTGTTCATGTTCAAATTTTCTCAGTATTTGACCGGATTTCGTGTCCCATAGATAGGCCTTATAATCATTACCACCGGTTAGAGCAAAGCGACCATTGGGCGATAATGCAACAGAGTTAACTTTCTCATGATGGGCGAGGAACTCCATGCGTCTTCCGCTGACTAAGTCCACGTAAATGGCTTTCCCGTTGGATAGACCCATAAGGACTTGTTCGCCATCTTTTGAGAGATCAATATCTCTGATGAGTCCATCCGAAATAGACCAGAGCCCTTTAGATTGTGTCCAAGCTAAGTCCCAGACTGCGAAATTATTCTGTCCGGCTGTGACGGCATAGCGATCATTGTCTGAAATTCTAATTTTGGTCACAGTGCTATTTTGTTGATCGAGGGAACCAAGTAACGCGAGTCGTTTATTTTCAGAAAGATCCCAGAGCTGGAGCAGATTGTCTTGAGAATAGGTCAGGGCAAATCGACCGTCCCGACTCAGGCCGAAAGCAGTGGCTCCTTCTGGTGTGATCTCCCATTTTTGGATAGGAGACGTGAAGAAAAAGCACCCATTTAACGTCACACTGACAATTAACATGAATAGATAAAGGGAAAATATTCGCATCAGTCTGAATTTCCATTGAGAGTTAAAGACATTCGAATCACATCACGTTATATTTGTATAACAATGTGTTGCTCATCAATTTTAGTCAAGAAATTATGAGCAATTACAAAAGGTTTGCCCACGTATTTGGAGAATTGAATGAAATCATTGTTAAAAGTATCGTTTCTTGCTGCCGCTGTGATGCTTGCAGCAGGCTGTCAAGATGAAGGAAAACAAGAAACTAAAGCTGCCACTCAGGATGCAGCCAAACCAGCAGCGGTTCAGTTTAAGTCAGATGATGAGAAAGCAGCTTATGCCATCGGTGTCTCTTTTGCTAATTATCTGAGTACAAGTCTTGAAAAACCAAAAGAGTATGGCATCACACTGGACAAAGATATTGTGCTGCAAGGAATCCAAAATGCATTTGCTAATAAATCAGCGATGACAGATGAAGATGCTCGTAAAGCATTGGAAGATTTTGATAAGCGACTCAATACATTGGCAACCACAAAAGCCAAAGAGAAAGCAGAAGCAAACAAAAAATCTGGTGATGATTTCCGTGCTGAGTTTGAAAAACAGGACGGCGTGAAGAAAACCAAGTCAGGTCTGCTGTATCAAGTGATCACGAAAGGAACTGGTGAGTCACCAAAAGCGACAGATACTGTTCAAGTTCACTATAAAGGAACACTAATCGATGGTACTCAGTTCGATAGTTCTTATGATCGTGGTGAGCCAGCAACATTCCCACTGGATCGTGTTATCCCCGGTTGGACCGAGGGTGTTCAACTGATGAAAGTTGGGGCTAAATATAAGTTTGTCATTCCACCAGAACTGGCTTATGGCGACAGAGATACTCCGTCGATTCCAGCTGATTCAACACTGGTATTTGAAGTTGAGTTGTTGAAAGTTGAAAAAGCGGATGCCGCTAAGAAAACAAGTAAATAACAAGCTGTGATGGTAAAATAGTCGTTCAAGCTATTTCTATGTAATAAAAAAGGCCTGATTTATCAGGCCTTTTTTTTATTTGGTGGCATAAATTTGTTTTAAATCAGTTGTTGATACGATAGCTTAGCGATACTTTAAAATTTTCTGATAAACTTACATTCATTTGTTGATATTTTCGAAGGCTGGAACAAAGTGGCGACGACAGAGACACTCAATGCTGACATGTTACTGGAAATTGAATCTGTGCATGTAAAACCGTTTACAGAGCATGATAAAATCATTCTCCGTTCTTATGAGGCTATTGTGGATGGTCTGGCAAGCCTGATCGGTCCTTTTTGTGAAATCGTATTGCATTCACTGGAAGACTTGAATACTTCTGCCATCAAAATCGCCAATGGTGAGAATACCGGGCGTCAGGTTGGTTCACCGATTACGGATTTAGCGTTGAAAATGCTGAAAGATATTGAAGGGTCTGAACGGAATTTTTCCCGCTCTTATTTTACCCGGGCAAAAGGTGGTGTATTAATGAAATCCATCACGATTGCTATCCGTAACGGTGACAATCGAGTGATAGGGTTGCTGTGTATTAATGTCAATCTTGATGCACCGTTTTCTCAGATACTACAGTCATTTATGCCCAATCAAGATGCACAGGATGCGGCATCATCCGTCAATTTTGCCAGTGATGTTGAAGAGCTGGTGGATCAGACCGTTGAGCGAACGATCGAAGAAATCAATGCGGATAAATCAGTATCGAATAATACCAAGAACCGACAAATTGTGATGGCGTTATATGATAAAGGAATCTTTGATATTAAAGATGCGATCAATCGCGTTGCTGATCGTCTGAACATATCGAAACATACCGTGTACCTCTATATTCGTCAGCGTAAAACGGAGGATGATGAAAAGTGAGTGTTCTGACTTACACTCTGGTTGTCAATGGACCACTGTACGGTACCCAATCAGCCCGGAGTGCCTATCAGTTTGCACGTGCTTTACTCCAGAAAGGTCACACACTGGTTAGTGTTTTTTTCTATCAGGACGGTGTGACCAATGGAACCTCATTATCAGTACCTGCCAATGATGAATTCGATCTTGCCAAAGCTTGGCAAAATTTGGCGAAAGAGCATGGTGTCAGCCTTGAAACTTGTGTCGCTGCGTCTTTGAGACGTGGAATTTTGAGTGAAAAAGAAGCGACTCAACATTGTGTGTTTAAAGATAATCTGGCGGATGGATTTGTGCAGACCGGTCTGGGCAGTTTAGCTGAAGCAATGTTGACCCAAGATAGGATTATCCAGTTTTGAATCGTTTGATTTATGTTTTTCATCACGCACCTCATGGTCGAAGTTCCGGAAGAGAAGGGGTTGATGCGCTGTTGGCTGCCTCAGCCTATAGTGAAAACATTGCAGTCGTTTTTATGGGAGATGGGGTCTTACAACTCCTACAGGGACAAGAAACAGACGATATTCTCAGCAAGGATTATGCACCGATGCTCAAATTACTCGATCTGTACGATATTGATCAGGTCTTTGTTTCCCAGACTGCACTGATGCAACGGGGAGTGACGCAAGATGATTTGATCATCCCTGTGACCATTGTGCAGGATCAAACCATGATGGAGATTCTGCACCAAGCAGATAAAGTTTTGAGTTTTTGAGACATCTTATGCTACATGTGATTAAAACAGACGCTGCATTGAAGCGAGTCCATCCCTTTTATTCTGCGCAAGATACCATCTTACTGATCGAAGATGCGGTTTATGCGGCAAACCCTTTGCACCATGCGTTCGAATTGCTGAAAGAGAAAGCTGTGTTTGTTTTGAAAGCCGATGCAAAAGCCCGAGGAATTTGTCACCACATCAGTCCTTCAACAACGATGACCGATTATCTTGGGTTTGTTGAATTGACGGAACAACACCGCAGTGTAATGACTTGGGAATAAGTTTTCCTGCCCCTCTAAAAAAAAACTGTATATTTCTTGACACATCTAGCCGCGATGCATAGAATTTTGCGTCCCTATTTGTATAGGGTATAGATTTTTCACAAAGCTTACTTTCAGTAAATCAGGAGCTAGTTAATGGCAACTATTAACCAGTTGGTTCGCAAACCTCGTGTGAAGCAAGTTGCAAAAAGCAACGTGCCAGCACTGGAAGCGTGCCCACAAAAACGTGGTGTATGTACTCGTGTTTACACTACTACACCAAAAAAACCTAACTCAGCACTTCGTAAAGTATGTCGTGTACGTTTAACTAACGGTTTTGAAGTTACTTCATATATCGGTGGTGAAGGTCACAACCTACAAGAGCACAGTGTTGTTTTGATCCGTGGTGGTCGTGTTAAAGACCTTCCGGGTGTTCGTTACCACACTGTTCGTGGCGCACTTGACTGTGCCGGTGTTAATGACCGTAAACAAGGTCGTTCTAAGTACGGTGTGAAGCGTCCTAAATCTTAATGTTTCTCTGTTGAAATAAGCGTTAAGTAAGGCCAAACACTAATTTAAATATTAATTTTTGAAGAAACTGAAAAGTTTTGGATAACCTGAAGAAGACAACGGAGAATATCCATGCCACGTCGTCGCGTAATTGGTCAGCGTAAGATCCTTCCAGATCCAAAGTTCAAGTCTGAACTGCTGGCAAAATTCGTCAATATCCTTATGGTTGACGGAAAGAAATCGGTTGCAGAAAAGATTGTTTATACTGCATTAGATACTATGGCTGAGAAATCTGGTAAAGATCACTTAGCTGTATTCGAAGAAGCTCTTGAAAATGTTCGCCCAGCGGTTGAGGTTAAATCTCGTCGTGTGGGTGGTTCAACTTACCAAGTACCTGTAGAAGTTCGTCCGGTTCGCCGTAACGCACTTGCTATGCGTTGGTTAGTTGAAGCTGCGCGTAAGCGTGGTGAGAAATCTATGGCTGCTCGTCTGGCTGCTGAAATGCTAGATGCTGCTGAAAACAAAGGCTCTGCGGTTAAGAAACGTGAAGACGTTCACCGTATGGCTGAAGCAAACAAAGCGTTTGCTCATTACCGTTGGTAATACCTCCTGTACTGCGGGGATACCCGCAGTACTTTTCTATTTTCTAAGGTCCACCTTAGTTAAGAGGATACAACCGTGGCTCGTAAAACTCCTATCGAGCGCTACCGTAACATCGGTATATGTGCTCATGTAGACGCAGGAAAGACAACCACTACTGAGCGTATTCTGTTCTACACCGGCCTGTCTCATAAAATTGGCGAAGTTCACGATGGTGCAGCAACCATGGACTGGATGGAGCAAGAGCAGGAACGCGGTATCACCATTACTTCTGCTGCAACGACCACATTCTGGCGTGGTATGCAGGCGCAATTCCCCGATCATCGTATCAATATTATCGATACTCCCGGACACGTTGACTTCACCATTGAGGTTGAGCGTTCTCTTCGTGTGCTTGATGGAGCCGTGGTCGTTTTTTGTGGTGCCTCTGGTGTTGAACCTCAGTCTGAGACAGTATGGCGTCAGGCGGATAAATATCATGTTCCGAGATTGGTTTTCGTGAATAAGATGGACCGTGCTGGTGCAGATTTCTTGCGTGTGGTAAATCAAATTAAAGATCGACTAGGCGCAACCCCTGTACCGATTCAGTTAAATATCGGTGCAGAAGATGAATTTAAAGGTGTTATTGACCTGTTCAAGATGAAAGCGATTAACTGGACTGACGAAGACCAGGGAATGACTTTCACATATGAAGATATTCCAGCAGATATGCTTGAGCTAGCTGAAGAATGGCGTAGCTATATGGTGGAGTCTGCTGCTGAAGCCAATGAAGAGCTGATGGATAAATACCTTGAAGAGGGTGAATTAAGCGAAGACGAGATTAAACTCGGCTTGCGTACTCGCACTCTGAATAATGAGATTGTTCTGGCGACTTGCGGTAGTGCATTTAAAAACAAAGGTGTTCAGGCTGTTCTGGATGCTGTTATCGAATTTTTGCCGTCACCAATCGATGTTCCATCGATTAAAGGGGTTGATGAGCATGAAAATGATATCGAGCGGCACGCGGATGACACTGAACCATTTTCAGCACTTGCATTTAAGATCGCAACAGACCCATTTGTTGGCACTTTGACCTTTGTTCGGGTCTATTCCGGTGTGTTGAATTCCGGGGATGCGGTCTATAACTCGGTCAAACAAAAACGTGAACGGGTTGGACGTATTGTTCAGATGCATTCGAACAAACGTGAAGAAGTCAAAGAAGTTCGTGCCGGCGATATTGCTGCTGCGATTGGCTTGAAAGATGTGACAACAGGGGACACGCTTTGCGATCAAAATCATAAGGTTATTCTGGAACGGATGGAGTTTCCTCAACCTGTGATTCAAATCGCTGTAGAACCCCGCTCTAAAGCTGATCAGGAAAAAATGGGGATAGCCCTCGGAAAACTGGCAGCTGAAGATCCATCATTCCGTGTTGAAACAGACGCTGAAACTGGTCAGACATTGATATCAGGTATGGGTGAACTTCACTTAGATATTATTGTTGATCGGATGAAGCGTGAATTTAGCGTGGATTGCAACGTGGGTAAACCTCAGGTTGCTTATCGTGAAACCATTCGTGGTCAAGCGGAAGTCGAAGGCAAATTTGTTCGCCAGTCAGGGGGACGTGGTCAATACGGTCATGTATGGCTGAAAATTGAACCCTCTGAACCCGGTGAAGGCTTTGTCTTTGTCGACGAAATTGTGGGGGGGGCAATTCCGAAGGAATTCATTAACCCGGTCGCAAAAGGTATCGAGGAACAAATGAACAACGGTGTGCTCGCTGGTTATCCTGTCTTGGATATCAAAGCAACGCTCTTTGATGGTTCATTCCACGATGTCGATTCAAGTGAGATGGCGTTTAAGATCGCTGGCTCAATGGCATTCAAGAAAGGTGCGCTGCAAGCAAACCCCGTTATTCTTGAACCGCTGATGAAAGTTGAAGTAACCACTCCGGAAGATTGGATGGGTGATGTTGTGGGTGACTTGAATCGTCGCCGCGGCCTCATCGAAGGTATGGATGATGGCCCGGCAGGGCTGAAGATTATACATGCTAAAGTGCCGCTTTCTGAGATGTTTGGTTATGCAACTGATCTGCGTTCTGCGACGCAAGGCCGTGCTTCGTATTCAATGGAGTTTTCTAAATACGCAGAGGTGCCGAAAAACATTGCTGATGCAATTGTCGCTGAGCGTGGTTAACTTTTATTTGTCGATAAAACACAAATACTGGTTAATAACGAATCTATTGCGTTGACGAACGTTGACGCATAAAATAGCAATTTCTGGCGCACTTTAAGTGTACGTTACTTAGAGTGAATCATAACTAGGAAGGAACACGATCGTGTCTAAAGAAAAATTTGAACGTACGAAACCGCACGTAAACGTTGGTACTATCGGCCACGTTGACCACGGTAAAACAACATTAACAGCAGCAATCTGTACAGTACTTTCTAAAGTATACGGCGGAGCAGCCCGTGACTTTGCGTCAATCGATAACGCCCCAGAAGAGCGTGAGCGCGGAATCACAATCTCTACTTCACACGTAGAGTACGATACACCGAGCCGTCACTACGCGCACGTAGATTGCCCAGGACACGCTGACTATGTAAAAAACATGATCACAGGTGCAGCACAGATGGACGGTGGTATCCTAGTTGTAGCAGCGACAGATGGTCCAATGCCACAAACCCGTGAGCACATCCTGTTAGGTCGTCAGGTAGGTATTCCTTACATCATCGTATTCATGAACAAATGTGACATGGTAGATGATGAAGAGCTGCTTGAGCTGGTAGAAATGGAAGTCCGTGAACTGCTTTCAGAATATGATTTCCCAGGAGATGACTTGCCAGTGATCCAGGGTTCAGCGCTGGGTGCACTGAACGGTGAAGCGCAATGGGAAGAGAAAATTGTCGAGTTAGCGAAAGCACTTGATGAATACATTCCAGAGCCAGAGCGAGCGATTGACCAAGCGTTCTTGCTGCCAATCGAAGACGTATTCTCAATTCAAGGCCGTGGAACAGTCGTTACAGGTCGTGTAGAGCAAGGCATCATTCGCGTTGGTGACGAAGTTGAAATCATCGGTGTGAAAGACACCACGAAGACAACTTGTACAGGTGTAGAGATGTTCCGTAAGCTGCTTGACGAAGGTCGAGCAGGAGAGAACGTAGGTGTATTGTTGCGTGGAACGAAGCGTGATGAAGTAGAACGTGGTCAAGTATTGGCGAAACCAGGTTCAATCACCCCCCACACGAAGTTTGAATCAGAAGTTTACGTGTTGTCGAAAGATGAAGGTGGTCGTCACACCCCATTCTTCAAAGGTTATCGTCCACAGTTCTACTTCCGTACAACAGACGTAACAGGTAGCATCGAGTTACCAGATGGCGTAGAGATGGTAATGCCAGGCGATAACGTGCAAATGGTCGTAGAACTGATTGCGCCAATCGCGATGGATGAAGGTCTGCGTTTTGCGATCCGTGAAGGTGGTCGTACAGTTGGTGCTGGTGTTGTAGCAAAAATCCTTGCATAATGATTTGAGCTAATACGAGTTAAAAAAAGGGAAGCCATCGGCTTCCCTTTTTTGTTGCCATTCCTAAACTTAACACTAAAGTCGGTGAACATTGTGGTACGCACGGTTCCGCAACGCAAAAGTTAATCATGGTAATACTAACGATTATCGTTTATATTTGTATTATGTGTTGTCGTGTAGTGTTGTGCCTTTATGATTGTTTGTCTCTGTCATTCCGTTTCGGATAAAAAGCTGCGTAAGCTCATTCTTGAAGATGGCATCAGTGATATGAAAGGAATTCGGCGCTGTACAGCATTAGGGAGTCAATGCGGAAAGTGTGTCCGTCAGGCGAAGGAGATCTTGAATGAAACAGTTGCATCTCAGTATAAACAAGTGAGTTAGTTAAAACTAATCATCTGTTTTTACAGATTAAAATTTGACACTTCTCGGTTGGGTTCTAAAGTTAATAGAGCCAAAGAGGAGGTTTTGTCATGAAAGGCGATCCAATAATTATTCAACATCTGAACAAAATTCTGGCCAATGAGCTGATTGCAATCAACCAGTATTTCTTACATGCACGAATGTATAAAGATTGGGGGCTCAAACAGCTGGCGGACAAAGAGTATCATGAATCAATTGATGAGATGAAACATGCTGACCATTTGATTGAGCGGATACTGTTTTTAGAAGGACTCCCGAACTTGCAGGATTTGGGAAAGCTTCTGATTGGTGAAGATACCAAAGAAATGCTCGAATGTGATCTCAAATTAGAGATGGCTGCCATCCCTGATTTAAAAGAGGCAATTGCTTATGCTGAAGATACTCGCGATTATGTTTCCAGAGACCTGTTTCTAGACATTTTAGAAGATGAAGAAGAGCATGTAGATTGGCTTGAAACCCAGCTTGGTTTGATTGAAATGACAGGGTTAGAGAACTATCTTCAGGCGCAATTTGTTGATGAAGATTAGTGTGATTGATACAAAGGACGAACAAGATGTTCGTCCTTTATTTTATGGTGTCTCCGAGTCATATTTCTCTTGCTAATACTGCTTCCTTTCTGTACTATTCGACCTCTTAATTTCCTGGTCACTTATTTACCGTTCCTTGCTTCCTCTGGACGACCGGGCCAAACGTGGAAGCTGAATAATCCGTAAGGAGCAAACATGCGTCATTACGAAATCGTATTCATGGTGCACCCAGATCAAAGCGAGCAAGTTGCTGGCATGATCGAGCGTTACACTGGTTCTATCACTGAAGCTGGCGGTACTATTCACCGTCTGGAAGATTGGGGACGTCGTCAACTTGCATACCCAATTAACAAACTGCATAAAGCTCACTATGTTCTGATGAACGTAGAAGCTGAACAGTCAGTTGTTGATGAACTGGAAACTGCTTTCCGTTTTAACGATGCAGTTCTGCGTAACATGATTATGCGTACTAAGTCTGCTGTGGCTGAACCATCAATCATGCTGAAAGCTCGTGAAGAGCGTTCTAAGCGTGACGAAGTGAGATCAGAAGACAACAATGCAGAGGCTGCTGAGTAATTGAATCTATGACCAATCGAATGGAACTTAGCGGTACGATTGTCAAGCATCCCATTCGAAGCCAGAGTCCATCAGGTATCGAACATTGTCGCTTTTGGTTAGAACATCGTTCGGTTGCTGTTGAAGCGGATTTACCCAGACAGGTTTATTGTCGAATACCCGTCGTGGTTAGTGGTCAGCGGTCACAGTCTTTCACTCACAACTTAGTACAAGGCAGCAGCATCAAGGTAAGTGGCTTTGTTACTTATCAGACTGACCGAAATGGTGTCGGTAAATTGGTGCTTCATGCTCAAGAGATTACTCAAATTTAGATCAGGAGATAGCCCATGGCTCGTTTCTTCCGTCGTCGTAAATTCTGTCGTTTTACTGCAGAAGGCGTCCAAGAGATTGATTACAAAGATGTAGCAACTCTTAAAAACTATATTACTGAAGCTGGTAAAATTGTACCAAGCCGTATCACTGGTACTAGCGCTAAATATCAGCGTCAGCTAGCTCGTGCTATTAAGCGTGCTCGCTACCTAGCTCTATTGCCATACACTGACAAACATCAGTAATCGGCACCGTTTATTAAGAAAGAGGATTAAACAATGCAAGTTATTCTACTTGATAAAATCGGTAACCTAGGTGGTCTTGGTGATACAGTCAACGTAAAATCTGGTTATGCTCGTAACTTTCTTATCCCTCAAGGTAAAGCAGTTATGGCAACTAAAGCAAACGTTGAGATGTTTGAGCACCGTCGTGCCGAATTGGAAGCTCAAGTTGCTGAGCAACTAGCTGCTGCACAATCACGCGCTGACAAAGTAAATGCTTTGGAAGCTGTTGTAATTGCATCAAAATCTGGCGAAGAAGGTAAACTGTTCGGTTCTATCGGTACTCGCGATATTGCTGATGCAGTGACTGCTGCTGGTGTTGAAGTGAGCAAAAGTGAAGTTCGTCTTCCTGAAGGTGCTCTACGCAACGTTGGTGAGTATGACATCAGCATTCAACTTCACTCTGAAGTGTTTGCAGAAGTTAAACTACAGGTTGTTGCTGAATAATTTTTCAGTGATCCAGTATAAAAAAACACCAGCAGATGCTGGTGTTTTTTTATGTTTTCAAACAACGGATACGCTGTTTTAGCGTTCAGAAATGGTAGACGACATTGATCGATGTTGCACTATCCGCCTTTTTGAGGCTATCAGGAACACGTGAGTGATATGAGCGAGAGTAATCCAGCTTTAAAGCAAGGTTTTGGGTGATATCATTGGTCAGATTGATATTGGTAGTCATCAGTGTGTTACTGTCCCCGGAGACAACGGTGATATCGTTGCCCAACGTCACTGTTTTTGTCAGACTCCAATCGACTCTGGCATTTCCCCGGGCAATGGGTTCTCTCACTGTTTCAGGGAAAATCAGATCATCGTCATCGAGCTCATCGAGGTTAGGTTTTTGATATCGATAACCCGGACCTACTTCAAGCTCAATGGTTAGCACATTGGTGTGTATTAATTGATAACCGTAACCTGCCGAGAAGGTATAGTCCTTAAAATAAGCGCTATATTTGGAATCAATCCCGTTGAAACTACCATACACATAGCCTTTCGGACTGACTTTGTAGTCGGATTGTAGTGTATAGGTCGATTTTCTTTTGTATTCACCGCCATATTTATCAAGTCGGTAAAATTCCCATTTGCCTGTCGTTCGGTGTCTTCCTTCGGTGTATTCAGCCAATATATTCACATTGAGCGATTCAGTATTCGTATTACCGGTATGCCTTTGGTAGCCGAGCTCGACCTGACCCTGAAGCGGAGAAGGCATTTCTTGCTTTGTTGATTTTTCTTCTGCATGAACAGCACTGATAATACAAAGACTGAAGGGCATCAGCCAACACCTAAACACACGAGACCTCTAAAGACTGACTATTAAGTTAAAGACAATACTAGAGTGAATTGCACGGTCGATAGTCAGTTCTGGGTTAATTCTGCATGAGATAATTACAAATACGATATTCTCGTTATAATGGGCACACTTTGTCGTGTTATTGAGAAAAGTCATGGTTAATTCCAAGTTTGAAAACAGAAATCGTAAGCAAACTGACGCACAAGTTGAAGGTATCAAAATGCCTCCCCATTCGCTAGAAGCGGAGCAATCCGTTTTGGGAGGATTACTGCTGGATAATGAGCGGTGGGACACTGTGGCCGAACGTGTTGTTACCAGTGATTTTTTCAGCCGTCCACACCGTTTGATTTTCGATGGGATTAAATCGATTCTGGAAGGGGGAAAACCGCTTGATCTGATTACACTCTCTGAGTTTCTGGAACAACGTGAGCAACTGGACGATGTCGGTGGTTTTGCCTATCTGACCGACCTTGCTAAAAACACACCAAGTGCTGCCAATATCAATGCATATGCGGATATTGTTGCTGAACGAGCTTTAGTGCGTAATCTCATTGGTGTGGCCAATGAAATTGCCGATGCCGGCTATGATCCGCAGGGGCGCAGCTCAGAGGATCTGTTGGACTTTGCGGAAAGTAAAGTATTTGCGATTGCTGAGTCTCGAACCAATGAAAATGAAGGTCCACAAAATGTTGATTCGATTCTGGAGAAAACTTTAGAGAGAATCGAAATCTTATACAAAAATCCTCAGGATGGTGTCACAGGGGTCAATACCGGCTTTACTGATTTAAATAAGAAAACTGCAGGATTACAGCCTTCAGATTTAATCATTGTCGCTGCGCGTCCATCGATGGGGAAAACAACTTTTGCGATGAACTTGTGTGAAAACGCTGCGATGGAGCAAGACAAACCTGTTCTGATATTTTCTCTGGAGATGCCTTCCGAGCAGATCATGATGAGGATTCTGGCGTCTTTATCTCGTGTCGATCAAACTAAAATTCGAACCGGTAATCTGGATGATGAGGATTGGGCCAGAATTTCTTCCACTATGGGGATTCTCATGGAAAAGAAGAATATGTTCATCGATGACAGCTCGGGGTTGACACCCACAGAACTTCGTTCCCGAGCTCGCCGGGTTGCCCGAGAGCATGGCGGATTATCATTAATCATGGTTGACTATCTGCAATTGATGCGGGTGCCGGCACTGTCCGATAACCGGACGCTGGAAATCGCAGAGATCTCGCGCTCCCTGAAAGCGTTGGCAAAAGAGTTAAATGTACCCGTGGTCGCGCTTTCTCAGTTAAACCGTTCTCTGGAGCAACGGGCAGACAAACGACCAGTCAACTCGGATCTGAGGGAATCAGGGTCCATCGAGCAGGATGCGGATTTGATTATGTTTATTTACCGTGATGAAGTCTACCATCCGGATAGTGCGATGAAAGGCACCGCTGAAATCATTCTCGGTAAGCAGCGGAATGGTCCGATCGGTTCGGTACGCTTGACGTTCCAAGGTCAATACTCCCGCTTTGATAACTACGCAGGACCTGCCTTTGATTTTGATGATGAGTGACAATTTCACGCATCAGCTGATTATCCGCATAAACAAACTGCGGTTATTCTCCTGAAATCGTCGCGACGAGCTTTCTCTGTCCGCCATGATTTCTATGTTCCCCCAGATAGATTCCCTGCCAGATTCCCATTGCCAGTTTTCCTTGAGTGATTGGAATCGTCAGGCTTGCCCCAAGGGTGGACGATTTTATATGAGCGGGCATATCGTCATCACCTTCATAGGTATGCCGATAGTATGGTGCTCTTTCCGGAATACTGCGATTAAAGTGGGCTTCCATATCATCCCGAACTGTCGGATCTGCATTTTCATTAATACTTAAACTGGCAGATGTATGCTGAATAAACAAATGGAGCAGCCCGACGGAAACAGACTGAATCTGAGGGAGTTGTTCGACAACTTCGTCTGTAATCAGGTGAAATCCGCGTGGTTTCTCCTGAAGATAGATGATGGTTTGTGACCACATTGTAAGCACCTATTAGAACGATTGTTAATTTCACGCGTGTCTGTATAGTGGAGTGTTTCTAGTTACCGTACAATCAGTTTTTAGGCTAATGGAAATAAAAATTGACTCGTTGGATTTGAGCTAAAACATAATTTCGCTCTGAAAATTAAGTATAATCAGCGAATCGGATACAAATCGAAATATAGCTGTGACCTTGTTAGGTGTATTGGTGCGCATGCTGCAATTGGTTTGTTTTTTGTCTTTGGAATTCTGTAACGATCACTCATGCTGCTCGGCAGAATAGGACCTATTAAATTCGGGATAGATACCATGCTAAAAAATATCAACCCAACAGAAACACCGGCTTGGAAAGCACTGTCTGCTCATTTTGAATCGATGAAAGGTGTTGACTTAAAAACACTTTTTAGCCAAGACAGTCAGCGCTTTGAAACGTTCTCTCTACGTTTTGGCGATGATATTCTGGTCGATTATTCTAAAAACCTCATCAATGAAGAGACTCTGAAACTCTTGTTGGCTCTGGCAGAAGAAACGGACCTGAAAAGTGCAATTGAAGCGATGTTCAGTGGTGAAAAAATTAACCGGACGGAAGATCGGTCTGTTTTGCATGTCGCGTTGCGGAATCGTTCTAATACACCGATTTATTCAGATGGTGAAGACGTGATGCCTGCGGTGAATGCTGTGCTGGAGAAAATGAAGCTCTTCTCTGAACGGATTATTTCCGGTGAGTGGAAAGGATATACCGGCAAAGCGATCACAGATGTTGTGAACATCGGTATCGGTGGTTCTGATTTAGGACCATATATGGTTACCGAAGCACTCAAGCCATATAAAAATCACCTCAATATGCATTTTGTCTCCAATGTCGATGGGACTCATATTGCCGAAGTGCTTAAGCAGGTTAATCCGGAAACAACATTATTCCTCGTGGCGTCCAAAACATTTACCACGCAGGAAACAATGACCAATGCGCACACCGCTCGTGATTGGTTTCTTGCTGAAGCAAAAGATGAATCGCAAGTCGCGAAACATTTTGCAGCGCTTTCAACCAATGCTGAAGCCGTTGCTGCTTTTGGGATTGATACCGACAATATGTTTGAATTCTGGAGCTGGGTTGGTGGCCGTTATTCTTTATGGTCTGCAATCGGCCTGTCAATCATCTTGGGGATCGGTTTTGATAACTTTGTTGAATTACTCTCCGGCGCCCATGAGGTCGATCAGGCATTTGCCTCAACACCATTTGAGAAAAACATCCCGGTATTGTTGGCTCTGATCGGTATTTGGTACAACAACTTCTATGGTGCTGAGTCAGAAGCGATCCTCCCTTATGATCAATATATGCACCGTTTTGCGGCTTATTTCCAGCAAGGAAATATGGAATCGAATGGTAAGTATGTTGACCGTAATGGTCAGCCTGTTGATTATCAAACTGGGCCGATTATCTGGGGTGAACCGGGTACCAATGGTCAACATGCTTTTTATCAGCTGATTCACCAAGGCACAAAAATGATTCCTTGTGATTTTATTGCGCCTGCGATTTCACATAACCCGACATCGGATCATCATCCGAAACTGTTATCTAACTTCTTTGCACAGACAGAAGCTTTAGCGTTTGGTAAAACCAAAGAACAAGTGGAAGCTGAGTTTATTACTGCCGGCAAAACAGCAGAGGAAGTGGCTGAACTCGTCCCATTTAAAGTGTTTGAAGGAAACCGTCCGACCAACTCAATTCTGGTGAAGCAAATCACACCGCGGGTGCTTGGTCAGTTGATTGCGATTTATGAACATAAGATCTTCACACAGGGCGCAATCTGGAACATCTTCACGTTTGATCAGTGGGGCGTCGAATTGGGTAAACAGTTGGCAAATGCAATTTTGCCTGAGCTGGAAAGTGATGAGTCGGTGACATCTCATGATAGTTCAACCAACGGCCTGATTAATGCGTATAAAGCACTACGTAAGACTAAATATTTAGCGTGACGCAAAAACAAACAGGGGATGACAATGCCATCTCCTGTTTTTTATATCAATACAAATCGAAAAGCGACTTACTCGAAGCAGATCTCGATAAATGCATTTCCCCATGTCGAGGTGAAAGGCATGATAATGATTGCACCTTCGCACTTGTGGCGAATCGTATGGCCCCGGCCTGACACGACAACTGGTGTTGCCATATTGAAATCAAAGCCACTCTCAGCAAGTATTCTTTTGGCTCCACCGGTCACCATATTGGTGATTTCACCCACCATATCGGTCACTTCTTCATTCAAGCCATTCGGGCGTTCGCCCAACATGTTTTGCATGATTTCCAATGCAAGACTTTCATCGAAAGTAATCGACATCGATCCTCGGGTTTGATCGCCAACCATACCGATCAGACCCGAAATATCACCTCGGGCAATTTCATCTTTTTTGACTCTTGGCTTTTGAGGTTTCAATTCAAGTGAAGCCATTGTTTTTAAGACGTTCATCAGAGACGCTAAAAACGGATTTACAAACTCAGCGCGCATAATCTTTTACTGTTTCTCTCTTTGTTTCTGAGGAGCACGTTTGGCAAATACCATGAGATTCAATGACATGGTTTGTAATCTTAAATCCGTGCTTCTCTGCATTATGTTCCAGTGATGAGACCAGTGTCTCATCCTGAAGTTCGGTCACATCACTACATTGTTTGCAGATTAAAAGATGTGAAAAGTGTTTATGAGCATTACAAGAGCAACATGAAATGTAGCTGTTTGTTGACTCTACACGGTGGATGAAGCCTTGCCCCATCAGAAAATCAAGCGCCCGATAAACGGTCGGTGGTTTTGCCTGCGGTTCGCTTTGCTGTAGCGCTTCAAGCAGCTCATAGGCACTGGATGCTTTCCTACTGGAACAGATAAGCTCAAAGACCTGTTTACGTTGAGAAGTCAACCTGACACCTCTTGCAGCGCATATCTCTTCTATCTGTTTTGTTAAATTGTGGTCCAAATTCATCACCATAACCACTGGAGTCTTTTAATAATATACTATTTCAACGGTAATATCGTTCAACTTTTCTAACATTTCCTTAGTGTAACAGCAATCATCTTGTCAGTAGAGCAACATTCTTTCGGATGAGTTTCACGCCGTCTCTTTCCTGAGGAAAAATGAATCAACCCTTTTATACCGTATATCTCGGTCAATAGTCTTGTTCGTGATCCAATTTATTTCAAAATCATGTTGTCGTTTTAAATCTATCAGGAGCGCCAGACTACCTATTTTGTGATTTATATCTCTTTATATTGGCGTCAGTTGGCCTGATACGTACTGTGATGCCTGACTGAAAGCGTGAATTGAGGTAAGAGGGGATATTTGAGTATATTATTACTCAAATGCGAATATTCATTATTATCTGATTATCAGTAGAACTGAGTATAAGAGAAGCTCAGAATGGATGGATTTTATTGTCTTTATTCGAGGAAAGAGACTTTAATTTTATCCTATTTAATGATGTTGTTTTGAATTGGATAAAATTAATAATGGTTACCTGTATCAGTATGCTAGTTTAATATGTATCTTTTATGAATTTTTTACGAAATAACATATAAGATAAATTTCATTCAATTGGTGTATTTGAGTTTTTGCACTAATTTTACGAGTGACATAGATATGTGTTGAAAATGTATCTACTGAGACAATATTAGCTCGTCATCTATTTAATATGTTTTTTATCATTACTGGTTCTTGTTTTATGTCATGAGTAAAAATGTACTTTAAGTGGCAAAATTTAACCAGATCATCTGATGGTTTTCTATTTGTGCAAATTGTGCAAATTTGATAATTATTCTTGAAGGTGATCAAATTTTTAAAAAATAGTCTTTGTTTAGGTTGAGAATTATAGAATGTGAGATAAAGCGATGACAGAGGCTGGACCAGTTGATATGTTGATTTTTATTTTAAAATAGTCTTTTATTCTGTAATTATTTTTATTTGTTTTATAAAATTCTTATTTTTTCGCTGGTTTGACCATAAACTGAAGTATGATTCTTTTGTGTTTATAAATTAGCCTCATTTAAAGTTATTTTGTATCTATATGTTTTTTAATGATTATTTTGTTTTTTGCGCAAGTCTTTCTCTATAAATGTGATTTGCGTTCAGCTAAATTTTTTTGAATTTTATTATATAAAAATATCATTATGAATTTCTGAATAGTTTAAATTTTGTTCGATGCGTTCAAGGTGTTGAGTGTATTTTTGATACTTTTATTATTATATGATGATGATTATGATTGTATTTAGTATTTATAATTTTGTTAATTTTATCTATTTTTAAAATTGATGTAATTTTTAGTGTAACTAGATAGTGTCAAAATAATATAACTTGATTGTCAGAGAACGAATGAGGTAATTTGGATTGCAAATGTTAACCATTAGGTCAATTTCATTTTAAATATAAAGATCAAGGGTAAAAATATAAATAATAATACATTTGTCATTAATTGATTGTCATTTTTGATTACGTCATATCTAGCATATATGAGGTTTTAGTGTCTGGTATTACACATATCAGGTGCTCTTTGTCTTATGCGTAAAATACAAATAATAAAAAAATAACAAATGAAGGTTGGTGCTATATGAATACGAATATTCGCGAAGCAAGTAAGCAAAGCTCTCTTCTCCACGCTCAGTCAAATGTGTCTTCTCCTTTACCACTCTCGACACCACAGAAAGGAATCTGGTTCGCCCAACATATTGTCAATCATGTCGGTCCCCGAGTCTTTAAAGTGGCTGGCTATCTGGATCTGCCGGGAAACATTAACCCTGCAATGATGGAAACAGTGGTCAGACAAGGTGTCGGAGAAGCTGAAACATTTCATATCAAAGCGGGTTACCACGAAGAGACATTACAGCAGACGGTTGAATATTTTGGGGATTGGGAATTGCCGTTTATTGACTTGTCTCAGGAGGCGGATGCCGATGCTTTAGCGATGGCATGGATGGAAAAACGACTCGATCATCCTGTTTCGGCCGGAGATAGAACACTCCTGTTTGATTTTGCTTTGTTAAAAGTCCATTCCGAACAATATTATCTCTACTGTAGCGCTGACCATATTACCACTGACGGATATGGTTTTATGATGGTCGTAGCGCGTTTTGCCGAAATATATTCAGCATTACATGCCGGTCAGACGATTCCGGAGAGTCAGTTATTAGGGGTTGAGGCCTTACTGGAGGCTGAAAACACTTATCGCGACTCAACGGGCTTTGTACGTGACCGTGAATACTGGCTGAATTATATGGCACAGATACAAGCGTATCAGCCAGTTTCTCTGGCTGGGCAAAGTGCTGCGTGTTCTCAAGTGCTTAGTGAACGGCATCAGCTTCCTCTTGATGTTTATGAGCGCTTGTTGGGATTAGCCGAGCGTTACAAAACAACTCTCGCAACACTCATTACAGCACTTACTTCGGTTTATTTACATTTGATGACCGGAGAATCATCGATGATGCTCGGTTTTACACACCGAGGACGGATGGGGCGGACGCTACGCCGAACCACAGGCATCGCAGTAAATATTTTGCCGCTAGGTATTCATATCAATGCGGATATGACATTTGATGAGCTGTTAGAGCAAGTCGCTCTGCATGTCGGTAAAACATCCAGACACTCTCGTTATTATAGTGATGACCTGCGACAAGAATCGAAGCTCACCACCGAGAAAGAATGTTGGTATAGCACCGTACTTAATTTTGTCCCTTCTGAATATGAACTGTTTTTTGGCGATGTTTCTGCAACGGTGGTCAATACCGCGATTGGCCCGGTTGACGATTTGTCGTTTACATTTTATGACCGCGGATCGCAGCAGGGATTAACGCTTTATCTCAATGCCAACCATGACCTGTATGGAAGAGATGAAATCCAGCGCCATTTGATGCGTTTGGAATCTTTCCTGACCGAATGTGTCTCTCCCCAATCTGACGTGACTTATCCGGGGCGCTTCAGTGTTCTGTCTAATGAAGAGCGTCATTTAGTGCTCGACTCTTTTAACCAGACCGTAATGCCATATCCTGAGCAAGCGTGCCTGCACCAGTTATTCGAAAAGCAAGCAGCGCAGACCCCTGATGCACTGGCGGTGATTGCGGGCAATGATTCCCTGAGCTATGCCGCGCTGAATACTCAGGCCAATCAGTTAGCTCATCGCCTGATGACACTCGGGGTGACACCGGGCAGTTATGTCGCGGTGATGGTCGAGCGCAGTTGTGCCATGGTCACTACCTTACTGGCAACGCTCAAAGCGGGCGGTGCTTATGTGCCGCTTGACCCCTTGTTCCCGTCCGAGCGGCTGCAATACATGGTGGCCGACAGCCGTCCGGTGGTACTGATTACCGACGGCACGGTTGATATTGCCGGGACATTCGGTGAGCAGGCCGCGCAGTTACAGGTACTGGCGCTCAATCGGGAATCATTGGCGGATGAGCCAATGGATAATCCGGTGGTTGCGCCCCTGACCAGCGACCATCTGGCGTATGTGATTTACACCTCCGGCTCGACCGGACAACCGAAAGGGGTGATGGTGCCGCATCGCTCGGTGGTCAACTTCCTGACCAGCCAGCAGCAGCAACATCAGGTCAGTGGCGATGACCGCTTACTGGCGGTGACCACGATTTCATTCGATATTCACGTGCTGGAAATCTATCTGCCGCTCTTGAGTGGTGCCGCCCTGCATCTGGCGGACAAAGCATTGTCACGGGATGGTGAAGCGCTGGCAGCTTATCTGGATAATCAGGACATCACGCTGTTTCAGGCAACCCCGGCGACGTGGAAACTGTTGTTGGCGGCCGGCTGGCAGGGCTCCCCGCGATTAAGCGGTCTGATTGGCGGTGAATCATTCTCGAAAGTCTTGGCGGATGAGATTCTCAGTCGCGTCGGTCAGTTGTGGAATATGTATGGCCCGACGGAGACCACGGTCTGGTCTGCGACGCATCCGTTGAGTTTAACGGATGAGGGGGTATTGATAGGCAAACCGATTGGCAACACACGGATTTATATTCTGGATGAGTCTCACCAGCCGGTGCCGGTCGGTGCCAGTGGTGAGATATACATAGCCGGGGCTGGGGTGACGGCCGGATATCTTAACCGTGATGACTTAACGGCGGAGCGGTTTATTGCGGACCCGTTTGCGACTGAATCTGGCGAGCGGATGTACCAAACCGGTGACTTGGGTCGCTGGGACAGTGAGGGTCGGATTACCTGTTTAGGCCGGAGTGATTTTCAGGTCAAAATTCGGGGATTCCGGATTGAGCTGGGAGAAATCGAGTCTCTGATGCAGGGATATGACGGGATAGCGGATGCGGTGGTTGCTGCGCCGGAGATGGCGGACGGTGAGCCCCGGTTGGTGGGTTACTATGTGGCAGAAGAAGGTGCGCAATCCGGTGAGGATTTCGAGGACGGTTTAAAAGCTGAATTACGGCGACGTTTACCGGATTACATGGTGCCGGGGATTTATATAGCGCTGGATGCATTCCCGCTGACGCCGAATGGCAAGGTAGACCGCAAAGCATTACCCGCAGTCGATGCTTCGTCGCTGCCGCGCCGCACGTATGAAGCGCCACAGGGAGATGTGGAAACCAAACTGGCGGCGATTTGGTCGGGTCTTTTGGGTGTTGAGCAAGTCGGTCGTCATGACGACTTCTTCGAACTCGGTGGTTACTCACTGGTTGCGATGCAGTTGATTTCTCGCATTCGTCAGCAATTTCAGGTTGAACTTGCATTAGCCACTGTGTTCAGCCAACCGATGCTATCTGCATTGGCAGGTGCAATTGACGAAGCCACGCCAACGCAAATGAAAACGATAATTGAACCGTTAGGCACCGATGTCGTTCCGCCTTTATCTCTTGCTCAGCGACGGCTATGGCTTTTATCTCAAATCGACGATGTGGCAACAACCGCTTACGTGATGGTCGGGCGTTTCACCTTGCGCGGTCAACTGGATATCGTTGCTTTACAACAAGCGCTTGACCATATGATTTCCCGCCATCACATCTTACGTACTTGTATTGATGTCCGCGATGGTGAGCCAGTGCAGAAAGTTCTGCCGGAAGGGCAACGTATGATGCTCACTCAGATCGATGCGCATGACGTCCAAGCGATCGCATCATTTGCTGCGGAGATGGATTTTTCCACCGGGCCGCTATTCCAGGGGCAACTGATTGCTATCGATACAGAAACACATATTTTGCGTCTGGCGATGCATCACATAATTACCGATGGTTGGTCGATCAATCTGTTGATGAGAGAAGTCAGTCAACTTTATCGAGCCCTTATTGAGGATACCTCGAGTCCACTGCCACCATTGTCGATTCAGTACGGTGATTTTGCCGCGTGGCAACGGCAATATATACAAGATGATCTGCTGCAACAGCAAAGTGACTATTGGGTTGAGCAGTTACGCGGGATTCCGGAATGTCTGACATTACCGACTGATCGTGCTCGTCCTGCCAAACAGTCCTTTGATGGTGCCGAAATAAAACTCGTGCTGGATAAAGAATTAACCGCAGCACTGCAAACATTAAGCCGGGCCCATGGTTGTACGCTTTACATGACGTTACTCGCCGGTTGGTCTGCCTTGATGGGACGTCTTGCCAGTCAGGATGATGTGGTGATCGGTTCCCCGATAGCAGGCCGAACCCGAACTGAATTAGAACAATTGATTGGTATGTTCGTCAATACGCAGGCGATGCGAGTTGATCTGTCTGCCAACCCGAATACGATTGATTTGCTGGCGCAGGTGAAGACCACCGCACTGGCAGCACAGGCGCATCAGGACATTCCGTTCGAGCAGGTGGTGGAGTCTGTTGCACCGAAACGCAGCTTATCCCATTCTCCGATTTTCCAAGTGATGTTCGCTTTACAGAATGTCCCTGACGGGAGATTGCAATTACCGGGACTGTCGATCTCCTCGGTTGAAGCCGAAGTCTCAACCGTACAGTTTGATTTAAACCTCTTTGTCTATCCGTCAGATGATCAGCTTGAGGCAACACTGCATTACGCCACAGCATTATTTGATGCGGAGACGGTTCAACGCTATCTCGGTTACTGGCACGCCCTGTTACAGCAGATGGTGTCGGCACCGACGCAAGCTGTCGGCTCCCTGAATATCCTCACGGACGCTGAACGGGATCTGGTGCTCAACCGGTTTAACCAGACGGCAACGCCATTCCCCGATGAGTCATGCCTGCATACCCTGATTGAGGGGCAGGTGGCGCGTAATCCGCAAGCAACCGCAGTGGTGTTTGAAGAGCAGTCGCTCAGTTACGCCGAGCTGAATGCCCGGGCCAACCAACTGGCCCACTGGCTGATTGCGCAGGGTGTACGCCCCGACAGCCGGGTCGCGGTCTGTCTGGAACGAAGCTGTGAGCTGGTGGTCTCGCTGCTGGCAATCCTCAAAGCAGGCGGTGCCTATGTGCCGCTTGACCCGGGTTATCCGACCGAGCGGCTGACTTATATGTTGTCCGATAGTGCGCCGGTGGCACTGCTGACCACAGGCTCCTTGCTCGACGTGTTGGGTGAGATTCCCGATAGCACCCGT
>NZ_KQ947476.1:49903-52010 GCF_001506075.1 Vibrio sp. MEBiC08052 | reverse complement strand
ATATCAGGCACCGCAGGGGGATGCAGAGGTACAACTGGCGGCGATTTGGTCTGAGCTATTGGGCGTCGAACAAGTGGGCCGGGCCGACAACTTCTTTGAACTGGGTGGCCACTCCCTGCTGGCAGTACGAATGGCTGATCGCCTGCGGCAACGCGGTTATCAGTTAGTGATTCGTCATCTGTTCTCGCGAATTACACTGGCAGAACTGGCTGAAACATTGGAAGTACAAGAGGTGAATCCCGAGAGCGAAATTCCACCGAATCTGATTCCTGTCAATTGCCAGTACATTACACCGGACATGTTACCGCTGGTGACACTCGATCAGAAGGCGATTGATGTGATCAGTCAGACTGTTGATGGCGGTGCAGCCAATATTCAGGATATCTATCCGCTGGCGCCGCTTCAGGAAGGTATTTTGTTCCATCACCTGTTAGAGCAACAAGGTGACCCCTATGTGACGCGCGTAGTACAAAGCTTCAAACATGAAGCGGATATTGAGACGTTTATCGCCGCGCTTCAGCATGTGGTGCAACGACATGACATTCTGCGTACTGCGGTGGTTTGGGATGGTCTGGAGACGCCCGTTCAGGTGGTCTGGCGTCAAGCACCGGTCGTACTGCAAACCCTACGTACGGAGCAGCTGGAAAACGGTAACAAGACTGATAATGTTGCCACACGTTTATGCCAACATTTTGACCCGGCCTATACCCGAATGGATATCCAGCGGGCCCCGATGATTGCAGCCTATAAAGTGGCTGATCCGGCTGAAGACCGTTGGCTGCTCTGTTTTCTGCTCCACCATTTGTGTAATGACCACACCACGCTGGAATTACTGATTGAAGAAGTGCAGGCCTATATTGCCGGTCGTGAAGCGTCATTGCCAAGGCCATTACCGTTCCGTAATTTTGTCGCTCAAACGACGCTGAACGCCAATAAAGATGAACACCTTCAATACTTCCGTGAGTTGCTTGGCGATATTGATGAACCTTGTGATCCTTTCGGGTTGCAGGCATCCGGTGATGACGCTCATGTCGAAGCAACTCATGTGGCGGTTGCCGACGATGTTGCACTGACGATCCGTGAGCTCTCCCGGCGTTTCAGTATCAGCCCGGCAGCGCTGTTCCATCTGGCCTGGGGCGTGGTTGTCCAGCGAGCCACCGGACAAGATGACGTGGTCTTCGGTACGGTACTGTTCGGCCGGATGGCCGGTGGTGAAGGGGCGGACCGGGTGTTGGGGATGTTCCTCAATACATTACCATTACGACTCTCTTTTGCTGATACATCGGTAGAATCGGCACTGATCCAGACTCAGCAACGTTTGGCTGAATTACTCGAACATGAACACACTTCTCTCGCCTTGGCACAACAGTGCAGTGGTCTGAGTAATCACACCCCACTGTTTAGTTCGCTGCTGAACTATCGTTATCAAGGCGGCAGCGCCCAGACCGCTGCGACAGACCAAGAGACACTCGGTTCTCTCGAAGTTGCCGCAGAGAATACCAACTACCCGTTGACGGTGGCCGTCAACGATATTGTGACGGGTGGTTTTTCATTGGATATCCATGTCAATCCGCGTCTCAGTGGCGAGCGACTCGGGGCGATGTTCATGACGGTCTTAAATGGGCTGGTGAGTACGCTGTCTGCACAACCTTTTGCACCGGTGAACCAACTCAGTATCCTCGCGGACGCTGAACGGGATCTGGTGCTCAACCGGTTTAACCAGACGGCAACGCCATTCCCCGATGAGTCATGCCTGCATACCCTGATTGAGGCGCAGGTGGCGCGTAATCCGCAAGCAACCGCAGTGGTGTTTGAAGACCAGTCACTCAGTTACGCCGAGCTGAATGCCCGGGCCAACCAACTGGCCCACTGGCTGATTGCGCAGGGTGTACGCCCCGACAGCCGGGTCGCGGTCTGTCTGGAACGAAGCTGTGAGCTGGTGGTCTCCCTGCTGGCAATTCTCAAAGCAGGCGGTGCCTATGTGCCGCTTGACCCGGGCTATCCGACCGAGCGGCTGACCTATATGTTGTCCGACAGTGCGCCGGTAGCTTTGCTGACCACGGGGGCATTGCGCGACGTGTTGGGCGAGATTCCCGAGAGCACCCGT
>NZ_KQ947476.1:36659-48411 GCF_001506075.1 Vibrio sp. MEBiC08052 | reverse complement strand
GGTTGTGGCGGTGTGCAGGATGCGGTGGTGATTGCGCGTGCCTTTGGCGAGAGCGGAGACAAACAGTTAGTCGGTTACTACACCGCGGTGAATCAAGACGCGGTGCCGGATGTGGCAACACTGAAAGCTGAACTGTCTGAGCGTTTACCGGCGCATATGGTGCCGGCGGTATATGTGGTGATTGATGCGATGCCATTGACGCCAAACGGCAAAGTGAACCGTAAAGCCTTACCGGCACCGGATGTCAGTTCGGTGGTGCGGCATGAATATCAGGCACCGGTCGGGGATGCCGAGGAAAAACTGGCGGCGATTTGGTCTGAGCTATTGGGCGTTGAGCAGGTCGGCCGGTCAGACAACTTCTTTGAGCTGGGCGGTCACTCTTTGCTGGCGGTGCGAATGGTGTCACGGGTGCGTGAGCAACTGGGTCGGGAGTTATCACTGGCGACGCTGTTCTCCCATTCAACCTTACATGAAGTGGCAGCCCTGCTGGATGATGCCCAAGGCTCGACATTACCGGCGATTACGCCATTGCCGGAAGGGCAAGCGATCCCATTGTCACTGGCGCAGAAACGGTTGTGGTTCTTGTCACAAATGGATCCGGACTCCGTTTCAGCGTATGTGATTACCGGTGGGTTACGTCTGGAAGGTCAGTTAAACATTGATGCGTTACAGCGAGCGCTGAATCAGATTGTTGCCCGTCACGCACCGTTACGGACACACTTTGCGGATCTTGATGGGGTCCCTGTGCAGATAGTCAGCAAAGTCCGACATGAGTTCCCGATTCATTGGTTGGATGGTGAGGCATTGCTCGATGAATTGTCACCGTTCCAGCCCCAGTTTGAGTTAACCCTAGGCTCATTAATTCAAGGGCAACTGATCCGTATTCATGAAAACGAGCATTGGTTACGAATTGCCATGCACCATATGATTGCCGACGGTTGGTCAATTGGGGTACTGACTCGTGAACTCTCGACGTTGTATCGTGCGTTCTGTCAGGGGCAGGTGGATCCATTGCCACCATTGCGTATCCAATACGGTGACTATGCGGCGTGGCAGCAGGCACATCTGCAGGGCGAAGTGTTGCAACGTCAGCAACAGTATTGGACTGAACAGTTACGTGATATTCCGGATTGTCTGACATTACCGATGGATCGAGCCCGTCCGGCTACGCAGAATTACGCAGGGGCTGAGATTTCGGTCAGTTTATCACCGTCGCTCACGGCGTCTTTACGTGAATTCAGTCAGCGGCATCGCAGTACGCTCTACATGACTTTGCTTGCCGGATGGTCCGTGGTCATGAGCCGGCTCTCCGGTCAGGAAGATATCGTAATCGGCTCTCCGGTCGCCGGACGGACGCAAAGTGAATTGGAAGACTTGATCGGGATGTTTGTCAACACGCAAGCATTGCGGGTCAACCTGAGCGATCAGCCGGATAGCATTGCGCTGCTGAACCAGATTAAATTGACTTCGTTACAGGCACAGGCACATCAGGATATTCCGTTTGAACAGGTTGTTGAGGCTGTCGCCCCGACACGAAGTCTCGCTTACAGCCCTATTTTTCAGGTGCTGTTTGCATTACAGAACTTACCGGAAGAACGGATTGAGCTCGATGGGATGAGCTTGTCATTGTTAGCGGAAGAATCCAGTAGCGCCCAGTTTGATCTGAGTTTGATCGTCCATGAATCAGCGGATCGCATTGAAGGCTCGCTGAATTATGCAACTGCGTTGTTTGAGCCGGAAACCGTGCAGCGCTATCTCAGCTACTGGGTCACCCTGTTGGAAAACATGGTGCGTCAGCCTGAGTTACCGGTGAGTGCACTACCGATGCTGACCGACAGTGAACAGCAACACCTGCTGCACCACTTGAATCAAACCCACAATGCCTATCCGTCCGATTGCGGAGTGCATACGCTGTTCAGCCAACAGGCGAGCGCATCACCGGATGCCATTGCCGTTATCACTGAAACCGGTGAATGGCATTATGCGATGTTAGAGGCGCGAGCTAATGCGCTGGCACACCGACTCCAAATGCTTGGGGTGACTCCGGGACAGCGGGTTGCGGTGCGCTTGCCGCGTTCAGCCGCCTTAGTGGTGGCGGAGCTGGCGATTCTTAAATGTGGCGGTGTGTATGTACCGCTTGACCCGAATGCCCCGGCGGAGCGACTGGACTATGTGTTACACGATAGCGGTGCAACCGTGGTGCTCGCGGAATCCGGTACTGCGGTGGATTATCCGTCCCTGCATGTCTTAGAGATGACGCCGTCGCTGCTCAATGAAACCCGTGATGAAGCAGTTTCTGTGCCGGTCAGCGGTGATACCCCGGCCTATGTGATGTACACCTCGGGATCGACCGGTCAGCCAAAAGGTGTCGTCGTGCCACATCGGGCGATTGCCAGACTGGTACTGAATAACGGCTATATGGCGGTGCAACCGTCAGACCGGGTCGCGCTCGCTGCCAACCCGGCCTTTGATGCCACCACGTTAGAAGTGTGGGCACCGCTGCTCAACGGCGCTGCGGTGGTGGTGATTGAGCAAGAGACGTTACTCAACGTTGAGGCTTTTGCCCAAGCGTTAACCGACCATCAGGTCAGTATTCTGTGGTTGACGGTCGGTCTGTTCAATCAGTATGCATCAGGGTTAAAAGCGGTGTTGCCAAGCCTGCGTTATCTGCTGGTGGGCGGGGATGCCCTTGACCCGGCCGTAATCCGTCGGGTGTTGGCGGAGAGTGCGCCACAACATCTGCTCAACGGTTACGGTCCGACGGAAACCACCACATTTGCCTTAACTCATGCAATCACCTCGGTCGCTGAGGAGGCGGTGAGTATTCCGCTGGGTCGTCCGATTGGCAATACCCAAGTCTATCTGCTTAACGCGCACGGCCAGCCGGTGCCACAAGGTGTGGTGGGTGAGCTGCATATCGGCGGTGATGGTGTCGCGTTGGGTTATCTCAACCAAGATGAGCTGACCGCGGAGCGGTTTATCCCAGACCCGTATTCATCACGCCCGGATGCGCGGATGTACCGGACGGGCGACCTTGGGTATTTGCGAGCCGACGGGACAATCGAGTTTGTCGGGCGGAATGATTTTCAGGTCAAGGTTCGGGGCTTCCGGATTGAGCTGGGCGAGATTGAGTCGGCGCTGGTGTCATGTGGTGTGTCGTCAGCGGTGGTGATTGCTACGGGTGATTCAGCCTCGAAACGACTGGTGGCTTACTTCACGCAGGGTGATGCGTCACTGACAGCGAGTGAACTGAAGGCGCGTCTGGCGTCGCATTTACCGGATTACATGGTACCGGCGGCTTATGTTGCGCTGGCTGAGATGCCACTGACGGCGAACGGTAAGGTTGACCGCCGGGCATTGCCCGAGCCGGATGAAAGCGCATTGGTGCGCCGGGAGTATGAAGCACCGCTGGGCGATCTCGAAGAGATGGTTGCTGATATTTGGCAGGCGCTACTTCAGGTTGAAGCCGTCGGTCGTCAGGACAGCTTCTTTGAGTTGGGAGGACATTCATTGCTGGCTGCCCAATTAATTTCAAGAATTCGCAATGAACTGGATTTGGAAGTGCCATTGGTTGAGCTTTTCTCTCATCCCACATTAGCCGCGTTTAGTCAACGTGTGGCTTATATCGGTCTTGCTGAGTTTGATGTCAGCGATTTAATGGATTTAGCAGAATAATGGGAGACATACACCATGAGTACAAATGATGATTTAGGTGCATCGATGAATAATTTGTCTGGCGATGACGTGGTCAAATTATTTGAGCTGGCAAAAGCACGAGGCCTGAAGCGGAAACAGAAAGAAAAGCCTGCGGCCATTGCGCCTGTTGCCCGCTCTCCAGAAGGAGAGCCTTTAGCACTGGCACAGCGACGCATTTGGTTCCTGTCTGAAATGGAGCAGAGTGCATCCGATGCCTATATTATTAACGGTTCATTCCGGCTGAAAGGTCAGCTGAATATCGCCATATTGCGAGAAACACTGGATCAGATGGTCTCCCGCCATGAATCCCTCAGAACGATTTTCACGACTCGGGATGGTCAGCCTTTACAACGGGTCATGCCTGCGGATGCTGGTTTTTTACTCGATGAGATCACACGCGATCAAGTTGATCTGATTGATCTCTCCGAGCCTTATCTGCCCCATTTTAATTTATCGGTAGGGCCGCTGGTCAGAGCCGAACTGGTTCATATTCAGGAACATGAGTTCGTGCTGCGTGTGGCGCTACATCATGCGATCGCCGATGGCTGGTCGATGAGTGTGTTTATCCGCGAAGTCGGCATGCTGTATGCCGCGTTGTGTCAGGGGCAAAGCAACCCGCTGCCACCGTTACCGATTCAGTTTGCCGATTATGCTCACTGGCAACAATCTTTTGCCGAATCGGTCATTCCCCGTCAACGGGACTACTGGGTTGAACAACTGAAAGATGCGCCGGAGTGTCTGGCGCTCAAAACCGATTTTCCACGCCCGGCAGTGCAAGATCATGCCGGTGCCAGTGTGAACTTCACGTTAGATCCGGCGCTGACCGCAGCGTTGAAAGCGTTGGGGCAGCGTCATGATACCACCCTGTTTATGACCCTGTTTGCCAGTTGGGCAACGTTGATGAGTCGGCTGTCCAGTCAGGATGATGTGGTGATCGGTGCGCCGGTCGCCGGGCGTAATCGCGCTGAGTTGGAAGGTTTGATCGGGATGTTTGTCAATACGCAGGCACTCCGGATGGATTTAAGTCAGCAACCCGACACGCCCGCGTTACTGGCACAAGTGAAAGCCACGGCACTGGCGGCACAGTCCAATCAAGATATTCCGTTTGAACAGGTGGTTGAGGCGACGCTGACGACCCGGGATCCGGCCTATACTCCGCTGTTTCAGGTGATCTTTGCCCTGCAGAACCTACCGGACTCAACATTGAGCCTGCCCGGCATCTCTTTATCTCCGGAAGAAGAACCGTTTAAGACCGCGAAGTTTGATTTGAGTCTGCTCCTCAGCGAATCGGGTGACTCCCTGTCCGGTTATCTGAATTATGCGACCGCCTTGTTTGAAAAAGCGACAGTGGAGCGCTATCTCGGCTATTGGATCCGATTACTGCAAGGTATGGTTGAACAGCCCGAATTACCGGTCACCGCGTTACCGATTCTCGATGAGGATGAATTCCAAACGGTCATTCATCAATACAACCAGACCCGTTACGATTATCCCGCAGATAAGGGCGTTCATGCGCTGTTTACAGAACAGGTCAGTGCATCGCCCGATGCGACAGCGGTGGTGACCGATGATGGCGATCTGACATACGCCATGCTGGAGGCAAGAGCGAATGCGCTGGCTTACAGACTGCAGACGCTTGGCGTTCAGCCGGGGCAGCGAGTCGCGATGCGACTGCCCCGTTCCGCTGCTTTGATTCAGGCGGAGCTGGCGGTTCTCAAAGTCGGCGCAGTGTATGTGCCGCTCGATCCGGCTGCCCCGACCGAGCGACTGGATTATGTACTGGACAATAGCGGTGCGACCATTCTGATTGCAGAACCGGGTGCGGCGGCAGATTACCCGTCTCTGAAGGTTTTGGAGATGGATGCGTCGCTGATCACGGAGAGCCGTGATGAACCGGTATCGGTGGCCGTCAGCGGTGAGTCTCCGGCTTATGTCATGTACACCTCGGGCTCAACGGGTCAGCCAAAAGGTGTCGTCGTCCCCCACAAAGGGATTGCACGACTGGTGCGCAATAATGGTTATATGACGGTTCAACCCTCAGACCGTTTTTCGTTCGCGGCCAACCCGGCATTTGATGCCACCACCTTAGAAGTGTGGGCACCGCTGCTTAACGGCGCTGCGGTGGTCGTGATTGATCAAGAGACCTTACTGAACGTTCAGGCACTTGAGCAGGCATTGATACATCACCAAGTCAGCGTGTTGTGGATGACGATTGGCTTGTTCAATCAGTATGCGCAAGATTTGAAAACGGTGTTACCGGGACTGCGCTATCTATTATTTGGCGGGGATTCACCTGATCCAATGGTAATCCGACGCGTGCTGTCCGAGGGAGCGCCACAGCATGTGGTGCACTGCTATGGCCCGACAGAAACCACCACCTTTGCTTTAACTCATGAAGTCACTGTCGTGGGTGAAGATGCTGTGAGTATTCCGCTTGGTTATCCTATCGGCAATACGCAGGTGTATTTGTTGAACAGTCAGGGGCAACCGGTGCCACAAGGCGTGGTCGGTGAATTATATATCGGTGGTGACGGGGTCGCATTGGGGTATCTCAATCAAGATGAGTTGACTGCTGAACGTTTTATTCCAGATCCATACTCACCGCAGCCAAATGCACGGATGTATAAAACCGGTGATTTAGGTTACAGACACCCGGACGGCACAATCGAATTTATCGGCCGGAACGATTTTCAGGTCAAGATTCGCGGATTCCGGATTGAACTGGGTGAAATCGAAGTGGCATTGATCTCAAGTGGTGCTGATAGTGCGGTTGTGCTTGCCCAAGGTGCGGATGCCGGTTCGAAACGTCTTGTCGCTTATTTTACTACACAAGATCAGCACGTCACGGCAGCCGAGCTGAAATCACGATTAGCTGAGCGTTTGCCCGATTACATGGTGCCGAAAGCATATGTCGCACTGGATAAAATGCCGCTCAACGCTAACGGTAAAGTTGACCGCAAAGCTCTGCCTGAGCCGGATGAAAGTGCTTTTGTCCGTCAGGCGTTTGCCGCGCCCGAAGGTGTCGTTGAATCCACTTTGGCCGGCATCTGGTCCGCGTTACTCGGTGTAGAACACGTGGGCCGGGATGATAACTTCTTCGAACTCGGCGGTCAGTCGTTACTAGCGGTACAAATGATCGAACGGTTACGTCAGCAGGGTTATCAGATGGTGATCCGAGATCTGTTTGCCCGGCCGACTTTGGCGGCACTGGCTGAAACACTGATTGCACTCAACCCGGCTCAGCAGAGCGAGATTCCACCGAATCTGATTCCGGCAGACTGTCAGCATATTACCCCAGAAATGCTGCCGTTAGTGACTCTGGAGCAGTCAGAGATCGATCGGATCAGCCAGACTGTCGTTGGCGGTGCGGCGAATATTCAAGATATTTATCCGTTGGCACCACTTCAGGAGGGGATCTTATTCCACCATTTACTGGCCGAACAAGGTGACCCGTACATTACCCGGTTTATTCAAAGTTTCAGGAATGAAGCGGAAATCGAGACGTTCATGAGCGCACTGCAGCAGGTGGTGCAGCGCCATGACATTTTGCGCACCGCCGTCGTTTGGGATGGCCTGAATACGCCCGTCCAAGTGGTGTGGCGTGAAGCTCCGGTGGTACTGAAAACCCTCAATGCTTCTCAGCTTGATCACGTTGAACAGACCGATGATGTGGCTGAGGCACTGAGCCGTCACTTTGATCCGGCCCGGACCCGGATGGATATTCAGCATGCGCCGATGATTGAAATTTATAAAGTCGCAGATCCGGCGCAAGAGCGCTGGCTGTTGTGCTTTTTATTCCATCATTTATGTAATGACCACACCACGCTGGAATTACTGGTTGAAGAGGTGCAGTCTTACGTGACGGGGCAGGAAGCGCTGTTGCCCAAGCCGCTACCGTTCCGTAATTTTGTCGCGCAAACCACGCTGAACCAGTCCGACCGCGATGACCATTTGCGTTATTTCCAAGCGTTGCTGGGTGACCTTGATGAACCTTGTGTACCATTCGGACTACAGACACAAAGTGAACTGGAAGAAGGGGTTCACGTCGCGATTGAGCCGCATCTGGCGCAGCAGTTGCGCGTGCTGGCGCGTCAGAAAGGTCTGAGTCCGGCTGCGTTATTCCACCTCGCATGGGGATTAGTGGTGCGTATGGCCACGGGGCAGGACGATGTGGTTTTCGGCACCGTGCTGTTCGGTCGTATGGCTGGCGGGGAAGGGGCTGATCGCGTGCTCGGGATGTTCCTCAATACCCTGCCGTTACGGCTTTCTTTTGTCGGTGCATCGGCAGAATCGGCACTGGCCCAGACTCAACAACGGTTGGGTGAATTACTCGAACATGAGCATACTTCATTAGCTTTGGCTCAGCAGTGTAGTGGCTTGAGCAATCAAACGCCATTATTCAGCTCGCTGCTCAACTACCGCTATCAAGGCGGCAGTGCGCAGCATACCGAAGAGACCGATGCGCTGGGTTCGGTGGTCTTCGCTGCTGAAAATACCAACTACCCGTTAACGGTGGCGGTGAACGATATTGTTAACGGCGGATTTTCGTTAGATATTCATGTCAGTCGGCGCGTCGGTGGCGAGCGGATCGGTGCGATGATCGTGACTGCACTGCATGGGTTGGTGAGCACACTGATGACCCAGCCCGATACATCGGTTAGTCAATTGGATCTTTTGCCTGTTGATGAACGTGACAATGTACTGAACCGCTTTAACCAGACCGCAATGCCATATCCTGAGCAAGCGTGCCTGCACCAGTTATTCGAAAAGCAAGCAGCGCAGACCCCTGATGCACTGGCGGTGATTGCGGGCAATGATTCCCTGAGCTATGCCGCGCTGAATACTCAGGCCAATCAGTTAGCTCATCGCCTGATGACACTCGGGGTGACACCGGGCAGTTATGTCGCGGTGATGGTCGAGCGCAGTTGTGCCATGGTCACTACCTTACTGGCAACGCTCAAAGCGGGCGGTGCTTATGTGCCGCTTGACCCCTTGTTCCCGTCCGAGCGGCTGCAATACATGGTGGCCGACAGCCGTCCGGTGGTACTGATTACCGACGGCACGGTTGATATTGCCGGGACATTCGGTGAGCAGGCCGCGCAGTTACAGGTACTGGCGCTCAATCGGGAATCATTGGCGGATGAGCCAATGGATAATCCGGTGGTTGCGCCCCTGACCAGCGACCATCTGGCGTATGTGATTTACACCTCCGGCTCGACCGGACAACCGAAAGGGGTGATGGTGCCGCATCGCTCGGTGGTCAACTTCCTGACCAGCCAGCAGCAGCAACATCAGGTCAGTGGCGATGACCGCTTACTGGCGGTGACCACGATTTCATTCGATATTCACGTGCTGGAAATCTATCTGCCGCTCTTGAGTGGTGCCGCCCTGCATCTGGCGGACAAAGCATTGTCACGGGATGGTGAAGCGCTGGCAGCTTATCTGGATAATCAGGACATCACGCTGTTTCAGGCAACCCCGGCGACGTGGAAACTGTTGTTGGCGGCCGGCTGGCAGGGCTCCCCGCGATTAAGCGGTCTGATTGGCGGTGAATCATTCTCGAAAGTCTTGGCGGATGAGATTCTCAGTCGCGTCGGTCAGTTGTGGAATATGTATGGCCCGACGGAGACCACGGTCTGGTCTGCGACGCATCCGTTGAGTTTAACGGATGAGGGGGTATTGATAGGCAAACCGATTGGCAACACACGGATTTATATTCTGGATGAGTCTCACCAGCCGGTGCCGGTCGGTGCCAGTGGTGAGATATACATAGCCGGGGCTGGGGTGACGGCCGGATATCTTAACCGTGATGACTTAACGGCGGAGCGGTTTATTGCGGACCCGTTTGCGACTGAATCTGGCGAGCGGATGTACCAAACCGGTGACTTGGGTCGCTGGGACAGTGAGGGTCGGATTACCTGTTTAGGCCGGAGTGATTTTCAGGTCAAAATTCGGGGATTCCGGATTGAGCTGGGAGAAATCGAGTCTCTGATGCAGGGATATGACGGGATAGCGGATGCGGTGGTTGCTGCGCCGGAGATGGCGGACGGTGAGCCCCGGTTGGTGGGTTACTATGTGGCAGAAGAAGGTGCGCAATCCGGTGAGGATTTCGAGGACGGTTTAAAAGCTGAATTACGGCGACGTTTACCGGATTACATGGTGCCGGGGATTTATATAGCGCTGGATGCATTCCCGCTGACGCCGAATGGCAAGGTAGACCGCAAAGCATTACCCGCAGTCGATGCTTCGTCGCTGCCGCGCCGCACGTATGAAGCGCCACAGGGAGATGTGGAAACCAGACTGGCGGCGATTTGGTCGGGTCTTTTGGGTGTTGAGCAAGTCGGTCGTCATGACGATTTCTTCGCACTCGGTGGACACTCCTTGATCGCTATCCAGCTGGTGTCTCGGATCCGCGTTGCGCTTGGGTTTGAAATATCGCTGACGACACTGTTTGCCCATCCGGTATTGTCTGAGCTTGCTGCCACACTGCAAGACGGTCACCTTGCGTCTGCACAGCAGCACTTACCCGCGATTACGCCGCACTCAGATCAGCAAACACCCCCGCTGTCGTTGGCACAACAACGGTTATGGTTCTTGTCACAGATGAATCCTGCGGCATCATCGGCTTATGTTATTGCCGGGGGAACCAGACTACGCGGACAATTAGACGTTGCAGCACTTCAGCAGGCGCTGGACCGTATTGTGGCCCGACATGAAATTCTACGCACGCATTTCACGGAATGTGACGGGCTGGCAACTCAGGTGGTCGAATCTGAAGCGGTCGGTTTTCCACTGGTGATAGCAACCCAAACTGATGCTCCGTTCCAACCGCAGTTCAGTCTCGACAGCGGACGCTTGCTGCAGGGACAACTGATTCGTGTCAGTGATGAAGAACATTGGTTGCGAATTGCGATGCACCACATCATTTCCGATGGGTGGTCGGTTAACGTTTTCATCCGTGAACTGGGTGAACTGTATAATGCGTTTACCCACGGTGCTGCGGATCCGTTGCCAGCGCTAACCATTCAGTATGGTGATTTTGCGGCATGGCAACAGCGCTACTTGCAAGGAGACGTTCTGCAACAGCAACAAGCCTATTGGATGCAGCAGTTGCAGGGCATTCCTGACTGTCTGACCTTACCGACGGATCGTAGCAGACCGGCTTATCAGTCTTATGAAGGCGCAGTCATTCCGGTCCGGCTTGATCAGGCAATCACCGACGGGCTCAGAGATTTGAGTCGTCGTCACGGCTGTACACTGTACATGACGTTACTCGCGAGCTGGTCTGCCTTAATGGGACGTCTCGCCAGTCAGGATGATGTGGTGATCGGCTCGCCGATTGCCGGACGTACCCGTGCCGAAGTCGAACCTTTGATCGGCATGTTCGTCAATACACAGGCGATCCGGGTTGATCTGTCTGATCGTCCGAACACGATCGATCTGCTGGCGCAGGTGAAAACCACCGCACTGGCAGCACAGGCGCATCAGGACATTCCGTTCGAGCAGGTGGTGGAATCAGTCGCACCAACGAGAAACATGTCTCATCCGCCCCTGTTCCAAGTGATGCTGAGTTTGCAAAATACCCCTCAAGAGGCGCAGGCGCTGTCCGGGGTCACACTCTCGTTACTGGAAACAGAACGTCGGACCGCGCAGTTTGATCTGACATTGGATCTCTTTGAAATGGATGGTCAGCTTTCCGGAACGCTGAACTACGCCACAGCATTATTTGATGCGGAGACGGTTCAACGCTATCTCGGTTACTGGCACGCCCTGTTACAGCAGATGGTGTCGGCACCGACGCAAGCTGTCGGCTCCCTGAATATCCTCACGGACGCTGAACGGGATCTGGTGCTCAACCGGTTTAACCAGACGGCAACGCCATTCCCCGATGAGTCATGCCTGCATACCCTGATTGAGGCGCAGGTGGTCCGCAACCCGGACGCAACCGCAGTGGTGTTTGAAGAGCAGTCGCTCAGTTACGCCGAGCTGAATGCCCGGGCCAACCAACTGGCCCACTGGCTGATTGCGCAAGGCGTACGCCCCGACAGCCGGGTGG
>NZ_KQ947476.1:32001-34834 GCF_001506075.1 Vibrio sp. MEBiC08052 | reverse complement strand
GGGTGTGGCGGGGTGCAGGATGCGGTGGTGATTGCGCGTGCCTTTGGTGAGAGCGGAGACAAACAGTTAGTCGGTTACTACACCGCGGTGAATCAAGACGCGGTGCCGGATGTGGCAACACTGAAAGCTGAACTGTCTGAGCGTTTACCGGCGCATATGGTGCCGGCGGTATATGTGGTGATTGATGCGATGCCATTGACGCCAAACGGTAAAGTGAACCGTAAAGCCTTACCGGCACCGGATGTCAGTTCGGTGGTGCGGCATGAATATCAGGCACCGGTCGGGGATGCCGAGGTACAACTGGCGGCGATTTGGTCAGCGCTGTTAGGTGTTGAACAAGTGGGCCGGTCAGACAACTTCTTTGAACTGGGCGGTCACTCTTTGCTGGCGGTGCGGATGGTGTCACGGGTGCGTGAGCAACTGGGTCGGGAGTTATCACTGGCGACGCTGTTCTCTCATTCAACCTTACATGAAGTGGCAGCCCTGCTGGATGATGCCCAAGGTGCAACATTACCGGCGATTACGCCATTGCCGGAAGGGCAAGCGATCCCATTGTCACTGGCGCAGAAACGGTTGTGGTTCTTGTCGCAAATGGATGCACAGGCAACGGCCGCTTATACCGTGCCAAGAAGCGTGCGGCTGCAAGGCAAATTAGATGTCGATGCATTACAACGGGCACTGGATCAGATTGTTGCCCGTCATGCCGCATTGCGGACTCATTTTGCACAAGTCGCGGATGAGCCGGTACAAGTGGTGAGTGCACCGAGTGTCGGGTTCCCGTTGACTTACCTTGACGGGGAAGGGGTGATGGATGAACTGGCGCCACTGTCGCCAACGTTTGATCTTTCTCAGGGACCATTGATTCAAGGGCAGTTAATCCGCGTCTCTGATCGTGAGCATTGGTTACGGATTGTGATGCACCATATGATCACTGATGGCTGGTCGATGGGGATTTTTAACCGTGAGCTGGCCGCACTTTATACCGCTCACTGCAACGATCAGGCTGATCCGCTGCCGCCATTGACGATCCAGTATGGTGACTACGCTGCATGGCAGCAGACGTATCTACAGGGTGAAGTGTTGCAACACCAGCAACAATATTGGCATGAGCAGTTGCGTGATATTCCGGATTGTCTGACATTGCCGACGGATCATCCGCGTCCGGCACATCAAGATTACCGCGGGGCAAGTCTGCCTGTTGCACTCAGCCGCGAGTTAACCGGACAGTTGCGTCAATTGAGTCAACACAGTGGCTGTACGCTCTACATGACGTTACTTGCCGGATGGTCGGTGGCGATGGGACGTCTCTCCGGTCAGGAAGATATCGTGATCGGTTCTCCGATAGCCGGACGAATGCAGCGTGATGTTGAAGACCTGATCGGGATGTTTGTCAATAGTATGGCGATGCGGGTTCAGTTGACAGATGCGATCAATACACCAGCTTTGTTAGCTCAGGTCAAAGAGACCGCGCTGGCGGCACAAGCCAATCAGGATATGCCGTTCGAACAAGTGGTTGAGACCGTCGCACCGGTGCGCAGCTTGTCTCATGCCCCGATTTTCCAAGTGATGTTCGCTTTGCAAAATACGCCGACGGATCAGATCCGACTACCGGATCTCACACTGGAAGCACTGGACAGTGAACTCTCGACGGCTCAGTTTGACCTGAGCCTTGAAATTCATGAACACGACGGCAGACTCAGTGGCTATCTGACCTACGCGACCGCGTTGTTTGAACCGGAAACCGTACAGCGCTACCTCAGCTACTGGGTCACCCTGTTGGAAGGCATGGTTCGTCAGCCTGAGTTACCGGTGAGTGCACTACCGATGCTGACCGATAGTGAACAGCAACACCTGTTGCACCACTTGAATCAAACCCACAATGCCTATCCGTCCGATTGCGGGATCCATACGTTGTTCAGCCAACAGGCGAGCGCATCACCGGACGCGATTGCCGTTATCACCGAAGCGGGTGAATGGCATTATGCCGCGTTAGAGGCGCGAGCTAATGCGCTGGCACAGCGGCTACAAAACCTTGGGGTGACTTCCGGGCAGCGGGTTGCGGTGCGCTTGCCGCGTTCAGCCGCCTTAGTGGTGGCGGAGCTGGCGATTCTCAAAGTCGGTGCGGTGTATGTACCGCTCGACCCGAATGCCCCGGCCGAACGTCAGCGTTATGTACTGGATGATTGTGGTGCCAATGTGTTGATGACCGCGTCGTTGATGACTGGGGTGGAAACGGCTGCCGATACCTCGTCACTCACAGTCGTGACGCTGACCGATTCACTGCTGGAGGAACTGCTGAACGAACATGGTACAGCGTCCGTGTCGGTGCCGGTCAGTGGTAACACCCCGGCCTATGTGATGTACACCTCAGGCTCGACTGGTCAGCCGAAAGGTGTCGTCGTGCCACATCGGGCTATTGCCAGACTGGTGCTGAATAACGGCTATATGGCGGTGCAACCGTCAGACCGGGTCGCGCTCGCTGCCAACCCGGCCTTTGATGCCACCACGTTAGAAGTGTGGGCACCGCTGCTCAACGGCGCTGCGGTGGTGGTGATTGAGCAAGAGACGTTACTCAACGTTGAGGCTTTTGCCCAAGCGTTGACCGACCATCAGGTCAGTATTCTGTGGTTGACGGTCGGTCTGTTCAATCAGTATGCATCAGGGTTAAAAGCGGTGTTGCCAAGCCTGCGTTATCTGCTGGTGGGCGGGGATGCCCTTGACCCGGCGGTGATTCGGCGGGTGCTGGCGGAGAGTGCGCCGCAACATCTGCTCAACGGTTACGGTCCGACGGAAACCACCACATTTGCCTTAACTCATGCAATCACCTCGGTCG
>NZ_KQ947476.1:26223-31517 GCF_001506075.1 Vibrio sp. MEBiC08052 | reverse complement strand
CCGCTTTTGTCGTGCGGCAATACGAAGCGCCGAAAAATGCCATGGAGACGACACTGGCTGAAATTTGGAGTCAGTTACTCAATGTGGAACGAGTGGGGCGTCAGGATGATTTCTTTGAATTAGGGGGACACTCACTGCTGGCGGTTCGGCTGATTTCAGAGATCCAGCACCGGCTCCGGATTGAGGTGACGATTACCGAACTTTTTGAGCACTCAGTGCTCTCTGCGTTAGCCATGAAGCTGGCTTATATCAAACTTTCTGCTTTTGCATCACAGGATATTGAAAATGTGGCGCAGCGTTTAGCCAAAGGGAAGAAATAATCATGACTGATACACGCTTTTCTATTGATGAATTGTCACCCGAAGAAATGATGGCAATTCTGGAACAACTTGAACAAGACGGGGCGTCACAGCCCCGACTTCCCGGGCAAGATATCATCGTGGCTGCCGATGAAAATCAACGAGAATTCCCACTGTCGCTGGCCCAGCAACGGTTATGGGTCATGTCACAAATGGATGCTGCGGCCACGGCTGCCTACGTGATTGCCGCCGGGATGCGCATTCAAGGGCCATTAAATATGGCGGCCTTAACACAGGCTTTGGATCAGTTGGTGGTTCGCCATGCCGCCTTGCGAACCCACATTGAGCTCCGTGACGGGCAGCCGATGCAAATCATCGGTGCAGCGGATAGCGGTTTTCCGCTGGAGATTTGTCATCCGGTTGCGGGGGAGACTCGCTCCGCTTATGACGATCCCCAATTTGATCTTACCCGAGGCCCCTTGGTACAAGGGCGGTTAATTCGTCAAACGGACACCGATCACACCCTGTATATCGCCATGCACCACATTGTTGCTGATGGTTGGTCGATGGGGATTCTGACTGAAGAGTTAAGTGTGTTATACCGCGCGTATGCACAAAACAGTGCCGATCCACTGCCGCAACCCATGATTCAGTTCGGTGATTATGCTCAGTGGCAACAAGACCACATTCAAGGCGAGGTACTTGAGCAACAGCAGCAGTATTGGGTATCCCATCTGCAAGGTGCGCCTGAACTGCTGGGGTTGCCGACGGATCGCCCTCGTCCTGAGCAGCGCGACTATCTCGGTGACAATGTCCATGTGACGCTGGATGCCGAACTGACCGCAGGACTGAGAGCGTTAAGTCAACGTTATGGATGTACCTTGTATATGACGTTATTTGCCAGTTGGGCGGCACTGATGGGGCGTCTGGCCGGACAGGATGATGTGGTGATCGGCACACCGGTAGCCGGACGGACCCGCAAAGAAGTCGGCAATCTGATCGGTATGTTCGTTAATACACAGGCGTTGCGGGTTGATTTATCACAACCGCTGAATACCGAAGCGTTGCTGGCTCAGGTTAAAGCCACTTCACTGGCAGCGCAGTCCAATCAGGATATTCCGTTTGAACAAGTGGTCGAGGCGATCGCACCTCAGCGTAGTCTCTCTTATTCTCCGGTCTTTCAAGTCCTGTTTACCTTGCAGAATCAGCCTCGTGTTGAAGCTGAACTGGGCGAGATGCGGTTGTCTCATGTCGAGGTTCCCGATCAATCGGCCAAAGTGGACTTGGCTCTGATCATGACCGAATGTGATGACCATTTATCCGGCACCCTGAACTATGCGACCGCACTGTTTGATCCCGCCACGATCGAACGCTATTTCGGTTACTGGAAATGTCTGTTGCAAGGCATGATCGCCGAGCGTGATGCTGATATTCGGACGTTACCGATTTTGCCGCAATCCGAGCGGGATTATCTGATCAAAACGTTGAATCAGACCGCGCTGGATTTTCCTGATGATGTCTGTATTCATCAACTGTTTGAATCATTTGTCGAGGAGACACCGGACGCAACTGCGCTGGTCACAGATTGTGAATCGCTGACCTATGGTGAGCTCAATTCGCGGGCTAATCAACTGGCGCACTGGCTGGTTGAACACGGCGTTCGTCCCGACAGTCACGTTGCGATTTCTTTACCTCGTAGTGCCGATTTACTGATTGCAATGTTAGCGACGATGAAAGCTGGTGGGGTGTATGTACCGATGGATCCCAATTATCCTGACGGGCGTCTGATTCATATGCTGACCGACAGCGCGCCACAGGTGTTGATCACACATGCAGACGTTCTACCGCGTCTCGGGGAAATCGCACCGGACTGCACCGTTGTGGATATGGATGCTCATCGTCATCTCTGGGCTGATTATGAGACAACCAATCTGAATGCCACAGCCCTCGGCCTGACGGCGCAGCATCTGGCCTATATCATCTATACCTCCGGTTCGACCGGCAAACCGAAAGGTGTGATGATCGCTCACCAAGGACTGTGTAATGTGTCATACGCGCAGCGTAATATGTTGGCCGTGGGCAAAGAGAGTCGGGTTTTACAGTTTGCTTCGATCAGCTTTGATGCGAGCATGTTTGAGATAGTATTGGGGATCTGCACCGGTGCGGAACTACATTTTGCCGGGCCGGGTCAGCCGCTCGGAGAAGAGTTACTGACGATTCTCGAATCCCGCCGTATTACTCATGCACCGCTTCCTCCGGCCGCGCTGGCGAGTTTGCGTACCGACGTGCCGTTACCGGATTTGAAGATGCTGTTAACCGCGGGAGAAGCGGTCACCCGCAGTGTGATTGAACCTTGGCTGAGCGAAGGCCGCATGGTGTATAACGGGTATGGACCGACCGAAACCACCATTTGGGGAACGACATGCGCGTTACATCAGGGATTTGACGGTCAGCCACCGATTGGTGTGCCGAGACCCAACGGCACCATTTATATTCTCGATGCCCGCGGAGAGCCGGTGCCCCAAGGGGTGACCGGTGAGATCTACATCGGTGGTATCGGCATTGCCCGCGGTTATCTCAACCGTCCTGATCTGACGGAAGAGCGTTTCTTGCCTGATCCATTTTCACCACAAGCGGATGCACGGATGTATCGTACCGGTGATTTGGGCTGTTGGAAGCAAGACGGTCTGATCCACTATCAGGGACGCTGCGATAATCAGGTAAAAATTCGTGGTTATCGTATCGAGCTGGGTGAAATTGAAACGGCACTGCGTCGCTGCGCAGGGATTCAGGATGCAGTGGTGACCGCGCAAAAAGATCAGCGCGGCAATCAACGTTTGGTCGGCTATTACACGCAGACTGCTGGCGTGACTGTTGACCTGACTGCGCTGAAATCGCGGTTGCATGAGACATTACCGGATTACATGATTCCATCGGCTTATATGTTACTGGAACAATTACCGCTGACACCAAACGGCAAAGTCGATCATAAAGCTTTGCCTCCGGCCGATGAAACTGCATTTGCTCACCGGGTTTATGAAGCGCCACAAACCGAAGTTGAACAGTTACTCGCAGCCATCTGGCGTGACTTATTGGGGATTGAGAAAATCGGTCGTCAGGATCACTTCTTTGAACTGGGCGGCCATTCCCTGTTGTCGGTTCAACTGATTGAGCAGCTGCGTCAACGCGGCTATCACCTGAGTGTCAAAGCGTTATTCAATCACCCGACACTGGCTGCACTGGCAAACGCGCTGACAGAAAACGCTGCACCACAGGCTGCGAGCGTACCGAGTAATCGGATTCCTGACGCGTGTACACAGATTCTGCCGGAGATGTTACCGCTCACTGAACTGACAACCGCAGAGATTGAGGTGATTACCGCCAGTGTTGCGGGCGGGGCGGCCAATATTCAGGATATCTATCCGCTGGCACCGTTACAGGAAGGGATTTTGTATCACCATATCCTGCAGAAGGAGAGTGATCCATACATTACGCCCGTGATCCTGACCTTTGATCAGAAACCCCGGATGGAAAGCTTTTTGACCGCATTACAGGCTGTGATTCAGCGTCACGACATTTTACGGACCGGTATCGTCTGGGATGGACTGCGTGAAGCGCATCAGGTGGTTTGGCGCAATGCGCCGCTTGCCGTTCATGAACTTCAGGCCGAGCAATTACTGAAGACTTCATTGCTGAATGACGGACAGGTTAAAGACGCTGAATCGTCGCATGGCATCGTTCAGCAACTACAGGCTCATTTTGCCCCTTCCCGGGTGCAGATGGATGTCTCTCAGGCTCCGATGTTAGCGGTGCATTATGTTGCTGATCCGGCGCAGGAACGGTGGGTGATGTGTTTACTTCAGCACCATTTGTGTATGGACCATACCACGCTGGAATTAGTGATTGAGGAAGTTCAGGCTCATTTGTTGGGGCAGGAACATACTCTGCCACAACCCATCCCGTTTCGTAATTTTGTCGCTCAGGCGCGGACCGAACTGAGTCAGCAAACCTACATCGATTATTTCCGCGAGCAGTTAGCCGACATCGAGGTGCCTTGTGCACCGTTTGATTTGTCAGAAACACAGAGTCACGGTCATGAGATTGAATCGTTACGCCATCCGGTTGATAACCGGCTGGCACAGCAGATCCGCTCTCAAGCTCGGCGCTATGGCGTCAGTGCCGCAAGCCTGTTCCATCTGGCTTGGGGACTGGTGATTCGAGCGACCACAGGAAGAGATGATGTGGTTTTCGGTACGGTACTGTTCGGCCGGATGGCCGGTGGTGACGGAGCGGATCGTGCGTTAGGGATGTTCCTCAATACCTTACCGCTGCGTCTGTCCTTCGGGCAGATGCAGACCGGAGAAGCGGTGCAGAATACCCATCATCGGTTGGCTGAGTTACTCAACTATGAACATGCACCGCTGTCACAGGTACAGAAATGTAGTGGTGTCAGTGCCCCGGCACCATTATTTACGTCACTGTTAAACTACCGTTATCAAGGCGGCAGTGCCCAAACGGATATCGATACGCAACAGTCAGTCTCGGCTTGGCAAGGAATTGAGATGCTGGCCAATGAAGAGCGGACCAACTATCCGGTCGGATTGTCGGTCGATGATCTTGCCGGTCAGGGCTTCAGTCTGGATTTCAAAGTCGATGCACGTATTGGTGCACAGCGGATGGCGGTGATGGTGGAACAAACGCTGACGGCATTGATGACGGCTTTGACCGATGAGCCGACATGTCCGGTTGGTCAGTTAGCCGTGTTACCACGCGCTGAACGGGATCTGGTGCTCAACCGGTTTAACCAGACGGCAACGCCATTCCCCGATGAGTCATGCCTGCATACTTTGATTGAGGCGCAGGTGGCGCGTAATCCTGATGCGACCGCAGTGGTGTTTGAAGACCAGTCACTCAGTTACGCCGAGCTGAATGCCCGGGCCAACCAACTGGCACACTGGCTGATTGAGCAAGGCGTACGCCCCGACAGCCGGGTCG
>NZ_KQ947476.1:11134-24469 GCF_001506075.1 Vibrio sp. MEBiC08052 | reverse complement strand
GTACCAAGCACCGCAGGGGGATGCCGAGGTACAACTGGCGGCGATTTGGTCAGCGCTGTTAGGTGTTGAACAAGTGGGTCGGGCCGACAACTTCTTCGAGCTGGGTGGTCACTCTTTGCTGGCGGTACGGATGGTCAGTGAAGCACAGCGGCAAGGGATGACACTGGATTTGGCGAGATTGATGACCACGCCCGTCCTCCATGAACTGGCAGCAACGGTGCAGTCTCAGGATGCGGTTACGCAAAACACGGACAATCCGGCGCAGCACGATCAAGTCATTCCGTTCCGTACCACGGGGAAACAGTTACCCCTGTTTATCGTCCCCGAATTCAGCGGAGAATTGTTATACGGGCCAGCGTTGACGGCGAACATCGACCCGGATGTTCCCGTTTATGGATTATCAGCACCGGATCGGATGCAGACCTCGCTGAAAACCTATCAGCGCATGGCAGAACGTTATGTCAGTATGATTCGCCGGACACAACCCCAAGGACCTTACCGCCTGTTTGGCTGGTCTTCCGGTGGGGTGTTGGCTTATGAAGTCGCCGCGCAGTTACTGGGTCAGGATCAGCGTGTTGAGTTTATGGGGATGCTGGATAGCTGGGTGCCGGGTGTCATCAAACAGCCTGTACAGACCGATGATGAGATGATCACGGCACTGAGCCACAATATGGTTGAGTATCTCGCCGGACAGATGCACGGTGCTCCGGTTAAACTGCCGAAGAAAGACCACTGGCAGGACTACTACCAGATGGGATGTGCTGAGGGATATTTACCTCAGGCGTGGACGGAAACGTATTTCCATCAGATGTTGACCCATCAGAAAGACTTTCTCCGCGCGGAGTATCAGCCATTGCCTTTACCGGTTCATATCGACTTGATTGCGACACAACAATCGCTGGAGATTGAACCTTTACTGGGGTGGTCTCAAATTCTGCCGGCTGAGAATATCCACTGTGTCACCGTGCCCGGAACCCATTATGAGTTGATGAGTGCCCCTTATCTCTCAGATGTCGGTGCCGCAATTTCACAAGTTATTGCCCGTCGGACTGCGTTTTGGCGGCAGAACCCGGTGCATCAGGCATCGGATGAAACACCTGTGATGAAATTGCAGAACGGGGTCCGGGGAAAACCGCTTGTCGTGTGTATTCCCGGTGCCGGAGATAATGTTTTCTCATTTGTTGATTTTGTTCAGACTATGCCATCCGACTGGACGGTGCTGGCGATTCAACCGCGAGGATTATGGGGTGGCGGCATCCCTCACAGTAGTGTTGAGGCTGCGGCATCCTTCTATCTCGATGCGTTGCAAGAGATGCTGGGCGCACATGAGATTCATATTGTCGGTCACTCATTTGGTGGATGGGTCGCTTTATCTCTCGTCACCCAAATGGAGGCGCAGGGCATTGCGGTGCAATCACTGACAATCGCAGATTCCCGGGTGCCGCTGCTCTCATATCATCAGGAATATAGTGATCTTCAGGCTTTGGTACGTCTGATCGAGTTATTTGAAATGCGAGGTTGTTCACTCGGATTAACACCAACCGATCTGGCACCGCTCTCGTATCATGAACGTCTTTCAGCGACGTTAAGTCGTTTGATTGACTGTGGACAACTGCCGAAAAGTACCCGAAACAGTGACTTTGCAGCGATTTATCGTTCCTTCGCAACACACATTCGTATTTGGTTCACACCGGATGTATTACCGAAAACACCCACCACGCTGGTGATTGCGCAAGGTTCGTCACCCGAACGTTTTGTCGGTTGGAAGACACTGATGCCTGAAGTCAGCGTGCGACAGAGTTTGGGCAATCATATGACATTATTAAAGCAACCCGACGTTCAGTTACTGACTGAGACGATACAGGGTAAGACTGCTATTTAACTGAAGATGTTGTGGCCGCTGTATTCGATAGCGCAGCCACATTCAAAAAGATGAGGAATTGAGATGTTTAAATCCATTTTAAGTCGTTTTAAATGGCAGATTTTCGCAGCAACCGTCCTGAGTGTAGTCGGGGCGTTAGCGGGGATTATGATGCTGAGAATCATCACCGCTCAGGTCAGCCTGATTGGTGCCGGAAAATCTCCCGGCCCCCACGCGTTTCTGATTTTTGTCGGTGTCGTGGCAACGGTGTTGTTGTTTAGTCTCGCATCCCGTTATCTGCTGGCAAAATTGAGTGCCCGGGTGGTGTATGAGTTTCGTGATTCTCTGGCGAAGCGGCTGCTTTCAACATCGTACGCGATGCTGGAACAGATCGGCGGGCACCGCGTGATGGCTGCGATGAAAACCGATGCGGCGAAGTTATCCGACGGACTGCTGTTACTACCGGGCTTTATCTACAGTTTAGTCACGGTGCTGCTGTGTCTCGGATATATGGTGTATACCTCATGGGAACTGTTCTCGGTGGTCTTCGTATTGATCGCATTGATCGTAGTGATTGCGAGGTTTTTCCTGAAACGCGGCTTTCACCATTACATGCTGCTGCGCGAGTATGAAGATGACATGTTCAGTGGTCTGAAAACTTTGGTGGACGGAATTAAAGAGCTGAGTATCAATGCCAACCGCCGTCGTTTTACTTACAATCAGATTCTGGAACCGAACTTTAAAGCGATTCGCGAGCGGAGCGTCAAAGTGTCGGTGATCTTTACCATGATGGGCAGTATGGCTTCGACGCTGGTTTTCTTCGTAATTGGGATCATCGTTTTCGGCAGTCGGATTTATTTCCCCAACGTGCCATTGGAAGTGATCGTCACGTTTGTATTAACCATTCTGTATATGGTCAATCCATTGCAGGGCGTGATTGATTCCATGAGTCGCTTCAGTGACTGTTCAAGCTCTTACCGGAATATCGAGAGCCTTGAACTGGCGGAGTTGGATGATTTTCATCGTACCACCGACGGGGAGAAAAAACCGCAGGCGGAACATGAGTCATGGCAGCGACTGACCGTCCGGGATCTGATGTTTCAGTATCAATCGGAAGACGATGAATATTCGTTCCATGTCGGCCCCGTCAATGCTGAATTTCATCGCGGTGAGGCAATTTTCCTCACCGGGGGTAACGGCAGTGGGAAATCCACTTTCGCCAAACTACTGGTCGGATTGTATCGCCCGAATCAGGGTACGATTCAGCTCGACGATAAATTGGTGTCGGAAGCGATTGATACCCATGAATATCAACAGATGTTCTCGACGATCTTCTCGGATTTCCATTTATTTGAGCACGTCCTGAACGGTGAGGGTGAACCGGAAAGTGATGAAGTGATTCAAAAATATCTGGCGGATCTGGAGCTGACCAGCAAAGTGACATCCAAAGACGGTAAGTTGTCTTCGGTGGCGATGTCTCAGGGACAGAAAAAGCGCCTCGCGTTATTGATGTCATATATCGAGGATACGCCAATTTGCCTGTATGACGAATGGGCTGCGGATCAAGACCCGCGTTTCCGTGAGATCTTCTATACTCGGATCATCCCCGAACTGAAACGCCAGAATAAACTGGTGTTGGTGATCAGTCATGATGATCGTTATTTCCACCTCGCTGATCAGCTGATTAAGTTTGAAAGCGGCAATATTGTCGAGAATATTGTGGCGAATAAACCTCAAGTTGAATCCGTGGCAGCCGCAGAAGAAAACGAACTGATGACGATATCGGTTTAATATCAGGCAGATATTGGACTTGAACGAATCAGGGCGGTAGTGATGTGACTACCGCCCTGAGTTTATTTGGGTTCGATAAAAAGCGGTTCTTTTGATTGAGTCTGTATCGACGAACTATGCTGAGCAACCTTCCCTAATCCAGCAATCCCCCAGTGGATCTTTCTATTCGTGTTGGTCACAAAATGTACTTCAGGTTCAAACTGATAACTATGATAAACATAAACTACTGTGTATAACTTCTAGTATTTTGTCTGCTATAGACTGAATTGTTTTCTTAGAATAGCGAGGTGAACTAAATGCGTACCTCAATGATAGAGTGTTATCGAATGAGGAAATAAACAACAAGTGAGAACCATTTATTCGGTTGACGATAAATTTGAAATCTGTAACGTTTATTGAACTGAGGTTTTCGCCAAGCTGGACCAATCCTAGATTTGAATTACAAGTAGTCCAATGGAAGTTTTCATCCAGTACCGCTTCATTCGGATTGTCTACCGAGTAATCGCTTGTTTCAATGCTTCTCAAAGTAGCATGCATCTGGTCTGAAGTTAAGTATTCCTCAACGCGTTTACCTATGTCTTTCGCAAGTGACCACACATCGGATAAGTGTATAACTTCAAAAAAGAAAATACCTGAATAGGAAAACTGCATGAGATTCCCTTTCTGCACAGTATTTTGTATGTATTTTCTAGGATCGACGGCCAGATTATGGGAGACAAACTTTGCCTTGTGAGCTTCTGGATATGTTTCTAGTGAAGCCATAATTTGACAGGCCGATAAGTAAGAGTTCACAGATACACCATGTTCCCTACATGCAGTCTTTAGTTTGATGAAATCATTCTTCTGAAGAGGTATATCAATAAAATCGGTAACTAGATTATTTGGGTTTGCTTCCTCAGAAGAAAGAGGGATCGGGCTAAATGTTTGACCTAGTTTTATTGGGTCAGCATAAATACCAGCCTCTATCTGGTCCTCTTGCTTAGATGAGAGAGAGGCCATTGATGAATCCAATGGAAAACAAATGCCCTGCAATTCACCCTCGTTAAGGGCTGATTGATATGCGTTCAAAACCAAATCAATAAATTCTACTCCAGTTCGTCCGCTAACGACTGAATGAGCAATTGAAAAAATAATAGTATGTTTGGACTGGTTATTATATTTGATTGTCGTAATTTCTAATTGCGATTGTGTAGAATCAACAGCCGTGTTAATTAGTTCTTTATATATATTCGGATAATCACTGTCTGTTTCCAAATTAATTGTTTTAAATGGAACTTTGTTCTTGTCGATAGATTTGAAGTAGAAATCATCGTTTAGTTTCACTACCTTTGAGTGAGCAAGGGGAACCAAACCGATAGTGTATATAGCGGCTTTACGGAATACTTCTAAATTGAAGTCTCCACTAATATTTATGCTAAAATGAATAGTATGCCATGCTAGTTGCGATAGTTCGTGTTTTGAAAGCTTGCGTAAAAACATTATATTTAACCAAGGAAGATAAGGTGTGACACTGTTGGTCACACCAATACTAGATATAGATACACTGTAAAAGGTGAGTTATTCACCAAATCCGCTTGAAGCGGCTCTTTGATACATAGCACTTTCAACAGCAAGACGCATAGCGTGAGCAAAGTATATAGGGTTCGATGACTGAGCTATTGCTGAATTAACTAGCACCGCATCCATGCCTATATCAAATAAGCTGATTACTTCTGTCGCATTGATTATGCCGGTTTCGCCTATACATGGTACACTGACTACTTCCTTAACGTTTTTCATTACTTGATAATTGTAGATGCCTACGCCAGTTCCCAACTCTCCAGCTGAAAGTCGCAAGGCACAGCAACCCATATCTTCAAGCATCTCTGCAGCGTAAGGATCTGGTGTAATCATTGGCATCACATCGAAACCATCTGCAAGTAGTTCCTTAGCAGCAGCAATAACCTCGAAATTGTTAGCCCAACGCTGTTTAGAGTCATTTCGTACATCAAGTTTAACAAACTTGATGTCAAACATCTCACGTAGTTTGCGAGCTGTCTCTACTGCCTCAACAGCTGAATGGACAAATGAAGTGGTAGAAACAGGAATATGAGGGTAATTATCTCTGTCAAATGCGTTCGCAACGTCAGCAATTGGTACTCCTGAGCTACGATCAAGCGGATTGATTGTTGCAATCATCAGTTCTGCACCAGCAGCCATTGTTACATCCTTGATCATTTCTGCTGAGTCATACTGTTCAGTACCGATCATCAATCGAGATGTCAATTCTACATTGTCCGTTTTTAACCACGGTTTCAAATTAAGCATATGTAGGCTCTCCTCTAACCACAAAGTTCGCAAGTATCATTTTTTTCTATATCAAAAGATTTCATTTGTAGTGTTAAAGCATCAAAAACGAAATGTTTATTAAGAAAATTAGTTTGGTTTCCAATCAGTATTTCAATGGCCATCGTTGCGGTGGCAGTTCCGATTACACCAACCATTGCACCTAATACACCAATATCAGCTGGTTTAGGGATATTATTTAAAGATTCGAAATCTGGGTTATTGCATTGATAGCAAGAATTAATATTATCGTAAAATGAGATGGCCCCCTCATCACCCAATACAGATGCATTGATGTAGGGTATCTGAAGTTGATAACAAGCATTACTTACAATAAAACGAGTCCAGAAATTGTCACACCCAACGATAACTAAGTCATGCTCACGAATCGTTTCAATAGCATTGGTTTCATTAAGTCTGAAATCTATCGCTGTAATATCAATATCTGAGTTTAAACATTTCAACTTTTCTTGAGCTACTTTTACCTTGCTTTTCCCAATGTCCTGTTCAGAAAAGAGAATCTGTCTATGTAGATTAGATAAGCTTACAACATCATCATCCATCAATGACAGTTTTCCAACACCTGAAGAAGCCAGGTAAAGTGAAGTAGGGCACCCAAGTCCACCACATCCAATAACGAGTACCGAACTATTCTTAAGTTTACGTTGCCCAGAATCGTGGATTACTTGTTTTTGTCTTGCATAGCGGTCCATTTTCATTTAACCACCAGCCATAGGGATAATGATATCAATCTCTGATTTCTGCTCGTTCAATAGGGTCATCCCATCCTTTACCCTCTTTCCATTAAGATAGACAAGTACATATCTATTGAAAGTACCATCTTTGGCTAAGATCCTATCAAGCACGATTTTCTCGAGATTTTTTTTAATGATCTCAAGTATTGGTTCAGGTTTATCTAATACCAACTGGCTAGACTTACCTAGTGATTTTGGAATAGTGATTTCTACATTAATATTAGACATTATTTATAATCCTATATTGTCAATGCGAATGGCTAACTGATTGCTTTCGACGACAACGCTAATGTCGGAATAACCGTTAATAATTAGGTCTGCTTCGTAAAGTTCAGTCTTTGAATGGCTCGTTGTTAAGGCCACGGTATAGCAGCCTGCCGCTTTTGCAGATTTCACTCCGGCCGGAGAGTCTTCGAATGCAACACACTCATTAGGCATAAAACCTAGTTTATTTACAGCCAACTCGAAAGGTTCCCCATGAGGTTTACCATGTGTTACATGTTCCCCACAAACCATTACATCAGGAATGTAAAAGCCTGATGCTTTTAAACTAGTAGTTGCAATATTTTCTGGCCCACTTGTAGCAATTCCCCAAACCTCTTTTGGCAAAGAATTGACAAATTCTAGAGCACCAACTATTGGCGATGCCGTTTTCATCTTTTCAATCGCTATCTGCTGTACGGAATTTATTTCATCCTCATGATCAAAGGCTGGATCAATCTCCTTAAGTGTTTCATTAACCTTTCTTCCATGAATGAATTTAGCAATGGTTTCAAAACTAATATTTTTACTATTAGCCCAGGTAAGCCATATCTCATCTATTACCGATATTGTATCTACTAATGTAGCATCAACATCGAATATTATACCCTTGCAATAAACGGTATTAGTCATTTACCACCTCACCTAACCGATATGGATTAATTTATTCTGTAAGTAGCGATAATAACTTCTTGCTTGCTGAGTCAGGAATCTGGATGTTATATCTATTTTGAGCGGATTCTATGATTTTAGAGAGAGCGGCTGCATCTATTTGTTTACTATAAGACTTAAAATTGAAGGTCATTAACAATAATAGCCTTTCAATGTCTGACCACTCATCTATATTGATTCCTCTCGCTGGGAAGCATAATTCCTTAGAAAATGACTTACTTATCAGTTGACTCATTTCTATAATATTACCGAAAGACTTTTTTACTCCATTATCAAGCCATTCGCCGCTTGATAAAAGACCACCGTTTTCTTTCATGGCTGTCAGTCGTTCGATTTCGCCGGAGTGATCTTTTTCCATCTCTTCTCTTGTAAGTTTATTCTTGCACTGTAGCTCCACGTTCACATGTAGATCATGCATAAAGTTACAAGCACGAGCATTAAGCATTTCTACTCGTAAACCGTGGAATTGTGAGGTGCAAGGTTCAAATAGTACATTGATCTCATTTTCTCTTCTTTTTAACCCACAGGAGAGCCATCCTATAAATGCTGAATTTGCGTATGCATCAATAATTGTGTAGGTGAATTGGAAAGAAAAAAGATAGGCAGGGATAATGCGCTCTGGACTAATTTTATATTTACTTATCAAGGTTTCTGCTGTGTATCTACCGAGGGGAGCATTATAAAAAGATGAATATGGTTCTGGAGCATAAGTACCAGAAGCAATAACGAATGCAGACTGATCTGCTTCTAGTAAATTTGCAGCGCATTCGATCCTTTCATCATGGATGTTCTTATCCCAATTACCTTCAACGGAAATAAAGTGGAAATCATATTTTTTTGCCATAAATAATTACTCTAGATTTAATTTTTTAAAATAATCTTTCTGTCGTACTTAAAAAAGATGTGTTCTTGATTTTTTTGGTGAGTCACGTTCTTGTTGGAATTGGATTATCTTCAAACAAAGCATCTTGATTAGTTGAATTCTCTTGTCCAAATAATTGAATGTCAAAAAAACTGATCAAAGTTCTAAATATTGTATAATAGACAATAAAGAATAATAACCCTAGAAGAATTAACATGTAAGGCTTATTTGCAAGAGCTGTATCAGAAGAGAGTAAGAAATCAAATAAGCCAGCAGAAAAACCAAACCCAGCTATCCACTGCATACTTGATGCAATGAAGACTGCTAAACCTGTTAAAAGTGCATGTGCAAAATACAACAATGGAGCTGCGAACATGAACGTAAACTCGATAGGTTCAGTTATTCCCATAAAGAAAGAAGCAAAAACGCCAGACATCAGCAATGATGCAACTTTGTTTCGGTTCTCATGTGGTGCACTATGATAAATAGCTAATGCAGCCCCGGGTAAGCCAAACATCATTATAGGAAAGAAACCAGCCATATATCGCCCCGTAGTTCCTAGTTGTGCTGTACCTGCATCAATAGCGGCCTGACCCGCCCAGAAGTTACCGATATCGTTTATTCCAACAAGATCAAACCAAAACACAGCATTTAATGCATGTTGTAGTCCGAATGGAATTAGAAGTCGGTTGAAAAATGCATAGATCCCAGCTCCGACTGAATCCATTCGTATTATGTTTTCACCAAATGTAATGAGTCCTGTGAAGAGGATAGGCCAAAGGTACATAAACACGAGAGAAATTAGTAAACATATAAATGTTGTAATAATAGGCACAAGACGGTTACCGGAAAAAAAAGCTAATGAGTTATGTAATTCAACGTTGTGAAATCTATTGTAAGTTTCAGCAGCAATTATACCAATGACGATACCTACGAACTGGTTGTTAATATTGTTGAATGCTAATGTTGTTGAGTTATCAATATTAATAAAACCAATAAGTGATACTGAATCAGTGCTGCATAGATTTGTTACGATTAAAAAACCAACAAAGGCAGACAGTGCTGCTGAACCATTTTTATCTTTTGATAGGCCGTAACCTACACCAATAGCAAATAGTGCAGCCATATTCTCAAGAATAACTAGTCCCGTACTGGTTAGTAATGTTGCTATTGAGCTACTAATATAATTAGTGCTGGATAACCAGTTTCCAATACCTAATAATAAAGCTGCGGCTGGCAAAACAGCTACAGGTACAAATAATGCGACACCTATTCGTCTAAAGTAGTTTAACATGTACATCTCTTTTTATACTCATGTCTACATTGTAATAGGAGCGATGGGATGTATTTAATGCTACAAGGCATCTGCTCCTTAACCCTTTTTTAAGACGGCTAGTAGAACTCACCTTCTTTTTCAATGTTATAAGTACTCTTAAGGTGTGCAACATTCGAGTAAACAGAGTCATTAGTATTTGTTACCCGATTGTCAGTAAACATTTCTAGCATATCGATAATACCTTCTTCTATGGTATGCTTAGGTTTCCATCCTGTGCTAGCAAATTTACTATTGTCTACTTTGTAGTTACGAGCGTCTTCGAAGCTAATATCATGACTTTGCACTTTTGCGCTTGGAATAACAGATTTAATTGCGTCAGCTATTTCACTAATTCTATAGTTTCCTGAAGATAGGTTGTACAAACCTTCAATATCGTTTTTTAGCCCATATATAATTGCATTGGACACATCTTTTACGTGAAGTAGCGGCCGCCATTGCTCTCCTCCAAATATTGTAAGGGGTTCACCTTGAGCGGCTTTCTTTGTTAAAATATTAACTACGAGATCAAGGCGAATTCTTGAGTGAACATCGCTTTGGCCGTAAAGTGTACCTAGTCTAAAAACTAGCGGATGATTTGCATGCTCAAGAACATATTTCTCGGCAGCTAATTTTGTGGATGCGTATAGTGAAAGTGGATTTGGTTCTGCACTTTCATCTAGTAAGTCGTTATTTACGCCATAAACCGAACATGTGGAGGTAAATACAATTCTACCTTTGTAATTGTCTACCAACCACTTTACAGCGTTCTCATTAAGATCTTTCGTTAATTCTTCGTCTACTTGACACGCGCCATCACCTACAATTGCTGCCAGCCATACTACAACATCAAAGTCATGTATTAGCTTGCCTAACCTTGCTGTGTCTTTTATATCTCCATAGATGAAATTTACTTTTTTGAGGAATCTAGTTTCATAAAGTAAACAATCATAAACAGTTACCTGGCATCCCATATCTTCATTGCAGAGAAGATCTGTTAAGTGACCACCAATGTAACCGCATCCGCCTACTATAAGAATTTTTTTGCCATCTAATGTTGCATTGTTCATTATTTTTACACCTTTGCTATTTCTCTTTGTCTTTTTTGCACATACTTCACAATGAAATTTTCTTAATTGAACTTGGTGCGTTTCAGTACTTGTTAGAGGTGAATAATTGTTCTGGTCAACTCCAGCGATTTTGAATTTTCTACCTTTAAGAACTTTGAAAACCATGCCAGTTCAGCTGACAGTTTTTCACATTGATAAAAATTCTTTCTATTTCATTAGGACGATGGTCACAACCATAACATTTCAAATTACAGTGTTCTGCCAATGCAATTTCTAATGACTCAATTTGAACCACAGTTTTATTCTGTTTTATTAATGTGACGCAGGTTAAACACTCATCTCACTACGTATTTCTTCATTGCGGTGTTTTTCAAGGAAGCATTTTTATCAACTCTTCAATATAATTACGCTTTTTAGTGTTCAACATGTAATGTTGCATCCAGTTTTTTCATCCACAAAAACAGATGATGTTAATATACCACTACTACAAAAACTGAAAATTCACCTAATTTTATATTTAACAACGACACGAGTTCGGATAAGTAATGAAAAACTGTGACGAAAATATGCACCATATTAATAAAATTGCTATAAAAAATTATGAATATTTGACATAGATAGAATCATAAGATCGAAAAAATGACAGTTATTGCATACATTTGTAATTGATAGCAGACAAAGTTACATCCATTGGTCAGTTTTTATCCACGTTATCAGTGATGTATGGAAAGACTTGAGACATTTAAACATTGTTCTGCTTTAATTTAACCGAGCACTTCAATAAAGGAATATAATCCTACGATTGAGGTGTATATGATAAAAAGAAAAAACAGAACTTATACCAATGAATTCAAGCAAGAGGCTGTTGCATTGGTAACAGAGCAAGGGTATAGCGTGCCTAAGGCAGCAGCTTCTCTAGGCATTGCAGATAAGCCCCTTTACAACTGGAAGGCAAAGCTTGAAGCAGGGCAATCAGGTGATGCTCTATCTGTTGAGCCGAATATCTGGAAAGTAATCTAGGGATTGTTTCCGATTCCCTATTTGAAACCACCAAAGCCACATTAACACCTGAAGAAATTCGTAGTCGTCAGCATGATGCCGCGAAGAACACTGCTGATGCTCGCCGTTCTAAAATTCTGGCAGCACTCCGGAAAGCACTGATGCAACTTGTGAAGACTCGCATGACAGTCACACAAAAGGCGATAGCGCAGCTTGCTGGACGGTCAGTCCGGACAGTTCGTCGATATTGGCAAGAGCTAAAAACATTTGAGAGGTCATTCGGTCCCGCTCTATATATTCCCGCCCCCGGTTATTTGTCCGCCTGAGCAAAAAGCGCTCGTGGTGCCCGAAAAGGGCAGTTCCAGAGCCGATGATTTGCAGTGCTGAACATTAGGATTGTTGGAAATTGTTGAGAATGATTGAGGATAACCATGAATACCACATTTCTTCTGATGGCAGAGTATGAATCAGCCGTAGTGCCATTGTCTCAAATCAGTCAGAAATACTTTGGCCTGGCACCACAAACAGCCAAATTCAGGGCTAACGCTGGCAAGTTACCAGTCCCTGTCTTTAGAGCCTCTCAAAAAGCCGAGTATCTGGTCAGTATTCAGGATCTGGCGGCGTATATTGATCGGATGCGGGAGGGGGTGTAGTGGTCAACTAAAATTGGCCACGGTTTTAGAGTTTTTCCAATACAGTCGTTCAGACTCATTGGGTGTCAGCCCACCATTATATTGATGGGGCCTAAGTTGGCTGTAATAACCTGTGATGTAACGAGTTATATGCTGTCTTGCTTCGCTACAACTCCTATAACCCGACACTGGTATCCATTCTGTCTTTAGACTTCTGAAGAACCGCTCCATCGGGCTATTGTCCCAACAATTACCTCGCCTAAATAACTGATCCTAATTATGCTTCATTTTCAGTGCTCCGTGACCACCACCTGGAAATGGTGAAACATGATCCATAAAGTAGCGTACTCGTTTTAAAAGTTGCCACATGGCTTTACATTGGTGATTCCGTGTAATTGTCTCGTGCAAAGCGTGCCAAAGCTTCTCTATTTTGTTTACCCATGGGGAGTACACCGGCTGAAATAGCAAAATGAATTTCGGGTTGTTATTCAACCAAACTTGAGCCTTTTTACTCTTATGAATGATGTAGTTATCTACGATGAGAGTGATTGTCTTTGCACGACGATACTGCCGTTTCAGCTGTTCAAGCATCGCAATGAAAAGGTCTGAGTTTTTGCTGGAGCTGGCAACGTACGAGACTTTTCCTGTCTTAGCGTGCAGAGCTCCAGCCAGATAATGCTTGGTATTCTTGCCCGGTGTCACCACTTTCTTTTGCTGGCCTTTGTGTATCCAGTCTGCCCCCATTTTGGGGCAGAGGTGGATATCGACTTCATCTTCATAAAACACGGGGTTATC
>NZ_KQ947476.1:0-10883 GCF_001506075.1 Vibrio sp. MEBiC08052 | reverse complement strand
AAAATCATGGCACTCGGTAATGTTTTGTGAGTTTTGTGAGTTTTGTGTGTTTGGCGACAGATCAGATCGCACAAACGCTACCGAGTTCCCTTCAATTTTTATCTGCCAGTGATCTACATTTAGGAACAGCTATTTAGCCTTTTTCATCACTGAACGTAGGTATGCAATATCGTGGTAAATTGTAGCTGGTTTGGCTCCTGCTGCTTTCCTGTTACGACAGTGATCGATTAAGTCACTTGTTTTTAGCTGATTACTTTCGAGTCGGGCAATGTCGCAATCTCTCAGCATACGAATTACATATTGTTTTGTGCGCCCTGTTTTATCCCATAAATCTCGATCATTCATGTACATATCGATTAGTACGGATAGTGGTACGGATTTTTGAATTTGGGGAGTTGGGTCTTCTAACTCATCAACTCGTTTGCGTCCATAAGTGCGGGCTAGCTCTCTTTTTCTGAATGTTTTGGATTCTCTGTGTATAATCGCGGAATTCTTTTTTACGATAATGTCAGCAGTAAAGCGAACTTCTCCGCTTTTCAGCTTACGTTTTTTGATGCTAAATGATGCCATTGTCCTACTCTTTTGATGCGTACTATATACGTACTGATAAAAGGAATTGGGCGCGATTTTAGTAAATTACTGTATATTTAAACAGCACCTTGATTTTATGAGAACCATGATAAAACCTGAAAATACTAGTAAATACATACCTAACCGCTTTTCCGTCGCCTCCATTCTTATCGGCTCGTATGAAGTAATGCGAAACGAGTTTAAGGATAAGTAATCATGGCGACAGTTCAACACGTTCTCGATAACACGGCTTACATTCAGATTACGACTGGCGCAGAACTGGCAAGAGTCAACCATTTAGCTGGTGATGCAGTGAAATATGTTCAAGCTGCGGCACTGCCTGCCGTAGATGCTCCGCATATGGCATTAACTCGCATTAATTAGGATAAGTTATTTTCTGGCTTGGTGGGTGATACTACGACTGAATATGTCTATGCGATTGCTACTACGGCCAACGGCGCAACAATCAGCGTTACTGAAAAGACGGCATGATATGCCGAGTTTAAATCCGATTCTTAATCAAATGATTGTCGCTGACGTTGTAAGTTCAGCTCGATGGTATCTGTATTTTGACGGAAACTCCCATGTAACTATTCCAGAAATTAAACTTACAGGTGATTGGCGGGTTAGAATGAAGTTTGCATTTCTTAGCTGATCAGAAGGTGGGTATCTTTTCGCTGATCAGAATGGCGGTGATGGGCGTGCGTGTTTCTGGGTTGGTGGGTTATATGTACAAAATATATTTTTAACTCTTGGGGCAGATGTTTGGAACGAGATTGTATCTGGGCGAGTGGTTGATTTTATATTGGAGAGAAAAAATGATGTGTTGTTTTCGTATTTGAACGGCGATAAGAACGACAGAACCGCCGGAGCAGCTACAGCTGAGCCAGTGATCAATTCGATAGGTGCTCGTTGGGGGACTAGTACATCAGTGCCAAATTTTTCAGGCTACATTTTAAACATGGAGTTTTATTCTCAGTTATCTGGTGTCGACTTAAAGTGGACGTTTAACGTGCCATATACCGAAACGTTTATAGATTCAGTTAACGGTATGATTGCGACTGGCTACAATTTCCAAGAGTCAAGTTTTACTAGGGGGATGAATGCGTGATTTAAAATATAAGTTTGTTAACTATCTAAATTACAAAAATAATTATGAAGATTGCTACCCATTTGCTCCATCAAACCTTGATAGAACAGAGTTTTTAATCTGTGGTGTGGGTGATCTCAATGAATCACAAATGAATGCTTACAAGGTTGCGAACTGGCCGAAACCAGATGAAGAGGTGCTCTGATGGATGCTCTTATCGTTGCGGCGGTTACTAGTGTTGCTTCAAGTATTGCCACTGTGATTACTATTAGGACGGATATTGGTTGGATTAAGCGGATTTTAGACCAACATGATCGGCGGATTGATAGCTTAGAAAAAGAGCGAGTGTGATACTCGCTCAGTATTTGAGTCTTTAAGTGACGTTTAATATATAGTAAATATAGTTACCCGCTACGCCAGCCAAAATAGCTAGAATATATCCGCTTCCTTTTTTTAGAGCGTACCATTTGTCCTTTTTCTTTCGTTTCTCAGTTCTGCGCTGATCCTCGGCTGTTATGCTTATAAATGCTGGTTTATCAAATTCAAAAGCAAATAGTGTGTAAATTGCTATTAAAGCTGCAGCGGTGAAGGCCACACCTTGATACCAAGCATATTGAGTTGAAAAGGAATGAAAAGGATTGCCAAGCTCTATTAATAAGTCAATTTTTTTATCAATATCAAAGGATTGTAGTTTATCCATATCTATCCCAGTCGATGTTACTAACTTTAGATAGTCGCTTTCTACGATTTTGCTTTTTATATAATCTGGTATGATGATTCCAGAAAAAAATATAAATAGAGCAATAAGCGGAATAGCTTTTTCAAAGAAACTAGAAATGGTACTTTTTTCGATAAAAACAGAACTTACTTCTTTTTCGAGTATAGCCTGAATATCATCTCCCCAAGTTCTTTCAGTATGAGCAATTTTGAAGTTGATTAATCCATCATGATTGCTAGTTTCTTTTCTCATGACAGCATTACCTACTTTCAAGAATCTAGTGCTATCTGAAAAGATAGTTAAAGTTATCTCCTGTTTTTCTGGGGTTGGCTTATTTGGAAATTGAATCAAATATGTCCATATGATGCGGAGACTTTTCGTTGTTACTTTCTTGGTTTCATGAAAATGCAAAAAGCTATCTAGGTCATTTAACTTTCTATGAGGGGCGTCTCGATACCTGAATTCAACGGAAAAATCTACTAATGGAGCATTAGCTTGCTGTTTTATTCTTTGATCTAAAACGTGATGAAGATTTTGAAGCCATTCTAAATTAACTTCGAACGCGCCAGTTTTAGATTGTTCTATGGTTTCGGGTTGTCCTAATAAGTTTGTAATAAAGTCGCCAAAATCTTTCTTTTTGATAGGAACTTTATAATATTCAGTTTCTGCTTCTTCAGGAATAGCAAGAATTACCTCATTTGTCATGGTCTAGCCTCAATCTGTTGGGATGAATAATACTTTCAATTACTGGGGACTTATAAGCTTATTATGTAATTTATGTGGGAAAAGTTGCGTATAAACTTGCCACAGTATATTCAAATTTCTGTGTCCTGTAACCTGTGCAACTTCCTCAATTGAATAGCCTTTCTCAAAAAGTCGACTAGCTCCCTCACGCCTCAAATCGTGATAGCGTAAATCTTCAATACCCAACTGGTTCCTTACTCGCTGAAAGCCAGCCGTTACACTACGTGGATTGTAAGGAAAAATCAGCGGTGTAGCTCTTGGTTGTCTCATAGCTATATCGAATGATTCAGCCAGAAGTGGAACAATCATATGATTACCGGCTTTTTTACGTGGGTCTTTTCTATCGCGAACTAAAACGGTTTTGTGTTCCTTGTTGATATCTTCCCAACGTAGTTTGCAGACTTCACCAATTCGCATACAGGTTAGTATGCTGAAATCGAGTATATCGAGAAAAGGTATTCTGGTTTTCCCGTTCGGCCTAAAATCTTGCCGTTCTTTTAGTCCGTCTTTGAGTCGGTCTAGCTCGTTAGTGGTCGGGCGGCGTGTTCGCTTATCACTTTTACCAACAAGCCCCATATCGATCAGTACCGGTACGGCTTCTTCAAAAATGGCATAGTTGGCGTCTATGTTGAAAACTGGTTTTGCCTTTCTCATTACCGATCGAAAATAAGCAATATCGTGATAAATCGTTTGGGGTTTGGCTCCTGCTCCTTTGCGGTTGCGACAGTGCTCTATAAGGTCACTGGTTTGGAGTTGGTTACTCTCGATATTGGCAATATCGCAATCCCTCAGCATTTTGATTACATACTGTTTGGTTCGGCCGGTGTTATCCCATAGGTCGCGGTCATCCATAAACATATCAATCAGTATCCCTAGGGGTACCGTTTTTTTAATGCCTAGTACCCCTTCGGCTTCTAATTCAGAGACTCTTTTAATACCAAATGACTTTGCGAGCGCTTTCTTTTTAAAAGTCTTCGATTTTCGGTGTATAATCTGGGAATTCTTTTTAACGATTACCGTTGTTTTGAATCTTAATTCACCGCTTTTTAGTTTGCGGGTTTCTATGCTGTAGCTAGCCATGTTGTCCAACTCCAAAAGGGGTACTTATAGGGGTACTATATGAAGGAATTGGGCTAAATTCTAGGAAATTGACGGTAATTTGTGATGTATAAAAACTGAGGTTTATCAATGCCTATACTTGATCCTACAAGTGATTACAAAGCTAATCGTTTTTCCATTGCCCCCATGCTTGATTGGACTGACCGTCACTGCCGCTACTTCCATCGGTTGCTGACTTCGCAGGCGCTGTTGTATACCGAGATGGTGACGACAGGGGCGATTATTCATGGGAAAGGCGATTTTCTGGCTTATAACCATGAGGAGCATCCGGTTGCTTTACAATTGGGTGGTTCGAATCCACAGGATCTGGCGACTTGTGCAAAATTGGCTGCTGAACGTGGCTATGATGAGATTAATCTCAACGTCGGTTGTCCGTCAGATCGCGTCCAGAATGGCCGGTTTGGGGCATGTTTGATGGCTGAGCCTCAGTTGGTTGCTGAGTGCGTGGCTGCGATGAAAGCAGAAGTCAATATCCCGGTGACCGTGAAAACAAGAATCGGCATTGATGAGCAGGATTCTTATCAGTTTCTGACCGATTTCGTCACAATTGTTGCTGAACAAGGTGGCTGCGAACAATTTACGATTCATGCACGTAAAGCATGGTTGAATGGTCTGAGCCCAAAAGAGAACCGGGAAATTCCACCGTTAGATTATCCCAGAGCCTATCAGCTGAAACGAGATTTCCCCCATTTACAGATTGCTGTTAATGGAGGCATCAAAAGCCTCGAAGAAACTAAAGCTCATCTTGAACAACTTGATGGGGTGATGATCGGTCGCGAAGCATATCAGAACCCATATCTGCTGGCAGAAGTGGATCAACAGATTTTTGGCTTGGAAACGCCGGTGAAGAAGCGTTCTCAGGTTGTCGAAGAGATGTATCCATATATTGAATCGCAATTATCGCAAGGCGCTTATCTCGGACACATCTCTCGTCACATGATCGGACTGTTTCAGAATATGCCCGGTGCCCGACAATGGCGTCGTTATATTAGTGAGAATGCGCATAAGAAAGGCGCAGGAATCGAAGTGATTCAAACAGCACTATTGAAAATCCCTGAATCTTTAAATGTGTAAATTTGACCTGAGATTCGTCAGATTGACCAATTGTCAGTCAGCGATTTGGCATAGAGTTACTCTGAGGCTCGGAAAATCAGTGAGTTCAGGCTGTGTGGAGTTGGCCTGATTTCTGCTTACTCATAGAAAATAAAGCTGGAAAAATAAAGGAAAACTATGATGGTTGAAGTGCTGTATTTGTTGATCTTTGCTGGGGTGTTGTTTTTTACGGGGGTGACACTGTTTGGTGTCATGTTGTCGATTGGCGTGTCATTCTTGTTTATTTTGGCGTTTGGCATGTTCGCCATGTTTATTAAGATGCTGCCTTGGTTACTCGTGATTATGCTTGGCATTTGGTTATTGAAGAAGTTTGCACATTAATATTTCATTTAGTTATTAATATCTGTTTTAATATTTTATTTTTATATAATTGTCGGGAAAAGCTTAACTTTTCAACCATCATCTTCCATGATGAAATGAGCGTGTTGGCGATCAACATGGAGGAACAAGAGATGACGCTTGAAGAACTGAGAGCCCTGTATCGGGAAAACCTTCTGGTGGAAGCGATTGTCGAGCCTTTTTCTGACAATGGGATGTGGATTGTCGAATTCAGACACGCCGATGGACCTTTTATTCTGTTAACCGATGAAGATGGTGAAGAGTGCCATTACACCAATTTAGATATGGCTTCTAAGTCAGCAATGGATGTCGGTTTTAAACATGTCAGGATCGAATCTCTAGAGTTGTAGCCTTTCTTACTCCCAAAAGTTATAAAACATTCTCATCTATTCTTTCTTGTTATTAGTGAGCTTGGTTACTCTATCGTCATGCAATGAATAGGGAAGTCGTGACGATGTCTTCAGCAAATAACAATATTTCTAATAACAGTGGATTATTTTCTAGCCCACTCAACGATACGCAACTCAGTCAGTTGCAACATACTGTTTCACAATTGTCGCCGCAACAATTAGCTTGGGTAAGCGGATATTTCTGGGGCTTGAGTCAATCTTCGGCTGGTGAGGTTTCCGGTGCAGTGACGATGTCTCCGCTCGCGGCAGCAAAACCGGCTGATAAACTCACCATTATTTATGCTTCGCAAACCGGAAACGCGAAAGGGGTCGCAGAAGCGCTGGAGCATGAGGCGCAAGCACAGGGGCTTCCGGTACAGATTTTTGATGCCAGTGACTACAAAGGTAAAGATCTGGCCAAGGAAACACATGTTGTCATCGTGGCTTCAACGAATGGTGAAGGTGAAGCGCCCGATAATGCCCTTGAGCTACATGAGTTTTTGCAGTCCAAAAAAGCACCGAAACTACCGAATCTGCAATATGGCGTGATTGGTCTGGGCGATTCAAGCTATGAGTTCTTTTGTCAGACGGGTAAAGATTTTGACGCTTTCCTCTCTAAATTGGGCGCTAAACCGTTTTTGGAACGAGTGGACTGCGATGTGGACTATGACGCTCCGGCTGCCGAGTGGCGTCAAAAAGCGTTGGGGATTCTCAAAGAATCGATGTCGGAAGGGCAAGGCGAGGTGGTGCCGTTACCGATTCAACCCGCGGCAAGTGCTTCTGCCGAATTTACTAAGCTGAAACCATACACCGCGACGCTGCTGACCAATCAGAAAATTACCGGACGCGATTCAGGCAAAGATGTCCGCCATATCGAAATTGATCTTGAAGGTTCAGGGATCACTTATCAACCGGGCGATGCGTTAGGGGTTTGGTATGAAAACGATGCGGAGTTATCCAGTCAGATTTTGAGTTGTGTCGGATTATCTGGTGTGGAGAGTGTTGAGGTTGATGGTGAAAGTATTTCGATTCACAGTGCTTTAATTCATCAGTTTGAAATCACTTCCTCTAATCCTCAGTTTATTACTCGGTTGTCTGAATTGTCTGAATTGGCATTCTTGAAAGAACTTGTCGAAGACAAAGATAAGTTGCGTGAGTATTCAGCTCATACACAGATTATTGATGTGTTAAAACAAGCCGCTGTGCAGTTATCGGCAGATGAGTTGGTGGGACTATTACGCCGCTTGACCCCTCGTCTTTATTCGATTGCATCCAGTCAAAGTGAAGTCGATGAAGAAGTTCATCTGACGGTCGGGGTGGTTGAATATGATCAAAATGGCGAAGCCCGTCAGGGAGGAGCCTCCGGATTTTTGACGCATCGTCTTGAAGAAGGCGAAAACGTCAAAGTTTTCATTGAGCATAATAATAACTTCAAACTTCCTCATGATGATGATACTGCGATTATCATGGTAGGGCCTGGAACGGGTATTGCGCCATTCAGAAGTTTTATTCAGGAAAGAGATAACCGTGGCGCTTCTGGTCAGAGTTGGTTGTTCTTCGGTGACCGGACATTCACACAAGATTTTCTCTATCAGGTCGAATGGCAGAAATATCTGAAATCGGGGGCTTTAACTCAGATGGATGTTGCTTTTAGCCGCGATCAGGCAGAAAAAGTTTATGTTCAGCACCGTCTGCTGGAAAAAGCTGGGCAGGTCTGGGATTGGCTCCAAAATGGCGCTTATCTCTACGTTTGCGGTGATGCAACCCATATGGCGAAAGATGTTCATGAAGCTTTGATTACCATTGCCGAACAGCAAGGTGGCTTTGGTCGGGAACAAGCTGAAGAATACGTCAATGAACTCCGTAAAGCGAAGCGTTATCAAAGGGATGTCTACTAATGAGTGCAAATCAAGAAAGCAAAGACCAAGAAGTATTAGGGCAAGTGTTGGGGCCATTGTCTGATAACGAGCGCCTGAAAAGAGAGAGTAATTTCTTACGTGGTACGATCACACAAGATCTTCAGGATCCGTTAACTGGCGGATTTACAGCGGATAACTTCCAGTTGATTCGTTTTCACGGTATGTATCAGCAAGATGATCGTGACATTCGGGCTGAGCGAACTAAACAGAAGCTTGAGCCGTTACATAATGTGATGCTTCGTGCACGAATGCCTGGTGGGATTATTCAGCCACAGCAATGGCTTGCTATCGATCAATTTGCTACGGAACATACCATGTATGGCAGTATCCGTCTGACGACCCGGCAAACCTTTCAATTTCATGGCGTACTGAAGCCTCAAATTAAAATGATGCATCAAATGCTCAATCAAATCGGAATTGATTCGATTGCCACTGCCGGTGACGTGAACCGTAATGTACTGTGTACATCGAACCCGGTTGAATCTGAACTTCATCAGGAAGCCTATGAGTGGGCGAAGAAGATCAGTGAGCATTTACTGCCGAAAACACGGGCTTATGCTGAAATCTGGCTTGATGGCGAAAAACTGGAAACGACGGACGAAGAGCCGATTCTGGGCAGTAACTATCTGCCTAGGAAGTTTAAAACAACCGTTGTCATTCCGCCTCATAATGACATTGATGTGCATGCCAATGATTTAAATTTTGTGGTGATTGCTGAAGCTGGCAAGTTAATTGGGTTCAATGTGCTGGTGGGCGGTGGTTTAGCGATGACGCATGGTGATACATCAACCTACCCTCGTCGTGCAGATGATTTTGGGTTCATTCCGCTGGAAAAAACACTGGATGTCGCAGCCGCAGTTGTTTCGACACAGAGAGATTGGGGCAATCGTTCTAATCGTAAAAATGCGAAGACCAAGTACACACTCGATCGTGTTGGTATCGATGTATTTAAGGCTGAAGTTGAAAAAAGGGCCGGCGTCAATTTTGCAGAAAGTCGACCTTATGAGTTCACCAGTCGTGGTGATCGCATCGGATGGGTTGAAGGAATTGATGGCAAGTTCCATCTGACTCTCTTTATTGAAAATGGTCGGTTACTGGATTATCCGGGTAAGCCATTAAAGACGGGCGTCGCTGAGATTGCGAAAATCCATCAGGGAGACTTCAGGATGACGGCCAATCAAAACCTAATCATCGCTGGTGTGACAGCTGAGCAAAAAGAGCAGATTGAATTGATCGCCAGAGCACATGGTCTGATGGACGACAGTGTGAGTGAGCAGCGCAAGAACTCAATGGCGTGTGTATCATTTCCGACTTGTCCGCTCGCGATGGCTGAAGCTGAACGTTTCTTACCTGAATTTGTAACTGATGTTGAAGGTATTCTGGAAAAACATCAGTTAGGAAAAGATGAGAACATTATTTTACGGGTAACCGGCTGTCCGAATGGATGCGGTCGCGCCATGCTCGCTGAAATCGGGCTCGTCGGTAAAGCCCCGGGACGCTATAACTTGCATCTCGGTGGAAATCGGGCCGGGACTCGAATCCCGAAAATGTATAAAGAAAATATTACTGAACAACAAATATTAGCGGAGATCGACCAACTGGTAGGGCGTTGGGCGATAGAGCGTAATGACGGCGAATATTTCGGTGATTTTGTGATTCGCAGCGGAATCATTGAAGAAGTCGTTGTCTCAAAGAGGGATTTTTATGCCTGATAGTGTGCTATATCGGCCACAACTTTCTGAGTTACTCAACATGACCAAAGTGGAGCAGTCGCTCCACTTGGCCGAATTGAACGGGTATCTGGAAAGTTTGTCGGCGCAGGAACGGATCGTTTGGGCGTTTGAGAACTTACAAGGAACATTTGCAGTCTCTTCTAGCTTCGGGATTCAAGCTGCATTGATGTTACATATGGTTTCTCAAGTTAAAAATGATGTTCCGATTATCCTGACTGATACGGGATATATGTTTCCCGAAACATACCAGTTTATTGACTTGTTGACGGAAAGACTGAACCTGAACCTGAAAATCTATCGTGCGGAGCATACGCCTGCATGGCAGGAAGCCCGTTACGGGAAATTATGGGAACAGGATGTTGAAGGGATTGAGAAGTATAATCGACTCAATAAAGTGGAGCCGATGAGAAGAGCACTGAGAGATCTAGAAGTTGGAACTTGGTTCTCCGGATTACGTCGCGAGCAGTCGAAATCTCGTGCCAATCTGCCGGTGCTTGCAGTCCAGAACGGTGTATTTAAATTCTTGCCCGTCATCGACTGGACAAATAAAGATGTTCATTATTATTTGAAAGAATATGATCTGCCTTATCATCCGCTATGGGATGAAGGTTATCTCTCCGTCGGTGATGTGCACACAACTCGAAAATGGGAACCGGGCATGTCAGAAGAAGAGACACGCTTCTTTGGCTTGAAAAGAGAGTGCGGTCTTCATGAAGATAATGGCGAAGCCGATGGTTCTGGTATTTAATCTTCACTGAATGAAAAAGCTGCGATTGCAGCTTTTTTTATCTCTCATGAATATCTCAAAAGGATAATTCTGTGGATAACTTGTGATTTATCTTTGAGTAAATGGGTATAAATAAGCTGTTGAAGGATTATTCAGCGATTAACCGGTATTTTTGCATTTTTTGTAAAAAAAGACTTGCGGATGTGAACTGGATCTCTATAATGCGCTCTCGTTGACAGGCAAGGCTTCTACGGAATTTGAGCCACGTTGACAAGGTTATAAGAAAGGCAGATAAATCTGAAAAAAAGTGTTTGACACCAAGATTTATCCCGCTAGAATGACCGCCTCTTCGAACGGAGAACGTTTGGAAGAATCGCTCTTTAACAATATAGACCAATCAATCTGTGTGGGCACTCGTCGAT
>NZ_KQ947475.1:3958074-4067252 GCF_001506075.1 Vibrio sp. MEBiC08052 | reverse complement strand
CTGCCTGCTGCGGTGACTGCACGTGTTGCAATTGAAGCGGGTATTGCAGATTACTGGTACAAGTATGTTGGTCTCAATGGCCGGATTGTCGGCATGACCAGCTTTGGTGAGTCGGCACCGGCGGATGAACTGTTCAAGTTGTTCGGCTTTACCGTCGAGAATGTTGTCGAAGTTGCGCAGTCTTTAGGGTAAATCCTTACTTTAAAAACAGTCAATCAAACTGTATGACAAAAACGCCAGCAAATTGCTGGCGTTTTTTTTGCGTCGAACCCTACGAATAAATAATTGAAATCAATCAGGTCGGAAGAATAAAGAACAGCTCGACACGCCGGTTACACGCCTTCCCTTTTTGCGTCTGGTTGGTACATGCCGGAACAACATCTCCATATCCTCGGGTATAAATTGAATCGAGAGAAACTCGGTTATTTGCAATGATCCGTTTGACGGCTTCAGCTCGTTTTTTCGATAATTGATCATTGTAACGGGAATCCCCCAGATCATCGGTATGCCCGTCAATCACCAATTCAAGCCCATATGCAGTGGCCAGATAATTTTTTACTTTCTCTAACCAAAGCCGTGATTCCGGGGTGACATTCGCAGAACCGACCGCAAATTGAATGGTCCGCTTGACCCGCACAATCATAAACTGACCCGGTAAGACTTCGTAATCAATGCGATTATTAAGCAAAAAACGTTGTAATGACTGATAAGCGTTATCGGCTCTTTTCTGCCCTTGCGGCCCCTGAACACCGGAGCGTACCGTCTTCGGCAACTTACCCCACTCAGGATAACGTACATCTGAGTTATTCTTAGGCGCTCTATCCAGCATGTTGTCATCGAACAAACGGTCAGTGACAAGTGAACCACACCCGAAAAGACAGAAGCTTAATAGATAAACGATAAACTTCATTGATTCACGATCCTTATTTCCGACATACTCACTTTATCGGCTAAATCATAAAAACTTTATAGCTGATTTTTCGACATTTGCCTGATTGTGAAACAAGAAAGATTGCCTTTATCCGCGCTTTTCGCTGAAATATGCCTATCCGCGAGATCCCCACACAAAATACGAATTCAGACGATATCGTCTCTGAGATACCAAAAGAGCCTATAAGTGATTCATTGTGAACGGGGATCATCGATTCAACCCAAGGAATAGATTCACCATGGATAAAAATTATATTTTCTCTCTTTTCATGTTTGTCATCGCCGGTATTTTTCTTTACCGCAACTGGAAACGAAGCCAGACCGCGGCAAAAAATATCAGTGAAGGAAAAGCATTTCTGGAACAAAATGCGCAACAAGAAGGTGTCATCACGACAGAAAGCGGCTTGCAATATCAGATTCTGCAAGAAGGAACCGGCACGCAACATCCGATGCCAACGAATAAAGTCAAAGTCCATTACCACGGGACGTTATTAAACGGCAAAATGTTCGATAGCTCAGTTGAACGCAAGAAGCCGATTACCTTTGGCGTCAGACAAGTCATTAAAGGCTGGCAAGAGGGATTACAATTGATGGTTGTCGGGCAGAAAATGCGTTTATTTATTCCGGCACATCTGGCCTACGGAAATCGCGGCATCAGCACTATTCCACCCGGTTCGATGCTCATTTTTGACGTTGAACTACTCGATATTCAGTAATATTTATCGGTTATATCAGAGAGCTGCTCATGCAGCTCTCATCATAGTGCGCTACTCAGTTGATATCTCATCAGTCAGCGGATAGAAAATTAACCCGTGCCCAGTGACCAGAAAACAATCCATCCCCGCAGCATGAGCGGCTTGTTTCCCAAGATCGGTATCTTCAAATACGACACACTCTTTCGGTTTCAGTTGAATGTGGTGGCAGGCTTTCAGAAACGTATCCGGATGAGGTTTATGATTTTCCACATCACTTGCGGTGATAACCGTGTCCAGTTTATCCAGCAATCCGGCATTTTCTAATAAAGACAGTGCATTATCCCGATGACTACCCGTTCCGACTGCAAGCTTCCTTTCTCCGTACGCTTGCTCCAGAATGTCACAGGTTAGTGCAATTCGCTGATATTGGTTATCCAGTAAGCGAAATACATCTTGTTTAAACTGTGAAACATCATGTGGGTTCAAACATAAACCAAAGCGTCGGTTAATCTCACCGACAACTTTGATACTCGGCATACCCCCCATACTATGCAACCATTGTGCAGTGAAGGGAAAGCCAAAATGTTCCGATGCTTTTTTCCAAGACGCAACATGAGCTGGCATGGTGTCAAGCAACGTACCATCCATATCAAAAATTAGTCCCTTATATTGGGAAAGGCAGGTCAATAATTCGGGTTGAGAGGCATGCTCGATATAACATGATTGAGAGGTGTGAACCGCAGGTTCTGGCTGATTCATAAACTTCTTTCCTACTTTTAGCACTGGCAACAACTTCTCTGACGAGAAAACAGACTAAAAACGGGCCCGCAGGCCCACTTGATCTCATTCGATAACTTAGTCTTACGATAACCTAGTCTTATTCGATAGCCGACAGAATCGCCTGAGGCGTATCCCAGGTGTAGATCCATTCCGGGACATCACTACCGCAGGGAGAGTGCCAGACTCTATCCAGCGTATGTAAGCCCCCAAGGTGGTCATAAAACTCAATGGCCCGAATATTCTGTTCCATCACCTCAATATACACACCACCATCCGGGAAATAGTGCTGAATCCATTGGGTGACTTCTTTCAGCAACAACTTTGCAATCCCTTTCCCCTGTAATTCAGAGGCAACATGCAGAGATTCAATCACCGTGCCTTTTTCAAAATCGTGATTACCAAACGCACAAATGAAACCACAAAGCTTGCCGTTTTCTTCTGCCACAACCACATGCTGATTAATGGGCGGATTAATTAATCTGGCCTGCCAGATCAAACGCCGATCTTCTTCAACTTCATCCTGAAGATAATGGGCTTCCATAACACCCTGATAATTCTGTTGCCAACTTTGGGCATGCAATTCGGCAATTTTTTCAAAATCACTATATTCAGCTACTCGAATATCCATTTAATAGCCCTTCTAACTTCCTGTTAGCTCTGTTCTCTACATTTATACTGTCATTATTTTACCCACAAGCATAACATTCCGGTAAAATATATGACCAATTGATTACCGTACGACGCCATTATTATTTTTGCAAGCAATCAACATCCTGCCACAGCATATTCAGTTTTTTCTACCGTGATATCGCTTGATTACATACAATTACTCGGAGTCAGTGGCAATAAATGGAAAAACGGTGACTTACAGAGGCGGTACTTGTAGTTCGGAAACTTTTCCCTGTTTGCTTTCACGCAAATGAATGGTCAAAAAGATAGCAAATGAAATAATAATCGCCACCAACGAAATATAGATTGCATTCCGAAACCCATGTTGTTGTGCAACAAACCCCATTAAAGAGGTACCACACATCGTGCCGACTGACATCGCGTTAGTATAGAAAGCAGAAACCTGCCCCACCCGTTTGGGTGCTGAGTCTTGTAACAGTGTAATCCCTAAACCAACGAAGATTCCGTAAAAAAGACCATTTAACAGTTGCAGCGCTAACAACCCTTCGAGACTCGAAACATATTGAATGCCGGTATAAAACGACATGGCAATGACGAAACCCACCATCATCAACTGTATTTTGCCGAAACGGTGTGACCAGGATGCGGAAAGAAGCATCACTGGAATTTCTAATGCTGCCGTCAAGCCCATAAAAATACCCGGATATGAAACTGGCAAATCGAGCTCTTTGGTGATAAAGAGTGGCATCGCATTGATATAAGTACTGTTTGCCATATTGGCAAATAAAATACCGACCCCGAGAAACCAGACTTTATAAGGAAAAGGCGGAACCACTTCATGCGAAGTTTCAGATTTCGCAACCTTTGGCACAGACGGCAATAATCGCCACACCATCAAGAAAACCAGTAGCGCAATACCAGCAGCCAGCAGAAAATTGATCCGAAAGCCAAAAGTGCCGACCGATGCAAAAGCCAGTGCCGGACCTGCAATCCAGACCAGTGAAACCGAAGAACGCATCTGAGAATTAAGCTTTGTGCTGTCTTTACCTGACCGCTCAGCAAAGCGTCGAATCATTGCTAACAGCAAAGGAATCGATGACGCACCGAATGCCATAAAACACCAGCCGACAATAATCGCCTGCCAGAATTGAGTCAGCTGAGAGAACGATAATGCTGCCAGACACAAAAAGCCAACTGCGATCAGCAGCAGTATTTTACTATCGATGCCTTTGTCCGCCAGACGCCCCAATATTTGACTAATCAGAATTGTAGAAATCGCAGTACCGACGGTATAAAGCCCGATATACATCGGTTCAATACCTAAACCTTCGATAAGAAACAAGCTCATCACTGGTAAAATAAATGAAAAAGCCATCGCAGCCAGTCCATTCAACCAGAAGTAAACACCTGAATCTCCTCTAAAAAGCTCAAATCTCATCCAATAATACCTTAACCTTTATGCTCAAAAACAATCGACAAAACCTGAACCAGCTCAACTTGGTCGGGAAACAGAAACGATTAACGATTAACGATTAACGATTAATATCGTATAAAAACAAAAAAGGAGAGCTAAAAGCTCTCCTTTCCGAAAACTGGGCTACAACTTTGAATTAAAGTGCGGCTTTTGCTTTCTCAACAAGCACAGCGAATGCTGATTTATCAAATACTGCGATATCAGCTAAGATCTTACGATCGATCTCGATAGATGCTTTCTTCAGACCGTTGATGAAACGGCTGTAAGACAGACCATTTTGACGAGATGCCGCATTGATACGTGCAATCCACAGTTGACGGAATTGACGTTTCTTGTTGCGACGGTCACGATATGCATATTGACCAGCTTTAGTCACTGCTTGGAAGGCAACACGATAAACTCGAGAACGAGCACCGTAATAACCTTTAGCTTGCTTTAGAACTTTCTTATGACGTGCACGAGCTTGTACACCACGTTTTACGCGAGGCATTCTGCTTCTCCTAAACTAAACGAATTAAAAACCAAAAAAGAATTAAGCGTATGGCAACATACGTGCAACAGCAGCCACTTCACATTTAGGAAGGACAGAGTTTGGACGTAGATGACGCTTGTTCTTAGTCGTACGCTTAGTCAGGATGTGACGTTTAGTCGCGTGCTTGTACTTAACACCACCAGCAGTTTTCTTAAAACGCTTAGCAGCACCTTTATTGTTTTTCATCTTAGGCATGATGAATAACTCCGCATTGTTTCGATTTTAATAACCATGTAATGAGGGCGAATAAAACCCCACCGTACTCAGACGGCAGGGTTTATTACTTGCAAGCCGGTCATTACTTCTTCTTAGGGGCTAGCACCATAATCATTTGACGTGCTTCGATCCGACTAGGGAAAGATTCCACAACAGCAATATCTGCCGTATCTTCTTTCAGACGATTCAAAACATCGACACCGATATCTTGGTGTGCCATTTCTCGGCCACGGAAGCGAATTGTTACCTTCACTTTGTTGCCTTCTTCAAGGAAACGTAGCAGGTTGCGTAGTTTTACCTGATAGTCTCCAATATCAGTTCCAGGACGGAATTTTACTTCTTTAATCTGGATCTGCTTTTGCTTTTTCTTCTGCTCTTTTGCCGCTTTGCTCTTCTCGAAGAGGAATTTACCATAATCCATCACACGACAAACAGGCGGTTCCGCATTCGGACTGATTTCAACAAGATCCATCCCGGCTTCTAAAGCCGTATCAAGCGCTTCTTGAATTGAAACAATCCGAGAATCTTCACCTTCTGCTCCCGATAAACGGACTTCACGTACACCACGAATTTCTCCGTTGACACGATGTTGGTTTTGTTTGGCCGGCACTTGGCCACGTCTTCCACCTTTAATAGTTTATTCCTCCAGATTGAGCTTACGGCTTGAGACTTCGGTCCGGACCAACTCAATGAAATCATCCAGCTTAAATTTACCCAAGTCTTTGCCTCTTCGTGTCCGTACAGCGATTTCGCCAGCTTCTACTTCCTGGTCACCACAAACCAACATATACGGCACACGTTTTAAAGTATGTTCGCGGATTTTAAAGCCTATCTTTTCATTTCTCAAGTCTGCTTTTGCCCGAATCCCACATTTTTGTAGTTTTCGCACTGCATCCTGAACATAATCAGATTGTTTATCCGTAATATTTAATACGACAGCCTGCTCTGGTGCAAGCCAAGTCGGGAAAAATCCTGCATATTCTTCAATTAAAATACCGATGAACCGTTCCAGTGATCCTAAAATCGCTCGGTGAATCATCACTGGGACCAGACGCTCATTGTTTTCACCGACATAAGTCGCACCCAAACGGCCCGGCAGATTAAAATCGAGCTGCACTGTACCACACTGCCATGTACGGTCAAGGCAATCATGCAGGGTAAATTCGATTTTCGGCCCGTAGAATGCCCCTTCACCCTCCTGAATTTCGTAATCGATATTCATGGATTTTAGTGAAAGCATCAATGCTTCTTCAGACTTATCCCAGATTTCATCGCTGCCAACCCGTTGTTCAGGGCGAGTTGAAAGTTTAACTGCAATATTTTCAAAACCAAATGTCCGGTAAACATCGTAGACCATTTCGATACACGAAGTGACTTCTTGCTGAATCTGCTCTTCAGTACAGAAAATATGCGCATCATCTTGTGTAAAGCCACGCACCCGCATAATGCCATGCAGAGAACCGGACGGTTCGTTACGGTGGCATGAACCAAACTCAGCCATCCGCAATGGTAAGTCACGGTAGGATTTCAGACCTTGATTAAAAATCTGGACATGACCGGGACAGTTCATTGGCTTAATCGCGTATTCACGATTTTCAGAATTAGTCGTGAACATCCCTTCGGCGTATTTATCCCAGTGTCCTGAACGTTCCCACAGCACGCGATCCATCATTAACGGACCTTTCACTTCCTGATAATCATATTCCGTCAGTTTTTCACGCACAAAAACTTCTAAATCGCGGAAGACAGACCAACCGTTATGATGCCAGAACACCATACCGGGAGCTTCTTGCTGCATATGGAATAAATCGAGTTGTTTACCAATTTTACGGTGATCGCGTTTTGCAGCTTCTTCTAAGCGAGTCAAATGTGCGCTCAGGGCTTTCTTATCGTGAAAAGCTGTACCGTAAATACGCTGCAACATTTTATTATCACTGTTACCACGCCAGTAAGCGCCGGCTACATTCAATAATTTAAAATGTTGGCAGAATCCCATATGCGGCACATGAGGACCACGGCACATATCAACATATTCTTCATGATGATAAAGCCCGGGACGATCGTCACGCGCCACATTTTCGTCCAGAATTTCAATTTTGTAGGATTCACCACGAGATTCAAACGTATCACGTGCTTCCTGCCAACTTACATTCTTTTTGACTACCTGATATTTGGTTTTCGCCAGCGCTTTCATCCGCGCTTCAATTTTTTCCAAATCATCTTGCGACAAGGATTGTTCCAAATCGATATCGTAATAAAAACCACTGTCGATCGTTGGACCAATCGCCATTTTGGCATCAGGATATAGTTGCTTGAGGGCATGTCCCAACAAGTGAGCACAGGAGTGACGGACGATTTCCAAACCATCAACATCATCTTTTGCCGTGATGATTTCTAAGCTGGCATCGCTTTCAATAAGATCGCAGGCGTCAACGCGAGCACCGTTAATACGTCCGGCAATGGTTGCTTTCGCAAGACCCGCACCGATAGACAAGGCAACATCTGAAACAGAAACCGGATGATCGAATTGACGTTGACTACCGTCAGGAAGAGTAATAATAGGCATGATTTATCCTTTACAGTGGTGTTGCGCACCAAGCAACACATGTTTCATTAATTCGCACATTTGTGTTTTTTAGAGAAAACACGCGACATAAAAATAGTACCCATTTTGATGCAAATACGGATGCACCATCCTGAGTACCTTATCGACTATTCTAAATCAACGAGATGAAATCACAACTCATTTATCAGACTGATTGATATTCTTCTGTATTAAGCTCAGCGTTGAAAACAGCTTTTTTGCCCTGGCATGTTTCCTGCGCGATCAACTGATGGGCTTTCTGACTAATTTCATGCATCTTCTTCTGTAAAACCGCCACACCTTTACAATCCATCAGTAACATCGAGGATAGTGCCAGCATTGCCAGTTCAGCTTCATCAGCAATATACTCTAACTCTTTGATTTTATTTTTCATAATAACCTTATGCCTAACGTTGATTTGATACATTTTGCTATAGTGCAATAAATTTTATGAGATCTGCTACCAACAACTGTCAATTAGTCCGAAAAACAAACTGAGCAGCAAAAAAAGTTCAATAAGCGAACTATCTTCCCATCATAAAATCGGCAATAGAATCAATATTTTTAATGATAATATTATTAACTATCATATGCGTTGTCTTAAGGATTGATTTTGCATCCCACAGTTATCTTCATTCGGAAACTACTAAAGAACCAAGGCCTCTCTTATACGCAACTGGCAACCATTTCCGGCATTGACGAGTCCAAAATTAAACGTGTTTTATCCGGGCGCCAGTCAATGACACTGGAAATGAGAGATCAGATTATGGCGGTACTCGGTGTTACTGAGATGACGCAAGCCGATCATCTCAACAGCGCCGAATACCTGACACTCTGGCATCAAATGCCGCCTAATCTCAAACAGGTGGTGTTATCGCTGATGACAACAATCAAGTTTGAGACTCAACGTTCATGATAAATCTGTACCAAGCGAACTAATTCACCGGCCACTGTCCCGCAGAGCTTCCTCCGGAAACGATCGCCTCGGCGTTTTCTTTAATTTCATCGACGATCGCATTTGCCAGTGCAGTTGCCAATTCCTCAGAGCGGGCATGTGTTCCTTCCGTGATAAATTTTTGCTGTTTCAATTCGTTAATAATTTTGTCTTTCAGTGATGATTTACTTAGTGCCATTATTTTCCTGCCTTAACTGTGGAAGAGAGATCCGAGTGTGGCTTACCGGTAAAGGCACAAATACAGTCGCCTTGTACAACGCCTTTTCCGCCATTCATCGTGATCAAATCTGCGGTAAAACGCATATTCGCTGCCGACGCTTGCCAATCTTTTTCGATCACTTCCAGTCGGTTACCCATAATTTTTAATTGATCATTCAATTGAATCACGGTATTGCGTAGTTGACCGACGGTTGTGATCCAATCCCCTGCGGTAGCAACATGCAGATTACCCAGACTGCCCAGTTCCAGATTATCTCCGGCCAGCAATTCAACCGCCCCCAAAGCCTCAATCTGTTTTTTCCCCGAGATATTTTCCTGACTATGCTCGCGAATATCCAGCTGATGCTGACCAAACGCGCCCTGATAATGCTGTGCCTGATCCTGCATCTGATAGGCACAACGGCTCATTTTTTGGTCGGTTTTATCGTTAATATTGCCAACCCCATCGATTCGACGACTGACTTCATCCCGTTGTTGCTGTACCTGTTCACCGGGTTCAAGTGATGGCAGCATATAATTGAAACCATAAACACCCCGAATGATCGGCCGGTCACTGCGGCCATAAGCGAATGCAATTTCCACCAGCATGCCTTCCAGCGGATAGGCCAGTAATCCCGATTCAATGCCACCCATCCCAACTGGCAGCGGAATCGAACGATAAACCGGCACGGAGGAATCCGCCTGAAGATCCGCATCCAGCATTTGCACATCAACTGCATAACGCGGCCGGAACGGATCGGTGATCTTCCCTTTCGTCACCACATCACGTACCGCTTCAATCCGGCCGAACAGGGGTAAGTGATAACCTGCGGAGAGTTCCGGAAACTCATTATAAACCTGCTGTTTTCGCGCTCCCGCTTCGCTGCTGGCCGGTTGCCAGTAAGCCGTCATATCGTCTTCGATCAGATCGATCCGAGTAATCCGGTGACCATTCATCACCCGGCCGGGTCGCAGCATCGGATACGGGACGAACGTGACACTAGAATTGGTCTGACGTGAGGTAAATTCAGCCGGAACTGACATTGGTTTCCCAGAAAAAAGACTCTCGGCATAGCCACCGACATAAATATTCTGATCCGTATCCTGAAACCAGATACAGTCTTCAATCGCAAACGCTTTTGCCAAAGCATCCAAACATTGATAGCCGTTTCCCTGATGGACAAAGTTGGGAATCACTTGTCGCATATATCCGGCATCCGGATATTTAAAATCCAGCCCCGTCAATACTGTCAGTTGATCGAGCACATCAATCGCTGTCGGGTGCTCAAGGCTGATCGGCCAGCGCTGACTGAGAATCCCGGCATTTTCTTTGACCGTAATTTTGAAGAAGCCATTTTCTGCCGGCTGAACTTTATCAATATACCCTTCAAAGAAAATCCACAAATCATGCTCATAACCGATATCCAGCCGCACCAGTTCGAACCGTTCCGGGGCCTTTTCAGCCTGAATGGTGAAAATCGCCTTGCCACCGAGCGACAGTTTGAGACTGATCATATGTCGCGCCAGATGGACTTCTTCGCCGGAAATATAGAGGCGTTTTTCTAAATTCATCGGCTCGCCTCCTTATTTTGCTTCAATGACTGCTGAAAACGAGGATTTTGAGTCGGTTCAGCTTTGGTCTGTTCTTTTTGACGTGCTTCTTTCTGCTCAGCAACACTGTTTGATTCTTTGAGCTGGAAAGACACCTGCCAAGCCATCACATTGTCCTGCTGCGCGGCAGAAAAACGCCCGGAGAATCTGACCTTCTTGATTTTAAACGCGTTCGCCATCTCTTCGACAATCGTGTAGACCATGCGATTGCCTTTGTCATCCTTGGCCGAACTCATGGTTTGCAGCGCTTCCAGCTTGTGAATATCGTGAAAAGCAATCAGCCCGGAAACATTGAGTGTTGCCGCTTTATCGCCCTGTTCTGCTTGTTCAGTCCCGGACGATTGGGCACTCATATCTTTGCTTTTTAATTCCCGTTCAAAACTGACGGTAAGGTTTTTTAATCCAAATGTCTGACCATTTAAGGCGAACATAGTAACTCCTCGAAAAATGGCATCGGTGATGCACTGAGTATCAAACTGGCAACCGCGTAGCGATGATAATTGGGCGGCAACATCTCCGTTAACCGGTGACTTAAACTTGCCAGCTCACCCGTTAAAGCGACCGACCAGACTTGAGCGTCCATAGTTTGCATTGCCTGGAGCGTGTCGTTGACCGTTTGCAGTGTCGATTGACGCTTTTCCGCCAATTGACGCAGCTTACCAATCACATTGACTTGATCACTGGCCAGTGACTCCAACGTTGCCACTTGCGTGCCTAATGCGGCATTCATACCAACAAATGGCTTGGTCGTCAGCGGGGCGACCGCTTTAAACCGGGGCTGAATAATTGGCGCTGGTTTGCGTAATTTTTCATGATCAGCGGCCAGTAACGATTCGGTGTGACGCTGAGCCTGACACCATTCAGGCAGCGGCATCACCGCCGTAACCCGTTTGAGCTGCTCGGCAAACTGCTGTCGGGTCGGAGCGGTTATCATGACCGCAATCGCGTGAAGCTGACCACTGGGCCGATGCGAATCCGCATAATCTCTGAGTTTTTCAGCCAAACGTTTGACCGCAGCATCGGTATCAAGAACCTCACCGGATTCCGATTCGCCCCCGACCTGAAACTGATACGGCGTCACCGTCAAGACTTGCCCTTGAGTGAGTAAACGATCCAGTTCTGCGCGCAGGTTCAGTAGTGCCTGAGCATCTTGACTGAGCGGATGGCGACCGAAAGCAGCATCACTTTCCAGTGCGGACAAGCGGTCTTCGCCATGGTCAGTACCGATCTGATTGATCACCGAGGACGCTTGGGTTTGAATCTCGTTGGCCGAAGTTGGCCATGTGAGTGATGATTGAGTCCACATAATTAGCCCTCGTCCGTTGGCCGGATTGGGCGGGTATTCCCCACCAGCACCGGATTACCTGCGTCATCCGTAGTGGTGTAATCGCGCAAAGCAATCGCATAGCCATACCAGTCTTCAGCGGTCAGTTGCTGTCTCTTTGTATCGCAGGTGGCGTGATACTTGAGCTGGATATCGACATCAGCCAGCTCTTTTTGAACCCATTGGTATTCAGATTCTGCCGTGACTACAACCGGCATATCGATCCACGACAAACTATCTCGCTGCTTGCCTTCCGGCGGTGCATTGATGACAAACTCTTCAATCTGTTGTTCAGAAAGTTCCACAAATGCTGAATAATCGACACGATTGACTTTTAAGGCTTTTTCCGTACGAATCAGACCATCATCGGTTAAGAAATATCTGATATTCATGCCACCCTCGCTTTAATGTGAATTAGAGTGTCAACATTGATTGTTGGATGATTGGTTCGTAGCCAAATATCATTATTACTTTTAGGCATATTTTCGGAATCAATAACAATAATGACTTCAGCGTCCCCTCCCCAATGATTTGCTGTTGCTGAGTCACCTAGTTCAGTTGAAAAAGTTTTTATAGTAATCGGCAATGGATTACGATACGCAGTTGCCGCTTTACCTGATGTTGCTCTCATCGATATATCACATGTGCCATCAGGCCAAATTTTGGTACGACTTCTAACATCTTTAATTAAAATATATCCGCCGCGCGCTGCCCGTTCTGAATCATCATCAGAAATCACCGGAATCAAGCCACGCCCGTAAGACAGCGCTGCAATTTTAATCCCCGAGGTATACACCGAGAGATCAATCGTAAGTCGAACCTGACCCGTCGCTTGATCAACAGCCAGCCGGATACCGTTAGTCTCCAACGCGTCGGCATAGGTTTGTCGGCCATTAGCATCAGTGACAGATGCATACAATCCTGCCGTGGTAGATAATGGATATTCCCTGAATATCATTCCAGCCGTGGCATATACCGCGCCAGTCTGTGAATCAAGATAGATACCTGTCACATCAGAGCCGCAAAACCATCCATGGGAGAATTCCTGTCCTGCTGCAAAATTCTGGGGGGATGTGGTTAACTCACCTGCATCGCCTTCGACATTCCAGTTCTGATTGCCTTTCAATAAATTCTCCACATATAACGTTCTGTGTGTCAGTGTGGTACTCCATTTATTTTGTACCGAATGGTAGAAAAAGAGCGCGGACTCCTGCTGGCTCCCTGACCCGGCAATAATTGAGTAATGACCATCCGGGTGCTGAATTTTCACCCCCTGACACTCTGTTGATTTGCCTGTAATCAGATCAGAGGCAAAATGAATTAACCCTGTCGGTGCACTATCCAATGCAGTATTATCAGTAATCATGCCCAAATCGACAGGCTGACCAAATCCCCCGAACTGATCCAACGCTTGTTTCAATTGCCGCGGAGAGATAGCACCTGTGCCTTTGCCAGTTTTGACATTGCCGTCAGTCGCCAGGGTTACCACCCCTTTCCTCGTTGTGGTCGCGTTGGGAAGCTTACTCTCATCAATACCTAAATGTCTCAGATCGGTGATACTGCCATTCGCTTTCACTGCGGCTATCTGAGTCACATAGTGTTGTGTTTCGTGATCCACATCGTCGGTTAAAGGTGTGGCACTCACCACCAGTTTCCACTGCGTTGCCCAGCGGCTCAACACCTCCCCCTGCCAACTCACATCCAGATAGATGCCATCCCCAGCCTGCACGTTGGAGAGAGTTGTTAATGCGTCATTCACACAACGTAATCCGCCCACATATCCGACACCGGGAGAACACTGATAACCACCATCTGACGCTTTAACCTGAAACCCATTACCAAGAAATGATGCATCCCCAAACAGATCCCAACATGCCAAGCGTAAGTCGTCATCGATACCATACAAGCGGGCGTGATAATCGATCTGCCAGCTTTCCGGCGTCACGTGAATCTTCGCAATCGAGGCCGCCCCTGAATATTGCTGCACGCAGGAACGAACACTCGACATCTCCGGCTCTTTGGTCTCTGTCATTTTGTGCACCACCAAACCGCATGAATTGGCGGTCTGCTTGTCATGCAAGTAAATCGCATTAAATATAAATTTTTTTACATCACCGGGGATCACCAGCGAATAAATGATTGCGTCATCATTTAACTTCGCCTGCTGCGTGACATCTTGTTGATAGACCCAGTACGACGGATCCGGCAGCCCCTGATTGCGATCAATTGGTTGTTCCGGATCTAAATCAGGGATGTAAGCAAAAATCATCTCATTCATATCCGGGGCTTGCCCGTTAATGATGCGATCTTGCAGATAACGCTCAAATTCTAAAGGAATCACAACCTGACTCATGATAAACACCTTCCTCTTATTTGCTGCCCGGCCAGAAAACTGCCATAAGCTTTCAACCGTCAGCATGATTAATCATTCAGATATGCTCTGTGACTCAGCGGGAAGTCAGCCGGTTCAGCAGCCGTCGCATGGCGCTGGGTTTCGCTGGTGCAGATAACGTTTGTTGATCCGTAATTGATGGCGCATCTCCCGACGGCTCCGCTTGCGTCGATAACGAAGTTTCAGTCTGCTCTTCTTTCACTTCAGACCTTGCTTCAACTTGCCAGCTATCGCTCTCTGGCAGATAACGGCACTGCTGGGTGGCGCTATCGAACTCCGGTGGCGGCGTGAATGTGGCACATTGCGGCTTGATATAATGATCATAGCCATATTCAATAAAGGCCGGGCTGGTGCCGACCAATAAGCCAGACTCAGACGAATAATGATATGCGGTTATTTTTCTGTTCATGTTCATAGCCATCCTCTGAAAATTTTCACAGCAATATTGACGGTATAGGGGCGGTTTTCCTCCGCAGTGGGGACAACACGTGATGCATCAAATTTAAAATGACTAAAAAAGTTGGAAGTACCATCTTTTGCTGTCTTAATGTTTGTTGCGGAGCTGGGTATTGATGTCAACGCTCCATCCTGAATGTCATATGGTGGATTGCCAATGAATTGAGCATGCTGCGCCTGAGTGGTACCAGTAATATTCCGAATCGCATCCCCTTGTGTTGTACCGTGCACCACACCAGATGTCGCACCACGGCGGAAATGTCCCAGATGAAAATTTGGCAAAGTAAATGTAGTTGAGCCATCTCCGTCACCGAAATAGGCAGCATATTTCATCGGGTCAGTATCTTTGGTTGCCTGCTCAATGATCAGCTCGGCATCTTGGGCGTATTGCCACAAAATTGCATCAGTGGTGCGGGAGACTTCGCCTCCGTTGGCATTCAACCAGCCGGGTCTCGGCGCAGCGATTTGAAAATCAGCGATCATCCCGACAAAACTGCGCTGAATGTCATTGTCAGTGGTGAGTCGTCGCCATGTCCCTGAGATAGACTGATATAGAAACACACTGGGATTGTTGTGATTGTCTGAACCGGCAATCACAGAGTAATAGCCATCCGGATGCTGGATTTTGATTCCTTGGCTCTCTTTCTGGGCGCCAGCTGAAAAATGGAGCAATCCTGTCGGTGCAGCATCTAATTGTGCATCTTCCGTTACGATGCCTAAATCCACCGGTGAACCAAATGTACCAAATTGCCCCAATGCCTGCTTTAACTGCTGCGGCGACACCACGCCAGCGCCTTGACCGGCATTCACTTGTTCATCGCTCGCTAAAACAACCGTCCCTTTTGACTGGGTTGTTGCATCGGGAAGATTATGTTCATCCAGCCCCAGATGACGGTGATCCGTTACCCGGCCGTCCGTTTCAATCCGGGCAATTTGCGTGACATAATGCTGAACACCGTCAACAACATAATCCGTCAAAACTGTATTACTGGCGGTGATTTTCCACTGGCTTGCCCAACGGCTTTGCACGTCTCCCTGCCAGCTCACATCGAGATAAATCCCGCAATCTGGCACGACATCTGCGATGTCGGTCTGGCGGTGATTGACACAGCGCAGCCCTGCCACATATCCCGTTCCGGCTTCACAAACATAGGTTCCATCAACAGACTTGACCAAAAAGCCATCCGCTAAAAATGAAGCGGCACCAAACAGATCAGAACATGCCAAACGTAAATCGTCATCAATGCCATACAAACGAGCCTGATAATCGATCTGCCAACTCTCCGGAGTCACATAAATATCTGCCGCAGTTGCAGCACCGGAGTATTGCTGCACACAAGAACGGATACTCGACATCTCCGGCTCTTTGGTTTCAGCGATTTTGTGCACCGCCAAACCACAGGAATGTGCGGTATGTTTGTCATGTAAATAAATCGCATTGAAGGTAAATACCTCAACATCGCCGGGAATCACCACCGAATAGATGACAGCATCATCGTGGAGTTTAGCTTTCTGGGTAATCTCCTGACGATAGACCCAGTAAGACGGATCCGGTAATCCCAGATGACGATCAATTTCTTGTTCCGGATCCAAATCCGGCAGATAAGCAAAGATCATCTCATTCATATCCGGGGCCAGCCCATTGACCAGCCGATCTTGCAAATAGCGTTCAAATTCCAGAGGAATAACAACTTGACTCATAATAAAACCTTTCTGTAATCACGATGTGCAGAGGCCGACAGCATTACAGCTATCTATGGTCGGCCTTGCCGTCATCGTCTTTTGAATGACCTGTGATGTCTATTGCGCCCTCAGCGAGGCTTCACTTTGTTCAGCACACGCTGCATCATGGTTGGCTTCGGTGGTTCTGCAACCGGCTCGGGATATGACAGAACAGGACGCTCACCAAACGGAAAACCATCACTGTCCGGGTAATCGCACAGCAGTTTCCGATAACCGAGCAAGCCTAAATACTCGGTATCACTCAAGGAGGAAGTCCGGTAATGTGGCTCATAGTTCTGGTCTTTCTCGTATTGATCGATGCGATCAAGCACCTCTTTTAACACCATATTTCGCCATTGCTTTTCTTCATCGACTTTTATTGGTTGTTCAAGCGCTTGTGAGTAAACCCAATCATTTACCGTCTCATCCCATGCTGTAAATTTGCCACGTTCTTTCAGCGTGTAACCATCAGGAATTTCGCCGAGTTGACTAATTGTTATATCCGGCTGACTAGCATCTTTTGCATAGGCCGTTTTACCGAGATGATCAGCGAGTTCTTTCCACTGTCCATCCACTAATCGAATCACATAACCTTCAGCTGGCTTGAATGGTTTTAAAAATGTATGACTGTCTGGCAGTTTAAAATTATATTCAGTAACTCTTAATTCATTCCCCCACTCATCATAGTAAGGTTCGCCAAGTCGATTTTCATAAACCACCCATTGACCATCTTCAAAATTTATAGTCTCTTTTTGGCGGTTATATGTAGGTGGTTTTTCAAAAATAGCCCACTCGGGAAAATCACTTTCAGGTGTATCAACTCGCTGCTCCAAACCATTCTGATTCCAAAATGGTTGTTGCGTGTTGTCTACAATTTCAGACCACTGATCGGTTTCACGATTATATTTCCCCGTCATCCCTTCACAGCTCGGTATAAAAATTACTGTTGTACAGTCCATTCCTAAAGCCGTACCTTGCATAACCTGCTCTTGACCGTTACCCAACCAGTAACCATCACCAGAGATTCTTGAAACCTCTAAACAGCATGTTTTATTGACAATTGAGTACATTATGCCAACCTCACGATCCAGTTAAATTTCCTATTTTTGATAGTGTTCTGAGTTGCACCGAATGCGGTAATTGCAACACTATGAGCGTGTGAACCGATAGACATAGAGTGTATATGTTGTGGGGAGCGACTCGATCGGCCAACGTTAGACACATTACCTGTCGCCATGATGTTGTACCCTTCGTACAGCTTACTTGCTCCTGTTCCCGAGACAGGATAATTACCGGATGACAGATTAGATGCCCCGGACTGAGGTGCAGTGTTACCACTTCTAAACAAATAGTGCTCATGATCCCCCCCACCATTTGTATTTCTACCACCTAAATCGGTACTGGCAACGGATGAATCAGGGTGTCCATGGTTTTTCACCTGATCGACTTCATAAGCGAGAATATTGTCCTCATCTTTCTTCCCGACAATCGCCAACCCGCGCATATCCGGTAAAACCCCGTCCGTATATAAAGCAGCCAGCACGGGATAAGCTTTTGTATCAAACGCCTGCCCTTTCATGATCGCCCATCCGTCAGGCGCGGTATCTGTCGGCCATGGTTGGGGCGAACCTATTGGGCACATCGTACTGGCATCCTCCCCCATCAGGACTTCTGTCCATTTTTTTCCAAGCGAGTGATACATAACCAAGGTATTATTGCCCGCGTGATACCCGCCAGCGATGACAGAGTAATCGCCGCTGGGATGTCGGACTTTTATTCCCTGATACTCGGTTTGCGTACCGGAAATCAAACTGGATGCAAAGTGGAGCAAGCCGGTTGGAACCGGATCGAATTTCGCATTATTTTCAATTACGCCTAAATCGATGGCTGTCCCGAAACTGCCAAACTGACCTAAAGCTTGCTTCAGTTGCCGGGCAGATAAAATACCCGTCCCCTGTCCTGTATTTGCTTCATGGTCGGTGGCTAATACGACCGCACCTTTTGCCACACTTGTCGCATCCGGCAACTTGTTTTCGTCCAACCCTAAATGCCGCAGATCCGTCACACGGCCATCCGCTTCAATCTGCGCGATTGGCGCGATATAGTGCTGAATACCGTCTTCAACATAGTCGGTTAACGGGGTGGTACTCGCGATTAACTTCCAGTTCGTCATCCAGCGGCTGACAACCTGTCCCTGCCAGCAGACATCCAAGTAAATTTTAGATCCAGCCTGAACATCAGGGAGTTGAACCGGTTGTTCATTGACACAACGCAGACCTGCAACATAACCGGTTCCGGCTGCGCAGAAATACTGACTATCACCAGACTGCACCATGAAACCATCGGCAAAAAACGACGCAGTGCCGAACAGATCAAAACATGCCAAACGTAAGTTGTCATCCATACCATACAAACGAGCGTGATAATCGATCTGCCAGCTCTCCGGGGTCACGGTAATCTTGGCTGCCCTTGCGGCACCGGTATATTGCTGCACGCAAGTGCGAACACTCGACATCCCCGGCTCTTTGGTTTCCGCGCTTTTGTGCACCACCAGACCACAAGAATCCGCAGTCTGTTTGTCATGCAGATAGATGGCATTGAAAGTAAACGCCTCTACCTCGCTGGGAATCACCACCGAATAAGCCACTGAATCATTGTTCAGCCTTGCCTTCTGGGTCACATCCTGTCGATACACCCAATAACTTGGCGCGGGTAATCCTAAATGGCGATCAATCACCTGCTCCGGATCCAAGTCCGGCAGATAAGCAAAGATCATCTCATTCATATCCGGTGCCAGGCCGTTGAGCACTCGCTCTTGCAGATAGCTTTCAAACGCCAAAGGAATTGCGACTTGACTCATGATCTCCTCCCTTATAGTGAAGCACTATACAGTACAAAAGTTTGATGAAATCCGTTGGCAGCCAGTGTCACCGTTGACGGATAGACAATTTGGAAACGGTAACGACGACAAGTGCGACCGTACTGGCGAATCAATGTCTGGAGTAACCGGGTATTCATTGATATATCGCTGTCGGTTAACTGGATGAGACAAACATCCCACTCAGTGGGATCTTGTCGTTCTTTAAAATCCACAATCCCGATACCCAACCGGGCAAAAATGCGTTTGAACCCCGCCACACTGCCTGCATCTTTGGCATTAATCGCCGCATACTTCACCCGTGTTCGAAACAGACTCAGCGGTTCTCCTGCAAAGCGCTGAATATCACGATCCCAAGCCAGTAAGTTCAGCAAGGATTCATGGCAGGTCAGCGCATCAATCTGCTGTAACGGAAACAGCAAACCTGAGCGAATTTTATTCAGGAACGCGGTCACGCCCCGGGTCAGAAAATAAGGTTCTTTCACCGTATCTGACGTTGTTTCGCCGTCTTCCCACCACGGAATCACAATCTTGTCCATTTGAGGTGCATTTTGATCACTCATCTGCTAATTCCCCAACCGTTAAAGATTTTAAACGTGGCTGCGTATAGCCACTGACGATATCTTCCTGAATCTCACCATCAAGCGTGATGCGCACGGATTTTACGTTAGCCATGTTGTTGTGAATCTCCGTCGCCATACGGGAGATACTGAACCGGCTCTGGGGGGCTGCGCGGGTCATTTCGTCATACGCTTTGGTTTCACGAAATGCGGCCCGAATCCGATCTCTGACTTCCTGAAGCGTTTCCGCCATCTGTGCAACCGTCAGATTTTTTGCCAACACCACATCGGCAATCACATCATGACGCGTCTCAGGAATCGGCTTACAGGTCAGCACATCGCCGTGACCGTGATGGCCCTGATTCATGATGTAGTCATTCAGTGTTTCAATAATCGACTGCGGTGTTTCTCCCACTTCCACCAGAATCAAGGCTTCTGCGGTCCCCGGTGTGATATCGCCAGTATTGCGGAAGAAAATATTGTCACTGCGAATGCCCGCAACACTGGCAATAATCGAACGGTAAACATCGTTAATATGCCACTCACCGGAGCCGGTAAAGGCATTTTGGAGCCGCAATGCGAGCTCTTCGTCGGTCTCTTCATTGGCGCCCAAGCGAGTAATCCAGCCTGCTTCATTGATAACAGAAACAATCCCGGCAACTTCGGTCGGCAGAATATTGAGATAACCTGCCGGCAGGTTATAAGCGACACCGGCCTGCTCAGCCTCAACGGGAACCTGTCCGCTTACCTGTCCGGCAGGAATCACCGTATCTTCAGTGACCTTGACTCGGTACACGACGCCTTCAATGGCCAGAGTCTGAACAAACACGCCACGTTCGACCAGCACTTCATCATTGATATTCTCTTTGGTCATCGTCAGATAACCCTGGGTTTTCACCGCTTGTTTCGGTTCAACATTCAGTTCCCACGCTTTCAGCTCTAAGGCCCAACGCTCCGCAGTTGCCACGAACATATTCGGCATCACATGCGTGACCAACAGCGTGCGGGTCATCCATAACGCGGGTTTGACCACCGCCGCCCGAACCCAGCGCCAGAACGGTGACATTTCAGAATCATTCGACAATAGACTGCCAGCCGCTGACACTTCCGTTTTCAGTTGGTCTTCTAATGCCTGCTCGGTCAGCGGAACGCCGGATTCCGCCAGAATAGTTAAAAAATCGGCTTGGGGTCTGTTACTCATGTGTTCACCTCTGTATTGATAATGTCCTCGCTGTCATATGCCTGAGCAGAGAGCCCGACGGTACCGGAGACATCTCCGGTTACGGTGGCTGTCCCCGGAATAATCCGGGGATCGTTTTCCGCAATTTGTTCAATTTGCAGCAGCACATTGGCGCGTAATACTGGATTTCGTTCAGCCTGAAGCTCTCTGGCTAAACCGGATTCCATGATGGCATGCTTGACATCCTGCGCGATGCTGTAAGCATCGCTACAAAGGGTTGGCTGCTGCCCGGCATCCATATCCCAGCCACCATCGACGACTTTGATATCGATATACTGTTTATCCGACATTGATTTCATCCCATTCTGCGAGTTGATCCGGCGTTAAACCATTCGGCGCAGTGATGTAAATGTCACCGAAGCGTTTCACTTCACTCACCTGTTGGCTTTGCGTACTGGTCATGTTTTGCACCATGCCGGAAGGCAAAGTGTTCTGTTGGCGTTTGTAAGCCATCACTGAATCATTCCCACCCGAAGGTTCACTGACGGATGCCGATGTTTGGGTAACGGGTTGAACCTGTTTCTGAATATTCTCAGACGCTCGAGCCTCCGTTGATACATGTTGTTCAGTTTTTTCAGCGTCATCACTGCCAATTGAAATACCGAGCTTACCGGCAATCCAAGAGATACCAGATCCGATCGATTTGAACATTCCGATAATTTTATCAACGTATACTTTTATCTCATTGAAAATATTAGCGAAAACTGCACCTAAACTTGTTCCGGAGAGATAAGAAACAAACTGTCCCCACATCTCACCCAACCAGCCAAATAAATTGCCGATTTGCTGGAAAATCTCAATTTTCGACATGGCTGCAACCAAATCGTCCCAATATTTAATAATCAAATAGACAGCTGCAATCAGTGCGACGATACCTAAAACAATCCATGTTACCGGACTAGTCATGACCGCCATTGCAGTCGAGACGCTGGGAATCAATCGGCCAAACACAGTCATCACGTTTGACATGGCTCCCATCACTCCCTGAAATGTAGTGATCACTGTTGAAGCCGATCCCATGACGCTTTGGAAAATACCGGCAGAATCAGAGACCAATGTGATCGCACTTTGTACACCACCTAAAGTACCGGAAGCCGATTTCATGACCCCATCAAGCGATGTCATACCGGCAGCAACAAACGCTGTGCCGCCGGCAAGAAAAGGAAACTTTTCACCTAATGCGGTGACTTTAGCAACGCCTTCCCCCATCCCCTGAGAGAGACTATTTTTAACATTATCAAGCGAGGAAGAAATAGGCCCCAGAAACTGTTGTACTCGCCCGCCCATGCCAGACAATCCTGCTGATTTTTGCGAAATACTGGTCAATTGCTGATTGACTGAGGCCGCAAGATTCTTGACGCCATTTTTCAGCCCACCGGCAGAAAAGGCCGTCCCGATGTTTTTCACATGACTGAGAAAAGATTGTGTTCGTTGAGACAAGGCTGCAAATTGCGCCTTGGCAACACTGGCAAATCCCTTGACCCCAGCACTCGAAAACGAGGTAGCCAGTCCCTTACCAGTCTGAATGAAATTCTGGGTTCGTTGTGACACCGCCGCAAATTGCGCTTTGGCAGCACCGGAAAAATCTTTGACCTTGGCTTTCGCCAGATCAAATGTTTCGATAACCTTATCTATCCCCTGATCGAGATTGTCAGCAAATTTATTGATACCTCCTTCAGCATCTTTAAATACTTGGACCAGTTGACTCCCGAGACCGAGCGAGAGAATCTCGCTCGATGCTTCAGAAACATGCTCAAGAATGCGACCGACATCTTCCAGAGAGTCAATACCTCCGACATCCCAATCCATGGTCAATACAGGTTCAAGTGATGTTCCCATTTCAGTAAACGTCTGGATGACATCTGAGGCACTGGATTTTACCTTGTCAAAATCGCTACTGGCGGTTTGGACAATCTGATTGATCTGGTCAACAACACCGGTCAAAGGCTGAGTCAACTTATCAATCATATTGATTTCTATTAAGACTGAATCGTTCATCGGTGATTAAATAACCTCGCAACTGCACTCATAACCGCGACTTCCATGCGCTCTTTCTCATGTTGATCGAGCCAGAGCGCCCTTGCTAACTCTTGCGGTTCATCCTCTCCGTCGGGAAAGTAATGTCGCCGCAGGGTGAGCGCCTGTTCCAACCCGTTGGTTTCAATGCGCTTCACCCGCTCTGTTAGTTTTTTAGGGTAATTGAAATCCCGCCTTTAGAAGATTCATGCACCAGACTGAAGACTTCCATCACCAGGCCGGGAACCGTATTCATCAGTTCAACCAGTTCACTCTTCTGTTCCGCATCAACGGTGCGCTCAAGATAAGTCCGTGCCGGTTCAACTTTGCTGTCCATAGACACATGGTTGGTATAGTTGTTGGCATCGTTAACAGTCGGTTTAAACGTAAAATCAGTTTCACCAATCGTGACAACAACCGGTTTAATGGTAAAAGCAGCTTTAGTCATCTCTCTTTCTCTCTTTGTTTAATGCCACAAGGCACATATAAAATTGATGTGTAAGTGGGGCACAACCGACAATTCAGGCCGCAGAAATCCCTCAGGGCTGACCCTGATACATAGTGGTTTCTCGATGATTTTCTCAGCCTTGGTCGAATGCGAACCTGATCATGTCAGGCTGTTCCCCCGTGATTGGAATCGGGGCCTAATTAGCCAATGAGATTGCGTGTATCGGCCTGAGACAGATAAGGCACACCGTTGATCTTGACAAAGTTCGGGCTGGTGACAAAACCTTTCAGTTTGCGAGTCGATTTATCGGCACTTTCTGAATCGATATTAAGCAGATCGGAAACCAGGAATTTCACACCGTACAGTTCGATTTTGTCTTCATCTTCACCGTTATGAGCATAAAACTGGATATCCTGTAATTTGATATCACGATAGCTGCCGGCTTCTTTTGCGGCTGCATGGACTTTCTGGAACTGTTTCAGATCCATTTCGAGTTCAACATCACAGCTGACTTTACCGTCGGTATAACCGTCTGTCACACCACGAGTAAAGGCAACGGCTGACTCATCACTGATTGTTGCTGTCGCACTTTTAACATGGACATACACTCCAAATAGTGTCGTATCAAAGCTACGACCGGAAAAACGGGCACTCATGCTTTATCTCCTTGGCTGATATAGATTGCAACAGTAATTTTGACCGGGCATTCATACGGCTGAACAGCCATATAAACTTCAACTTCAGTGCTGTTGACCCACTTGATTTGAATGTCATCATCTTCCGGTGGATAGATTTCACCCGGATTGCCGGTCAGTGCCATTTCACGCAGATCCTGCGTCATAAACAGTTTTGCCTGTGCTTCACTCTGCGGTGTCGAGTTGAATGTGCGATCCGCAATGCGGGCAATGGCACGGATACGGACTTTACGGGCAGCTTTCATCGCGACACGAATATGACGGATGTCCTGAAAGTCACCGCCTTCCACATCGAGGGTACGACCGGTTGTCCAGTATTGACCGTCATAGTCCGGGTACCACATCGGGCAGGAAATGCGATTCGATTCCAGTGTTTTCAATACAGACAGAGCTAACGCTTTGCCATCTTTGTCGGTCAGAAAATCAGTTGATCCGACCACACTACCGGTTTTAATCCGTGCCGGAGAATCGGCAATCGATGCATCCACCTGATTGGCCAAACGGCCACAATACTTACCCAGTGTTGAACCATCTGCATGAACCGATGGCACGACCGTAATATATTGGCTGGCAACACCGTCAACAATCGCAACTGACTTCGCTAACCACGCTTCCCACGTTTCGCCGTTGGTTGCGTCGGTATGATTGATTTCAGGCAGACAGCACACTGCGAATGTTTCCCGGCCAAGTGCATTTTTCAGCTCAGTGCGCATTGCAATCGCATCTTCAAGCAAGGTTTTATCCGCTGCTGGGAAATCCAGTACAAATGCTTCGAAACTTGCAGTTTCATTGGCTTTACGCACTGCATCTTTCCAGTCATCGGCTTGATCAAGTACCATCACCCCGGCAGTCCATTCACTGCCACCATTGAGCTTCGCAGCCATCACGGTCGTCCGCAGGGATTCTCCGGCTGAAGCTAATGCGGCTTCCAGATCGGTTGAAGCATCAACAACCGTTAACTCACGTTCTGCACCGGAAACCGTTCCGTATCCGACAAACAGAAAATGATATTCCACCCCGGCAATGGGACCTTTCATCATGTTTTTAATATTAATAATAACGCTGGGCCACGCCATGTTATCCGCTCCTATTTAATGTGATCATCCGATTGCTCTGCTTGCTTGTCATATCGCTAACTTACAATGCCAAACAACCGCTTGGTGTGATCCAATCCCGACCGGGATTGGATCGCCTTTGGTTTGAGTGAATCAGAAACAGTATTCTGCAATCCCCGGCCGCTTAACGCCGACCTGTCGTGAAATCACCTAATATTTCCGCCACCCAGATTTCATATGTATCAATACGCCACTGTTTACCACGCCAGTAAATCGGCCCTGCTGCGTCTTCTGTCACGCTGACGGGTTCTTCAAACTCAACATCGATCACAATCGTTGAATGAGTTTCATCAACCGCTGTCATCTCAATCATTGGATTGTTCAGAACCGCAGCCATTTCCCGGTCAGGATCGTGATCCATCAGCCAGGCGCCGACATTGGCAAATAGCACCGCAGGGCTATAGGTGAGATGCGGAAAATTATTGAATGCCAGACGGGCGTGATAACGCAGTCTCATTAACTGACAACCGTTGCCCAAAGACTGACTGTCCAAACCCAGAGAAATATTCTTCATTTGGCTCGTCAGGGTTTGTGCAATTTCATCTCCGACACAGCTTTCAATGAATGTTTTAAAGTTTCTGAGCTTGTCGCCCGCTTCATACTGAGCCATGAAACTGTCACCTTACTGTGGGTTACCTTTCCAGAAACAGAACCATTTGAATTTGATATTTTATTTTTAATATCAAATTCTTATCTGATTACAATTTCGTTTTGTTTCCCCGTTTCATTCGGGTTGAGAGCAGAATACTCGGTCTGAAAAAATGCTGCATCATGTTGGATTCGGCCTGATTCGGATACTGGGTAAAACGGAACAGACTGGAATTAATCAGGAGAAAATAAGCGTTGATGTGGGGATTTTTGTCGATATTTTGTACAACACCGCTGCATTGCGGAGTCACTTGATCAGAGATTGACGGGGATAAATGAGTGATCATTGTGGTCTGAATAGATGGTCTGGATAGCCAAAAACCGACGCAGGTCAGACAGAGCCGGGCTTGTCCGGTGATTGTTCGCACTTTATGGTAAGTTTTTTTACATTCCACTAGGTAGATGCCATCATTGTTGTTATAATCGAGTCAATTATTCATCAGAGGGAAAGGTATAAATATGAGAGTGTTATGCCCTGAGTGTGGTCAAAAAAGCCGGATCCAAAAATCGAACCGGATTACCAACAGTCATGCTGATCTGTACTGTAGTTGTAGTGATCCCGAGTGCGGTCACACCTTCGTTATGAATCTATCTTACAGCCACACTCTGAGCCCTTCAGCCAAGGCCGCCAACCAGTTAGTCTGCAACCTAATCAAGTCACTGCCTCCCGAAAGCCGCGCCAGCCTACAACAAGAATTATCCTTAATCTAAATCTGTTTCTCTCCCTTTCAGTCAGCCGTTTTGACCATGTTTCTGAACCGGCTGACTGAATTTTTTCCGCCTGCATATCCCGTCTATTTTCAGGATCTTTTCCCTGTAATATCTCACACACAAGATGTAAATTACCTTTCATATTCATCCCCAAAAGACCTCAATAAACCGAGTTACATCAGCGAAACCTGACATATAAAACCATCAGACATAAAAAAATCTTCCTGTTCCCTGAAGCAGTCCCCGCTTCAGGAATAACCAGAAAGATTTTTATGATGGGTAGGTAAACAGATTGATACGATTATCCTGACCGGCCATCTCAGAATACTGTAGGAAGTCGTATCAAGGTGTGACTTTAGAAGCTCGCCATTGCAGATAATCATCTGCCCGCGCAGCACACTGGCTCAATGCAGACTTCAGGCGGGGAATATCTTCAGTGATAACCTCTGGCCAAGTGCCGCTGATACTGGGTTTATAACAAGGAACGATCATCCCTTCCGGCGGCACAACATACTGTGTCTGAATGACCGGTTGGGATTCAGTATGATTCACGCAACCGTTCAGTAACAGTAGCAGGGACAACACAAGGATGACCGGATATTTCCTGTTGCAATGTTTGAATCTCATGGCGTAGTTTTTCCTCATTATCAGCACTGTTCCGGGCTCTTCTGATCAGAATTTGATTCATCTGTTCGCGTTCCTGAGACACCTGAGCCAGTACATTTTTCTGCATCATAATTTGTACACTGGATTGAGAGACCTGAGCCGTCAGTTTTTCATTCTCAGCAACCAACCATTTTACTCTGAGAACGACACTTCCCACTCCGCACCCAAGCAACAGAAAAATGCCAAGTCTTACATATCCTTTAAAGATCATACATCACCTCTGCATCTGAGGGGGTATGTCCCAGTTTCATCAAAGCATCCCTGACTGAAATCTGCCCCAGACAAAGCTGGGTTTCAATTTCTCTGCGGGTGACGATACCCCGGCAGCGGTTTTGTGCCACACGGCAATCTTTGCCGTTCAGATATACCCAGCGATTAAACTCCTGACACGCCCCCTCAATATCCCGTTGCTTCAGTTTGCGATAGAGGGTTGAACGGCGTAGCGCATTCGTTCCCAGGTTATAGCTGAAATCAAGGGCGGCAATATGGACGTTTGGTGGCAGTTGATAATGCAGGTTTTCCAGTGGTTCATTGTGATAATTCAGAGAGCTGGCAAGCATCATTGCACACTGCTGATCACTATAAGACATATCCTGACGCACGCCTGCTGTTTCTCCGAAACAGACCGTCCACACTCCGCCGGGATCCTGATAAGCCTGATTGCGCTGACCTTCAAGTGTGCCGGTAATCGCCACAGCGCCGAAAAGCACCGTCCCGATCAATCGGTTATATTTCATGCTGACCTCTATCTAACTTTTATTTTTTACCTTTGTGACTGAAACAGAAACAAACGCATCAATGTAATACCAATGCCGATCACGGATAAGGTCGTGCCAATGAGGAAAGCGATATCTGAACCGTACCAGACAAAGTTTCCTGCCAGAATGTCATGTAAACTTGAATTCATCATCGACTGATAATTCTCAGCACCCTGAGCAACACTGACTCCAACCCCCGTACCACTTCCAACAGCAATTGACATCGTTGCTTTTTCAGAAATAACTGCTCCCCCCTGTCCGGTTTTAAAAGAAAAAAGACTCATCGTTGCATTTCTCCTGTCCGGCAGAAAAAACGATTTGTAGTGATGTTGAATGCACTGCTATGAACCTCACCAGATCTGTTGTGGAACATTTATGCATCCTCATAAATATGTAATTTGCTCATTTCCCGATCCCAATGCTTGAACAGATGCTTACTGGGATGCTTCCCTTTATCGCAGCGGTAATCATGTTCCAGCCATGCCAGACAAATGGCATCGGTCGGGGCAAATTGATAGTGGTACATCCGGGTTTTAAACCGGGCCGCAATCGCAGACAGGCCGGATGCATGTTTTGCAGAAATCCCTTTCTGAACCATATTGGTCACTGTGCTGTACTTCACACCGAGATAATTGGCAATATATTCATAAGCTTTACACTTATTCATCGGCATTCGCCGAACCAAAGCTGAGAATGCATGATTCATCAGTTCTTTACGCATGGCGTTGATTTCTACTGTGGTAAATTCCATGATTTATTTCCCCATTTTGTTGCTCTGATGCCGCTGCCCTAGCTCAGCGACACGTTTAAATATGCCGGTTAAAGTGTTCGGATCCGGCACCCCACGCTCACCACGTAGCCGATCAAATTCAGTCGTTACGGTTCGCGGAGGTAATCGGGCAGGCTGCTGTGGTAAGGTGCCATTCCGTTCACGCTGTAGCCATTTGTGATAAGTTTTTTCAAACAGCCGCTTGGATTTTTCCTGACTCAATGTCCGCGTATCAAACTCACATTCATTACGAACTAACCGTTCCAGACGGCTTTGTGGTGCGCGTTGCGTCATCATGCGCTGATAAGCCGACAGCCATGCATTATCATCCAGACACCAGGCGCAAAATTTCCCCGGTCCGGGAATAAAATCAGATGGGTTCGCCCGGGCCATCCGCAAACCGCGCTGCACTTGCACCATGGTATTCACCCCTTGTTCCATCATCGCTTTGACGTAGTTCAGTTTGAGAGTTTCATATTCCTGTTCACTTCGGATTGAAGCTCGCCAACCCGGATGAATCCCCCGTAACTCACGTAAAATCATGTTGACGATCTGCGCGGCAAAAGTATCCGGAGACTGCTGCTCTGCGGAAGTTGCACCATCAGCCGACAAAATTTTCAGTTCATGCTGGATTGCTTCATAGGTTATTGGTTTCATCATCGATTCCTCACCGGTGTACTGAATCAGTTATGTCGTTCGGAAACAGATGTAACGCATCGATCCAACCGGTATCTTCGTCATCAGGCTCCCAGTTGCGGGGTGAATGTCCCGCAGTCACGTTCTCGTTCACATACCGGGCTTGGGAGAGGTAACCCGGAAATTTGTTCATATTGAACAGCGTGGACGGGCGCAGATACTGGCGCATTCGGGCATCATTTCCCCACTCTCGAACTTTGTGATCTATCACAGCCATCAGTTCCTGAACTGAAAAATCTTCCTGCAGACGAGCCATGATTAAACCGGCTGTCTGGCCTTTGGGCTGAAAGCGTGTTTGTGCCATTTTATTCAGATGAAAAACAACAGCTTGCATGCCTTTCTGATTGGGTTGCGCAGTCAAAACAGAGGTCTCTTTTGCAACCGGCCGTGCAAGGATCAATAATTGATCATTCCGTTTTTGTTTTGGATCCGTCCTTACTTGTGTCGTCTGAGCCGGATCTGGTTCAGCCAGATCTGGCTTATCCGTTTCAGAGCAAGGAACAGCATGAATTACCTCATCCGGATAAACCGTTTTTGGTTCATCAAAAACAATGTATTCAATCTCTCCGCTGGCGTGCTTTTGGGTCATCACATAACCGACTTGCCGCAGCTCTTTCAAAATGGCATAGACGCCATCCCGGCCGGTTTTCTTCGCAGATCCTTGTGTCACATTTGCTAAATGAGCCGGGCTGACCTGCCAGTGATCCGGTTTCGATAGCAGATAAGTCAACATCCCCATCGCCTGAAAGGATAAATGTCCCTCCTGAAAAATATGATTGCCGACCAACGTAAAACACTGATCCCGTTTGGCCCGTCTAATACTCATCAATCCACCTTTCAACCGCCGAAATATCACGTCTTTGCCATACTGAAAAACGGGTAAGGATCCAACGCCTCACCACAATTTTGATAGCCATAGTAAGAAAACTTTCATTCAGTGTAAATATAATGACGTAATAAAATTTTCTTTATTTGTGTAAAAATCATTACAAAAGAGCTGTATACTTGAATTGAAAAGGGCTATGATGAGGACTCTGAATGCGAACACCGGTCAGGGTTCTAACAAGAAACAACCAGTTGAGGATATCCCGTCATCACGGGGATTGTGATTTATGATTGTTGAATTAGGCGAACGGCTCAAAGCCAGACGAGAAAGTTTAGGGCTCACCCAAGACATGCTGACAGCCCGGGTGAAAGAGATAGATTCATCACTGAGTCTGAACCGAATTACGATCAGCCAGATCGAAAACGGCATTCAGTCAAGTATGAAAGATCGCTTATTACTGGCAATGTCTAAAGCATTAGGATGTTCACCGGAATGGATCGTATACGGAACCAATTCTGCCAATGCCGATCACTCCGACTCATCGTCGCAGGCAAACGTCAGCAACGGTCCTTCGGTCTCAACCATGTGTCCGGTGATTTCTTGGGTAAAAGCCGGCGATTTTTCTGAAGCCGTGACGCCGTACGCACCTGACGAATACGAATATTATCCTTGCCCGGTGCATAGTGGCCCCGGTACTTATATTCTTCGGGTTCGGGGAGACTCAATGGAACCCCGGTTTGAGGAAAACGATCTGATCTTTATTGATCCGAACCTGGTCGAGCCAGAACACAACAAGTTTGTCATTGCAATGCTGACCGATTCGGCAGAAGCTACATTCAAGCAGATACAAGTGATTGATAATAAGAAATATCTGAAGGCACTCAATCCTTCCTATCCTCCGGAGCTGCGTTTTTTATCGATTAATGGCAACTGTCAGATCATCGGGACAGTGATTGCCCATATGAAGCCCATTTAGATAATCGTTAGATAATCAATCGTAAAAAAAGGGGAGCTTCACGCTCCCCCTCTTCAGTTCAAACAACAAGTCTGTTACAGAATCATCCCACCGAAGATAAATCCGAATGTCACTGCTGAAGCAATGGTTACAACTCCCGGAATGAAGAAAGGATGGTTAAAGACGTAGCTACCTATTCGAGTTGACCCGGTATCATCCATCTCCACTGCCGCCAATAATGTCGGATAGGTTGGCAACACAAAGAGTGCACTGACCGCAGCAAAAGAAGCGACCGCAGTTAACGGAGCAACCCCGATAGCCAATGCAGCCGGCATCAATGCCGTCGTCGTCGCACCTTGAGAGTAAAGAAGCATTGACGCAAAGAATAACGTAATTGCCAGCATCCACGGATATTGTTCAAGAATATGTGCAGATAATTCTTTAATTTCGTTGATATGACCGGAAACGAAGGTATCACCTAACCAAGCCACCCCAAGTACACAGACACAGGCACTCATCCCGGATTTAAATGTTGAAACCGAGCTGATTTTTGAAGCATCCACTTTGGTAAACAAAATGATTGCTGTTGCTGCCATCAGCATAATCGCCATAATCGCTTGGTTGCGACCGATTGCAGGGTCAGTAATCAAACCTACCGCCTTACTAATCATTGTTGCATAAGCAACCACAGCAACGATCGCAATGACGAAGATATAAACCGACGTCTTCGCAGACGGTAGAATCTCACGTTTGGTCGCACCACGAACTTTAATCAGACCTTTTGCCAGACGTTCTTGATAAACCGGATCATCTTCCAGATCTTTGCCTAAGAAATTCGCCACAAAAGCACCGACCATACAAGCCGCAAACGTGGTTGGAATACAAACAGCCAGCAGCATCAGATAACCGACGCCTAATGGTTCAAGAATCCCGGAGAAAAATACCACCGCTGCAGAAATCGGGGATGCCGTAATCGCAATTTGAGAAGCAACCACCGCAATAGACAGAGGACGTGACGGTCTGACTTTTTGCTCTTTCGCCACTTCAGCGATAACCGGCAAGGTTGAAAATGCCGTATGACCAGTGCCCGCCAAGAGTGTCATCATAAAAGTTACGATAGGCGCGTAAAAGGTAATTTGTTTCGGATTTTTTCTTAAAAACTTTTCTGCCAGATCAACCAGCCAGTCCATACCACCGGCAACTTGCATCGCTGCAATTGCAGTAATCACGGACATAATGATTAAAATAACATCGACCGGGATGGTACCAGCGTGCATACCCAATCCCATTGTCAAAATGATGACACCTGCCCCACCGGCAAATCCAATGCCGATACCGCCAATTCTGGCGCCGAGAAAAATGAAGAGCAGGACAATAAACAGCTCTACTGCTACCATGATGATACCTCGTTAAGTTATTGTATTTTAATTAATAATTTTTATTCCAATATCGAATAATGACTTAGTGGGGCAATTGATAGCAGATCCATTGCAAGCACCCTCTCACAAACTAAAATCCCTTACGTCTCAACCATTCAATAAAGACTTTAATTTACGAATTCCGTCTTGCTTTTTGTTACAGGAAGTCAAACGATAGATAACTTCCTTATCACAAAAATATATTTATGAAATCAATATTTTTCCTAAATTTACAAATAAAAAACACGCAACATTTACATTTGAAACAATTGATAATTTGAAGCAATCGATTGAACTTTAATTATTTCCTATAGATAAAATAGATGACTTAAATTGATAACTCTTATTATTGTTTCATATTCAGTGACAATAGAAAAAACGAAAGGAGGCTTGCTCGGTTAACCTGATTGAGGGAGACGGATAGATAAAAATGGGAAACATCTCTCATATTAATCATCAAGAATCCTTAGTTTATTATGTCGGAAATCATGCAATGATTACCTGTCACTAAAATATAAGAATCCTTTCTGAACAAAGATTAGTTTAAAAATCCATCCTGATTTTGAGTTTCATCATACCGTACCAACGCAAAAATAACAGTACTTAGATCACCTTTTTGGTGCATGTTATTATTGACCAAAAAATAAATAAATAAAAATTGATCTAAATAAAATAATCAACATATTAAAGAAATCTGACACAACAAATGTTGTGCCAGATATAAATGAGTAAATTGATTTTAATCAATTAGCCGTTGCGATAAATATAACTATAGGCATTAATTGCAGGGACACCGCCCAAGTGTGCATATAATACTTTAGAACCTTTCGGAAAGAATCCCTTGCGCGTCAGATCAATTAAACCCTGCATCGATTTTCCTTCGTAAACCGGATCAGTCATCATCCCTTCCGTACGAGCGGCAATTCGAATCGCATCATTAGTTTCATCAGAAGGAACGCCATAAGCCGGATAAGCATAGTCATCCATAATGATGATATCTTCTGCAGTGATTTCCTGACCCAGTTCGACTAAATCAGCCGTATGCCGTGCAATACGCAAAACCTGCTCATGGTTTTTCTCCGGCGTACCTGAAGCATCAATGCCAATGACTTTCTGCGCCCGACCATCTGCCGCAAAACCGACCACCATTCCGGCCATTGTCGAACCAGTCACGGTACACACGACGATATAATCGAATTTGATGCCCATTTCGGCTTCTTGTTCACGAACTTCTTCGGCAAACCGGACATACCCCAGCCCACCGTATGGATGCTCAGATGCTCCGGCAGGAATCGGATATGGCACACCGCCTTTGGCTTTCACATCTTCGATCGCATTTTCCCAACTTTCGCGAATCCCGATATCAAACCCTTCATCGACAAGCTCAATCTCAGCCCCCATCACCCGACTCATCAGGATATTCCCCACACGATCATAGACCGCATCCTGAAATGGCACCCAGCTTTCCTGAACCAGCCGACATTTCATGCCGATTTTCGCAGCCGTCGCGGCCACCAGACGGGTGTGGTTTGACTGCACGCCACCGATGGTGACTAACGTATCCGCGCCACTGGCAAGCGCCTCAGGGACAATATATTCCAGTTTACGAATTTTGTTACCGCCAAAAGCCAGCCCACAATTGCAATCTTCCCGCTTGGCATAAATTTCAACTTCGCCCCCCAGAAACTCACTCAGGCGGCTGAGCTTTTCAATCGGGGTCGGACCAAAATTAAGCGGATAGCGTTTAAACTTTTCCAATTTCATGACAGATTTCCTTTTATACGATGACCAGTCCAATCAATCCTGTTTGAAAGGATATGCATTTAGATTACTCAATCCGAAATGAAATGTGCTTTCGATTTATTATCATTTTTTTAATAAATATTTTACAAAAATGTAGTAAATAGATATTTTATAAAAAATATTCTCATTAAAATGAAAGATAATTTCATGAATCAATCACTTGATCGCATCGATCTGAAACTGCTGCGCCTGCTACAGCAGGACGGCAGAGCGAGTAATGCCGTACTGGCAGAAAGAACCAATATTAGTCCGGCAACGTGTCACCGCCGCATCGAACGCCTGTTCAAACAAGGGACCATTCAGTCAGTCAGAGCAGAAATTAATCCGCAGGATATTGATTTGGGAACGCTGGTCACTGTCGGTGTGGTGCTGGATCGCTCGACTCCGGAAAGCTTTGCCGAATTTGAGGCGGCAATTGTTCGCCTGCCTGTCATCATTGACTGCCAGTTAGTTGCAGGTGAATTTGACTATTTTCTCCGGGTCAGGGTGCAAGATATGGCAGATTTCAACCAACTTCATGCCAATCAGTTGATCGCCCTGCCCGGTGTGCGACAGATCCGAACTTTCTTTGTCATGAAAGAAGTCATTCACCATGCTCCGTTACGATTCTAACTCATGGAATTTGCAGTCATGATTAAAGGATATTGCATCGCAGTACAGCAAAACCTTGATCATGACTCGGTGGATACGAGAGCAGTACAGCGGTTGCTCCTATTGATAATTGCCTGAGAGGCAAAAATAAAGCATAAAAAAACGGAGCATCACAGCCCCGTTTCTCTTTATTCAACCAACATATAATGTGTCAACCAACATACAATGTGACAATCTCAGAAGTGCAGTTGAATCACTGACACAACAATACAGCCAGGACGTCTTACGCCTTCAATCTCAACCCGGATTTCCCGCTCGATTTCCAACCCTTTACGCACCGGTGTTACTTTGGTCAGAATACTTTTCGCCCGGACACGATCACCCGATTTCACCGGATACGGAAAGCGGATCTGATTCAGACCGACATTCACAACCATTTTGGCGGTCGGAAATAACGGAACCTCCGGATTCACGCTATCAGTCAGTTTCGGCAATAATGCCAAGGTCAGAAAACCATGCGCAATGGTTGTCTTAAACGGTGATTCTACTGATGCCCGCTCGGGATCAGTATGAATCCACTGAGTATCCTCAGTCACAGAACCAAATTGATTAATCCGGTCTTGGTCAATGTGCAACCAATCCCCAACATGGATTACTTCACCAATTTTTTCCCGTAGCTCTTCATACAAAGCCTGAGCTTCGGGGGTTAACTTCAGCGATTCTTGATCGAATTTTGCAGGCTCACGCTTTAACGCTACATTCTCTGCATCATTCGGCAGGCTAACCTCTTCATTCACCGCTGGCTGATGAAAATCTCTGATCCACGAAAACAGGTGAAAATTATTGGTTTTTGTCAGCAATTCTTCCCAATACTCGCGCATCGCCGGCGGCATCTTCTGCATCAGTTCTGCATGCTGCTTGCTTAATATTTCACCACGTTGTTTGAACAGTTCGACGACTTTCATCTCAACTCCTTGCTTCATTATTATGAAGTCTGTAACGGCCTGATTTTGAACCACTTCACATAAAGGTGCAAATACTTTCGGGCGTACATGCGTTAACTGAACACTGTTTTTTATATATTTTTCATTAAGTTACGAATAAAACGCCATTTTATTAGAACGAGAGCTCACCACTGGTATGATCTCTCTGCATTCATGATGTCCATTGGTTTCAAATGAACACCATTGCTATTTTTCAGCTTATAAATCAATGTAATAGAAATTTAATATTGCCCTGCCCGGTGTAACGCACGAAAAGCGGTGAAAAAACGACCAGCCTCTGTATTACATACAAAATCAGTGCCATCATGCACAGAAACCTCAATCATTTTATCCATTCGCCATCTCCTACACTTCCCCCATCGTTTCTACCTATCACAGATATCGGTCCGACAGATGGAATACTTGACTATGCTCAGTAGACAATCAAATAAATTTAAATGATAATTATTATCATATAGAAGTTTCAATCAGACCTAAGGTGGCGATTGTATGAAAAAATATTTAATGACCTCATTTTACTGCGCTTTAATGCTGTTACCCTGCATCGCTTGGGCGAAATTTAAGGTCGTAACAACATTTACCATTATTCAGGATATGGCACAGAACATCGCCGGTGATGCAGCTGAGGTTGTCTCACTGACTAAACCCGGTGCAGAAATTCATAACTATCAGCCCACCCCGAAAGATATTATCAAAGCGCAGTCCGCAGATCTGGTGTTGTGGAATGGCCTCAATCTGGAGCAGTGGTTCCAACGTTTTTTCTCCAATGTAAAAGACGTGCCTTCCGTTGTGGTCAGCGACGGCATTCAACCGCTCTCGATCTATACCGGCCCCTATAAAAATAAACCCAACCCTCATGCATGGATGTCGCCGCAAAATGCATTGATCTATGTAGAAAATATTCGTCAGGCACTGGTGAAATACGATCCGGCTCATGCAGCAACATACAATCACAATGCCCGGGCCTATCAGGAAAAGATCAAACAACTGAGTGACCATATTCGCACGCAACTGACAGCCATCCCTGAAGAAAAACGCTGGCTGGTCACCAGTGAAGGCGCTTTCAGCTATCTGGCAAGAGACTACGGTTTAAAAGAAGCGTTTCTCTGGCCGATTAATGCTGACCAACAAGGGACGCCACAACAAGTGAAAACTTTAATTGATACCATCCATCAGCATCATATTGCGGTGCTGTTCAGTGAAAGCACTATCTCTGACCGTCCCGCCAAACAGGTTGCCAGAGAAACCGGAGCGACTTACGGGGGCGTCCTTTATGTGGATTCTCTTTCGACCCGGGACGGGCCGGTTCCGACTTATCTTGATCTGCTCGAAGTTACCACCGATACCATTGTCAGAGGATTACGATCATGACTCATCAACCTGTCACCCTTGAAGCAACTCAAGTAAGTGTTACTTACAATAATGGTTTCAAAGCAATTCATGATGTCAGCTTCAGTTTACAGGGCGGCACCATCTGTGCGTTGGTCGGTGTGAATGGCGGCGGTAAATCAACGTTATTCAAAAGCATTATGGGATTGGTCAAAACCTCTCAAGGAGAAATTCTCCTCTCTCAGCGCCCGATTCGCCACGCACTCAAACAGAATCAGGTCGCCTATGTCCCGCAAAGTGAAGACATTGACTGGAACTTCCCGATTCTGGTGCGGGATGTGGTGATGCAAGGACGTTACGGTTTCATGAATTTTCTGCGTCGCCCGAGTATCGCGGATAAAGACAAAGTCCGGCAGGCGATGCAACGAATGGGAATTGAAAATCTGGCCAGCCGCCAAATCGGAGAACTCTCCGGCGGGCAAAAAAAACGGGTGTTTCTCGCCCGGGCGCTCGCACAGGAAAGTAAGACAATTCTACTTGATGAACCGTTTACCGGCGTAGACTTTACCACCGAAGAAGCGATTATGAATCTGCTCCGAGAACTCAGAGAAGAAGGTCATCTGATTTTAGTCTCGACGCACAATCTGGGAAATATCCCCGATTACTGCAATGAAGTGGTATTTATCAACCGAACCATTGTTGCCGCCGGCAATATTCAGGATACCTTCACCCAGCAGAACCTGATCGCCACCTTCGGCGGGGTACTGAAGCATGTCGGAATCCTCGGTGAGACGTTGCATCAGGATGAGGATGAACGCGCCGTCACCATTTTCTCAGACCATGAGAAACCAGCCGTTTTTTATGGTAAAGATCAACACAGTGCGACGCTGATCCGGGACGGCCAGCCTCCCGAACAACCGCAGTCAACATCGAGGTAACCGCTATGTTGGAATTACTGCTCGAACCGCTGCACTATCAATATATGCAGCACGCCATTTTAAGTAGTGCTATCGTCGGTGCTGTGTGTGCATTCTTATCCGCGTTTCTGATGCTCAAAGGCTGGTCACTGATTGGTGACGCCCTGTCTCATTCGGTGGTTCCCGGTGTTGCCGGAGCCTATGCACTGGGATTACCTTACTCTGTCGGCGCATTTATCGCAGGCTTTCTGGCTTCAATCGGGATCGCATTACTACGCTCACTCTCCCATTTGAAAGAAGATGCCATTATCGGCTTCATTTTCACCACTTTTTTTGCCGCCGGGCTGCTATTAATCTCACTCAATCCGACGTCGATTAATATTGAAGGGATTATTTTCGGCAGTATCTTAACCGTCAGCCAGTCCGACTTAATGCAAATGCTGATCATTGCCGGCGTGTCATTTGTGCTGCTGACACTGCTGTGGAAAGACCTGATGCTGGTGTTCTTCGATGAAACACAAGCGTCATCCGTGGGTTTATCACCAACCATACTGAAAATCGTGTTTTTTACCATTCTCAGTGCTTGTACGGTTGCATCACTCCAAACTGTCGGGGCGATTCTGGTGATTGCGATGGTGATTACCCCGGGGGCGACCGCATACCTGCTGACAGACCGGTTTGGCCTGTTATTAATCATTGCCATCACACTTGGTTTTGTCACCAGTGCTTTAGGTGCCTATCTCAGTTATTACCTCAATGGTGCAACGGGCGGCACCATTGTCCTGTTGCAAACCGTGATCTTTCTCGGGGCATTTGTTTTTGCCCCCAAATACGGTGTTCTTGCTAACCGGAGAAATGCCAGACACCAAGCCTCCGCTGGTAAGACTAAGACACACACGCACAACACCGTCACACCGGGAGAGGTATAATGGATAATCTCATTCAATGGTTCAGTGAGCCTTTCCAGTTTGAATTTATGCAGCGTGCACTGTGGGCCGGTCTCGCTGTCGGTGCGGTCTGTGCCGTACTCTCTTGCTATCTGGTACTGAAAGGCTGGTCGCTGATGGGCGATGCGATCTCCCATGCAGTATTACCGGGCATCGTCATTGCCTACGCACTGGGTATCGCACTGCCAATCGGCGCATTTATCTCCGGCCTTGCCTGTGCCCTGATGAGTGGTTATATCAAGGAGAATTGCCGGGTCAAAGAAGACACCGTCATGGGGATTGTTTATTCGGGTATGTTTGCGCTGGGTCTGATCCTCTTTACCAAAATAGAAACCGAACAGCACCTGCTACATATCCTGTTCGGCAATATGCTCGGGATTCAGGATTTTGAATTCACTCAGACCGTGGCCTTATCCTTGATTGTATTTGCCATTATCATCATATTCAGGAAAGATTTCTTACTCTATTGCTTTGATCGCAGCCATGCACGGGTCGTCGGATTACCGGTCGGATTGCTCCACTACGGTTTATTAGTGCTATTATCACTGACCATCGTCGCAACCATTCAAGCCGTCGGTGTCATCATGGTGGTCGCAATGCTGGTCGCTCCGGGAATGACCGCTTTTATCCTCACCAAACAATTTGCCCATATGATGTGGATTGCACTGGCTGTCTCACTCAGCTCAATCGTCCTCGGTATTCTGATTAGTTTTCACATCGATGGCGCGACCAGTGCATGTATCGTACTCGTTCAGGCGGCATGTTTTGTCTTGGCTCTCACCTTCTCAAAACTAAAAACCCGGATGACAACACTCAACAAACAGTCACCGGAAACACACACGATCGCATCCCATTAATCTTTGCTCGCATGAGCATCGGGCAGACACAAAAATACCGCCGTCCGGCGGTATTTTCATGCCACGATTCATGACCGAACCATGACCGACAAGTCAATCAGCCGGCCACCCAAAGCAGCACAGCGATCACCTGCGGGGTCAGAATCCTTAAACACATCACTAACGGATAAACCGTTGCATAAGCCAGTGATGAAGCACCACTGGTCGAATGCATCGCATTGGCAAATGCCAGTGCCGGTGGATCGGTCATCGAACCCGCCATGAGCCCGCAAATCGTCAAATAGTTCACTTTACCGAAAAAGCGCGCAAACATACCGACGGTGAGCAGCGGAATCAGCGTAATGACAATCCCGTATCCCATCCACGTCAGCCCTTCACCATCCATAATGGTGGTAAAGAAATCACCACCGGAACTGATACCGACAACGGCCAAGAAAAGCACGATACCAATTTCCCGTAAAGCAAGGTTCGCACTGGGCGGCATAAACCAGTAAAGCCGGCCAATGCTACCGATTCTTGCCAGAATAATGGCAACAATTAACGGGCCTCCGGCAAGCCCCAGCTTCAGCGGCGCCGGTAAATGGGGAAGCTGGAACGGAATCGAGCCGAGTAACACGCCTAAACCGATACCGATAAAAATCGGTAACATCTGCACATGATGTAGCTTACTTGCCGTATTTCCGAGCATTTTGCCGACATATTCAATATCTTCTTTCTGGCCGACAATATACAGAATATCCCCGAATTGCAGCACCGAGTCTTGGCTTGCCACCAACTCCACACCAGCCCGATTCAATCGAGAAATAACCACATTATGTTTATGTTTGAGACTCAGTTCACCCAGATGCTTACCGAGTACTTTTTCGTTGGTAACAACCACTCGATCACTTTTCAGCACAGTGCCTTTGGTTGATAGCGACTCCGATACTTCACGCCCGACAATCAATACCGCTTTGTGCAACAGTTCCTGACGGTCACTGACAAAATGCAGATAATCACCGACATGAAGCGTAGTATCTTCGCCGGGGACGACGAGATTACCCTGCGTTTTCATTCTTGAGCAAACGACCCCCTGCCCAATCAAGGTGACCAATTCAGCAAATTTCATCTGATCCATATTCGGATTTTCGATCATCACATTGACCGATAACAGGTCTTTGCTCTTACCCAGACTGCGGTTGTCATAAGATTCGGCTTCTTTATCGACATTGATTTCGAACACAATCCGGATAATCCACATCGACAGCAAAATCCCGATAATCCCGAACGGATACGCCATCGCATAGCCAAGCCCCAGCATATCGACCTGGCTGTCGATTTCTCCCAGCTCATGCAGAATCTGCTGTCCTGCTGCCAGAGAAGGCGTATTGGTCACTGCCCCGGAGTAGATGCCGAGGAAAATATGCAGCGGGATATTGAAAATAAAATGGAGTATCACGGCCGTCAAACCACCGACAACGACAATACCGGCCGCCAGTCCGTTCAGCTTGAGACCACTGCTTTTCAGAGAGGCAAAGAATCCCGGCCCGACCTGAATCCCGATGGTGTAAACGAACAGGATCAAACCAAATTCTTTAATAAAATGCATAGCATGACTATCAAGGTGCCAGCCAAACTGGTTGATGAAATGCCCGACGAAAATTCCGCCAAACAGCACGCCACCGATACCGAGTCCGACACCTTTGATTTTCAAGCCACCTAACCACAACCCAATCACTGCCACTAAGGACAGGACGAGTATCGAGAGTGCGACTTCGCCCATAGTTATTACTTCCGTTATCAGATTTAAAAAATGAAAAAATTAGATTTATCTGCACTGAATAAAATAGTTTTGAATCGCAAGCGTGCAAAAAATAAACGTTCTGAAATCAGTCTATAACCTTCGATCTGTCCTATTCTTGATAAAGGTTAAAATTTGCAACATTAATCAGTATTCCGGAAAAGGAAGTGTTCAATTTGTGAGGACAATAGGTTCACTAATTCAATTTAATGATTTTTATATGTTTTAAATTTTCATGGCAGGTGGAAAGGCAAGCTTCGAATCACGCAAATATTCACGAACACGATTTATATTCACGGACGCTATTTATATTCACGGACACTGTCCCGAATCACTAGCGTCGGTTCGAGATGAACCACCTGTGCATCGGTCTTGTGTTTATCAAGGCGGTTCACCAACGCCTCAACCGCAGCAGTCCCTAAACGATGCTTTGGCTGGTGGATGGTCGTCAGTGAAGGGGTAATATATTTGGCAATATAGATGTCATCGTAACCGATAATCGACAGATCCTGCGGAATCTGGATGCCCCGGGCATGAGCTTCATTTACCACCCCCATCGCCATCATGTCGTTACCGACAAATATTGCGCTGGGCAACCGACCGCGCTGGCAGATACGCTGAAACGCATCCACACCACCGTCACATTCAAAATTGGATTCCGCGATCCATGCCAGATTAATGGACAGATCTGCGTTAGTCATGGCTTTCTTAAAGCCTTCGTAACGCATATAAGCCTGATGCAGCTTCAGCGGTCCCGTGATACAACCGATCTCTCGATGGCCGCACTCAATCAGATAATTGGTCGCCATAAACCCACCGAGCAGCGAATTATCCTGAATTTTATCGCAGGCAAAATGGACCGGGCCGCGATCCATCACGACAACAGGCACTTCCGGAAAACGGTCAAACGCATCAATATGCTCCCCTTCAAGCGCTGAACACATTAAAATCAGACCATCCACTCGCTTCTCAAGCAAGGTGTTGATCGATTCTCTCATGCGATGGTCATCACCTTCAGTGTTACATAAGATGAGATTGTAACCCTTTTGATAGCAACTCCGCTCAACGCCCTTAACCACTTCACCGAAGAACGGGTTCGTTGAGGTCGTCACCAACATACCGAGCGTTTTGGTTCGATTCATTTTGAGACTACGAGCCAACGCAGAAGGCGAATAATTCATATCTTTTGCCGCCTGACTGACCCGGGCGGCAATTTCATCACTCACATAACGAGTCTTGTTGATCACATGGCTCACCGTGGATGTGGAAACACCGGCACGTTTGGCAATATCTTTCATCGTCGCCATGTGATCTCTCCTTTGTGGTTTATCCGTCTACATCATGATTTATCTGTCAGTATCTTGTTCTGCCAGAAAAGCATCAACTTCTTGTCGTGCCGGAATCGACGTCTGTGCGCCAAAGCGGGTCACGGAAATCGCAGCGGATGCATGGGCAAAACGAATCGCTCGCTGCATTGACAACCCTTCCAATAGCCCGGTCACCAGTGCACCATTAAACGTATCTCCGGCGGCGGTAGTATCAATGGCGTCAACCCGGAATCCGGGAATCACAGTCCCCTGACCGTTTTCACTCAGCCAGACACCTTTCGCGCCCAAAGTAATCAGCACCGTAGTGATCCCTTTCTCATGCAGAACCGCAGCAGCACGCGCGGCACTTTGCTCATCGGTGACCGCAACCCCCGTCAACACCTCGGCTTCAGTCTCATTGGGGGTAATCATATCCACGCAACTGAGCAGTTCATCAGGCAGCGAACGGGCCGGAGCCGGATTGAGAATCACTTGTGTGCTCGCCGCTTTGGCAGCCTGAGCGCCACGAATCACCCCTTCAAGCGGTGTTTCCAGCTGAGTCAGAAAATAATCCGCTTGTCCGATACGAGCCAGATCACTTTCCAGAGATTCAGCCGTCAGGCGGGCATTCGCTTCAGAAGAGATACAAATCGCATTTTCACCACAATCAGTGACTTGAATCATCGCAATCCCGGTCGGGCAATCCGGCTGAATCTTGACCCCGGAAATATCCATACCGTCCAGCTTAAAACTTTCCCGGATATTCACCCCGAACGGATCATCACCGACACTGGCTATAAAACTGATATCGGCTCCCAAACGAGCAGCAGCAACCGCCTGATTGGCCCCTTTCCCTCCAGGAATCACCTGATAATCATGCCCATGAAGTGTTTCTCCCGGACGAGGGAAAGTAGGAACCCGCAACACATGATCAGCGTTAACACTGCCAAGTACAACTAATTTACTCATAAGGTTTTCCTCGAAAATCAGCTCAATATATGCAAGGTCTGAACTCTCGCAAAAATGCAGACCTTACCGATATTAGATTTCTTTTTTATATTGAATAGCAGGCTTTCTCAGAATGCTGTTTTGTGTTTCACTCACAAGCATCATCGAGAAAAGGCAGGTCAGCGACAGCCAGCCGCTGACCTATCTGTCTTAGTTACTAATGACTTTCAAAGGTACAGGAATGTTTTTGTTAACCGTTCCGCCTTTGAGTATTTTGTCGGCAATATCAACACCCAGAGCACCGATAACATCAGGCTGTTGAGCAATCGTTGCTGCTAACTGACCACGCAAAACCGCTTTCATACCGTCATCTGTGCCGTCAAATCCAACGATCATCACTTTTTTACCAGCTGCCTGAACTGCACGGACAGCACCGAGTGCCATTTCATCGTTCTGAGCAAATACAGCTTGTACATCAGGGTTTGCTGCCAGTAGGTTTTCCATGACGTTCAAACCTTTCGTGCGGTCAAAGTCAGCGGGTTGGCTGGCTAACAGGTTCAGATGACGTTTTTCCACGGCTTTCATGAAACCTTCACCACGCTCACGAGCGGCAGAAGTCCCGGCAATCCCTTCCAACTGAATCACTTTGGCATTTTCACCGATTCTGTCGGCAATGAAGTCACCTGCCATTTCACCACCGGCAACGTTATCCGATGCAATATGACTGACGACATCACCATGGTTGGCACCACGGTCAAGGGTGATAACCGGCACTTTGGCACGGTTAGCCATACGAATTGCATTGGAAACGGCATCGGAATCTGTTGGGTTGATCAGAATGGCTTTCACACCGCGAACCGTTAAGTCTTCCACGTTGGAAAGCTCTTTACTTGGATCGTTTTGCGAATCCAGAACGATGAGGTTATAGCCCAAATCTTTGGCTTTAGCTTCTGCACCATCTTTCATGCTGACAAAAAATGGGTTGTTCAACGTTGACAGTACAATCGCGATGGAGTCCTGCGCCTGCGCTGCAATAGACATCGTAGACGAAAGTAAAGCTGTAGAGATTAGCGTAACTAGTTTTTTCATCTTGTTTTCCTTATTTTCAGGTTCTGAATCGACATTTAACCCGATTCAAGATTCCATTATTGTATGACTACATACGGGTGTTGCTAATTACTTGTTGGTTAAACACGGACTACTTGGTTAAACAAAAACAACTTGTTAAACAAGAACTACTTGTTTTTATTATCTACCAAAACTGCCAGCAAAATCACGATCGCTTTGGCAATCATTTGATAATACGAAGAGACATCCAACAGGTTGAGCGCATTATTCAAAAATCCGATAATTAACGCCCCGACCAATGTCCCCATGATTCGGCCTTTCCCCCCCATCAGACTGGTTCCGCCCAAAACAACAGCGGCAATCGCGTCCAACTCATAGCCCATACCAGCGGTTGGTTGTGCGGAAGAGAGGCGAGAGGTCACAATCACACCCGCCAAAGCCGCCATCAGACCACAGATAGCATAGACACCGATTTTCACGCGATCCACATTAATACCGGATAATCGTGTCGCAGACTCGTTGCCACCCAATGCGTAAACATAACGCCCGAACCGGGTATGATTCAACAGATACCATGCCAGCCCGAAAACGATAACCATCAGCCAGACCGGTACCGGGATACCCAGCATATAACCTGTACCAAACCAGGCAAAACTATCAGCAACATCAGTAAATCCGGTTGAAATAGGCCGCCCATCAGTATAGACCATGGTCACACCGCGCAATAGTGTCATGGTCACCAAGGTCGCAATAAACGCCTGCACTTTACCTTTGGCAATAATCATCCCGCTCAGTCCACCTAAACAGGCTCCAGCCAGCAGCGACACCGGCACGGCAACAAAGACCGGCAACTCCAGCGCAATCATGCTCGCGGCAAAGGCACCACACAACGCCAAAACAGACCCGACACTCAAATCAATCCCGGCGGTTAAAATAACCAATGTCATTCCGACCGCCATAATGGCATTGACCGAGGTCTGACGCAGAATGTTCAGGATATTATCCACAGTAAAGAAATGGGGGTTCAGAAATGACACAACAAGAATCAAAAACAGCAGTGCTATCAATGATTTTTGCTCAATCAGCCACGCTTTGCTGAACCACTTACGTTGCTTAGGTGTCGGTTGATTCATGGAACTGGTACTCATGCTGCTACCTCGTGAATATGCTTACCCACGGCACACGCCAGCAGGTTTTCTTGATTGGCATCTTGCGCCGCAAACTCGCCACTAATGCGTCCTTCATGCATGACAAGAATTCTGTCGCTCATTCCGAGGACTTCCGGCATTTCGGAAGACACAAGAATGATACTCATCCCTTCCGCTTTAAATTGGTTAATCAGTTGATAGATCTCTTTTTTCGCCCCGACATCCACACCGCGGGTCGGTTCATCGAGAATCAGCACTTTGGGGCGCGTCATCAGCCCCTTGGCAATCGCCACTTTTTGCTGATTTCCACCTGATAAATTACCGATAATCTGATCCTGAGAAGGGGTTTTAATATTAAACAGACGGATGAAATCTGCGACGGCCTCTCTCTCATTCTGATGGTCAATTTGCATCCCTTTCGATAGGTAATTCAGGGCACACAGCGACATATTCTCTTTGACAGATAAACCCAGAACGAGCCCGTCACCTTTACGGTCTTCCGAGATATAAGCGATGCCGCTGGCCAAACCTTCTTGAGGCGTGTTCGGTGAGACGATCTTGCCGTCTAATCTCACTTCCCCTTTCTCCCGGGGAAATGCACCATAAATCACTTTCATCAACTCGGTACGCCCTGCCCCCATCAATCCGGATATCCCCAGAATTTCACCGCGTTTCAGGACAAAACTCACATCATGAACCCCTGACCCGGTCAAATCGCTCACTTCCATCGAGATCTCACCCGTCATCGAATCCATCCGCGGATACTGCTCATCAAGTTTACGTCCGACCATCATTTCAATCAGCGTGTCTTCATCGATCTCTTCAACCGGGCGCTGACCAATAAACTTACCGTCACGCAGCACCGTGACGTCATCACAAATCTCAAAGATTTCTTTCAGTCGGTGCGAAATATAAACAATGCCACATCCCTGATCGCGAAGCTCCCGGATCACACTAAACAGCGATTCTGTTTCCGTATCGGTCAGGGCATCTGTCGGTTCATCCATGATGATGACTTTCGATTTAAACGAAAGCGCTTTGGCAATTTCGATCATCTGCTGCTCACCGAGGCTCAGTTGACCCAGTAGTGTTTTCGAGCTACGACGCACATTCAGACGGGCCAACAAACGGTCGGCATCCTGATACATCTCTTGCCACAAGATCCGACCGAAACGATTGATCTTTTCCCGCCCCAAAAAGATATTCTCTGCAATCGTCAACTCAGGAATCAGATTTAACTCCTGATGAATAATAGAAATACCGGCTTCCTGAGAATCTCTCGGCCCGGCAAAAGCAGCACGCTCTTGTTGATAAATAATCTCTCCGGCATCCTTGGTATAAATGCCAGTCAACACTTTCATCAGTGTGGATTTTCCTGCGCCGTTTTCTCCCATCAACGCCATCACTCGTCCCGGATAGACATTCAAGCTGGCACCATCGAGCGCTTTCACGCCGGGAAATGCTTTGTCTATCTGGCTGAGCGCTAAAATGGGTTCTACCATGATTTCACCTCAATTCACTCTGGAATGCTGCCGGAACTACTATCGGTTCCCGAACTACCTGTTCCCGGACTAAAAAACGACACCGGCCTGAAAAATAACATTGGCATACGGTGTGCATTCACCTGTCCGCACAACTGCCCGACTCTCTCCGGAACGGCTCTTAAACGCTTCATGACTAATATAGGTCCGACGAATCGTTTTACCGGTCTTTTGCTCTTCAATTGCCAGTAAATCTTGCAATTCTGTATGTAAATGCGGGCTGACTTCACGAAACTCGGCAGCAAGCACCACCCCTTCGATCTGCATTTCTGCCAATAACGTGCGCACCGTTTCAATAAATCCCGGCACACCGTAAGTTAAAGCAAGATCAATACGCGATGTTGTTTCCGGAATGGGTAATCCGGCATCACAGACCGTCACTTCATCCGTATGTCCCAATGTCGCAACCAAATAAGAGAGCTCTGAATTCAATAACTGATTTTTTTTCATCACAATGCCTCAACAATCGTGCAAAACACCGATCAGTCTCATGATCAACTTTTGCCGTTGAGTTCCGAATCAAATGTATAAAAAACACTCATCGAAACGTTTCGATAAAATCATATATGAATCTGAAAAGTTTGAATCCCAGTAAAATTCAGACTGTGAAGCAGATCAGTGAAAGTCACTTAAACTCACTAAAAATATTGAAGGAGATCACTGAATAAACGTGATTTGATGAGTGAATCATGATTATGAAAATAAACGTATAGAATCTGATGACTATTTCCAGCCCTGTTGCGGTTTCAATTCCCGCCTATCAATATACGGGCTGCAGCCACGAACTACACCGGCACAAACGGTTTTTCAACCATCAGGTGGTGCAGTAAAACCCGGCATAACAGATGATGCAATAACACCGCAAGCCCCAGCGGCACGACGATCAACCCCAACAACATTTTGATGGCAAACTGAATCACCACCAACAGACCGCGTTCGACTTTCTGATGGAGTTTTGCGGATGTTGCCTTATGCAGCAACGCCACACTGCTTTTGGCATGTGCTTTCAGATCGCCATGATGACGTTCATGACCTTGAAGTTCACCGGCAACCGCAGAGAAATACCCGAAGCCAGTCGGCTCAGTAAAATTCTTCTCAATCACAGTGCTCACCACAACACTCAAATGCAGCGCGTAGGGAATGATCAGCCAGCAGAGCAAAAACAACGTCGCTGTCAGGCGTAACAACTTTTTGGCAACGGACCATTGCAAAACAGCGCGGTGAACCAGAGCCAGTATCAGCCAGCTCAGGCAAAGACCGATAAAAATCAGAAACAGCCAAGGCGTTGCCAGTTCTGCAACAATCACCACCACCCGCAATAACGCAATAGCCGCCAGAGCAACCGCGACCGCTTCAGAGCCCCGTTCAAGAACCTGATTCAGCCGCTTCAGAATGCGACCCACTTCAACATTCATATCGACAATAAACGACACCCCGAACTGACTGCTACCGGCGACATTGATCAGGGCATCCAGCTCCAGCAAGTGCAATAGTTCTGCACCGGCTTCCTGCTCCGTGTGGGTCAGATACAACAAGTTTGCACGATATAACGGATCGCCGGTCGGGTCACCGCCTGCCGGAGAAGACGGCGCGGACCACCAGAAAAAAGCAGCGCCCCCGATCAACACAATGGCACACAACAGCCACCAACGGCTGATTTGTGAAGCGGATGATGCCTTAGAATCGGCCGTCTTGCGAGTGGGCGAAGATGATTCTTCCGAATGAGAAACAGAGGGTTTCTCCGCCACTGCGCTTTGTTGAACGGGCGGTTTCGGTGTTGCGGTTGTACTCATATTACCCCCCGGCGGACCTGACAACGAATCGTTTCCAGAGCCATATTATCAAGGGCTTTATCCAGATCCACCGCACCGCGAATTCCCGGCAGCCGCCCTCGTTCAGAGTGCTGCCAGAGCTGAATATGCTGCAATCCTGTCGGTCGCGATATTTCCGCTGAATAGTCAGCCAGCCAAAACGGATAATCATTGAACGAGCGCCCGATATAGGCCTGCCAGAAATCACCATAGGAATAGATCACCGGTATACACCCTGTCGCTTTTTCAACCCCTTTTAAAAACTGCCGCAAACGGGCTTGTAATACTTTCGGTTTGACACCCCGCGACACTTCGACATCCACCATCGGTGCCAGCGTGAGTGGGTGCCCTTGGGTCGCCCGCAAAAAATTATGCAGTTGTCGGTGGGGGTCATCCCCGGCTTCAAAAAAGTGGTAAGCCCCGACAAGAATCGGATGCGGCATCAGCGCCTGCATATTGGCGGCAAACATCGGATCGAGAAACGTCATCCCGTCCGACGCTTTCAGATAGACAAAGTCGATCCCGGATGCAATCACATCGCGCCACACCACCTGCCCCTGATCGTGAGACACATCAATCCCATGCACCCGATGACGTTTTCCCTCGGTTTGTTCCTGTGATGCGGTGACACGCGAAACGACCACATCACGATCCTCCGGGTGTGACGATATTGATTGTTCCGTCTGAGGTGAACGGGGTGTAGCCGGAATCGCTGGTGCCGGTAATGAACCGGACGATTTGGCCGCTGATGGCATTGCGCTTGATAATGAATGAAGCAACGGCCGGGAGAGGAACAGATAGCTCCCGACCAATAGCCCGACCACAACAGCAAATAATACCGCTTTCACTGCCATCCCTTTCTCTGTCGTGACGCTTGCTGTCATCGCATTCCCTGCCATTGCTTCTCCCGGTCCCACTTGCCCTGCCACTGCTTTTTCTGTCGTCACCTGCCATAAACAGATGCCGCTAATGGGTTCCGTTCTAACCGTTAATCTTGTACTCAGTTTTGCCATGTTATCGACGACATTGCCTCGAAACTCGGTGTTTTCGACGAATTTAACCGCCCCTCCTGACGCCAAATTGAACCGTCGATGTCATGCTTACCGGCGTTACAACGAAACTATCAATCATACGCATATACAATCATTCAGGTATATAATGACTCTATCGGTTGCACAGTATGGATAGGTAATTCAGATGAGCCAGTCAGCAATTTTGATGATTACTTTTGTAGCTGTGTTCTTTGGCCTCATCATGGTTGGAGCAATTTGGCTTGCCTACATCAATCAAAAAAATACCCAACAGGATGTAGCGAATGTTGAGTTTGCGACGCCACCGACGGCCAAAAGTATTTTTTCCGGGACGACACCGCATGAAATGACCGGAGAAATCGCGCTGATTCTGCAACAAAATATTCAGTTGCCGGATTCAGGATGGACAGCAATCGAACCGCCGAAAGGGTTGATTGACAATATCATTCAGGCGGCAAACCGTGAGCAGTGCTTTTCAGCACTGTCATATCAAAGTGCGACCAACAAGGGGATTCTTCAGAGCTGGCGTATCGACTGTATCAAACCGGATCAGGCGCATGTCAGTCAGGCGATCCGGGACGGGGATAAATATGCTTTAGACGAATGGATCAACCTTGGTCAGCACCTGTTTATCAATACCGGGCTATGGTTTGATATTGAGGATCAGGCACAAATCAGAGAACGAATCACTTTTAACCAAAACTTCATGCCGGAGCACATCGTTACTGAACTCTCGGATCTGCGACTCGAATACGTGGGCCGGGCCACCATTCATCAAACTCCTTATCTGTTTCTACGCATGACCCAGACACCGCACCAAGGCAATAAATCTGATCAAAGCAATACATCGGTCAGCCTGCAATTATGGCTCGATGCCCGGACGTTGCTCCTGCAAAAACGCCGTTTGATCATCTATGAAAACGACCAAATCAGCGCAGAAGAAATCACCGTCTATACCCGGCCACAAAACACCTACACCATTACCGCCCCGGACTGGATTAATGTCGATCACGGTGCGGTGACCAATCACTCTGTATGTGTGGTGGAGCATTGGTGAGTGACAAATATGCTGAATACGGTTTTCTGATTTTTTACCCTGAGAGCATCGATCAATTTAGCTTCGTTCTAAACATGTTTCACTTCACTCAAACAAACCACCCAACCAAGAAAACCATTCATGGATGAATGGTTAGGATTTTCCGGGCAGGACGCCCGTAAAAGCTGGTTCTGGACAACTCGTGCCCAAGCCAAACAAAAAGATCTTCTGGTCACTCTTGCATCTTGGCAAGAGTAACTGGCGCACAGAGCACCAATGCCTCTGAAATCGGAGAACGTGATTGTGCGTCAAATTTAGGAGCCGACGGCTGGGAATATAAAACTTGTAATGTTCTGTGAGCGCCAAGCACAGGTATTTAAACCCTACTATGAGCTTTCTGTGGACCAAATCACCGGAGCGGTGAAAACCAGTCAATATTGTGATAACGAATTGGTCAGGGCTTTAAAAGGGGGGATGACTGCCGGACGTAAATTCATCACCCGTGTTTTTGCGTGGCGGATAGAGTTCAGCTTAGCGCCTTCTTTTAACTTGGAGTTCTGTGAATAAGTGTATTTTGTATGAATTAATAATAGACTTTAGTGAAAACATATATTGAACATATGATGTAAAATTAATTATTCATAGATATTGTGAGCAAAAATGACACACAAACAAGATTGACATATCTGAAAAAATTAATAACCTTTGTGCCTATGTAATTAATGGAATATCAATTTTAACAGTTGGATTAAGTATATATGGCTGAATATGGAAATAAGAAAGGTTTAGTAGTATCTGAGCAAGAGATTGCTCATTTAAATGAGATGTTGAAAGATATAGACTCTGATATTTCAGTTGCAATGTCATATGTGAGACGCACCCAAAAATTAACATTTAGAGAATTGGAAAAAAAATTTTCAGGCATTAACGGGAACACGTTAAAGCGTTACATGCAACAAAGTTATCAGTCAATGCGTCCTATTCATGTTGTTGCTGCATACTCATGGGTAACGATGGTTCCGATGACTGCATTTTATTATGGTTTTAAAATTAAAGAGTTTTATCGAGGTATGGACGATAACGCTGTTGAAGCATTAATCTGTCTGGGGCGTTTACCTACCGAAATGCTCAATCAATTTCTTAACATGATTTTTAGCATGTTAAGCGATACATCTAAATCAGAGTTTCTAGAATTCAGACAAAAGTTAGAATCAGAATATGGGGTGATTGAAGATCATAGTGACCTCTTACCACCTGAGAAATTAGATATCGAAGAGTTTGCAATAGACTACTATCGTTCTGTTGCGGTGACAGCAAGACAGTTCAGGAAAGAGTACAATATTTCAGTAGAGACAGCTTCTCGTTTGACTGGCTTATCAGAGTACCAATATCATGTGTTAGAGGACATTAATAAGATTGTTCCTATGCCTGTATCTATAGGATTTAGAGCAAAACTTGGTTTCAAACTGGATTCTCATGCCAACTTTACCAGTGCAATGAAAACTTTTCCTGAGTTTCATAAACTTAGACAGGTTCAACATGTACGAGATTCTTTATTAGTTGAAGCCTTGAGAAGACTGAAACACCACGAACGGGGTCCGATGACAAAGGTTTTGATTAGCTTATCAGAACTATATAAATAAAATGATATGTTTACCATTGAGTGGGCATGGACAACTCAAAATGCACAAAATTTTGGGTTGACCATACCTCATATAAATTTAAAAATATGAACTCTTAGTTAGTAAGGTCTTGCAATGATTTTTCGATAGAAACATATGATGATGCTAGCGCGATCATTGCAGAATAAACTTTATCTGGGTGCTGTAAATGAACAAGATGATCTGCATTTTTAATTATCACGAAGTTACTATTTTTTAATTGATTTGAAAATCCTCTAACAATTTCAACAGTTGCGTATGGATCATATTCTCCAACACAAACTGTACAGGGTATTTTTATATTTTCTACATAAGATGGATTGTGAACTAATAATCGAATTGAATTCTCAAAAAATATATCAATTTGATCTGGTGATAAATTATATATACTCCTTTTAGTCGCTTTGATAATGGTTTTATTTCTGGGGATATTAGGGTTGTTCACAGTCACTGAATGGGTAAATGTATGGGCAAATTCTTCTTGGCTTTGCATTGCAGCAGCAATCATTTTTTTTGTGGCTTGCCTACCTGACTTCGGTATGCCCGGGACACCACCACAAATAGATAAACTGCAAACATAAGGCCATAGGTCGCATAACTCTACAGCAATGGCTGTTGAATATGATATAGCAATAAGATGAGCGCTTTTTATACCCATATAGTGAATGAACTCTAATAGCATTAATGTCTGTTCTCTGATGCTAATGTTTGAATCTAATGGAGTGGTTTTTCCTGTTCCCGGAATCTCTATAGTTAAACAATCCAGATGCTCAGAAAATTTACGAGAGAATGAATCAACTGATTCGATGTCCTGTAAAGCGCCAAGCAGAAAAATGACCACATGTTCTGATTCAGATTGATGATTCTTATACAAAGAAAATCTGAACAAGTTGTTATTGAGAATAATTTGATTGATTTCCATTGTGTTCTCCTTTTAGAAATGGAGAGCAAAATATAAATCATTCATATAGATAAGAATAAACAGAAGCGATTGCATCGCGTCATCGCTCATTGGGTACAAACGATGTTGGTAGGCTTATGAAACAAGATAAATCATCTCACTCTCTGCTTGATGCTGATCAACCTGTCAGAGAGTTTATTGCATCCCTTTATGAAACCTTCAGCGCTCAGCTAAAACAGCAAGATGACCCACGAGTCAAAATTGAATACTTTGGTGGGGTAATCGAAGTTCAGCTTGTCTCTTTTGACGGAATTTATGAACGACCAAAAGCTGAGAAATAGCATCAACGTGATTACTATTCATCAATAAGGTAGTAAATCCCCCTATTTATGGAATGTAAACCATATTAACCGTTTGATTCTATTGATAATGGATTATCTGTTATTGCGCTGTTGTACAATGCTCCTCCTATATCGATATGAACTGAATTCATACATAAACAACGTCAAATGAACTATCAAACCATTCAAATCTACAACCTGATGGCGAATGAATTTGCTCAGGTTGAAGGGGATTTTTCATCCCTGCGCGAATCGGATATCAAATCCGTAACGCCTTCCGGAATGCGCTTTGCTGATTTTCTTGAGCAGCTACGCAACGGTCATCAAGTCTTACTCACTGATACACCATCCATCCCCTTATTGATTCGGGATCGGGATGAATGGGGCAATCGATACTGGCGAGTCAATCCCGAGGTTGAGCCTCAGCTCGATTGGCTGGCATACAAGGCCTATACCGCACGGGTTGAATTGGTCAATCATGGCATTGGTTCATCTTACGCTGGCAGTGTCAACGCCTCGGTGTATACCGAGCCTTATGTTGAACGCAATCAAGTGAAACTCACTTTAGCCGAGCGGCTGGCAAAACAGCGTCAGGAACGAATACAAGAATTAGATAACATTCAACTGCCCCCGTCATCATGGCAAGACACGTTTAACAAGCCACCAGTCAAACCCTCTCGTTTTGCCAAATCTGCCCTTGTGCCGAGAGGAACGTGTGATATCGGTACACAAAGAGAGCAACTCTCATCTTTGGGTGAGTATGCGGCCTATACACTAGCCATTGGTCAGGGGGTTGGGACGGCAGCAACTGAAGACGCTTTTTTAGCGCGTATAGGCGGTGCAGCACTGGCAGAGCTGCCAAACCTGACGATGAAAATTGTCGGTCGCACTGGCATTCTGGCCGTATTTATGCCCAGCCAGCTTGGTGACGGCACGCTGTATAATGAAAATGACCTGATGGATAAAACCACGGTTGAAACCAATATCCGCTTAGGGTTCAATGCTGATAATCGGATTTACGGTTATCATGTCAATGGAGTGAATATTCCCAAACGTGAAGTGACTCGGGTCGGTGATAAATTTGTCGTTGAGTTAGAGCCGGATGTCACTATTGAATGGATACCGATGAGTGGCGATTTTGGCGGCAAACCGATCCTGGTCAATCCCATTCCTGACCTGAAAACTTACAATATCTGGGTGTATCCGGAGGCTGAGCAAGGCCAAGAATTTGATAACACCTATATCACGCCAATCGCTGATGCAGATTTACAAGACTATATTCTGACCTTTCCGGCAGATACCGGACTCCCACCACTGTATGTGGTATATAGTCATCAAGTCCGTCAACCGAATGGTCAGTTTGGTGCGAGTAAATACCCCAAACCGGAGCTAAACCGAACATCCCTTCGGGCTGAGACCAAAAGACAGATTGAAGCAGAGGCTTTGAGAGATGAAAATGGTAATTTCACGGATAAAAAAGGTAAAGCCTTAACCGACTGGCACTATGGGCATAGAGAGGGTTTGGAAAATCGACGGATACTCAGAGCGGCTGACCAGATAGGTATGACTCAGGAAGAATTGAATGATTTTGTGAATTCACACCCTGACTATTTTCTAATTGAGGACGCCAAGACCAATCTTAGTCATGTCAATGAGAAACCGGGCAGTGATGAATTAGAGGATATTTTGGAAGACATGAAAGACTTTTTAAGTGACAGGAGATCACAATGAATAATGTAGATAATCAACCTTACTCAGCTATAGTTCGTGGTGACATTGAAACTGTGAAAAGATCAATTGCAAACGGCAAGGACATTCATCGTATCACGGCTAATGATAAATGGACATATTTACATTACGCATTCAAATCGGTAACTAGAAAAACTCCACCGGTATCTATCCAATATCTGATTGATCAAGGGCTGGATGTCAACGCAATTGATAGCTATGGCTATACGCCTCTAATTTATGCGGTTCGTCAACGCAATGTTGAGGGGATTCGGCTCTTGTTGGAAAACGGTGCGGATAAGATGATCGAGCACCAAGATGCTGATGGTATTAGTGCGTTGAGAATGGCTTTTGATCGAATGCCAATTCCTTATGAGGTTGTGAAAGTATTGCTTGAATATGGTGCTAACCCTGATGAAAAAGATGATGGTTGTTCCGTTCGTGAATTGATTCATAAAATCGCAGGTGTTGACCCTAAAATCATTGAATTAGTCAGTCATTACTAAATAAAGCCCAATCATAAGTAAAACTATTGTTTAAAATGGAACCTATTCAGAGCCGCATGATGTTGTGGCTCTTTTTTGTATCAGCCCCTTTCCTGCAAAAGCAGGCACTTCATTGTTGTTCATGTAAGTCTATGATTATTCAAAACAATTGCGTGTCTAAAATTGGTTTTTTAACAAGAAAATTTAAATTAATTTCAATAAAATCATTTAGTTATAAACAAACATAAAAAATCATCCATGAATTTTACCCTGAAAGCATCGATCAATTTAACTTTATTGATTCGGTGTTTCACCCTACTCAAATCAGCCACCCAACCAAGAAAACCATTCATGGAAGAATGGTTAGGCTTTTCCGGGCAGGACGCCCGTAAAAGCTGGTTCTGGATAACGCGTGACTAAGCCAAAACAAAAAGATCTTCTGGTCACTCTTGCATCTTGGCAAGAGTGACTGGCGCACTGAGTACCGATGTTTCTGAAATCGAGGAACAAAATGTGCGTCAAATTCGGGTGCCAAATACAGGGAAAGAATAAACAGTGAGCCTGAAATTCAGGGTACTCAGACATCATGATAAAAAAGAAAAAGGCTGGTCAGCTAAGCAAGGCCGGAGATTGATAACCTTGTACTACTTGGGCGGACGAATTAATCGCTAACCAGCCATGTTTTTAAGATAACAGATGAACCTGTCGTTAAACTGACATCATTGTAATCAGCTCATCATCCATAATGGAATATCAGTCCGCATCAGTAGCTTTTGAGTTACCCCGCCAAATACTTTTTGGTGCAGTTTTTGGTGGGCAAAAGCACCTGAGACAATCACATCCGCATTGATCTCAGCGGCGACTTCTAACAGTTGCGAACCGGTATTCCTGCTTTTATGGGTAAATGCGATACACTCGACTTCTATTTTATGCCGAGCGAGATAACGCGCTAAATCGACTTGAGTCGGTTTCTTGGGCAGATATTTTTCACTTGTCACCACAACTACTTGTTTCGCACTTTGTAGTAAATGCAGCGCACTATTGACTGCATTTGCACCGGGTTTATCACCATTCCAAGCGATCATGATCGTCTCCGGAGCAAAGTGTGTTTGCTTGCGGGGCATGACTAAAATCGGTTTACCGCCATGACTGACTGCCGTCTCAAAACTCACACTTGTTTGCCCATTGAGGGATTTAGGAATAATGATTAAATCGGATACTTTTCCCCACTCGGCAACAATTTCACCCCGATAACCAAAGATATCATGCCATCTTGCACTGACGTCATCCGTATCGGTGTTGTCATCATGAATCCCAAGTTGCAGGCATAAACGTTCAAAGCTCTGTTTGGCTTGCGCCATATCATCATGAACATAGTCACGCACCAGCTTATCGATCTGGTCGTAAAATTTCCTTGAAACTAAACGTTGTTCACTGGGCATTAACTTCTCTGCTCCGACTTGAGCATGTAATACATCTAGATGAGCATTGAAGAATTTGGCAACATTTAATGCCCCCTCTAACCGCTGTTCACCGTCTTCCTGAGAAGCAAATGGCATAATGATGGATTTGATTGACATGCTGCTCTCCTTTTAACCTAACGGCCATGGTAATGAAACGGTTTCTTGCAATAAGCCTATCGGCAAATCAAGCATCATAATGTGGGTCAGTCCAAGCAAAAATCCTGTTGCCGCAGCGGTTACCGCTAATGAGCGCCACAATCCCATCCCAGCTTTGTTCATTAAAAACGCACAGAAGAATAACGCAACCGAGATAATGTATCCGACGAAGTAACTACCAATGATCAGTGCCGCTATCCAGTATAAATAATGCATAATCGATGCTGTATTACTGTCATAAGCGTATCCTTGAACATATTCGTTATCATAGTAGACCGGAGAACCTTCCGGGCGTGTCAGAAGTTGCACGATCACAATTGCAGATAAGAACCACATGCCGCTCGCAACGACGGTGGGAAATATTCCCCCCAAAAAGCTGTGCTGGTTGCTGTCATAAATGCCATACGCAAAAGCAATATTAATGAGAATGGCGAATAACACTTGCGATTTACGAGTCGGTACTTTTTCTGCCTTTTCAACTGTATGATTCTTTTTCATATTTTGGCGAATCATAAATACCAGTGAAAACAGAATGATCGCTCCGATGATCATGACACCGGGACGAAGCAAAAACTCGATACCATCAAACTGAATCGCTTGGTATAAATAGGTTTCCATCCCGGGGGAAAGAACAAAGCCAATCAGAAATGCGGGTCTTGGCCAGTCGAATCGTTTCATGAACACACCAAGCACACCGATGACGAGCAAGGTGACTAAGTCCGCTAAATCCCGTGTGGCCTGGAAGGCAGCAAAGCAGATCACCATTACCATGAATGGGGCTAACAGTGCGTAACGGACGGTGGTTAATTTTGCGACCCAAGGAGAAATGAGCATACATGCTGCCGCGCCAAAGATGTTCGCAAGCGCCAGCGACCACACAATCGTGTATGTGATGTGCAGATCTTTGCTCACCATCGCCGGGCCCGGCTCTAAGCCAACTAAAACCATCCCACCGAGGAATACAGCCATACTCCCTGAACCGGGGATCCCAAATAACAAAGTAGGAACGAGCCCACCGCCTTCTTTCGCATTATTGGATGACTCTGGTGCAATCACACCTCTGACGTCACCATGGCCAAAATTCGGTTTATCTTTGGTGGTTTGCACCGCGTGACCATAGGCGATCCAGTCAACGACACTCCCGCCTAAACCGGGCAGCGCGCCAATAATACAGCCGATCACACTACACCGAAGTGCCAGCCATTTATGAATAAAGAAGTCTTTGACGCCTTGGAGCCAGCCGGAACCTAATTTGCTGGCATTGGCGATCGGCTTGTTCTGACGTAGGAGATCAATAATCTCTGGTAAGGCGAAAATACCCAAACCGACCACCACCAGCGGAATCCCATCCATGAGATAGAAATTATCGAATGTCATGCGATATTCGCCCGTCGCGGGCGCACTGCCGACACTGCCTAATAGCATTCCCAAACCACATGCAGATAAACCTTTGACGAGGCTCTTGCCTGCCAGTGATCCGACCATGGTTAAGCCAAGCAAGGTGAGCATAAAGAGTTCACCCGATCCAAAAGCCAGAATCACGGGACGTGCAATCAGCACAAAACCGGTCAGTACCACGGCACCGAACAGTCCGCCGAATAAAGAGGCTGTAAATGCGGCGGAAAGTGCACGGGCGGCATGGCCGTTTTTAGCCATCGGGAAACCATCCAGAACCGTGGCTTGCGAACCACTCGACCCGGGAATCCCCATCAATACCGAAGTAAAGGTGTCAGAAGTGGGGATCACTGCAACTAAACCGATTAACATCGCGAGCGCAGATATAGGATCCATTCCATATAAGAATGGTAATAATAACGATAAACCGGCAATACCGCCCAGTCCGGGGAAAATACCAATTGCGAGACCCAGCAATACACCACCCAACATATAAGTCAGATGGTGCAATGTTAAAATTGTCTGCAAAGCGGTAAGTAATTCATTTAACATCCTTGAATCCTTATTATTTCACATTGCAATGTTGTGAGTTAAAAAGTCAACTGAATATAACTAACGCACTGAATAAAAAACAATGCGCAGTTATATTATTGATTTGATATATTTCTAGCGAATATAGGACTACTGATTATTGAGCTCTATTTATCAATCAAACTAAAGTCTGGTGTTATATTTTTCTTTCAGCCATTTTACGACCCATTTTTTACTGTTTTCATCTAAAGAAAGAATGGTATTGACCGCTTGATCCACTTCAGGTCCTGTCAACTGTTCATAATTACCCAACACATCTTCAGCTCGTTTTTGAAAGTCAGGGTCTGCGACCAGCTTAATCATTGCATCACGCCAGGCGGACTGAATATCTTGCGGTGTTGATTTGGGTAAAAAGAAAACTTTCTGGGCAACAAATCCAGCAATAAAGAATGATCGCCACACTTTAAAACCTTGTGAACTATCGATATTGCCTTTTGCAAGTTGATACACTTCACCAAAGTGAGGAAGATTCGGAAAGTTTGGATCCCGTTGAAGATTGCCTTGTGCGTCAACGACACCAAAACTAAACAGGGGAATTGCTTTACCTTCTTCAACCAGTGGCACCACTTTTTTCAAATAAGCTGAACTGGTTTGTGAATCGATATTCACTTCACCTCTTTCAAATGCCAGCCGGCCCGCACCACGGCCCTTCATACCGAATACCGCTTGTACATCGGCACCAATTAAATCTAATGCTAATAACGGTACAAGATCGATGGTCGTTGCCCCCTGACTCGCATATTTAAATTTCAGCTTGTCCAGATTTTTAACAAATTGCTCGGCATTCTCTATCCCTTCATCAGCGGAAATATACACGACACCGCCGGTTGGCGTGGCAAGGACGGCTTTCCAGTCGTTATAGTCGTATTCGACACGACGATCATTGAGCAAGTAGGTAAAATGAGTCGATGCAGAACTTGCCAGAATATCCAAACCATTGTCACTTGCACGTCGGGCAAACTGGTTTGCACCCTTGGTAGAGCCACCACCGGGTATATTTTTAATGACAACCACAGGTTCACCCGGAAGCGATTGAGTAAAGTAAGGACCGAAGAAGCGTGCCCAAGTATCGGTACCACCTCCCTCTTTGTAAGGTACGGTCATTTCAATCCGTTCACCTGCAAAACTCACCGGTTGCGCATTCGCTGGTGATGTCAGACAAAATGTCATTAACGCAGCGGATGCTATCTGACTGCCGACACGTAACATGGTGTTATTAAAATAATTGCTAAGCAGCATAATAGTGCCTCCTCAAATTCTTTTTACAGTATTTAGTCTCTATCGCGGCAGAGCGATAGGTCCACCGTAAGGATTCAAACTGTCACCAAACTGACATACCCACATATTATTAACAATATTGCTACATAGATCTCGGGATGAAGAACAATCGTTGGCGGCAGCAAGGATCGACTACGCAATATAGACTTCCCCTTTAAAGAGTGGTCTTGCGGTTCTCACTAATGCGGCTTGGGCAATCACAGGCTCAGACTCGCCTTCAAGCAAGGTGATTTTGACATCAATCTTTCCGCTAGGATGTTCGATGATCACTGCCTCTGAGGGAACTTTAGATTGCTGGTGGGTCACCGTCCCTTCAATCAAGCTTGCTGCTCCGACACAAATCGCACCGGTGACAGCGTGACTGGCATGACAGTTATGGGGGACGAGATAGCGAGAAGTGATGGTGCCCACATCGTGAGGCGGAGAAACAATGGCGACTTTGGGGATCACACTCCCCCGGACATCACCCAGACCCATGCGCTCACCCGCGATAAGGCGAATCGATTCTATTTTGCGGAGTAAATCAGCATCACTGTCGATGATAGCTTTGGACTCATTCCCCACTAAACCCAGTGCGTCGGCAGGGATATGAACCATTGGAACAGCAGCGTCAATACAACTCACCTCAATGTCATTGATGGTTTCTTTGAGTGCGCCTGTGGGGAATAATTTGCCGGTTTTTGAGCCACCGACATCCAAGAAATTCAGTAGTACCGGAGACCCTGTACCCGGTACTCCGTCAATGGATGTGTCGCCGTCAAATTTCAGCATTCGGTTCGGTGTTTCAGCCGTCACTTCGATAATCGTGTTGGTATTCACATTTTTGACACGGATTGTGGTTGAGCCTTCCGCTAATTCAATCAATCCTTTTTCTGCCGCAAATGCGATCACACCGGATAATATATTGCCGCAAGAGGGCTTGGTATCGACGACTTGCTCTTCAACACCAACCTGAACAAAGAAATAGTCCAGCTCGGCCTCCGGTGACTGAGATGGTGAGATAATCCCGACTTTACTCGTTAAAGTTGTGCCGCCACCAATACCATTAATTTGTTGTACGTCACCGGATCCCATGATCTTAATCAGTAACTGATCTCTTGCTTCAGGGGATTGGGGGAGATCGCTTGCGAGAAAATAGGCACCTTTTGATGTGCCACCACGAATGAGCATACAAGGAATAAACTGGGAATGTATCATTTTTTAGCTCCTTACCATTACGTCCACTTTCAAGTCCCAAAAGCGGTGGTTTCAAGCTACAAAATGAACCTGTCAAATCACTGACTCGTTATCCGGTAAAATGAGTTAACGTCGCATCAGTCATAATTTTTCAGTGCATGTTCCCATTCCGTTGTCACAATCTGACGCTTACTTTTATCAGAAAACACCAGTAAGCGGACATCGAGTGGTAACGGTTTCAGTTGTTCTGCATATTGCTCTCGCATATATGATGCAGAATTAATAATATTTATATCTGAACGTATGGGGGGCATATTCGTTTGCTCTGCCATAACCCACTGTCCCGATGATGAAAGTAAATAATCGATAAACCGCTTCGCATCGTGTGCATTCTGCGTTGTGCGGTTGATGAAAGCCGTTCGAATTATAACTGGCGTATAATCTGTCATGGTGGTAATTGTCACATTATGATTCAGTAACTGCCAACTCTGAGAGTAAGAACCTAATATGTTATATGCCATATTAATTTCACCCTTACTTAGCGCAGCTAACATCTCCCGTGAACTATCGAATGTGCGGGCATTATGGTAATTAAATAACTCTAAAAACTGTCCATAATTACGTGATTGTTGTCGCTCAAAAGACCAGAACAAATATCCGATACCGACATGACGAATATCGTAAAGCCCAATCTTTCCCATCAGCTCATCACTATAACGCCGGATAAAAGATAGAAGTTCAATGCGATTAGTAGGTACTTGTTTCCCCTCTAAAAACACATTGTTGAATGCAATCACGGCAGGCTCAAAACTAAAACCAAAGAGCTCATCCCGCCACTGGCTCCAGTTTGGCAAAGCAACAGTGTTACGTTCTCCTCTTATACTTTCACTTTGATGTTCCAGCGCATAACCATCATTGACCAAACCCAATTGCAAATGCATCACGGAACTCACGGTGACATCAGGTTGAGGTTGCTTCTGTAGACGGATATAACGATCAAGGTCTTCACTGCTCATCCAACGATATTGAATCTTTATGTTGGGGTTACGCATAGAAAAGTCGTCCAGTAATGGTTTCATTTCCGACAGATAGGCAGCACCAAAGATTCTAATAATTCGGTAGTTACTTTCATTGGCAATGGCACTCGCAATACTCGCCACAAATAAGATAGTAAGAAATATCGAACGAAAAATAATCATCGAACCTCCTCCCACTTCCGGTATGGAAATTGTATTTCAACCGTTAATCCTTGAGGGACCGTATCATGTAAAATTAATCGTGCATGATATTTTTTAGCTACATCCGCTGCAATCGTCATACCTAACCCAGTACCAGACTGGCTATTCCCTGAGGTTCGATAGAATCGTTCAAATACATACGGCTTGTCTTCATCTTTAATTCCCACCCCAAAGTCTCGAATTAAAATAATAGCTTTTGTCCCGCGCCGTGCCACTTCAACCTCGACGACACTATGATCGGGAGAATATTTAATCGCATTCTCAATTAAATTGGATAACATCTGCTTTAACGCAAACTCATCCCCTTTGATTTGGTATTGTCCGCTTTGCTGATAACTCAGTTCTATATTTCTTTTTAATGCATTAATTGCCAGCTCCCGGCAAACAGACTGGACAAGTTTGTTGATATTGTTACTCGTCGGCTCTACGCTGCGAAAACGGTGTTTAATCATGGCATGATTCAGCAGTTGTTCAATGGTTCGATCCAAAATGCCGCACGCATCTAAGAGACGAATAAGCCACTGGACGGTCTGAGGCGAGCTTTCTCTGCTTAACATCAACTCAATTTGAGATCTCATTCCCGCCACGGGTGTCTTTAACTGATGCGCAGCCTCACTGGTAAAGTTTTTTAAATGAATTAAGGTTTCATCTAGCTGAAACATGAAACTATTAATCGTTTTAACCAGATGCATCACTTCCTCTGGTCCCTGGACATTGATCGGGGTCAGGTCAATATTTGAACGTTGCGATATTTTTCTATTAATCGTTTTAAGTGGTTTCAGTACTTGGCTGGTTAAAATAACAATGACAATAATGGTACAGAATACGACGCCAAAAATGAGCTTAGATGCAACCCCCGATAATTCCTGCTCCCAATCTGTTCTCGCTTCTGTCGTTTGTCCGACTAACACATAAACATGATGTGGCCCTTTTCTGGTGTTAATCACCCGGCCAACCAGCGCAAAGCGCACATGTTGCTGTTTAAACACTAAATCAAAAAAATGGGGAGTAACTTCTAATCGAAGAGGGTGTGAATCAATTTGAGAGAGAACAATATCTTCAGATAATAGTGCTTGGTATCCCGTTACAAATTCTTTTTGTTTGGTTGTCACTAAATAAAAAACTTTGTCACGCGGCGAATCAGCAAGTCCGCTAAATGCAGAAAACGGCAAATCAACACTCAATTCATCGCCATCTAATAGGACTTCTTCCAAAATTTGTAATGCTGCATTTGCCAAAGGTCGATCAAAGGTATATTGCGCAGTTTCATAGGCATAGCGCTTCACCGCCAGCATAGATATCAAGCCAATGAACAGTAAAGCACTCGCGGAATAGGCAAGGAGTTGAAAACGGAGTGAGCGGGTTGAAATGGATAGACGAAACATTATGACTGTACAGTTAATACATAACCTAGACCACGTAGCGTTTTAATCTCAACGTTACTGCTCGCCAGTGCTTTACGTAATCGCCCGACATAGGTTTCAATCGCATTTTGATTGGGCGGATTATCATAGCCGTATAAGTGATCAATAATTTCCTCTTTACTCAGGACGCGATTAGGATGATTGATAAAAACTTCGAGTAGCCGGTATTCACGCTGTTTGAGTTTGATACTTTCACCGTTCACTTGCACTGTTGCAGAGACTGAATCAAAACTCAGGTTACCCAGCGCTATCAAATTATGATCATTGCCTCGACTTCGCCGCACAATACTACGGCAGCGTGCCTCTAACTCTCCGAAGTCGAAAGGTTTGCTTAAAAAGTCATCAGCACCGAGATCGAGCAAGTTGATCCGATCATAAACTTCCTTACGTGCCGTTAAAACCAGAATCGGCGTGTTTGAGCGTTGACGGATTCTCTTGGTTATTTCTTCGCCTGATCGTTTCGGTAGATTGAGATCCAAAATCACTAAATCGTATTGAGTGTGCGAAACCAATGAATAGGCAACATCACCATCATAAGCACAGTCCACACCATGACCAAGATCGCAGAATCGTTGCTCAAGTGACTCACTGATTAACGGGTCATCTTCTACAATTAAAATTCGCATTGCCTTTGTGACTTCCTTAAACAGCAAATTGCTTCGTTATATATGTCAACCAAGAAAAAACACTTAGTTAACAAATTATTATATTATTCATTCACTCCCGTTCAACCGACAAAAACAGGCTATCCGGTCACTCTGACGACTTGCCTGACTCATTGGGATGCTTGCATCTCAACGTTCTGTGGCTCAGTCATACTTTGAGGTAAAGTTACACTAATCTCCGGCAAGCCATACACACTTGTTAATTTATTTTTAATACTGGTCACAATTATGATAAATCTGTTAAGTAAATGTTCATCCAAGTCAGCAAAATGACAGGTTTGCTACCTAACATCCTGACCGCCTCTCCTCCCCGATGCTGGTTTCGACCCACCAGTGATAATAGGAATATGACCTCCGACCCAAAACTGTGATTCATCCCCGTGCATACGGGAAACACTCACGACACAGCCAAAGATTTAAGAGAGCGAGCGGTTCATCCCCGTGCATACGGGGAACACATCGGGCTCCCACCAGTAGCCCTGATTGATGTTTCACCCCACTCAAATAAGAAAACCATTCACGGATGAATGGTTATTCCGGGCAGGACGCCCGTAAAAGCTGGTTCTGGAAAGCGCTCACCCAAGCCAAATAAAAAAGATCTTCTGATGACGCTTGCATCTTGGCAAGAGTGACTGGCGCACAAGACACCAATGCCTCTGAAATCGGAGAACGTGATTGTGCGTCAAATTTCGGAGCCGACGGCTGGGAATATAAAACTTGTAATGTAGCAGTTTGGGACGCAATCAAGTTCCTCGATTTCAATCACATCTCCGAAGCGCCCCAGGTACATTTTCAAGGCCGAAAAAGTACCCCAAAAGGTGTCCGCCACCTATTCTCTGGTTGAGAACAGATGGTGGATTGGTTGAAACATTTAATTCATGATGCGTTTAGGTACTTTCTTAATCTTATTGCTAATAAATATGTAGACATCATCATTATTTATGAGCATGACGAGGAGTAGCAAAACTAATACTGCAAGCTTCATATTATTGAATGCTATTGTTGAATCAAAAAGCTCCAATAAAAATGTGATGCAAGGTGTTATGTTAATGATGATATTAGTCTTAATGACACTTGTTCTTTCAATACCTTTTTGAAGCATCCATATGGGAATAGCATTTCCTAATACAACTATGATTGGGAGATACATCCAGAAATCAGATCGAACTTCCGTTAATGATTCAGGGGTTGGTAATAATAAATAGCATACACAAATAAGCAGTGGGAATCGGAATGATTGTATATTTTCTGCCTTAAATGACATTTTTGATAATTTCTTCGCTATATAAGTACCCATAACCAGACAAACTGAAGTTAAGATACAAACAAAGCTGAGCATCAGAGTGAAAGTTAAGCCAGAATGGAATACATTTGACCTTGTGGACTCAACAGCAAGCATGACTAACATGGTTACAATAATAGCTAACATCACTGTAATAACAGTGGTTTTGGCGTCAATTGATTTACCAGTAACAAGCTCAATCAGAACTGATATTATTGGGCTGAGGCCAAAAATAATAGCAACCATGATTGAGGGCTCAGTCCATTTCAACCCGATAAATAGCCCAACCCAAGAACCTAGGGTCGATATATTTAGTAAGATGATTAATTTATAGCTTTGAATTAAAGTATAAATTTTTACTGGTGATACTGTGAGTGTCACCAGTAAAAAAACAAGCCAAGTACAGGAAAAAGTCCAAAACAGTAACACAAATAATTCTATGCTCTGCAACAACCCTGATAATAATACATCAATGGCAGATCCTAAGATACAATAACCAAGAATGAAATATTGACCAGATGTTTTACTATCTCTATTCATGAAAATTAAACATTCCTTGTTTCTCAAGTGAGACAATAAAATTATAATCGGCAGTAAGTTGGTCATAATTACGATGACTTAATGCGATCCAACCGGGAGAAGTAAATACATCAGTGGTGAATGTAATCTTCTGACCATAAGATGGCATATGCGATGCCTTATAAGATGGCAAGTTCAGAATAGTATCAACATGTTTGACCGATTCAACAATGCCAGAACCCGATGATATCAGTTCTTTAATTTTTAAATGCCGGAGAGGTTTATAGTCTTCATCAACTGAGGTAAGAAACTGCTTAGGGGAACATATACTCAATACAAACTCATCAATCTGTGTTCGTTTCAACGCCAGAGAAGAGAGTGCTGGAAAACCGGCTCCGTGAGGCCGAGCACCGGTTTCGATGAGTGTCCATCCATCCGACGTTAAAAACAGTTCTGAGTGACCAGCCCCATATTCTATTCCGATCGCATCCAGAACACTAAAGACATATTCCTTGAGAGTAGAATAGGTTTGAGCATCAAGCGAAGTTAGCTCAGTAAACTCGCAAATTGAATCACAGCCATTGTAACTTCCTTTACCCATTTTCCAAATAGCACAAATTTTGTGTGAGCCAGCGTAGCTGACTGTGTCTACTACGTATTCTTCTCCGTCAATAAAGGGTTGTAATATAATAGCTTTATTCTTTAAATTAAGTTGGTTACTTTTATTGAGCAACCGATTTGAGTGCTCTAGGACAGCATCTAAATTACCAGATACAAATACGGAATCAGTACCTGCACTATCAACAGGTTTGATGACAACTTTAGAATAATCATTCAGTAACGCCTCAGCGTGACACATCGCGTCGGCCTGTGTAGTCACGCTGTAGGTCGGTATATGTCTAAGATTGGCATCTATCAAACTTTGCTGCATCAAATATTTGTTTCTTCGAACATTACTTGTGTTCTTATTGTTTCCATTTACGTGTAATTCAGCGGCTAAATCATCTGCAACTTCAATACCTGTTTCGCAACCGGCAATAACAGCAATTACATCAAAATCCTTCAACGTACTGACTGTATTATTATCTTCATAATGAAGATTAATGAAAAAATCATCATCTCTAAAGCTATCTAAAAGATTTGTAGGCAAATTTTTCCTACTTTGTACATGGGCACACCGGTACCCCTTCTTAATAAATTCGTGAGCCAAGTCATTACCCGATGAATAAGCATCAACAAGAACTACGACTTTTTGTAAATGTTCAATCTTCATATTACGAGTCACCCCAAAAATATCATCATCGGTTAGATATCATATACAGTATCAAGTCTTTTATCTCGTGATACTTTATGAATAGAGGGTTTAACTAATGTGGAAAAATTAGCACCTTCAATATTTTTTGCTAACTTCATCATTTCCAAATATTTATCAGAATTATTTTCTTCACATTGATATATTTTGTACCGCCAATAACGCCAAAGTGAAGTAAGTACAGCCGCATATTCTGTATAGGTTTTTAACACATTAAACTCAGATTCCAATATAATTTTTCTTGATTGGTAACCAGTAATTAACGATTCTGCTTTCGTAAGAGATAATTCCCCATCGATACTACAAGTACCGACGATAGCCATACCGATATCGAAGACTGAGTGATAGATACAGGCTAGCTCGAAGTCAATCATACTGACGAACTGCTCTCCATTGAATAACATATTATCGTAGAAAAGGTCACTATGAATCACTGATGTAGGTAAACCATGGATGTGGTTCACAGCCAGTTCACTCAGCCTGAGCTTAGCCCAGTTTTCATATTCAATATCAATATTGGCATCTAGAGCATCCATAAACTTCTTCTGCTCATAGAAAATAGAATCACCGATAAAATCAGGGATCGGTATTTCATGTAGTTTGGCCATAGTCGCACCAAGTTGTTTGAGCATCCCTTCACTCAAATCTTTGTAGACATGACCATTCATGTAAGTTCTCAATAGAGATGGTTTTCCCCTGAGTGTAATAGAATGGTTTTCTTGTTGTTCAGGGCTGATTAGGCGCGAAGTCCTAAAATTATTTGACTCCAACCAAACCAGTGTATTTGCCATGATTTCAACTTCATCACGGGTTTGTTCCTCAATAATACTCAGGACACAGTCACCAATATTAGTCTCAATAAGAAAATTGGTATTACCAGACCCCTCTCCCAAGAAAGCACTGGTTTCTATCGTGAGCCCATAGACGGATTCAATATGTTGAATCTCATCACGCTTCAACTTTAAACTCGTTTCCATTACCTTTTCCAAATTTATTCACGATAGAGCTTGATTTAAATCTTCATATAGATCAGAAACGTCTTCGATCCCGACAGACATTCGTATTAACTGTGTCGTAACTCCAGACCGTTTTTGTTCTTGTGGACTAAGACTTCTGAAAGATGATGAAGCCTGATAAGGAGAATTTAATGTTGTTTCTAAATCACCCAGACTATTTGAAGGGGTAATTAAGTTTAATTTGCGTTGAAAACTTGTCGCGTCAAATCTTTGTGACAGTTCAAAGCTAACCATTCCGCCAAACCCATGCATCTGATCACATGCTATCTTGTGATTTTCGTGACTTGGTAAACCAGGATAGTGAACCTTCGTAATATTTGGGTGTTCATTTAATCGAGAAGCAAGTTCCAAAGCATTCTTATTTACCTTATCCATTCGGATCGCCAAAGTACGCAAACTTCTTTCAAAGAGGTGACATGCTTGAGCATTTAAGCATCCGCCAAAATCGTTCATGTAGTCTGCCATCAGTGAAATCGACGCTTCACTGCCTACAGCGACGCCTCCTGATACATCGCCATGTCCACCTAAAAACTTGGTCGCGCTGTGTAGCACCATATCGACCCCAAGGTCCAATGGATTTTGATTAATTGGCGTCGCAATGGTGTTATCAATGAACGTGAATAATCCTTTGCTTTTTGCGAATTTGGCTAATTGTTCTATATCCAAAATCTTCAATAATGGATTAGTAGGACTTTCTATATAAATAGCCCTAGTATTAGAATTCACTGCCTTAATGATACTCTTAACATCACAACTTTCGGAAATACTGTATGTAATGCCAAGCTTTAAAAAATGATTCTGAACAAACTTTAGTGCTCCCGAATAAACGCCATTCTGAAGCACAATATGATCACCTGCTTTTAAGTGTGAAAGCATCGCTGTCGAGATGGCGGCCATACCAGAGCTAAAGATTAATGCAGCTTCACCACCACTCTCTAATGCACACATCTTTTGAGCAACTGCACGTTGGTTCGGTAAGTTGGCATGTCTTGGATAGACATCTTCACTCATATCAAGGTGTCTATGAGAACTCGAAGGAAATAAAGGGGACAGAATTCCACCATTCATGTCATCCTTTATTGTTCCGCTATGAACAGCAATAGTTTGTTTTGATTGCACTATTGATACCCTTTGTATAGTAATTGTAGATATGAATTTATGATTACACGATATGTGTAGTGATTAGTTTGGTGTGTTTGGTGTTGCCAACATCGGAGTGAAATCAATGAGTATGACATCGCGATGACCAATTTCCGATTGCTCATCGACATAAATGGGCTTTACTTGATGCCATACTAATTCGTCAACCAAGCCGATTGAGTCGAGCGTATCATGCATAATTTCTCTGCAAAGAACGTTAGTCTTCGTATTATCTGTAATAATATTTTCACCACCACACACACCGACACGATTGATCAAATGGATCCACGTACATGGCTCACCATCTTTATGAAGTCGGTTGGGCACTGAAATGCTAGGTGAATCAACTTTCGCTTCCATGCGAATAAAATGGATTCCAACTTCCATAGGTACCGTTGAAGAATATTGTCTTAACGGGGAGTTTTCAAAGTCGTGAAGAATCATTGAGCGAATGAGATTATTTGACAATATATCATTTGGTACGGGTTGGAACGCTCTCGCTTGCTCCATGACTTCATCATTAAATCCGATATCTTGTTTGTAATAAGAAGTACGCTCAGAAGAATGAGGGATAAGGAGTTTATAGCAAGGAAGAAATATGTATTTACTATGCTGACGATAACGACCAGAATTTTGATCGTATGGGTCGATGGCAAGGGAATCAAAATGCTTTTGAATGATATTTAAGTCATGCTGCTGACTAGGACTCAGCGTGAAATCATTGGAGCGTAAATAACAAAATCCTAACTCCGTCATTCTAGAATATGCATCCAATTTACAGATAAGTGGTGTACCAAAATCTGTATTCGTTTTGTAATTACTACTGGAAATATCATTCTCGATAATCATCGTATAATCACCTATCATGCAGGGTTATAATTTTCTATATAAATTACGCTGATAAATATATAAGATTGTAGATAACGCGTTATCCGTAGTAATAGAAACTGACGGGATCTCATATATAATCTAGCAATATGGCTCCACTGTTATGGAAATATATATGGTCGTTACCATTTTAATAGATTCACACATAGTAGGAACTTCCTCATGAAGGTTGATATGTACTGATTGCAATCCGAAAAAAGTGACATTTTTGTAACATTCTTCGCTCATTTCCCCCACAAACCTATTAGGTTAATATACCAATGAACATCTTTAAATTAGCACATTAAACTGAGAGATAGTCATGACAGAATTTTCTATTGAAAATGAAAATGCAACTCATATCTAATCAACCAATAGCACACCAGATGAGAAGGGATAAAATTGCAAGAGTGTTAAGTACTTGAATGAGTCATTAAACAATTGTAAATTTAGGTAGTGATTTTAAAGTAAGATGATAATTCGTATGATTCTATATCGAAAATCATCATATACCCCCCTATATAACTAAGGATTTATATGCTTGATATTTCTGAATTTCCAGATGAAAACGCTAAAAGATTTGTCGCGGTATTGAATAAAAAAGTTGATATAGGGAGACTATTGAATGCTCTTGGACACATGACTTCTGGACTCATTGCTCAGGTAAAAGATATTGATAGTCTGTGTTTCTTAGAATACGAAGACATGGACGGAGGAATTCATCCTTCGATTTCGCATTATCCATTTATTGTTTTAAAAGCGGATAATTCGAATAAAATACGAAAAGTCCGGAATGAACTTATACAGCGTCAAATTCCGTTCACTGACTTTATTGATACAATGATCATCGGTACGTCTGAAGAACAGCTAAAAGCGACTTCAGAAACAGCAGAAAATGATTTGGAATATTTTGGTGTATGTATGTTTGGTAATACTTCAGAGTTGAAGGATTTGACGAAGGCATTTAGTCTCTTCAAATAGGATTAATAATAGTGAAATAGAAACATGACTACCCTTAATCTATCAAAAAATAAAAGCTCGTATCATATTTCAGCATCTATATTTGTACATGAATACAATAAGTTAGTGTATCTCAACGTATCTCCTACTTTGAAATTCGCACAACCAGTTGTGGACACCTCGTTAGTGAGTCGTGGCATTTCATAATGAGGTAGAGTGAATAATGTTGTGGTCACCTAGTTCTCAAACGTTTCAGGCGCTAAATTACTGGCCTTCAATGCACTCTCAATTGCAGCTTGCTTTTCAGCAAGCTTTATATCGCCGACATCAAGCAGAATACCAATATATGTACCACTGTGTGCAACAGCAACGCCAAGCCCGCCATACTGCTCGCAGAGGTCAATGAATAAACTCAGATATGGATTGGGTCTGAAACGTTGATTTAACATTGAACTCATCGTGGTAACACGGCCGATCTCATGGCAGTTACGCTGTCTGATAGCATGTTGGAGACGTTCCAATAAACACTCGTATTGCTTCATCTCCGTGAGGCCAATCCGGGGAAGCGTTTTTTTATGCGCCACGGTATCGACACAACCCCCTTCATCATAAGCAACAATCAACATCTTCGGTAATGGGCCAAGATCGGCAATTAAATGTCCGGTATTTTGATGGAACGCGACACAGTGACCATACATCACAGCATCGGTTGGCTCAATCTGACACATCATATGAGCGAGGTCGTCATTGCTGATACGGATGTGATGATGGTCTGTAATCGCTCGGGCCACTGCAACGAGGTCTGCCGACGAGCTTGCTAAACCTTTACTCTCAGGAATATCCGAATCAATCTCAAGTAAGCCGCTTAATGGCAATTGATATCGGCTCAGCAGCGCATATGCCAACGCCAGCGCCTTGGTCTTATGGGGCGGACAAACTTGCAATCCCGTCTCATCTTCTCCGTGATAAAACTTTGCTTTCACGTATCGACGAATCGGAAACGTCACAAGAAAGCCTTGCCCATTCGGCAAAGCACCTTGCAGTAATTCGCCAAATGTTCCGCAAGACTGACCAGAACCAAAATGACAGAGGCCGCTTGAATCCTGTGGTTCTGACAGGATATCAATCAACGGCTCAGCAGGAGTTTCAAACATGAGCAACGCCTCATTCAACCAGTTCGGTTATCCATCATAGCAATAGTTCGGTCAATACCATGATAAAAAAATGCGACCATGACTCTGCACGCATCACGCGCGATTTGGTCGATAAATAAAGCTATCCCCAAAGGGACACCCGTCATAAATAACAGTCTCGATGATCAACCTCTATGATATTCATCCAAACCGACTCATCTCATCATGACAGGCTCGGATTGCGACGCACCCGTAACTTTCGCGGTACTAATTCAATGCCGGGCTGATGGCGTTTCGCGGTTGCATTTAAAGCAACTGCCAGTGCGCTGTCTGCGATCAGTTCAAACTGCTGCGGGAGTGAATTAATTTTCAGCGGTAAAAAATCAAGCAGGCGGTTATCCCCGAAGGTTGCCAAGCGGATGTTGTCCATCAGTTGCGGATGTTCCAGCAGGACATCCAGAATTCCTTCCAACAATGTATATGAGGTCGATACGATAGCTTCCGGCACGGTGCCTTTATTCACCCACTCAGAAAAAACTTTTTTCCCTTCTTCGCGGTTAAAGTGCTCACCATACCCTTCTAAAATCTGAATTCCTTTGGCTTTCACCGCAGCTTCAAATCCCAATTGACGATCGGTAGAAATGCTCAGCTCCGGTAATGCACCAATCAGACCAATCGACTGAAGCTGATCATCCAGCACCGATTCGGTCAACTCCAGGGCAGCACTATAATCTTCACTGACCACACACGCGAAGAATTCATCATCGAGTGGGCGGTCAATCGCAATCACAGGGGTGCCGGCCTGTTGGAGCCCATAATAAAATTCACTGGCATTTGGAATCGAGCTGGCGACAAACAAAGCATCGATCCGGCGAGCTATCAGTGTGTTTGCGACGGACATTTCAGTTTCGGGACAGTCATCCGAGCAAGCAATGAGAATTTGATATCCCGCCTGTCTGGAATTTTGTTCCAGTAATTTAGATAAACGCGCATAACTGGTGTTCTCCAAATCCGGGATAATCAATCCGAATGACCGACTGTTCCCAGCCCGTAAAGCAGAAGCCGTGTGATCAGGACGATAGTTATGCGCATTCACCACATCCATAACTTTCAGCTGAGTCTTTTCACTGATGCGATACTTTTGTGCTTTTCCATTGATCACATAACTCGCAGTGGTTTTAGACACTCCAGCTAATTTGGCAATTTCATCTAGTGTCATATCGCTACTCTTTTTAGTGTGCGTCGGATCATAGAAATAAAAATTAAGATCCTCAATAGGATTGAACTATATGCTGAATCGATTCACTATAAAAGCTGAAAGGATTCAGCAAAATTCAAAAATGATAGCGAAATCTAGTTTTTTAGACTATTTATTAGATAGCTTCGGTATTATGAGCAATATGAAGTGATTTTTGCTGACTTTTTTTAAATAGACACTGAAACGATTCAGCTATTTTAATGATAAAACGATTGTGCAGACACCTAGGGATAATCTCCCGGCCAGAAACTCCATTAGAGAGCTATCGGATGTGTCCGCACTAAAGCGCCAAATAAGGCAATTAAAGGGGCCAAACATGCTGCAACTCACTCCTCATGATATCCATCTGGAACAGTCTCAATCGAATAAACAAGATGCTATTCGAGCGATTGCCACTCATCTGAGCGAGAAAGGACTCGTCGATACTGGTTACGTGGATGGAATGCTCAATCGGGAAGCACAAAATTCAACATTCCTCGGCAATGGGATTGCAATTCCACACGGCACAACCGACACCCGTTCTTTAGTTAAACAAACCGGTGTTGCGGTTCATCATTTTCCTCAGGGTGTTGACTGGGGTGATGGCAATATGGTTTATGTCGCAATCGGTATCGCTGCTAAATCTGATGAGCATCTCGGTATTCTGAAACAACTGACCAAAGTGCTGTCAGCCGATGGTGTTGAACAAAAATTGCAACAAGCGAGTAAAGCACAAGAAATCATTGCCCTGCTCAATGGCGACGTTCAGTTTGAAGCCGACTTTGATGAGACACTAATCCAACTGCAATTCCCGGCAACTGATATGACACCGCTGTCTGCTGTCGCAAGCGGACTGCTGAAAAACAAAGGCTGTGTCAGCAGCGATTTTGTTGCAGATGTGATCGCCAAAGAAGCAACGCCACTCGGTGGCGGACTGTGGCTCACCAGTAGCAATCGTGGTGTTACCCGCACCGGTCTGGCATTCATTACTGCCAGCGATGCTTTTGACGTACAAGGACAGTCGGTTAAAGGACTGCTCGTGGTTGCAGCTTGCAATGGTGCACATCAGCCACTGATGCAAAAAATCACTGACATTGTCTTCCAGAAAAACCAACAGTCCTTATTTACCAGTGACAAACAAGCCGTTCTGGCAGCGTTTGGGTTGGCTGAATCCGTACCGACAGACGCAAATAACGACGCCAACACTGCCGTTTTCCAAGTGAAAAATGCCCATGGTCTACACGCTCGTCCGGGAGCAATGCTGGTAGCGGAAGCGAAGAAATTTGAATCTGACATCAAGGTCGCCAATCTCGATGGCGATGGTAAAGCCGTCAATGCCAAGAGCCTGATGAAAGTGATCGCACTGGGTGTGAAATGCGGACACCGACTTGAATTTACCGCCAACGGCCCTGATGCAAGCCAAGCGCTTGAAGCACTGGGTGTCGCGATTAATGCAGGTTTAGGCGAACAGTAAGGGATCATTATGACGAATCGAGTAGTCACCATTACACTCAACCCCGCACTGGATCTGACCGGCAGTCTTGACACATTACAAGTGGGGTCAGTCAGTCTGGTCAAGCAAGGGTCACTGCATGCTGCAGGGAAAGGCGTCAACGTCGCCCAGGTACTCAGTGATCTGGGTGCCGAAGTGACGGTGACCGGTTTTCTGGGTAAAGATAATCAGGACATCTTTTGTCAGCTATTTGAAGCAATGGGCGCAACGGATGAATTTATCCGTGTTGATGGCGCAACCCGAATCAACGTGAAGCTGGTCGAGTCTTCCGGAGAAGTCAGCGATATCAATTTCCCCGGTGTCGAAGTGTCATCACAAGCTATTGACGAATTTGAAAAAACCTTGTTCCGTCTGGCTGAAAGTCACGAATACTTTGTACTGGCAGGCAGTTTGCCGAAAGGCGTTTCACCTCAGCTGTGTGCATCTTGGATCGAGAAACTGCACCAACTGGGTAAGAAAGTGTTGTTTGATAGCAGCCGCGATGCGCTTGCAGCCGGTTTGAATGCTCATCCGTGGTTAATCAAACCGAATGATGAGGAATTGTCTCATTTCGTCGGCAGACCGCTTGAGTCTGCGGCTGAATGCCAGCAAGCAGCGAGTGAACTCGCCGCAAAAGAGATTGAGAATATCGTCGTCTCAATGGGTGCAAACGGGGTGATGTGGCTGAACAACGATCAATGGCTACATGCAAAACCACCTCGGATGAATGTTGTCAGTACCGTCGGCGCCGGTGATACGCTGGTTGCCGGGTTGTGCTGGGGACACATGCAGTCCATGAAGAAGGAGGAACTACTTACCTTTGCCACGGCATTATCTGCACTAGCAGTGAGTCAGGTGGGTGTCGGTGTCGCCGATATCCAAGAGTTAAACACCCTACAACAGCAGATCCAATTACAACCGTATAGCCCTGAGGCTAGTAATTAAGGACAACAATAAGGTCGTAACTATGAAAATTGCCATTATTACCGCGTGCCCGAGCGGCGTCGCAAATAGTATTCTCGCTGCCGGTTTGTTAGAGCAAGCAGCAAAGTCTCTGGATTGGTCAGCAACGGTTGAATGTCACTCTTCCGTTGTCGATGGCTATACGCTCACTGATGCTGATATTGCGGAAGCGGAGCTGGTTGTCATTGCTGCCAATACACCTGTTGATACCACCCGTTTGGTTGGCAAAAAAGTTTACCAAAGCGATATTGCCGCATGTACAGCGGATCCGGTTGCTTATCTGAAAACGGCCGCTGAACAAGCGCAAGTCCTTGACAAAGCGCAAACGGTTGCCACCGCAGCGCCAGCCGCATCAGCAAACACTGCCAAGAAAATCGTTGCGATTACAGCCTGTCCGACAGGTGTTGCGCATACATTCATGGCTGCTGAAGCTCTGGAAAATACCGCCAAAACCATGGGACACCAGATTAAAGTGGAAACACGTGGTTCTGTCGGTGCGAAAAACCAACTGACAGCCGAAGAAATTGCAGCAGCAGATCTCGTCATCATTGCCGCTGATATTGAGGTCCCACTGGATCGCTTCAACGGTAAAAAGCTCTACCGGACTAAAACTGGCCCGGCATTGAAAAAAACACAGGAAGAGATCGAAAAAGCATTCGTTCAAGCAACTGTTTATCAGGGCTCTGCCGGTTCAAATGAAGCAGCAAATGAAGAGAAGAAAGGTGTCTATAAACACTTGATGACCGGTGTATCACACATGCTGCCTGTGGTTGTTGCCGGTGGTTTGATCATCGCATTATCATTCGTCTTCGGGATTGAAGCCTTTAAAGAAGAAGGAACGCTTGCTGCTGCACTGATGAAAATCGGTGGAGGTTCAGCATTTGCACTGATGATTCCTGTTTTGGCGGGTTACATTGCCTTCTCGATTGCAGACCGTCCCGGACTTGCCCCCGGCTTAGTCGGTGGTATGTTAGCCAGCTCTATCGGTTCCGGTTTCCTTGGTGGTATTGTCGCTGGTTTCATCGCCGGTTATGCAGCCAAACTGATTGCGGATAAAGTGCAACTGCCTCAGTCGATGGAAGCGTTGAAACCGATTCTGATCATCCCATTCCTGGCAACACTGGCGACTGGCTTGATCATGATTTATATCGTGGGTACACCAGTTGCGAATATCATGGCAGCGATGACCTCATTCCTTGAGAATATGGGCTCAGGCAATGCGATTCTGCTGGGTATAATTCTGGGTGCAATGATGTGCTTTGACTTGGGTGGTCCGGTCAATAAAGCAGCCTATACCTTCGGTGTTGGTCTGTTGGCTTCTCAACAATATCTACCAATGGCTGCAATCATGGCTGCCGGTATGGTGCCTGCGTTGGGTATGGGTGTTGCAACCTTTATTGCCAAAAATAAATTTGAGAAAAGCGAACAAGAAGCAGGTAAAGCATCATTCGTGCTGGGTCTGTGCTTTATCTCAGAAGGTGCCATTCCATTTGCTGCTAAAGACCCGATGCGCGTCATCCCTGCCTGTATGGCTGGTGGTGCAGTAACCGGCGCATTGTCTATGCTGTTCGGTGCAAAACTGATGGCACCTCACGGTGGTCTGTTCGTATTGTTGATTCCAAACGCAATTTCACCGGTTCTGATGTATCTGGTTGCCATCGCGGTTGGTACAGCAATCACAGGTCTTGGCTATGCGATGATTAAACCTCAGTTAGCCTTAGACAAAGCAAAAGTAGTCTCCTAAGACCTATCGGGGCATAATTTTGCTCCATTGAAAAATTGAAAACGGTTTGCCAGTGGGAACGACATCCCACTGGCTTTTTTATATTCTATATCCATTCATAAATAACGATACTTCACTGTCACCATTCACCATTTCTCGAACCAGTCTCGTCACCAAATATAAAAATCCCCTCAGACATCATGCCTGAGGGGATCAAATGCAGTTGTTTAATACGATCGCTCAACCACCGGTTCCAAATGGTAAGCTAACATATCACTGCATAGATTATCGGCCTAAATAGTTCATCAGCCAGCGCATTGCCGGACGTGGTGATCCGTCGTCATAAATCAGTCCGGAGCCATCGACCCACGTTCTGCCGACCACATAACCCCACAGGGTAATACCTGCAACCGCATCAGAGTTATAGAAGAGCGGGAACTGTCGTTTCATGACATCCAACTGAGCCTGATCATTGGTTTTGGCAACATCATATTCCGAAATATAGATCGGTAATCCCAGTGCAATCACTTTGTTCAGATTCGCTTGCAATGCAGCATTCGAGAAGCCTTCCAATCCATGAGACTGAAGACCAATCGCATCGACAACGCCAGCTTGTACCGCAGGTTTTGCCATTGCAATGAATTGATCAGTGTTCCAGCTTAACACGTTGTAATCGTTCAGAATCAATGTTGCATTCGGACAATATTTACGTGCCAGTTGGAATGACTTGATGATCCAATCATTACCAAATGCTCTTCTGGCGTATTCGGCCGGAGCATGACCCGGTGTTGCTTCGTTCACCACATCAATCATCGCAACATCAGGATAGCGATGGCAGAAATCACGGATCCATTCTTCAATTTCACCCGCCTGCTCAGATGGGCTTAAGCTATCGATCCAAGTCGGATACTGATTTCCCCAGACAAACGTATGTTGTTTAAATGGAATATTATGTTGTTTCGCATAATTATAAGAGGCATCAATGCCACTCCAGTTGTAAACATCACGCGTTCTTTCGACAGATCCCCATTTTCCTTCATTCTCTGGTGTGATCTGATTCCAGTATCTGGTGAAATCTCCGCGGACCTGACCAGATGTTGTGATATTCCCGACGAACTTTTTACCGTTTCCGGGGGTAGGGTTATCGGAACCACCGCCACCAACATCTTCAACCGACATATCATCTGCATAGTAACTGACTTTGCTATTGTCAGATTCAATAATGAAATGCTGGAACGGTGTGCCAGACTGGGTGTATGAACCTTTCAGCTCAGTCCACTGATAATCCGTGGCTTGCGCGCTTGCAATCCGTACATATTCATTGCTTGTCGAACTATCTGCATCATCGGTCCGTTTACCGGTCAGAATAATGTTTGTGCTCTGAGATCCCGGGGCTAATCTTACCCAGACGGATACGTTATATTTTTTACCATTGACTAATGGTGCAGGCTTAAACGTAATGCCGTTCCAAGTTGCGTTACGGTTTAAAATAAGTACACTCGCCGCCCCACTATGACTTGCTTGATTTGTACGGGTGATATAACCACCAATCGATGACCAGTTGGTTAACCCATTTTCAACACCACCATTATTTGCCAAACCAGCAAATGATTCCGAAGCATAATATGCTGCGAAACCTGATGGTGCCGCAGCACTGACATCTACCTGAGTATCGGCAACCGCACTCATAAATGGCATCGTCAAGGCAGCCAGAGCCGTCAAGACTGGTGCTGTCCGGAACTGCTTCGTATTGAAACCCAGCCATTGTCGTTGTGTTCTTTCCTTCATGTTTTCTCCTTTGCGTTAAACGCTGATATCGCGGTTCACCAAGAGCCTTCTTCAGTTGTGGAGAAGGCTACGACAAACCACTCAAATATAGACCAGAAATATAAATCAGGTCGCATATAGAATATCACCAAATTAAACGTTTGAGGGCTGTCACTTCAATTTTTGTTATTTCCGTCCATATATTTTTAAAACGAAGTATCAATCTGTGATCATATCGTCGAATTAAAGCTAGTAATCGGTGAAGGGTTAATTGGGTTGTCAGGAGCATGATATTTCTACAAAAATGGCCTCAGGATACTTTCGGATCCTGAGGCCATTGAGAAATTAGTCATATCAACTGTTTGTTTTTAAACCGTCAGTTTAATTTTATTAATTATATTTAGTGAAAAATATCAATAATCTGTGCCGTTTCATGGGATGCCATATCTCGAAAAAAGCTTTGCCCGAGTCGTACGGGGAAGCGAGTCCGCTGCGCAGCGTCTGTCAGCATAAATTCAGTTCGCTCTTTAATCTCTTTGCCAAATTCAACCCAAGTCACCACCACTGCATGTCGCTCATCTGCAGCATGAGCTCTGGTCGATGCAACATGCATCCAACGCATGACCGGTAAACTGACGGAAGCACTTTTACGCTGACCGGATTGAATACTGAACTGAACCCAATCTTGACCGCTGCGCTGAAAATAGTTGATATCCGTCGTCGATAACTGGGACATCTCGGCATCCCGATCAAGCTGAGCCGGAAACTTTTCATCGACCCCCGGCAGATACACCCAATTTTTCTGATCGGCATCTGACGGCTGATCTGAGGATCCGGTTGTTACATCAGTGGTGGTCTGAATATCATCTGCGGTATGTTCATTAAGGCGATCAGCTCCCGTTGGCTCAGCAGATACCCCGGGCTCACTGACATCCGCTTGCACATTCAACGTCTCCTGTGTGGCAATATCGCTCTGGGGTGCGAATTCATATCCGTAGGATTGATCGATCTGCTGCATGACTTTTGCGCGATCTGCATGGCTTGTATCATGCTGCATTGTTGATGTCTCAACATCAACAGATCCTGTATTGCTACATCCCACCAGCCCACTCAACAGCATCAATATTATCCATGACTTCCATGGTCGTTTCATCCGATTCCCCCACATTTATTGGGCCGCCAAATTTTATGCTGCCACTGAAACTCATCAACTGAATCATATCGATTGATGACTGATCTATTTCTTACTTATCTATTTCTTACTTATCAAATTGTGGCGGTTTATAGGTAATTTTCAAGATGTTAGCTTATTTTTTATCCTGAAAACTACAAATTTTTACGCTTTATGTCTACTCAACAGTGATCTGCTTTCCACCGATGTACATCAAACGAGCAACCTGAACGGTGGTCTGTTCAAGGTTATTGCCAGCCTGAGTCAATGCATCGTCAAGCGTCATGACCGATTGTACCGTACCGAAAGCTGCATCAATGCCAACCTCATGCAGTTGCCGCTCAGTCGCTTTCACGCTCCCGGCAAGGGCGATGACGGGTTTCCCATAACGTTTTGCGAGCCGGGCAATCCCAACGGGCACTTTGCCATTGAGACTTTGTGAATCAAGACATCCTTCACCGGTAATCACCAAGTCACAACTGGCAATTGCCGCTGTCAGATCCAGCGCTTTGATCACGAGCTCGATGCCCGGAGACAATCGGGCATCGAGAAACGCCATCAGTGCAGCACCCACGCCACCGGCAGCCCCCGCACCGGGTTGTGTATCAACGGCTTTACCTAACTGACCTTCAATTACAGCGGCATAATGAGCTAAGCCTCGATCCAACGCCTGTACCATTGCTGGTGTCGCGCCTTTCTGGGGGCCATAAATTGCTGCCGCCCCCGATTCTCCGGTCAACGGATTCGTCACATCACAGGCCACCTCAATCTTACATGACTGCAAGCGTGGGTCTAAACCGGAAAGATCAATCGAATCCAGCCGAGACAACATTGCGCCACCGGGAGGCAACTCATTCCCTTGTACATCGACAAACGACGCACCCAACGCTTGCATCATCCCGACGCCACCATCATTGGTGGCGCTCCCGCCGATTCCCAACACCAGATGACGAATCCCCTCGTCGAGTGCGGCGCTGATCAACTGTCCGGTGCCCAAACTCGTCGTCAGTAACGGATTACGTTCATCAACAGCCAGCAACGCCAATCCGCTGGCTGCCGCCATTTCGATAAACGCAGTTTGTCGATCATGACTCATCCCCCACTCCGCATTAATTGCAATGCCAATCGGATTGTGAACGCGCGCGGTCACTTTTTGCCCTTGAGAAGCCGCAACCAGTGCATCGACAAATCCTTCCCCGCCATCGCTAACCGGTTTTTTGATGCATACGGCTCCGGGAAAAACTTGCTGCCAACCTTGTGCAATAATTTCAGCCACCTCAACGGCACTCAGGCTCTCTTTAAATGAATCAGGGGCAATCACAATTCTCATCAATATCTCTCCGCTGAGTCTGATAGGCTACCATGTTGTGTCAAACCATATTCAATAACTCTAATATTATCATTCAATATAAAGGTAAAATTACATTTACTAATGATATTAATAATTATTTCATCAAATTAATCTTTCACTTTTAACTAGTGAAGTAACACTTTATTTACGCTACGTTTACATACAGGTTACTAAAAAATTCAATAAAAACCGTGGTTGAGGAGAAGTAAATATGAAAGTTTTAGTTCAGTTTGATCAAAGCGGAAAACACCGAGACAACGTATGGGAAGCACCGATTACCCATGCTAAAGGTGAATTGTTAGCCGTTAGTCCGATGCTTGCCGTTCAATTACTCAAAGATCATCAGGCTCATCTTTGTCTCAATGAATCCGGAGAGATTTTATTCAGCGCGTAGCTCACATTTTATTCAGTTGATTACGCTCAACTGAACAGCCCTTAGCGGAATTCCCCCACATGTTTGGGTGGCGCCACAGTCCAAGGCAATACCCAACATGTTTTTCTCTTTGCTTTTATCTCTATTTCCCGGTTTTCGGTGTGAGCAACATCCGAATCGCACAATCACACATATCATCAATATGTTGGCTATCGGCATACACGCCATCGATGACCAATCGCGCTAAACCGTGCATGGTGCTCCAAATGACCTGTGCGAGCCGCACGGTTGTTTCTTCCTGAGGGAAAAGCCCCGCCTGCTGCCAGCAAGCGGTAATTTCCACCTGATACTGAAAGCAAAGATAGGCAATGTCTTTTAAGGCCGGCGTGGCTTGAGCCTGCTTCCAGATTGCCCGGCCAAACATTAGTTCGTATGTTTCCGGCGTTGTGGTTGCATCATGAATATAGTGATAGAAGAAGCGGCGAAACGTTTCGCGATGATCATACTCAGCGCTTTCGACCAACTGACGGGTCCGCTGATACCAATGATGAAACCCCTGCTCGGCCAAGGCGCAGAGTAATGCATTTTTATCCTGAAAATGGTGATATAACGCTGTCCGTGACACACCGACGTGATCCGCCAGTTTGCGTAATGACAACCCTTCAATCCCTGTCTCTCTCAACATGAGACCAGCAGACTGTAATAGGCTCCGACGCAAATCACCATGATGGTAGTTCAATTTTCTTGATTTCATACTCTGTAAATTAGCATGAATCTTGACAGTGTCAAAATCATCGACAATATTGACACTGTCAAGATAATAATCGAGGGACATGATTCATGACGACATCGACTCACCCAGACTACCCACATCTGTTCCAACCACTCGACTTAGGGTTTACCACCCTGAAAAACCGAGTATTAATGGGGTCGATGCATACCGGATTGGAAGACATCCCCCATGGTGAAAAACGTCTTGCCGCTTATTATGCTGAGCGCGCCAGAGGCGGCGTCGGTTTGATTGTGACCGGTGGCATCGGGCCGAATCCCGAAGGAGCGACGCATCCGAATAGTCCGGGGCTTAGCACCGCTGCGCAAATTCAGGCCCATCGGGTGGTCACACAAGCGGTTCATGCCGAAGGGGGCAAAATCTGCCTGCAAATTCTGCATACCGGACGATATGCCTATAACCCTGCGCTGGTGGCACCGTCGCCAATTCAAGCACCGATTAACCGCTTCACACCCAAGGCACTCGATGAACAAGGGATTGAAAAGCAGCTCGATGATTTTGTGCAAACGGCACTCAACGCACAACAGGCCGGTTATGATGGTGTCGAAATCATGGGCTCAGAAGGTTATCTGCTCAATCAGTTTATTACCACCCGCACCAACCAACGTGATGATCAGTGGGGAGGAAGCTATCACCAGCGTATCCGTTTTCCGCTGGAAGTGGTACGACGCGTCAGGGAAGCCGTCGGCCCGCATTTCATCCTCATTTATCGCCTTTCGATGTTGGATTTGGTTGAGGGGGGCTCAAGTGCCGCAGAAATCACCGAACTCGGTCAGGCCATTGAAGCTGCCGGGGCCACCCTGATCAATACCGGTATTGGCTGGCATGAGGCCAGAATCCCCACCATCGCAACCTGTGTCCCCCGGGCAGCTTTTACGTGGGTGACGAAACATTTCCGTCAGGCCTTTAAGATTCCGGTGATTACCACCAACCGGATTAATACTCCGGAAATGGCTGAAAGCGTACTAGCCCGCGGCGATGCCGATATGGTTTCCATGGCGCGCCCTTTTCTGGCCGATCCCGAATTTGTCTACAAAGCCCGGCATGGTCGCAGTGATGAAATCAACACCTGTATCGGCTGTAATCAAGCGTGTCTCGACCATGTCTTTGTCGGCAAAATCGCCAGTTGTCTGGTCAATCCGTTTGCTTGTCATGAAACCGAGTTAGTGGTCAGCCCCACTTCTCAACCGAAGCGGATCGCTGTAATCGGAGCAGGCCCGGCCGGACTCGCCGCAACCGTAACAGCGGCGCGGCGCGGTCATCACGTCACCTTGTTCGACGCAGCCTCTGAAATTGGCGGTCAGTTTAATATTGCCAAACGGATTCCGGGGAAATCCGAGTTTCACGAGACACTGCGCTATTTTCGTCGTCAACTTGAGTTATTGCAGGTCGATATTCGGCTCAATACCCACGTTGATGTTGCCCAACTCAATCAGTCAGATGCGGATGAAGTTATCATTGCAACGGGCGTCTTCCCCCGGACGCCTGCAATTGAGGGGATCGATCACGCGAAAGTGCTCAGTTATCTCGATGTATTACGTGAGCAACACTCCGTCGGGCAGCGAGTCGCCATCATCGGTGCCGGAGGCATTGGATTTGATGTTGCGGAATATCTGTCGCACGAACCGAACCAAACCACATTGACCACACCCCAGACATTTATGCAGCAATGGGGTATCGATATGACCCTCAAGGCCCGCGGCGGGATTGAAGGCGTTCAGCCCCACGCTCAAAAATCATCACGCCAGATTTATCTGCTCCAGCGTAAAACAACCAAAGTCGGTGCCGAGTTAGGTAAAACGACCGGCTGGATTCATCGCACCAGTTTGCAAAACAGAGACGTGCAAATGATATCAGGCTGTGAGTATTTGCGGATCGATGATGACGGACTATGGCTACGGGTTAATGATGAAGAACAATGTCTCGGTGTGGATCATGTGATCATTTGTGCCGGGCAAGAACCGTTACGAACCCTGACCGAGGGGCTGAATAAACCCTACCATTTGATCGGAGGAGCCGATATCGCTGCCGAACTCGATGCCAAACGGGCCATCCATCAAGGAACCGTCACTGCCATAAAGATATAATGCCCTACAACCATTCCTCCCGATCCGGACGGCTTAAACCTAAACCACGCCTTGAAGCCAGTCGTTTTCGAACGCTTCTGCCGGGATAGGTTCCGAGAAAAAATAACCTTGGAGTCGATTCACGTTCAGTGACTGGCAGAACTGTTTTTGTTCTTCAGTTTCAATCCCCTCAGCCACGGTTTCATAGCCCAGTGAATGGGCAAACGCACAGATGGCTTTGAGCAACGTCCGTTGCTTCTCATCATCGGCACTTTGTACAAAGGATTTATCGATTTTCAAAATACTGAACGGGAACTGACTCAGATGCGATAAAGATGAGTAACCCGTACCAAAATCGTCCAATGAGAGACGCACCCCCGTTGCTGACAAGTTATTGAGCATTTCAATCGCACTAAGGCTATTTTCTAAGTGACTTTCCGTTAACTCTAATTCAACGAGATTTGCGGGAATATTGTATTGTACCAGACAGTTTTGCAGGTATTCCGACAGCGCATGATCCTTTAACTGACGAGCGGAAAGATTGACCGCAATGGAAAAGTGGATGTGCGCTCCCTGTGCAGCATCGACCCACTGGCTAAACTGGTGGCAAGCGGCTTGGATCACCCAGCGACCAATATCAATAATCAGGTCGGATTCTTCTGCAATCGGAATAAATTCATCGGGTTGTATCATGCCCAAAGCGTGATGTTGCCAACGGATCAAGGCTTCGACACCGACCAACTGTTCTGAATGTGTATCCAGTTGCGGTTGGAAATACAGGGTCAACTGATCGCTTTTTATCGCTTGCTTTAAGTCAAACTCCAACTGCATCCGCGAGACCATTTTTTGATGAAAATCAAGGGAATAATACTGAACGCGGTTACGGCCAAGCTCTTTGGCACGATACATGGCGACATCAGCACATTTCATCAACCCTGTCGCATCCGTCGCACATAATGGATAAGTTGCAACCCCAATACTTGCGGAAACTTCCACGGTTTGCCCCTGAATCATCATCGGTTTTTCTAAAGATTTTAAAATACGATCAGCCAGCAAGCGGACCTGCTCAAGTTGCGGCAGATCGTAAACAAGAATCGCAAATTCATCACCGCCTAAACGGCACAACTTGTCACTTTTACGGATGGGTTGCTCCAAGCGTCGGGCAATCTCTTGAAGGAGGCAGTCTCCGGCTTGGTGCCCCAGCACATCATTGACTTTCTTGAAGTTATCCAAGTCTAACAACATCAGTACCAGTTGCTCGCCACTGCGTGAATTTTTGGTCACAGCATCCCGGAGTGCTTCATCAAAAAAGTACCGATTGCGTAACCCGGTCAAACTGTCACGCTCAGCGATATACCGCAGTTGCTCATGACTCGATCGGATTTGTTGCTCAAGTGAATGCCGCTCTTGTGAAAGCAAAATCGCACGTTTCAAACGTGACGCTGTAATTTCACTTTTCATAATGAAATCTTGCGCTCCGGCTTCGATACACGCTAACGCCAGCTTTTCATCATTACTATGGCTCAGCATCACAATCGCGGTGGAATAATCATTCTCCCCCCGAATCTCACGCAATATTTCAATGCCGTTTGAGGGCGGGATCTGATAATCGAGTAAAATCATGTCATAAGCTTGCTCACCAGCCAGACGAATGCCCTCGGCGGCGGTATCAGACTGATCAATTTTATCTAAAATCAGCTCTGACTGATGCAAAGTTCTTATCGCTGACATCCGGTCCACCGCATCATCATCAATAATTAAAATATCCATAGAACTCCTTGCCTTTACCCCGGGATTTCAACTAATGGGCCAGGAAAATGAAAAAGTGAGCCCACGTTTACCGTCTGACTGAATCTGATATGAGCAGTGATAACGCTCTAATATTTTTTTAATGATCGATAATCCCATGCCGCTCCCTTCGACCTGATCTCGGGGCTTGAGTGTATGAAAAATATCAAAGACTTTTTCCTGATGCTCAGCCGGAATTCCCGGCCCGTCATCTTCCACCTCAAAATGCAGATACTGTGGCGATTGAGACACCTTGATCGCAATATTTCCCGTCTTTTGATCGTGGTGTTTCATTGCGTTCCCGATCAGGTTTCTGATAATTTGTTCCAGCGGTGTGGCAACTGTCGTCACGACTTCATCAGGTGCATCGACCGTTAACGAAAAACGGCCGTCATGATTCAGCAAATGAAATACATCATCAATCATAGACGCAACATGAACGGGATGAGGCAACTCTTTATTTCTGCCGACACGCGAATAGGTAAGTAAATCATCTAACAAATTCTCGAGGCGAGAGATCCGGCTTTTCATTAATTCAAGATGCGCAGAGGTCGTTGCTGTCAATGTTCCTTCACTATCCTCTTCGATCCATTGCGCCAACTGGTTAATCCCTCTGAGTGGTGCTTTTAAGTCATGTGATGCGACAAAGGCAAACTGATCCAATTCGCTGTTTGCCTCTTGCAAATCCTGGTTTTTTTGTTGGAGGTTCTGACTGGCCTGTTCCAGTTCTTCTTGACGCAATTTTAAACTGGCCGTGACTTTTTGTGCGTACTCAATCGCATTACGGTTTGATCGGGCAAGGATGAAGAAAATGGCGAAAAGCAACACATCAATTATCAGGCCGCTGAACAGAATGATTAAAGGCTGAGCATGGCTTTGCTGCGTCCGGAATAGCTGTGTCGATTGCAGATAAAAACGCCATAGCCGTCCATAAAGTTCCAGCGTTATCTCTCGTTGAAAGAGTGCGTCAGCATCGAGATTTTCAGAATCCGAGTCCAGCTCGGAATACAGCAGCGTATCTCCGTCATGGATGCTGAAATTGACGAGACGATTGACATTTTTTAAGGTGCCATCCATTAATTTGTACATGATGAATGGCGCATAAACCAACCCTTTAAAATCGCCGTCGGTTTCACCATATCGGTCAGAAGCGCGATTCGATGAATACCACGGCGCATAAAATAAAAATCCCGGGGTTTTCTGATCATCCTGAACTAAGGTAATCGGGCCGGTAATATTCGCGTGCCGGGTGTCACGTGCTTTTTTCGCTGCGGTATAGCGATTGATTTCGTGTGCCATATCTAAACCAACCGCCCGGTGGTTTTCAGCTTGCGGTTCGATATAGGTGATCGGCCAGTATTCGGGCTCTGAATGAGCAGGATGAAGCGCGTAGTCAGGTATGGATGCCCGTTGCCATGCCAGATAATTCGCAAGCTTTTCCGGCGGCACATAGTGAATCACCCCAATGCCGTTAATCCCCGGGAAACGCTGGTCAATCTGTAAGCTTGCTGAAAATTCTCGCCAATCTTCCCGCGAGGCATCACGCGGAAACATTTTTAATGCGGAGGCCCCTGCCCATAATGCTTCTTCGTAGCGAATCATTCGCTCTTGTACCAGCTCGACGATTTGCTGTGACTGAAATTCAAACTGATTGGCGATTTTCAGATTGGTCTGGCGCTCGGTAATGTAGTAAGCACCAAAAGTTAGTACCAGAGACAACGAAATAACAGCCCAGTGATACCAATGTAATCCAGAGGTAATCCCCTTCACTTCATACTCTATGTTTTTCGATCGAAATGGCATCGATGGTATGACCCAAAATAAAAACGATATTTTCAAGTTAGTTGAAGGAATCGAAAACCTCAATATTCGCTCAATCAGCGATTACTGCTAATTTGAGCGATACGATCATTCAAGGAAAATCAGAGTAACCCCCGGAAATGCATCCAAGACTAACCGGTTTACTCAGGAAGTTGGGCAAAACTCGGAAGGGTGTCTGAATTTTTTGACCAGTCCGCCTGACTGTCGATAAAAATATTCGCGTCGGGAGTGCGTGGGAGATCTGAATCAAGGCTTCCTGCCGGGAGCAGGATTATCGTGTTGTCGATCACGGTAGGTACGGCAGAACCACAGTTTTGGCAGAAACTTTTCACATGACGGCTGTCGGGGCAGTGATAGGTTTTCACTAAATCGTCCCCGCTCAACCAGTGAAAAGCGGTTGGTTGGACAAATAAATTTGCTGCATGAGCCGACCCGGTATCTTTACGGCACCGTTGACAGTGACACAGGAAAAATTTCTGTAACTCACCGGCCAGTTCATACCGGACACTGTTGCAAAGACACGATCCTTGGAAATGATTCATACTTCCTCCTGACGACAGACTGAAATTAACGGGGCGGATCAATTCTATTATTAATCGAGGTATTGACCCGGAACCAACCCGCAATCGAGTATCGGTCCCGCAACGCGGGGCGTACTTCATGCGGAAACTCTTCACTGAGAAAAACCACAATGGTGCCATACAGTGGCACGACACTGATCCCTTCCTGATCAACGTCATCCCGATACAAAACCAGCTCCCCGCCATCGGTATGACACCAATCCGGATTTAAGTAGGTCACGACGGACAATACCCGATTTGCTTCACCACGAAAGGCATCATAATGTCTTTTATAAAAAGCGCCCGGGGGATAATGAGCGAAATGACTTTCAAACGAAAAAAGTCCCAGGAAGAGTCGTTGATTGAGGAAACGCTGTAACTGTGATGTCCAATCGATCCATGCCTGTCCTGCATCCGATTGCCCGGTAATCCAGCAAATTTCGTCTTTTCTGACAAAATCATTTTTCAGATAATCGTCGCGACGTCCGATACCGGCATCAATATATTTATCGGCATGAAGTGATTGTTGGTGGTCATACAATAGGCCGGAGATCGCTTCCGGCAACGCAGCAGGGCGAATGCTATAACCTTGCTTTTCTAGATCATCAGCAATCAGCTCGAATAAACTTTCATTCATCACGCTCCCGTCATCTGTTGTTGACAATCCGTTTGCTTTTGACAATCCGTTTGCTTTTGAAAATCCGTTCGCTTTTGAAAATCGATCAAACGCTGCCACATTGATTCCTTATGATGATTCATTGTTATCAGTGCCAATCACTGATATCACCGAAATGCTGATATCACATCACTCTTTAAGTCATATCAAGATCTGCATGACGCAGAAACACTCAATGCATTGCCCAGCAAATTATCACATTCCGCGGATTACGCTTAGACATTTCGCATGGCTGACATTACAACAGCCAGCGGAACGAACGGCGTAAGAATTTATCGGCATTTTCAGTCACAATCACACCGTGTGCCATAACAATTGTCTTGGGATTCCAATTCAGAATTTTCTCCAAATGCGTCCGGGCAGTCGCTTTTCCCATCAAAAAACTTAACCGCCAATCCAGTGGCATTTTACCGGTCGGTGCCAGAATCCCGGTCAGCTTAGCCAGCAAACGCTGAAAGAAATTGAAAGCCTTCGGTGAGAAATTTTCAATCAGATCGGTGACAATTAACGTCTCACTCGGACGGTGAAAAAAGACACACTCCTGCATGACCTGAGAACCGGTAAATAGCACGGCATCCAGTTCGTCAGCCCAAGGATAATCCGCCTGTGCAGATAACGTCGCATGAAATGTCAAATCCTGACGCTTGTGACGAACACCTTCCGTTCCATACGAAAGCGCCTCAGGGTAAGCGGCTTGCCATTGGGAAATAAACAGGTGATGGAGTTGGTTGGGGGCGATCAAATACTTGACCACACCTAAAGCATCGACGGAAGCCTTCAGCTCAGGATTTAATTCAATCGGACTATGGATCCATAAAGATTGATCAGCAAGCCGAACGATCGTCATCCGAGTCGAGTAAGGCAGCGTCAAAAACGGGACGGCTTTACCATCAAATATCCAAATATTTTCGCCTATCGCTCTCATGATCTCCTCCGCTCTGGTTTTTAATCCGAGTTGTTGCTACACGATGACCAGTATGCAACAAAAAACATAAAATGCACAGGCCGCATGACTACCCGCAACTTACCCTCATTTTCTCCGACGTTCGCCTCAGAAGCGTATTTCTAACTCTCTGTAAACGTTATATTTGTTCGCAAAACTGTTCGCAAGCCCCCCTATTCAATAGTCATCGAAGCACATAGTCTATCTCCGCTGTGGTTTATGTGCCTCAGCCGTCCGGACGAACACACAACCCAATAACACGCTTCAATATGGAGACTCGAATATGAGCATGAGCAATTTATATTTATTTCCGATTACCGAACCTCACAGCAGCAAGCTTGATGAAGCCTACGAAGTAGCTGAAGATTTTGGCATCGTGAACCAAGGTGTAGCCATCTGGGTACCGAAGTTCTTTCAGTATGATGGGGCGAGTATCCCGAGTGCCGCCTACAGCATTATCGGAACGCCGTTTAACCCACGCTTTATGAAAGCAGCGGTTATCCACGATTGGCTCTATTACACGCATCTGCTAGAGCGCTCAGATGCAGATCAACTGTTTTATGAGCTTCTGCGTGAATCCGGCGTCAAAAAAGTCAAAGCGATTTTAATGCGCGAAGCTGTTGAAGCATTCGGTCATTTCTATTGGGAAAATAATGAAGATGATCTGAAATATTTATCTGATTTGAAAACCATGATTCAGAATGATAATCGCCTGCCCTCAAAATATGGGCTGTAATTTGACTGACAAAACAAAGCGCTCATAGAATCGTATTTTATTTTCTGAAAATAAAAGTATGGTTGAATGACGTCACTATTCCGTCCTATTTTATAGGACGGAATCTCATATGAATGCAGCCCCCCTCCAATATTCTATCTCATAGTTTTTCATACATTATTTCATACTGATTATTGAAATACAGATCACAAATATTGTTTTAATAAAATTAAAACACTACCCGTAATAATATAAATAAAAATATAGAAATCGACTATCGAGTGTATTGTCACAACTATTATAGTTTGTATCCTCTCTTTCCTATTACCATCTATATTTAAAGTAATTGCCAATGGATTGAGTGGCAATCTTTGTCAAACATACTTTTAGCTAACAATACAATTATCATGAGTTGTTCAATTCATAATGAATGGTACATTCATGTTTAATTAGAGGTGACCTGATGTCATATTTACCAATGCAACGTCTATCCATGAGGAAAAATAATTCCTCAGCAAAAAAATTATTGCTCTCCTGTCTGGGATGCTTATTTATTGGATTAAGTCAGCAAGCATATGCTGTTGAACCTTTATCGGTTTCCGGCAATAAAATATATGCCGGAGATGAAATCAAAAGTTTCTCAGGAAATAGCCTGTTCTGGAGTAATAATGAATGGGGCGGTGAAAAATTCTATCGCGCAGATATTGTCAAGATGCTCCGGGAAGAATGGAATGCCAGTCTCGTCAGAGCATCAATGGGCATTCAGGAAGATGGCGGCTATCTTGATGATCCGGCAGGCAATAAAGCGAAAGTTATCACCGTCGTAGATGCTGCCATTGCGAACGATATGTACGTCATCATCGACTGGCATTCTCATCATGCCGAAGACAATGTTGCAGAAGCGGTCAGCTTCTTCCGGGAAATGGCACAGAAATATGGTGATAGCCCCAATGTCATTTATGAGATCTACAATGAGCCCCTACAAATTTCTTGGGATAGTATCATCAAACCCTATGCAGAAACCGTGATTGCTGCAATCCGTGAATTCGATCCGGATAACTTAATTATTGTCGGCACTCCAAGCTGGTCACAAGACGTCGATACTGCGTCCTGGAACCCGATCAACGGCACAAATATCGCCTACACGCTGCACTTTTATGCCGGAACACATGGACAATTTCTCAGAGATAAAGCCATCACCGCGATGAATAATGGTATTGCGCTATTTGTCACCGAATGGGGCACCATCAATGCCAACGGTGATGGTGATGTCAATGAAGCAGAAACAGACGTCTGGGTGAATTTCATGAAAGAGCATGACCTCAGTAATGCAAACTGGGCGTTGAACGACAAGGATGAAGGCGCGTCTACCTACTATCCGGATACCATGACGCTGACACCATCCGGCAAAAAAGTAAAATCGATTATCGCAAACTGGCCATACAAGCTTGAAAATCGCACACAGAAAGAGTGTACCGGAGTGAACGTCTACCCGAACTGGACTCGTAAATCATGGGAAGGCGGAAATTACGACCATAGCGATAACGGTGACTATATGGTGTATCAGGATAAGCTCTATCAGGCCAACTGGTATACAAAGTCAACTCCCGGTAGTGATAACTCCTGGAGCTTGACGGGTATCTGTACAGATTAATCGATATGCTCTGATATCCTCATCTTTTGTGGGACCTTGCCAGCATTCCGTGCTGGCTTTTTTATCTCTATATCAATCACCGTCACAAATCTTTAATGTTTACTGATTTTTCTGTATCAACGATGCAAGCAATTGTTTCATAAATGAAAACTTAGTTCACCTCGATTCTCCTGCTTTGAGGCTGAATTTACAAAATTGTTTAATTTCAAAAACTTAAAAATACATATTTATAATATATTGCAAAAATGTTAAAAATCAAATCATTTACCCAATATGTAACATTAAAGTAAAATAAAAAGCTAATAAATAATCTAAACAAAGCAAATATGAATCACAACAATCAGCAATTCTTAGGCCATCCGCGTGGTCTATTCCTTTTGTTCGGTACTGAACTGTGGGAACGATTTTCCTATTACGCAATGCGAGCAATTCTGGTTTTATACCTCACAGACACAACACTCAACGGTGGCATGGGCTGGTCAACCAAAGAGGCATTGGATCTCTATGGCATCTATACCGGGCTTGTCTATATTACCCCGCTGATCGGTGGCTGGCTGGCTGATAACTATTTTGGTCAACGCCGCTCTATTTTGGCAGGTGGTGCTCTGATGGCAATCGGTCAATTTACGCTGGCACTGCCGCATCAATTATTCGGTCTTGACGCTGTGCATAGCTTCTATCTTGGTCTGGCGCTACTGATCATCGGCAATGGTCTGTTTAAACCCAATATTTCAACCATGGTCGGTGACCTGTATACAGTAGGCGATCACCGTCGCGATGGCGCATTCACTATCTTTTATATGGGGATCAATATCGGTGCACTCCTGGCGGGGATTATCTCCGGTATCGCGACCAATAACTTTGGCTGGAAAGCAGGCTTCGTTGCAGCAGGTATCGGTATGCTCATCAGCTTCGTGATTCAAATCCTGTTTGCTCAGCGCTGGTTGGGAGACATTGGCCTCAAACCTGCGGCAGCCCGGGATTTACAGCAGAAGAAATCGGTGAAGAAAGAACCGTTAACCAAAGAAGAAATTGATCGCATGAAGGTCATTATCATCATGGGATTGTTTGTCATTGTCTTCTGGGCCGGATTCGAACAGGCCGGTGGCTTGATGAACCTGTATACCCAACAATATACCGACCGGATGATCGGCAGTTTTGAAGTACCCGCAGCTTGGTTCCAGTCTCTGAATCCATTCTTTATCATTGTCTGCGCACCACTAATTGCGATGCTCTGGGTCAAACTTGGCAGCCGTGAACCCAATTCACCGGTTAAATTTGCCTTTGGGTTATTTTTTCTGGCGATCGGTTTCTTGTGTATGATTGGCGCGGTTTTGGAGCAAGGCAGCGATCTGAGTGTGAAAACTTCCATGTTCTGGCTGGTTGGCGCGTTCTTCTTTCATACCATCGGGGAATTATGCCTCTCACCAATCGGTTTATCGATGACCACCAAACTGGCACCGCTGCGTCTGGCTTCACTGATGATGGGAGTCTGGCTCGGATTTAATGCGATTGCCAATTACATTGCCGGGCTGATCGGTGCCCATGTCGGTGATTTTGGTGCCTTAGCGATTTTCGGCGGTATTGCCGTCACCGCAACAGCTTCCGGCCTGATCCTGTTACTCTTTTCGAATAAACTGGTCATGTGGATGCACGGTGCGGAACAAGCTACTCACCTGAACCAAACACCGAAAGAAGCAGACAGTGTGACTCAAACAGCATAACAGTACGTCATAATAAAGTACGTCATAACATAGTTGAATTAAGCTGGCACACATATTTGTCAGATCAAAATAAGGAGCCTTCAGGCTCCTTATTGATTTGATGACTCGCGATTATTTTCCAATCACCGCCAGACACCTGCCGAAGTAACATTTACTCATTTACACTCGGCTCACTTACATTTTACTCACATACACTCTACTCACTACTCACTACTCACTTACACAAAGAGTGGTTTTAATTGACGATATAATTGCTGATAAACCGTTCTCTTGTGTTGGTAATGTGCCGTTTTCTCGCTATCCGGCATATGTCTTTCGATCAAGACCGGTGACGCGCAAATATCCCGTGCTGTCATTTCGGGTCTGACGGCTAACATCGCCAGTCGTGCCGCACCAAGTGCCGGGCCGACATCACCGCCCTGACGATATGCCAACGGTAAGCGGACAATATCCGCCAACATCTGACGCCAATACTGACTGCGAGCCCCACCGCCAATCAGAACCACCTCTTCCGGCAATAAACCAGTCTGATGCAGTGCATCAAAGCCATCGGCAAACGCAAACCCGACACCTTCCAATACCGCCTGAACCAATTCGAATTTCGAAGTCGAATGGGTCATACCGAAGAAAACACCTTTCGCATACGGGTCATTGTGCGGTGTCCGTTCTCCTGACAAATAGGGCAGAAACACCACCCCTGAATCAGGATCAGCATGACTTTTCGTCTCATGCAACATCTCGGTCACATCGGTAAATCCGGTCAACTCACATACCCAGGACAAACAAGATGCCGCGCTCAAAATAACCGACATGGTATGCCACGTTCCGGGTAATGCATGACAGAAACTGTGTAACGCAGAGTCCGGATTGGCAAGAAAACCATCACTGACCGCAAAATAAACCCCGGAGGTTCCTAAAGAGAGCATCGCCTGCCCCGGTTCGATAATCCCGACCCCGACAGCCCCGGCGGCATTATCACCGCCACCGGCAATCACCGGCACTTCCGGCATTCCCCAGGCATTGGCAAGTTCGCGATTCAAGGTGCCGGTGATCGCATTCCCTTCGTACAGATCCGGCATCTGACGTCTTTCCAGACCTGTGGCATCAAGCAGTTCATCACTCCAGTCGCGCTGAGCGACATCTAACCACATGGTTCCGGCAGCATCGGACATATCCGACGCATACACGCCGGTCATCCGGTAACGCAAATAATCTTTCGGCAATAGTACTTTGTCTATCCGGGCAAAAATGTCCGGCTCATTTTCTGCCACCCACAGCAGTTTCGGCGCGGTAAAGCCCGGCATCATCATATTCCCGGTAATCTGGCGACTGTCAGGGACGCGTCGCTCCAGTTCGGAGCATTGTGCCTGACAGCGTCCGTCATTCCACAAAATGGCCGGACGTAAAACCTGCCCTTGCTGATCGAGCAACACCGCACCGTGCATCTGTCCGGACAACCCGATGGCTTTCACCGTACTGAGATCCGTCTGCTTTCCCAGCCCCTGAACGGCTTGACACATGGCTTGCCACCAGTGCTGCGGGTCCTGTTCTGACCACAACGGAAACGGACGCGAGATCTCAAGTGGCGCAACCTCACTCGCCACCACGTCACCGTTTTCAGCCAGCACAATGACCTTGACGCCGGATGTCCCTAAATCGATTCCAACATACATAAGCTACCCTTTTATTTTCAGTCAATAGACTCGGATAACCTCAGGAAATACACTGCGTGACGGGGTCATCCGGATATATTTATGCTTCGTGATGATTTTATTTATCTAATCATTATCATAAGTCTCTCAGTTCACGACACAATTACGATTTTTCATAGATAGCTTCATGGATTTAACGACTGAGTGAAGGATCACATTTAACATGGTACTTGCCTGTTAGACTTAAAAATTATGGACAAAATATAATTAATATTATTTATGAATAAAAACCCATCCATGACTGCTCTGAAACCTTACCCTCACAACCTATATCGTCAGTTCATCGACCACCGTTATCGGATTACACTGTTATTTAATGCCAATAAAGTGTATGACCGAGAAGTGATAGAAGGCATCGGAGAATATTTACAGGCTTCCCAATGCAACTGGGATATTTATCTTGAAGAGGAATTCACCACACATCTGGAGAACTTCCATACTTGGAAAGGCGACGGTGTGATTGCTGATTTCGACAATCCTGACATCCGGGGCCTGCTTGAAGATACCACGATCCCGGTCGTCGCGATCGGCGGCTCTTATGAACATCCGGACGATTATCCGAATGTTCCTTATGTTGCCACCGATAATCAGGCCTTGATTGAACTGGCATTTCAGCATCTGAAAAGCAAAGGGATTGAGAATTTCGCGTTCTACGGGATGCCTCAGGAATCATGGCGACGCTGGTCTCATGAGCGAGAACAAGCCTTTATTCATCTGTTACAACGCGAGGGATACTCCGGTTCGGTTTACCGGGGCAATGAGGTAAGCCCGCAAACGTGGCAGTACGATATGAACCGTCTCGCTGACTGGTTGCAACAACTACCGACCCCGGTCGGCATTGTGGCGGTCACCGATGCCCGGGCACGTCATTTGCTGCAGGTTTGTGATCATTTGAAGCTGATGGTACCGGACAAGATTTCCGTCATTGGGATTGATAATGAAGAGCTGACCAGCTACCTGAGCCGTGTGTCGTTATCTTCGGTGGAACAGGGATGTAAAGAGATGGGTTATCAGGCGGCCAAACTGCTGCATCGTCTGCTGACCACCGATCCCCAAGAGACCGAACAATTAGACACGCTGAGGCAAACTCGTCGGCTGGTCCCCCCGACTCAGGTTCACGCGCGACAGAGTACCGACTATCAGGCTCTGAAAGATCCCTATGTCATTCAGGCAATGCATTTTATCCGCCATCACGCCTGCAAAGGTATCAAAGTCGAACAGGTACTCGACTATGTCGGTATCTCCCGCTCCAACATGGAAATCCGTTTTAAAGAAGAGTGCGGACATTCCATTCATCAGGAAATCCATAACTCGAAGCTGAGGCAAGCACGCCACCTGCTGGCAACCACGTCACTACCGGTAGCCGAGATTGCTGAATTATGTGGCTACCCGTCACTGCAATACATGTACAGCGTGTTTAAAAAACATCAGCAATGTACCCCGAAAGAATTTCGCGAACAGCATCACGACCGATGGCGTCATCGTGATGCGCTATAACCAAATCGATTGCATCTCTGAATAGGCAGGCCCACCGAATCCCGGTGGGCAACTGCACAGAACGATTTTCATCAGAAATCAAACCGTTACCTTCTTCTGGTCAAATCATCGGGGCACCAACGTACACTTACCATTTTCCATTCAAGATAAATCAGCCGTTTTCATCCGATTACCGGCTTGTGTTGAATCACGCTGCCAAAGGGTTTCCAGTTGTTCCAATGATTTGCCTTTGGTCTCCGGAACCCACCGATAAATAAAGTAAACGGTAAATATCCCCATAATGCCATAGAGCCAGAACGGAAAACCGCCATGAAACTGCTGGTAGATCAAGCTCTCTTTTTCATTCATCATCGGGAAGGACTGAGACACCACAAAATTAGCGAACCATTGCGCAAACACAGCAATCGATAACGCTCTGGAGCGAACGCTGTTGGGAAAGATTTCAGACAGTAACACCCAAGTGACCGGCCCCAGTGACAATGCAAACGCTGCAATATACATCAGCATGAACACTAACAGATAACCACCGATTGCATTCAGATATGCCGCGGTGCCAATAGCTAACATACTGATCGCCATCAAACCGGCACCAATCATCATCAGCGGACGACGACCGATTTTATCCACCGTAAAAATCGCCAACACGGTAAAACTTAAATTGACGGCACCAACCAGAATCGTTTGCAGCAGTGCGATATCCGTCGTGGAATCACTGAAACCTTTGAGAATTGCGGGCGCATAGTAGAGAAACACATTAATCCCCGTGACCTGTTGCAACACGCTCAGCATAATCCCGATCACTAACACGCCCAGATATCCCGCAGCAACAATGCCCGGACGATGGACTTTAATCAACGATTGCTTAATCTCTTGCCACTGAGGTTCCACATCCTGATGGGAATTAATTGCTTTCAGTAGGTCGTGCGCTTCGCTATCACGCCCTTTCAGTGCCAGCCAACGGGGTGTTTCCGGCACAGTAAACAGCAGCCCAAAAAACAAGATTGCAGGAATGACTTCCGATGCAAACATATACCGCCAACCCACATCATTGAGCCAGTTATCGCTGCCCATTAGTGCAATGCCGTAATTGACGAAGTACACCACTAACATCCCGAAAATAATGGCAAACTGGTTCCATGCCACCAATCCACCGCGCCGTGCGGGTGGTGCAACCTCAGCGATATACATCGGGGAAACCATCGACGCAATTCCCACACCGACGCCGCCAATGATCCGATAAATCACAAAGGTCCAGTAATGCTGCGGTATCGCAGAACCGATGGCAGAAATCAAAAAGAGTAACGCAGCAATAATTAATGCTCCCCGCCGCCCGTGACGGTTACTGACATAACCTGCCAACGCAGCGCCAAGCACACAACCGATTAAGGCTGAAGATGCAGCAAATCCCAACTCGGTTGCGGTAAGTTGAAAATAATTTTGCAGTGCTTCGACCGCACCGGAAATGACCGCGGTATCGTAACCAAATAACAATCCACCTAACGCCACAACCAGCGTTAAATGAATAACATTTGTACCTGTTTTCATCTGAATGACCTCTTTTATATTTGTAGGGTATCTTTCTATCTATCCAACAATTTCAAGATGTAGATTTCGCCTCATCTTGGCGTTGTCTGGCTATATATAAAGTCAAACGATTCAGGTTTGCATATTATGGAATGATTCAACGGAGTTATGATTTTTTATTTATGTGATCATATAGATAAGCTCATATTTAAAAAAAACAACGCAGTTCAAATTTAAAAAAATGAATAATAGCGATAAGAAAAATCACAATTGCCGCAAACTCAACAATCCCTTCATGATGAATAGCAATTGAGTTTATTCGCTCTGCATTTATCCACTAATACAGGAAAACCATCATGACTGAATTTTTTAAACACATTGAACCCATTCAATTTGAAGGGACAGAATCAACCAATCCCTTGGCATTCCATCATTATGATGCGGACCGTATGATTCTTGGCAAATCAATGAAAGACCACTTGCGTTTCTCAGCCTGCTACTGGCACAACTTCGTCTGGCCGGGCGCTGATGTGTTTGGTGCAGCCACGTTTGATCGTCCATGGCATCATGGCGGTAGTGCCATGGAACTGGCTCGCTTAAAAGCCGATCTTGCATTTGAATTCTTTACTAAACTCGGCGTCTCTTACTACTGTTTCCACGATGCCGACGTCGCGCCAGAAGGCAACTCTATTAAAGAATATGTCAATAATTTCGCAGAAATGGTTGATGTATTAGGACAAAAACAACAGGACACTGGCGTCAAACTGTTATGGGGCACCGCCAATGCATTCTCTCACCCACGTTATATGGCTGGCGCTGCCACGAACCCAGATCCGAAAGTATTTGCTTATGCGGCCACTCAGATTTTCCACGCGATGGGTGCAACGCAAAAGCTCGGTGGTGAAAACTATGTATTATGGGGCGGTCGGGAAGGTTATGAAACTTTGCTGAACACCGATTTGCGTCAGGAACGCAAACAACTGGGCCGCCTGATGCAAATGGTTGTCGAACACAAACACAAAATCGGCTTTAAAGGCACCATCCTGATCGAACCTAAACCACAAGAACCAACCAAACACCAGTACGACTATGACTGCGCAACGGTTTATGGCTTCTTAAAACAGTTCGGGCTTGAAGATGAAGTGAAAGTCAACATTGAAGCCAACCATGCCACACTGGCCGGGCACAGCTTCCATCATGAAGTCGCCACGGCAACTGCACTGGGCATTTTCGGCTCCATTGATACCAACCGCGGTGATGCACAACTTGGCTGGGATACCGACCAGTTCCCGAACAGTGTTGAAGAAAATACCCTGATCATGTACGAAATTCTCAAAACAGGTGGGTTCACAACCGGCGGATTGAACTTTGATGCCAAACTGCGTCGTCCATCCATTGATGCCGAAGATCTGTTCCACGGTCATATCGGCGGTATGGACGTCATGGCATTAGCCCTCGAACGGGCGGCAAGCATGATCGAAAATGACCAACTCGCCAAACATATCGCCCAGCGTTATGCTGACTGGAGTCAGTCACTGGGTCGTGACATTCTGTCCGGAGAACATTCACTGACATCACTGGCACAGTTCGCTGTAGACAATGATATCGCGCCACAAAAAGTATCCGGCCAACAAGAATATCTGGAAAATCTGGTCAACCGGTTTATTTATCGGTAATGCGTCATGATTGGCGTTCGATAATCCCATCACGAGTGCCAGATTGGACTCATGCTCCTTACCCCCTGACAGACGGTATTTCGATGCCGTCTTCATATCAAAACGGCTCAGCGTGCATTGTGCTGAGCCGTTTTATCACGATTCGGTTGTTAGCCGCTAAAGCCCTTCACTCAGCGCCTTGGCACGACGAGATGCTAAAACCAGCGTTTAAACTTAAAAAATCCTAAGATGGCGATCATCACCACAACCAACATGGCAGAAAACCACAGGAATGCGCCGGGATTGTCCGTGCCCGGGATCCCGCCGATATTAACCCCCAACAGCCCGGTCAAAAATCCCAGCGGTAAAAACAGTGCCGCGATCAAAGACATCACATACATCCGCTGGTTCATCTGATCATTGACCTGACTGACCAACTCTTCCTGAGTCACCACCGCACGCTCGCGAACCGCATCCAGCTCTTCGACGGAACGAATCAACCGATCAGTGCTCTCCTGTAAATAGAGCCGATCATCCGCCAGTAACCATGCCTTACGTTCAGCCATCATTTTTAACATCGCCTCACGCTGAGGTGCCAGATAACGTCGCAGATGAATCGTCTGACGGCGGATTTCCATCAGTTCTTTACGTTGCCCGGCAGGATCCTGCTCCTCAAGCACATTTTCCTCAATCTGCGCGATCCGGTCTTCGAATGTGGCTGTCACCGCATCAATCCGCAATGTCAGGTAATGACACAATCTCACTAAAAAATCCGAGGGGTTGATCGGCCCTTCACCCTGATGAAGAGACTGAATTAAATCACTGACCGACAACAATTTCCGCCGCCGGGTAGAAATAATCCGCTGCGCATCAATCACAATCCGCACCGAAACCATATCTTCGGGGCTTGCCCCCTCACTCAGGTTCACGCCGCGCAAAAAGATCAATGATTGTTCATTGACGTGACTCACCCGCGGACGCGTATCATTACTCAGCAAGGCATCGGCAACCAGTTCCCCGACGCCACTTTGATGCGACAACCAGTGACAGCCTTGTTCATTGGCACAATCAATATGTACCCATAGAATGCCCTGTTCAGGTTGCCAGGCATTGACCTGTTCCAGATCCAGCTCAACCGCACCACCTTGCCCATCAAATAATAAAGCTGCTATAAACGCACTTTGACTCATGCTGCCTCCGGGAATCGTTATCTTGTTTAAATTAGCAGATTTTTTCAGATAAACATAAAGGAACTGAGCCGGTTACGTTTCGATTATCATCAGCCACTGCGTGTGGCTGATGAACGAGTCTCATGAGGCACTCCCCCAGAGTGAGCCGTCAGATCAACGGCAATGGTCGTCAGATGGTCATGCCATTCAATCTGCGACAGACTTTGATAATGCAGGACATGTCCGGTGATGCGAATACTCAAATGATGCGGACTCAGTTTACGCATGTTAAACACTGGGGTATCGGTAATCAGAAACGGGTCGCTCAACGCTTCCCCGGGGGAATGCAGATAATAAAGATAGTGGTAGCCTTGGGGACTTGGTTGCTCATTTTCTTCAGGTTCCCGGTAACCCGTTAACACCACACCCGGGGCAATGGTTTCCGAAATGACCTGCATATTGGTGCGGCTATGGTGATGTTTCCCAAACGACTGTGGTGTGAAATAACCAATCAAACACCCGACGGCAATCAGAATGATAGTGCTCAACCCTCGCATACTTTCAGGCTCCTGCTTCTTTTCGCGTTGTCTCGCGGTCTGCGTCTCCATTTACAGACATTAGGTGGTCCGATTAGTTCGCAGCGTGATAATCCGAACCGGCGGAAGACGCTGTGAAGCGTTATATTCAAACGATTTTTACTTCCATCTTCAAACATTTGGAATTTCCTCAATTTGATGAGCGATACAAAGAATCAAACCGGCTTGCCCGTTCCCCATGTTGTGATACCCGATTCCAAACACTTTTCCCGGCATCGGTATCACAACGCCTCTTGTTTTACCTGACTTCTGACTAAAATTGCGCACGTTGAGATGACAATATGCAATCTCACCCTGACGATATGAGTGAGATGGATTATGATGCAAATATCATCACTTATGGTTAGAGCATATGGATCATTCAAATCAGACAGAAACACCCCATTCAAATACCCAAAATGTTACGGTGCAGCGCATTCATGAAGCTGCAATACAGAGATATATTGAAGCCGTATATAAAACGCTGGACAGAGATTTGGATACGTCTCAGATTGTGGCGCAATATTGTGATCAGGGGGAAACGCCGGATGCTTTTTTGCATTCACGACTGAGCAAGGATGACGAATTTAATCGTGCATCGGCAAAACTGACCAGACCCAGAAAATTTCACATTCCTGTCTGTCAGGCCGATGGTTCGGGTTCAGGTAAGGATAAGGGACGGCACCGATCTTACTTTATCCTTGCTGATGTGCCGGATCTGGAAAACATTGAACAATATTTTAGTCATGAAGACGAAGAGCCGACCGAATTTCCGGTAAAAGAGAGTCACCTGTTCAAACACATCAATCGCCTGACCGGAGGGAAAGCCCGTTCATCACTCAATCACGACACACCGGTATGGGAAAAAGCGGTTATCCATAATAGCGAGCGTTATTTCCATAAAGGCGCGAAGGATCTGCTCAATGGTTTCCAGAAAGACAAGGACGACACCATCGCACCAGAAGGTTTTCGGATCTACAAGTTAAACGAACATATCCGCACATTGGTTTCATCCGATCAAAATCAGCATCACGGTGCAACCAACACTATTTGGGTGAGGCTCAAAAAGCCCCGGAACTTCTTTCCCTATGAAGGAGAGACCCCGGTCGATTGCCATGCAAAAGCCGACGCAACCACCGTGATTGCCAAGCAAGCCACGACCGGGGAAGAACACCCTTATGTCATCACGCTGGATAACCAACCGCCCCCGGTCGGTACTGACGTTCATGAACTGTTCGCCCGTATTGCAATGAAGCAACTGTATCAATACCGGCATGAATGCGGGGTCAATTTTATCGTCGCAGAACTTGAATATCTGCAACTGGATATAGTCAAAAGAATCGCTGAACAAGGCTATAGCTTTGAAGCCAGCCTCAGTATCACCGCAGAAGATATCCGGGAAATCAATTATCAGTTAAGCCACTACACTGACAGCGCGCCCGTTGAGCTGTTGATCATCAAGCAGATCCAATTAAAAAGTGCTGCGGATATTATTGCCAGACACAATGTGCCGGAACCGCATCATCACCAGAAAGAGATCGAAACCCACATCAACAACCGGCAGGCTGTCGAACGGATAGGCCTGTCTTTAACACCAGATGATGTACGTGGTTTAGAGGGAACGACTGTCGCCGGTATCACTCTCGACAAACTCAGGTTCGATCAGCTGATAAAACTGTTTCTGCCGCCGGAAGAACCTCAACAAACACCTCAGGATAAAACGGAGATGTTCAGCACGAAAATGAACATCCGCTACTTTACCCATCCGCTGGTTTATACTCAGATCAATACAGGCACGACATCTCTGTTGAGCAAAAGCGCCCATGAAAATCCATATTTGCAGCGGTTGATGAAACAGTTGGCGGGTCTGCATAATCAGGAGTATATCGATAACGCGCACACGCGCTACGAATTCAGGGGCGATCCGGATATTGAAACCTGCACTTCCAGACAGGGCGGCTGCACCATTATTAATGGTAATACCCGGATTCACGGCGCAAGAGACGTTCACCACCAGTTTATTAGCGGGCATGGGAAAACGGTCTACTTAGGCATCTTAATCGCCACTTATCTTCAGTATGTTTTTCTTTTGGGGATTGACCAAAAATACAAGCTGCCCCTGACACTGACGACTTCTGAAGCCGAGGTGGAAAGGCACCGTAAAATCCATAATTTTTTAATTCATTTCAGAGTGAATTACACCTTTACCAGTGTCAGCACGCTCGATACTCACGATCAGATCTATGAAGCATGGCGACACGTTTTTGCGATCCTCGACCTGCTCGACCATCTGGACAGAGATGTCACCGATACCAATGCCCTGCTTGAAAGCAAGTATCGGCAATTGGAACTCAGACACAGAGAGCGCCTGAAAACGATGGTTGTGTTCGGGACTTCGCTCATTTTTCTGACTGGCGTGTTCGGGACGAATTTTGCCGAAATTGGTGCCCGGCCGCTCAGCTTTATCTCTTTCGACTGGCATATTCCTTTTATTCTGACAACGCTGCTCTGCTTTATGCTGTACAGTGCCGGCATCCAGTTGAAACATCATCAGATCATGCAGAAGATTCAAAACGGTTATGACAAGAGTTTTAAAACCATTGCGACCGTGCTGATTTGCGCCATTGTGGTGATGATCGCCCTGCTCTTCTCACCACAAAAAGCGCCCCGGAAGGCTCAACAACAACCCGGTCCGGCCCCGCAGCAGCCACTTTCACCACCGGCTGCGAAAGCTCTCAAACCGAGTGCCGATGTCAGTGTTAATGTCGTCCCAAGCAAAGCCAACCACCAGCCCGCCTCAGAGCAATCCCCGACGCCTTGATAAAAATAAAGCCCTGCTTCCACGGCAGGGCTTTATTGATTCAATCATCTCACGGCAATGCTGTCTGCGACGCAAACCGGATAATCAAAAAGTAACATCCGAGCAGTTTCAACTGCCTTAACGGCAATGCTGTCTGCGACGAATCTACAAGAATGTAGAGTTCGGTTATTATAATGTTTCAACTGTCTTAACGGCAACGCTGTCTGCGACTGAGAAAAAACATTTTGCTGATGGCCCTCCCAAGGTTTCAACTGCCTTAACGGCAACGCTGTCTGCGACGACCAGCGTACCCCTTTTAGGGATGGAGGAGATTTGTTTCAACTGCCTTAACGGCAACGCTGTCTGCGACACCAGTCTCGCGTGGAAACGCGGTTTGGTAAGTGTTTCAACTGCCTTAACGGCAATGCTGTCTGCGACGGCAGTATTCTACACAACAAATCCGGACGTGCTTCGTTTCAACTGCCTTAACGGCAACGCTGTCTGCGACAGAAAATGATTGATCGGACTATGTCTGATCTAGATGTTTCAACTGCCTTAACGGCAACGCTGTCTGCGACAGCACCTTCTACAATGCCCGAAAAATCTGGGCTGATCAACCCGGATCGGCGAACCTCTGTGACAAACAGCAAAATTACACTCATTTTACCTTAAATCCATCCATATT
>NZ_KQ947475.1:3801129-3957645 GCF_001506075.1 Vibrio sp. MEBiC08052 | reverse complement strand
AACGGCAACGCTGTCTGCGACAGCACCTTCTACAATGCCCGAAAAATCTGGGCTGATCAACCCGGATCGGCGAACCTCTGTGACAAACAGCAAAATTACACTCATTTTACCTTAAATCCATCCATATTAACCGCTCTGCGTGGATTAACCCTTTGTTTTTAAAGAACTGGCGCACCTCGACAACCTGACTAAGTATAACATACTGACCTTCAAGGAAAAGCGCTGATTTGTCATTTTGTCGTGTGAGCACCGCCAGTAACCGGTAGACCATAACCTAAACAATGGTGGCTGACGGAAATACACCGACAGGCTGACCATCGAGTGTGGCAGAGCGAGCCAGCGTCACCCGGATTTTCACTCCCCTCCATCAGCTTTTCAAGCTCTCGCTTGAGTCCGTTGAGCTGTGACTCGGTTCTGCATTTGATTTCAAATACGGAATACTGCACCCGCTCTCCGAACTCTAACAACTTATTGCCCATTCTCCGGCGGATTTTATCATCTTCAATATCAAAACAGACCAGATATTTTAACGCCATTCTGTTTTCACCTCATCAGCGGGGCTGCCACGGATAAAATTCATCTGCTTCACCGATAATCGCTTGCAGCAGATTATGGTTCTGCTGAACGATTTGATCCAGCACGGAGCGTTTCTCTCCGTCCGGGTCGGTAAACTGTGGTTTTTGCAACTGATCCATCAGATAACCCGTATATTTCTTTCTCGCTGCCTTATCTAACCAACAGACACCGCCCTTCTCATAAAAGTCAGCCGGTTTGATCTGCCCGGTGTTGATCAACGTAAAGACACTGCGGTCAACAATGTAGCGAAAGGGTTCCATCAAATCTGATGCCAGTGCACTATGCGTGCCTCTGGCCTGATGATAGCCACCATTGGCTGGAGACAGTCCCACTGTTCGGATCAGGCTGTCAACATGGCTGTAAAGCAGTGAATATCCGTAAGACAGCATCGAATTGACCGGATCTTGCGCACGTCTTTTTTGCCGGTGAGTAAAGTGCCATTCCTCACCCAGATTCAACTTCAGTTGGCCCCAATACTGTTTTGCTGCATAACCTTCAATCCCTAAACATTCGTCAATCGCTTTGGCATGAGTGAGCTGTTGCAGCAGCTTATCGATGGGATCAAATGACAAATCCCGTCGGCGTAATACTTCCTTCTGGCTTCTTAGTTTTGCCGTCACCAGCGATTTAACAAAACGCAGCTGAGTGGTTTGATTTTTAAAATACACCACTTGCTGGAGGTAAAGTTCAGGATTGCCGGCGTGCAAAGAGGCAACACCTTCATATTTGCCGCTATGACTGCAAAAGTAGATATGGATTCCCTGCCCCATCGCGGCAGTGAGTGCCTGAGTGGTGATCTGATGATGACCAAACAAAACGACTGTATCTAACTGGCTGATAGGGAGATCCGCAACCACATCATCTTCCCGATTGACCACCAGCCGGTGCTTTGCAAGGTGGAGTACACAATGCTCACCAACCACACACAGGGTTTGCCCTTTGATCTGCTGATAAAAAAGCTGTTTTGCTTCTTTTTCGGTTTTCAGAGGCGGCGGGGATGGCTGATTCTGGCGGCCTACAGCCGGTGCTGAAATCTGGGTTGTATTGACTTCTTTGGCTTCAATCACCAGATCATTGACAAACAGATAGCCCAGAAAGTGAATCCCTTCGGAAAAATGTCTGATCCGCGTTTTCTCATGGTTCAGCGCAAATCCCTGAGCCGTCAGGATCTCCTCAATCATATGCAGCGCTTGTTGTGCTTTGTCCCGGCTTTTGGTCAGAACCAGAAAGTCATCCGCATATCGGATCAGCTCATATCCCAGACTTTCCATCACCGCATCAAGATGATCCAGCATCAGGTTTGCCAGAACCGGGCTGAGAGAATTCCCCAAATCAAGCCCGGTTCTTTCATAATCTTCATACCCTGCCGGCAGATGCTGCCTGCGGATAGGGGCGGACAGAAAACGTTCAACCAGTGTCCAGAGCGGGTCGGCACCATAAAGCGCAGACAGGCGGTTTAACACGCGGGACTGTTCGACGGAAGGGAAAAAATCCCGGATATCGGCATCGACGGCATAGACATATCCGGCCCGGATCCGGTTGATAATCCGATCTTTGGCGGACAGTCGGGAATAGCCTTTGCGATAGCCGTAACTGGTTTTGCTGTAGAGTTGATCCAGACTGGCGCCAAGCCAGAGACTAATCGTTTTATGGAGCACTTTGTCATTAAATTCAGCCAACAGAATCAGCCGTTCTTTACGTCCCTGCTCTTGCATCAGCCACGGTGTTAAAGGGGCTGGCCAGTAATCGTGATGCAGGACTTGTTGTAACATTTCAGGAAGATCACTCCGCTGTTGTTCGAGCGCCTGCTGCTCATCATTGAGCTTATGAAATTCATGCTGCCAACTGTGCTCAAGTGACGAATAGTTGATCACCCGTTGCAACAAGGTCCGGCTGCGGCTGAGTGCCGGCATCATAGTTTCACCGTCCTGAGTCATCAGCCGATAGCGACCCGTGCCGAATCTGCGGTTCTGACCGATACCAAGATATTGCCCCAGGATCAGGATCAACCATTCATCATCCGTTAAAGGAGGCAGAGCAACCGACACCAAACCCAGTAACCCGCCCATCTCTTTGGCAAATTTATCGGCGGACTGATAAAAAGTATCTGCCCAGAATAATTGTTTCTCCGTGATTTCTATCGCTGGCGGTGCCGTTCGGGTCGGTCTGCGGTCAAAGGCATCCAACTGCTGAGCCACGCTTGCGACCGTGTCGAATATCCGGCTGAACAACAATTCGGCACTGATTTGCTGATTGGTTTTACACAATCGGCTTTTGATGTGATGACCAGTGTGCGTTTGCGTTTTGGACACTAAAAGCCGGGTCGGACTGATAAACTCAAGGGTGACTTGATAGGGGGATAATTCCCGCCACATGCCGATCTGTTCCGTCAGTGACGCCCAATCAATCACCCCGGCGGCGGCGGGTTCGGCAAGCAACTGTCCGCTCAATGCATCCCGGATGGCGACGAGTTCAATATTGTCCTGCATCAGACCTTTACACTGCGCCTGATAAGCCGAGGCGGGAAGCTGAGAAAATAGCAGAAAAACCGCCTGCATCAGCGTTAAATTTTCACCGCAATGGATGATGTAAAAAGTATAGCTGTCTCCCTGATGATAGTTGGTCTCACCACTTTCCGGGGTATGAATGGCAATATGCTCACTCTTCTTGCCGGACAGTTTTAACAGGGTGCGCAAAAAGCCGGAGACCGGCGACTGATGAAAGAAAGGCAGTTGAACTGACTCAAGCCAGCGCAGCTCCATCTGATAAATCCGTATCGGTAAAACCGACTTTAACAGTTCCAGAGTATTCAACTTATTCATCCACCGCACTGTCGATCACAACATTCGTCAGTATGACGGTTAGTTTGTCCGTCAACTGACGATACAACAGTGCAGGCTCATCCGTATTTTCCGGGCTAAGTAAACCATACAAATCCTTAAATAGTGGCTGAGATAAAAACTGAAACGTCTCCCTTTCCTGAGCTGCCCACAATCCCACTTTTTCGTGACGATAATAGTTCACCGCCGCTTGTTGTTTTTCGACCGGTAAATAACCATGCGTAATGATATTGCGGTATTGCTGAGCCGTGGGCTGAGACTCGTCCAACAGTTCGTCTCGCAACCGGCTTCTGAACACCGTCAGCGGATGCTGGTCGAGCTTGTCTGCGGGTATCTCACCGCTCTCCGTCTCAATCAATTGAGAACTGAGCAACACAGCGATATCGTTGGCGAGTGACCTTTGAGGACTTCTGTAACTAATTCTGGTGTCTATCGAGATATTTTTTTCTTTTACGACCTGTAGTCTGCTTTTTGTCCACTCTTCACCCGGGAGTAACCTCTGGCAAGCTCTCTCATATTTTGCGCGATCATAGTCTGACGATTTCGGATTGTTGGTATGAAGATTGCTGGTATAAAAATTGTTGCCATGAAAGTAGTCAAAATTACCCGCCAGGGCCTGACCAAAAATGTCATACAGAGCGACATCATAGAGATCAGCGGTGAAACGCATCGCTTCCTGATAGTTTTGTTTTCTCAGCGCGGCTTCAATGCGAAACGCCGCCCACAGGGTATTCGGCATCGCGGACTCGCTGGCAAAATCCAGCACAGGTTCACCGGTTTGTTGACAATAGACCTGATTCAGTTCTTCCAGACTCGCGTTGCCCTGAAACCATTTTGCCGTCATGATGACGGCCTCTGCCCACTGCCGATCGGACACAACCTTCTGCTCTGGCGAGACAAAGAATTCGGCAATCGCTCGCGCCCCTTCAAAGTTACCCTGACAGATCAAGCCCAGAGCCTGACGCCTTGCCTGATAAGAAATATCCAGCGTCGGGTACGCATGAGCATCTTGTCTTTGATCCTCAGTGGTAAACCGCGAATCTCCATCGGCAGCGACCCAAATATCCACTTTGTCAAAATAGTAACGCAGCACCGATTCAATCGGAGATTTAAACTGCGGCAATCCACCTCCGGGGCTATACAATGCCTGCGGTTTAATTTTTTCTTGTGCGTAAGCCTGAACCAGATGCCTGACCACCTGATCAATATTCTGCACCGCTTTGCGGTTGACCGGTGCATGCTGTTTATCGCCTTCAGCATTCATATCGCCATACAGATAGTTACAATAAAACGCCCCGCCAACCGGTGAAGATTGCCCGGCAATGTATTCGCCACAGTAAGTCAGGTTCAGCTCTGTCGCCAGCCACCGGGCAATCACCGGCCCATAGGCATAAGGTTCCTTATCGCTGTGAGTTGAGCCTTTATCACGGCAGGTATTAAACACCACTACAGAGCTTACCATCGGATATCCCTGTTGGCCTTGTTGATACACCCCCAAGTATTTAAGCATGGTGAATAGTTTGGTCGGGAGCAGAGTAACCGCTATATCAGGTTCATCAGATCTGGTCGATGCGGTAAAAGGACCGATGCGGATATCAAATTTTTTCGCTAAATCACTTTCTTTATATAGACTTAGTACGTTTTTCTGATCTCTCAACTCAACGAACTTATCATTCATCCAGTTCTTTACATTCTTTCGATTACTCTTGTCGGACGAAATTTCTCCCCGATATTTTTCCTTGTTTTCTTCTAACCGTGTCATCAAAGTATCGGGATGTTCAGGTATTGATAGAGCAGCAAGTGACTGGTAGTGCTTGTATGAAATCAAACGAATCTTTTTTTGCTCGCTTTGCTGCTCAGTCAGAAATTCATCGCAAAATAGTTTGACAGAATTTTTGCCTACACTAAACGGAAATGAAAACCGTTCCTTAGTTTGTTGGTTTTCAAAGGTCACCATCACCTGAAGATCGGTTTGTCCAACCGTGATAAAAAGTGCCACGGGTTGATTGTCAGTCTTATCCATTTTTCCTCCCATTACGCTTATCACTGCCGTCTTTTTTGCAGGTAACCCTGCCGCATCTTAGAATGATAGTTAAGCACCTGATCATCATAAGTTTCTTGTACTGTATTCAGATCCATTGCGTGAACCTCCAGCCACTGCCTCAGTATATCGTTATAAGTGCCATGTTCCCCAAAACGCTCTAAAAATGCCTTAACTTTCTGCAAAGCACTTTCTTCATCAAGATTATTCAGTCGGATTCGGCAACTCCCAAACCCGAAGGCTCTGCCATAACCGAGTTTGACACCATATAACGATGGGAGTTTTGCTATATGAGTTTTGCATCGAGACAGCAATGGCAACTCAAATTTCGATAACGCCTGTGCCACCAGCTCCGGTTGCAGCGCAGCGAGAATCAAGCCTTGCTCCCAATCACTCAGCGAGCGAAACCTGAGGGTAAAGCGGTAGGTTGTGCCCGCAGGGATTGGGTTTAAAGCCATCGCAGATTGGTTACTGCCTAAATCCCCGGCACTTCGTCCCGTCACAAATTCATCCCAGGCATAATCCCGGGCAAAATGTCGGTAGAACTTTCGACCACTTAAATCAGACGTTGACAGTCTAGTGTCATCGCCATAAGTTTTTGTCAACAGCTTACCCCCCGGCTGTTGAATATAGTGCTCGACAGCACTGGCTTTCGGCGCACCGGAAATCGGCAGCACGGCAACATGTAACTTGTTATTTTCTTCTTTGTTGCGTTTGTTCAGCACTGACGCCTCACGCGGATTAACTTCCAGCGCATGATTCACTGAAATTCTGCCGGCTAATCGACTTAACCGCTTACGCTTTGTTTGCTCGTCATACTGCGTATCATCGTTATCGGTATAACCAAATAGTGCATGAACAATGTTTAAATCCGTGGGTTTACTGTGAGATAAAGCGGGGTAGCCTTCTTGGGGGTCGAAAATCTCATCGCGTATGCGCGATACATATTCCCTATCCGCCAAATGATTGACCTCTCTGATGGTATTTTTATACCGCCAGCGATACAGGTAGTTGTTCCCATATGAAATCACATTGTTCTGGCTATCGGTTTCAACAAATATAACCTGGCCTTTCTTAAGTTTTCTGTTATTTTTAATAGCGGTAATAAGCTGATTTTTATTATTCGGTAATGATGGATGACGGGTTGATATATGGCCGCTTACTGCATCTGTCAAATGCTCAGTGGTGAGTTCATACATCTTTTCCACTTCTGGAGCAACTTTAACATCATCTTCAGCCTTTTTGACCACACTCTCTTTAATCATAATTCCTTTATAAATCATTCCATTTGATAACATTCCCTGCTCATCCAGTCCACCTTGGTATGGATACAATAGGTAATTTTCTTTGGGTACAAACGGCAATTCTTCATCATCTTTAAGCTTATTTTTATTCCTAATATCATTAGAGTATTTGAGCAGACTATAGCTATGACCTTTTTTCGACTTTAAAAAACTCCCCGATATAGGTTCTCCTCCTGAAATAAGCTCTGGAAGAGCACTAAAATAGAATTGATCTACAAAAATATGATCTTGACTGGACGCATCAGAGGCCATCACTTTTAAATTCAATGGATCAGTTGTTTCCACGATTGCAATTTTTGAGAATTTCTTTTTCTCATTATGTACTGCACCAATGTTAGGCCGATAAGAAAAACTTTGTTCCTGCACCCGCTCCATCTTTGCCGCAGTTAGAGCTGCAATCGAGTTGCGCAACATCCCCATAATTGAAGAGCCGGCAATCAGCGAACGCCCCTGATACGTGAGTGGAAATAGAACATTTTTCTCTTTTTTCTGCTCTTTTTCCTCCTTTTCCTCTTGCTTATCATCAATCAGATTTCTTTCGTTATCAGTGAGCGCGTAACGCTTCATGAGCTCACTAAATTGATGCAGTGGTAAATCACCTTCTGTTGGATTCTTCTCTACAAATCTTTGCTGATGGTTGGCAAAAATCGCTGCCGTCTCAGTGGTTAGCTCACACCGGAATTCACCACTTTCTTTTTCCGGAAAATAGTGACTATGGGGCACAGCCGCCGTCTGATTGTGTTTAATTTTTCTTATAGCGACAAAATCGTAAGGCCATTGTTTTAATTTGATATCATTTGAAACATGATTGCCATTATGACTACTTCTATTAGGGTTGCTTCCTTTATTTCTTTGACTGGCCATTACAGATTCCCTCCCAAAACATACTCTGAACACCCGGTGTTATCCTGACATTCAATAAAATTCAGTTGGCGAAATTGACTAACTAATGCAGACTCGGTGACTTGCGCTATCCAGCTCAGATTGTCATCAAAGCGTGCGGTGTCATGCCATAAGTAAGGCTGACGGCGTATCTCTTGCTTCGCCTCTTGTTGCACAGCGTCATCCAGCCAGACATGTTTCAGCAGTACGCCTTGTCTGGTTTGAATCCCATGAACGGTATGATGGACAAACAGTAAGAAAAATTCGCTGAACTGCCATGCCTGACTGAGCTTATCTTGTAATTGGCTCAGCTCGTGGTGGGTAAACATTGCCGGGCATTTTTCAGCCGTCGCTTTAGGGATTGGCTCCACCCATAACAGCCAGTCATCGGTTTGGATACCGGGTAAAACGCCAAGGGAGTGAGGGGCTGAACCTTGAATCATTCCCTCAATGATGTCAGATAATTGCTCACCGCTTTCTATCCGGCAGGTTTTTACTTCGCAAACCGGTACTTGCTGCTTGTTTATTTCATGAGACGGGTTTGAGTTTATTTGATGAGACTTATCCATGTCATCGATCATGATGCTTTCTCCTCTGCGCTATCCTGAGCCGGTTCTATATCCCACTCTAACCAGCCACTATCGACCCACTGTTTGCCGCCAACTGGCAACTGTCGCTTTTTACCTTTCTCAATCGCTTGCAACAGAAGGTCATGCTGCTCTTGCAGGGTCTGTGAGTTTGCTGCTTCGAGAATGATTTTGCCCCGGAATGTACCGTTAACGATACTCATCCGCACAAACTTATTGCTGCCATACACCCCGGCGGTAAATTCATTTTCGGCATGGTTATGCAGGATCAATCCTTGCCAGTCCGCTGTTTTTGCTGCCTCAGTTTTGTCCAGCGTGGCATCACCGACAAACAACCGGCTGCTAACATCTGTCGAGCCAAATAACTGTTCTATTTTTGGCTGTAATTCTTTGCTCTGCGCTAAGGTGGCGTCTTCAGATATTAATATCCGGCTGATTTCATGATGCAATATGCCCCGCAGCGTACTTCCCGGAATAAACGGCTGCCCGTTCTGATCCTGAACAAAAAAGCGGTCAGGTTCATCGTGATGGACGTTATATGAGTAATGCTCAGGAAAACCAATATGCTTCTTCAGATAAGAATTATCGATATCCAATGGCTGTTCGGCGGCATGTCCGGCAATCAAGAAGCCATCCAATCCCCATTCTTTGCCGTCGTCATCACGGTACGGGCCTGCCGTTAACGTGAATTCGATTTCAATCCGGTTTGAATGAGCATTCTCAGCAGGCTCAAGCTGACAAACCTGCACTGATTTCATTTTTTTTAAGCGGTCAAACGAAGCTTGAGGCGTAAGTTCATTATTCGGCCAGCAATCAATATGTTCTGTTGTCAGGGTCAGTTTTTCAACCGCTGATAACTCAAACCAACCATTTCCGGCAACGGAACGTCGCCCAAGAAAAACCCCTTCCCGGAGCCAGTGACGCAGGGCTAACTGCGCCAGTTCATCCGGTGTTGGCACCGTTTCATCTTGCTGACTGATTAGCCGGGAAGGTTCAATCCGGGTATTAACTTCCATGAGAAAATCCCAGTCCACGCCCCGCGAGATAACTTCCATTGAAAACAGAGCACCATCTTCGGCCGCACCGGAAGCTGCATCTATCTTGACATACTGACGCAATTGCGTTTTAACATTTTGATGATCACTACTCAGATAGCTGTTACTGACTTTCCATGCCGAAGGTCCGAGTTCCCGTGGCTCATCATGGTGCCGATGATATTCATCATCAAACGCCACTTCTTTCGGAAACCGGACATTGAGTTTATTCAGGGTATAAACCAACGCGCCGGCCAGTGTCGTCCCTTTAATCACATAGCGTCCCTGACCGTCTTTGGCTAAAGGCATATCAACCGGGGAAATCGCTTCGGTGCCACCGATACTCATATCAGAGATCTGTTTGAGCGTACCGCGATAAATCGTTCGGTATTGACTGAATTCATTCATGATTGTGGCTCCTGACTTTTCCCTAACCCAGCGATTACATGATCAACCAACAATAAAGAAAAATGCAGCGGGTACTTAATTACTACATTGTCCACGTTGATGGCATGTTTCCAGTCTTCCAGTAAATCTTTCGTCTTATCGCTATTGAGAAACTCCCGTCCGCCTTGAGTCGTAGGATTCAGCTGAACTTTTAACAATTTTTCCAGTTCGTGTTTCTCTTTCCCGATTGGGTGTTTCTGTTGTTGAATTAATAAAAGTTGATTTTTGATGTGTTGCCACTGATGCCGTGATGATACCTTGAAGTCGTCTGACACCATTTTTTTAACTTTGGCAGACAGGGTTTCTTGAATATTGTTAGGGTATTGTTTCTCAGACGGAATCTCAGAAGCAGTGAGCGTTAAGTCCTGATAACACCAGTAACGGCCAAAGCCTTCTACCGTCCGTTCCCCCACAGCTTGCCCGGATTGAATCGCTGCTACCAATTCCGCACTCGGGTTTTTAACCCGGAAAACACTCCCCGGAGCAATCACCGCGACACTTTTACGCGGCAAGCCCGTGGCAAAATTAAACCCTGAGATATGCATCGGATCGGAGCGAATCTCAAAGGTATTGCCTAAAGGTACAACCTGAAACGCCTGACAGATAACCTCATTTGTCAGTGCTTCATGACTTTGGAGGGTCTCTGGTGAATACAGCAACCACGGACTTTGCAACACCACGGTAAATGGTTTTTCCCAATCAATATCGTCGGTTGGTAAGCGCACTACGTCCTGCACATCAACGATCTTACAAGGAGCTTTGCCCCGCCCTAACCCAAAGGTCACGCTTTGTCTTTGTGCCCAATTCAGAGTCAGCTCGAACATGGCAGCCTTCGCTCTGGAAGGAAAAGTCAATTCGGCAGTAAAACGACTTTGCTCTGATAACACCTCTTCACTGAATAATTCAGAATCATCTTCCTGACCGGAAAACTGAGTCCGGACTTTATTTCTCATATGCACGGCTTTTGCAGGAGACACTCGCTGCCATTGCCCGTTCACATGAACAATAAAATCGTCTTTTTTATTGCGTTTATATGATTCTTTATTCTGCTCATCTAATGGATCATTCAATGTGTCCTTGATATTTTCACTCGTGCCACTGAACCACCAAGGCAATATGGATGTTGCTACCTCTGTTTTCTTCTTCGTCAGTTGCAGGCTTAACGGCCAGACATGCGATTGCAGCCCGGTGACTGATGGCAGTGCATCGGTCACAACAATGGCGTCGTCACCCTCGAATGACAACAGTTGTTCAAACTGAGCGGTAAACCCCAGAACTTTAAACCAGTTTGCCAAAGCACCGCGCAATGTCGCACTACGGATATAACTCTCGGTCGGAATCACATTGCCCGGTACCCGGGTTGAAGGCAAACGCAGCGGCTCCTGATTTTCCAGAGTGATTCTGAGCGTATAAGGTTGTTCATCCGCTGGATGATGTTTACTCTTTTTATTATGAGGCAGGATACGTTTCGGCCCATCGATCTCCATTGTAATTCCGCCGGCCCCCCGATTTCTTTTACTACCCAGACGGTCGATTCTCCGCACGAACTTTTTGAAATCGCTGCATAAAGTTTGATGAGATGCCTTATCACTGATCAGTATGGCATGGGATTCAAACTGTAAGCCGGCTTTGACATACTCGACCACCCGTAGCGTATCATCCTTGGGAGCCCGATTGAGCCGATCTCCCCCTTTACCTCTGGCACTGCTGCTCCATTCAATGTAGGGCGACTCTTCAACCGGATCCTTCAAATAAAATGAACCCAGCAGCAGTTGAACCGATTCGGAGCGTTCCGGAACAAGTCCGAGAAGAGCTGACATGGATGCTGTACTTTCATTCTCTCCCACAAGCCGGATGTACTCTTTCAGTGTATCAACCAACACCCCTTTAAAATGCTGTCGGGAAATAACCGGATTCCCGTTCCGATCTCTTGCCTGAAGGCTATCGACAAAACCATTGCCCAGTCCGCTTCCGGTATGGAGATCATCAAGCAATGTGATGACGATGGTTATATGACTTAATTCAACGGCCGGACTGTTACCCATGATGCCCCTCCTTGACTGGCTGTTTTGTTTTATCTGCCCCGTTCTTCTTCTGCTCTCGCTGTAGTAAGTTGATTTCAACCAGTTCAATCAGGTCAATCAGCCAGGTCAGGTAGATATCTTGATCTTCTGGCTCTTTCCTCCACGGAAAATTCAGTATATTGCGAAGCGGTTCAGGAAGTTTTTCTTTGATCTTTTCGATTTCTGAGATCACTTTTGCCGGCAAATTATCCCAGACATATTGCGCATGTCGTCTGCCTGCGGGCAACTGACTTTGCAGAAAACGCAGTTGCGATCTTGCGATCTCGATATCTTCCTCTTCCTCCGCAGCAGAGTCAGTGGCGCTATTGACTGACAGTTTTTTATAGATACATCCGGCATGTTTAACCAACAACGCCAATGACGGCACATTGTCAGCATGAATCGGGTAGGGTTTGGCACTTAAAATCAGCGTTTCCTGAAGGTCATTATCTTGGTCGTCTTTTGTCATATATTGAATCAGCGAAGCGCTTTTTCTCTCTTCAATCGGATCATTGATCCAACTCTGAGTGACGACTTGCCAGTCTACATAGGAATGGGCACCTTGCGCGGCTTCTGAGCGATATCTGACTTTAGCACTTGCTGCCAACTGTTCTGCAATATAATGGAGTCGATAAAACGGCAGTTTGTGTGAGGCGATGACCACTCCGACACCGAGTGTCATCGGTTTGCCGTCAAGCAATAGTTTAGTCTGCAAGTTTTCATTGATGGCCGTCACCAAAGGTAACGCATCTTTTGCCCGACAAGCGAGCAGCACATCATCCCCGCCGAGCATCAATAAATGGAAAGGGACTGTGTTCCCCTGATAATCTTTGAACTGGTGCGCCAAAGCCTGCTCTGTCGCATCTCTTAATGCTCTACGGGCCGAAAAGAAAAATGATTCGACGAATGCTTGTTCTTCAAGCCAGCTCAGGGTTGAATCAGGTGTTTTTTTAACGGTGTCCAACCAAGTTTTAAACCGACTGCCCATATCATTGCCATCGGCAACAATGAGGGCAAAATATTCATCTTCAACCAAGCTATCAAAGTCTTTGTTATATTTATCGACACCGTTATTTCCTAACCAATTCTTCATTAAGATACTGGCGTTATCGGCAGATCCTTTCCCTTGCTTCGGCCCGATGTTATACCAGAACTTCTGCTTTGCCTGACTTGCTCTGGAAATATAATCTCTCGACTTTCTGGTCTCTGTTTTACTCTCCTGTACTGCCTCGGCAATACCTCTTTCACTGAACTGACACGGCTGAAATACCGGTAAATCAGGAAAGTTATCACTACGAAATTGCTGTTGAACCGGTTGAGAGTCTTTTTGTTTTAACTCATCAGGCGTACTGATCGAATACTCACAAATAATTCCGGGTAATTTTTCGTTGAGAATATGTGTTGCACGCTTAATAAACTCATTTGCGTAATCATGATGATTAAACACGGCATAGAAATGCCCGCCATCACGACTCAACACTCCGGATTTCCAGCAGGAACAAGGGTTGTCCTTCTCCCAATTAACATCCTCCGCCTCGGTTATACCAGTATCAGTATCAGTATCAGTATCAGTATCAGTATCAGTACATTGTTCCTGAATAACCTTTAATCCCTTGGCAAAATCTTGCGATTGTTTCAATTCTGCTACTGATTGGGGGAATTCTGCGACTAATTTCGGAAGCTGCCGTCGAATGACGTCGCCAAGCAGTGCATTGGCACCAACCATGTCTTTAAAGCGTGAAGACTCAAACAGATAGGTTTGAATTCTTTTAAATTCCAATTTTACAATGAGCATCCTTGTCTTCTCTGTCGATTGAGTAATAATTAATTAGAATAATGGTAAAAAAATAAATTTCATGTTTCAGTTCAAAAAAATTAATTAAAATTTTTTATTAAGTAATTTGAAATTAAATTAAGAAAAGATCCGGGCTAATTCGATAATGTAAAATGCAACCCGACATCAATGAATCACTTGAATCAATTACGTACAAAAGATGTAAATACATGGGTCTGGCTAGGTTCATCATCTTGAACTCTAGACAATAATTACCGTTTCTCTCAATTAAAAATCATATTCATTACAATTTAAAGCTAGATTGAAATTTGATAATTCTATCTATCCGGCCAAATTTAGCATAGAGTTCAATGGATTCCGGAGATCTGGTTAGGCCTATTTTCTGCGATTGCAGGTAACACCCTTATCAATATAATGACAAAGGTATTACTAACTAATAGACTAATAATTATCCTTAGTTAGATGCCCGTCTAAACCATACTTGCATTTGTAAGTCCGTAAGCTAACGCCCTGCTCTTCGTATATAATATCGGCTCTAATTCGTGCTTATTGTTTAGAACAGAACGCTAAATGCCACCCAGAATATGTCGCTACGGATATACACCTTGACCTTCCCCCGGGGGAAAGGTTTATATTTTCTCTAATTCGGTTAAGAAAGTTTCAATATGCACTTAAATATCATTCCGACAACTTGGATCGCTATCTTGGCATTAGCAGCACAGCTTATGTCAGGTTTTGCTTTCAGTTCAACAATGATGAATAGTGCCATGCCACACGGCAATCAAGCGGCAACATCAAGTTGCCCAAGTTTTCAAAAGATGTCATCACATCATCAAAGCATGGACATCGATAATTCAATGAATGTGCAATGTGAAGTACAGGCCGATATGATCCACGAGTGTTGTGATTCGACCTGTACAACATCTGCTGCGATTCTCATCACACCGAATACCCTGTTCACAGCCAATATATCACTCGCCTTATTCACCACCCTCCTTTTTGGTGATGTCGTTCACCAAACTCAAAGCCTCTATAGGCCCCCAATCGCTTAAATCCATCTCTCACCCTTTTGGTTCCGTAAATTGATACGGAGAGATTTTCGTGCGCGTCACGCGCTCAGTGATGGATTTTAAACAAGTGAAATTACAACAATACCTTTTAGCGCTATCGGTTAGCGCAGCGGTATTGACGACAACATCTGTATACGCCAGTGAGCAACTCAGTACTGGGCAAGCCGGTGGCGTCGTCAAGCCAATAGCCGAAAATATGCTCTCTCAACTCATCGAAGCGGCGCTTTCTAATGACGGGATTCGCCGTCAGTATTACGCAGAAGCTCAAGCGATGCGTGAAACGGGTAAAGCAAGTGCAACCTTAATGGATCCCAAACTCAGATTCGGAGTAACAGGATTACCGACCGATAGCTTTGCTTTCGATGAAGACCCAATGACGAATATTTCGGTGGGTCTGATGCAGCAATTCAACCGTGGAAATACTGCTGCACTCAATGATAGAAAAGCCGTATTTCAAGCAGGCGGATTGGAAGTTCAGGCTGCGGCCAGAGAACTCGAAGTCATCAACGCCATGACTAAAATATGGCTCGAACTGGGTTATCAGCAAGTGGCAAACCGGGTTCTGCTTGAAAATCGCAAACTCATGCAAGAGCTGGAAAGTTTCATTCAAACCAATTACGCCATTGGCAAAAGCGAAACTCAGGATCTGATTAATGCCCAGCTGCAAGTGACCAAGCTGGATGAAAAAATTCAGGCGAATGAGCAAATGCAACAGCGACTCAGCGCCCAGTTCTCAGAATGGTTAGGCTCTGATTGGCTCTTCAATACCAAATCGCTGACAGCGTCTAACCAACTGAATTGGGACACTTTACACGATATCGAAACGACAGCACCCCATCACAACTATTACTCTCAGCTCAATCAAAACCCTGTGGTACGGATGGCCGATGCTTCCATTGATGTGCGTCGCACGCAAGTTGACCTCGCGCGTCAATCCTACACACCACAGTTCGGTGTGGAGCTGATGTATGCCTATCGCCAGTCAAACGATATGCGAGGTGACCCCGCTTCTGACTTAATCAGTGCCTACATCACCGTGGATATCCCTTTGTTTACAGGGAATAAACAAGATCGAAACTTAGCCGCCGCACAATATCAGGTCAGTGCGGCTCAGTCGCAAAAAGACACCCTTATCAGTCAAATGAACGCCAAAGTGAATGCCTTGCTGACGGATAAAAATAACCTTGCTCAGCGTCTCGAACGCTTTGAATCCACCTTATTACCTCAGGCGGATTCACGCGTCAAAGCAACCGAACGAGGCTATCAGAACAACACGGCTCAATTAAATGATGTGATTCTAGCCAGCCGTGATGCACTCGCATTAGAGCTGGAATACCAGCGCCTCATCACCGATCTCAATCTGGTGAATAACAACCTTTCCGCGTTACTGAACAGCTATAGCTATCAGGTCGATAAACCGGAAATTTCTATCGAGTCAGGGCAGCAATAAATAACAAGGCAGAATAATGAAAACACTTTACATTACAACACTCGCGCTGATTATCGGCGCAACGTTAGGGTTTGGTGTACAAACACAACTCTCACAATCAGACATGGCGAATCATTCCACTGATACAACGCAAGCTCAGGCAAGTAATGAGCCGCTTTACTGGGTCGCGCCAATGGATCCGAACTACCGGCGCGACCAGCCGGGTAAGTCTCCGATGGGAATGGATCTGATTCCGGTCTATGCGGAAGATGCAGCCCAAGACACCAAACCGGGGACAGTGACGATTGATCCGGCCGTTGAAAATAATCTCGGAGTTAAATGGCAACAGGCTCAGATGGCTCCCTTGTCTCCCCACATCGAAACGGTCGGTTATATCGCTTTTGATGAAAGTCAGTTATGGCAGACCAACGTCCGTGTCGCCGGTTGGGTAGAAAAGCTGAATATCAATGCCGTCGGCGATAAGGTCACTCAAGGGGATGTGCTCTTTACCCTTTATTCTCCTGAATTAGTCAAAGCACAGGAAGAGCTTTTAAATGCTTACCGCACAGGCAGGAGTGGATTGGTTAAAGGTGCAACCGAGCGGTTAATGACACTGGGTGTTGACCGTCAGCAGATTCAAGCTATTTTGCAACGCGGTAAAACATCACAAACCATGGATATTAAGGCAAAATCGGACGGCATTATCGCCAGCCTGAATATTCGCGAAGGCGGTTATCTGTCTCCGGCACAAGCCGTTATTAGCGCGGGCCCCATTGATCATGTCTGGGTTGATGCAGAAGTATTTGAGCGCCAGTCACACTGGGTAAAAGCCGGCAGCAAAGCCAAAATGACATTGGATGCGATTCCGGGAAAAGAATGGCAAGGGGAAATTGACTATGTCTATCCCATTTTAGATCCGCAGACCCGGACGTTACGCCTGCGGCTAAAATTTCCCAACTCACAAGGCGAACTGAAACCGAACATGTTTGCCAATATTTCGCTGCAACCGGTGACTGACGAATCGGTTCTGACCATTCCTAAATCCGCAGTCATCCGCACGGGGGGAATGACTCGCGTGGTGTTATCTGAAGGCAATGGCAAATATCGTTCTGCACGAATTCAGGTTGGACGCGAAGCCGGAGACCAAATTGAAGTGCTTCAGGGGCTGACCCCGCAAAGTCGCGTTGTCTCATCCGCACACTTCCTGCTTGATTCCGAGTCCAGCCAAACCGCTGACTTAGCGCGTATCGATGGCATAGGAGAGAAGACCAACAGCGTTATCGCGGGCGAAGTTTGGGTCGAAGGTGATATCACCACGCTGATGCCGGACTTCGGCATGATTACACTGCAGCATTTACCGGTTTCTGAATGGCACTGGCAAGCCGGTGAAATGAACTTTACTGTTGACCCTGATGTAAAACTGACAGGTCTGGCAGAAGGTGACCGGGTTCGATTTCTGGTGCAAAAACAGAACGATGATTTCGCTTTGAAAAGCATTGAACGTATCGGAGGCAAGCAATGATCAATGCCATAATTCGCTGGTCTCTGCACAACCGCTTCATTGTCCTTCTGGCGACAATTGCGCTTGTCGGCGCAGGGCTGTTCAGTGTGAAAAATACGCCGGTCGATGCAATTCCTGATTTGTCCGACGTGCAGGTCATCATAAAAACCAGCTATCCGGGGCAAGCCCCGCAGGTTGTTGAAGATCAGGTGACCTATCCGCTGACCACAGCTATGCTCGCGGTACCGGGAGCAGAAACCGTTCGTGGCTACTCCTTCTTCGGTGACTCGTACGTCTATATCATTTTTAATGATCAGACCGATATGTATTGGGCGCGTTCTCGGGTATTGGAATACCTCAGTCAGGTTGCGCCCAAATTGCCGGCCAATGCCAAACCAACGCTTGGCCCGGATGCGACAGGAGTCGGTTGGGTGTTCAGTTATGTCCTGCAAGATAAAACCGGTCAGCATGATTTGGCTCAGCTTCGCAGCTTACAGGATTGGTTCTTAAAGTATGAGTTACAAACCGTTGATGGCGTATCAGAAGTCGCCACCGTCGGCGGTATGGTCAAGCAATATCAGATTCAGATTGATCCGGCAAAACTGCGTGCTTATAACCTGACCCTTCAACAAATCAATATGGCAATTCAGAACGGCAATCAGGAAACGGGTGCATCGGTCATTGAAGTCGCGGAAGCCGAGCACATGGTTCGTACTACCGGATATCTGACAAGTATTGAAGACATTGAATCATTGCCGCTGAAAGTGACAGCAAAGGGAACGCCACTGCGACTCGGTGATATTGCCGATATCAACTTAGGGCCACAAATGCGCCGTGGGATTTCTGAACTCAACGGTGAAGGTGAAGCCGTCGGTGGTGTGATTGTGATGCGCTTTGGTGAAAACGCAAGCCAGGTTATCGACAACGTGAAAGCCAAGCTTGAAGCATTGCAGCGCGGTCTGCCTCAGGGCGTGGAGATCGTCCCGACTTATGATCGCTCGACGCTCATTAATGCTGCGGTTGATAATCTTTGGCAGAAACTGGCAGAAGAGTTCATCGTGGTTGCCATTGTATGTGCTCTGTTCCTGTTCCACATTCGTTCATCACTCGTGATCGCCCTGAGCTTACCGGTGGGCATTTTGTCGGCTTTCATTATCATGCACTGGCAAGGGATTAACGCAAATATTATGTCATTGGGCGGTATCGCTATTGCCATCGGCGCAATGGTCGATGGTGCTATCGTCATGATCGAAAATGTGCATAAACATATTGAGCGAACACCCCTGACGGATAAAAACCGCTGGCAAGTCATCGGCAATGCCGCTCAGGAAGTGGGGCCACCCCTGTTTTTCTCTCTGCTGATTATCACGTTAAGCTTTGTCCCGGTCTTCGCACTGGAAGGTCAGGAAGGGAAAATGTTCTCTCCGTTAGCGTTTACGAAAACCTATGCCATGGCAGCATCAGCGGGGCTGGCCATTACATTAGTGCCTGTACTCATGGGCTATTTTATTCGCGGTAAGATCCTACCGGAACATAAAAACCCGGTAAACAAAGCGTTAGTCGGTCTTTATCGTCCACTGCTCAACCTGAGCCTCAACTATCCTAAATCAGTGTTAGTTCTGGCAATTGCGCTGATGGCTTCAGCGTATTACCCAACCAGTCAACTCGGCAGTGAATTTATTCCGCCATTGGATGAGGGCGATTTGATGTATATGCCGACCACTTATCCGGGGATTTCCATTGGTAAAGCGCGCGAATTGCTACAACAAACCAATAAACTGATTAAAACGGTTCCTGAAGTGAAAACCGTGTGGGGCAAAGTGGGACGAGCCGAAACCGCAACCGACCCTGCCCCACTGACAATGATCGAAACCGTGATTCAGCTGAAACCACGCGCAGAGTGGCGAGCCGGTGTCACCAGCGAATCCTTACGGAAGGAGTTTGACAATCTGATTCAGTTCCCCGGATTAACCAACGCATGGGTCATGCCAATTAAAACCCGCATCGACATGTTGGCAACAGGGATAAAAACCCCGATCGGTATCAAAATTGTGGGACCGGAACTCAAAACCATTGAGCGCATAGGTTCAGCGCTGGAACCCATTCTCAACCAGATTCACGGCACAGCGTCTGTCTACGCTGAACGCGTCGCGGGCGGCCGGTATGTCACCGTAGATATCAAACGTAAAGCCGCAGCGCGATACGGACTCAATATCAAAGATGTTCAGCAAGTTGTGTCAACGGCCATTGGCGGTATGAATGTCGGTGAAACCATTGAAGGGCTAGAGCGCTATCCCATTAATGTTCGCTACCCGCAAGACTACCGTGATTCCGTCACTAAGCTGCAAAACCTGCCGTTAGTCACGCCAAATGGTGCACGGATTGCGTTGGCCGATGTCGCTGATATTCGTTACGAAGACGGGCCTCCCATGATCAAAACCGAAAACGCGCGCCCTAACGGTTGGGTTTTCGTCGATATCGACGGCAGAGATCTTGGCTCCTATGTGACAGAAGCGCAACAACGTGTTGCTGATGAGCTGAAACTGCCCGCGGGATATTCTCTGGCATGGTCAGGACAATACGAATATATGGAACGTGCGAAACAGCGCCTGAGTGTGGTGATTCCCATTACACTCACCATCATCACGCTACTGCTCTATTTCAGCTTCCGACGCATAGGCGAAGTCCTGATTATTATGGCGACACTGCCTCTGGCTATGGTTGGCGGCTTATGGCTGATGTATGCGCTCAATTACAACTTATCTATCGCCGTGGGGGTTGGCTTTATCGCGCTATCCGGTGTCGCGGTTGAAATTGGCGTCATCATGTTGGTTTATCTCAATCAGGCTTGGCACTACACCAAACTCAAAGCCCGGGAACAAAACGTTCCCATCACACCCAAGGACTTGAACAACGCCATCCGCGAAGGTGCGGGATTGCGTGTTCGCCCGGTCATGATGACGGTTATTACCGTCATTATCGGTCTGATTCCGATCATGTACGGCCACGGTACCGGCTCACAAATCATGCAACGTATCGCTGCACCGATGATCGGCGGTATGGCTTCAGCCCTACTACTGACTCTGCTTGTCATACCAGCAATCTTCAAGCTGTGGAAACAGCGTGAAACTAAATAGATATCGACCATTAATGAGGAAATAAATAATGATGAAAAAACTCACTTTAGCTATCGCGTTAACCATCAGTTCATCTGTTGCTTTCGCAGACACGAATAATGCGCAGAACCACGGCTCAATGAACAATGGCACGAATATGAATCATCGTAATATGATGAATATGGATCATATGTCTGATGTCGGTATGCCTGCCACCGGCGTAAAACCGAACAAGGTTGTTCATGTCCTGCTTTCTGATGATATGAAGATCACATTCAAAAAAGAGATAAACATTGCCCCTAACGATGTGGTTCAATTTGTCGTGATGAATACGGGTAAGATAGATCATGAGTTCACGATTGGCTCTGAAGCCGAACAACTGATGCATCGTGACATGATGAAAGAAATGAACGGCCAACATATGCATGATATGGGAAATGCCGTTACAGTCGAGCCCGGAAAGGCCAAGCAGCTTATGTGGCATTTCCACGGTGAAAAAAACGTTGAATTTGCCTGTAATATTCCGGGTCATGCCGAAGCCGGTATGACGAAGAACATCACACTTTAAATGCAATCCGCCCCAAGAGTTTCCTCTTGGGGCGATGACGATTAAACACAAGCCCCGGCATGAACTAAAATGCCAAATGTGGGACATCACTCTTGAACCGTTTGTATATGCCTTTCGAGCATAAAAAAAGCACCGCTGTTGCGATGCTTAATATCTGAGTTTTTCTATGCTTTGGCCGGCCCGGCAAGACGTCCATAAGCAGATTTAGGGGCCTGAACTCTTAAAGTTTTACCAAATGATGACTTACTCTTAGAAGCGTGAACCTGCATACGCTTAATAGCTTTATCTACATTTACATCATTTGCTTTGTCTGTTGCTACAGTCAACATAATAGCCCCCTTAGTTGTCCTAACTATAACTGATCATAACCAATTTGGAAAGCAGCTTAGCCTTCATCTACTACAACACGTTTAAACAATGCATTGTTTTTAGGATCAAATGGATCACTTTCATCAAAGCCTAATTCACGATAGTAATTTAACAAATGCTCATCATCGATTGGATCTTGAATACCAATCCAATCCGCTTTAATAGCAACAGCAAACAACTCCGCACAGCGTGAAGCAATAGGAACAATGTACCCTTTTAAAGGATTTTCAACTTCACCACCCTGAATATAGTTGATTTTAACAACCAATTTCCCTTCACTCGCTTTGCCGATCATAAGACCACACAAATCTTCACCATACCATACAGCAAGCTCTACTCTAGCCATATGATCTCTGCGGTATTGATCTCGCACTTGTCGCCAATCCCATCCGATTTGACGATTTACTGGTATATCCCATTTATCCTGAGAGTGGAGAGCATCTTCACTGATTTCTGTTAAATCAATATGACCAATAAAGTCAGGCTCAAACTGCTCAAAATCATCTTGAGTCTGAGCTAATACAGCAAGTCTAAGTTGTTGATACTTATTAGCAATAGCTGGGTTATTCATGCTTCTATTATATCTACTAATATTTAATTGAAAAAATGATACCACGTTTTTATAGCACTGACGTTTCAACCAAGAATCATCCGCATAATTTGGCAAAAAAACAGACTTATGATTGATAATCATCTGTATGATCTCATAAAACTGCCTCAACAAAGTGACAAGAGACGCATATCCGCAACTGATAAATCAATAACTTTAAAGCCAGAATATTGCTCCGTACTCATTTCCCGCCCTCAACATATACAGATTCACACAATGTCGGTTTAGCCCCATATCGCCAAACCACCAAATTTAGCCATAAACAGCTAAACTTGTATAATTAGCCATAAACAGCTAAATTAACACAAGGAAATAGCGCGGAGTTTCATGTGGCGGCGACCGATAAAGCAATTGCCGTGATCAGTGGTGATATCGTTAATTCAACTCAGTTAGATGCTGAGCAGTTTGACCGACTCCTGACACGCATCAAAGAGATTCAGACATGGATGAGTACCGAAAACACATCCAATGCGCACAGTATTATCCGGGGGGATGAATTTCAGAGTGTGGTGCATGATATTGAAAATGCGCTGAGATACACCCTCCTTTATCGGCTCGGGATTAAAGCGCTCGGCAAAACCTTTGACAGCCGGATTAGCTTCGCTATTGCGGCTCATGCCGATCTGCGTGAGTCGGTCTCGGAATCGATGGGAGAGGCATTTGTCCTGTCCGGACGCGGGCTCAAGTCATTAAAAAACCATCGGTTGATTTTTAGTTCTGACCGTCCGGAACTCAACGCACAGTTTGACTTACTCTTTCAATACCTCGACAGACAGTTGACTGACTTAACCGCACGCCAGTGTGAAGTCATGCTGCCGATGCTGCAAAGCCATCAGGATCTGTCGGTGAGTGAGTTAGCCGAACAGCTCGGTATTGCGACGGCAACGGTCAGTAAATCACTGAAGGCGTCGGGCTGGTCGCTCATCAGTGCACTCAATCAACAATTTATCAACCAAGTGGCAGGGTTCAAAAATGTCTGATTTTTTGACGGTTTTCATCGCGTTTTTACTGATTCATCTGATCGGTGATTTTTACCTCCAACCCGGACGATGGCGGGCAGCCAAGCACAAATCCACCTATCGCGCCCCGCAACTATATATTCATGCGTTATTGCAGGGCATTGCGCTCTCGGTGCCGGCCATGGTGCTTGGCATGGATTGGCGTACCACGGCTTGTTTGATTGCGATTGTTGCAGTGATTCATGTGCTGATTGACCTGTGGCAAGCGACGCGCAATCCACATCAATTTACGCATATGGTGGCAGAGCAAGCCCTCCATACTGTCGTGTTTGCACTGCTCGCATTTTACATCACCACGGATATCACCATTAGCACGATGCTTCAGCATGACAAGTTTGCTCAAGGTATGTTGGTGGCCTTGGCATATGTGCTGGTTCTCAAACCGACGTCAGTAGGGATTGGCAGCCTCTTAAACAAATATTCCATGACCGTGACTGACAACCATCCGCAAATGAATGGCCTTGTCGCAGGTGGTGAGTTGATCGGTTATTTAGAGCGAATCCTGATCCTGACATTTACGCTGGTCGGAAGTTATGCCGCGGTCGGTTTTGTCTTCACCGCCAAATCCATATTCAGATTCGGTGAACTGAACAAATCAGACAGCCGCAACCTCACCGAATATGTTTTGATCGGTTCGCTGTTATCGGTGGTGATCGCCACCCTTGTCGGCACCCTAGTTTCACTCGGCCTCGATATCAAAATCTCGATATCAAAATAAAGCGATGGTGAAACATTTACGTCCATAAAAACAGTGATAGCAGCTAAAAAATACCCGGACGGTGTTCCTGTCCGGGCAAAGAAGGATTTTGGCTTGTGGTTAATCAGTACTGGCACGGGATGGTGACAGAGCACAGATCATGTTGATCAAGCAGTCCAGCGCCACCGCCACATCCTGAGTCTCTACATTTTCTCGCGGATTATGGCTGATGCCTTTTTCACAACGGACAAACAACATGCCCATCTCGGCAATATTTGCCATCACCATCGCATCATGACCGGCACCACTGGCAAGATAACAGACATCTTTCCCGGTCGCTGATTCGACCACATCTGCCCAGACCTGTTGTAGCCGATCACTACATGGCACGGCCTGCGCCTGATAGATCTGTTCATGGGTTATGGTTAAACCGCGCTTGTCAGCGATAGCCGCTAATTGTGTCATCAGTAATGGTGCACAGTAATCCAGTTTGTCTTGCGACTGACTGCGAATATCCAATGAAAACTGCACCTGTCCGGGAATCACATTGACCGCTGCGGAGCGCACCTCACACTTGCCAACCGTCGCGACAATTTCATGCTCGGTAGCAAACGCTTCAATACAGGCAATCATCTCCGCCGTGCCACATAGCGCATCATGACGCAGCGGCAGCGGCACGGTACCGGCATGTCCGGCAACACCAGACACATCAATCAGAAACCGTTTTGCCCCGGCAATCGCAGTCACCACGCCGACGGGCAAGTCGAGACTTTCCAGCAGCGGCCCTTGTTCGATATGCACTTCCAGATAAGCGAGCGTCTCTTCCGGCTGGCGGGCAGCATCAACCACTTTGTCAGGATCGAGCCCGAACCGCTTCATCGCTTCGCCAATCGTGACGCCATCTTTATCTTTGCGATCTAATAAGGCCGGATTCCACATGCCGGCCACCGGGCTGGAACCCAGCAGCGTGGTCTGAAAACGGGTGCCTTCTTCATCGGCAAATGCCACCACATCAACATGAAACGGTAAATCAACGCCTTTGAGCGCATCTAGTGCTTCAATTGCCAGTAAAATCCCCAGCGGGCCGTCATAACCACCGGCATTGGCGACAGTATCACTGTGCGAACCGATGATCAGCGTCGGCATTTCAGGATGTGCCGAGACTTTTCTGCCCCACTGATTGCCGACTTCATCCTGCCAGATTTCCAGACCGGCCTGCGTCATCCACTGCGCCAGTTGTTGATGTGCTTGACGATGCTCTTCGGTCAGATAAGCCCGTAGAATGCCGTTTGGCATTGCGCTGAATGAGGCTAATGTCTGAATTCTTTCCATCACCTGTGTGGCCCGGTGTGCCGCCTGCATACGCGCTCCTTGTGATTGCCTCATATTTTGTGACTTTTCCTTGCTTTGACGATGGTCCGAATCAGGCACCGAAGACATCCATTGCCGCAGCAACAGCCTGACCGGGAGCGACGGGTACTCTGGCTTTCAGTAACACCGATTCCAGTGCCGCCAGTGTCATCAGGACACATTCCTGACGGGCGTTATACCCCATAGTGCCAATGCGCCAGATTTTGCCGTGAAGTGGTCCGAATGAGGTGCCGATTTCGATACCGAAGCGATGTAACAGTTCTTGGCGAACGAGATCACCATTGATTTGTTCAGGAATATAAACCCCGACCACATTGTTCATTTTGTATTGTTGATTACCGAACAGCGTTAAGCCCATCGCTTCAAGGCCGACCGCCATCGCCCGTCCGGCTTGTTGGTGGCGGGCGATCACCTGCGTTGCGCCCTCTTCGAGATAGAGCCGGGCACACTCACGCGCAGCATACAACATACTGGTTGCTTCCGTGTGGTGGTTGAGTCGCTCCGGCCCCCAGTAATCCATCACCATCGCTAAATCAAAGTAGTTGGATAAAATCGGCGTATCCTCCCCATCCTGATGGGCTGCGGTACGAATGCCGGCTTCAACCCGTTTGCGCCGGTTAATCACCTCAACGCAGCGTTCACTGAGCGTCACCGGTGCGCTACCCGACGGCCCGCCCAGACATTTTTGTAGTCCGGCAGAGACCGCATCGAGATGCCATGCATCCACTTTAAGCTCATTCCCGGCAATCGATGCCGTTGCATCACAGTAAAACAGCACCCCGTAACGCTGACAGATTTCACCGATCTCAGCCAGCGGCTGATTCATGGTGGTTGAGGTATCACCTTGCACAGTAGCCAGCATTTTCGGCTGAAACTCACGAATCGCGGCTTCAACTTTCTCCGGCGGGCACACCTCGCCCCATTCAATATCGATCGTCTGTACCGCAGCACCAACCCGGTGAGCGATTTCACACAACAGATGGCCGAACCGGCCAATCACCGGAATCAACACTTTGTCCCCCGGCTGCAACACCGATACCAGTACGGCCTCAATCCCGGCCCGCGCGGTACCATCAACAAGCAAGGTCTGTTGATTCTGCGTCTCAAATACATTGCGATAAAGGGCTTGTACCTGATTCATATAGCCGGTCATGACCGGATCGTACTGCCCAATCAAAGCCGACGAAATCGCCTGATGCACCCGGGGATACGCGTTAATCGGTCCCGGTCCCATCAGCATCCGCTGTGGTGGGTTGAGGGTTTCAAATAGTGGATTGGTTTCCATACATCTCTCCATAAAATCTGATTCAAATCGTCGGTTTAAAACGGACCGGTCAAGGCATCACCATCACTGCGCGGATCCGTTGCCGGAGTGGCTTGACCGCTTTGATCTAACGTGATTGCACCGGCATGACCCATCAGTTCATTTTGATCTTTCACTTGTGTAATTTCGTGACCGCGCTCGCGCAATGTATCCTGATACGCCAGATATAAACTCTGCTCCAGCCGCAACTGGTGGGTATCATCCCCCCAAGTGCGTCCCAGCAACCAGCGCGGCATCGCAATCGCTTCATCCAGCGCATAGCCCTGATAGACATAACGGCTGAACAGGCAGGCCTGTGTCTGCGGCTGCCCTTCCCCACCCATGGTGCCGTACACGATCCGTTGTCCATCGTTCAGCTCGGCATAAGCTGGGTTTAAAGTGTGGAATGGTTTTTTGCCCGGTTTCAGCACATTGTGATGCGCGCTATCAAGCGAAAAGCTTTTCGCCCGGTTATTCCAGACAAATCCTAAATTCGGCAAAACCGCCCCGCTGCCGAACTCCCAGTACACACTCTGAATAAAGCTGACCATGGTGCCGTACTGGTCGGTCGCCCCCATCCACACCGTATCACCGGGTTTGGCGATATGCGGCCATGGCTGAGCCTGCGCCGGCGAAATACGTGTCGCACATGCGTCAATGCTCTGCTCAGTCAATAATTGCTGCAACGATATAGAGAGATCCGCTTCATCGGTCACGTATTGATCACGCAGAATAAACGCCTGTTTGGTCGCTTCGACCAGCAAATGGATGTGGTCAATCTCACCGTCAGCCTGAGCAACCAGTCGGTCATAAATCGACAAGATCAGCAGTGAGGCGACCCCTTGCGTCGGAGCACCGAAGTTATACAGTTTTCCTTTACCGGTCTGCACCGATAACGGTGCCATAACCCGAGCCTGATGGTGGTGGAAATCGTCAAGGGTCAGCGGGCTGCCTAATGCCGCCAGATCCGCCGCAGCTTGCTTGGCAATTTCTCCCCGATAAAAATCATCCAGACCTGCGGTTGCAAGCCGCTCAAAAGTGGTCGCCAGTGTCGGATTTCGCAGAATCTGCCCAATCTCAAGGGTCTTACCGTCCGGTAAATAGTGCTGAGCAAATGACGGAATATCCGCCAACATCGCCACCGTTTTTTCGCTCGCATTGACCAGACTCTGAGTGACCTCAATCCCTTCCCGGGCAGCCGTGATCGCCGGTTGCAACAGTTGCTGCAACGAGTGTCGGCGATGATTGAGCGTTAAAGCCTGCTGCCAGCCCGCGATCGTTCCGGCCATGGTGATCGCCGCTCTGCCACCGCTCGCCGGTAATGCATCACCTTGCGCACGATATACAGCCGGATCAATATTCAATGCAGCCGCGCCACAGCCGTCAATGGCTATCGGTTGTTGTCCCGGATGGCAAATTAACCAGAAGCTGTCTCCGCCAATACTATTCATATGCGGATACTGCACCGTCACCATTGCTGCCGCAGCAACCATCGCTTCACTGGCGGTGCCGCCCTCATCGAGAATTTTTTGTCCGGCTTGTGCCGCCCGGTAATGGGGCGCGGTAAATGCTGTCTGATATTTCATTGACTGTCCTCTCCGGCCATCAGTCTTGCGGCAATTGCCAGTAATCGACCTTCTTCATTGGGCAGTCCCAGCAGCGACATCCCACACGGGCCGTCAGTCATTCCCTGAAACGGTAAATGTAACTGAGGGAATCCGGACAAGCCGGCAATTGCGGTTAATCCCATCAGCTCAGTCCGGTAATCGGCCATAGCTTGTGGCGAAATATCCAGTGACGGTGGCCCGGCAGGTGTAGTCGGTAACAGCCAGACGCCGCCGTGTTCATCAAGCTGGGCGTATAACCACGTGCGGAATGCTTTCTGGCGAAGTTTTCCTTGTTGGTAAGTGGTATCAGCAACGGTTCTCGCCCATTTGACTCGTTCCAAAATGGCAGGGTCGAGCGAGTCCTCGTGTTCCGTCAGCCAGCGGCCATGTTTCTGAATAATTTCATAACCTTGAATACTGCGAAACAGCAGACTCAGCCCATCCAGTGTCCACTCGGACTGTGTGATAAAGTCTTTCTCTTCAAGCGCAATTCCGGCCCAACGGCAACGGTCATGCACCCGCTGATAACGATCTTCACTCAGATGCTGCGCCATAAAACGGTCGAGATAAAGGGTCGGAATCGGATCGACCGCATCCGGCACAGTTTCTGTCGATAGTTCACAGTAAACCGATGTCAAAACCGACAGATCCCGGGCAAAAATACCTGCGGTATCAAAGCTTTTAGCGAGTTCAAAGCAGTGGGTGAGGTCAAATTTCCCCAACGTCGGCCGTAAGCCGAATAAACCGCAATAACTGGCAGGAATCCGCACCGAACCACCGGTGTCAGTCCCGATAGAGAAATCGACATCTCCCTGAGCGACGGTGACGGCACTGCCGCTTGATGAACCACCGGGAATACAGCCGGGGGCAGCCGGGTTTTCAGGTGTGCCGTAATGAATGTTTTGCCCGTTCAGGCTGTAAGCCAGCTCGTCAGTCTGAACCCGGCCGCGACAGGTTGCCCCGGCGCTGAGTAAAGTTTCGATAATCGGTGAGGTCGCCTTTGCCGAGGCATGACTCTCTAGCCATGCGGGATTACCGGCACCGGTGTTATAGCCTGCGACATCAAATAAATCTTTAAACACAAAGCTCAGACCGGATAACGCCCCATCATCGGTTGCCGCAAGATAATCCGGCCCCTGCTGACAGTAAATACGTTGGTCTCTGACCTGATGTTGTCCCATATCTGTCTCTCCGCTTACGAGTTCGCAGCCGCCTCACTGGCCGGCTGATCACGTTTGGCATACCGATTCGCAAGAATTGCACAGTAGAAAATCTGAATCGGGTGATAAAGCATAATCGGTAGCAAAATCATGCCCAGATTCGGGTCGGTGCCGAAAATGGCCGTCGCCATCGGCACCCCTGCCGCCAAGGTTTTCTTGGTCCCGCAAAACACCGCAGCGACTTCATCTGGCCGTGAAAACTGACAGCGCTGCGCGCCCCACTGAATCGCATGAACCATCACCAACAGCACGATGCAACAAATGCCAATCGCAGTGGCAAGCATCCCGACCGAGAAGTTATGCCAGATGCCATTTGCAACCGAGTCACAAAACGCATTATAGACAATCAGTAGAATAACGTACTTATCGACTTTGTTGACCACAGACTTATGCCGTTCAATAAAATTGATTAATAACGGTCTGGCAAGTTGCCCGGCAATCATCGGGATTAACAACAGTTTGGCGATGGAGATCACCGAGCTCATCAGATCCAATTGCACCCCGGTCATCCCCATAAAAAACTGAATTAACAACGGGGTGAGAAACACACCGAGGATACTGGAAAGTGATGCGTTGAAAATTGCCCCCGGTACATTGCCTTTGCCGACACTGGTCATCGCCACCGAGGAGGAAATCGTGCTGGGCAGCACAAACAGATAGCAGAAACCAAAGGCGAGCGCTGTCGGCATAAATGCCAACATGCCATTGCCTAAAATCAACCACAGTAACGGATAAAACAGATAAGTCGCCAACTGGATATAGACGTGCAGTTTCCAGTTACTCACCCCGGCTTTAATCTTTTGCGGAGACAGCCCCAGCCCGTGTAAGAAGAACACAATTGCAACCCCAATCCCGGTCAGTTTATCGAGATGAATCAAGCCACCGGAACGACCAACCTGCTCAGAAACGGTCGCCAGCGCAATCGCGACCACCATGCCAACCAGAAACCACTCTTTTTTTAATTTATTGATGATACCCATTCTTGTTTATATCCATGTTGATGTGTTTATCATGTATTTATCGTCTCGTTATCACGACCCGCAGACCTTACTCTAACTCATTGAGCTGCGCATAGTTCATGCTGATCTTTCGACTGACCTGCGTCGATTTGCTGTTTAAGTGTAAAAACGTTTGATTGACCAGATGCGCAATCAAACTCATCGGCACTGCATAGCTGTCCAACGGCAGCTCATTGTTCATATAACAGATGAAGTAATGCGTGGCTTGCTGCGCGTACTTCTGTCCGGACTGATCGGTAATCAGCAAGCAATCTCGTTGCGCCAGAAAAGCCATCATTTTCTCAAAGTTTGCCACGCGACGACGGATACCGATCACAATCGTGAAATCATCCTCATCAATGGATGCCAGATCCTCACCGATGGTCTGACCGGGCAGCGGCAACAGTTCAACATGAGTCCGGCATTGCATCAATTGCTGACGAAAATGCATTGCCAGCGGGTAACTATTGCGATAGCCGATGATTTTAATCCGCTTCGCTGTTGCCAGTTTCTCAATTAATGGCTGGTGATCCTGTCGGGTCAGTTGTTCCCAGAGTTTTTCCAGTGCCCGGACTTCATGATTGAATTCAGAATCGTCCAGTGTCGTCATCATCACCGGCTGACCGTTGTCCCGCTCCGTCATCAGCTCTTGACGTAAGGCGAGATGGTCTTCATAGCCGAGTTTACGAATAAAGCGGCTGACACTGGTTTTCGAGACCTGACACGCCTCTGCGATTTCACTGGTTGACAGCATCAACACCTTTTCCGGATTGAGTTGCAAGTAATCCGCCAAACGCCGATTATTGTCTGTCAAACTGGCATAATGACGGGTAATCCGTTCACTGAGCGGACAGTTTGCCGTCGGCTGCTTGGATTGATTGACATCAGAGGTTCGGTCATTCATCACTGGTTTTATCTCCTGCCGGACGCTGTTATCGTGGCTACTGACGCTCGGCATGCAACGGTCGGTTCTATCAAGGGTCACCTCAAAATATTCAGTTAAAGTACCGCAGAGAGAAAACTTCTCAGCTCCGCAGTTTGTGGGTTGGCAAACACGGCTTCACTCGGCCCGGTTTCCCACACTTTCCCTTCATTCATAAACACGACCCGATCCCCGACATCCCGGGCAAAATTCATTTCATGGGTAACTAAAATCAAAGTCATCCCTTCGGCTTTCAACTGTTCAAGCACTTTCAATACTTCACCGACCAGTTCCGGGTCCAGTGCTGAGGTGATCTCATCACACAACAAAACCTTCGGCGACATCGCCAGTGAGCGCGCAATCGCCACGCGCTGTTGCTGCCCGCCGGAAAGGTTACCCGGATAGGCGTCGAATTTATCGCCCAGCCCGACTTTTTCCAAGAGCTCACGCGCAATCCGCTGACAGTCTGCGGCAGATTTTTTCTGCACCAGCTTCGGTGCCAGCATGACATTTTCACCGACCGTTTTATGCGGAAACAGATTGAAGCTCTGAAAAACCATACCGACACTCTGACTCAAAAGACGCAGTTTATATTCATCATTTTCGATGGCCTGCTGATCGACGATGATCGCCCCTTCCTGATAGGTTTCCAGCCCGTTCATACACCGCAGCAAAGTGCTTTTTCCTGAACCGCTCCGGCCGATAATCGAGATCACTTCTCCGGCTTGAATTTTCAGGTCTACCCCTTTCAACACATGGTTTTCACCATAAAACTTATGAACCTGATCAACACTGATAAGTGACATAATACTTTGCCTCCGAGCTGTAAATGAGTCGTCTTATTTTCAGTTTTTCCACACCAGTAACCTCACACCTTCCGTGATTCGAGATAACGGGCGAACATCGATAAAGGAAAACAGATCGCAAAATAGAGCAACGCGACCATGGCAAACACTTTAAACGGTTGAAATGTTGCGTTGTTGAGCATGGTGCCGGCTTTAGTCAGCTCGACAAAACCAATGATCGATGCCAAAGCGGTTCCTTTGACAATTTGCACCGAGAAACCAACCGTCGGTGCAATGGCAATGCGCATCGCCTGCGGGAAAATGACATGCCGCATTGTTTGCAGGTAAGTCAGACCCAATGTACGACAGGCTTCCCACTGACCTTTAGGTAAGGATTCAATACATCCCCGCCAGATATCATGGAAATACGCACTACTGAATAGCGTTAACGCCAGAATCGCTGCCGACCATGCACTGACTTCGATACCGAGCAGCGACAAGCCAAAGAAAGCCAGAAAAAGCTGCATCAGTAACGGTGTACCTTGAAACAATTCAACATAGAGCTGAATCAGGCGGGTAAACAACGGATTGCGTGTACTGCGCAATAAAGTCAGCGCCAGCCCGACCAAACCACCGCCGATAAAGGCATACACGGACAAGAGTACTGTCCAGCGGGCAGCCAGCAGGAGGTTACGGAAGATATCCCAATCGGTAAACTGCATCATCCTGAATCTCTCCTATAACGATGGGTTTTTAAATGCAAGGTAGCGAAGATAAGCGAATCCTTGGCGCATCAAAATCGCCAGCACCAGATAAATCACTGCGGTTAATGTGTAAGATTCAAAGCTCAGAAAACTACGCGATTGCACAAAGTTTGCCGCAAACGTCAGGTCTTCGACCGAAATCTGCGATACCACCGCCGAACCGAGCATCACAATAATGCACTGACTCACCAATGCCGGATAAACCCGCTGGTATGCCGGTGGCAAAACAATGTGGATGAAGATTTGACGTCGGGTCAGCCCCAGCGTTTTGCCGGCTTCCCATTGCCCTTGTGGCACCGCATCAATCCCTGCCCGGATAATCTCCGCACTGTATGCACCCAAATTGAACACCATGGCAATCACACCGGCCTCCCATGCGGTAAGCTTGAGACCGAGCGCCGGTAAACCGAAAAATATAAAAAAGAGCTGCACAATAAACGGGGTATTGCGCGTCACTTCAATGTAACTGGCACATAGCAAACGTAACCCGGATTGACGTCCGGTTCGCCCTGCCGCGCACAGTGTGCCGACCACCAGCCCTGCCACAGTAGAAATTACCGTCAGTTGCACAGTCGTCCAGACACCTGCCACAAACTGTGGCAGGTATGGCGCGAGTCCGGCATAGTCTAGCTGATAACTCATGCTGTTCTCCCGGAGGTTAAGCGCCTAAATCTTTCGGAAACGGTGCCTTGAGCCATTTTTGTGAAAACTGCTCCAATACACCGTCGGCTTTCGCCTGTTCGATCAACCGGTTCACTTCGCTGACCAACGCACTCTCACCTTTCATCACACCGACATAGCATGGGGAATTTTTCAGCAAAAACTTGGTCTGTGGTGCTTTATTCGGATAGCGCGTCGCAATCTCAGTCACCACCAGATTACCGGTCGCGATCAGACTGATCTGCCCTGATAAGAAAGCCGACAGCGTAGCATTGTTGTCTTCAAACCGTTTGATCGTTGCCGATGCCGGAGCCAGTTTGCTTAACTCAAGGTCTTCCACTGAACCGCGCGTCACGCCGACCGTCTTACCTGCCAAGTCATCCGCCGAGGTCACTTGCTCGTCTGCGGCACCGAATACGCCCAGATAAAACGGCGCATACGCTTCACTGAAGTCGATGGCTTTTTCACGCTGCGGATTTTTACCCATACTTGAAATCACCAAGTTGACTTTTTGCGTTTGCAGATACGGAATCCGGTTGGCACTGGTAACCGGCACCAATTCCAGTTTGACCTTCATCTGCTTGGCAATGTAGGCCGCCATATCGATATCATATCCCTGCGGTTGCATGTCAGTTCCGACAGAACCAAACGGTGGAAAGTCCTGTGGCACCGCCACTTTTAACACCCCACGTTGATGGATGGTTTCCAGTTGATCGGCTGACGCAGTCAGCGCGTATCCCATACACATGACCGAAGCCACTGCTATAGCAAACAATCGAAGTAATTTCATTTGAGTCCCTTATCTTGTCATGAAACGATTGAAACAATCAAATCAAATTCTGCAACGATTGTGCCATTTTAAAATTAACAATTTATCTTATTGATTTTATTAAGTATAAAATCAATAAACATAACTATAGCGATCCGTCATCGCACATCATTGGGCTATTCTCATGCAGTTAATGAACCAATACGGTGCAGTGGAACACAAACAAAAAATGGCGTACTGTTTCTAAATTCGACCACACTTCCTATCCAAAATGGAGCAATTTACGCTTGGATAATTGAAGGAGAGGGAGAAGGAAAAATGGAAGTAATAACAACACATTACCCTGTGGAAGTAGTGCGTTGGGTTTATTATGCCGCTAACCACGATGATACTGGCATAATAAACCATAGTGTAGCAACACGTAACGAATATAATCGTCTACTATGTCAGGTAGGAGGCTATAACCTCCCTCCTGAAAATCGAATCAGTCTAAACTAGAGGAATCTGCCAACATACTAGAACATCAGCTTTGCTTTGATTTGTACATTTTCCAGAGCCGCACTAAACGCCATCCAACCCAATATACAACTATGATCGTCAATAACCACAATATTTTGTCACCCAACAGCATATTCAGTGATGTCATAATAAAATAAGCACATGCGGCGAGCACGACAGAGACGGAAATCAACTTTAATTTGTCTTTGATAAATTCACTCATCAGTTCTGCCTCAATATATTGTCATTATGTCGCAGTGCATCATCAGCAGCCCAGCTTGGTAACACTTCGGTGCCATTTTTTTGCGTGTAGATTCACAATTGATTGAAAATTTGATTGGGCTGCGATGTGGTGGATTGATTGATCCGATTTATGATAAAAATCGGTTGGTTCGCCTTTACTCGATCAAAGGCGAACCGGGTTGTTACAGCCTTGATGCTCGTTACGATTTCTGTTTCGCCAGCTTCAAGCTGCCGACACGTGCACGCTCCGATTCCATCAGGAAACGATAAGTCGAGGCGGCAACGCCACCACCGATAAACAGCGCATAGTTGGCAAGCTCTGTGACCCAGAATGTGGCACAGACGGCAACGAAACCGGCAATAACCAGGGCGTAGATACTCTTTCTGTTCACCCCATTTTCATACCAGTATTGCCCTTGCGGGGATTCGGTATATAACGACGGAACATCAATCTGACCCTTTTTAATCAGGAAGTAATCGACCAAAATAATGCCATACAACGGACCAATCATCGCAGCCAGAATATCCACCGTGTAGTGAATGACTTCCGGGTTGCTAAACAGGTTCCACGGGGTCAGCAGTACCGAGCCAAACGCAGCGATAAAACCACCGAGTTTGAAACTGATCTTCTGCGGTGACACATTTGAGAAATCAAATGCCGGGGCAACAAAGTTCGCCACAATATTGATCCCAACGGTCGCAAAGATAAATGTCATTGCGCCCAGCACGGTAATCAGTCCTGAATCGAGTCGTTTGACCGTTTCAACCGGATCGGTAATCATCTCGCCAAAGACCGGAATCGAGGCAGAAACGATCACCACGCTGAACAGTGAAAACAGAATAAAGTTGAGCGGCAGTCCCAGCCAGTTGCCGAGCTTCAGCTTTTGATAGCTGCCGCAATAACGCGAGAAATCACTGAAGTTGAGAGTCGGGCCAGCGAAATAGCCGGCAACCAGTGCAATCGCAATGATCATCTGAGTGATCGCGTCCCACCCTTCCAGATTGTGGCTACTCAGGTTAAAGCTGATATTGTCCCATCCGGCGCGGTCAATCATGTACAGACATAGCGCAAACATCGCCACATAAATAGCAGGCCCTGACCAGTCGATCACTTTGCGAATCATCGCCATGCCAAACATAAAGACGATGGCTTGCATCAGCCACATCGCACTAAAGCCAATCCAGCCGAGATAGGATAATCCGAGGAAACTATCATCTGCCAAGCTGCTCATCTGCGGAAAAAAGTACAACAACAAAATAATAAATGAACTTGAAGCCAGAAAGGTTTGAATCCCGTACCAGACCACCGCGATTAACCCGCGAATCACCGCAGGAATATTAGCCCCGAACACCCCGAATGACATCCGGGCAACGACCGGAAACGGTGCACCGGATTGTTGACCCGGCTTGCCCATCAGGTTGGCAAAGACCATCACGATGGATATTCCGGCCAATAAACTGATAAATACCTGAATCCCATTCAGTCCGAGTGCAAACAAGCTCGCAGCGAAAACATAGCCGCCGACACTATGGACATCAGACATCCAGAACGCAAAAATACTATACCATCCCCATTTTTGTTCCGTATCCGGGGCCAGATCTGCATTACTCAGCCGTGGGCTGGTTGGTAGTTGTGTTGTTTTCATCATCGACTCTCCATGTCAAGATTGTATACAATGATAAATACAATTTATGTGCCAATCTGAAATCTCATGACAAAACCGCATGGTGCGTGGATTTGTGACAAAATGGTTCATCTGAATTGCACTGATTCCATGCAATTTTGCAGCCTCATGGTGCACGGGGATAAGATTCGGGAGCCGGCCACTGTGCAAGTCACACGGAAACCTCAAGCAAGCAAAACATCCTGAACAAGTGTGTCTTTCCATGGTATATATATTGCCTGTATACAGCAGACCGACATAAACTGTATACAAAATGCATTAGTCAAAGAATCTAAGTCATACGAAGAGAACCCGCGATGTCGAATGATGAAAAAATTTACCAGAAAATACTCAAAGCAATTGTCGAGCATCAACTTGCACCGGGCGTGCGCCTGCCGGAAGATCGGCTCTCGGAAGCATTCGGTGTCAGCCGGACAGGCATTCGCAAGGTATTACAACGTTTGGCATTAGAACGGTTTGTGGTGATTGAGCCCAATAAAGGCGCACATGTGAATCGCCCCACCCGACAAGAAGCAGAAGAAGTGTTACGCAGCCGGATATTACTCGAACCCTTATTGATTCCTGAGCTACAGCAGCGCTGGGATGCCCAGCAGTCTGAGCGGTTTACCCAGATGATCCACGAGGAAAAAGAGGCCGAACAGCATGGTCATCTCTCCGATTCCATTCAGCTCACTGCTCGTTTTCACTACGAACTGGCGAAACTGGCCGGTAACTCGGTACTGGCTGATTTTATCGAACAACTCTGCTACCGCTCTTCATTGGTCATTGCAGCATTTGGCTCACACCACAGCGTCAGCTGTGACTGTGGCGATCATGCCGAGCTGGTTGCGCTGCTCAATCGGCAAGACACGCAAGCGGCTCAACAGTGGATGACACACCATCTTCATCATATCCGTGCCTCTTTGAGGCTTGAACACGATCAAACCACCGTCATTGATTTCCAGCAGATTTTTGCCGGAACAGCAAAGTAATGATAACGAAGGAAGGAATTACACATGGAAGAGAACAATCCCCGCGATTATATCGGCTATGGCCGCACAGTGCCGAATGCCCGCTGGCCGGGACAGGCGCGTATCGCATTGCAGTTTGTCTTGAATTACGAAGAAGGCGGGGAAAACTGTGTCCTGCATGGGGACGACCATGCCGAGACATTTCTCTCTGAAATATTTGGTGCCGAGCCTTATCCCGGACGCCATCTGAGTATGGAATCCTTGTATGAATACGGCTCCCGGGTCGGTGTCTGGCGGATTCTGAACGAATTTCATCAACGTAGGCTGCCATTGACCATTTTCGGCATTGCGACTGCACTCCAACGTAACCCGGCAGTGACCAAGGCGATTATCGAGGCGGACCATGAGATTGTCTGTCATGGTCTGAAATGGATTCATTATCAAAATATGCCTATCGATCAGGAACGGCAGCATATGCAAGCAGCACTGGATATCATTGAAAACCTGACCGGTAAACGCCCGATTGGCTGGTACACCGGACGCGACTCCCCGAATACGCGTCAGTTAGTGGCCGAGCAAGATGGCTTGCTGTATGACTCTGATTACTATGGAGACGATCTACCATTCTGGATGCCCGTTGCAGGTAAAGCCGAGCCGCATCTGGTGATTCCTTATACCCTTGATACCAATGATATGCGCTTTGCTTCCCCTTATGGTTTCAGTCACGGGGATGAATTCTTCCGGTACCTGAAAGATCATTTCGATTGTTTATATGAAGAAGGTAAAGACTGCCCCAAAATGATGTCGATTGGCATGCATTGTCGGATTCTGGGGAAACCGAGTCGGTTTATGGCGCTGAAGAAGTTTCTCGATTATGTCCAGTCACACGATCACGTCTGGATCGCCAAGCGGGAAGATATTGCCCGACACTGGATTAAGACGCATCCGCCCGCCATTTAACCCTTCTCAAAATCAAACCAACCGAGACTGAGTTCAGTCTTCAATGACTGAACTCGTCTATTGCACGCCCGGCTGTCCGAGCGCTACGTTTCAGCTTTCAGTGGTTCAGGCCGAGACGGCTCAGGTCTCAATGCCCTCATCGATCAATTTCTGTAGTTCTTTAGCTCTGAGTTTGGCTTTCGCACGATCAAAGAATGACAGACTGAGCGCCAGATTTGCGGACTGAATCCGTGCCTGTTCAGTAGATTGTGCAGCCAGAATCCACCACGCATACCCTCCCACTTTATCGACCGGTACCGCCATACCGTGAATATACATTAGCCCGAGATGATACTGCGCCAAGCCATCCCCTTGAAAGGCGGCCTTTTGCAACCATGTGAAAGCTTTCCGGGGCGACTTTTTCACCACGTGTCCTTCCAGATAACAGATCCCGACCTGATATTGGGCTTGGGCAACCCCTGAACGGGCAGCTTTCATTAACCATGGCAAGGCTTGTTGTGCGTTGCGTTCAACTCCCTGACCTTCCAGATGCATGACGCCGATCTGACTCATGGCAACCGGGGAACCTTGCTCTGCCGCTTTCAGTAACCATTGATAAGCCAAAGCAAGATCCTGAGCAACACCTTGTCCGTACCGATACATGGTGCCAACATTGGCCTGTGCTTCAGCTAACCCACACGCGGCCGCTTTTTGATTCCACGCAAAGGCTTTTTGATAATCTCTGGCAACCCCGAGACCATAATAGTAGAGACGACCGATATCCACCTGAGCTTCGGGCAGACCTTGTTCTGCGGCCTTTTGATACCATTGCATCGCCAGGCGATAATTTTGTTCAACCCCGTTGCCATCTCTGAACTGATTGCCGAGATTGTATTGGGAAATGGCATGCCCCCGCTCTGCTGCTTGCTGATACCAGAATGAGGCGGTTTGATTATCCTGCCGCACACCTTCACCGTTGTGATACATATGAGCCAATATCGCCTGCGCAAGAATGTCACCATCCTGCGCCAGCGATTGAAACAGCACAAACGCTTTCGAATAGTGATTTGCTTTATAAAGTTTCAGACCCAGTTCATAGCCATGCGTCATCGTTATGTTGCCACCGTTACCCCGGTATTGTGCTGACTCAAGCATAGCCGTTTGCCAGAATGCCTTCAAATACAGGATCCTGACGGATGTCGGAATCTCTCCCGATATCTGGTCAGTTTTTTTGGGCGCGCCGGATCAACCACAGCGTTCACCGTACCCACCGCTCTATTAAAAATCCCCACACATGACCATGCATGGGGATTTGTCATCCGGGCAAAAGATCCAGCGACTTAAACCGAACTGCTCCCCCGAAATACCGGTTTCCTGAACCAGATTCGCGCCGTCACTGGTGGATGCACCGACAAGACTCAGTCTCGTGGGGGTATCTGTGACTGATAAGCCAAGCGTTATAACTTGGTTATCCGCCACCAGTTCAAGTTAAAGCCTCCCTGTTGGGCATAGATTCCAAAGTTATAAGTCCCGGCATTGATATGCACGGTATGTGATAAGGTCGTCCACTTGTCCCAGCCACCGGTAGCACCAATGTCCAGATAGCCTAAAACGGTTGAGCCAGATGAGTGATCCAACGACAAGCGCCCGCCACCGTTTAAGCTCGAAACACGGTAGTCAATACGATAGTTGCCTGAGGTCGGAATGTTGATATTGCCGTAGGACATCCAGTCACCGGTGTCGATCCAGCCAACACTGTCACCACCGCCGACATCGTTACTCGGCCCGGTTCCGACCCCTTTCATATTGGTATAATCTTCAGCTTCAATCTGTTTTGGGAAATCGTTTGACGGCTCATCGGAGGGGCGATCGGCATCGCGGTAAACCCGAACATAATCGACATACATCTTCGCGGGGAGTTTACTTTCATCAATATTGAATCCGGGCCACTGGCCACCAACCGCCATATTGAGTAATAAGAAGAAATCGTTGTGTAACTCTTCGGTACCGCCGGCATTATTGGCAATGCTCATCACATGATACATATTGCCATCGACATACCAGCGAATTTCATTTTCATCCCACTCGATTGCATAGTTATGGTATTGACTTGCATCGAGGTTATAACTCGGGCTGGAGTAGCTCGCATGACCATTTTCTTCCCAGTGCGCAGTGCCGTAGATTTGGCTCTCGGTATTGATATGTTCCATGATGTCCAGTTCACCACAGCGCGGCCAGCCAACACTATCGATGTTGCTGCCCAGCATCCAGAATGCAGGCCACAGACCGCTGCCATTCGGTAAACGAATACGGGCTTCGACACGACCATAACGGAATGACGCCAAGCCCTGCGTTTTCATCCGCGATGATGTATAGCGGAAACCATTGACATTTTCACGTTTGGCGGTAATCACCAAGTTCCCTTGTTCAACCGTGGCATTTTGTCGTTGATAATATTGCAACTCCTGATTCCCCCAGCCGTTGCTGCCATTACCGGTTTCAAATACCCAATCAGGGCTAATGCGGTTGGTAAATTCATCCTGCCAGACGAGCTGCCAGTCCGAACTCATCGCTGAGTGTGAAAACAAAGCACACCCAATTAAGCTCAATGCAGTATTTAATTTCATTTTCATCTTTATCCTCAATCCACGTATCGTCATCAAACCAAGACAGACATAAACATCACAACAATAATTAAAATAAAACTCAGGGAAGCATAGCAATACGGATATTCACTTATTTGCGTATCAGATCAAGTTTTGACATTTATTAAATGAATACCTCCGCAAAATAATCACAAAAATAAACTAAAACTATCAATTAAATGAATCCGGACATGTAATTAATAACAATGTCATTTTCATTTATAACCCGATATATAAAAACTTATTTTCATTATTTTTAAATATACTGAGCGATATGATATAGAGAATAAAAATCAGCAGATGCATAAAATCTGAACATCAAGTTATCAGGTAAGATCGTGCATTGGTCTTCGCTATACAAACACGCTGCACAAACACAGAGAGCACAAGTATTGCTGAGCGGCGGGTTCAGGAGGAAAACAAACTACACAACAATATTCCCGATACCGCCAGAATCAAACGTTATTCGTCATCTGTTATTTAATCAATCACAAATAAATATGTAATTTTAAAAACCGTTCAAGCGATGTTCATTAAAAATAAGAAACAATCACAAATACATTGATGAATAGATAAACATCTCATATATTGAATGTTATTATTATGCATTGTTCTATTTTAAACCCCACGACTTACATGTTACATCAACATTTTATTTAAATAATATCATTCCTTTATCGTTATCATCATGATTCAGTAGCGGAGATTTGCCTCACAAAAATATGTCGTGCTACTACAGTTTTTTCTATTTGAATCACATTTACAAAATAACGTAACCTGATCGTGAATTTGAATAAATGCAGCTTTGCAAGACTGCGTCAAAATGGACAGAATCTTCAATGATAGGAACTTGTTTATGTCAATATACAAAGATGCGAGCTACACAACGTCTGAACGTGTTCATGATCTACTGTCACAGATGACAATCGAGGAAAAAATCGCGCAGTTAGGCGCGCAATGGCTGATACTCGACGAACAGGGCGATCACCAAGAACGTGAACTGGAATTCTCGAATCAGACTGTTTCGCGTTCCGTCAAAGAAAAGCTCATGCATGGTCTCGGACAGATCACGCGCCCTCTCGGCACACATATTGTCGATGCCGGGGCTGGCGTCAAAGCACTCAATCAACTGCAAAAATATCTGGTCGAAGAAACCCGGTTGGGAATCCCTGCAATTGCCCACGAGGAGTGCCTCGTCGGCCTGATGGCAAAAGACGCGACCCTATATCCCGCGTCAATCAATTATGGTCACACCTGGAACCCGGAATTGATCGAACAAGTCGCGCAAGATATCAGCCGTCAGGCAAGAGCTGTCGGTGCCAAACAAGGGTTATCTCCGGTGTTGGATGTATCTCGCGATGTCCGCTGGGGGCGTACCGAAGAGACATTAGCCGAAGATCCTTACCTTGTCGGCATGATGGCCACCAGCTATGTCAAAGGATTACAAGGCAAAAACCGGGACTTTATCGCCACGCTGAAACACTATGCCGGCCACTCTGCCAGTGAAGGCGCGCGGAATCATGCGCCGGTCAATATTGGTTTTAAAACGCTCAATGATACGTTCCTGTTGCCGTTTGAAATGGCAGTAAAACTCGGTAATGCCGGGTCTGTAATGCCGGCTTATCATGATATCGACGGTGAACCCTGTCATAGTTCTACATACTTGCTGACCGAGGTACTGCGTCATCAATGGGGCTTTGATGGTTTAGTCGTCGCTGACTACGGCGGTGTTGAGCTGCTGAGCGAACACCATGCCACTGCAACAGATCGCGTCGATGCGGCAGCACAATCCTTTAACGCCGGGCTTGATGTTGAATTACCGGACGACACATGTGCCATTTACCTCACCCAAGCCATCGAACGCGGTTTAATTACAGAAGCAAAAATTAATGAAATTGTTGCACGCGTTTTGTCAGTCAAATTTGAACTCGGTTTATTTGAAAACCCTTACACCCCGGTTCCGACCGAAGCACTGCATAATGAAGTGAGTGAAAAATTGGCTTACCAAGCTGCGGCGGAATCGATTGTCTTGCTGAAAAACGATGGTCATCTGCCCCTGTCAAAACAGAGCAAAGTGGCGCTCATCGGGCCGACGGCCGATGATCCTTTGGCGCTGCTTTCCGGCTATAGCTTCCCCGTCCATCTCATTTTTGCCGGAGTGAATGCCACCGAGCGTGTGGCAAAATCGATTAAAGAAGCGTTGGCGGAACGGGTCACTCTGGTTGGTTATCAAAAAGGCTGCGACATTCTCACCAAACGCGAAAGCGGCGCACCGGTATTCCCCGGTGATGTGGATATGGCGGTAACGCAAGACAAAGTTTCACCCGTCAGTTTGGATACATCCGCGATTGCCTCATCTGTGTCGATCATTGATGATGCAGATGTCGCCGTTGTGTGTGTCGGCGATCTGGCTGGTTTGTTCCAAACCGGCACTATCGGTGAAGGCTCGGATGCAGATTCGCTCAACCTGCCGGGCGTCCAGCAACAACTGCTTGATGCGGCTTTGGATCGCGGTAAACCCGTTGTCATCCTCGTCACTGGTGGTCGGCCATATCATTTGGGACGTGCTGAAGACGAAGCCGCTGCCATTGTTTACGGCTGGGAGCCGGGACAAGGCGGTGCCGACGCCATCGCAGATATGCTGACGGGCGTGATCAACCCAAGCGGCCGCCTGACGGTGTCGATCCCGAAAAATATCGGTGCAGTGCCCTACTTCTACAACCATAAACTGAAAAGCTCAGGCACCCCGATCGCATTCCACTTTGGTTCTCAGTTCAACTTCGGCTTTGGGCTCAGTTATACCCACTTCGATTACAGCAATGCGACACTTGCCAAAACTGAATATGATTTTGATGAGTCGGTCGCGCTGTCGGTCACGATTACCAATAGCGGTGAGCGTGACGGTGCGGAAGTTGTGCAATTATACGTGCGGGATAAAGTCTGTTCCGTTGTTCGTCCGGTGAAGGAGCTGAAAGGTTTTAAAAAGGTTTTCCTGAAAGCCGGAGAGCAGAAAACCGTCACCTTCCATTTACCGGTGGATATGCTGAATTTTACCGATGCTTCCAACCAACGGGTCGTTGAAGGGGGTGAGTTTGAGCTGATGATTGGCCGTTCCTCACAAGAGATTGAATCGCGCCACACCATCGAGGTCTGCTCAGGTAAAAAAGTGCTGTCGCAAGCATGGCACATGGTCTGTGATATCACGGTAGAATAAGCCATATTCCGGCTTCGGACATTTGACCGAAAAAACAGAAAGAAGAAAGCAGAAAGAGGGGGCAGCATGACATGCTGCCCCCTCTTAGTGATGATAATCCATTCCACGTAAATGCCAGAGGTGACAGCGCTCCGTCAGTTGGAGCCGGAAACCAAATGGGTCATGGCGACGTTCTCCAATCCAAAAGGTCTTGTACATTCCGATCAAGGTAGCCAGTATACAAGTCACGACTGGAACGAGTTCTTAAAGCAATATGGACTAGAAGCCAGTATGAGCCGTCGAGGTAATTGTCACCTGTAGAGTATGAGAAGCAATATGAGAGAAGACTAACTAGTGTCTACTGACTCGGTGGCTATTCACAAACAATTAACGCCCCACTCCCTATCGCAGCTTTCATAGCTAAAACAATCCATTCTGCTCATCAACAATTTTGATTTGCATCCTATGGGTAATAATTTACTCATAAATAGTATCCCTCCGCATTAATGAGTAAGTTTTTACTCATTACTTGAAAAAAAATGACTTTAAGAGTAAAGTTTTACTCATTGATAAGTAGAGGTGTTGTCGATGGAAGAACTAACCATACAAGCTTTTATCAGAGGTGAATGGATAGATATTGGTATCATCTCATTCCCTAAAAGTAGCCAACATAATTTCCGAGTGACTGAACTCAACTACCTCGGCGACTATGCGCTAGAACATCACGATAAAGATGACTTTCACGCTGTTTCACTAAACCACCCTGTCTCATTCTTTTTTGATGACATGGGTAAACCTGGATGGTTAACGTTTCTAGACGATATTATGCCTAGCGGTGCTAGTAGACGGTACTGGGTTAAATACCTAGATATTGAAGATCTTAGTTATGATGAACAAGACTATGTTTTGCTCAAATTTGGCACGATGTCGCCTATTGGTAACTTAAGAATAAAAGACTCTCTTCCTGAGCGCTACGAAGTAGCAGACAACCTCTACTTCTCTGTTGATGATGTTAAAAATCGAGCAGGTGATTTCCTCGACTACGCACAGCAAAGAGGGGCAGCCGCAGGTGGTGCAACTGGGGCTGGAGGTGAAGCGCCAAAACTGATCCTCAGATGTGGTTTCGATCATGGATCTGGCAGCGAAAAAATATGGATTGATCCATACCAAGATGACAATAGCAACCACGACTTACATTACTTAGTAAAGTACCCTAGAGGCTCAAGAAGCACCATCGACTGTAATATTCTAAGAGCTGAGTTCTACTTCTACCACGAGCTAACTGAAATGGGAGTTGAAACGATCTCCACCGACGGTATGCGCTTGGAGGAAGGATTAAACTACCCTTCCTTGTGGCTTCCTCGATTTGATGTTCAAATTAATTGAGCAACAAATAGAGAGATTTGGCATGGAATCTGTGTATTCCATTTTGAACAAAGGCGCTGGGGTCACTCTTGATCACGAAACAACAATCCGAACTCTCATAGAAAAAATTACTGAAAGCAATATGGTTAAACACCAAAGGTATAGGTTTGATACCCAGGCTTTCGTCATTGAATGGGTGAAGAGAGATCTACTCAACATCTTGTTTGGTAATAGTGATAACCATGGCAGAAACACTTCATTCTTAAAAGGTGATGGAGTCATAAAGCTTGCTCCCGTTTACGACTTCGCACCAATGAAAGCTGATCCTGAAGGCATTCCAAGAACAACAAAATGGAAAGCCCCACTAGAGGTTGGCGGAACTTACGACTTCGTCGGAATAGCGGACACCTTATCTGATCTCGTGCCAAAAGAAGTGTTATTACAAGAGCTAGAGGTTACTGCAAGTAAATGCATTGACTTAAAGCAGAGACTAGCGTTACGAGGAGTACCAGAACAAATCTTGGAGATGCCAGCCTGTTGGACTTAATTCATATATCCAGAAAAGCTCACTAAATGGGGGCTACTATGAATAAGCCAAGCAATAAAGAGTCCGTACAAGATACGGTGGCTCGTCTAAGAGCAAACCGAAATCAACATCAGCCCAAGACTGGGACGAATGCAACTCATTCGACCAAAGAACGATCGCAACTTAATACTCCGACTAGATCGAAAACCTCAAAAAACACCAAAGCAGTAAGTGCAGCAGAACGCAAAACCGAGGCAAACAAAATCATCAAACACTTATTGCTTGGAGAGCTAACACAAGGCCGAGCGTTGAAAAGTTTGCGCATTAATATACTGGGACTCAAACAGGATGTGTTCGCAAGACTTGTCGATGTCTCAAGAAAAACACTCTCAGATATAGAGAATGATCGGGGCAGCTACAATACAGAGATTCTCAACAAGGTATTCAAACCATTTGGCTTAAAAGTCGGAATGCTACCGTCTTCTCCCGATGTGTTAAAATCGCTATTAATAGATGGTGAGGCTGGGTAAAATGTCCTGTATCTGCTTTCTTATGCTCAAGGTATCCGGGTTGCCTCCAAGTGGCAGCGCAATATATCCCACAAGCATTAGAAAAGTATGATTTTTCCTGAATTGTGTCGCAAAGTGCCCCTGCGTATATCGCCACCACCAACAAAATCGCTCACGATACCGACATCAAATCACAGCCGGGTATCACCATGACAAAACCGCAAATCATCAACAAAAACAACACCGAACGATGCGGTAACGGTTTGTTTTACCCCCGGCTCATAGTAGGATAACCGCGATGAAAACAGCACTCGACCACCTCCCGGAGCGGAAGCAACAAGAACTTCACACCATTACCACCGTATTACGCGATACGCTGGATGATTTCTTACGCAACAAAAATGGCAGTAAAGCTGAGTTTCGGATCCTTAAAATTATCCTGTTTGGCAGCCATGCCAAAGGCTCATGGGTCAGCGACCGCCCCAACGGTTATATCAGCGACTACGATATTCTGGTGATCGTCAACCGCTCGGCATTGGTCGAAGAGTACGCGGTGTGGCACAGTGCCGAAGAGCAGATTGCGCGTCGGGTCACCTCTGCCCCACTCGGCTTGATCGTCCACACACTCAATGAAGTCCATCAGCAACTTCAGCAAGGTCACTACTTCTTTAAAGATATTCGAGAACAGGGCATTGAACTGTTCAGCGCCGATAAGCGGGAACTGCCCATGCCGGGGAATTTAAGTGAGGAAGAATCACGTTCGATTGCAGCAAAACACTTTAAACGTTGGTTTGCTAATGCAGAATCGTTTTACCTCAATTACGGCCACTGTATTGAACGCGAAGATTATCCGATCGCTGCTTTTGAGCTTCATCAGGCCACCGAACGCCTGTTCGCCTGCACCCTATTGGTGTGTACCAACTATCTGCCCAAAACCCACAATATTGAAAGCCTGCGCTCGATGTGTGCCCAGCAAGACCCGGCCTTTGCCGAGTTATTCCCGATGGAAAACAAGTTCCACCGCCGCAGCTTCCAGCGCCTCAAACGCGCCTACATCGATGCCCGCTATTCCGAACATTACGAAATCACCGCCGAAGAGCTGACGTATTTACAAAGTGAAGTGGACAAATTACGGGAGATGACGGAACGGGTTTGTCGCGGGAGGATAGCACCCTAGTTGTTTTGTAGTAGTCAACTCAAATTATCGTGATCAACTCAAATTGGACTGAGGTGCTCGGGTCCAGAGACTTGGGACAATAAGGGATAGCCAATCTGGCTGAGAGACCGGCTATCGGAGAGGCAGAGGCGATTTATGCGTTCATATGCTTTTTATAGTTCACCGCCTGCTCTAACACGCTTTTATACACATCATCGTTTGCGATAGGCGGAAAGCCGAACTGATGTAGTAGCAGAATTAAATCGACTTTGAGTTTGGCTTTGATGTCATCACGGTTGCTCCAGTCCGGGTACTGCGCGGTGTTATCCACCACCACTTTCATCTGTTGTGCGAGCGCTAACATCTTGTCGTTATCGTAAGTAAAATGATACTTGGTACACATATGCTCCAGAATATCGAGAAAAGCTTTCTCTTCCATATCGATACCAATGTCTTCAAACGACATCATTTCACTGCGGATGTTGTAGATCATATCGGTCATCTCTTGGCTAAAGGTATCGAACTCTTCGCCGTTCAATGCATCGTTTTCTTTGCGCTCATTGTACGTGTCCACCAGTGCCTGAAAGCGTTTCGAGAAATTAATCCCTTGCAGTTGGTTCACCTTTTTAAATTCATTGATGGCTTTTTGCAGCATTTTTTGCAGCAACTGCATTTTGGTATTGGGCAGTTTGATTTTATTGATGCGATCCATGTAGGCATCATCAAAAATATCGATGGTTTCCGCTTTGTCTTGCCCGAGGGTAAAGATTTCCTCAACCCCATCGGCACGAATGGCTTCAGCAATCATCTCCCGGACTCGCGCATTCATTTGCGCGGTATCGGGCGCATCCCCTTTAGTCAGTTTGTACACAATCGACCGTACCGCGATATAAAAATGAATCTGCTCACGTTCCGCTTGCGTGATCGCGTCACTGCCGACACACACGTCATAAGCGGCTTTCAGGCGTTTCACCAGCCCCATAAAGCGCAATTCAATCTTTTTGGTTTGCAGCGCAAACTCTGCCGCACGATTCAAACATGCCAGTTGATTGACCGGATTCTCGGCAAAGTAATCCTGACTATCGAAGTGATGGAACATCTGCGCCAACAGGTGCAAGTGGTTACGCACTTCAATCAACGATTGTTGAGTCTCCTCAAAGTTGCTTCCATCGACTTTGGAATACATCGCAAGCGCCTGATTCATGCGGGATTTAATCCCGATATAATCAACCACCAACCCTTTATCCTTACCTTCAAACTTGCGATTGACCCGCGAAATGGTTTGAATCAGGTTGTGCTTTTGCAGTGGCTTATCGATGTAGATGGTATCAAGCTCCGGCACATCAAATCCGGTTAACCACATATCTACCACAATGGCGATTTTAAAATTCGACTGCGGATTTTTAAACTGCTTATCCAGCTCTTTGCGATAATCCTTAGTACCAAGCAGTGCATACATTTCAGCGACATCGTCTTGGCTACGCGTCATCACCATATTGACCATCGGTAATGCCAGCAGCTCTTTTTGGTCTTTGTCGGTCAGCGCAATCCCCTCAATGGCTTGTTGCGTCTCAAACCCTTTTTCTATAAACCAAAGAGGACGCAGAACTTTCACCGCTTGGTAGAAGCCATAAGCAATCTCACGACTGGCACAGACAAACATCGCCTTGCCTTTGACGGTCGCACCTTCCTCAACCCGTTTCTCGTAATGGGTGACAAAGTCTTCAGCCAACATTTGGATGCGATCCGGATCTCCCAGAATAGTATTCATATTGGCCGTGGCTTTCTTGCTCTCTTCAATCTGATGCTCATTCGCACCCGCTTGCTCGCACGCTTGATAATATTTTTCTATCTCTTCAAGCTTGCTGTTATCCAAAATCACTTTAGCCGCACGGCCTTCATAGACAATCCGCACGGTGATTTCATCATTGACAGATTCAGCAATGGTGTAACTGTCTACCGGGTCACCAAACACATCCAGCGTGGCGTCGATCGGTGTCCCGGTAAAGCCAACATATGTGGCATTGGGTAATGAGTCATGCAGGTATTTAGCAAAGCCGTAGGTCTTTTTCACCGTGCCTTTGTTCTGATCCACTTTGATTGTTAGATCAAGATTAATTTGGCTGCGGTGCGCTTCATCAGAAATACACACCACATTACAGCGATTGGTCAGCAGTTTGATGTCTTCGGTAAACTTATGAATGGTGGTCAGGAACACACCACCACTGGCGCGCCCGGCTAATTTGTCACGCAAATCCTGACGGCTGGTAACCGGTTCAACCACTTCATCACCAATATACGTGGTGGCATTACAAAACTGCTTAGATAGCTGTTCATGCAGATCGGTACGATCTGTAATCAGCACAATGGTTGGGCTGGCAAAATCGACGCTTTTCATCAGCAAGCGAGCCAGAAACTGCATGGTAAAACTTTTGCCGCAGCCCGTGGCACCAAAGTAAGTGCCCCCCTTACCGCTGCCACCCGCTTCACACGGCACGACATTACCACCGGCATCGAGCACTTTACGCTCTTTTCTGATGTTGTAATACAGCTTACGTGCCGCGTAATACTGCGGGTAACGACAGCAAATTTTTTGTTCTTTTTTACTGGTATCCGGGAAGAAGACGAAATTTTTGATCACATCTAATAAACGAGTGGGATGAAACAATCCGTTGACCATGGCATTGAGTGAATCGATGCCCTGCTTCTCATTAGATTCATTGCCGGTAATTTTGCGCCATGAATAGAAATACTCATACGGAGCGAACAGGTTGCCCATTTTGTTATTCACGCCATCGCTGATGATACACAGGGCGTTATAGACAAACAGTTTGGGAATATCGCGGCGATAACGATTAGTCAACTGGTCCCAAGCATGGTAAGTCGTCGTCGCTTCTTCACGCACGGCCGATTTCAATTCAAACACCACCAGCGGCAGGCCGTTGACATATAAAATGACATCCGGAATGCGTTTTTGCTGATCGGTGCCGATAATCTCTAGTTGGCTGACTAAACGGTAACGGTTGTGATCATCGCCAATGGTGGCATCGCCTGCAACAAACATCGCATTGAGCCGCTGCGACAAGGCTTGGGTATCGATCAATTCGATATAGAGATCTTTTTGCTTGCGATCGTCACGTTTGAACAGGAAACCATTATTTAACCACTGACAGAAGGTTTTATTGCTCTGATACAAATCACTGGCGGGCAGGGTTTGCAACTGGCGAATCATTGCGTCGATTTCAGCATCGGTAATGCCATCGGCTTGATAACGCTCAGCGAGGAACGCACGCAAATCATCGAGGATTAACACCTCTTCTTCGCTGGCGCGCGGAATATCACGGCCGATAAAATGCGGATAAACGGTGTTGCCCGAGACACTTTGGTGTTGCCCCAGCATCGCGATGATGGCTTGTTCCAACTTAGCTTCTGTAAAAGTGGTCGTCATAACGTCATGTTCTTATTGTTCTTTTTAGGTTCATCACCAAGCAGCCGGGATAAATCAGGCTGCCGATGGGTTACGCTGCTGTGGTTTCTGCGATGGTCGATTCCACCTCATCAAGGCGCAATTCGCCGGAGATGAGTTTAGGTAGCAAGGTATCGCGCAATCTTTCTAATGATATTTTTTGTTGATTATTTGCCAGAATTTTATTGAACCATGGCGTAATAACATCACCAAATAACTGAGTAAGAGTTACATCACCATGTGCCAATTTAAGAGAACTAAAAGTATCTCTAGTTATTGTGTTAAAAACAGATCCGTGACCACGTTGTTGAAGCTGTTTTACTAAATGTCTCAACAAATAGTAAACAAAATAATCATGGACACCATCAGAACCAATAACACCATAACATGACTGATTCATAGCCATAGGTGTAGAGACCAAAGCGCATTTTCCTACAGTCCCACGTGCACTGATAATTGTAGTTCCCGATCTTAATATTTTAGTTGATGAATTATTAACGCCCTTTTCAGTCACTTTTTTCTCAGTATCAAGAACAAAAACGTCGCTATCACTTGGTGCATCAACAACTGAAAACCAAGGAATTTCTCCCTCCCAATAAGACTCCTCAGAAGTTTTAGGTGTACCACCTCCTATCAACTTAATTAACGAGCTAATAGAGTTAACCGCCCACCCCTTCGGCACCCAGCCTAACTCACTTTCCTCAAAGGCATTGGGGAACAGTTGGCGAATGTCATCCGGTAGCGGTTGATAAGGGGACGCTAACCCATCGCCAGCCGCAGGGTTTGCGCTGGTGCTATGCTGCTGGTTTGCCTTATTTGCTGCATGGCGCAGCGCTCGACGCTGCTCGGCACGCGCTTGCAGTTCATCAGGAATTGCCTTTCCTTGATCAAAAAAGCCCGCATCCAGTGCGTTATCAATCACTGGGTCGAAATCCACAAACCACGATTTAAATAGCGTCTGCGCCATCTGTTCTAGCGTTTGGTTGATTTGGCGGTTAAGGGTGATTTTGTTGTCAATCGTCTTTGATATTTCAGAAATACGTTTTTGGATAGCAAGAGGTGGTAAATTTAATTGAAATGCTTTTAAAATTCCTAGATTTATGTGGGGAACACCACCAACAATTGCATTTTTTTCTATGAGAGATTTACTCTCTCTTGTTCTGAAATATGAATAAATGAAGTACGAGTCAGCAATTTTGGGGTCAACAGTCAGCTTCATTTGACTTTGGGACACAATATATTGTTCATACTTTGAGTCTTCTGGAATTATAGCGACTTGCCCTAACGTTCCTCGTTGTGTAAATACAATGTCTCCTCGAAATGCCATATTTCTATGTAATTCTTTTGCTTTTTCTTGAGATACGAAGACGAAATCAGATTCGGTAAACATATCCCCAGATAAATTCACACCACGAATAACAGGAACACCAGAATCAGAATAGTGCTTTTGAGAAAGTGAAGAACCAAATGGTCCACCTACACAGCTATATTTCTCTGGAGACTTGATCTCATCAATAGATACAGAATTCCAATCACTCCCCATAACCCAATGCCTCCATATTGGCACGAATTGCTTTATCCAGCGCTTCGGCTTCATCCAGTTGGCGATATAAGGTTTGGGTCAGCTCAAGCATTTTGGTTTCAAACGGAATGCCGTCATCTTCTAAATCAGCGGCACCGACATAGCGCCCCGGCGTGAGCACAAAGTCGTTGGCTGCAATATCTGCAATGGTTGCGACTTTGCAGAAGCCCGCTTGATCGTCGTATTGCGCTACGCTGATTTCTTTCGCTTCAAGGCGACGTTGTATTTCCGCCTCATCACTGCGCCACACGTGGAAGGTATCGGCGATTTTGGCGATATCATCAAAGGTCAGCTCTTTATTGACCCGGCTAACCATGGTACCCATGTCACGGGCATCGATAAACAGGGTTTCACCCGTGCGGTCGCGATAGCCAAATTTCGGGTTGGCGGCTTTGCTCTTCGACATAAACCACAAACAGACCGGTATTTGCGTGGTAAAGAACAGTTGCCCCGGCAGCGCAATCATACATTCAATGCGATCGTCTTTAACCAGCTTGGCGCGAATGTCACCTTCACCGCTGGTGTTGGAACTCATCGAGCCGTTGGCTAACACAAAACCGGCGACCCCATCTTCGCTCAGCTTCGACAGCATGTGCAAAATCCACGCGTAGTTGGCATTGCCTGTGGGTGGCGTCGTAAAGCCAGCAAAGCGCGCATCATCGGTCAGCTCGGCATCGTTACGCCAGTTTCTCAGGTTAAACGGTGGGTTGGCCATGATGTAATCGGCTTTTAAATCTTGGTGCTGATCATCGTGGAAGGTATCCGCCGGGCGTTCGCCTAAGTTACCGGTTAAACCACGAATCGCTAAGTTCATTTTCGCCAGCTTGTAGGTGGTGGTCGTAAGCTCTTGGCCGTAAATGGCAATGTCTTTACTTTTACCTTGGTGGCTTTCGACAAATTTCAAACTCTGCACAAACATACCGCCAGAACCGCAGCATGGGTCGTACACTTTACCCTGATACGGTTCGAGCATGTCTGCCAGCAGGGTTACAACGGATTTTGGCGTATAGAATTCGCCACCGCCCTTGCCTTCATTCGCCGCAAAGCGACCGAGGAAATATTCGTATACGCGACCAATCAAATCTTCTTCACTGGTGTTTTCGTTACATTCGGTCGCGAGGGTATTGATGTTCTCGATAGTATCAATCAGCGACGCCAAGCGTTTCACTTCAAGATTCATGCGCGAGAAGTAGTTATCCGGCAACGCGCCTTTGAGGCTCGGGTTGTTCTTTTCAATGGTTGCCAATGCGGTATCAATCACCACGGCGATATCATCTTGTTTAGCGCGCACTTTCACGTAAGACCAACGCGCCACTTCCGGTAGGAAGAAGATGTTGTCTTGCTGATAAAACTCCGGCATATCGACAAAGGCTTCCATCCCTGTGGCCTTTAATTGCTCGCGCTTGGTTGCAAATTTATCGCTGATAAATTTCAGGAACACTAAGCTCAATACCACGTGTTTATATTCGGAGGATTCAACGCTACCGCGAAGTTGGTTGGCGGTGTCCCACAAGGTTTCTTCAAAGCCTTTGGCTGATTTTTTCTTCGCTGAACTTTTCTTTGTTGGTGCTTTTGCCATGAGTCTGCATTCTTTTATCTATGAGGCGTACGATTTACCGTACGATAATTCCGATTGATTATATATGAAAATGAGACTTTTCAGAAAGCGAGTTGGTGCATGAGTGTGTGACCAACCTCAGCTTATCAGGCGCTCAAAAATATAAACGGTTTTTCCTTGCCCCGAGAAAAACGGAGAGCTTGCAAAAAAACAATCTCAACCATTCATTACCTGATCCATCTTTCTCTATTTCCTGTAATATATGCACCCCATTTAATTGCAACCCAACAAAATAATAACAATGAGTTACAACGTCGTTCGTCTTTCCGATCTAATGGCTTATGAATTTGGTCAGGTCGAAGGAGATTTTGATTCCCTCAGAGAATCCGATTTAAAAACAGCGCTTCCCGCTGGAATGAGTTTCAGACAATTGCAGGCCGAGTTAAAAAGCGGTGAGCTGGTTTTACTGCACGATACCCCCTCAGAGCCACTGATGATCCCGGCTCAGGATGAAATGAACCACCAGAGCTGGCAAATCAATCCACTCGTGGCCGATCAACTGGAGCCACTGGCACAAAAAGCTTATCTGGAACGCGTTGCGCTATCAGAGAAAGGTGCCGGAAGTCATGTTGCCGGAGGAGGTTCCGGTAGTGGCTATTCAGGGAGCCTGCATCCGGCTCAGCCGATGCCGCCTTATGTTCCTGAGCCGACCATCCCTGATAATGCCGATCAGGTTCCTGCTTCAAAATATGAATATATGCTGGAAATCGCCTGCTCGGATGAATCCCGCCTGTCGATGCTCCGTTATGGCTTTGTGCTACAGGGTAAAAAAGCAGAAGTGAAAACCGGGCCACAACAGAAAGACCGGACGGAACACGGCACTCGTTATGTGTACCGCGCAGCCTATAACGAGCAGAAAAGGCTCTATGCTTTCAGTGACAGCGCACCACTTGGCGTCAGTCTGCCTGATCCGGTACGGGTAAAACCCATTGGTTCAGCGATGGTTCGTGATGCCTATATTCCTATCCAGCCTGTGGTGCAGGTCGGCGGACGGCTTGGTTTTCCGGCGTCCGGGTATCTGTATCATTTCCGGGATAACAAATTGGTTCAGGAATTTTATCTGCCGGAAGATGGTGAAGGTCTGTTTTATGCCACGCTTTCCCGTGAAGGGGTGCTGAACACCGCAAGAGGCTGTCCGTGTAGTCATCGGGCTTTACTGGTGTTCTGGAAGATAAACGGAGTGGAGATCAACCATCAGTCACTGGTGTATCTGAAGCAGCCCATCACCTTGGAGCAACTGAACAATCTGGATGACACCATTGCACAGCATGGGATTCATCTGGATATTAGAGCCCTGCTGGATGCAATCCGTCAACCGGTCATGAGCCGGGAGTCGGCAGAGCAGAAACAAGTGCAGCCCGAGGAGCCGACCACCCACACGGTGCAGCGTGCTCCGGGAAGTAACAAGCGAGAATCGTGGCCGGAGATCGCCCAACAATACGGACTCAGTGCTAAAGAATTGCTGAATCTGAATCCTGCTTATCACGCAGACCCGATGACATTGAAAATCGGGGATGTGCTGAATATCAGAGCCGAGCAGGAAAGCGCCGTCGTGCCGGAAAGAATCAGTGCGATGCCGCCCCAATCCCCGCAGGATTATAATCAACCGCTCAATAGCTGGTATCGCTATCAGGAAAAATATCTCACCGACACTCAGGTGATCGCAATTCATGATCAAAGTCTGGTCACGGCAGATATTCCGCTGGTGCGTATTACCGATGAACCTGTTGCTTTTGATTTGGGCTTTTCTATGGTTGAAAAGCGTCAGTCTCAGGCCAGCTTGTGGAACGATTTACTTGCGGATGAAACCGCTCCGCAAGTGCGCTCGATGCTGCAACAACTGAATGGCCATCTGAATGACCCGGTTCGCCCCGGAGAGCTAGTGATACTCGCCAGTCAGGAGCCACAATCAGACCAAGCGCAACAAAAACTCAAGGTATTACAGGAAGAGGCGAAAATCGCCAGCGAAGCCATTGGTGAACTATCGGATGAACAGGCCGAACTGAATCACCGTTACTTTGAAACACTGGATTGCAAAGTCTGTGAAGCGTTCGAGCAAGGCGCACCGAGTGACGCCTTTGCATGGAGCAGCGCCGCCACGGGAACCTTAGCCCCGGCAATGCAGAAACATCTGGAAAACGTGGCTACAACCCTGCAAAAGCTGGATGGTTTATATATTCGTTTCTTAGGCAAACATATCGGTCGGGACGCATTTATCCAACAACGTCAGGCATTAACCGGCCTGCTCGACTCACAACTGGATAAACTCACCCAGAAAACGCTGAGCCTTCCCGTCAATACCGGATTGAAAGAAAAGCTCGGTATTCACTCAACCAAATCACTCATTCACCATGCGGATGAAATTCTGGAAGGCGGACGCGTACCGGAGCTTGGCAGACATCTCGCAAATACATCAAAATGGGTGAAATACGCAGAAAACGCAGGCAAAGTGTCCATCGGACTGAGCATTGCCAGTGCCACCTATTCAGTCACTCAGCAATGTGAAGCCGGTGGATTGAGTGATTGTGCAAGGGCAACTACTGTTGAAACTGGTGGTGTAATTGGTGGCTGGGCTGGTGGTTATGCTGGTGCGGTTATTAGTGGGGCTGTTGTAACTGCCCTGAGTCTCACTTCAGCTCCAGTTATATTGATTGTTGTTGGTAGTTCGGCATTGGTTGGTGGAATATTGGGAGCTGGTCAAGGTAAGGAATGGGCTGATAATGTATATGATCGCATGAAACTAAGTGATTTCTTTAATAAAGTTGATAGTACTATCAAAAATGATATTCCAAATGAGGTAGAGAAATATATCAATGAGAATAGATTTAATAATTTTGACATTCCTAATGTTTTCCAATAAACGGTAAATTCAGAATATGAGCGAAGAACTACTAAGATACATTGCCTTTTACTCTTTCTTTTGGGCTATTGTATTTTTTATTTGTATGATGCGTTATAGCTTTGGTGATAGAAAGCATGTCCACACACTAATTCGTAAATTAGCAAAAGATCCTGACTGGTATTTGAAAGATGATGGTGTTATGTCCATATTAATATCAGGAATGAGTGCCGGTGGATTTTTAGTTATTTATAGTTTCATTTATCCCTTGGTTGTCCATCGTTCGTTTAAAAGAGGGTACAAAATTGACATTATGATGTGGTTACATTGGCTTTGGTGTATGAGCTTTGTATTTTTTAGGTTTTATGAGTGACGTATTTCTGTACAGTATAGGTTTTTATGGTCTTTTTTGGGCTATTGTTTTTGTCTTCTGTACTTTTCGTTACAGCTTTGGTGAGCGAAAACATATTAATGCACTAGTCAGTAAACTGGCTAAAAATCCTCGCTGGTTTTTAGAAGACAGAGGATCAATCGTGATTTCTGGAATAAGTGCTGGTGGTGTGTTTTCTATATATTGCATTATTTACCCTTTTGTTGTTCATCGTTCTATCCGACGTGGTTATAAAATGGAGTTAATGAAGTGGCTGCACTGGTTGTGGTGGCTCACTATTATTTTCGTTCGGATCCGTGCCAGTTATGTATGAAGTTCTTTTGCGTTGTGTCGGCCTCTATGGAATGGTATGGATGATCGTCATATTTATCTGTAGTTTGCGTTACAGTTTTGGCGATAGGGAGCATATTCAGGTATTGGTTCGCAAACTAGCAAAAGACCCTCGTTGGTATTTGGAAGACCGGGGTTTTCTCGTAATTTCAGGAATGAGTGCTGCGGGTATATTTTTCATGTATACGATGATCTACCCACTTATTGTACACCGCTCCATAAAGCGCGGTTATAAGATGGATCTGATGATGTGGCTACACTGGCTTTGGTGGGTATGCTTTTTATTCCCGTGGTCTTACGTAGTGTAGTTGTACAAAATATCAGCGCAATATCTCCCCCACAAGCATTAGAAAAGTATGATTTTTCCTGAATTGTGTCGCAAAGTGACCCTGCGTATATCGCCACCACCCCCAAAATCGCTCACGATACCGACATCAAATCACAGCCGGGTATCACCGTGACAAAACCGCAAATCATCAACAAAAACAACGCTGCCCGATGCGGTAACGGTTTGTTTTCCCCCCGGCTCATAGTAGGATAACCGCGATGAAAACAGCACTCGACCACCTCCCGGAGCGGAAGCAACAAGAACTTCACACCATCACCACCGTATTACGCGATACGCTGGATGATTTCTTACGCAACAAAAATGGCAGCAAGGCTGAGTTTCGGATCCTTAAAATTATCCTGTTTGGCAGCCATGCCAAAGGCACTTGGGTCAGTGATCGCCCCAACGGTTATATCAGCGACTACGATATTCTGGTGATCGTCAACCGCTCGGCATTGGTCGAAGAGTACGCGGTGTGGCACAGTGCCGAAGAGCAGATCGCGCGTCGGGTTAACTCCGCCCCGCTCGGCTTGATCGTCCACACACTCAATGAAGTCCATCAGCAACTTCAGCAAGGTCACTACTTCTTTAAAGATATTCGAGAACAGGGCATTGAACTGTTCAGCGCCGATAAACGGGAACTCCCCATGCCGGGGAATTTAAGTGAGTCAGAGCGAGTGGCAGTTGCAACCAAACATTTTCAGCACTGGTTTAAAAGTGCAGAGTCATATTTTCTAGGCTACGGCGATTATACTCGGCGACAAGATTATGCAGTTGCTGCATTCATGCTCCATCAGACCACCGAACGCCTGTTCGCCTGCACCCTATTGGTGTGTACCAACTATCTGCCCAAAACCCACAATATTGAAAGCCTGCGCTCGATGTGTGCCCAGCAAGACCCGGCCTTTGCCGAACTATTCCCGATGGAAAACAAGTTCCACCGTCGCAGCTTCCAGCGCCTCAAACGCGCCTACATTGATGCCCGCTATTCCGAACATTACGAAATCACCGCAGAAGAGCTGACGTATTTACAAAGTGAAGTAGATAAATTACGGGAAATGACGGAACGGGTTTGTCGGGGGAGGATAGCACCCTAGTTGCTAGGGCAACAAGGGGCTAGCCATTTGCTCTGAGAGAACGGGGATTTTTATAAATTCATATGCTGCTTTTAAAAAATCGGTCCGGGCTGTGTGTTCATCAACCCACAGCCCGGCCACCACTGACTTGAACCAAACTAACGAAACGTTTCCCCCGTCGCTTGTTCAAACTCAGCCACCATTTGGAACCATGAACTTTCAATATTATCCGTCAAATTGAACAGCCCGCTGCGCCCAATCACATAAATATCAGGTTTGACATCATGAATCACTTGCCAGTGCTCTTTATTGGTTGAGCCATCCATTTCAATCAGATAGTGGTAGTCATGCGTGTCACGCAACTGTCTTAACTCGGTAATTTTGTCGAGCATCTTGACCAAGAATCGTTGCCCGGCAAATCCCGGGTCAACGGTCATGATTGTGACTTTATCAAGCAGATCGATATACGGCAGAATCGCGCTCACCGGCGTCTCGGGGTTTAACACCACACCGGCCTTGAGCCCGGCAGCATGGATTTGGTCAATCAGACGAAAGGCGGTGCCATTGGTGTTTTCTGCCGGCATACAGATGAATTCACACTGAATATTGATCAGTTGCTGCACCCAGAATGTCGGGTCAGTAACCATCAAATGGGCGGACATCGGTTTATTGCTCAGTTTACGGGTCTGTTCAATAAACCACGGCGATAAACTTAAGTTCGGGACAAAATGTCCATCCATAATATCAATATGAAATGAATCAACGTGATCGTTTAAAAAAGTAATCTGCTCTTTAAATTGATCAAGGTCCATAGTCATTAACGATGGAGAAATATGTATATGTTCACTCATATTTTCAAATTCCGTTCTTTGATGAAAAGATAGATCAAATAGCAATAACAAACCCTCACCATTAAATAACGAGGTGAAAGTTATATAATTCACGCCATTATTTATATGGATAATTTAAATATTTAAATTTGAGACTGAGTCTATTTAAAGCGCTATGTTACTCATTGCTATTTTACAAAGAGATCGCTAGTTAATTTTAATATCATCTAAATTGAGATCTTCTTCGTCATTATCTGCGATGACATCCATCGGGACATCTTTTTTAATCAGCGCATAAACCGTACCGGTCACGAGAATATTGACGACTAATGCCATCAATCCGGCCATCGGGTTCGACATGGTGGGCAGCATAAAGATCCCCCCGAAAGGGACAGTCGCATCAGCGCCATACACTAGGGTAATCGCACCACCACAGGCACCACCAATCGCTGCCGCAGTAATCCCGCGGGCAATATCATTCATCACGACCGGTATTGCCCCTTCAACAATATTGACAATCCCCATCGGAACAGCAGATTTGAGGGTTTCGATTTCCTCATAGTTATAAATATTTTTACGCAGCAGTTTGGCAATAAAATAAGCAAGGCCAAAACCAACCGGCGTTGCTGTATTAACCAGCTGGAGGGCTGTAATCGGTTCATTAATCCCCTGAGCCTGGAGCGTTAATACAAATGCAAAACATGTTTTATTAATCGGTCCGCCAAAGTCAATAATACACAATGCACCAATCACTGCACCTAACACCAAATTCGATGACGTACTCATACTTTTTAAGAAAGAGGTCAGCATCTCGGTAAAAACGCCCACGGGGGTACCGATGATATAGACCATTATCAGGCCGCTAATCACCGATGCAAAGAAGGGCACAATCAAAGTCGGCATTAATCCCTTCGCCCAATTGGGCACCTTGACATGTTTAATGATGGCAAGCGCCAGATAACCGGAAATATAACCACCGAGAATACCACCGATGAACCCCGCAGAAATTGCATTAGCAGTAAGGCCGACGACAAAACCCGGAGCGATACCCGGTTTACCGGCGATGGAGCCAGAAATTCCGCAGGCAATCACAACTGGCAACAGACCGAGCGCCTTGGCGCCGATGGTGGCGAGAACGCCCCACACATCAAATTGCCCGGGAACCAATGTGTCTTGAACGGTACCGCCCAGCGATAAACCGATGGAAATAATAAAACCAGCACCGCAAACAATGGGAATTAAGAATGATATAGCGGTGAGCAGATGACCTTTAGGATTGGCTGCTTTCCATATTTCTTTCATACTCATATGTATAACCTTCTATTTCATGTTGGATTTAATTGGTCAATCAATTAATACTATTTTTCTTCCGTACTACTTTTTAATACTATTTCTTGTAATTTTTCTATCAGCTTGTTGGGTGACTTCACCGCCATTTCTGTTGGCACTTTGACGACTTTTTTTCCGGCGAATCGTTCTTCTCCGGAGACCTGAACATCAGCCGCCAGCAAAACAATATCGGCTTGGGCAATTTCCTCTTCCGTTAATGCATTCTCAATCCCAATCGTTCCCTGAGTTTCAATTTTGGCATGATGGCCCGCTTTCTGGGCTGCGATTTCAATCTTTTTCTGTGCAATATAGGTATGTGCAATCCCTACGGTACAGGCTGAAATACCAACAATATTCATAATCACCCTCGATAATTCATTCAGTTTTTTATTTCTGCGATGAGAAATAAAATTAGTGGACGTTCAATTTAAGCATTCACTTCATGTTGTGTATTAAAAATTTCAATCATATTTTCTGGTTCATTTTCTGCCAGTAGTTGCGCGATAATCTCCTCGTCGGCTAATGCGCTTGAAACTTGTGTTAATAACCGAATATGCATCGTGTCTTGGTCCTCTAAACGCACAGCAAATAAAATGACGCAACGAATATCGCTCCCGTCCATGGTTTCCCAAGGAATTTCATGCTGAGTGCGTCCGATAGCCAATGTGGTATGGCTTACCGCCGAGGATTTGCCATGCGGGATCGCGACATGGTTTTCAAATCCGGTTGAACTTTGTTCTTCACGTAACCAGACATCCCGAAGAAACTGCGCTTTATCGCTGACAGAGCCATCCTGCACTAATAAATCGGTTAATTCTTCAATGGCCTCTTCTTTAGTTCTGGCGAGCATATTTAATTTGATATGTTTCGCCTTCAGCACTGTCGAAATATCCATAAACCACCCTTGTTAATATTGAATAAAAATTGAGAAACAGTTTGTGCATCACTGACCGGATGCCATTGTCTGTAATAAGAGTTTTTTTTAATGCATTTACTTTAATAACAGGCTCAATATCCTACTGAATCACCCTGCCCTGCCCCAAATAAATCATCAGATAAAATAGAATTCGCCGCTCAACCTATCTCTTTCATTATTATTCGCCGACCATCTATGATAATAACGATAAGAAAAATCCCCCCGGGTCACAATACTAAATAGTGTCCATCACTCAGGACAATTAATGAACACTGAAAAGATGAGAAAATAAAAGCATACAGACTCATTTTATCGGTGACTCACGACGGTTGATTCAACATTGCTATGATATTTTGAGGTTCATTTTCTGCGAGTAATTGCGTGATGATGTCCTCATCTGCCAATGCATATGAAACCTGTGTTAATAAACGAACATGAGTCGTATTGTGCGCATCCGAACAAATTGCATATAAAATAATGCAACGAATATCGCTGCCATCCTTAACTTGCCAATCAATGCCCTGCGGGGTACGCCCAATCGCCAACGCGGTTTGGCTGACCGCCGAAGATGTGCCATGCGGCAGAGCGATATGATTTTCAAATCCGGTTGTCCCTTGCGCCTCACGTTGCCAGACATCCCGAAGAAACTGGGCTTTGTCGCTCACACAGCCATCTTGCACCAATAAATCGATTAATTCTTCAATGGCTTCCTGCTTGGTTCTAGCACTCATATTTAATTTGATATGTTGCGCCTTCAGCACTGATGAAATATCCATAAACCACCTTGGTTAACATTGAATCAAGCTTGAGTCACCGTATATGCATCACTGGCTTGCTGTAGTTTCTCTGTGATGAGCTTTTCAGTAATCCGTTGGATATCGGCATCATTCAAAAATGCGGTGACATAGACGACGGGCGTCTCAATCTCTGGCACATGAATCGTAGAAATAATCAGATCGGGTCGCATCTGCTGATTCACACTTTGAACATTACTGGCTGGCACCGCAGCAACGATCTCCCAATCGGGAAATGCACGCAGAATCCGGCTTTTCAGCAAATGGGATGTGCCGATTCCTGTCGAACAAACCAGCAAGACACGCTTGTGGGTGATCTGGCGTTCAATCGCTGCCTGAAAATGGACAGCCAGATAGCCAACTTCATCATCAGACACTTTATGTTGCGTTGTTGCTTGTTTAATCGCTTGTTTTTCAATGTGTTCTTGTTCAATGTTTTTCTGTTCAAGGCTGTCTTGTTTAAGGCGATAGCACAAGACATTTTCTATCGCAATCCGGGTTAAGTGATAGACATCCACCAGTTCATTTTTAATATCATCCAACAAGGGGTTACGAATATTAATCTGATAATGCAGTCGATTCATCAGTGGCCGGATATGCACGACCAAGCCATCATACAATTGACTATCCTGACTCAGATCGATATTGATGAGCTGTGAAAAGCTCTTCACTAAATCTGATGTAAGCTCACGCGCTTCATCACTAAATAATTCTGAATGCAACAAGTTGCTATTATGATTTTCAACAACTAATACACCTGATGAAATAATGTACTGATAAATAAACCACACTTCATCATTTGGTAATGGTAAGGCAATGTATTGCTCAATTTTTTCTACCATGGTCTCGGCGACGAGAAACACAGTGTCCGCCAAAGGTTGACGGGAGACAGGCTCGGGATGATCGAGTAAATTTCCTCTGGTGCGTCGATGCATCATAATCAGAATATGGGTAAATAGATTGATGTAGTACGCTTCACCTAATGGGTAGGCCAGTTCTTGTTCCATATCCTGCAACAGCACCTGAACAAAGGCGACTTCGTCGTGACCGAAATACTGCACCAGCGCTTTATAGCTCCCCGAGTCCAGTCTTGAATGGTTGACGAGACCGAGGTCCTGATGGTTCACTAACCCGTTAATCAAAGCGGCCATTGCCTGACGGACATGATTTTCATTCCCTTTGATTCGGGTACCGCTTTGACTGCGAATCAACTGCAACCCAAGGGGGGTTATCCAGTCTTCAATAATTCTTAAATCATTGACGACAGAGGCATTGCTGATATAAAAACGTTCTGACAGCTTATTGATTGACGTTTCTTTGGGGGTCTCACTCAATAACCAGGACACAATTTTTATCCGACGGGCGTGTCCCATCATGCTGTCTGAATCTTCACTCTCACCATTGAGTTGTAGTTCTAGCTGCAAGAGGTCTGCGGTATTGTCGGCCAACAGCAAAACCCCTGCCCCGACTTTTTTATCCACCTGAACGTTCGAACCCGTTAAGTAATCCTCAATCATATTCAGATCACGCTGGATTGTTTTTTTCGAGACGTCAAATTGCTCTGCCAAATTGAATAAGGTGACATACTCTCGCTGTTGGAGCAGAAAACGTAATAATTTATGTTGTCGTGAGGTAATCATTTCAATTTTTACCTTTGGTTATCAATCCATGATTCATCGTTCAATCTGTTGTATTTCGTCTTCGGTTTCGGAGCGGTGGAGGCTCGGTGAGTTTCAAGATAAGAAAATATTGATGTGGTCACAATACTAAATAGTGTCCATAACTCAGGACAATTGATGAACACTAAAGGAGATAACAGTCAATATAAACTGCTGATTAAAATAAATAACCCAGCAAATGCAGCGCATCAGCCAACGTCCGAAAAAACTACCAAAACATTATATCGGTTCGCCTTTTCGGTTCATCGTATCTGGCCGCTATGGGTTATGACTTGCTGAATATATTCATTGAAACACCTATGTTTTCTGTTCGTTCATCCCGATCATTACGACCCCAAAAATATTGAAAGTGAATGATAAGCACATGCCAGTGCTGGCAGGGATAAAATTACTACGTCTAAACGGTATTAAAGCGGCACTCATGTGAAATGGTGTATATACAGATAATCGGTACATGGCGGGAGGATACCAGCCCTCAGGATATTCATCTGAAAGGCAAGTGACTGCGCGAGCCCGGAGTTGAGACCGGCACCAAGTCACTGTGAATATCGCCGGGGATTGTATTGTGTTTATTCTAGATAACTCGTAGGAGCAGGCATTGCGCAAGCAACTGGCGCAGTTAAAAGCGGTATTGGGGTGGGTTAAGTAAGTAAAAAGCCGGGAGGTTAATCCCGGCTGTGTTGATATGATGTGACTGTCAAAGATTCGGAGGCTTAACCTCACCAAATCACAATAGTTCCGGCTAGATCAGACAAGAATCGTCATCTGCATCACTACTGCTACTATCGTCAGTCGCTTTATCTTCATCAAACGCGAAATTCAGCAAATACAGCGCATTCTGTCTCACAACATTATCCGCATTACTGGCACTAATCCCTTTATCACCAAAAGCAAACACAGCAACTGAAGCCGCATAGCGTGGCACATTGATCGCTTGTTCTCGCAGCGTTTTAACCAGCTTCTTGATCCGTTTCGGACAAAGCAGCCCATTACCCAAAAGGTCTTTGGTCCACCCTTCCACTTGGCGCTCCCGTTTTAGAATTACGTCACTATATTTATCAGTCACATATTCACCGATCACACTGCCTGTCGCACCCGACGCACATCCCATGGCGATATCGGATCCTTGGCCACCACCGATAGAAGAAGTGAGAGAACCGATACCACAACCTAACGACGCATAGGCAATATACTTGGCCGCTTCGCTAATCTGTGGTGTACCACTCGGGTTGGTCTCAGTGACCCCTTTATGACCCGCTGCATCACTGATTTTCTCAGACAAAGAGCTACCGATAATGGATACCATTGAAGACGCAAAACTGGTCGAAAATGCCTGCCCGAAATCACCGAGATCGCCGCCTTGAACCACAGTATTAATCCCGATACTCACGGTTGAATGGACAACGGACCGAATAATTTGTGCTTCAATACTGTTGCCGACAATATCAATCGATGTCGCATCCTGAATCGCGTTTGCAGCGTCAGTGCCTTCGGTGAATAAATGGGTATCAACCCCTTTGAGCACACCCGCAGTCACCATCGATGTCGCCAATGAAATTAACGCTTTTTTAGACGACAGAGATTTCAATGTTGCTTTAACATCAAACTTATTCGCCATCAGTCCACTGGTTGCCTGTGAAATCAAAGACTTGAAGCCGACATTAATTGCCGTATACAGCGGCCCTTCGCCCCCAATCACGGCAATGCCAGCACCGCTGGTCGCAACCGCCATCGCCACCGCAATAATCGCCATCGCTGCCGGTGTCAGGCCAGACTGGTCATAATCCCAATCTTCCATCACCAACTGGACTTGCTGCCAGTCAATGTTGATCGACGGATCATTACGTACATTCAGCATCCACGATAATTCAGGCGTTTGTGCCAGTGTTGCCAGAGTTGTGTCCAGATTATGCTTATCACCGGCGTACTGAATGCGCACACCATGATACGCATTGAGCATAATGCCACCGGAATTGATGAACTCCGAATAGTAAGCCACTTCTCGCTGATAACCATGGCCTTGATGGCGGAACGCTAATGCCCCGTCATAAGATTTCGCATAACTATAATTCTCAAGCAGTTTAGCCAGTTTAAAATCAACAGCACCATAATCAGAAATGATTTTAGCCAGTCCCTGACTATCAACGGTAACCGCTTCTAACGACACATCGCCCTGAATGGTATGCAAGACCATACTTTGGCCTGCCTTGAGCAGGGTTTTAACAATTTTAGACTCGGTCTTACTCTCCGATTCACTCTCCTTGCTGCCGAATAAGCCACCACTATCGGCTTCAAAACGACGGTCAAAGGTCTTCATATCTGCGGCACTTTTCAGCGTAATCCCATGCGCAGCCAGAACTTCCAGCAGCCCCTGACTTTCCAGCACACCGCCTTCAATATAGACCTCGCCACCTGAGATTAGCGACAGTGTATCCACAGCCGAAAGATGCGTTTGTAAGTTCACCAGTGACGACTCACTGTCAGACCAGTGGCTGCCGGATTGCGCCCGCTCGCTTTTTGCACTCTGCGGCACAAGAATGACGTTACCTTGCGCCTGAATCCGCAAATCTCCCTGTGCGGAGAACTGTCCGCCATGGCTGACCACATCTGAAGCCGTGCGAATATTCAAATCGCCGAGGGACACAATAGAACCAATCTGATCAAAATGCTCAGAATAGCCGTGGCCGTAGTCAAAGCGCGTCACTAGTGTGTCATTCACCAGTTTATTGGCAATCAGTGATACATCATCACCGGTAATCGTACCGGATAAGTTCTGAAGTTCACGGCCGGTTCGAATCGTCAGTTCACCGCCTGACACCCTGCCTTTGGTATTGATGAAGTCATGCGTAATATCCAGTAAGGCATTATGCTTAAAGCGAACATTGGCGTCATTAACCACAAAAGTATCGGTTTTGATACTGGCGGAACCGGCTGCCAGTGTTGATTCAGAAATTTTCTGGTTGGTAATCGTGGTCGGTGTTAAGTAAACGAACGGCACCATGTAGCTACGGCCATTGATGACTCGGATTTCGGGCCATACCATATCTGCCGGAATCTGATTAATTTCATCGGCAGTTAAAGTTTGTCCCAGTTTCTTCGCATGAGACTGCGCGTAACTGACGGCATTCTCATACAACTTTTTGGTCTGTTCGTTATAACTGGAGTAACCGGGAGCCGTAATCCAGCTTTTATTCAGCAACTGGGTAATCTGTTGACGGATCACACCGCGTTCAACATAAGGCGTCCCGAATCGGGCCGGAATGTCGTTCAAGGTTGTATTCTCGCCATGATAGGCCGACAGCATCGCAGGATAGCTGGCTTTAATTTGCTCAAAGAAGAATCCGAACCCGTCAAAAATAGCCAGTTCGTTTTGTTCAATGGCCCCGGCATACAGATAATCCTGAACTTGCTCTTTCAGTTGATAACGTGCTGAACTGGACACCGCGTTGGTAATCGATCCCAGCGTAATATGCTGCTGTACCGCTGCATAAACCGGGAAAGACAGATGCGTAAAAATAATCGGCAACAGCGTAGAAGAAGTCAGGCGCTGCCACGATGGTATTTGATTTTTTTTCATAGTTTGATTTACCTGATTCTGAGTCATTCAATTACATTTATATTCACGAATACATGACGATAGACCATGATTAATCCCCTTTATAATCAGGATTTTGGACAAAGAAGGTCACGTCGCTGGCGGTAATCGGAACGAATTTTCCAGGTTTTCCGGGTTTCACCGGTTGGGGCATCGGTTTGGGATCATAAGCAGATGCTTCAGGGCCGAAGGTAATACTCTGCAACATGCTGTATTCACTGCCGAAGCCTTCATGAATATGTCCGTCAACAAGGAAGATAAATGGATACTCAGCAGTCTTACTATTCTTGGTCAGTGCAACGCTGGACGTCGTCCAATGTTTTCTCTTATGTTTGATGCAGTGGCCAAATACACGCTTACTACAGTAACGCTTTGAATGCGGCGTGACGGTGGTCTGTTCAAAAATATCCCGAATTTTCAGCCCTTCCATCCAGATTTTATTGACCGAACCGGAAACGTCGCGCTTCACTTCAACACTACTATGCTCGTTATTGAGCATGTCACTGTTCAGAATCAGATCCTGACCGACATTTAGTTTTGCCGGAGGCGACAGCACCTTCAGGTACTGAATATTTTGATTGGTATGGGTCCCGTTCGGGTCACCGACTACTTTCACATACGTGTCGGCCCAGATATGGTAACGTTCATTATCGATAATCGGTGCCTGTAAAATGACGTTGCCCGTCCAGGATTCGACAAGCGCTGACATATTCCAGAACCGTTCACTCACTCGGATATCCATGATCGATTCGGCAGAAACGACCACTTGCTCACTCTGAGTCAAATCTAAATTGAGTTCGGGATCGGTATAACTGTTTCTTGAGACTTCATAAGGGTTGGCATTGGTAAAATTCTGAGCAACGACCTTGATATTCTGACCTAAGATATAAGCACTCAGAGATTTTGCGGCAACTTTGCCACATCCTTTAAACGGCGGTACCGCTAATTTCCCACCCACTTCAATCGAAGGAGAACGATTGACTACACGGAGCATTGCACATATTTCAGCCGGCTTGAACGGATAATATTGACCGTTGATAACATCCTGCTGAGAAGTTAACTCAATATTCTCACCCAGAATAATACCGCCATATTGGTTTTTCACCCCGCTCTGACCATTCAAGTAAAGGTCGCGAGTCGCTTCAATATCCCCCTCATTGACAATACTCTGTCCGGTAAAATAAACAGACTCCCCGGAAATTGCACCAAGGTTTTTAATGTCACCAACCGCAACCACTTTGATTTCTGCGCCCTGAATACTATCGAGCAGATAATTATTACCTGCAGACAATGCGGCAATATGAATTGCCCGGGTGGATTCAACATCAACTTTATTGGTGGCAATAATTTGCTCAGACAAGTAGATATTGCCATTTGATTTAATCGAAACCGACTCTAAAGGAATAATACTTCGTTCATTATATCGGCCGACATACGTCCAGTTGCCCTGTGTTTTAATTAACCCTTTGACCCAAATAGACCCTAAATCATAAGTTGATTCAAGGTGAAGGTTACCGACTGAAATCCGGCCTTTATCGGTGATCTCTAAGGCGTTTGATGCGTTTTGATAAGATTTACGATTAAACTGTTGATAATGCGCATCAGACCGACGGTCGGTATAACGGAAGTGGTTTTTACCCACAATAATTTGAACGTCACCATTCGAGACTTCTAAATTACCACCGGCATCAATTTCTTTCACTTCCTGATGGTTGCGAGTTGAAAGGCTGCCTTTCATATTAGTACGGAGCGGGCCATCAACCAAAACACGACCTGCGGCAATATCTAATAACGATAAATCGGTCGCCGCCAGTCCGTTACCGTTAATTGTGACCGTCCCACCGCTGACATCAATCCCCGTCAGTTCGCCATTCTCCAACTGCACGGTACCGGTTGCGAGCGTTGCCCGCTCGGTATTCTCGATAGAACAGCCTTGACACTGAATTCCGCCGGGAGCAACAAGCACCACATCTGCCGCATGTCCCTCAACCCGAACCGATTGAATATTTGCCTGTTGATTTTGATCGACGACCAATACGATCGTCTGAGCCGGAGAGTTGCCGATTTTCGGGTTCATCACTAACGAGTTGAGCAAGACAATATTTTTTCCTTGCGCATTAAACGTTTTAAAGTAATTTACCGATACCCCTTGCTCATTTGCCTTCGCAATCCGGACATAATATTGACCGGATTGATTGAGCACAGATGTTTGATCAGCACGGCTGCCTTCATCTTTTACATTGATAGCTGCCACTGCCGAGTGACATATTGAAATCAAAGAGAGACAAATAATGAGCCATACGTATTTCACCGAAGCCCCATATCCGACGTTCAGTTTCCTATTTATATTAGCCAATGTGATACCTACGATTCAGAGATATTTTTACATTTAAATGAAAACGTTTATCAAATCATGATAAACCCCTAACGAATTAACTTTTCTTATGTCATGATAATGTCAATTTCAGTGAGCAAATCATATCACTGATATAAAATTCAACAAGTGAACATTTATAATAATATTTTGTTCACAAATAGCCGCCAGGCATTATCAGAATTCAATCAACCGGCGTCAGTATTAATATATTCAAAAACTAACTTGTCATCGTCCAATTACATTTATTTTAATGATATATAAACGACGATAAGTGCTTACGGCTTTACCGATTCTTTGGCCACCATGTACAGCGTTTTACGACTCAGGCGTCAAAGTTCAACAACGATGACCCGACACCATTCCCTTTGCAGTTCAGCTCGGATAAGCTAGTCTTTGGTCTTCCGAACTTTACCTATGCCGCTCTGGCTCACGACTCAAGAAATCAACACTGATGAAATTTATCCATACTTCAGACTGGCACCTTGGCCGCCAGTTTCACAGCGTTTCACTGATTGCCGATCAAAGAGCCGTGTTGGCACAATTGGTCGCTTTTATCGAGGAAAACCCGGTTGATGCAGTGATTGTTGCCGGTGATATTTATGATCGTTCCGTGCCGCCGACGGTGGCAATCGAACTCTTGAATCAAGTCATCAACCAGATTTGCGGCACCCTTAATACACCGATGATTCTCATCCCGGGGAATCACGACGGTGCAGAACGGCTCGGCTTCGGAGCTGAGCAGATGAAAAATGCCGGCTTGCACATTATCAGTGATTTTGACCAAATGCTGGAACCGGTTATCCTTGAGAGTCAATCTGCCGGTGAGGTCGCCTTCTATGGCATTCCTTACAGTGATCCTGAAACCGTTCGGGCCGCGTTTCATACTTCAGTCTCTACACACGATGAAGCCCATCAGTTACTGACCCGGAAAGTTCGCGAGCACGCTTCTTCCACCCAAAAACAGGTGCTGATCAGTCACTGTTTTGTCGATGGGGCAATTGAGTCCGAGTCCGAAAGACCACTTTCGATCGGGGGCTCGGATCGGGTCAGCCATGAACATTTTATCGATTTCGACTATGTCGCCCTCGGCCATTTGCATCAGCCTCAGCAAAAAGGTGCGGCGCACATTCGCTATTCCGGCTCTTTAATGAAGTACAGCTTCAGTGAACAGCATCACAAGAAAGGATTCACACTGGTCGAATTGAATCAGGACGGTTTTGTCTCTGCCGAACGGGTCGAACTCACCGCACCGCATGAAATGCGGATCCTTGAGGGTGAGCTGAACACCATTCTTGAACAGGGCAAAACCGATCCACAGCATCACGATTATCTGCTGGTGCGGCTGACGGATAAACACGCCATTCTCAATCCGATGGAAAAACTCCGCACCGTCTATCCCAATGTGCTGCATTTGGAAAAGCCGGGCATGTTGATTGGCGTTGAACAAACCATGGCAACGGCCAGACTGGCCCGCAGTGAGATCGACATGTTTCGCGATTTCTTCGTTGAAGTGCAAGATAACGAATTATCGGCAGAACAAGATCGCGCTATCAGCGACATCATCAACCAACTGACCCGGCAGTAAGAGACATCCATGACACCATTACAACTGACCATGCAGGCCTTTGGCCCGTTTGCTAAAACCGAACAGATTGATTTTACCCGTCTGGGGCGTCACCCGCTGTTTCTGATTAATGGCCCGACCGGTTCAGGCAAAACCTCGATTCTGGATGCAATCTGCTTTGCCCTGTATGACAAAACTACCGGTAATGAACGTCAGAGCGTTCAAATGCGCAGTGATCTCGCCAGCGCCGATACCCCGACAGAAGTCACCCTGACTTTTGCCCTGCACAATAAAGTCTACCGGGTCACCCGCAGCCCGGAACAGCAAGTCCCCAAAAGTCGCGGCGAAGGGACCACCGTCCGCAAGCATAGTGCAGCGCTGTATGACATCACCGATATTGATGCAGAAAAACTCATCACTGCCAAAACCGCGCAGGTCAAAACCGAAGTGACGACCTTGATTGGTCTCAATGAAACACAGTTTCGTCAGGTGATGGTGCTACCCCAAGGGCAATTCCGCGAGCTGTTACTGGCCAGCTCCAAAGATCGGGAAGCCATTTTCGGTCAACTGTTTCAGACTGATATCTATAAGAAAATCGAATTTGCACTCAAAGATAAAGCCAGTGATATCAGCCAAGCTAAAAACGAATTCGATAACCAGATTCGCGGTGCCTTACAAGTGGCCGGTGTCACCTCTGAACCGGCACTCGATGAACAACAAAGCGAATTTGCCCAACAGCTCGAAGCGGCCCGTCATCAAGAGCAAACCGCCCTGTCTGCCCTCAATCAGATCAAATCCGAAATTCAAAAAGCGCAAGCGCTCAATCAGGATTTTGACCGCTTCAGTCACGCGCAATCGGCACTGAACACTCATCTCGAACAAAGCATGCACATGGTAGCAAAGCAACAACAGCTGGAGACCGCGCGCAATGCGGCCAAAATCCAACTGCCTTATGTCAATTGGATCAATGCAGCCAAGCAAGTAGACGAGTTTCAGCAAAAAATCACCACTCAGGAACAAGCACGCGACGCAGCGCAAACTGAACAGCAGCACAAACAAGCCGCACTCGATGCAGCAACAGAACGAGCCAAGCAGGTTCCTGAACTGACGAAAACGGGCTATCAGTTAGAAAATCTCAAAACCAAACTAGCCGAAAAACAAGCTCTCGAAAACAAGATCGCGGAATATACCAGCCAGAAACAGCGCCTTGAGGCAACTCAGACCCAATATATTGACTATAAAGAAAAACTGATCCGCGAAGCCGAGCAAGCCCGACAGGCATTCGAGAAAGCCCAAACTGAAATGGCTGAAAAACCAGTAATTGAAGCTGAAATTGCCCGTATGCAGCGTTTAGCGACCGACCTCAATCAGCTTGCAAGCCTTCAAAAACAGCGTCAGCAAGCGGTGGAACAGACACCACAAAAAACCGCAGCTATCCAACAAGCAAAACAAGCCTTTGAAGCAGCGCAACAACAAGCTGACCAGTTAGAAATGCAGTGGCACAACGTGCAAGCTGCCATTCTGGCCCGGAAACTTCATCCCGGTGAGGCGTGTCCGGTCTGTGGCAGTTGTGAGCACCCTTCCCCTGCAGTCTTAACCGATACCGAAGTCACTAAAGCGCAAATACGGCAAGCCCGTGCTGAACAGCAGCAGGCATGGCAGCACTATCATCAGCTTTGCGCTCAGCTCGACCAACATCAAGCATTGATCACCCAGACCGAGCAGCGCTTGAATGAGTTAACCACACAACTTGGTGAGCAAGCTTCAGTTCAGCCGGCACAGCTCCAACAAGATTTGCAAGCCAAACATGACCGCCTGCAATACTTATCCACTCTCAATCCGGAACACATGACGCAAGCCGTCACAAAGCTCAATCAACGTTGTGAAACCGGAGAACACAAACTGGCCGAACTCCAGCAACAAATCGTGGTTAACGATTCCCAGCTGAGTGCCAGTCAGGAGCAATTGCGCCAGCTCAGCGAATCAATTGACCCAAATCGTGACAACGTCACTAAAATTAATCAGGAAATAGCTACGATACAGCAACAGATCGATACCCTTAATCAAGCATTGACGACCACACAGACTGCGTTGCAACAAGCAACACTGGCTTATTCGAACCTCAACAGTCAGATCACCACCAATCAGGAGTTACTGCAACAAGCCAAAACACGCTTGACTGTAGCAGAAGCCGAATGGCACCAAGCACTGGCGGTGAGCCATTTCAACGATGAACAACACTACCTCGACAGTCAGAGAACCGAGCAGGAGATCCAGCAGTGGCAGCAAGAGCTGGATGAATTCAAACAGACCCAAACCCGTCTGGAACAGACACTGGCTGACTTAACCGCAGCCTTGAAAGATGCCCATAGACCGGATCTGGAAGCGCTGAATATAACCCAGACTCAGACACAACAAACCTATACCGACGCTCGTCAGCAGCTTGATGCCATCCACTCAACCTTCGAACGATTGGAAAAAGTGCGCCAAGATATTGCTCGGCTACACGCGCAAAACGCCAAACTGGAAAAAGAGTATCAGGTTTACGGCACTCTCTATGACGTCGCCAGCGGCAAAACGGGGAGCCGGATCAGTCTGCATCGTTTTGTATTGGGGGTCTTGCTCGATGACGTTCTGATTCAGGCCTCTCAGCGGCTGAGCTTAATGAGTAAAGGCCGCTATACGCTGGTGCGGAAAACAGAGGGGTTCAAAGGCATCGCTGGTCGTGGTCTTGATCTGGTGGTGGAAGATGGTTACACCGGCAAAACCCGCGATGTGGCAACACTATCCGGTGGTGAGTCTTTTATGGCAGCACTGGCGCTCGCTTTAGGTTTATCTGATGTGGTTCAGTCATACAGTGGTGGTATCCGGCTGGAAACCTTATTCATTGATGAAGGCTTTGGTAGCTTAGATCCGGAATCGCTTGATCTGGCGATCCAGACGCTGGTTGATCTGCAACAAACCGGGCGAATGATCGGTATCATCTCCCACGTCGCGGATCTGAAAGAGCAAATGGCATTGCGGATTGATGTCGTGCCTTCACTGACTGGATCAACCGTCAAAGTGCATCGTTAAGCGCTGGGGGAAACATCAGCCGAGTCATGATTGCATACGCATGGTAGATACACGCCCTAACGGTTCTTTATTTTTCGGTCGAAAGAGGGCAATACTTCCCGTTTTACCGCCAAAAACTCACCAACAGAAATTCAAAAACAGAAAGTCGGTCTCTTCATAGCGAAGCAGTTTTGCATGGTCGTCAAGATAGAGGTCCAATCGACACACATTGTGTAAATCGGGTTGCCCTTCTTCGGCGATCATATCCAGCGCATCAATCACTGAACGCTGATTTTTGTAAGACCAACTGACTGAGGCCAAAATATCCGGTGAGAAAAAAGTCGCTAGCCATGGCCGTTTAATGACAAACATCACTGGCCCTTGTGAAACATCTTTGATTTCTGATGTATCGTCATACTGATATAGCCAAACCTGTATCGGCTTTTCTGGGTTGTTGTAATGAATGAACATCCGTTTCGGAAAGAAAAAAGCAACGATAAAACCGATGCATATCAATAAAAGAATCATTCGAATTATTTTGACTGGACTAGCTTTCATTTTCTAATTCTTTTCTGTGGGGGTGAAAACATAAATGAATGTCACGAGCTGCGTCAGAAAAACTCGCTTGCTCCAACCGTTTCATTAACTCCGATGAGGTCAATGTTGCTAACGAATCGCTGTAATCCTGATATAGTTTGAAGCCAACCTTCACAGCAATCACATCATCCGGGGCATCGCCCGAGGTGGTCATATTATCGAGAAACTGTGCTCCGCCTGCACCTCGTCTCACGTTGCAGATCTGAAAGAGCAAATGGCATTGCGGATTGATGTCGTGCCTTCACTGACCGGATCGACGGTAAAAATTCGTAGTTAAGTGCCACGACTCACTGATACACGCTCATCAGTTGCAGCGGATTAAATGGCGCATTAAACGGGGGTTGCGCCGATAATTTTTCGATCTGCTGCATGTCCAGTTGCTGGAACTCCGATTCCAATGCTTGCGGCCGATATGTTTTCTGAATTTTTAGCCACTCATCTAATCTTGTTTTATCTCCGGTTTCTGCGACATAGTTCAGTAAATCTTGGCTATAGCGAGCCTTCTCTTCTGCGACACATTGATCGTTTGCCATTTCACTCAAAATAGATACGACCATCACTTTTTTTTCCCGAGACAGTGAAGACAACCAAGCCGATTTAATATCATCTTTAGCCACTTTTGCTCTTTTGTGGCGACATTGTTCGATCTTCACGTTCAAATTGTCATAACTTGTCAGCATTTTTTGCCGTAAATAGTCATGTATCGATGTCGCATTGGCTGAATAACTGAAAAAACACAGCACTATCATCAGCCAGTTTTGAACACGCATTATTTTAGAACGCACTTGCTTATAAAGCATTGTAAACACACTCCCAGAAGGTTCTCTCTTTTCCCATTGATAACATAGCAGTTTGAAAAGCGATTTTCTCTAACCTTTCTCGTTTCACGGCCTCGACCGACTGAAGGGCTTGAGCAAACATCACCCAATCATAGTCTTTTATATTTTTCGCTGTAGAAGCTAACGTCACACTTGTGTATGTGTTCCGCCCCGCAAATATCTGAAATGCGGGAACAAACATGAGGATTCTTTCTAATAATGAACTCATGTTAATCACATCGTTCATGTCATTAATGGCATCGACTGTTCTCGATGTTGGAACAAAACCGCTGATAGAGCAAAAATCACTTTTTATTTGAGCGACTGGCATCGTGCCTCTCATCATCAAAAATAAGTACAATGGATACATCATAATAAATTGCACTTGATTGCATAGTCGTTAATTAACTGAGTAAAAGAATATGAGCAGAGGTTCCAATATTTAACCTCTTTAAACAAGTTTTCATACAATAGTGTATCTGTTCACTCCTTTTTCAAAAACAGACAAGACATATTGTCCAAACAAGGCTAATCATGCGAGGCGCTGCTACCAGAGTTGACTGTATAGCGATGTTCATCAATGATGGACGCTGTTGATTGCCTCCCAGTGAAAGGGCAAATTTGGGCGATCTTAGCTGACACGCATAGAACAAGGAGCTTTTCGTGAAAATAACAGTATTGGATGACTATCAGGATGTGGTCAAAACCTTGGATTGTTTCAAATTATTGTCAGCGCATGACGTGACCGTTTTAACTGAAACCTATGCTGAGCCAGAGTTGGTTGCCAGACTCAAAGACACCGAAGCACTTGTTTTGATTCGAGAGCGTACCACCATCACTGAATCACTGCTTGCTCAGCTTCCCCGTCTCAAAGTGATTAGTCAGACAGGTAAAGTGAGCCAGCATATTGATGTTCAATTGTGCGAGAAATATGGGATTACTGTGTTAGAAGGACGAGGCTCACCGGTAGCCCCCTCTGAATTGTGCTGGGCCTTGCTGATGGCTGCCAGTCGCCATATCCCGGCCTATGCTGCAAACCTCAGAAACAACCAATGGCAAAGTGCCGGTGAACTTGGTTTAGGACGCACACTAAAGGGACTCAAACTCGGGATTTGGGGCTACGGGAATATCGGACAGAAAATCGCTCAATATGCGAAAGTATTTGAAATGTCCGTTGTCGTCTGGGGCAGTGAACAGTCCCGGGCGCTCGCTCAAGCACACGGCTTTGAAGCTGCGGCGTCAAAGCAAGCATTCTTCTCCACTGCGGATATTGTTTCACTGCATTTACGTCTCAATGATGCCACACGAGCGTGTGTTACCGCTGACGATTTAAAACAAATGAAACCGGATTCCCTCTTTCTGAACGTGAGTCGTTCGGAGCTGGTTGAACAATCAGCGCTATACAACGAGCTTAGTGCGGTTCCGACTAAACAAGCTGCGATTGATGTGTTTGATTCTGAACCTGCGTCAATTCATCACGAACCGTTACTCTCACTGCCAAACGTCATCGCAACCCCTCATATTGGCTATGTTGAGAAAAATAGTTATGAGCTATATTTCAAAATCGCTTTCGAGAATATTTTGGCGTACTTGAAAGAGACGGTATAAATTCGATGACCGGGAATCACCGTATAGTTTTCCTGCTGGTGGGTCTTAGCGTATAACTCACCAGCAGAAATTCAGCAACAGAAAGTCGGTTTCTTCATAACGAACTAGTTTTGCGTTGTCGTCCAGATATAGATCCAATCGACACACATTTTGTAAATCGGGGTGCCCTTCTTCGGCTATCATATCCAGCACATCGATCACCTTTTGATTGGACTAGTTTTTATTTTTTAATTCTGTTCTGAATGAGTGAAGACATAAATGAGTGTCACGACCAAATTTAACTCTCATTGATCAAAATTGGGACGAATTGTGTCAGTTCATTGATCACCGAACAATCTAAATCATAATATATTCCGTCACCCAGTTGTGTTGATACTCCTCCATCACTGGAAAAGGTCTTATAGTTAAAGAAAGGATGCAATTCATGATCGATATTCAAGAGCCAACGATATCTGATGCAGCAGCCATCGCAGCACTACTCGAGTCACTTGGTTACCCCGGTACAGAACCATTTATTGAAAGCCGAATCACTCAACTTATCTCCCATGACGACGATGTTCTCCTGATCGCTGTTAAAGAGAATGTGGTGATTGGTGTTATTTCTCTGCACTTTATTCCACAGCTCGCTTTGCCCAGGGATTTGTGCCGCATTAGTTATTTTTGTGTCTCTGAAGCATCCCGGGGTGAGGGTGTCGGGGCTATGCTTGAGTCTCACGCTGTTGATATTGCGAAAGCGCGCGGCTGTGATCGCATTGAAGTTCATTGCAATTTCAGACGAGTGGATGCACACCGCTTTTATGGCCGACAAGGGTATGTAGAATCGCCAAAGTATTTATTTAAATCACTCGATTAAACCGCAACAAAACGTAAGCAGCGATAGAATCTGACCCCAGATTTTGTATCAAATATACATAACAGCACATAAGAGATTTGTTCTGTGCGACATTTTGATATATAACGATTTTTATGGTGAACAAGAAATTTTAGCACGGCATTCGGACAAACCTTCACCTTATTTAACCTCATACAAATAAGGAAAAATTCAGCATATGGAAATCAAAATCGATGATTTATCCGGTGGAGAAGTAATCAGATTACTCGAAGAACATCTGGCAGATATGTACAGTAATTCTCCCCCGGAAAGTGTACATGCCTTAGATATGAATGCGCTAAAATCTCCGGAAATTACCTTCTTTAGCGGTTGGCACGGCGATGAACTGCAAGGTTGTCTAGCCTTCAAACAACTGACCCCTGAGCATATTGAGTTGAAATCAATGAGAACCTCGAAGTCTGCCCGCCAATCCGGTGTAGCCACCAAGCTTCTTATTCATGCACTCAATATCGCAATTGACAGAGGATATCAGCAAGTCAGTCTTGAAACGGGATTTCATGACTTCTTTCGCCCGGCCAGAAAGCTATACGAAAAATTTGGTTTCCGTTATTGCGGGCCATTTGCTCATTATCAAGAAGATCCGCATAGTCGTTTTATGACCCGAGCGCTGGTGGAAAAATTCGTAAGGTAGTGTTCAAAATTCTGTGTCATTTCTGTAAACTGAACCAAAAAGGAAATGACACTTTATGTCTGACGATAAATTCGAAATCGATGTTCAGGCCTTTGCCAAAGCTCTCCAATCTGGACAAGGACTGAACGGCAAAGATGGCCTGCTCACGCCGCTGATTAAGCAAATCACTGAAGCTGCTCTCGGCGCTGAAATTGACCAGCACCTTGCTGATGAACCCGATAATCGAAAAAATGGTAAGTCCCGGAAAAATATCAAAACCTCATCCGGGGAATTTGAACTCGAAACGCCCCGTGACCGCAATGGCTCTTTTGACCCGCAAACTGTCAAGAAGCACCAGACCCGGCTGACCGATGAGATGGAACGCAATGTCCTCTCCCTGTTTGCCCTTGGCAACAGCTATCAACATATCCGGGAATATCTGCTGGATATGTATGGTATCAGCGTTTCCAATGGCACGATTAACGCCATCACCGACCGTCTTATCCCTGAGCTCAGAGCATGGCAAGAGCGGGATTTAGACCCCGTCTATCCGGTCGTATGGCTCGATGCCGTTCACTACAAAATCAAGGAAAACGGCCGCTTTGTCTCCAAAGCCATCTACACTATCCTGGCTCTCAATATCGAAGGAAAAAAAGAGCTGCTGGGCATTTATCTCTCTGATGCCGAAGGTGCGCATTACTGGCTCAGTGTCCTGACCGACTTACAAAATCGCGGTGTCAAAGATATTTGTATTGCCTGTGTCGATGGCCTCAAGGGGTTCCCTCAGGCGATTGAAACCATTTACCCGCAGACTGAAGTCCAACTCTGTGTTATCCATCAAATCCGTAACTCGATGAAATATGTCGCCAGCAAAAATCAGAAAGCTTTTATGGCGGATTTAAAGTGCGTCTATAAAGCTGCGACGCTCAAGGCTGCCGAGCACGAACTTGATGAGCTGGAAGTCAAATGGGGGCAACAATATCCGTTGGTGATTCAGTCATGGCGCAATAAATGGGAGAACCTATCGGTATATTTCAAATATCCTGAGCAGGTCCGCAAAGCTATTTACACCACCAATGCGGTTGAGGCGGTGCATCGGCAGTTCCGCAAGCTGACCAAGACCAAAGGTGGCTTCGCCAATGAAACCAGCTTGCTCAAGCTGTTGTATGCAGGTATGTTGAAAGCCAGTGAAAAATGGACGCATCCGGTGCAAAACTGGAACCTGACGCTGTCTCAGCTCAGTATCCACTTTGAAGGCCGACTCACTCCATACCTGGATTTATAAAAATGGGCGTGACACAGAATAATGAACAGTCTCATTCGTAAAAAGCCAACCACAAAGATTGTGATTGGCTTTTTGCACATTACTGCAACGATGCCCGGCCTTCTTTAATCATTTGCTTCGCCAGCCATTGCTCATACGCTTCACGCGTCATTGGTGAAAAGCTTTCTCTGTCTTTGTACCAACTAAATTTACATTCAACAAAGTCTTCATATGTCCAGTCTTCACACTCTAAGGCATGTTTGATACAGCAGTCTAAAGGAACGATTTGGATAATAATCAGGTATAAAACCTCCATATTCTCCGGCTCTGATGCCAGCTTCTGTACAAATAAATCCACATAAGAAGGATGCTCTTGTAGAAAGTTATCGATATTAACATAGGAGGCTTCATCAAAATATTCATTCCTGTATATCTTCTCAAGCTCCCATTCGAAATGATCCATTGGTTCCCCCTTATTGATTCCAAGTCGGATGGATTGTATCAATCCTTCCTGTATTTAAATCTCGCGATAAGCGAATATGAATACCTTTATAGACACCATACAGGTCCTTCTCTGTCACCTTGTCATAGTTATCCTGCAAAATTTTCTGACTTGCTGCAACAATATCCTGATGGGTAAAGTTTTCGGGAAAAATTGTCTTAATACCTTTCACTCTGATGTCATCGATTTTCACACTTCCCCTTTCAAAAGCGTTTCTATGTAACCCTTCTCGCGGCAGTTGCAACCTTTTGACCCCATTCGGTAATGTCTGAACCCAGATCTCAGAGGTATCATTACGAGATAAAAACGTATCCACTTCTTTAAATGTATATTTGGTCCCGGATAATTCTCTTAATTTAATAAAGTCAGCAAGCCCTTCTATAGTGTGCATTCCCCCAAGAAGCTTATTCAGCTCATCAAACTCACCTTTGATAACATGATGGGTTGTCTTCTCTGGCCATAGTTTACCAATATTCGGTATTGGATGCTTACTCGGAACGCTAACATAATCATCAATATCTACCGGCTCTTTACCCGGCCCTGCGGTTAAAGGTTTTCCGGATTTTGAAAGTTGGAAGTTTTTAACAAACTCGTCAAATTGTTTCGTCAGGCTCGGTGCAATATGTTCTAACTCTTTACGGATGATACTGAAAAGCTCATCGGCTGGTTTACTTTTCAGAATCGCACGACCGGCTTTACCGAATTTACCAACAGTCAGATTAATCGCTAACTCAAGAATCGCACCTTGAACTAACTCATCAAGTGGCTTGCCGCTTTCTAATGCTTTGACAAAAGAATCGATAGTATTGTAGATGTCATATGCCGTCCAGACCGCCATTCCGACGTTAAAGGCAAACACCAACAAGAATAAGACGTTATGCTGAGCTGCATTACCGGCCGTATAATCAGCGATATCGACATTACCATGGAACGCAAAAACAGTGAGTGCAGCAACCATGCGGGAAATATCAACGCCCATCGCTCGCATATCTGCGATATGTTGCTTGAGCTGAGCCTCAGTCAGTTGGGTATCACTGAGAATATCAGCCGCCGCACGCTCAACTCTGAGTTGCTTTGACGCGATCTCATCCAGATACTTTCCTGCAACATACTCACCAATCACACCGCCGGCAGCACCGGAGAAACAGCCACTCTGATAATCGGAGTGATTACCGCCGCTGATGGATGTCATCGCACCACCTAAGCCACATCCTAATGCAGCGTGGGCAATATACTTGGTTGCTAAATCAATCTGTGCCGTCCCCGTTGGGTTAGACTCAGTAGCACCGTGTGCTCCGGCAGCATCACCAATTTTTTCCGCTAACTCAGCTCCAATCGTTGTCACGACAGCAGTCGAAAAACTGCTCTTAAAAGAATCGCTGAAGTCATTGACACTGCCACCGTTGATAACCGTTGCAATCCCCGAGCTCACTGCTGAACGCATCAGCATCTGAGTGACTTGCGATTGGATACCGTTAGAAAGCCCGCCAACGTTAAGCTTACCCAGTACACCCGCGGTCACCATGCTGGTTGCGAGTGACTTTAGGCTTTCATCAGAAGCCAGCGACTTCAATGTGTCTTTGATATCAAATCCATTGGCCAGTAAGCTGGCAGACGCCTGCATCACCAATGTCGACACACCGGCATTCACTGCAGCGATCATCGCGCCTTGACCACTGAAAGCAGCCAATCCTCCAGGCCCGGTAGCGATCGCCATCGCAATCGCCAGAATCGTCATCGCAGCCGGTGTTAGCCCGGATTGGTCATAATCCCACTCTTCCATGACCAACTGCACATCCTGCCAGTTCACATTCAATGAAGGGTCATTACGGATGTCCTGCATCCATGCGAGCTCTGGTGACTGCGCCAGTGTTGCCAATGTTGAATCTAAATTATGCTTATCTCCGGCATATTGAATCCGAACACCATTGTAGGCATCGAGCATAATGCCGCCGGAGTTAATGAACTCGGAGTAATAAGCAACTTCACGCTGATAACCATGTCCCTGATGGCGGAACGATAAGGCACCATCGTAGGACTTTTGATAGCTATAGGTTTCAAGCAGCTTCGCCAGTTCGAAATCAATTTCCCCATGCTCAGCAATAATTTGGGAAATGCCCCGGCTATCAACCGTAACGGCTTCAAGCAGAATGTTACCCTGTAAGGTCCGTAACACCAGGCTCTGCCCGGCTTTCAATAAAGTTCTGACGATCTCAGCTTCATTGCGGCTCTCAGACTCACTTTCTTTGGTTCCGAACATACCACCGCTTTCAGCTTGAAAACGGCTATCGAAAGAATGCATATCAGCAGCACTCTTGAGGGTGATGCCATGTGCTGCGAGAACCTCCAGCAGACCCTGACTTTCCAGCACCGTCCCTTCAAGATAGATCTGTCCGTCAGAAATCAGAGACAATGCATCAATCGCAGAAAGGTTAGTCTGTAGATTAACCAGTGACGACTCACTCTCTGACCAATGCTGGCCGGATTCTTTACGCTCACTTTTAGTGACTTGAGGCACAAGAATAATGTTACCTTCAGAGCGGATCTCTAAATCGCCCTGCGCAGAGAATTGACCACCGTGACTGACCACATCAGACGTGGTTTGAATATTCAGATCACCCAGTGAAACAATCGAACCAATCTGGTCAAAACTTTCTGCATAGCCATGACCATAATCGAGACGAGTGACTAAGGTGTCATTCACCAGTCGGTTGGCAATCAGAGAAACATCATCCCCGGTAATAGTGCCAGAAAGGTTTTGTAAATCACGTCCCGTACGAATGGTTAGTTGTCCACCCGAAATTGTTCCTTTGGTATTAATAAAATCACGGGTGATATCGAGAAGTGCCTCATGTTTAATATCAACATGCGCACCATTGACCACGAACGAGTTGGTATGAATATCTGCTGATCCGGCTGTCAATGTAGACTCAGTCAACCGCTGCTGTTCAATGGTTGTGGGTACCAAATACACAAATGGAACGAGATATTCATGCCCGTTCACAACTCGGATTTCAGGCCAGATCATATCCGCAGGAAGCTGGGAAATTTGTTCTTCGGTCAGTGGCTCACCGAGTTTCTTACCTGCAGATTTTGCGTAACTGACAGCATTCTCATACAGTTTTTTGGTCTGTTCGTTATAGCTTGAATAGCCGGGCGCTGAAATCCAGCTCTTATTCAACAGTTGAATTAGCTGATCTCTGATGATTCCCCGTTCAACATAAGGTGTACCAAAACGAGTCGGAATATCATCTAAAGTGGTATTTGCCCCTTGGTAGGCAGACAACATCTCGGGATAGGAGGTTTTAATTTGAGTAAAAAAGAATTCAAATCCGTCAAAAATTGCCAGCTCATCTTTTTCTATCGCCCCTGCATACAGGTAATCCCGTACTTGTTCTTGCAGTCGATAGCGTGCTGACGCGGCAACAGAATTGGTGATCGATTCCAGAGCAACATGCTGCTGCACTGCCGCATAAACCGGGAAAGCCATATGTGTAAGAAGCACTGGCAAAAGAACGCTAGAAGTCAGGCGTTGCCATAATGGTATTTTTTTATTTTTCATCATCTTATCTACCGAATTTGAAACCACTGCATAAATGAATCATGCTTGCAAAAACAGAATGACAATAGGTCATCATTGGCCCTCCTGATAAGAGGGATTAGGAATGAAGATAGTAATTTCCCCATTAAATATCGGCACATATTTACTTGGCTTAGATGGTGGTAAAGGTGGAGGAGTGTACGCAGTTGCATAAGGACCGAATGTGACATTCTGCAATGAATAAGAATCACTGCCAAAACCCTCATGAATATGCCCATCGACATAAAAAATAAACGGAAATTCAGCTGTAACTTCATTTTTAATTAATTGAGTAGTTGACGTTTTCCAAACATCTACCTTATGCCTGACACAATGTCTGAGAATACGTTTAGAACAATACCTTCTCGAGTGATACTGAGTTGTTGTTTGTTCAAAAATATCCCGAAGCTTCAACCCTTCCATCCATACGTTACGAACCGATCCAGAAACATCTTTCCTGACTTCAACACTACTATGCTCATTGCTAAACATATTACTTTTTAATACAAGGCTACCGCCGACATTCAATCGAGCCGGTGGGGATAATACTTTAATGTACTGTATTTTTTTATCGACTAAGATATTGGGATTCACTAGACACAACTCTTTCCTCTCATACGTCATGATTGGGCTTCCCTGTTCACCTTCTTTTCTTGTGCAAGTAACCTGAGGGGACTTTGTTGTATAGGTATCAGCCCAGATATGGTATCGTTCATTGTCAATCAGCGGCACATCTAAAACGACATTTCCTGTCCAAGACTCTGCAACCGCTGACATATTCCAAAGCCGCTCCTTGAGATGAAACTCCAGAATGGACTCCGCTGAAATAACAACCTGAGAACTTTTGATAAAATCTAATTTCAGTTCAGGATCTGTATAACTATTTCTTGAGACTTCATAAGGATTGGCATTGGTGAAATTTTGAGCTTCAACCTTAATGTTTTGTCCCAATATATAAGCACTAAGAGAATCAACATCAACTTTGCCACATCCTTTAAACGGTGGAACAGATACTTTGCCACCAGTTTCTAGTGAATGATCCGATATAATTGGTCTTTGGCTATAGGTACACCATTCTGAAGCTTTGAACGGATAAAGCTGACCGTTCATTACATCCTTTTCAGATGTCAGCTCAATGTTTTCACCAAGAATCACACCACCATACTGGTTTACCACTCCAGATTTACCATTGAGATATAAATCCCGTGTCGACTCAATATCGCCTTCATTGGTTATTTCTTGTGCTGAAACATAGATTGATTCTGCAACAATCGCCCCTGCATTTTTCATCGCGCCAACAGCTGCAATATTCACCTCAGCGGCAGAAATGCTATCCAATAAATAGTTATTTCCCGCTGATAAAGCTTTAACCTCAATAGGCCCTGTTGACTCAATATCAACCCGATTGGCAGCAATGATTTGGTCGGAAAGATAAACACTACCGTTCGATCTGACTTTTACCGATTCCAGCGGAACAATACTTTGATCATTATATCGCCCGACATAAGCCCAAGCGCCCTGAGCCTTGATCTGACCACCGACGAAAACCGTACCGTTATCATAAGTTGATTCAAGATGAAGGTTACCAACAGCAAATTTTCCTTTATTGGTAATTTCCAGTGGATATATCGAACCATACTCTTTAACAGAGAAATTCTTATAATACGCATCCGATTGCCTGTCTGAATAACGGAAATGATTCTGCCCGACGATAATTTGTACATCACCGTTCGAAACTTCTAATTCTCCGGCCACGTCAATTTCTTTGACCTGCTGATGATTCCGGGTCGAGACGATACCTTTCATATTGGTTCTGAATGGCGCATCCACCAGTACACGGCCCGCTGCAATATCGAGTAAAGATAAATCGGTAGCTGTCAATCCACTCCCGGTAATTTCCATACTGCCATTGGTGATCTTAATTGTTTCCAGTTCACCGTAATCTGACTTAATTGTGCCGGTCGCGAGTGTTACGCGCTCAGCATTAGCGATTGAACAACCGTCACAACGAATTCCTTTCGGAGCAGCAAGCACAATATCAGCGGCATGACCTTCCACCCGAATATTTTTGATACTGGCAAGCTGGCTATCATTAACAATCAATACAATTGTTTGTGCCGGTGCCTGAGCCACCTTAACATTCATGACAGGAGAATTAAGTAGAACAATATCTTTTCCCTGAGTATCAAAGCTATCGAAATAGTTCAATGACACACCATAGTCGTTTGCTTTTGCAATTTGGATATAATATTGATTGGAACGTTGACTCACCGATACTTGTTCGGCACCACTCTTCTCGTTTCCTGCGACGACCTGACCAAAAGCTGGTCTAAAAATAGATAGCAACAGTACACAGAGAAATAATTGAACACTTTGCAAGGAACACATATAACCAGCACTGACCCCGGAATTGAATAAACCCAGAAAAATCGAAACCACCAATACATTATCAATTGTGAATATATTAAGTTATATCAATTTTCCATAACGATTAAAAAACAGACAAATGTCATGAAAATGACAAATATAGATCGCAAATAATATCATTGATATAAATATAAACAAATATTTATTATTATTTTTGAGTAGAACAATCATATTTTTTATATATTTGATGCAAAACTCACAAATGACCAAATATTTATATTCATCTTTTAATTATTCCCCAAGTTATCGAATCAACAACAATGACAGACATCGATGACAGAATGTTACTCATGCATCGATTCGGGATACCACAGACTATTTTGATAGCGTCTTCACCAGCTCAGCTTCAAGGCCTTGTGTAATATCCACAATGTTTAACACTCGAACACTCAGCTCAACAGCACTTCAATTGAATAAATGTTTAATCATACCGACAAACAGATCAAAAATATTTTCAATCCATTGATTTTAAAAATAAATATCAAAAATTTTAACAGTATCGACTCTTCGGCCACAACACATAAGAGAAGGTAATAGCTTGAGACATTAACCATGAAAATCAAATGGTTATATGCGTGATTTTTATGGTAGTACCAAAATTGCGTTTTTTCACTTAAATTGAGCCAATTTGCAAAGTAACCCTTAAAATTGTTAGCATATTGGTCGTACCAATAAAAACGCGACAACAAAAAATAGTACAGGTGGAAATTTGGCAGCAGATAGATCGACAACAGACAATTTGTTCACGCCAGCTCAGGTTGGGCGGGCAAGTGAAGATATCGCGCTTCAGATCGAATCAGCCATTCTGAATGAGACTTTACTTCCCGGTGATTCTCTTCCTAGTGAGCGGGAGTTACAGATCCAGTTCGGAACCGGACGTGGCGTGATAAGAGAAGCGATCAGAGCTTTGAAACAAAAAGGGCTGATAGAAATACGCAAAGGCCCTAAAGGTGGCGCATTTATTAAGCAGGTCGATGTTTCGAACATCAGTGAGTCTTTGGCTCTGTTTTTGAAACAAAAGCATATCGATGCTTATGAGATAGCTGAGTTCCGGGAAAGTGTCGATCAGAGTATTGCACTGTTCGCTGTATCGCGTGCGACAGAAAAGCAGAAATCACAAATGCTGGAATGCGTCGAGCATCTGGAAAATATCGCCGCCCAGCCTTGTCTGGATTTTGGTGAACTGGCAGAAGCCGATCGCAGGCTGAATATACTCATGGCTGAAATGGCCAATAACGCCATTTTTGAATGGGTCATGCACGCGATGCAACAAGGGTTTGGTTCTTATGATAACAACCTCTACAACGATCCCGATTTTCTGCGTAAGACGGTAGAGAACTGGCGTCATACCGCAGAGCAGATTATCAACCGAGAACCACTCAAACTTCAGGCGTCGATTAGCCGCCACTACTTATTATTGCAGGAATGTCTGGATCGGCATTCAAACTAAGAAATCAATATGACTCCAAGCCATATCGCTCTGGGCACATATTGCCCGGGCAGATAGCGCTTGGAAAAAACAAATAAAGCGATGGAGGATACTTAATGGCACAGACTTACGATTATATTATCGTGGGCGGTGGCTCAGCGGGTTGTGTATTGGCAAACAGGCTGAGTGCAAATCCTAAGCACAAGGTTTTAGTCTTAGAAGCAGGTCGTCCGGATCACCGATTCGATTTCCGCATTCATATGCCGGCAGCACTGACTTATTTGCTGACAGACGGCACATATAACTGGCTGTATGAATCAGAGCCTGAACCATATATGCATAACCGTAAGATTGCTCAGCCGAGAGGGAAAGTTCTGGGTGGCAGCAGTTGTATTAACGGTATGATCTATATCCGTGGTAATGCCATGGATTACGAAAAATGGGCAAAATCAGAAGGTCTGGAAGACTGGAGTTATAAACACTGTTTACCTTATTTTCGTAAGTGTGAAACCCGCTTGCAAGGTGCTGACGAGTATCATGGTTCAAATGGGCCGCTAAAAGTCACCACGGCAAATTGCGATAACCCACTGTTTAATGCTTTTTTTGAAGCGAGTCAGCAGGCCGGATATCCACTGACTGATGATGTAAATGGCTATCAGCAGGAAGGTTTTGGTATCTTCGACCAGAATATTTATCGGGGACGTCGTTATAGTGCTGCACGAGCTTACCTGCATCCGGTCATGCACCGGGAAAACTTAACGGTGATTACGGGTGCAACCGCAAACCGGGTCCTGTTTGACGGAAAAACTGCCATTGGTGTTGAATATACCAAACGCGGCTCGACCAAGACTGTGTATGGCGGTGAGATTATTTCTTGTGGCGGTGCGATCAATTCGCCTCAGTTACTGCAACTGTCCGGTATTGGTCATGAAGAAGAGCTGAAAACTCTGGGCATTTCCCCGGTACACCATTTGCCCGGCGTCGGTGAAAATCTTCAGGATCACCTCGAGTTATATGTTCAGTACGCCTGTAAAAAGCCGGTGAGTCTGTATCCGGCACTGAAATGGTATAACCAGCCGAAAATTGGGTTTGACTGGTTGTTCCAACGCAAAGGAGCTGCGGCAACCAACCATTTTGAAGCCGGTGGTTTTGTCCGTAGCAATGACGAAGTGGCCTATCCCAACTTACAGTTCCATTTCCTCCCGCTGGCGATTCGTTATGATGGTAGCGCGCCGCGTTCCGGACACGGTTTTCAGTTGCATGTCGGCCCGATGAACACTGACGTACGCGGTCATGTGAAAATCAAATCTAAGGATCCAAAGCAAAAACCGGAAATCTTCTTCAACTACCTGTCTACTGAGCAGGAAAGAAAAGAGTGGGTTGAGGCGATTCGGGTTTCCCGTAATATTATTGCTCAGCCAGCGTTTGATGATCTGCGCGGTGAAGAGCTGGCCCCCGGTGCCAGTGCGCAGACAGATGAAGAGATTCTGGATTTTGTTGCCCGTGAAGGTGAAAGTGCTTATCACCCAAGTTGTACCTGTAAAATGGGTTATGACGAGATGGCAGTCGTAGACGCTGCACTCAAAGTGCATGGCGTGCATAATCTTCGTGTCGTTGATGCTTCCATCTTCCCGGCGATAACAAACGGTAACCTGTATGCGCCAACCATTATGGTTGCAGAAAAAGCCGCAGATATCATTCTGGGGAATGCGCTGGAGCCCGCGACAGACGCTGACTTTTACCGACATCAGAAAGAAGAACATGCCGCCTAGCGTTTCAATGCGATAGCGAATTGGTTTTATCAATACAGCCAATCACAACTTTTGTGATTGGCTGTATTCACGTTGATCTTCACAAAAAAAAGCCAACCACAAAGATTGTGATTGGCTATCAATATGAACAAATTAGGTTCACTAACAACGTCAGTTGGCTAGGTGACCCTCGGCTTAATAAGGGTCACTCTAGTTAATGCAGTATGCGTGCCAGTTTTTTATTTTTAACTTAACCATTTGATTTTAAATGATTCGTATAAATATCAATCTACTCGCAATACAGTAAAACTCATATGCTATTCTTAAAATGCAAATCTATTTTTATTTTGCAAAACTACTCGACTTCGTTGCCACTGAGAACATCTTGCTGGAAGCAATGCACATTATCGAATGTGGTGTTGGCAATGGAGAGTAATGCTTCCTTGGTCAGAAACGCCTGATGGCCGGTGAACAGCACGTTATGGCAAGCCGATAAACGGCGGAACACATCATCGGTAATCACAATGTTGGATTTATCTTCAAAGAACAGCTCTTGTTCTTCTTCGTACACATCCAGCCCCAGAGAACCGATAACCCCCTGCTTGAGGGCTTCAATTGCATCCAGAGCATTGAGTAATGCGCCCCGGCTGGTGTTGATGATCATCACACCTTTTTTCATTTTGGCAAAGGCCTGAGCATCCAGCATATGGTGATTCTCTTTGAATAGCGGACAGTGCAAGCTAATCACATCCGACGCTTGCAATAAGGTATCTAAATCAACATATTCTGCCCCGAGCTCCAGTGCCGCTGGGTTTTCATAAGGGTCATTCACCAATAACCGCATGCCGAATCCTTTCAGAATCCGCAGGGTCGCTATACCGATTTTTCCGGTCCCGATAATACCGGCGGTTTTGCCATGCATATTGAACCCGACTAATCCATCGAGTGAAAAATTTGCATCACGGGTGCGCTGATAGGCTTTATGAATCCGCCGATTGAGGGTCATCATTAAACCGACGGTATGCTCTGCCACCGCTTCAGGAGAGTATGCCGGTACACGCACCACGGTGATGTTGTACTTTTTGGCGGCTTCCAGATCGACATTGTTATAACCGGCACAACGCATTGCCAGTAATCGGGTTCCATTGGCAGCTAAGGTCTGTAGCACCGGCTCAGACAAATCATCATTGACAAATGCACAGACAACCGGGCTATTATGCGCGAGCTTGGCGGTTTTTTGATCTAGCCGGACTTCGTAAAACTCAAGTTCGAATCCATATTCCTGATTGGCTTGGGTAAAATACGCCTGATCATAAGCTTTCGAGCTAAAAACTGATATTTTCATAACTTCATTCCTCAGACTGAACAATCAACGGCAGCGGTTGTTATTGTATTGAGTTTATGTTGAGTATCGTTTGCTGCCCGCCTTGGTTTTATACCGAAATCATAAAATTATTACTAGTTTTGCTCTTTACAGTGTAAAACATCGTTGTAAGATCTGTTCTCCTTTCTCTTTTAATGGTTATTGTCATGATTGCCTGTTATGAGTCCTATAAAGCCGGACTCTTTCATCCTTCTCAATGGTTACGGAATATCAGTGCCGGTGTGATTGTCGGCGTGGTCGCTTTACCCTTAGCAATGGCGTTTGCCATTGCATCCGGCGTCAAACCGGAACAAGGTCTGTATACGGCAATCATTGCCGGCATACTCGTGTCGTTATTCGGAGGGTCCCGCATTCAAATCGCAGGGCCGACCGGCGCTTTTATTGTGCTGTTATCCGGTGTCGTCCACGACTATGGTGTCAATGGTTTACAAATCGCGACCATGATGGCCGGCGTTTTCCTGCTGCTGTTGGGCATCACCAAACTCGGCAGCATCATTCGGTTTATCCCTGATCCGGTGATTATTGGCTTTACCAGCGGTATCGGTGTCATCATCTGGGTCGGACAGTGGCAGGAGTTCTTCGGTTTACCGCAAATTCATGGTGAACATTTTCATCAGAAACTCTTGTCCATCTATCACGCTTTACCTCATCTGAACTGGCAAACGACCGGGTTGGCCCTTTTATCTTTGGTGATTGTCATTTACGGGCCGAAGATCCCAAAATTGACTAAAGTTCCCGGTCCACTGCTGGCGCTGGTGGTTGTGACGCTGTTACAGAACACCCTACATCTGGATGGTATCCGCACCATCGGGACCGCGTTTGGCGGCATTCCTCAGGGGTTACCGTCAGTGACGCTGCCACAGGCGAGTCTGGCTGACTTGATCCAGTTGATCGGCCCTGCATTTGCGATTGCGATGTTGGGGGCGATCGAATCACTCTTGTCTGCCGTGGTTGCTGACGGTATGACGGGGACAAGACACAATTCAAATCAGGAGCTGATCGGTCAGGGCATTGCCAATATGGTATCACCGCTATTCGGTGGGATTGCTGCCACAGGAGCTATCGCCCGGACAGCGACCAATATCCGTAACGGTGGCAATAGTCCGCTGGCCGGCTTGGTACATACCGCCACCCTGATTGTTATCCTGCTGCTGCTCGCGCCGCTGGCGGTGAACATTCCACTGGCAACATTGAGTGCGATCCTGTTCGTGGTCGCGTGGAATATGAGTGAGGCCCGACACTTTATCAAACTGCTGAAACGGGCCCCGAGAGCGGATGTGTTGATCCTGCTGATTACCTTCTTTCTGACGGTTTTTGCCGATCTGGTTGTTGCTGTCAATATCGGGGTCATTATTGCGGTTTTGCACTTTGTCAAACGTATGGCAACAAGTGTCGAAGTCAAAGCCAGTACCAATGTTGAACTGGCTGATGAACTGGTGCGTCAGGGCATCACACAGTTGCCACAGGAACTGGCGGTTTATGCACTGGAAGGTCCATTTTTCTTTGCGGCGGCCGATGCCTTTGAACGCGTCATGCACAGTATTCCGGACAAACCGCAAATTCTGATCTTACGCCTGAAATGGGTACCGTTTATGGACATGACTGGCTTACAGACACTGGAAGAGATGGTTCAGGATTTCAGACGCCGGAATATCCGAGTGATGATCTCCGGTGCCAACGCCCGTGTCACTTATAAACTACGAAAAGTCGGCATCATCCAACAGATTGGTGAAGATTATTATTTCGCTGAGTTTCAGGCAGCACTACAAACCGCATTACAAATCATTGAATCCGAATCACGTTCATCAACAAAAGCATAACGTTTTCAATATTGCAGAAACAAGACTTCAGGACACTCCATCCTGAAGTCTCTCAGCTCAACAGAGAAGAAGCTCAGGAAGACTCTTGCTCAGTGAGCGCGACAAGCTGAGGTTTATAGACACCTTCAAAAGAGAGCAAGCGAATTTCTATTGTTCCGCCGAAGAATTCCAGCTCAACGCGTGGATCTTGACTCTCCTTCAGTTGCGAATCGAACGTTTCAAACAGGTCAGCCATAAAATTCCTGACTGCCTGCTCGGAATATTCCGAATAATTTTTTTTCATGTTTATACCTGCCAACGTTTTTGTGAACTGATCATGTCGCCAGTTTCATAATGAATCATTGATGTGAATACGATACTCGTAAAGCATATAAGATAAGCCAAGATACAAAACTCTAGCGGTTTCGTTTTTCAAATGGAGGTATTTTTATATTTTAAAGCCACAATGGTCAACCGATAACAATGTGTTTTTTATCCTCTTCATGTTCATTCTGACACGGTCATTCACAAATATGTGACCTTTAAATTACAAGAAAATCGATATATAACGATATTGCACCATCAAAATTAGCGATAAACGAGTCTGCCATACGATACGTACTGTGATCAGTTCTCATGTTGATGCGTTTGAATAACATGATCACTCCCTGACTCGACTCGGTTTTTGCCTCTGTCTTTCGCTGTATACAGGGCAATATCAGCACGTTCTATCATCTGTTCGATACTCTCATTATCCATGCGACTCACCACACCGAAACTACAGGTACAGCGCCCCACAACGTCAAAATCATGGTTCATTAACGACTGGCGAATTTTTTCTGCCAGAATCTGCACGCCATGGAGATCGGTTTCCGGGCAAACAATCAGAAACTCTTCGCCCCCCCACCTACCGGGAATATCGGTCTTTCTCACATAATGTTTTAATAACTCGGCAATTTTACATAACACTTCATCACCGACCTGATGGCCAAAAGTGTCGTTGACGACTTTAAAATCATCGATATCCAACATAATAATCGATAAAGGATGCTGGCGACGGTCCGCTCGATATACTTCTTTCTCCAGCGTTTCATCCAATTTCAGGCGGTTATGCATACCGGTCAGTCGATCAGTGACAGACAGCACTTCAAGATGCTTGCGATCCGTAATATTTTGCTCCACGGTGGTATATCCAATCAGACGTGCATTGACGTCGTGAGTCGGTTCAATATAAGCAAGCACCCAGTATACTTCACCCGTTTTACTAAGCTTTTTGATCTCCCCGCTCCAAGGCTGCTCTGCCAGAATGCTATCTTTTATATCAACCGGAAGATCCTCAGATATATCTGGGTGACAAAGTCGGTAATATGACTGGCCCTGTAACTCTTCGGCTGTATATCCGGATACTTGACAAAAAGCTTCAGACACAGATTCAAGATGATCATCCAAATCAGCGGTAGCATAAATGACATAATTATCTATAATTTGGTTTGCCATCAACAATTTATTAATCGTCTTCTGTGATTTGAAATACATAGCGAAGATATAATAACCAAAGAAAATGAAGAAAATAAGAAATCCCCCAATCATCACAATATGATAATGATGGATTGATTTTTTTAAGAGATCTAAATGATTTTTTTCAATGTAATAGATAATTTTCCATGGATAATGTGGCGACTGACGTTCTGAAGTGCTGACATAGAATTTCGTGCCATGAATTTTGCCACTCTTCCCCACTGTTAATACTGTATCAAAAACGCCAAATTCATAATCATCAACAAATGTTCCTGATGTTTCTGTACTGATTTTTTTCCAGACTTGAATATGGTCAATTGGCATTTTAATTTGATATTTCAACTGATATATTTTCTCGAGTGAATTATCCGAAGCAATTTTAAACCATTGACCAATATGATTTGAAAGCCAAAGGTCCTCATTAATATTGTATAAACGACTTAACAAATCATCGATTTTATAACTAACAATCAATACTCCTTGCAGATGCGTATTTTTCGGCATTTTTTCTAGTTTTTCTCCAAATACTAAAACAGGCACATCATCAATCGCATTGACACTCTCTTTCATATCAATACTAAGTGACGAAATAAATAATTTCTTCCGAGGGAATGTCATAATATCTTTAAAGTAAGACGCTTGACTTATATTGGTTAAATTGTCTCCTCGAGCAACCAAGAGCCGCCCCTGCTTATAATTTATTTTAATTTGCTCTTGCCCGGAGAAATTAACCCATTTTACCTCTGTATAGACTCGCCGGGATTGAATAAATGTTCGCCATAACGACGCAAGTTTTTCAGTATTCAGATGCCCGGATTGATCGAACTCCGCACGAATGAGTGTTCTTTCAAAAAAATCCAGATCACTCACACGCCATCTCAGGGCGTTTTCGAGCGCTTTTTTAGCACTGGATACTTGGTTAGTTGCATTGCTAATCAGAGTCGAATCGACTTTATATAACTCGACTCTATAAAGAGTCGATAGCAATAGTAAGAACAAACCGACCAATAGGCTATAAAGCAAAAATAATTTGGGAAATTTTTTAATCTTTATCACTTTAGAGCTTCTCATCAGCATGAATTTTTATGAATCATCATTCATAAATTTCCTAGCCCTAAAATCTAGCATTGACTGCTTTTAGTATAAACTAAGTATGGTGCATCATCACGATAACACAATATCTGATTAATTTTTCGGTCAGGCAGACTGGTAACAACGGGGATAATCTACTCCGGTAATTCGGCCTCACTGATGACGAGCTCTGACATTTTATCAACCATTGCTTGTGCAAAAATCGTTTTACGGTCGGTTTCCCATACTGGTGAGACAATACTGACCAGCACTAACCCTAAACCAACGCAGAGTGAAACAGGAAAAGATTCTTCCAGCGAAAGCGATGCTCCGGCAGTGGTGATCGACTGAGCCAGAAGTGATACGTGCCCAAGCCCTAATTGACTTAACAGTTGCTCATCGTTAATAAGGTATTGCAACATATGTAGCGATTCCCCGATTAATATTTCTACCGATGAGATGACATGCGTTGCCAAAGAAACATCGGCTTCAATACTTAAGGCGCCCAATCCTAATGTCAAGATCTGTGGATGTCGATGACGGAAGTAATCACCAGCGAGTAAAGTCATGAGATGTTTCCGATACCCTGGCAATACCAAATAAGTTTCGTGATTATAAGTTCTCACGTAAGCTGTGATGTCCAATTCCGCACATAACGCGAGAGGGTCGTAAAGTGGTATCTTGGGATGTTCAGCAAGCTGCCGATGCTTTCGGCTATACAGCAGTGATAAAAATTCCCACCATTCATTCGGAGATAAGATCGTGATATCAACCTTATCGGAGACGTACTTTAGCGGAATCTCTCGTGCTGCTTGTTGTGAAGAGAGTGCAGGCCAATATATCGGTGAGTGTTTCCAGTAAATCGGACGCTTTCGAGACTTCTTTCGAGACTTCTTAGTTACATACGCAGACGTCTCCGTATCCAAATCGAATTCATTGATCATCATCATTCCCAATACAAAATGTCATTCAATCATCTATCGCTGAAACTGGGCTGAAGAAAAAAGCCCTCAAATGAGGGCAAAGCAACGACCGGGATAGACGAAAGAATTCCGCCGTCATCCGATTCAGCATAGTTTCGTACAAAACGGGTGTGGATTTCCCATCATAGGAAAAGTGCAATTGAACATTTTATTGATTCAAATGCGTAAATTATGGAGTGACTTCATAAAAAGTGTATTTAAGGCTATTTGCAGCAAAGCCATCATGTTATCCTGTTAAGTCATTGTTTATTCAGCATGTAATGCAGGCTTGCCTTTCTACATAACATGCTCATTTGAGGATATTATTGATCGCATATGAGTAAAAAACAAGTTTCATTGCCGCCTTTTGACTATCTTGCTGGGAAGCAGGTCACAGAAAAGCTATGCAACATACTAAATGTCAAAAGTACGCGCGCTCTGTCCGAGCAACTTAACGTCCCGACATCGACTTTCGCGACATGGCATAAACGAAATGTCTGCCCTTATGAGCTGGCAATAAGACTGCATTTATATAAGGGAATTTCTTTAAAGTGGCTACTGCTCAATGAAGGCGATCCTTATCCGAATGCTGCCGCTCATGAATATCATGTGAATGATGAGCCAAAGCGTCTGGTACACATTGATTTGTTTGCATTGAAAAATGGACAACTCAATCATCGGGGTACGATGACGTTGGATCAGTTCTTTTTAGATGAATTGGAGATTTCCAATGTCATTGCGGTCCGAGACGGGGATATAACTTATCTGGTTGATCAGGAAGCTACCCGAGCGGTCAGCGGAACTTATCTGCTCAATGTCGATGGCCTGTTATCAATTAACGCTCTACAACGTCTGCCAGGTAAACAGCTGGCATTGAACTTTGATGGTTCAGCTTTGACCGTTAACGAATCCGACGTCAAAGTAGCCGGACAAGTTGTCTTATTTATGTCCCGCAGACAGTCACTGACTGAGACGGTCCACGAGACAGGCGACGCTGTGTAATTCAGGTGGTTGAGTATATATTGGGGTGCCAGATGTGCATTAACCTTTCGGGATGTTCAACTTGAACAAAACCATATTGTGCATAAAGGCCATGCGCATCTTTTGTTGTGAGTAGTATACGCCTCAGCCCCTGCAAGTCGGGGGCCTCAAGGATCGTTGCCATCAGCCATTTACTCAACCCTTTACCGCGATGCGCTTCCAGAATAAATACATCCGCCAGATAAGCGAAAGTGGCTTGGTCCGTGATCACTCTGGCAAAACCAACTTGCTCTCCGGAATCTAAATACACGCCAAAACACAAAGTATTTTCAATCGCTTTGCGAAGTATGGACTCCGGAATACCCTCAGCCCAGTAACTTGTTGATAAATAGGAATAGATAACATCAAAATTGAGATCCTTTTTATCTGAGCTGATGTAATATCCCTGCATCATTTCCTCCCTGAAAAAACATCAGATAACAACGTACCGACACTTCTGTCGTGCAACAATCATACGTAAGAAGACATCAAAGTATCATCCCACTATCTGACTAAAGATCAAGGACTAAAAATCAAGCGAATCGTCCCCTTCCAGATGAAGAAATTTGTCGCTGATCGCAGAACATATTTGCATATGAAAGAAATTTAACCCAATACTACGTCCCTCCTACAATCAATGGTATTCTGATTCTCACTGTTTGTTCAGCATGGATAACAGGCTTGCCCTTCTGTCTCCATGCTCAATTGAGTTCATTATTGATCGCATATGAGTAAAAAACAAGTTTTATTACCACCTATCAACTATCAGGTAGGTAAACAAGTGACTGATAGAATCCGAGAAGTCTTAGATATCAAGAGTGTACGGGCTCTGGCAGAAGATGCAGAGATGTCTTCTTCAACCATTACCACTTGGCATCAGCGCAAAAAATGCCCTTTTGATCTAGCTATCCGGTCTCATCTGCATAAAGGTATTTCTTTAAAGTGGCTGTTACTGGGAGAAGGAACCCCTTATCCGAATGCGGCAACCCATGCCTATCAGGGAGAAGATAGTGAGGTCAAAAAGCTGATCGATATTGATCTCTTTTGGCTGAGAAATGGCAAACTGGCTCAGAATGGGACGATCACACTGGAACAGTTTCTGTTAGATGAATTATCCATCACGAACGTGATTGCTATTCGCGAGGAAGGTCGTACCTATATTGTCGATCAGGAGGCACAACAAGCTGTTTCCGGGAGTTATCTCATCGATTTTGACGGTCTGTATTCAGTTAACGATATTCAGCGATTACCTGATCAGCAACTGGCCATTGATTTTAAAGGTTCACCATTAGTTATTGGGGAGCATGAGCTGAAAGTGTCCGGAAAAGTCGTGCTACGAATGTCCCGTGGGTAAATTCACAATCATGGTTGGTTGGAACAACAAATCAGACTAAACGGTTGATGAGTAAACGTACACAGACTGAACAGTCCACTGATTTCACAACCCTCTGATTTCAACAGCAATGGCAGCCGGAACAATGGCTGCCTTCAATTCATGGTATTCTGCAAGAATCAGGATTGTCTTTCGAGGCGAAGTTTCGATTCGCTCAAGATTGCTTTTCGACTGTCGGCATCCCTTCCGGAATGGTGTCCCAACTCAGCTTTTCACTCACCCACAGGTGGAGCGACGGCGCAAACAAGCTATCATCAGCTAATCCTGTTGGCTTCAGTTTCAATTTAATTGCATCCGGTACTGCTGGATTAACATGATAAATTCGGACACCACAACCGGGACAGAATTTAGCAATGTTGGTATTGCCACTTTCAGCAATCCGAGACCATTCTTTCATTTCTCCGGAGAAACGAATGTTTTCAGCAGACACCATAACAGTGACACTAAAAGGCGCACTGGACAGCTTTTGACATTCTTGACAATGACAAGCGACCACTTTTTGCGGTGCAGCAAGTAATTCGTAGGTCACCTGACCACACTGACAGGCGCCATGGATAGGAAATTCCATCTTAAATTGCTCCTCGATTCATTCATATGATTTGGTACAGACGTACACATTGAAGCCGGACGTTATCGAAACCAGCCCGAATCATCATCGCAGAACTGCACATTTGACTCAATCACATTATATGTGATCCATCAAAACCGACTGAGCACGTGCTCCATATCAAAAACAGCGCCCTCTCAATCAAAAAATTTAAAAATAACACTTTACCTCAAGTTAGCTTGAGGTTTTATATTCCCTCATGGATTAGCAATAATGAAGGATGAGACAGATTGGTGCCAAGCTGAGTAATCGGATTTGGCAATTATTTCTCAAAATAAGATAAGGAGTTCATGATGATTCATTTAGAGCACGTAAATCTGGTAGTCCGAGAAGCCGATATTCCTGCCATGCTGAAGTTTTATCAGGCAGTTTTTCCCCACTGGCATATCAGAGATCAGGGCGTGTCGGACTGGTACGGTAAACCCCGGACATGGCTCCACTTTGGCGATGATTATCAATATCTGGCGATCAGTGACAATGGCGAGGGAGAAAACCGTGATTTAACCGGACATCAGGTTGGGTTAGCACATTTTGCTTATGTCACCAATAATCTTGACGCAGTCATTTCTCGCCTGACTAGTGCCGGATTCGAAATCGCAAAAGATGGCGTAGCACACCCCCACCGGAAAAATATCTACTTTATTGACCCGGCAGGATTTGAAGTTGAATTTGTTGAGTATATGAGTGACATTGTCAGCGAAAGAAATAGTACGATTTAATGCACTGAATCACCGATAATATACCGCGCCCAAACGGGTCGGTATATTATCACAAAAATCAATTCAACATTATTAGCAACATACCAACGGTTATTGATTAGAAAATATTAAATGAATATTTTTACGTCAGTGACCTTCAGCAGTTTTATATTGTTCAACGAAGTGATTAAAGGTTTCTAAAAATTTAGGATTTTCAGATAAATATTCATTTGACCAATAAACACCAAGCGGTTTATCCATATTTGGATAAATTTTAAATATCTCTGGTGATAATCCCATATTTTCTAAATAATTATTGATGGCTAATTCATTTGCCAGCATCGCATCACAACGCTTGGCTAAAAGAGCTTTGATTAAGGCATCGGTATTTTTGAAACTCCCAATGGCTTTATAGCGATTAGCACTAAGCCAATATTGCATATTGGAACCAAATCTCACTAATATACATGCATTTTCTTTAAATGATTCATCAGCAGGGTTGAGCGAGTTATTTCGAAGCAGATACCAATTCCACTTTTGTGGGAAAATCACTGTTGAAAATGTTGCATAAACATCCCGTTTACTATTCCTTGAGGCAAGAAAGAAACCCTGCGCTGCACCAGTTTTCACCATGAACTGCGCTCTTTCCCATGGATAGACCTGAATTTCATAAGGCACTTCCATTTTTTCAAGTATGTTTTTAACCACAATCACCGCAGTGCCTTCTAAAAGATGATCGTGATATACCTGATAAGGTGGCCAGATTTGTGTGGTAAGTAATATTTTTTCTGCTGCATATAGCTTTGCACAACTCATCAAGAACAATATAAAAACAGCCGTACTTGAGATACACTTTCTCATAAAATAGTCCAAATATTTATATACATCATTCAGTTGTATGGATTCTTCTAACGAGTCATTTTTTCTTACAACTTAATATAATATTTAGCATAGTACAGTCGACTCGATATTATCCAGAATGGTGATAAAAATATAATGCCATACCATCTTCAATCAAACCGAATATACTAAATAAACTGTAAGCAATTTGTATCACATATCATTTAACAGAAGATCTTAATACAAATACCGAAAGTCATATCATGAATTCAATTCTAGCTTTTTGAATTTAAAAAAGATCTCTATGATAAGAGATCTTTTTATCAGGCTATCTCATGATCAGCTTCCCCGATCAGACTGGGGGACGTTTTAAAACTCAAACTGATAACAAGTCGTGTGATGATATGATTCTTCCGGCTTGAGAATACAGCTTGGTTGCAGCCATTCAGGATGGTTGGGGGAATCCGGTAAGAACTGCGTTTCTAAAGCAATCCCTGCATATTGAGAGTAGATATGATCACCACGTCCCGGAGTACCTGTCAGCCAATTACCGGTATAAAGCTGAATCGCAGGCATCGTCGTGATGACATGCATCCGAATCCGCTCATCGACACTGGTTAATGAGGCCACAGGGCGCGACACATCACGTTCAGTCCGGAATAAATAGGCATGATCGTAACCTTGTGCGGTCATTTGCTGCTGATCCTGCATTAAATCAGTGCGTACAGGTTTGTTCCGGCGAAAATCAAACCCGGAGCCGGTCACATCCTGTAGTTCCCCGAGCGGAATCCCTGTATCACTAATCGGCAAAAACGCATCGGCATCGAGCCAAAGCGAGTGATCGAGACAAGAATCCACCTGATCTGCACCATGCAGGTTAAAATATGCGTGATTGGTCAGACTCACAGGCGTGGGTTGGTTCGTCGTGGCATGATATTCAATCAATACCTGATCGGCCTCTGTCACGGTATATGTCACTGAAACCACTAAATCACCGGGGAACCCCATCTCACCATCCGGAGACGTGGTAGAAAACCGGACTTGATTTTCTGTCTGTTCAGCGACGTCCCAGCGACGGTTATGAAACGCCTGTTTGCCACTATGCAGGCAATTGCCATTTTCATTGGCATCAAGCACATATTGCTTGCCGTCAAGGGTAAAGCTGGCATTGGCAATCCGGTTGGCATAAGGCCCGATCGTCATTCCCAGATAGCTTGTCTGAGTCAGTAACGTCTGTTCGGAATCAACCCCCAGCAAGACTTCCCGCATGTCACCCTGACTGACTGGCAGTTGACAGCTGAGCCAAGTGGCTCCCATCGGGGTGAGTTCAACCCGCATTCCTCGCGAGTTCTGCAAAACAATCGAGTCTTTCCATCGCGCATGATTCTCTGCCGATGCTTGTTCGGCAAATAGATTTTGCATTATTTATTCCCTCATAATTCGGAAATCAGGCCTGCCCCTTGTGTTGCTTGGCAGACATAGATAGATGGTTGCAAACCAGTCGCGGCTTGATACTGACTCTCAACGGCTGTCCGGACTCTTTCCACGAATGCCGGCGGCACCAGTGCAACGACACAACCACCAAAGCCTCCGCCCGTCATCCGTACACCACCCTGTTCACCGATCTCCGTTTTTATCAAATCAACCAGTATATCGATTTCTGGTACTGTTATTTCAAAATCATCCCGCATTGAGATGTGGGACTGTGCCATCAGTTCGGCAACCGTGTGAATATCACCGACAGCAAGGGCTTGAGCCGCTTTGCAAGTCCGGTCATTTTCAGTAATCACATGCCGGGCTCTTCGGGCAACGACCTCATCCAGCTCACTGAACCGAGCGTTTAGCTGTTCCAGTGTCACATCCCGCAACGCTTTGACGCCAAACTGACGTGCAGCGGCTTCGCACTGCTCACGACGAGTATTATATTCACTGTCAACCAAACCTCGCTGTTTATTCGAATTGACGATCATGACAACCATCTCGGCAGGAATCGGCACCGCCTGAGTCGTTAAATCCCGGCAATCAATCAACAATGCGTGATGCGCATGCCCTGCTGATGAGATTAATTGATCCATAATCCCACAGTTACAGCCGACAAACTCATTTTCTGCCTGTTGTGCGTTCAGCGCAATCTCTTGCTGGCTAATATCAAGGTTCAGTAACACTTTAAATGTTTGTCCAATCGCCACTTCAAGCGCAGCGGAAGAACTCAGCCCCGCCCCTTGGGGGACATTGCCACTGACCGTCATATCCAGACCACACAGCGAATAACCGCGCTCAATTAAGCATTTCACAACGCCACGGATATAATTCGCCCACATGGTATCGGCCTGAAATTCGATCGGTGCATTCAAATCAAATTCATCGACCGCATTCTGGTAATCACAAGCGATGACCCGAATACGGGTATCCTGACGTTTGGCGGCTGCCACCACGGTCTGATAGTTAATCGCACAGGGCAAAACAAACCCATCGTTGTAATCGGTATGTTCACCAATCAGATTGACACGGCCGGGGGCCTGAATCAGATGACTCGGCTGATATCCGAAAATTTCGGAGAATGATGTTGTTACAGTTTGAGTTGGATTCGACATCTTGTTTCTCTTTATTGTTCTTTATAATGAATCTCACTGACATCGCGCAGATACTGTGCGGCTTGTTCGGCGGTCAGGTCTCGTTGCGTTTCAGCCAGCATTTCATAGCCCACCATAAACTTACGGATTGAAGCACTGCGCAGTAGCGGTGGATAAAACAACGCGTGCAACTGCCAGTGGTCAATATCCGTGCCTTCCTTAAAGAACGGGGCATAGTGCCATCCCATCGAATAAGGGAAGGAACACTGGAACAAATTGTCATATCGACAGGTTAGTTTTTTGATGGCCAGCGCCAGATCATCCCGCTGTTCATCCGTCAGCTCGTTCATGCGACGCACATGCGTTTTCGGCAGCAAGAGCGTTTCGTAGGGCCACACCGCCCAGAAAGGCACCACCGCCAGCCAGTGTTGGGTTTCAACCACCGTTCGGGAGCCATCATTCAACTCGGTCTGAACATAATCGACCAGTAAATTGGAGCCGTGTTGCTCAAAATACGCTTTCAGCTGTTGATCTTTACGCTCAATTTCATTCGGCAGAAAGCTGTTGGCCCAAATCTGACCATGGGGATGAGGCTGGGAACAGCCCATCAGCTCACCTTTGTTTTCAAAGGCCTGTACCCAGACATATGATTGTCCCAGTGCTTCGATTTGTGTATTCCATGTATCAATCACCTGACGGATCTGTTGCGGCGTAAGCTCCGGTAACGTTTTGCTATGATCAGGAGAGAAACATATCACCCGGCTTAATCCCTGCACGCCCTGAACTTGCAACAACGGATTGTCGCTTTCAGGTGCAGAGGGAGAATCGGGCATCAAGGCTGCAAAGTCGTTCTCAAACACATACGTGCCCGCATAATCAGGATTCACCTCTCCCGAGACCCGCGTGTTGCCCGGACACAAAAAGCAAGATTGATCATAAGGGGGAACGTCACTGTGAGCAGGCGGTTCGTTGAGCCCGCTCCATGGACGCTTAGCCCGGTGTGGCGAAACCAATACCCATTGCCCGGTCAGAGGATTGTAACGACGATGGGGATGAGCACTCGGGTCAAATAATTGATTTGTCATTGTCACTTACTCTTCATGCATGAATGCAAAACAGGAAACTCATTAACCACTCGGGGTAAAGACTGCCAGCCACCCACCCCGAATAAAATGTGAGTCTAACAGCTCCGCTATCTCTGTTTCTGTGATTAAAACCACACAGTGGAAACGTTTACACAGCAGTGCATTTGTCATGTAAGACTTGCCATTTCTCTCGGTGATCAAGCCGATTCAGATGATGAAACCGAACTATTTTTAATGCTTTTCTTGTTAATAGGAATGCGCTAGCATAAATCGATGCAGCCCAAATCGCTTTCAGAACAGCATTGGCGCGATCCACTGATCAGGATGTCATTCAGCAACCCATACTGTTTTTTCCCGCGTGATATAAACGCCATATCATGACCGAGCCTCTGCCTCAGAGGACTCGAAACAGTGTCCTAATCTCATCTATCGTATGACTGTCATTGAAACACATGACTGCTTAAATTAAGGGAGCACAGGTGTTACACGAAATTCCGTTTTTGGGGCTTCTCTTTAGCCCGCTGGTGGTTTACATCCCGCTCGCGATTGGGATCACTTACCTCATCCGGATGGTGCTGTTTCGCACGGGCCTTTATACAAAAATCTGGAAACCCGCATGGATGTTGGTCAGCCTGTTTGTCTGTATCTTATCTCTTTCTATCACACTCTATGGAGCGTAACGCGATGAAAAAATTTTCAACCGTCATCATGATTCTGATCGCAGTCTGCTCCGGTTACTGGCTCTGGCATCATTATATGCTGACGCCGTGGACCAGAGATGCCAGAGTGAACGCCCATATCATTACCATCTCTCCGGATGTATCCGGTTTTGTCACACATGTGGCGGTCAGTGATAACCAAGTCATCCGTCAAGGGCAAACATTGTTCCGGATCGATTCGCAACGTTATGAGATAGCCGTCTCTCAGGCCAATGCGACACTGCAAAATCGTCTTGCGGCTTGGGAGTTATCGAAGCACAAATATGAACGACGTAAAAATCTACCGAGTCAGGATTCAATCAGTAGTGAAGATCTGGAAACCGCCCGCATCAACATGGATATCGCCAAAGCCAATTACCAACTGGCTCAGGCTCAGTTAGACGAGGCGAAGCTCAACCTTGCAAGAACCAAGATCACGGCACCATTTGACGGAACAGTGATTAATTTGAGCCTGCGTTCCGGCAATTACGTCCGCCAGGGGACTTCCGTGCTGGCATTGGTCGAAAAGAATTCTTTTTATATCACCGGTTATTTTGAAGAAACGAAAATTGCCAAAATTCAGATCGGTCAGCCCGCCACGATCCAATTGATGAACGGACAACCACCGCTGACCGGAAAAGTGTTGAGCATTGGTCGCGCGATTGCCAACAGCAACACCAATACCAACAGTCAACTGCTGCCACAAATCCAACAAACCTTTAACTGGGTACGACTCGCGCAACGGATTCCGGTCAATATCCGGCTCGATGATCAAGTCGATCAACAACAACTCAGTGCCGGTATGACCGCCTCAATCAACATACAGGAACCGACTGAGTGAGTGCATCAGTTCTCGCCAAGGCCATTTTTTTCCCGCAGCGTTCGGCAGTGATTTTTGCCACCAAAGGGATTATCGCAATGGCACTGTCATTGTATGTGGCGATGTACTGTCAGTTAGATCGTCCTTACTGGGCGCTGGTGTCGGCCGTGTTTCTGCAAATCAGACCCGAAAGCGGACTAGTGATTGAAAAAGGGATCAGCCAAATCAGCGGCACCTTGGTCGGGGGCGGTATCGGCATTTTGATTCTGAATTGGCTGATGCCATTCCCGGAACTGGCATTACCGGCACTGGGGCTCTGGCTGGGCACGATGGCATATTTCTCTGCCATGGTGCGTAATCCCAATGCCATCTATGCCTACACCATGGCTGGCGTCACCCCGATTCTCATCGTTGTGTTGACCATGGCCCAACCGACAGCAGTCATCTCAAGCCATACCGTATTTGATGTTGCTCAGGCTCGCATGAGTGAGCTGATTGTCGGTTCAGTCTGCGCTACGCTGATCAGCCTGTTCTTCTGGCCGACCCATATCAAAGACAGTCTGCACGACCTCTCGCGTGTTGTAGTTAATCAAACATTACATTATCTGGTTCATGAACTGGATGAAAATAAAACGCATCAGGAACGACATCAGGCGCTTGATGCGATTTTAGAGACGCTGGCACAACTCAATGAGAGTACCAGCGCTGTTCAGTATGAAGGTCCGCAAGGACCCAGTATGTACCGGGCAATCTCCCTGCTGAATAACAAAATTATGTCGTTGCTGGCAGTCATTCAGATCTTTGGTCGGGTCAAACGTTATCATCCCGAACTGGACAGTCCGTTTCTCAATCATATCGTCCAGCATATCCGCCAGTCCGTCTGCCAAATGAAAGCAGAAACCGACCGGCAAGTCTGCTATCAAATTGCGAAAAATCTGCGCCAAAAACTGCTGGTACTCAAGCAGTCAACGGAGCAAGCCAGCCCGATAGAATTACGCTTGATCAAAGTTGCCATGGAGATGGCCGCGGATCTGATCGTAGTCTTAACCACCTATCAGGCGATTTTCCACCGCGAAGGCACGCGACTCCATGCCCCGAAGTTCCGACCTCACCGGGATCCGTGGATTGGGATCTCCGTCGCACTGAGAACGGTGAGTGTTTTCGCTATATCTTCCACGCTCTGGATTTTTACGGGCTCATCGGCGGTGATCATGATGATGATTCTGCCGGTGATCTTTTCGATGATGATGGCTCGCCTACCACTCAACATCGTGACCATCGTTCTGAAACGACTGACGATCAGCGCCATCGTCGCCGTTTGTGTCGCCATTTTTTATGCACTGAATATTCTTGCCCAAAGTTCAGCCGATTATATTTTGCTATTGCTCGTGCTGGCCGGGCCTTATTTTCTCGGTCTGCTGGCACTGGCAAACCGTCCAACCCTGCCTTACGGACTCGGCTTTTGCATCCCTTTTACCATTTTAACTCGCCCCGGCCCGGATATGAGCCTGTCGTTTTCTATCGACTTCGCGCTCAGTAGCGGGCTGGGTATTATCTGCGGCAGTTACCTGTTGTATTGGCTATTCCAAATCATCACCGGCCCGAGTCTGAAACTGATTCAAAAAGGCGTCTTAAAAGCGACAGTGAACGATTTGAAGTCACTTTCATGCCATCAGGAAAATGAAGAAACCCGCTTTAACGCCCGAATGACAGATCGATTACTTCGCTCGATTACCGGAGAACCGACACCGGAGCGACAGAGAATGACGGATGTTGTTCTGACGGGACTCAATCTCGGCCACATTATTTTGCGGTTCAGCCGGATGTTAAACACGCTCGGACTGAATCAACAAACCTCATCGTATCGGCATTGGCAGACAGCTTTGGCCGAAGCTTATAGATTGGCAGCTCAAGGCCGGTATAGCGAGCCATTTCAAATGGCTTCCGGACAATTATTGGCTGATCTACAAACTGCGGGGATTAGCGAAGCACAACTTCGGATGGTTGAGGGAATGATCCAACGGATCAGTTTAACGTTTAAGAGGACAGCAAAGAGTATCAATGAATGATACTCGGCTGCATTGTTAACGAGCTTCAAATCGCATTCTGCTCTTTCTTCATTTGCAACAAGAATTTCCAGTTTTGAATATCTTGTGGCAACTCCGGCGTATGATGCAATTCGAAGTCAGCCACCCGGAGTAATTCAGCCGTCGCCACCTTATGCCCTTTACAGACAAACAAGGCACGGATATTCGCAATCGCATGTAACCCTGCTTGACTGGTAAACCGTTGTTCCAGATAGAAGTATTTTTCATCCCAACCGAGAATCCGGCTGTCAATAGAGAATTTTTGCCAGGGTTTAATCGCCCGTATAAACGTGAATTCAGAAGCATTGACGACTGGCAACCAACCTCGTTTCAGAAACGGTTTCAACAACCCCATTTCGGCCAACAGATAGGTTCGGCCTAAATCCATCAGTGCCGGATAACGGGCATTGGTCAGATGTAAATTAATATCACAATCTGTGGGCCAGGCACGAAATTCTAATCGGGAGTTATCCAACAAACCGAGACGCCGACAAAAGCGCATCCGCCAAACCAAAAGCCACATGAAACGGAAATAAAGGTTCATGACCTTCCCCTTACTCTCTGGATGAATCCATTCATTCGATACAAATCAGCGTAATCCAAAACTGGTCATACCACAATAAATATACGTGTTACAACATGATTGCATCCCGCTTCACTTTGACGCAATCTGCTTTGAGGTCATGGGCTGTGACGTAAAAAGTGCAACCCAGAGGTTGCACTTTACAGAGTCAAAACTCGTATCTGTCGCGATAAACGAATCTTTATAGACTGACGCTAATTGTTTTGGTTGTGACGTTCCCGTCGTTATCCGTAATCGTCAATAACACATCATACTGACCATGTTTGGAAAACGTGTATATCAGCGACAAACCATGCTTCTCTTCACCGTTGGGAAGGGTCCATTTGGTATCAACAATATGTCCGTCTTCATCCCAGCTTGTCGACCACATCATCACTGTGCGGAGGAAATTGAAATGCCAGACGCGTGCAATCGGTGCCTGACTCGGTTCAAGCGCGATGACCCATTTACTGACACTATCCGTTGCGCCCTGCTCATCGGTGACCGTCAAGGAAACGCGATAAGTGCCTTGTTTTTGATACGTCCACGTCGGTGCAGCAGCGGTACTCGTCTGACCGTCACCGAAGTCCCAGTGATAACTCACAATATTGCCATCGGTATCTTGGCTACGATTGACGGTTGAAACTGTCAGATCTTTCACTGTGAAATCAAAATCAGCTTGGGGCGTGGCATTGGGTGTCGATGCTTGAGAGATCTTAATCAAACCATATTGATTATTTTCTCCATGCTCTAACACATCAATTTGTAACCCCAGTTCAGTCAATAACCGTCCTGCATCGGGTTGGCCGGGATTGCTATAATCCTGATCATCGGCAAAATTAGCGGTTGCAATTAAGCTGCTATCTTCCAGTACATCGCCATCATTGTTGACCAGACGCAACGGTGCCTGATCTTGCAATGAGAATGCTGCGTCACGCACTTGAAAACGCGTTTGTGCCGCTTGAGCCGTGTTCACCCAGACCAGCGCATTTTGGTCGGCATCAACTACACCGAGCCAGCCTTGACCGGGATGCTTGCCGACCCAGTTATCGGTCAATGATTCGTCCACATACCAAACCAGCAGACCCGGTTCAAATGACATCAAACTATTGAAGCGCCGTAAGTGGCCTAAACCGGCATCGACACCTTCATGACTTCGCCATTGGAGCAGATAATAATGGTTGGCAGTGTGGAAGCCATTATTGAGACGGAAACCATCAAAAGTGAACGTCGGTGCACTTTCCGCATCATCTATCAGCGTCGTCACTCCATCCGCTTCAAGTTGCAGATTATCCAGATAGAGACCAGCCATTGCCAGACCACCGTCTGTGATGTATTCAAACCCTAAATCAATCTCCTGTCCGGCCCACTTCGACAGATCAAATTCAGCATCGACCCATCCTTCTGATTTGCCTGAAATTGCCGGCACTAAACCGGTGTTTTGCGGATCATCCATAGTGGTGATGTTCCCGGCAATCGACTCGCCATTGACCGTGACTCGCGCGAAATCATAGTCCTTCTCGATTTGATACCAAGCTTTAAACTTCAACGTCACATTAGATGCATTCGGCACCGTTAAAGTACGATGCATTTTATTCTTCAGACTATCTCCTTTATCAGAATAAAAATCATAACTGCCTTCATACGGGGGCAAATCTTCAACTTGTTTCGGAGGTAAAGGAATTTTGACTAGATTTTGTTGCTCGGTATCGGTTGTCTGGCGAAGCTTAATCACTTTGGCATGTTGTACCAGCTCATCGAGCGTTACTTGGGTTGCGTTGACCCACTTGCCACCGACCCCATCTTGCAAAAACTGTTTCGACCAAGCCGAAAATGCTGTCGGTTCTGTGCCCGGAACCTTCCCTGCCCAACTGCCCGAAGACATAATTGACCAATAAGAAACAGGCTCACCTTTACCGGTATACTGAGTGTCGTATTCATCGGGTAGTCCCAGATCGTGCCCATATTCATGCGCACAAACTCCCGCGGCTGCATCAATCGGCTGCATGGTGTAGTCATAGGCTGCATACTGACCGTTGAACCGACCCGGCACATTACTCTGCGTGCCTTTCAGGACATAAAATTGTCCCAAATTATGGCGGTGTGACCATATCGCATCATCACCCAGTACCCCACCACCAGCTTCTTCACCAACCGATGAGTGGAAAACCATCAGGTGATCGATCACACCATCCGGTTCACGGTAATCGCCATCATTGTCGTAGTCGTAGCGATCTTCAATATCATAATCAGCAAGATTGATATTGGGATCTTTGGCAAGCTGATCGAGCGCTTCGCGGACCAGTTGTTGCGGGTTGATATCATTACCGCCTGATGCGGTATGACCGCCATAATAAGCGGCTTCATGTTGAGCGTGATACCAGCCCATGACTTTACCGGAAACACCGTAACTATCACCGGATTCCTGATGATAATATTGACGCATTGAAATCAGATTTTGCCCGCTGGGGCCGTCATAGCCGGTATCAGAGAATAATAACGACTGATAATGTTCGGGAAGATAACTGGCATAGAACATATCCGTCAGTTCTGGTGTCAGTCGGTTGTCATTCCATGGCAAATCGGGAAAATCAATCAACAGCGCGAGAATTTTATCATTCCGCTTCTGGCTGACATCCAGTGCAAAGACATTGTGCTGTTGGCTCCCTTTCCCTGCTTTCATCGCTTTCAGCACTTTTGCCCGGTTGAGCAGTGCTTTCTTACCGAGCTGATCATCACCGCTAAAGCCATGATCTATTTTTTTCGCCAAATAGGCTTTGAGCGCACGCTGTTTCACCGCTTCCGATGCGTCACGATCAATCACACCCTTGCGAATCAGCATTTCAATCAGTTTTTCTTCATTCACAACTCCCATATCGACCGGGGCATGTGCATGCGTATAACTGCTGATACCAATACAGCTCATCACTGCCGTTACAAGCAAGGTTTTCCTCATTTTTATCATTGGATAATCCTTTTTATTTTTTATGTTACAAATAGCCAACTATTCCTGAATTTTGATGAAGGATAAAAATCAAAATGAACAGGTTTGTTGCGAGTGAGATTATTGTTTAGGTGGTGCAATACACGATTTCGAAGTAGTTGTTTCAGATGTTTCCGAAGATTTATCCGGATGAATTTTTGCCTTCTTATTCAGATAAATACGGAGTGCTTCTTGCTGTTCTTCGTAGGGTAAACCTTGACAGATAACACCACGTTGAATCAGTGACTGAAGTAATTTTTCATCCTGAGGCGGAGAGCCGGAATAAACCTGAGCTGAGAAGCCCAAAGTCAATAAAAATGCGATCCTTGCTTTCATATTGAGTCTGTTTTTCTGTAATTATTTTTTACAAAATATATTTATATTTACATTATTTCAACAAATAATTTTTAATTTAAACTATCCAACCAATGATTTGAAAATATAATGAACAGTAATCATAGGATGACCACGATTAATTGATAAAAAAGAAGATATAGTAAGATACCAAGAATGCATATTCATCATTTAAGAATAACATCAATCAGTTAAACGGCTATATTATTTACATTTATCATTATGATAATAAAATAATTTATATTGGAATATATTTGGGTGATTATCACAAATAAACCTAATCATCATATCTGGTTACGGTTACATTGTTCACTCAACACAAATTGTTCACTCAGCACAACATGATATCTATATCGTCATTTGGATCGATTACTTCACAATAGAGAATGATAAAATCAGATGTATGGGTATGATCATGTTTTTTCCATATCTATTTCTTTAAACATTCACTTACCATGTTATTTGATCAATTATCTATCGTTTCATGATACAACTAGGCGAGTCATTGATATTTTTACAACGATTATGTTTTTATTCTTGATGCCTCCTATTGTTTAATTGTGCTTCACGTCGCAAATATCATAAGAACTCAGCCAAACAATAAACTTAACTTATTGATTTTTAATGTTTTTAATATTTGATAAATTACTTTTTTTGTAATATTTGTCACATTAATAAAATATCATAAATCCATTATTAATTTAGACACATTGATTATATTCCACGACCCAACACAATAAATATTGGTAAACCTGTACCCTGGAGAATAAATAAAATGACTACGACAACTACCAATAAATTGTCGGTCAAAGAGAAAATCGCGTATGGCTTAGGCGATACCGGCTGTAACTTTGTCTGGCAGACCGTCATGCTTTTTTTAGCTTACTTTTATACGGACATTTATGGGCTCTCTCCCGCACATATGGGAACCATGTTTTTACTCGTCCGTTTTATTGATGCCGTAACAGACCCGATTATGGGTTCAATTGTTGACAGAACACATTCAAAGCATGGCCGCTACAGACCTTACCTGTTGTGGATTGCGATTCCTTTCGGGGTTGCTTGTATGCTCGCTTTTTTCACCCCGAATTTTGGTGAAACCGGAAAACTGATCTACGCATACACGTCTTATATTTTCTTAACACTCATGTATACAGCGATCAATGTCCCTTACTGTGCGATGGCCAATGCCCTTACTAATGACTCAAGTGAACGGACTTCGCTACAATCCTATCGTTTCGCACTGAGTACAGCGGGTGGGCTGATTGTCGCCATGGTTGCACTCCCGCTGGTGGATGTTATTGGTCAAGGGAATACGCAAAAAGGCTATTTGGGCGCAATGGCGGTGATGGGGCTTGGTGCTATCGCATTATTCTTTTTCAGTTTTGCGAATACCAAAGAGCGTTATGTCCCAACAGAAGAGAGGCAATCTGCGCTGCAAGACTTAAAGCGACTCATGAAAAATAGTCAGTGGCGAATCTTATTCATTGTAAACGTCGTGCTCCTCACGGGGGTCGTATTTAAAGGGGCATCCACGATGTACTATGTGAAAGTCGTGATGGGCCGGGCAGACCTTGCCACGATTTTTATGGTTTCCGGGATGTTGGCGAATATTGTCGGGGCGATGTTATCTTCGCCTTTATTCGGCAAATATAACAAACCAACCACATACCGAATTCTGACAGTGATCTCAGGGATTCTCGCAGCATTACTCTACCTCGTCGAACCCACTAATGTCCCTGCGGTATTTACATTAGTCGTCCTGCTAGGTGTGGTGCAAATGAGTACCACCCCGATTCTGTGGAGCATGATGTCCGATGTGGTTGACTACGAAAAAACCCGCAGTAACCGTTCACTGAGCGGCATGGTATTTTCAACCAATCTGTTTGCCATCAAACTGGGTATCGCGATTGGTGGTGCCGGTGTCGGTTGGATCTTGGCGTGGGCTGGATATCAAGGTGGCGCAGCAGTTCAAACACCAGAAGCAATCAATGCGATCAACTTACTGTTTACCGTGATCCCCGGATTGTTTTTTGCCTCATTAGCGATATTTATGCTGTTCTATAAACTTGATAACCACAAACTGGCTCAAATCAAATCTGACTTGACTGAGCTTGAACTGTCTGACCCCCTGTCGGCAGAGCCGGTTCAGGCCCAGAAAGATCGCGAGGCGTTAATATAAAAAAAAGTACTGATTTGACTGAGATGTTCGGGTTAAATCGGGAGGACGTTTGGTGAGATAGGCTGGTATCAACTGTTGGTTGCTTCATGCAACCAACAGTGTTTAACTTCTCACCCCCTACCTCAGAATTGATAATTCCTTCATTTTTCAGTCAAAAAATGCGAACAATCCTGAATCATGCTTTATCCGTTTGATAGGCAGCCCCCTGAGCACATAGCCAGCGGAAAATAGCGAGTTGCGTGGGTAAGTAAAAGAGGTATTCGGGATGCCACTGCACACCGAGTATGGGGGCATGATCGATGCTTTCCACCGCCTGAGTAAACTGGTCTAAATCCGTCCCAACCACCTGTAAATCCTGCCCCACATTTTTGACGGCCTGATGATGCAAACTATTCACGCGTAAATGTGTCTTTCTACAGACGGCGGCCAGTTTTGAGTTCACACTGAGCTTGACCTGTTTGGTCGGGAGTAATCCTGAACGGTTATACGTCTGTTGACGCAGCCCGCGAATATCGGCATATAAAGAGCCACCTTTGACCACATTAATCAATTGTAATCCGCGGCATATGCCAAGCAGCGGTTTACGATGTTCAAGTGCCCATTCGATCCAATCAATTTCCAGTTGATCGCGTTCGGGGTCGAGCCTCACCTGTTGATTGACATCGCCACCATAATGTTCGGGGCTGATGTCGTCACCGCCCCCAATAATCAAAGCATCCAACGATTCACCCGACCATGAATGGCGGACACTTAAGCGGATTGCCCGCGCGCCGACCAGCCATAATGCAATCCGTGTACACCACCACGAAGGTGACCAGCGCTTGCCGTTGCCCGTTACGCCCACCCTCGGTCGTTGAGCCATTGTGAAATCTCCTTTACCCAAACTTTGCGATCAACACCAATCAATGGGCGTTCTAATTTCAGAAAACGCATTGTCAGCGTCTTGATAGCCTGCGGATCTGCCGCGAGTTTTTCGACAACACACCATAAATCCCAACTCTTGGTCAGATCCCAGTTGGCATCTTCAATACGACAATCAGGCAGGCGATAGTGAAATGTGGGGCGCGCTTTGATTTTCGGATCATCGACGACCTGACGAACACGGTCAGCATCGATTTCGGCCAATAATGGTAATAAGTCCAGCGCACGATTACGCGTGGCATTATGTTTGAGATAACCATCAAACAGATGATCTAAATCAGCCGAAGTATCGTTGAGCAGTACTTTCACATAAGCGTCAGGATAGAGTGCAATATAGGGACTGAGCCGACGGGTTGGATCGACGTCATGCGCCTCGACTAGCCACCACTGGAGTAAAGCAAACGCTTTGAGATAGTTGTTGATCGTTGTGGCAGTCAAATCTGGTAATTCAGGATTGATATGTACACCAAAGGCGGCAATCACGGAGTCTTCTGTCCCCTTTGCACCTGCTTTACGTAGGGCCGGAATCAGTTGATTGAGGGGTTCAAGTTGATCCAGAGGGATCGGGGGGCTGACAATTTCAAGTGGCACAATCGGCAAAGCGGCCTGATGTAATAGATCGACCAGTTGATGACCATCGTCTTCCTGCCAGGCCGTTTTGGCTTTACGTTTGAGAAAATCCCAGTCTAATTCGATATTGAACGTTCCTAAATCGTCGGTACGCACACCAAACTCAACCGCAGACTGCTGCTCGACTTTACCGCCCAAGATCGAACACAAGGGCTCAATCGCTTGCTCAAGCGTCAAACCGGTAAATTCCAATTCAAATCCTACCTTTCTGATATCACCATTTTGGGTAGCAGTGATAGGTGGCATCTTAAATGACATTGATAAATCACCATTTTTGTAGGTTATCTTATCAGTCTAGCATATTAACCTCTGGCTTTTACAAGATGGCCAGAAGTCTAACGGGTGGTTCTGACATATGCCTGACTATCTGTTGATGCCAAACAGAGAGCAATCTGTAGAACAACCATGCCAAAAAAAGGACGCTGTGGCGTCCTCTATCGGATAGTCACGATAGTTGCACAATTCAATATCAGCTATCGACCATGACAGGGACAGGCACCATAACCACCTTTCTAGTCATCTTCTTCGATGAAATCAGTAAGCGTGTGACCCACCTCATTCACTGCCAGACTCTGGTAGACAAGCAAGTCTAACACCATAAAAAAGCGCCTCTGAAATCAGAGGCGCTGCGTAAGCGTGCCAAACCTTCCTTAGATCAGCACAATAAGCTTCACAACTTCTTTTTTGTGAAGCGGGGAGACAAAACCCTAGAAGAATCCCAGTGGGTTAGTGCTGTAACTCACCAATATATTCTTCGTATTCTGATAGTGGCCGAGCATCATCTTATGCGTTTCCCGGCCAATCCCTGATTTTTTGTAGCCACCGAAAGCCGCGTGTGCCGGGTAAGCATGATAACAGTTGACCCAAACCCGACCGGCTTCAATATTTCTTGCCATGCGGTACGCGAGATTGGTATCACGCGTCCATACTCCGGCACCCAATCCGTACTCAGTGTCATTGGCAAGTGCCAAGGCCTCAGCTTCATCTTTAAACGTCGTGACAGCAATCACCGGACCGAAAATCTCTTCCTGAAACACCCGCATTTTGTTATGACCGAACAGCATGGTTGGCTGAATGTAGTAACCATGTTCAACACTGCCACTTTGCTGCGACGCTTCTCCGCCAAACAAGACCTGAGCCCCTTCGTTACGACCGATTTCAAGATAACTGAGAATCTTGTCGAATTGTTCCTGTGACGCCTGCGCACCGACCTGCGTTTCAGTATCAAGCGGATTCCCCTGCTTAATGGTTTTCGCCCGCTCAATCACTTTCTCGATAAACCGCTCATAGACCGATTCATGCACCAACACCCGGGACGGACACGTACAAACTTCACCTTGGTTGAAGAATCCCAGCAAAATACCTTCGATACACTTATCCAAATACTCATCTTCGTAATCGAAAATATCGGAGAAATAGATATTGGGTGACTTACCGCCCAGCTCCACAGTCGATGGAATCAAGTTATCTGCCGCACATTTCAAGATATGGTTACCCACTTGGGTTGAACCGGTAAAGGCCAGTTTGGCAATGCGGTTACTGACTGCCAGCGCTTGGCCTGCTTCAGCCCCGTATCCGTTAACAATATTGATAACACCCGGTGGCAACAGGTCACCAATTTTTTCCATTAATACCAGTATAGACGTTGGTGTCTGTTCTGCTGGTTTTAATACCACACAACAACCGGCAGCCAGTGCCGGAGCCAGTTTCCAGGCCGCCATCAACATTGGGAAGTTCCACGGAATGATCTGCCCGACCACGCCGATCGGTTCAGGGAAATGATAACTGGCCGTGGTGCTGTCCAGTTCTGCCGCCGAACCTTCCTGCGCACGAATACAACCGGCGAAATAGCGGAAGTGATCCACCACCAACGGCAGATCCGCAGCCAGTGTTTCACGAACCGGCTTACCGTTTTCCCATGCCTCAGCAACCGCCAGCTCTTCCAGATGCGCTTCGATGCGATCAGCAACTTTGAGGAGAATGTTGGCACGCTCAGCTACAGGTGTCGCAGCCCACTTAGCACGAATCTCATGGGCTGCGTCCAAAGCAAGGTTGATATCCGCTTCCGAAGAACGGGCAACCTGACAGTAAGGTTGACCGTTGACCGGAGAAATATTGTCAAAGTATCTGCCATCAACCGGTTTGACCCACTGACCCCCAATATAATTGTCGTAATGGGATTTAAAGTTGATGATTGCATCTGCTGTTCCGGGTTGCGCATAAATCATATGTCGTTCCTTCTGGCTTATTTTATTTTCACATTCATACCATTGTTTGTTTTGGCATTGTTCAGGCGTTATGTTTTGCCTGTAATTTTCTGTGTAACGCAAATCACAGGCCAGCATTGAAAAACTTGTTGTTACCTTTGTGTAACACTATGATTAACAAAAAATAACAATTACACCTTGTTGGCATCGGGGTAACCCGATGATTCTCTCCAAATTGTTCAAGTGTTACAAAATGGAACACGGTCCATGTGAAAGAGTGAAACAATGATGCAACATGTTCAATTTTCTGCCGGAGACTGGCTGACATCATCCTGGGATCGATGTCATCAGGCTGGTTTAAAACAGCGTCGGCAGCCTGAAAATATCATCATGTCCAGTGCCGAACTCAAAGCGCGAAAATGGTCGGTTAACCCGCTGATCCAAGCGGTCGAAACTTATGCGCTGCCGCTGTTTAATCAGATGTTTGCCCATAGTGATAGCCGCCTGATCCTCACCGACCGGGATGGTGTGATTCTGGCGAGCTGGGGGCAACCGCGTTTTAAGGAACGACTCACCCAAATCGCACTGGATAATGGCGTCTGCTGGCAGGAAAATCTCAAAGGCACCAATGCCATCGGGACCACTATTGTCGAAGCCCGGCCATTGACGATCATCGGCAAACAACACTACGTTCATCAACACCAGTTTATTAGCTGCTCCGCCAGTCCGGTCTTTAACCATCAGGGGCAACTCATCGGTGTTTTAGATATCACCAGTGAACAGCAGCAGCATGATCTTTCGACCCAAATGCTGGTTCAGAATATGGTTCAACAGGTGGAAAACCATCTGCTATGCGATATTCCTGACGGTGCGGTTAAAATCAATCTAGCCTGTGAAAAAAATCTACTCAACAGCGGCTGGCAGGGTGTGTTGGTTGCTGACGCATCAGGCAAAGTGCTTGCCCATAACCATATTGCCTTTCAGTTACTTGAACGCCCCAACATTATCGGGCTCTCAATCGAGCACCTGTTACAACAGCAGGACCGTACGCTGGTTTTTGAAAAACATCCCCTCCAATCCGCCGGAAAAAAATCCAGCACCTTTCGCTCGGCCAGCGCATTTACCACCTCCTGTGAACTCCATTTCGGTGATGACCGGATTGAGCAAGCCTGGCAACAGGCTCATAAACTGATCGATAAAGATATTCCCCTGCTGATTCTGGGAGAAACCGGAGTCGGTAAAAATGAATTCGTCAAAGCACTGCATCAGCACAGCTCACGGAAACATCATCCGTTAGTCATCGTTAATTGTGGTGCAATCCCCAGAGATCTGATTGAATCCGAACTGTTCGGTTACGTTGCCGGTGCCTTCACGGGGGCGAGCCCCAAAGGCTATCAGGGTAAAATCCGCCAAGCACATCAGGGCATGTTGTTTCTTGATGAAATCGCGGATATGCCGCTGGACGCACAGTGCCGCCTGCTCCATGTTTTGCAAGAAAAAGAGGTGATTCCGGTGGGGTCGGGCCAGAGTGAACCGGTTGATATTCAGGTTATTGCGGCCACCCATAAGGATTTAACCGCGGAAGTGGCAGCAGGACGATTCCGTCAGGACCTTTATTATCGTCTCAACGGGCTGGTTCTTGAACTTCCCCCATTGCGGGATCGGCAAGATAAAGCACAACTGATTGAGCATATTCATCGCCAATATCGTCTTAATCAGCAACAGATTTGTCCGCAATTATTGCAAGTTCTGCAAGCTTATCTCTGGCCGGGCAATATTCGCGAGCTGGATAATATGCTGAAAGTCACTTGCCTGCTCACCAGCGACGAACCGCTGTTGAAGCTGGCGCATATTCCCGGTCATATTCTGAAATCATTGACCTCATCTGCACCGACAGTCTCATCGATTCAACAGGCAGATCCCCCACTAATCGCAGTCAATGAAACACACCGAATGCCCGATTTGAAAACCACGGTAGAAAGTCGCCTACTGCAAACCTATCAGGCAACTCAGGGGAATATCAGCCAGACCTCACGGTTACTCGGGGTCAGCCGTAATACCATTTATCGCAAACTCAAAACGCTCGGTATTTTGAGTTGCTAATCGGTTCAGACATTCAAAAACTCGACCGGTCCAGAACCTGGGCTTTCAAATAGGAACCGAGGCATTTCACTTTGCTGATCGCATCGATTTCAGTCAGCGCCGCTGCGACGGCCGGGTCTTGGTGGTGCCCGTCCAAATCGATAAAAAAGTGATATTTACCGAATTGCGTGCAGGTCGGGCGGGAAATAATCGACGTCAGATTGACTTTTCGTCGGGAAAAAGAGGTCAGAATCTCCCCGAGGAAACCGGGATGATCATGCTCATCAACCACAATCAGGCTGGTTTTATAGTCAGCTTCAGCATAATAAGTCTCCGGATAATGTTGCGCGGCAAAGACCAAAAACCGAGTCTGATTATTCTCGTAGTCATTGACGTTCTCAACCACTGCGGCAAACGTCTCTTGCTGTACGCTATCAGCCGGTACAATCGCTGCACAGGGCTGTGAGGATTGACGGGCCAATGCCAGTGATTCGGTATTACTCTCGGTCAGAACAATCTGACATGTCCCCAGTGATTCAATAAAACGACTACATTGCCCTTTCGCGACGAACTGAACAAATAATTGTTGAATCTCACGTAACGCAACCGTGCTCACACAAGCAAAACGAATAGGGAGAATCACTTCACCAATAATTTTGAGATCCGCATGAATCAGTTGATCGAGCACAGAGGGAATAAACCCCTCAGAGAAGTTTTCAACCGGCAACACGCCGACATCACACACCGAACCTATCGCATCCAGTGCCCGTTCGATTGAAGAAAAATACGCCAATTCGTACGGGAACATTGGTGTATCCATGGGCAGTGCTGACTGCTCCGTGATGTAGCGAAGTGTCGCCGTTTCTGAAAATGTTCCCCGCGGCCCTAATGTTGCAATTTTTTTCATGTCTGTCCCTAACCAATAACCAGCCCGAAAAAGCAGCCGTAGTCTAACATAAAAATAAAATTAACTGATGCGTCTCATCAGGCTATCCGCACCGACGGGCTCTCCGGTATGATAGGCGGCAACCTTTTGACACGATGATCGATCCCGATGCTTCAGACCCAACTAATCAGCTTATTACCGGATTTGGCAACCTTCATTCTGATTGTCAATGAGGGCAGTTTCACCGCCGCCGCCGCAAAACTCGGGGTCACCCCGTCAGCACTGAGTAAGTTAGTGACCAGACTGGAGCAGTCGCTACATGTCAAATTGTTGGAAAGAACTACCCGCAAACTGATGATTACCCAGTCGGGTCAACAGATTTATGACCAATGTCTGGTGATGATGAAAGCCGCCCAACAGGCTGTTGATCTGTCAACCTCGGAGCATATTCATCCGTCGGGAACGCTGACGGTCGCAGCACCGGAAGCCTTTCTCAATTCAGTCCTGCAACCTTTGGTCGTGCCATTCCTCAAACAGTATCCGGATATTCAGTTACGCTTACGCTCGGTAGACGGACACATTGATCTGTTTAAAAACAATATTGATGTGGCGATTCGTTTAACCGACAAGCCGGATGAGAATCTGGTGATGAAAGAAATCGGCAAGACCAATTTAGTGCTGTGTGCCAGCCCGGATTATCTGGCTGAACGGGGACAGCCACACCATCCATTGGACTTAAAACAGCACGACTGTCTCTACCTTGCCGAACATAATAAAGATAATATCTGGACGTTCATGCACATGCAGGAAACCCACACGGTCACCGTCACCGGACGCTATGCCGTCAATCATTCGCAGATGCGGCTGAATGGCGTCAAACATGGATTGGGTATCGGCATTTTTCATGACTTTGTGGTTCGGGAAGCATTAGTCAATGGTGAGATTGTCCAACTATTACCCGACTGGACGATTAAAAGCAGCTATCACGGTGCGATTGTCATGCAGTACGCACAAACCCATTACATGCCCGCCCGCGTGCGGGTGTTTATTGATGAGATCACACAACAACTCACCACAACACACCGGTTTTATTGAGAATGGCTTCATGCCGGCGGTGCGGGCATACGTCACCGACAGCATGAGCTTATCGGTCAATCGCGTGATGATTCCGCAGTAAAAATACGATCAAACTGGTTCAGCGCAATCACTTTGGCATTGGCTTTTCTTTGCCATTTCGCTTGACTGGCAACCAGCCATTTTTGTTGTGAATGATGCACAATGGCCTGACTGACCGCTGCCTCACGGAGTTCGTATTCCATAGCGAATTCCGCCAGTTCATGATGAAACTGGCCGGGCATCGGTGGTTGGTTCAGACGACTGACTGCGGCACAACCAATAATACCGATATCCGCTGAAAAACGACTAAAAAAACGGCTGACATTTTCACCGACGATATCACCGTCATGACTACGAATCCGTCCCTCCGGAAGCCAGATTTCCACCTGCTCATGTTGAGAAAGGATATGCGCGGCTTCAAAATTATTGGTCACCACACGCAGCTCTTGATGGTGCACCAAACGCTCGGCAATCAACGCGATCGTGGTGCCAATGCCCAGAAAAACAGTACTACCGTCAGGGATCAGCGGTGCCACTTGTTCGGCGATCAGACGCTTTTCGGTCTGATCGGTTGCCTGACGCGCTAAATAGCTGCGATTCGACAGCGTCGCCGGCAAACCGACCCCGCCATGATGTCGCCTTGCCAGCCCCATCGCACAGAGTGCATTGATATCCCGACGAATCGTCTGAGTCGTGACTGTAAAATGTCGGGACAACGCCTCAATAGCGCAATATTCATCACGATGAACCAGCGCCAAAATTTGCTCTTGCCGGACGGTTAAATTTTCCATCAATCACCTGTCAACTGTTACCTTGCTCAACACTGTTACCTTGCTCAACATAGCAGTGCGGTTTATCCGTGATCATCATATCAACGCCCCATTGCCAGTGCTCGGCGACATCCCGTGGCTGGTTCGGGGTATAACAATAAAGCGCATAACCCCGCTGTTTAATCGCTGCGGCTTGCTGCTCATCCAGATGACGATAATCGCAGTGAACACTAAAGGCATCTAACGTCTTTAGAATCTCAAAAGCATCAACTGGCATGGTTTCCCACAATAGTCCGCGCCGAATCTCGGGCATCACTTGTTGCATGACCGCCAGTGCCGTTATGCTGAAACTGGAGAACAGCAACTGTTCCTTCGCAATCCCGACCGCATCAATCACTGCCGCAACCCGCTGACAGAGCAAGGTTTCGTCATCTTCAGGATAAAGCTTTAACTCAATATTCAGGTTGATATGGTGCTGTTCGGCGAGTTGCAAGGTCGCTTCTAAACTTGGCACCGTCTCATCCCTGAATGTTTGATCAAACCAATGACCAGCCGAATACTGGGTCAGCTCACTGAAAGTCAGTTCCGCGATCTTACCGACACCGTCGGTGCAACGTTCTAATGTTTGGTCATGAATCACCACGGGGATTTGATCAGCGGTTAACTGAACATCCAACTCAATCCACTGACAGCCAAACGCAATGGCCTGTTTAAATGCAGCTAATGTATTTTCCGGGGCCTGACTCGAATACCCCCGGTGCGCCATGACTTGCATAATTATCTTCCTCACGGATGCTTGCTTATTCATATTGATGACGGAAGAATTTCAAATCAATGTGACGGAAAGATTGCGTTCTGATGACAGTCCTGCCGTTCAAATAAATTCATTTACTTGTCATTTTAGCGTCATTTTGCTTGCGTAGCGTTCATATGAACATCAACAGCGTGATTTTCACCTCCAGTGAATGTTCGCTTGAATCTTAAATGAGAATGATAGGGAAAATTAGCATGACGCTTAAAAAATTCGTTGGTTTGACGCTCGCAACGACACTGGTCAGTGCCCCAGTCTTTGCCAAAACCGAAATTCAATGGTGGCACGCAATGGGCGGTGCTTTAGGAACAAAAGTTGACCAGATTGCTGCTGATTTTAATGCGAGTCAGGATCAATATGAAATCAAACCAGTTTACAAAGGAACGTATGCCGAGACAATGACCAGTGCGATTGCCGCTTTTCGAGCCAAAGAGCAACCAGCGATTGTCCAGGTATTCGAAGTCGGGACGGCGACCATGATGGGCGCAAAGAAAGCGATTTATCCGGTTTACAAACTGATGAAAGATACCCAAGAACCGTTTAACCCCAATGATTATCTTTCTGCAGTCACCGGTTACTACACCACCAATGATGGCAAAATGCTCTCGATGCCGTTCAACAGCTCAACACCGGTACTTTATTACAACAAAGATATGTTTAAAAAAGCCGGTATTGCTGCACCACCGAAAACATGGGATGAAATGGGTGAAGTGTCTCAGAAACTCCTGCAATCGGGCGCAAAATGTGGTTTCACGACAACCTGGCAATCCTGGACTCAGATCGAAAACTTTGCCGCGCGGAATAACATCCCGATGGCTACGGAAAACAACGGCTTTGGCGGTCTGAACACTAAATTCGAATTCAATACCAAACCTTTCGTCAACCATATCAATCAAATGGCCCAGTGGGCGAAGATCGGTGTATTCAAATACGGCGGCCGTCAGTCTGATGCCATGCCACTGTTCTATACCCAAGAGTGTGCGATGAGCATGGGCTCTTCTGCCGGTCTCGCCGGTATTAAAGAAAACATGAAAGGGATCGATGTTGGTGTTGCACAGCTTCCTTACGACTCGCACGTGATCAAATCACCGCAAAATACCATTATCGGTGGCGCATCGCTATGGGTTCTCAGAGGTCACTCGAAAGCCGAATACAAAGGGGTAGCGAAGTTCTTTAAATATCTGTCCAGTGCCAAAGTTCAGGCCGACTGGCACCAGTTTACCGGCTACCTGCCAATCACCAAGCAAGCCTATGCGTTAACCAAACAACAAGGGTTCTACGCGAAAAATCCGGGTGCAGAAGTGGCGGTGATTCAAATGACGTCGAAGAAACCGACTGCAAACTCGAAAGGGATCCGTTTCGGTAACTTCCTGCAAACGCGTGACATCATTAACGAAGAGCTTGAGGCTGTCTGGGCTGGCAAAGAATCTGCCCAAGTTGCACTCAACAATGCCGTCAAACGTGGCAATGCCCAATTACGCCGCTTTGAACGCACGCAAAAATAACGAGTTCCACATAAGCACATAAGCGGATCGGTTCGATCCGCTTTCACCTGAAATAAGTTTACTGATTATGATGTCATCTCAAGTGGTGTTTAAGCATCGTTGGTTACCGCTGATGCTGATCGCACCTCAACTGTTGATTACCTTCGTGTTCTTTCTCTGGCCGGCCGGACAAGCGATTGTCCAGTCCACCCAGTTGGAAGATGCCTTTGGTATGTCCACCGAATTTGTCGGCGCCGAAAACTTCCTGCGTTTATTCGCCGATAGTAATTATCTTGAGTCACTCGGAACCACTTTCGTGTTCAGCAGCGCGGTCGCCTGTCTGGCGTTAATCAGTGCGCTCATGTTAGCAGGTGTAGCAGAAAATGTTGTCCGTGGGGCGCTGGCCTATCGAACCCTGCTGATCTGGCCGTATGCGGTCGCACCGGTGGTCGCAGGGTCGCTGTGGTTATTTCTGTTCGATCCGACCATCGGGATTATCAGTGACTGGCTGGGCCAGCTCGGTATCGACTGGAACCCGAAACTGAATGGCACCCAAGCCTTGATCATGGTAGTGATTGCCGCGACCTGGAAACAGGTCAGCTATAACTTTCTGTTTTTTCTTGCCGCATTGCAGTCGGTGCCGAAATCGCTGCATGAAGCGGCTGCCATTGATGGCAGCGGCCCAATTAAACGCTTTGTGACCATCAGCTTCCCGCTGATTACCCCGACCAGTTTCTTCCTCTTGGTGGTGAATTTCGTGTATGCCTTCTTTGATACCTTCGCCATCATTCACGCCATGACTCAGGGTGGCCCGAGCAACAGCACCTCAACGCTGGTGTACAAAGTGTATAACGATGGCTTTATCGGGCTGGATATGGGTTCGTCGGCAGCGCAGTCGGTGATTCTGATGATCATTGTTGCCCTGCTCACCGTCGTTCAGTTTAAATATGTCGAGAAAAAGGTGACGTACTAATGGTTGAAAAAAGACCCTTATTCAAATTGTTTTGTCACCTGACGCTGATTCTCGGCATTGCTTCGGTAGCATTTCCGGTCTGGCTGGCCATTGTGGCAACCACACACAGCAACAGTGATTTTGCAACCGGCACACCGTTATGGTTCGGTCATCTCGGGCTGGATGTGTTCAAAGCGCTGTTTTACTCACACGACAAAGTCAATGGTTCCCGCTTTCCGCTTGCGCTGATGCTGACCAACTCCTTAATCATGGCGCTCTGTATCACCGTCGGCAAGCTGGTCATTTCCATTCTGTCGGCTTATGCCGTGGTGTTTTTTCGCTTTCCGGGAAGAATGCTGGCCTTCTGGGTGATCTTTTTCACGCTCATGCTGCCGGTTGAAGTACGTATTATGCCCACCTTTGAAGTGATTACTGACTTACATATGCTGAATTCGTTTTACGGGCTGACGATTCCGCTGATTGCCAGTGCCACCGCGACATTTTTATTCCGTCAGTTTTTCATGACTGTACCGCACGAGTTGGTCGAAGCCGCCCGCATCGATGGTGCGGGGCCGTGGCGATTTTTCTTTGACATCCTGCTGCCGTTGTCACGCACCAATATTGCAGCCCTGTTTGTCATTACCTTTATCTACGGCTGGAACCAGTATCTCTGGCCGTTACTGATTACTACGGATATCAAATACTACACCATCGTGATGGGCATTAAGCAGTTATTAAACGTCAATGATGGTCTTGTGGAATGGAACAAAATTATGGCGATTACCCTCATTGCAATGCTGCCACCGGTTCTGGTGGTCATCGGCATGCAGAAAGCTTTCGTGAAGGGTTTGGTCGATTCGGAGAAATAAATTCATTATGGCAACGTTAACATTAACAGACATTAAAAAATCCTATCCAAACGGATTTCAGGCAATCCACGGGGTTGATTTAGCGATTGATGATGGGGAAATGGTGGTTTTAGTCGGGCCAAGTGGCTGCGGCAAATCGACCCTGCTCAGAATGATTGCCGGGCTCGAAGAAATCAGTGCCGGACAGTTGATGATCGATGAACAACCGGTCAACAATCTTGAACCGGGGCAGCGAGATATCGCGATGGTATTCCAGAATTATGCGCTCTATCCACATATGTCGGTGTTCGACAATATGGCTTACGGGCTGAAAAACCGCAAAGTTCCCAAAGAGAAAATACGCGAGATGGTGACGGAAACGGCAACCATGTTAGAACTGGATCATCTGCTGGAACGCAAACCCAAACAGCTTTCCGGCGGACAACGCCAGCGTGTTGCGATGGGACGTGCTATCGTGCGCTCACCCAAGGTGTTTTTATTTGATGAGCCGCTGTCAAACCTTGATGCCAAGCTCCGCGTGCAGATGCGTCTGGAGATCAAAAAACTCCAGCGTCGTTTGCAGACCACCTCGGTTTATGTCACCCACGATCAGGTCGAAGCCATGACTTTAGGCGATAAGCTGGTGGTGCTCAACAAAGGCAATATTGAACAAGTCGGCACACCGATGGCGATTTACCAACAACCGGCCTCATTATTTGTTGCGACGTTTATCGGATCCCCGGCAATGAACATTTTGAATGGCCTTGTCACGACCGATGGGCTCGAGCTGGGACAGTATGAATTGAAGATGGACACCACATGGTGGGAACTGGGATCAGTCATGCTGGGGATGCGTCCGGAGCATATTCAGATCGTCGAAGACCATCCGATGTTTGAGGCGAATATCGAGATGATGGAAGCGTTGGGCGCAGACTTATTACTGTACTGTCACATCCGTGGCAGTGAAGACCAAAAGCTGATTATTCGCGTGCATGGAGATCGGCAATTTGACATCGGTGAAACTTTAAGTCTGGCAATTGCTCTCGAACATCTTCATCTGTTTGATGCGACCAGTGAACAACGCCTGCCCTCCCCCTTCCCCGCCACTGAACAGAGCGAGCGAATGCATGGTTAGTCTGATCAAACAACTGACGGCAGAACGAGCCAAAAAGATAGAATGGTTACTCACGGATGTGGATGACACCTTAACGTGGCGCGGACGAATTCCGCCGGAGACGCTCGCATCCCTCGAACAGTTGCACCGCTCCGGTGTGAAAGTCGTTGCCGTGACCGGTGCTTGTGCCGGCTGGTGCGATCATATCGCCAAACTTTGGCCACTGTATGGGGTGATTGGGGAGAATGGCGCCTTCTGGATGATCAAAAATCGCCACGGTTTTCAAACCCATTACGCCCAACCGCTTGAAACGATGCGTTTACGTCAGGAACAGCTCCGAGAAAAAATCGGTACGATTTTGGCAGATTATCCCGATGTCGATTTTGCCGCAGACCAAGGTTACCGAATCTGCGACGTGGCGATTAATTTGAGTCAGGATCGCATTCCGGTGAATAAAGCCATTGCTCAGGAAATTACCCGGCGGATTCGTGAATTAAATATCAATGGCGAGCCAGTCAATGTGATGCTGAGCTCGATCCATATCAATGCGTGGGTGGGAGAACATAGCAAACAAAGCAGTGGTCAATCGTTTCTCCACAGCATGACAGCACAAGATGATATTGATTTGGCAACCGTGACCTACGTCGGGGATTCACATAATGACGAAAGTATGTTCGCATGGCTGCCTCTGACTTTTGGCGTGAATAATATTCTCGCCGTCATGGATGATTTAACCCACCAGCCCAGCTTTATCACCGAACGCAATGGCGGCTATGGATTCTCTGAGTTGGCCGATAACTTATTGCAACTACGGCAGATGTGACGAAGCCATCACCCCGTATAAAAACAAAGCTAACCCCGGTTTCAGGACGTTAGCTTTGTTATTTGACCACAACGCTCTCATCCGCCCGCCACGGAGATATGGTTACTTAAAAGAACAGGAAAACCATATTCAGCTGCTGTTTGAGATAACATGGCGCCATTCGCTGAGTAAGTTTAGTTGGCCGGATCAAACTGGTTAATCAAACAGTAACCTTTATTTCCTTCTCGCCCGGACGTATAAACTGTGCCTGATTTTCTACCTGATGTCCAAGCGGCAAGCACCATAGACGTCAACGCGGTATTCTCTTGTTTAATCAACATCCAGCCATACGGTGTCCCATTGCAATTTCCGGGTAATCCTTTGTCCATCATGATCATAATACCATTGGTAGTTGCTGTAATATTGCTGATACTACCACTTTGATAAACTTCGGCACTCCAAACACTGACTGACGTTAACGATAACAATAAACCTACGATTAATTTTTTCATTTTCTTTTCTCATCATATTAACAACATTATATTCATCACTGCTAAACCCAAGCTCATTTACGTCACCTGAGATGCCAACAGTTGTGCCCGATTATGATCGGTTTGCCAAATTCTAGCTACTTCGGGACTTCAACAGTGAGCTTTGCAGTCGAACCGGAAGTCGGGGCTGTAATCTTTGACACACAGCCAAATACACTGAAGGCAAGGAGATATTCACTATCAATTCAGGAATAAATATCCGCTGGATTGAATACGACATCTATTTTTCTGACGTATTGATGGGCAGAACATCGCACAATGCGCGCTGAATGTTGTGCTGATGAACTTCAATATATTCGATATCATTTAAGTAGGCCTGAAGATGCCCTTGCTCGATATTTTCAGCAAAGGATGGGTGACCATCACTTGCCGCCTGACGCATAAAACAAACCAGAGCCTCCAGACGCGTCACCATCATCTCAGCAAGCTGCTCTCTTTCGAGGCTTGTTGCACCATAGCTATCACAAAAGAGTTTTGCTCTGGCAATTTGTTCTGTGATTGTCCCTAACTGATCAGCACGATTGGTTTTAAACGGTGCCCAGCAATACACTGAGTATGCTAAATCCCATACTCTTGGCGCAGGATGCGCTGTATCGAAGTCGAAAACACCAACAACGGTGCAATTTGCAAGAGTGACATTATAGGGCGTAAAGTCGCCATGGCAGATCACCTCAAATGGCTCTCTAGGCGTAAGCATCCATGGCTGTTTGACGATGTTCGTTGTAGAGATAATGTCAGTTGCAGAGGTAATGTCAGTTATAGACTGGTTAGTTGCAAACAATAAAGAAACCGTCGCATCATGGATTTTTCGGAGTAATTTCGCGGCGGAGATGAGCGCTTCCGTTGAAGCAATCGGGCCGACTAAAGGGTAATTGTAAGTATCACCGGCAACAAAACTTAAAAGTTCTTGGTCTTCTGTAACACCAAGCACTTTGGGGCACTCCTGAACATTCAAGCGTTCCAGATGCGTCAATAATTGATGCACCGTCGCACTCCAGGGCTGAAGCGGCCGATAAACAACATCGCCGTTCCGATAGATCGATGACGCCCTGCCACCGGTTAATTCTTCCATGATTCATCCTTCTTCTGTCACCAACATCAGGCTCGGCGGCGGTACGCATGCGCATGCGCATGCCCTCGTCTCAATCAGCCCCTCAAATCAACAAGCAGAATACCGCTCCGCGACAGCAGAAATCTGCCTCACCATCGCCTCAAAACTGGCGCTGGATGCAATATGTGGCGTGACAACGACCTGCTCCATCTGCCAAAGTTTACTGTCCACAGGCAGTGGCTCGGTGGCAAACACATCAAGCAAAGCGCCGCGCAGACGTTTATTGTCAAGCGCTGCAATTAAATCCTCTTCCACCAAATGCGCGCCGCGGCCGCAGTGAATCAGCGCAGCATTATCTGGCAGTTTGGCGAGTGTTTGTGCATTGAGCAGCCCTTCAGTTTCAGCATTGAGTGGCAACAAGTTGACCAACACATCCAGCCCGTCAAGCACCTGTGCCAGTGCGTTAGCGCCTGCGAAACAGGTCACGCCCTCAAGCGACTTCTCCGAGCACGACCACCCGCGCACCACATAGCCCATCTGCGCCAGATGAGTCGCGACATACGCGCCAATTTCACCAAGCCCCAGAACACCGATGGTGATCTGTCTGGCAGCACGTTGCGGTAATTCTTGCCAGAGATTCTGACGCTGAAAGCTTTGGTAACGATCCATATCGCGCTGGTAATAAAGGACGCCCCACAATACGTATTCAAACATACCGTGCTTCTGTTCAGCATCGACCATGCGTTCAATCTTCAGCCCCGAGGTCAGCAATGGCCCCAAATTATCGGCACCGGCACCAAGAGAATGCAAGCATTTCAGCGTGGGGAAATCATGCGTCAAAGTCGGGCTTGGATACCAACAAGCCGCGACCTGCGCCGTTGCAGCGCGAGGATCGTCGTTTAGTACCCAGTCCACATCGTTTTGAGATTTAGCCGCGCATTCCAGCAAAACCTTGCTGAAGCGGGGATTGTTGGTTGCTACGAGTACCACAGGTTTCACACTTAATCCTTATACGAGGGGTCTAAACGTTCAAGTTTACGCAACCAAGCCTGCCACACAAGATGCCGCTCATGAGCAACGTTCTTAAACTGACCGCAAACATGCTCGGCCAGCTTAGCGGGAATCACGTTGATGTCGGAAAGCCCCGTCATTTGACCAGCAGCCAGCTGAATTTCACACGCTTTGTTGAGATAAAACATCACCTGAAACGCATCGGCAACAGTTTCGCCGACGCTGAGTAAGCCATGATTACGCAGAATCAGTGCCATATTGTCGCCAAGTGAGGCTTGAATACGACTGCGTTCTTCAAGATTAAATGCCACACCTTCGTAGTCATGATAACCGACGTGATTGTGAAATTCGGCGCTGATTTGGTTGAGATTCAGCAAACCGTGATGACACGCCGCTACGGCCATGCCGGCAAGTGTGTGAGTGTGAATGACGCAGTGCGCGTCTTCACGCGCCATATGCACAGCACTGTGAATCGTAAAACCTGCCGGATTATATTTGGCATCACCGCTGATGATTTCGCCGTTAGCATCGACCACAATCAAATTGCTGGCGGTCACTTCATCAAACATCAAACCAAATGGGTTGATCAAAAAGCGCGGTTCCCCGACCCCGGGTAAACGCACCGAAAAATGGGTATAAAGGGTATCTTCCCAACCCAGCATCGCTGCCAAGCGATAGGCGGCGGCTAAGTCTTGACGCAATTGTCTTTCCCGGCTATCCATCAAGCGGCTCTCCCCATAAATTCTTTAACGCGTTCAAAGTCTTGGCTATCATTTTCTTTATTCAAAATGTCACTCGGCGACGCATCAATCGCCACCACGCCGTTCTCCATCATAATCACGCGATCCGACACCGACAGCGCAAAGTCCATCTCGTGAGTAACGATGATCATGGTCATACCCTCTTTGGCTAAGTCTTGAATCACTTTCAGGACCTCGCCGACCATTTCAGGATCGAGCGCCGAAGTCGGTTCATCAAACAGCATAATATCAGGCGACATTGCCAGCGATCGAGCAATCGCTACGCGCTGCTGCTGACCTCCCGATAACTGATGCGGATATTTGTTGGCATGAGCAAGCAAACCGACCCGGTCGAGCAAAAACAGCGCTTGTTTTCTGGCATCTTCATACGACGCCGCTTTAGCGTGATAGCGCGGCGCCATGATCACATTTTGCAGCGCAGTTTTGTGCGGAAACAAATTAAACGATTGGAACACCATCCCAATGCGTTTGATGCCTTCACGAATACGGCGTTTGTTGTTGACGGCTCCGCCTTTGATGTAGCCCTCGCCATACAATACAATTTCACCGCCATCGATCTTTTCGAGGTCGTTAATGGTGCGAATCAAGGTCGTTTTGCCCGACCCCGACGGACCGATGATACTCAGCACTTCACCGGGTTTGACTTTGAGATCAATCGATTTCAATACCTGATGACGGCCATAAGATTTGGTAATGCCTTGTAGTTCAATAGCATTCGGGGCGCCTTTTTTGACTTTTGGCAGCACTGCGCTGTTCACCGCAATGGCTTGACTGCGCAGTTTGTCACACTGCTTGGTCGAAAGGGTTTCCGGTGCGCGTGATGGAATGTCCATTTTCTTCTCAGCCCAGTGTAGCACTGAGCCAAAGATGGTCACGATCGCCACGTAATACGCAGCAACCGCAAGCAAGGTTTCCATCACCAGAAAGTTTTGTGAATAGAGGCGCTGACCGGTTTGCAGTAGCTCCGGAAGTGAGATAGCTGACACCAGCGAGCTGAGTTTGATGATGGTGACGAACTCATTGATCATCGCTGGCATCGACACACGAATCGCCTGAGGAATCACGATCATACGCTGCACGCCTAAAAATCCGATGCTGAGCGCATGACCCGCTTCACGCTGACCTTTGGCCACCGATAGCAAGCCGCTCCGGTGAATTTCCGCCATGTAGGCAGCTTCGGTCACGACCATGCTCACCAGCCCGGCGATAAACGGTACTCCAAGGTAGGTACCGGTGGATGGAAACAACTGCGGCATGTTGTAGACAAACACTAACACCACCAAAAGCGGCACACTGCGAAAGAACCATACAAACAGCGAGGTTGGCAAAGATAACCATTTTTTATTTGATAATTTACCGCACGCAACCACAAACCCCAATACGGCACCCAGCGCCCACGACAACGTACTTAACACGATGACGGTCACGCATGCATGGTAAAACGCGGCCATGGTAAATAGCGAAAAGAAATATTCCCAATCTAAACTCATTGTAACTCCGGCGACTTTCAGGCTTCTCAAGCCAAGCTTGAATATGAATCAGCAATACTCACGCCCTGACGCTTACCGTTACCACGATAATGCAAGCCGACCAAGGCGCACAGGATTACTTCTCAATTCTCAACTGGGGTAAGATCGTATTTCTTGATCAAATCGCCATACGACCCGTCGGCCTTAATTTCTGCCATTGCCGTCTCAAGCTGCGCTTTCAGCGGTGCATTGTCTTTCTTGACATAGATACCGAGCGTTTGTGGAAACACTAAGTCGTCTGAACTGATTTGCACGCGGCCTTTGGTGCGTTCAACAAACATCTGCGCCGCACCGGCGATTTCAAGCTGTGCCTGAACGTTACGCGACATCAGCGCTTGGGTGACTTCCGGCGCCGTTGGGAACTCTTGAACGTGAATCGGTTCCAGACCTTTTGGCTCGCAGTAAGATTCGGATAACTCATTCAGCGCTTTAACCCAAGTTGTCCCTTGCTGCAAACCGACTTTCACGCCGCACAAATCATTTTCTGTTTTTGGTGAGATATCGCTGCCTTTGACCACCATGATTGACGCACCAGTGCGCGCATAAGGAATTGCATCGGCTTTTTTCAAGCGGTCAGGAATGATGTACATACCTGAAATGACCGCATCAAATTTATCTGAGTTAAGGCCTAAAATGAGCCCGGTAAACTTATTATCGCTAAAACTGTAACCGAGGCCCATTTTGCCCGCTAACAGCGCGGTTAATTCCGGGTCAAAACCGACCACTTTGTTGCCATCGTAAGACTCGAACGGTGGGTAGCTAATTTCCATTCCGACGACAAATTTGCCATCATTCAGGGTATTGGCCGCCATCGCCGCTGTTGAACTCAACGCGGTCGCCAACATAGCGCCAACCAACAGTGATTTAATTCTTTCCATGATTTATCTTCCTTGTGACTGTAATGTAAAACTGGCTTTATGTGTTGCTTAGTAACGGTGTCCGGACCGGTCAAATAACCCGGCCTGCCCAAAGCCTATCGCTTATGCGTCAGGCTTGCTGAGTTTCAAGCGGTGAGCTTTTATGCTTTTTAAGATGGCCAAACGTCGCAACGCCTGTGGCACGCGGCGGCAAACTCAGTTCGCCTTTGGCGACTTTTTCGCGCAAATAACGATAGGTTTGCAGCGCCTGACTATACATATGCTCACCGATACTGAGTTCCTTGTACTCGCTTTGGCCATCATCAAACTGAGGCAAAGGCTTGACTAACGTGTCGTAATCACAGGCAAAAAACAGTGGGAACGAGTAACGTTCATGCGCCACTTTACGCACTCGGTGCGACGTCGCAACAAACTGGCCTGAAGTGAATACTTCTAACATATCGCCAATGTTGATCACCAGCGCTTCTTCATCACCCGCCTGAATGGGTGGCGCATCGATCCAGTCGCCGTGATCGTTCATCACTTCCAAACCGGGTTGATCGGAGAGCAGCATCGTGAAGCACTCGTAATCGGTGTGCGCACCAATACCCGGGCGATCCTCAGCTTCACCATTGTAGGGATAATGAATCAGGCGCAGTTTGGCGGGCGGGCAAGTCACCATCGCATCGAAGTAGTCTTCACGAAGGCCAAGCGCCAGCGCAAACCCTGAAAACAGTTTGCGTCCCAGCGCAAATACTGTGGTGTAATAATCAAGAACCGGTTCGCGAAATTCGCTTAGTTCCGGCCATTCATTTTCACCAATCAATGGCGTCTGATTCAGGACATACGGGTTGTCTTTCGGCGCGGGAAAACCAACATCGTAAGCTTCTTTGTGATCCGGTTTACCACTGCCGTAGATCTCTTCGCCTTCCGGCACAAACCCCTTATGAGTTTTCGAATGACCAATGTAGTAACGCATTTTGTCTTCAAACGACTGTGCAAAAAAACGTTTTGCCGCCCGGCGTAGCCCGGTGATGGTTTCAGCAGGAATGCCGTGCCCGGTAACGTATAAAAAACCCACTTCGCGCGCAGCTTTGCCCATTTCAGCAGCGACGCGCCGGCGCTCGCTCAGTGCATCGCTAAATAATCCTCGCACGTTAACCACAGGAATTTCGGTAAACGATTTGGCTGTGTCGATCATGATTCAATCCTTTGTTAATCCGCTTATTCTCATAGTGCAGAACATGGTTGTCATATCAAATATTAATGTTCTGCAAAACGTTGAAAATGCTCGCGTTCTTCCTTAGCAATCCAGTCATTGAGTGACCACAGATCCGCGACCGGCACATCGGTAAACGGCAAATGGTGAAGATAGCCATCCGGGCCAAATTCAGCAGTCATGGTGGTCACAGAGCGTCCGCTGTCCAGATGGTGTTGCCAAACTTGCTGCCACAGGATTTGGTGAAAGGTCAGAGAAGCTTGATATTCAGGTGCACCGGGGTGTGGCACTTGTGCGCCTTGGTCATAGCCAACGCGCGCTTGTACGTGAAACACACGTTGCAAATACTCGCTTAAGTCATCTTCCGGGCGGTCCAGCAAACGTTCACAGACTAAAAACCAGTGGCTGATATCCATGGTAAAAACCAGCTCCGGCACGCGTGCCATCAGCTCAAGCGTCACCCAAGGGCTATACAGGGATGAGCCACGATGGGTCTCAAAGCTGCACACAATCCCGGCCTGACTGGCGATGTCGATGGCACGACTGAAAAATCGTACTTGTGTCTCCATCGGCCAACGGTCATTACCGGCCAACACATTGACAAACCTGGCATTGAGCGCTTTGGCATACTCAAGCTGAGTTTCAAGTGTGTTTAAATGCTCATCGGGTGTTTTACTCTGATCCGGAATTACATCGCCGCCGGTAAAGATGATCGCAATGTAGCTCAGGCCGGTTTGCGCAAGCTGATGTTTAAATGCAGCGCGCTTGTGGTCATCGAGGATCACTCGCCCTTCGACGCCATCAAAACCGGCTTGTTTGAGTCGGGGGGCAATATCACTTAACGGCTCGCTCACCCCCCACAATGTTCGGTACAACTCAAGTTCCATCTCGATTTCCCTGTAGCTTGCTGCTCAGCTTATCCCTTTTCTTAAAAATGTTGCTTAACGACGGCGACTATTTTTCGCTGCGTTTGAGTGCCTGACACATACAGTGCACACCGCCGCCACCTTTGGTGATCATCGCGATATCCGGGTCAAACACGGTCAGACCACGCGCATGACACTGCTGTTTGAGGGTGAGACTCTCTTCAGGAATCAACACCCGCTCATTACCCAGCGAAACAATGTTGCAGCCAAGCTCCATGGCCTGTTTATACGGAATATCAATGATGTCAATCTGTTTGCTTTTCAGCCATGCGAGTAGTTCATCGGGTACCACAGCGGTGCATACCGCAGCCAGTTTTTCGGCAACCATCACGCACTGCACATCCATATGTAAAAAATGAGAATCGAATGGAACAGCGAAAAACTCCCAGCCCTCTTTTTCAAACCAACTTTTCACCTGAGCGAGTCCTGCTTCACTGGTGCGCTCACCGGAGTAACCACACAGCACCACGCCGGGTTCAATCAGCATAAAGTCGCCACCTTCAAAACAACCGGCAGTCACTACATCATAAATCGGGATCCCCGCTTGCTGGTAAAACGCCAACGCTGTAACCCATTCACTACGACGCCACGGGCTGTACATCTGGCTGATAATCGGTCCCCACGGCGTCATCACCGAAGAGTCACGGGCAAAAAGGCTGTAAGGTTGCTCCGCTTTGGCACTCAAAAAATGGACATTCACATCAGCCTGACGATAAACATCGAGCATCTCATTGTATTGGGCTTTAGCAACCGCTAAGTCATAGCGTGCGCCCGCATTCACGTGGCGACGTGACGTTGAGTTACCGGTGCGCCACTCATAGAAATCAATCGGCCCTACCAACACCTCTTGTAAACGACCGGTTTCGGAATAAATGCCCCAATCCGATAACGGCTCCGTACCCCCTTCAAGCTGGCGCCGACGCAATGGAAAAGTCATATTCAATAAATCCTTTTAGGCTGAAAGTTGAATTAAACTATGAAGCAGAACATTGGCACCGGCGACCAATTGCGCAGGCTCGGTGTGCTCTTTTTCATTGTGAGAAATACCGTCTTTGCACGGTACGAAAATCATTGCGGTCGGCCCGATGCCTGATAAATACACAGAGTCGTGCCCGGCACCGGAAACAATCGGCATCGAATCGAGTGCCAACTGATCCGCCGCAGTCTGAATCGCATCAATACACTGAGCATCAAATGCCACCGCCGGCGATTGCCATAACACCTCAATGTCACAGCTCAGACGAAGTGGTCTTGCCGCACTCTGGCACAGCGCCAAGATTTCTCGAGATAAAGCGTCCAACTCAGCCTGATTCGGATGGCGGACATCTAAGGTAAATGTGACGCGTTCCGGCACTGTGTTGGGCGATGACGGATAAGTGGCGATTTTGCCCACGGTTAACCGCGCCGCTTCACCATACTCAGCGGTTTTGCTAAACAGTTTGCTCAGCACTCTTGTCATACCTTGCACGGGGTCTTTACGCATCTGCATCGGTGTCGGACCGGCATGAACCGACTCACCGCTAAGCGTGACCTGATACCAGTTCATGCCCTGCACGCCAGACACCACACCGATGGTTTTTCGTTCTGCTTCAAGAATTGGCCCTTGCTCAATATGCAGTTCAAGCGCGGCTTTAAATGGAAATGCCTGACAAGGAATGGCGCCAAGCTGCTGACTTCGGGTAAGCGCATCCAAATAACTCACACCATTGTCATCTGACGAGCGATAGACATCGGCTTGCTTGAGTTTGCCGGCAAACACGCCAGATCCAGACATGGCCGGACTGAATCGTGCACCCTCTTCATTGCTCCAGACCACAATCTCGACCGGGTGCGGCAAGGTCATATTGCTGTCAGCCAGCGTGGTCATCACTTCCAGCGCGGCGAGTACACCATAAACACCGTCATACTTGCCGCCGGTAGGTTGTGTGTCTAAATGCGAACCCATCAAAATCGGTTCAAGCGCATCATTGTCGCCGCGAAAACGCACAAACAGGTTACCCATGCTATCAAGGCGCGGCTGCCCGCCGATGGCTTCACACCAATCAAGAAATAGCGCACGGCCTTGGCGATCTAAGTCGGTCAGCGCCTGACGGTTACAACCGCCATTTGGGCTTGCGCCGATTTGCGCCATCTCACTGATAAACTGGAGTAATCGGGATGCGTTAATACGCAGTGAATTGGGAGACAAGGTATTCATAGGCGTGTCGCTGTTGTGATCGATTCACTACAGATTAGCGACAAGTGACTTGGCAATGCTATTACCCGATTGAGGTATAGACGCTTAACGAGAGAAGTGCGAAGCTGGTTCGAGGTTGACTAAGTCATCAAAGATCTTGGCCAGCAATTCATGTTGAGAGCTGACTTCGAGCTTGCTGTAGATATTTTTGCGGTGCACCCGCTCGGTTTCGTATGAAATTTCCAGCAGCCGGGCGGCCTCTTTGCTGGAATAGCCGCGAATCAACAGTTGCATCACTTGGTTTTCGCGCGGTGTCAGCACCCCGGCGCCAAAATTGTAGATGTACTCTTTGACCTGCATGTTCGAGTCACGTTCCGGCGGCATTTTCTGATTATCATGCATTTTTACCGTTGAACTTAAAATCGGATACAGCGCCCGCAGCCGGGTTAACACCCGCTGATTAAACTTGGCTAACGTCTCGGTACGGCCAAGCGATAACAAATAGACGTTGTTGTTTCGTCCCTGCACGCAAAAACAGGTTTCATCAATCAGCTGTGAAGGGCGAAAATACTCTTCATAGTAGGCACTGTGGTAAAAATCGTCCGGTGCGATCTCATCTAACGTCACTAACCCTTCATTGCCTTGGTTGGCACAATAATCGTAAAACGGACTGAGCAGATATGCCCCTTGCAGGTATTTATCCCACACCGCAATTTCATCCACCGCAAATGAAGAGCACAACACGGTCGGCGCTTTCGACGGGTGATAAATCAGCATCACGTAATCATCAAAACTTGCCGCTGTACGCAGCAAATAGGTGAGTTTGTCGAAAAACTCCGGCTCACCAATTGCAAGGATCAGATCGGCAATTCCGTGAATGGTGGCATTATTGGCATCAGAGTGATGATAAAACATGAATCAATCGGCTGTTGTGTTGCTGGTTTTATGTTGTTCAAGGTATCAGATATCATACATGCTGTCTTAGGATTTATAAGTGAGATGTATGATTTACTCAGTTAAACTGCCTGTCAGATCACGGCTTAAAAATATAGCTCACCTCACCGACGATGTTATCACTGGTGATATAACCCAAATGTCGGCTATCCACTGAGTTGTCACGGTTATCGCCCATGAAGAAATAACTCTTTGCCGGCACGACGACTTTTTGCATATCTCCAGATGCTCTCATCCGGAGGTGTCGGATCGTGTATGTCACCCCATCTAACACTTGTTGATAGACTGTATGCCCCTCTTGCTGAGAGAGTTTTTCAGTTGTTAATACGGAGCCATTGAGTATGACTTGGTTACCGGTAATCGCCAGAGTATCCCCCGGCAGTGCAATTAATCGTTTCACATAAATGACATCTTTCCCCGGTAGATAAAAGGCATATAACTTCCCTCGTTGCATTAAATCAGCAGACGAAACGTCATCATTGCTGAGTTTGATGCCATAGGTTCCGTATGTGCCATAGCCAAACTTTTTGACCAGCACAAAATCTCCCGCATTGATTGTCGGCGCCATTGAAACAGAGGGAACGACAAACGGCTCATACAAGAAAGCGCGAACGAGGAACACGCTTGTGAAAAACACGCCATAAATGGTCGGAATCCCCCACCACTTTGAATACCACGCCCGTTCACGAGAGAGATTAAAATGTCTTACCACCAGATAAGCATGAATCGGGCAGATCAGGGAAAAAATGGCGACATATGATGTTTGATATCGCCAATCTAATATGGACACGAGAACAGAAAGCAGAAAATAAACCCAAAAGAGTTTAGGCCGATTTAAATATAGAAATGTAAACGCCTGTAAAAATACACCTAAAAGAATTGCAACCCATGTTTTAGGCCTCCAATCAATATCCAAAATGTTCTCCTCGATACGAGAATGAATCCCTCTCGCAGTGATATATCTATCCGATGATCTCAACGGAAATAGCGCAAGCGATGATGGATGAGCTATTTCGATTCAATTTGACCTCAATTGGTAACAACTCTTATTTGAACAACCGTTGAAGTTGGTCCCTGAGATTGGCGAGTGAATATGCAATATTCGACAGTCGGAAAACCTAGGTTAGGAGACAATTATATTCCGCCTGTACTGCGATTATTATTCTTGTGGTAGCATAATGGCATTCGCGACTAAATATGCGCCATCACAGTGACTAATTTTAAACTGCACTTTTTTGCCAGCCATTGATGCTGCAAGACCAACTGACATAGCTCTGTCAGCTAGTTTTACATTTTCAGAAGAGAATTTAACATAAGTGTAACTTTTACAAGAAACATTTGTAACAATTGGTGTTTTTTGCACGAAATAGACACCTGATTCATGAACTTCAATTGTTCCCGTATTAAACGGACCAACCCATTCATCTGACCATGCTGAAAAAGAAGTCAATGCTGCCATAATAAATAGTATACTTTTCATTTTTTATCCATACTTAGAACTTAGATTAAACAAAGAGCTCAGTTCAGCTAAGAACAGCCCACCAAACCTCACCCATGACTCTGTAAATACAAAAACCCACTTTAAACCTAAAATATTATGCGTAGCAAATCATACTTAAATAATTTATATAGCGACTTTACGTTACATGATATGTTGCGGGACGCTGAGATACAGCTTCCCAGTATCTTCAAAGCCACATTTACAGTAACAGTGATAAGCCGCTTTATTGCGACAATTCACCGTTAATTGAAGGACTTCAAAATCTGGATAATTTTTAGCCACATAAGCAGAGAATAAGTTTATTGCTTTGGTTCCGACGCCCTGACTTTGGCAATGATGATCGACTAAAAGTGCTCTGATACCTAAAGCTTTGAAATCACTGAAACGATATTTTTCTACTGCAATCATTTTTCCTCTCAAGCTTTAATAACACCTAAATCTGAGTTGTTAATTTTATTTAGTCAGTAATTTCAATGTATTGCTCAGTTAAATCCGGCTCTTCAAAGAAACCATCAAATAATGAAATATCCTTCTCTTCAATTTTGAAAGAATGAATGTCATTACCTGAATTACGTGACAGGTTTCTCTGTAAACGAATGTTCAGAGGAATATTAAAATAAATTTGTTCAACGAAGAAACCTTCACTTTCAAAGAACTGTCTATGTTTTTGACGTTCTGAGCGTTTCCAGAATCCCCAATCTAAGTAAACGGTAATGCCCTTTTTCAAAAATTGTAAAGCCATTCGTTTTAGGTAATTTTCACACCCTTGATATGAATCATCGAGCTGTTGTCTCGTTGGTTCACTGCCGAAAATATCAAGTTGAAGTTCATCTAACGACAGAAAGACCCCCATACCATCATCTTGCATTTTCCTAGCATAACTTGTTTTACCACAAGCCACTTTCCCGACCAAAAATATAACTTTAGCTTTATTTAAACTACTCATTAAAGCACCTTGTCAATGAATAAAAATCATGCCCGACTAAGGAGTAAAAACAAGACCATTTACTCGACTTAATCCGCCGGACCCCCAAAAACAAGCCGAACCAAAAGTGCCGGAGATTACTGTCCCTTTGAGTTGCCTGTAATGTTTATTTAGGGAAGCCTTCGACCTTAGCTGCTTGTATACCAGCCTTGTGCCACTCAGTCTGCTCTGAACAGAAGATTTGAGCATCAAGAGCCTTTGATGGTTCTTCATTTAAAGAGCCGGCCGGGACAATTAGGAACTTCCCACTTTGAGTCAGAAATGGTAAACCAGAACCACATTCCGTGCAAAATGCCTTCGAAAATGAGCGTGTAGGGTGGTCATAACGTTTTATTTTGTCTTCACCTTTCGTCCACTCAATGTTCAACGGAGACGTAAACAAGTTCGAAGCATGAGCCGATCCTGTCAGTTTTCTACACTGCTCACAGTGACAGAAGAAAAACTTACCGAAGTCATCTTTAACTTTAAAAGCAACACTTTCGCAGCAGCAACTGCCCGTAATTTCTCTATTCATCTCAAACCTTCATGTTTGTTTTCGTGGGTAGCCCAAAGCTCTGAAGCCACATAATACTTCAATCACACGTCTGTCGCGTGCATTGGTTTGTTATCTTCTACTAACTTATCAATTTGAGGTTGATTTAACCGAAATACTGAAATTTCATCTAATTTTTGAGCTCCTACATTCAAATAAAACTTAATTGCAGCATCATTTGTTTTAAGTGCCCACCACTCAAACCGGGCACAATCTTTTTCTTTAGCTATTTGAGCCAGATACATGAGTGCTTTCTTGCCAATTCCCCGTCCTTGGTACTTTGGTTCAACATATAAATCATCCAGATGCAGACCTCGTTTTCCGGTTGTAGTTGAAAATGTAAAGTAGTAAACAGCAAATCCGCATGGTTTCTCATCCAGATAAAAAATAACGGCTTTTGCGACAGCATCTTTGCCGAGTAGATTCGTCTCTATGTCCGATAGAGTAACAGAAATTGGAAAAGGAAATTTTTCGCTAATAGCCAAATCTCTAATGTATTTCAAGATCAATTTCGAGTCAGCATCTTGGGCCGGTACAAATTTCAACATTTAATTTTCACTCTGAGAGATAACGCCACACACAGTGGTACAGGGGCCGACAAATAAGCGTAACGTTTTGCCTGCTGCAAACGCCTCCTGAGACATTGTGTGTATGGCTGATTTATTACCCAAGACTTCTTGTTTACCAAAAACTTCTTGGTTGAGCAGCAACTGTCAACGGTTAACCGCATCATTGGCTTGTTATGCAAACTTACTCCGAAACATAAAATATACCGCCCCGACAAGACAAAGACCCGCCCATAAATAATCGAGTTTGAGCGGTTCTTTGAGGTACATAACTGAAAAAGGAACAAACACTGATAACGTAATGACCTCTTGAATAATTTTAAGTTGACCGACGGTTAATACACTATATCCGATACGGTTTGCAGGCACCTGAAATAAATACTCTAAAAGTGCAATTCCCCAGCTTACTAATGCTGCAATTATCCAAGGCTTATTACTCAGCTCTTTCAGATGTGCATACCAAGCAAATGTCATAAATACATTGCTACAAACCAGTAAACCGATTGAGATTAATATTGGATGCATAGTTTCTCTTATTTTCCATAACGCCTAAATGAGTGCGTTTTTATCTAAACAATTAACAAACAATTTGTGGAAAAATTTGTGTGCCAAAGCAAATATCAATGACATTTAATTGTTGTCCGGTTATACATCCTCTCTATTCAACATCTGATATACACAGTAAAAAATTAATTACCTTCTGAGTTGACTGACTATATGGCTCAGTAAAATCCATATGGGTCCCCTCTTTTATTCCCACAAGAGAAAACAGGGCGTCCAACTGTATGTACCTTTGTCTGATGGTTAATCCATGATACAGATTGCTGATTTTCTTATTCATACGTCATGTCTATGACACCAGAATTTCAGCGGTTATGGCCTCTAATTTGACACCGAAGCTCGATATACTAGGCAATGTCGCATTATGATGAGCCCGAATTTGTTCACTGGTCGCGTGCGCTTTGTCATGAGTGGTATGTGCGTTGGTAACCAAAGTGACTGGATAACCCAGACCAGCTGCTCGCCGAGCGGTTGTGTCTACACAAAATTCTGTTGCGTAGCCGCAGATATAAAGATGCTCAACACAAAGCTCTTGTAGCAACGGCTCCAAGTTTGTGCGTAAAAACGAATCCGGCGTTGTTTTGCGTACAAAATGATCACTGTTTGCAACACATAATGATGACTGTAATTGCCAGCCTTCACTGCCAAATTCGATTGGCGTTTCCGCTTGTTCATGTTGGATAAAGATCACTGGAATATGCTTTTGACGCGCCCAATCTGTGACTTGATTAATTCGAGTTAAAACCTCATTCCTTTCAAATGGTTGAGGCTCTGGGTCAAATAAAACATGCTGCACATCAATCACAAGTACTGCCGATTTCATAAAATTTCCTTTGTAAGCGGGCTAACGCCTTTCCGCATCCGAAACGTCACTATCCACACCAATAAAATTGGCATTTATTTATAGCAAACTGCGACAGTAATTCCTACTTTCAATCGCTTATCGACCATAAAAATACGGTATGTCCAATCGATGAATTGACAGGCATAAAAAAAGCCAATCACAAGGTCGTGATTGGCTATCAATATGAACAAATTTGGTTCACTAACAACGTCAGTTGGCTAGGTGACCCTCGGCTTAATAAGGGTCGATGTATATAAAGCACAATACGTGCCAACTTACATTTATTTTTTAAATTGTTGATATAATTGGATTTTATTTCAATGTATCGGGTTTTATTGCATATACCGACATAACTGAATTGCAAAATACGAACTAATTCCCATTTTGCAAAATACATATACTGAACGTGCGACACCGCTTCGAGACACATATTAGCCCCCGAATGCCACCAGTTGCAAAACAACAACTATAATAATTCGATAGTGATTAATCATAATTATATATGTTCATTTGTGATTATTTTTAAGTTTTTTATTACTTATTATAATGAAATACTTTTCTCTGGCAGAGATACTATCGTAAGATACTGATATAAAATGAAATATACCCAATTCATTTCAAATTTCTGCATGATAACAACGCATTTTACACGGACAGTGGCCAATATGACCACGCATCACATGGAGCTTGTATGAATATTCGGAGTTTACGCTCACAACTACTGATATTGGCTGTACTTATCAATTTACTCATCAGCTGTTTTTTTACTTACTTCTCTTACAACAATGAGAAAGAACTTTTACTGAAAAGCATTGACGCTCAACTCACAATCAGTGCAACCGCATTACCGACCATTCTCGGGGACGGTTACCAAGACAGAACCAGTGTCAGTGATGATGAATACCTGCAACGTGTGAAAGAGATTTCTGCGTTTGCCAAACGAGCCCACATGACTTACGTGTACACCATGGTCGAAAAAAACGGCAAAATATTTCAGAGTTTTACCAGCGCACCGGATGCCACGATTGTCGATGGCACATACGAGCGTTATATGAGCGAATATGAAGATGCGAGCGATCTGCTGCAAAGCGTCTTTCAAACCCCACGCGTTACCTACGAAGACTATGCCGATGACCAAGGCAATTTCCGGTCAGTGTTTATTCCCTTTCACTCCCCGAATGGAAAATTATATATCGCGGGTGCTGATGTACCGATTGACCACATTAACAAAACCCTCAATGGTTATTTGATTACCAACGCTGAAATTGCCTTACTGGGCTTCGTATTATCTACCATGGCTTTCTGGTTTTTCTGTACTCCCTTACTACGCCATCTGCAAAGAATTCGCGCTCAACTGGCTGCGGCTGCAGAAAATCTCGATTTAACACACCAATTTGATAGCAAAATCAAGAATGAACTCGGTGCGATCAGTGAGGATATGAATCGGCTATTCACTCGTTTTGCTGCCGGTATCAATCAGGTCAGTGAAGCCGCGAACCATAACGTGCGGCTCTCTGACCAAGTGTCTGAAAATGCACAAAGTATCCGGCGTAATTTGACCCATAGTCAGGAACAAGTCGGCAGTACCAACCATCGTAGTCACGCCATGTATGATCAACTGGCAGCCAATGCCGATCAGAGCACTCAGCTTTCAACAGAGCTGAGTAACGCTGTCGCGGAACTCAATAATATTGAAGCAACCTTCTCCAATCTCGATCAAGCCGTGAATCGTAATCTCAAAAATGAACTGACCCTGTCAGAACAGTTGACCGCGCTCAGTAAAGACACCAAAGAGATTAATTCTATTCTCGATATGATCCATTCATTGGCCGATCAAACCAATCTGTTAGCGCTGAATGCTGCCATCGAAGCAGCCCGGGCCGGAGAAGCGGGACGCGGGTTCGCCGTGGTCGCAGATGAGGTCCGCTCGCTCTCTGTACATACCGAGAAAAATCTGGGACTGATTCAGGAAACCCTTTCCCGGATCACCACCAGCATCAGCGATGCATGTCATCAGATGGATAACTCCGTGAATGAAATGACGGCTCTGACTGAAGCATCCCAGTCAGGCTATACGCAGTTAAAACATTGCGCTAAAACGATTCTCAATCAGCAGGAAAAAATCACCCATTGGGTGCAAGACAGTCAACAGACACAGCAGCAAGCGAATGATATTCAGCAAGAAATGGAGCTGACCGTCACTCAAATTACGCAAGCCTATGATGATACCGAACGAGTCTCCGGGGCTGCGGCAGAACTGGAAAACAGTGCAAGGCAACTGCTGAGTCTGAGTCATCAGTTTAAAACAAACTGACGTCTAACATGCGTAATGAACAGGCCTCGAAATGAACGAATGCCTTAGCTTGCACACGAATAAAGTTTGCTGCGTGATATTGGCAACAAGTTTGAATTTATTTCCTCACAGCTATGAAATCAGACTTATAATAATCGGGATGGTGTCACGATAACGAAGAGGGAAAACTATGAATTTCAGGATTGTGTCGGCTTTTATCACTGGTTTTATCCTCACGCTGGTCGTTCCCCCGAGTGCACAATCCGCCCCGGAAGAGAGACAAAATTGTGTCACGGTGATCACATCCGGTAGTACCAGTCGGCCGTTTTGGTCAAAAGTCATAGAGGGCGCGACCCAAGCAGGCAAAGAATTGGGATTGAAAGTCTACGCCAGAGGAACTGTTGAAGATTCCGATTCTACCGGGCAAAAATTCGTCTTAGAGAATACGATGAAGCTGTTCCACTGTCGCGGTCTCGTGATAGCACCATCAGATGTCAGTCGCAATCAGGACATGGCTCGCTTAAAAGCAGAAGGCATTCCGGTGATTTATATTGATCGGGATACCGGAGGCGAGCGGCTTGCTTCTGTCACCACGGATAACTACGCTGCGGGACAGCTGGCCGCTCAAAAAATGGGGGAAGCATTAGGCTATCAGGGAAATGTCGTGCTTTTCCGCCTCAAGAAAGGTGTTGCATCGACAGATGCAAGGGAACGTGGCTTTGCGGATGAAGCCCAAAAGATCGGGCTGACAATCATTGCCGATGCTTATTTGGGCACGCAAGTGGGTGATGCGCGTTCAAAGGCAGCCGCACTACTGAAACAATTTTCTCATGTCGATGGCATTTTTACCCCGAACGATACCACAACGATTGGCGTGTTGATTGCACGAGAAAACTATCCCAATCAATCTCATGTCATTCACATTGGCTTTGATGAACAAGAAATGATTATTGAAAGCCTCAAGAAGGGAGAACTGTACGGCTATATGATTCAGCTCCCGTTTAAAATGGGCTATCAGGGAGTCTGGCTGATTCATGAAGCGCTTCAGGGAAAAACGGTTCAAGGCCAATTACACACACCAATTGAGTTTATCTCTCGTCCGCAGCCCACCTCGACAGAATCAACGACTACATCACAACAGCCATAATTCATCATAGGCTGCTGGCAGGGGGGGGATGAACAATCCAATTGCATCGCCCCTTGTAAAACCGGCCCCATAAAAAAAGCCAATCACAAAGTCGTGATTGGCTATCAATATGAACAAATTTGGTTCACTAACAACGTCAGTTGGCTAGGTGATCCTTCGGCTTAAAAAGGATCAATCTTAGTATTGCACTATACGTGCCAACTCTTTAATAAAGTTTAAGCAATTGTTTTTATTGACTATTTTTTATTAAGAAATCAATTTATAGCATATTGACTCATAATAAATTTTCAAAATGAAAATATTTTCTCATTTTGCAAAAAATATTCCTCAAAAGGCATAATCAAAACAATCTCCGGCTATATATGTATTATAATCCGTCTTATTCGTATGTCCGTCTCGGAGCCAACATCTCGTACACTGCAAACATCAGTAACTTCACATCAATTCATCTTTTATGCTGTAACATCGATGGTAATGGTGCGATTGAGACGTCAGAACAGAAAAAGGCATCATGATTTGTCGCCATAATCATTTGTTATGTTTTGGGGCTAAGCTTAGAAACCAAGCCCACAACTCTCTGACCTAAATACTTCGCTGACAACAAGTCAACCTCATCTGCGACACCATCAACCGATAGAGCAACGACACCAAGCTGGCAACCTAAACGATTTAAACCTTGATCTCTATAGCCATGCGCTAAATCCAGACCAACCCAGTACATGCCGTGTTGACTGGCCAAAGTAAACAGATAATTCAACGTACTCGCTTGATCTCCATTCGGAGCGCTGCCACTTGTAAAACCAGCGGCAACTTTATTTGACCACATTTGGTCACTCCAATAATCACTACTTGCATCAGCAAACGCTTTAAACTGAGCTGAAACGCCACCCATATATGTCGGCGACCCCATGATGATCGCATCACACTCAAGTAATCTTTCGAAAAGTGTCGGATTGATGAATCGACCTTCGATGATTTCTTTTCCCACAATTCGATACTCAAGCACAGTTGCATCCGGATCTTCGTCATAAATGCCATTAATAACCGCTTGTGCTAATTTTCCTGTAACATCCGTTTTTGTGAAATAAATAACTGCTATTTTCACAGATTTGTTCCTTTTATCCGAAAAAAATATAACGAAGCCAAGTGACTGCAAACATCCCGCTATACCCTAAATAACTACCGTAAACGCACTAGCCGATAAGCAATAAATCTATTTCTCAGATTTACTCCGAATTTAATTTTGCACTAAAACGTGCCCTAAAAAAACTGATTTTTAGACGATATTCTTCTTGAGACCAACCTGCACACGACATTTTGAGTTCATTGTATTATCGAACTTAGGAGGCATAGCCTCGATCAGTCAGCGCGTTAGCGGCTAGCTGGGTTGATTTATTAGCGCTGGTGATTTTAATAACAAACTCAAATCCAAAAACGACACAGAATGACATCAGCAACCAAACCAGCCATTCAAAACCATTTTGCACCAAGACAACATGAAATGGATTTCCGACCATATAGTTGATACCAAAACCGCTGAGTTTAACGCGTTTGATTATTTGGTTATGCTTCAGGAAGTCTATGAGCAGGGATAAAAGTCCCCTTTAGTGCTGTATGAGATAAAATCGAATCAATAATTGTTTTCGATGCTATGCTAGCAAAATTCATAAAGATTACCATAGGCAAAGTATGTAACAAGAGTAATATCTGTATAGCGAGTAATTAAAATAACTTCTATATGACTGGCAATTCATCTTTGGACATTAATTGAATTAAGCCGAAGTCCATAAAAATCAGTTTCACGGTGTTTTGGGTTTTTACGCACAAACTTCCAACCATATTTCTTGTAAAAATTGATCGCTCGCAAATTAGTTCGGCTCACTGAAAGCATCACGTACTCACATCCTGACTTCGTAAGCTTATTAACGATGTACTTGTGAAGTTCAGGCGCTAACCCGCAACCACGAAAACCTGGTTTCAAGTAAATTAGATTGATATAGCCAGCATTATGCTCAGAAGAATGGGTGTGAAACTCCAACTGTCCAACAAGCTGGTCGTTTACAATGACATGTATATAAAACCATTCTGGATTGTTCAATCTTTCAGCCATTCGCTCACGATAGCCTCTAAGGAAGGTTTCGAGCCCGTCATAATGACCAAAACTGCAGAAATAGGCATCCCTTCTAGCCTCAATGCATGCATCAAAATCAACACTAATGTCTATTTTCTTGAAAACAATTTCCATACGACCATTACCAACGAATTTTTATCAGACTTTCATTTTTTTGCTCTAGTGAAACACCTTAATAGATGAACAATGGAGACTTAAAAGGTGAACATTGAATCGCTCTAACGGGCTGAAACAAAAGGGGCACTTCAGAGTTATGAGAACGCGATTCAAATCAACCTAGATATAAATTGTATGTTGTGAGTAACAGTACTAACACACTTTTGGACAGAACTCATTTAGAATTGGTCGCCAAATGTAAAATTTTTTATTAGCTGAGTTATTACAATAGTAGCAACGTTACTCTAAGTAATCCTTTTCTTCGTCTACTTTTCATTTTGACTAGCTAGCTTTGATCTGGTTTCTGCATTAATTATGTCTATAACAGTTTTGTCTATATAACCTAATAATTCTGTTAATTTCCCTTTATTCATTGAACTATCGATTTCATCAATTTCCTTTTTTATCTTTTTTTGTAAATCCTTGACAATTTCAAATTCAGGTTCTAAAAATTGGTAAATGTTACTTATATTATACCTTGAAGATAAATACTGACCAAAAATAATAGATTCATTTATAGTCCAATTATCTATAATTCCAGACACTACTTCGTCTAAATTAAATTTATTTAAAAATGGTTTTGTATCATATGTCTGATAGATTTTATTACTAACTTCATACCATGAGCGAACGAACGACTCTTGAAATATTGATGATTTATATATTTCATCTTTTTGTTTAAAAGCAGGAAACAACTCTTGATGTAACTTTATAATTTTATCACTCCACAATCGTTCATTAATTGTACGTTCAAAGTATCTATTTTCTACAGAACTATCCCAACGTTCAAAAAAATCATATTCCGATATGATATTTTTAGCTTGAATGATTAATTGTTCAATATCTTTATCTATATAATGGTGTTCAATCAAGTAATGGTATGCATCAAGAGCCTTAATCCAATCAAAATATGACTTCGACTCACTACTAAGAATAAATTTCTCCGTATCTTTGACTGCGTCATTAAAATCATTTTCATCCATGTCTCTAAAATTAAAAGAAATAATACGTGCTAATGGTGTTGAGGAAAGAGGTATACTAAACTCTTCAATAAAACGTTCAGGTAATCTAATCAGTCCAAGAGCATAAGACACGAGGGGTTTAGGAATACGTCCATTAGGAGTGATCATTATCCTTTCAAGTAGTTTCTGACGTTCATCAACCAATTCTTCAGTTTCAATATTTTGATTTTTACGAATTTGTTCAACAACTTGTTTTTCAATTAAACTTGGAGCATTTTCGACATGATTTTGCAGTATTTTTGCAGAAAAACCATGCTCATAATGAGCATGACAAATACGAGAGATATTATCTATTAAATTTACAAGAGCTTTCGTATGGTCTACTAAATCGATTTTTTTAACAGCACTTTGTACCATAGCATATCTTTGTAAAATACGTTGAATAACGCGAAAATTGTTTAATTTTAGTTCTTCAATTATATTAGTAAATCTTTTTTTAAGACATCACATAATAGATTTGGATATTTTTTATCAATAAAAATCATGATATCATCAGGGGCAGGATTGATTGAGACTCTATTTAGAAATGTTTTTTCTAATAGTTGAAAACTTCCAACTTGATCAATATTTGCTACAACAACAACCCAAACATTTATATTATTTTCTACAAGATTTAAAATTTCACCAAGTACTTCAGATATCAATTTTTGACTTGATGCTCTTTCGAGATCATCAATAACAATATTCACATTTTTAATTTTACTCAAAAGTTTATGCTTTATTGGTTTAGCCAGAGCACTTATGACCCCATTGATGGTACCACCATCACCCAAAGCTCGAGTAGTACCACCTACTAAATTCTTTACAGAAGATACCCACCCCGAACTATGAGAATTATGCGTATAATTTAGCGATAATATTTTATCTCTAAAATCATCTAAACTAGTTAAACCATATACAGAGATATAGTGAACATCATTATTATTTTCTTTTTTTAATTCTGGAATTAATTGATTTTTTGTTAAGTATGTTTTGCCACTTCCCCATGGTCCTGTAAGTATTACAATAGTGGGGAAACTTCCATCATTTAGAAAATCTATAACTTGCTGACTTGAGGTATATTTTTTCACCAGATTAACCCTTAACCACATAGTAAATAAGATTCATACTACATCTTCTTTAAAAGAATGGAAGAATTCATTATTTTTTATATTTAAACGATGTATTAGGCAAAGGCCATACAACATCAACCTAAACAACTTTGGGGACAGTTTCTTGCAAGCCGAGATCAAGCTGACACATTGATGGACAAAACCTTGTTACGAACTGCAAAACTCTCAAATTGTCGATAAGGTAAGTGGATAGTTATATGGTGTATCACTGTATTTACTATCCACTTAATTTCAGTTACATCGGAAAATCTGGCTCTTCTGAGCCAGATCCTTCCAACTCCTTTCTTGTGTCGGTAAGGATTTTCGTCAGAGTTGCCAACATGTAATCTTTGAATTTATCAGTAGCCAAAGTTCTGTCAAAGGTCTCTCTAGCCAAGAATCGCTCCATCTCTTTTGAAAACTCTTCACCGTACACAATCTCTTTAAGTGAAGAGATGCGAGCATCTAGCATGTCCTTAAAGCCTTCGAGCTTGTAGTCTTCGATTTTCTGGCGCACCAAATCAATATTCAGCGCGGCACCATTTCGCTTCAAAAACACCAGATCCCAAACATCTCTATACCTGATATATTTCTGTGTAGCAGGGAGGGAAATAATTTTATCAGCCATAACTTCATCAAGGGTTTCCGTGTAAATTAACGTTGATGAGTAACCATCCGGAAGAAAATCATAGTTCTTACCTAGAGGTAATGGCTCCTTGGTGTAGGCAGGGATATTTGCTATCTCTAGTTTAATTCTCTGTTTAGCTAAGTGTTTTTGCCCCGGTGAAGTCACTACCGCAATTTGCCATTTATCAATATTCAGCTCAGCATACTTCGGATCTTTCTTAAGCGAGCTTGGCTCCTTGACTGTAACCTCAAGCCCGTAACGTTCACCGATGTATTTTTCAATTACCTCCTTCATTTCAATTAACATTTTGCTACTGAAATCTTTCCCGCCAGCGAAATCCAAGTCTTCACTATATCGGTTGGAGCCTCTACATAGGCGTAAAGAAGTACCGCCTTGAAAAACTAGCCGATCTAGCAACTTCGATTCATCTAGTGCAAACAAGATGTCGTAATGAAGGAGTTCCTTCTCAATTACAGGGCGCATATCCTTTGTGCCACCCTGAGCGAGCGCCATCTCCACTAGCGCATCAAAATCTTCTTTCGTCTTAGTCATGTGTCATTGCATCCATATTAATCAAATGCGTATTACGACCCACACGCTTCAAATCTCTTAATGCGGCAACCTTTGATGCAACCCTAAGCGGCCTATCGGTGTTGATCACCTGACTTAAAATATCTGAAACTGAGCGTTTTGTATGTGTGAACTCGATTACTCCGTAATCTGTCTTGTACGTTCCCTTGGCCCCTGTTGTCATCAAGGTAAGTCTGTCTACTGGGATTTGAGAAATAACCCCATAAGAAGACAATGCCGACTCAAGGCTTACGTAGTTGTACTCGCCTCTTCTTAAAGCGGTAGCAATAAGCTCAATGGTCTTTGAGGTGTTTTTGTTTTTTGATAAGCCGTATACGTAGACCCCTCTCGCTGGTCGCTCTAGTAATCCTGTTTTTACTAGGCGAGCAAGGCTATCGTTCAATGAACGGGGGGAATCTTCGTGAAAAATTTTGGCTAAATCTCGGTGCAAAAAGACATAACGACCCTTTGAATCTAGCTCGTTAAGTCTGCTAATCGCTAATTCTTGTCTCATAGTTTTAAGTCTATAGTTATTACTGTTATAGGCAGTATAAGTCACTACTTATCAGAAAATCAACAAGTGGTTAGTTATTACAGGTAAAGGCAGTATAACCCATGACTTATTTCTATAAATGATACTTAAGTAAATACTTATTACAGTTATAGGCAGTATAAGTATATACTTTGTTTTTGCGATCAAGCTAAGAAGAGTACCCCTAGTTAGTTCCAGTCTATTATCGGAATACCACAAACCCCCTTCTAAAACGAGCCGCAATTGCGGCTCGAAATCTAAATCACCAATAACTACACCAAATGTTCTCCGTCAATCTCTTGATGGTAGCGCACGTAATGGGTGGTAATCAGGTTATTCAGATACAACAGCACATTGCGCA
>NZ_KQ947475.1:3721859-3801109 GCF_001506075.1 Vibrio sp. MEBiC08052 | reverse complement strand
TCTTGATGGTAGCGCACGTAATGGGTGGTAATCAGGTTATTCAGATACAACAGCACATTGCGCAGCTCTTGACTATTGTGCCGCTGTTCGGCTTCAAAGATTTCTTCTAACTGACGCAGATATTCACGGGATTTCTGGGCAAATTCGTGGTTGTAAGGAATGGTCTCGTACATAGGTTGTCACCTCTTCTTGTGATGGATGATATCTCACCACACAAAGGTTCCTAATCTTTGAGTGGTGAACTGAACAGGTTTAGGAACTACCGCTCACAAGAAACGGTGCGCCAAAGCGCCCCTATCCAGCCCACCATAATTCAGGTGTGCTGAAGTTACATGAAAACCTCAGCAAAGCTGGCATTTTACATGTCTTGTGAAGAAAAGACAGGGTTCCTAATCCCGGCACTGAATTTTGCCAGTGCATTCACAGGCTATCAGGTTTTATTTCGATAAAAGTATGAAAAAAGTATGAGATTTTGCGAGCTGGGAAGCATTGGCTAGCAGATGTGGACGGAAACATGCTAGTGCTCTAGAACGCTTCCGTCAGATTAGGAAATGGATGTTGATGCCGTACCCATGTCGTTCTCCCAAAGTTTTGACTTGCCTAAAAAGGTTAGTCGGTCATCAGAGTGGGAGTTCAATTATCTTGTTATGTTCGAACCTAAAGCGCAACAACGGCCTCTACCTCTATTTGTAAATCTGGATGAATTAACTTTGATACTTCAACAAGTGAGCAAGCCGGAAGACATCCATCATAGAATTGGAAAAGTTGCTCTCGGATTGAGGCTAACAAACTAATATCACGTACAAAAATTGTAAGTTTAATTAAATCACTCTTTGACCGCTGTTCGAATTCGAGAATTGCAACTATTTGGCCGAGAATCTCTGTACTTTGTGCCACTAAATCTGATGATTGTGCATTAGTTCCGTATGCAGTAAGCCCAGATATATAAAGCGTTTTATTGTGCTTTGTTGCGTGAACATAAGGGCCTGCTATTTGAGGAAGTCCTTCGTAATTTATTCTTTCAACCAATTGATTTCTCCTAAGAACAATCGCGGTAGAGCACCCCATTACTAAGACGCCCCCCGGACAGATCCGGACGTGCGGATTACCGCATCCGGCTCTTCAGTTATATATTCACTCGTGTAAATACACGTTCCTGATACCAATCGACATGAATAATTCGCTTACTCACTCGTGGCTGTTCTAATCCATAATACGTTAACATCTTCTTGAATAAACTGGGTATATATTTAACCATTGATCAAAATAGGTCAACGAATGACCACAATAACAAGTCAAGGTTATTGAACTAAATTGAACTAAGTAGTTTGAAGGCAAACGTGTGTTTGCCTGAGCGGTGCCGGTACATCTCTGGACAAAAATGCGCTCGCGTTTTTTGGGTAGAAGCTCAGTTTATTTGACGCAACTATTCAATGGTCTTGGACATATTGAAACCCGTAATCACAAACCCGACCTCTTGGTACAATTTAAGCGCACGCTTATTTTGATAAGCGACTCTTAACTTGATTTGATTTACACCAACTTGTTGCAACTGTTTTTCCAATGCACCGATTACCTTCGTACCGTAACCCAAACCACGGTATTCATCAGATACAAAGAAATCATATATAAAGGTCGATTTATCTTTAGCCTTGATCGAATGCCACAGATAACCAACACGGTTTAATTGTCCGTCAACCTCAGCATCAATGCATAATAATGAATGCTCATTTCCCTTTAATCCAACTGGAAAGCAACGATGCAGTTCCTTTTTTGCCAACTCAGTTGCCCGCTCGATAGAATGACCATAATTATTGGCTATTTCTTGACTGTAATCGTCGATGAAATACTGACAATAATCCGGATATTCATCTTCCCGCATATCCCTAAGCACAACCATCTCTATTCCTTTCTCGTCCGCGACAATATATTCGATAGTAACATAGCAGCATGTTTTAACTACGCCATAGTGACCTTGTCTCTCAGATTCGGCGTCGTGGCAAATTGCCCGTCTCCGGTGATCACGATTGCTTCCATGCCATCAATCTGGTTAACGGTGGTTAAAATACGTCTGGCATCTAAGCCAAAAAGTTTGGTGGTATAGATGTCGCAGTCCAACGAGTGATCCGAAATAATGCTTAAAGAAGCCACATTGTTATCGACCGGATAACCACTGTGGCTGTCAAAAATGTGGTGGTAGCGGTTGCCATGATATTGAAAGGTTCTCTCGTAGATCCCGGAAGTGACGACGGACTGATTTCGGATCTTCACCGTGGCAACACAGTGGCCTCGGGGTAAAAAAGGATTCTGGATACCCACATCCCAATCGAGATTATGCTTCGGGGATTCACCATACACCAGCAGATTGCCACCAATATCAATCATGGCGGAGACGGGCTGCTTTTCTTTGAAGAAAGCCATGATCTGATCGCTGAAATATCCCTTCGCAATCGCACCCAGATCGATTTCCAGACCAGGCTTGGTAAAACAGACCGATTGTTGTGCATCGTTCAGCACAATATCCGCAGGATTTAAGCGCTCCAATACCTGCTGTATTTCGGTTGGATCGGGCACCCTAGCTTCTGCAAAGCCAATCCGCCACAGCTTAATCAACGGGCCAATCGCAATATTTAAAAAGCTATCGGCATCAAGGCTGTGCTGCTTGCCGATCTTGATTAATTCATATAAATCATGGTCAACGACGACGGGTTGATTCACGGCAGCGTTTTTCAACGCAAACAGTTGAGACTGCTCGCTGTTGGCACTAAAGACCGCCTCATAGCGCCTCAACATTGAAACCGCCTGATTTAACCACTGTTCCGCCTGATTACCTTTAAAGTACAGGCGAATGGTGGTTCCCATCAGCTGGATTTCTTGTGAGCCTTCAGTCATGTCTTTTCCTTTCCGTATCATCAGTATTTGGCGGTATCGTTATAACGTAAGAATGAATCCAGCAGCCCTTGCTCCATTGTGGAAAGCTCCCGATGACCGTGATGAGCGATGAAATAATCTAAGTTTAATTGCTCAATCGGCAGCGGATAAATATTGTACTCTGCGGGACAAGGAGTAACGGGCAAACTTTCGGGAACGAACGTGATCCCGCAGCCAGCCATTGCAAGATGTTTGACGGTGGCGATTTCTCTGCTTTCTAAGACGATATCCGGCTTGATTTTGTAAATGCCAAATAAATGATCCAACTGCGCTCTGATGGCGGATCCTTTCGCGGTCAACACCAACCTTTGTCGCAATAAATCTTCCATCGCAACTCGTCCAGCTCCAATCGTGGCAATGCCTGCCTGATAAAGTTCGCAGGATTTGGGGATCACGGCAAAATAGCCATGCTTGCCCCATGAAACAGCGAGCAGATTGGGCGCAATACTGCTTGAGTTCTGCCCAATCCAAAAGTCCACTTCACCCTTTAGCAGTCGCTTCTCATTGTTTTCCGGTATATCTTCCGCCAGCTCGATTTGACAGTCAGGATAGCGTGCCAGAAATTTAGGTAAAAATAACGGAATCAGGTAGGTACCAATACTGGCTAAGATACCGATTTTTATGGTCTTCTTATCCTTGTCAGTGATGGCTGCGATTTGCCTGCGCATATTGGCATGAACCGTATCGAGCGAGCCAAGATAATCATAGTAAATCTTTCCCTGCTCGGTTAAACGGTAAGGCAGCTCACTGCGGTTAATGATCTGACAATTCAACTCGTTTTCGATCCGTTTAATCACCTGAGTTAAGTAGGGTTGAGAGATGTAAAGGGAGTCAGCCGCCTTGCTGTAATTGCTAAACTTAAGCAACGCATCAATATAATATAAGGTGTGTTGATTGTGATATTTTGACATCTCATCCCCCGATTCTGCGCAACAATCCGACCATGATAACAAATTACTTATTAAGGATGAATATATAGCTATTAGATAGATTTTTCATACTGTGTTAAAACAATATCCAGATATTAAATATGGTTTTTACAGTATAGGAACCCACCGATATGAACTACTTAGCTATCGTTGGCACGAATTCTGAAGTGTCAACAAACCGTATGCTATTACAATTCATGCAACAGCACTTTCAGGCACAAGCGCAACTGGAGCTTTATGAGATCAGAGATTTGCCTGCTTTCTATGAAGCGGACAATGACCAAATCCCTCAGGAAGTGGCCAGTTTGTCTGACAAAATCCGTCAGGCAGATGGCGTGATTATTGCGACACCGGAGTATGACCATGCTATTCCGGCGGTGTTAAAGAGTGCATTGGAATGGATCAGTTATACCAGTCAGGCACTCACCGACAAGCCGGTTTTAATTGTCGGCGCGTCTCACGGCGCACTCGGTTCTTCACGCGCTCAAGCCCACCTTCGCCAGATTCTTGACTCCCCGGAACTCGCTGCACGCCTGATGCCGAGCAGCGAATTTTTGCTCGGAAAATCACAAGCTGCCTTTAATAGCAGCGGCAAATTAATCGATGAACATAAGCTGGCTGAACTGGATGAGATTTTCAGAGAGTTTGTGCTGTTTACCGAGATGATAACAAAACTCTTATCAGAGAGAACCCTCATCAAAAAAGATAAAAAATACGCTTGGCAAACCCGGGAGGCATGAGAGCAATGAAATTTACAGCAATCGTCGGCACGACATCGCCAAAGTCCTACAACCGGACACTGCTGCAGTTTATGCAAGCGCATTTCAAGGACAAAGCAGACATTGAACTGTTGGAAATCGACCAAGTCCCGATGTTCAACCAAGACCAGCCGTCTACCAACCCACAGCTCTTGGAAATCAATCAAAAAATCATCGCCAGTGACGGCGTGATTATTGCGACCCCCGAATATAACCACTCGATTCCGTCAAGCCTGAAAAGCGTGCTTGAATGGCTCAGCTACGAGCTTCACCCGTTGGATGGCAAGCCGGTGATGATTTTGGGCGCGTCTATCGATGCTCAGGGCTCCTCCCGGGCGCAATTGCACCTGCGTCAGATATTGGATGCACCCGGAGTCAACGCCAATGTGATGCCGGGTTACGAATTCTTACTGGGCAATGCTCATCAAGCCTTTGATGACCAGGGTCAGTTGAACAACGAAGGGACAATTGACTTTTTAGAAATCTGTTTTTTCAGATTTATGCGCTTTGCCAAGATCTCAAACCAACTGAATGTAGAAGAGGATTTCTCTTTCGCACCGGGGACTTATGAAGTCCATGCCCTCGGTCACGGTGGTGCGTTGCCGATGCAGGTTTCCTTCAGCGAGAAGAAAATCGAAAGTATTCATATTGACACTGCCGGTGAGACAGAAGGCTTGGCCGATGTGGTATTTGTGCGCATCCCGGACAAGATCATCGAGGGGCAAACGCTGAACGTGGATGCCCTGTCAGGCGCATCTGAAACCAGTCATGCCGTGATTGATGGCGTTGCCAAAGCAGTGAAACTGGCGGGCGTGAACCCTGATATCCTGAAAAAACGGCCGAAACCGGCCAGCAGCCTGAATCGTGACGATCAAGAATACAGCTGTGATGTGGTGGTGATTGGTGGCGGTGGTGCCGGTTTGAGTGCCGCAGCAACGGTTTTACAGGCAGGTAAAAATGCGATTGTGCTGGAAAAATTCCCGGCCGTTGGTGGCAACACCATTCGTACCGGAGGGCCGATTAATGCTGCCGACCCGGAATGGCAGCGAACTTTCGACGAAAACCCGGGGGAAAGGCATACCATTGAAGCGCTGTTAAGCACCGATGAAAGCGAGATTCACCCGGAATATCTGGCTGATTTCAGAGCGCTGAAAGAAGAATTCGCGGCCTATCAGCAGCAGTTCGGCGATCAAAAAGGCTATCTGTTTGATTCACCACTACTGCACAGAATGCAGACTTATTTCGGTGGGAAGCGGACTGACCTTGAAGGCAATAGCATCTATGGACAATACGATCTGGTGAAAATCTTAACCGACCATGCGCTGGAAAGTGTGCAGTGGCTGGAAGAGATCGGGGTTGAGTATGACAAAGATGTGGTGTTTGCGCCGGTCGGTGCCCTGTGGCGACGTGGACACAAGCCCGTCAAAAGATACGGAACGGCCTTTATTCTTGCCTTAAGCCGCTATATTGAATCGATGTCAGGCACCATTCTGACCGATAGTCCGGCCAAAGAATTTCTCATCGAAGACGGTGAAATCAAAGGGGTGATTGCGACCGGTGTCAACGGCCAGAAGATAACCATTCATGCCAAAGCGGTTGTGCTGGCCAGTGGCGGTTTTGGTGCCAATACCAAGATGCTTCAACAATACAACACGTACTGGAGCCACATTGCTGACGATATCAAGACTACCAACTCCTATGCGATGACCGGAGACGGCATTGTGCTGGGTCAGTCCGTCGGTGCAGGTTTAACCGGTATGGGCTTCACGCAGATGATGCCCGTCGCAGATCCGAATACCGGTGAACTCTTCAGTGGCCTTCAGGTACCACCGGAGAACTTCGTCATTGTGAATAAACAAGGGAAACGTTTCATTAATGAATTTGCCGGACGAGATGTATTAACCAAAGCGGCATTGGCAGAAGGCGGCCTCTTCTATCTGATTGCAGATGATGAGATTAAGAAAACCGCGGCGAACACCAGTCAGGAGAAAATTGACCGTCAAGTCGAAGCGGGAACGCTGTTCAGAGCTGATACCCTTGAAGAGCTGGCCGTTCAGGTGGGCATGGAGCCCGATGTATTAGTCGAGACCATCAGCAAATACAATCGCTATGTCGAGGCAGGACACGATCCTGAATTCCACAAGGATACCTTTAGCCTGAAAGTGGAAAAAGCGCCTTTCTATGCCACGCCCAGACAACCGGCGGTCCACCATACAATGGGCGGATTGAAGATTGATACCGCCACGCGAGTTCTGGATGAAAACAACCGACCAATCAAGCACCTGTATGCTGCGGGTGAAGTCGCCGGTGGGATTCATGCGGGCAACCGTCTTGGTGGTAATGCACTGGCAGATATCTTTACTTTCGGCCGTATTGCCGGAAAGACAGCCATGAGTGAAATGGACTAAGCAGTAAATTGAACTCAGCCGCGCTGCGTTCAAGCAACGCGCTCAGGCAACTCAGAAAGAGAGCGAGAAATACTCGCTCTCTTATTTCACCGCACTCTCACGCCTTATACGTTTAAATCAACTGACCTGTTGAGCACAATGCAGGTATCAACCACTACTCACTTTTCTATAAATCAGGTCGTCATACAGCGTGCCACCGATTTCGACATCTTTCTCGACGACTTCGTCACAGTGAAAACCGCATTTTAACAACACCCGTTCAGAGGCATGATTCCCCGCGGTGACATTGGCTTGAAAACGGTAAATCCCACAGTAGTCGGCAAACTCAAGCAAACCATTTAAAGATTCGGTTGCATACCCCTTCCCCGTATCGTGCGGCGCAATCATATAACCCAACTCAGCCACACCATCGTGCAAACAAAATCCGGTGAGGCCGACGCGCTGATCGGTGGAGATTTCTTGTAACATCAGGCATAACCAAAAATCAGATGCCGGTGTCCACAGCGGTAAACGAGATTCGAATCGCTGCCGAATTTGCGCCTCCGTACGGCGGTTAAAGCTGTATTGGATCGTTGCCGGGTCGGTTTGCAGGAAGTAAAAAAAATCCCAATCGGTAGTATTGATCTGTCTCATTTTCAACCGTTGGGTTTGCAATTGCATCGTCACCTTGATGGTTCCTTAATCTTTGCTATGAACAATATTTTTACTGGTATTAAAGCTCACATGTCAATATTAGTTATTGTTATTGCATCAAAGAAGAAGGATTAGATATCTTGATTATTTGCAATAAATTCAAAAAGATTAAAAAACATAAGTATTATTAAAAATTTTCAATGACTCATGCCAAACCATAGCCATATTCCACAACAGCCATATAAATCACATGCTTAATACAAAAGGGCATTTCTCTTCGGGGTAGAATCAGGTAGTCTTAACGTTACACAACATCAAAGTTAGACCATCACATTGCTGATATCGTGACCGTAATCAACAGACACAAGAACACAATTTGTTCGGTTTAGGCTAGAAAATCAATGAGTGCTATCAAGAAAATATACCAACATATAGAACCTAACCTTACATTTATTAGCTGTATGGGGGTCATAGGCTTCCCTCTTTATTACTATATCTGGAATTTCCTCTACCCCCAGCCTTACGAAACTTTGGGATTGCGTCTGTTCTGTTCCACTCTGTTTATTCCCCTCGTTTTCCGGAAGCATCTTCATCCATTATTAATGCGTTACCTCCCTCATTATTATCTCGTAACAGTGGGAATATCTTTACCTTTCTTTTTCGGCTATATGCTGATCATGAACAATTGGTCCACGATTTGGGTTATGTCTCTGTTGACCTCAATATTTCTGCATATTCTTGTCGTCTATGAAACCAAGATAATGCTGTCTCAAGCCACTATTTCGTTTGTTCTTGCATATATCGCTGCTTATTACGTGAATGGTTATCAAGGAATATCATCGGTTGAATGGTCATATACTCCTATCATTCTATTTGTTTATATATATGGAAGTATATTCTATGTAAAAGGTAAGAACGTACATGAAGCCAAAATTTCAATCGCTAAATCTTTTGGTGCTGGGATTGCGCATGAAATGCGTAATCCTCTCAGTGCAATCAAATCATCTGTAGAAATTATTCAATCGCTGCTGCATACCAAGCATCCGACCGACTCTGTTCCTCATTACACCATCGAACAGCATGATTATCAGATGGTCAATGAGCTGCTGGACAATATGCATAACACGGTTGATTCAGCCAATGAGACGGTCAACCTGCTACTTACCTCGATAGATCAAAATCGGATTCCGACATCAACTTTCAAAATATATGCTGCCAGTGATATTGCACAACATGCCATCCAATCATTCAGTTACAAAAACCCACTGGATCGGCTGGCTATCAATATTACAATTGAAAATGATTTCAGATTCTTGGGTAGTGATATTTTACTAAAATATGCCTTTTATAATTTATTCAAAAATGCATTTTATTACCAAAATAACGAAAACTTTTACATTAACATTTCTATTACATCACATAACAATTGGAATCAAATTACAATAAAAGATAATGGGGCAGGCATTGCCAAAGAGAGTCTTCAGGATATTTTTAAGGACTTTTATACACATGGTAAACATGGTGGATACGGTCTGGGATTACCATTCTGTCGACGTATTATGGAAGCTTTCGGTGGGAAAATTGAATGTGCTTCCGTGTTAGGTCAATGGACGGAGTTTACACTCTCATTTCCGACTGAATCTTCTTCGGGAATGAGAAAACTTAAAGAAGAACTAGTTAGTGTGAAGTCCCTACTTTATGTTGGCAATGAGAGTGACGTTCGTCTGCGACTGAAAAAACAGTCACAGCAGATGGGATTTTACATCGAGACAGTCACATTGACAGAAGCAGTCAAACGTAAGGAATATGAATTCGAGTTTGATGTGATTATGGTTGATCTCAACCAAATTAATCGGCAATGGGAGCTACTCACCGTTCTGGAATCTCAGCTTCATTTCTCTGAGGCACAAATTCATTATATCTATGATGCCAGCAGTCAGTATCCGATTCGTATTGAACGCCACCTTTCTGTCTATCCGCTGGAAAAAAACTATCTACTTGACCAAAGCTCCCCGATTTTATATCAATTATTTTTTGAACTGACAGAAAAAATTGAAGCCGATAGAAACGTAATTCCTTTCAAGCAGGAACGTACCGAGAAATGTATTCTTATCGTGGATGATAACCACTCGGTTCGCAACCTGACGGCAATCCTTTTAGAGAAGCAAGGCTATCATGTTTTACAGGCTTCAAATGGTCAAGAGGCTCTGGGAACGATGGAAACGCATGAAGTCGATCTGATTCTGATGGATATTGAGATGCCGGTCCTTGATGGCATTGAAACAACCAGTACGATTCGCAGTTCCCAGAAACCTTATCGACATATTCCAATTCTTGGTCATACGGGTGATACAAATACACCAACGCTTAAACGAATTCGGAATTCGGGCATGAATGATTATATTATTAAGCCAGCAGATACGAATAACTTGCTGGACAAGTTAGCGAACTGGATATGATGATTAATAAAAATCATGTCAATACATGAAAACTCTAATTCTATAAGAACCAATTATTTGAAATAAACCTTATCATTTTCAACTAATGTGTGACAGACTGACAATATTTTATCAATATCATTATCTGTCAGAGAACTATTTAGAGAAAACCGAATTAGATTACTGTTCTTAGGTGTCGCTGGTCGACAGAAAACTGCCCCAAAAACGCCATTGTCTTCTAAAATATCACGGATTAACTCTGTATTCCCTTCATCTCCTGTTTCTAATGATATAATCTGAGATTGACTCCTAGTTTTTATACCGAGTTTAGTGAGCCCTTTTCTGAGTTTATCAGAAAGATAAAAAAGATGATTTCTTCTATCATCCGACTTATAGATTAAATCTAATATGGTACTAAGAGTATCAATATCATAGGGCAATAGAGCAGAGCTAAATATTGCTGGATAACTGACAAAAGGTATACACTGGTTAACATTATTATTTGCCCATATCGCTCCGGCTCTATATGCAAAAGATTTAGCGAGGCTGGCTGTCATAAAATCAACTTCTTTTGATAAATTTAGTTCCTCAATCAGACCCGCACCATGTGTACCATAGATACCGAGAGAATGGGATTCATCAATAACAGTCGCACAACCAAACTCTTTTGCAATCTCAACAAGTTCTTTCAATGGCGCGATAGTACCTAATGTACTGTATATAGAATCAACCGCAATAATCCCCGGACCATTTCTTTTAATCAATTTTCGTAGATGCTTCATGTTATTATGCATAAACGGATGTACTTTCGCATTCGCATATCGAGCCCCCTCCCATACTGACATATGAGTGAAAAAATCAATATAGACATTGGTATCTGGGGAACAAATTGCCTGTAATAATGCAATGTTAGCATTCCACCCTGATTGTGAGAGTAAGCAACTATCAAAGTTAGTAAATTCCGAAAGCCGGTGTTCTATAGACGGTTTAGAGTTTTCATCTTGTAAATAAATAGCAGACATTAAGATACTATCATTCATTCTCATAATTGAGTCGATCATTTGATGCTTTATAGTGCTATTATTTGCCAAACATAAATAATCATTACTTTGCATTACAATATCTTTACTGCTGGGACGCTTACCTAAAACAAGATGTTTCCCATTATTATTAACTTCAATTAAGTCATGAATATGAAAATTTATCTTTGACTGAATAAATTCTGGTAATTTTTTACTAATATTGTTCATAACACCACCTTTGTATTTTATATGTAGGCAGCAACATTCTCTCAGTAAAAAAATACTTGTCATCATGATAAATAAATTATTTTGCGTATCATTACAGATTCAATTATATTAAATTTAATATTATTTACATATCATTACTATTTGGAGGTTTAATTAATTTGGTGTAAATACTCCAATTAAATAATAATTGGAATTTTTTAAATTATTTCAAACCATTACATCTTTGATATAAAATAAATTTAGTGATTTAGATTATTATTACCAACAGAGAAATACGCTGAAAAATATAATATTTCTCGAAAGATTAAGTAGAGTCATTAATGCAAATGATCGAATATTAGACGCTGATCAAAATAAACAATCCATTGCATAATGATGCTATCAAAGCACAACCCTAAAAAAGCGCTGCCATTCATTGGCAGCGCTTAGGAACGGTGTTGGGGAAAATACGCCACTATTTGGGTTCAGCGCGTTTCTCCCACTGTAAGACCAGACTAATCGCAGCCGGCAACACGGTTAACGTAATCACGGTTGCCGCGATTAATCCACCGATAATGGCATATGCCATTGGCCCCCAGAAAACTTGTCTGGCAATTGGAATCATCCCAAGTATTGCAGCAAAAGCAGTTAACAGAATGGGTCTGGCCCGGTGCGTTGCAGCCATCACAATCGACTGATGTGCCCCATTGCCTCGCGACAGATTGTCATCCACTTCAGAGATCAGAATCACCGCATTACGAATAATCATCCCGACCAGTGCAATCACGCCAAGCAACGCGACAAAACCGACTGGGGTGCCAGTTGGTAACATTGCAGCGACAATCCCGATCAAACCGAATGGTGCGGTACACAATGCCAGCATCATACTGGAGAAACGTCGCAGTTGAATCATCAGCAACGTAAGCATTACGATCAGAGTCACCGGTAAAACAGCATAAATTGACTCATTCCCTTTCTCCGACTCGCTGACTGTACCTTCTTCTGTTACTTCATAACCGACAGGTAACTGTTGCCTGAAGGCTTCGATCTGGGGTGCCAACTCGGAAGAGACTTTCTCCGCCATAACTCCGGGTGCAATGTCTGTCTGAACCGTAATAAAGGGTTCCAACTGACGTCGCCAGATAATCGGATCCGTGATGGTATATTCGACTTTCGCAACTTGCCGCAGTGGGATCACTTGATCCTGACCGAGCGATATTTGCAGGTTCTCTATCGTTTCAATATCCTGCTGCTCATTCACACCGCCTTTCACAACAATACTGACCGGATGAATCCCTTCCCGCAGTGACGTGATTGCCTGACCAGAGAAAATCGTCGCCAGCTGTTCTGCAATTTGTTGACGGCTCAGCCCGACAGCCCGGGCGGCAGTTTGATCAACATCAACACGTAGTAAGCGCTGTGGTTCTCCGGATGTCAGGTTGATATCTCGGGTATCCGAATGATCAGCAACCACATTCGCCAGTGACTGAGCATACGCCCGAACTTTATTCAGATTCGGACCACTGACCCGATAACGCAACGGCCAGCCAACCGGAGGCCCGAGTTCTAATGGCGAAACGCGCGTAATCCATTCTCCGAAATCACGCTGCATGATAGTTTGTAGCTCTTTGCGTAGCGCTTTGCGTTGCTCAATGTCTTTTGCAACCACCACCACTTGAGCAATGTTCTCCTGATTAAGCAAAATATCCATTGGTAGATAGAACCGAACCGCTCCGGAACCGACGTAACTCGAAAACAGAGCCACTTTAGGGTTATTAGTGAGCTGAGCTTCCAGTTTTTTCACCTCAGTCAATGTGTCTGCCTGAGCGGCATTAGCAGGCAAGCGTAAACTCACGAGCAGTTCAGGACGGTCTGACGCAGGGAAGAATTCGGAATGGAGCCGTTCAGATAACACACCGGCGGCAACCAACAAAGATACGGCCAAAACAATGGTTTTCCATCGATGGTGAAGAACACCATGAATCAAACGTTGGTACCCGATGGAAAGTCGTCCTTGTTTGGCTTGATGGGCTTTCAGGTTGTCAGGTAGTAACCACACCCCTAATAATGGTGAGAAAAGAATGGCAACAATCCATGAACTGGCAAGTGATACCATCACCACGACAAACAGCGAATAGCAATATTCTCCTGCCCCTGATGCTGCGAATCCGACCGGAATAAAACCGGCGATGGTCACCAGAGTTCCCGTTAACATCGGAAATGCGGTATTCTGATAAGCCCACGCAGCCGCTTTTTTGCGCGGCCAGCCGTCTTCCAACTTGGAAACCATCGCTTCAATGGTGATCATTGCATCATCGACCAGCAGGCCGAGCGAGATGATCAACGCCCCGAGAGAGATGCGTTGAAAACCAATACCGGCAATCTCCATACCGGAAAAAGTCATGGCGAGCACAATCGGGATCGACACGGCGACGACCAAACCTGCTCTTGTACCCAAAGACACAAACGACACCGCAAGCACAATCACGACAGCCTCGATCAGAACCTTGACGAAACCACCAACAGCATCTTTGACCACCGCGGATTGGTCGGCCACTTTGGTGACTTCAATCCCATATGGCAAGTTATTCTGAATCCGAGACATTGCATCACGTAAATCCTGCCCGAACTTTAACATATTGCCGTCAGGAGACATCGAAATCGCCAGCCCGATGGCAGCCTTGCCATTGACCCGAAACTGTGACTTCGGCGGCTGTTCGGCTTGCGTATAAATCTCTGCAATGTCACGCAGGGGAATAAAACGATCATGGATGCGCAGGACAATCTCTTTCAGGCTTTCAGCCGAGCTGAATGCGCCACTGACCTGAACGGATATCCGTTCATCACCGGTCCGGATCACCCCCGCAGGCGTCACGGCATTCTGTGCCTGTAGACTGTCAATCACCTCTTTGAGGTTCAGTCCGAGCCCTGCCAGCCGTTTGGATGAGATGGCCAGCACAACCTGTTGCTCCTGCGCGCCCATCACTTCAATCTTACTCACATAAGGCACTCGCATCAGGGTTGAACGAACGTCATCCACTTTCTGACGCAGCTCTTTCATGCTGAATCCATCTGCCGTGAATGCGAAAATCGTCCCGTAGGTATCGGCAAATTCATCATTGACGGCCGGACCGATGACGCCGCTAGGCAGCTCAGGTGACAGATCCAACATTTTCTTACGAGTCTGATACCAGATATCCGCCACTTTGTCTGGCGGTGTGCTGTCACGTAAGTTGACAAAAATAACTGTTTCCCCGGCTCGGGTATAACTTCTCAAATGGTCAAGATAAGGGATCTCTTGTAACTTCTTTTCTAATTTATCGGTTAGAAACTGAGTGGTTTCTTCGATGGTCGCTCCCGGCCAATATGCAGAAACCACCGCAATTTTGACGGTAAATTCGGGGTCTTCGTTACGCGGTAAGTTTTGAAAGCTGATGATCCCCATCACGACGATCATCAACATCAAAAACGAAACCATCTGTTGGTTTTCCAGTGCCCAAGCGGAGAGATTAAACCGCTTTTCGGATGAATGGGATGCCATGATCACTCTCCCTGCATCAAACGGACTTTCAACCCGGGGCGCAATTGATTGACACCGGCAATGACAACCCGATCACCTTCATCAAGCCCTGCGGACACATAAAGCGCATCGTCGCTGTAGCGAGTCACCTCAATCAATTTCAAGCGAAGCTCACTGGTTTGCTCATCCACCACATAAACCGCCGGTTGTTCTCCCTGACGCGTCAAAGCCGCTTTCGGCACGATAACCTGATCAATGGTTGGTAGTTGTAACTGTCCTTTGACAATTGCGCCCAGTCCCATCAATTCCGGTGGATCAATCAATGTGACCCGGACGCGGTATGTCCGGGTATACGGGTCAGCCTGTGGTGTCACATCGCGTAATTTTGCACGAACTTTAATCTCAGGATTGGATAAGAGGGAAACCATGATTTGCGGATCTTCAATCCGAGTCTGTAATACCTGCTCCGGCACTTCAAATACTGCGTCCAACTGACCATTGTATGCCAGTTTGAAGACTTGTTGCCCCGCACTGACGACTTGTCCGGGGTTAGCACTGGTCTCACTGATCACCCCTGCTTGTGGGGCAATCAGATGGGTAAACTGTAAATTATCTTGTGCATCTTTGACGGCTGCCTGAGCTCGATCATACTGGGAGGCTGCGGCTTGCCAGTTGGATTTCGCTTCATCATAACGAGAGCGAGAGATCGCCCCATTGGGTAATAGTTTTTTCATCCGGGCCAACGTTCGCTGGGCAAGTGTTGCGGCAGACTTCGCATTATCCAGTTCGGCTTTGGCTTGATTGAGCGTATTGTTGGCATTACTGGGATCTAGGGTCGCTAAAACCGCCCCCTGCTGCACATGGTCGCCGACATCGAACCGACGCTCAAGAATTCGTCCGGCAATACGGAACCCAAGAACCGTTTGCTGATAGGCTTCAATATCACCGACTTGTGTCACAATCGGCGTCGTTTTCACCGATGAGACAATCATGGTTTTGACCGGACGAAGCGGTTTCGGCTCAACCTTCACCGGACGTGCATCATCATAACAAGCGGTTAATCCACTGATTAAAACCCATAATCCAAGCCACTGTCGCAAAACGCGATACCGGGCAAATCGTCCCACAAGTGATACTGCTCTTTTCTGAAAGATGCGAAACGTCATTAGGATGTTCCCCTACTATTTTTATTTTGAATTCAATCGATACTACCGATTTATGCTCCAGAATGAACGGAAATTTCATGGATATAACTGTGGTCAGACCGGACAAACACCCCGAACATTCCAACAAAGGAAAATGTTTGGGAGGAGGATCTCAAAGTGAGCCGTCCCCCCTGCTGAGCGTTGGTCTGCCAATCACATCATTTCAACATTCAGGCGTTTTCACTAACATTTTTCATTAACATATTGCTCGTGTGTCGGTGGATACGATATATCGTTAACAGGTTCATACTCAATAGCGAAGTTTCCAACATAACTCCACCAATCGAGCCAACAATAATATTATTGGTGAGCCAGCATATTCCGCCCAACAGAAAACCGATACGCATTTTAATACCGGAAAGACAGAAGACTGAATAGGTGCCGATGACGGTACCCACCACTGACCAGAGATCCCACCAATGATTTGCCATCCATAAACCGCTGATGAGACTGATGACAATGAATACCGCCGCGACACGGGCCGAAGAGACAAAAATAGCGGTCGTTGTCCGGGCGGCAGACAACATCATACTGAGTGCCGAAACCGTTGACCCTAATAACAGATAATGAATACAGTGATTTAGATTAAAAATCAGCATCAACACTTTCAAACGCCGATCATTTTTCTGATAAAAAGTCGAAAGCCCTAAAGCAAAACTTACCAAACCCAATACTTGTGCCAATGTGTCATCCACAACAATAGTCTCACCCTATAATTTACAGAACAATAAAAATAACCAATTGAATAAAAAGATAAAAAACAAGAAAAATTATCTATCGATTGCACTATAGTTGCACAAACTCAAATTTTTGAAAAGCTATTTTAAAAATGCTATTCATCTTGTTATACAACGATATAATGAGGCAGAACAGCATCAGAGTAGAATGAAATACATGAGTACGTCGATCACGCCTAACATCCATGATTTTCTGGTCAGAATCGACCCGTTCGATAAGTTACCGCCGGACTTGGTCACGTCGATTGCCAATACAGTCAAAGTCAAATACTTAGTGAAAGGGGAATCGATTGATTTTAGTGCGCTGTGTGAACAACGCTATCTCTACATCATCAGAACCGGTGCCATTGAACAACGCACCCAAACCGGTGAGCTGCGCGCCAGACTCGGTCAGGATGATCAATTTGGCTTTACTTTTCTCAAACCACTGGTCAATGCAGAAGACGGCTATCAGGCGCAGGCCATTGATGATTCGCTCCTATATTTGATTCCTCATCAGGAGCTGACACTGGTCTGTGAAACCTATCCGAATTTTGCTGATTACTTTGCTACGCAGGCCAACATCCGACTCACCTCGGCAGTGAACGATGTGTATAAAAAAGAAGCGAAAGGACTTTTCTTTCGCACTGTCGGAGAAATCGCCAGTGAGAATATTACGATCGTCAACTGTCACGATAGTATCCGTGATGTCGCACGCATGATGTGTGGCAACATGGCACATGACAAGCAACGTAGTTCCTGTGCAGTCGTCATGCAGGATCAGGAAATTGTCGGTCTGGTGACGGATCGGGATATGACACAATCGGTGGTTGCGACCGGGCGCGACATTGATGAGCCGATTGCAACAGTCATGACTCGACATCCGCATTTGATCGAACATGATGCCAAAGTGATTCAAGCCATCTCATTGATGATGCAATATAACATTCGGTGTTTACCCGTTTTGACAGGAAAACGAGTCACCGGACTGCTCACCACCACTCATCTGGTTCACAATCATCGTACACAATCACTGTTTTTGCTCGAAAAAATCAAATACGCAAGTTCGGTTAATGCATTGGCCAACCTGAAAGGCGAGCGGGAAACCATATTTCAGGCGCTGGTCGAAGGCGGGGTCAGTGCTGAAATTCAAGGGCAGATCATGTCGATGATGATGGATGCTTTTACGCGCCGCATCATTCAACTCAACGAAGAAGTCCTTGGCCCGCCACCCTGTGAATATGCATGGGTGGTGGCCGGCTCTCATGCACGAAATGAAGTTCATCTGCTCTCCGACCAAGATAGTGCGTTGGTGCTCTCGGATCATGCCAGTGACGAGCATAAACTCTATTTTACCCATCTGGCGATGCGAGTCTGCAATGCACTGGCAGCCTGTGGCTATCCAGTGTGTGATGGTCGTTACATGGCCGCATCCCCGAAATGGTGTCAACCGGTCTCCCGTTGGAAGGAATATTATCAAAAATGGGTGTCCAGCCCTGAATATAACCGGCTACTGAGCATCAGTGTGTTTCTTGAAGTCCGCGCCATTTATGGGAAACGAGAGCTGGTCGATCAGATTCAGCACCATTTGCATGATTGTATTCAACAAAGTTCCGGATTTATCCCGGCATTGGTACGCGATGCCGTTGAAACGCAGCCCCCCCTCGGAATTTTCAATCATCTGGTTCTCGAAAAAAGCGGGCAAAACAGCCATACCCTGAATATTAAAAAGTATGCGTTGAATCTGATTATTGATCTGGCAAGAATTTTTAGTCTTGCAGCCGGAGGCTCTCTGACCGGTACGGAAGAGCGCTTTCGCTACGCTGCAAAACACGGGGGGCTGTCTCAGGACAGCTGTGAAAACATTATTGGCGCCTACCGTTTTATCACTCAGGTTCGCTTTCGCCATCAACTGAATGCGATTCTGGCCGGAGCCACACCAAATAATCATATTATTCCCGATCATTTCAGCAGCTTTGAACGCAAACACTTGAAAGATGCGTTTAAGATCATCAGCGAATTACAGGATGTTGCCAAGCTGAAATTCGTCAAAGGAAGATAGACTTTATAAAGGAAGGCTCATGATACTGACTGACTGGCTGCAACACTGGAAACATCCATCCGATGAGGAAACGCTGCGGCAACGGATTCAAATCGATCCGCATTGGTCAGCTGCGTTGCAGGCATATCTGTCACATCCCTTTCCCCACTCGGATACACCACTCAACACTCTGCGATTTCTGGCGCTTGATTTCGAAACGACAGGCCTAACGCCAGCACATGATCAGGTACTCTCGATTGGGATGGTGGATTTAACCTTAGAAGCCATTGATATCGCCAGCCATGAAGAGCTATTGATCAATCATGGCGAGTTTATTAAACCGGAGACAGCGCAAATCAACGAACTGACACCGCACGCTTTGGAGCAAGGTATCTCTCTGGTCGATGGGATGAATCGGCTGCTGGAGCGGGCACAGGGGAAAATATTACTGGCACATCATTGTCAGATAGAGAAGAGTTTTATCGCAACCTTTCTCCGACATCATTACCAGCTTCAATCGTTTCCCGCCTATTTTGTCGATACCCTCAAGATTGAAAAACGTTTCAGTTACGCGGGGAAAAGTAAACACCACGGCAGTTATCAGTTGAATGATCTACGGCGTTACTACCACCTGCCCGATTACTGTGCTCATTCGGCAGCCAGTGACGCACTCGCCTGTGGTGAACTGTTTCTGGTTCAAGCCAAAAAGCTCGGCTTACAAAAAAAACCTATCCGGCAGTTGCTGACCGGATAGGGGTATTAATGTAAATGGTCTTTGGTTACTGTTTTGCCCGGATGAATAGTTCACCGACCTGCAAATGGACCACTTCCACTAAAGTGCCTTTGGTTAATGGCTCTTGGGTGATCAGACGCCACGCAATGCCAGAAAAACGATATGATGTCGGTTTTTCCGGCGTAGTATCTTGCGGCAGCACAAAACTGTGACCAATCAGATCGCTGTGTACGCTTGTATGTTCAGGCTTTTTCTGAGCACGTTTAAAAATCGGCCACAAAACTCCACCCGAGAGCAGTGTGTAGATGGTCGTCGCCACTAGTGCCCATTGCCATGTGGTAGGAATCCATTCGAGATACATGGACAGTGAAGCCAGTAATAATCCCATTCCCATCAATAACAACACAAACGTACTCGCGCCCAGCACTAACACTTCAACCGCCAACAAGATCAATCCAAGTACCGCCAGTACCTGCACCAAATGCGCTATGATAAAGTCCATTAGCGGCTCTTATTCAACTGACTGATGATCGAGGTCGCCTGTGCCACGATAGAGCTGGCGTCTGTCGCATTGTCTGGCAAAATCACCATGGACGATTCTTTGGCAATGGCCTGCTTCGCAGCAATTGCTTTGGTCGCAAGTTCAAGCTGAATCGCTTTCTGACCACTTTCGGTATTGGCCGATTCACCGATCGTTTGCAGGGCTTCTGCTTGTGCATTTGCCACCGCAATAATGGCTTTGGCTTCCCCTTCTGCACGGAGTATTTTCTCTGCTTTATCAGCTTCTGCTGACAAGACAATGGACTGTTTCTCACCTTCAGCACGGTTAATCGCGGCCTGACGATCCCCTTCTGATTCTAAAATCTGAGCCCGCTTGACTCGCTCAGCTTTCATTTGTGCTTCCATCGCTTCCATCACTGACTGGGGCGGAATAATATCTTTGATTTCATAACGCAGCACCTGAATCCCCCAGGGACCGGCCGCTTCATTGATTGCAGAGACAATATTGGTATTCAGCGCATCGCGCTCTTCAAAGGTTTTATCCAATTCCATTTTACCCAGCTCAGAACGCATTGTTGTCTGAGATAGCTGAGTCACCGCAAAAATATAGTCGTCAACTCCATAGGTGGCTTTATATGGATCAAGCACCCGAAAATACAGCACACCATCCACATGCAGGGAAATATTATCTTTGGTAATGGCACTCTGTTGGGGGACATCCACAGCCTGCTCTTTTAATGAGCGATCAGCAGCGATCCGATCAATAAAAGGCACCAAAAAATGTAATCCGGCTTCTTTGGTTGACAGATATTTGCCAAACCGTTCGATCAGATAAGCCTGATTCTGAGGTACAAAAATAATCGAGGACTTGAGTAAAAAGAATACAAAAAGAAGCAGTGCTACAGGCACTGTAAATACATTATCAAACAGCAGATTCACGATATCCATGGGCAAACTTTGTTCCTCAGTAAGCATATAAGCAAATCAAAGTGTACTGCCCTCTCATCACCAAAGAAAGCATTTCCTCACATTCATATTGCTCATATCAATTTCACGTGAACATACAGGGAAAAACCGTGATTTGCTGCGCAAAGCAAAGATGATGATCACAAATTCTACGGGGCACTTTTGATCTTTCTATTGGCGACGAACTATACCTATAGCAAAACAACCATGCATATCACGCTTGCCTCCTCCTGCGGTGGTATGCAAATGACAATTCTTATAACAATGGCTTATATGAAAGGACACCCATACCTAGACTGACTTTGATATGGGTGAAAGTCAGTGTTACCGAGGGTGGGCTAAGCAAGTTGAACGATACTTTGACAGAAACATCGTGCTCTCATCAATTGGTAAGACGTACAACGGTCATCTCCGGAGGCAGTTATGGATAAACCGAATCCGATTCTAACAGGCCATTCTTGTGCACCGGATGCCGCGACAGCCGTTTTAGAACTTCGAACACAAATTTGTCAGCCACAGATGGCGTTGGTCATTTTCTTCTGTTCCAGCAACTATGATTTACCGCAACTGACAACGGCAATTAATCAGCACTTTCCTGATGTGTTGGTTGTGGGGTGTACCACTGCCGGTGAAATCGGTCCTGCGGGTTATCTGAACCACAGTCTTACGGGGATCAGTTTTTCTGCGACATGCTGTACGGCTGTCGTTGGTCATCTCGATCAACTCCAATCCTTTGATATTTCTTATGGCCGCTCATTTGCACAAGATCTCCTGCGTCAGTTGGAAAGTTCCGCCTCTTATATCGAGACGAACCGAAATTTTGGATTCTTGCTGATCGATGGACTTTCCGTGCGAGAAGAACCGGTTACTCATGCTTTACAAGACGGCCTCGGCAGTGTTCGGATGTTTGGCGGTTCTGCCGGCGACGAATTGAAGTTTGAACAAACGTGGGTCTTTGCCGACGGGCAATTTCATACCGATAGTGCAGCTCTGGTCTTGATCAACACCGCCCTTGCGTTTCACCTGTTTAAGACACAACACTTCGTCTCCGGTCATGAGCGAATGGTGGTAACCGAAGTAGACGCTAAAAATAGAATTATCAAAGAAATCAATGGATTGCCAGCAGCTGCAGAATATGCCCGCCTCGTCAACGTTGACCCGGAACAGCTAACCTCTACCCATTTTGCCGCTTGGCCGGTCGTAGTCATGATTGATGGAACTGATTTTGTTCGCTCGATCCAACATGCCAACCCGGATGGTAGCCTGACCTTCTATTGTGCAATCGATGAAGGTGTCGTGCTAAGAGTGGCACACGGTGAAAATATGCTCGATAAGTTAACCGCAATGTTGAAAAAGCTAGAAAAACACTTAGGGCATATTCAGGGCATGTTAGTGTGTGACTGTATATTACGAAATCTGGAAGCCACCCGGAACGGCAGCAAAGCCTCTGTCAGTGAATTGCTCCGCCAATACAACGCAGTAGGATTCAGTACCTATGGCGAACAATTTGGTGGTGTCCATATCAATCAAACGCTGACAGGTATTGTATTCGGCAACGAGATGGAGTTCGGCAACGAGGAAGACGCCAATGACTGAACCAGAAAAAGACGAAGCATTTCTGCGTCAGGAGATTCGCCGCCTCAATAAAGTCGTTACCTCACTGATGGACCGGGCAGAGCGTGAGGCAAACAAACTGTCCGGCAACTACGGCCTATTTCAGGATGCGGTGATGCTGGAAAATCAAGTCCGCCGTCGCACGGCTGAACTCGAATCAGCATTGCATGAAAATGAGCGCATCAACCGCGACTTGACTCAGGAACGTGAAGAGCAGCGTAAATTGATCAAAAAGCTGGAGGATGCCCACAATCAACTATTGCAATCAGAGAAGCTGGCATCAATTGGTCAATTGGCCGCAGGCGTTGCCCATGAAGTGAACAATCCGATCGGTTTTGTCAATTCTAACCTTGATATGCTCAAAGGTTATGTCGAACAATTGTTGGCGTTGCATGATCAATATGCTCAATACGAAGCAGAGTTATCGCCAGGGACTCAAGCCCAGCTCGATGACTATAAACGCAACATTGACATCGATTATCTGCGGACTGACATTGTTACATTGGTGAACGAATCCATCGATGGTGTGGCACGTGTTCGGAGAATTGTGCAAGACTTGCGCGATTTTTCACGTCCCGGTAATTGTGAATGGCAAACCACCGATATTCACACCTGCATCGACAGTACGCTCAATGTAGTCTGGAATGAAATCAAATTCAAAGCAGAGGTGATACGCAAATACGGCACACTTCCTCCGATTGAATGTCTGCCCTCTCAACTCAATCAGGTGTTCCTCAATCTACTGGTAAACGCAGTTCAGGCCATTACCGAATGGGGTACCATTATCATCCAAACCACCGTGGAGCGGGATCAGGCTGTCATCACGATTTGTGATAACGGTGTCGGTATCGATGAAAAAATTATTCCCCATATTTTTGATCCATTTTTCACAACCAAACCGATCGGTAAAGGCACAGGGCTGGGGCTCTCGGTCACTTATGGCATTATCGAAAAACACGGAGGACGTATTGAGGTCGATTCCACTCTGGGAAAAGGCAGTACATTCACTATCCATCTGCCAATAAAACGCGCTTGAATAACCATTTTTTCACACCGACCAGATCAGCTGCGGCTGATTCAATGATGCGCAGACAAGACCAACTCAAACCGCATCTTTTGCACAAGTACAAGATAAATCATGTAAATTGTATCGCTATTGAGATAATCAACAATAACATTCCCGATATCAAGTTAATGCCGTTTTAAACCATGGCATCATATCTAAAAATGCTAGTATGACACGTCATCCCATTAAAATAATTCCAGATGATGTGACGTTTCCACCCCAATTCTCATTCAAAAGATAAAATAGAATAAGCAAACATGATGGTGCGTTTTGTATTGATTATTTTTTTGCTGGCCATTTATTGTCAAAATGCTTTGGCAGCGACAGGTCATCACAATAGCATTCCGACATTACTGACAGATATAGTGTATTTTCACGAGGATACCACGACCCCCTTATCGCTTGCACAAGCCGAACAACGCTTTCGAACCGGAGAAATACGACATCCGCCTCAAGACTTTATGTCGTTCGGCATCCACAAACGCGCCACGTGGATTAAGTTAGATGTGCAAAATAGCACGCAGGTTGAACAATATCAGCGTCTCAATGCAGCGCAGGCATGGGTGGATTATCTGGCAATTTATTTAGTCAATGACCGGGGTTTAATCCAAGCATGGTATTCAGGTGATTATCAGGTTGCAGACTCACATCTGTTACCCGGTGTTGGGTTTGTGTTTGATATGGCTCTTCCTCCCGGGAAAAGCCAGATTTTCATCCGCGGTCAGTCGCACGACCCATTGACACTCCCCATTGCTTTACTTGATGCCTATCAATCCAGATCCTTCGATGCACAAATCCATGTCACGTCCGGTATTTTGTATGGCGTATTGTTGGCTTTGGTCGGTATGAACCTTGTCTTGTACTTTTCTATAAAACAGTTAGATGCACTGTTCTACTCGCTCTATATCAGCTGTTTTATCATCGTCAATATTTCTTACAATGGCTATGGCTTCGCTTGGTTGTATCCCAATTCACTGATTATTGAAAATAATCTCACCCTAATCATGATGATTTTTCATGGTGTCTCAGGATTAGTCTTTGTGTCTAACTTTCTTCGTATCCATCACACCCCTAAATTGAATCTGGCACTACTGATCTATAGTGGCTTGGGTATCTTGGCAATGGTGGTACTGATCAGCTTAAACATGCACCTTTGGGCAACCAAATTTGCGTTTAAATTTCTCTCGCTGACCACAATGCTCATGATCTTACTTGGTGCTTTAAACCTGAATGAAACTAAAGACACTCGGTATTTTCTGATTGCGGTTATATGCAGCATGTTGGGTCTGCTCATTACTGCGCTTTCAGTATGGGGATTCATTCCTTATAACTATTACAGCTATAACGGAGCCGTATTTGGTGTGGTTTTTGAGGCCATTATTCTGGCCGTTATCGTGGCTTATCGATTGAAAGATGTTGAACAACAAAGAATCACAGCAGAATACCTATCGTCATATGATCCATTAACGAACCTATTCAACAGACGCTCATTCATGACAGTAGGTCATCAGTGCATTCAGCAGTCGAACCGTGCAAAAAAACCGCTCAGTTTCGTCATGATGGATATCGATCACTTTAAGCAGATTAATGATACATACGGGCATCACATTGGTGATCTTGCACTGATACACATTGCGGGACTGCTCAAACGCCATACGCGAGAGCATGATATTATTGCGCGCTGGGGCGGTGAAGAAATGGTGATATTACTCCCCTATACAAATACAGAACAGGCGCTCGCCTATACAGAACATTTACGAGTCACAATTGCAGAAACACCATTCCGTCACGAGGAGCAAGACATTCATATTACGGCCAGTTTTGGCATTGCGACCCGGATGAATGCTGAAACATTCGAAACACTTTACCGGCTCGCGGATAAACGACTGTACCAAGCCAAACAACTGGGAAGAAACCGCGTCGAGCCGCAAGATGAGAATCTCCCCATAACCTCGCAGGATATGTATTGGCGATAGTCGCCTCCGACTTACATTAACGCATCGAGATCGGCTTCTGCCAGCATCAAACCGGCCCGCAGACCGGTCTTCACCCCGGCATTGGGGAAAATCAGCCATTCGTTGGCGCGCTCGACCCGGTACATCACGTCCCCGTCTTGTGCAATCAACGTTCCCTGTGCAAAACTGGTAAAGTTTTTGGCATCATCACTCACATCAATAAAATGAAAATCATCCGATAGTTTTTTCAGTTCGCGCGCAACCTGATACACCTTAATCGGTGCCAACATATCGGCAGAAAATGCTTCACCACAAATAAAACATGCCAATGCCTTATCAGCTGCGGCAAACTGGCTCAAATCATTTTCACCGAAGGGGCGGGCTTTGCCTAACTCAAGCGTACAACTCTGCACTTGCAATGCTGCATGGGTGTAATAACTGAACGTACCACCGGGGAGCGGGTTAATTACCAACGCTTCCAGCCCCATGCCGATCAAACCATGAAGAAAATCATCAGAAGCCAGTGTCTTTTGCGGTAATACGCCGAAGCGGAGATGAAATGATTCGCGAATCGCAGTGTGCAGATCAAAATGAAATCGTTCTGTACCGGTATCGGCAAAAAACGTTTCGACAATGTTTTCCAGCTCAATCGCGCGCTGAGTCTCCGAGCACACTGGGTAATTGCGATGATAACCGTGAAATAATCGGTTCAAATCCACCGTTTGATAACGCACTCCGGCCCGAATCGCATCGGGATTGCCGAGCACCACCAATAAGCGAACCGCTAAGGGCATTTCCCCGTTTAACAAGCGGTTGACATGGCGTGACAAAATCTCAATCGGTGCGGTCTCATTGCCATGCACACCAGCCGACATCAAAACATGTTTGACTTCAGTTACTGCAACTTTCGGTTCCAGCAGCAACACACCATCCGCCAACCATTGCCACGTTAAATGATCATTCTCACCGGATGTCACTGCCGGTGGTTCTCCCTGTAACATTGGCCCTTGTAACATCGTATGAAGAAAATCCTTCATCTTTTTCTCCTTTCCTACCGATTAACGCTGGAACGGATAGATGGATCCTAAATGCAGAATCCGGGTCAACTCATCCAGCGCGGTCTGGTTTTCGAGCAACAACTGAGGATCAGCCAGATCATGTTCCGACAGGCGATCGCGATAATGTGTCTCGACCCAGTTCGTAAGCGTCCGGTAAACGTCATCATTCATGAGAACATGCGGATTGGTAGCCTGAATTTCAGCGTCATTCAACACAACACGTAAACGCAAACAAGCCGGACCGCCGCCATTACGCATACTTTCCCGTAAATTGAAGATCTGCACTTCATCAATCGGACCGCCACGTTGTATCAGTTCGGAAAGATAGCGCCACACCCTTTCATGTTCCCGGGCTTCCTGCGGGACGACAATCAGCATTTTACCATCGGGTTTGGTTAAAAGCTGGCTATTAAATAGATAAGTGTTAACTGCGTCAGCAACTGATACCTGTGCGCTCGGGACTTCAATCGGGGTAAATTCACACTCAACAGCAGCAAGCTTGGCCCGAATCTCAGCAAATGCCGCTGACGGATTGAGAAATGCTTCCTGATGATGGAACAGTACCGGACCGTTACTGACGGCAATCACATCGTTATGAAACACTCCTTGGTCAATCACTTCGGGACTCTGCTGGACAAAAACCGTCTTGCCCGGATCCAACTGATGGAGACGGGCAATGGCTTGGCTGGCCTCGCGGGTCTGACGTGCGGGATAGCGCTTCGGTTCGACCCGTCCGCCATAAACCTGACGGCCATAGACGAACACTTCCACACCTGCAGCCCCATAATGCCGACATAAACGATTATGGTTGGCCGCCCCTTCGTCTCCCATCACAGCTTGCTGTGGCAGTGCCGCATGATGGACAAAATGATCGGGGTCGGAAAAGATACTGCGCAGCGCATTGCCGGTGGTCTCTTCTTCAATGGCCCGGTGAAATTTATTATTCAAATTTGCCACCGTGAAATGTACCCGTCGGTCTTGTGTATCTGCCGACGGAGAAACCGTAGCCGCATTGGCAACCCACATCGAAGAAGCGGAGCTTACAGCGGTCAGAATTTCCGGGGCTTGCTGCGCGGCTTGAGTCAGCACCTGAGCATCGGTTCCGGAAAATCCCAACCGACGTAACGTCCGAATACAGGGGCGTTCCTGTGGAGGCAGTATCCCCTGTTTGAATCCGCTATCCGCCAGCGCCTTCATTTTTTTCAGCCCTTGCAGTGCAGCCAGCTTCGGATTGGCTGCCTGACTTTTGTTGCTGGTCGAAGCGACATTCCCGAATGACAGTCCGGCATAGTTGTGCGTCAACCCGACTAAACCGTCAAAATTGACTTCAGCGGCAGACATGGGTGATTGCTTGTCTTGTGTCATTTTCATCCTCCTTCAACAACGGATTACGCTGACGTATCCGCCGGGGCGGAAAAATCCAGCCCCGGAGAAACCGATTCCGGCATGGTGAGCTGTTCGGCTTCGACCGAAGCCATTGGCCATGCACAGAAATCGGCACTGTAAAATGCACTCGGACGATGGTTACCCGAGGCACCGATGCCACCGAACGGTGCAGTTGGCGCAGCCCCTGTCAACGGGCGATTCCAGTTGACAATACCGGCGCGAATGGTCGCGGCAAATTGCTCATAATCGGCACGCTGGGTCGAAATAATGCCGGCAGATAACCCAAAGCGGGTCTGATTGGCGATATCAATGGCCTCTGCGAGTGTCTGATAACGCCTCACACTGAGCAGTGGCCCGAAATATTCTTCATCCGGCAATTCGCGAACTTCTGACACATCGAGTATCCCGGGCGTGACTAACGCGGTATTCGGGTCGGGCCGGGTCATGGCAAGTAACGGTTTCGCCCCCAAATCACACAGATACTGTTGCGTCTCCAGCAAGGCATCTGCGGCTTGGTTCGACACCACCGCCCCCATAAACGGTTCCGGCTGGGCATCCCAGCGATCAACACGAATCTGACGCGTAACCGCCACCAGCCGCTCAATCAAGCGGTCACCATCGGCTCCCTGTCTGACTAACAGCCGTCGAGCACAAGTGCAACGCTGCCCCGACGAGATAAACGCAGACTGAATCACCAAATTAATCGCAGCATCCATATGATCGTAAGACTCGATCACCATCGGATTGTTGCCCCCCATTTCAAGGGCCAGAATTTTCTCCGGCTGACCGCCCATCTGACGATGCAGATGATAACCGGTATTGGCGCTGCCGGTGAACAGCAGCCCATCGATTTGCGGATGTGAAGAGAGTGTAATCCCCGTTTCTTTACCCCCTTGAACGAGGTTAATCACCCCGGCGGGTAAACCGGCACTGTGCCAGATCTCCAGTGTCAGTTGCGCAGTCCATGGGGTCAATTCACTTGGTTTAAACACCACACAGTTCCCGGCAATCAGTGCAGGAACAATATGCCCGTTCGGTAAGTGACCGGGGAAATTATATGGCCCGAACACCGCCAGTACACCATGCGGACGGTGGCGCAGCACAGCCTTTCCACCGGCAATCTCGGTGACTTTCTCCCCGGTTCGCTCTTGGTAAGCCTGTATCGACACCTGAATTTTGTTCATCATCCCCTGTACTTCGGTCAGCGCTTCCCAACGCACTTTTCCCGTTTCTTGAGCAATCACTTCGGCCAGTTCCTCTTTGCGCGCACTTAATCGCTGGACGAACTGTTTCAGTAATGCGAGACGCTCTGCCAACGGTGTCCGAGACCAGACAGGAAATGCCTGACGAGCGGCCGCAACGGCCTGCTCAACATCGTCCGGTGCCGCTGCATTGGCTGACCAGATCACCGAGTTCGTGGCCGGATTACATTTTTCAAACCCATCACCGTGTCCGACGGTCCAGACACCATTGATATAAAGACTTGGCTGACTCATGAGAAATTCTCCTGTGCAAAAAGTGGGGCCAGACGCACCGTGTCACCCTCGGTTACGCATAGTGCTTGTACCTGCATACAGGTCAGTAGGACGTGAGATTCAGTGACTTCTGGTGTGCCGGTAATGGCCCGATAGTCGGTAAAGCTTTCGTTACCGATCAAACAGTGAATCGGCCCGGATACCTCTGTCTTCGTGACTTTCACTATCCGGGTCTGAGATTTACGTACCACACGTAAATCATCAATGTAGGCTTCCAGTGTCGGGCCGGCGTCGAAAATATCAACATACCCTTCGTAGCGCATCCCTTCACTTTCCAGAATTTTCCGTGCCGGAATGGTACTGGGGTGAACCTGCGCTATCACCGCTCTGGCTTCATCACTGAGGAAATCAACATATAGCGGATGTTTGGGCATCAGTTCCGCAATGAACGATTTTTGTCCGATCCCGGTGAGATAATCCGCATGAGCAAAGTCAATCGCAAAGAAATGGCGACCGAGGCTTTCCCAGAACGGAGAATGGCCGTGTTGATCGGAAACACCGCGCATTTCGGCAATCAATTTCGCGGCAAAACGGTCCCGAAATGTCGCAATAAACAATAGCCGGCTTTTCGACAACAGATGACCGTTTTTACCGTGGCGGTATTCCGGGTCGAGAAACAAAGTACATAGCTCGCTATAACCGGTATGGTCATTGCTGAGAAACAGGGTCGGCATCTGGGTGTAAACATCCAAAGCTTTAGACGCATGCACCAATGTACCGACCCGATAGTTATACCAAGGCTCATTAAGCCCGATAGCCGCTTCGATACCACTAATGCCCACCACTTTACCGCTGCTGCTGTCTTCCAGCACGAACAGATACCCTTGCTCCGAAAGCGGGGCTTGTTGCTCCCAAGTCCGTCGCATCCGCTCAATCCGATCATTTAACTGACTCTCGTTATTTTGCAACGAGGTAAAACCGACACCAGTTTGAATCGCCAGTTCTGTTATTGCACTGCGGTCGCTCCTTGCAACCGGACGGATTACCATCATTTTTCATTATCCCTGAATGGTTTAGGTTCACTAATCGTTCAGAACCACAGATAGATTATGTTCACTATAGACAAGTTTAAGTATTGTCACTGACGGGAAAACACCAGATCTGTCTTCCGGTCTCAATTTTATCGTGAGGATTGATTGCCAACGTCTGTAACGTTTGAGGCATCAGCAGCAGCGTCGAACCTTCCAGCCATCCTTCTCCCATCACCGCACGGAAGTCCGTCTCATGGCTGACGCCAATCAAATATTTTTGATGCTGAGGAAGACTCTCGACAACTTTTACGCGGCACAATTTGTGATGTTGCCAGATATCGAGCGTATTACGGTTTGCGGTCAGAATCGGGCCGGCATCAAAAATTTCAACGTATTTATCCGGCTCAAAACCCTGATCACTCAACAGCCCACACTGTAATTCGGCATCCGGATGAACCTGTCCCATCACCGCTTGCGCCTCTTCATGAATCAAAGGTACATACAGCGGATGATGCGGCATCAGTTCGGCAATAAAGGTTTTATCCCGGGTGCCGTTGTAATATTCCACTTGGTTGTAATCAATCCGGAAAAACTTTCTGCCGACATGTTCCCAAAACGGAGCGCGGCCATTTTTATCGGCCACCCCCGGAATCACTGCCAGCCAGTCGGTGGTAAAACGCTCCGGATGGATCGACATAAACAGCAACCGACCTAAGGTAATCAACGCAGGATAGAGGCTATTTTTCAGCGCCGGAATCACATAAAAAGAACACAGCTGAGAGTGATCACTCAGATCATGGGTCATGGTCAGGGCATGAATACGGCTATGGACCTTCAGCTCCCGGGAAGAATGAATCAAAATATCGTTACGCAGCGCATAGAAAGGTTCCTGATATCCGGCCAGAGCGTTGATGGCCCCGGTGCCGAGAATTTGTCCGGTCAGGGTTTCTTCCAGCACGAAGAAATAACTCTCCTCCCCCGGAGAAAATACCGCTTGCCGAAACGAATCCATCGATCGTTCCACTTTCTTAATCAGATGAGAACGCTGTGCAGGTAAGGTATAAACCATCGGCCCGCTTTCATGGGCCAGACGTTCGATTTGTTGGATATCACTCAATTGAGCGGGACGGAAAATAATCATCAACACGGAATCCTTGTGTAACATTATTTCAGGGCAGACTAGTCTAAGAATCTTAGATTAAGGGACATGACAGGAAAAAGATTATGGAAATCTGACCTGATTTTACAATTTTACACCATCACACCGTGCTACATCGTCGCGTTCAACCCCGGAAATGTGTAGCACAGCGATTCGTTTATGGAAGTTCATCCTTTTTCAGAATAATTGACCGCTACGACACATTCACTTGTCATATATGCATTAAACTGCTTACTTGATTCCTTGTTACAGAGGTTCAATTGTGTCTATTTAACGTACAGCGAGGCTTTTATGAAAAATACATCTAATTTATTGTTTATATTTAGCATATTATTCTGCGGACAAAGTTTTGCGGATAATTCAGTGCATACTGGAGAAGGAACATTTTATGGTTATGGCGGTGGCGGCAACTGTAGTTTTCCATTGCCGGATGACACGATCTATACCGCAGCAATGAACGCAACGGACTATGCGGGTTCAGCGGCTTGTGGTGCAGTGATTGAAGTAACAAATATGAATACCAACCAAACCGTCACCGTTCGTATCGATGACCAATGTCCGGAATGTAAGAAGGGAGATGTCGATCTGGATCAAGATGCTTTTGCTGAAATTTCACCGCTTGAGGCAGGTCGCATTCCGATTTCCTGGAAGTATGTTGCGAACGAACAGGCCGGAAATATGAAGCTGTATTTTAAGGAAGGTTCCAGCCAGTGGTGGACGGCCATTCAGGTTCGTGATCACAAATATCCGATCGCTGCTATGTCATACCGTGTTTCCGGTTCAGGCAATGACTACACTCAGCTTGAGCGTAAACCCTACAACTATTTCGTCAAAAATAATGGATTTGGTGTTGGCCCTTATGACTTCCTAATTACTGACTTTTGGGGACAAACCGTTGAAGTAAAATCGGTTTCACTTATTCTGAATACTGAGATAGACACGGCAATGCAATTACCCACACATACAAGTGTTCACAGCTCATCGGTCCGTTGATTCAGTTTCATCGCAGTGATATCACAGCATCACGAACACACACAAAAATGCACCCGAAGGTGCATTTTTTTCATCATCACTCATGCAGAGATGAATGACGGCAAATCATATCCGGGTTATGCGCTCTCAGGCATGGTTGCCATATCAATCACAAAACGATAACGGACGTCGGAACGCTCCATCCGCTCGTACGCTTCATTGATTTCATCCATGCGAATCATTTCACACTCAGGTAATACATTATGTTCACCACAGAAATCTAGCATTTCTTGTGTTTCCGAGATTCCCCCGATCAGAGAACCTGCGATTCGACGACGACCAAAAATCATCGGCAATGTTGATGGTTCTTCCAGCGGACCTACCTGACCGACGATGACCAGCGTGCCATTGACATCCATCAACGGAATATAACCGGTGACATCATGCTTGACCGGAATCGTATCAATGATCAGATCAAAACTAGACTGCGCTTGCGCCATGGCCGCTTCATCTGAAGAGATTAAATAATGCTGCGCGCCCAATGCTTTCGCATCTTCAATCTTTGCATCGGTACGACCGACAACTGTCACTACAGCACCCATTGCGACTGCAAGTTTCACGGCCATATGACCAAGACCGCCCAATCCCAGCACAGCAACTCTTGTTCCGGGTTTCACATCCCAAGCTTTGAGTGGCGAGTAAGTGGTGATACCGGCACACAACAGTGGCGCCACACGGGAAAGATCCAACGATTGCGGAATGGACAATACGAATTCTTCACGGACGACAACGTGACGTGAATAACCGCCTTGTGTCGGTTCGTGCGTGTGACGATCCTGGCCACAATAGGTTGCGGTCATCCCTTCACGGCAGAACTGCTCTTCTCCGGCTTCACACTGATCACAGTGCTGACAGGAATCGACCATACAGCCGACACCGACAGTGTCGCCAACCTTATAACGCGATACATCTGACCCGACGGCAGTCACCCGTCCGATGATTTCGTGTCCCGGGACAAGTGGGTAAGTTGAGCCGCCCCAATCATTACGAACCGAATGCAGATCCGAATGGCAAACACCGCAGTAGAGAATCTCGATTGCAACGTCATTCTCTCTCAGCTCCCGGCGTTCAAATGCATACGGTTCCAAAGTTGCACCCTGATTGTATGCTGCGTAGCCAACTGTTTTCATGTTCATCTCCCGTTTCGTGATGAATACTTGCTAATGACACATACTGATAAAGGTCGATCAGCGCAATAAAAATATAATTTATAAGGACGTAAAAGCATAATACATTATCATTGAATTTCAATCATAAAATATATTAACCCTATTAAAATGAGGCAATCGATAAATATGGATTACCTCATGTCATCTTATATATTCATTAACACAACATATGCAATAGAATATATTCATCTGCAAACAAGATATATTATTATCTTGAATATATTATATGTCCCTCCCTTTTTTTACATATTATATTGATATATATATCATCAGATTACTACTCTATACAGATTCCCGACCTGAGTTTCTGATCAGCGATTAATAGGCTAATCAAATAAATACCGATATCAGCTCGACTATTCCCGGCTTGATCTTGCGCAACTGCATCAAGGACGAACTCAACTGATTCAACAAAAAAATCCTGATCTTCTAATAGCATATGCTTCATTAACTCCATAAGTTATGCCGCCTTCATGACAAGCGGATCTGACAAAAATAAGCACTACAGAAGCAAACAGGTCACCAACATCCAATCAATCACGTCTTTTGCGACGGACTACACGACCATTTGGCTGTTCTCCCGTACAGGTAGTGATATTATTTTTCCACTTGTCCGGAGGGGAGATATAACCAGTTTGAATCTGATGTCAGAATCTTAAATCTCTCCTTAAAACAGATAAAGCTTACACGGGCAATCTCATACTAAAACCATACTAAAATAGGGCTTCAGGATGTCAAATGACAATATTAAGACGTTTTCTTACCTTAAAGGAACGGCATTTACTAACAATTTAAAACACCAGACTCAGAGCAAAGATTATATAGAATTATCCAATTTACTGAATATTCCAAAATCAACTTTTAGTACTTGGAATGCGCATAATCGAACTTCTCATGAACTGATTGTCCGGTTACATCTTTCCTTGGGGATTCCCGTCAAACAGCTCGCTTTACCGAGAGATTATCCACTCAAAGATTTACATCCTTCACTGTGGGAAAGTCATGAATTCATGCCTCAAATACAGGATCAGGCTAACTTTTACCAATCTCAGTCAGAAACTCGCCAGATTTATCAGCACGCTACTGTTATTCTTCAACGATTCAATCTCAGACATGGGGCGTTAATCAGCACCGGAGAATCACCCTATGCCACACAAAGAATGCATGAACTTCAACTAAAAGCCGCCTCAACGATCGAGGTCGAGACCACTGATACTATCTATCTGATTGATCAAAAGATTCAGGATATTGTTTCCGGTCGTTATCTGATGGATATAGACGGCAGAATAGTGCTTCATATCGTGCAACGATTACCGGAACAGCAGATACGCATTGTGTTTCCGGACGGGGCGGTGATCATCGATACCAATAAAGTCCGTATTCTCGGGCGGGTCGTCCTCACGATACAACGATCTTGAATGGACATTGATTGATCAAGATGACTGACTCCGTCATGATGTTGAATGGCTATAGGTATTAAACTCTAACGATAGTGAATAGGTGAAGATAATGTCCCAACCCATTAAAACGGCCGTGATAGGCTACGGTTATTCAGCCAAAACGTTTCATATCCCGTTTCTTGAATCTTTACCCCAGTTTCAGTTTTGCGCCATTAGCAGTCGTCAGCAAGATGTGATTGCAGCACAATATCCGGCTGTCACCTGCTATGAAAGTGCAGACCAGTTGATTGAACAGTCAGATGCAGAGCTGGTGATTATTACCGCCCCCAATGATGTCCATTTCTCTTTGGCAAAAATGGCGCTGGAACACGGTAAACATGTAGTTGTCGAAAAACCTTTCGTCACTCAAGCCTCTGACGGAGAAACCTTGATTCGTATCGCACAAGAAAAGCAGCTCACACTCAGTGTTTACCACAACCGCCGCTGGGATCACGATTTTCTGACCGTGAAAAAACTGCTCGCAGACGGCAAACTGGGAGAGGTCAAATGGTTTGAGTCCCATTTTGACCGCTACCGGCCAGAAGCCAGAGATCGCTGGCGCGAGTCTGCGGATGTCGAAGGCTCCGGTATTCTCTATGATCTCGCCCCTCACCTTATCGATCAGGCTCTGGAACTTTTCGGTATGCCAGAGGCGATCACCGCGCAATGCCGCTCAATGCGGCAAGTGGGTGGGGCGACAGATTTCTTCAACGTGTTATTAGACTATTCGGATTTTCTGGTGCAACTCCATGCCAACCCATATAGTCCCGGCGACAATCTGCGCTATAAGATTCTGGGAACCAAAGCAAAATATATCAAAATAGGGCTTGATCCTCAGGAGGAACGGCTCAAAACAGGTGGCAAGATTACAGCACGACGGCAAGAAGTAATCGTCATCGCCGAAGGGAGCCTCTACACTGAAGAATATGTTGAATTGATACCGACGGAACAAGGCGGCTATGAGAACTATTTTGTTCAGTTAGCCGCTTCAATTCGTCACGGAACACCGCCACCAGTGACCGCGAAAGAGGCCTTAAACACCATTCGCCTGATAGAACTCGCGATAAAAAGCAGTGAAAGCGGGCAAACCATCAAGGTAAGTGGGTAAGAGCGGCAACGCATTAATTTGTGGCATATGCTACAAATTAGGTTTATGATTTGCGAATAGTTTATGTTGCCGAACCATAGACACGATCAGCAACCACCCGATAATACAGGCATTGGTCCTTCATCGGGTTCGGTTGTTGCTTCGACACCTTTTTATCAACTACACTTTTATCAAGAAGCGTTGTTCGTACCAAATTCATTTCTGAACAAACGCCAAAGGAGGTATCCGTGACTTACCTACTGACATTTGTTGTATTTATCATCTTAATACTCGGTATGGCGATCGGTGTGCTATTTCATCGTCGCTCCATTCAGGGGAGCTGTGGCGGTTTGTCTTCTATCGGGGTGGAACGCGCATGTGACTGCAAAGATGTTTGTGAGAATCAAGAAAAGACACTCTATCAAATACAAGAACCAAATGATAAGCGTTAATATTTTTACCTGTCAGGCTGAGCTTTTGGGAGCTGTCGGAGAATTTATCTGTAGTCGAGTGAGGGCTTGCCTGCCTTATCTGCTTTATCTGCTTTACAACAAGATCTGATTACAACAAGGCTCTGGCGTGAAGCATGAGTTTCGCTGCTAAATCAGAACGGCTTTTCACAACGAAACTCATGTGTGATCAGAGAGTATTATCTCACCTTGCGATGATATTCTGATCTCAATTCATCAATTGCTTTTAGCTTATCTTTTGCACTTTGTAAGTTGCCCTGATTAAGTTCAGATTTAACCTGATCAATTGCAACAGCAAGTTTTTGAAAACCTTCCTTCATTGTTTTGCCTCTGTCACCCTGATATTCCTCTTGTTTGAGGTGACTTACTATTTCATCAAGTCGCCCCATTGCCCCTTTCATTTCTTCTACACTAGAGGAGTGAGCTGCATCTACAAAGGCTTTTTTAATCTGTCTCATGGATGACTGAACGTCATCATGAGCCCAAGCTGGAGAAAAACACATCACCAATAATAATATTGTTATTTTTTTTAACATTGCATTACTTCCTTACGTATGTTTCTGATTTACTGATATTTCTTTGCTATCTTAAGATAAACTCACTTTTTAACAAAGCATATCTGACGACGGTTTGAGGTATACTCACGAATGCTTTTTATTCCATCACTTTTTATTGTATTGCATAGAAATCAGTAATCGCCTCACGCCCGCGCAATGCCAGAAACTGCAAAAACTGGCGGGCACTGTGTGTAATGACCTGCTCTGTGGGGATCTCAAGTTTTGTAATCAGTTCTCGGACGAGGCTCAACTCACCGACCGCGTGACAAAAATGAGCATCACTTCCGGTGGTAATCGGTGCACCGTACAGCTTAGCAAGACGCCCTATCTCGTAGCATCGTTCAACACTACCGACGCGGCTATGGCCCAGCAAGGTACTGTTATTAATCTCAATCGCAACATGGTGCTCTGCTGCACACTGAATTACGGTATCAAAGTCAAAATCATATCTGGGGTTGCCCAAATGCCCCAAAGCGTCCACTTCACCACGTTCGATTACACTCAGCAACGCTTGGGTATGTGTCTTTTTATTAGCAGGTGCAAACACCGGCTCATGAAAACTGCCGATCACCCAGTCAAGTTGTTCCAGCACTGGCGGCTGTAGATCAATTTCGCCTTGGGTATTTAAGATATTGGCTTCCACGCCACGCATAATTGCGATCTCATTTAAAAATCTTGGAATCACTCTCTGATTGGCAAAAAACCAAGGATGAGGGGCTCCCGGCATCCGTTCAGCATGATCGGTAGTACATAAAATTTTTAGTCCATTCGCTTTCGCAACACTGACATTTTCAAGCAATGTACTATAAGCATGACCACTTGCATAAGTATGCGTATGTGTATCAACAACAATATCCATAAAGCCTCCCTTTTCTCTCCCACACAAAACTATATCAATGCACTTTGTGACTGGCTATCCCCAATTTCACCGGTTTTTTTGCAACCTGACCACATTCGACAATACTTATACCCTAGGGGCTCGATTTACGGACAAATTTATGAAATTACGTCGCTATTCTCTTAGTCTTCATATTGGCAGTTTATTCCTGATTTTAACTTCAATCGTTGGTGGCGTTTTAATCCTGATCAGCTACAACCATGCCCAAGCATTACTCAGCGAAACCGCAAAACAGCTCAGCTATGAAAACAGCCGTAAAATCGAAACCGAATATAAACAGAGTATTGGCCCGATCCTCACCACACTGGATTTCCTTGCGTTCAGCACGTTTGTCGAAAAGGAGCACTCACCCATTGACGATAAGCGCTGGCTGGCATCGATGGCACTGGTGTTCCAAAAAAATCCCAATTTGGTTGCTATCTACTTTGCCGACGACAATGGTGATTTCACCATCATGCGGCCACTCTTGGATGAGCAGGATATAAGACGCTTCGCTGCCCCTAAAAATGCTGCATTGTATGCACAACAAACACAAGCCGACGGGCAGAATGATATCTTCTTTCTTGATGAACAATTTCAGCAAATTAGCCATCGCCAGACCTTTGATAATCAGTTTGACCCCCGTGAACGTCCTTGGTTTCTGTCCGCTCAGCGCGACGGAAAAATTCGACTGACGGAGCCCTATTTCTTCTATTTTCTGAAAACCCACGGGGTAACGCTGTCACGAAGATCACCCGACGGCCACAAAGTTGTCGGTGCCGACTTCACACTGGATTCTTTGTCCAAACAAATCGATGCCATCGGTTTCACTGAAAATACAAAGCTCATTCTGTTTGATCAAAAGTATAATGTCTTAGCCCAACATGATGCCGGGGTATCGGTAACCAACCCCCCGGCAGAGAATCGCAACAAGCTGGAAAAGTCATTATTTACGCCTATTCTCCATCGGATGAGTAGTCAAGTCATCTATGAAACAGTCAATGACGGAGACAAAGATTGGTCTTTAACGTTGACACCAGTGATATTGAATCCTTATGTCACTTTAATGTTAGCAGAAGCAACCCCCCATGATGCCCTATTATCCAATTTATTATCGATGCGGAATCAACAGCTAAAGGTGGTCATTATTCTACTTGTCATCTGCTTTTTGACTGTTGCGATGATTGCATCGAGGCTGGCAAGACCGTTAAAAAATCTTGTTCAGCTTTCCGACAATATTACTCGGTTTGAATTTAAGAAAACTCGTTATCCCAAATCGATCATTAAAGAAGTCGCTAACTTATCTCAGTCGTTGCAGTTAATGGAACACACCCTGCATGATTTACTCAAGTTACTCCGCAATACGGCCAGTAATCATGATTTCAATACGCTGGCAAAGACACTCACCCAACAAAGCTATCAGATCACCCGGGCAGAAACGATTATTCTGTACATATTCTCCAGTGAAACAGAGTCATTCACCACACTAACAAATCATGCCATCATCCCATTCAAAATAGACATCAATGACTTACTGAATGAAACGCCTTGGCTCAAATCACAACTACAAAAAGGTGAAATAGTTCACCTCAGTAAACAAGATAACGTCATCAAAAAATACCGCGATCAGTTATTCAATACGGATATTTATCTGTTCCCTCTACTGAACCGGCGTCATCAGCTGATCGGTATTCTCAATCTCGGCTATGAACGCCCGCTGACTCAGGAACAATCCGATAAACATGCCTTCCTACGCGAGCTGATGAGCTTTGCTCAAATCGCCAAAGATAATATTGACACACTGCAACAACAAAAAGAGGTGTTCTACGCATTTATCGAGATGATCGCTTCCGCAGTTGATACCAAGTCACCCCAGACACGCGGACATTCCCAACGCGTTCCGGCATTGGTGCAGTGGTTGGCGGAAGCAACCGTCACCGATACACATTATTATCCTTATTTCAAAATGGATGCTTCACAGTGGGAAGAGTTAAATGTTGCGTCTTGGCTGCATGACTGCGGAAAAATCACCACACCGGAATATATCTTCAATAAAGCCACCAAGCTTGAAACCATTTATAACCGGATTCATGAAGTCCGGATGCGTTTTGAACTACTCAAACTTCAGGCTGAAGCGGATTACTGGAAGGGACTGGCGGAAGGGAAAGACCAAACAATCTTGCTCGCTGATCTTGAAGCGACCCACCGGACCCTGGATGAAGAGTTTGTCTTCGTTGCCGAATGTAATGTCAGCGATGAACCGATGACCAATGAAAAAATCGAGAAATTACATCGAATTGCCCAACGTAACTGGAAGCGTACATTGAATGATCAGTTAGGCGTCTCCTCGATTGAGCAACAACGCGCCGGCAAATCGAGGTCTCTGCCCGTCATGGAAAAATTACTCGATGATAAGCCAAGCCACTGTGTGACATGGGAGTCAGGTAACTATCCGCAAGAGACGCCGCAAGAAACATGGCAGGATCGCTTCTCACTCAAACCGGGAGAGCTGCTATACAATCGGGGAGAACTGCATAATTTATCCGTTCGTCATGGCACGTTAACTGAAGAAGAACAATTTATCCTCAATTCGCATACCGTGCAGACTCTGATGCTACTGGAACGGTTGCCCTATCCGGAACATTTGAAAAATATTCCGAAAATTGCAGCGTGTCACCATGAACGCATGGACGGCCATGGATTCCCCAGAGGATTAAAAGGCGAAGAACTGTCGCTTCAAGCCAGAATGATCGCTGTGGCTGACGTCTTTGAATCACTCACTTTCCGTGAGCGACCGGATCAAAAAGTCAACATGCTGCCAGAAGTCATTGAACGGATGACTGACATGGCCGTCAACGGCCACTTGGATCCCCGTCTCTATTTACTGTTTTTGGAAAACAAGCTGTATCAGCGTTATGCCGATACTTTTATGGAAGAAGAAACGATGACGCAGATTGACCCGAACATCTACATCAAACGCGTTAAACAATACCTGAAGACAATGACTCATCAGATATGATCACCAAATCGGAAAGCGAAATCAGCCGGGCACCCTTACATGAAATAAGTTGATCAAATCGACACTTTTGGTTGATGTAAATCAATTTGTCAGAGAGAATAGGGCCCGGTTTTTTGCTCTTTTATGACGGGTGTCATGGATATTGATAGCACCTATTATTGTTATAGAAAGAGCCAATTTTCTATTTTGGTATTGTGCTGTTACCGTTGGCACACGCTAAATACCTCGTTTTTAAGGGAAAGATGATGGTAATACCTGAAAACAGCAGCATTGTAATTTTTGGTGCTTCCGGCGATCTCACTTACCGCAAACTTATTCCTGCCTTATATCATCTATATGCAAACAATCAACTGCCCAAATCATTTGCAATTTTAGGTGTAAGTCGAACGGAATATAGTGATGATTCCTACCGGGAAAGATTGAAGACAACCCTGCAAGAACTGGAAAAAACAGTTCCTGAAACGCTGGAAGCTTTTTGTCAGCACCTCCATTATCAAGCGATTGATACCGCAAATGTCGATGACTATCAAAAATTGTCTGAACGGCTGGATACGCTGGCCGAGCAATATCACTTTGAACAACGCAACACCTTATTCTATCTGGCAACACCGCCTAGCCTGTATGGCGTGATCCCCGGCTGCCTTGCCGCGCATGGGCTAAACGATGAGAACCAAGGCTGGAAACGTCTGATTATTGAAAAGCCATTTGGCTATGATCTCAAATCAGCGCAAGAACTGGATATCGAAATCCACCGTCACTTCAAAGAGCATCAAATTTACCGCATTGACCATTATTTAGGTAAAGAAACCGTGCAAAACCTACTGGTTTTCCGGTTTGCAAACGGTATGTTTGAACCACTTTGGAACCGCAACTTCATCGATTATGTCGAAATCACCGGTGCTGAGTTTCTGGGTGTAGAAGAACGTGGCGGGTATTACGACAACTCCGGTGCAGTGCGAGATATGTTCCAGAATCACTTGCTGCAAGTACTGGCAATGGTCACGATGGAGCCACCGGCCGCGATTAATGCCGACTCAATCCGCAATGAAGTCAACAAAGTCCTGCAAAGTCTACAACCGCTCAGTGAACAAGACATCCACCAGAATCTGGTGCTCGGGCAATACACTGAGTCTGAAGTTCGGGGTAAATTCCTGCCGGGCTATCGGGATGAGCATGGGGTCGCTGAAGATTCACGCACCGAAACCTATGTCGCGCTGAAAATGTTTATCAACAACTGGCGTTGGAATGGGGTGCCGTTCTATGTCCGCAGTGGTAAAAGACTACCGACCCGCGTGACCGAAGTCGTGATTCATTTCAAACGCACCCCGCACCCGGTATTTGCGCAGAATGCGCCGGAAAATAAACTTGTGATCCGAATCCAGCCAGACGAAGGCATTTTGATGTGTTTCGGTCTGAAAGAGCCGGGAGCCGGTTTCCGCGCCAAAGAAGCATCAATGGACTTTCATTATACCTCTCTGGAAGAAACCAAAATGCTCACTGCTTATGAGCGTTTATTGCTCGATGCCTTAAACGGCGACGCGACACTATTTGCCCGCACAGATGCGGTTGAGGCTTGTTGGAAATTTGTTCAGCCTATTCTGGACTACAAACAAGACCCGACCTCTTTATATGGATACGCCTGTGGGACATGGGGCCCTAAAGAATCGAACGAACTGCTGCAACGAGATGGCAGAGAGTGGCGATTCCCCTGTAAAAATTTAACCAATACGGATTATTGCGAATTATGATCAACCACAAAATTTTTCAAACTGCCGACGAAGTCGTACATTCACTTGCTGACGACTTAAAAGCGTATAGTGAACAGGGACACCCTGTTCACGTCTCGTTATCCGGTGGTAGCACGCCCAAAATGTTGTTCAAGCTGCTGGCCTCTGCCCCCTATGCGACGTCAATCCAATGGCACAACCTTCATTTTTGGTGGGGTGATGAGCGCTGTGTCGCCCCAGACGATGCGGAAAGCAACTACGGTGAAGCAAACGCACTGTTGTTTAGTCAGATTCAGATTCCGGCAGAGAATATCCACCGGATTTTAGGGGAAAACGATCCGGCACCGGAAGTTGAACGCTTCGCCCAAGAAATGTTGGATCAAGTCCCGACTCAGGATGGAACGCCAGTCTTTGACTGGATTCTGTTGGGTGTCGGTGCTGATGGCCATACGGCTTCACTCTTCCCCGGAGCAACCAATTATCAAGATTCTGCACTGGCACTCGTGGCTTCTCACCCTGAGTCAGGCCAGTTACGTGTTTCCAAAAGTGCCAGAGTCCTTCAGGCCGCCAAACGAATTAGCTATTTGGTTCTGGGCGCCGGGAAAGCAGACATTATTCATGAAATTCACACCACCGCTGCAGAAGCATTACCTTATCCTGCGGCTAAAGTTCAGTCGTCTCAAGGAGAGACTGAGTGGTATTTAGATAAAGATGCAGCAGCAAAGATTGCGTGAGGAGATAAATTCAATGAAAGGCGATATAGGTGTTATTGGTCTTGCGGTGATGGGACAAAACCTAATTCTTAACATGAACGACCATGGCTTCACAGTCGTTGCACACAACCGGACCACATCCAAAGTCGATGAATTCTTAGCCGGCCCCGCCAAAGACACCAATATTATCGGTGCTTATTCTTTGGAAGAGTTGGTTGAAAAATTAGAGAAACCACGCAAAGTCATGCTGATGGTCCGCGCCGGTTCAGTCGTTGATGCGTTTATCGATCAGTTAGCACCACTACTCGACGAGGGTGATATTATCATCGACGGTGGTAATACCAACTATCCGGATACCAACCGTCGCGTTGCTGCTCTGAAAGAAAAAGGCATTCACTTCATCGGAACAGGTGTATCCGGTGGTGAAGAAGGTGCACGCTTCGGACCATCGATTATGCCGGGCGGTTCACCACAAGCATGGCCGGCAGTCAAACCCATCTTTCAGGCCATTTCAGCCAAAACCGATACGGGCGAGCCTTGCTGTGACTGGGTCGGTAACGACGGTGCCGGTCATTTCGTTAAGATGGTACACAACGGCATTGAATATGGTGACATGCAGCTAATCACTGAAGCTTACCAATTCATGAAAGATGGCCTTGGTCTGAGCCATGAAGAGATGCAACAAACCTTCAGCGACTGGAATAAAACCGAGCTGAATAGTTACCTCATCGAAATCACCGCCGATATTCTTGGTTATAAAGATGAAGACGGTAGCCCATTGGTTGAAAAGATTCTCGATACGGCAGGTCAGAAAGGCACCGGTAAATGGACTGGTATCAATGCTTTGGATCTTGGCATCCCACTGACTTTAATCAGTGAATCTGTATTTGCACGTTGCCTGTCAGCACTCAAAGAGCAACGCGTTGCGGCTGAAGCACAATTTGGCAAGGCTATCGAGAAAGTAAGCGGTGATAAGCAAGAATGGCTGGATGCACTGCGTCAGGCACTGCTGGCTTCAAAAATCATCTCTTACGCACAAGGCTTTATGCTGATGCGTGAAGCATCCGATGAGAATGGCTGGGAACTGAACTACGGTAACGTGGCACTGATGTGGCGCGGTGGCTGTATCATCCGTTCAGCGTTCCTTGGTAATATCCGCGATGCGTATGATGCCAACTCTGAACTTGCTTTCTTAGGGTCAGATCCTTACTTTAAAGGCATTCTGGATCAGTGTCTTGCTGCATGGCGTAAAGTTGCCGCCAAATCTCTGGAAGCCGGTATCCCAATGCCTTGTACCACATCGGCTCTGACATTCCTTGACGGCTATACAACAGCTCGTCTCCCTGCAAACCTGCTTCAGGCCCAGCGCGATTACTTTGGTGCGCATACCTATGAGCGTGTTGACCGTCCGCGTGGTGAGTTCTTCCACACCAACTGGACAGGCACAGGCGGCGATACAGCGTCAACAACCTACGATGTTTAAGGCTCACAAATTAACAAACAAATCGTTCGATTATTAACAGATTTGTGATTATAATTTGACCTTTCTTTCGATGCTGCTTAATATTAAGCAGCATCTTTTTTACCCATCGTAACCATAGATCATAACCATAGAGAGTGGAAAAATGTTTAGCAAACATTATGTCTTTGTACCTGCGGAACTCGAAATCGAAACGTTTCGCTCACCAGAAAAAGCAGAAACCACAGCAACAGAAAGAGAAGAACTGGTGCGTCAGGCTCAGGAACTTGGTATGCAAGAATCCGCCATGACTGACTATAAAAAATGCGCCTGAGTACATATTCCTCCACATGTATCAGACACATTCTCACTGACCTAACACGTTACGGATGCTCGTGTTAGGCGTTATTCAGTTCAGTGAATCTATTCAATGAATTAGTTCGAGAGTTCGAGCGATTTCCCCTTGCGTATCACCACACAAGATGTCTGCTTCTGTTTGCCATAGCCAATAATTTGCGTCAGAACCGCTTTCCCGACCGGAATATAAGCAGCGGCAACCACATCAGACTGATCATCAACATGTGGATCATGAATAAAGAAAAAGTGTTCACTCATGCCACTGAGCAAAATCCAGTGCGGTTCTTTGTTACCCGTAAATCGATAAGTGCTGATCAGCAATAACACACTCACACCCTGTTCCAGCCAGTGCTCAAACTGAGCCTGCGTGGGCGGCATATCCGTCACCGTGACATTCTCATACATTGCCAGCTGCTGACAAAAATCCTGATGGACTAATTCAATCACTGACTTTTTATTCGGATCCCGCACCCCATCAATAAATGGCACCGTTGAAGAACGGCTCCACAACTCAACATCAAATCCGCGCCGTGCCGCGGCCAGCGCCAGACCGTGTCCGCTACAGCCGCCATGTCCCGACGTCATGTAGATCGTGGTGGCTTCCCGCCATAGTTGCAGCTCATGGGTACGGGTCAGCTCGGTTTGCGGTTCAAAGCGTGCAAAACTCATCAACAGACACGCAGCCCCGCAGGTAAACGGGGTGGTTTGGACATAAAGTGGCACGGGTACTTCCAAACGAGGTTCATGCGGATCGAGGCGTTTTTGCATCCGAATCCCGTCACATTGATCATCGTAATAGTGCATCAATATTCTGAGCCGTTTATAGCCCATTTTTTCATATAATTTTAACGCTGCCCTATTGTCATCCCTAACTTCTAGCCGTAATGTACAAGCACCTTGATCAAGAGCGGCACGCTCACATTGCTCCATCAGTTGTTGGGCAATACCTCGTCCTCTGAAGTCAGGGTTTACGGCAATCGAATACAACCTTGATAGCTGTGTACCTTGGTGAAACAGAAGTAAAGCATAGCCAGCCAGTTGAGTGCCGGATTCGGCAACAAAAATGGCCGCATGTGCCGATTTCAGAAACCGCCGCATCTGACGTGGTGAGATTTTGTCTTCGGTGAAAAGCTGTTGCTCTAGTGCATTTAGCGCAGAAAGATCAGTGTGGTTCGCATGACGAATGTCCATACGATGCCTCAAAAGGTTAGAAGATTGCGATGCAATATTATGTCGATACGTCAATCTCCACAAGAGACTTATCTCCACAAAGACTGCGTATCATGCAACCGGAATTATAAGACATGGCAAATCTTTTCATTGTGACCGATCATACCGATGACTGGCACCAATATTTCCCTTCCGATCAAGTCATCAGCGTTCAAAACTACCTGAACACTAACTGGAAACCGACTCATAAGTCGATTCAAATCGTCAATTTATGCCGCAGTTACGACTACATGAGTAGTGGTTACTATTGCTCACTGATGGCAGAAGCAAGAGGACATCGCGTGATTCCCCGAGTCATGGCGATTAATGATATTCATCAGCCGTTTCTGCACTCTTCGAATCTACTCAAGCTGAATAAACTCTACCCGTCTGAACATGAACTGCAGTGCAAAATTTACTTTGGCCGCACCCCGCAAAAAGGATTGGAGAAGCTGGCACGTCATCTATTTGAACAATTCATGATTCCGGTCATTCATCTTGAGCTGTCAAGACATAACCAACAGTGGCATATCAAATCAATTCGGCCATTCCCGTTTCAGGATCTAACCGACCCTGAACAGGACTTTTTTATTGAATCGCTGGAAAAGTTTTCCCAGAAAGTCTGGAAAAACCCGAAGCAGAATAAAGCATCCCGCTATGATCTTGCGATGTTGGTCGATCCGGATGAAAAAATGCCCCCGTCAGATAAAGCAGCCCTCAAGCGCTTCCAGAAAGCAGCGCAACGCTTAGGTATGAATATGGAAACCATTACGGCTGAGCATCTCTCCCGTTTGGGCGAGTTTGACGGACTCTTTATCCGTGCCACCACCAATATCAGTAACGAAACCTACCGCTTTGCGAAAATGGCCGAGAAAATGGGGCTGGTGGTGATGGATGATTCCGAATCCATTATGAAATGTACCAATAAAGTCTTTCTGACCGAGTTACTGCAACGTAATCATATTCCCGCCCCTAAAAGCGTGATTGTGCAAAGCTTTGACCCAGACTGGCAGGATAAACTACTCTCTGAGCTGTCATTCCCGATGGTGCTCAAAATTCCTGATGGTGCCTTTTCGCGCGGGGTGATTAAAGTGACTGATATTGACTCACTCAATCAAGAAGCAGCGTTATTGTTTGAGAAAAGTGCACTGATTCTGGCTCAGGCATTTATGCCGACAGACTTTGACTGGCGGATCGGCATTCTCAACCGACAGGCAATCTTCTCGTGTAAATACATGATGAGCCGCGGCCACTGGCAGATTTACCATCACCATAACAATGGCAGGACCACCTCCGGTAGTTTTGAAACACTGGATCTCAAGCAAGTGCCCAAAAATGTCATCGACACCGCATTAAAAGCCGCCAACTTAATCGGCAATGGTTTATATGGCGTTGATTTGAAAGAGATTAACGGTCAGGTCTATGTCATTGAAGTCAATGATAATCCGAGTATCGATCATCATGTGGAAGATGCTTTCTTAGGGGATCTGCTCTATGACCGGATTATGACTGAGTTCCTGCGCCGGATTCAAATGCGCGGCTTCTGAGCCCAAGTATTGCCATACCATTGTTTTTAGCCCCCTGACCTCGCCACCGTGCCCCGCGGTGGCTGCTTCCATCCGCTGACACAAATTTTGTTGCATATGAAAATGTGATTCATCTCGATTTATTGATGCTATTTATGCGACTCATATCTCAAGTTCATTGAAATGTATTTTTAGTTTCATATTAAAAAGCAAAACTAAACCGTGAAATAGTTAGTAATTTTAGTAGTGAGTCATCAATTTTGATGAGTTGATTATTCACGAACTAAATCTCACATAATCATGGAAAACAACGTCAAGTGGATCAGAAATGAAAGTCAAAACCTCACTATCATGCCTTTCGATCGCAATCGGAAGCATTCTTTCTCTATCGGCTCACGCTGATATTCTCCTTTCACAGTATGTGGAAGGATCCGGATTAAACAAAGCTATCGAAATTGCCAACACCGGAGATGAATCCCTCTCTCTGGACGGCTATACGCTGGCGAAGTCAACCAACGGTAATGGTGAATGGGGAACTAAACTCCCTCTCGACGGGCGGACAATTCCGGCCCATGGCGTACTCGTCATTGCCAATAGTCAGGCCAACAGTGACATTCTGGCGGTCAGTCAAGAGACCAATACAACGGTCCTGAATTTTAACGGCAATGATCCGATTGCCCTACTGCGCAACGGTTCAGTGCACGATATGATCGGCACCATGGGGGGCAGCTATTTTGCCAAAGACACCACATTGGTACGTCAATCCAATGCGTTAACCCCTTCGTCATCCTATGTTGAATCGCAATGGACTTCTGCCGCAAAAGACAATATCGACGGGCTCGGGGCCATAGACAGCCCGGCCTCAACCTTTACCTGTGAGGGTGAATCCTTTATATCGATTCAAGAAATTCAGGGAGAAGGCGCCCGCTCACCGCTGCTTAGTGGCTCAGATAACACCACCGATCAGGAATATACCGTGAAAGGCGTCGTCAGTGCCGTTACCACTGGGCTCACCAAAGGGTTCTATCTGCAAGCACTGCAAGATGACTACAATAGCAATACCTCTGAAGGGCTGTTTATTTACACCGGTCAGTCAGCATCAGCGCTCAAACCCGGTGATGTGGTTTGTGCCAAAGGGAAAGTCAAAGAATATTATGATCTGACTGAACTCTCAGCGGACAACCGTCAATGGATCAAACTGGGAGAACAGCAACCACCACAAGCGACCGATATTACCCTGACCGAGGGCGATGATAATTTTGCCCAGACGCTGGAACGCTATGAAGGCATGTTAGTCAATCTTCCAGCCAAACTCGACATGCGTGTGACTCGCACATTCAGTTACGACTATGATGCCAGACGCAACAATATGGTACTCGCTCAGGGACGGTTGAATGTTCAGCCTAACCAAAACTTTGCAGCCGGCTCAGAGCAAGCCAAACAGCAAAGCAGAGAGAATGCACAGCACCGTCTGTTTGTTGAATCGGATCAGGTTGCTGATAATGGGCAAATCCCTTACTACCCTCAATTTGGTCGCAGCGATATTGATCAGGACGGATCTACCGAAGACTATATCCGTGTCAATGACACCCTCAGCGGTGCTCAAGGTGTGATCACTTACAGTTACGGTGAATATCGCCTGATCATGGCCAATACCCTGACGCAAGGTAACTTCGTTCACAATTCTCCGCGCCGGTCAGCTCCACAACTAAAAGAAGGCGGTGATTTACGGATTGCGACTTTCAATGTGCTGAATTATTTCAACTCTCCGTTTGGTGGCGATGCAAACACCCATGGTAGCAACCGCGGGGCAAAAACTGCCGCTGAATTTGAAATCCAGCAAGAGAAGATCGTCCACGCTATCTTGCAGCTCGATGCGGATATCGTCGGTCTGATGGAAATCGAAAATAATGGCTTCGGCGATGGTGGCGCGATTCATCAGTTGGTCGAGCAGCTCAATCAACAGATCAGCAAACCGGAAAATCGCTATCAATATGTGGCCATCGATACCAATCAGGACGGCATCATCGATTCACAGGATTCCATCGGCACCGATGCGATTACCACCGGTCTCATCTATCGTAACCAGCGTGTCACACTGACCACCCCACGGATTATCCACATGCCTTCGCAACAAGCACCGGCTGTGTATGATAAAGACGGCAATCTGATCGAAGATGGTAAGAACTACCAGCGTGATTCTCTCGCACCGACCTTTACAGTTCGTAGCAATCAAGGTGGCGAGCAAGCACTGACCATCGCCGTGAACCACTTTAAATCCAAAGGCTCAACCTGTTGGGAAGATGCCGCATCGGTTGAGAATGGCGGACAAGGCCGGCAAGATCCGGATTTCCAAGGCTCATGTGAGAACTTCCGCGTTGCCGCAGCCGTAGCTCTTGGCGAAGCACTGAAAAAGATCCCGGGTCATCAGGTGATTCTCGGAGACCTCAACGCGTACGGTAAGGAAGATCCATTACTGGTTCTGACCGATTACACCCCGGCGAAATATGGCAAAACCATTCATGCCGCCAGAAATACCTTCATCAACGGCAAACCGCAGTTTGGCGATCAAGGTGCTGACATCACGCAGGGTTATGGTTACATCAGTGCGGTAAGTATGATTCATCCTGACAACTGGAGTTACTCATACAATGATGAAGTGGGTTCTTTAGACCACATTCTGATTAGCCCGAGTCTGAAAATGCATGTCATTGATGCCACCGACTGGCATATCAATGCGGCTGAGTCTTCTCTGTTTGACTACAGTAACAAATATAAGGGCGACCTGCCTAAATACCGCGACCAATACCGCGCATCAGACCATGATCCTGCGGTGCTGGAGCTGAAAATGGGCGGCTCAGTCAACGGCGTGCTTTTGGTATCTTTATTCGGGCTACTGGCAATCCGACGCTACGCCTAATCAACTCCTTCTTCAATCAGGGGATACAATCAGGGGACACTCGTCCCCTGTCATTGCAGTTAAGCTGGCATTCGCTTGAGATGATGACCCACACAATCATTCGGTTTAATATTCCCTACTTTGAGTCTCTTTTTTATCACGACATCAAAACACTATCTATGTTCGGTTAACAGCATACTGAAATATATACCGTTATTTCATCTATTCCTTTTATGACCTTTAGCCACACTAACACTCATAGCTATTATATGGATTTGTATATTAAATATTTATATCTAGTGTAATAAATTTAATTTAACGCATACATAATAATCATCATGAAATACTATTCTGAGATGATATCCACGTAATTAACGTTCTTAAAGGTACAGGAATATATTTTCTGCTCGGGTAATAAATGCAAAAATTATCGACAGGATATTTATAATTAGGTAATAATCTGATTAAACTACCTTCTGAAATATTATTCAACACTAAATTTTCGTAAACAAAAGCAATCCCTAAGCTCGATTCAGCCGCCTGGATCATTGATGTATCCGAGTCAAGTACCAGATCCCCATCAATGGATACTTCAACTAGTTTTCCATGCAAATCAATAAACTCCCACCGATATATTTGTCCACTAGGAAAACAACGATTAATACATCTAAAATTAACCAGATCCATTGGTGATGAAGGAACGCCAAACTCATCAATAAACGCCGGACTTGCTACAGGTATTAAAGCTGGTTTTTCGCCTATTGGAATTGCAATCATATCTTTAGGAACATCTGATCTATAGCGTATTCCCGCATCAAATCCAGAGTCGATTATATTTATCATTCTGTCAGTTGTAAACAGTTCTAAGACAATATCGGGAAACTCATGTTTGAACTTTAAAAAATATTTTTGAAAGAAAAGGTCCAGAACTATTCTTGGTAAATTAATTCTTACAATACCTTCAGGTTTCTTTTTATGATGATTCAGGTTATCAATAATACGTCTATAATCATTTAAAATAGGTATGACATTATTTAGAAATTCTTCACCAACCTCGGTTAGAGAAAGACTTCTAGTTGATCGATTCAAAAGCCTGACACCTAACTTATCTTCAAGATTATTTATGGCGCTAGTTAATGACGGAGGAGAAAGATTCAATTCTTTTGCGGCCTTACGAAAACTTCCGTGTCTAACGATAAGAATAAATATTTCTATATGCTGTAAATCTGGAATATTTTTCATTATTAATAATTTTCTAACAGTGTATTAGCTATATATTAATTGTTTTGAGTTTAAAATAAAAGTATATCTATAAAAACATTAAGAAGGTGAGGATAAATAAGTGAAGACACGTTTTCTCGGAAAAGAAAAATTCGAAGTTTCAGCACTGGGACTTGGTTGTATGGGAATGAGTTTTGCGTACGGAGGTGCAGAAGAATCTCAAGCTATTAATACAATTCATACCGCTGTTGATATGGGAGTTACCTTTATTGATACGGCTGAAGTTTACGGCCCTTTTGAGAATGAAGAATTAGTTGGAAAAGCCATAAAAGGTATTCGAGATAAAGTTCAGATTGCAACTAAATTTGGCTTTCGAATCCTTCCTACAGGTCAGGGGCTCGAACGAATGGCAGGGGTTGATAGCCGGCCACAACACATTCGCGAAGCTGTTGAGGGCTCACTCAAAAGGCTGAACATCGATACGATTGATATTCTCTATCAACATCGCGTCGATCCTAATGTTCCTATTGAAGATGTAGTCGGTACGATGGCCGATCTTATCAAGGAAGGAAAAGTTCGCCATATTGGTTTGTCAGAAGTATCCGGTGATACTTTACGTAGAGCATCCAAGGTTCATTCTATCACTGCTGTTCAGACAGAATATTCACTGTGGACGCGTGAACCGGAAGAAGGAATTCTCAAAGCTTGTCGTGAACTAGGAGTGGGATTTGTTCCATATAGCCCTTTAGGACGTGGATTTTTGACAGGAAAGATCACCGATCAATCCGGTTTTGCGGATGATGATTTTCGTCGAAATCTTCCTCGTTTCCAAAAAGAAGCAATGTTAAAAAACCAGAAACTACTCGAACAATTGCAAGATATTGCATCCAAATATAGTTGTACACTCGCCCAACTAGCACTTGGTTGGGTATTAAGTAAAGGAAATAATATTGTACCTATTCCTGGCGCGAGGAAAATAGAACATTTAATAGATAATACTGGTGCTGTAGCATTAAACATTTCCGACAATGATATAAATGATATCGATAATATTTTCACGCCAAATAACGTTCATGGATTAAGGTACAATGAAGGTGACTTTGAGTTAATCGATAAATAAAAACCCTGTCGTTGTAGTAATAATAAATTTCTTCCAGTAAATATCCCGTCGTTCTGGCGGGAGATAAGGCTTTTATGAACAACATCGCTGTATCTCGTACGTCGGGTATGCCCACTGCCGTATATGCTTTATCTGTCGGTTCTTTTGGTATAGGAACGACAGAGTTTGTAATTATGGGCTTATTACTTAACATATCTCGTGATTTTGATATATCCATAACTTTAGCTGCATATTCTATTACAGCGTATGCATTTGGTGTTGTACTTGGCGCACCGTTACTCACTCCATTACTTAGTAAATATAATAAAAAGCCAGTACTTATTTTTCTCATGATTGTATTTACCATTGGCAACCTATGGTGTGGTCTCTCCGGAAGTATTACGAGTTTAATTATAGCCAGAATAATAACCGCATTTTCTCATGCTTCATTTTTCGGAATCAGCTCTGTTTATGCTTCTGAATTAGCACCACCGGACAGACGAGCATCGGCTGTCTCTGCTGTTTTCCTTGGTGCTACTTTAGCAAATATTATGGGGGTTCCTCTTGGTGCATGGGTGGGTCAACTCGTTGGCTGGCGTTATACTTTTTTCATGGTAACAGTCATCGGTGTTTTATCTGCTCTCGCGATAATAATCGCGGTGCATCATAAGAAAAATGAAAATAAAAACATTGTCAAAATAAAAGATGATTTAAAAGTAATAATCAACCCAACTGTTCTTAGAAGTTTACTAATTACGGCATTCGGATTTTCAGGTGTTTTTTCTGCCTTTACTTATATTTCGCCAATACTTAAAAACGTTACAGGTATGAATGAAAATCTTATACCGCCTGTTTTGGTTCTATTTGGCATTGGTATGGTGGCAGGTAATCATATTGGTGGGAAATTAACGGATAAAGGGACTCGTAGAGCTCTTATCATAACTCTATTATTTCTAATCATCGTTTTGAGCTTATTCCCAGTTGCAGTCTTAACTGAATCGACAGCCTGTATTGCTATTTTCTTACTGGGGATGGCTATGTTCTCAACAATTCCGCCATTACAAGTACAGGCACTGGATAGCAGCGAAATATCAAAGAGCATGGTTTCGTCCTGCAACATAGCAGCATTCAACCTTGGTAATGCTGTAGGTGCCTGGTTCGGCGGGCTGCTAATCACATACGGAGTTTCTCTTTCTCATATTCCGTTCGCTGGTGCGTTATTAACGTTCATTGGATTAGTGATTGCTTGTATAAAACTGTAAATTTTAAAAAAGCTAAGAGAGTAAATATGAAATATCGTTACCTAGGCTCAACAGGACTATCCGTATCGGAATTATGTTTTGGAGCCATGACTTTTGGAGAAAAAGGGAATTTTCTTGGTGCACCAGAACGCAACTGGTCTGAATTTGGCGTAGTGCCTGAAAATACTGCCTATGACCTCGTATATAAAGCGTTAGATGCAGGTATCAGCCCGCAGGAAAGTCGGATACAACTACAAGCTTGGTGATGTTGAGCATCGATTATTGGCTAAAGTCCTAGAAAGCTATGCAAGCTCTCCTGATGGCGTATCTGTGTGGAGTACATTCAACGATCTTAAAGGTGTAGAGCAAGGAATACTTAGCCTCGCAGCAATTAAGCTGGAGCGAGTCGGCTTTCTAGATAAGAACATCGCAATAGATCACGAGTACAATAACAGTGAGTATTACGCCTTTTCCATAACGGCCGATGGAATCGATTACTTGTTGGAAAATGAAGAACTTCTACATAAAGCCAATGAAAGGGGGAGTACACCAGTCCCCGAGTCTTTTGATGATGATATTCCGTTCTAAAATTAGCGCTAACAAGGCCAAGTACAATCGTGCAATGCAAAAAAAAAAGCGCATTACACTGGACAGCCTACGCTTCGGCTGCCTGTGTTGGCGGAGTTATGAGTAAAGAGAGACCATGAGCAAAGAAGTGCAAATTACACTCACTGAGGATGACGCGTGGGTTCTGTTGGAATTTATGCTGTGTCTTTGAAAAGGCTCTACATCAAGATTCTGATCTTAAATATATGGACTTTATTGCTGCATGCAGAGATAGGCTTCGTGATGAAGAGTAATAAGCAACACATAACAAACAAAGGCAGCCTCGCCCTGCGGGCTGGACGCGCTAACGCGCGACGCTGCTTTGGGCGTTCCGGTCACAAAAAGCGTGGTCTACACCGGACTTGCTAACGCTCACCGTTTAGCGGAGCGTTATGCATCACAAGGAAATTTATGTCAAAAGTAACATTGAAAGGCTTTATTTTAGTTCCTGAGTCGGAGCTTGAATTAGTAAAAAATGAGCTGGTAAACCATAAACGTCTTACCCTCGAAGAGGCGGGTTGCATCACGTTTAGCGTCATCCAAAATTCGGAAAACCCTCTGCGTTTCGACGTTTACGAAGAGTTTACGGATAAAGCGTCTTTTGAACAACATCAGAAAAGAGTCAAAGCATCTCATTGGGGTAAAGTGACCGTCAACGTAGAACGTCACTATGAGATCTTTGAGTAAACGCATAACAAACACTATAGCTTTGAATTGAATCGCATTTTTCTCAGTAATACGCATAAATCAGGGTGTGATGGTATTCTTTGCCTACACCTTCTTTTATGCTAAAGCCATTCATCACTGACCAAATGTTGCTTTATGAAAACCTCCCTCGATCATCTGCCTGAATTCAAACAGCAAGAGCTTGCCACGATCTCGACCATTCTGCGCGATACGCTGGAAAACTATCTTGAAGGCAAAACCGGGAGTAAAAGTGAGTTTCGTATCCTGAAAATCATCCTGTTCGGCAGCCACGCCAAAGGCAATTGGGTCAGCGACCCGATCAATGGTTACATCAGCGATTACGATATTCTAGTGATGGTCAACAAAGCTGCCTTGGTGGAAGATTATGTCGTCTGGCAGCGTGCCGAAGAGCAAATTGATCGCAAAGTAAAATCCGCACCGCTTGGTTTGATTGTTCACGATTTACAGGAAGTGAATGAACGATTGCAGCAGGGGCACTACTTTTTTCGGGATATCCGTGAAGAAGGGATTGAACTGTTTGCCGCGACACCGAAACCACTGATGGAGCCGGGTGATTTAACCGAGGCCGAGAAACGGGAAATTGCCCGTAAACATTATGCACAGTGGTTTAAAAGCGCGAATGCCTTTATCTCCGGTTATCATCACTATTTAAATCAAAAAGAGTTATCTATCGCTGCTTTTGAATTACATCAATCGACGGAACGTTTTTTGGCCTGTGTATTACTCACATGCACCAACTATTTACCCAAATCCCACAATATCGAGAAGCTGAGTAAACTGTGTGCGCAAATCGAGCCAGAGTTTAAGACGATTTTCCCGCTCGACAATAAATTCCACCGTCGCAGCTTCCGTCGCCTGCAACGCGCCTATATCGAAGCCCGTTATTCAGAACATTATGAAATCACCGCAGAAGAGCTGGCTTATCTCGAAGGGAGAGTGCAACAATTAAGAACACTGGCAGAACGGGTTTGTTTAGCGCGGATTAACGGGGCTTGAGGACACGAAACCACCATTGTTTAACTTTCGTAATTCCCAGCCTTAGGTCCCCAAAACTTGACGCACTATTGTATTTTTCGATTTCAGGGGGAATTGATGCCTGTGCGCCAGTTACTATTTTGAACACTAGCGCCGTTTCATCGCCTTACGGTAAACATCACTACGCTCGCGCTTGCCGACGGCTAAGACGGTGACAATAATGATATCGTCTTCGACTTTGTAGACTAAGCGGTAACCCGATTGGCGCAATTTTATTTTGTACATATTGTCAGCGCCAGAAAGTTTTGAGGCTGGCACATGCGGGTTCTCTAATCGCTCAATCAGCTTTTTCTTAAATTGCTGTTGCAGCGTTGAACCAAGCTTTTCCCACTCTTTGAGTGCACTCTTTTTGAATTCAAGTTTATAGGTCATCAATATGAACCGAAATGCTCTCTTCAGATTCACGCTCTTTCGCAATAGCAAGTAGCTCAAGATCTTCGAGTTTATCCATCATCATTTCGTACGCTTCAGCGGGTACGCAATAAAATACAGGCTCATTTCGGTTTAGTACAGCGACCGGTTCACCGTAAGCACTTGTTGCAACTTTCATCGGGTTGGCTTTTAACTCAGTAATACTGGCAGCAACATCAGCCAAAATTTTAGAGGTCATAAACAGGTCTCTTAAATGGTCTTTATATTGGTCATTCTAGTCTCAAGCAAGCGGTATAACAAGAGGTCATCGCATCTATCATTCATTCTCACTCATCTTATGATGAACATGAAAAGTTGCTCAATAATCCCCCAATTGCTGAACGTGATTCATCAATCAGAAATCAGTTCGTGCACTGTCAAACATAAGAATTAGCTCACACCTTCACCGATTTGCATTTGATCCTGAATGGTGAGTTTGTATGTTATTAGCTGAATCGATTCAGTAGAACAACAAATCAAACTCACTATCAAGGAATCAAACGTCATGAAGATCAAACCACTCGTCGCTGCCCTACTCATCGCTGCTCCCGGTCTTGTTAATGCTGCGGAGTTTGTCTTAACCGATGCCACCACGAACATTGATGTCGGTGCCTGGAAAGTCACCAATAAAGACTTAGGCATTCAACAACCCTTCTCCATCGAAAAACGCCAGTTACATGGCGGTAAACAGATGGGAGTCGAGACCTTAGTGATTAACAACGGAGAACTGGAAATCACCTTAGTGCCAACCCGTGGCATGGGAATATTCAACGTCAAGAAAGATGGCAAACGCATTCTCGGCTGGGACTCACCGGTCAAAGAGATCGTCAATCCTGCATTTATTGATCTGGAAAGCCGCAACGGTCTGGGCTGGTTAGATGGATTCAATGAGATGATGGTGCGCTGTGGTTACGAATGGACCGGTCACCCGGGCGTCGATGATAACGGCCAGTTACTTAGCTTGCATGGCCGCATCCAAAATACCCCGGCTTCAACGGTCAAAGTTACCATTGACGAACAGCCGCCTTATACTATCACGGTCGAAGGGGAAGTCTCTGAAAGAACGTTCAAAAAAGCAGAGCTCGTGACGCTTACTTCATTCTCGGTCACTCCCGGCAGCAATCAGTTTGCCGTTCATGACACTCTGACCAATAAAGCCGATTATCAAGATGAATATCAGATCATCTACCACTCTAACTTCGGTCGTCCGATCCTCGAAAAAGGTGCCAAAATTACCGCGGCTGCCAGTGAGATTTCACCTTTTAACGATTACGCGAAGAAAGGCCTGAAAGACTGGCAAACCTACCTTGGCCCAACCAAAGGCTATGATGAAATGGTTTATAATTTGAAACCAATCGGAGATAAACAGGGTAACACACTGGCCGTGCTGCATAATCAGGCCGGAAATCTGGGAGTCTCAGTTGGTTATAACATCAAACAGTTGCCAGTCCTGACCATCTGGAAGAATACCGATACATTGCAACAAGGCTATGTCACCGGAATCGAACCGGGCACTAGCTATGCTTATAACACCAAGTATCAACGTCCACTCGGGTTAGTTCCTAAAATTGAGGCCGGTGCATCCAAGCATTTTGATGTGACATACACGGTATTACGCAACACCGGAGAAGTAAAACAGGCTTTAGCTACCGTGGCAGACATTCAGGGCAAACACCCCGTTAAACAGGTGAAAAAACCACTGGTTGATTTAAATAAAGTCCATTGATGATGTTCTCATGCCATATTGGCAGTTTCTGCTTACACGCAATAGCCAGAGTGGGATAAACATACAGGGACATGCCACAAAAAAGGCCCAATCGGGTCTTTTTTGTTTATCAGACAACAACGATATCAATGGTGTCATATATCGCTGTGCAACACCGACACGGTTCCCTTGCTCTGCACTCCTTATTGGTGATGATGCTTTTCCCTGACCATTTCAGAAACATAGTCGATCACCCGATTACTGGCATGTTCGGCTTTATCAACCACGGTAACCAAACGGTTCAATACGTCATCATTCGCCAGCCAATCTTCACGCACCAATTTCAGCGCTTCTTGCATATTTTGATGCACAGCTTGATGATGCTCTTCTAAACGGCGGTAGGCAGTTGTCTGACTGAAGGCCTCATAACCTTCACCTTCGTAATACCATTTACCCATCCGGCAATTGAAATGATCAACCTGAACGGCTCTCGCTTCGGCACCTTCTCCGTTTGACTCCAGAGCAATATAACCATTTTGTTTATAAATGACATGATCCAATTTAATCAACGATGCAAAAGAGCAGTCTTTGGCCTGATTCATTAACGAGATGGTTTGCTGTGATGCATTGGCAACTTTGTCAAAGTTGCTATGAAAATTGATCACTTCATCCCCGACACTTTTCATCTGTTGTCCGACGGCCAGTGTCTGAGATACCATTTCTTCAATCGGGCCGATCAGTGAATTAATAATCTCACTAATATCCGCGGTTGAGCTTCTGGTGCGATCAGCCAGCGATCTCACCTCATCGGCAACCACGGCAAAGCCGCGTCCGACGTCCCCCGCACGAGCCGCTTCAATGGCAGCATTCAAAGCCAGCAAATTGGTCTGTTCGGCAATACCGGTAATCACCTTGATCGTATCGGCAATCCGGATACTCTCCTTGCCCAACGTCTGTGCGGTTTGTTCCATGCTCACCATCCGGACATTCACATCATCAAGCGCATGGCGGATTTCTCCCACGACTTCACGACTTTGTGCCGCGCCATCCCGGCTTTCTGTCGCAATGGTCAGCACATCATCCATCTGATTCGACAACGTCACCAACTCTTCCTGATTATTCTTTAAGTTGACGATCAAGTTGGTTGTATTGAGATGATGCAATTCACTTTTCAAGCGATTTTTCCGGGAGAAAATATATGCTTGATGCATGGATTCGATTGCCTCATTAATACTCTGCATCGTTTCGAAAAACTCACCGGGCAGTCCGTCCACCAATCCACGACGGTAGAACACGCCTTTACTTGTGCGCTGAAAAATGTTTGACAATTCTTTAAAATTTGTCTCAACAATATCCAGAAAATCATTCAATGCCCATGCCACATGGCCGACTTCTCCCAGCCCTTTGGTATCGGTGATACGAACATGAACATTGCCTCTTCTGGCCTCATTCAAAGCATCACAGATCCGTTTCAGCACCATTAATGGTTGCAGTTGATCCCAATAGGCATAAGCCGAAAAAGCAATGGTAAATAATGGTAAGAGGACATTGAAATAGTTGAAGCCGTGATCATAAATATTGGCAATCGATAACCCAATAATGACGATGGTGAACACTGAACAGATAATCAAAAACTTCTGGCGCTGAAATAAAATATTGCTACTGACCTGACTCGTACTACGCATCATTCACTCCTTTTAATCTGAACGATGTTTCTGGTAAAGGTCGATAATGTATTCTTCATATGCCATCTGATGTTGCTGACGGACTAAATCAACCATCCACTTCCACGAGACTTCCGGAGCTTGTTTTCTTTCGGTTGTCAGCTCCAATTCGCGCATTTTCTGATAAATTCTCTCGATCGTTTGTACCGCACCTTTGGGGGCAACCCGACGCACTGAGTAAAATCCAATGACATCACCGCCAATTCGATCGGGCGTTATATTGGCAAAAACCCAATAGTAATTCTTATCTGAGGTATAGTTTTTCACAAAACCAAAAAACTCTTCTCCCGATTTTAAGGCGTGCCATAGACCATAGAAGACACCTCGCGGCATGGAAGGATGACGGATCAGATTATGATCCTGACCAAGCAGATCAGCTTCTGCATAGTTTGCCACACGCATAAATGTCCGGTTTGCATAGGTGATTTTCCCTTGCAAATCTGTTTTGGTAATAATCAGTTCACTCTGGTCAAATGACACTTGCTGTTCTGCTGTAGCCATACCTCTCCTTAGATAATGAACGATCCCTTAAGAAACTATATGCTATGGCTAAAATATGGCAAAGTTTATACCTTGATACATATCAACTTTCTATAATTCATTCTCTTTACTCCGCAGTCGGAAAATCACAGAATCTATTGCATCCCTATTCGATTACGATAAACTGCTCGCGGACATCTACACTGCTAGACGTGCATTTAAATTTTTCTTGGACATCAATCAATACAGAGGTATCTCATGTCAGAACATCAAGTCACCATCCTCGACGGCGGAATGAGCCGAGAACTGGAACGTCTCGGAGCGCCCTTTCGCCAACCCGAATGGTCTGCCCTTGCTTTGATTGAAACACCGGAAATTGTCCGACAGGCACATGAAGTCTTTATTCGCAGTGGCTCAGAGGTGATTACCACCAACAGCTACGCCTTAGTTCCTTTCCATATCGGTGACACCCGTTTTAAACATGAAGCGCTGACGCTGGCACAAAAAGCGGGACAAATGGCTCGTCAGGCTGTTGAAGACACTCAGACTCACGCTCGAGTTGCCGGCTCACTGCCACCGTTATTCGGCTCTTATCGTCCGGATTTATATCAAGCGGATCGGGTGGATGAAATTGCTGCACCGTTGATTCAAGGGCTCGATGATTTTGTTGATTTCTGGCTGATCGAAACACAAAGCCTGATCGCTGAAGCAACTGCGATCAAAGCATCGATTGACCGCTTTAGCAGCCAGTCAAAACCGGTTTGGGTCTCATTTACGCTGGAAGATTCAGAGCCAGTCGAGCAGCCAACTCTCCGTTCCGGCGAAACTGTAGTACAAGCTGTACAAGCAATGGCAGAGCAGCATGTTCAGGCGATTCTGTTCAACTGTTGTCAACCGGAAACCATTGGTGATGCCATCGATGTGGCCCGTAATACCCTCGCAGAGCTCGGCAAGAGTGACATTCAGCTTGGTGCCTATGCCAATGCATTTGCCCCGCAGAAAAAAGATGCAGCAGCCAATGAAGAGATTGATGAAATCAGAGCGGATATGACGCCACCGGCTTATGTCGCATGGGCAGAAAAATGGTGCCGTCAGGGTGCCTCACTGATTGGTGGCTGCTGTGGCATCGGGGCGGCGCATATTACTGAACTCAGTCAACATCTGAAGTCTTAAACAAGTAATAACGGACAAATCCGGCCATAACTAACAACGAAAAAGTCGGATTGAAAATCCATTCCCTTTATAACGGATTCAGCGTTCAGCGCTGAATCCGTCTCAACAACGTGATATTTGTTCAAAAAACCAGCATAAAACAAGAACCATCGTGTACAAAAAAGCATCGATATGACGCGATCATGTCAACCATATTTATTTTCATACAAACAATCTTAATTGTTAATCCAAATCAATGTGCTACTTAATCGAATCACGCAATATTGACCCTTTAGTAAGTTAATTGACTCAAAAATGAAACTCTATAGACGTTAGCCCATTCATTTTTACTATAGGACGCCTATGATTCGTTACTACGAAAACAAGAGTATTAACACTCAATTACGAGTAATCATGCTCTTTTGCTTAATCATCTCTTTTTCAACCATTGCATTACTCGTATACCGCAGTGCTGCGAGTATTCTCTTGAACTCAACTCTCACCGATCACCAATCCAAAGTCGAGGGGATCCCCCAAGCCATATCGCAGCAATTTTTTACTTATCTCGATACAACCAAAACGCTAGAATCGACATTTCAGAACAGCTATCTGAAAGGATTAACATGGCAGGATCAGGTGGTCGATTTTCGCGGATATCCGGTTACGGATGTGACTCTCAACGGGAAAAGCGTCATTGGCACAACAGATATTGTGGACCAATTCACACGAGACACCGATGCCATTGCTACTTTATTTCTGCCTACGGGTCAGGACTGGGTGCGTGTTTCTACCTCATTGAAAAATAAACAAGGCGCGAGAGCCGTCGGAACGCTGTTGGGGCAATCTCATCCGGGGTATGAAAAACTCAGCCGTGGTGAGCCCTACTATGCACAGGTGAATCTGTTCGGGACTCACTATCTCACTTACTACAATCCGGTCAAAAACCATCAGCAGCAAATTATCGCCATTTCATTTATCGGGGTTCCCGTAGAAGAAGCGACAACCAAGCTCTTGCGTAACCTCAACCATGTCAAGTGGGGTAGAACCGGTAGCACCATGGTTGTGGATGCGCGTGAAAATTCGCAAGGAAAATATCTGCTCAGCAGTGACAATACACAAGCGGAATCAATTCTTGCCGAAAAAGATGCAGACGGGAATACCATCTTTCACGATATTTTCAAAAATGATGAAGGTTTAATTCGCTACCGTCAATCCACTCATGGTGATATTCAGGAACACTATCTTGTCTATACCGATGTCCCCGGCTGGGAATGGAAACTACTCGGTGGCACCTATATTGATGAGATCACCGAGGGCAGTCAGGAACTCCTGAAGTTGATCGTCCTGATTTCATCGCTGGTCGGCGGTGCGACATTCGTCATCATTGCGTTATTCCTCAGCCATACCATCAAACCGTTGATCAATTTAAGTCATATTATGGAACGGTTAGGACAAGGGGAAATCAGTCTGAGCATCAAAACGGGTGCTAAAGAAACCAAGAATGAAATCCTTCGGCTATACAATAGTGCGGCAACCATGATGACTCAACTCAATCACTTAGTCGGTAATATCCGTTCTACCAGTGATCAGGTTCAGGGTCAGTCAGCGAGTGTTCTCAGTGATGCCAATGTCGGATTAACCCAGTCTGAACGTCAACATGAACAGGTTGAACAAGTCGTCACTGCCATTGAAGAAATGGCGACCTCAGCCAAAGATGTGGCAATGCAGGTCGAAGCGATTGCTGATAATGTCCGGCAAGCTAACGAGAATACGCAATCTGGTCTGAATTTAGTTGAAGATGTTTGTATCGATGTGGCCCAATTGAATGACCAGTTGGCACAATCTTCTCAGGCAATCGATCAGCTCAGAACCGATAGTGAAAGTATTCAAACCGTGACGGAAATGATCGATGCAATTGCTGAACAAACCAACCTACTGGCACTCAATGCGGCAATCGAAGCAGCACGAGCCGGTGATCAGGGTCGTGGTTTTGCTGTGGTAGCCGATGAAGTCAGAACGTTAGCCCAAAGGACACAGACGTCGGTTCAGAGTGTGGTCACCATTATCGACAAGCTCAGACATTCAACCAAGAATGCCGTTCAGTTGATGCAACATAGTCAACATCATGCGGATAATATGCTGAATAAGTCTCAAGATGCCGGAACATCACTCGAAACCATCGCGGAACAGATTCATTCAATTGCTTCTCAAGCCCAAACAATTGCAACAACGGCCGAGCAACAGGCGCAAGTTTCCGCTGATGTCGCCCAGAGTGCTTCAGAAATCAGTCAGTTGAACCAGCAAGGCCAACAAACCAATGCCAAAACAGCCGAGAGTGCCTCAGCATTGCAATCTCTGGCAGAACACCTGAAAAATCAGGTCGGTTTTTTCCATTAACACCAAAATAATCACCATCTCTCATGCACAGCATTGTGTTACCCTGATGAAATGGCTCAAAACCAGCAAACTAAAAAGGCTGCCTTGGCAGCCCTTTTCTTCTTTTCATTCATCCACCGGATGACTCCGGCTAAACCGCTTCCGGTTCAAGAATTTCATGATTGCTCATCGCCACAAGTGATTTACCCAACAGCCATTCCAGCTCTTTATCGGCATCGGTACCCAGTTTCTCTTCAATCAGATGGTACATCCGTTCTAACCCTTGACGAGAAACATCAACAGAACGTTCAGCAGAAATGATGTGGTGGAAAAGAAATCTTAAAATCGCGACAAACTGACTGTGTTCCAATGCCTGCATCCAGCTCCGACGGAATGCAGCAATTCCGTTTTCCAACTCCAGATAAGAGGTGAAAAGTAGGAAAATTTGGCTATTCAATGCCGTGGCAAAATCCGTTTTTTTAGGAAAGTGATGGCTGATCCCCGTCCGTGAAATTCCTGTCTGCTGACTGAGTGTCGTATATGACATACGGTCATAACCAAGGTTCAGCACCTGATAGACGACCGCATCTAAAATTGTCTGAATCGTGACTTCTGTTTCTTCTCTGCTACGTTTAGGCATACTGTGACTCTCTTAAAATTAGGTGAGCCCCACCTTTCCGTAAACACGTTATGCCAAGGTAAGAGGCACTTCACCTGATGATCCATTCAAAAAATACGGGAAGTCAAATTGCCTCTCTCTGTTATCTCAGCAATGTCCGAGTTCCCAACGTTCAATCAAAAGTGAATGAACACCATAAGTTGCCCTCAAATTACATTCTGGCCTACCCTGCAAAGTCAAAATATGACTTACAGTTTATGCACTGATATCGTCACCTGACTCTCTCCGATCAGGTCACCGAATTAGAATAGAATGGTGTTCACTCAAGCGCTTAGATATGCCAGCGCCTGAATATAAGGTCCATCATCTCAGATTCATTGAGTGGAACAATGATATCGCCTGAATTCTGTTACCCCCTTGGCATGAATCCTGATGATTATGAGAGTTTAATCACATATAAATATTTCTGAAGTACCATAAATCCCCATCGTTACACAAAATCAACGTGTTACTGAACAATCTGCATTTCATCGAACCTCTGTATGATCGTCTGCTGGTGACTGAGCGCGGGTCTGCGCTAAAATAGGCAACGATACCAATATTATTGCAAACGCAATTCAAAGCCCGATGCTTCACCAATCATATCGTGTCGTGCACAGGACCTTATCCATTGTGATAAATCAACTTGTTTGCAGTGATTCAGGTATATACTCGGGCAATGGTGTGTCAATCACACAAGCAGAACACTCGAGTCTCAGTTCCTGACCAATGGGGTAATTTTATGAATACAAATGACAATATAGAAAATGAAATCTGCGAAGCCTGCGGAACATTCGGTGAAATCGGCTACATCATTAAAGAAGGTGACGATGTGGCTGAAGTTACCGTACTGGCAAATGGCGCAGCAGCACTTCAGGCTGAACTAGACAAATACATTGCCCTCGCGAAACAGGTCTGCGCGGATGTGAAATATGAAACCACACCAATCACTGAAGATGCACAAGAGCTCCATGCCCGTTTTCAGTTTGAAGTCAGTGCCGAAAAACTGATTTTTGAACTCAAATCCCGCTCTCTTGCCCGCGGATAAGTCATCAATATCATCTCACACCGATGAATATCAAACACAGAACCATCAATCAGGTTCTGTGCGTTTTCACCACAGACATCAATACCTTGTGTCTGTGGTCAATTTTTTAAATTTTCCTCACCCAATGTGTCTCTCGGCAAGCAACTTTTCTCGTAATTTTTAAGGCCTCTTTCAGCATTGCAAGCCATTCATCGATCCGCCATACTGCTTCTATCACCGTTTTTAGGTTTTGCATTTTTATGTTCAGCTTTTCTATATTTAGGTATGGAGTGCGTTCACTCCTGACTTTATTGATCGGATTAATGAGTCTCTGCCTGCCCCAGCTCGCCACGGCTCAAGGGCTGAATCATTACCAGATCCTCAATTATCTGGATAATTACGGCAATTTAGATCTCAGTGGCAAACCATTCACTGAATTACCATCAGGTATGGTGATTAAACGAGATTTGAATATTTCCCGGACACCGATCCGTGCACTGCCCAGAGACATCGATATTCAGGGCGGACTGGTTGCTACCAATTGTCAGTTAGAAACCGTGTATTCCGGAACCAAAATTAAAGGTTATGCCAATCTCATCGGCTCCAAAATCAAACGCTGGCAACGTGGTGTCCGAGTCGGTGGTTATTTAAATTTTACCGATACGCCTTTAGAAAAATTGCCAGCCAGACTCAGAGTCAAAGGTGATTTGAGTGTCATCCGCACACCATTGACCGAGCTGCCTGACGGCCTGATTGTCGAAGGGAATTTATATATCGGTGGTTCGGGCATCCGCGCATTTCCGGAAACGATGACCGTGAAAGGCAACATCTATCTGGGCGGGAACCGTATCCAAAAATGGCCGAAAAATCTCACGCTGGGCGGATCCGTAGCAAGATAACCTTGCTACGGTAAATCATCAATCTATGGTTGCTCGTTCACTCGGCCTGAACTTTGAGTTGATGATCTAAATTTAATCTATCACTCAGCTTGTGGCTTGTTTTTCACCGGGTTGGCATAACTGGCGAGCAGATATTCATGCGCCCCTTTCGGCAGACATGCCAGCTTTTGGTTCAGCACATCCCGTGTCGCTTGGGTCACTTCATCGCTTTCGCATCCCGCAGCCAATAGGTTGATGGGAAACAACTGATAATGTTGATGAATCTGTCGGTCAATCTCCTCTGCCAGTGCGTCCGGAGTGGCAAAATCCCGGTCAATCACATCGCCAAATGCCACATGAATGCGCCCTTTTTCCCCCACAATCCCCTGAATGATACTCTCAATATCTTCAAATTCTCTTTTTTCATAAGCGCCCAGCGTCGCTTTTTCATAAAGCTCCTTGGCTTTGGCCAGATCACAGGGATCATTTTCATAGGCAATCGCAACCGGCACAATTTTCAACGATTTAACATAAGCTGCAAAATCAACTTTTTTACTGCGCCCTTCCACATGAAACATCTTCAGAATGGCCGGATCCGTAAAGTCATTACCATCCTTTGCCCGCCCTTCACGCTGGGCAATCCAAATAGAATGCCCCGTCTCCAACGAATTTTTGATATAGCCGGATAGCGTTGCCAACGCTTTCATCATTTCACGTGGCCCTTTGGCAGAACGCTTCACAATAAAACTTTTATTTAATTTCATCAGCTCAGTAGCACACGGCTTACGTAACAGATTGTCGCCAATCGCAATTCTCACCGTCTGATGCCCGGAAATGTGCAGGCCATAGTTCACCAGTGCGGGATCCATCGCTATATCACGATGGTTCGAAACAAACAGATAAGCCTGATTTTTATCCAGCTTGTCCAGACCGGAATACGTCACGCCACCAGTGGTCGTCTCTAATGTTTGATCAAGGTATTTTTTCACTTCAAGCTGAATTGCCTCAACGGAAGTCAGTTTCCGCCACTTGAACTTCAGATACACTTTGACCCAAGGACTGATCAGGGTTTGGATCCAACCGGCATGGTGCTTGAATCGGTGCTTAACAATTGCATGAATAAATTCATCGTCTTGAATGAGACGATTGATAGCTGCAGGAATTTCATCGTCTTCATAAGGACGAATCTCTGCATAAGGATCGGTAGTTGATGTCATTATAATACTATATTCTTCGAAAAAACTGGCCCATTCTACGCACACTTCCTCTTGTTCGCAGCTATTGTTAGAAAACAAACCTACTGGTATGACCAGTATAACATCCTTGGCTGACTTAGTGATGAAGCCGATCACATCCTTTCCTGTGATCTCCGGTCTTCACTTGATCACCTTCTGTAACAACCTTTTGTTATCACTGGCGCGTTCAAGAAAAAGCAACTCGTTGAGTATAGCCTAGTTTATTTGGCTTTTGCTGACGGACAAGTTAACCTAGGCGCGTTTGAAAACATGTGCGTTTGAAAAAGAGAGACTAACCATGCACTACGCCATTCAAGTGGATTCAGCCACGACCGATTATCTACAGCTCACCGCCCGGAAAAAATCGCTGAAACACGTTCTGTTGCTCGTCGAGCAAGGCATGGTGCTATTGAAACTCGGCAAGCATGAATATGCGGCACGCGCAAAACAAGCACTGTGGATTCCTTGTCAGTGTCTGCATGCATTGACGATTTTTCCGCAGACTCGCCTGACACGCATCGAATTTTCAGCCCGCCTGCGCCACAATTTCCCACTACAGGCTGGATTTGTGGCACCCGGCACCTTGTGTCGTGCGGTATTGGCACGTCTCTCCGAGACAACGCCTCAAATGACAGTTTATTCACATCTGCTCGGGGTGCTCACTGATGAAGTGTTACATTTTCAACCTGAGCTGCATGAAAACAAATTCACTCATTTACTCAAGCAATGGCAAGCTCAGTATCCTCAACCCGTTGAAGACATATCACCGGAAGTCCATCTCATACTGTTATTACGCGAAGCACAGAAAAAGATGCTGTCTGGTGTGGCAGCCGCACAGGTCGCGGATCAACTGTTTGACGGACAACTGGCACAGCTACATCAGTTACGCGAGAATTTGCTGGGATTAAACAGCGACATCAAATCATAGCGTCATGCAACGAATCAGGCGCATCGTTCAACGGATACGCCTGTTCGATAGAATGACATCTTAATAACTGATCTCCAGATCAGTATCCGGAACACAGCAACACGCTAAGACCATACCGGCCTGACGATCTTTATCTTCCAGTGCAGGGACATCCGGCTGAGACACCCGCCCTTGGGTCACCTTCACCCGACAAGCACCGCACAACCCGGCCCGGCAGCTATTGCTGATCGCGATCCCTTGATCTTCTGCTTGTTCGAGCAATGTCTGTTGATTATTCCCCGCCACTTGCTGACCGTTAATCGTCAGGGTCACGTTCAAATGTGGACGTTCAGCAATTTTCTGAGCGCCGAATGCTTCCTGATGATAATAGTTCGCTGGTAAGCCAGCTTTCATCAGCAGGTTTTTCGCTTTTTTCATGAACCCGTCCGGCCCGCAGACAAACACCTGACGCCGCTCTACATCTTGCACCTGCCGCAAGTGCGATAAAGAAAACCGTCCTTTCAAGCCGAACCAGTCCTGTGGCGGCTGTGTGAGAGAAATGATCACCTTCAAACCAGAATGCTGATTGTTCAGTTGCTCTAACTCTTCACGGCACGGAATATCATCCACCGAACTGCATTGATGATAGAACACCACATCCCGGATTTGTTGATGATCCGCCAGATAACGCAGCATAGACAGCATTGGTGTCACTCCACTGCCGGCAGACAGAAGCAGCAACGGCGAATGCGATGAATCCGATTGTAAATAGAACTCACCATTCGGGTCTTGCGCCTGAAGGACATCTCCGATTTGAAAATGATCGAGCAACCAGTTCGATACCCGCCCGCCGTCCATCCGCTTGACTGAAATTGCCAACCGTCCCGGCCGGGACGGGCTGGAAGAAATCGTATAGTGACGATGGATCGTTTCGCCATTAATAGTTAACGCAATCGGTAAATGCTGCCCCGGTAGATAAGTCAGGGTTTGCCCCTGCTGCGGCTCCAGCCAGAATGTAACAAAATCCCGGGCGATCTCTTCTTTCTCGACACAAGTCATGGTTTGCCACTTCGGCTGCTCATTGGGATACTGTTCTTTGTCTTTATATTCCAGCACTTCAACCACATCATCGACCTGCACCATTCCCGCAGTCCGAACCACCATATTCTGACCAAAGAATACGCCGCCTGATGTGCCACGCCGGAATTGCATTAATGTTTTCAACGGCTCTTGTGACGCCCTCAACTGACCGAGTTCCGGCTCAACGGTAGTTAAAATACAACGTTCACAGGGTTTGACCAGTTCAAATTCAGCCGTCCCGATCCGAATACGCTTCCAACTATCTTCGGCAAATGGTTCGGTCCCGGCCACGACAATATTGGGTCTGAACTGCTGCATGACATGCTGTTCAGGACTGCGACGATTCAGTTCATCCAACGAGCCTTGACTGATAATCAATAAGGGATAGCCATCGGCAAATCCAACCGCATTACCGACCGATTCACGATAGCGCTGCGAATGCTCGCCGGTAAACACCAGTTCAACCTGGCGGTCAATAACCCGACTAAACCAATCATTGGCTTCATCAGTGGTAGTATAAGCAGTGAAAGTATCACGCCAGACCGTGGTGGAGATTTCCTGCATTTTAAAATCAGCATAGCGAATGCGCAGCGGCGGTTGCCCCTCGGCCCGGAATATGACTCCGTCAGGCATCAGTGCCGAGCGCACAGTCACCAAGCGGGGAAACTTTCTGGCGGTCACCATGTTTCCGTCCGCTAACGCCAGCATAAAACGTCGGTCAAAGGCCAGTCCTTCTTTATCCGCCCAGCTTTGTGATAGCGAAATCCCACCCACGGATTTCACCGGATAAACATGAATTTGATCGACTTTTGCTGACATGCTGTTGCTTTCCTTGGTTTTGAAGTAATAGCGGATAAGCATATCATGATAAATCGAGCATCCAAGCGCAACCGCCGGATTTTATTAAAGCCCCCGGATTTAATAGATGAAAAGGATTACTTTTTCTTCTATGATTCACACGCATTCACTCAGTTCACCACCCCGAATCAACGCTGGTGAGCTGACATTTCAGTATCAGAGATAAAGGTGGAAATCTTTCATGACAATACTCACGCTGACCCGCCCCGATGACTGGCACGTACACCTCCGGGACGGAGACGTTTTGCCAGACACAGTCAGAGATATCAGTCGCTATAACGGCCGCGCCCTGATTATGCCCAACACGGTTCCACCGACCACCACACCCGCAATGGCTCAGGCTTACCGGCAACGGATTATGGACGCTCAGCCCCGCCCCGGATTCACCCCCCTGATGTCACTGTATTTAACCGATAACACCACGCCTGAAATCATTCAGCAGGCCAAATCATCCGGCGTCGTTGCCGCTAAACTGTATCCGGCCGGTGCGACCACCAATTCCGATTCGGGCGTCACCGCCGTCAACACCATTTATCCCGTACTCAAAACCATGCAAGACGTGGGTATGTTGCTGTTGATCCACGGTGAAGTCACCCGCCATGAGGTTGATATTTTTGATCGGGAAGCGACGTTTCTGAGCGATGTACTGGCACCGATTGTGCGCGATTTCCCTGAATTGAAGATCGTCGTTGAACACATTACCACCGCGGATGCGGTCAGATTTGTCGAGCAGACCGGCCCCAATGTGGCTGCGACAATCACCGCGCATCATCTGTTGTATAACCGCAATCATATGTTGGTCGGTGGTATCAAGCCTCACTATTACTGTTTGCCGATTCTCAAACGCAATACGCATCAACAAGCGTTGATTCAAGCGGCCACATCCGGCAATCCGAAGTTCTTCCTCGGCACCGATTCCGCCCCCCACACCAAAGCAAATAAAGAAAATGCGTGTGGCTGTGCGGGCTCTTATACGGCTCACGCCGCGATTGAACTGTATGCAGAAGTCTTTGAACAAGCCGGTAAACTGGACTATCTCGAAGGGTTTGCCAGCCACCATGGGCCGGATTTCTACGGCTTACCACGGAATACCGACACCATCACGCTGGTCAAAACCCCTTGGCAAGTCCCTGAAGTGATGCCATTCGGCAGCGAAACCGTGGTGCCAATCCGGGCAGGTGAAACGATCGCATGGCAGGTAAAATCCGACACCTCAGTTTGAGTCTGTTGAGCGGGCCTCGCCCGCTCTTTTGCCGGGGGCCATTCTCAGTGTAAATCTCACCTAAATCAGAACGCTATCATGTTGTTTTCTATTGATTGATGACTTCAAGTAACGCTTGATGAATTGATGTTCGATCAACGCTACCTGCTTCTTGGCAAACAAAAGCAGCCCCCTCCTCAGCCAAGATTTTAAGGGCTTGAGGTTTGCAATTTTGCATAAAACTAAAGTGCGATGCGCCTTTGATTTCTTTGTAAGTCAGTCGGTTCTGGTGAGTCGTTATATAAGGGAGAATTTGTAACTTTGGCGGAATCGTCTCATCGAGTTCACCACCGACGATCACGGTTTGAGCTGACAAGGTCTCTAATGATTGCGGCAATATCGCAGGCACATAGCCGGGCGCGACGGCAATTGCGTGTGTGATTCGTTTATCTCGGTAATCTCCGGAGATTAGGCGGTGTTCTTGTTGAGAAAGACCATCAAACGTGTTTTTGTAGTAGTTGCATGAGTCATCATGGTGTTGATGACAGTATGCCTGATACCCCGAAATATCGAATCTTGCCCCGGCTAATGCCAGTGCTGTATAGCCGCCAAGAGAGTAGCCGATAACCGATATATTATCTTTGTCTATGTATTTAGCGTAATCACCTGAGAGTATCTGCTCGATCAGAAAAGAGATATCTCGCGGTTGCTCCCACATTCTCAGCACGCGCTCAGGGGTCGCTTGTCCTGTGGTATAACCGGGATGATTTGCTGACACAACGAAAGCACCTTGCTCCGCCAGATGGCTTCCCAGCCATGATAGATTCTTCCAATTCCCTGACGTGCCGTGAACAAGGATGTATAGCGGTAAACGCTTACCCTTTGGGGCTGCGTCCTTTGCAGCCTTAAATCCATAGAAAGCCGCATTTTCAGCAAAAACGTTCTCCGGTGCCGTCATTGCTGTCGGATAGAAGAACTTAACCGCAATGGTCCTCTGCCTTGCAAGATCGTGGTAACTCTCTTCAGCGATCCCTATCGCGGCAAAACTTGCCGGACTGAAACAACACAAAAAACATAATATGATTTTTTTCATAATTTCCTTTATCAACTGACGTAAATCCAAAAATAGAACAGCGTTAAGATGCGACGAGCAAGTACCAAACTTGAGTGAAACGAAAATGGCATGCGTTGACCATCACACCGAAACACTTAGTTCATGGCTGAAATCCAGAGCGGATGCACCCGATAAATACAGCAGATAAAGACCGCCCACAATATTTACAATCATGCTCACTTTCGAAAAATTAAACCGTTTTTGCACCATGAACCATAATGCCGGAGCCAGTCCCGACAATGCCTTTGAAAACTCCGCTTAACCTGCCGTCTGCAACTGGGTTATTTGGCGCGGATTGAGTCAGAGATACACCATACTCGTTTGTTGTACATGCCGATGACTGCTCGTTTTTAGGCCAATTTCTGCTTTTGTTTGATGTCATCCCATGACATGCCATTTTCAATTGCAGAGACAAAACCGCATTTAAATATCCCACAGAACATCACCTAATTCATCTTCAAGATAGTCCAAGCGCTCTTTAGAGAGTTCCTCAATCAACTTCATCGGCTTCTTTTTTAATTTTCAACCAAAAGTGTATAGAGCTCTGGGAATTCACCCATTCAAAACGACACAGAAAAACGGATGCTCAACTGAGAATGGACTAAACTAAATTTAACGAATATGCAAGTTTCATAACACAACATCGCATATGTTTTATCCGTAAAACGTCGTTATGCCTTTGTTTAATACAGAGGATAATCACATGTTTTCTAAACTGAATTACTTGAACGTCGGAGATGCCGGCACATTTCGTAAAACTGGCAAGCACTATTCAACCCCAGAAGATGTAGATGCTCTCATTGAGCACTTAAAAACCCAAGATAAGCTAGTGATTCATTTTCATGGTGGATTAAATAAAGAAGCCGTCGGCATGCAAATCGCCGAAAAGCTTTCCAATAGCTATAAAGGTGCGCACCCATTAACCATTGTCTGGGAAACAGGTCTGTTAGAAACAGTCCAAGATCGTATAACCGATGTCTACAAAACGAAGCTCTTTAAAAAGCTCGTGTTCTGGGTCGTCAAAAAAGCAAGTAAATACCTTCCTGAAGACTTTCAAATAGGAGCAAGGGGGTCCAAAGAGCTTACAGATGCTGAAATACTCGATGAGCTCAGTAAAGAAAGACCCTTTGAGAATTTAACGCAGACACTTCCTCAAGGCTCGAGAGGCGCTGATTTTTCCCTGACAGAAATGGAGCTAGATAATCTTATCGATGAAGTCGAAGCAGAGCTTGAAACAGAAATCGATATGACTGACCCTCAAATCAGCGGGATGCTCACCGGTTACAATGCACAGAAAATAACCGGACCGCAAACCTCAAGAGGGCAAGCGAGAGGGATCTCCGTTAAACTGATTAAAGACTTAGCCAAGCTGACTGTGCAAGTTATCAGACGTTTCACAAATGGGACACATCACGGTTTATACCCCACCATCGTTGAAGAAATCCTGCAACAATATTACCTAGCCGATGTCGGTGAATGGGTCTGGGGAGGCATGAAATTATCAGCCCAAGAAATGTGGCAAGAGAATACCAATCTCACCGGCGTCGAACAACATGCAGGCACATATCTCCTCGAAAAACTCATCACCTTACAACAACAGCATCATATTAAAATTGACATCGTTGGCCATAGTGCCGGGGCCATAGCCATCTGCCACCTGTTCAAAGCGATGAAACAACGCCAACAATCACTCGATATCCGCAACTTAATTTTTCTGGCTCCGGCAGCCAGATACGATTTATTTATACAACACATTCTCCCCCAACCGAACTTCTACCAATCCTTCAAAATGTACACCATGAGTGACCAATATGAATGTAATGACATACTGGTTCCCTACGTTTATACCCGCTCGCTACTCTACTTCATCTCCGGTGTCCTTGAAGGAAAAGATGATATGCCCATCATTGGCATGGCGCGATATATCAGCCAGCCAGAACAATACAAAGAAAATGCTTTCGCCAAAGTCAGAGCTTTCATGAGTGAGGATAACCGCTTAATTCTTTCCAATAGTAGCGAGTTAAACCCGGGGGCAGTGGCACCACTTATCACGACATCAGAAACACACGGAGACTTTGACGATGACGAAGCAACCATCAGTAGTATCAATAAACTACTGCAAGAGGACTAGATTCAATGGCAACGTACCCAGATGACTATGGTTTAGTCGTTGGTATTAACCACTATCCTGGATTCAAGAATTTAAGTGGCGCTATCAACGATGCGAAAAAGTTCGATAACTGGCTGACCGATACCAACAATGGTGGCGGTCTTCCTCAAGAAAACAGACGACTCATTGTGTCTTCTGCCGACGCCAATAAGCCGATTCAAGAAGATATTGATGTTGCACTTGTCGAGTTATTTGACCGTATTGGGAGTAATCAAGTGCGCCGCTTTTACTTATATTTCAGCGGACACGGTCTGGCTAGCAGCAGTATGGGCGCAGACTTGTGTTTATCTGTTTGGTCGCATATCAGACGCAATGCCGCGCTGGATTCGGAGGCTTACTATGAACTTTTGGCTGGCACCGGGCGCTTTGAAGAGATTGTCTGCTTTTTTGACTGTTGCCGGGTCAGACTCAGTAATAGCAAAGGCGCAGCATCCTCTTTAGGCCGTCCCAAACCCGATCAACTCTCTGGTCATGAAAGACGCATGATCGCTTATTCCACAGAGTACCAAAATGCCGCTTATGAAGCGGAAAATGATATCGATAGCTCAGACGTCAGGGGATACTTCACCCAAGCCCTTCTGGAAGCACTCAATGGCAATGCCGCCCAAACTCAAGGCGGTGTACCGGCAAAACGTCTGAAGCAATATGTTGAGAATCGAACCAGAGCTTTGGCAGAAAACGACGGGAAGACTCAGATACCAGAAGTGGATATCAGTTTTATCAGTGAAAATGAACCTATTTTTGGTGACGCGCTGCCCTCAAGAAAAGTCGTCATTGCGTTTAGCACAGCCAAAGTTGGCAGAAACATCGATGTCATTGGGCCTGAAGATAGTGTTTTGAAAACAATTGTCGCGACAGAGCAACCGGTGAGCTTACCTCTGGGGGCTGGCATACATCTGTTATGTGACGGTGTCGATGGTTCCAACATTGCGATAAGAGAAGGAGACGAACATGTCAAATTCTAACCACAATTTAACCATTACCCTGAACCATCCGGAGTTACAAATAACACTTTACGACGGTTTTGGTGAGGTCGTCGCCATGATGGCGGATGACCCGAAATTGGAACGGACCCAAAACAGATCGATACAGGTCATCGACTCCTATAGCAATTCCGTGACACTGACACTCCCAAAAGGCATTTATCAGGTGGAAGGTAAGTTAGGCGGGCAAACCCAATCGATGGCCGTCAGGTTAAATAAAGATATTTCAACGCTAGCGCCTCAACCAGAGGTCTATAGTGCTGTTCCGCTATCAAATACAATCACATCGCATCATTACTATGAGCAAGCGGCAGCGGCATTAAGTCAAGAAACGTCAAGTAAAGAAACATCGACTGATCATACAAACCAACCCAATCTCGTATTCATGATTCGAACGATCAATCAGGCGCAGGCACAGCCTATCCGCGCCTACTTTCGAATTTCAGGGGAAGATAACAACGTAGTATTTGATTCAAGGATACATGCCACGATTCAAAATGAGAGTCAGGGCTGGCTCGGCTTTTCTCTGGCACTACGTCAAGGCGGCTATATTGTAGAGTTGATTGAACAACAGATTGGAGAACAACCGGCACAACAGCGGGCGATACCGATATGGTTAACCGACCGTTTTCAAACACAGATATTCAGTTTATACACAAAGGGGCAGATCGCTTATGACAGTCTCCGGCTGCTGATGGCTGACAGGTCTTTAGGTTTCGATCCTCAAGACCAGACCCTCGCCTCAACGGAAATCATGACAACTTCGTTGATCGCCGGGACGCAAGGGTTGTCAGGTCAATCGATGCGCATCGCGCTCAGTGGTAAATTTGCTAATCCTATCGTTGGGCTGTTTGCTGCCCATACCTTATTGAGGAGAAAGACACTCAACCAAGATTTATTGCGTGTCGTCATAGAAAATTTGGAACGGCTTCTAGGCGACTCTCCCGATGTGAAAGCACTGAAAGTGATGTTTAAACTGAAACTCACTGAAGATATCGGCGAGATGACATTCGATTTTCCCCCGACATTACGAGCCAGCTACCTTGGCATTGTCGATGCAGATAGTCAAAACCCTTCTGTCGTAGAAGAAAACAGCTTGTTCGAAAAAATTGGTGTTGGCATTTGTACGGATTCTCCCTTTGTTACATGGGATTTGTCTCAAACAGACAAGCCAGAAGAAGCCTTGGAGTGGGTCAAACAAAACATTGTCTCATCAATCGCAACCTTCGCTTCAGTGCCAAACACCACGCCCCTTGCCACGGCTGAGCTATCTAAAACCATGGGGATCACGCAAAATTTACTCCAGAACGCTGCGCTGAGCATCTTAAAAGGCGCAGGCCAACAACCCGCAGCGGGAGAATCAGCGCTTGATTTCATGAATCATCAGTTGCCAGCCTTTGATGACAACCATCGGGCAACGCTGAAAAACTTAGAGACACAGTTAAGTGCAGATGAAACATACCAGTGGATTACGAACAAGATATCGACGGAGAAGTAGCGCTGCTCGTCATGGTCGATGTTTCGGGGCTTGAGAGCAGCCATTGTTGTTGGATTCCAACCTCCGGCCCCGAAATATGACGCACAATTCCTTTCTGCGGTTTCAGTGGCATTCGTGCCCAGTGCGCCAGTTACTCTTGCCAAGATGCAAGATTAACCAGAAGCTCTTTTTTATTAGCTTGTTCGTTCGTTGTCCAGAACCGGCTTTTACGGGCGTCCTGCCCGGAAAAGCTTAATCATTCTTCCTTGAATGGTTTTCTTGGTTGGGTGGTTAATTTGAATAGAGTGAAATCTTTTTAAAAAGCCAAATTGATCGATGTTCTCAGGGTAAAATTCAGGAACGAATTTTAAGCTTTTCGTGGGCAGGAGCGAATAAAAGCGACCCTGATTACGTGCGCTGAACTTAAACCTAGGCCTTTTGGGGTACTTTTTCGGCCTTGAAAAAGTACCTGGGGCGCAGTCGGAGATGCTAATGAAATCGAAGAACGGGATTGCGCACCAAACCAGCAGATTTACTATTGGTCACACCAAACCACGATTTAATCATCTCAAGCGAGCTTCCCTGTTACTCCCATTCCAAAAATAACCTTTC
>NZ_KQ947475.1:3687012-3720424 GCF_001506075.1 Vibrio sp. MEBiC08052 | reverse complement strand
GATATCTGGATCCATCCGCAAGCGGAGCAAGGCCAAGAATTTGATAACACCTACATAACGCCAATTGCTGATGCGGATCTGCAAGACTATATTCTGACCTTTCCGGCAGAGACCGGATTACCACCGTTGTATGTGGTGTATAAAGAAAGCCCTCGCAACGAGTCGGGTGTCGTGACCGGCAACGGTGAAGATATCACCGGCCGGTGGTTGGAAGCTGCCGGAAAAGAGTTAGGTTCTCCGGTGCCGTCGCAAATTGCGGATCAGCTCAGAGGACGTGAGTTCAGTAGTTTTGATGGGTTCCGGAAAGCGTTCTGGAAAGCTGTAAGTAGGGATGAAACATTAATTATGCAATTCAATGATTTAAATTTGAATACCATGAAAAATGGCCGAGCGCCATTTTGTCGTAAACGGGATCGCGTTGGTGGAAGAGTTAAATTTGAGCTTCATCATGTAGAAGAAATTCAACGTGGTGGCAAGGTGTATGATGTTGATAATATTCGAGTCACAACACCGAGAAATCACATAGATATACATAAAAAAGGCAATCAATAAGATGGAAAAGAATATTACTTCTTATACGCAGGATGAGTTCTTATCTCTTGTGAGAAGGATCAGTATTGATGACTACCCAACAGAACAAGAACATATTGATGCAGTTCTTTTATTTGAAAAGCTGACAGAACACCCTGATGGTTCTGATTTGTTTTACTATCCAGATGATCCGGCAGATGCCACGCCGGAGCGTATTGTTGAGATTGTTAAACAATGGCGGATGTCGCAAGGCTTGCCATGCTTTAAGGACTGATTCGGTCTTTTGAATTTCCAGCCTCCACTCGTGGCTCTTGCCAAGATGCATGAGTGACCAGAAATCTTTTTTGTTTTGGCTCGAGTACGTGTTGTCCAGAACCAGCTTTTACGGGCGTCCTGCCCGGAAAAGCTTAATCATTCTCCCGTGAATGGTTTTCTTTGTCTGGTGGTTGATTTGGATGGAGTGAAATCTTTTTAAAAAGCCAACTTGATCGATGCTCTCAGGGTAAAATTCACGGATGAATTTTAAGCTTTTCGTGAGCAGGAGCGAATAAAAGCGACCCTGATTACGCGTGCTGAACTTAAACCTAGGCCTTTTGGGGTACTTTTTCGGCCTTGAAAAAGTACCTAGGGCGCTTTCGGAGATGGCAATGAGATCGGAGAAAGTCATTGCGCACCAAACACCTGCATCACAAGGTTTATCTTCCTAACCTCCGGCTCCCAAATTTGACGTACAATTACGTTTTTCGATTTCAAAAGAATTGGTACTCAGTACCATATTCCCTAATATGGCGCGAGTTGAGATATAATAACGACAGTTTTGTGCCAGACGGGCGATGACGGTGTTGTCACGCGTTAATGAAAGTGAGCGACCTTTATTTGGCATTTCATTCAATCAAAAAATAATTTTATTTCTACAGGGTTTTTGTGCGTAATTTTTTCATTATTCTCTTGTCATTAGGCTATCTTTTTTCTCCAACACTATTATTTATAAATGGCTATTTTGAAATCGACCTGATTAGAAATCATTTAGAATCACTATTGAATATAGAAAAGTGGCAATTTGGGGCAACAGCGCTGTTATTTGCTGTGTGGTGGTTAATAATTTTTTCAGACCGATGTTTTTGGTTCCTTCGACATCGTTCAAAAGAAAATGGTGCGCAATCAGCGCAGTCATGAGCATCGACGAAAATCATTACGCACCAAACCTGAGTATGAGTGACAAACTCCCGCTCACTCAGCAGAGCGGGCAAAACGGTGGTGTCCCCATGTCCAGACACCGGCGAGGATTAATCCGGCCAGAAAACCGATAAGACTCTGCCCCACCAGACGCCCGACAGACTGCATCAGATAGATATCCGGTATGCCGTGGATCAGAGATTCAATCCCGTGATGCAGCAAAACCACCTGATGGGTAATGATACTGCCGCCAACCAGAAACATCGCCAGCGTACCGACCACGGTCAGGAGCTTCATAAACCGCGGGGCTGCGTGAATCAGCATCTGCCCGATTACATGTAAAATCCCCCGGCTGCGGGAACGTCGTTCGAGATAGAACCCAAGGTCATCCAGTTTGACAATCCCGGCGACCAATCCATACACACCGGCGGTCATTAATATCGCGACAAAACTCATCACTAAGATCTGATTTAACGCGGTCTGCCCCTGCACGGTTCCCAAGGCAATGACAATAATCTCTGCCGACAGAATAAAATCGGTGCGGATCGCCCCTGCGACTTTGCGTTTTTCGTAAGCTTCAAGAGACAGGGATTCCTCTTCTTCTTCAGGTTCCGCATCCTGATGCGGTGAATGACCATACTTTTCAATCACCTTCTCTGCCCCTTCAAAACAGAGGTATAACCCACCGATCAACAGTAACGGCATAATCAGCCACGGGGCGATTTGACTAAGTCCCCATGCAATCGGCACAAGGATGACTTTATTGCGCAGCGAGCCTTTGGCAACAGCCCAAACCACCGGGATTTCACGTTCCGCCGCCACCCCGGAGACTTGCTGCGCATTGAGCGCCAGATCATCCCCCAGAACCCCGGCCGTTTTTTTGGCAGCCACTTTCGACATCACCGCAATATCGTCGAGTAGGGTCGCGATATCATCCAGAAGGGTAAGTAAGCTGACTCCGGCCATACAGGTTCTCTTATTCGTAATTCAACTAAAATGTGACGCTTATCATGAACTGATTCGCACAGTAAGACAAGCACATCAATCCGGTACCACATCACGACAAAATAAACAGCAGAATCAGGAAATAACGAGTGGAGACTTACTCATCAAGTACGAGAAAACGGTGCTTATACTGTTCTGGCGTCACACCGGCGTACTTTTTAAACATATTGATAAACGGGCTTGCCTGACGGTAACCAAGGGTGTAGGCAACCTCTTTGACGGAGCAGCCATGACGCAGCAACTCCATTGAATGCAGGTAGCGAACCCGCATCCGCCATTCAGTGAAACTCATACCCAGTTCACTCTGGCAACAGCGTGCCAGCGTGCGTTCGGTGGTGTGCACCCGCTCCGCCCAGATTTTCAAACTGGTATCATCGGCTGGGTTGTCTTCGACCGCAGCCAAAATGGGGGAAAGATATTTATGAGTAGATGAGGGCAAAAAGTGGAGTTCGGTCTCCTGCGCGGACAGTTGATCGAGCAGAACATCCACCAGCCGCTGATCAGCTTCACTCTGCGGTACACTCACTTGCCGCTGACGAAAATCTTCAATAATCGCCTGCACAATCGGGGTAATTTTCAGCAAACTGGTTTGTTCAGGAAATGCTGCCGTCAGAGGCTGATCAATATTGAGCGAACAGTAGTCGAGGGGTTTGCGGTTATAGCTGCGATGTACGACACCGGCCGGTACCCAAATCGCCAGATGTGGCGGTGCAAGAAACCGTGTTTGCTCGGCTTCCATTTCTAAAATGCCGCCGGAAATCAGTTGCACCTGTCCCCAAGGATGGCTGTGAATACGTGTCTCAGTATTCGAAACAAACGCTTCGAAATTCATAAAAACATCTGACGGAGCCTGTTTCACGGCAAACTGAGGATGAAGCCGCCAGGCGGATTTATTTTTTTTCATCCCGACCTCATCTTATCGACTGATTCTCGCACTATCGTTATGTTCTGACATCGTCCTGTCTTGAAATCGCCCCGTTTTGAATGGATACGCTTTGCATTCATCATGTATTGAACTCAAAAGCCTTGATTCAATGCATCACGCCATGCTATCAGGCGCTTGCTGTATCCGTCGTGACGATTTCCCAGCTGTGACGCATTTCCACGCCTTGACCGAGCATCAGACAAACCGAGCAGTATTTCTCCAGTGAATCGGCAGTGACTTGACTGACAATCGCCGGATCCAATGCTTCACCGGAAACCTGAAAATGGATATGGATCTGCGTAAACAGGCGCGGTGCCGTGTCACGACGTTCTGTAGTTAGCTTCGCCCGGCAGTCAGTCACACGTTGCCCAGCCGATTTCAGTCCGTCAACCACATCGACCGAGCTACACCCACCGGCTGCCATCAGTACCATTTCCATTGGTGAAACAATTGTACTGTCGCCTGCGCCAAAGATAATTTCTTGTTTTTTATCAGCTTTACCAACGAACTTTAAATCTTCAATCCATTTCACTTCTACTTTCATCACTCTCTAATCCCAAATCAATTAGGTTAAACCCACATCAAATATATCCAATGATTATAAAGCATTGACATAACTGATTGAAATGCTTTGGAGCATAGATCCAACGTAAGCGCATCATAAACTCCACATTTTAATCAATCTTGTCGCGCAATAAGATCCAATCTCCAATCATAAGGAGATTTGAAATGGCAAAACGACGCACTTCATTAATGACGTTGAACTCAGCCTTCCCCAGAGAACGCCCGCGGCCTACTTAGCCGAGTTAATCGGGGCGCGGTCATGAAGAGAATGCTGAACGCTCCGAATGTTTACCTGTATCGGGAATTTGTGGATTTTAGAAAGTCCATCAATGGACTGGCAGCGATTATGAGTCCGAAACTGATTTACCGTTAGGAAGCGGTGCTTTGTTCCTGTTCACCAATAAACAGCGCGACAAAATCAAAGTGTTGTACTGGGATAAAGCAGGCTTTGCCCTGTGGTACAAACGGTTGGAAAAAGCCAAATTCAAATGGCCCGCTCAGGAGAATAATGCCGTATTTATGCTGACTCAATTTGACTTAGACCGACTGCTATCAGGCTTCACGATAATCGGCCTCGAACCCATTAAAATCGGCGGCTTTACAATGAGTTAATCTCAATAAAATTTAGCTATTCAATCACAGTTGATACTTCAAACTCTTCTGTGTGCTTCGATCTATCCATGTGGATATATAAAGAATGTTCAACTGCATCGATATCATTTAGAGGATTTCGCAAAACACTCAAACTATATGAACCTTTAGCCGATTGAAATAACCTATACAAATAGTACTTACTACTATATCTACTGGCTGCTGTTTTCTCATTGCCTCTGAGCTCGATAGAAGCACTTTTACTACTTCTGCCTTTTACTTCGATAAATCGTTCTACTAGCTTCAAATCTCGACACTTATTGTGCTTAAAATTATCGCGCTCTTCTGCCGAATTAAAACTTAGAATGTCACAACCAAATCCCTCCTCTCCCATATATTGTCCAACAGCCAACGCATAACGAGGGGGATCAAAGCACTCTTCAATCTCTATGATTTTCAACTCAGCCGCATCCCCATTGACAGGGTTATAAGAATAAGAGCTTCCATGTGATGAGCTTCGATACTTCTTCACTCTTAACTTCTGTTTGGCTGCTGGAGCTTTAGGCGATGATTCAACGGATTTAATCAACAATTTTTCATCAACTTTTTTATCTTCGCCTACTTCTTCTTTCAAAGTTTCGAATTCTTCCGTTTTTTTATCATGCTCTGGGGAGTTTTTTTTATGTATTGGATTATTTATAACTACCAGCTCCTCCATGACAGGTATATCCACTAGCACAGGCCCAATATCGGTCTCGTCTAAGTCCTGTGTGCTAACAGATATAATTTGCTCTTCTCTTATTTTTTCACCTAGGATTCTACTCAAAAGTGAAAGTCGTTCATTTCTACGACAACGAAAAAGTCTCGCAAAATCGCCACCATTCGCAATACGAAATAGCGATGCCAATGCCTCGCCAATCGCATCAGCTAACATATCGGAATCATGCCTAACTAAGCTTTCTGAACTCCGAATATATAAAAAGTCACCATCGATCAACCATCCCCAATCAGAAAGCTCATGAGAACAATCAATATCCTTAAACTGCATCTGTACGTGCAGTTGAGAACAAACCTTAAGTTTCAACCGACTTAATCTGCTCATATATTGTGCTTGGCCTGATTGAGACGTACGAAGGTAGATAAAGAATGGCTTCACCTGCTGAAAATAGATATCTAAGTCAATTTCTGAAGGTGCTGGCACAAAATTGTGAACGGTCTGCTTAATCAAGCTTCGCTCTATTGATTGAATACCAAAAGCATTTTTAACTTTATCTCCACCAACTCGATAAGGTAAATCAACTATCGCTAACTGCTCTAATAATTCATGGGGTAAACCATCTGAATCAGTATGATAAAGTTCCTCTATGCTGAAATATCCATTAGAACCAGCTTTGTTACCCCACATTTTACCCGATTGAAAGAACCTGAGTTTTGTATCACCACCTTCACCAGTTGCTGAATCTATAGCATTTAACATCCAACGATATAATGTTTTAGCTGCACTGGGGCTTGGTTGCAGCTCAGGTAGTTCAATCAGCTTATTGTATATATCTTCTAGCGTAAGCTCTGCAATGCTTGTTATTACTCCTGACTTACGCCAAGACTCCAATACATCTTTAACCTCCATATCGAAACCAAGCATGACAGTATCAGACGGCCTAGTCGGCTTAGGAAAAATAGCTTCGTTTAGGGCTTCTGTGATAACACAATCTTTCGGCCGAAATTCAGAGTTTTTAGCGCCGAGCACCCAATATGTATTCTGAATTTGCCATTGAATATAACTCGGTAAATCATCTTTAAATTGACGAAGATTACGATCGTTATGTTTTCTTGCTTCAACCTTGGCGTGGTCTTTATGCCTTCTTAACCAATGTGGGATTCTTTCATCGTGATGTAGCCATGCCAATATCGCTGGATATCTTGAAGATGATAAAATTTCATCCAGTTTGTCTAACGAAAGGTACTCAGTAAGAACTATATTGGATAAACGAAGTTCTTCCAAAGAATTAAAAACGTAGTCATACCCAAATTTTACTGGGAAACGCATCTGTGAGGTTAATACGTCTAAATACTGAGGATTATTGTGTTTTACAGTTATTTCACGTGGCCACTTTGCAACCCCGATCCACTCCAAAAAATCCCCCCAGTTGCCTGTATGCTCTAACTCTGAGTCCAATATTTTCGGCGATGCGACCAATTTTTCAGGGAAATCTGAATATAATCGTTGCATGACTTCACCATGAAGACCATATCCAGCCCCAAAGTATAAACACTCAGATTTAGTTAAAGCTCCAGATTGGCTAGGAAGCTCAATACTAATTCGCTCTGGAAAGACCGGTCTCTGTTTTCCCTCTCCTTCAGAAAGATAAAAGCCGTATATAACCTTAATAAACTCATTTTCAATTTCTGAGGATTTCTCTGGGTGTTCCTTTTTATATCGATTGGCTTGGGCTCTTAAATCCTGTATGAGTCGAGAAAAGGAATATTCTCGAAGTCCAAATTCCTTTAACGTGTTTTGCAGCACACGAACATCAGCTGCATCGTATGCTTCACTTAATCTAGCTTGCATTTCTGTATCTAAAAACCACAGCTTAGTCCAATTTGGTAGTCCTTTGGGAACACCACCTCTGGGGGAAATATATACTGTTTCGGAATCAGGAATTGCCAGCCTACTGGTACTCAAAAATAAAGATGGTGAATACGCTTTTGAACTAATGCTATTGGATTTCAATCCAAGTATTAATCTCAAGCGTTCTTCTAAATTTAATTTTTCTAGTGTTAGAATTCGCCCCCTGAAATCTTCATCAGTCAATACAGGAACTCCTATTGCACTGAGCCATTTATGATTTACTTCATCAGCAGGGACAATATCTTGGAATCCATTACTTGGTAACCATGATGTTGACGCTCCTTTGATGATCAATGCATCCTTTGGCCTAACAGCTCTGCCACTTAGCGTTGGAACAATAGCTTTGGACTGGCATTCTTTAATTACAAGCGTTTCCAAGTTAAACTTAGCCAGCGCCTGAGAATACGCCTCCATTGGCATAACAGTCCTAAAACCTGCATTACAACCTATTGGAGAATCAACGGCACAATGCTCAGCGACTTCAGCCATAAAGCGAGCTAATTGTGCAAAAACAAACTGATTACTTTTGCAAGCAATGATGTGATTGCGGCTCTGGTCTAGCTCTAAAGTGGCGTGGCAAACAATCGGAAGAGGCAACTCTATTTCTGTTGGGAAATAAGTAAACAACGGAGATGATTTGAGTTCAGAGGTACCGATCACCTGTGGAACTGCGATAATCAGTTCATAGTGATATTCTCCGTTTTCATTATTATCAAGATGCACCGAATCAACTAATCCATTGGAACGAAATAATTTCCATATTCCCAAAGGCTCATCATTCTCTACGACCATGACCGCAGAATCATTCCCATCTTTAGACCAAATACGTTCTTTTTCATCTGGTACAATAAACCTCACTTCATCGAGATATTCGACAAATAACAGCATCTCAGGACGCAAAGAGTTAATTTGTTGTAGAGCGAAAGTAAATAGCTCCTCTCTTTCAAACGGAATTCCAATAGCAGTTGTAAAACCGTTTTCTAGCCAATAGTCACACCTTTCTTTTATCGACAAACTATCTGGGCAAAAATAGTTATCTAGATTATTTGATGCTGAAAAGCCAGGGAATGGCAAGGTGGGAAGAATCGTTGATGAACTAACCGCTTGCTCTTTACTAACTAGTTCACGAAGCGCTGCAGATTGAGCCGTAAGTTCCTTTAGTTTTTGTTTGCTTACCTTCTCGCTGTAAGCCAACGCCAAAGCACTACTGAGGATTATTGGGCTCTTAGTCCAGTTTAGAATTGATCTAAAGCCTAACCCCTTACAACCAATATATTGTCGTTGTTGTAATCTTTTAGGACTTAAATGGGCATTTTGTAGCGACTTTACCCCTCCAATGGAAAATGCATTACCGTTGTTGGCAACAACCAAGCCTTGTGGTAATAACTCGATAACTACTTTCCCCTCAACGTTTGCTTCTTTGGCTTGGTCAGCTGCATTTTGCAATAACTCTAAAATTTCTCGACCTTCGTAATCGTTGCCGGTTGCTTTTTCACTTCGATAATCACGGATGAGGTTTGATGGCTTAGCAAAGTATGAGTTCTTGGTTTGTGACTCTTCAGCAACCAATATCTCAAACCACTGTTCACTAGTTAAAGGAATTTCAGAATCGTTCAAAGCGAGCCCCTATCAAAAAACAAACTAAAAAAACAGGCTGCATATAGCAACCTGTTAGTCACAATACTATTAACTTGAAATCAATCTTCCTCTTCTACAAGAGCTTCTTCTACACTTTTAAATTCTTCTAGTGCGGCCGTTAATAGCTCTACTATTTCACTAACAATTACAGCTGGTGGCTGAAGATTTTCTGTGTCTTCTAGTGACTCACCCTTCAACCGAGTAATATCTAGATTCGTCTTATCTCTAGAGATGATTTCATCATAGCTATATTCACGCCAACGACCATTTGGACCCTCAGGCGTCGCTTCGCTATTAGACACACTTGTATCTTCGACTTTGTCTGAGTCACCGTTCTTTTGCTTGGTGAACGCATTGAAATCATCAAAACGTTTAAGGTATTGGTTATTGATCTCTTCGCCACTGTTTAGAGCTTCTTTCCCCAAGTCTGTTATCACGAAATGGCCACGCCTTGTTGAGTCCAAAAGGCCTGCTTTCGCTAGATAGGTTTTGGCCCATCCAACTCGGTTCGTGAAAGCGGCTTGTCGCCCGCTGGGAAGAAGCTCCGTTCTCTCGTCTTCTGACAGATTGAATTGCTCCGCTAGCAACTCGACAACGTTGCTAAGCTTAACTTCTTCATTCTTCGCAGCCTCTAACACTGGCTTCATTAAATCCTGATAACTTGGAAGCACTGCACACCCAAACCATTTTGACTTTTAATTTCGGCAATATACCCAAATATACAATTAGTTACATTTATATTCGTTACGTTTATTTGGACTTGCCAGCCAATCCAATTATTAATGCTCCCAAGGCAGCTCCAGCAATGAAAGTACCGACGTTACTCCCCCCTTCAGACTTAGCTTTTGTTGCGTTCCCCCTAGGTTGAGCTTGAACAGACACCTGTTCACTTCCCTTGAGATTGTTAACTGTATTCACAACTGAACTGAAAAGTTCGCTTGGACCAATACCAAGAGCTTTGGCACATTCAAACATCTGATCAACAGAGAATGTGGACTTCCCGGACTCCAAACGACTGTAGCTAGCTTGTGAAAGACCCATTTTTTCAGCTAGCGCGCTCTGCTCAATACCTAACTCTTTGCGCTTATTCGCAACGACCACACCCAGAATCGATGAGTAAGAAACCATTTTATCTTGCATTTTCACCACCAATAACAAAAAAATATTTGATCAATTAAGTGCATGAGTATAGATTAAATGCATCTATATACTTATTACGTATATAGATGTTAATTTAGAATACACTTACTTTAAATCAAAAAGGGGAAATTATGAAGAATAAACTCAGTATTGGTGATCTACTTTATCGTTCAAAGCTATTCGTGGAGCATGCCGGAATCTATCTGGATAAAGGGCGAGTACTTCACAACTCTCCAGATAGTAATGTAGAAATTTGTGCCTTAGAAGAGTACGCAAATGGCAAACCAATCAAGGTAGTCTTAAGCCACCTAAGTGAAGAAAAGAAAAATGAACTGTTTAACCAAGCAGAACACTTGATTAAGAAAGCTAAAAAATATGGGGTATGGGACAATAATTGCGAACATGTGGCTTCCAGTCTACTGTACGGAAAACCTTCAAGCGAGCAGTTGCAAGGGGCGAGTCTGGGTGCAATTGCAGGTTTGCTTTTGGCTCAATGCCATCAATCGAAAAACTCATTACTGTTTATCTTAGCAGGAGGGCTTATCGGGTGTATGGCTATCAATGCAGCTCGTAAATACGATTGTGTTGTATAAAAAAGAAAGGAGTGGGTAGCGCCTACCCCTCTTTGAAACTGCTAATTTGATAAAGAAAGAATCGAGCTAAGGTTACATTTCAACCACAGATTAAGTTTCAGGATTGAGCTTAAGAAGGATCAAGGATAGATAGAAATGCAGGGGAAATGTATCTAAATTGTTAAATTTCCGCTCTACCCGCCAATCTCCATCGGACTCGGTGCCGTTTTGCCACCGCTGCCATCCATCACGATTGAATGACCCGACGCGGACTGACCCATAAATCTCAATCCATCAACCCAAGTAACCTCAGCTTGCATATACTTCACCTTCATCTGTTGAAAAACGCCGCTTATCCTACACGCCGCTAACCGGAATGCAAATAGAAAACCCCATCAAGCGAGGCTTGATGGGGTTTCTGTTCTTACTTGCAGCAATCCGGCTACTCAATGTGCTCCCTGCATCTATTCCCTGATAGTCTGCTGAGTCCTTCAGCGCATTCCATTACATCGCCATCTTGGCGTGTGTCCCTTTGCTATCCATGCCGATGAGTCTTCCTGAATCATCGAATCTTCTTCCTGAAGATGACCAATCCCTGGGCCTTTCCTGTTCCTTGCCAGCATCCTACCGACAGTTTTAGAATACGCGAATTCGATTTTCGTGCAAATCGTCGGGCCAGAAACGATCACCCCGACGCACTTCACAAAAATAAAAAAATATATATTTATCATATGATTAACATTATAAACTGCGTATAAGGCTGACAAATAAACAGCCATTTCTCACAATCTATGTAAGAGATCTCTTACAAAAATAATCCGAAAAGACGCCCTGTTCCCTCCGTGCAGGATTCAATATAAACTGCGTGATATCAATATCAGTGAAAATAACATAGGGTTGTCAGACAATGATGTCAAAATGGGTTCACCGCTTCTATCAGATGGCCGAACTGGTCTCGTCCTGGAGTAAAGATCCTTCCACTCAGGTTGGTGCCGTAATTGCCAAACAGAACCGCATCGTTTCGGTCGGATTCAATGGTTATCCTCATGGCATCTCAGATAGTGTCGATATCGATGACCGGGATATGAAATATCTGAAAACCCTGCACGCGGAAGAAAATGCGATCCTCTTCGCCAAACGCGATCTGGATGGTTGTGAGATTTATGTCACACACTTTCCCTGCCCTAACTGTGCCGCCAAAATAATCCAGACAGGCATCACCACGGTTTACTGCCCTGAGCAGAGCCAAGATTTTCTCTCCCGCTGGGGCGATAAAATTCAGGTCAGTCAGGATATGTTCAATCAGGCCGGAGTCCAAGTCTGCTGGATACCGCTCAGCGAGCTGAACAATCGCACAGATAACAATACCCGTTAGGATCCCCCCCTGATATAAGGACCTGTCAGCTCATCGGGATGACGACACCTGAAGCGAGTTAAGCATTTCGAGCAGTTGTTCCGCTTTATAAGGTTTTGGCAGGTATGCATCCATACCTGCCTCATAACACTTGGTAATATCTTCATCGAGCACACTGGCCGTCAGTGCAATGATCGGGACATGCCCGCGTTGATTTTCAATTTCCCAGTGACGGATTTTGCGTGTAGCCGTAAAACCATCCATCACGGGCATCATGCAATCCATCAATACTGCGGTATACTGACCGCCCTGTGTCATGACATCTAATGCTTCCTGACCGTTATTGACCACGGTATATTCAAAATCAGCTTTATCGAGAAAGAAACTGGCAATCTTCTGATTCATCAGATTATCTTCCACCACTAAAATTCGTTTAGTCAGCTGGGCGGCCGCTACTTTGCTTTTTCCCTGCGCGGGTTGATGCAGTGCCGGATGGGTATCCCGCAGTGCCGATTCCATTCGGGCTCCTAAAAACGGCAGGGTAATATTTGCATCGGTCAGGCTTACCAACGCCCGATTTAAAAATAAATGATGCTGACAAGTAACAATTCTTACCGATGGGAAAAGCTGACGTAGCTTTTCAATATCTTGGTTGGCATTGCGTGTCAGGCAAGGGCAATACAAGATAATATCTAATGAGCGGTCAAGCTTCTGGCCAATATCATCCAATGATTCGACTCTGTTCAGCTCACCGCCGAGTCGTTGGCACTCCTGATGAATTTGCGCACTGTACACTGAACTGTTTGAAATCAGCAATGCGCGAAATGCAAATGGCTCAGATTTCGGCTGCTCCGCAGGCAGCTTGAGCGGGATTCTTACCTCAAAACTACTCCCTTTGCCCTTGACCGACTCAACCGTCAGCGAACCATTCATCAGTGTCAGTAATTGCTTACAGATCGGCAACCCTAATCCAGTACCGCCATAACGCCGCGTGATACTGTCATCCTCTTGGCTAAACGGCTCAAATATCTGCTCGATTTTCTCCGGCTCAATGCCAATCCCGGTATCTTTGATGCGGCAAATCAATGTTGAATCTGCCTCCTGAAAGATGGTTTCCGTTCTGATCTTACCCTCACGAGTAAATTTCACGGCATTCGACAGGAGATTCATTAAAATTTGTCTGATACGAAACTCATCCGCAATCACCAGAGTCGGTAATTTCGGATCGAGTGAGATTTGCAGTTCGTTGAATTGGGCAACAGCTTTGGAATTCAGCATATTGACTGCGTCATAGACGAGCTCTTTTACATTGAACGAGTGCGGTGAAATCGTCAGTCGGCCGGATTCAATTTTTGATAGATCTAAAATATCGTTGATAAGAATCAACAAGGTTTGCGAGGAGACTTCAATATCCGCAATCACTTCTTTTTGTGCCGCGGTCAGCTCGTGCATCCTGAGCATTTCCGTTAAACCGATAATCCCATTCAGCGGGGTCCGAATTTCATGGGACATATTGGCAAGAAAGGCGCTTTTTGCCCGATTGGCAGAGACGGCTTCTTCTTTGGCTTGCACCAGATGAACTTTCTGCTCAGTCAACGTTTGCATCACATCATTCATGCCGATTGCAAAACGAGCAAATTCGTCATAACCGTCAACAGGAATCTTCTCCACATGGCTGAACTGCGACTTTTCATTGATCTGTGCCATCGCATGTAAGATCCGGCTCAATCGGGTAGAAATACGATATGAGGTGCTAATACTCAGCAAGATCAAGCCAGACAACGTCAGGGTTACCAACATAATCGCCATATAGATAAACTGTTCATCGCGATTCACCAGTATCTGGATTTTCTGCGATAACGACTTGGCGTAACCGAGTACAAGCTGACGCAATGCACCCTGCTTGCGTTCAAGGCTGGTAATATATTTATCGAGAAGCTGAGGCTCAATCCGGTCATAAAGCACCTTGTCTCTCAAAACACTGGCCTGTTGAAATTCTTGCTGAGACAGAAACTTGGTCATCTGATTCAGTTGCGCATCGCTGGCACCGAAATTGATAAAATATTCCATGTAGGTTTGCTGTCTCGCAATAATTTCAAAATATTCTTGACGCATAAAGGCATCGACCCGATGCTTGTTGCGGATCTCCTGCATTAACCACGTTTCTCGTTCAATCCAGTACAGAAACCAGCTTAACTGACCAAACGTTGTTTCCATTTGATAGATATGAGTGGGCGCTAAATAGCCCGACTGCTTTTGCAAAGCGACCATCATTTCATAGATTAAATCAAATCCCCACAATGACTGAGCCATCAATGCATCATCCTGAATACCGGACAGCCGTTCTGTCAGTTTTGACAGTTCATCGAGATTGGAGACCATCACCTGCTGGTCACCGTGGGCCAACACACCGCCTTGACTTTGCTTGAGCGCGGCAGCAATGTCTTTCGTTGTCTGATGAAACAGTGACAATTGATGAGATTCGATCACACCGGTTTCTTGTCTGAGATTCAGCAACTGGTAAAATTGATCAGATAATGTAGAGACTTTCTCTAAGATTGAGATGCGAGATATCGTATTGGCGTACCCGCTCATTCGGTTTTCGACTTGCATGAACCACTGATATGCACCCCAACTGATGATGATGACTGGCACGATGCATAACACTATCAGTCGGTTTTTTATCGATAAGCATTTGAGTACCGACATAATTTCTTCCTTGAAACTTTACGAGGCTGACCTACTTTTTAAATATAGACGTTATAGAATGACTTGCCCGAACTTAATCTCATTGCAACGGAGAACTGTATTTGCGTATTGTCGGAACTTGGTGGATGGTTTGTATTTTATTATTCAGTACACCTTGTATTGCAGATCAATTCGCGATTATTACCAAGTCGGACGCTCTCCCGTTATTAACCGATGCTCAGGTCAAAATGCTCTACCGGGGGCGGTTGACCCATATTCACGGCACTCATGTTCAATTGGCCGACTTGCCTGCCGACTCGACTATCAGGGCTCATTTTTACCATCGCCTACTGGGGAAATCACCGGCACAAATGCAGGCCATTCGAGCCAGACAAAGCTTCTCCGGTAAATTTATCCCCCCTTATGAACTATACAATGAGGATATGAATACCATCAGTCAGTGGCTGGACGATCACCCCAACGGCATTGTCTATATTCCTCAGGATTGGCTTTCAGATCAGGTTCGCATTCTTTATCGTTTGGGTGACGAGGACTCGCTATGAAGCATTGGAAATTATTGATCTTAATCTGGATGGTCACGCTCCAAACCAGTGCACAACAGTACGAATTTAATGACACCATTCGTCTCAGCGGCTTTGGTACATTCAGTCTCAGCCGTTCTGACAGTCGCGTGCCCGTCTTTGCTTACCGGGATATACATGATGAATTATGCGCAGACTGTGACAGTACACTCGGCCTGCAACTCGACTGGGTCATCAATGATCAGTTTCGCAGTTCGATTCAGGCTGTTAAACGCCCTCAAGACAATTATTCAGATCCGGAGCTGGAATGGGCTTATCTGGCTTATACACAAGGTAATTCAACCCTGAAACTCGGCCGACTCAGAATCCCAATGTTTTTGCTGTCAGAGTATTATTATGTATCGGCAGCCTATCCGTGGATTCGTCCGCCCCATGACATATATGACAGTTTTGCCGGGGTGACACATTACAGTGGTGCAGCATACGAGTGGCAATACTGGCCGACAGAGCAATTACAACTCAAAATTTCCCCTTATATTGCCGCAGCAGAAAAAAATGATTATCAATTCTTCGGCAAACCTTTCACACTTGATAGTGACGGTGCTTATGGCTTAACCGTAGATCTGTTTCAAGACGATCATCAACTCCACCTATCCTATTTGTCGGTGGACTCAGATCAGAAACAGAACGGCAACACGGTTTATCATTATGACCTGGATATGTTGTCGGTCGGATTCAACTATTTGTATCGCGGCTACAATATGACGGTGGAAACGCTGTATGACTCGGGACTCTTTGCAGACTGGTACATTGGTATCTCGCGGGATATGGGCAGTTGGCTCCCTTATGTTCAGTACGGGCAGTTGCGCGGCCACGCAAACCAAACTTACCTGATAGGGATGCGTTATCCGCTCACGCCACGGTTAGTCATGAATGCAGAGTGGGAATATGTTCGCAGCCCGCGCACACCACTCAGTGGTCATTTTACGCAGATACAGACGGCACCGATTGAGAATGACAGTCATATCTTCACACTTGCACTGTCATTCACATTCTGATGCTCACATGGTCTAACACGCGATCCTCACCATCAACCGTACCGCGTTTCGTTTAGAGTGACACTTTCAAATCCGAACGGATCCGGCTCGAACAGGCCAACACGTAACCGTCACGGATCTCTGCCTCACTCAGTGTCTCTTGACTGGAGAACTCAATCTGCCCCTGTTCGACCCGGCATTTACATGATCCACAGATACCACTGCGACAAGCAGCAATCACCGGTACACCAGCCGACTCTAAAACATCTAACAAGGAGTCGCCTTCCTGAGCCTCGGCAGAAACGCCGAAACCGGGGACCTCGACCGTAACCGAAGCGTTACTGTCTTGAGCTACGGGCTGCGGAGAGTCTATCCCGATTGATTCTGCACTGAATCGCTCCTGATAACAGTCCGACATTTGAAACCCAATCTGATCGAGATAAGAAGTGACATCTTGCATAAAGCGCTCAGGCCCGCACAGGTAGACCGTTCTTTCCAGAATATCCGGACAGAGTTTCAGCAGGTAATCCTGATCCAGCCGCCCCTGCATATGCTCGCTATCCCCGGCTTGTTTGAGCAATAACTTCAGATGAAATGATGGATGAGCCGTATTCAGATGTAACAACTCTTCATAGTAAATGGTATGGAGCACATCACGGGCAATATGAATAAATACAATATCGACACCGCCTCGCGAGAGCCAGTCCGCTGTCATCGACATGACCGGTGTAATGCCACATCCGGCACTGATCAGGGCCACATGTCCCCGGTGCGTACAGTCAACATTGTTAAACGCGCCTTGTGGTTTCAGCAACTGCACCCGGTCACCCGAACTCAGATTGTCAATTACATGATTGGAGACCTTACCGCCTTCGACACGCTTGACCGTGAACTTCATCATGGTCTGTTCTGGTAATGTGCTGATCGAATAGGCGCGATACTCAATTTTACCGTCAATCTCAAACCCTAAACTGGCGAACTGACCGGGTTTAAAAGAAAAGCGACGGGCATTCTCCGGACAAGCCAACACAAAACTCACGGTATCCGGTGTTTCATGCCACTTTTCGGTACAGACCAATGCAACAGGCGTATCAAAATCCTCTGCGATCATGGTTATACTCCCTCTTAAATGATGGTTATTTTTGAATTGGGGGGAAGATCAGAAATACGCCTCTCGGTTTCCCGAGAGGGCGCAAGAAATACATGACAATGCATACTCATCATGCTGCAAGGATTGTATTCAGATCATTATCGACGGTGGTAATACTGCGCATATCAAATTCGCTTTGCAGAATTGCCATCAAATTCGGTGTCAGGAATGCAGGAGCGGACGGGCCGGTATAAATCCCTTTCACACCCAACGCCAACAGCGTCAGTAAAATCACGATGGCCTTCTGTTCAAACCATGACAACACCAAGGTCAACGGTAAATCATTGACACCACAGTCGAACTCATTCGCCAGCGCCAGTGCAAGTTGAATCGCAGAATAGGCATCGTTACATTGGCCGACATCCAATAAGCGCGGGATGCCGTTGATATCACCGAAGTCATTTTTGTTAAAACGATATTTACCGCAGGCAAGCGTCAGAATCACGCTATCTTGCGGCGCTTTCTCGGTAAACTCGGTATAGTAACTTCTCTCCGCTTTATCACCGTCACACCCGCCAACCAGGAAGAAGTGTTTAATATTGCCCTGTTTGATCTGTTCAATGACAGCAGGCGCGGCTTGCATTAATGCATTGCGGCCAAATCCAATGGTGATGAAGTGCTCGATTTCATCATGACGGAAACCTTCTTGCTCAAGCGCACACTTGATAACCGCACTAAAATCATCCCCTTCAATATGCTGAACACCCGGCCAGCCGACAATACTGCGGGTAAAAATCCGCTCGGCATACTGACCGACATTCGGATTCAACAAACAGTTAGAGGTCATGACAATCGCACCGGGGAAATTGGCAAATTCTTTCTGCTGATTCTGCCACGCACTGCCGTAGTTACCGACCAGATGCGGGTACTTTTTCAATTCCGGATAGGCATGAGCCGGCAACATTTCCCCATTGGTATAGACATTAATTCCCAGCCCTTCAGTCTGCTGAAGAATTTTTTCCAAATCATGCAAATCATGTCCGGAGACTAAAATACATTTCCCTTTGACCGGTTTCACATTGACGGTTGTCGGTTCCGGATGTCCAAAGGTGTCGGTCTCTCCTTTATCGAGCATTTCCATGATCTTGAAGTTCATCAGACCGATTTCCATTGAGGTATCGAGTAATGATTTTGCGTCTTCAGGATCACTGCCCAACCAAGACATGATCTTGTGGTATTGCGCGAACATCTCCGCATCCGTCTGACCCAACACGCGGGCATGTTCCAGATAAGCTGCAGCGCCTTTCAAACCGTACAGACACAAAAGTCTTAACCCGATGATATCTTCATGTAATTCGCTTTGACCGCGATTCACCGCCGCATCCGGTGCCAACGCCAACAATTCGTCACGGTTTTCAGGCAGATCAATCAGTGCCGCAGTGTAAGGCGTCGGGATTTCGATATCGTGCAACACAGCAGCAGCACGAACCCGTTCAGCCAGTGAACGGCGATACTGATTCGATTCAATCGCCAGTTCGACAATTCGCTCCGGATCAAAATTGACATTGGTTAATGTTGAGAAGAATGCTTTCGGTGCCCACTGATCAATCACTGGATCAATCACACCACAACGCCGACCGAGATTTGCCCAGAAAGAAACCCCTTGAAGTGAATAGACCAATACATCTTGAAGATCAGATACTTCGGCAGTTTTGCCACACATGCCCTGAGCATAGGCACAGCCTTTTCCTGCCGGGGTTTGAATAGTCTGTTCACATTGAATACAAAACATAGGCTCGCTCCAGATATTGTTATATGAATTCATTTAATTCCGGAGTTAAAATGGCACAAACCATGCCATGAAAAAATTACATATTTTTCATCAACTTAAAATAACAACCTTACAATATGCAAGTCATTTTAACATATTTATTTCGTTCATAAAGACACAAATGAGTCATAATGACATGAATTTAAAATTGATTTAAATCAAATATTTATCACGATTCGACAAGCCAGTGCAATCAGTACCACACCGGAAATCCGATCGATCAGCACCGCTTTGCGCTTTAAGCGTGCCAAAACAGCCGAACTAGAAAACAGTAACGCCAATAAGGTATACCATAAACCATCGACCAACAGCGGTGTCATCACCACAATCGCGCGGCTCGAAACGTCGTGACTCAGGGTGATAAACTGGCTAAATAACGCGGTAAAAAACAAGGCGATTTTCGGATTCAACATCGAGATCATCAGCCCTTCTTTGGCTGACTGCCATAGCGAAACACGGATTCCGGTATCAACACTTGCGGCTACTCCGCCTTGAGAGCGCAGCGCCTTCCAGCCCAGATAAGCCAGATAAACAGCACCAATCAAACTAATTGCCTGAAACAGCCACTGCGCTTTTTGCAACACAATCGACAGACCAATGATTGTCAAAAAAGCATATGCACCGATCCCTAGCGAATGGGCCCATGCCGTTGCAATACCATTCAGCCGACCACCGGCGAGTGTGTGCTTGGTCACCATCGCCAGACTCGGGCCCGGTGACATCGCCCCCAATAAACAAATCGTAAACAGTGACAACCACGCTGAAAATGCCATATGTAATAAATCCTTACATGTTTAATCGTTCTTGAAAGCCAAAGGATTGAACAGCCCATTGGTGATCCCAAAACAACTTGAACCGTCCCGGAGCATTATGATGCCAGACACCGCTGACGCACCCGACCGATATACGGGTAAAGAAAAGCAAAACGCCCGATATAAAACAGTGTAAATGCCAACCAAAGCCCCTGATTCCCCCACGTATCCATCGTCAAATAGATCGCCAGCAGAAAAACCAACAGCGCCATAAACGTTGAATTTCTGACCGGCCGTGTCGTGCCGCTTCCCGTAAAAATACCGTAGACCGTCAGACCAAATCCAGCCACCAGCGGAAAGACAATCAGCCATCCACTGACCTGATGATAGTGTTGAATTACGTTGGGAATTTGAGTAAACAGCAGCACTTGTTGCTGATGAGTTAGCACCATGACCACAGTGAGTAGTGCGACCAGCCCGCCCGTCCATTGAAAATTCATTTTTAGCACCTGCGCAAACAAGCCCAGTGATTTTTCACCAACCGATTTGCCACTGAACACACTCGATGCATTGGCAACCCCTTCAAACATATAGCTCATCAGAAAAGTCATCTGCATCATAATTGCATTGGCAGCTAACGTCTCAGCCCCCAAGACCGAGCCGAATCGCGCCATACAGTTGAACATGACCAGCAGACAGACTGTCCGCAACATCAGATCGGTATTGGCCGAGACAATCGTTTTGAGTTCCTGACGTCCCATTTTTGCCAAACCAAGATAAGGGGCAAATGAAAACCCCGCAGCCCGACGCACCAGATATATCCCGATCACAAACGTAGAAATCTGCGCAATCAATGTTGCAATCGCCACCCCGGCGACACCCATATCCAAACCGACCACAAACAGAATATCTAACACAATATTGAGCACATTACCGAAAATCTGAGTCAGCAGCGTCTCTTTGACTTTCGCCTGTCCCATTAACCAACCAATCAGGGTATAGTTAAGTAATACAAACGGTGCGCCCCAAATCAAGACGAAAAAGTATTGTTTGGTCTGCACAGCAACATCCGGCTCCGGCTGAATAATCCACTCAGCACCGCGCCAAATCAGGCTCTGTCCCAGTATAAAAATTACGCCAACTATCGCAGCCATCACAAATGGATGCAGCAAACTGCTTGCTTTCGCTTGCTCACAGTTTTTGCCTAAAGCAATCGCACTCTGCCCCGTGGTACTCACCCGGAAAAACCCAAACAACCAATACAGGGTATTCATGATCACTGTACCCACCGCAACCCCACCGATCAGCGCTGCCGAACCAAGCTGACCGATAACGGCGGTATCTACAGCACCCAACAACGGCTGCGTTATAGTCGAAATAATAAAAGGAATTGCAATCTTTAAATAATCTTTATGAGTCAGAGAGGTGGTCATCTTTAGTATCTACATCCAAGGTGTTTGAATCATCAGTTATTTTGGTCTGTGCCGCAATATGACTGATCCAATCGAATGCGTAAAGTCTCTTATCACGATTTCAATGGCTGAAATTGAGTCATACATAAATAGGCTACGTACTATCTATGGCTTTAAACTATTTTCTATCGCTTTAAGAGCATCCCATTGCGCGAGGCAGTGCCTTGAAACACCTTATATCGGGGAATTCGTATGAACAAACACTTCATGATTCAGTTGATTCTTTACATAAAATATTAGGGAAAAAATCTCATTAAAATTCAGATATGAAGTTTATCAATAATTAATTATTGATATATCATCAAATGATAATGAATAAAGATAGCCATATATTCACTTTCACAAATCATACCTAACTAATACACTGCCGATTTACATAATATTTATAGCGAAAACCGAGTACATCATCTCTCGATTTTCGCTATCTTTAATAGTCTAAATATATTCGCAACAATTTATAATAATGATACGTTAATATTAACTGTACCCATATCAGTCTCGAATGAGACTGAATTGTCAATTATATTCGGACTAAACACCAATTCCTGAGTTAAAGTTTCACCTTCAAGATAATCTTGATGCGCTTTAATCCACCCCACCAGTTTTTCTGATGTATTCACTTCTAAACGAATTCTATCCGTTACCTGAAAATTACGTTCTTTACGTAGCTTTTGGATACGACTGACAATTTCTCTGACTGCCCCTTCGGCAACCAATGCTTCAGTCAGCTCCGGATCAACATCCAATGAAATAAAACGGTCAGAAATTGCGTGAGTCCCAGCTCTTGCCTGACGATATAAAATAATGTCTTGTTCATCAAATGATTGTCCTTCCAAAATCAATTGACCACTTTCCTGAAATACTTCCAATTCCTGAACGCTCAACGACTCAATCAGTTGACCGAAGTGCTTCATCTGCTTACCCAATTTCTTTCCAAGCACAGGAAAATTTGGTTTTGCATAAAAATCAATATAATCTGCCTCATCGGTACTAAATAGCACCTCTTTTACATTGAGTTCCGACTGAATATATTGTGACAATTGCTGTACATCTGCGAGTACTGCCGGATCTTTGTGCAGAATAGTCACTCGGCTCAGTGGTGTCTTAGTTTTGATTTTCAAATCATTTCGTTTTTGCCGGCCCATTGATACAAGATGTTGGAATCGCTCGACAGAATCCTCAAGTACTGGCATTTGATAAGTAACATCTGCCTCTGGATAGGTACATAAATGAACTGAATCTGGGCATGAACAATCACCACGGAACTGCTTAAGCTCTTGGAATAAATACTCTGCAAGGAAAGGCGCAAAAGGAGCCATCAACCGACACAATTCATCAAGACACGTAAATAGAGTCCAATATGCCTGTTCTTTATCCTTAGACGTTCCTTTTTCCCAAAACCGTGAGCGGTTTAAACGGATGTACCAGTTAGTCAGTTGTTCAATAAAATCAAACAGTCTAGGAACAACATTATATAAGTGATAGCGCTGCATCTCCTCGTTGACAGAAAATTTTAGTGTTTGTAAGCGTGACAAAATCCACTGATCAAATAGGTTATCTGGTTGATTAACCGTCGTATGGGACTGCCATTGATCAATCTTGGCGTAAGTTGAGAAAAACTTATACCCATTCAACCAAGGAAGCAGTACCTGTCTTATCATTTCCTGTACACCACTATCAGAGAAACGCTGTTCTTCTGCTTTCACTAAACCTGAATTGATCAGATATAGACGTAAAGCATCAGCGCCATAGTGCTCCATCAACACATCTGGTGCAGTATAGTTTTTGAGACGTTTGGACATTTTTTTGCCATCTTCGGCCATCACGATCCCATTGACAATTACATTCTTAAATGCTGGTTGTCCAAACAAACACTGGCTCAACACCTGCAGCGTGTAGAACCACCCTCGGGTTTGATCGACCCCTTCAGCAATGAAGGATGCAGGAAACGATGATTCAAATTTATCTTTATTTTCAAATGGATAATGCACTTGAGCGTAAGGCATCGCTCCAGACTCAAACCAACAATCAAATACTTCCTCAATCCGACGATAAACACCAGTTTCACCTTCAACTTCAAATGTCAGATGGTCAATATGATCACGGTGAAGATCTTCCACCAAGACTCCAGTGTACTGCTCTAGTTCTTCGCGAGATCCAATACAGATATAGTGGCCCGATGTCTCGTTATGCCAGATAGGAAGAGGAGTTCCCCAGTAACGGTTTCGTGAAACCGCCCAGTCAATCGCACCTTCCAGCCATTTTCCCATTCTTCCTTCTTGAATATGATCAGGAACCCAGTTGATCTGACGATTATTGACAACCAACTCATCACGCATCGACTCCACCTTGATATACCAAGACGGAACTGTCCGATAGATTATCGGTGTATCAGAGCGTGGACAAAATGGATAGCTGTGTACGATTGTTTCCTGCTTATACAAGATCCCCAACTCTTTTAAATCACGAATAATTTGCTTATCCGCATCTTTAACATACACTCCCTGATAATCAGGGATTTGCACTGTGAATTTCCCTTGGCTATCCAGTGGGCAAGGCGCAACTTCAATGCCATTATCTCTGAGCACTCTCCGATCATCTTCACCAAAAGCAGGAGCCATGTGAACAATACCTGTCCCATTATCAGTAGACACAAAATCATCAGCGAAAATTCGAAAAGCACCATCACCTTCATGGTCAGAAAAATAACTGAAGATTGGCTGATAACGTACGCCAACTAATTCACTTCCTTTACAGGATGAAAGTATCTCTACATCATGACCTTTACAAACTGCATCTACTCTAGAGCGAGCCAACCATAAAACACGGTCAATGGTATTATCATGGATTTTGACATACTCAATATCACTACCAACACACAAGCCTAAATTCGAAGGGAGAGTCCACGGTGTTGTTGTCCACGCAGCAAAATATGCATCTTCTTCACTGAGTTTGAACAAAATCGTAACTGCAGGATCCTGTACATCTTTATAGTTGGAAGTTGCCTCAAAATTGGAAAGAACCGTTTCTAAAGTAGTCGAATAAGGAACTACTTTCTCACCCTGATAAACCAATTCTTTTTTCCACAACTGCTGAAAAACCCACCATACGGATTCCATATACCAAGGTTCCATAGTGCGATAATCATTCTGGAAATCAACCCAACGCCCCAATCGAGTGATCGTTTTCTCCCACTCTTTAGTATACCGCTGAACGATTCCTCGGCATTCATCGTTGTACTTGGCGATTCCTAGTCTCTCAACCGTTTCCTTGGCAGACATGCCCAAAGATTTATCAATCTCATGCTCAATTGGTAATCCATGACAATCCCAGCCAAAACGCCTCTGGACATAATATCCTTTCATTGTGAAATAACGAGGAATCACATCTTTAATAGTTGATGCAACTAGATGACCATGATGGGGTAAACCAGTTGCAAATGGGGGGCCATCATAGAAAACATATACAGGATATCCGATAGATTGTTGTAGCGAACGCTGGAAAATATCGTTTTTTTTCCAGAAGCTAAGAATATCGTGTTCAGATTTAACAAAAGAAAAAGCTGATTTCCTTTCTCCTGTTGCCAGAGAATTCGTGTGATTCGCGTTCTGGTTTGGAGTTGCTTCCATATCTGCCTCATAAAAATATCCCGATAGGCTGCATAAAAATACTGTCTATCGGGAGGGTGAATCTATTATACAACAACAAAAATCATTTCTATGTATATGTAATAATAAGAAAAATTTGCTGTAGTTGATGTAACAATATGTCCATTGATTCGTTTATACAATCACTGGAATGTAGCGGTCAAGAGAAACTGGCCACGTTTTTAGTTCTTCCAATGATATCACTTTGACTTTTTTCTTTCGACTATACTGTTTGCTCTTGCTCTATGATGGTTTGTATAGTTATATCAGCCATAAGTCCTCCCTTACATTTCACTGTAGTGTCTTTAGGTATCTCAGCTCTTCCAAATTTTTAATAACCCCTCGTGTATCAGTCTTAACCCAGAGCTTAACTGCCTTAACCTGCCTCACGCCTTCAATTATCAACGTTTGGTTCTTGGCGATTTTGGCTCCCGTACTTGTCGGGGGCTCTTTGAGATAAGCATCTCGGGGTCGGTGAATCAAACTCATCACTTGGACATCTTCTGATTTCACTGGAGCAAAACGTATTGAAGGATACGATGCCGCTACTACCGCTGAAGCGCCCTTCCCATCGATATGTTTTGCGCTAATAAAATCTGAACAAACTGAGGTGAATTAGTACACGCTAAACCATTCTCTTTTGTCAATGCGACACAATGTGAAGAGGCTTTAAGGGCACTGGAGCTGGTTTTCTAAGCTGCCTATGCAGCAGTGAACATAAATTTATCAAAAAAAGCCCGGTCATGTTCTCATCACCGGGCTGATTCACAGTAAATAGTTACAGAGCCAGTTTTAATATTGCTGCGGCATCGTGCGGTGTAATATCCTGATGTTCTCCGAGTGAAAGCATACCGTGCTCGGTGAGTTTTTCCTGCACGGCCGGAATATCTTTCTCACTCAGATTGTAGTCAGACAGTCGGGTCGGGTTGCCCATCTGGGTGAAGAAGGCTTCAGTTTTCTGAATCGCCTGCTCAATCTGCTCATCTTCTGTCCCCGAGGTAATATTGAGGACTCGGTGAGCATATTGTAACAGTTTGCCTTTCTTCTGCTCTTTTTTGTAGCGCCACAGCGCCGGCATGACAATCGCCAGTGTCTGAGCGTGATCGAGACCGTATAACGCAGTCAGTTCATGACCAATCGCATGGGTTGCCCAGTCAGACGGGACCCCATTTTTCAGCGTCCCGTTCAATGCCATTGTCGCCGTCCACATCAGATTCGCACGCACCTCATAATCATCCGGTGTCGCCAGCGCTGCCGGACCATCTTCAAGCAGATTCAGCAATAAACTTTCTGCAAAACGGTCAGAGACTTTGGCGTTAACCGGATAAGTCATGTACTGTTCCATGATGTGAACGAAACTATCGACGGCCCCATTGGCGATTTGTCGTGGCGGCAATGTATAAGTCGTTTGCGGATCCAGTATCGAAAATACCGGACGAACGAAATCAGAGCCAAAAGAGAGTTTATCCTGCGTCTCTGCCCGCGTGACGACGCTATTTTTATTCATCTCTGAGCCGGTCGCAGGCAGCGTCAGCACACAGCCCAAAGGCAAAGCGCGACGGACACAAGCGCCACCGGTGGTCATAATGTCCCAGGCGTCCCCTTCATAACATGCAGCGGCGGCAATAAACTTACTGCCATCGATCACCGAACCGCCACCGACAGCCAGAATGACATCGACCTGTTCCTGCTTTGCCACAGCAACCGCTTTGATCAGGGTTTCGTAATGCGGGTTCGGCTCAATCCCACCAAATTCAATCACAGAACACCCTTGCAGCGCATCGAGCACTTGCTCATAGACACCGTTCGCTTTAATACTCCCCCCGCCGTAAGTCAGTAAAACACGGCTATTGGGGGCAATTTCTTCTTTCAGCGTTGCAATCTGACCTTTGCCAAAGTGAATTTTGGTTGGGTTAAAGTAAGTAAAATTGTCCATGCGAGATTCCCTAATGCTGACTGAATTTATTGTGCCCTAGGCTATCAAGTAACGAATTCGATGCCTATGTAAATTGTGATCTTATTTTTCTTGCTGAAACGCAATGTGCATCATGTTTTGGGAGCGAAGGCCGGAAGAATAATGAACAGTCTCTTTTAAGAGTTATAAGCGTGCTAAAAATTTACGTGATTTCTCTATACTTTGAACTGAAACTGACGAGCATGGTGAATTCTTTTTGAATGCCGAACTGTTTATTCTTCACACAACTCTAGCGGTAAGCCATCAGGGTCTTGGAAAAACGTAAATTTTTTACCTGTAAATTCGTCAATGCGAATAGGCTCGACATAGATACCATGTGAATGTAGCTCGTTTACTGTAGATTCAATAGAGCTGACAACAAAAGCCAAATGTCTAAGACCTTGTGCTTCAGGGCGACTCACTCTTGGTGGTGGTGACGGAAAAGAGAAAAGCTCTAGTTGCTCACCATTTGGTAATGCTAAGTCTAACTTGTATGAGTTTCGGTTTTCTCGATAATTTTCCGCAACGATCTTGAGACCTAAGATTTCCGTGTAGAATGCTTTAGACCTTTGATAATCAGAACAAATAATAGCGACATGGTGGATTCGTTCTAGGATCATTAGGCTCTCCCGTGAGTCAGTTGCACAATAAACCTGCCCCTGTGCTCTGCGGCACACTTATCGCAAAAAATCGTAAAATGAGAGAGATTGTTCATTATTAGCCCTTAAACAACCTCTAACTTTTGAAATGGTTCATCAGGGAAAACAACGTCAATATTATCCCCTTCATTCACATCACCACCAACGACAACAATACCCATGACACCGGCTTTGCGGACAGTTTTTCCTGACTCGTCCCGGCCTAATAAGGCTGATAACAACCCTTTCTTATAATTTTCTATTTGCGGACATGGGTTTCTAAGACCTGTTATAGAAATTTGTGCCCCACTCGGAAATTGTAACGTTGTGCCCTTGGGCAATGATAGTAAATCTATTCCCTGTGTCGTGATGTTTTCACCCAATGCAGCGGGCTCTATATCGAACCCCTGCTGATCTAATTCGTTAAATAATTCGCAATGGATGAGATGCACTTGCCTTAAATTTGGCTGAGTCGGGTCAACTTTTACCCTAGAACGATGTTTTACCGTCGTACCTCTGTGCGCATCGCCCTCAACCCCCTCTCCTTGGATTAAGGTAATTGATTTTACGACCGATTTGGAAAAGTGATGTTCTTCACGCTTACTGACCGATATAACCTTTGCCATCTTCTTCTCCTCCTTGAGGAATAACACCAAGTGCTGCGCATCCCTACGCCTTGTATGCTTATAATCGCCACTCTCCTAATTGTAACTTGTTGTTCAATGCCGTGGTGAGATTAAATCAAGAATTGGTCAGTCAATTTTTTAAGTTGTTGACTGAGCTGTCTTAAGTTGGCGACTGCGTTCACAGATTCTAAAGATCCTTCCGCGGTTTTATCGGCTAATTCGCGAACATTCTCGACACTGCGGTTAATGTCTTCTGAAACTTGAGATTGTTCTTCTGCGGCAGTGGCAATCTGATTGTTCATATCTTGAACATCGCGAACTTGCTCGCTGATGTTTTCAAATAGCGTAAGCACTTCCTTAGCTTGCTCTGCGTTCTTGCCTGAAAGCTCTCGGCTGCCAATCATTTTGTCTAATGAGGATTGTGCGCCATTTTGCAATTCAACAATCAGGTCTTCTATCTCTTTGGCTGAGCTTTGGGTTCGGCTGGCAAGTCCACGGACTTCATCAGCCACAACGGCAAAACCTCTGCCTGCTTCACCAGCGCGCGCAGCTTCAATGGCAGCATTCAGTGCTAATAGGTTCGTTTGCTCGGCTACGGTTTTAATCACTTCCAAAACATTGCCAACGTTATCTGTCCGGAGTTTGAGTTGCTCCATGGCTTCGCTTGTGGATACGATGTCACTGGCTAAGGCATCTATCGTTTTAGCAGTGGCATTCACAATGTGATTGCCCTGAATAATGATATTGTCGGTTTTTGTTGTCGCTTCAGCGGCGGTTTCAGCATTTCGAGCAACCTCAGAGACTGTGGCAGACATTTCATTGATCGCAGTCGCCACTTGATCCGTTTCATCACGCTGTGATTGCATCATATGTTGACTTTGGTTGGAGATGCTTTCTAACTGCTCGCTTGTGGTGCTTAAGTTCATAACGCCCGAGACTACTTCAGAAATAAGTTTGTTAAGCGTTTTGCTCATTTCACCAATGTGATTATAAAGCTGGCCAAGCTCATCCTTACGGTCAGTGGACAGATTCTGGGTTAGATCACCGTTGGCAATATTGCCGACAGCCTTTATAACCTCATTCATTGGCTGGACTATCAAGTGGCGAATAAAGAGTGAGAAAAATATGCCGATCAAAATGGCGATTGCTGTTGCGGCAATAGATAACATCGAAACTTTGCGACCATCTTCGATGCTATTTTGCTCTTGAATCGTCGTAATCGCATCGATTTGTTTGTCCATTTGAGCGGATAACTCAATCAGTCTATTTTGCGCATCTGCCAGGTTCTTATTTATCTCGGGGTTAATTTTGCCAAGGTCTTCATATTTTCCCAGAAGGGAGAGAATGCTTTGACGAGTGTCATTCAATGCATTCGGGAGTTGCAGTGCTGCGGTTTTGTTGACGACTGACTGAAACCGAGTGGTCACAAGCTCAATAGGAATATCTTGTTTTTTGCTAATGTATTTGTTCATTTCAGTCGTGAGCGCGTACCAATCATTTGAAACATCTAAAGCCGCAGTTAACGCTTGAGGGTCATTGTGTTGACGAAGTTGTGCAATGATCTGACCGTATTGCGTATAAATTGACTGCAAATACTGCACAGCATTTCTATCTATGCCGTCCCATCGAGTTCGGGCAGCAATCAGTTTAGTTAAGGTTTTTTGGTAATCAGCAAGGTTGTTTTGGGTTTGCTGAGTTAAATTTCTAACGTTAACACCACTGTATAGTTGTTCGGCGGTTTGAAGATAGCCTTGTAGTTGGCTGATATCGTGTTGCACCTGCTTATTGTCTTCTTCTGATCCAGAGATAACATAGTGCTCTAGGTTGATTCTCATATCGACAACAGTGTCATCAAGGTCGTTTGAAAGTCGTACCTTTTCAGCTCGGACATGTAAGGTACTGACGCCTGTAATACCAAAAATACCGACAACCAAGGCCAGTAGCAGTACAGAGCCAAACCCAAGAGCCAACTTGGTGCCAATTAGTCTATTTTCGAGGAATTTTTTCATCAGGATACTTCCTTAGCAATTCTTTACGGGGAGTCTCTCGGCTAATATGCAGAGTTATTATTTTTTCACTTCACCGATGGTGACTTTATATAATATTTAGGGTGGGTAATCTTTACACTAGGGAAACAAGAATCTTTTATGAAGTCAACATAACTGACTGTTATAAATGTTTTTTGTTCTGAAATCATGAGCTCTATTTAAGATATTTGGAGAGATTGCAAAAATGTGCTGCGAAAAAATCTTTCCTCGTTCAGAGTTATACCCAAAGTTTTAGTTAGGCTCAATAATATATAAATAATGAATGTCTCTGATTATATTAAGGGCGTCTTGATAATGATCTTCGGTTATATCCATGGCTATTTGCTGCTAACACCATATTAAGGTGAGAACATTCCCCCCACAGATGAAAACGATCATGTGATTTTAAGTTCAATGTTCAGATACAGCACGATGTGAGACGCGAATCTGGTGAAACATCAGGGGATTGGCATCAGAATCGCGGTTATGTGTTGAATTGTACTTTATTGATTTCCAGCCAAAATGCCTCTTGGCATGGGTTAGTAAAACTTTTTCTCTTTGGCATGACTGCCAAGTTGTCCGGTTGCTCGATAACTTCATATGAAATCCAGCATTCAGCACAAACCGCTGCTGTCACATCGTCAGAGAAATCTTGCTCAGTACATTTTCTGAGTGTGACCCCATTGTCAAATTTTACAACGAGCTCACAACTCTCCGTAACGATGCCATCGGCTTCGCATCGACTGGTATTTTCAATTTTTTCAATGATTGATAATTCATGCGGCGCATTTTTGACAGCCGATACATAAGTGAATAGATGATTCATGACCTTTACCTGTGTCGGACAACGTGCAACTCCGCCAAACAAAAAAATTTCTGGTTACGCTTGCATCTTGGCAAGAGCAACTGACGTATAGAGTACCGATGTTTCTGAAATTGGGAAACGTCATTGTGCGTCAAATTTGGGTGCCGGAGGCTGGGAAGATAAAACTTGTGATGCCGGTGTTTGGGGGGAGAAATGGTGGCTCTGTGGTTTGGGACGCAATTACTTCTCCGATCTCATTGCCATCTCCGAATGCGCCCCAGATACTTTTTCAAGGCCGAAAAAGTACCCCAAAAGGCCTAGGTTTAAGTTCAGCACGCATAATCAGGATCGGGTTGATTCGCATCCTGCTCAAGCAATCCTGAAAATTCGTCCTGAATTTTCCCCCTGAGAACATCGATCAAGTTGGCTTTGTTGATTCAGTGTTTCACCCCATTCAAATCAACTGCCAAACGAGGAAAACCATTCAAGGATGAATGGTTAGGCTTTTCCGGGCAGGACGCCCGTAAAAGCTGGTTCTGGAAAGCGCACGACCAAGCCAAACAAAAAGATTTTCTGGTTACGCTTGCATCTCTGCAGGAGTAACTGGCGCACTGATCACGAATGCCGCTGAAACCGCAGAAAGAAATTGTGCGTCAAATTCGGGAGCCCAAGGCTGGAAATTAAAAAGACCGAATCAGTCCTTAAAGCATGGCAAGCCTTGCGACATCCGCCATTGTTTAACAATCTCAACAATACGCTCCGGTGTGGCATCTGCCAGATCATCTGGATAGTAAATCAGGTCTGAACCATCAGGGTGTTCTGTTATATCTTCAAAGTGATCGACTAAGGCATCCAGTTCACTTTCTGAAGAAGCATCAGCTTTGCAGATTTTCTGCAATAGCCGTAAAAATTCATCTTCAGAATATTCATTAATACTATTTTTCAAATTCACTTATTTGCCCTTATGTATATCTATATGATTCTTGGGGGTTGTGACACGAATATTATCAACATCATAGACTTTACCGCCATGCTGGATTTCCTCCACATGATGCAGTTCGAAAACTTTCCTACCACCAACCGAGTCTTTTTTCCTTGCACGAGGTGCATATCCTTTACTCATTCTCTCGACATTATTGTCTATAAATTGTGTTTTGAGTTCTGAATCTTTGGAAACCTCAACCCAGAACGCTTTCCGGAACTGGTCAAAACTACTGAACTTACGGCCTCTGAGCTGATCCGCAATTTGCGACGGCACCGGCGCACCTAACTCTTTTCCGGCGGCTTCCAACCACCGGCCGGTGATATCTTCACCGTTGCCGGTCACAACACCTGACTCGTTGCGAGGGCTTTCTTTATACACCACATACAGCGGTGGTAATCCGGTCTCTGCCGGAAAGGTCAGAATATAGTCATGCAGATCTGCATCAGCAATTGGGGTGATGTAGGTGTTGTCAAATTCTTGCCCTTGATCCGCTTCCGGATGGATCCAGATATCGAACTTTTCCATCTCCGGGATGGGATTAACCAGAATCGGTTTACCGCCAAAATCACCACTGATCGGCACCCATTCAATGGTGACATCCCGCTCCAAGTCGACGACAAACCGCTCACCAACCCGTTTTACTTCACGCTTGGGAATATTCGCCCCATTGACGTGATAGCCGTAAATCCGACCTTCCGTATTGAAACCCAAGCGAATATTGGTTTCAACCGTGTTTTTATTACTCATATCGGCTGCACTGTAGAGCGTACTGTCCGCTAATTTGTTCGGTACAAATGCAGCCAGAATGCCAGCTCGCCCGATAATTTTAATCGCCAGTCCCGGCAGTTCTGCCAATGCCGCACCACCAATACGAGTCAAAAAAGCTTCTTCAGAAGCAGCACTAATCCCCTGCCCGACGGCCAGTGTATAAGCCGCATAATCCCCCAGCGCAGAAAGCGGCTCTCTTTGTGTACCGATATCACACGTACCGCTCGGCACCAGCGCAGATTTGGCGAAACGGGAGGGTTTGACTGGCGGTTTGTTAAATGCGTTCTGCCATGCGGATGAAGGCAGTGGGATTTTATCCAGCTCCCGTAACCGCTGCTGACGCTGCTTGTTCAGCCGCTCTGCTAAAGTGAGTTTCACAGGTTCGCGTTCGACATAAGGCTCGGTAGAAACAGAGGCATTCACAC
>NZ_KQ947475.1:3396659-3686525 GCF_001506075.1 Vibrio sp. MEBiC08052 | reverse complement strand
GCCGAAAAAGTACCCCAAAAGGCCTAGGTTTAAGTTCAGCACGCATAATCAGGGTCGGATTGATTCGCATCCTGCTCAAGCAATCCTGAAAAATCCTCCATGATTTTTCCCCCTGAGAACATCGATCAATTTGGCTTTTTAAAAAGATTTCACTCTATTCAAATTAACCACCCAACCAAGAAAACCATTCAAGGAAGAATGATTAAGCTTTTCCGGGCAGGACGCCCGTAAAAGCTGGTTCTGGAGAGCGCACGGCCAAGCCAAACAAAAAGATTTTCTGGTTACGCTTGCATCTTTGCAAGAGTTACTGGCGCACTGATCACGAATGCCGCTGAAACCGCAGAAAGAAATTGTGCGTCAAATTCGGGAGCCCAAGGCTGGAAATTAAAAAGACCGAATCAGTCCTTAAAGCATGGCAAGCCTTGTTCAGCATACCATCGTTTCAACTCTTGAATAACACCTTCGGGAGAATCTTCTTGGTGTGATTTTGGATGAGTTAATAGAGCGCTTTTCTCTGGATGGAGTACGATCTGATTGAACTGATAGACAAATTCATCTTCTTCATCTTCCGAACCTTCACCATCCCAGAACCATTCCAAAGTAATTAGAAACTCATCTTCTGTATAATCATGTAAGCTATCTTTTAACTTCATTTTGTTATTTCCTATGGATATTTATATGACTTTTAGGTGTCATAACTCTCATATTATCAACATCATAGACTTTACCGCCATGCTGAATTTCTTCTACATGGTGAATTTCATATCGACTTCTTTTACCAACATGTTCTTGAGGTAAAGCAAAAGGTGAACGGCCTTTTTTGATTAATCGTTGGTTCTTTGACGCAAACTGCGATAACAAATTTCCATCTTCACTCACAGTCAACCAAAAACGTTCCCTGAAATTGTCAAAGCTTTCGAACTTCTGGCCTCTAAGCTGATCCGCAATTTGCGACGGCACTGGCGCACCTAACTCTTTTCCGGCAGCTTCTAACCACAGGCCGGTGATATCTTCACCGTTGCCAGTCACAACACCTGATTCGTTGCGAGGGCTTTCTTTATACACCACATACAGCGGTGGTAACCCAGTCTCTGCCGGAAAGGTCAGAATATAGTCTTGTAAATTCGCATCAGCAATTGGCGTAATGTAGGTATTATCAAACTCTTGCCTTTGCTCCGCTTGCGGATGGATCCAGATATCGTACTTTTCCATCTCCGGGATGGGATTAACCAGAATCGGTTTACCGCCAAAATCGCCGCTAATCGGCACCCATTCAATGGTGATATCCGGCTCTAACTCAACAACAAATTTATCACCGACCCGTTTTACTTCACGCTTAGGAATATTCGTCCCATTGACGTGATAGCCGTAAATTCGCCCTTCCGTATTGAAACCCAAGCGAATATTGGTTTCAACCGTGTCTTTATTACTCATATCAGCAGCGCTGTAGAGCGTACTGTCCGCTAATTTGTTCGGCACAAATGCAGCCAGAATGCCAGCTCTTCCGACGATTTTCATCGCCAGTCCCGGCAGCTCTGCCAGCGCTGCGCCGCCAATACGCGTCAAAAAGGCTTCTTCAGAAACGGTACTAATCCCCTGCCCGACGGCCAGTGTATAAGCCGCATAATCCCCCAGCGCAGAAAGCGACTCTCTTTGTGTACCGATGTCACACGTACCGTTTGGCACCAGCGCAGATTTGGCGAAACGGGAGGGTTTAACGGGCGGCTTGTTAAATGCGTTCTGCCATGCGGATGAAGGCAGTGGGATTTTATCCAGCTCCCGTAACCGCTCCTGACGCTGCCTGACCAGCCGCTCTGCTAAAGTGAGTTTCACAGGTTCGCGTTCGACATAAGGCTCGGTAGAAACAGAGGCATTCACACTGCCGGAATAAGTTGAACCAATGCCATGATTGACCCATTCAACTCTGGCGGTATAAGCCTTGTTAGCCAGCAAGTCGAGATGAGGCTCAATCGCAGGATTGACTCGCCAATATTGATTGCCCCATTCATCCCGATCCCGGATCAGCAACGGAATCGATGGTACATCAGTCAGCAATACCTGATGACCGCTACGCAGCTGTTCAAGAAAATCTGCAAAGCGCATTCCGGCAGGGATAACGGATTTCACATCTGACTCACGTAAGGAGGCAAAATCCCCTTCAACTTGAGCAAATTCATAACTCATCAGATTATAGATTTGAGTGGTTTGATAGTTCATTAACGTTGTTGGCTGAGCCGTGATTGTTTTATCGATGGATGCTTATTGATAAGGTTATTTTCATATGAATTAATAATTACACTCAAATGGATTTATAAAACATGTTTAAATTTGGGGTTTTAATGGGGAGTGGTTATTTTTGGAATGGGGGGTAACAGGGAAGACGGGGTAAATTCCTGCTTATTATCATTAGGTTGTGGTTTGGGACGCAATGACTTTCTCCGATTTCATCGACATCTCCGAATGCGCCCCAGGTACTTTTTCAAGGCCGAAAAAGTACCCCAAAAGGCCTAGGTTTAAGTTCAGCACGCATAATCAGGGTCGGATTGATTCGCATCCTGCTCAAGCAATCCTGAAAAATCCTCCATGATTTTTCCCCCTGAGAACATCGATCAAGTTGGCTTTTTAAAAAGATTTCACCCAACTCAAACTAACCACTCAACAAAGAAAACCATTCAAGGAAGAATAATTAGGCAGAATCAATCTGCGCTAAACAAACCCGCTCCGCCAGTGCCTGTAAACGTCGGACTTCTGCCACCAGATAATTCAATTCTTCTGCGGTAATTTCGTAGTGCTCCGAATAACGGGCATCAATATAAGCGCGTTGCAAACGCCGAAAACTACGACGGTGGAATTTGTTGTCCATCGGGAAAATCGTTGCAAACTCAGGGTCGATTTGCGAACAGAGTTTGCCCAGTTTTTCAATATTGTGGGATTTGGGTAGGTAATTAGTACAGACGAGTAGAGTACAGGCTAAATAACGTTCCGTGATTTGGTGTAACATAAAGGCTGCGTGAATCAAATCATCCTCGGAAATAGAGAATTCATAATATTGAGGTAGATGAAACGATGCCGGAATACCTCAATATAGGCGCTGACATTGCCATAGCCGCTGGCGGTATTTAGTCGTGTTATGCATCGCTCTATGCACATGATGACACTTGCTAAAGGAGAAGATTTAAGGCAGAACAGAGACATAACCTCAAATTTTAATTTTTGAGTTGAAAACCACATAACTCACTTATAAACTTAAATTTCAAAATTTAATCTAAAGTAAACTTCAGTCACGAGTGTGGGTATGGCAAGACTAAGAAAACCGCCAAAATTCAATGAATTGATTGAAAAATTTGAGCCTAGTGTAATTTTCCCTGCTTTAGAAAAATACGGCCCAACCGATAGCAAAGGACAATACCTGCACTGGGATAAATTTCAGTGGCGAGTCGAGAAGCATGCCAACAAAGAGCTAGCATGGCTTGCGACAAAGTATGCCCGCCATGCAAACTCAAAACAGATTCAAACACTCAGTGCAGAGGGTGGCAAGACGTTCAAATACTGTGTACCTGAATCGCTACAGGCGATGCTGCATCGTATTGATACACAAACAGGGGGGGGTTACAAAATCGGTGAAGACTCCTTTGTCACAAGCAGAGAGAAAGACCGCTATCTTGTAAAAAGCTTAATGATGGAAGAAGCGATTAGCTCCTCACAGCTAGAGGGAGCCTCGACGACTCGCAAAGTTGCCAAGGAGATGCTGGAAGAAAGTCGGAAGCCGAAGGATAAATCAGAACAGATGATATTCAACAATTTTTTGTTGATGGAGAAAGCCGTTGAACTCAAAGACGAGCCACTCTCAATTGATATGATATTGGCGCTCCACAAAATCGCGACGTTCAAAGCTATTGACAATGATGCGGTCTCCGGGCAACTCCGTGAAGATGACAACATCACGGTCGCGAATATCTATAACGAAGTCGCACATGAACCACCTTGCCATACCACGTTGATCGATAGGCTGAATGAGCTGTGTGATTTTGCAAATGACCGCCATGATCAACAAGGCTCTGCCAATTTCATGCATCCGATGATTAAAGCGATCATCCTTCACTTTATGATTGGCTATATTCACCCATTCGGTGATGGTAACGGAAGAACAGCAAGAGCATTATTCTACTGGTTCATGCTCAAGTCCGGGTACTGGCTATTTGAGTATGTATCCATTAGTAAACTTATTCAGGAAAAAAGAAGCGAATACGACACGGCGTATATCTATACAGAAACTGATGATTTCGATCTGACATACTTTCTCTATCATCAAGTGGATGTGATCAATAAAGCAGTGAGTGCCTTGCACGATCATGTCGAGGCAAAACGTCAGCAATTCTACGAATTTATGAATTGGATTGACAAGAGTCCTGTCTCAAAACGATTGAAGCATGGTGCATTAGAAATTCTAAAAACTGCCGTGAAGCAGCCGGGGCGAGTCTTTACCGCCAAAGTCGTTGCTCAAGATCTCGGTGTGAATGAAAATACTGCACGCGCATATCTCAATGCGTTAGTCGAAGAAGACTTGCTCCTGTCCTCAACGAAGAAAGGTCAGCGAGGCCTGATCTACATTGCACCAAACCGTATCCGAGAACAGCTTAAAATATAATCAAGGGCGCATCAGCGCCCTTGATTTTGCCGCTCTGAATCCCCGATTCATGAGCGGGATTGAGTCTGATTGCGCGCTCCTACCAGAAGAACACCGCAATCAGGGTTAGCACAATAATACAGGCGATATTTAAGTAGATACCGGCTCGCATCATCTCCGACTGCCGGATATGGCCCGAGGCAAACACAATCGCGTTGGGCGGGGTTGCCACCGGTAACATAAATGCACAAGATGCTGCGACCGCGATTAATACTGAGAGCAAGACCGGTGAAACCCCAAACGCTTCCGCAACGCTGGCAAACACCGGAATCAGCAACGCAGCACTGGCGGTATTACTGGCGAACTCGGTCAGGAACACCACAAATGTTGCGATAATAATTACGATCCACAGCAGTCCGAGGTTTGAAATCATACTGCTCAGTTCGTGGGCAATGAATACGCTGGTTCCGGTCTGCTTGAGAACATTACTGAGACAGATACCGCCGCCGAACAGCAATAACACCCCCCAGTCTGCGGTTTTTTCAATCTCTTTCCAGTGTACGACCCGGGCGAAACTCACCAGTATAATTGCACTGAGTGCAATGATGGTATCAAACGATTTAAATCCGCCCAGCATGGCGTTGATCGGTTTACTGAACACCCAGAAGAACACCACCAGCGCAAAAATCCCGAGCGTGACGACCTTGCCTTTATCCCAGTCAACCGGTTCGTGGTTCAGCTCAAAATGGCCGGACAGATCCGGTTTGAGCAGCAGGTAGAGAATCCCAATCATCACCGGCAGCATCACTACCGTCGTTGGCAAGCCAAATTTCATCCAGTCGGTAAAGGTTAACCCGACTTGGGCGGCTGCAATCGCGTTTGGCGGACTACCGACCACCGTCGCAATCCCGCCGATACTGGCACTATATGCAATGCCTAATAGAACGAAAACGTAAGTTTTATGCCCTTTGTCTGCATCGACTTTACTCAGGATACCCAGCACCAATGGCAGCATCATCGCGGTAGTTGCGGTATTGCTAATCCACATCGAAATCACCGCAGTGACGATAAACAACATGAAAACCGCGACACTCATTCTGCCTTTCGCCATCAAGAGCACCTTATCGGCAACCACTTTATCCAACCCTTGCTGGTGCATGGCTGCGGCTAACGCAAAGCCCCCCAGAAACAGATAAATAATCGGATTGGAAAAGTAACTCAGCGCGGTGGTGGTATCAAATACACCAAACAACACCGAGATCACCGGCACCAGAATGGCAGTCACGGTAACGTGCAATGCTTCGGTTAACCATAACACCGCAATGAAGGTGAGCATGCTGATCCCCAACACCACATCGGGCTGAAACGGTAAGGTGAAATAAAGCAGTAAAAACAGCAGGATATCGACACAGATGATGATACTATTACGGTTAAAAAACCATTCTCGGGTGTTCGCGGGGAGAGGGACATTATCGTTTTTATTCATTAGACTTCCTTTTTATTTGGGCTATGTTGAACCTCAGCAACCCGGATGGAAAAGGTCAATGTGAGACGACCATCCATTGCAAGCGGTTGTGAGTCATTATTCAATGAAGTAAGCAATAAGCGACATAACAATTAATGACATAACCCATACCTTGGTTCTGTTACACGAGTCAATAAAAGCAGTTATCCCTATAAAAATGATGGCAATTAGTTTATTGGTCGGCCATTCGGTGGTCATCATACCAAGGTGCATCAATCATAGCTTTATCTACCAATCAGGAGCGTTATGGATTTACTACTACAACAACTGCAATTTTCCCTGTCGGTGACCGGCCCGATCTGTCTGATGCTTTTTCTGGGAATCTATTTCCGCCGTAGTCAGCTCATCGATGACCATTTCATTGAAGTTGCATCGCGTCTGGTATTTAAAGTCACGCTCCCGGCATTGCTCTTTCTGAGTATTGCCAACTCGTCACATGATGTCACCACCGGTGGCTCACTGGTGCTCTATGGGGTCGCCTCTAATTTCGCTTTTTTCCTGTTGATCACGCTGGCGGTCAAATGTTACTTCAAGCGCGCGGCAGATCAAGGGGTCATCATTCAGGGCGCGTTTCGCGGTAATAGTGCGATTATCGGGCTGGCTTTAATTACCAACGCATACGGGTCTGACGGCTTGGCACAGGCAGCCCTGTATGTGGCAGCCTTAACATTGCTGTTTAATGTACAGGCGGTGTTCACACTCACGCCGAAGGGCAGTCAGTCAGGCATGAAGGCGCTGATCATTGTGGTCAAAACACTGACCAAAAATCCGCTGATTATTGCCATTTTATTAGGGCTCGGCTTCTCTCAACTCAACCTGACCCTACCGGATATCGCCGGTACAGCCGGACAGTATTTCGCCGATATGACTCTGCCATTAGCCCTGATCTGCGGTGGCGGCTCACTGGATATCCGTCAGCTCAATCATGATAAAGCCCCGGCTTGGTCAGCAACGGCATTCAAACTCCTTGCCTGTCCGATTCTGATCACCTTCGGTGCATGGGTTTGTGGGTTCCGGGGCTCAGAACTGGGGATTATCTATTTATGCAGTTCCGCACCATCCGCTGCCGCCAGCTATGTGATGGCACGCGCTATGGGCGGCAACGCGACACTGGCCGCCAATATCATTGTGCTGACAACCTTGTTGTCGCTGTTAACCACTACACTCGGGGTCTTTGTACTGTCATCACTGGCGCTGATTTAATACCACACGACAAACAAGACAAGCAAACAGGCAGTCTTACAGACTGCCTGTTTTAGATGAAGCATGGCAATAAATCACAATAGATTGGCAGGCGAATACTGATCGGTTAAAGGACGGGCAGTTCGATCCCAGTCCGCTTTAGTGGACATCAGTGCCGGATAACGATCAATCAGGACATTATACGGTGCCAACGGCTTGACCAATGACTTCGCCCGTTGCTGCATCACTTGCCGGGAAGGCAGCGGCTGTTTGCCATTACCGACGATGATGATCCGGTTACCGTAATTTTGTTCCTGTTTGATTTTAAAATTGAAAAACGGGCCAAACACCTGACGATATGTCTCGGATTCATGCGCATAAAGCCGGCTCGACGACCAGGTATTTGCCACCAGCACACCATCCTCAGTCATCAGTCGTTGCACTTCCTGTAGATATTCCCGGGTCATCAAATGCTCCGGAATATAATCACCGGTAAACGCATCAAGAATGATAAAGTCATATTTTTTCTTCCGCAGCAGCGCACGTTTGACAAAAACGCGTCCGTCCGCAACTGCCACTGAAGTCTGCGGGGTTTCTTGAAAGTGGAAGTAATCCCGCGCCACTTTGACCACGCCCGGATCCAATTCCACAATATCCATTTCAGCGTCCGGATAAAGCTGCGTCAGCACATTCGGAATCGAAGCACCGCCCAGTCCAATCACAAGTATCCGCTGCGGCTGAGGATTGAGTAACAACCCGCCCATTACCATCTGACTATATGAATAGACCAGTCGTTGATCGTGCTCGTCCTGATACTGGCACGTCTGGACACTGTCGCCCTTCACCAACGCAAACACCAAGCAACGCAAACCATCTTTTTCAACCACCGCAATATCCCGATAAAGCGACTTCTGGGTATAGATCACTTCGCTCTGGGCAGAAAATCCAATCAATAACATCACAACGGGCATCCAGATACGCACCGATAACATATTTTTCAACATCACTTTAAGCCTCTGCAACCACTCGGGGAAACCGGACATAGAATGCAACCACGCCACCGGCACACAAAATACCAATCAAACTCAATAAGATCGTATTCACTTCAAACCACAACACCAGATAAAACGACGTCAAGAGCGTTCCCAGTGCGCTGCCTAAGGTCGAGACGAAATAGAGCTTACCGGCAACTTGCCCGCTACGCCCGGAGTCACTGATCAGTAAGCGGATCGAATAAGGCGAAATCATGCCTAAAATCAACGTTGGCAGGAAAAATAGCAACAGCGCTGCCACCAGTGAGCCATAACGCGGGTCCATAATCCGGATAAAAACCTGTTCCATCACCGTATCGCCCCAAAACACCAACGGCAGTAAAGTCACCGCACCACACAGATAAAGTAGACTGAATTTGCGTAAAGAAGGCGAATGCATCGACCATTGTCCGCCCAGCAGATAGCCAGCCGACAAGGCCACCATGAAAATGGTAATGATGCTGCCCCACACATAGATGCTGCTGCCAAAATAAGGCGCCAGAATCCGGCCGCCCATCAGCTCGACCGACATGATGCAAAAGCCACTCAGAAATGCGAGTAAAAAAATAAACCGATTCTTCAACAATCCATTGTCAACCGTCATATGCTTCCTATTGTTTATTCCAAGATAAATAATCGCTGCTCTCATAATATTCGCAGGAATCATTCATATAGCAAGTCGAATCATCAATAATCACTGTACTGAAGGGACATATTCCTGATGGTGATTCAGTAAAAATAGTAGCCAATCTTGAGATAACTGGCGCGGATATGTTCAATCAGCAGCCGAATTTTATTCGGTGGCTGACGGGTAAACGGATAAATCGCGTAAACCCCGAGCCTTTTACCGACTTGCCGCGGGAATAAATCAATCAGTGAGCCGTCCTGTAGATCAGGATATACCAGACAGCGCGGCAGATAAGCAATGCCATAGCCGCTCAGTGCTGCCTTTCTCAATGCAATCGCATTATCACTGGAAAAACTCCCCGAGACTTTTAACAAGTAATTGCCATCCGGTCCTTTAAATTCCCAGTCACTGGCACCGGTTGTCTGATAGACATACTGGAGACAATTATGATTGACCAAATCTTCCGGACGGTACGGCGTTCCTGCCCTAGCGATATAGCTGCTCGTGGCACAGACCACCCATTGCGAATCGATAATGTGCCGGGCAATCAAGCTGGAGTCTTCCAGTAATCCGGTTCGAATCACCAAATCATAACCTTCGCCAATCGGATCCACGAAGCGATTATCCAGCGACATATCCACGGTCAGTCCCGGATGCATCTGACAAAACTCCGCCACGGCTTCAGCTAACAGCAATTCACCGGAAATGGTCGGTACCGACATGCGGATATGACCACTGAGGTTTTCGCCATACCCGGCCACGGCGTCAAACGCCTCCTGAGTGGCTTGCTTCACATTTTTAGCACCTTGTAGCAAGGCTTTTCCGGCTTCCGTCAGGGTGAGTTTGCGCGTTGTCCGATACAAAAGTTGTGCCCCGAGCTCTTTTTCCAGACGCGCAATACGTTTGCTAACCACTGAATTAGTAAGGTTATTTTTCTCGGCAACCAGACTAAAACTACCCAGTTCCACCACGGAAGAAAATAAAATCAGATCGTCGGCTCTCATACAATTATGTCACTTTTGGAATCAATCATTTTCATTATTTCCCTATATCCACAAAAAATAAAGCGCTAGATTCACACTGGATTAACAATAACATCATAAATAAAAACAAATTGTAGAACCCCCTACCCATGTGGCTCTGTTTCAACGTATGAAACGTCACCACGACCCATGGCTCTATTCTACGCATAAGGAAGTCGCCTCCATGAGTGAAACATTATTAGCCTTACTTGCTTTTTCTCCGATTGTTGTCGCAGCAATTTTGTTGATTGGCCTGAACTGGCCCGCCAAAAAAGCGATGCCGATTGCATTCGGCCTGACCGTTGTCATTGCCTTATTCGGCTGGGACATGTCCGCCAATCGGGTATTGGCTTCCGTGTTACAGGGGCTGGGCATTACCGTCTCAGTACTCTGGATTGTCTTCGGCGCAATTTTTCTGCTCAACACCCTCAAACACAGCGGTGCCATTACCGTGATTCGTAACGGTTTTACCGATATTTCTCCGGATCGACGCATTCAGGCCATTATTATTGCCTGGTGTTTCGGCTCTTTTATTGAAGGTGCTTCCGGCTTCGGCACGCCCGCGGCCATTGCCGCACCACTACTGGTTGCGATTGGTTTTCCGGCACTGGCTGCGGTATTGATGGGGATGATGATTCAATCAACCCCCGTCTCTTTCGGCGCGGTTGGCACACCAATTCTGGTCGGTGTCAGTAAAGGGCTCGACAGCCACAATATCAGCCAGCTTCTGACAGCGCACGGTTCAAGCTGGGAGAGCTATCTACAGCAGATTACCACCAGCGTTGCGCTGATCCATGCCACCGTCGGCACCCTGATGCCGGTGCTGATGGCGATGATGTTGACGCGCTTTTTCGGCAAAAATAAAAGCTGGACGGAAGGATTAGATATTCTGCCATTCGCCCTGTTTGCCGGACTGGCCTTCACCATCCCTTACGCGCTGACCGGAGCCCTGCTCGGCCCTGAGTTCCCCTCGCTGATCGGTGGGTTAGTCGGGCTCGCGGTGGTGGTCACGGCGGCGAAAAAAGGCTTCCTCGTGCCGCGCACAGTCTGGGATTTCCGCCCTGAGCACGAATGGCCTGGCGAATGGCTCGGCTCGCTGAAAATGGATCTGAACAGCATCCGCTCGAACCCGATGAGCCTCACCCTGGCGTGGACACCTTACCTGCTTCTCGCGGTGATACTGGTCGCCAGCCGGGTCAGCCCTGACTTTAAAGCGCTATTACAGAGTATCAATCTCTCGTTTGCCAATATTCTCGGTGAAGCCGGTGTCAGTACCTCATTCCAGCCTTTGTACTTACCCGGAGGCATTCTGGTATTCGTCGCACTACTTGCGGTCTTGATTCAAGCCAGAAACCCGGCGCCGATGATCCGCGCACTCGGTGAATCGAGCAAAACGCTGGTCGGAGCCGGATTTGTACTGGTCTTTACCATTCCGATGGTACGGATCTTTATCAACTCAGGGGTGAACGGGGCTGAACTGTCCAGTATGCCGGTCACCACCGCTGATTTCGCCGCCGGGCTGGTTGGCAATGCGTTTCCTGCTTTAAGCGCAACGGTCGGGGCACTCGGTGCCTTTATCGCCGGTTCAAATACCGTCTCAAATATGATGTTCAGTCAGTTTCAATTTGAAGTGGCTCACACACTCTCGGTTTCAAGCGTAATTGTGATTGCTTTGCAGGCCGTCGGTGCGGCTGCCGGCAATATGATTGCGATTCACAACGTCGTGGCAGCATCAGCGACTGTCGGCCTGTTGGGCAGAGAAGGGGCAACCCTGCGCAAGACCATTATCCCAACGGCCTATTATCTCGTAGTAACGGGGTTGATCGGCTTGCTGGTGATCTACGGATTTCATGCCACTGATGTCCTGATGAATTAGAACAAACTGATGAAATAAAACGAGCTGCCTGAAAAGTTAACAATAAGAATTACCCATTAGCCATCACTCTTCTTTCCAACCGACACTCCCCCAACGTCGTGTTTCTTTGAGGGTGATGGCCTCACTTACTCATGCATTCACTGGAGCACCTTATGAGAATTTACCCAGCGAAACCGGACAAAGTCTATTTCTACGCGACTTGTCTGGTAGACCTATTCGACCCCGATGCGGGGCTTGATGCCATCACCCTGCTCAAGCAGCAAAATATCGAAGTCATTTACGTTGAAAAACAGACCTGTTGCGGCCAACCGGCCTACACATCCGGCTATGATGATGAAGCGAAATCCGTAGCACTGAGTCAAATCGCGCTGTTTCCCGAACCTTACCCGGTGATTGTGCTCTCCGGCTCTTGCGGGGGCATGATGCATCACCATTATCGTCGCCTGTTTGCAGGCAGCGAACAGGAAAGTATGGTCAATACCTTTTGTGATCGGGTGTTTGAATTCACCGAATTTCTGGTGCATGTCTGCCGCGCTAAATTGCAGGATCACGGCCCGGCAACCTCCGTGGTGATGCACACCTCCTGTGCCGCCCGGCGAGAGATGAATGTCCATATCACCGCCACCCAACTGCTCAGTCAGCTTGAGCACGTCGAGCTGAAAATCCAAGACTACGAAAGCGAATGTTGTGGCTTCGGCGGGACATTCTCTGTGCGTCACCCAAACATTTCTCAAGCGATGGTGGAAGATAAAACCCGTCACATCAAAGCCACCCAAGCCGATCATCTGGTCAGTGCCGACTGGGGCTGTCTGCTCAATATCAATGGCGCACTGGATTTTCAGCATCAGCAAGGCGATCCGGCCACGCTACAGGGGCGTCATCTGGCGAGCTTCTTACTGGAAAGAACCACCACTGAGCCGACACAGGAGCAATCATCATGAGTGACTCTCCGCAACAATTTCATGCACAGGCCAAAACGGCACTGGGTGACCCACAACTACGCGCCAATTTTCGCGGTGCGATGGACTACCTAAAAGATAAACGCAAAGCTGCCTTTGCCGACCCGCAGGAAGAAAAACAGACCCGGGATCTGGCGGAAGCGATTCGCCAGCGCTGCCTGAGTAAACTGCCGCAACTCTTGGAACAACTGGAAGCCAATTGTCAGAAAAACGGTATTCAGGTGCATTGGGCCGACAATGCCGCACAGGCCAATACCATTATCGCCGGGATTGCAGAACACCATCGGGCGTCACTGATGGTCAAGGGCAAATCGATGGTCAGTGAAGAGATTGAACTCAACCATGAAATGGCCAAGCACGGGGTGACCTGTTTAGAAAGTGACATGGGCGAGTACATCATTCAGCTCGACGGTGACAAGCCCTCACATATCATCATGCCCGCTATTCACAAGAATAAGCAGGAAGTCAGTGACACGTTCCGCGATAACCTCTCCGGTTTTCAGCCGACTCTCGATGTGGATCGCTTAATCCAGACCGGGCGTACCCAGCTGCGGGAAAAATTCCGCACTGCGGATATCGGTTTATCCGGGGTCAATTTTGCGGTCGCCGAAACCGGCACCCTGTGTCTGGTAGAAAATGAGGGTAACGGCCGGATGTCCACCACCGTGCCGAACGTTCATATCGCCATCACCGGGATCGAAAAAGTGGTGGAATTTCTCACCGACGTGCCGCCGTTATTCAGTGCCCTCACCCGCTCCGCCACCGGTCAGACGATCACGACCTATTTCAACATGATCACCTCTCCCCGTCAGGACGGTGAGAAAGACGGCCCGCAAGAAGTCCATCTGGTGCTGCTCGACAACGGGCGCAGCCAAGCCTATCGGGATGAAGAACTACGCAAAACGCTGCAATGTATCCGCTGTGGTGCCTGTATGAACCACTGTCCGGTTTACACCCGCATTGGCGGCCATGCCTACGGCACAGTTTATCCCGGTCCGATTGGCAAAATCATTTCCCCGCATCTGATGGGGCTCGAAGCGACCCAAGATTTGGTCACCGCATCCAGTTTGTGCGGCGCTTGTGGCGAAGTCTGCCCGGTTCGGATTCCGATTCCCGACATGTTATTGCGCCTGCGCCGCGAAGCAAAACACGCGCCGAAACCCGGCCTTGAAGCCATGCGCGGCCAGAAATCGGCGTACAAACCCACCGAAAAACTGGCAATGCGCAGTTTTGCGTATTCCGCCACCCACCCGACCATTTACCGGATCGGCACTCGCCTTGCCGGACAGATGCGCCATTTGATCCCGGCCAAACTGGGTCCGTGGACCCAATGCCGGACCGCGCCGAAACCGGCCGCCAAAACCTTACATCAATTGATGAAGGAACGAGCCAACCAGCCACAGAAAGGAGGCAAGTCGTCATGAACAACGCCAGACAGCAGATTTTCAACCGGCTCAAGGCCGCCCAGCCCGCACCGCTGGAGAATGGCTCGGCAGAACTTGCCCGACATTTCCATCCCAACGACTTCAGTCGTGAGGAAAAGCTGACCCATTTTCAGACCGCCTTAGAGTCCAACCATGCACAAGTGTTACCGATTGAGCGGCAACAACTGATTGCTACCCTTCGGCAACTATGTGCACAACGTGGCTGGCAACACGCGGCTATCGGCACCGGTGGTCAGTGGCATCATGATTTTCGCCAGGGGCTGGAAACCATTCAGATGACTGAGTACCAACAGACTATCGAACAGTGGAAAGATGACTTATTCACCACTGTTGATGTCGGTCTGACCGATGCACGAGCCGGGATTGCCGATACCGGAACGCTCGTGCTCTGGCCGGATAACCATCAGCCACGCACGTTATCACTGGTGCCGCCATGCCACGTGGCCGTGATTCGTCAATCGACGCTGTTTAACAGTTTCTCGGAGCTGATGATCGCGCAGCAGTGGCACCAACAGATGCCAACCAACGTGGTTTTAGTCTCCGGCCCATCGAAAACCGCGGATATCCAGCAGACACTGGCTTATGGCGCTCACGGGCCAAGGGAGCTCATCGTGATTGTGGTGGTGGATGAGTAGATTTTCTGGGGGTGAGTGATGTTTGTTGGAGTTGGGGAAATAAACTGTGACTCTGCTGTTTGGGACGCAATGATTTTCCCCGACTTCAATGACATCTCTGGAAGCGTCCCCGAATGCTTTTTCAGGGTAGACGCACATGCCTCGATGATAAAATTTCCAATTTTTCAAATTGAACAGCACTAAATGCTCAAATATGAACCTTTATAATTATAAGAACCGCATAAGGGTCAACAATGGAATAACAGTGCTTTACAAGGCCTATTTTTGAGCTTATATTTACACAAAATCATTATACGGCTCATATTTGACACATCAGAGGCAACAATATGAATCCTAAAGTGCTACAACTTCGAAATCTTACAAGTAAACTTGAGTCTGAAATTCACGAAGTTTTCGAAGAGATGCTTAGCAATGTTGAAGCCTCAAGCAACCGTCCTATTTCAAGTTACTCAATTTACGAGACGAACACTCTGATTGATGATATGCAATCACGAAAGAGAGATATCTCATTAGAAGACCTTGAATTGCAGACGGATATTTCTAGATCAACGATAAAACGAATGCTTAAAGACCCAAGTAAGACTTCACTAGAAAACTTTTTAACCGTTGCTAACGAACTAGGAATGAAAATATGGATCGAAAAGTAAAAGTTCTTTTGTACGGAAAGTTTTGTGGTGTTTTGTCTCAAAATGAACAAGGCTTTACATTCGAATACGAACCTAGCTACAAAGGTCGTAGCTTATCGCTGAGTATGCCTCTAGAAGATGGGCCATTTGAGAGTAAAGAGCTACATCCTTTTTTCCTGAGTCTTGCACCCGAAGGATGGCTGAAGAAGCGCTACTCAGAACTACAAAAAATTGATGAGAACGATCCGCTAGGTATGCTTTTGTCCAACGGCAAAAATTTACTTGGTGCTGTCCAACTGTTGAGATTAGAAGACCATGTATCCGAGCAATAGAAGTCTTATTAGCCTCGATGAGCTCAATGAACAAAATAGAGAACAAGTCGAGTACAAAAAAGGGGAAATCAAAACCCTACTAGGTTCGAATAGATTCCAGATTCAATTACCTTTTTCGCGTGCTGAGTTTGTTACTGAGTTACCAAAGAAACAAAAAGGCATGAGTATTTCCGGTTATCAACCAAAGCTTTCTCTTGCGATCAATGAAGATAATCAGCTAGGGGTAGTAGCGGATAAAGCGCTATTTATTCTCAAGCCTTCACCAGAAGAATTTCCTCATCTTGCCGAAAACGAGCACGCGACAATGTTAGTCATGAAATTCCTCGGTTTCGACACACCTCCATTTGGATTAGTTCGATTTCATGATCAGAACGAAACAGGCGAACTCGCATTTATTATTAGGCGCTATGACCGCTTAAAAGCAGGTGAAGAAACGATTCATCAAGAACAATTGGATGCCGCAATGGACGTGCGTGAAAAGTACGGGAAGACAAAAGGCGATGCTGAGGGATACGTTAGCTACGAGCAAGCCTGTAAGTTCTTAATTAATAAAGTAGACAGCAGCTTAAACTTTAAGAAAGAGTTATTTAACCGAATACTCGTAGCCTACTTTCTCGGAAATAATGACCTACACCTTAGAAATATTGGTGTGCTGCTACCGGAACAAGAGGCCACTCGAATAGCGCCAATCTATGATTACGTATCTATAGCACCTTATCCAGACTACATCGCAAACGAGAACCCATTAGCATTACCTCTGCTCGCTAGTGAAGAAGGCGATAATGGCAATACAAGTGGCTATCAGTCACATTGTACCTACACCGGCTATGACTTTCTCATCTTCGCACAAAATATTGGCCTCAACCCTAAACTGGCGACCAAAATGATTAAAGATTTGTGCGCCAAGCAAGATGCCATTCTTGATATCTACCGTCATAGTTTTATGCCGCAAGAACACGTAGAGAAAATAGCTGAATGGATATCGAGCCGAATTAACTATTTGGGTCAATTAGGCCATGTTGCTGTTTAATATATGGACTCCCTTATACCGTCAACAAGGTATGGATGAAGATTAAGGTGTGATGTAGCGGTTGGTGCGCTCAGACGTCATCGATTTCAATGGCATCTCCAACCGCACCCAAGATGCTTTTTCAGGGTAGAAGAAGTGCCTCAAAATGCCTAGGATTTGAGTTCAGCGCATGCTATCAGGGCCGGATTGATTTGTATTCGACTCAAGATTTTTGTTATGTGCTGTTTTATTGGAGCAACCAAATAACAACTAATCTGTACGCTCTCGCTCTAATTTATACGCTTGATACTCTCGAGATATTTGTTCATCAGAATAATCGCCATCAACATGATTTGTTTCACCGACGCCATTTAGTCCTTTGATACTTTGAATAGAGCCGCCCCATGCATCACGATTTCTAGGCGAACCGATAAACTGAGACAGATATGCGTTTAGAGTTTTATCTCTTGGTCTCTCAATCTCCTTGCTTAAGGCAGTCAAATAGTCAAACTTCGTCGTTTTTTCCCACGCTATTGAGAAACAAGCTCGGTGGCACAACTCAGTATGAATCAACAACATCGTGCGACCATTTCCGTCAAGAAAAGGATGGCCATAAGCAAATAGGCCCATTACCTCACCGGGATTAGCCTGCATATACTCTTTGTCTTGACCCAACCGCAAACCATAGTCAATTGAACGGCGTATTTCCATCGGGTGACAAAACTTAACGCCCGCTTTAGATATAGCTTTATCAGGCACTAACTCATTTCTATCCCGACCAGCCCATGGATAAATTTCAGAGAATAATATCCGATGAACCTCTAGGAAGTCCCTGTATGTAATTTCTTCTCTTTTTGATAGATATTTCAATGCGTCATCTAAGCCAGCACGAAACATCGTATGCTCTAGTTCTCTAATTACATTAGGGTCTTTTTCTTTGAACCTGTTTTGTAAATAACCATTTTCCTCAAAATCTAAAAAAGGGTCAAAGACTGGCATGACGTTCCCTTAGATAATTCACTGATAATAAAGCCACTTGCTGCATAGATAACTTTCCTGCTCTTTTTAATGCAACCAGTAAATCTTCAACGTGATCGCGCTTAATATCATCCCCTGCCAATGCAGTCACAGAATCAGCGAATTGATCTATTGAACTATATGTATAGGAAACATTATGTAGCTTAGCTAATGATAACACGTACTCTCTAATATCTTTTGTCGGCATTTGCTCAACCGACGCAACACCGTTCTTGTCACTATGACTTTTCTTATGACTTCTAAGTATGATTTTTATACCATTAAAATTTAAAACTCTGTCCGTACGAGATGACTTTGTTTCAACAACCAATGTGGACTTAGGTTTAGCGTTTTTTAATTCTTTGGCTGTGTTACCGTACAATTGTAAGCCTAGTTTTTTCACAGTATCTTTAACGACTTGCTCTATGGGAGCACAGGTTTTTACCTCTCCGTCCTTAAAATGAGCTTTTGCATAAAATCCTCGTGAAATCCTCAACAACTCGCCATTATCAACTAGCTTAGATAAAACGACAGTCATCTGAGATTGGCTACCAAGTGAAGCTAAGTCTGAACGTGAAAAAACAGCATCTTTACGATGTATTATCGATTGTCTAATACGAGTTTCAAGCTTCATAACATGCACCTACGAAAACACACTACTTAATTTTAACAGCAATAGGGAAAACCATCAATTTAATAGATAAAAAAACAATAATTTAAATGGAAAACAAGACCTTAAAAACCGTTAAAATTTGTAGTAAATCAAAGCTGAGATTGTGTTGCACCATTCATCAACGTCTGGCGGACTCACTGCTCGTTTAGTCGTTGATGCAAAAGACGGTGCAAAACACTTTTATGAACAATATGGGGTTTACCGCATTTAAAGATACAGAAAACCGACTATTTATCACGATTGCTGATATTCGAGCCAGCCTGAGCTAACACATTTTAAGCAAACTAACGAACGTCCTGTTAAGGGGTTGCAATAAAACACTTTAACCCATTACTTTCAATAATTTATATATAAAGTAAAAGCAAAATAAAAACCTCATGTAGCATCTGTATAGCTTTTGAAATGAACAATCTTCGTGTATCCCAACTAATTATTGCCCCAAAGTGTGCCAGCCTAAGATTTGGGACACATTTCTTTTATCATTCATTGACCTGCTTTTACTAATGAATGATTATGTACTTAGTTTAGTATGGTGTGTTAGGCAGACATTGTCTGTAATCATCCCGTTGGTTACACAGAATAATTAGTAAAAACAAATAAATACAACAATTAATTCTGTGTTTTCTGCCGAATTTATACAGACAGAGTCGAGTTAAAAGGTACTGTTATACACTTCGTCAGGTACGGTAAATATAATAAGTAAAGAGGATTTTATGGCAAAGAGAGATCCCCAAAAAACTAGAAGAAACAAAGAGGTTAGTAATTTGTCAGCAAGGATTAAATCTTTGCTTCCTAAAATTTTAGATTTGACGGGTTATAGAAATGAACATTCTTTGAATGCTACATATGGTGGCAAGTATGCAGAGTATATTGACCTGAAGAATGAAGTAATTGATACACCACAGCAATTTCGTTCACTTTATCTAATTGGTTTTTTGAACAAACTTGAAGGACTTGGTCATTTTGCAAAACCAGGAAACAAGACTTTCGATGCTTTCGCTTATTATCGTGACCATGAAGAAGTAAGAGAATGGTTACATTTATTTTTAGAGCGTACTTACTTGAGAAAGTATGAAGAACTTTCAAAGGTTCGCCCAACTGTTGAAGAATCAGTGATGTGGATAGGTCAGGAAAATGCATCTTATGGAATATTGGTAACTCCCCGGTTTAGGGATAATCAATGGGAAAATGACAAGAGTGAAATTCGACGTTTTAAGAAAAAGTATTGGACCATAGGCCATATTCTAGAAACTGGTTTTGTAGTGCCGGGTGAAGATGAAAGAATAACATTTACCGATATTGACCAATATTTAAGCTTTTTCAAAAATACTTTGGTTCGTAACTCTGGTTCTACACATGAAATGGAGTTCGCTAAACGTTACTGTAAATTTGTTAAAGCAAGCGAAAACCCAGAAAAGGTTCCTCTCCTAATTCCAGAGTTTCGCTACGGTGGGTTAGAAAAGAAACATGAGTATCGTTTAGATTTTACAATCATTAACCCTTATAATATGAGTAAGGTAGGGTTTGAATTATCACCATGGTCAACACATGGTGCTCTGACCGGAACTAAAAGTAAATTACAAAAAGAAATAAATGCCGAAGCTTTAGCTAATTTTGAAAAAGAAATGAGAAAATTAAAGTCATACTTTAGAAAATTTGGTATCTCAATTCTTGTATTCACTGATTCTGATTTGACTGACCCTGATGCATTGTTTGATTCGATAACTGAATACTTAAATGTTCAAAGTAGTCCAAAGCAATTGGAATTTCATGCGATGGATGAGTTATTAAAATTCGAAGCAGGAAGTGTATAACAAGTGCAGGCAAGGGACGCTCCTAACATCGCGCCCCTGCAAACGTTAAGTCCACAAGAGGTAATGAATGAATAATATAAATTGGATTGAGTTAGTTAAGACAGTCGCTATTGAACAAGGCTATGAAGTCGAAGGTTCTCAAATTTACCTTGATAAATATAATTCTGTAGACTTTTCTTTATGTGAAAATGACTCTGGTTATTTGCAGGTTCACCAGTGGGAATATACAAATGATGAGGGTGAGGGGCGCTATGGAAGAGCTGTATATTCGCTTCGTAATATTACCGATGTAATTCAATTCTGTAATATTTTAATATCAAGCTCTAATATCCGTGCCAAACGTAGAACTTAACAAACGATTAAGGTTCTGGACAACGCACGACCAAGCCAAACAAAAAAGATCTTCTGGTAACTCTTGCATCTCTGCAAGAGTTACTGGCGCACAGAGCACCACAGTTTCTGAAATTGAGGAACGCAATTGTGCGTCAAATTTGGGAGCCAAAAGGCTGAAAAAATACTGCCCTCAATCCCCTATTCTCCCCCGACAAATCTGTTCGGTTAATGCCTGCAACCGCTGCACTTCTGCCACCAAATAATTCAACTCTTCTTCAGTGATTTCGTAGTGCGCTGAATAACGCGCATCAATATACGCCCGTTGCAGACGCCGGAAACTACGACGGTGGAATTTGTTGTCCATCGGGAAAATCTCAGCAAAGGCCGGATCAATCTGCGCACACAGATTACCGAGTTTCTCGATATTGTGAGACTTCGGCAGGTAGTTGGTACAAGTTAGTAATGTACAGGCAAAAAGACGCTCCGTTGCCTGATGCAGGTTGAATGCTGCTTCATTAAGCATGGATTCATGAAAAGTATAATGAAAAACTTTAATACTATCAGCAGCATTCTCTATCCACTGCTCATAATGCTTACGGGCAATCTCCCGTTTTTCTTCCTCCGTCAGATCACCCGGCTCCGCCAGTGATTTCGGCGTCGCAGCAAACAGTTCAATGCCCTCTTCGCGGATATCCTTAAAAAAATAGTGCCCCTGTTGCAACCTTTCGTTCACTTCCTGCAAATCGTGGACAATCAAACCCAACGGTGCCGATTTCACTTTGCGATCAATTTGCTCTTCGGCCCGCTGCCAGACTACATAATCCTCCACCAACGCTGCTTTATTGACGATCACCAGAATATCGTAATCGCTGATATAGCCGTTCACCGGATCCTTGACCCAACTGCCTTTGGCATGGCTGCCGAACAGAATAATTTTCAGAATGCGAAACTCACTCTTACTGCCCTGTTTGCCTTGCAGGTAATCTTCCAGTGTATCGCGCAGAATCGTTGAGATGTCCGCCAGCTCACGCTGTTTATATTCGGGCAGATGGTCGAGGGATGTTTTCATAATCGCAGTATTGAGGCTTGTTGTGGATGAATAGCGCTAGCATAAAAGAAGCACTCAGCAAAAAACACCGTTTATCATCGTTTTAGCACGGCTCAAAGGTAAAATGCGACGCGGTTCTTTTTTATTCCTTGCCTCTATGATTGTCTCCGCTTCCAGCTTCGGGCATGACACACAATCTTTGAAAAATGACGAACTAGTTTATTTTCTTCCGACTCAGGTCATTCATTATCACAAATAAGTTCAACAAATTAAGTAAATTCGCGTTCTGTATACTCTGAGAGGCTGTTCTTAAACGGTATCATTGCTTATCCCCATAGTGATTCTCTTATGATTTTGGGGGCCACAACGCTCATATTATCAATATCATAGATAGCACCACCATGTTGTATTTCTTCAACATGATAAATCTCAAACAACAAGAAGCAGCTAATGCTGAGTTCAGTTACAAAATACCTGTCAATTGATGCGATTTTTTAGATTCATGTGCCAAAGTGACACGCATATTGCTTTTCTCGCCATTTGATACCATAATCCGATGTGACATTTTGGCACAAAGGGAGATTATTTATGGCAACACTACCTCGCATCACTGCCCGAGTCGACGTTGAAACACAAGACTTACTGGCTAAAGCTGCTGCTATTGCCGGTATGCCGAGTATTAATTCATTCGTTCTCAGCGCCGCTACTGAAAAAGCAATGCAAGTTATCGAACGCGAAGAAACACTAAAACTTAGCCAAGCTGACGCTATGTTATTGATGGATGCACTCGACCGTCCGGCTACATCAAATGCAAAACTGAAAACTGCGGCTCAACGTTATGACGATAAGACTCAGCAATGAATACGGTACTCCTTGATAAGTCTAAACATAACAGAAACCGATTCGACTGCGGTATCAGTGCTCTGAATAACTATCTGAAAGTTATGGCGAGTCAGCAAGCAAAGAAAGATAACACCAGAACTTTTATTCTGGAAGATGATAACGATGAATCCAGAATTATTGGATTTTACACTTTAACCATGACGCCAATTGATCTAAATGCTTTACCAGATAAACTACAGAAAAAGTACCACTCATCAACGTCTGGCGGACTCATTGCTCGTTTAGCCGTTGATGCAAATTTTCAAGGGAAAGGTTTTGGCGAATGGATATTGATCGACGCTCTTCGCAAACTACTGACTGCCAGTGATACTGTCGCTTTTCCTGTTGTTATTGTTGATGCAAAAGACGGCGCAAAACACTTTTATGAACAATATGGGTTTACCGCATTTAAAGATACAGAAAACCGACTATTTATCACGATTGCTGATATTCGAGCCAGCCTGAGCTAACACATTTTAAGCAAACTAACGAACGTCCTGTTAAGGGGTTGCAATAAAACACTTTAACCCATTACTTTCAATAAGTTATACATAAAGTAAAAGCAAAATAAAAACTTCATGTGACATATGTGTAGCTTTTGAAATGAACAATCTTCGTGTATCCCAACTAATTATTGCCCCGAAGTGTGTTAAAGCAATTACTCAATAGAGAGTTCAGACTGGATCTCTGTTGTTCATTTACTGCCATTTCAATGACTATTTGAACGGTAAAATATAATTTACCTTAACTGGTTTATGGTAAAATATATTTTACTACCTTTATTTCTGGCCTATTGCTTTGACATTCAGAGATTGGTAAATTACTCTTTACCTTATATAATTTATGGTAAAGAGTAATTTACTATGGGAAGGGGAAATACTCAGGTTAGCACTGTTGCTAGTGCTGCACTAACTCATTTCGCCACTATGCTTACAATCCAGCGTAAGGAAAAGAAAATCACTGTAGAAGAGCTGTGTTCACGAGTTGGGGTATCTAAACCCACGATGATAAAGATTCTTAAGGGTGATCCGTCTGTAAGTATCGGACTCTACTTCGAAACTGCTTGGGTGTTAGGTGTTTCCTTATTTGAACCCGATGAAAACCAGTTTGCTATTAAACGTAAAACAAATGCGAAAGTTGAGGCATTGCTGCCTAATCGAGTGAGAAGGAAAAAGGTAATTTTAGATGACGACTTCTAGTAACCAATGCTTCGTTTGGAAATGGCTTAGAGGACAATCAGAGCCTGTGGTAGCCGGTAGACTCACTATTGATGAAACCGGCCAATATTTTACGTACGGTCAGTCTTACTTGAAGCGTCCAGATGCAGAGCCAATTTACTCAAATGAATTACCGCTTTCTGCTGGTACTAAGGAGCCAGTTCAAGGTATGTCTATATTCTCGTGCTTGCGTGATGCAGCTCCTGATGCTTGGGGGCGCAGGGTCATTAATTCTCGGTTGATGGGCAAAGACTACGATGCTGAGTTAGACGAAATGACGTATTTGATGCATTCCGCTTCAGACCGGATCGGTTCTCTCGACTTTCAAGAATCGGCCACTGAGTATGTTGATCGTTCTACTGATGCGGCCACTCTTGAAGAATTATACCAAGCGTCTGAAATCGTCAGTCAAGGTAAGGAAATCTCGCCGGATTTGGATAGAGCACTTATGCATGGTACATCGCTCGGAGGTGCTCGTCCGAAAGCGATGATCACTGGTAAAGCTAAGTATATTGCTAAGTTTTCAGCATCAAATGATACTTACGAAGTTGTACAATCAGAATACGTAGCCATGAGGCTAGCCAAGTTAGCAGGACTCAATGTTGCCGAAGTTATTTTCGAAAAAGTATTAGGAAAAGATGTTCTTCTTGTAAAACGATTTGATAGAGAGTTAGTTGATGGGGCATGGTGTCGTCGCTCAATGGTGTCAGGGCTGACAGTTTTAGGCTTAGATGAAGCATGGGCTAGAGAGGCATCTTACGCAGACCTAGTGAATATTATGAAGCAATATTGCAACGATTTTGCCTCTGATAGCCAAGAGCTATTTGCACGGATGGTATTTAATGTACTGATCGGCAATACGGATGACCATGCTCGCAATCACGCTTTCTTTGTAGAAGGGGATAAAATATCCCTGTCACCTGCTTATGATATTTGTCCACAAAACCGTACAGGTGGAGAGGCGAGTCATGGAATGAAGCTCTTCGAAAATTTTAATTTGTCTCTGTTATCACTTTGTATGAAAGCAGCACCAAGCTTCAATATTAAGGCTGAAAAAGCAAAAGAAATTATTAGGTTGCAAATTAATACGATTATCCAAGAGTTTGAATCCGTGTGTAACGAAGTAGATGTCCCTGAAGTTACTCGAAAGTTACTTTTCAAACGTGTGATATTGAATGACTACATATTCAATGGAATGGAACATTTAAAGCCGCAAGATGATCGCTAACTCCTCAGAATACATGAAATGCAAGTATCTAAATAAATAATATCCGTGCGATCTGAGGTTGTATGAGCGCTGTTCACTTCGATAAGATTCTAGGCGAGCTACTCTAGCGAATTAATGTCCAAAAGTGAGCTGTGGGATTTTGAGTGTAGGTGTACGATTAAACTGTCAGATTGTGTATGAGTTAGTACAATTGATGCGTTTGTTAGTTTTGTTTAAATCGAACTAGCTATGACTGATGCTAGCTCTTGCGGATTCTCCCATGCCATTGAGTGTCCGGCATTCGATACTACAACTACATTAATATTATTTTTATTCAATTCATCATAGTCTGAATCTGGCAGACTATGACTTCCAAAAATATATGTTTTAGCTAAGTCAAGTGAGTAATATAATTGTCTCCAGCTTGGCACTTGACCATTTATCAAAGATATTGCATTTCTGTAAATCGCAATTGGTGAACTATTTGACAATCCAGCAGCCCATTCAGTATTACCACTTGCTACACTCTCTTTAATAAGATTCGCATATCCGAAATTTTTAAAATCATTTTCAGTAAAACTTGCAATCTTTTTACTGAAAAAACCGCCACCAGCATCAAGATTAGCTTCACTCAGGATAAGGGTATTCACTTTATCTTTTATCAGATTAGCTAACACAATAGATACTGCGCCCCCCATGCTGTGACCATAAATGACAACATTGTCGAGACGTAAATGATTTAATAATTTTTTTATACAATCAGCATGATTGGCTATCGTGTAATCAAATAACTCTGGTTTATCACTGTAACCCGACCCGATTAAGTCAACGAGAATGCGTCGATGATTAGATAAGCTTCTCACTGATGCTACTTGTGGATAGTCAAATGATGAAGCGCAACCAAGTCCATGAATAAATACAATCGGAACATCGTCTCCAGGAAGATCCTGATACCGAAGAATCACATTATTATCCAGTTTAAACTCTTTCATTTTACTACCCAGTGATTAATTGTTAGCCTTCGATAATATCATGAAATGACTGTGTTTATATACAGCATCAAAGTAAAACTTAATCTCTAGAGAACCTAACCCCCGTACAGAGGCAACCAGATGAGTGCAGCGTTTTGGACGTCCCTCAGACAGCGAGAGCGAATGGTTAAGCTTTCCGGGCAGGACGCCCGTAAAAACTGGTTCTGGACAACGTGTGACTCCGTCAAACAAAAAAGATTTTCTGGTTCATCTTTCATCTCTGAAAGATGAACTGGCGCACTGAGTAACGGTGTCTCTGAAATTGGAGAACTGATTGTACGTCAAATTAGGGAGCCGGAGGATAAGATCAAAATCGCTCTAGAGCACTCAAGCCCCTATATCTCTAAAACCGAGAACTCATTCTGCAGTCATATTTGAAAAATAAGTATATTTCCCCCCAATGCAATCTGTTATTTTTATCAAAAATAATCAATCAGCATTGAGGTCGTCATGAGCACTAGGTTCTGTGAACAGTGTGGTAAGAAAACCGAGCACAAAGAAATCATTAAGCAGAAACCGTCAAAATATGGCACCAGCAGAAAAGAGCAATTCAAGGCTTTTCTTAACGGTTTCTTCGGCGGTATGGCAAGTCCTGTAGGTGCCTCTCTTGATCTCGTGGATCGATATATCGTGTGCACCCAGTGCCACCACCACACCTTAGAGAATCACGGCAGTGAATTTCAGTAACTTACGCCCCGTCTACCCCATAGCCAGCCTTCCACCACAACGAAATACCAACACTTCGAATGTACGGACCGGGATAATGATCCAACCCTGTGACCTGTGCGAGAAGTGGCCCTATAAGGTGCGGGGGCTAAGACCGACACTTCAACATCAGCAATAGAAACTAACAAAATAAGTATTGCATTGATCGTTAATTTTTCGTCATATTTAGGTTTCATAGACTTCCATCTCTGCCCATAATATTTAGGATAATCACCGTCGTTCTAGTTGATGCCATGATGTCTCCGACACAATGATGCATCACTTTCGTGTGGCAGCCCCTCGCCAGAGGAAGATTCATCTCATTGATTATAAAATAAGGACTAAAAAACGAGTGATAGACAAGGTAATACACGATTTTCTAGTGATTTGGGCGACCATTGATCCAATTGGGACGATGGCGCTGTTTGCTGGTATGACGGTCAAATTCTCAGCCAGAGAACGCAGAAAAACCGCATACAAGACTATTTTCTATGCCGCACTGATTTTAATGGGTGCAATTGTTGTCGGGCAGTTACTGCTTGGAGCAATGGGAATCAGCCTGATTTCATTTCAGGTCGCGGGGGGCGTTATTCTGTTCCTGTTCGGGTTACAGATGATTTTTTCGAATGGGAATCAGGAAGAGGCGAGAGAACCGCTGCATGATATTGCGGTGTTCCCACTCGCGATTCCTGCTACTGCGTCGCCCGGAGCAATTTTGGCGGTCATCCTGATTACGGATAACAATATTTATACGATCCAAGAGCAGATTATCACGTCACTTATGATGTTGAGCGTCTTAGCCACGACACTGGTTTTACTGATTTTCTCGGGCAAAATTATCAGAATCATCGGCATTGGCGGAGCGTCTCTGCTGACCCGAGTCATGGGCATGATACTGGCAGCGTTGTCTGTCGAGTTTATTATGGAAGCGATTGGCATCAGTAAATGGGTCGGGGCATAATTAGACTTTTAGCATCAAGGAGGATGCATGATAATCAGAGATTTTCATTTAAATGATTCAGCGGCAATCACCACGATTTACAATCATTTTATCCGTGATACAACCATCACCTTTGAAGAGCAGCCCTTATCAGTCGAGCAAATGGGCGCACGGCTGCAAAAGATATTGGACACAGGTTTCCCATGTCTTGTTTTAGAAGTTGATCATGAAGTGATTGGGTATGCTTATGCCAGCTCTTGGCATGTCCGTTCTGCATACAGATTTACCGTAGAATCGACCATTTACTTAGCGCCTACGGCTGTAGGAAAGGGCTTCGGACGTACATTATATCGCAAACTTATCGAGCGCCTGAAACAGCAAGAGATTAAAAACGTAATGGGTGTGATTGCCCTGCCGAACCGACCCAGTGTTCGGTTACATGAATCTTTGGGGTTCAATCAGGTCGGTGAATTCCACGACATCGGTTTCAAATTTAATCGCCATATTTCCGTCGGCTACTGGCAACTGGAAATCGACGCCGGCATACGGCAAAGGGATTGATGTCATCACTATAGTACAGCATGATGGGTGCAACGACTTTCACGAAGGAAACAGATTCAACATGATTGATTTCAGTATCTTACCGCTCTTCTTTATCTCCGTTTTTTTCCTCGTGATCTCTCCCGGCCCGGATTTATTGTTGATTTCAACATACGCTTCTATCCGTGGGTTTCACGCCGGGATAGCCATCGCGTTGGGGATATTGATTGCAGGGCTTGTTCAGACAACGCTGGTCGCTTTTGGTCTTGGTCAACTGATGCAGGCTGTCCCGGTTGTCGCCTTGGGCGTTAAAATTATAGGTGCCTTATACCTTGCCTGGCTGGGTTTGAGAATGCTGAAATCATGGTTTCAACGTGACACAGTTGTCAAAAATGATGCGCAGATCCGCTCGTTGAGCATGACGCAACTGATGTATCAAGGCCTTTGGAATAATCTCATGAACCCGAAAGCACTGCTATTTTTCAGCATGTTCCTGCCACAATTTACCAATTCACAATTTGAACTGACGTCGCAAATTCTTGTGCTGGGTTTATTGCTCAGTGTGACAGCTTTCGTCATGAATATATTGTTTGCGCTGATATTCAGCAAACTGAGTGCTTATTTCGAGGGTAAATTGACTTTGGGGCGTCATGTCGATGGCCTGCTCGGTGTTATCTTTTTGGGTCTGGCGACCCGTTTGGTAACCAGTAAGTAATCGCGTGTGAATCCATGATGGTGTGATGCGTTGATGTTGCACCATCGCTGCTCCCGTATATCTCTCGGCGTTTTTCTTCAATACCTATCCTGCTTATGGTGTACTCTCTTCTCTTATCATCCCCCCTGCAATATTATTTCCCCAACAAGCTAAATAGAAACGATTTATTGTTCAAAAGTGGATAAGACATTCAATATAAACACAAAATTGCGCCCTATTCTCGTTATGATTGCGTTTATTAACATAACTAACAATCATCAGAGAGTAATCCATGCCATTTGAACAACTGCCAGCACTGATACTATTCGCATTTATCGCCACATTTACACCCGGGCCAAACAATATGATGCTGATGGCTTCCGGGGCGAATGTCGGTTTTATGCGCACACTTCCCCATATGCTGGGTGTCACCCTAGGCTTTGGTGCGATGCTATTTTTAGTAGGGATCGGGGCGACCGGTGTCTTTCACGCCTTCCCGATCCTTCACCCGATTCTCAAATGGCTGTGCCTGTCCTATTTGATTTATTTAGCCATCAAGATCGCGATCAGTCGCTCAAATCCGGCCAGCGGTGACTATCAACCGATGACATTTTATGCCGCAGCGCTATTTCAGTGGGTCAACCCCAAAGGCTGGTCGATGGCTCTCACCGCGGTGAGTCTCTATAATCCTTCGGCAAGCGTACAAGGGCTGCTCTGGACGGCGGTCATCTTTATCATCATCAATATTCCCTCCGGCACCACTTGGATTTTTGCCGGAAAACAGATCAGTACCTTACTGAGAAAACCGGTTCATCTCTTGTGGTTTAACTACACCATGGCTTTCCTGCTGGTTGCCTCAACTCTGCCGATGGTATTGTAACGTTCTTGAGTCTGCCGGTGGTTCACAGCAAAACACACCGATGCAATGACTGATATATTGAACAGAGTGAATATAGTTGATTTTGATTCGACTCACAGTTAGCACGATGAATGCGGTCTACACTAAATACGCTTTTTCATCAGAAGGATAACGTGATGACGACAAGATCAGCCGGACGCTTTTTGATTTTACTCCTGTTAGTTCCCTTTATCAGTGTTGCATCGACCCATTCCAGCCCATCACTTTCAATTGATATGACCCATTCCTGGGCGGGCTATGCTTGTGTGATTCTCTTCGTGCTCGCCTACATTACGGTCACTTTTGAAGAAGCCATCAAGCTCAAAAAATCGAAACCGGTTCTATTGGCTGCCGGGATTATCTGGGCCATTATCGGTTTCTCTTATCAACAAATTGATCAAATTGAAGTCGCCAAAGCAGCTTTCGAGAAAAATTTGCTGGAATATGCTGAACTGTTGCTCTTCCTCTTGGTGGCGATGACGTACATCAACGCCATGGAAGAACGGCGCTTATTTGACACATTACGTTCATGGATGGTCAGTAAGGGGTTCAGCTACGCAACTTTGTTCTGGCTGACCGGTTTACTCGCTTTTTTCATTTCTCCGGTCGCAGATAACTTAACCACGGCGCTGTTGATGTGTGCTGTGGTGATGAAAGTCAGTGAAAATAATCCGTCTTTCGTCAACCTGTGTTGTATCAATATCGTCATTGCCGCCAATGCCGGTGGTGCGTTCAGTCCGTTCGGAGACATTACCACCCTGATGGTCTGGCAGGCGGGCATGGCCAGTTTTCTCCACTTTTTTGACCTCTTCGTGCCGTCGGTCGTCAATTACCTCATGCCGGCCATATTCATGTCATGCTTTTTACCCAAAGGCCGTCCGGATCTCGTTCAAGAACATATCGACCCCAAACGGGGTGCAAAACGGATTGTGGCCTTGTTTTTACTGACGATTCTCACCGCGGTCAGTTTTCACGCCTTATTCGAATTCCCACCCGTTGTTGGTATGATGATGGGATTGGCTTATCTCCAGTTTTTCGGCTACTACCTCCAAAAATCCCTGCCCCGTTTTCTCGCTCAACAGAAAGCCCTCGCACAGGCCAATCATGATGAAACAACCCTGAAGCGGCTGGGTTCAATTGTGCCTTTTGATGTTTTTAAACGGATTTCGCATGCCGAATGGGATACCTTGCTGTTTTTCTATGGCATCGTCATGAGTGTCGGTGGCCTTAGTCTGTTGGGCTATCTCAGCCTGATTTCGGGCACCATTTATCCGCATTGGGGAGCCGAATGGGCGAATATCTTTATGGGCGCACTCTCCGCGATTATCGATAACATCCCGATTATGTATGCCGTACTCACCATGGACCCGGTGATGTCCACCGGTAACTGGCTCCTCATTACCCTGACGGCCGGTGTCGGCGGCAGTATGTTATCGATTGGTTCTGCTGCGGGTGTTGCTCTCATGGGTGCCGCTCACGGACAGTATACATTTTTGAGTCATTTGCGGTGGACGCCCATCATTGCTTTAGGTTATGCCGCCAGTATTGCAACTCATATGTGGCTCAATCAAGCGCAATTCTGAGTGCGAGTATCCGTTCAGGATGGCAAATAACTTATTGAATATATATTAATATTCATTCTATCTCAGATCGGATAGACTATTCTCTGACCATCTCTGACAATACGATACAGAGGTTCACAGGAGAGACTTTATCAAGGACAGGATCATGAACACCATTCGCTTCGGCAACCGGAAAATCACACCTTCAAAAATTGTATGTGTCGGCAGAAATTATATCGAACATATTCATGAATTAGATAATGCCGTTCCTGAACAGATGGTGGTGTTCCATAAACCCAACAGTAGTATCACTGCTCAACTGCATGCCTTCCATGAAGAACCACTTCACTATGAAACCGAAATCTGCTTTTTGGTCAAAAATAACCGTTTTCACGGTGTCGGGCTCGGGTTGGATCTCACCAAAAGAAACCTGCAATCCCGGCTCAAGCAACAGGGGTTACCCTGGGAGCGGGCTAAAGCATTCAACGGCTCGGCCGTATTCAGCAAGTTTATTGCCTTAAGAGATATTGATATCGAGACGCTGAATCTGGAATTACTGATCAATTGCGTCCGCATTCAGCATGGCCGGGTCACGCAAATGATGTATTCACCCGATACAATTTTGCAGGAGCTGCAAAGTTACACCACACTGGAAGACGGAGATATTGTCATGACCGGAACCCCCAAAGGTGTGGGGATTGTCCAAACGGGGGATATTTTTCTTGCACGGCTGAAAAGTGAGGAAAAAACCTTAATCGAAATTGAATGGGTCGCTCAGTAACCCGACCATTACGCCGGGAAAACTACCAGATGAAGTACCAAAAACACCATCATGCTCAGCACGGTGGTGAGCAGAACATTTTTGGTTTTCCAAGAGATCACTCCTGCCGTTAAAGCGCCCCACAAATAAGGGTTGTGCCAGTGAATCCATAACGACTTTTCCGGCATGAATACAATCGGTGCCCAGATTACCGTTAAGATGGCCGGGCCGGAATAGCTCAAAAACCGATGTAAATGAGGGCCTAAACGCAATGGCAATTTAGGTTCTAAAAAGAGATAGCGGCTGAGAAACACCACCCCTGCCATAGCTACAATTTGGATGAGCACCATACTATTTCCTCTCCAGATAAGTTTCCATCACATAACCGGCAACCATCGCAGACAGACTGGCGATAACCAAACTTCCTTCCACTTGATACAAATTCAGCGTTACCGACATCACAAGGCCGGTCAGAACAGAGACTGTTACCGGTACCGTTTTGACATTCGGAATAACAATCGCAATGAACGTCGCTGCAATTGCGAAATCAAGCCCCAGCGAACTCAGTTGCGGAATCGCATGACCCGCAACAATACCGACGAGTGTTGCGAGGTTCCACCACAAATAAAAGCTCAATCCGGCCCCGAATGCATACCAGCGGTTAAAGCGGGCATCATCCTGATGGTTGAGTAAAGCGAACAGTTCATCGGTCAGTAAAAATCCCAGGATGACCCGCCAGCGCAGCGGCATTGGGCTGATTTTCGAGCGCATCGACACACTGTAGAGAAAATGGCGTGAGGTAATAAAAAAGACCGTCAAGAGCAGAGAGAATAATCCGGCACCGGCTTTTAGCATCCCTGTAGCAACCAACTGGGCAGAACCGGCAAATAAAATCGCAGATAACGCTTGGCTTTCCATAACGGTTAATCCGGATTCGACCGCAAAAGATCCCGCCAACAGCCCCCAAGGTAACACGGCAATACTTAAAGGCATCATCGCAAGCGAGCCTCGGAAAAATAGTCTTACCGGTGTATCTGAAGCGTGGTGCGCTTTCGTAATCATCGCCATGGTGTGCTTATTCCTTCCCTTTGTCGTTTTTGTCCTATCATAACTAATACTGAAGCAAAAAAATTGTACATTATTGCGCTTCGGTGATTCGCATCAGAACAAACACAAAGTGCCACAACATCACCGATGTGCCGGAACCAAAAAATCCGGCGCTTGAAGCCGGATTTTTGCTTGCCATACGGACACAACGCCGTACTACCTCACGGATTTAATTGAGTTCAACATTTAATTGGGTTCAACGAAAAAAGGTTCCATACTGATAACCGCATTATCGGCCGAGCAATGGAAATCAGTATAAGATTTGCCGCGCTCAAGGGTATAGCAGGCATCAACAAAATCATCGTCATCAACAAATACGGAATCAGGCATCGCTGCAATCACACGGTTGGTAATTTCAGCAATCGCAGATGAAGGTGGCCAGCCTGCCAGAGAACCGGCTTCTCCGACAGCCGCCACCAGCGCTTGAACCAACGTTTTGTAATTGGTTCCTGAATCATGTTCGTACATGAGCATGTCAACGACCCGATAATCATATTCCGACCAGTTAATCACGATTTGATTGGGATAATAGTTGGTCTCTTTGTAATCCAGATAAGGCATTTCAACAGCTATGATTTGCGGTTCATTGCCGCTCAAAACACCAGTGACAACGCTATAAACTTCTGCTGCCCCTTTAATCCAGGGTTCACGCACATTGTTGACGTTCACTTTGGTTAGTTTGGTAGCATCAAAACCAGTTGCTTCATTTGCTTGTGCACTGAAGTGAGGTGTATGCGATGTTTTTGCCTGTAAGCCGTTTTCCTGTAACAGTGTGTTTAATTTTTTGACACTCTCTTTCATGGCGTAATAACCGTTGTCATCCACTACCAGTACCGGGACGTTGGGTTCCTGATCTACGGCCAGCGATACTTTGTCACCGCTGAGGGTATACCCTACGACTTTAGTCCATGAATCTTCATCACCGGATGGCGGATATGCGACCACCAAATCGGTCATATCATCATCCAGCGCACGATCTGAAGGCAGGAATAACCACATTTCCGTCGTTTCATCAATTGACTGATGTGCCAGCATACTTTGCGGGGCTAAAAATGTGTTTACCCGTATCGGTGTATGTGAGCGTTCGATCTGTATAATTTGCTGATTCAAATGACCTGAATTATGTAACTGAGAAGCCAACTGTGCTGCAATCGCATCTTTATTGACTGCAAAAGCGCTCACGGAAGTGAAAGACGCTGCAGCACACAATGCGATAGATATCGTATTTTTTAGTTTCATCATTTCTCCATTATTTCATTACAGTGTTTAAACAATATATGCTTTTATATTCATATAGCATCCAAACCATAGCACGATAATTTTTTTGACTGTAAATAATTTGATGAACAGGAAGAAAAATACGACAGAACATCACACTGTTTCATAGCCGATAAAATAACCGGGCATTTTATCTTCTGTTTGCTGAGATGTTCCTTTAATCTGTATTGAATGAATGTTCAGATGGCTTGCAATTAAAAGATTCAATATAACGCCAAACAATTCCAAGGAAATTAAATCACCTTATGCTGAAATGGACGATCGATCAGGATATTATTTTATACCAGCTGCATGAGTCATTTGCGCCCCGATATGCTGAGCTCGTACAAGAAAATAAACAATACCTCTCACAGTGGTTAAACTGGCCCAGAGTTTGTCATTCCACCGACGATTTCAAAACTTTTATTCAAGGTTCACTTTATAAATATATTGATGGTGATGGTCTGGATTACGCAATTGAGTTTCGAGGAGAGCTGGTCGGAAATATTGGTTTTAATACGATTGACCATGAACTGAAAAAAGCCGAAATCGGTTACTGGATCGGTCAGCAATATCAGGGAAACGGAATTATTACCCGCGCCTGTCGTTTTTTAATTGCCTACGCATTCGAAACGCTCAATGTCGAAAAAGTTCAAATTGCGGTCGCTGAAGATAACCGACCGAGCAGAGCCGTCTGCGAACGGTTAGGTATGACTCTGGAAGGGATTATCAGCCATCAGGAAAAAGTCGGAGACCGAATTCTGAGTCATGCGATTTACGGCATGTTCCCATCAAATATAAGCTCACCTAATATAAGCCCATCGAACGTAAGTCCGTCGAAATAAGCCCATGTCACTAACACCATCAGCATCAAATCCACTCATATCGGTTACCTGTTGTTCACCTGTTAACCGACTGTGTTTCAAATTCATCAATCCCCAGAATTTTTACGTCTCCTAGACAAACGCGCTCTTGATCCAACTATTATGTATAAGTAAATAAATAAACATTTAATTGGTGAATATATGAAACAGTTGCTCATGATTGCCGTTACATCCATCGTTTTATCTGGCTGCCAGTTGACCCGGGTTGAAGGGAAAATCAATGATACTCAGGTGAAAGTCAATACCACGGAAACCAATGATCAAGGGAAGTTCTGCCCGCCGGGACAGGCGAAAAAAGGCAAGTGTTAAGCTGATTTTCGATAACAGGCTGCTGTTAGTCTGTTATCGGAAGGGGTAAGTCAGGTCAATCACTCGATGTTCTTGTTTCACCAGACAGTGGTAGCGGATAAGCCTGACGCATAAACTGGATAAAGGCTTGCAAAGCGCTGGAAGTATGTCGGTGACGTGGATAACAGAGATGCCACCCCGGAAAGAATGGGCAGAAATCATCCAGAACAGACAATAGCTCGCCTCTTTCCAGCCAAGGCCTGAGTTTGTCTTCCGTCCAGAAAACAATCCCCTGATGCTCACATGCCGCTGTCACTGCCAGCTCTCTGCTGGTGGTGATCAATGGCCCGTCAACAGCCATTGAAAACCAGTGCCCGTGCTGGAAAAACTCCCACCGGTACACAGCCCTGTCACCGGAAAGACGCCAGTTGAGACACTGATGCTCACGCAGCGCAGCCGGGGTTTCAGGCCAGCCATACTTTTCCAGATACTGAGGCGAAGCCGCAGCACACATACGGACTTTCGGCCCGATCGGGTAGGCTATCATGTCCTGCTCAACAAACTCCCACAACCGGATCCCGGCATCAAACCCATCAGCCACCAGATCAATCACAGCATCTTCAACCAGAATATCCAGCACGATATCGGGATATGCCCGATAAAACTGCCCTAAAACCGGCTGTAAGATCGCATCAGCCGCAGCCGTAGTCAGGTGTAACCGAACCGTGCCGGCCAGTGCGCCTGACTGAGTCTTCACTTCATTAAATGCAGCTTCGATTTCATCCAGTGCCGGCCGCAGGCGCTGATAAAATTGCAACCCGATTTCCGTCAGTCCCACACTGCGCGTCGTCCGGTTAAACAGTCGGCTGCCCAGATTATCTTCCAAACGTTTAATAATCTGGCTCAATGCAGAAGGCGTGATGCGTAGTGTCTTCGCAGCGGCCGAGAAACTCCCCTGTTCAGCAACGGCTTTGAACGCTTTCATTTCTGTATATTCACTGCTTTTCATTGATATCGCTCTTGAGATAAATAGGGTTCATACCGATGGTTTTCACCTGTATTTGGTAGGGGCCATTTCTCACACCAATCGACTTAGGCTTGAGAACATTATCAATCTTATCCTTCATAGTTAATGAATATTCTGAAGTATTAATAAACAATGTCAATGTACGCATAATAGCCCCGTTAATCAATGATAAGGATACACACATGCTAAAGCGTCATTTAGGAAGTCAGGGTCTACAAGTTTCAGCGTTAGGATTGGGTTGTATGGGAATGAGCCATGCTTATGGGGGTTATGATGACAGTGCATCGTTTGCCACACTCAATCATGCGCTGGCACAAGGAATTAATTTTTTCGATACCGCTGAAATGTACGGGCCTTATACCAATGAAAAATTACTGGGCCAATGGCTCAACTCACTGAAAAATCAGCGGCAAGAGCTCGTCATTGCGACCAAATTTGGGTTTGATATCCGTGACGGTGCTTTTCCCGGACTCAACAGTCGCCCGGAACATATCCGGGAGGTGGTGGATGCCTCTCTGCAACGGCTCCAGACCGATTATATCGATATTCTCTATCAACACCGGGTGGACCCTAACGTGCCGATTGAAGACGTTGCAGGGACAGTCGCCGAATTGATTGAGGCGGGGAAAGTTCGCCACTTTGGTTTATCTGAAGCGGCACCGGAAACCATCCGTAAAGCCCACCAAACCTGTCCGGTTTCGGTGCTACAAAGCGAATATTCGCTGTGGGAACGCCGTCTGGAACACGAAACGCTGCCACTACTGCGCGAGCTGGGGATAGGCTTAGTGCCATTCAGCCCTTTGGGTCGGGGATTTTTGAGCGGTGATACCAAACCCGCTTCCGCCTACGCTAAGAATGACTTTCGTGCCTGGGGCGATCCACGGCTAAGTGACGAGAATTACGCCACAAACCTGCGGCTGGTTGATGCGATCCGTCAGCTCGCCACAGACAAGGCCACGACGCCAGCCAGAATCGCACTGGCTTGGTTACTCCATCAGGGCGACGATATTGTACCGATACCGGGCTGTCGACGGATTGCTCACCTCGATGACAACATTGGTGCCGCCGATCTCCGTCTCCAAGCCGATGAAGTACGTCAGCTCAGTGAGATCACCGCACAGCTCGGTGTTGCAGGAGAACGATACACGACTGAATTTGCTCGTTTTACGGACCAGTAAAGTCATACAATCACGACGGTTTCTGTAATCCAATACTCCTGCTCCGACCAATGAGCCGCTTGAGGCTCATTGGCTACCAGTTGCCATCGTCCCGGAGATGGTTGCCAGCGCAGCTTCAATACCATCCATCGCTAAGCTCACTTTTGCACTGGCTTTCCGGAATGGCCTGAGTGCATAAATCGTTTCACACCGATCAAACGGGTCATCCATCACTTTGACCAGCTCTCCGGAGGCAATTGCTGGCGCAACAACCCAATTCGGTAAACAGCAAACACCAATGCCTGCCATTGCCAGCATCAACTGTGCATGGAAATCGTCACATCTGGCCGCAATAACATTTGATTTTTCCAGCCCTTTCCAACACAGCGAGTTGTACTCGGCGCATTTATCAATCAGCGGTAAATGGTTTAACTGACCAATCTGCTCAGCAGAATAGCGGGACAATAAAGCAGGACTGGCACAGATATGCCACGTTTGAGTCCCCACTTTTTGGGGATATAAGCTACTGTTTGGCTGTTCCCCGACGCGAATGGCTAAGTCCAGACGTTCTACAATCGGATCAATCAGTCTTTCCGTTAAATTCAAATGAATATCAATATTCATCCCTTGCCGGTGACACTGAGCAAGAAAAGGGATGACGATCATTTTGCCAAATGTCGGCAGACAGCTCATGCGGATAACGCCGGACGTCGATTGTTCGATTGAACGAATCGTCTCAATCGTATCGGTAATATCTTTTAACAACGGCTGCGACCTTTCATAAAGATATCGGCCCGCTTCCGTTAACCCTAAAAAACGGCTTGAACGAATCAGTAACTTCGCTTTGATGAGTTGCTCCAATTGGTCAATCTGCCTGGTAACCGTTGAGACATGCACACCCATATGCGCGGCAGCTTTCGAAAAACTGCCCTGATCAACCACCGTCGAAAATAAAAAAAGCTGCTCAGAACTCGGATAATGATTCACTGATTTGCACCTTACGCAAAGCTGTATTGCAAGAATCTTTATATTAATCCGATCACATTTGAATACAATCCTGAATATCGTTCACACACCATGGACTCCAAATGCACAGCGCCCAGTCACAACAATCACAAATTAAAAAACTCATCCTGATCATCACGATTTTAGGTCAGGCATCGATTGCGTTATATCTGCCTGCATTGCCCGAGATCAGTCGCGGTCTGGTCATTGATGAATTCCAAACCAAGCTCACCGTGACCTGCTTTATCATTGGCTTTGGCATATCTCCGATGTTTTTCGGTCCGATTTCTGACCGCATCGGGAGAAAGCCAATTCTGTTTACCGCGTTACTACTGGCATTGATAGGATTTATCGGCAACATATTCAGTGCAACGTTTGAAGTTTTCATCTTATGCCGCATTTTGGAAGGTCTGGGGTGTGGCGGATTACTGACCAGTGGACGGTCGATTGTCCGGGACGTTTTCTCCGGAAAAGCACTGGCGAGCGCTTCATCTTATCTTTCGATGGGATTTGCGCTTGGCTTCGGATTAAGCCCGGTAATTGGTGGTCTGCTGACCAAAATGTTCCATTGGACCGCAGTGTTTATTTTTCTGGCTCTGCTTGATCTATTCATCATGGTCCTGTGCTTTTTCTATCTTCCGGAAACCAGAACAGCGAGGCCCCGGAAACCAGCGGCCCACTTACTCAAGAGCACCCTGAAAGATTATCTGCAGGCGATATCCAACCCGCAGTTTATGATCAATGTATTAGGCGGTTTTTTTGCCTACTGTATTGTGATTTCCTATAACGTCATGACGCCATTTTTAGTACAGGGACATCTTAATTTCTCTCCGGATGAATACGGATATCTCGCGGTGCTGATTGGCTTGCCTTACTATCTGGCAGCATCAATGAACCGTAAGATTGTCCTTCAACACGGCATTTACTTTTCATGTGTGCTCGGGGGACTGTTGATCCTTGCAGCCGGTGCAGTGATGATTGGTGCCAATCTGAGCGGATACCAGAATATTTATGTGGTGATTTTCCCGTTCATGATTGCAACATTCGGTCAGGCACTGATATTCAGTAATACCATTGCATCAGCACTGCAACTGTTTCCGGCAACATCCGGCGGCAAAATGAGTGCGCTCTACAGCAGTTTACAAATGATTCTCGTCAGCCTAATCTCGACTTACTTTGCACGCTTGCCGGATAGCAATACCCTCTATCTTGCGACAGTCGTTTGCAGTATGGGAGGCTGCTGCCTGATGTTTATCATGCTTGGTGAAAGAGTTCGGCGGATACATGCCGCCAAAGAAGCCACGATATAAAATTGTGAGCGCCAATTTTAGTTGTTCGTATCGGATAGCCCCATCTCCATACATTTGGTCTTTGTCGCTGCCAGCACCTGTGGGTACAACTCAGCAAAAGCGGTATACAAATGTACATAATGTGCTTTCAGTGCCGGGGTACAACTGCTCAATGCCTGCATTCGTGGCGAGCGGCGCGACATTCTCTGTAAAGCAAACTCGATATTATCGAATTCAGCATAAGACTCCAGCCAGCGACCTTGCCACATCCGTTGGTGAACCTGCATGAAGGATTCCGGTGGCGTAAACGTCAACTCTTGCTCAATTTGCCCACGCACGGTTTGGCAAAATGTATCGAGTGGGTAGTCATGTAAATCATGCCAGTCACGGGCCAGGCAGTGATCCCAAAATAAATCGAGTCCGATAGGTGCGAAGCGCCGACTCTCTGCCGGGAAACAGGACTTCAGTTCCTGCACCACTGGATGTCGATCCGTATACGCATCAACAAAGCGGTGTAAGTGAATCCCCTTAACGACGGACTCCGGGTAGCGTCCCTGCGGGTCACCTTTGACAAAATCCCCCAACAAATTTCCCAGCGGACTGGACTGACAGGCCTGAGCAAGATGCAGGTGAGCTAAAAAATTCATAATCTTTACCACCGTGATTCAGGATGTTTCATCAAACCACAAAATGAGCGAATTCACTAGCTCGGTCAGGACTGCAAGGTGAGTTCATATACATAAAAAAGCATATAAGCCAGGAATAAACCATAAATACAAAGAATGTATTTATGGTTTACATTTGCATCCAATAGCAATTTAAACGCATACTTTCACAAAAGTCATAAAAAAATCAAATAAAAACAACATCTAATAGTAATAACATTGCAATCTGATATTCATATTTCCCCTCTAACTTACTCCAGTCATTACAAAAAAGAGCAAAGAAGCTCAATCACAATGGAATAAGGTAAACAAGATGAAAAAAGCAGTTCTGACAACAGCCATTCTCACAGCATTGGTATCCGGCTCTTCTATTGCTGCCACAGTCTATGATAGCAAAGGCACAACCCTGAAAGTGGGCGGTCGTGCCGAAGCGCGTTTCAATCTTTCCGACGAAAATGAATCGACTAAAAATAGTCGTTTTAAAGACAAATCTCGGGCACGGGTTAACTTGGTCGGTAAAACTGCACTATCTGATGATTTGTATGGCTTTGGTAAATATGAAGCAGAACTCGATAACAGTAGCAGCAAAGGAGACGGGGATGGCGATAACCTGACCAACCGTTATTTCTATGCGGGTATGGGCACAAATATCGGTGAGTTTTCTTATGGTAAGCAAGATTCAGCTCAGGTACAGGTAACAAACTTTACTGATCTGATGAACACATTTGATGAAGAAGCTGCCGACCTCATCGGTGGTAACAAAGATAAGCGTGATAACAACTTTGTTTATTCAGGTAAATTCGATGCACTGAGCATTCAAGCGAACTACATTGCGTCAGACAAAAAGGACAATGATAGTTTCGGTATTTCAGCTGTGTATGGCTTCACTGAAAATCTGACTGTTGGTCTGGGTTACGTGACTCAAGACAGTGGATCTTCTAACTCTGAAGACCAATTCAATATCGGCGGACAATTTAAACTGGATGCATTAACACTAGGTGCCCTATACGGAACTGGCACAGCCGTTTCAGGCGGCAAAGAAGTTGATGCCGATGACTATGAGTTAGGTGCAAAATACAAGTTCGGCAAAACATCACTGATCGCTGTATACAACTTTCAGGAAGTTGATAACAAAGATACGGTCGATCATCTTGCACTGGAAGTTGAGCATAAATTCAATGGTAACCTGCGTGTTTATACCGGCTACAAGTTCGAACAACTGACGAAAAAAGACGATCAACTCCAAGCGGGTATTCGTTACGATTTCTAATCCGAACAACAAATAGAACCATATAATCCACGGTTGGTCAGGCAGAGATGCCTGACCTTTTTTCCTGACACGACGCTCACTGCACCATTTCATCGCTATCTTGCCCCATTGTAACGCACACATAAAAGTACATCACAACAGAAAATAAAATAACTTACTGATTTAACTAACATTAATAACTTGGCACAAACTCTGCAATCTATAGAGTGACAAATGCAGGCAGCGTTTGTGCTTCTTTCACAGTGATACGGCAGAATCACTGGTCACTTCATGTTCTTCGCCTCCCTTTGATCAGGGAGGCTTTTTTTTTACAGTAATGTAACCAAAATCAGCGCTTACGATCACTGGTTCATCTGAAAACGCCAACCTTCATCATGCTATTTGCGCTTTGGCTGGGTATATGTTTTTCCCGCAGCCTGATAGGTTTCTTTACCTTTGATACTGAATTGAGTATCGAAAAACCAAGCGACAAAACGAATCACGTCATCCCCTTCAGTCATCACGTATTCAGCAAGCTCTTCAGGTGTTCCCGATTCATCTTCTTGGATGGTTACATGATAAATACGTTGCTCACCCTCAATCTCTGCAATCATAAACTGCCCGCTTAAAGCTTCAGCCGCTGAAGCAATTTCTGCCTCGTCAACCTGCTTCAAATAGGCAAGTGCAAGCGGTAAACTTCCGGTCTGACAGGCTTGCTTCACCATCTGTTCAAAATCATGCTGTAACATTTATATTTCCGTCTCTGTTTTTTGCTGGCGTTCAAAATCATCCCGACATACGGAAAACGCATCATCGGGTAACCCGCGTATACTCTCACAAATTCATTTATTCTCAAGACTAACCCCATGCAAGACCTCAGACAATGGGCGTAAATCGAGTCAAAAACTGGAAAAAGCATCACTCTTAGCCCAAAGTTATATGGTAAAACAAAATAACATCACAATGTCAGTAGGCTTTCAGTATGAATATAAGAGGACCACTCTCGTTCAACGAAGTGGATTTGCAATCGATCTCTGAACTGATTTCGATTACCGATTGTTCTCTCTATCAGAAATCAACCGAAATGTTGCATCAGGCAACGAATTCGAATGCTTCTTTGCTGTTTGAGATCGACAAAATTAAACAACAGAGACGTTTGCTCGCTGCATCTTCGACGGAACTGTTTGATGAAGATATCGGCACGCATCTGGATACACTGATTACGTATCAACTTGAACATCAACCACATCAATATTATCTAATTCCGGCTCAGGTTCACCAACGCTACCCTCATGCAAATTATCTGGTAAAACACCGAATCGAAGGCTATCTGGGAACCATGGTGAACCATACGGTATCCGGTGATCGGATCTATCTGTTTATTTCATTAACACAGTCACCGATTGCTGAACCATCCACAATCATACAGTGGCATCGTCTGGTCTCGCAGGTGGTGATGCAATACCGTCGTTTTCAACATCAAACCAACCGAACGGATGTGTTACTCAACCGCCTGAATTATGAAGTTTCCCACGATGACCTGACCAACCTGATGAACCGTAGTTTTCTTGCCGACACGTTAGAAAGGCTAGTGTCAGCATCCCAAAGCCAGTTCAGTTTTACGCTGGGAATGCTGGATATTAACGACTTCAAATACATTAACGATCTCTACGGCAATTATATTGGTGATCAAGTGTTAAGATTTGTTGCTCACACTATTTCTGCATGTATTCAAGACGAGCAACTGACATTTCGGATTGCCGGAGACGAATTTGCTTTCATCACCTTTGAGCCACAACCCACCACGGTCTGCCAAAAAATACTCACCCAGATTCGTGCCGGATATCAAGATACAGCCCATCACATCAGAATCTCAGCAAGTATCGGTATTGCCAGATACAAGGAAGAATCGATCGATGCAGATCAATTGCTGCTCAACGCCAGTCTGGCACTCAAAAATAGCAAGAAGCTCTGTCAGCCCGCCATTTGTTGTTACGACACCCATCTGAGCGAGGAATATCACCGTAAGAATCAAGTGATTGATGCACTCAGAGATGCACTGAGCAAAAATCTCGACGAACCGCAGGAACTCTATGTTGTGCTCCAACCGATCGTCAAACAGCATCAATCAATCTGGAACTATTTTGAAGTGCTCTGCCGCTGGCAGAGTCAAGTGCTCGGTGAGGTCTCTCCGGTCGAGTTTATCGCAGCGGCAGAACAATCCGGTCTCATTATCGAATTCGGCCATCGTGTTATTGAACTCGCCTGTCTTGCCAAAAAACAAATTGAGCAATCGTTAGGCCAAAAAATTAGGCTGAGTATTAACTGTTCAGCTTATGAGTTAAACCAGCCGGGTGATTATATTCAGATGCTGAAAGAACTGATCACGCGCTATGGTTTTTATCCGGGAGAGTTCACCATTGAAATGACGGAAACAGCCCTGTTATCACAACGACAGGTCACCCGAAATATTCTCAGAGACCTACGGGATACCGGCTTTAAGGTTGCGCTGGATGACTTCGGTACCGGCTACTCCAGCTTGAATTATATCCATAATTATCCGATCGACTGCATCAAGATCGATGCATCATTCATCAAAAACATGCTATGCAATGATACATCCGAGAAAGTCGTCAGTTTGATCATTCAACTTGCCAATCAATTGGATGTGGATTTAGTTGCAGAAGGCGTGGAAGAGGAACAATCATTGGCGCGATTATATGAGATGGGTTGTACGCAAATTCAGGGGTATCTATTCTCTGCACCCCTACCGCCCGAAATGGTCATTCACCAATTGCTCGGGCGGAGAGAGTCAAACCGATAGTACTAAAAATAAATCCAGCACTAAAAATAAATCGTGTTCCGCACAAACACATCTAACTCTGATCGGTCTTGTCTTCTGTATGCGCAGCAAGCTTTAACTCTTGCCGTTCAAGTAACTGATTCATTTTGTTCCGGTGCGCAATAAATTGCTTCATCTCTTTCTTGGCAACAGAGGTTGCCATCGGGATTTTGGCTTTCATGGCATCAACCGGACGTCCCTTCACAATCAACTCATAGTGCAGATGTGCGCCAGTTACTCTTCCCGACTGACCGGATAATCCGATTTTTTGCCCCCGGGACACTTTTTGTCCGCGATGAACCAGAATCTTACTCAGATGCAGATAACGCGTCATATAAGTGCTGTCATGACGAATTACAATATAATTCCCTGCGTATGGGTGCTTACGGACAATAATCACCGTGCCATCACCGGTAGACAGTACGGGGGTTCCGACCGGTGTTGCGAAATCAGTTCCGTTGTGTGGCATAATACGCCCCGTCACAGGATGACGACGGAAAGGATTAAACCCAGAACTCATCCGCCAGTGTCGGCTGGTCGGGTAACGACGAAATGCCTTTTGCAGACTATGACCATCCTGATCGTAATACTGTCCGTCAGTATGCAGGTAAGCGGAAACAACCGTTCCACGGGTAAATATTTTGATCGCCTGAATTTCACTGTTGCCAGTCAGTTGATCCCCGACAAACTGCTTCGATTGGACAATTTCAAGCTGATCGCCAGCGCGCAAATCTTTTGTGAAATTCACTTTATCTTTCAGTAAACCGACCATCTGCTCAATTTCATTACTATTGAGCCCCAGTCGATAGGCAGACTGTGAAAACGACCCTTCTATCTCACCAATCAGTGGGAACGGTTTCCAAGTCCCGGGGATTTTGATCTCTTGATACGCATAACTGCCATCATCCAGACGGGTATACACGACCTGTTTGACTAAGCTAAATTGCAACGACATTTTCGCTAAGGCATTGCCATCCTTACTCCGCCAGAATCTCAGAGTATCACCGGGCTGAATCGTATCGAGTGCCAAATAGTTCAAATCCGTTTCCATGATTTTCAACAAATCACGATAGCCGAATCCAAGTTGTTCAAAAATGGTACTGAGGTTATCTCCGGAACGGATAACATACTCGTAATCAGGTAGGTTTTCAGCGGGGACTTGGGTTTGTTCAGCAATCAGCGAATCGACAAGCTGCTTCTCTGAAGCAATGCTGACATCAAGACTATGACGAGTGGTGTGATCGTTCAGTAGCGTATAAAAAGAAACCCCGACCAATAAAGGTAATCCCAGGATGAAAACACGCTGTCGTCTGGACAGTGACATCACTCGTTCAACGATTAACTTAACCACAACCCCACCTTGCAAAATAGATCAAAGACGTTCAAGCATAGGATTTTATGACGTAATCAATATCAGAGTAAAGTCAAAGCATGTTCCAAAGGGTACCAAAGTACCCTTTCTCTACACCCGACATGTGAATCGCACGAACATGATTTACCGCTGTTGAAGTCAACTCAGCATCAAAATCAGAATGTTACTGATATGTAGAAATAAGGCCGTTATATTCGCCATATCCATTGGGAATATATTGATCAGCATTGGGATCATTCATCCACTGACCTCCCCCTAGCAGGTAGCGAAACTGATATTCACTATCTTTCGGGAGACGCGCTTTGTATTTGTATGTCGAAGATTTGGCGACTTTCTTCATCGGCTCCGGTTGCCAATCCAGAAAGTCCGCGACAATCGCAACATTGGATGCTGTCTCAGGGATGTCCAGTTCAAAAATGACTTCTACTTCATCTTTAGTTTTAAAAAAGCGCTTCCTAATCATCTGCAAACTCCGTTTATCATATAACCAGTTATCTTTGTTTTAGTCTGATCACTATCATTTGCTGATAAAAATGAGTACCGCCCTCTCATGTGAGCAAAAAACAACCAGACCAACCTATCATAAGAAATATCACACACATCTACAATCATAGATGAAGACCAAAACAAACACACTGTCATACAAATGATATGAAGCACTGATTTCGTGTTACTCAAGTTTCACTGTTCCATTAGTGCATATTATCTTGAGTCATCAACGTAACTTCAACGTAACACCAAGATACAATTACCTAACTTAATCGGAATTTACAGCACAAAAATAGTGAATAAATAGATAATATAGATGAATAGTGTTGCGGCAGTATCCGAAAACAGATATTCTTCGCGCCTTATCATCTGGGCTCTATCAAACATTTTAAGCCCGGACAGACGACTTACTTTTTTGAATATTTGCCGGTGTCAGGCATCGTGGACTCGCCTCAGAACAAGAGCGTTCACCATGCATAGATCACTGACATATCTGAGAATAACTATGCAAGACAATACAAAAGCGGTTGACGTTGCGCAGCCTTCAGAATCCAGAAGCGATTTCTGGCGCTTTCTGCTTCCATCATTAGCAGGGATTTTCCTGTTCATGGCTCCGCTACGTTATCAAGGTGATTTAACTATCCCCGTTGCGATTCTTGCTGCGACATTGCGCGATTTCCTAGACGAATATATTGTCACGATCATTACGCTAATCATCGCGGGTATGGCAGGGTTATCGCTGCTTTACCGCTGCTATCAACCCACTGTCATTCGTCGGCAGCCGTTTTTAGTGCAACTCTTATCCCCATCGCTGCTTTGGCTGACTGTCCGGGTCATCGGTGGTGCCGCGGCACTCTCCAGTTTATATCACTGGGGCCCGGCGATGATTTGGGAAAAGAATACCGGTGGTATGGTATTGGAAAGCCTGCTGCCAACACTATTTTCTGTGTTTATTTTTGCGGGATTACTGCTGCCTTTATTACTCAATTTCGGCTTGCTGGAGTTATTCGGCACTCTCCTGAGTAAAGTCATGCGACCAATCTTCAATTTACCGGGACGCAGCGCGATCGACTGTATGGCATCTTGGTTGGGAGACGGCAGTGTCGGCATTTTATTGACCAGCAAACAGTACGAAGAGAAGTTTTATACGCAACGAGAAGCAGCGGTTGTCGGTACAACCTTCTCTGCGGTATCGATTACGTTTAGTCTGGTGGTTATCGCTCAGGTCAAGCTAGAACACCTGTTTTTACCATTCTATGGCACGATCTGTCTCGCCGGTCTTGCCGCAGCCATTGTTTTGCCGAGAATTCCCCCTTTAAGCCTGAAAAAAGACCTGTATGTCGATGGCAGCCAGCCCGACCGTGCTGCGGATGCGATTCCTGACGGACATCATTCATTTTCCTGGGGAATGAAGTTGGCAATACAACGGGCACAACAGGTGAACTCAGGTCGCGCCATCGTGGCCGAGGGGCTCCGTAATGCCGCAGATATGGTTTTTGGCGTGCTACCAGTGGTGATGGGATTAGGTACGCTTGCGCTTATCGTGGCAGAACATACCTCGGTGTTTGCGACGTTAGGTCAACCCTTCATCCCGTTTTTACAATGGCTCGGTGTGCCTGAAGCGGTACAGGCATCGGAAACCATCGTTGTCGGCTTTGCCGATATGTTTATCCCGGCAATTCTGGCTTCAGGGATTGATAATGAAATGACTCGTTTTATTATCGCAGCCATGTCGGTCACCCAGCTCATCTATATGTCAGAAGTCGGTGCCTTGCTACTGGGCAGTCGTATTCCGGTCAATATTATCGAACTGTTTATTATCTTTATTCTGCGTACCCTGATCACGCTGCCGGTCATCACGGGTATCGCTCATCTGATATTTTAGTCACACTCAGGGCACTTTCGACACGTGCCCTGAGTGAGTCCGCGTCAGCATACGGCGTATGAGCATACCAATTGTAGGCATCTGTAACCTGATATAAAAAAGCCCCTTCAATGAAGGGGCAAAGTTTACCATCGCTTATTATTATATGAATTATTTCATTCGCGCTGAAGGTTCAATCCGAACCTTCAGTATGGATTTTTACGGCCCCGGTTAACCATTAACCAAAATCACCGTTCACGTAACCACGGGTGCGGTCATCTTTCGGCTCGCTGAAAATCACCTGAGTATCGTTATGTTCAACCAGTTCTCCCATCAGGAAAAAAGCGGTCCGGTCAGAGATACGACGAGCTTGTTGCATTGAGTGAGTCACAATCACGATGGTGTAGTTTTTCTTCAGCTCTTCCATCAATTCTTCGATTTTGTGCGTTGCGATCGGATCCAATGCAGAAGTCGGTTCATCCATCAGAATGACGTCCGGCTCCATCGCAATCGTCCGTGCAATACACAGACGCTGTTGCTGACCGCCAGACAAACCAAACGCGTGAGACTTGAGACGATCTTTTACTTCATCCCACAGTGCTGCGCTGCGTAGTGAACGTTCAACCACTTCATCAATATGTTTTTTATCACGGATACCTTGCGCACGTAGTCCGTAAGCGACATTTTCATAAATGCTCATCGGGAATGGATTGGGCTTCTGGAATACCATGCCGACTTTAATGCGTAGGTCGGACACATCGATATTGCCGTAAATATCTTCACCGTCCATCTCAAGCTTCCCGGTGATTCTTACCCCTTCGATCAGGTCATTCATCCGGTTCAGACAACGTAACAATGTTGATTTGCCACATCCGGACGGACCGATCAAAGCAGTCACCTGACGCATTGGAATCGGGAGGTTAATCGATTTTAATGCCTGATTATCACCGTAATATAAATCTAAATTTTCAATCGCAAATTTATTCATTGTCTTTCATCTCAAAAAATTCTTTATGACCTGTAACCAAGTTGGCTATTTTAATAAGTTGCCGTATTGAATCGCTTAGCAATCAGCTTGGTGACCATATTAATCAGCAGTACCACCACGATCAGAACGGTTGCAGTACCATAAGCCTGATTCCACTCTTCCACAGTAAACAGCTCGGTAGTTAACTTATACAGGTGAACCGTCAGTGTCCGTCCTGAGTCAAACAGAGAGTCCGGAATCCGGGCAACCATCCCGGCCGTCAAAAACACCGGTGCAGACTCACCGATAACCCGACCGATACTCAGGATGACCGATGCCAGAATTCCCGGGATCGCACTGGGTAAAATCAGACGCCAAATCGTATAGATCTTGGATGCACCGAGACCGTATGACCCTTCACGGTAGGTTTGCGGAACCGCCATCAGAGCTTCTTCAGTGGTCCGGATAATCACCGGCAGGATCAGAATACTCAAGGTGAGTGCGCCCGACAGAATGGAGAATCCAAATCCGAGAATGGCCACAAAGAATGTCATACCGAACAGACCGAAAATAATTGACGGAATCCCGGCCAGCGACTCGGTACAGAAGCGAATCACTTTTACCAGTCGGCTACCGACTTTGGCATATTCCGTCAAATAGATAGCCGTCATAATCCCCATCGGTGCCGCGACGGCAATGGAGGCAATAACCATGTACAAGGTTGCAACAATCATTGGGAAAATCCCATGCTCATCACCGGTACGGGTATAATTGTCGGTGATGAAATCCCAATCGACATGCTGGATACCGTTGGAAAGGATGTACCAAATAATCCAGAATAAGAACCCGACAGTAAACGCAGCAGATAACCAGATAAACGCTCTGAGGATGTTATCTTTCAGCACTCGGGACTGCTTTAATTTTACGCGATTCATAACTTACTTTGCCTTCTCTCTATTCAGGTATAACAGGGCAGCATTGAGCATCATGATAAAGACCAGCAATACAACACCTGTCGCATAAAGGGCATTTGCGTGAATACCACTGGCATAGGACATCTCAATGGCAATATTCGCAGTCAATGTCCGGGCGGAATCAAGGATACCCTGAGGCATCGCAGGAGCATTCCCCATCACCATGATAATGGCCATGGTTTCACCCAGAGCACGACCAATCCCCAAAATTACTGCGGTCATAATCCCTGAACGAGCAGCCGGAACAAGCAGTTTAAAAATCGTAAATATATTTGATGCGCCAAGCGCCAGAGAGCCTTCTTTATAGGCAGCAGGCACGGCACGAATCGATGTTTCAGAAACCGTAATCACAGTCGGCAGAATCATCACACCCAGCACAATCATCCCTGCCAGAATTGTGTTACCGGCCGGGACATCAAAGATCTGTTGAATCAGTGGGACAATAATGATCAATCCGAAGAAACCATAAACGACGGACGGAATCCCCGCTAACAGTTCAACTGCCGGACGAATGATATTCGCCAGACGTTTCGGTGCAATTTCAGCAATGAATATCGCGGTTAATAACCCGATTGGAACCCCAATCATAACCGCACCGAAGGTAGAAACGACCGATGCAACGATCATTGTCGCAACACCGTATAAGGCAGGTGGTAACCAGTCTTCACCGAGGACGATCCCCAGTACACCGGCTTCTTCAAACGCAGGAATACTTTCCCTAACAATAAAATAAGCAATGATAAAAAGTGAAACAATACCAATGGTCGCACTGGTCAGAAACAGGCCGTGAAAAATCCTTTCCTTCCAATCAATACGCTTGCCAATCCGTAGTTTACGGGGTGAAGAAACAGAGCTTTGAGCGGAGCTATCGTTCATAAACTTGTCGCTATTTGTTGTTGCGATGGTCATAATCTTCTTCTCACTTATCGGACAAATCCGCGTGAATAGAAAAGGCTCAGCCAATGCTGGCTGAGCAATATATCAAATAAGAGCCAAACTTAGTGGATAGAAATGTAGCCTTTCTGGTCTACGATTTTCTGAGCGTCTTTCGTCAGCATCCAGTCTAGGAATTTCTTCGTTGCAGCAGAAGGTTTGCCTTCGTGATAAAGAACCAAGAACGGACGTGCAACTTTATAAGAACCATTTTTCACGTTAGTGACGTTTGCAGCAACACCGTCGATAGACAGAGGATGAACTGTTGAGTCAACTGAACCAAGTGAAATATAACCAATTGCGTATGGGTTTGATGCAACCATGGTTTTCAGACCACCGTTACCATTCGCAACTTGCGCACGTTGAGAGATAGCAGATACTTTTTTACCGCCAATCTTTTTCTTCAGTTCCATGATTTCTTCGAATGCACCACGGGTACCAGATGCAGTATCACGTGTGATTGCAACGATTGGTTTGTCGTTACCACCAACATCTTTCCAGTTTGTGATTTCACCACGGTAAATTGCAGAAACCTGTTCAGAAGTCAGACCTTTCAGATGGTTTTTCGGGTTTACTACAACTGCGATACCGTCACGAGCAATCACTTCTTCAACCAATGTTGGTTCTTTTTCAGAAGCCTTCAGATTACGAGAAGACATACCGATATCTGCACTACCATTTTTTGCAGCTTTGATACCAGCAGAAGAACCCGGGCCTTGAACTTCAATGAAAACATTTGAGTGATTTTTCATGTAAGTCTCACCAAATACTTCCATCAATGGTGTCACACTACTAGAGCCCACTGCTGAAATCGTTTCCTTCGCTGAAGCAACGTTCACTGATAATGCACTGATAAGAGCAACTGCACCGATAACTGTTTTTTTCATCACTATATCCTTAAGTGGCTTGATTGCCGTTTGTGTTTTGTCTCAACGAGGGTCACTTTAGGACGGAAATATGACAATTGTGTTTCAATCAGTTGAAGCATGTATGACAAATGATGAAATTATTTATGTGATAACGCTTCCAACTGCGTTTCAACCTCACTGACTGAAAACTTATATAAGACAATGCGATAAACCATTACATCTACAATTACTCACTATTCAACATATTGATTAATATGAGTAATTACATCTGTAACACGTCTATTTGACGTTGAATTATTTAGATGACGGGCTAGAATCGACAACTTAGTCAATTATTAGAGGTAAAAATATGCGCCAGATCATCAGTCGATGCTCTATCAAGGTCCAAGTGATTATTCCGGGCCTGATAGCTCTGGTCCTATTAACAACAGGAGTCCTATTTGCGACCAACCATCTCAGTCGGGCCTTTAATGGCGTATCCACTTCAACAACACGTATCATTCAGAACAAGGATAATCTGACTGCAATCATCGACAATATCTATGCCATGCGGATCCGTGCTATCTATAGTATTTTCCAACCCAACGATGCACAAACGTTGACTGCAACGCTACGTGAAAAGCAGCAAGTGAATGCACAGATGCTGAATCAGTTAAGTCAGCTACCGGCGATCAAAAACGAAGCTCAGGCACTTCATCAAGCAATGGATGAATATGTCCGTTATTCCATCGAAGTCATGCTGCCACTGATGAACGAAAAACATAGTCTCCAGCAACCTCGTGCTGATTTTGAACAGCGTTACCGCCGAGCCGCTGAAAACTACCGTACCGCCGGACGCAACATGGTGAAAGCCGTTCAGACATTATCAGAACAGATGAACCGTGCTGCGTTACAAGACATTGATATTCTCGCTCAAGAACACCATTCAATCCTTACTTATTCGATTTTCGGACTGCTGATTGTTTTAGTGATTATTGCTATTTTTGCTTGGGTATTGGCGGGGATCATTGTCAAGCCGATTCATCAGTTACAGGCTGCGATGCGGCAAATTGCTCAAGGCGATTTGACGGTAAACGTCACAGCCGAGGGAAATAATGAACTGTCTTCGCTTACTCAAGATGTCAACACCACCGTTATACAGTTAAAACAAACCACTTATACACTGACATCCATCAGTGCCGATGTGGCATCAGCAGCGACAGAACTCGCAACCGTCATGACGCAATCCCAAGTCAATTTTGATCAGGAGAAAGCGGATCTTGAACAAGTTGCATCGGCAGTTTCTCAATTAGAGATGACCGCCAACGATGTGACAAACCACGCCCAAGAAGCCGATGTTGCTACGCATCAAGCCAGCGAACGCGCGAGAAAAAGTCTGGATATATTCGAACAGACCGGTCGTCTCAGCACGCAAATGGCCGGACAAATCGGAGATGCCGCCCAAGTCGTTGCGTCACTGAAGGCGCAGTCCGAACAAATCGGCACAGTGATCGAAGTGATCGAAAATATTTCCGAACAAACCAATCTGTTGGCACTCAACGCTGCAATTGAAGCAGCTCGGGCCGGAGAAAGCGGACGCGGTTTCTCGGTTGTTGCCGATGAAGTTCGTCTGTTGGCAGCCAGAACGCAAGAGTCCACCAAGGAGATTCAAGAAATTATTGAAACCCTCCAACAACAGTCCGGGCTCGCAAATGACAGTATGACGACCAGTCTGGGAATGTTGGATAAGAACCAAGCGATGGCTCAAGAAGTTCAGACGTCACTCAATGACATCGTCGAATCGATTACTCATTTGGAAGCCGTCAATAGTCAGGTTGCGTCTTCTTCTGAAGAACAGCGCTCAGTAACCGCTGACATTAGCCAAAATATTAATAATATCTACCAACTGGTCACGCAGAATGTAACGGGTGTGATTCAGTCAGCAGAGGCCAGTCAGGAACTCTCATCGCTTGCGGAGCAACAGTCTCAACAACTCAGTTACTTTAAACTGAGCTGAGCGATGGTCATGCCTCCGGCGGTTTGACCCAAGAGGCATGACGCTGAGCACCATACGATTGAGTACCGTGCTGTTGAGTACCATTCTGATATCGAAAACTGATATCAAAAAAAATGCCGTGGCATTTTCTGCCACGGCATTCATTGTTAGAAAATCAATCAAATCACTCAGGTGTTATCATCTGGCACGGCCGGTTTTTTACGCGGAATAAAGACCGCATCACCCACCGGTGTATTCTGATAAAAACTTTTATCCCGCTGCGATGCCTGTTTCTGATCCGACGGTTTTGCTTTGCGAACCGGAGTTTTCTTCTTCGTCGATTGACGCGGAATAACTTTCTTCGGTGTAATCCCTTTAAACTTGCCTTTTAAATCGTCAAAGACCGAAAATTCGATGGTCTGTGCCAAAAACGCTTCAACTCGTTTGAAACTGTCCCAATCTTTCGGCCCCACCAGCGAAATAGCATCACCTTTACTCCCAGCCCGACCGGTACGACCAATTCGGTGCACATACTCCTCGGTATGCTTTGGCATATCAAAGTTGATCACATGGGTCACGGTACTGATATCCAAGCCCCGGGAAGCAACATCCGTTGTCACCAGAATCTTGAACACACCCCGTTCAAACTGACTCATGATGGTATTACGTTGGGTCTGATTCAGCTCACCACTTAAGGCCACAGCCTTTAAATTGCGCTGATTCATTTTTGTCGTCAATCGTTCAGTATCCGCACGGGTTGCCGTGAAGATAATGATCTGACGGTAAGATTCAGACTCAAGCACACGATCAAGAATCGCCTCTTTATGATCAAGGTGATCACACAGATAAAAACGCTGACGAATATCTTGGTGCTGTTCATTCGAGAGACCAACAGCGATGCGTTTCGGTTGATTCAGCATTTCCATCGCGATATCGTTGACTTCAGCATGGTCAAGTGTGGCAGAAAACATCAGCGTCTGACGCCGACGATGTTTGGCAGCGCAGTGAATTCGTCGCAATTGAGGAGCGAACCCTAAATCGAGCATTCTGTCCGCTTCATCCAGAATTAAGGTTTCCAGGCCTTCCAGAAACAGGGAACGGTGATCCAAGTGATCGGCCAAACGCCCCGGTGTTGCCACGATGAATCGCGGATGACGCCGCAACGCTTTCACTTGATCATTGAAGTTTTCACCACCGACGATCAACGCCACATCGTACAACAGTCCACCCAGCATGGTACGCAGCTCCCCGTATACCTGCTTTGCCAGTTCACGCGTTGGTGCCAGAATCAGTCCTCGCGGATCTTTAGCAGAAAATGCTTTGCTCTTTAATGACTTGTGCAACATAGGGAGTACAAAGGCAAGCGTCTTGCCTGAACCGGTTTGCGATGACGCCAATAAATCCTTTCCGGCAATCGTCAGAGGAATCGCCTTCTGTTGTATTTCCGTTGCTTGCTTGAAATCGTAATGGTTGACATTCTTAAGTAAACGATTATCTAAGCCTAAATCTTTAAACTGCAAAGGAGTCTCCAATTATTTGTGACTAAATCAATGTCTATCCCCAATAAACAGGGGGGGACTGAATGAAACGCGCTATCATAACGCAATTCCCCGAAGGTGAATAGAAAAAGACATCTGCGGTTGCGGGTAAAAATCAGCGGAGTCGAGATAATTTTCTCATAAGTTTTTCATATTTCTTATTTTCCTCTGACTTTTCATTGTCTGTTTCAGTGCTACAATCATAAAACATACTGCTTGTTGCCGTCGTATCGTCAAAATGATGGAAAGCAAGTGACTTTGATCCGAAGGAACAATCAAGGAGTTCATAATGAACAAAGTATTTTTGGCAGTAGCAGCGTCAGGTGTTGTCTTTCTTTCCGGGTGTGCCTCTAGCACAGATAGTGCAACTACGGCAAAAATGGATGAGCTGAGCAACCAAGTCAGCAAATTAAGTGACCAAGTCGCTTCCCTAAAAAGCAGTCAGATGATGCTTAGCGATAAAATCGATCAGACTTCAGACTCTGTCAATGCGGTACGGGAAGAAGCACAAAGAGCGAATGAACGTATCGATCATATTGCCCAGTCTTACACTAAATAACCCCCCTCTTTTCGATATCAATTCAGGGCAACATCAGTTGCCCTGAATTTTATCAGCGGCTGTACTTTCGAGGGCTCTGTCTCTCCTTCGCACCCACAGAAATCCTCTCACTGAGCTGAATTGCCTCAGTTGGCTACTGCGCTTTGACAACCTCAATCGGTATCCCATTTTTACTGACCAATGCCGCTTTGGCTTTCTGATCGGAATGGTGAAACTCCGCCATCCACCAAACCAATTCCTGCGGCAAAGCCAGCGCTTTCTTACTACCGTTACTGCGTGTCAGAGGTTCATGAGCCTCGACAAACACCGAGCGATCCGGTTCAAGGGATACTTTGACCGGTTCATCAATAACCCGAACTTTCTCTCCCACATTCACATGGTGGAATAACCAATCGATGTCCTTCGGATTCATCCGAATGCAACCGGCACTCACCCGCAGCCCGATGCCGAAGTCTTTATTCGTCCCATGGATCAGGTAATCACCGGCTCCGTAAGCCAGCCGCAATGCAAATAAACCCAGCGGGTTTTCGGGCCCCGCAGGGATGATCGCTGGCAACTCGACTCCTTTCTTACGATACTCAGCCCGGATTGACTGAGGAGGTGTCCAAGTCGGGTTGGGACGTTTCTGGCTAATTTTGGTTTCCATTTCCGGTGTATCGCGTCCGATTCGGCCAATGCCGACAGGGAAGATATGAACCAGACGCTTTTTGGGTTCAAAATAATAAAGTCTTAGCTCCGCCAGATTCACCACAATCCCTTGCCAAGGGACATCCGGTAAAATGGTTCGCGCCGGAATCGTCATCACGTGCCCGACTTGCGGTAAAAACGGATCGACACCGGGGTTTGCTTCCATCATGTTCAAAAAACCCACATTGTAAGCATCCGCGATGTTCGCGACCGTTTCGCCCTTTTGTACCTCATGATAAACAATGTTGCCGACAATACGACTTCCCTGAGGAGGGAAAGGATAGGTTTTGGCCTGAATCGGTAGACTCAGACAACACATCACAAATGCCAACAGCAGATTACGAATCATGGCAGCAGTTATCCTTTGCTGTTTGATAAAGGGACAAGGTTAGCTTTCTTTCGACCTGATGATCAACGATTGGCTGAGGATATGACATATAATTCACAGATAGATCACGCCAAGGCTCTTGAATCCATTTGTTTGATACCGGCTCAAGCTCCGGCACCCACTTGCGCACAAACTCACCATCCGGATCAAATTTTTTCCCTTGAGAGACCGGATTAAAAATCCGAAAATAAGGCTGACCGTCGCATCCCGTCGATGCAGACCACTGCCATCCGCCGTTATTGGCGGCAAAATCACCGTCAATCAACCGACTCATGAAATAACGCTCGCCTTCTCGCCAGTCAATGTGCAGATCTTTGGTCAAGAAACTCGCCACCACCATTCTCAGGCGATTGTGCATCCATCCGGTCTGGTTCAACTGTCTCATCGCGGCATCAACGATCGGATAACCAGTCATTCCCTGCTGCCAACGCGTCAGGGCTTCTGATGTATCATGCCAACGCAGTTGTTCCCCCCAAGGATGAAAACTTTTGCCTTGGCACAGTAAGGGGTGAAAAGCGATTAAATGCTGATAAAACTCTCGCCAGATCAGTTCATTTAACCAAGACTCGGCCCCTGCAGATAAACGGCCATGTTCTGACGTCTGATACAGCCTTGCCAGACACTGACGTACCGATAACGCCCCAATGGCCAGATACGGAGATAATTCACTGGTTGCGGTCAGTGCCGGGAAATCACGCTGTTGATGGTAAACATCGACCCGCTCTCGGCAAAAAGCCCGGAGTCGGTCACGAATCTCATGAGTTGTTACCGGCCATGCATGGCTGGACTCTCGCGGATAAGAAAAAGGCTCACAAACGTCATTCAGATCAACTGCATCATGTGATGGTACCTTTGACGATGGTACCTTTGCGGCCGATGAGGGCGCGACCACGGAAGGTATAGTGAACTGTGCTTGCCAAGCTTTGCGAAAGGGCGTAAAAACTTTAAAGAATTCCCCTTGCTTGGTTAAAACCTGCCCGGGTGAGAATAAACATTTATCATGAAATGCCTGATAAGCAATGCCATGCTGTTGTAAACACTGCTTGAGTTTTTGATCTCGCCGCTGCTCATTGAGTTCATATTCAATATTGACGAAAACCGCATTTGCCTGCAGTTGCCGGGCCAAATCCGCAACCGTCTCAACACTCTCAGCAAAATCATTCACTTCCCGATAGTATAAAGGCACATTCAATTGCCGAAGTTCATCACCAATCACCGGCAAACGCCGTGCAATCAAATCAGCCTGCATCGGTGCCATATCATGTTGCCGCCACTGTTCCGGTGTGGCAACAAAAATAGCACAAACCGGCTCTCCACTGCCGATTGCCTCATTCAGCGCCGTATGATCAACCGTTCTCAAATCACGTCTGAACCAAACCAGCTTCATGCTTACTCCCCTTATGATCCCTCAGTTTTTAATGATATCAATTAATTAGCGATATCATGCTTCGCTGTCGAATGGTTGTAACAGACCATCACAGGTCACGACCAGCGGTGTCTGTCCTCGCAATTCTTTTCCCTGTTGTCGCATCTGTTCAGGTAAATCAGCGTCCTGCTCTTGTGATTGCTGTAGCTGACGAATCACTTGCTGCTGTTTGCCCGTCAAGGCTCGATTAGAAAAAAAATCAATCCGCTGAAATGTCCCTTCGTTGGCGTGATCAAGCAGTCCGGACAGTTCCTCGACACCATCGAGTAATGCAGTAAAATATCCCTGTTCGGCAATCTGCAACGCATGCAGCCATGCCCAGATGCTGCCCACAGGATCAAGGCTGACACAGAGACATTTCCCCAGATGGCTGGCCCGGTTTGCTGTCGTGATCATCCAGGCAAACTGCCCTATCAGCATTGACTGAAACAACCCACGCTGAATCGATTGCCGGGAACTTTTCATCCGCAGCAGCGCCTCATCGACCGGAATCACAAATTGCTGTCTGACAATCTCCAGCGGATAGTTTTTCAATACCGCCACCATGACCGCTTCAGCTTTACCCCGATTCAACTGAGCCAATGCGGAAAGGAATGACTCACACTCTTCCAATCCCCCGGAACCGGAAGGCTCAAGATCCGACGTATTTGTCGCTTGAAGCAGTTGCGCGACATTACCAATCGAAATCCCTTTCGCCAGCCAACTCTGAATCTGCTGAATCTGCTGAATATCTTGTTCACTATATAATCGGTGCCCTTTTTCTGTTCTCCTCGGTTCGACCAAATGGTAGCGGCGCTGCCATGCTCTTAGCGTCACTGGTTTTACACCGGTGATCGCGGAGACTTCACGAATTGCATAACGTTTTTCTTTAGAGTCCATAACGTAACTTCAATGCTTGTGGGTAAGGATTTAGATAATGCTGTTGTGCCAAATAAGGATTCGGGTAAAGCGTCAGATAATGTTGAATCAGTGTGACCGGCACCAGTAATGGGACAAGTCCTTGACGATATTCGTGAATGATGCGTGTCAGCTCTGCTTTTTGATCCGGTTTGAGCTGCCGCTTGAAATATCCTTGGAAATGCATCAACACATTGGTGCTATTTTTTCGGCTGGCAGGTTTGGCTAATGCTTGCATCAGTGCCAACCGGTACTGTTCAAAAAATGCTGTCGGTGTTTTATCACCCATATGGGCAACCATTCTTCCGAGCGAGCGATAAGCATCCGGGCGATGAGCCATAAGCGTAAACTTATAGCGACTGTGAAACGCAACCAAATTGGCCGGTGTCGGGTCATTACCGACCGACTGATAGAGATCATGCAGACAAAAAACACGCAAAATAAAGTTCTCACGCAAGTTCGGGTCATTCAGGCGGCCATCTTCCTCAACCGGCAACCAAGGCATGGTCGCCATCAGCTTCTGTGTATATAAGCCGACCCCCTCTTTACGAACGCCCCCGTCATGATAAATCTTCACTTGCTTCATCCCGCAGGTCGGTGATTTAGCCGCAACCACATAACCACACAACGGTTGTTGAAACTGACCGATCTCCTGAAGCGCTCTGTCGGTAAACTTTGCCATTTGTTCGGTATAATCAACCGTGTCGTTTTTCGTTTCCACTAACCGAATCACACCATGCTTCTCATACTGACGGATGGTTGGTCTGGGAGTTGACATGCCAGCACCGACTTCAGGACAAATCGGAATAAACTCACAAAATGGTACCAGTTCACCCATCACAAAATGGCTTTTCTTATGCCCACCGTCAAAACGAACCTGTTGACCTGTCACACAACTACTCACACCAACTGGGATTTTCGTTTCCATCATTCCGTCCTCACCGTCATACAAATAGTTATACAAAAAATACACATGTATAACAATGATAGCAGATTGTACAAAAAAAAATCATGTATAATTAATTTTGTAATCCATTTAATTTTGTACCAGTCAAAATATCGATCAGAAATATTTCTCACCTTTTTAAAATCATCTTATGATAATGACTGTATAGACAGGAAAAATAAACAGTTGAAGCATTCGTTATCAGCAATTATCTCTTATTGGCATATTTTATGCTAATGCAAATACATGATTTTAACGATTAGATAAGTCTGTAAAATGCCCCTTGACTGGAGACTATGACCAGAATCGCTCACATTGATAATTTCAACTAAGCTCATCAATGTAACTTGTCGGAGTGACGTAACAAAGGAATAATTAAGTTTGGAAAAAAGCCTTTATCTCCTTGAAATAGAGCAACTCAAGCGCCGTTTCGAGATTGCGCCAGCAGACGTTCTGTCTAAAGCAGAACAGTGTCTGATACGCTCCAGACAAATTCACTTCGCTGAGGGGTCAATTCAATGCCTGATGCTCATGTGCCGATGTGCTTTGATACTCGGAAAACATGCGCAGGGAATCCGCTATGCCAAAGAAGCGCTGGCAACTCAGAACGAGCTCGACAATGATGAATATTTGCCGGAAATTCTGCACCTCCATGCTTTACATTCATGGAAAGAAGGGAAATTTTATACCGCCCAGCAACACTGGATTCATGCTTTAGAGCAGGCGACGCTTGAAGAAGACATCCATATTCTGATCGAGAGTCTACTCGGACTCGGCAATATCTGGCGAAGTACTCACGAATATCATCTCGCTTGCGCAACCCATGAACTGGCAGTCAAAGTTGCTAATAATACTCGTCAAGAATCACTCGAAGGCAGAGCCAGAATCTTATGGGCTTGGGATTTATATCTGCTCAACCGTTATGTCGATATGTTGACGGTTTTAGATGGCGCGCTTGAAGTTCTGGAGGACAAAAACTTTCTTCAGGAAGTTGCGGAGGTCTGGGATTTTCGAGCCTTAGCATTGCTAGGACTGGAACGTCTGGAAGATGCCGAAGAAGCGGCTCAATATGCACATGATTTGGCAGTTGCAAATAATCTTCCTTGGGTAAAAACACACTCCTACATCAACCGCGCCCGATTGGAAATGCTCCGTCAGAATATGACGGAAGCAGTCGCACTTCTCGCCAAAGCCGAACAAGCAGCCCGGGATTCGGCCAATGATGAGTTATTAGCGTTAGTTTATTTTCAACAATCTTTGGTTGCTGAACAGCAAGAAGATTATCAAAATGCATTAGCGGCTTTTAAGCGCTACCGCAGCTATTCCTCGTCGCAGCTAAACATTCAAAACAAGCGGGAAAGCAAAGACCAAGTCCGTAAATTAAAGAAACAGTTGGAACAAAGAGCGAGAAAACTCATCAACCGGATCAGGGGTCAATATGAATATGACCCGGAGAAGCACCTGACCAATGTCGTTTCGGAAACCTACTGGTGGGAACAACTGGTTTTGTTTAAAACGGCACTGAAGTCATCAAACTATTCCGTCATCATTATTTATCATGAGACCCCTCGGTATATCGACGCCTGCACAGAGTTAACACATTCACTCTGTTCAAAACAGGATCTTGTCTCCCGTCTGAGCTCAGACCGACTCGGGCTATTACTGGCAGACACCGGTGAAAATGCTCAACAGATTTTCGATATTTTGCAGCAGATGATTCAGATTTATCCTTGGGGAAGAAAAGGTCTGACAGGCAACCTTCCGGATATTTCGCTGCATGATATCCTTTCTTTCCCGTTTACATTAGATCAACTCACTGAATTACCACTGAAAGGGTCGTAAAATGCAGGACTTACTCGATAAAGTAAAAGATGCAGGTCTTGATGTCACTGCGGTCAGTGGGGAAGAAGCCATCACTTTCTGGGAACAAGTCAAAAATGACATTGCCTCAACACCGTGGCAAAAAGCCCAGTGTTATATTATCAGTGCCGAATACCGGGCATCACTCAATCAGTTCCAGCAAAGTATCGAGGAACTCAAAGCCGCCCGAACATTACTGCAATTCCCACAAGATGCTGAAAAAATCTTATCGATAGAAATCAGTTTAAGTGAACGCTATATCGCAATCGGGGACTATCAAACCGCCTTACAAGCGTATATTGCTATTTCAAACCTCGCTGTTGAATACGGTTTTATTGACGAATACGCTCAGGCTGTCTTGGGGATGGGCTCACTCTGCCATCGCTATGGTGAACCGGCTAAAGCGGTGCGCTTTTATCAAAAAATCGATAGTATTGATCATGCCCTCTACAGTCGTGCGCTTCGTCTTCGCTATAAAATATCGATGCTCGCCTGCTATATCGACCTTAAAAATTATAAGCAGGCAGAACAGCTTATCAAAGAGTGCGAGGAACTCAGTATACTAGTCAGTGACAAAACGCTGGCGGGCCAAATCCTATTATACAAAGCAAGGATTTGTCTTGCTAAAAATAATGTTTCCGGTGCTCTACAGGTTATTGCTTCAGTCCCTTATACCACTCGACATAACTACCTGATGTCACTCTCGTGCTTAATCAAAATCGAGTTGGCGCTTTGCTTCACCCAAATCGGGAAAGTCCATCTCGCAGAAATGCTGCTCCTCAGTCAGAATAAGAAAATTGCTTCATTTACCCATCCGGAATTGAAAAAAGATCTGTATCAGGTTCTCAGTCATATTTATGAACTCCAACATAAATATCAGCAAGCACTGGAATGTCAGAAGCGCGCTTTTCAGGTCGAAGTCGATCTGATGAAACGGATTCCGATAGGCGATTTGGGCACGACTCAGCTCCGTCGGCTGTCTCGCTTCGAACTTCAGTTAAAATTGATTCTGTCAGAGATAGAAAATCGGGAACTCAAAGAAACAACGGAAAACCAAAAGAATACCGTTGCCCAACTACAACAGGATGTATTTACCGATCCGCTGACAAAACTCCATAATCGCCGCTGGCTGGATGCCAAACTCAAAGATCTGCTGCTTCATGAAATACCGTTTGCCTTTCTCGTCGTGGATATTGACCATTTCAAATCGATTAATGATGAACTCAGTCACCTTGTCGGAGACAAAGCCATTGTCAATGTATCCAAACAGTTAAGCGAGTATTTCAGTTTTCAACAGGCGTCCTGTGTGCGCTTTGGTGGCGAGGAATTTCTGGTCATTCTCGAAGAGGTAACGCTGGAAGAAGCGCAAGCCCATGGTGGACACTTCCGTGAAAATATATACCAATTCAATTGGCAAGAGATTCTGGGAGAGAGAGGATTGACGGTCAGTATTGGCATTACGCTGCATCGGGAAGGTGAGAACACGCAACGTACCTTTTATCGCGCGGATAAGGCGCTCTATCGGGCAAAAGCGAACGGCCGTAATCAAATCTGTATCGAGGAGTAACCGAGAGTTGAGTTAAGGACAACTTACATTACAGACAGACTGCTCCTTGTCTCACTATCGGTCGCGACTCATCCCTTCCGCCACGGCCTACCACTCACGATTACCACTGCAAGATTTTGACTTCATTTCCCGGAGCTGGTATCCGGGGGATGTTCAGAGACAATAGCAGAGACAGACAAGCCAAACCGGCTCCAAGGTAGAATACCATCGCTGGAGAGATCATCCAGATCAAGCCGAAGGAGGCGGGAATGACCACTGCCGCAATATGATTAATAGTAAAAGAAACTCCGGCTGTAGATGCCATATCCGCCGGATCCGCGATTTTCTGAAAATAAGTTTTGATCGCCAGCGCCAGTGCAAAAAACAGATGATCAATCACATACAGTCCTGCCGCATAATGGCTATTCTCGACCACAGCATAACCAATAAATACAAACAGTAACCCCAGATATTCAATCATCAATGCGCGTTGCTCACCAATTCTGCCAATGGCCCGGCCGATCCTCTTGGCAAACAGAAAGTTAAACACATAGTTAATGAGAAAGAGTAATGTGATATCTGCGGCAGAATAACCGAACTTTTCAACCATCAGAAAACCGGCAAATACCGTAAAAATCTGCCGCCGGGCACCACTCAGAAAAGTCAAAACGTAATACAACCAATAACGTTTTCTCAGCAGTAACTTCTTATTCTGAATGGTATGAGCCTGATATTGTGGGAAAGTCATCCAGACAAACAGAGCCAATAACAAGGCAATTCCCCCACTGACGAGGTAAACCCACAGATAGGGCCACGAAAACACTTCTAACATGACCCATAGTGCGCCATAAGTCAGTAACGATGCAAATGCACCCACTGAAATCATACGCCCCAACATTTCTGGGGTATCTTCTTTGTTGATCCACTGTAATGCCAGCGACTGCTTCAGTGTTTCCATATAATGAAACCCCGCCGACATCAGTAACGTAGTCCAAAGCAGTCCAGAAAACGATGGGAAGAAACCCGTTATCGCGGTACCAATCGTCAACATAAATAAAGCAACCACAAGAAATCGTTGCTCTTTGATAAACGGCAGAATAAATACGACAGTAAACGCAAGTAAGCCGGGAATTTCACGGACACTTTGCAAAATCCCGATATCAGCACCATTAAACTGTGCATTTTCAATCGCAAAATTGTTCAACAGAGCCATCCAACTTGAGAAAGCAATCGGAACAATCACCGACACAATCAACAAAAAGTTAGTCGGTGTCTGCCAGCCATGAGCTTGCCGATTTAACATAATGATCACTTATATTTCCAAAAGAGCCCCATCATACGCTGTCCGGATAAAAATGAGAACGCATGTCAACAGGTATATCAACGGCAACGTCTGCTCTCAATATTGTTCATCCAATGAATATCGTTTATCAAAATACTGATGGGATAATGACATTGATTCACTCAAAACCAGCGCCTGAAAAACCGTTTATTCACACGCAAAAAAAAGCCAAGTGCAATCTGCACTTGGCACAATCAATGTGAACAACAGGGTTCACTAACAACGTCAGTTGGCTAGGTGACCCTCGGTTTAGAGGGTCATTGTTAATAATGCACACACCATGCCAACTTAAAATAATCATTAAATACAGTGAACTAAACGATATAGTTAGCTATTAAATGCATTCACATGAATAAATAAATTGCATTTTGCAAAAAATATCTTCATCTTGCAAAAAGCAAACAGCATTCAAACACCGATTTTGCAAAGCCTATGGGGATCTCGATCAGAATTCGATATACTGAATGCCCGATAACTCTTTATATTTGATTGACTCAATGAATTATTTCATCACTTTCTTGAAAGGCCTCGCCATGGGAGCCGCTGATGTGGTGCCGGGTGTTTCCGGTGGCACAATTGCTTTTATTACCGGTATCTATGACAAACTGTTGGAAAGTATTCGTCGTATTAATCCCAGACTAATCTCCTACCTACGCCAACATGGCGTAGCTGCCACATTGCGTCACATCAATGCGCTCTTCTTAATGAGTCTGTTCGGCGGCATTTTTGTCAGTATTCTCACGCTGGCCAAACTGATCTCGTGGTTACTGGACACGCATCCCATCCCGCTTTGGTCTTTCTTTTTCGGCCTGATTCTGGTTTCCGTCTACCATATTTTCAGACAAATTGAACAGAAACGCTTATTGGATCTTGTCGCATGGGGGGCTGGGCTAGCGCTCGCCTATACCATCACGGTATTACAACCGCTGAACTTAGAACCTTCACTCCTGAATGTCTTTATTGCCGGGTGTATCGCGATCTGCGCCATGATTCTGCCGGGAATTTCAGGGAGTTTTATTCTGCTGCTACTTGGGATGTATGCACCGATCCTTGATGCGGTGAAAGCCATGCAAATCGATATTCTTATGGTATTTCTAATCGGGTGTGTTGCAGGGTTACTCAGTTTCTCTCACTTACTCTCTTGGTTACTGAAACATCACCGGAATATTACACTGTCAGCTCTGACAGGGCTCATGGTCGGCACATTACCGAAGATCTGGCCGTGGAAAGAAACTCTGACTTGGCGCACCAATTCTCATGGTGAGCAAGTCCCGCTGGTACAACACAATCTGTCGCCGATGGCGTATGAGCAACTCACATCTCAATCTGCACAACTGTTTCTGGCAATCGTGATGATGTGTAGCGCAATTATCCTGGTTCTGGCGCTCGACAAGTTTGCCAGTCCCTCACAAAAATAGCGTATCACGGGATCATAACGGTTTGGGGAAGTCGCCCTTCCCCACCAAATACATAAAAATAAAGCTAACATGTTACAACATTTTTAGTCACAAAAAATCAATAATTGCAACAAAATCATCCATCCCCACCCTCAAGCAGCAATTTTCCTGCCTGAAATCTAATTAATTCTAGACACATCATTTTGTCACTATAATATGACTTTTTCCGGACTTTGGTGGCATGCATCACAACACGCTGCTTAGTATCACCGCTGTTCAGAAATATTATAATTCGAATCTGGATGTGATCTGAGACAGAGACAAGCCGTCCTCCGGCCAAAATCAATGACGATCAACATCCCTCCATCACTAAATCGCAGGAATTAGTATGCAAAACAACAACATCTTCGCTCGTTTTGCCCGAGGCAACTTAGTGCTGCAAATCATCGCAGGCATTGTTCTCGGAGCACTTCTGGCGACATTCGCTCCCGAAGCTGCCAATAAAGCTGGCTTGCTGGGCAGCTTTTTTGTCAGTGCACTGAAAGCCGTCGCACCCGTTCTCGTTTTCGTTTTAGTTGCGGCTTCAATTGCCAATCAGAAAAGAAACCAACATACCTTTATGCGTCCTATTGTGGGATTGTATCTATTGGGAACATTTACCGCTGCACTCACCGCAGTGATATTAAGTTTTATGTTTCCAACCACATTGACACTAGTTGCCGGAGCTGATGGCACAACACCACCACAAGGTATCACAGAGGTGCTTCATACCCTTCTGTTTAAAATTGTCGATAATCCAATCAATGCCATTGTTCAAGCCAACTATATCGGTATTCTGGCTTGGGCGATTGGTTTAGGGTTAGCCTTACACCATGCCAGTGCATCGACCAAAGCGATGCTCGAAGATCTCAGCCACGGTGTCGCCATGATTGTCCGCTTCGTGATTCGCCTCGCCCCGTTCGGTATCTTTGGTCTGGTGGCTTCAACATTTGCGACAACCGGATTTTCGGCACTTGCGGGCTATACCCATCTGCTTGCCGTCTTGCTGGCATCAATGCTGATTATCGCTCTGATTGTCAATCCACTGATCGTTTATGTCAAAACGCGTCGTAACCCTTATCCGCTGGTTTTGCAATGTCTGCGTGAAAGTGGCGTGACCGCATTTTTCACCCGTTCGAGTGCTGCCAATATTCCGGTCAACCTAAACCTGTGTGACAAACTGGGATTGGATGAAGATACCTACTCCGTGTCAATTCCTCTCGGTGCGACGATTAACATGGCAGGTGCTGCTATCACTATCACAGTTCTGACACTGGCTGCGGTCAATACGATGGGGATTGAAGTTGATATGATGAGCGCATTACTGCTCAGCATCATTGCAGCGATCTCGGCATGTGGCGCTTCGGGTGTTGCCGGAGGCTCTCTGCTCCTCATCCCGCTGGCGTGTGGCCTTTTCGGTATCTCCAATGATGTAGCGATGCAGGTCGTTGCGGTTGGATTTATTATCGGGGTGATTCAAGATTCAGCAGAAACCGCGCTAAACAGTTCAACAGATGTTGTGTTTACCGCAGCAGTCTGTCAGGCAGAGCATCAGAAGACAGTCTGATGCTTTCGTTTCGCTATCCTGCCCACATGAGGGCAGGATAGCGCCTATCAATATTGATGAGCTGACCGTCTTGTGATAATACGATGTTAGTGCATATGCTTATCGGTAAAGTCCAGTTTGAGGTTTTTCTCCTCACCGGCATCTTTTTCAGCGTCCGCTTGTGCTTCACCACTTGTCGTATCGTCATGCGTTCCAGGCAACAACTCCTCCATTTCTGCAACCAATGCATCACTATCATCAGTTGACGGAAAGTCATCATCAGGATATTCACGTTGGGGAATCGGCACATTGCGTTTATATAACTTATTGAAAGCCCGGATAATCAGATGCTTCCCGATCGTTCCTGCATGGATTTTTTTCAACAATGGTTTGGCAAAACTTTGTAACAGTACAATCGAATCAACCCCAAGGCGGCTGCCAACATCATCCCGCATCCCTTTTGCCGGCTCATAACCACAATGCGCTGATAAAAATAGCCAGATATAAGCCACCGAATTACCGTACGCACCATGATCCATCCACGCTTTCCCGGCATGATACATCGCCTCGGCATTGCCTCTTTCTCCGGCACATTCCAGCCAGTAGCAGCCTTTACGATGATCCTGGCTCACGCCATTGCCTTTGAGATAACTCAAGCCTAATTTCATCATCCCTTCCGAGCTATCGAGTCTGGCTGCCTTGGCATACCAAAAACAAGCATCTTCAGGCTTCGGGACCGGATTGTCGCGGGAGACATACCAATCTCCCAAAATCAGTTGGGCCGGAATGAAGTTTGTCATCGCGGCCTTTTCAAGAATCTGAACACCTTTGTCGATATCCACCGAAATCCCCAGACCAGCGAAATAGGCCTTCGCTGTCTCGCAAAGTGAATGCAAATCCCCTTCCATGCCGCGAATATATATTTGCCAGAATTTAGCTTTTTCTTCCAGCACCGTATCCTTGCGGGAACGCTGACAAATTCGCACAACACCATACATCCCGGTGATATTTTCTAGCGACGCTGCTTTTTCATACCAAAATAATGCTTCCCGCAGATCGCGTTTCTCAGCTTCTTTAGCCAAATAGAGAATGGTCGGAATATGGCCTTCCTCAGCTTTTCTCTGACGCTCTTTCCGGTCTTCTGCTACAGCTTGTTCTCTCGCACGGCGATCTGAACTTTCCCGAGCTTGACGTTCAGCTTCCAGCCGCTTTTGTTTTACCGAGAGGACCATCATCCAGGACACCAATAAAATCAGTGATAGACCAGCCAGTCCCATTAAAAATCCGATAATATTCATTCATGCCTATTTCTGGTTGGTTGCAAAGCAGAGCATTCAAACTTTGATGCCTGACGATTCCCATATCAAAAAGAATATCAGCAACGGATGTAATGACGCGAATCATTTTCCTCACAAAGTGATATCTACCTAAAATAAGGATGAGAATCGATGCTGAAGATTTGTCACGTCTGATGGACTTTCATCGATTTCCGCAGCAAAAATGCAAATCCTGTGGTATATAAAATATATAGCGTGCGTCACCTTTGTTTGCGTTAATCTATTGACACTCGCGTGATCTACATACATTTTGTGACGAACACTTGACCAATGCACGACAAAGTTTTTTACTAGAACCGTTTTTAGCAGAAACAACACGAGTAAGGATAATCGGGTGGGAAACTAAATGCATAAAGTGAACGATACGGTCCAATCTCAACCTTATCCTTTAGGTGCCACACTGGATGCCGACGGATGCAATTTTTCTATCTATGCACCGGGTAACCCGTCCATTCGGCTCGCATTATTCAATGAACAAGGATACTACGACACATATACACTCGACGGTGAATATGCCGGAATCCGGTTTACTTATATTCCTGGGATTCGCGTCGGTCAAAAATATGGGTATCTCATCAAGCAACCAGACCCAAAAAAGTGGCAATATATCTCCGACCCTTATGCGAAATCGCTTGATGGACCACTCAGCTATCAACCTCCGTTCACCATCAAATCGAGCTTTCAACTGCCTAAATGTGTGGTGGTCGATGACAGCTTTGACTGGCAGGGGACATCTCGCCCCGATATTCCGCGGGAAGAGACCGTTTTATTCGAAACTCATGTGAAAGGGTTGACACAACAGCATCCGGATGTCCCGTCCAAGTTGCGCGGAAAATATCTCGGTCTGATTCACCCGGAAATGATGGCGTTTTATCAAAAACAGCACATTAAAACGCTACAGCTTCTGCCTATCGCTGCGTGTATGCATGAGTCTCACCTGTTGGAAACACAGCAGGTCAATTACTGGGGATACAATCCGTATCTATTTATGGTTCCCGACCCGCGCTACGCCATTGACGACCCGGTCACTGAGCTGAAAACAGTGATCCGCACACTGCATCAGGCCGGTATTGAAGTGATTCTGGATGTCGTATACAACCATACCGCCGAAGGTGGTGCCGATGGGCCAATCTTCAATCTGAAAGGATTAGATCCCAAATACTACATCACCCATGAAGATGCTTACGCCAATTTCACCGGTTGTGGCAACACGATTGATCTGGCTTATCAGACGTCTCTCAATCTGGTCATGGATACACTTCGTTATTGGGTCAGTGAATATCACATCGACGGCTTCCGTTTCGATCTTGCCGCAACCCTCGGCAGATCCGGAGAAACGTTCAGTCCGGATGCACCGTTTTTTAAAGCCGTGGCTCAAGACCCAGTGCTCAAGCAAATCAAACTAATCGCAGAACCTTGGGATATTGGGCCAAACGGTTATCAGGTCGGTAACTTTCCGTTCGGCTGGAACGAAACCAACGACAAACTCAGAGATATCAGTCGCAGCTTCTGGCGTGGCGATCAGGGATATCTCAAAGAATTCGCAACCCGAATCATGGGTTCCCGAGATTTGTACAGCGCCGCAAACTGGCCTTTCAAACTGACGGTTAATTACATTACTTATCATGACGGCTTCACACTCCAAGATCTGGTGTCATACAAACACAAACATAACGAAGCTAATGGTGAACAAAACCGAGACGGGCACGGAGACAACCGCTCTGAAAACTATGGAATCGAAGGCCCGACCCAAGATACCGAGATCAATAAAATCCGGATGCAGCAAAAGCGGAACTTTATGGTCACGGTACTGTTCTCATTTGGCATTCCGCATTTACTGGCTGCCGACTTACTGTCTCATACGCAACAAGGCAATAACAATGCTTACTGTCAGGATAACGAAATCAGTTGGCTCAAATGGCAGTTAGGCAAGGATGAACAACAGTTTCAGGATTGGCTGGGCAAACTCGTCACCGCCCGGGAAAAATATATGGTGCCGTTTATTCAGGCGTTCAGTGGCGACTCACGCAACTCCAACCGTGTTTTCTGGCGCAAAGTGGACGGCTCACTGATGACTCAGGACGACTGGAACCAACTCAATAGTGTGTCGCTGCATCTGGGGATCGGCGATACTGGTGATGAAATTCTTTACCTGATCAATCGAACCAAGGCACCAGCCCGGTTTTCTCTCCCCGAAAGTCAGCAGGTATGGCAAATTTTATGTGATACCGCATCCTTTGAAATGATGTCCACCACCACCAAGAATGAACGGTTACAACCTGCCATGTCTTTTGCCATTCTCTATTGTGCATCTCAGGATTGTTCATCTCAGCAAATGTCCAGATCGTAGCAGACTGTGAAAGCCTCCCAAGATGATTATAATGGAGGCTTATTGTTTTCTTCCACGCCGCAGGGTGACAGTCTGCTCTGAGAACAACACGATTTCTCCGTGATTTACCGAGATATTACCGCAACCAAAGGACCTTTATGTTTAAGCGATTTGAGGGGTTTACGCAGGCTTTTCCCTTAGAAGAGCCACAACAACCGCCAGCCACTTTATGGGCGTTTTGTCGTCATTACACTCAGGGATTTATCAAACCATTAATTATCATCGCTGTATTGAGTATGGCAATCGCCATTATTGAAGTCGCCCTATTCGGATTTATGGGTCGATTGGTGGACTGGCTTTCTTCCAGTCAGCCGGAAACATTCCTCACCGATAATCAACCGCTTTTGATCGGACTAACGGTTTTGATCCTAATCGCAATGCCACTGATTGTCGCGATTCATTCGCTGTTGATCCACCAGTCGATGCTCGGCAACTACCCGATGTCAATTCGCTGGCTGGCACACCGCTACCTGCTCAAACAAAGCCTTTCTTTTTATCAAGATGAATTTGCCGGCCGGATTGCAACCAAAGTCATGCAGACCTCACTGGCCATTCGCGAAACCGTGATGAAAATGGTTGATGTCTTTATTTACGTCAGTGTTTATCTCACCGCTATTTTGGTGCTGCTTGGCGATTCTGACTGGCGTCTGATGCTCCCCATGTTGCTTTGGCTCATCAGTTACATCGGCATCCAGTTTTTCTATGTACCGAAGCTCAAACATGTCTCGTCACTCCAAGCCGATGCCCGCTCAACCATGACGGGACGGTTCGTTGACAGCTACACCAACATTCAGACGGTAAAACTCTTCTCGCACAATCACCGGGAAACAAGCTATGTTCAAGAGAGTATGGAAGGATTTCTCGGCACAGTGTACCGCCAGATGCGTCTGGTCACCGGATTTAATATCTCGGTTGAAGCCGCCAATTACCTACTGCTATTTTCTATTTCTGCCATTTCGATTTATCTGTGGTCACAGCAAGCCATTACCGTCGGTGCCATCGCCGTAGCGATTTCGCTGGCACTGCGGATCAACGGGATGTCCAAATGGATCATGTGGGAAATCGGCGGACTGTTTGAGAACATGGGTACCGTCGTGGACGGGATGAATTCGCTCTCCCGCTCGATTTCAGTTCAAGACAAACCGGATGCCAAACCGTTACAGATTACCCAAGGTGCGATCGAATTTGATCACGTCCGTTTCCGCTACGGCACCGATATCAATGTCATCAATGATTTAAACTTGCATATTCGGCCCGGAGAAAAAGTCGGGATTGTCGGACGTTCCGGGGCCGGAAAGTCAACGCTGGTCAACCTACTGCTACGTTTTCATGACGTCGAAAGCGGTCAAATCCGCATTGACGGTCAGGCCATCGATGAGATAACTCAAGATTCACTCCGCCGTGTGATTGGTATGGTCACGCAAGATACATCTCTGCTTCATCGCTCCATCCGTGAAAACATTCTCTACGGTAATCCTCAAGCGACTGAAGAACAGATGATTTGCGCTGCACGACAGGCTCACGCTCATGAATTTATTGAAACCCTCTCTGACCTGCATGGTAATCGAGGTTATGATGCGCAAGTCGGAGAACGCGGTATCAAGTTATCCGGCGGACAACGCCAGCGCATCGCAATTACCCGAGTGTTGCTGAAAAACGCCCCGATTCTGATTCTGGACGAAGCGACTTCAGCGCTCGACTCAGAGGTGGAAGCCGCCATTCAGGAAAGCCTCTATGAATTGATGGCAGGCAAAACCGTGATTGCGATTGCTCACCGTCTCTCAACGATCGCCGCCATGGACCGTCTGATCGTGCTCGATCAAGGCAAAATCGTTGAAGAAGGGACGCATCAAGCGTTACTCGCCAAACATGGTATTTACGCGCATCTTTGGGAACATCAGACTGGCGGGTTTATCGGTTGTAAGTAAATCCGTAGCATGAGTCACGGCGGTGCTCATGCTGCTCTTCTCATCCGTGCGCCGCTTCATCAATCAGCCTTGATTGTTTCTTTCTCCGCAATCAAGGCTTTCCTTCTAAAACTGACCGTTTTCTTCTAAAATCCGCCTGTTTCGAGATTTTCAGGAGATGAGACACCAACATGATCAACAAAAGCCTTTATACCAACCTGATTGCAATTCTCTGTATATTTGCAGGCTATCAGCTGAACGAAGATATTCTATTCACTGCAGGACTATTTGCCTTTTCCGGTGCGATCACCAACTGGCTCGCCATTCATATGCTCTTCGAGAAAGTACCCGGATTATACGGTTCAGGCGTGATTCCCAAACGTTTTGATGCGTTTCGTTCCGCGATCAAATCTCTGATGATGGAACAGTTTTTTACCAATACCAATATTGATAAATTTCTCGATCAAGAACTGAATCAAACGAGTCAATTCAGTCTGGAACCGGTGATCGCGCAAGTCGATTTTAATCCGACGTTCGATGCATTAGTTGAAACCATTGCTCAGTCATCTTTCGGAGGAATGCTGGCAATGTTTGGCGGAACCGATGCGCTACAGCCGCTCAAACAGCCTTTTGTCGAAAAGATGCAGCAAGCGATGGTTGAAATCAGTCACAGTGATTCGGTCCAAAGCGCTCTGAAAGAGCAGTTAGAGTCCGAGACGATGAAAGCAGATATCCGTCAGAACATCGAACAGATCATCGATCAGCGGCTTAGTGAGTTAACCCCGCAACTGGTCAAAGAGATGGTGCAGAAAATGATTAAAGAACATTTGGGCTGGCTGGTGATTTGGGGGGGTGTATTCGGTGGGCTCATCGGTGTGATTACAGCACTCTTATCGTAACCGTCGTTGCCATAACAGATACCACAACAGATGATTGTCATTGCCGACTGTGATCATTACAGACCGTTTGATGATAAACGCTACTGAAGCAACAAAACCACATGGATATCCACGTGGTTTTTTCGTTGTATCAATCGACAGATTAATCCAGTTTAAACGTTGCCACTTTCGAATTCAGGGCGATGGCCTGATCTTTCATTTCATTGGTCTGACGCAACCCGTCTTCGGCACCACTTGCCAGCCCCTCCGTGACATCTTTAATCGCAGTAATATTTTGGGTAATCTCACCGGTAACATGGGTCTGCTCTTCTGCTGCGGTAGCAATCTGCGTCGCCATATCACTAATCAGCCCGACAGAGGTCAGGATTTCCTCTAGAGCCTGACTGGCATGATCAGCATCCTGAACCGAGCTTTCGGCCAGTTTGGCACTATTTTCCATAAAACCGACCGCTCTTTTGGTCATTTCCTGCAGCGTTTGAATCGTCGATTTGATCTCTTCGGTTGAAGTATGTGTCCGCTGAGACAGCATCCGAACCTCATCAGCCACCACCGCAAATCCACGTCCCTGTTCCCCGGCCCGGGCAGCCTCGATTGCGGCATTCAAGGCTAACAGGTTGGTCTGCTCCGCAATCCCCTGAATCGTGCTTAGCACTGCCGATATTGCCGCAGAATGCTGATCAAGCTCTGAAATCACTGAGCTGGCTTGAGTCACTTCACTCGCCAGATGGTTGATCGACTTTCTGGTATTCATCACCAACTGATGCCCGTGCTGGGTACTCTCAGAAGAACTCTGAGCCGAGTGTGCGGTCTGTTCTGCATGAGAGGCAATTTCCTGCGTTGCAGAAGCCATCTCCGTCACTGCGGTTGCAACCATGGTAATTTCCTGCTGCTGAACCGAGAGCTCCTCTGCGGTCTGATTGACCCGTTCGGTACTCTTTTGCGACATCATGGTTAGCGCATCGGATTGCTGACGAATATGACCGATTAACTGTTGCAGGCTATCGACGAAGGTATTAAATCCATGCGCGACTCTGCCCACTTCATCATTACTACGGATCTCAATACGCTGCGTCAGATCACCACTGCCTCCTGCGATCTGCTCTAACGCATCAGAGACGTTCTTCAACGGACGGAATAATATATTACAAATCCAGTTGAATAGCGCGACACCGATCAAGACCAACACCCCCGTTACCGCAAGTTGGCTATACAAGGTATGATAAAGCGGCTTGACCAAAGACTGCTGATCAATCACCACTACCGTGATCAAATCACTGCCTTGGATCGCCCGTGCGTAAACCACATATTTTTTCCCCTGAATCTCTATCACTTCATCTTGACCGGAGCGGACAATATTCTGAATATCAGCAAAAGGAATCCCCAGCTTTTCAATCGACTGATTCAGTAAAGAAACATCTTGATGAGTGAAGATATGCCCCACCTTATTGGTGATAAACATATAACCATCACCCGGTAGAATCACCTGTTTCAGGCTATGGAGAATATCATTCAGTTCAATATCGATGCCCAGCACTAATTTCGAACCGAACAGATTGACCTCTTTCCCCATTGAAACGACATTTTTCCCGGTGGCCGCAGCAACCGTCGGGTTATCCATGAAAACCTTATCCGGATTTTTCTTCGCATTGATGTACCAACCCCACTTTCTGGGATCATTGTTGCCCGGTGGCAACACGACCCCATTGGCATTCTTCTGACTGCCGTCAGGGTAAGCAAGGAATACATTCTCAAAGCCCGCAGCACGCTTCATCTGCTTCAAATGAACAACCACGGCCCCTTCCTGAATTTCTTCAGATAAAGAAGTCAAAGCCAGTTCTTTCGACTTCAACCAATCAGCGACATATTGATTATAAGAAGCACTGGTACTCAGTAATCGCTGTTCGACAGAAACGGATAATCGATCCAAAGAGGCATTAAATGAAATGATTTCGACCAATATGCAACCAACAATGATGGCAATACTGGCAGATATCGCTAACTTATTTTTTAATGATAGATTTTTAAACATAGACACACCTTGTTTAATTGAGGTGATGAAACATATTCCCTAATGAGCATATTGTTCAATGACGATATGTTTTCAATGACAAAGTATCCTGACTTTATCTGCCAATTTCCGGCATATGACAATGATGACCGTCATACTTTGATAAATCACAAAGATAATCGAAACAAAAACAAACAAAATATAAATTTATATTATATAACGTAGTTCATTCGTGTTTTTTTTCTATATTTTTCAACAAAACTGAAATCGGGGTAACACTTGTCGTGTAAACATACAAATGCTTCAAGGGGAAACGTGCAGACATTCGAAGAGGAAAAGATAGTTTCGCTATGTTCGGTTATGCCATGAAAGATAAACGCCTCGAGCAAACTGTATTTGAACTTCATCAGACGACTGAAAGATGCTTTGCCTGTACCCTCTCCTGCACCAACTACCTGCCCAAATCCTACAATGTTTGAAAAGCTCGGTAAGCTATGCGTCCAAATCAACTCGGAGTTTGCGACGATTTTTCCGCTCGACAACAAGTTCCACCGCCGCTGCTGCTTTAACTATGGGGGAATAACCATATTGAACAGCATAAATATTTATTAAACGAAAGTATAAATAACTTAAAGGCAAACCTTATTCGGGGATCAGATATACATCATAATCAAAGAGTAAAAGAATACTTTAAAAAAATAAAATCAGAGTACGACTCCAATTCATAATTTAAATCTGCCGTAGATTACCTATCTGATAATTCGATACACGTTTTTATAAGCTGCTTTTAAAATAGCAGCTTATGGAGACAATACGGAGATATCATCCTAATAGGATTCATATTGACATTTGTAGGATAGGTAGTCAGCTTACAACTTGTGACAGCTGAACTTCGTCAAAGAAATTTCTTCTTCATTAGGTAAAACTGTGGTGATTATAGTCATATTTCTCACCATCAGTGATACCTAATTATCCGAAACCCGCAATGGAACAACAAACTTTAGTGAATAGTAATTATCCAGCCTAGCTCAGTAAAACTAATAAACAATTTTAGTACAGATGTGAAAAACTAAGTTAAAACACAAGCATCTGTTTATTACTTAGTATTTAAAATGTATTAGTGTGATTACTAAGGGATACTGACACTATAAGTACCAAGCGATTTTGATGATGTCGTATCCCGTTTGTGTATTGATTTTATTTACGCTCAGATATCAAGCAGCCCTGTTCGTCCAGAATTTGCTCTCCATCTTCCTTGAAGTACGGGCCCGCCGGCCAGTTGTCGAGTAAATCCAGTACCGCTTCACTTGGCCGACATAATTTGACTCCTTTCGGCGAGCAGACGATTGGCCGATTGACTAAAACCGGGTGCTCAAGCATTGCAGTGATGAGCGTTTCATCTGTGACATTTTCATCGAGTAATCCCAGCTCTTTGGCTGGGGACTTGGTCGTTCTCAGCGCTTCACGGGGCGTGATGTTAGCCGCTGCAAAAAGCCCCAGTAACTGATTTCGGGTCCATCCGTCTTGTAAATATTCGACGATGACAGGCGTATATCCTGCATCCTGAATGATCTGCAAAACATTTCTCGATGTACCACATTCAGGGTTGTGATGTATCACAATCATAACTTTACCTTATTTTTCTCATTGAACATCCGGCATCACAAAAGCGTCTCGACAATCACGACCATGGCCGATCGAAATGCAATATTCACATGAGCTAAGACGCCAAATCTTAAGTTGCTTAACGATTCAGCCACGCTTTTATCTGGGCTGGTTGAGGGATCGAGCCCGAATGAACAAGCTGTTCATCAATGACAACGGCTGGCGTACTCATGACGCCGTACTGCATTATCGTCTGTGGGTCGGTTTCTTTTGTCACATTGGCTTCTACATCGAGTTCAGCCGCAATTTTCTCAATCTGTTCTGCTGTTTTTGTGCATTTTGCACAGCCACTGCCGAGCACTTTAATATTTTTCATCATTCACCTCATATATAAATGGATAAGGCGTTAAATAGCCATCCGACCAAAGTAAAGGACACTAGTAACATCAAAAAGACGGTGACTAATAATCGCCATTGCATCACTTGTTTCAATAAAATAAATTCAGGGAAACTGGCCGCAACGGTACTCATGCAAAACGCCAACGTAGTTCCGATAGGTAATCCATTGACGACTAAACTCTCCATTACCGGAATGACGCCGGTGGCATTAGAATAGAGTGGAATGCCTAGGAGCACAGCCGCAGGCACTGACCACCATTGGCCGTCGCCGAGGTGTTGTGCTATCCAGCCGTCAGGGATGAAACCGTGTAAGGCGGCACCCAAACCGACACCAATAATCACCCATTTCCACACCCGGCCAAAAATCTCGACGGCTTCATCTTTGGCAAACTGATGTCTTGCTGAAAACGTCATTTTCTGTGGTGTTGCCGATGTTGCGGTTACGGTGCTGTTTTGCGCATTTTTCAGGGCCTTTGCTGCAAAATCTTGTAGCCATCGTTCGGCCTTGATGAAATCCAGAAATACGCCCCCCAAAATGCCGACAAGCATCCCGATCGCAACGTATGCCAACGTGAACTTCCATCCCAGCAGACTCATCAGCAGTAAAACTGCGACTTCATTGATGAGTGGCGAAGTGAGCAGAAAGGCCATTGTGATACCAACGGGAATCCCCGCTGACGTAAAGCCCAAAAAAACGGGAATACTAGAGCAGGAACAGAAGGGTGTAATAGCGCCGAAAGAAGAGCCTAATACGTATCCTATACCTTTGTGCTTGCCTGCAAGATAATCTCTGACACGCTCAACATTGAGAGATGCTCGCAGTAAGGCGATGACATAAATCATCACAACCAATAGAACATAGATTTTACTGACATCTTCGATAAAAAAATGCACAGCGTCACCCAATTTAGACGCAGGTGACAGTGAGAACACTGAATAAGTCAGCCAGTCGGCGAATTGGGTGAACACTTCAAACATGTTTACGCTCCGAACCAATGACGAGTACGGTTAGCAAACCATACCAATGACAGCATGACGGGAACTTCCACCAACACCCCAACCACAGTGGCAAGTGCTGCGCCTGAATGCAGGCCAAACAACGAAATCGCTACGGCAACTGCCAGTTCAAAGAAGTTAGATGTGCCAATCATACAGGCAGGAGCTGCGACGTTATGAGGTAGCTTCATTTGCTTTGCCATAAAGTAAGCAATGGCAAAAATTCCATAAGTTTGAATAAGCAGAGGAATAGCAATCAGCACGATCGCTTGCGGTTTCGCCAGTATCGTTTCAGATTGAAAACCAAAGAGTAAAACGACGGTTGCCAGTAACCCGATAACTGACCAAGGTTTCATCGTTGCTAAAAACTGATTCAATCGTGAATGGTCATCTGCCTTATCCAGTTTTTGGCGGGTGACTGCGCCGGCAATCAGCGGAATCAGCACATACAAGATGACAGACAGAAATAATGTATCCCACGGCACGGTAATATCAGTGACGCCTAATAGCATTCCTGCAATCGGTGCGAAGGCAAAGATCATGACGATATCGTTGATAGAAACCTGCACCAGCGTGTAGTTCGCATCGCCTTTGGTCAGTTGACTCCAGACAAACACCATTGCGGTACAAGGCGCAACACCGAGTAAGATCATGCCGGCGATATATTCAGTTGCCGTTTGTGGATCAACCCAGTCTGCAAACAGCCCCTTGAAGAATAACCAGCCAAGGAAAGCCATGGTAAACGGCTTGATTAACCAGTTAATCACGAGTGTGAGGGCGAGACCTTTGGGTTTCTTACCCACGTCTTTCAATGAAGAAAAGTCAATCTGCACCATCATTGGATAAATCATCAGCCAAATGAGTACGGCAATCACCAGATTGACGTGTGCATATTCGAGACCGGCGATGACAGCGAAAGCATCAGGGACAACACTGCCAAGGAGAATACCAATCACAATGGCAATCCCCACCCACACAGATAAATAGCGTTCAAACAAGCCCATATTTCCCCCTCAAATAGAACGCTGATTGACACGCTGACTTAACTGCTCAGCTGACTCAACACGTTCAGAATACCTGTCTACGAAATAGTCTTTATTACTCCGCAGCAATAAAGTGAACTTCATGAGCTCTTCCATCACATCAACAATACGATTGTAATAGGAGGAAGGTTTCATCCGGTCGTTTTCATCAAACTCAAGAAAGGCTTTCGCCACACTGGATTGATTTGGGATAGTGACCATGCGCATCCAGCGGCCAAGAATCCGTAACTGATTCACCACATTGAATGACTGTGAGCCACCGCATACCTGCATCACCGCTAACGTTTTACCCTGCGTCGGCCGCACGGCACCGATGCTCAGCGGCACCCAGTCAATCTGGCTTTTGAATATGCTGCTCATGGCGCCGTGACGTTCCGGCGAGCACCACACTTGTCCTTCTGACCACATCATTAATTCCCGGAGTTCTTTCACCTTGGGGTGACTTTCATCTTCGGTATCTGTCTGTGGCAGGCCTTCGGGGTTGAATATTTTCACATCTGCGCCCATTCGCGTGAGTAGGCGAGCACATTCTTCGACCACTAAGCGGCTGAATGAGCGCTTTCGTAACGAGCCGTAAAGTAAAAGGATGCGCGGCGCATGGTCAGTCGGTGTACTCTGACACTTATCAAATGTTGGTATATCAAGCCGCGCTTCATCAATATTCGGCAGTGTAATGTCTTGACGCATACCTACAGCGCTCCTAACTTCGCCAATTCCGCTTTGAGTTCGGCAGGGGAGAGGTCTTGTGCTGCGATGGGGAGTAATTGGTTAACCCGTGCTGTGATTTCAGCAATACAGGCGCGAAACCCTTGTGCTTTTTCTGCTTCACTGCCTTCTATTTTAGAAGGGTCTGCCAGTCCCCAGTGGACTTTAACGGAATTGCCAAACCACACCGGGCAGGCTTCTCCGGCAGCAGAATCACACACGGTCACAACCACATCGGGTTTGAAATCTTCAAACTCATCCCATGACTGGCTTTGCAAACCTTCAACAGAAATATTGGCCTCTTTCAGGTACTGGACAGAAAGCGGATGTACGACCCCCGCAGGCTGGCTCCCGGCACTTTTGGCAACAATCCGTTCTCCGGCCACATGATTGGTGATGGCTTCAGATAAGATACTTCGACAACGGTTGTGGGTGCAGATATAAAGAATTTTCATGGGTATTCCTTTTGATTAACAGGATGAAACTTGCTGCTTGGCTGCTTTCAGTTTTGACAAAGCTTCAGCAAAATAGCTGTGATTGCTTTCAGCCGTTTGACGGACAACCTCTTTAGCCCAGTCAGGAAGCTGTTCATGTAGCTGGTAATAGACCCATTTGCCACGGCGCTCATCTCGCAAAATATTACATTTGCGTAGCTCGGCTAAATGGCGTGAAACTTTCGGTTGGTCAAGCTCAAGTGCTGCCATGAGATCACACACGCAAGCTTCTTCGAGTTGATGAATAATCAGAATTGACTTGAGTCTGGTGTCATCAGACAAGCATTTGAAAAACTGTAATGGAGTCACATTTCACATCTCTTAAAATACATATATTAAATATCATATATGTATTTTCCCACATGTCAACTCCGTAAGTGAGAGTGTCACAATGTTTGGTTCATTGACGTTGTTAACTGAGCCGCGATGGTTTTATTCGCTCCTGCTCAACTTTTTCGCTAGAGAACTGCTTGAAATTCGTCCTGAATTTTCCCCTGAATGCATCGTTCAAATTGGCCTGAAAAATCTTTCACCCCACTCAAATCAACCACCCAACAAAGAAAACCATTCACGGATGAATGGTTAGGCTTTTCCGGGCAGGACGCCCGTAAAAGCCGGTTCTGGATAACGTGCGACTCAATCAAACAAAAAGTCTTCTGGTTACGCTTGCATCTTGGCAAGAGTAACCGGCGCACTGAGTACCGATGTGACAGAAATCGAAGAAAGAAATTGTGCGTCAAACTTAGGAGCCAAAGACTGGAGAAACTCACCTTCCTCAATATAACCATTGATTGAATAAAACCCGATAGAAGCAGCGTTCTCAACCACCAGCCCTTCTATCAAAAGCAAACGCAAGGTAAGATGGTCTCCGATCTGATTTGCAGCCGATGAAATATGACCAAAACAACCGTTATGCCCCCGAAACCGAAGAAGAACCGCACCACCTTACAAGACGTAGCCGATGCGGTCGGCGTAACGAAGATGACCGTCTCTCGCTACATGCGCAATCCACAATCGGTAGCGAAAAAGACTCAGGAAAAAATCGCCGCAGTGATTGAACAACTGGGGTATATCGAAAACCGCGCACCAGCCATGCTGTCTCGTGCCTCCAGCAATGCAATTGGCGTGTTACTTCCTTCACTGTCTAACCAGATATTTGCTTCGTTTATGCAAGGTATCGAGACCGTGACGAAGGCCAATGGTTATGAAACGCTATTGGCTCACTTTGGTTATGATGAACAGGAAGAAGAACGTAAAATTGCCTCGCTGCTCTCTTATCAGGTGGACGGATTAATTCTCACTGCCAGCAACCATACCCCAAGAACCTTACAGATGATCCACAATGCCGGAATCCCCGTGGTTGAAACGATGGAGTTGCCCCCTTCTCCCATTGATATGGTGGTCGGGCTGGATCATCTGGATGCCTCTTACCAAGTGGTACGACGGATGATTGCCGCAGGGAAACGTTCGATCGCATACTTTGGTGCCCGTCTGGATACCCGAACGCATCTCCGGATGCTTGGCTATGATAAAGCCATGCTCGAAGCAGGGTTAGCAACGCAACACATTCTCACCAAAGAACACTCCAGTTTTTCGCTGGCCGGTGATTTACTGGATCAGGCGATACAACAGTACCCTGACCTAGACGGCGTTTTCTGTACCAACGACGATATCGCCATCGGCACCTTATTCGCCGCCCAACAGCGAGGGATCAAAGTCCCTGAACAGCTTTCGATTGTGGGATATAACGCTTTAGATATTGGTAAGACCATTCGCCCAAAAATCACCAGTGTCGATACACCCCGTTTTGATATCGGGCAAAAAAGCGCAGAGTTAATTCTCGCACGACTCAAGAACGAACCGATTGCCAATCCTATAATTGATATGGGCTATATGATTCGTGAAGGGGAAAGTATTTAGTTACATCACCGCCGGCACTTGTGCCTTTTTAAGCGCAGTCACAATCCGCTCGACCACTTGTTCAATACTGCCCTCAATATTGACGACAATTGTCTGGGGTTCCTGATCGGGTCGCTCCAGCGTATCAAACTGGCTTTTCACCATATTTTCTTTCATAAAATGACCTTGTCGCATCCGCATTCGTTCAAGGATCAACGCCATATCACCATCAAGAAAAACAAAAGTCACATGGTTGTTCCCCATGCGGATTTGGTCACGATAGTCTTTTTTTAATGCCGAGCAGACCAACACACCGTGTTCATCCTGACTTTCGAAACGATGAGCAGCCTCGCGGATTCTTGCCAGCCATGGTTGACGATCAGTGTCATCCAAAGGCTGTCCCGCTGCCATCTTCTGAATATTGGCGCTGGGGTGAAGGTCGTCACCATCAATAAACTGACGCCCGAGTCGGTCGGCTAATCGCTCACCAATCGTGCTTTTACCGCAACCGCAAACCCCCATCACGACAATACTGCTACCTGACATACTCAATCCTCATCACAAACTTGCGCATGATCTCATTTTTGAAATTCACGTCAAAATTAGGGTTTACCCAGTTAACTTTACCGGTAACATGTTACCGGTAACCTAAAGACCTGTAAAGTCACTTGCTCAACCAATTTAATAACAAAATAGATGGATTTTTCCGGCTCAGATCTTTCATCAAAGTCGCACGAATCATCAATGAACATCACCGGGAAGCGTTTCTAGGAGAGAAAAATGTCCAATAATTACCAGACAATTGCGCAATCAGTTGTTGCCCATGTGGGAGGAAAAAACAACGTTTCCGCACTGACCCACTGCATGACGCGACTCCGCTTTGTTCTCAACGACGCGAGCTTGGTTGATATCGCTCAGCTCAAAGCAATCAAGGGCGTGATGGGTGTTGTCGATAATGGCGATAAAGTTCAGGTGATCATCGGTAACGAAGTGGCCGTTGCTTACAAAGAGGTCATGGCACTGATTGACCTTGATGGCGCAACACACACCGCCCCCGCAACGGAGAAAAAACAAAAACTGACGGCAAAAGTCATCGGCGCGAAAATGCTCGATGCACTTGTCGGCACCATGTCACCGCTCATCCCGGCGATTATCGGCGGCTCAATGGTCAAACTGTTAGCGATGGTGTTAGAAATGAGCGGTTGGGTTGAACCCAATGCTTCAACATTGATCATTTTGAAAGCCATTGGCGACGGTGCGTTCTTCTTCCTGCCGGTGATGGTTGCCGCTTCCGCATCGATTAAATTTAAAACCAATATGTCCTTGGCAATTGCGATAGCCGGGGTGCTGATTCATCCCAACTTTATCAACTTGATGGCTCAGGCTGCACAAGGCCAGCAGGTCGATCTGTTCGGGATTTCTATTACCTCGGTAAAATACACCTACACAGTAATTCCGGCACTGGTGATGACTTGGGTGCTATCATACATTGAGCGCTGGGTGGATCGGATTACCCCGGTGGTGACCAAAAACTTCCTCAAGCCAATGCTGATCGTATTGATTGCCGCACCGATTGCCATTGTGATCATTGGCCCGGTCGGTATCTGGATCGGGACAGCCATTTCAGCGGTGGTGTATACCATTCACGGCACCCTCGGCTGGTTATCCGTCGCGATTATGGGGGCATTATGGCCGCTGCTGGTACTCACCGGAATGCACCGCGTGTTTACCCCGACGATTATCCAAACCATTGCTGAAACAGGTCGTGAAGGCATGGTGATGCCGTCTGAAATCGGGGCGAATTTAGGTATGGGCGGCGCATGTTTAGCCGTCGCTTATAAAACCAAAAGCACGGCACTCAGACAAACCGCTCTCGCAGCCGGAGCTTCAGCGATTTTTGCCGGAATCTCTGAACCGGCGCTGTATGGGGTACTCGTCCGCTTGAAACGGCCGCTGATTGCGACCATGATTACCGGATTCATTGTCGGTGCGCTCGCCGGGATGGGCGGTTTAGCCAGCCACTCGATGGCGTCACCGAGCCTGTTTACCAGCGTGCAGTTCTTTGATGTCAACGACCCGATGAGTATTGTGTGGGTGTTTGGTCTGATTGCCCTCGCGATTGTGTTGTCATTCGTTCTGACGCTGGTACTCGGCTTTGAGGATGATCCACAAGTCGAGGATGACCCGACCGTCAGCACTGACCCGCAATCGGCGATCAATCGGCCTGACGATGGCAAAGCCACATCACCACAAGCAACAGCTTAACCAGCACTAAAACGGTTCAAGTCATCTGCCCATCAAGATGGCTTGTATCATTGAAGAGGAAACACATGTCTGATCTGCATTTTCCACAAGATTTTCTCTGGGGAGGCGCAATTGCCGCCAACCAGTCTGAAGGGGCTTACCTTGCGGGCGGCAAAGGTTTAACCACCGTGGATATGATCCCATACGGTGAGAACCGGCTACCGATTAAACTGGGGCAGGTTTCCAGCGTCACACTCAGTGAGGATGAATTCTATCCCAGCCATCATGCCATCGATTTCTATCACCGCTATCGTGAAGATATTGCCTTGCTGGCAGAGATGGGTTTCAAAGTGTTCCGCCTGTCGATTGCATGGAGCCGCATCTACCCCAATGGTGACGATGCCGAGCCCAACCAAGCCGGCTTAGATTTCTATCGAAACGTGTTTCAAGAGTGCCATAAGTATGGCATTGAGCCGCTGGTGACCTTATGTCACTTTGATGTGCCGATGAATCTGGTCACTCAATATGGCTCATGGCGCAACCGCAAGATGATTGAGTTCTTTACGCGTTATGCCCGCACCTGTTTCGAACACTACCGCGGTCTGGTCAAATACTGGCTGACCTTCAACGAGATCAATATTTTACTGGCAAGTCCGTTCTCGGGAGCCGGATTATTGTTCCAAGACGGTGAAAACCACGATCAAGTCAAATATCAAGCCGCGCACCATGAACTGGTTGCCAGCGCACTGGCGACCAAAATCGCCCATGAGGTTGACCCGCAAAACCAAGTCGGTTGCATGCTCGCCGGGGGGAACTTCTACCCTTATTCCTGTAAACCGCAAGATGTCTTTACCGCAATGGGAAAAGACCGCGAGAACTTATTCTTTATCGATGTGCAGTCTCGCGGCTATTACCCGGCATACAGCCAGCAAGTATTCGCGAAAAAAGGCGTGCAACTTCAGACCGAAGCCGAAGATTTTGAAATTCTCAGGCATACCGTCGATTTCATCTCCTTCAGTTACTATGCCTCGCGCTGTGCATCTGCCGATATGAATGACGGCAACACCAGTGCCGCCAATGTGGTGAAATCGATTCGTAACCCCCATTTACCGGCCAGCGACTGGGGCTGGGTGATCGACCCACTCGGACTGAGAATTACCATGAACACCCTGTATGACCGTTACCAGAAACCACTCTTTTTGGTCGAAAACGGTCTAGGGGCCAAAGATACTCCGGATGAGAACGGCAACATCAACGATGACTACCGGATTGATTATCTGCGCCAGCACATTCAGGCCATGAGCGATGCGATGCGAGATGGTGTGCCGTTGATGGGTTTTACCCCTTGGGGCTGTATTGACTTAGTGGCGGCATCCACCGGCGAAATGAGTAAGCGCTATGGTTTCATCTATGTTGATCGTGACAATTTAGGCCAAGGCACCTTGAACCGGACACCGAAAAAATCGTTCTACTGGTATAAAAAAGTCATTGCCAGCAACGGGCAAGATATCAGTTAACAGCTGACCGGGTTTGACAATCCTCTTCTCCCCCAACCTCCCTCAGGAGAAGGGGATTGTTTCTTTCTGTCCATCCAATCCTAAAAAATCCATTTGTGGATTTTTCACCCGAGAGCATCGTTCAAGTTGGCTTCGCTTTTACTATGTTTTACTGAATTGTTTCACCGAACTGTTTCACTCAAATCAGCTTAACCACCAAACCAAGAAAATCATTCAAGGAAGAATGATTAAGCTTTTCCGGGCAGGAATCGCTACTTCACATCATTTTTATTCATCATTTGACTTGTATTTTCATTGATATATACAATAATTCTCATAATAAAATTTATACAATAGATTTCATAATAATAAATTATGAATGATTTTGAGAAGTAGAAGTAGAAGTAGCAGTCTAATCATTAACTTAATCAACTAAACAACAGGGAAATATTATGTCAAACAAACTGATCCTAGCTACTTTACTATTGCCTGTTTTCGCGTTTGCTCAAAACGATGTAAATGAGTCTGAAAGTTTTCAGGTCAGTGAAAAACAAATCAATACGGCCGTTGAGTATTGGACTCCGGAGGAGATGGAAAAAGCGGTGCCTTATCCAACCCCGGAGATTTCAGAAGAAGAGTTTAAAGCACTCCAAGAGTTTCCAATCGAACAGGCACCCGAACAAATAATAGGTGCTGAACCTGGAATCTTGGGTACCCCGAGCAGAGCTGATGTTAGTTCATCGCCATACAACAAGGGTGGCAAGTTATTCTTTACTTTGAACGGGAATAACTATAGCTGTTCTGCTCAATTTGTCGGCAGTACAAGTGTTGTGATGACTGCAGCCCATTGTGTCAGAGCGACAAGTGGTGCTTGGGCGTCGAATGTCGTATTTCGCAGAGCTTATTCTAATGGCGGCGGCCAAGCCGTTGGTACCAGATGCTTAAGCACAAAAAGTGGCTGGGTGAATGGGGGTAACGGGCGTTATAAATGGGATTACGCATTTATTAAAACCAATGCTAACTCAAATGCAGGATACATGCGGTTAAAAACAGGAATCCCATACTCTCAATTAGTTGCGATTGGTTATCCTAGTAACTATGGTAACGGTAAATATATGTACAAAGTTACAGGCACCAAGGGCCAAATTACTGGTGGGGTCGTTGAAATGCGCGGTAACCCTATGCGTAGTGGCAATAGTGGCGGAGCGTGGCTTGGTAGTAACTATGCTGTCGGGTTGAATTCTTTCCATTATAGAGGTAATAACTCTGATGAATGGAGCCCATACTTTGATAGTAATACCGCCAATTTGTATCAATTCGCTTCTAACGGGTGCAAATAAACATAATAAAGCCAACCTTCGAAGTGGATGCTGAACTCAGATAATGTCAGATTGCAGTTTGTATCGGGTGTGTCCACTTTTCACAGGCGTTTAACGTCTCTGCATACAGCTATTTATGCTTAAGCAGGGACGTTTGCCAAACTGACGATACACCGCCTCAACTGCATTTTGTCCAAAACCCGACGATTCCTGTCAACTTCTGTTCAGATATGATTCACAAACCCTTCTAGCATGAATGTTCCCTTTTCAAACCGATGGACAATTCATATGTTAGCCCCCCCTTCAGACAAATATGTGCCCGCACCGGTGATCCAGTTTCCGCAAAGAACCTGGCCGTCGAAACAGTTGACACAAGCACCGCGTTGGTGCTCGACCGATTTAAGAGATGGTAATCAATCGCTGGCGAACCCGATGAATATCGAAAAGAAACTGAAGTTTTTTGACCATCTGGTTGCGTGTGGCTTCACAGAAATTGAAGTGGCATTTCCCTCCGCCTCACAAACGGATTTCGACTTTGTCCGCCAACTGATCGACAACGCCTTGATTCCTGATGATGTCACCATTCAGGTCATCACCCAATCCAGACCGGATCTGATTGAGCGAACCATCGAATCGCTGATCGGTGCTTCCAAGGCGATTGTTCACTTATACAACGCCACCGCGCCCGCTTTTCGCGAAATTGTATTCAACCAAGATCAAGCGGCCACTTTAGCGCTGGCGGTCAAAGGCGCGCAGCAGATCCGGGATTTGTGTCAACAGCATCCTGAAACGCTCTGGACGCTGGAATATTCACCGGAAACATTTAACTTTACCGAGCCGGAATTTGCGCTTGAAATCTGTCAGGCCGTAGCCGCAGTATGGCAACCGTGTGCGTCACGGCCATTGATTATCAACCTGCCAACCACAGTGGAACGCAACACTCCCAATGTGTTTGCCGATCAAATCGAACACTTCATCAACAACTTTGATTCCTTGGATCATGTCACTATCAGTGTCCATCCGCATAATGATCGCGGTACCGGGGTGGCCAGTGCTGAACTGGCAATACTCGCCGGGGCGACACGGGTCGAAGGCTGTTTATTCGGCAACGGGGAACGCACCGGCAATGTTGACTTGGTGACGCTGGCCTTAAACCTCTACTCTCAGGGGATCAACCCACAATTATGCTTCGACGACATTCAACAGACAGTTGAACTGGTCGAACAGTGTAACGAGCTGCCGGTGCATCCGCGCCATCCTTACGCGGGCAGACTGGTGTTTACCGCGTTTTCCGGCTCTCACCAAGATGCAATCAAAAAGGGATTTGCCTACGCTCAAGGCGCCTCACCCAACCACTGGAATATCCCCTATTTACCCATCGACCCGATGGATCTGGGATGCACTTATGAAGAAGTAATTCGGGTCAACAGCCAGTCCGGAAAAAGCGGGGCAGCATGGTTACTACAACAAAATCACGGCTTGCACCTGCCCAAAATGCTTCAGGTCGATTTAAGCCAACGGGTCAAACAGCATACCGACAGCACCGGGCGCGAAATGAACATTGCCGAGTTATGGCAACTGTTCCGCACCGCTTATGGCTTAGTTCACCAGCCAGTGATGAGCCTGCAACGCTATCACACCCACCCCGCCGCGGGCGGGCAACAGATTGAGGCACAGATCCGTTACTGCGAGCAAGAGATCGTCTGTGTCGGCAGTGGTATCGGGCTGATGTCGGCCTTATTAACCGGATTAATGGAGCAATTTGACTGTCAGGCTAATGTGGTCGATTACCACGAACATACGCTGGGCACCCAAACCCACAGTAAAGCGGCGAGTTATGTTCAGTTGCAGTCTGCAAGGTCGAATGTGAGTATTTTCGGCGTCGCCATTGAAGAAGATGCCACCAAAGCCTCGCTACAGGCACTACTGAATGCCTATGCGCAGCTCATACAGGCGAGCTAGGTCAGGCATCAACTCAGCGCGCTCACTCACGCTAGAGACAGGGTCGGCGGACAATATTCACTCGGTGATAACCCGGTGCGGCTTTTAAACATGGCGCTAAATGCACTCGGGCTGTCATAGCCAATGGCTAAGGCGGTATCTAACACGCTACAGCCGCTGGCTAACAGTTCTAACGCGTGGAGCAAACGCTTCTGACGTAACCATTCGGTAAAGGTTAATCCCAGCTCTTGCTGAAAGCGACGGGATACCGTTCTCTCACTCTGGCCGAGCGATTTGGCAGCATCAGAAGCCGTCCACGGATGGGAGAGACGCTCCGAGAGATTACGGCAGAGCGTGATCAACGCTTCAGAACTCGGATGAGGCAAATAAAAATCGATGGGATTCAAACGACGTAATTCGTCCAGAATCAATTCAAAAATACGTTCTTCCCGGGTGCCCGCCATACGGATATCCGGGAGAGCAACCGCTTCAACAATTAAGCAGGTCAGCAACGGGGAGACCGTCGATAACACACAGGTATTCGGCAGATCGGCCCGCGCCATCGGATCGACAAACAGTGTGCGAACGCGCACATCGCCGGTAATTCGCAGACTATGAGAGACCCCTGCCGGGATCCACAACCCCTTATTCGCCGTCACCACCCACGCGCCCGCTTGGGTATCGACACGAATCACCCCATTCAAGGGATGTAAAAACTGGGCACACTGATGAATATGAGACGCTTCCACGTCTCCGTGAGAATAATTATGGGCATAGGCAATAATTGGCGGCCCCAACGCTTCATCACAAAATTTCATCAGTTACCCCGCTCATCCTCAGCCGTTTCGGGTATTTAAAGCCAATCGGCAGCAGGTTGTCAAACCCGGTATTGGTGCATTGGATTTATCAAAAGACCCTGCAAAAAGAATATGACAATAGGTCGAGTCCAATACTTCCAAATGACCATTCGGTGAATATCGATATCTATTTTCAGGCAACACCTCTCATAACCACCGATTGCCCGCTTTAAAGACTGTGATTGACGAAAAATTGCAGGTAAAATTCTCATTAGAGTTTATTTATACAATTCAAAAGAGCATGGCAAAACTGGGGTATTGTGAAATCGATAATTTAAAATTGAGTCGTCAGAGCAAAGGTGCTGTGTTTGAGATTCATGACATCATGTACCATGCTAATCTTTTCAGTACAGCCATGGGCTCTATCCCGTTTGTTCAGATTTTTATGAGTCCGAGTATCACCAGTAGTCCACTAGAGACTGGAATTAATATTCGCGAATATGATTGGCAAACATTTGGCGATGCTATGGGTTCTGTGCCGAAAATCGTTCGCTATAGAATCCGTTCTGTTGCAGAACCCATGAGTTGGTATACTGGCGGAAAAGAAGGAGAATTCTGGAGATGTATCAGTGAAGCTGCGTTATAGCCTTTTTTATCTATTCATCATGCTGTTGATGAGTGGTTGTGCGAATCGGGTCAATAGTGTTCAAGCACTCACTCAATGGGACAAAGCTTACGGCCAGTGTCTGGCGCAAGAGCAAAATAGTTCGGTCAGATTCCCCGAAGACGATGCTTGGTTTCATTCACTCAGCGCAATTCAGCAGAAATATGTTGTGCTGTATATTTATCAGGAAAAAATGTACCAATGCTCGGCTCAACAACAGGCTCAGCTTAAGCAAGCACTCTCTGATGAACATAACAAAACTCTACTCAAACTCTTTGATGAAATGGGGTTCTTGAGTACACCGGATAAAACGCTGGTTGAGAATCTTGATTCTGCCCAACTGCACAGGCTAAGCCAAAGTATCTCCGTTTTCAATTTGGGTAAAGTTGCTGAGCAGCTGCATTTTCGGGAAAGATGAGCACGGTGATTGCTGAATGATAGAAACAATAAAGCGGGCTATAAAAAGAATTTACTCAGAGTAGTATGTGAAAAATATTCAGCAGTATGAAAAAAACAGAATAATTTTCAGAATGTGAAACTCACTCTTACTGCCCTGTTTGCCTTGCAGGTAATCTTCCAGTGTATCGCGCAGAATCGTTGAGATATCCGCCAGCTCACGCTGTTTATATTCGGGCAGATGATCGAGAGATGTTTTCATAATCGCAGTATTGAGGCTCGTTGTGGATGAATAGCGCTAGCATAAAAGAAGCACTCAGCAAAAAACACCGTTTATCATCGTTTTAGCACGGCTCAAAGGTAAAATGCGACGCGGTTCTTTTTTATTTTTTTCCCCAATGATTTTCTCAGGCTTCGGCTTCGAGCTATGACACCAAGAATGAACAGCCTCCGCAAGCTGACTAAGTCTAGAAATCCAATTGAACAGATACCGTTTGAGAGTTGTCCGAACCACTGCTTTTTTCAATTGTCAGGGCATTAAAAAAATCATCAGCATGATCAAATAATTTAAACCTTGTCATATCAATACCATTCGTGAACAAATAAATGGCATTGTCATCCGTTGATACACAAATATGATTACTTCCTGAACTACCGCCAATTGAGTAAAGGTCACTCTCTGCTTCTAAATTTTTCAAACTTTGGTTGGCTTTCTCGATGTTAAAAGGACTATCTTCTATTCCCCACAGAACCTCTAATGACAGATCTCCATTCCTGCCTTCTAAACTCGTTTTGTACTGCGGTTTAAAAATGACATTTTCAGAAAAAAGAACTGATCTCTTGTAGTGGCGAACAATATGACTCGCACTAGATGGCATAGGTGGAAGCGCGGTATTTACCTCTTCAATAGCTAGTATCACATTGAGTTCTTCAAGTTTTTTCTCTATGTTGATCATTTGTTATGTGACCTCATGTCTGATGCTGAACCAATATGTGGAATATTACTATGTAAGTCCGTCGGAATAAGCTGTATTTCAGTTAAAGTATGATGGTGAGGTGTTAATCCTTTATCTCTCAAAAGGTTTTTTGCTGCATGACTACTAGAAAGATTTTTAGCGTTTGCTATTTCATCATAAACTCTAGTGAAATCGTCTTTCGTCCCGTCTAACACGCCATTTTCAAAGATAAGACGACCTTTTGACCATTTATCAAAAATCGGTCTCCCATTTTTAAAGGGGATTGCCTCACCGTTGGTTACTCTGTTGACTACATCTAAATCAGACTGCCATAGCCCATTACCGGGCACACCTTGAATCCACCGTCCATTCGTTCGTGGTAATCGCGTTTTAGGTGTCAAATTATACACCACATACAACGGCGGTAACCCAGTCTCTGCCGGAAAAGTCAGAATATAGTCTTGCAGATCTGCATCAGCAATTGGCGTAATGTAGGTGTTATCAAATTCTTGGCCTTGCTCCGCTTCCGGATGAATCCAGATATCGAACTTTTCCATATCCGGGATAGGATTGACAAGGATCGGTTTACCGCCGAAATCGCCGCTGATCGGCACCCATTCAATAGTGATATCCGGCTCTAACTCGACGACAAACCGCTCACCAACCTGTTTTACTTCACGCTTAGGGATATTCGTCCCATTGACGTGATAGCCGTAAATTCGCCCTTCCGCATTGAATCCTAAGCGAATATTGGTTTCAACCATGTCTTTATTGCGCATATCGGCTGCACTATAGAGCGTACTGTCCGCTAATTTGTTCGGCACAAATGCAGCCAACATTCCGGCTCGCCCGACGATTTTCAGCGCCATTCCCGGCAGTTCTGCCAATGCCGCACCACCAATACGAGTCAAAAAAGCTTCTTCAGAAGCAGCACTAATCCCCTGCCCGACGGCCAGTGTATAAGCCGCATAATCCCCCAGCGCAGATTTGGCGAAACGGGAGGGTTTGACTGGCGGTTTGTTAAATACGTTCTGCCATGCAGATGAAGGCAGTGGGATTTTATCCAACTCTCGTAATCGTTCCTGACGCTGCCTGACCAGCCGCTCTTCTAAAGTGAGTTTCACAGTTTTTCGTTCGACATAAGGCTCAGTAGAAACAGAGGCATTCATCCCGATCCGGAATCAGCAACGGAACCGATGGCACATCCGTCAGTAACACTTGATGACCGTAGTGAAGTTGTTCAAGAAAATCAGCAAAGCGCATTCCAGCAGGGATAACGGATTTCATCTCTGACTCACGTAAGGAGGCAAAATCCCCTTCAACTTGAGCAAATTCATAACTCATCAGATTATAGATTTGAGTTGTTTGATAGTTCATTGACGTTGTTGACTGAGCCGTGATTGTTTTATCGATGGATGCTTACTGATAAATTTATTTTCATACGAATCAATAATTATACTCAAATGGATTTATAAAACATGTTTAAATTTGGGGTTTTGATGGGGAGTGGTTATTTTTGGAATGGGAATAACAGGGAAGACGGGGTAAATTCTGCTTATTATCATTAGGTTGTGGTTTGGGACGCAATGACTTTCTTCGATCTCATTTGCATCTCCGACTGCGCCCCAGTTACTTTTGATAGATGTCAATGTATGGTCCGCCCCGTTTTTGCAACTATAATTTTAACGGGGATGGTTTGCGCTAATGTATTCGGAGTCTCTCTTGGATGCTCCCGCATTCCAGCTCCACGATGATATCTGCGCCAGATAATCCTTACAAAAGGATAAGCATGCTAAGTGCTATTGACATCGTCAGGTTTTCTATCTGGCCGATTGACCGTTGTCGTCATCATTATCATTGCAAATTTGGTTCGTTATTGAGTTGATTAAGAAACAAGCATCCTGGCGTTGAACGCTTGATGTGTATTCATCACCGCCCACGCGATCCTCGCCAGTTTGTTTGCCAGTGCGACTATCACAACATTAAAAGGTTTGGTCGCTCTCAGTTTCGTGAGCCATGATTCAAAGCATTTCCCCGTCGTTTCCGGTTTGGACAAAATTGAGCGGGCACAATGAATAAACAGTGTTCTGAGCCGTTTGTTCCCTCGTTTACTAATCCCTAAGAGCGTGTTTTTCCCACCAGTTGAATATTGTCGCGGAACAAGTCCTATCCACGCTGCCATATCCCGACCACACTTAAAATGACTCGGAGAGGCTATCGCCGCCAGACAAGTGCTTGCTGTGATATGAGCAATTCCCGGTATGGTCATCAGTAACTCGCCAACTTCATTTTCAGCCGTCATCTGAATTAACTTTGTCTCTTGCCTTTGAATACGCTCACTCAAATACAGGTAATGTTCATGAAGCTCTTTCAGTTCAAGAATCAATAAATGAGGGAGGGATTCATGTTGCTCAGCCAGCCATTGAAATAACTTTTTCATAGTTGCGTGACCTTTAGGAAGACTGAGTCCAAATTCAACAAGAATCGCGCCTATCCTGAGCATCGTCGCTGTACGCTCTTTGAGGTAAGCATCTCTGGCTCGGAGAATGACACTTATCACCTGAGCATTTTCCGATTTTATTGCGACAAAACGCATTGAGGGACGGGAGGCCGCTTCAGCAATCGCCGATGCATCAATGTAATCATTTTTATTTGATTTGATATAGGGTTTTACATACTGAGGCGGGATGAGTTTTACTTCATGCCCATAGCTTTTACATTTTCGAGCCAACCAGTGAGCGCCACCACAGGATTCAAATGCAATTGTTGTTGTCGGTAAATCAGATAAAAATAGCAGCAATTTTGCACGATTTAATTTTTTACGAAGCACTTCATGTCCATGTCGGTCATGTCCGACACAATGGAATGTGCGTTTGCCTAGATCGATGCCGAGAATATGTATATTACTCATCATGGTACACCTCAGTTGTCAGGGTTACTCTCAAGCATAGTCATAGATGTTGCTTGGGAGTGAGGTTGGGCGGACCATATTATTAAAGTAACCAAAAGCATCTTTTTTGAGTTCGGTGCGCGTAATCAGGGTCGCTTTTATTCTCTCCTGCTCACGAAAAGCTTAAAATTCATCCATGAATTTTACCCTGAGAGCATCGATCAAGTTGGGATTTGGATGCGAATATGGCGAAAAAAATTAACTATCGACGCTATACTCATTTTTGTAAGGTTTTACTTTTTGGCACCAGTTAAAGCTGTTAAATATGCGTCGTGTTGATACTTATTGAGCTCACAAGGCACATCTGCGTCGTTCTTTTTTTGATACAAAGAAATCGCTTGAGGAGAGATTAATATTACATCCTCGACATCTGAATCTTGAATTATCGCTTCCATTTTAAAAGTATCAGCGCCTCCGGCAAAATCTCCTTTTTTACTGCGTTTTTTAATACAAACTTTGCTTATGTCGTTAGTATCAAAAAAATCATTTATTTCTTTTTTAAACTCTTTGATACATTCTCTGTTCTCACTGTCTTTCAATGCAATTTTCTTTTTATCAATTGCTTTGACTGCAAAACTATCATCGTTTTGCTTTTCTAACACAGTGAGTATTGCTTCATGCCCTTTTAACTCAATACCGCATATTTTTCTCATTTGAAAACCCTATGTATTACATTATCTAGACAACTCAATCCTAACCTTTTCTATATGATCCGATGCAACTTTAAGTACGCTATCCGCGCACTTTTTACATATATTAATTCTACCTAAATCATCGTATGCAAAGTGCTTTTCTCCTGCGAGAATCTTGTGCGAGGAATTCGCATGGCACTTCCTTTCTGCCCTTGCTTCTTCTACACGAAAGTCCCTTACAATATTTCTAACTGCTGGCATATACACTCCTGTTTTTACCGTAAACCTAACACCAAAATAAGTAGTACCAAATACATCTGCTTCAGCACCTTGTTATACCTTTACTAGCGCTTCCTATAGAATGTTTCGACTACATGCATACTCGGCCAATATGCCCAACAAGCTGCCTGTGCATGTGCTTGAGACTCAAACGGACTCCCTACACTTTTATGCCAAGATTTCCAGTCTTTACCCGGTTCAGATGTATCTTTACGCACAACGAGAGCATTTAGTGGCGGTAACCCGTTATCTGTATCAGCATTTGATATATTAACAATCCATTCAACGACTTCCGGAGTATGTCCTTGCCCCCATGTTTCCTTGGGATATTGTGTCAACCAAAGTTCTTTGTAAGTAATTTTTCGAAAGTGATAAGTATCTAATAATCCTCTAGCCACTTTGATAAGTATTTTCCTTACCTTCTTTTCAGTTTTACTAAGCATAAATCCTCCTGTAGGTATAACAATTATTAAAAAGCACCTGCCGTATAACTTGCTGTCGTCCCCTTCTCAGATAAGCTCCATTGGTTCACCTATAAGCACTCAGACACCGTACATAGAATTGAATAAGTTACGGAAAACATCCAGAAATAATTGACACAAACATGACATTCTTTGATATAGGTAGGGTTTGCAAGAAACAGCAACGTTTTAACAGTCAGTAAAAGAGGTGATGTGCTGATTTGTTGATATACAATGACATTTCATGAGTACATCGATCAATTAAGCTTCGTTGATTCAGTGTTTCACCACACTCAAATCAACCACCCACCGAAGAAAACCATTCACGGATGAATGATTAGGCTTTTCCGGGCAGGACGCCCGTAAAAGCTGGTTCTGAACAACGCGTGACCAAACCAAACAAAAAGATTTTCTGGTTATGCTTGCATCTCTGCAAGAGTAACTGGCGCACTGGGCACCAATGTCTCTGAAATCACTGACGCTGATTGTGCGTCAAACTGCAACGCCGGAGACTACAACAACCAACAGCAATACAACAAATCCCCACTATTTACACTGTAAAACGAAAAAAGCCCCTTTCATCAGGGGCTTTCAATCATTCTAACCTATACCGTTAAAAAGTCATTCAACTGCCAAGTGTCTGCAATAACCACCAGTACACACCACTGCCGGCAATCGCGCCGCCCAACACAAACATCAACATCAGCTTCCACCAGCGCGTGCCCGGTTGGGTGACCTTGACTACCGCTGCCGGGCGACCGCTTTCGGTGAACTCACGCCGCTTTAAAGCGACCTGATAACAGGTTTCCAGTCGATCAATCTGTTCAAAAATCAGATACCCAATCGACTCAAAATCAGCTTTCACACCCGGTCTTTCCGCTTGGAGTAAGTAGCTGATGCGATCATACAACTGTTCACAACGGTAAAGCTCACGCAGCATTTCATAACTGGCGCGGAGGTTTTGCAGTTCAATCAATGCTTGTGCATTGGCCCAATGGAATAAACGCTCGATATACTTATCGCTCTCTTTGATCTCCTCTTTCAGGCTCACCAGACAGCCATACATCAGCTCCAGCCCATTGGTATATCCCCGCAATCCATCCAGCTTGAGACAAGCAATGCTGTAATAGACACTCATCGCCAGATCAAGCCCGGTGACCTGCGCCAACTGTTCGCTGTTCTGTTTGACCAGTTCCCAATCGGTGCCGCCCGCAAAGGGAGAACGCTCACGATAGATCTCTTTTTTAACCGCCTGATACAGGGCGTGATTGTGGAGTTCTTCTTGTTCTGCTGTCAGTATGAAAGGTGTGTTTTCAATCAATAGTCGTGGGGACATGGCGTTAAATTGCCCTAATCAATGCAGGGAGTGCCCGAAGGCACTCCGCAATTTGTTGAGTATTAATATAGATTACCTGAGAGTTTGAACGATTTAAACAAACGCTGGGTAAACGGATTTACATCGGCTTCAGAGTTAATGCGATACACCATGTCACCGCCATCAACCGTAAACTTATAGTCAACCGAGGTGGTACTTGCAGCCAGTACGTCACCCGCATCAAGTAAGCGGAAGAATGCCCATGGTCCCTGAATAATAATACTCCGTGGCGACAGATTCGACTTAGTCGGGATCAGCGTAATCTTAGAAATCGCAGAATCACGCAGCGTATTCGGCCAAATCAGTTCGACGTTTTCTCTTGAACCATGACTGTATGACAAGAACTGCCCGTCAACATTCAGTACACTGCGACGTTTGTTGCCCGTCAGGCGAATCGGCTCAATCGAGAAGCTCACATCCAGTACACCTTTACGGTTGAAGAATGCATCCTGAATTTGTCGTGCCCGTTCAATCTGCTCCAATACTTCAGATTTCACCACACTCTGACCGCTTTCTGCATCAGACAAGCCGACTTTCTCATCAATGAAGATCTTCAACTGGTTCTGATAGAAGCTGTCTAAGATACCGTTCGGTGCAAAGAACTCTTCAAAGTCAGTCAATGATGCATCTTTGTTTGAGTTTGGATTGAACGGATAGCGATCTGCCAGTTTTTCACGGAAGACGCGATAAACGTCATCATGCCAGCGCACTTCCAGATACTTAACCGCTTCTTGCTTGATCACATACCAGCTTTCATCGGCCAGTTTGGTCAGGATGCGATCCAGTGGTGCCGGTAGTCCCGATGCCACCCGTCTGAGGGTATAAATCGGATCACCGTTCACCAGTTTCATTCTCGCCTTGGTCGCATTCAGCGCGGCCATTCCCATATCCGGAGAGGCCTGAATCCCTTTCAGATACAGCTTCAGCTCATCAATCGCGCCCATCACTTCGGTGATATAAGCAGGCTTGTCACCGACTGCATCCAACATGCCGTTCAGATCGGCAAACGGGGTATCAATCATCGAGGCAACCCGGTATTTCGGTGATTTCAGCAGCTCGCTCTGTGCCGCAGAATCATCGGGAATACCCGCGATCATTTTAGTGTTGGCTTCCAGTGTTCTCAACAGACGCTGAATCGGCTCAACACTACTGGTGATATTATCCAGTACGGTCACCGCATCGTTGATATCTTTGAAGTATTTGATATCCACTTCTGCCAAAGCAGCACGCCAAGTCTTGGTATAGTCGGCCACATACAGTCCCCGGATTTTATCCCGCAGATCTTGTTTGTCCGCTTCACTGAACTCCGCAGAACGGTTTTGTCCCAGAACCCAGCCATCGATCAACGCCAGTTTCGACACCGATTCGACCTGTGGAATGAAGTAATCTTCAAAGCCACGTTTAGTCAGCATTTGCGGAATATATAGTCCGTCGCCGTTCATCACCCGCTCATCAAAGACGAGGTCAAATACCGGCCCCACCAGATTACGCAAGTTCAGTGACGGGCCAAGTACCGTCGGTGCATTCAACTTCAGGTTACGATAGACACGCTGTTTGTTCGGCATTGCATTGAGCGCAGTCTGAACTTTAGCGATGGTCTGATCGTAGGCTCCCATAATCTTCTCAGCGTTCGGATCACCATTCTTCCGCGCCGTGGTTAGGTCAGTATGATCCATCGCATAATCCAAGTGTCCCATCAGCTCTTCCTGAACCGCACGGCGTGCCGGGAACTCTTTCTGCCAGTATTTACCGAAGTAATCCAGCACGATGTCTTTATAACGCCCTTCTTTGTCAGTCATCATGCGATAAACCCGCAGCGCATCCAGTTTTTCAACTTCGGTGTCGGCTTCATTCATTTTCACGATCACATCAGAGAGCAGGATCGGCAGAAAACGGGTTTCAAGCAGATTCAGGTAGGTCTTTTCAACCATCGGCCCGATGGTGTGACCTTGATACAGACCCATATCTGAAAAATATCTCGACTTATTCCGGAAGAAACCAAACTCCAGTGTGGCCTGCCGAATTTTATTGAGCGAGTCGAGCATGTCGCGTTGCGATGCCTGATAAATATTCTTCGGCAACTCATTTTTAAACTCATTCACTTTGGTCAGTACCGCATCCGCATGGGCAACGTTGACGGCATAATAACGTTGCCACGCACCAAACAGTAATAATGATGCGATGGCGCAGGTAACGCCCGACAACATCATCAGACGCCGTTTGCGCTTGGCAACCCGGCGGTTGTCCGATGCCAGACCTGACTCGGCATAGATAATGTTGCTAAATAACTGCGACGTAAAATAGACCGTCGAATTTTTTGCGATTTGCGCACGATTGATCGCATGGTCTAAACCATAGCGACGCGAGGCCGCATCATCAAACGCATTGGTCGGCACACCTTGCTGATACACCGAAGTAAAGTAAGCCCCGCGAACCACAGCAGACAAGGAATATTGGTCATTGCCCAATGTTTCGCGGAAGAACTGCGTCAGAATATCTTTCAGCCCGGAAATTTGACGGCTGAAACTGTAAACACCATGACGTTCTTCTGCTTCCATCGGCACGGAAACCGCTTTTGGCAGCATGTCATTAATGGTTGACATGAACTGTAGATAATCGTTTTCGAACTCTCCTAACCAAGCATCTTGGTCATCATTCGGATTGAGTTGAAAAGTAAATCCTAATGCTTCTTCTCGTTCTGCTTTGGAATAGTGTCTGAAAAAGGGTTCAAAGCCATAGAGCAGATCCAGTTTGGTCAGTGCAATATAGACCGGTAACTGAATTGACATGGTTTCCATCAACTCGCGCAGGCGGGCACGCAGAATACTGGCATAGGCTTTTCGTTCAGAGGCTTTAGCTGTCGCCAGATGCGACACATCCAGAGCCAGCACAATACCGTTCAACGGACGACGGCTACGGGTGCGCTCCAGCCATTCGACAAAGTGCTTCCACAAACGACGTTCCATCTCACCGTCATTGTCTTCATCACGGTTGCCTTGCGTCAGCAACTCACCATCGGGGTCAATCACTACGGCTTTGTCGCCGATCCACCAGTCAAATGAATATTGATTTTCGCTGCGCTGCCCCGAAGCTCGCATCACTGAAGACAGGGTAAAGTTCTGTCCGGAGCGGTTAATCAGACTGGTTTTACCGGCATTTTCCAGACCGAGCACCAGATACCAAGGGGAAGAGTAGAGAAAATCGCGCTTATTCTTCAGACTCTTACGCATATTGGTAATCACCTGATTGAGCTCAACTTCTTGTCGCTCTTCCATCAGTTTAATCGGGTCTTGACGGAAAATTTCTTCTTTTTGTTGTTCAGCTTCGTAATTCTGTAGTTTCCGCCACTGCCAGAAACCCCATACAGCGGCCGCCAGCAAAAAGACGAGCAGACTGGCAAAAAGCCGCGCAGTAATACTCGCTAATGGTTTTGTGTCATAAATTGTGAGCCATGGACCAGCCCACCAAATGGCAATATTAATTAAAATAAAGCTAACTAACAGTAATGCCGGCACCAGTGCTACCATGCTTGGCATTAATTTTTTTAGCAGCCCGAAAATCTTTTTCAACATGGACGATATCCTTCGCTTACTCTGACGTTGAATATTTCTCTAATCGTTGCATGAGTGAGGGTTCCCACTCTGAAACACTTGCTGAACCCGCCTGACGATACAAGGTCTGATATTGCTCTTCGGCCATGGCTGAAAAACCATGTTCATTGAGCAAATCAGCAGACATCATCCGCCAATAAAATTTATCCCGGGGTTCGACCGCCTTTTCAAGGCCGCCATTAATCATGGAAAGAGCGACAGCAATTCCGGCTTCTTTTGCCAAAGTAAATGCTTCCTTACGTTTTTCCTGCCAGCTTCCGACCACCGAAGCCTGCGTGGTCGCCTGCTCCTGCTCTCCCAGCCATACATTTACTTCTTCTGAAACAAACGGTTGCCCGCCTTTAAACTTCAGCTCTTTTAACTTGGGTAAACGCTCAAGAAAATAAGTCGTTTCTTCCCGGATCGCCCGACACCACTCTTTCTTATCCAAAGATTGGGCAATTTGATAGCTCATCATCTGCCCCTCAAACCAATAAGGCGCCATCGTCAGACTCTGTTCGATCTTGCGCCATAAGGACAAATCAGGGCTACGCATCAGATCTTGGTAGTCTTTGATGCGATCTTGCTGCATCGGCCGCAGCATGGTTTCTCCGTCCGGATTATGGTCAGGCTCAGAGAGAATGCCGGACCACACCGCATGACGACGCAAACGAATTGCCAGCCCGATGCCTTGTTCCTGTTCAGCAAGAAACTCAGACACTTTCAACAAGGTCTGTCTGGCTGCTTTATCACTGGAACTGTCAACTGATAAAGGACTGCTGGTTGTTGCGGTGTCCTGCTGCGGTTGTGACTTCGGCTTCTGTGCTTTCTGTTCGGCACGCTGGCGCTCTTCAGCCAAGCGCATTTTCGAGCGAATGGTGTTTAAGAGTCCGGAAAAGTCCTCCGTTACCAATCCTTTGGTTTCCACCGCCTGATTGAGACTCTCCAACGCACTTTCCAGATCACTCATTAACTCGCCGGAAAAACGGTTGAAATCCTGTTTGTCGATGGCAATGCCAAAACGCTGGATGATCTGTCCAAAAAATTTACGCCGTGGTAATGCGCCTCGCGGACCCGGTGCCGGATAACTCTCTTCCCAGAACAGGGAGATAAAATCAGCCCAGATAAACAGAGACAAATTAAACCGCGCCGGTGTCACTTGATGATGCAAACACTGTAAGAGATAAACCAACAGTTTGATATCTTTTGATTTTTCTTTAAGTAGTTTTAAAACGCTGTGCTCAACTTCATCCCATTGCACACTGGCATGGGACAGCGAACCGACTTTCATCATCTGATCTTCGACAAAATCAAATAGTGAATCGTCGATCAACCGTTCACCGACAGGGTTCTCTCCCTCAATCGGTGTGGTAATGCACGGGCGATATTCAGATAATTCCATAATTTCAGCTACCAATCACAACGTGTTCTTAACGGCTTGAGTGCTTCGCTTAAACCCGAGGTATCGAAAGTCAGACCATCAACCACCTTTGAATTAGAACGCAACACCGTGTTGTCTTGCCCGGCCATAATTTTCATCAGACTAATTGCCGGCATACCGCGTCCCGAGGAAAGTAACAAGCCTGCATCATCACTACGCCAGTATTGTGTTTCCCGCTGGATCGTGACTTTGGCTCTTGCATCAGGGATTTCGCTCGGTAGTGCCAGTTCAACCCGGCTGATCCGGTGAATACAGCTCATCATTAACACCGGCTTTTGATCATCTGCGAATCGTGATGCTGGATTTGCTGCCAATAGGATCAACCAAGCATCATCCCCTTGTTCGGTCAGATGCATCATTTTGCCGTCACCAAGTTTCGCCAATGAATCCATCGCATGTAGCCACGACTCCGATGCCCCGACCGTCTGCTCTTTGACTGGCGTCAGATGCAACGGCGTTTCAAACACCCGATCAAAACAACGTAATCTTTCCAGACGCTCCGAGACACTGCGACACTGACTTGCCTGTTCGACCAACTGCTCCGGTTTGGATAACGTCTCCGGTTTCGGCATTTGGGGATCGGTTGCCGCAATGGCTGCAACCGCGGGAAATAACATCAGTGTCGCCAAGCTCATGACTGAGCGAGAAATTCCTAATTTCATGGCGCTTTAATCTCCAGTTTCTGGCATTTGTAAGCCAGTGTCCGTTTGGGAATCCCCAAGCTTTCTGCCGCTTTGGCACGGTCACCGGAAAACAATCGCAGACGTTCTCTGATGATTTTTGATTCAAAATCCTGGATCGCCTGTTTGAGATCTTTAATCACAGTGCACGACTCCGGCTCTTCAACCTGAAACAGGTTGACCTCTTCACGAGGCAGAATCCGATGAATAAAACTACTCACCTGAACTTCATGGCCGTCTTGTGTTTGTGCACATCCAAACTCGATTAAATGCTTCAGCTCACGCACATTACCGTTGAAACTGTGCTGCTTCAGGCAATCAATCGCTTTATAGTTCAACCCGCGAATCTGAGTCCCGTGCGAGTCGTTAAATAACTGAACAAAATGCTGACTCAATAATGCGATGTCATCGATTCGCTCAGTCAGACACGGCACCGTAATCGGATATTGAAACAGCCGGTAATAGAGATCTTGTCGAAACGCTTTCTGGCGAACTTGGCTCAATAGATTGACGTGCGTTGCAGAAACCAACCGAAAATCGGAGGTCAGCTCTTCTTTACCGCCAACCGGACGAAATGTCCGCGTCTCAAGTACCCGTAACAGCTTGGCTTGCAGAACCAAAGGCATATCACCGATTTCATCGAGAAATAAGGTGCCGCCATTGGCCTGTGCGATCAGCCCTTGCTTATCGGCTTCAGCGCCGGAAAAAGCCCCTTTGCTATAGCCGAATAACTCACTCTCCAGTAAGTTTTCCGGAATCGCCGCACAGTTAATCGCAATAAACGGCTGATTTGCCCGTTCAGACAGATCATGCACCGCCTGAGCCACCAGCTCTTTTCCTGTCCCGGTATCACCCTGAATCATGACCGATAACTGAGAGCCGGCTGCACTGACAATCTGCTCTCTGAGTTTGACCATCGGTGTACTTTGTCCGACCAGTGTCCGGGACAATGAGTCAGTCAGACGTTGCTGTTCACGGGCACGCTCAACATCGAATAGTGATTCGCGTAGATCGCGCTGATGCTGCTCTTCACGTTCGATATCGGTCAACAAAGCCCACTGTTGGCTGAATACATCCACATAACGACGAAAATCGTCATCAGCAAATATCTGGTGAAGATGTTCCGTCTCACCAATCAGGAATAACAGTGTCTTGACAACATCCTGATTCAGTGGCAGCGGCACGATGCGGACAACATCAAACATACCGACCGATTCAGTCAACTGAACAAAGGCTCGATCAGACTGCCAGAAAACCAAACTCTCTAATGACAAGGCCATCGGTTTTGAGGACTGGAGAACATGGGCGAACGGACAATCAAAATCAGTCACCGACCAAACCATCTCCAGATCGGACCGATGGGGGACTAATGTCCGCCCATCGGCACTGGGTACAAGCAATAAGCAAGTATCAAGATTCAACTCACGTGAAACCGTGTCGATAAAAAGCGTCGCAAGTTGTTGCGGCTTTCTGATACCGACGAGATCGGTCGCGTAAGTTAACCAGCGGTTCATCGTTATTCAACCTCACCGATGAATTCACCATCAACCGCAGCCAGATAGACGCGATTAATCGGTTCACGCTGCGCAAGTTTGTTCAGCAATGCCAGCGAAACCGGTGGTAACAGTTGTCCTTCGATAATCGCTTCCAGCATCCGCGCGCCATTTTCAGAACGGGTCGCCCGCGTCAGGATTTCCTCAATCAGTGAGTCGGCAATCTCAACTTCTGCGGCATAACGCTCTTGGAACAGTTTTTCCAAGCGTGTCAGTTTCGCCTGAACGATTTCAGCCAAGACTTCTTTCTTCAGCGGTAAGTAAGGAATCACTTCCATCCGGGCCAGCAATGCTGGTTTAAAGAAGTCAGCCAGTTCAGGATACAACCGATCAGCAATAATTTTCGGTTCGTCAGCATAATCAACGATGGTCTGATAACCGAGATTCGATGTCAGGAAGAACACCACGTTCTTACAATCGATCACCCGCCCTTCACCGTCGGCAAGCTCACCTTTATCAAACGCCTGATAGAAAATATTCAGCACTTCAGGATGGGCTTTTTCAACTTCATCCAGCAGCACGACCGAATAAGGCATTTTGCGGATCGCTTCGGTCAAAACACCACCTTCACCGTAACCGACATAGCCCGGAGGTGAGCCGATCAGACGTGAAACGGTATGTTTCTCCTGATATTCAGACATGTTGATCGTGGTCAGGAATTGTTGTCCGCCATACAGTTGTTCTGCCAGCTGAATAACAGTTTCTGTTTTACCGACACCACTTGGCCCTACCAACAGGAACGCACCTTTCGGACGACCGGGGCGACGTAAGTCAGCACGGGCAGTCAGCAGATGACGGTGAACCCGTTCAATAGCCGTATCCTGACCTTTGATGGTTTCGCCTAAAATCGATGTCAGATGAGTAATTTTGTGCAATTCATCGGTGTTCATCTGATCGACAGGAACCCCGGTCCAGTCTGCAATGACTTCAGCGATCTGGTCAGCATCCACTTGTGGGTAAATCAGACGCTCACGATGTGGGATCGCTTCAAGCTCAGCATACTTCTCTTTCAGCTCGCTTTTCAGCGCTGCCATCAGTTCTTGCGGAGACTGTTCTTGCGGAGATTGCTCTTGCGAAGACTGCTCTTCGGACACATCCTGCCCTTCCGCCAACTCATCTAAAACTTCAAATGGAGCGGCTTCAACCGATTGGGCGGCTTCTTCAGCATGCTGAAACGACATTGCGATCAGCTGTGAACGGAGTTCAATAATTGACTCAACCAGCGCTTTCTGGCTTTCCCAGCTTTCAAGCAGTGTTAATTTTTCTGCCTCGTCCTGATCTTCCTGAGCACGCAGCTCATCGAGACGTTTGACATCATTTTCACTGCCGAGGAACTGGGCTCTTTCCAACATATCGATTTCGAGCTGACGCTGGTAGCAATTGGTTTCCAATTGCGCGAGACGCTTCGGTGGCGTAGTCAGGTGAATCGCAATACGGGCACAAGCGGTATCTAACACATCAATCGCTTTATCCGGAAGCTGACGGCCTGAAATATAGCGAGCCGAGAGTTCTGCCGCTGCTTTCAACGCTTCATCGGTGATCAACACATGGTGTGCTTTCTCATACACACTATTGAGACCACGCAGGATATCAACGGCTTGGTTGATACTCGGCTCTTCCAGCTTAACCAGCTGGAAACGACGGGTCAGCGCCGGATCTTTTTCAAAGTATTTTTTGTACTCTTTCCAAGTCGTCGCTGCGACCGTACTCAACTCACCACGCGCCAGTGCAGGTTTGAGCAAGTTCGCCGCATCAGCGCCGCCTTCTTGATTACCCGCACCGATCAAGGTATGCGCTTCGTCGATAAACAGAATAATTGGTGTCGGAGACGATTTGATCGCATCAATCACGCCTTTAAGACGTTTCTCGAATTCACCTTTTACCGATGCACCCGCCTGAAGCAGACCTAAATCGAGCGCCATGATATCAACATTTTTCAGTTGGTCAGGCACGTTGCCCGCTTCGATACGCAGTGCAAGGCCTTCAATCATGGCACTTTTACCCACCCCGGCATCACCGACTACAATCGGATTGTTCTTGCGGCGACGACAGAGAATATCAATCATCAGATTGATTTCATTTTCACGGCATAAAACGGGATCAAGCTCGCCACGACGCGCTTGTTCACTAATATTCGAGCAATATTTCTGTAATGGTGTCGTTGCTTCCGTCAGCGGTGATTTTGCACCGCGTTTCTCAGCTGTTTTTTCGACAGCCGTTTCTGAAGAATCAGCCACAACCGCAGCGAAGTTTTTCTTCAGTGTTTCACGGTTGATACTTTCTAATAGCGAAATCAAACGCACGGGCAAATAGCGGTCTACGCGAGTTAACGCAGCCAAAAAGATCGCACCGGAGCGTAGCTCTTGTTGGTCTAGCTCAGTGGTAGACAATAACCAGGCTTCCTGAAGCAATTCCACCAGCAATGGCGAAAAAGCAGGATAGGTGTCCAGTGCATGTTCACGGGTGTACGAGCTGGCAATCGCCTGTTTGACACTTTCAAAATCGATGTTGGCCTGCTTGAGGATGACTCGAATATCCGAAAGTGGATTTTCCAGCAGAACATCGAGATAGTGTTCTAATGTCACTTCAGGATGTTGGCGTTCGATACATAAAGAAGCTGCCTGCTCAAGCGCCAGCTTACTTTGTTGGTTTAACTTTGAAATAAGAGTGGGTAATTCAATTCGGATCACAGCGATCACCTAGCCTAAAAAATTAATTAAGAAGTTGACTTAACTGGTTCACAACGTCAGCAGATTTCTCGTGCAATAACCATGTGTAACCCAGAAAGATCCCGCTCCACAGCAGGAAGAATCCAAGAAAAACTGACCAAACCGGTAGTTGGCGATTCAGACGGTACTTGGCATCGACGATATGTTGATTCGCTTGGTTGAGCGGTTGAATCTTTTTCTCTTCAAGCGCGGCCAGCATATCGTATAAATGACTGATCACTCTTTCGCGCTCGTTGTGACCATTTTCCATCACGCGATACTTGCCTTCGAAGCCAAGGATCAGACAGTGATAAATAAACTCCAGCAGCAGCTTATAGCGTTGTGGTTCACCTTCGAGACGCGCAAGAATGGTGTAGACCTTTTCGCCACCCCAGGTTTCATTATGAAAACGGGAAAGCATCGAATGTGATGCCCAGATACTGGACGATCCCCATTCAGTGCCCATCACGGCTTCATCGAGAAACGTACACAAGATGTATCGATAAGCCATCAATACGGCATTATCAAAACCTTTCTCGGTCAGTTCGATTTCGATCGCTTTGATCTCTTCAACCGTTTGATGATAGATCTGTTCGATATTCGGACAACTGGTCATGCTCCGGACCCGGAGTGACAGACCAAATAACGGGGTCGCCGCATCAATCAGGACATTGGAATTATCACCCCGCAACTGGAACCAATAGTCTTGATCCCGGTTAATATTTTCCACATTATCAAACAGTAGGTTGTCAATGTGTTCACCCGTATTCTGCACCACCATTAACTCCTTATCGCCCAGAATTGTAAGTCAAGGTCTTCAAATGCCGCTGCCACATGGAAAGCGAAGCCGCTGGCCTGTCTGATCATTGACCAAGCTGCACTGGATTTATCAAGCTGATAATAGGTATAACCCGCATGGTAAGGGAGCTGACGAGGCGCAACAGGCAGCGGCGTCAGTGGGATACCCGGCAGTTGGAGAGAAATCAGTTCTCTGATCTTCTCGACGGAAGCGACTTTTGTCTGCTGAACAAACACACGACGCAACTCGTCCAGTGGCATTCTCGCTTTGACCGCAATAATAAAGTCGGCATCTTCCATGAGGTTGGTGTCATGGATTGGCGCCACCATGAGGCCGTATTTCCGTTTATCCAGCTGGATAGACACAGCACGCGGTTCAAGCACCACACTCAGACTTTGTCTCATGTGACGAATCAACGTCATAAAACAGTCCGTCGGCATGTCATGGTTATAAACCGGAATGGCTGGCGGCAGACGACTTTCATCAGTAAACGTTGCCAGTTCACCACAGATCGAAGCCAGACATTCAAACAATCGTTCCGGATGAAGTGTCCGGAGCTTGGATAAATGCTCAATCAGCGGCTGTAAACGGTTCAGCGCCTGTAACAGCATGAAGTCAGATACATCCGCAACAGCGCCCTGACCGGGAGAGCTGATCCGTTCAGCAATACTTTTGGCCCGTTCATTCATCAGCCCGGCGATTTCAGTCACCACCCGATGCAACGTCACGTTGACAGACGAATTGAGATGACACGGGATAAATTCAGGATCCAGCACCAGACTGCCGTCCGGACGTTTTTCCAGAATCCGGGCAATCGCAAATGATGCATAGGAACTGCGATCTTCTTTCTCCAGCATCAGATGCATGCGAACCGGAGAGACATCAATCGTCGTGGTGTCGCCTTGTCGGCTCTGGACATCGCGGACATCCATCCGGCGGCTTTCATAACGCCCGGTACCCCGCTCTTCCGGCCAACTGACTTCGAGCAACGATTCGGTCCGCAGTGGCAATGCCAGATAGACCAGTTGCCCGGCCAATGAGGCGTCTTCAATTTCCAGCGGTTCAGGGAGCGAATCTTCCTGCGGCACGTTAAAGACTGTACCGTCAGGCATGACGCCCGATAAACGTTCAATTGCAATCCGGCCGAATGCCAGATATTCCGGATTTAATGCCAGCTCAGAGATGCCGTACAGATAGCCACTGACAGAATTCATCCGTGCATCAACATAGTATTCTGTATATCGTTGTTGTTGTTGGAAATGCTGAGGTTTGATAAACAATCCTTCGTTCCAGATAACACGGTTACGTGCAAACATCTCGATTATTCCACTTTTTCTAATTTAACATCGTAGTCTTTGAACAGCATCAGCAGGTGATACTCCCGGCCTTTATTCAGGACTTTGACCGCTTTCTTCCATTCACTCAGTTCCGGTTCGGCAAAATGCGCCATGACACCGATATAATGCGTTTCCGGAGCAACTTTGAATGCATTGACAAACTTAAACTGGCCAGGCATTAGCATGTAGTCGTAATCTCTGACGAAATTACTGCGCAGTGCTTTTTTATAGTTGGCTTTGATCGTGTCATAGTCAGCTGACATGAACATAGAATCATCTTCCAATTCAAAGACCTGTACTTCCACCGGTGATGCTTCGCCCCAGATATTGGGGTTTACACCAGCATCCGTCACCATACTGAATGTCACTGTTGTCGGAGCTTCTGCCGGATTATATTCATCCGCCGGGGTGCTACTGCTACTACTGCTGCACGCAGTAAGCATTAGCAAAGCGAATAAAACACAAGCAAACTTTTTCACAATCAGAACTCCAGTTGCTTCTCACGGATTTTCTTGTCGTAAGCCTGTTCGAAAATTTCCCAAAACAGCTTTTCAAACCCTTTTTGACGGTTAGACGTCAGTTCTTGGTAGTAGCTGCTATACATATTCCAAGCCCATGCTTCCTCGGAGTCGCTGCGTTGCTCATTCGGACGCTTATAATTGTTAAAGCGACGGAGGAGGACCTGTGGTGAAAACGCTGCCAGAATCTGACTCAGTGCTTCTGTCGTCGCATACTGAACCGCTTCGTTGTGATCTTGAATGCTTTTTAAACTTTCAGTAATAGCTGCCGGTGCCGACAAATGAACCAGACTCTTTTGCGAATCGTACATGGTTTTCATGGTCTCTTCATAAGACAGACCCAGTCGCAGCGGATTATCTTCAATGGGCTGAAGATTGCGATTCATCATATCGAAACGACCATGATTTACCTGCTTGTGCAGATCCAGGAGTCCTTTGACACATGCCTGCAGCGACAAGCCCAGTTCTTCGGAAAGGAAGTGCATTTTTTCCATATCATGGCTATCGGTCAGATCTACACCCAGACCATCCAGCATCGGACCGGTCAGCAGATGTTTCCCATGATGATTTGTGCCAACAGACTGTTCTGATGTCGATGACATGCTTTTTGCGACTTCTTCTTCGAGTAGATCGAGTACGTTCTCATCCATCCCATAGCCCTCTGATTCGTTGTTCACTGATTGATAATCGACTGATCCATGACTCACAGATCGGTTGTGCACAGATTGATTGTCTGTCGCATTGGTGTGGTTACTGTGCGTATTGACAGGCGCTGCCTGCTGTACGTCTGGTTTGGGCTTTCTGCCCAACTTTAACGCCCCGAATCTGAAGATTTTCTTCAGACTAATCGACGCGGTCATATCGTATTCACCGTTCTCTTGCTGCGTTTCCTGCAACGGGCGCTGGTAATATTCTTCAGCCGCAAGCAAAGGTTGTTCTTGGGTTTCATCTTCTGGCCGAACTTCATCGTCATCACCATCAATCAACACATAACTGTCATCTTTGTTCTGCGGAGAGAGTTCATCCAATGCCATTAATGGGTCAGTCACACTGTGATCGACTTCATCGCTACGGTTTAAAGTCGCGGCTTCACCGTCATCGTCAGCTAAAAGACTATGACGATCATCATCAAATAACTGCTCCAACACATTGCTGGAAGCCATATCATCGTCACCGGTGTTACCTAAATGGACACGGAGTGTGTACGGACCAACTTGAATTTCATCTTTGTTTTCCAATCGGGCTAACTTGTTGCGACCCAACGCCATCGATGAACCGTTCACGTAGGTTTCACCGCAGTTATCACGCACACAAAAAGCACCGTCAACGACCAAAATTTCACAATGATTCGGGTAAATCGCCCCATTCTTATCCGTCAGATGCCAAAAACTATCTGTTGCCGTTCCGATTGTTCCACCCGCAGGCGTCCAAGACGTCCGAGAGATCAAACCGGACTCCAACACCTGAACATTGGTGACAATTATGTTGAGGGAAGGCTGTTTACTCTGAATCATCACTATTGCCTCACCTGAATTAACACGTTTTTCTCACGCTCACCGGAGCCAAGAAACGAATACCACCCTAAGGCCACACTATCCTGAGAGTTCAATCGAAGTACGGGGACTTCTTTCTCATCCATAGAGAGCTCCAAGTCATAAGCCATCTGCTCGCGCAGAACGAATTCCACCAACTTACACAGGGGTTGGAATTCCTTACCGATCGGCAGAAAGTCTGCAAACCGCTGGCGTGAAAGCCCTTTAATACAAATCACAAATTTACCGTTGCAATCCATCACCGACTCACCGATGACGGTATTCATCCCCAAGTTGCCATTTTGCTGACCCAGACTGAATTGCTGCGACGGATCGATCATCACTCTGCGCTTTTCCCACTGCCGGATGCTGACATCTTCCAAATCAAAGCAGTGGGCAATAATCCCGGCAACAACTTGCGGGGAACGACTTCGTCCGGCCAGTACACCGGCGTAAGCCAGCATCTTGCACCAGTTGATCGGCGTATCACCTCTTAAATCAGGATCAGCCAGTCCGACCAAAGCGAATAATTGTTGTGAAAACAGATCCTGCGCATCATCCTGAAAACGCACGTAATAACGATATTTACGCCAGATTCGATAGACCAAGTTGATCAGGCGGTTATTGAAAAAATCCAGAAAAGGACGTTTGAATCCGCCCGGGTCTTCTGTCACCAGCTGCTCAAGAATGAAGCCCGGCAACGGAGACTGCGATCCGGTCAAACCAAAAAAATTGGTTTGTAAAATCAAATGCTCGTCATCGAACTGGGTCAAATCCGTCACGTCAGCAGGCGAAAACCCCAAACTGGGATTCGCACTAAATACCAAGCGACAAACTCTTTCCCAATCTTCATCTTCCGGATTCGAGCGCTGAAGTTTTTGTAACAATTCCACCAACTGGAAGAAATTGTACGACCTCACCTTATCCGGTATTGGTATGAGCGCTTGCTTTTCTTGAGCTGAATCTATATCAGCGGCTGCATCCCTGTCCGGGTTCCCCATGTGTATTTCTCGTTATTACTGACGTTGACCAATATCAGTTCATGAAATGAATTGATGTTGGCATACAAAGCAAAAAAGTGGCTCAGCACCCGACCGAACAGATAAAGATCACCTTCTGAGCCAAAACAGCTCTGATCAATATGAATCTCGGATTGCAGACCACGTACAGGAAGCCCTCTTAATAATTTATCTATGGGCTTCGATTCTATTTTGATAATGCCTTCCAGACGCTTTTTCGCCACACGCTCGGCCTGACGGTCAACCAGAGCCCGGAAATCATAAGTTCTGAGTACACTGCTCAGTGCATCTTTCGAAAGCAGCGACAAGTAATTGAGGGATAGATTTGAAATTAACCCCCACAACAAGCTGCCATCCAAAACCGGACGCAACGGCTGAGTCGGTGCAATAATATTTTTGAACGTCACATAGTCGGGCGAGGTGTCCGTTGATTGACAGATATCCCCGACTCCCAGTTCAATCGGTAATAATCGGTTGGTACAGGTCAGTTGAATCGAGATCGCTTCATCGACATTGACCGATAACGTTTCATCCCCGCGGATAAACGAAATAAAAGTATCGAAGCCATCATTACGCTGACTATCTTTGACCCGTGAACGATAGTAGAGCACTTCACGCTGTCTGGCTCTTTCCACCTGATGCTGAAAGCTTTCAAATGGATGATAAACGCGTTTTTCACCGCGAATCCGTTGACTATCCTGCGTTTTATCCTGCCAGCCGAATACACCATCAATACTGAACACTTCATAGTGTGACGGATAACGACTCGACGGAATCACGCGGTATTCTGACTGCTTACCGGTCAAGTCAATCGGATCAGCATCATGCTCGAACAGGTTAATAATCGGCACGCAGTAGAGTTGGAAACTACTCTGATTAATCCGCACATCAGTCGGCAATGTTTTTGAAAAATGAATGCGAAGCGTCATTTTGCCGCGCACGGATTTCGGCAGCACTTTATCCAGTGCACCAATATCAAAGAAATGGAAAGCTTCCGGAAATGACAGATACTCTTGCAGAATCCGATACCCTTCATACACATTCTTCGGATAAGGCAGCAGTGAGTCTTCACCGGAAAAACCAACCGACTGAAGTGCATCCCGCGGGATACTGAATTCAGTCCCATTGACGTCGATCACCATTTTATCCAGATGATGATGGAGCCACAGGTAAAGCATTTGCGCACTATACTTCTCGCCACCGAGATAAAAGCGCAGACTGTCAACCAGCGCTTCTCCGACGGACATCTCGCCTTTCATCGCCAGATTGATATCAACGGTACTCGATTCCCGGGTATGATGTGAGGTAATATCCTCAATCACCAACGGGAAAACCGCAACATCACGACAGGTTCGGAAATGGCACACCGTGCCCAAAACTTTCTCTGAACTATCAAGTTGGATACCAGCGCGGACAATCTGCTTCTCACTGACTTTCGATTCCGGCTCAAACGCAACAATACTCATGCTAGGAACAGGCCGAAGGTAATTCGGCCATAACATGTTAATAATCGAATGCGTCAGCTCAGGAAATTCATCTTCAACTTTTTCACGCAAACGTGCTGTCAGGAATGCAAAACCTTCCAGTAGACGTTCGACATCCGGGTCGGTCACCTGACCGTGAAGAAAACGAGAAAGCTGGGGATGGATTTCAGTGAAACGCTTCCCCTGCTCTTTCAAAAATGAAAGTTCTTCTCGAAAGTACTTATCCTGTGCCATGTATCAATACACTCGATATTGACGATTTTGATCCAATAACAGATTCAGTTTTACCGTTTCATGAACAGCACTACTATTCACTTCGGCAGTGATCCGAAATCTCAATGATAATGGGTTCAAATCGTCTCTTTCTGACGTCACCACAATCTCTTTCAATCGTGGCTCATATTTTCTCAAACAGTCCTTAATCGCCATGCGGATTCTGACAGCCAGATCAAGTGTTTCCAGTGTTGCGTCGTTAAAATCAACGAGCCCCAGCTCGGGTGCGCTCTGCGCTTCTCCCAGCCGAGTATTCAGAACATTGGAAACGTTCCGCTTGATCGAATTAAGCACATCGTTTGCATCTGGGCCCTGAGTCAAAGACCGGGGTCTTTCGCCGGCTTCTAAGCGTTCAAAGAAGCCGACGCCAAATGCAACCTCTTCAGGCGCAATGTAAGACATATTACTGATCTAAACGGCCAACGAGTGACAGTTCGAAGTTCGCACCCATGTACTTGAAGTGTGGGCGAACTGCCAGCGATACCTGATACCAGCCTGGGTTACCATCCACATCAGACACTTCAATGCGTGCAGCACGAAGTGGACGACGGCTACGAACGTCTGCCGGTGGGTTTTCCTGATCAGCAACATACTGCTTGATCCAACCATTCAGTTCACGCTCAAGGTCTTGTCTCTCTTTCCATGAACCAATCTGTTCGCGTTGCAATACTTTGATGTAGTGCGCCAAACGGTTGATAATCATCATGTAAGGGAGCTGAGTACCCAGCTTGTAGTTGGTTTCTGCTTCTTTACCTTCTTTCGTATTCGGGAAGATTTTTGGCTTCTGAATCGAGTTGGCAGAGAAGAACGCTGCGTTGTCGCTGCCTTTACGCATCGTCAGTGCAATGAAACCTTCTTCGGCAAGTTCAAACTCTTTACGGTCAGTGATCAGCACTTCCGTTGGAATCTTCGCTTGCAAGGCACCCATGGTTTCAAAAACGTGGACTGGCAGATCTTCAACCGCACCACCACTTTGAGGACCGATGATGTTCGGACACCATCTGTATTTTGCAAAGCTGTCAGTCAGACGAGTTGCAAATGCAAAGGCAGTGTTACCCCACAGATAATGTTCGTGAGATTCACGGACACTTTCCTGGTAGTTAAACGTTTTGATTGGGTTTTCGATTGGATCGTAAGGTACGCGCAACAAGAAACGTGGTGCAGTCAGACCCAGATAGCGTGCATCTTCAGACTCACGTAGCGAACGCCACTTGGTATATTTTGGACTTTCGAAGATCGATTTTACATCTTTGATATTAGGAAGTTCTTCAAAAGAGTCGATACCAAAGAATTCGGGACCTACACTCGAAATGAACGGTGCATGAGCCATTGCGCCAAGCGCACCCATGTATTGCAGCAGTTTCATATCCGGTGTGGACGGTGTAAACGCATAGTTACCGATCATCGCACCTGTTGGTTCACCACCAAACTGGCCATAACCTGAAGAATACACCTGCTTATACAGGCCTGATTGAGAGATTTCTGGTGCAAACTCAAAATCTTCCAACAGTTCTTCTTTGGTAACATGGATGATATCAACTTTGTTGTTTTCCCTGAAATCGGTACGGTCGATGAACAGCTTCAGTCCACGCCATGCTGATTCCATTTGCTGGAATTTTTCATGGTGAAGGATCTCATCCATTTGCGCACTGATTTTTTTATCCAGTTCAACCAGCATTTGGTCAACAAGCGATTTGTTAACCGGCTCTGATTCTTGGCTTGAACCAATCAGGTTTTCGATAAACGCGGCAACACCTTTTTTCGCGATATCATAACCTTCTTCATTCGGTGCAAGGCGTGTTTGCGCCATAATCTCATCTAACAGGCTGAGTTCACCAGCCTGGGGGCTTTCTAGTACCGTTTCTTCTGTAGCAGACATTAATCAAGTTCCTATGACAATAAGTTAAAAAACACCAAAAGTATTGCGTCTATCGTTACTCTTGAGGTTCTTTCTCTTCAGACCCGCCGACAATATCCAGTTCAGCAAGGAGCTTTTCACGAGACTCTTCAGATGCAATCAGTGCTTGTAAGCGCTCTCTGAATGCAGGGATATTTCCTAAAGGACCTTTTAAAGCAACCAAGGCTTCACGAAGTTCAATCAGTTTATTCAATTCCGGAACCTGAGCCGCAACTGAATCCGGAGCAAAATCTTGCAGTGACTTGAAGCTGAGTTCGACTGGTAATTCAGCATCAGGGTCATCACTTAATTTATTTTTCACAGTTGCGCTGATTGAGAGGTTACTCTCACGCATCACTGACTCGAAGTTGTTCTTATCAACTGAAACAGATTGGCGATCCTCAACTGGCGTTTCTTCCGTATGACCTTTGAAATCACCAATCACTAATGTTTTGAGTGGTAATTCAATTTCGGCCTGTTGATCCCCTGTCGCAGGAACATATTTAATATTAATGCGCTCTTTCGGAGCGACACTTCCTTCTTTAGACATATCAAGTCTCCAATACCTATGCCAATAGTCGTTGCTTGCGTATATTCATTTCACCAGCAAAATGGTATCTGAGCAGAAATAATATTCTGACTCAGACATGAGAACACGAATAACATTCGCATCAATTAAATAAATGAAAAAATTCACTTATTTAATAATGTTTTCAAATCGATAATATTACACTTGGAATTCAACCAATTATTTAATTCCCTTATTTTGTTTAGGGGAATTAAATAAAAACACTGTGCCTTATTTATAAATCCCAATAAGTGTCGTGATTATAAAAGGTTACCTTTTCTTTATAAGTGTCTGTAATGCTTTGAGCACGCTCAATATCCGGGGGCGTCATCTCATTAGTAATATCAACAAAAAATTGTTCCATTGATTTATGCAAGCTTGTCAGGCGATCACTACCGGCATAATCCAAGTAAAGTTCAGAGTAAGCACGAGCTTTAATCAAGTCTTCATCCACAAACTGATAAGATGATGCTTCTCCTGCATATATCTTCGCGACAACAGCCAGAGATGTCAGGTCACCGGCATCCAGTGCCCGCTGACGCCATTCAAAAGCTTTCTTAAAATCACCGCGGCCTTCATATAGTTCAACACACGCTTTCATTGCCGGGATAAAATTATGCTCCGCTGCATGACGGTAGTTGGTATAGATCCCAGTAGAAAATCTTGTTTTCGTATATAGCTGATTAATATCATCGAGTGATCTTCTGGAATTATCCATCCACGCCAGTGGATAACTGTAATCCATCGCTCGTTGTAAATAATATTTAGACTGATCCGGGTCAGTTTTTTCATAATAAAGCGACAAATAATAGGCTGCTTTTGCCGGTTGTGTCGCTGCGAGTCTGACCAAACCATCGTGGTAGCGTTTCTGCCATGATTGTCGAATCGCGGTACGTAACCAAGTACCATGTCGGTACAGGTAGTCCATCGCGTGTAGATTACCTAGATTTGCCGACTGCTCAACATACTCTCTGACAAGCCGTGGTGTGCGGATAGTCGGGTTATATTCCGACAGCTCTATCGCATATAAATAAGCAGCATCCGCATCACCTTTATCGGCAGCATATTTCAGATAACGTCGCGCTTCTTCATTTTTAAATTGTGCACGCAGCAAACGTCCTTTCTCATACGCCTGATCAGCGGTCAGAAAATTAATATCATAATCATACTTTTGCTGATCCGATTCCGGCATCTGAATCGAGACAGGATTTGGCTCTTCACCACTCACCACGGCCGATTCGACAGTGACAGCAGGTGCAACTTCATCTGCCATGACAATGTTGCCATAAGAACCGAACACAAAAGCACTGAGCAAAAATGCCTTATTTTTAGCCGATATTAACACTGCTACCACCTTGTAAAGCGCCACCACAACTAATCGGGTCACCAGCACGGGCTGCTGGCTTGCCATCAACCATTACCGTTCCTGAACCTGCTGCAATAGAGCGTCCATGAGGTGGATGTTTCGGCTTATCATGTGGCGCAAGAGGATCACCTTGCCGGGCAGCAGGAATACCATCATATTTAACGGTTCCTGACCCTGCGGTGACAGGAGTAGGAGGAAAGCCATCATGATCAGAACCTGTATTACCAACGACGATTCCGTTTCCCATATTATGCCTCTGTTGTTAGCTGATAAAAGTGTAAATCAATGCAAAATCGGTCGAACAATTACCAGATTTTGCCGGCAACCACTTAGAATCTATCTATTTTATTTATTCTTGCCGGTTATTTTTTATTCAACCGGGCAATATCTTGCCTAGCTCAAGCAATATATTGCCTAATTGGTGAAATAATTTTCTCTTATATTGACAAAATAATCTAGTGCAGGATATCTAAAAACATTTTTATTATTTAATAATTTTCCATTTACCGCAGAAGATCACAAAACACCCCAAGACCACATGTCAAACAGATTACATTTATGATAAGCACCAATAATTTGCACAAAATTTTCACAAAAAATTTTTCATTTTGATAAAAAAAATGTATAATTTTCTGTTTTTCTATAAAAACGCTAAGACTTTTATTGAATCAGAAAAATAAAATAAGTCATTCCACACATAATAAGATCATAAAAATATGATGTTGATTCCATTTTTAATACAAGTTGAATGAATCAAACATTTATTTCACTCATATAAAAATATACAACATCCATATTTTCATGTGTGATATTGGGGATTTTTAATCACCAATATATTTGAAATGCTCAAATTATATTCACTCAATCTATGAACTGGTCATATCAGTCTTATTGACATAGAAAAATAAATAGCACCACGTATGAAAATTGGGGAACGGGTGGATCAATCAGTCAAGCTTATCAATCCACGGGAGGATTAAGGATTGGAAGTCTCACTTAGAACTCTCGATTGATTTGTTTCAGAATCGCAGTCAGCGCATATTTGGCTTCCGAATCCAAATTTTTGGTCAGTTCTTCAGAAAGAGAGAGATGCAACTGATTATGCTGCCGAAAAATCTGCTGCCCGGATTCGGTCAGGTCAACGAGGATAGAACGGCGATCCGCTTCGTGGAAATGCCGGGCAACAAGTCCCAGTTTGACCAGTTTATCGACCTGAACGGTTAAGGTTCCTGTCGTGATCCCGAGTCGATTTGCCAGATCTTTCATTTTCATTGCGCCGTGGCTGCCCAACACTTCCAGCGTATGTATTTGTGCCAGCGAATAGCCTGTTCCTTTTACAACCGAAAGTTCCCAAGATGACATCTTGTCATAGAACTCCGTCAGAAGATTATTCAGCTCGTTCAGCGATGACATTCTTACCTCACATGCGGTCAGCATCAAAATCAAACATGATTTATTTCAATCGTCAGATGGTGAATTCTATCAAACTCTTCCAATTGACGTTTGAAAAAATTTGGACTGTTCCCATCACGCGCATTCAGGCATATCGATGCAGCAAAATGATCAGCACTGACTCGCCAGATATGCATATCCGTGACATCAGCATTGAGCGACTCCAGCTTCTGCAACACTTTCGCTTCATAGTCATGATCAATACTTTCATCTAATAAAACGGGGGCGGTCTGTTTCATTAAGCGGATCGCCCAGCGGGTAATCACAACTGCACCGACAATTCCCATGACCGGATCCAACCAAACCCATCCTAAAAACTTACCAATCAGCAATGCAGCAATCGCAAGTATGGAAGTCAATGCGTCCGCCAGAACATGCATATATGCCGCGTTAAGATTGTGATCATGGTGGTGGTGGTGGTCGTGGTCGTGGTCGTGGTCGTGGTCGTGGTCGTGGTCGTGGTCGTGGTCGTGGTCGTGGTCGTGGTCGTGGTCGTGGTCGTGGTCGTGTAACAGAAAAACACTGACAACATTGACCAACAAGCCAATAAAAGCGACCACCATCGCTTCGGTAAAATGGATTTGAACCGGGTCAATAAAACGATACAGTGATTCAAACAACATCACGATTGCGACTAATCCCAACCCAACAGCGCTGGAATAACCGCCAAGCACACTCACTTTCCCGGTCCCATAGCTGTATTTGCGACTTGCTTTATGCTGACGGGCATAACGATAAGTGAACAGTGTGATACAAAAAGCGGCCGCATGTGTTCCCATATGCCATCCATCAGCCAGTAATGCCATCGAACCATAAACGCTCCCGGCCATAATTTCTATCAGCATCGTGACAGCGGTTAACAGTAAAACATAAAACGTTTTCCGCTCATTGTTGGGATTAAAACGAGAAAATACATCGATATAAGAACACTGTGGGGCATGCATAATATACCTTGATAATCAAAATTTATTTAATTTATAATATTTGATTATCAAATAAATTACCAAATCTATTTTAATTAAGTCCTCTTACCTCTCGAAATAAGTAATAATGTGCTTGTTTTCATATCGCAATCTTATCCATACTGTTTATATTGTTTTTTATGCATCCTGTTTATAATATTTCGGCTATTTACTCATGATAAAAACAAATCAAACTGAACAGATATGCACCAATTATTTCAGACTTTTCCGGAATCCTAACAGGCGGAGTGGCTTTATGTTCAATCTATCTTGGCGAAATGCCTCAAAAAAACAATCCCTACATCACGAACCCCCAGTGAAGGTTAAAGCAATCACAAGCCATGGGATTGGTGTTAATCAATTAAAAGAAATGAGCTTCCATGACAGTGCGACCATGCTTGTTCTTGCCTATGTGTCACCACATCTTTCTTTCGAAGCAATTTCAAGAAAATTAAAAGAGGCAATGCCTTTTGCAAAACATGTGGTCTCGATCATGAGTGCGGGAGAGCTAGGGGGACGGGATAACAAAGGACTCTATCATGCAACGCCGGAAAGCTGGGATAACATTGTCATCCAAAGCTTCAGTGAGCAGGCATTTCAAGCGATTTCTATCGCTCAGGTCCCACTTCATTGTGAAGATATCAAAAGTGGTCAAATCAAGCTCAGCCGTCAAAACCGGATCGCACGTATTCAGGATGAAATCAAAAAAGTTAACCTTGATTTTCCCGTCAACTATCTCGATACCGTTGCACTGACATTCTTCGATGGTCTGTCTTCTTCTGAAAATTTCTTTGTGCAAGCCCTTTACCAGTCTGACTGTTTCCCCTGTTACTTCATTGGCAGTTCAGCCGGTGGCAAACTGGATTTCGGTCAGGCCGATGTCGCCTTAGACGGAAAAATCCTGACCAACAAAGTCTGTCTGGTATTCGTGAAACTGGCACCGGCAGTTCGATATGGCATATTAAAAACACACAACTTTGAAGTAACTTCAACCCACTTTACGATTGCCGAAACAAACGCCGCCACACGCACCGTGAAAACATTCCTTGATGAAGGGAGTATGACACTCCAATCACCACTATCGATGTTATGCCGACATTTTGGTTGTCCCCCATCCAAACTTGAATCGATGCTCGAACAATATAGTTTCGGGGTCAAAATTGGTCATGAAACGTATATTCGCTCAATTGCCAATATTAACTATGAAGACGAAACCATTAATTTCTTCTGTGATTTTTCATTCGGTGACAAATTATATCTGATGAAGGCAAAAGATTTCTCAGGCTCGATCCAGCGCGATTATGCAACATTTCAGCGCGGTAAACCGCGAGAACCGATTGCGATGCTTGCGAACGACTGTATTCTGCGTCGCTTACATAACGGCTCATCGCTCTCTGCCGTACATAATTTCGATCATATCCCTGCGGTTGCCGGATTCAGTACATTCGGTGAATTTTTGGGACTGCATCAAAATGAAACCCTGACAGCGCTTTATCTATATCAGGTTCATGATGGGGAATCGTTTCACGATGAATACACAGATAACTTCCCTATTTACTACAGTCACTTCAAAGCTTATTTCTTACAGAATGAATTGCATAGTTTGAAGAAAGTCGCCTCGCTGCAACAGACAACCATCCGCGACTTGTTCCGCTATAAGGAATTATTGGGACGGATGCTCCAAAGCTTACAGAACGTTGCATCCTATGCCAGAGATACGTCAGATGTACTTCAAAAGGTTCAGACTCAGTTTGCCGGACTATCGAGTGAAGTCAAAAGACAAACCGAGCATAGTCAGGAACTCCAGCAGTATGTTGAAACCTTAAAAACCAATTCAAACAAGATTCAGGATATTCTGGACGTCATTGATGGTATTGCAGAGAGAACCAATTTACTGGCACTGAATGCCGCGATTGAGGCAGCCCGGGCCGGAGAACAGGGTCGAGGATTTGCCGTCGTTGCCGATGAAGTGAGAAATCTATCCAAAAATACCCAGGAAAGTCTCAGTTCTACCGGAGAGACGGTGAACAATCTTTATTCTTCAATCGACGCAATCAAAGATGTCATTGAAACAACCGTGGCACTGATGGAGCATGTCAATAACTCTTCACTCGGCCTGCATGAAGAAATGGGCAAGATGTTAACCCTGTCCAGCGAAGCGTCTTCCAGCATTGAAGAAAGCATCAATGATATCAATGAAGTTCAGTCTGAACTGGCACAAATTGATCAGAACGTTCTGACCATCACACGATTAACCGAATCTCAGGCTCAGTGATTCGGGTGTGTGACACCATTTCTCCTTATTACAGAGAAATGGTGTCTGCCTCATCAACCCGGGAAAAATATCATTCCCCCACCCGAAGGAATTCGGTAAAATCGCGCTTTGTGCATGAAAATGACCGATTGAGAAACATTGAGGGAATAGATGGCGACCATCATTGATGTCTGTAAAGCAGCCGGCGTATCAAAAGCAACCGTCTCCCGCGTGATCAACGGCAGCTCGCAGGTCAAAGAGAAAACCCGGGCACGCGTCCTTGATGCGATGAAATCATTGGGATATCAACCAAACGTTTTAGCCCAAGCATTGGCGACCAACACCTCAAACACCATCGGATTAATTCTTCCTCACTTTGACAGCTATTACTTCGGTTCAATCTTAAAACAAACCGCACAAACGCTCCAAAAATCCCAAAAAAAGCTGTTTGTCATGGAAAGTCATAACAGTGAAGCCGGAGAAATTGAAGCGATGAATACACTCGCGCTGCAGCGTTGTGATGCCATCATCATCTATAGTCGTTATCTCAGCGAAACCCAGTTGATCCATTATCAAGAGCAGACACAGAGACCCTTGGTTGTATTGAACCGCAGTCTATCGACACAGCAACTGGTCAGCTTCAGTTTTGATCAATACCAGCTCGGAGTACTTGCTGTAGAACATCTGCTGAAACTCGGCCATCGCAACATTGCCTGTCTGACCACTCCGTTGAACAATCAAACCGGTCAGCTTCGATTACAGGCTTATCGCGATCAACTCACCCACAATAATATTCCGGTGAATGAGGCCTTGATCGTCGAAGGGAAAAGTACCCATATCTGGGGATATACCGCCGTCATGCAGTTGTTGGATCAAGGGCAGGCATTCAGTGCTATCTTTTCTTGTAATGACGACATGGCACTCGGAGCAATCCGGGCGTTATATGAACGAGGGCTTTCTGTTCCTCAGGATATTTCAGTGATTGGTATCGATAATGAGCCGGCGGCATTTTATGCGATCCCAAGCCTGTCTACAGTCTCTCTTCCGATCGAGCAATTAACCATCGATGCGACGAATCTGGCGATTAACATGGCCAATAAGATAACCAGTGCCCCGCAGCATTTTGAATATTTCGGCTCACTGGAACTTCGCGAATCAACACACCCTCTCTCATAATCCGCCATTTGTGGCCGGTAATCAGTATCCCGCCGTCCTGTCTGGCGCAGGCGCACTAGCTGATTCCACAGGTCGGGACCAACGTGTGTTGATGGCGCTGACATGGTCTTAACCCAAAATTAACCCTTATATGATAAAAAAATATAAGTCAATAGAATGATTCCTCTCACACATATTTTAAATGTGACTAAGTTCAAAAAATTAGAAAGCAACGAACAAGTTTATGCTATCGAAGTCACAATTATTTCGGCTCATAATCACTCTCGACATAACGAAATAATAAATACAACCAACAACGAATATGGGTGAGATTATGAAAAAACAACTATCACTAGCTGCCGTTACTGCAATTGCAACGCTACTTTCAGCCAATGTATTTGCATCTGAATCACAATACGACATGAGTATTTATACGCTGCCAGAACAGGCGATTGTCAAAGTGACTGAAAACGGCCAACCTGTCAGTCAGGTTCCTGTTGAAGTTGATGGTGGCAGTCAGCATCAAACATTAATGACTTCAGAACACGGTACTGTCATTGTTGAAAACAATGAAAACCATGCTCGTAGCTTCAAAATTAGTGTCCATGAACCAAACGGTGAAAAACTCGTCACTCATCGCTTTATTTCAGTACAACACTAATCCAAATTGATTCTGTCCATAGGGCTTTCGGGCCCAACCTAAGTAACAGGGGAGCACTGCTCCCCTGTTTTATATTTGAAGAATGTTCTATATCACAGCTGACGATATCAATATCAGGGTAATTCAGATAATGAGAAAGAGCATTTACATTATGAAACTACTCACTTAAACTAATAGTGTTATTGATATATATTATGAGTCGCTTCTTAAACATCCAGCCACCGATAGTCCCACTTTGGATGGTCTTCGAGCTACTTATACGACTATGTCTCTATGAAAAATATGATGTGTAACAATCCAGTAACGTCATCTAACATGGACGTTTGATGCTGATTTTACCAAATAACAACTTTGCTGGAGATATTACGTAAAATAAAAAGGAAAGCTACAGTAATCAGAAGCAGAGTCGTCGTTCATTGAGCAACGAACTATAAAATAATATTGCTATGGAATATGTTTACTTATGGACAAGTTAAGATTATTCGAACTCTCAAATCAGTTGCGGTATGTCAACAACTTAGACTCAGCTCATACATGGTTTCGTGAACTACAGAACGAAATCAACTTTAATTTTAGTATTCTTGCGCTGTTTGACGACAACAATACACCGAAATCTGTCTGTTATGGTTTTTCTTCCACCCTGTTTTCTGAATGCTTTAGGAAAAAAAACTCAGATGGTGATTTTTTAGTCCACGTATTGCAACACTCGAACAGCCACATCACAACACTGATGGATTCTCATACTCATCCCGACTACGGTAAACGTTTACTTTTGACCAGTAATTATGGCAACCAAAAAAACATTTACCTGACTTCGTTTGGTGACCGACAACCTTCCAGTGAAGAAATCAATGCATTATATCTGTTAACACCACATCTCAATATCGTGCTAAACCAAATATCGGAACACAATACACTAGCTAAACCTTTTATTCCTGAAAACCGACTTACCGGTAGAGAACAAGAATTACTCGCTTGGCTTAAGATTGGTAAGAGTAACTGGGAAATCAGTCGTCTACTCAATATTAACGAATGCACGGTTAAGTACCATCTACAAAACATTTATCGCAAACTCGGGGTCCACAATCGTATACATGCAGTATCTAAAGCAACAGAATTTGGTTGGTATGAGCATGTTGAGAAAAGGCTTAGGACGAATGCCTAAGCCTTTTTGTACAAAAGATTGAGTAAAATCAAGCAACCTGTGGTTTACCCTGAGCTGTCAGCACCTTTTTGCTCGTTATCTTCAGTAATGCAGGTACGAGAAGTAAGTCCAGTATTAACGCAATTAAGATGGTAACTGCGGTCATAAGCCCCATGTCCGCATTCATTTTGAAAGAACTACAGGCCAGTACAAAGAAACCAGCACTGAGTACAATTGAAGTACCAATAACGGCTACACCCGTTTCTTTCACTGCTGCAATAATCGATTCTTCTTCCGATTTACCTTTAGTTTGCAAGGTATGTGTATGGTAGCGATACAACAAATGAATCGTGTCATCAACAACAATCCCCAACGTCATACTTGCAATGACAGAGAGACTCAGTCCGACTTCACCAATACTCAACCCCCACAATCCAAATGCAATAGATGCAGGTAAAATGTTAGGTAAAATACTGATCACACCAAGTCTGAATGAACGTAAAATAACGCCAATCAAGAATGAAATGACCAATAGAGCTGCAGCAGAGGCAGTTAGCATATTCACATTATTACGGTAGCCAATATGAGCAAACATGATGTCAGCACTCACTCCGGGGCTGACACTACTCTCAGGAAACAGCCCTAGTAGCTTGCTACGCAGCATAGACTCTAACCTAATCAAATCATTTGATGACATCTTCTTCGCAGTAACCACAACGCGAAGCTCTTTTTTATCTAATGCCACTTGATTGCTCAAATTCAAGCCATACGGCAATGACATGTCGTATAGTAACAGGGTCTGTGCAGACAGATCCGGGTCAGTCGCCAGACGATATTCTCCTGCTTGATTGTTGTGCAGGCTACTATTTAACCGTTTCATTATGTCAGTCAACGATTGAACATGGTAGACCCCTTTAGTTTCACGCGCTTGTTGAACAAATTGATCTAACTTATGTAGGAAGTCCGGAGATGTCACTAATTCGTCCGCCTCCGGACGAATTGCATACTGGATACTCGCAACACCGGTTAGATTGGCATAAGTGAAGTCATTTGCCTGACGTACTGCATAAGACTCATCAAAATATTCAAATAACGTATCATCAATGTCATTGCGAACTAGATTCGCGGCAATCACACCCCCGACAAACACAACCATCGCAATCTTTATTCCAGGTTTCACCATTGCCCAGCGAGCTATCGCTTCAAGAGGTTTGACCAATTGCTGTTGTTTAACCATATGACTACGCCGAGCGGGTAAGAGAGTAAGCATGGCCGGAATAAAAAATAATGTCAGGAGCATGGCTGCCACGACCCCGATCGAAGTGATATTACCTAAATCATTGAACGGGGGAGACTCACTAAAATTCATAGAAAGAAAGCCAACAGCAGTTGTGAAACTAGTCAGAATGATGGGCAAACGATGTTTTTCCATCGACTGCTGCAATGCCAATAGTTTTTCCTCCCCTTTATTCAATGCGTGCTTATAACCTTGCAAATAGTGGATACAGTCAGCGACAGCCATCGTCAGAATAATCAGCGGAGCTGATGCAGAAGGTGACGTAATTGCGATCCCTAACCATCCGGCAGCCCCTAGGGCAATGAAAACAGAAGAAATAATGGTTAATGCTACAACCACTGAACTCCACAGACTACGCAGATAGATTCCCGTACCGACAATAATCAGCAACAGAGCACCTGGCACTAAACTTCCCATGTCACGTTGCGTTGCCTCACCGAAGGCATCGTTTTGCATAATTTGACCAGTGAGATAAAACTGTACATTTGGGTAGCGAGACTGCACTTCCGCAATTTTGTCTTGCCAAAACTGAGCAACCTTACGCACTTCTTCAGACTGACCTTCTGTTGTCAAATGCACTAATACGTTAATCGCTGTAGAATGAGCATTTTGCGACAAATAACGGTTAACCAACTCTGGCTGTTTAAGAGCATACGCTTTCTTTTCTGCCAATAACTTGTTGTCTGTCAGTTGCTCTGTATTCACAAAGTCTTCGACTATCAGATCGTCCTCTTGTGCATGGGTATACTGATAGTTTGTCAGAGAATCGACACGGAAAGAATACGGAGTTTGCCAACCATACTCGGTTAGCTCAAGCACTGCTTTTAAAACATTTTCTTGAAACACATCACCAAATTTTGGATGTAATACAATCAGCACACTATCATTGCTATTGTACTTTTCCTCAATATTTTCGAATGCAATCAAATCGGGGTTATCGTGACTAAAAAAGACTTTATAGTCATTATTTAAGCTAAGTTTTCCTAGACCAACAAATGCTAGGGCCATGAAGCTAAGCCAAACTACGAGGGCAAGCAAGGCTCTGATTTTTTTCCATTTTTTCATTATTCAAGACTTCCTTTGAATTAAGCCTGTTGCGTTGCCAATACAGACAGACGATGGTTTTCTATTTCTATTGCTTCTGCTTTTACTTTGTTTACTGCTTTTTCGATCGCTTCATCTGGATCGACGAGCAGTGGTAATTCCAAGTGTTCGACAATAGTTAGCAGTCGACGACGAAGCTCACCTTCTACTGTGATGTACGGAATGTGGAGCTCTTTGACAGTGGAAAGCAGAAGATCATTGGAGAGTTTTCTGAACCGTTCGGACACTGGACGGTGACCATCCTCAACCAAATCAAACTCAATCGGTAAATGAATAAACTTACTGTAAGTTTTTTTGGCATGGCGTTTCGCTACATTACCGAAAGCATCAATATAACCTCGATGAATAGACGCATATGGCTTACCGACAAATCGTTTTATGGCAAGGGCGAAATCACTGTCATTCGGATTAATACCGGTCTCTAATCGTGCCGCACCATATACCCATTCGTGCAGACAGGATCCATCCGAGAAAAAGCGATCACCACTGCGTTCTTCGTTAACGACACGTTCACTCAAACGACTCAGCCCCAAATTAAGCAGCTCGGCCGGGGTGCATTGTTCCAGCGTTTTTCCCGGCACCGCATCTGGTAAAATCTCACGCATCGTCCGTGCTTGAGTCCTAGGGACTTGAGTTGCAATGGCCAACGCTTCTGTCAATGTGGTTTTTCCCGTTGAATAAGTTCCTGATATAGCTATTTTCATGCAGCTTCTCCCTGAGGTAATTGGTGACAAAGTTTGGCAGTTATCTTGAATTCAGGGTGACCGGATATCGAACCATTGACGGTTGCAAGTCTCCATGCAGAATCTTTCTTTTTCACCAGAGAGCTCTTCATATTACGCAACGTGAGTATGTGTTTACGGCGCGGAATAATAGGATATGGTGTTGTAACAGAAACAGAACGCATCCATAAATTGTGCGTTTCATTGCGATCCAGCTTATCAAGTCGATACATCACCAACTGCGATAACTGGGCAAAACATGTTAGCCAGTCAACGATCATCATGGCATTGGGTATTGTCCCATAGCACCAGATGAGGGCTTACCAGAACATTTAAACAACAGCTCACTGGACACTTCATCAATTGAGTCACAAAAGGTACTGTTAGCAAGGTGGCAATGACGCAATCGAAAATCACTGGAGAAATACTCATCGTCATCCGTAACTGACGCAATATGTAGTGCTGAATCAGTCACAACCTCATGATCAATGACCACTTCAATCTCCATACTATCGAGCTTAGTTTTTACTCGTGTTAACATACCAAACATGCTGTCGTAAGATCCGGTGGTATCCAGCAACTCAGCAGAAAGTCTGACAGCATCCAGATCTTCCACAGCATCAGCCCCAGCTTTAATCGATACATGGCGTATCCATGCTTGCGCCGATTGGTGAGAAGAAAGCTGATAATGACGTTTGATAATGCCGTAAGAAACGCGACCAGCAATCAAGAACGCATCAATCGTACTCAGATGAGGACGGCGATACTGTATCTTTTTCTGCGACCAGCCAGTTCGGTACGCAATACTCACACTCCCTTGTGCAGAGTCATTCCCATAATTGATATTACATTCATACTCTGTGCGTTTGTAACCTTCACCGAAATAACGCTGCTCAGAGGGACCAAGAATGTCATCAATACTGGTCACAACTTCATTAATCTCATTGATATCCTTACCTGAAAGATTAATATCCATAAAAAATACTCCTTGTATAAAAACCACATTTTTTCGTGGAATATTTATGCTACCTCTTGTATAAAATTTTTTATCCTATCCAACTGTCGACTCAACCTATCCGTTCGTATAGGTTTCGTTTCTAACTAAATTTTGTATATTTCGTAGCTAAACTCGTGTTTCAACAAGGAGTTGACTATGAGAATACCCACCACCCTATTAATTTTATTATCAACAAGTGCTCATGCACTCACTGGATTTGATATTGCAAGTGAAATGATCGCCCGAGACACTGGATATATTTCTTATACATCAGATGTAAATATGGCGATTACTGCAGCTAATGGTGACACCGTATACAGAGATCTGACCATTAAAGGGATTGAACAAGAGAACGACGGCGACAAAATTATCACTTACTTTCAAGCACCTCGTGATATTGCAGGCACCGCACTTTTAACGTTCAGTCATTCAATAAAAGCAGACGATCAATGGCTGTACCTTCCCTCGATTAAACGGGTCAAACGTATCTCCTCAAACAACCGTTCGGGACCATTTATGGGCAGTGAATTCGCTTACGAAGACATGAGTTCTTGGGAGTTAGATAAATATAGCTATGAGTTAGTCGGAGAAAAAATGCTGGATGGAAAAAGCTATTGGTTATTGAGTTGTTTCCCTCGCTATGAGAATTCTGGCTACTCCAAACTTATCGCCTGGATTGATCAAGATATCTATCAACCAAGAAAAATCGAGTATTACGACCGTAAAGGGGAGCTATTTAAACGACTGAGCCTGTCTCAATATGAGCTTTATAATCAACATTACTGGCGTCCTGAATTTTCACAAATGGACAACTTGCAAAATAAGCGTTCATCTTCATTAACGTGGAAAAATATGACCCTAGGCAGCAATGTTCCACAAGCTCAGTTCGAACCCAAACAACTGCGCAATACATATAGGTACAACTAATGGCAACAAAGCATCAATACTTCGCTGCCATGTTGACACTCAGTTTAATTCCCCCGTATGGGCTGATTGGCAAACCGAAGGTTTTGTTAGTATTACAACTGATATATACAAAGACGACGCACAATCAGGACAGTGTTGCGATATATTTGCTAACCGCGCATTACTCGCTCCCCGACTATTGTGGTGGAACGACTCAAACTGGTCAGCAACGCTAAGTCCTTATATCGAGTATGAAGCTCAATCTAAACAAGGATTTATCAATCTCAGAGAAGCCAATATCACCTATACCGATAACAATATCGAATGGCTGTTTGGCTACGGAATGATTTATTGGGGCGTGACAGAAGTCTACCAGCCCGTCAATATCGTCAATCAATATGATGGACACATTTCACTTGGGACAGAGGAAAAGATGGGCCAACCCATGTTACAAGCACGTTGGTTACCCAAATGGGGGGAAGTTCAAATGCTACTGCTTCCTTTTCATCAAAAACGCCATTTTCGAGAACCAGACCAGCGTCGAACCTTAACTAAAAGCGTCAGTAACCACCCTCTTTATCCCGATGGTGAAAACAAAGTTGATAGCGCTGTTCGCGTCAGCTTTTGGCAAGATGCTTTAGATGTCGCCCTTAGTGCTTTTTATGGTAATAGTCGTGAACCTCGATTGGTGGAACAAACCAACGACTGGCTGGCTTCTTACGCCAAAATATTTCAGCTAGGGACCGAATTACAATGGACTCAAGACGATTTACTGCTTAAGTGGGAAAGCACCTATAAGTCAGGAGAAGGCAAAGACTACGAAACGCTTGTCACCGGATTTGAATACTCAGTTTATGGGTTCTCATTCAGCCGGGGAACACTTGGATTGATCACTGAATACACATGGGATAATCGTGATAGCTCCGCTCCTCCGACGATTTACAACAACGACATATTTCTCGGTTTACGCTGGAAGGCAAACGATATCAAAGATACAGAGTTTTTATTCTCTGGATTATTCGATCTAGAAGAGACATCAGCCCTTTACAAACTAACAGCATCAGGCCGGATCAACAAAAATTGGAAATGGGTCGCGGAAAGTTACTACCTTTCCGCCATGAATCGTAATGAACCCATTGCATACTTAAAAAATGATAGTTATTTCTCAATCGGTGCAGAATACAATTTTTAGAAATACCAAAGCCAATCATGAATCATATCAACAATTTCTCCCTAAGCTGATTTGCTTTTCATTGAACCGCCATCGCCAGCAAACTGATCGGATGGATCGCATCAAGCCGGGTGTTTTCCTCAATCTGCCATTTACAGGTTTCACAATCCGTGATTACCAGATCCGCACCGGATTGATCAATCGATTCAAACAAATGTGCACCGATCTTCATCGATACCGGATAGTTCTCGGCCTTAAAACCATACGTTCCGGCCAGGCCACAACATTCACTATCCAGCACCGTGACAGTAACCCCCGGAATCATTTTCAGTAACTCAATGGTAAATATCGCTTGTCCGCTGCGTTCCAAATGACAAGGCGTGTGATACACCACATTCAAATTCAATGGTTTCATCACCGGTTGCTGCCCATTCATAAATGATCGCAGTAAAAAGCGCGTCACATATTCGATTTTGTCAGCAACCTGAGCATTATCGACCCCCAGCACATGTGGATATTCCTGCTGCAAGGTAAACGAGCAGGTGGATGACGTGGCAAGAATCGGCGTTTGATAATCCCGCACAGCCGCGATCATCGATTGAACATTTGCCTCAGCATTCTGGCGCGCTTTATGATGAAATCCGTTCGCCATCAAAGGAACACCACAACATTTTTCACGCTCCAACAAGCGAACACCAATATTCATCGCATTCATGACTTTGATGAAGTCTTTCCCCAGTTGCGGATGGTTGTAGTTCACATAACAGCCGTGAAAATAAGTCACCTGATGCTGATACAACGGCTGACGGGTGCAGTTTTGTCTGAACCAGCGTCTGAATGTCCCGTGTGAATACTTGGGTAATGATTTATGTTGATCAACACCGATGGTCCGATGCATGGCTTTTTTGACAATCGGTAAAGCGGTCGTCGCATTGATAATCGGTGCCAACGGTGATGCCAGTGTACCGAACAGATCGGTATGACTGAGTACATAATCACGGATTCGTTTCGGATTGAGCGGCTCCTGACCATATTTCCCTCGGGCCACGGCAATGATATCGCCAATTTTGACCCCGGAAGGACATGCGGTTTCACACCGTTTGCAATTGGTACAATATTTCAATGCTTCATCGTAATAAGCCGGATTTTTGATCCGTAAGCGCTCCCCATCAGGGCCACACTGCTTCGGACCCGGATAGTCAGGATTTGCCTTCGAAACCGGGCAGTAAGCGGTACATACCGTACACTTGATACACTGTTCGAACGAGGTCCCCTGAGGGGCAAGCTGAGTAAAAGGACGATTCATGACAGAGCCTCCTGACAAGTCGCCGGGCAAACATGATGGCCCATACATTGTTCAATGGCATGATAGGCCGTGGCAATGGCAACCCCGCCACCACTGCCTTCAAAAACCGGGTCATATCCGGCCAGCATGGCACCGCAACAATAAAGGTTATCGATGCGCTGACCGCGATAACTCGGATGAAGATGGGCGTCAGTTGACACACCAAAGGTCATAAACGGATGTGGTTGATCAGCAATAAAATCATGCGTTCCCCATTGGGTTCGCGGAGTCATTTGAGCAACATCCAAACCGAAAACCGGTTCTTTGATCGCCTGTCGTGATGCCTGAAGCCCCTGACTGAAATAACTACCGGTCGCCATGATATAGTGCCCGGCACGAACCGGAATATCGGTCAGATTACGGGTATACACTTCTGTCAGACGATGCCCTTCAAAGTGTCCTCCGAGAACTTGATCTCCTTTGAGATGAATGCCTCCCGCCTGTATAAAAATCCGGTGTAAAGCCGCTTCAAGGCGGATGCCCATCAACGAAGGCGGCATGGTCGGGACTTCATGAAAGTAACGTTGCGTTGCCTGTTGTAATTGCGCCAAGGTTGTCATCCCACCACCATGACCAACCACCGCTGGCAAAATCACCAAATCATCAGCGCAGGTCATTCGGGTCAGTTGCTCACAAAATGACGACCAAACTGATGCCTGTTGCAACGAGTGAGCAATATCCAGCGAGCGCCTTTCACAAGGATGACGCTGATCGTGCGCAACGCTGGGGAGACGAATGGTAGCAATCCGTATCGGTATCCCGGCAAAATCAGCCACGCGGGCTAAATTATCTTTCAGGATCTGAGGCTGAAAATCACGGTACCCAGCCAGCGCAACAATCACGATTTCGCGGAAACTCGCTTGCGAACGGTGCTGATACACATATGGCTGAGATAGCCAAGTCGCTTTCAGGGTGCCAAACGGTGTAATGCGCCAGTGGTTCGCATAATCCGGCTGATGAGAAAGCTGGATCTCCGCGGCCAGCATCTCTTTAAACCACAGCAGACTCTGCTCCACAACCGACCGGCCGACTTTCACATACGGATGTAAGTCCGTCTGTCCCGGTAATGCTGAGGAACCGAATTGGTGCTGTTGTAACTGAAGAATGGCGGCGAAAGGATCTTCAACCCGCTCACCCGTTGGCAGACGCCCCAATACATCAATGGAGCCTGAAGAAAAATGCAACGCACTCTGCCCCTGACTAATCAGCACGGTTTTCTTTCCCGCCTGTTGACTGCGGATCGCCGCACTATATCCGGCAATCCCACCGCCAATCACGGCAATATCATAATCCATCATTGGCGTTCCTCCTGCTGAATATCCGAATCCATCTGCGGTTGCTCTCCCACGCCAAGCAGTCCCTGATAAATCCAGTAACTAAATTCCGCTTCCCGCAGCGCATTGCCCCAGAAGATCGGCTTAATCCCTTTCCAGCGTTCTTCCAGAAAATCAGTCAACAAGGCGCCGGATTCACACCCATCCATACCGGCATATTCAGAAAACAGCGCGGCTGCCCGATAACTACACAGTTCCCCCTGACAAGGCCCCATCCCTAATCGGGTCCGACGCCTGAGATCCATGAGGTTTTTTACATCCAGCTGTTGAATTGCATATTCGATCTCACCGGTGGTGACCATCTCACACTCGCATATAACGGCCTGACTCTCAGGACTATCCGTTAAAAATTTTTCGGCGCGTTCACCGTGACGATAAATGGCTGATTCATAAACCGGCTTGGCAAGGCTGGCTGTTTTTTTCGCCTTCTTCGGCATCCCGTTTGCTCCGGGCAGCGGTTTGAGATGTGTTTGACACGGGGCTGAATGACCCAATTTTTGAGCGACCATATCCGTTGCCCATTCGGCCATGAGACGATAGGTCATCAGCTTACCACCGGTAATCGTCGTCAACCCTTTCAGGCCATCCCGCGCTTCATGATCGAGTAATACGATCCCCCGGCTGATATTACGTCCGCTGCCATCATCATCAACAGATACTAATGGCCGCACACCGGCATATGCCCGTAATACCCGAGTATTAGCCATAATCGGGGCTAACTTTTCCCCTTCTTTCAGCAGCAAATCAACCTCTCGCTCCGTCACCTGTAAATTATCAATCTGGTCATAATCGACATGCTCAGAGGTAGTACCGATTAAAGAAATGGTATCACCGGGAACGAGGATATCGGCATCGGCCGGTTTGCGGCAGCGATTAATTACGAGGTTATTAATGCGGTAATCGAGGATCAGCAAAGACCCTTTGGCGGGAAACATACGAATCTTCAGGTCAGCATATTCGCAAATATTCTGCCCCCAGATGCCAGCGGCATTCACCACCTGTCTGGCATAGATATCAAGGTGTTCACGGGTATCCGAACGCCAGACCCGGACACCAAGCACCGTATCTCCCTGACGAATCAAGCCTTGGACATGTGTCCGGTTCAAAACACGTGCACCATGTTCTTTCGCATCCAGAACATTCGCACTACACAGGCGAAACGGGTCTAATGTACCATCAGGCACTTTGACGGCCCCAAGCAACTGTGGATTGACATGAGGTTCTAACGCCAGTGCCTCTCCGGGACTTAAACGCGTCGTCTCAATACCAGCAACGCCACACGCCTTGACGAACGTATCCTGATAAGCCAAATCATCTTCCGGTAAAGTGACAAATAAACCGTTGGTCGGTTCAACACAGTGTCTGGCTATCCGTCTGAGGATCTGATTTTCCTGAATGCATTCCTTTGCTGACTCGGGATCGGTCACTGCATAACGCGCCCCCGAATGTAATAAACCATGATTTCGCCCCGTCGTCCCGGAAGCAATGTCATCCCGTTCCAGTAAAATACAGTCGATGCCCCGCAACGCACAGTCACGCATGATCCCGGTGCCTGTTGCACCACCACCAATAATAACGACATCTGTTTCTAATCTTCGGGCAACCGCCATGAATATGAACCTTCTGATATCAATGCACTTACAAATAGTGTGTCATTTATTATCTTAAATGTTCGATATATTGCTCACAAAAGAGCGAACGAACATTTCAATCATCATCTCGTACAATTAAAGATCGTCATATCATGAGGTTTATCACAACTATCACCCGCTCAGAAAACAGCAGCTGTCAGCTGATGAATGATCGAAGTACAACCCCACATACGCTCAATCATGGCAAGTAAACCACCAACCCAAAATCACAACATTTATCAAACATTTTTTTAAATAAATATTAAAAACATGAGCTATTTCTCGGCTCAAAGCGATATTTGAACCGCATCATTGCCCCATTAAACAGAATGTCGTACTTTAAAATAATGCTCTAATTAACAAAAATAGAAATAAAAGAGACACAATTGTGCTCGAACACTCATTAATTATGTTTGTTTGTTTTCGCAAAAAGAATTCTATGCAGAATAAGCCCTGCATAATATGAGTAAAACAAGGACTCTTACCTATGGCTCGTACAAAACAACATACCCTATTAGGGGAATGCATCGCTGAATTTATCGGAACAGGGTTACTGATATTTTTCGGTGTTGGCTGTGTGGCAGCTCTGGTCCTCACCGGTGCTTCATATGGACAATGGGAAATCAGTATCATTTGGGGGTTCGGTGTGTCGATTGCGATCTATTGCACGGCAGGTGTCTCCGGAGCACATATTAATCCCGCAGTCACGATAGCTCTGGCAGCATTCCACGGTTTTAACAAAGCAAAAGTACTCCCTTACATCGCATCACAAATCCTCGGGGCATTTTGCTCTGCGGCATTGATTTACGCGTTGTATAGCAATCTATTCGTCAACTATGAAGTCACTCATGGCATACTACGCAGCAGTCAGGAGGCACTCGCAACCGCCGGTATTTTTTCAACCTATCCGAATGCATCGTTATCCTTTTTTGGTGCCGTTGCCGTTGAGTTTACCATTACTGCAGTCCTGATGTTTGCGATTCTGGCGCTCGGCGATGAAAATAACGGGGCACACAGAAACGCAATGAACCCACTGTTGATCGGTGTTCTGATTGCCGTCATCGGCAGCTCATTAGGGCCATTGACCGGCTTTGCCATGAACCCAGCCCGGGACTTCGGCCCCAAACTTTTCGCTTATCTGGCAGGTTGGGACTTTGCCTTGACCGGTGGTAAGGATATCCCCTATTTTATTGTGCCGATCATCGGACCGATTGCCGGTGCGTGCTTCGGGGCCTGGGCCTATCCTAAGTTCATTGCAGCATACCTGCCGACAGTGGGTGTGGGTTGTACAATCCCGAATCAGTGTGATGTAACTGAAGAAGAGAATACCGAAGCGCATATTTAACTGCACTGAATCCCGTAACAAACAATAGCAACAAAAAGAAGTTAAGCAGCGACTTAATAAAACATGAAACAATAAAAGATGAAGGAATGAACCATGACTGAGCAAAAATATGTCGTTGCCCTTGATCAAGGGACCACAAGCTCAAGGGCCGTCGTACTCGACCATGACGCCAATATCGTCAGTGTATCTCAGCGTGAATTTACTCAAATTTATCCCGAAGCCGGCTGGGTCGAACATGACCCGATGGAAATCTATGCAACCCAGAGTTCAACATTAATCGAAGCAATTGGTAAGGCTGGGATTCGCAGTGACGAAGTGGCAGCCATCGGGATTACCAACCAACGTGAAACAACCATTGTCTGGAATAAAGAAACCGGTAAACCGGTCTACAATGCAATTGTCTGGCAATGTCGTCGTACCGCAGAGATCTGTGAAACCCTCAAAGCACGCGGACTAGAATCCTATATCCGGGAAAATACCGGGCTGTTATTAGACCCCTATTTTTCCGGGACAAAAATCAAATGGATTCTGGATAATGTTGAAGGTGCCCGTGAAGATGCTGAAGCCGGCAAACTGCTGTTTGGTACAGTGGATACTTGGCTGGTGTGGAAAATGACTCAAGGACGCGTCCATGTCACGGACTACACCAACGCATCCCGGACCATGCTGTTCAACATCAACACCTTGCAGTGGGATGAGAAAATTCTCTCTGAATTTGCTATTCCACTCTCAATGATGCCGGAGGTCAAAAAATCCTCGGAAGTTTACGGTAAAACCAACATCGGTGGTAAAGGGGGAACCCGGATTCCAATTGCCGGGATTGCCGGAGACCAGCAAGCCGCACTGTACGGGCAAATGTGTGTTCAGGCAGGACAAGCGAAGAACACCTATGGAACCGGCTGCTTCCTGTTGATGAATACCGGTCAGGAAAAAGTCATCTCCAGTAATGGCCTGTTGACCACACTGGCCTGTGGCCCGAATGGCGAACCCGCTTACGCACTTGAAGGTGCAGTGTTTATGGGGGGGGCTGCGATTCAATGGCTCAGAGATGAACTGAAACTCATCTCCGATGCCAGAGATTCCGAATACTTTGCCACCAAAGAAGACACGGCAAACGGTGTGTACGTGGTGCCGGCATTCACCGGTCTAGGCGCTCCCTATTGGGATGCCTACGCGCGCGGCACGATTGTCGGTCTGACCCGGGGCGTCAATTCAAACCATATCATCCGAGCCACACTCGAAAGTATCGCCTATCAGACACGTGATGTGCTCGATGCCATGCAGGCAGACTCCGGTATTAAGCTGGCCGGGCTGAGAGTGGACGGCGGTGCGGTTGCCAATAACTTCCTGATGCAGTTCCAGGCCGATGTGCTTGATACTCAGGTACACCGTCCGAAAGTCACTGAAGTGACCGCCTTGGGAGCCGCCTATCTTGCCGGCCTTGCAGTTGGTTTCTGGGATAGTCTGGACGAACTGAAAAACAAAGCAGAGATTGATCGCACCTTCTCACCACATCACGATGAAGAAAAGCGGCAACGTCGTTATAAAGGCTGGAGACGCGCTGTTAAATGCGCCCAAAGCTGGGCAGAAATGCATAACGAAGAGTAATCAGACGCACCGATTACGCAAAGCGCTAAGCCAGATTGGCTTAGCGCTTTTTTATTGACACATTTTTATTAGCACAAATGGGTATTGCCGCACGAAATCGAGCAGCGCTACTTCACCACACACATCGGCGTGCCCGCAATCGGATCCCGGTGAATTTCGGCATCCAGCTCAAAGACATCCGCCAGCAACTGCGTGGTTAATATCTCTGTCGGTGCTCCTTGCGCCACCACTTGCCCGGCTTTCATCACCACCAAATGATCACAATAGCGGCAGGCCTGATTAATATCGTGCAAAACCGTCACTAATGTTTTCCCTTCGTGATTCAAACGACGTATCAGTTTCATCAGTTCAACCTGATGGTTTAAATCGAGATAGGTGGTCGGCTCATCGAGAAAGACATAATCTGTATCCTGCGCCAAAGTCATCGCTAACCAGACCCGTTGACACTGGCCGCCGGAAAGTTCAGCGATTTTTCGCTCGGCAAAGGCGGTGACCCCGGTTAACTGCATCGCTTGCTCGACTTGCCGCTGATCGGTCTGTGTTAACTGTCCCCAGAAACCGGTATAAGGACTACGGCCATAGCCAACCACATCCCGAACTAAGATGCCTTCCGGAACTTCCTGAGACTGAGGCAACAGCGATAATACCCGCGCAATTGCCTGTGATGAGTAATGACGGATATCTTTGCCTTGCCACTGAACCATTCCTGACTGCGGCGTGAGAATACGAACCAAGGCTTTCAGAAGGGTTGATTTGCCACACCCATTCGGCCCGAGTAAAGCGGTAACCTTGCCTTCCAAAATCTGCAAATTTACCTGCTGAACAATCGGTGTATCACCGTATCCGACATCAAGATTTTCGGTCTTCAGTCCCATCTTTATCTCATTTTGACTAATAAATACAAAAAGTAAGGCGCACCGATTGCAGCGGTCAGAATCCCGGCCGGAAGTTCAATCGGTGGATCAATCACCCGCGAGGCAAAATCTGCAACCAGTAAGATCAGTGCCCCGACTAACATGCCTGTCGGCAGCAAAATTTGATGCTTACCGCCGACCAGTTGGCGCGCCAGATGCGGTGCAACCAGTCCCAAAAAGCTAATCGGCCCGCAAATCGCAACCGCTGCCGAAGTCCATCCCACCGCAATCGCCAACGCGATCAATCGCGTCAGACTAACCGTTACCCCGAGGCTGGTGGCCCGTTGTTCGCCTAATACCAGAATATTGAGCGGATGACTTAACCCCAGCACCACAGGTAGTAGTACGCACCACGGCAACAATAATTGAATTTGTTCCCAGCTTCTTCCCCATAAACTACCGGTCAGCCAGAGTAAGGCATTGTTGATATCTAACGGATGAATCAGCATGATGAAATCAATCGCACTGGCATAAAGCGCCGCAAGAGCCACACCGGTTATCGCCAGTTTCACCGGTGCCAGATTGCCCCGCACCAACAGCGCCAGAATGAATGCTGCAACAATCCCTCCGACCAGCGCAGCCCATGGCAGCCAGAAAACCGAGACGGCCGGAAACAGTGTCATCATTGCGACAGCCGCCAACCCGGCCCCGTGGCTGACACCCAGAATGTCGGGAGACGCGAGCGGATTACGAATCACCCCCTGAATCAACACCCCGGCAGTGGCTAACATCGCCCCGACTACAATCGCCACAATCGCGCGCGGAAAGCGGTATTCATAAATGGTAAAAGCAAAAGCCCCCTGATTGTGTAATCCGTGCCATAACTGCGTCCAACTGAGATCAACCGCCCCGTATTTCAGGCTGACGAAAAAACTGACCACAATAAGCCCGCTCAACAGCAGCGGCATCTTCAATCCATGATTCATCGTTCTTTCCTGACCAGATAGATAAAACAAGGCGCTCCCATCAATGCCAGCACAGCACCGGCTGGTGTTTCTGAGGGAAAAATCACCCAGCGACTAAAAATGTCAGCACTTAAGGTTAATATCGCGCCGACCAATGCCGCGCCCGGTATCAGCCAGCGCAAATCATAACCAAACAATTTCCGCGCCATATGCGGCACGATCAACCCGACAAATGCGATCGAACCGACCGCACTGACACACACGCCGACAATGATAAACACCAGTAATCCGGTCAACGCCCGTAGCCATGTCAGACGGACACCCAGACTTTTGACCCGTTCATCCCCCAGCGCCAATAAATTGAGCTTGGGAGAGAGCAGCCATGCCACCAGCAAAGCGACCGATAGCGACGGCCAGCTCAGCGAGACATGCTGCCAGCTCACACTGGCAAAAGAACCGGCGAGCCAAGTCATCACTCCGGAAGCTTGATCTTCCACCAAGATCACCATCGCTTTGGTCATCGCACCACACAACGCAGAGACCGCAATACCAGCCAAGACCAGTTGTTTACGCTCAGCACCACTACGCCATGCACCACCAAGCAGCACCACAATCGACCAAGCCAGCGCGCCGCCGATAATCGCGGCAACCGGCTGACTCACATAAGCTTGCTGTAACAACAGGGTTGATGTCAGCGCAACGCCCAAAGCGGCACCGGCATTGACACCAAACAGACTCGGCGATGCGAGCGGATTACGGGTCAGCGTCTGCATCAGCAACCCGGCAACCGCCAATCCGCCTCCCACTAATATCGCTTCAATTACTCTGGGCAGACGGATTTCAACAATCACAGTTTCGGCAATCGTCGGGGAATGAGACGATAAAAAAGCATCATAGGGGGTACTGAGTGACATCGGAATCGCAGAAAAAGCGCATAGCCCCCACCATCCGAGCACCAAAATCAAACCACTCAGACACAACAACAGCATCATACGCAACATATAAGAGTGAGCAGCTCCGGGAAATATAGCTCGGCGGGGAAAACTCATGACGATGACGGAACCAACTGAAGCAGATCTTTCGCCATATATTCAGCCGCCAGAATTCCCCGACAACGTGACCAAAGATTACCACTGACAGAAAACACATGGTGGGCTCGTACAGCACCTAACATTAGCCACAAGGGCTGCTTTTTCCACCGATGGATAATACTGTTCGGGGTATAGTCTCCGACGATTAAATAGTCAGGATTAATGGCCAACAACTGTTCTAGCCCAATCTGGTGGCTGGCCTGGTCATCATATAATGCCGGTGGCGATTGAAATCCTAACGCTTGCGCGACCCCGCCCGCATATGAATCATTGGCATGGGCATAAAAGCCATTTTCCCGCGCGACCCCAAATAGTAACGTTTTGCCTTGCAAAGCGTGCAGTTGCTGACGATATTGCGCCATCCGTTGTTGATGTAAATCTAAGCGTTGCTGCATCGCCTGTGCTTTGCCGACCACCTCACCGATGATCGCTGCGGCAGCGAGATTATCCGCATAAGTCTCGCGCCGAGAACGTAACATCAGTGTCGGAGCGATTTTATTCAGTGCGTCATACACCGCCGCATGGCGATCCACATCGGCAATAATCAGATCGGGTTTGAGCTCGGCAATCATCTCAAGTGACGGCTGAGAACGCGTCCCCACCGAAACCCAGTTAGAAAATTGCGCGCGGACAGCCGGGAGTATCCGTTCAGCATCTTTATCGTCAGCAATCCCGATCGGGCTCACATGCACGGCTGCCAATGCGTCGGCAAAAGAGAACTCCAGTACCACAATGCGCTTCGGGATATAATCGATGGAAAAAGTGCCACGTTGATCCTGCACCGTTACCGCCAGAACTGATGGTGCAAATCCACAAGAGAGCAAGAGTAGCAAAGCAACACGGCGCATAAAACATTTCAGCATGTGCAAAACATCCAAAAAATCAAAGCATTGAGCTATATAAATGAGAATTGTTCATATTACGAAAAACTCAGATATAACACCAGAAATAGGGAACTGTTTGTCGCAATCTCATTCGGCCTTACTAAGACAAAAAGGCCCGGAAAATTCCGGGCCAAGACAGATTAGAATGAATAATCCGCTTGTAAGTAAACGCGCCGCCGCTCACCGACGAACGGGCCGGTTGCTTCTGTAAAGCCGCTGACAGCGTACGCCTTATCAAACAGGTTTTTCACATTCAGCTGGAACTTCCAATCCTGCCACTGTGTCTGCCATGACATATCGTACACCGTAAAAGGCTTCACTCTTTGTGCACTTTGCGTGAGCTGTTCACTGACATAATCTGCGCCAAAGCCAATCGATGAATCAATCGCAGGGAAATGATAGCGCGTCCACAAGCCCAGTTGGTTATGCGGTGCGTTCGCAAAACGCTTGCCGACCGTCCGGTTAGAGAACTGACCATAACCCTGTTTGACCAGCGTATCGTTATACGCATAAGACAGATTCGCCACCCAGTTTTCTGTCAGGTCGGCCAGCACATCAACTTCAATCCCCTGACTGCGAACTTTGCCGTACGCCACCTGCCTATCGCTGTCATTCGGATCGGTCTGAAGTACGTTTTCCTTAGTAATGTGGTAGAGCGCCACATTCATGTTGACCCGGTTATCAAACAGGTAAGTTCTCACCCCGGTTTCATACATCAGGCTCTCTTCCGGATCGAACGGCCCGCCATTGTCGGAAACCTGAGATGCCGCAGCCTGAGGGACAAAACCGGTTGCAATCACCGCATAAGGATGGAACTGCGCGTTAATTTTATACGTCGAGCCGACCCGATAAGAGAAACCGGTACCGGAATACTCTTCCTTGGTCTTCTTTTTCAAATCAATCACTTCATCGCGGTAGCCATCCAGCCGAACACCTGAGAGTACATTCCACGCATCGGTGATTTGCCATTGATCCTGAAGATAAGCCCCGTAACGTTCTTCATGAGAGTCACTCTGCTTGAAGAGCGGCTTTTTATAGGATGAAACATCATCCGGTGTGTAGTCGGGGTGCGTCAGACTGCGATCCGAGACCCCACCTTTACGCTGGGCACGATAATAGGTAAATTTCTTGTTCAGTCGGTAATAATCGGCACCGAACAGAATGGTATGTTGGTCTAGTTGCGCGATTAGATTCCCGGTCACTGATCCGGCTTTATGCGCTCTCAACTGATCCCGGTACTCACGGGTCACCGTATCATTTCTGCCGTCTTTGTTGGTGTCTTTCAAGCTTCTCGATTCATGATACTTTTGCGTATCTTCATTTTCAAAGTAGCGGAAAGTCACATCACCGGAGAGCCAGTCATTGAAATTATGATTGATACGTGCCTGATAGACTTGCGCATCCAGATCGTGGTAATCACTGGCATCATTGGCATTCCATGATGCATCGGCCAAGAAGTTACCGTCGTCATCGGTCGGAATACCACGAATCCGGCCCCCGCCGATGTGCTGCGTAACATTGACATATTGCAGACCAATCGTGGTATCGTCTCCTGCATCCCACTCATAGCCTAAATCGATGATACGGTTACGGGTATCAGTATTTTTACGGTAAGGATTCTCATGATCCTGATAAATACCGAGACGATAACGCTGTGACTGATCGGCATTGGCAGACCCGGATAACTCAACCTGAGCGCTGGTATAATCCTGATTCCCGCCAGTCACAGCAACGTGGCGTTTGGTCTCATAAGTTGGTTTTTTAGTCGTATAGTTGATGGTGCCCCCCGGCTCGCCACTGCCCATCACGGCAGCCGCCGGGCCTTTCAATACTTCCACCCGCTCAATATTAAATAACTGTGGAATCGACAGCCCTTCAAACGGATCGCCGCGCACACCATCATATAAAACATGATCCTGACGGAAGCCGCGGAACGTCACATGAGAGTAGTTGTATTGGCTGACACCACTCATTGAACGGTACAAATCGGTAATCTGCCGCGCCGCCTGATCTTCGATCAACTGACGAGGAAGTACCTGAATTGACTGTGGGGTATCATCAATCGCGGTTGGTGTCCGGGTTGCAAATGCGGTTTCTTGTGCCCGGTAAAGTGACAGCGCCCGGCCATGAACCGTCATGGTTGCATCGGCTGGGGTTGTTTTGGTCTCGTCACTTGCCACTGCTGCGGCAGAAAAGCTGAGCGCGATCATCAGTGCGAGCGGTGTTTTTTTACCCGGCATCACAGATGTCTGCGCTTGATTATTGTATTTAGCATGAAACATGAGATGGTTTGATCCGTCAATAAAATGAGATATGTATCAAAGAAGACGAAAATCTAAATGAGTTTAATTCTTATTTCAAGTAATTGTTAAATTTATCGCTGAAATAGCGCTAAATTGCCGGGAAGTTAATGCACTTTGTTGTGTATTGTGGTGATGTGGGGTGGAACTGGTTTTATATTCTAAGCCTCCAAAATGGTCGTGCTGTAGTTTGGTGCGCAATGATGTTCTTCAATTTCATTGGCATCGATGCTTTGTGTGCCAGTGACCCTTGCCAAGATGCAAGCGTAACCAGAAATCTTTTTTGGTTGGCGTACATACTACATCTCCTGTGGATTGGAGATGTGATCATAAAGTGTGCTGCACTCGTATTAGAATGTGGGATTAATACGCAACAAAGCCTGTTTAACTCAACGTATCAGAATGTTTGTATTGGGAAAACTATAACGCTGTGGAACCACAAACCAGCCTTGCCGTATTTTTCTCTATTTTTACTTCATTGTTCTACAACCTTTAACAACTTACCTTCATATAAAATGGAAGCCAGTGACGTTAAAACAATCAGGGTAATCAATGAAAGTAGAAAGATAGAAGTTGGATAGTCAGTTAAGAAGCTTTGAATCCCCAAAACAACAAGGGGGGATACAGCCAAAGATGTAGATACTGCTAACGGTGATGCCATTTCAATCCCCTTTTGTAAAACATAAATAGATGTACATACACCAAGGAGCGATACAATTAAAATCGTATAAACATCATTTAAATCAATAGAGGCATCTGCTTGAAAGGGTATGAATGAAGCAGAAACTAGAATTAACAGCGGGAAACGAATGGAAAGCATCGTTGAAGCCGGTACGTGATTAATTGCAAATTTCTTAGAGATAAGTACAGTTGCTGTGATACTAACGCAACAGAGCAGTGCAAGCATAAAACCTAGTAAAACTTGAGACTGACTATATACACTTAGTGCAGACCTAGTTGTAAAAACGTATATACATAGCACCAAAATCGAAACTAATATAACTAGATGACAAATCTGGGTAAACTTGGATACATTTTGTCTTCTAACTAGCAACCACGAAGTCATAATAACAGGGCCTAAGCCCTGAGTAATAGTAACTGCGACGGATGGTTCTAAATACTTTACTGACAAAAAATAAAAGAGCCAATTACATACAGTGACAACGTTAAATGCTAAAACCATACGCCATTCAACCATCAAATTTCGATAGGATTTAGGTTGTTTAGACAATGTAATTAAAGAAAATACTAGGGTTGCAACTGTAAAACTCAGAGCCACCATCACGAATACATTTGTATTTATTAACCAAATATTAAGTACTACACTTTGTGTAGAAGCGATAAAAACATAAATAAATACTAATAACACCCCAATAAAGTACCCATTCCACATACTTAAATTACTCCGATTCAAACACTTTTATAAACCAAATTTCCAACATATATAAAGTCCACAATGCATAACAGTTTTCATATTTAAACTCAGATACAAATTTGGTTAATGCTACAGGATTAAATATTCCTCTTTTTAGTGCTTTTTCACTTAAAAGAGTTTCTGTAACTTCACTTCTCATATTATTTAATAACCATTTTTCTAATGGAACTGCCAATTCTTGTTTTTTTCTATGCAATATGTATTCAGGTAAATATTTCTCCGCCACTCGATAGAGTAAGTACTTTTCCTTCCCGTTTTTCAATTTAAATTCATTTGGCATTGAAGTAGCTAATGTAACCAAAGATCTATCTAAAAAAGGAGTTCGTACCTCTAACGAATTAGCCATAGATGCTATATCAACTTTAACCAATTGAGCTTCATTCATCCAATGGTTAAAGTCATATTCCATTGCAAGATCCAAGTAACTCTTATTCTCTAAGGACAATTGATCCGTATAATTCGTTTGTTTACTTATACACTGCTCTTGGGACAAAATTTTTATAAATTCAGAACTATACAATAATTCTCTACTTTGCCTATCAAGCCCGTCAGTCAATAATGAGTGGTAAAAATGTGGAAAAGTTACATTGCCCAAGTCTCCACCGTCAAGATCAACTTTACGTGGTAACCCCATATCGGCTGGAATATTCGGGAAACTTTGTAGTAGCTGGTATCTAGCATAGCCTCCAAACAATTCATCAGCAGCATCACCTCCCAAAACTACTGTCACATGCTTTCTTGCTAATTTGAACATAAAATAGCTCGCAATCGACGAAGGAAAAGCAAAAGGTTCACCAAAATGATTCACTAAATCTTTAGCGGCCTGAATAGCTTCTTCTGGCTCAATTATATACTCATAGTGTTCCGTTCCAAGATCTTCTGCTAGCCGTCGAGCATATGCTAATTCAGAAAACTCAGCATCCCGGAATCCAATAGAGAAAGTTTTAAGATTATGAATAGAATCTAGCTTACGAGCAATTGCAGTAATAAGACTTGAATCCAACCCCCCACTCAACATAGTTCCTACAGGGACTTCGGCTAATAACCGTTTCTCAACTGACTTATTTAGTAGTGAATCAACTTCATTAATCCACTCAACTTCAGTTTTTCTAACAATACTTGGTGAATAATTTACCGACCAATGCTGAATTTTCGATATTCCACTACCTTTAAAAATAATGCTAGTTCCTGCTGGTACTTTATGTACAGAGTCAAAAACACTTTGGTCATTTGGCATTACACGGAATTTCAAAAAATAATCTATAGCTGAGTAATTGAGATTTCGTTTGATACAGCCACTTTTTAGTAAAGATTTAATTTCGGAGGAGAATATCAATGACCCATCTTCAAAACTGTAGTAAAGCGGTTTCTTACCTGCTCGATCTCTAAATAGTAATATAGATTCAGTTTTAGTATCATAAATAGCTGCTGCAAACATTCCTTCAAGTTTGTTATAAAATTCACTTCCATACTCTTGATATAAATTTACTATAACCTCTGCATCTGAATCTGTATTAAAATTTAGACCTCGTTCCTTCAATCCATTTCTTAAGTCAACATAATTGTAAATTTCTCCATTAAATACTATCGCATATCGACCGTTATCACTAAAGCAAGGCTGAGCTCCATTTTCAAGAGCTATGACTTTCAATCGCCGCATCCCCATGAGAATTCTATCACTTCTATAGATACCCTCTTGATCAGGACCTCTGTGATATAATGTATCTAACATAGATTGAAAATTATCAATATCATACTTTTTATTACTAAAATGCTTTACCCCAGCGATCCCACACATTTATTAACCTCCAATTACGACTTATATCGACGTTTGCTAACTGTACAGTTTATTTCTTCTTCAGATACGGGAATTATTTCAATATCACCAACTAACCCTGAGGATATCATTTCGAATATATCTGGATTTCGCTTAAAAAGCTCACTCTTGATTTTTTCTTTTTGATATTCACTAAGCCCACTGTCAGCAATTCGAATCACTAATCCCCCCTGAGAATCATCTAAGTCATATGCTTTATATGGAGAATACATAGCGATAGCAGCTGTAATATCTGATAGATTAATCTTTTCACCATGCTTAAACTCACCGGAATAACGCCCTAGACAACGCTTGAAAGTGTAAATCGTTCTGCCGTCATGTATTACAGACTGAAAATCTTCAATTAGATCATTTGTAACGAATCGAATTGCAGGGAAAAATTTACGGGCAAACGAGGTTAGTAGCAGTATTTTCCCTGGTCCAGTATAGTTTGCTTCAGGATACAAACTGTTTGCATCCATAACTTCGGGGAATATATAATCATCAAATTGATATCTACCAATATCGTGGTTAAAAAACGCAATAGAGCCAATTTCGATACTGCCCAGCAAATCTAATATATCATCAGTAGTAATATCAAAGAAATCAGCTACCTTCTCCTGCCAAGTAAAGCTAGCTACATCACCTAAGACTATAATTTTTTTTGGTTTTGCAGTCAGCTCTCCAGTTGCAATAAGAGCATCTAAGATCATAGGCATAGTAAAAAATATTTCTGGGTTAAAACGATTTAGAATTTCTATGTGTTCGTTAATCGGTCGAGTGAAATCGATCAATTTCGTTTCACACCCCATTGAATGAAATATATCTCCAGCCGTTGCAGCTGCATGGCCTGTTCCTAAATCGGCACATGCAGTTTTGTATCCTAAGCCGCAAAATTGCTGAATTATTTTTTTTCTTTGTTTACGGTATATTTCTTGATCAGATGGTGCATAAAGAATCCGTTTCCTTTGACCAGAAGTTGTCCCCGAAGTTAAATATTCATCTGCGGATTCAAACTCATGATCTACATGATAATAATGTTCGGTAAGTACTTGTTCATCGATAAGTGGTAAATCGTTAATTGTAAATTGACTTTTAGTATCAATGGCTTTCAACTTCGTATACCAAGGAAATTTTTCCTGAGTTTCTTGGACTAAAGATAACAAATCATTGGTGGAAGTATCACAACCTTTATGTAATTCTAACTCATAGAAATTTTTTTCAATTTGGCGTATTTCCTTAATAGTCGCCATAAGGCTAGAATAATCCTCTTTTATAATCATAATAACACCTGGTGCAGTCAAAAGATCCACAGTCTTAGGTTGTAAATCTCCTACCTTATAGTGGTATTTAGCCGAAATGACCCCTGGAACATTTTTGATATAGGGCAATAGTTCCGACTTAATAAATACCTCATCAGGACTGATCATATATACGTAGGCGGCTTGCTTATGGTGGCAATGGTTAACATTACGTTGTTGCACAACACTATTGAAAAAAAAGTCAGGACGAATGACCGCATCAACTAATTTACTTATTTGTGAATGTCCTAATGTTTCTTCAATAATGTAAGGATCTGCTCCCCCTGCTACTCTTGCACCTACCTCAATTAACACTGGACCATTTTCTGTTAACATTACTTCAGCATGAAATGCACCATTTTTAATGCCCAGAGCTTGACAGGCTAATTGAGTGTAATCTGTTAAAGAAGAATAGCACTCGTCATTAACATAACGAAGAATCTGCTCGTCGTAGACCGGATTACCGTCCACGAAACGTTTTTTTGACTCATATAACTCAGTAAAAAAGTAATTGTTATTCCTAGCAACACCATTAACCACATACTCAACACCTTCCAAAAATTCCTGACAAAGTACTGACGTATTGGTTTGACCAAACATATCTAACTTATCAATTATGTGATCAAATGCTTCCTGCGCCGATTTCATCGAATAACATATTGAAACACCGTCTGTTCCTGCACTCTTCAAAGGTTTTATTACTACAGGCCAGTCAGCGATATCTGATAGACAATTAGATAATTCCGTCTTTGTACTCACCTTAGCTTGCCTAATTGAAGGTACACCAGCTTGTTTTAATGTTTGTTGCATAACATATTTGTCGCGCCTAGCATTAGATAGTGAAAAATCATTTGAAAATGTCAGACCAATTGCCTCATTCAATGTATCAGCTAACTCAACAGCACCTTCACTACCTGCGATAATAGCTTTGATTGAATATTCTTTTAACACTTCGACTAGTTCATCTAACTTAGAATCATACGTGATCGTTTTGTCAGCCTGACTTCGCACAAATTTCTGATCCTGAAGAAAATAATCTGGAGTGAACTGTGATTCAACGTGAATAACTTTATAGCCAATTGACTGAAAAGCATTAATCAAATACTTTCCACCTGTATATGCGTCAACAATGACGATAACATCTTTATTATAAACCTCAGGCATAATATCCCTTTAATTTCATCTGATTACTGATTAAAGCAGCTACTTCGACTAAATTTTCTTTCCAATAGAAATGACTACCTGGAAATTGGAAAACACCGTGAAATTTCCTAGTGAAATTTTGCCAATTATCCATAGTTACATTGATAGGTTCATCTTCTCCACATAACGCCACAATTGGTGTTTCAAGCACTGAGTCTCTATCAGGAGAATACTGGTGATATTGTTTATACTCATCTCGAATATCCTGTAAGAAAATTTGTAACACTGCACGATTTACCTCATCACGACCACCGAGTATGTGATCAAGAAACAATTGATCTTCCAACTCAAAAAAGCGAATTTCATCTTTATCTCGATCTAAAGGAGATACAGCGCTAGAGATAAAAAGACACTTGGGATATAACCCTTTCATCTCAAGTTCTTTTGTCACCTCAAATGCTAATGCTCCCCCCATACTATGGCCAAAAAGGGCGAATGGAGCTTTATGAATATCTGGCAACAATTGTTCTACGAGATCTTGGACAAGATGTTCGAAACTATCTTGAGTTTGCTCACTAGTACGTGAATATCGACCAGCTCGGTCAACAGCTCGCCAAGTAATATCCTGAGGAAGCATATTTTGCCACGATAGGTATTGGTGAGCGCCTCCACCGGCGTGAGGGAAACAGAAGATAATAGGTTTATCCATTATCAAATAGCCTCTTCTGTTCTAGATTCTAAATATGTAGATAATGATCTAATAGTCGGATATTTGAACAATTCAGGTAAAGATACTTGGCAATTAAGTTCCTTTTCCAGAAGAACCATAAGACTCATTGCTGACAACGAATCTCCGACTGTAAAAAAGTGAGTATCCAGTGATAAATCTGGTTGTTCAAGAACGTCCACCCAAACTTTCTTAACTCGTTCAAACATGTTGTCTAGATTGCCTGACGGGATAACTTGGTCAGATCTTGTTGCCTGGATTTTCCATTGATTCAAAAGTGATTTATGATCGGACTTAAGATTATCGGTAAGAGGAACACTTTTAATTGTTTGCCATAGTGTTGGTATCATATAACTGGGGAGTGATTTTTCTAGTTCACATTTCAGTTTATCAATGCTCACTTCTTGACCATCGTACAAAACTACGGAAGCAAGTAACGAAGGACTGTTGTTTTCTCGCAGAACTACAGACACCGCTGCGTCAGAAATGCCCGTAAGACTTAAAATTGCACGTCGGATTTCTTCTACTTCGATACGATATCCACTGATCTTCACTTGCTCATCAATTCTACCTAAGAATAGTAAATTGCCTTCATGACTTTGTTTAACTAGATCACCAGTGCGATAACACCGTTTACCATTGAACATGACGAAAGACTGCTCGGTTCTCAAGTGGTCATTATAATAACCCTCAGCAAGATGAGCTCCCGAAACATATAATTCCCCGGCCTCACCTACACCACATACCTCACCAGATTCATTCACGATAATACCGTCGACTCCGTCAAAAAGCTTACCAATTGTTGGTATATCACCTTCTATTTTTGCAATTGACGTGTTGATGGTATTTTCCGTAGGCCCATATACGTTATATGCTGTAATATTCAAAGAAACCAATGAACACCAGAGATCACGATTAATTGCTTCCCCACCTACGATGAGCAAACGTAAAACTGCCAATGACCCCAAACCTACGTCAAGTAATAACTTTAGATGAGATGGTACCAAATCTATGTTACAAATATCGTTTTCACGGATGTAATTCACTAGCAATTGTGGTGATTTTCTTACATCATCACTAATTATGTGTAGTGAGTAACCTAGAGCGACTAAGGCCAATCGCTCCAGAGAACTATCAAAACAAAATGAGGCATTCATCGCTACATTTCCATCAATCACTAGGGAAGGCTGATAGATGTCAGTCTGATGTTTTCTAACCAAGTGCTCATACGCACGATGACTAACCAGAACCCCTTTAGGTATACCTGTGGTTCCTGAAGTGAAAATGATGTATGCATGATCCGATTTCGTCGTTCCAGTTTTTTCTGGTTGCAAAACTTCAATGCTATCGAACCCGATGAGTAGTTCAGCGTCTGCTAACTGCTGAACTTTATATTTCCTTGATTCTGGCCAATTATGATCCATAGGGACATAAACTCTATTAGCCATCCAAACCGCATATGCTGCAACTACAAAGTTAACACTTCTTTTCATGCTAACCGCAACTGTTGCACCTTCATTTGATTGCTGCTTTATCTTCTCAGACAGCTCACATATACGACTGTAAAACTCTTCAAAACTCAGCGATTCATGCTCGTCAGTAACAGCCGTTTTTTTTGGATGATTCTTCGTCTGTATTTCTAAAGCTTTAAGTAAATATTTTGATGACATGTTACATTTCCCAATCATAGAGTTACAGGATCAATAAGAGCTACACGTACAGCCCGGGGACCTTCGAAAGGCTTACGTCCATGGCTAATTAGCATATTGTCTCCAATAAGAAAATCACCTACTTGCCACTTAAACACCACTTCAGACTGAACAAACGCAGTCCTAATTTCATCAACTACATGATTAGGGATTTCTTCCCCATTTCCATAAAATGCATGACGAGGCAACAAATCAGTGCCTAGAGATAATAACAAAGCCTGTTGGATTGTCGGTTCGAGGTTCGTCACATGGAATAAATGTAATTGGTTGAACCAAACATCTTCACCTGTAATAGGATGCTGAATGATTGCGTGCCTTTTTTGTCGCGTTCGAAGATGATTTTCAGAAATCCATTCAAATTCGATCTTATTATCATAACAATATTGCTGAACTTCAGATTGACTTTCTGTTTGAAACGCTTCTTGCCAAGATAGATCAAATCCTCCATCAAAGTTTCTTTGGTATATAACTCCATGCTCACGAAACTTCGCAATCACTTCTGGTGGAAGAATTTTAAGGATTTTCCTGTTATCCGAAATCGGAGTTTCACCACCTACGTCAGCAACAACCAAAGAACAAAATAAAATTTTACCTGGGATAACATTCTGAAAAGCATTTTCACTGTGATTAGCAATGAGTTTATTTGCTGGATACTCGGTACTCGTATATACCCCTTTAGCTGTTTGTATACGTTGAGTAGATCGCTCCTTATACGTCAATTGTTGTTCAGCTAAAGATGAAACGATCTGACTAAAATTCTTATCGCTGTCGACATTAAACCCACGAAACAACAAGCATTTTTTTTCTGCCAACAGTTCATTTAAATTGACGCCAGAAAGAACACCTTCTACTGTCTGTTTGCTCGTTTCCGGAGTAACTAGCCATATATGGTTAAAGTTCTTATCTAATAACGATATCTTGCAGTTTTTTATCATGATAACTCTCCCCACCTTGATACATCGGGGAAGAAATCTTTTAGTGTATACCGCCCTGGTAAATCCAATCTTTGATTGTATAAATACATAGATAATGCAAGGTCCAATACACCTAGACCAAAGGGTGAAAAAATCGTCGGCTTGCTTGAATCTAGCTTGAATTTACCCATAATAAATGCAGCCAAAGTCCCATTTGCAAAGTTTCTATTTCCCGTCATTTGCTCCGCAAGATGTGGCGACGTATTTGCTTTCATACAATGTTCGACATCATCAAATACATTGTTACTATCAATAATTATTTCAGGAGGTATATCTCTCAGAGATATGTTTAGAACAAGCTGGTTACTATTGAATCGAAATGTTGGGTCTAAATATGGCGAAGATGCAGTAGTTGTGAAAATGACAATATCGGCAGATAGTGAATCTTCAAGAGAAGAACTAATTTCTATATTTTGACCTATAGTTGACGACATATGTTCTGAAAATAATCTACCATTATTTTCAGATGAATCATAAATTTCAAACGATCCAATATTCCAATTATCAGCATAGAAAAATTCAATAATATTTCTAGCAATAACCCCGCCACCAATAATTGCTACTCGTTCACTAGATTTTCCTTTATTATTTAAATGATTAGCAGCTAAAACTGCCGATGCGGCAGTTCTAGTCGCACTTATTTGAGCGCCTTCTAATAAACAGAATGGATAACCAGTCTCTCTATCATTTAATAGTATTGCAGCAGAAGCACGTTGTAGATTAATTTCAATATTTTGGGGGAAACTAGATATCCATTTAATTCCTGCTACATTCAATGATTTTTCACAGTCATTTATGTATGATGGTAATGCAATAATTCTAGATTCAGGTTTATCTTTAAACCTCAAAAAATAACTATCAGGGTTTTCAGCAAGTCCAACCTCGTGGGAAATATATGTATTTTCAATTACATCTAGAATATCTTTCTTACAATCGGAGAGAATATTTTTAATATATTCACCACCAATAACATCAAACTTATTTTCTTTTATATCTCTCATATTACTCTCAATTTAAATGCCAAATTTTTTTTCACACCATTCACGATTAAAAACAGTATTTACATATCCACTACCAAGATCTGGTGAAATCGCGACAACTTTATCTGATTGTTTGAATAGTTTGCTAATCTTTCTGATGCCAGCGAGTACAGTACCCGTTGACGCTCCTGCAAGATAACCATATTTCTCTGCTAACTCTCGACACATCAAAATAGTTTCACTTTCAGGCACTTGTATTAGCTTATCTATGTACGATGCATTAAAGAATGGCGGTTGAACGCTAGCCCCTAATCCTGGTAAGTAACGTGGTCCTGCCTCAGCACCAAAAGTTACAGACCCAACAGAATCTACTGCAACAATTTTTGTGTTTGGAGAATGTATTCGAAAATATTCAGCACACCCCATGAGCGTTCCTGTCGTGCCAGCTCCTATAACGAGATAGTCAATTTCTCCAATTGACTTATATATGGATTTTGCAGTAAGAGAATAATGCGATTTTACATTACCAGGATTTGAGTATTGATTTAACCAAATAAGTGAATTGTCTTCCTTTAGCTTGTGTTCTATATATTTTAATCTATTTCCTAGATAACCACCTTTGTCATCCTTTTGTGTGATAACAATGACTTCAGCACCTAACGCTCTCATAGTCCTAATATTTTGTTCCGATGTATTCACATCTGCTACACATGTAAAATTTAGAGAATTAGATGCTGCTATAATGCTGAGAGCCACTCCCATATTTCCAGAACTTGATTCGATAAACCTTTTATTTTTGCTCAAATTACTATTTTTTAATGCATCATCAATTAAATATTTAGCCGCCTTAATTTTAATTGAACCACCAGCACTTAAACCTTCAATCTTTAGGATTGGGCTATTATTTTCACAGAAATCATTAAGCTTTAGGAAAATATCATCATTGATGATATCACTCATTGATTCAACAATCATTAGACACCTATATTCCAGAGAATTATCTGGTAAGATATGTATAATATTTTTTTGCCACAATAGTCACGCCGCAATATGCGATCTAAATCACATTCTCACAGATGAATATATGAAACTCAGCCATGCCATTTATACTAGCTTTAAATTATATTTTTAATTATCATTACTATTATTATAGATAAGAAAAAATGAGATGAATTTCATGTTATATTGGTATACATTTTATTTTCAGAGTAGTAATTATAGACAAGATTATTTCTGCTAACTCACTTCCTTGCTAAATACAAAGACAAACACACAAAAAAAGAAACAAAAACAAACGTTTTTGTAACATTAAATTGACACATATTAACTAATTGTGTTTTTTTATGCTTTTATTGTTAATTTTTTTATATTTTTATTTTAAAAAGAACTAAGGATATTAATGACAAAAATGGTTATTACATTTTGCATGGGTCATGTTTTTGACAAATATCACACATTTACCTACGTTAGTATATGTGCATGTAATAATATACATATTTATTAGACATAAGGTAGGACAGTGCCACTGTTAAAATTTAACAAATCTCTGGACCTTGTTACGTAATTCGATTGAACTAAACGATCAGATCCGTCACATTCACAGATTTGATTCGTGTTATGCCTAAGTCTTGTTACAAAACCATTAACTAGAATCAATACAACCAAGCCTTAATCAACAGATGCTCATTGACATTCTGAATTGATGCCAAGCTATTCGCCAGTTGATACAACAAAACATGGTGTGACCATCCCTTAAACTCAGGCTCGATTTGCGCGCACAGTTTACTCAGCTTTTCGATATTGTGTGATTTGGGTAAGTAATTCGTACAGACAAGTAACGCGCAGGCGAAAAATTTTTCTGCGGATTGATGAAGTTCAAAAGCAGCTAGCTCAATACGTTTATCTTTCATGGCATAACCGGACATCGCGAAACTATCATGTGCACTTTTAACCCATCGCATAAAATACTTTTGCGCAATTTCCCGTTTCTCGGCCTCGGTTAAATCACCCGGCGCCATCAAAGGCTTCGGTGTCGCGGCAAACAGTTCGATTCCTTCTTCGCGGATATCCCGAAAAAAGTAGTGCCCCTGCTGCAATCGTTCATTCACTTCCTGTAAATCGTGAACAATCAAACCCAACGGCGCGGATTTTACTTTGCGATCAATTTGCTCTTCAGCACGCTGCCAGACCACATAATCCTCCACCAAGGCAGCTTTATTGACGATCACCAAAATATCGTAATCGCTGATGTAACCATTGGCCGGATCGTTAACCCAATTCCCTTTGGCGTGGCTGCCTAACAGAATGATTTTCAGGATGCGAAACTCGCTTTTACTCCCGTTTTTGCCCTCAAAATAATCTCCCAGCATATCATGCAGAATGGTCGAGATCGTGGCAAGCTCTTGCTGTTTGAATTCAGGCAGATGGTCGAGGGATGTTTTCATCAAGGGCGTTTCAAACTGGTGAATGGCATCGCTGTAACATAAAAGAAGCAATCAGCAAAAAACACTACTTATCATGGTATTAGCACTTTTGAAGGGTAAAATACGACGCAGTTCTTCTTTATGTATTTCCCCCTATGATTGTTTCAGCCCCTAGCTTCGAGGCATGACACACAATGCCTTTCTCTGGATTCAGCGCCCGTTATCAGGGCCGGATTGATTCACATCCTGCGCGTACGAAGCTTCTAACTTCTGCGACTCGCATAAAAATCTGCATCGCCTGAATGCGATCCATATTCTTTCTCCCTAGACAAGACAATGATTGCATTGTTCGAAAAATGTGAATAGTTTAAACGTTTTTATCATCTTTTTCATGATGATCGTGTGCTGTACCCTTCTCTGTATCGATTAAGAAAGAAACCACACTATGACTCAGTTGGAGGTCGTCGTTTTATGAGTAACATTCTTATTATCAATGGAGCCAAGAGTTTTAACTTCGCTAAAGGAGAGTTAAACACGCTCTATGTCAACACAGCACAAGAGGTTTTAAGCAAACTTGGGCACACAGTAACCGTTACGAATGCTGACAGTGAGTTCGATCCTCAGAACGAGATAAAGAAAATCCTTAACAGCGATGTATTGATTTATCAGATGCCGGGTTGGTGGATGGGTGAACCATGGACCGTTAAAAAATGGATCGATGAGGTATTTACTGCAGGTCATGGAACTCTGTACGAAAGTGATGGACGCACACGCGCAGATACGTCTAAAAAATATGGTTCAGGGGGTCTTCTTCAAGGGAAAAAATACATGCTTTCTCTTACATGGAATGCACCTTTAGAAGCCTTTAATGATCCAGAACAATTCTTTGAGGGTCAGGGCGTAGACGGGGTCTACCTACATTTTCATAAAGCCAATGAGTTTTTGGGGATGGAAGCACTGACGACCTTTATTACCACTGATGTGGTCAAAGAGCCGAATGTAGAAAGTGAAATTAAGCGTTTTAACGATCATCTTACAACTCTCTTTTCTTAAGTTTTTATACTTTGTAAAAGAAAGCCTTCATCAGGGCTTTCTTTATTTTCTCCGAAACCTTCTGTTTATCAGTCTTTATGGCATTTCCCATGGCTCAGCACCAAGGAGAGGGAAACAGGCTGTCGGTAATATTGCCAACAGCAACATTAAACTCGCCTTTCAAATTAGATGGTATAGCACTGTTAATGGATAAGGATTTAAATTTTCCTATATTGAATTTGCCACCAGCACGCTCAGCAAACTCTTTTTCGAGACGCTGTCCCCAACCACTAGTATCAAAGTTAGATTTTCCGAGCTTTTCATATTTTATTAAATATTCCCATAGTATCATATCATGATGTACCCTTGAGGATGTTATTTGTTGTATTCAATTATCCAATCCCCATGCAACCTTATGGATAATCTTTCTAATATTTTCCAGTAGTTGTCATAGAACACAAAAACTGAACCACAATTAGAATATGCTGTTTAATTGTATTTTTTTATAATAAAAATCAAATAAGATCTAGATCAAATTTTTAACTTTAATCCTGTCCATTAAAAATGGACAGATTATGTTATTCATTATATGTGGTTTGTGTTGCTATGATAGAAATATTGTAGACAAGGATAAGTAAAAAGACTACAGGTAGGAGGGTAATATGATTTTATCTAAAAGACAAAAAAATATTCTTGACCATTTAGTTCAAGAGGATAATTTCATTACTGCAAAAGAACTCTCTATAAAATTAAATGTATCTGAGAAAACAATATACCGCGAAATAAAAAGCATTAAAGAAAGCCAATCTAAGTATATGGACATCATCATTAATCATATCGGTAAAGGATTTAAAATAAATTACCAAGAATATATCAGCAAATTTTCCAACTCAAATAATAATTCCTATAAAAAACATGCAATGTCTACAAGTGAGCGGAGAGAGAAAATACTCATTTATTTATTATTGAACTCTCCAGAAAAAACCTCAATTTCCAGATTATCAGAATTATATATGATCAGTTCATCTTCTATCGCCCACGATCTTGATCATATAGATGAAATACTCAACGATACCAATGTTAAACTCATAAAAACAAGTCAGGGAACTTTTATTGATGGGGACGAGGCAAAAATAAGAGAGTTACTAAAAAATTTCATCATTAACATAATCACTAACAATGATTATAGTTATGATCTTATTTTACTTCAAAATTATTTCCTATATGAAGAAATCGTTTTTACTAAAAATATTTTAAAATATATCATATCAAAAAACATATCATTAGAAGAACCTTATTATATAAACATACTGATTTATATAATTGTAACGATGAAAAGAATTAAGACAGGACAATATTTAGATAGAGTAAATAATGTTAACAAAGAAAAAACAAAAAACTTATCTATCAAAAAAATCGCGTCAGAATTAACCAAAAAAATCTCATCATATACCATGAGAAGATTGAATGATTATGAAACGGAAAATCTATATTATCTTATTTATTCATCAAGATTTTCTGAAAACTGTAACAGAAATAAATTCGACAGTTCCCATGAGGAAATGGAGTGTGTGAGTTTTACTGATTTTCTTATCGTTAACATGGTCGATGAATGTTCAGCTAAATTTTTTGATAACAATGAGCTACGTAGAAACCTTATGCCGCATGTAAGGCTGTTGATCATGAGGTTAAAGCATCACATCAACATCCATAACCCGTTATTGAATGAAATTAGAAGTGAATGTGATCTTTTATTTAATTCCCTAACAAAAATCATTAAAAATTCAATCATATTTAGCAAATATAGAAACATTAGTTACGATGAAATCGGTTATCTCACCTTGTACTTTCAATATTACTATGAGCAACACTTGCAATCTTTAAACATTGTCATTGTTTGCTCCACAGGCATAGGGACATCTCATCTTTTAAAGGGGCGGGTATTAAAATCTTTCCCCAAATGGAAAATTATCGACATTATTCCATTTTCGAAGATAAAAAACATTCAGAATATAGAAGATGTAGATTTAATCTTAACAACAATTAATATAGACAGTTTTGACTATAAAATTCCTTATGTTCACGTTAGTGCTTTTATTAATGAAAAAGATATCGACAATATATTAAAAATAACTAAAACACTAGAAGTGGATGATCACCCTATATTGTAAATAGAATTTTAATCAATTGAAATGGTAAGCTGAAATGAATATCAGAAATGTATTGAATGAAAAACTAATTAATTTAAACCTTCAGGCAAAAACGAAAGATGAAGTATTAAATGAACTTTGTCATATGCTTTACGACAATGGTTGTATTTCAGATGTAGATACCTTTTTAAAGGATGTTTATTTAAGAGAAAATGAAGGCGAAACAGGGTTGGGTTCCTACATCGCTATTCCTCATGGAAAATCAGATGCAGTGATGAAAACATCGATTGCTATTGGGAAAACACCTCATGATATCGCATGGGAATCTTTAGATGATCTTCCGGTTCGCTTCATTATTTTATTTGCCGTCAGAATGGTAGATAAATCTACAGTGCATATAAAATTATTAGCTCATGTATCTGAGCTTTTAGCAGATGATGATTTATTAGATCAACTATTAAACATCAAGTCAAAAAAAGAACTATTAAATTTATTTGAAAACATAGAAGAGGACTAAAACTATGAATATAGTCGCTATTACGGCTTGCACCTCTGGAATCGCCCACACGTATATCGCTAAAGAAAAACTGATAAAAGCTGCACAATCTTTAGGGCATAGTATTTACGTTGAAACTCAGGGAACCATCGGTGTAGAAAATGAATTAAGGAAAGAAAATATTGCCGAAGCGGATGTCGTTATTATTGCCGCCGATATAAAAATATCAGGAAAAGAGAGATTTGCGGGAAAACGTATCGTTGAAGTACCAACACAATTATTAATTAAATCTCCTAAGGCGTTAATAAATAAATTGCAGGAAGATATGATTCCTAAAGTATAACTTCATGATAGCGAGTTAAACGATGAAACTTGAACTGAAAAAACATGCATTAACAGCCATATCCTACATGTTACCTTTAGTTGTCACTGCCGGTTTATTAATTGCAATCGGTAATTTAACCGGAGGTAACGTTATTCATGACTATAAAGCTGCCTATAATATTCCTGATGCACTCGTCTCTCTGGGCGTGCTCGGTATGGGATTACTGGCCCCGGTAATCTCTGCGGCAATTGCCTATTCGATTGCCGATCGGCCGGGGATTGCGCCCGGATTGATGATGGGACTGATTGCCAATTCAATTGGTGCCGGATTCCTTGGCGGGATGTTAGGCGGCTATGTGGTTGGATTCTTTATCTTATTTTTAAAAGACAGAATCAAAGTCCCGAGCTGGGCTCAGGGCTTGATGCCGATGATGATCATCCCGTTGGTCTCCACCGTTTGTATTGGCATCCTGATGTATTTCGTCATTGGTGTTCCCATTGTCTGGGCAACCAATGTGATGACCACATTTCTGATGAGTATGCAGGGCGGAACCCGGTTCGTCTTTGGGATGATCATGGGTGGCATGGCGGCCTTTGATTTTGGCGGGCCAGTGAATAAAGTGGCTTCTCTGTTTGCTGACGGCCTATTACTTGAGGGGATTAAAGAACCGGAAGCGATCAAAATATTGGCGTCTATGGTGCCGCCTTTCGGAGTCACAATCTCTTTATTCATATCCAAAATCATCGGTAAAGAAATCTACTCTACCTCTGAAAAAAACAATATCAAAATTGCATTCCCAATGGGGATTTGCATGATCACCGAAGGCGTCATTCCCATTGCCGCTGTCGATCCAATCCGGGTCATTTTCTCATGTACCTTTGGTGCTGCGATTGGTGGTGGCATCTCGATGTATCTAGGAATCGGCTCTCCGGTACCATCCGGCGGCATGTTTATCGTCCCTGCCATGACCCACCCTATCTCATTTTGTATCGCCTTGTTGATCGGCTCGGTCATCACCGCATTACTGCTGGTGATCCTGAAGAAAAAACCGAAGGAAGGCGCAGTGACAGAAGATGAGGATGAAGAAGAACTCGATCTCTCATCGATCAAAATTTCTCAATAAATAGAGGATTAAATCACATGTATGTCTCTATGAAAAAGATGTTATTTCAGGCAAATCAGCAAAATTATGCGGTCATGGCGATAAACTGCTTCAACCTGGAAACGGTCAGGAGTGTAATATCAGCTGCGCAGGAACTCCGTGCTCCGATTATTATCGATATTGTTCAGGAACACCTATGTCATCACTGTGACAGTAAATTGATCACACCTCTGGTCATTGAACTGGCGAGTCGGGCCAATGTTGATGTCGCTTTAAATTTGGATCACGGAGAAGATATTGGCTTAATCAAAAAATGCATAGCTGACGGTTTTTCAAGTGTGATGGTCGATGCATCGAAGTATTCATTTGATGAAAATATCCGTTACACCAAAGAAATTGTGGATTTTGCCAAAATATATGATGTCAGTGTCGAAGGCGAGCTGGGGAATATTGGCCTGACCATGTCAGGGGACTACACCAATGAAGCCATGTTTACCAATCCTGACCAAGCGAAAAAATTTATTGATCAGACAGGGATTGACGCTTTGGCAGTCTCATATGGGTCTTCACATGGACACTATCCACAAGGTGTGGTGCCGAAATTGGATTTCGATATTCTGGTAAGAATAAAACAAGCGACTCATTCGCCTTTGGTTTTACATGGCGGCTCTGGAGTAGGTGCTGAAAATATCAAACAATCCGTCACATTAGGCATTAATAAAATTAACGTGGGTAGTGATTTTATGAAAGCCAATGTGAATAGCATTCAAGACCAGCTCCATGAAAATCCAAATAAAAATTATTGGGAAGTTATTCGGCAAGCTGAAGAACAGAGCAAAGAAATAATCAAGCATTATATTTCTATTTCTGGATCCGAAGGCAAGTCCTTGCTGAGTAATTATTTATATCATTAAAGTTAAATTTATAAGGAATTTATCTATGTTAGTTTCAATGAATTATTTATTATCAGTTGCCAAGAAGAATAAATTCGCCATCGGTGCTTTTAATGTGGCAGATAGTAGTTTTGTACGTGCAGTGGTTGAAGAAGCAGAAGCTTGTCAGGCTCCGGCAATCATTTCTATCCATCCGACAGAATTATCATTTTTAACCGATGATTTTTTTGCATATGTGGTGAAGAGAACATCAAATAGTCCGATTCCTTTTGTCATTCACTTAGATCACGGTGGTTCGTTTGATGATGTCATGCGGGCGATCAGTTGTGGATTTACTTCAGTGATGATCGATGGTTCGCTGCTCCCTTATGAAGATAATGTGGCGTTAACCAAAAAAGTAGTTGAAGCAGCGCATTCCATCGGGGTTTCTGTTGAAGCGGAGTTAGGTACCATCGGTTCTACAGGAACCTCAGTAGAAGGTGGTGTGAGCAAAGTCATATATACCGATCCGGCCGAGGCAGAAGACTTCGTAATCCGAACCGGTGTCGATACGCTAGCCGTAGCCATCGGAACCGCACATGGTATTTATCCGAAAGATATGGAACCCAAGCTAAAACTGGATATTTTAACAGATATTGCAAACCGAGTTGATATCCCTCTGGTATTACATGGCGGTTCAGCAAATCCCGATGAAGAAATTACCAGTGCGATTGAAATCGGTATTCAGAAAGTGAATATTTCAAGTGATATGAAAGCGGCTTATTTTGATAAATGTAGAGAAATTCTTTCAGAACATAGTTGGTGGGATCCAAATGTTATTTATCCTGATTGTATTGATGCGGCCAAAGAAGTTATCCGAGCAAAAATGAAATTATTTAATTCGATAAATAAAGTCGAACTTTACATTCAATAGTTATTATTTTTAACGCAACTTATAAATTTCATTTAAAGTTAATCACGGCTTAATATGCCAATCCATATGTTATATCACAAGTGATATTGCACAGGTGTATTATTGCCGTGTTTTATTGATAATTAAACGGGGCTTTTATGTTAGATACATTCATGTTAGGTGCAATAGAGGCTGGTGGAACGAAATTTATTGCGGCAGTTTCTGATCAGGATCTGAATCTGATTGATAAAATCAGCATACCAACCACAGATCCGAGTGAGACACTAGGGAAAATAGCTGATTTTTTCTCGTCATATTCGATTGCTGCTATGGGGGTCGGATGTTTTGGTCCCCTCGATCTGAATTTGTCATCCTCGACTTACGGATATATTGAATCGACGCCTAAACTCGCATGGAAAGGTTTTAATATCCTCGGGGCACTACAAGCACAATATCGCATCCCGATCGCCCTGAATACTGATGTCAATATCGCGGCTTTGGGAGAGTTAAAATGCGGTGCTGCGGTTGGCGAACACAGCTGTATTTATATCACAGTCGGCACCGGAATCGGTGGCGGAGTCATTGTAGATCTGCAGATATTCAATGGGTATCATCATTCGGAACTGGGACATATCGCCGTCAAACGTTTTCCGTCAGATACGTTCGCCGGAATATGTCCTTATCACACCGATTGTTTAGAAGGTCTGGCATCCGGACCGGCTCTGGCTGAACGAGCCTATCAGACACCGAATCAAATTGGCAAAGATGATCCTCTCTGGGAGGTTGAGGCCTATTACTTAGCACAAGCTATTGTTACATATAGTCTGATTCTATCTCCGGCAAAAATCATACTGGGCGGCGGAGTCATGCAACAGGAACATGTATTGGATATGGTCAAAGCTTCGGTTAATCAACAGCTAAATCATTATATTAAAATACCCGACATTGATGATTATATCGTCAGACCTCAACTGAAAAATGAGGCAGCAATTATCGGTGGGTTTATCCTAGCAAGGGATGCGCTAACATTGGGATAAAACACTCTTCACCTGATAAGATATCCACTCAATCGAGGTCCTTGTCGGGCCTGATTCATCAAGAGTAGCCAGTTTGATTATCATTCCGGCTGCTTGCCTCTGCCATACATGATACATGAGCCACTATCTCCATTAAGATCGGTCACAATGAATCCGGGATTAGCAGAAAGTCACACTATCTTCTACGCCGCAAATCCAAACCCATATGCATCTAACGCCAGCAATTCCATATCCACCGAGCGGTGCAACACTTGCCCGTTTTCGGATATGTCACTGGTTCCCAGAATACAGGGCAGTGGTAGAAAATGATCCGGTGTCGGATGATTAAACTGCGCATAAGGGGCTGTTTGTAAATAGTGATTAATCGCGTCAACATCCCGCTGCTCTATTTTTTCAGCAACCCAGTCGGTGAACACTTGCATTTTATGAATGCTTTCCGGATCTGACGCGGCAGAAAATACGGCTCTCAGGTTATGACTGATTCCGCCGGAGCCAATAAAGAGAACGCCTTCTCGCCGCAGAGATGATAAAGCTTGCCCTAACTCGTAGTGAGTCTGAGCACTCGCCTGACGATTAATAGAGATACTGATAATCGGAATATCCCGATGCGGAAACATATATTGCAGCGGAACCCATGCGCCATGATCCAGCCCCAAAGTATCATCCAGTTCGACTGAGAAACCACGATTTTGCAACAATTCACCAGCCTTTTGTGCTAAATCCGGTGCACCATGAGCCGGATATTCAACCTCGTAAAGCGGTTGAGGAAAACCGTAAAAATCATGAATCGTTCCCAAGGTTTGCCCACTGGTAATCATCACCGGACCTGCCACATCAAAATGGGCAGAGAACATGACAATCGCCTTCGGCTTTGGGATGCTCTGACCCATTCGTTTAAAAAACTCTGTTGTTTCAGATTGTTCCACAATCATCATCGGTGAACCGTGGGAAACAAACAGTGTCGGCATGATCGTATGATTCATGATTGCCTCTCTTCACTCGCAACTTTTTAGAGACTTCATCATACGGCTCAACAGACTCGTGATAAAACCCTTATCTATTGAATAACACCTTCGAAAACATGGAAGAAACATTCAAGTATGCGGACGAGAAAGGAGTAAGGAAAATTTACAGATTCACCCCACCAGACACCCAAAATGCTAAGCGTTTCATTTAGGCTCGGGAGAGTGACCTTTTCAAGGTCACTCAACTGGTGGATTTCTCTTATATTAACGTTTTAAATAATGTTTATAGGTATAGGTTTCAGGATTTAAGCTCGTTCTCGTATACTCAAAAACTCGCCCATCTTTGAGTTTCCCGATGGAATGAATACGAATCAGTGGCCGTTCAGGTGACACGTTCAAGGCCTCACAAATATCCTGATCTGGCAGGATCGCCTCAAAATCTTGAATGGCACCATCAATCTCAAACCCTAGCTCATTTTCCAGATAGCTGTATTTGGATCCTTCTAAGGAGAGCAGATTAATTTGAGGAAGTAACGTAACCGGAATATAGGAGTCTTCGTATATCGAAGGCACCTCATTAATCAACTTGATGCGACGAATAAAGTAAATTTTTTCCGATGGCGAAACTTTTAAGAATTCTGCAATTTCTTTATCCGCTGACATTAACTGAAACTCGACAACTTTATACACCAAACTCTTATCTGAGTTCGCGAGCATTTCTTGGGTTGTAACCAAATTTGACATTGAATTTGCTAACGTTTTGCTAACAATACTCGACCCTGAGCCCTGTCTCTTCTCAACTAATCCTAGTTTCACCAATTCATCGATAGCTTTACGAATCGTACTCCGACTGACCGAGTAATGTTCTATCAGTGCTTTTTCCGTCGGTAACATATCACCGATGTTCAACTCATCCGAGTCAATCCGAGATTTCAGATCCAGCATCACTTTTTTATACAGCATTTTCTCTCCTTATCTCGGCTAAAACTAGCATACAGAATTCAAACAAATCAAGAACCTATTCAATTAACAGCATAACAAATGTGATCCACCAGATTATTCCACATTATTTGTTATCTATTTATATCTAATTGCGAATATTGATCATTATCTCATTTTTTATTTGTCCTATTTGTCATTTAAAAAATAGTGATATCTAATACAAATTGAATACAAATTAAAACAATCCATACATCCAATACAAAAACATGCAACAAGGTCACGCAATGAACATAGAAAAAATATCCCGTGAACTGATCCCATTGCTGGGAGGGAAAGACAATATCGCCAGTGCAGCACACTGCGCAACCAGACTCAGATTAGTTCTGGCTGACGAAAGCAAGTTGAATCAAGAGGCAATTGACAATGTCGATGGTGTAAAAGGGTGCTTCATCAACGCGGGGCAAATCCAGATCATCTTTGGGACGGGGTTAGTCAATAAAGTCTATGCTGAATTTGTCTCTCAAACCGGCATCAATGAAACATCAAAGGAAAATTTAACCAATATTGCAGCCCAAAAACTTAACCCTTTTCAGCGGATAGCCAGACTTTTATCGAATATTTTTGTCCCTATTATCCCTGCAATTGCTTCTGCCGGGTTGCTGATGGGATTACTCGGATTAGTCCGTTCCAATGGGTGGGTATCACCAGATAGTGCGCTGTTCATCATGCTTGATATGTGCAGTTCCGCTGCTTTTATCATTTTACCCATTCTGATTGGTTTTACCGCCGCGAAAGAATTTGGAGGAAATCCATTTTTAGGTGCCGTACTCGGTGGCATTCTGACCCATCCGGCATTAACAAATGCATGGGGCGTCGCCTCTGGTTTTAATACCATGGATTTCTTTGGCATCGACGTCGCGATGATCGGCTATCAAGGCACGGTATTCCCGGTGCTACTAGCTGCATGGTTCATAAGTTTCGTGGAGAACAAGTTACATCGGGTCGTTCCTGATTCCCTCGATCTGATCGTGACGCCTTTCGTCACTATCATTCTGACCGGGTTCATTGCGCTGTTATTTATCGGTCCTGTTGGACGAGCTTTAGGTGATGGGATTACATTATCTCTGAATTTCATCTATCAACATATTGGGTGGCTTGCGGGATTGCTGTTTGGCGGGACGTACTCAATGATTGTCATTACAGGCATTCATCATAGCTTCCACGCCATTGAAGCAGGCCTGTTAACCAATCCCGAAGTCGGCGTTAACTTTCTGCTACCAATTTGGTCAATGGCTAACGTTGCTCAGGGCGGAGCGTGTCTCGCTGTTGCGTTTAAAGCAAAAGACGCAAAAGTTAAAGCAATTGCTGTCCCGGCGGGTATTTCGTGTTTGTTGGGCATTACTGAAGCCGCTATATTTGGGATCAACATCCGCTATGGCAAACCATTTCTGGCAGCACTTATCGGTGGTGCATTAGGTGGTGCTTTTGTTGTGTACACAAAAGTAGGGATGACCGCGGTGGGAATGACCGGTATTCCCGGCATGGTTATCGCTCAACCAGGCAGCCTGCTGAATTATATATTAGGTATGGTCATTGCGTTTGGTAGCGCTTTTGTCATTTCCTACTTCATTTCCGTTATTCATAGTAATGAACGTAAAACATTAACCGCAGATTCTCAGTGAGAATAAAAAGAGATTATTTTATGTATAAGATTTTTTATCAGCCTGACGGGCATTGGTTTGGTGACTGTATGCCTTATTGCAAAGATGGTGTTTTCTATTTGTACCATCAACGAGATACCCGCAATCCGGGCCCGATGGGTGAACCTTTTGGCTGGTCATTATGTACCACCAAGGATTTTCGCCATTATGAAGAACACGGCACCTCAATAGAACATGGTTCAAATGACGATCAGGATCAGTACATCTACGCTGGCAGCGTATATCAGACATCAGAGGATACTTACACTGCTTTTTATACTGGCGCGAATAAGATATTTAAGAAAAAGGGAATCCCCTCTCAGAAATTAATGCAGGCGACAAGCCAAGATTTAATTCACTGGGAAAAGAACGGGAATGCGGATCAAATTGTGCCTCAGGAAGGATACGACATATTTGCCTGGAGAGATCCTTTTATTGTCTGGAATGACGAAAAAGAGGAATACTTGTTGGTTCTGGGGGCCAGAGCACCGGGGGACAACAGAAAACGTACGGGGCGTTTGGTTTCCTTTACCAGTAAAGATATGACGGAATGGACATTTCAGGGGGACTTCTGGTATCCGGGCCTGTTCACCATGATTGAGATGCCAGAACTATTCAAAATTGGCGAGTGGTGGTATCTGATTGTTTCTGAATTCAGTGATCAGAATAAGATGATCTACCGTATGAGCCGGAGCTTAGACGGCCCTTGGCTAGCCCCGGCAGATGATGCATTTGATGGCCGGGCATATTATGCAGGCCGCACAGCGACCGATGGTGCCAGACGCGTGCTTTTTGGATGGGTGCCGACCAAAGAGAACAATGACGATTTAGGCAATTATGAATGGGGCGGGACGTTTGTTCCTCAGGAAGTCTATCAGCGAACCGATAATACGCTGGGTGTGAAACCACTCAAATCTGTGCTGGATGCTTTTTGTATCAAAACGCCGTTGGCTGATACGCAACTGCAAACCGTTGATTCACATCAGGTACAGGTTCTGGCAGAAGATACCTCAACTTGTTTTAGCATTGAAGCGACAGTGAACATTACTCCGGGGACTCGCGGATTCTCTGTTTTCCTATATGGAAACGAACTAGAAGAGGCTTATGAATACCGTTTTGCCCTCAATGAAAAGCGGCTGACTTTCGATAAAACACCGAACTGGCCGTGGTTCCAATATATGAATAAAGGGCTCGAAAGGCCAGTTAACCTCCAAGAGAAGACTGACTATTCGCTGCAACTGGTCGTTGATGATGATATCGCAGTGCTCTACATCAACGGCACGGCCTTAAGTGTCAGAATGTATCAGAAACCCGGAACCAAACTGAGTGTCGGCGTCACTGATGGCGAGCTCTCACTGACCAATATAACCCTCTCTATATTGGCCCAGTAGATCACTCAATCTCGTATCAATAGCCACCCAAGATTTTGGATGGTTATTTTTATGCAATACGATTTTTATTACATGTTTCATATCAAACCATTCAAATTTAAATACTCTTTTATTAATATTTATAACAATAAAATTGTTTCGACCGCAAAAATAATACTAAACTTTTAATATTTCCTGACGACAATGTTATTAGGGTAATTATCTGAAAGGATTCAATATGAAAAAGTACGGACTTAAACAGATACTACTCATTTCCGTTATTTTGCTCGTTGGTGCCTCTGTATCAGTTTCCAATTACATTGCGTATATGAAACAAGCGGAAACAATATCTCAATTGATTATTGCTTCCGGAACAGATTACGCCACCAATAAAGCAGATTTGGTTGAGCAGTTTATCAGTGAAAAAATAGCTGGAATAAAGGGCATCGGCGACATGTATAAAGATACATCGCTTCCCGGCCAGTCCCCTCAGGATTATATAAACCAAGCAAAAATTTTTGCGACCACTCTCAATACCGGCAGTTCATTTATCGGTTTTGAAACAACCGGAGACGCATATTGGAATCAGGTCAGTGATGCCTGGCCCGATCATAAATTCAACGGGGATATCAGAACCATGAGCTACTATCAAGATGGTCGCAATGCGGTCAATCCATCGATGACAGAGCCCTATCCGGATGAGGCAAATCCTGATATTTACTGGGTCAGTATGGTCCAAAAAATTAAAGATGGGATGATCGGTGTTGATATGCAGCTTGCCTTCCTGAGTCATTTGGTTAAAAGCGCAAACGACATTGAAGGTTCTGTTGCTTTAATTTTGAATCAAGACACGACCGTGCTGGCTTCTTCTTCCGAAGTCTTGAAACCCGGGGACAAAGGTATTGATTTTGACTGGTTCAAAGATGCCGTATCCAAAGCGGTCAAACAGGAGCAAACCGTACAAGATTATGTGCTCAACGGACAAGATAAAATTTTGTTTACGCACCGAATCAAGGTGGCTAATAAAAACTGGTATTTTGTGATTGGTCTCAATAAAGCCATCGCCTTTAAAGGGCTTATTTCGGCAAAACATACGGCCATTACCACAACCATCATTGCTACCATCGTGAGTGTGGTCATTGCCTTCTTTGTCATTCAAATCTTATATCGTCCCATTATTTCTCTTAAAAATATGATTACCGGTCTCTCTCGTGGTGACGGTGATCTGACCCAACGCCTGAAAGTCCATTCCAGCGATGATCTGGGTCAGATAGCAGATGGCATTAACCAATTCATTGGTAACTTGCAAGCGATGATGCGGGAAATCCAAAATGCATCGGGGCAGCTTCAAACCAGCATCGGAGACATGAAACAACTTTCGGAACATAACTCTGCGATCCTCAAAAACCATGTCATAGAAACGGAACAAGTCGTCACTGCAATTGAAGAGATGAATGCAACAGCCGAATCGATGGCATCAGATGCCACTCATACGGCCAACTTGACGCAACAGGCCAATGATACCAGTGCTGAATCAAGACAAATTATGACGCAATCTCAACATACCGTCTCTGTGTTAATGAGTGATGTTGAGAACTCTTCAACTCATATTCAGCATATGAGTGATGAAACTCAGAGTATTCATTCCATTCTGACCGTGATCGGCAGCATTGCAGAACAAACCAATCTACTGGCACTCAACGCTGCAATAGAAGCAGCCCGAGCCGGGGAACAAGGCCGGGGGTTTGCCGTTGTTGCGGATGAAGTCAGAAATCTGGCCAGCAGAACCAAGAAAAGTACGGAAGAAATCGAAGAGGCACTGTCTCGTCTGCTCAAGGGAACAGAAACTATTGTCGAATCGATGGAGCATACCAGAGAGCGCTGTCAGGAAACCTCTGAGGGTTCTGACAATGTCGCGGTCAGCCTAGAAAAAATGACCGAGTTCGTCTACAAAATTAATGACTTAAGCTCACAAATCGCAACAGCGGCAGAAGAACAGAGCAGTGTAACCCATGAGATTAGCCGTAATATGTCCGCGCTGAATGATATCGTCAATGAGTTGAACCTCAACGGACAAAAATCACTATCGGGCATGGAAGGCATCAACAGGGTCAACCATAACCTGATCGATATCGTCGGACGCTTTAAACTCTAATTGCGTTGTTTAAACCTTAATACCCTGTTTAAACAATGAGAGATATGGGTTTGTTCAGTAAAAAGCGCACTTTAAAGGTGCGCTTTTGCATTTGTTTATCATTCAGAGGTCACTGAGGCTCAAACGTTGATGTTATCGCAGTTGCCGCTCACAGTCGTCGTTCACAATGGTGGCTGGATTGACTCAATCAGCGTCAGGCGCACTTTCCATGGGTCAAAGACCATGCCGGATTGCTCAACACCCTGATTGGAGAACATCATCAGATTGTCAGCCCAACCGCGGTATCGGGACCAATGTGGCACACCTAAGCCATTGGGATTGCCATAGCGAATAAAGTTAACCCAATACTGATGCACTCGCTCAGCCATTGCCTGATCAGCGGCAGTCACAGCATCATGATATTGAGCATGCAAAGTATTGAATGCGTAAACAATTTCACTGGCATGATCCGCGCCTTTTGATGTTGGCTTGAGGACATCCGCTACATAAGCAAAACGATAACCATAAACCGGTTGCCCCTGCGCTTCAGCAGCTTTCATGACAAAACGGGCAGGCTCAACCATTCCGGTATCCCGGATAATATCCAGTACCAGATCCGTAACAGATGTCTCTTGTGTCACGCCATAGGCATATTTCGCAATTTTAGAACCAACCGGACCAAAAATAGCCAGCGCTTCTTCTATCGTTTCAGGCCATTTGGTAAACGGAGATGAAACCGGAATTTCTGAAGTTGTCGCCCCCACCAATAGTGGGACAGAAACGCCACTCCCAGAGTTATAAATATTCTGAGGATGCGCAGTGGTCAATGTTTCATCAATCATCGGGCCAGTGTATGTCACACCGTTAAGATTCATCATGCTCAAACCATCGACAACATCTTCAGCAGGTAATGCCCGTAAAGCATCTAACGCAGTTTGTCCTTGCCCCTCAATATGAAACTTCTGCGCGAACAACAATCCGGCAGTTTCAGCAGACGCTTCACCGGATGTATTTTCATGACTTAGATAGCGGCCACTGAAATGGCGGCGACCAGCTCCTGATTGAATAATCGCTCGCTCAAACAAGTTTTCAGCCATCGGAGAGGTTAAAAGCGCATGAATTGACAAACCGCCGGCCGATTCACCGACAACCGTGACCTGATTCGGATCTCCGCCAAAAGAAGCGATATTCTCTTTCACCCATTGCAATGCAGCAATCTGATCCATGAGTCCATAATTCCCCAGCGCAGGATCTTCGTTTGCTGCGGTTAAAGCCGGGTGGGCAAAAAAGCCAAAACGTCCCAAGCGATAGTTGATACTCACCATCACAATCCCGTTTTTAGCAAAAGATGTTCCGTCATAATTTGCAGCGGAAGAACCACCGTTGACAAAACCACCCCCGTGAATCCATACCATGACAGGCCGTAATGTCCGACTTGGCTCTGCGGGTTGCCACACATTCAGAAACAGGCAATCCTCGGATAACTTGCCATTGAGTGGTGCGGCATCGCCCGGGAAAGGCACTTGCATACAGTCACTCCCATAGTCTTTCGCTGGTAAAACGCCGTCCCAAGCATTGACGGGTTGTGGCGCTCGCCAGCGTAAGTCGCCGACGGGGGGCTGTGCATAAGGGATACCTTTGTAGGAAATAACCGAGTCATTGTGTACCCCCTGCATGAGACCATCTTTGATTTTCACTATCGTATTCTCATGCGCAGACACATGACAGCTCAACCCCACAATTGCGAGTGCCAGCATATAAATGCGGTTCTTTTTCATTTCAAGTACTCTCCGTTTCATCGATTGGAATATCAGTTCATTCTCGGTTTTTATGTTCAATTCCATCAGGCTCACCGAGTTCAAATTACCTGCTTTTTCTCTCGCTTGTAACAAAACAGCGAGCTATAAAACCCGGACGACAACCAAGTGAATCAGTACCACAATCCACGACAACGTCGGCAACATAAGATCCGCAAGACGAATCCATAAAAAAACCTAGCCTCCAGAAGCAACACTCCAGGAACAGCTAGGTTTTGCCTGCATCGTCCTCAGACACCCACCAAAGTCAGGCGTCAGAGAAATACCACAGTAACAATCCGGTTATGCAACTAATCTAGTGAGATACGGTTTTTAACTCAAATGTTTCCCACTCACCTTGTGAAGTTGATAGCAGAACCCAAATGAATACAGTCACTTATCAACAAATCTAATATTAATTTTGTGACTTAAATCAAAAATATTTACTTAGCCTGCTAACTACTATATATTACTGAGCATGCTTAGTAATTGAGATAATCCACTATGGTCGATGATCTGAATATTCTGAAGAACTTATCGCTTGCCGAGCAACTCGCTCGGGCTGCTCGTCTGTGGAACAGCGTAGCAAATCAGGAGCTTACACCGCTCGGCTTAACCCAAAGTCGTTGGGTTGCGCTTTGGAAACTCCAACGTCTCGGCGATGAGGTCAGTCAAAAAGTGCTGGCCGATGCACTTGAAATCGAACTCGGTTCACTGATGAGAACCTTGAAACTGCTTGAAGACCAAAACTTTATCGAGCGCCACTGTTGTCCACACGACAAACGAGCCCGAATTGTCCATTTAACTGACAGTGGCAAAGAACTTTTAAAGCAGATTGAAGAAAGAGTGCTGCACGTCAGACATTGTATGCTCATCAATATTGATGAGGCCGAGCTCAACCAACTGAGCAAGACATTAGAAAAAATTGCACATAATGCTCAGGAAAACCTGCACCAACCAGAATAATAACGAAGGAAGTTTCACAAGATGACCCCCGATCAAAAATTTGCACGCTGGGTGAAATACGCCAGTGCGCTTTTCATTGTCCTTTTTGCCTATTTTTTACTGGCCGATACCGTAATGCCACTGACGCCACAGGCGATGGCAACCCGTGCCATTACCAAAATCGCGCCCCGAGTCAGCGGACAAATCAAACAAGTTTATGTCCACAACAACCAACAGGTACAGCAGGGAGATATCTTGTTTGAGATAGATCCGGCGTCCTATCAGCTTGCGGTTGAGCAAGCCAAAATCGATTTGGAAAAAGCCATTCAGGACAATCAACAATTAGATGCATCGATCGCAGCCGCACAAGCAGAGACCGAAGCAAATCAAATTGTATTCAACCAAAAAGTTCGCGAGGCCAAACGACTGGATAAACTTTTCGCCCGTAATGGTGTTTCCCAACAACAGCGTGATGATGCATTGAGTAATGCGACTGCGGCAAAAGCAAACCTGATGGCCGCGCAAGCCCGACTGAAAGAGCTTCAGGTTCGTCGCGGTACAACGACCCATGAGAATGTCACAGTGAAGATGGCACAGAACCGCCTTCAGCAAGCGGCTCTCAATCTCTCTTATACTCAAGTCAAAGCAGAACATGCCGGCATTATTACTAACCTGCAACTCATGATCGGAACTTACGCCAATAAAGGCACGCCGCTGATTGCGCTGGTCGATAACAAACTGGATATCATTGCTGATTTCAGAGAGAAGAGTCTGCGCAATTTTAGTCATAACACTCCGGCACTGATTACCTTTGATCGCGATCCGGGCCACCTGTATACCGCTAGGGTGAGTACCATCGATGCGGGTGTCAGTAATGGTCAGTTTGATGCTAACGGTTCGCTTGCCTCTCCGACAAGTTCTAATCGCTGGGTCAGAGATGCGCAACGAATCCGACTTCATCTCGTTCTCAATCAACCGCTATCTAAGAATTTGCCAGCCGGTGCCAGGGCAACGGTACAGCTGATTCCCCGACAATCCGTGTTTGCTTGGTTTGCGCGGATGCAAATTCATGCGCTGAGCTTATTGCACTACATTTACTGAACCGGAGAACAAGATGCGCTTATGGATCCATCCTCTCAATGAAAACGATCTCCGGCAGTGCTTACGAATCGCGACTGGCGCGACCCTCGGTTTTACCTTTAGTAAATACTTTGGCTGGGACTTCGGGGTCTTTTTTACCGTTGTTCCGATGTTATTGCTGGGGATGATCCCGGTACTCAACGGTCATATCGCCCGGCAAGTAATTGCATCAGCAGTCATCTGTACACTGGAAGTCGGCCTACTCGGAGGCTTATTTGGCTCGCATCCGGGGATGATGACATGCATTGCGTTGCTACTGTTTCTCTCCAAATTTGCCTGTATGGCTCGCGGACCGTTATTCCTGTTTGGTGCAAACAGTGTGTTGAATCTGAGTATCATGCTGCATTTTGCCAGTTATTCAACCACTGATATTAATGACATGATCAGCTGTAACATGGTTGCGAATATTCTGGCGATTGGGATTGCCTATCTGATGCACTATCTCATCCCTGATGTGACGCCCAGACAGCTGCCACCACCGTCAGAACCTAAACAGTCTCATCGTTTCCGCCATGAGACGCTGTTAGGTACCGGCGTTGCGACCTTATCGTTTCTCGTGTTTCAGACACTCAATCTCAGTGATTCGATGTCAGCGCAGTCCACCAGCCTGTTACTGCTGTTTCCGATGAACTGGAATGGCGCTTTAGGCTATGCCAGAAAAAGAGCAATGGGGACGATTTTAGGCGTTGTTTTTGGTCTGAGCTGCCAAATTCTTTTATACGATCGCTCTAACCAATTAGTGCTCGTCATCCCACTGCTGTGGATCGGAACCATGTTATTCGGCTATCTGCACATGAAAGAAGCAAGTGGGTCCGGAGTTGGATTCGGAGGATTAACCACATTAGGGATTTTATTCGGTCAGTATCTGACACCGACCAGTGACTTAACATTTAATGCGTTGTACCGAATCAGCAGTATCTTATTTGCTATTGTTGCCACATTGATCGCCACTTATCTGATCCATCGTATCTTGAATAATATTGAAGCGACCAAGTACGGGCACTGACCCGTTCAAGTGTTGTTCTGACTCAACATCACGTATCCAAATACGCTCCGTTTTACACTGTAAAGTCACAAAAAAGGATTGAGGTCTGACGACTCTCAATCCAATCTTTTGTGACATCCTGAGTTTCAATCACCTGTCATACGATATCATAAAAACAGACTAGACGGGCTGAGGACAGTCTTAAGCTTTCGGTGGCATCAGCTTCTCTCCCTGAGACTGAATAATGTCCTGATACCAATGGAAGCTTTTCTTGCGTATCCGATCGAGTGTACCCTGATTATCATCATTACGATCGACATAAATATAACCATAACGTTTGGCAAGCTGTGCCGTACTGGCACTGACCAAATCGATCGGCCCCCAGCTGGTGTAACCCATCAGCTCAACACCATCCTGAATCGCTTCACCAACTTGGAAGAGATGGTCATTCAGATAATTAATCCGATAGTCGTCAACAATTTCGCCCGCTTCATTGATGACATCTTTCGCACCAAGGCCGTTTTCAACCACAAACAGCGGCAGTTGATAGCGGTCATATAAGAAGTTAAGCAGGTAACGCAATCCAACCGGATCAATCTGCCAACCCCATTCAGACGCTTTTAAGTAAGGGTTTGACACCATACTCAGCATATTGCCCGCAGTTTTAGCCTGCTCATTCGGATCAGCACTGGCACATGCGCTCATGTAATAGCTAAATGAAACAAAGTCGATAGTTTCTTTCAGTGTTTCCCGATCATCTTCAGTGATGTTGATTTCAACGCCCAGCTCTTTGAACTTACGCGTCATATAACTCGGATAGTATCCTCTTGCCTGAACATCACCAAACATCAGCCACTCCCTATTTTGTGTCAGAGTATGCATCACATCATCAGGATTACAGGTGAGCGGATACTGTATCGCACCCAGAATCATATTACCGATTTTGGCATCAGGAATCATTTCATGACACGCTTTCACCGCTTTGGCACTGGCAACTAACTGATGATGGATCGCCTGAAAACGGGTCTGTTCGTCACAGTCTCTCGGCAAACCGGAGCCCGTGAATGGTTCATGCAACGTTACATTGATCTCGTTGAATGTCAGCCAGAGTTTGACCGCATGACCATATCGTTCAAACACTACGCGAGCATATTTTTCAAAAAAACCAATCACATCCCGGCTCGCCCAGCCATGATATTTTTCTGCCAGATTCAGTGGCATCTCGTAGTGAGATAACGTCACAAGCGGTTGAATACCATGCTTCGCTAACTCTGCAAAAATTTTGTCGTAATACGCCAAACCAGCTTCATTCGGCTCGGCATCATCGCCATTAGGAAAAATACGGCTCCAGGCAATCGATAAGCGCAAACAGGTAAATCCCATTTCGGCAAAGAGCGCGATATCCTCGGGATAGCGGTGATAAAAATCAATCGCAAGATCTTTAATATTAAAATCCCCAGCCTGACGAGGCACGATTTCGCCAAATGCACCATAAGGGCAAACGTCTGAAGTGGATAGACCTTTACCGTCGCCCAAGTGAGAGCCCTCAATCTGGTTCGCAGCCGTTGCGCCCCCCCATAAAAACGAATCGGGAAATTTAAAACTCATCTTCTCTCTTCTCCTGTTTAATCCTGATGTTAACCATATTATTGAGCAACCGATGTGGCTACTTCATTCATAGATTGATCTGCACTTCCCGCAGCTCCCGGTTCACCAAAGCAACCGCCAATCCACTGGCCAGAACAATCCCAATAAATACACCGATAATCGCAGTTCACACGGTCATATCGACCTGAAATGCTTATTTTAAAATCCGGCACCACAAAATTAAGGACCAAAAAAAACCCGAAAGATTAACCTCACCATACGGTCAGTTGTATCTTTCAGGTTTTGCCCGCGAACGCGCGGTAACAATCCTAGTTTTTTGTCATAAAAAAACCCGACACTTTGGAAGCACCACAATGGTATTCGTTCCGTATTCGTCAGGTTTTCCTGCCAGAGGGAATAACAATCCAATCTATCCTACGCTTATACCGTCCCCTACTCAGACAAACAACAAACGCCCCTGTCGATTGTGATACAGATCAGAAAATTTTATCCGGCCAGATATGAACCGATGAATAAAAACAAGCTTTCAGACTCACAGTGACTATGCTTAAAAATGCAATAGAAGCAAACACTTAAATATAATTATATCAACAAATAAAGGGGTATACCATGGTGCACTTTTCTGGTTGGAAAATTAAGTATCAGATTTTCACACCCATCGCGTTCTTACTGATAGCAATTTTAACAGTGGTTGCACTCGGATTAAAAGTGAACCATCAGATTGCTCAGAACACCACTATGTTGACAAAGTATATCTCTCCGGCAACAACCACAGTGTTAAATGCTGATCGTGACCTCTACCAGTCAGCCGTCGCATTGCGAGACTATATGTATCTGTCATCACAGCAAAAAAACCCTCAAGAACAACTTGATGCATACCATGAAAATCAGCAGCAAGCCTATGACAGAATGTTGAAATCGAGAGAATTCGGAGAGCGGGCAGGGATCAAACTCATTCCTCAGGAACATCAAACATACATCAGCACCTTTAACCAGTGGAAAAGCCTCTCAGAAAACATCATCCGCTTGGTCAATGATGATCAATACCAACCGGCCTATACCTTACTGACCCAAGATCAGGAAAAGGTGTTCTCTACACTACGCTCGTACTACGATAAATTTGGTGAGAAATTGGAGTCTCGTCATCAAGAAGTCGCAGCAGAGATTCACAGTTTAGAAGCGCAACAAGAATTATATACCACCGTTACCAGCCTCTTTTCTGTTGTGGTCGGGCTTTGGTTCTTATTCTATATTCCACGCTTGATTTCGACTCGGTTACAAGTGCTGACGGACAAAATGAAAGAGCTGAGTCAGTCTGGTGGTGATTTAACACTCAGACTCCCGGACAATGGCAACAATGAACTTTCACAGCTTGCGAATGCAACCAATGAGTTCATCACTTATCTGCACAATATGCTGCTGACCATTGAAGACGAAGTCTCGGGAATCCATAACCATGCCAATCAGCTAAAAAGTCTGACATCCAAAACCGGGACGAGTGCTGCACATCAAAATACGGCTCTCGATGATATTGCCCATTCAATCTCTGAGCTGAATACGGCAATCTCTGAAGTTGCCCAACAATCTCAACGCTCATCCGATGAATCCAATCATGCCAGAACTGATGTCACCAATTCTCATCAGGGGATTCAAAATGCAATTCACCAGATCACCGCACTCGTTCAGGAGATGGAAGGCGCAGCCAGTGTGATCAGTAAGTTAGAGCAAGACAGTCAGAGTATCAACTCCGTCGTTGATGTGATTCGGGGTATCGCAGAACAAACGAATTTACTGGCGCTCAATGCTGCTATAGAAGCAGCTCGGGCTGGAGACTCCGGGAGAGGCTTTGCTGTCGTTGCCGATGAAGTCCGCGCTTTAGCACAGAAAACGCAGGAGTCTACACAAAGCATTCAAACCACGCTGTCAGAACTGAACGCCGGCGTAAAAAAAGCAGTCGATACGATTAAATCCGGTACAGAAAAAGCCGTTGAAACATCAAGCTATACCGATTCTGCGGGCTCAGCCATGAATCTGATTATCGACAGAGTCAATAGTATTACCGACTTTTCGGTGCAAATTGCAGCCGCAACCGAAGAACAAAGCGTGGTCGTCAATCAAGTCAATAATAATATGGAGCAAATGCGTGAAAGCTCAAAAGAAGTTACGGTAAATGCATCTGAAGCGAATAATGCGATCAATGAAGTCACATTATCCATTCAGAAACTCTCTCGGCAGGTGGCATCATTTAAACTTTCCTGAATGAAAATCCAATGAGGGTTGTTCTGCGCGCTCATATGATCAAAGTGAGCTGATAAACGGACTATGTCAACGACATGCAATACGCAACGATGAACGTTATTCCGTCGGTTTTTCAGGCATAGTCCGAAGCCAGATATTACTTAAATGATATTTCGCACAGGCACTACATGTCAGCACTTCACCATCACCATGAATGCGCATGACAATGTCTTCTCTTTTCTCTTTAGAGCTTTGCCTGACCTGAATGTAAATAAAATTGCCATCAACCTGAAAAGGAACCACCATCGATTTCCCTTCACTTTGAATTGAAGCTTTTGCTTCGTGAAAAGCGATCAAATCCGTGTTGTGCTGATTTTCATAAATCCCCTGAAACGCATAAGTTTCTTTATTTATCCAATGCTCTAGCTCTTCCTGAAAACATCCATACAGTGACAGAGAAGACAATAGAACCACCAGATACGACTTCACTGCATATTTGAATTGATACATATCTATTCCTCCTCCCCCATCAGAGTACGCTATTTCCGAACAAAAAACGTACCAACCACTTCACAAATCATCCATGATTTCGATGGGCGTAGATTACTGACGGTATAACCGTTGATTGACTCGATTTACATATCATGACAGCTGTCTCGTTCTGTTATTCGATTTTTTTAAACAAGTCTATTCAAAATAACACATTTATCATCAATGAAATTCATCTTTTAATAGTGCTAACAACCTTCAGAACAAATTCAACTTTTTTGATATAGGAAATGATGATATGCATTTTTTACGTAAATTACTGAATTCAAATGCTCAATATGCGCCACTGATTCTTCGTGTTCCGATCGGCATCATTCTCATGGCCCATGGTGCTCAAAAACTCTTTGGCTGGTTTGGTGGGTATGGCCTCGGAGGGACAGGCCAATGGATGGCTTCCATCGGCATTGAGCCCGGTATGCTCATGGCATTCCTTGCCGGGAGCGGCGAGTTCTTCGGTGGCATGTTCCTGTTGCTAGGACTACTCACCAGACCGGCTGCATGTGTTACCGCTTTTACGATGGTGGTCGCGATTTTTTCCGTACACATTAACAACGGTCTGTTTCTGTCCAATAACGGTTATGAGTATGCGCTTGCACTCCTAGCGGTATGTACCTCACTCATTTTCTCCGGATCCGGAAAACTGAGTCTGGATCAAGTCATCCTGCGCACCATCAAGTCATAACCTATTTATTCTAATCCCTGCCTATATCGCCCGCTTGCTGCAATGAAAAAGCTGTCAGCGGGTCGATATCTTTCACCAACATCTCCACTTGCCCGATCGCATCGACCGATGAACTATTTTTGCGATAACTGAGGTAAACGGGTCTTTTCCATTCAGAACCTCCGTCAATACAGTGTAGCTGACCTGTCCGCAGGAAAGGTTCAACAAGCGATGCAGGTAAGTAAGCACTTCCTTTCTTTTCAAGAATAAAATCGAGCGCAATTCTGCCCGTTGACGTCCGTAAAAATGGTGTCGTCACACGTGGATGCCGTTCCGCATGTTCAGCGGCAAATCGAGCCCCCCAGTCCACATAGACATAGTGATGCTTGAAAGCATCATCGATCGACTGCGGCTGAGTTGAAACAAAGAGAAGTGTCAGATCTGTCACTTTCCGACAATGCAAATCTTCGGCCTTAATCGGATCAAATACAAATGCCATGTCCAGAGTACGCTCAAGTAATCCACGGCTCAGTTGTTCCCGCCCCATGACTTCCGCGATAAATCCGTAGCCAGTAAACGTATCCGTTACTTTACTCAGACAGTGTTGTAAATAAGCATCCCAAATATTTGGCGTTCCGCCAATCGTTAACTGGAGCGCTTTACCACTTTCCAGTGACAGTTCAAACTTCGCCTGTTGTAAAGTCGCGACCATGACCTCTGCATAACTAATCAGGCGCTCTCCGGCTGAGGTCAACTTAATATTATTGCGATCCCGGGTAAACAACTGAGTATCAAAATAACTTTCAAGTTGCTTGATACGTGCACTAACTGCTGCCTGCGTTAAATATAAATTTTCTGCTGCCCGGCCAAAATGGCGCACCCGGGCCAATTCCAGAAAAGTACGAAAGACTTTGACGTCCATAGCAACCCTTTATTCTTACTGAAACTGCATCTTAAAGTGATTTAGGATATATGCATATACATAATGAAATGCAATGATAACGATAAAAAATTTTTGTTTTTCTTTTCCTTAGATTACGCCTAACTTTCGCCGTAATTCAATACAAAAGTGTAACGCTGCATTGATGCGAGGTTGATATGTCTGAGACTGAATTCCGTTACGGAAAGAAGCATTTTTACGACAATAAGAAATTCCCGCGGGGATTTGCTAAATCAGGTGATTTCACGCTGGCTGAAGAAGAGCTGCTCATTCAGTTTGGTGAAACCATGTCCCAGTTGGAATCAGGTGTCCTTGAACCTGTAAATGCCGATGAAAGACACTTTCTTCTCGTGCTCGAACAGCCAGAAAAAGCCACAACAAAACTGGAGCGAGTCTGGTTAAAATACGTTCGCCTTGCCCGAGGCAGAAAACGCTTCCACACGCTGAATGGCCGTAACAAGCCGGATGCGCTCGACGAATTCGTTGATGATTCAGATATAGAAACAGAAAGCTGAGTACCGACACAACATCTGATTCATAGGAGTAGAGCGCGGCCTCTGCTCTTTATGATTCAGCCTTTCCGAGCCCCCGACTTCTGTGAGGCGCTCTTCTTCACTTTTCCTTCACTCTCTGTCATGAAGTCTCCATGCGCTTTCCGCAGAGAGCACAACGCAAGTCACTTAATCTTTAATTTTCCATAAGCAATCGATGCATGACCATTGCCCTCTCGATACAGACGGTTACAAACCGTGACAGAAATGTACATTTCTTACAAAACACATTCCCAATTTTTAGCTAATTTATTTCACATATTGAAATAAATAACACATCGAGATCTATGTCACATTTATATTTTATCCTCAGATAAAAACTATCAAAATAGTGACACAAATCACTATAAATATAAAAAATAGATTTTCAAAAAAGAGAAGTTAAACATAAAAAATAGGTTGACTTTTTGTTATTCAGTTATTTGTAATAAATTTACAGTACTAAAAATAGATTTAAATCACTAAAAAGATACTTGTAACCCTACATATTTTTGATACATATCACAAAAAACCCGTTCTCAGTTTAATTGAAAAATTGTGTGCTAGATTGATTTTGAACGATTCAATTCAACGGCTTTGGCGAGCCGTTAACACAACAACATCCAATGAGTACATCGAACGGGGAATCCATATGATATCACCAGATGCAAAGGTCAAGATACAAAATTTTGGCCGGTTCTTGTCCAACATGGTTATGCCGAACATTGGGGCATTTATCGCATGGGGATTTATTACAGCACTGTTCATTCCGACAGGATGGACACCTAATGAAACATTGGCTGCACTTGTCGGGCCGATGATTACCTACCTATTACCACTGCTGATTGGTTATACCGGGGGTAAACTGGTCGGTGGTGAACGAGGCGCAGTCGTCGGTGCTATCACCACAATGGGCGTTATCGTCGGTGCTGATATCCCAATGTTTATGGGCGCAATGATTGCAGGTCCAATCGGTGGATGGGCAATTAAAACGTTTGACAAAAAAGTCGATGGAAAAGTCAGAAGTGGCTTCGAAATGCTGGTCAATAACTTCTCGGCCGGTATGATTGGTATGATCTTCGCGATCATCGCTTTTTTCCTGATTGGCCCATTCGTCAAGGTCCTCTCTACTGCACTGGCAACGGGTGTAGACGTCTTGGTGAAAGCTCACCTACTCCCTTTAACTTCACTTTTTGTCGAACCCGCTAAAATTCTATTTCTGAACAATGCCATCAACCACGGTATTTTCTCGCCACTGGGAATTCAGCAAGCCAGTGAAACCGGTAAATCCATTTTCTTCCTGATTGAAGCGAATCCGGGGCCCGGGCTGGGTATTCTGCTGGCCTATATCGTTTTTGGTAAAGGGACAGCCAAACAAACCGCCGGTGGCGCAACCATCATTCACTTTTTGGGCGGGATCCACGAGATTTACTTCCCATATATTCTGATGAATCCTCGTTTGATTCTCGCAGCTATTGCCGGCGGGATGACTGGTGTATTTGTATTAACTGTATTTGGTGCCGGTTTGGTATCTCCAGCATCACCCGGCTCTATTTTTGCCGTATTACTCATGACGCCGAAGAGCTCGATTATCGGTGTGCTTTGTTCAATCACTGCCGCTGCTGCCGTCTCATTTACGGTTGCGTCACTGTTGATGAAAACACAAAGAGATCAAGAAACCGATGGTGAAGATTCTTTGGAGAAAGCGACAACTCAAATGCAAGAAATGAAAGCCGAATCCAAAGGCTCATCAACAGCTCAACAATTCACAGGTGATGTCAAAAAGATCATTGTCGCGTGTGATGCAGGCATGGGGTCCAGTGCGATGGGTGCCAGTATGCTGCGTAAAAAAATACAAGCAGCGGGACTGGACATTCAAGTCACCAACTTGGCAATTAATCATCTTCCTCAAGATGTTGATATCGTCATTACTCATAAAGATTTAACAGATCGGGCCCGGAAACATGCGCCATCGGCACACCACATTTCTTTAACCAATTTTCTGGATAATGAAATGTATAACAATCTCGTCAATGAGATAAAAAAGTCTGATGCCGGTCAATCAGTCGCGGCCCAAAACGCTGACGCTGAAACCCAACCGGCATTCCAAATCGAAACCCGTAACATTCACTTAAACCTCAAAGCAAGTAACAAAGAAGAAGCCATCCGTTATGCGGGAGAACAACTCGTCGCACTCGGATATGCAGACCCCAGCTATATCGATGCCATGTTTGAAAGAGAAAAGATGGTGTCTACGTATCTGGGTGAATCCATCGCGGTACCGCACGGGACCATCGAAGCGAAAAATCACGTTCTGAAAACGGGCATTGTCATCTGCCAATACCCGGACGGTGTTCAGTTTACCGATGAGCCAGATGGCATTGCCAAACTGGTTATCGGTATCGCAGCACAGAACGACGAACATATGGCGGTCATTTCTACGATCACCAATGCGCTCGATGACCCGGATGCGATCACCACGCTCACGTCAACCAATGATGTGAACGCCATTCTGGAAGTGTTGGGAAATCCCACCACATAAGGCTCATAAGTAGAGGGAATCCACCTCTACTTTTCTTTGTTTACAATTTGTAGGTAAAAGTCTATGAAAAAGGCAATTCATTTTGGTGCCGGTAACATCGGACGGGGATTTATTGGCAAACTTCTGGCAGATGCAGGAATCCACGTTATTTTTGCAGACGTCAATCAGGCAATCGTAGATAAACTGCGTCAAGACGGGCAGTATCAAGTCAAAATAGTTGGCTCTGAGTGCCAGTGGCAAACGGTCAAAAATGTCACGGCCGTAAACTCAGCAAGTGATGAGATTGATGAACACATCACTCAGGTTGACTTAATTACGACCGCCGTTGGACCGAACGTGCTGGATATCATCGCGAAAACTATCGCGACAGGCATCCAGAAACGGCTTGATAGCGGCAACACAACACCTCTGAATATTATTGCTTGTGAGAATATGATTCGGGGCTCCTCACATCTGAAAGCACAAGTCTATTTGCATCTGGCAGCAGACTATCATGTCAAGGCTGACACGCTGATTGGCTTTGTCGATTCAGCCGTTGATCGCATTGTCCCTCCGGCAGAAGTATCCGATAATATTCTGGATGTGACCGTCGAAAGTTTCAGTGAATGGATCGTTGATGAGTTGCAATTTGTGGGTGACGTTCCTGAAATTCCGGGCATGGAAAAGACGGATAATCTGATGGCTTACATTGAGCGAAAGTTGTTTACGCTCAATACTGGGCACTGTATTACAGCCTATCTGGGCTGTCTCAAAGGTTTTCAGACGGTCAAAGAAGCGATTGAAGATGAAGCGATCTATGCTGATGTCAAACAAGCGATGACAGAAAGCGGAGAAGTTTTAATTCATCGTTACCAATTTGATCGTAAAGCTCATGCGGCTTATATCGAGAAGATTCTGTCCCGATTTGCCAATCCGTATTTAATCGATGACGTTGAACGGGTTGGCCGTCAACCAATCCGTAAGCTCGGAGAAAATGACCGTTTAATCAAACCATTACGTGGTACAATGGCGTACAGTATTGCAAATACAGCGCTGTTGAAAGGCATTGCGGCTGCATTAAAATACACGAACGATTCAGATCCTCAGGCCGTCGAATTACAGGCATATCTGAGTCAGCATGGTGTTCTGGCAACATTAGCTCACTATGCCAATCTGAATGAACACGGGACGGAAGCTAAGCAAGTCGAAGCTATCTATAATACCCTCTAAAAAATAATAAGTGAGGTTGGGGGCCAGCTCCTACCCCCTCCTCCTTTTTAACTATGATGCTTTCTTTATGGTAGAAAAAATTAACGAAGCAGACATTATTGAGCAGTTGAATGTAGCCTCATCGGTCAGGGGTTTTTTCATCGCTGCTGTCAACATCTTTGAAACATCTGTCGATTCACTAGTACAACGTATTTTCCGGAGTGATTATCTCGCTGTTAAAGCTGTGATTAATCCACTGTTGGAATCTTCGGGCCCGCTGGGCGATTTAAGTGTCCGTATCAAGCTGCTGTTTGGATTAGGAGTGATAACGGATGAAGTTTATCACGATATCGATACGATCATTCGTCTCAGAAATCTGTTAAACAAAGATGGGACTGAATATCATTTTATGGATCCAAAGATATTGGATGCGATTCACAAAATTAGCGCTTTAAAAAAAATGGGAGTCTTTCAATTAACACCGGCACTCATCAATGATGAGGACACAGATACAAAACTTTATCAATTACAATTGAACCGCCAACAACAAGTGATTAAATCAAGTCTATCGCTCGCGATTGTTGAGATATGTAATATGCTCAATGTTGAAAGCCCTTTTACTACGTAGCACGCCAAGCGGGAATATGTCGTGCTACGACATAATTCAATGTCCCATCATCTAAAACGAGAGGCTCTTCAAATCATAACATGAGGAGTCTTGCTAGAGTCGTCAAAGCATAAAGCTTATCAAAGCAAGAGTTTGCTAAAACAAACAGTAGACCATATAAGTTATGGCTCTAATTTACACTGTAAAGAGTCAGGGGGGAAGCTTCAGCCTGAGCGATTCACACTAGACTAAGAAATTCGAGGCTCATTGTGGGGATTATTCGGTAAGGCAAGAACAGGTCTGACATTCTGGTGGTTACATATCCGGCAAAAATGTTGTCTTTCCATTTTATAATAATGATTACCACGCATCAGTGAGGAAATGAATAGCTGAATCTCCTGCCATCGCGTACAACGTTCAGTCTGACAACGTCGCATAATTGATTTATGTGGAGTGACTTTACGACACACGGGACAATATGCTTCAGACATGACAAGCCTCATCAAGTAAACTACTTATAGCTAATAATAAGAGTATTTATCCATATAGAAACACTTTCTCAAAGATCAACATCAATTTTGTGACATATGTCGCTAAAATTTTATTGATTATTCCCAAAACCCCCTAATCGTTTATATCTATGACCATTATCAATCGCTAAGTTCATCATACTACATCGAAAAAAAACCCCTCAAAATGAGGGGTCCTGATATTATTTTCGTCTTTAATCCAGCTCTTTCAGCTGTTTCAAGAAGGTATGATGTTGTGCTTGAACAGCTGTCTCCGGCTCACGGCTCAGTAGTGAGACAACCACAATTGCAACGGTAGAGAAGATCATCCCCGGCACAATTTCATAGACATCAAAAATGCCACCGGTTAATTGCTTCCAAACCACAATTGTCACGCCGCCCACAACGATCCCCGCTAAGGCACCATTACGGTTCATACGAGACCAGAATAGACTGATCACGAGTGCAGGTCCGAATGCAGCCCCAAATCCGGCCCATGCATAAGAAACCAATCCCAGAACGGAACTATCGGGTGTCATAGCCAATACTAAAGCTAGTATAGAAACCGCCATAACAGAAAAGCGACCAACCCGAACAATCTGTTCAGATGTTGCATCTTTCTTAATGACCTGTTTATAGAAATCTTCTGCTAATGCCGATGAACAGACTAATAGCTGAGAATCTGCTGTACTCATGATTGCCGCAAGGATTGCCGCTAATAGAATCCCTGCAATGACCGGATGGAAAGCAGCATTGACCAACAGCATGAAGATCTTCTCGCCATCTTCTAATGTCAGCGTTGGGTGGTTCGTGGTATAAACCAAACCAACAAGCCCAACCATCACCGCACCAAACATCGCTAATGCAGACCAACCGATTGCAATCCGACGCGCAGTGCGCAGATCTTTATTTGAACGAGTCGCCTGAAAACGCGCCAAAATATGTGGCTGACCAAAATATCCGAGGCCCCAGGCTGCCAGAGAAATAATGGCAACTGCGGTTAATGGTTTGCCATCAATGCCATGCCAAATGGTCAGTAACTCTGGGTTAATCTGAGCGAGGTTGTCGCTTAATTCAGCAAAACCACCTTGCATCACTGTAATTGGGACAATGAGTAACGCAGCCGCCATCAGCAGGCCCTGAACTAAATCGGTCCATGCCACGGCAAGGAATCCACCAAACAGCGTGTATGACACCACACAAATCGTACCGATAATCACTGCCGTGGAATAATCAAGACCAAAGACTGTTTCAAACAGTTTCCCGCCAGCAACTAAACCCGAGCTGGTGTAAAAAAGGAAAAACAACAAAACGAAAAATGCAGAAATTGTTTGAATCAACTTCGACTGATCATTAAAACGGCGAGACAGGAACTCAGGAATTGTAATGGCGTCGGTGGTAATACTGTAAGTGCGGAGGCGTTTTGCTGCGATAAACCAGTTGAGCCAGTTTCCGAGTAGCAATCCTCCGGCTAACCATAAGGATTCTAATCCGGCAGCATAAGCGTAGCCGGGCAGCCCCAGTAACAACCAACCACTCATATCGGATGCACCTGCCGACAAAGCCGCAGGCCAAGGACCTAAAGAGCGCCCGCCGAGAAAGTAATCGGTTGAGTTTTTCGTTCGTAAGTACGCGTAGATCCCTATCGCTAACATCATAATGAGGTACACGATAAAGGTCGTTGTAATAGCAAAGCTATTTTCCATAATTCATTCCTCTTTATATATTGATCGCCTTCCCTGTTCATCTCCGAACGTCTATCAGCCCAAGGACCGACAGACGCCGGAAAAGCAGGTTTTAGTGGTTCGAGCTTCCCATTTCCAATAAAGAAGCATTTCCCCCTATCGCTGTTATATTTATAGTGCGTGTCCGTTCCGTGATGAAACGTAACACTAGTGCTGCATCATGCGCCATCGGGAGCAGATCCAAATCCGTTTCAATAACCGGGCTAATAATCACTCCCGGGCGCTTGGACAGTTCTTGATTCACCAGCCTTGCATTTTGCGGCTCACAAATCATCCCGACCTGACGCACATCACACGCCATGATCTGATGAAATGCATCAACCGCAACGATTTGTACCAGATGGACAGGAAAGCTACTGTTCTCCAATGCTGATGCCAAACGTGCATTCAGCGTCGTATCATCTGAACAAAGTAAGATGCTGTTTCCAGCAATTAAAGCTGCTGCTAACTGAGCAACCACAGCCAGTGAAGCATTCGTGCCGCTTCGTTTGTGAAGGATCACCACAACACCCCGGCCAGAACTGTAGAGTTCGTTGGTTTCCCCTGTCGGACCGACTAAAAGCTGTGTCTCAGCAATCCGAGTTCTCGCACTATTGAGGTGATAAGAGATGACCTGAGCTAAGTCAGCAGCATCGAGTTCCAAAGATTGAGCAAGACGAAGTAAATGCTCACTTTTAGAACTAAAATCCGTTAAATTCCATTGCTGCCATGCCAAAGCAGCATCGGAAAAATGTGTTGTTTTACTCACCATGCTCCGCTCCTTGTTTTATCGCTGTTCCACTATAAAAAGGGCGGGTGAACCGATAGAGATAGTGAGGCCCGCCAGCTTTCGGCCCTGTCCCTGACAATCCTTGCCCCCCAAACGGCTGAACGCCCACAACGGCACCAACCTGATCACGGTTGATATAACAGTTTCCGACCCGTGCATGGGCTTCAATCCACCGATACGTTGTTTCATTCCGGCTGTGAATCCCTAAAGTCAGACCAAAACCTGTCTGGTTGATTTGCTCAACAATGGTTGGTAAATCTTTTGCCCGATAACGGACAATATGCAGAATCGGACCAAAATGTTCTTCTTTCAGGCAATCAATTCCACTAATTTCAAAGGCCGTCGGTGGGACAAACACGCCATGCGAACATTCATCATTCAATGCCAGTTCAGCAACTAGTTTTTGAGTCTGTTTCATATTCTCAATATGTGCCAATAACCGACTCTGGGCTGCTTTATCGATCACCGGCCCCACATCGGTACGATGAAGTTTGGGATCACCGACGGAAAGCTCCTGCATTGCGCCGCGAATCAATGTGATAACCCGCTCAGCAACATCCTCTTGGATGAATAACACACGTAACGCGGAACAACGTTGTCCGGCCGAAGCGAATGCCGAACGCAACACATCTCTCACAACCTGTTCAGGCAATGCCGTACTATCAACAATCATGGCATTTTGCCCACCCGTCTCGGCAATCAGAGGAACCGGGTCACATGGTCTTTCCGCTAATGTTTGGTTGATACGCTGCGCTGTTCCCGTTGAGCCAGTAAAAACAACACCGGCAATCAAGGGGTGAGAGGTCAGTAAGTGACCACTTTCTTTACCATTACACGGCAACAAATGGATCACATCGGCAGGAATACCGGTTTCCAATAGCAATTGAATCGCACGAAATGCGATGAGGGACGTCTGTTCCGCCGGTTTGGCGATTACAGTATTCCCCGCAGCCAAAGCAGCAGCCACTTGTCCGACAAAGATTGCTAATGGAAAATTCCATGGACTGATACACACGAAAACACCGCGTCCCAAATACTGCGTATGTCGCTCAGCACCGTTGAAATCGATATGCGATGTCGGCGTGAGTTTCAGCACTTGGTTGGCATAATAACGACAGAAATCGACCGCCTCCCTGACTTCATCAATACTGTCATGGATCGTTTTACCAGCCTCTTGGTGACACAATGCTACAAGCTCCGGCAGATGTGATTCCATCAGGTCAGCAAAATGTGTCAAATAGGCAGCACGGGTCACAAGTTCAGTGTCTCGCCATTGGGGGGATGCCCCCTGCGCAATCTCAATGGCTCGCTCAATCTGCTGCGCATTTGCCATGATCACGCTTCCGACATCGATACGATGATCATAAGGGGCCGTGACCGGTATTGGCGCAGCATTGTCCTTGATCATGCTTTCGTATTGATCTTCTCCCTGAATGATCGGGGCAGCACGCCACTGTTGGTTTAGGCGTTCAGCAACTTGATGCTCAAAAGGCACGGCTTCACTTTCAATATCAATGTTGACACCGTAAGAATTACGACGGTCAGGGTAGATATCCAACGGCAACGGAATGGCAGCATTATTCAGTGTCTCAAACACCTGTAATGCATCTACAGGATGGCGGTTGAGTAAATCAATCGGGCAGCGGGCATCCACCAGACGGTGTACAAAAGAGCTGTTGGCACCATTTTCCAATAAGCGTCGAACCAGATAAGGTAGTAAGTCTTTATGATTCCCGACAGGCGCATAAATTCTGATTGCAGGTTTATAAATTGCCATCACCTGATGGAACAGCGCATCCCCCATACCATGCAGACGCTGGAACTCATAATCACGGTGCGTCGCCATCACAGCAACGGCTGTCACCGTCTGAGCGTTATGACTGGCAAACTGAGGGAACAAAGCGCCTTGGACATGTTCCGATAATAAAAAGCGAGCACAAGCCAGATAAGAAACATCTGATGCTTCTTTGCGGGTAAAGACAGGATAACCTGCGTAACCTTTTTGTTGTGACCACTTGATTTCACTGTCCCAATAGGCACCTTTAACCAACCGAACCGGAATTAAATCCCCTTGATCTTTTGCCAGACCAGTCAGCCAAGTGAGTGCCGGTAACGCTCGTTTTGAATAAGCCTGAACCACAATACCAAGTTTGCCCCAGCCGCGAGTGACATCATGGCGATATAATTTCTCAAACAGTTTCAGGGACAGTTCCAACCGATCCGCTTCTTCCGCATCGATCGAAATACCGATATCAAACTCGCGCGCGCGTTGAACAAGCACGACCAGCGTATCCAACAGCTCGGTCATGACCCGTTCCTGATTGGCCACTTCATAACGAGGATGCAGTGCCGACAATTTGATCGAAACCGAATGTGACGACTGAAGCGTTCCCGTTTCTGAAGCTTTACCAACCGACTCAATCGCAGCAAGATAATCCTGACAATATTTATTCGCGTCCGCACTAGTCAGCGCAGCCTCACCAAGCATATCGAAGGAATATGTATATCCTTTGTCTCGCATTGACTGGCCATTTTTCTGCGCTTCATCGATCGACTGACCCAAAACGAACTGGCGTCCCATCACTTTCATGGCTTGATGCATGACTTGACGAATAACCGGCTCAGAGAATCGATTGACCAACCGATTTAATGCCTGCATCGGGCTGGTACTCTGAATGTCTGACAACTCCAGCACTTTGCCGGTAATCATCAATCCCCACGTTGAAGCATTGACGAAAACGGAGTCAGAGTTCTTCAAATGAGAACGCCAGTCAGCAACACTTAATCGGTCTTTAATAAAGGCATCCGCTGTTTCAGCATCAGGGATGCGCATCAGCGCCTCTGCAAGGCACATCAGCAAAATACCTTCCTGCGTATCCAGACTATATTCCAGAAGCAATGCATCAATCATCTGCACCGACTTCTTATCGGCTCTGATCGACTTGATCAACTGAGTCGTCTTTTCCGTGATTTCTTGTTTCTCTTGATCAGTCGGTGTTGCCAGTGGTAACAACTCCTGTAGCCATTGTGACTCATCAGCCATATATAGTGGCGAGATAAGTGCCCAAAGTTTGTCCAGTGGCTGCTCAACAAACTCCGACTTCAACACATCATTTGCAGTAAACATGCGTTTTCCCTCAACATCATCCCGAATGGGCCTTTTACAATAGCTAGCAGTGTATTCTGGGCATCTGAGGATTACTTGTCAAAAACTCCGTTTTTTTTGTGAAAAGCTCCGATATTTAACAAATTAAAAACACAATCACATCAATTAAGCCAACGTATAGACATATTTTTTTAGCGAATAACGAAAGAAATAAACACATTAGGCTGGAGAAAAACAGACAGAAGCGGCTCAGTTAATACAATCAATTGCATGAAAAACAAATGAGAAAGAAGAAACAATGATAGGTTTGATTTGGAAGCAATATCTTATTTTTGATAACGTTTCTTGTAAGCAGACGGGGAAAGACCAACGAGCCGAATAAATGCATGAGAAAAAGAACTTTGACCGGAGAAACCTGAGATATCAGCAATTTGTCCCAGAGTATAGCCACCCTGTTCAATTAATCGCTTGGCCATTTGAACCCGCTTATTCAGCACATACTGATACGGCGTAACACCAGTTGTTGCTTTAAAATGTGAGTGAAACTGACTTTCTCCAAGAAAAACACGGCCGGCAAGTTGGGCAACCGAAATCGGTCGTCCTATATTTCGTTCAATATAATGATCAATGATGTCCATATCAAAGCGAGACTCTTTGACGTGCGGAACATAGCCGGTGATATGGCGAGGTAAGATCGAGACCAGCGTATCATGACAAGCTTGGCTCAATAGACAATCCTCCGGAGCAGTGGACATCTCCTGCCCCAGAATTCGAATCAGATTTTTAAACGGTTCATCAAGACAAAAATAACATCCCGAATTCGACAGATCATTGAGTTGCTGCATCATCAGTGGTGCTTCTGTTGAAGGGCATGGCAAATTGAGAACCATGATATCGGCACTTTCAACAATCCCGCCAAAAGCGTGGTTGGCTCCCGCATGGACAATACACCCCTGCCCCGGGCCAACTCGGTTACCATATCCGCTGATTTCAAACTCGGTCATCCCATTGAGACACACGACGATTTGTGTATAGAAGTGAGCATGACAATCCATCCCCGAAGGCAACGTCATCACTTCCGCTGGTTTCGGCGTCGGAGTTTGATTGGGCACAGGTAGGGAAGTTTTTTTTTGCACAGACATCCCACATCCTCCTCAAAATCCGGTGCAACAATTGCGATGCGCAATATAGTGTCAACAATATGAATAGTAGATTTTTACCTCAGAACAGCTATTTTTTCAAACACAACGAAGCAGATAAGCATAAAGATGATTATCAGAAGTAATGGATTCAAATCTGTAACTAATTCCGTGAAAATAATTGCCGTTCATGTATATTAGGCATGTCGATAAATCTCGAAAGAGTATGACGCTAAATGTTTGAGCAAAATCCGGAACAATGATCAAGTGCACATAAATTACGGTGAGTGTTTGTTCAAACGCGAAACGAGAGCAGAGATTGAGGTGAAATACTTGCATATTTTCTCATTCGGCTCAAAATGGAAGTAGCATATTTAAAATATACAAAATCAGAGACCTAAGTTACATTTTGTGTTATTTATGCTTCCAATAGAGTAAGAATTATGAGACAGCTACTTCATTATTTCTTTAGTTGTTGAGTCATTGTCTTCTCCACAGAGTTACTGTGGCTAAACGTTAAAAATTGTTGCAGGGACCTATGATAGTACGTCACATCCCAGCGCTCGTATTGGCGCTCAGCCCTCTTTTGGGACCAGCATTTGTATATGCTGATGAAGCAAATGTCGCACAGGCTGATCCTGTTGCGACGATTGATGCAAAAATAGATACAAAGCAAGATGAAATAAAATCCATTTCATCCAAGTACGACTCGGAGATCGCAAAACTCCAGCAGTTGAAAAATGATCAAGAGCGTTTGAAACGTGAAGGCGATAAGCTGGAAACGAAAAGAAATCGCGCCAAATCAGATCTGGACAAACAATATAGCCAACTTCTCGAAGATCCGGATATCGATTTAGCGACTTTTCAGAAAAAATATCAGGAAGTCTGGAATGAGTTAAAGCAAAACCAGGCAGCTCGTCTGGATAACGAACAGACGATTACTGAAAGTGAAATGCGTGTCTCTCAGCTCAAACAGAAGCAGGCCCGCCTGAAAAGCGAGTTCGATAATTTGAAAGAGTCTCGGGTCGAAGCTCGGGTCAAACGCATTAATGCTGAGTTGATGAATAGCAACACCATTGAAGCCAACTATAAAACAACGTGTTCAACCACGATGACGTTGGGTGAATGTGCGAATCAAGGTGTCTATCTAACCAAACAGAAAGCAGTCTCAGCCTTTCAGGATAAATTACTCGATAATCTGACAGAGTCTGTCATCGCCAAGCAAAATCTGAAAAATGTCGATCTGAATGTATCAATTCAGGATAGTCAGATTTTGTCGAGCGGTTTTCAGGGTAACAACGATTACTACACCAAAATTCAAGCACAACTTCAGGCTCGGCCGGAAGCAACTGCCGGATGTAAATTGTTGGGTGTATCAACACGATACTGTCTGCAAGGGCAGAAAAACTATACACCGAAAAAGGAAAAGCAGTGGGCAAACATAACCGTCCGCTCTGACCAATATCAGGATTCTGTGACCATTGACGGTGTAAGTTATGGCAGTACTCCGGTTGAGATTGTGCTACCACATGGTCGCCATCAGTTTACAGTGTCAAAAGACGGGTATGAGACATATAATCAGGTCATTACAGTCAATAATAATGACACGGTATGGGTCAAACTTCGTCCGAATAAGCAAAGCTAAATGCCAATTTGTGAATTATTTTTTGGGTACGATTCACAAAGATATGGTTACGACGCCATTTTGACTGTAAGTTATTGATATATGACTTATGGCCGAATGGCGTTTTCGTTTACAATCGATCAGACGACTTGACGATCCAACATTGAAGTACAAAAGCATGCGACAAGGAATAACTGCTCTATTATCAACCCTCCTGCTTGGTTTCGTATCATTCGGCGCTTTTGCCGAAGATGCTGCATTGCCAGAAAAAGCCGCACCTTTAGTCAACCAAATTGACGATGCACTTTTCAGTAAAAATACTGAGCTGGAAAAAGCCCAGAAAGTTTTGCAAGAAAAACAACAGACTGTCGCAAACCAACAAACCGAGCTAAACAGACTTCGTCAACAAGATAAGGAACTTTCAGCCAAGCTGAACCAAACCAAAAAAGATTTGGAAAACGCCTATCAAAAGATGATTTCGGACCCCAAAGTGGATATCACCCCTTATCAGTCCACCTACCAGAATGCATGGTCAAAATACAAGCAAAATCAGAAGAGTTTGTTTGATTTGGATAACCAACTGGAAGAGCAGGAAGGATTACTTAAAGATCAGGAAACAACGGTTTCTCTACTCAAGAAGAACATTGCCGATCTCCAGAGAAATAAGTTGAAGGCCAGAGCGAAACGTTTAAGAGAAGAGTTATTAAAAGAGGGCACGGAAAAAGTCAGCTTCACCAACCGTTGCCATCCATCAATGACCATTGTTGCATGTGAACAGCAAACTATAAAATTGGCTCTGCAAAAAGCAGTCAAACAGTTCCAGACTTCTTTACTAAACAATGTTAGCGAGTCTTCAATTGCAGTTAAACATGCCTCGAAGGCTTCTCTGAATATTCATGTCCTTCAGCATCAGACAGTTCAATCCGGTTTCTCTGATGCCAGCCGTTATCAAACGATTGTTGAAGCCCAGTTGGGAGCGAGACCGGACAATGCAGCACCTTGCCAACTTTTAGATATCGATGCCCAATACTGTATTATTGACGATCAACAGACGATCCAGCAGGAAATAGCTTGGTTTAATCTGACACTTCGTTCCAATATATATGACGATCAAGTAATCATTGATGATGTTAGCTATGGCCATACGCCACTGACATTGACGCTACCGGAAGGCATTCATCAGGTTCGGATCGAAAAAACAGGTTATATCCCTTATCAAACAGAGGTTGTTCTGAAATCAGACAACCAACTTCGGGCAATTTTGAAAGAAGAACATAATCAGTTGAAAACTGGTTATGCATTTGCGGACGCATTATCACAAAGCCTCTCAGGGCCTGAGTTGGTTACGATAACTCAAGGGAAATTCTTTATCGGGGAACATGCATCGACTCAAGTGTACCTTGATCATGCTTTCGCGATTTCATCGACGCCCATCACCGTGGGGTTGTTCAAAGCATTTGTCACACAGACAAATTACCGTTCAGATGCAGAATTGACAAAAACGTGTGTGGCGATGATTAATAATCAAATGACGCCACAGTCAGGTCACTACTGGCGTAATCCCGGATTTAAACAATCCTCACAATCTCCTGTTGTTTGCGTCAGCCAAAATGATGCCAAAGCATTTACAAGCTGGCTTTCAAAGCAAACTGGGTTTAAATACCGCCTCCCAACAGAAGATGAATGGGAAATTGCAGCTCGGGCTGGTACTCAAACCGATTACTGGTGGGGCGATGATTTTGCTACTGGCTTAGCCAATACTGGGTGGAGTGGCTCTTTCTGGGCAAACAAAAGCACATCTCCGGTTAAGTCATTCCCAGCCAACCCCTTAGGGCTGTATGACGTTGTCGGGAACGTCTGGGAATGGACCAGCGCACCTCAAGGTATCCTCAAAGGCGGCGCTTGGAGCTTCTCTCCGCTCAATGCTGTGGCCTATAGCCAACTTTTCTCTGAGCCATCAACAGCCGCCAACTACATCGGCTTTCGGGTCGTAAGAGAAATTAAAGAGTAATCCACCAATCATCCAATCAAAAAGGGAAGCCATGGCTTCCCTTTTCTGTATCCCGTTATTACCGATTGTTGATGAGAACGATAACGAGACGTTTCATCAAGCGCAAGTTAAGGCGCCAATCGATTAATCTCCCACAGTCCGTCGCCTTGATGAGCTTCATTTTGAACATAGAGGAATCGATCATGCAAACGGTGCTCCCCGCCCTGCCAAAATTCGAAACTTTCAGGAATCACTCGATACCCTCCCCAAAAACTGGGCACAGGAATCTCTCCTTTTGCAAACTTTTGCTTTAACTCCAGAAACTTCCCTTCCAGTATCCCTCGGGCAGATATACGCTGACTCTGATGGCTTGCGATCGCAGCCAACTGACTGTCTTTCGGACGAGAGGAAAAATATTTGAAATTTTCCATCGCTGAAAGTTTCTGAGCCCGTCCGGTGATATGTACCTGACGCTCTAACATATGCCACGGAAAATGGAGACTCACGCGATTATTGTGTTCAATATGCTGAGCTTTACGACTGCCCAGATTAGTGTAGAAAATAAACCCATGTTCGCCAGAATCTTTCAGCAACACAATCCGCTGAAAAGGTTGGCCATCAGGAGCAACTGTCGCAACTGTCATCGCTGTCGGATCAGAAATATTGGCATCAATCGCCTGTTGTAGCCAATGCTCGAATTGAAGAAAAGGATTTGGCATCAAATCTTTTCTTCTCAAGCCACCTTGAATATATTCCCGACGAATATCTGAGAGTTTCATGAGCGCTCCTGCGTTTTTTTCGTGATTGTGCGCCTTTCATATCGATAAGACAAGTATCACATTTATCCCCCATCAAAACGGCGATAAATTTCAGAAAAACCAAGCAATCTTGTGAAGGTATGATACAGTTTCTATCGAAAATAGAGGAATTCAACGATTTTCAGCATCTATCTGGTGCCAATTCTTAACATTTCATCAGACTAGTAATAAAATCAATAGAGTAATCCGAACCGATAGGATGTCTTGATGCGTAAAGACAGCTACAACAAACTTTCATCAGAAGAACTGGAATATGTCGATGATAAAACTGCGGCACTTCTGCTGAATACCCCAAATAGTGCTCGGATTATGTTATGGGTTATGGCTGTTTTTTTTGTCATCGCAACCATCTGGGCATCTTTTGCCGAAATCGATAAAGTGACCGTCGGCAGTGGGAAAGTCATCCCCTCTTCCCAAATCCAAGTTGTCCAAAACTTAGAAGGTGGACTGGTCAAAAAAATTCTGGTCAAAGAAGGTCAGCACGTCGAAAAAGACCAACAACTAATACTCCTTGATGATACCCGTTTCTTGTCCGATTATCGGGAACGGGAGCAGGAAGTTGCCAACTTGACAGCAAACGTTGTCCAATTGTCCGCATCCATTGACAGTGTGCAAATTAATGAGAAATTCGACGAAACCAACTGGCAGAAAAGTGTTGTCGTGACCTACAATCGTTTAAAATTTCCTCAAGCGCTGGCTGAAAAAAAAACTGAATTAGTGGAAAGACAAAAAGCACAATACATTCAGTCTCTGGATAACTTGAGAAACCAACTTTCGGTGGTCGATCAGCAAATCAAACAAAAAAATCAGGATCTGATTGAATTACAAGCCAGAGTCACGAATTTGAAGCAAAGCTATGAGTACGTTCAAAAAGAACTTCAGATGACTGAACCGCTGGCAAAAGAAGGGGTCGTGCCAGAAATTGAGATCCTAAAATTACAGCGGCAAGTAAATGACATCCGCCGTGATATGACATCTGGTCAATTAAAAATTCCACTGGCAAAAGCAGCTCTCAAAGAAGCGATGTATAGCCGCATTGATACTGCACAAACCTTCCGTTCCGAACAACAGGACAAGTTAAATCAGGCTCAGGATAAGTTATCCGCACTCACTGAATCAGCCGTCGGTCTGGAAGACAGAGTCAACCGGACAGTGGTCGTCTCTCCGGTAGCCGGCACGGTCAAAACGCTCAATGTCAATACAGTGGGTGGCGTCATACAACCGGGGATGGATATTGTTGAAATTGTTCCATCGGAAGATACATTACTCGTCGAAGCAAAAATTGCTCCCCAAGACATCGCTTTCCTCCGTCCAAATTTACATGCTATCGTCAAATTTAGTGCCTATAACTTTAGTAAATATGGTGGATTGGAAGGCATACTTGAACATATCAGTGCCGATACCTCTCAGGACGAAGAGGGTAACAGCTTCTACATTGTTCGAGTCAGGACGTTTTCCACCACATTACATCATGATGGAGACCTCCCCATTATCCCGGGAATGACCGCATCAGTAGATATCATCACCGGAAAAAGAACCGTGATGGAGTATCTCTTACAGCCGATACTCGGTGCACAGGAAAATGCACTGAAAGAATAATGGAGCCCGACATCTGCCAATGAAAAATCCGATCAGAAAAATAGAGGCATTATGAAACGCTGGCTGACAGTCATCTTTATGCTATTACTACTGATGGTATCGTCATTACAGGCCCTTGATACCACTGAACAGAAGTGGGTGAACACCGTAACGCATGTTTACGGTGAGCGGGCGGGTAAACGAGTAGAAGCTTGGCGGAATGCTTTAGCCACATATAAACCGCTTTCAACACAAGAAAAACTGGAGAAAGTGAATGCCTTTTTCAATCAACTCCACTTCGTCAGCGATATCAACTTATGGGGTAAACAAGATTACTGGGCAACCCCACTGGAATTTCTGGGCGCCAATGCCGGTGATTGCGAAGATTTTACAATTGCCAAATATTTCTCTCTCAGAGAAATTGGCATACCGGACCGCAAACTGAGATTAGTCTATGTCAAAGCCATCAAACTAAATCAGTTTCACATGGTTCTGGCCTATTATAATACACCAGATGCAGAGCCTCTTATCCTCGATAATCTGATACCTCAAATTAAGCCGGCAAGGAGCAGAACCGATTTATTGCCGATCTATAGCTTCAATGGTCGGAATCTATGGCTGATGAAATCGAAAAATGGTCAACTGGCGGGCGACTCATCTCGCCTGAGTCTGTGGAACGACTTAAGGCATCGGGAACGGGAACTCATTTTGAATAAACCGATAGTTAGTTACGATGGGTAGGGAAATATGACTCTTTACAAGCAAATCGTTATGGGAATGATTGCGCTGTTTATTTTGCTGATTAGTTCTGTATTTATTATTGAATTTAATACAACACGCAGCAACCTTGAACAACAGCAACTTTCAGAAGTCAGCAACACCATCAATACTGTAGGGCTGGCACTGGCTCCGTATTTGGAAGATAAAGACACGGTTGCAGCCGAGTCGGTTATCAATGCGCTATTTGATGGGAGCACTTATTCGCTGGTTAAATTAACCTTTTTTGATGATCGACCAGCCATTGTACGAACGTATCCAATTACACCAAACGGTGTACCTGCATGGTTCACTCACCTTGATCTGTTCAAACCAATCAATGAAAGTCGCGTGGTAACCAGTGGCTGGATGCAGCTAGCCGAAGTAGAAATTGTCAGCCATCCGGGTGAAGCATACCGACAGTTATGGGATGCCCTTATTCGCCTGAGCATTGTTTTCGGCTGTGTTTTCCTATTCGGACTAATCGCAATTGCGCTGATTATTAAGCACTCTCTACGGCCACTTCACGCAATCGTGATAAAAATGGAACAAGTCGCGCGAAGCCAGTTTGGTAAACCGTTACCCCCTCCGATGACGAAAGATCTCGTCCATGTCGTTGATGGGATCAACCGGATGTCCTCTCAGGTTGAAAAATCCTTTATGGCTCAGGCAAGAGAAGCGCAACAACTTCGAGATCGGGCTTATCTCGATACGGTCTCAAAACTGGGCAATCGTTCTTACTATATGAATCAGTTAGAAAACTGGTTAAGTGAAGGTGGATACGGTGCCGTTGCGATGCTTCAGGCTGCTTTTATCGAAGAGAGCTATGATGTTCAAGGTTATGAGAGCGGAGACGCTCAGGTGAAAACACTGGCAGAACGTCTCAAACTGTCGGTTAACGCTCCTGGAACGATTATTGCGCGCTTATCGAGTAGTGAATTCGCCTTTCTTTTCCCTCATGCTGAAGACGATGAAATTCAGTCAATTGCAGAAGATATTATGAACTGCGTCTCTGACATGACACCGGATCCGACGGGGTTCGTATCTCCGGAAGCCTATCTGGGACTGGTACTGAATAAATCGAAAACCTCGACCTCCAACATTCTGTCACTGCTGGATAATGCTTTAGCATCTGCAAAAGCAAATCGGACGAAACCATATAGTTATATTAACAGTGACGAAAATCGATTAGTCATGGGTAAACAACAATGGAAAGCACTAGTTGATGAAGCAATGAAAAATGATTTGGTTCATTTCCGATTTCAGGCGGCATGTGACAAGGATGGTCAGGAATTACATAAAGAGGTGTTTTCTTCAATCGAAAAAAATGGTCAGCGATATAGTGCCACGCAATATCTGTTTGCGCTGGAACAGCTTAACGTCAGCCATATTTTTGATGAGTATGTGATTCAGCAGATGTTCGACAAATTAGCTCAGGACGAAGACGGCAACGATATTCTGGCGATTAACATTTCCGATAGCAGTATTTCGGATCCGAGCTTCATTCGCTGGGTGTCTCAGTTGCTCATGCAAAATCCATCGGTCGCGAAACGATTCCATTTTGAAATTCCAGAAGAATGTTTCATCGAAATTGCCAGCTATACAGCACTATTTTGTCATGCTATCCGGGGTGCCGGCGCGGACTTTGGTGTCGATAACTATGGACGACATTTCCAGACACTGGATTACCTCAACGAATTCAGACCACATTACGTGAAATTGGATTATTTATTCACGCATAATCTGAAAGATGAGAAGCAGACATATACACTGGCGTCAATTTCAAGAGCCGCGCATAACCTAGACATTACAACCGTGGCGTCAAGGATAGAAACACAAGAGCAGCTAGACTTTCTGGCTGAACACTTTATTGATGTATTCCAAGGCTTTATTGTTGATAAGTGATGGAAGAATAGAAAAGGTCAGCTTGAATGCAAGATACATTACTCAATTCGCTGATTTATATCAGTCGGTATTATGGCTTAGCCAATTCTCCGGAAGCACTGATTAATGGATTACCATTATCAGATGGGAGACTAACCCCATTTTTGTTCCCCCGGGCAGCAGAAAGGGCGGGATTGGTTGCCAAGGAAAACCGCGCCAAATTGACCGAGATTCCTCAACTGATATTCCCCGTCGTGCTCTTACTCAAAGGTGGCGAGTCATGTGTATTACTCAATATTAGTGAAGAGGAACAAGAAGCTGAAGTCATCACCGAAGCATCCGGTATGGTGCCGATTTCTTATTCTCTTCAGGATCTGGAAGAACGTTATATCGGCCGCTATTTTATGGTTAAAAAGCAGTTTAGCTATGATGAAAGGTCTCCGGAGGTCTTAAAAACAAATCAAGGACACTGGTTCTGGAGTACCATTTGGCAATCAAAAAATATTTACCGGGATGTGCTGATTGCTTCACTGCTGATCAATGCTTTTGCCATTGCCGCACCGATGTTTTCCCGGTTAGTGTATGACAAAGTTGTGCCGAACCTTGCATTTGAAACACTCTGGGTGCTTTCCAGCGGTATCGTCTGTATTTTTCTGTTTGATATCACCTTAAAAATGCTCAGAAGCTATTTCATTGATGTCGCGGGGAAAAAATCAGACATTTTGATCTCTTCAAAACTCTACAGTAAGGTTCTGGGCATCCGCATGGAAAATCGCCCCCCTTCTGTCGGAGCATTTGCCAGACACCTACAAGAGTTCGAGTCTATCCGAGAGTTTTTCACGTCTGCTACAATTTCATCATTGATTGATTTACCATTTGCGTTCTTATTCTTATTTCTTATTTGGTTAATGTCAGGCCCACTGGTCATCGTTCCGATTATCGGTGTCGTGATATTGGCATGTTACTCTTATCTGATTCAGGCCAAACTCAAAGTCGCCATCGAAGAAGGTTCCAGACTTGCTTCTCAGAAATATGCTAACTTGATTGAAAGCCTTTCCGGTTTAGAAACCGTCAAATTATTCGGTGCACAAAGTCAATTCCAATATCGCTGGGAAGAAGCTGTTGCACACATGGCGAATTGGAATATTAAAAGCAGAAAAATAACCAATGGTGTTCAAAACGCCGCAGGCTTTGTCCAACAAGTCAGTAACATTGGGATGATTATTGTCGGTGTTTATTTAATTTCTGAAGGTGATTTGACTATGGGGGGCATGATTGCAGCCACAATGCTCAGTAGCAGAGCAATCGCACCAATGATTCAGCTCTCTTTACTCTCGACCCGGTATACCCAGGCAAAATCAGCTTTCACATTGATCGAAGGCATTATGTCGATGCCAGAGGAACAAGAGGAAGGCAAACGCTATATTCACCGACCAATATTTAAAGGCAAAATCGAACTAGACAACGTGACTTTTCACTATCCGGGCTCAGCTTCAGCATCGATTCGAGATGTCAGTATCACCATCAATCCCGGAGAAAAAGTCGCGATTATCGGCAGAGTGGGGTCAGGAAAAACCACATTAGAACGCTTAATCATGGGATTATATAAGCCCACCGAAGGTCACATTCGTATTGACGACACCAATATTTCTCAGTTACATCACATTGATATTCGTCGGAATATTGGCTGCGTTCCGCAAGATAGCTTGCTATTTTTCGGGACAATTCGAGAAAACATTACGCTCGGAAGGCCATTGGTTGATGACCGGGATGTTCTCGATGCTGCAAATCGTGCCGGTGTGACGATGTTTACTCAACAGGACGCAGCCGGAATGGAACGTCAGGTCGGGGAAGGCGGACAATTACTTTCCGGTGGTCAAAAACAGGCGGTTACGATTGCTCGTGCGTTGTTAGGCCGTCCTCCCGTACTCTTAATGGATGAACCAACCAGTGCCATGGATAACCGCTCAGAAATGCATGTGAAGCATCAATTTAAGCAGTTAACACCAAACGAGACACTGATACTCATTACGCATAAAACATCAATGCTGGATATTGTTGATCGTATTATCGTGATGGAAAAAGGATACGTGATTGCTGATGGTGCCAAAGAAGAAGTGCTAAACAATCTGCGTCAGGGAAACGTCCGGGCCGTTTAACGTGCCCATCAGCAGAAAAGAAAATGATGTTGCCGCGATATGATTTTAAATTTCAGAGACAACATCATTCTCATCTAACAAAGAGCGACATTTGATTTCATACTGGGTAAAGTTAAAGATACTCGGGCCATGAGAGCGCTTAATTACTATACGTTCATCACCGAATTGAATAATCACATGACTGAACACTTTACTTTTGACTTCAATAGTATTTTCTCTCAGCATGTCTTCAAATTCATCTTCCAGCACTGCGAGCATCTCTTTTTCTTTAATCATCTGCTCGCTCGTTTCCTGTTTAAGACGCTCAATCTCTTCATGCTCTTTTTCTGAACGTTCTTCTTTGGGTTTCTTATTAAATTCTAATTCCCGACGAACAATGTCCATCGTTTTGGCCTGCGTCTGCTTGTACTGCTCTTTATATTGTTCCAAACGCTCTCTGTAACTCGCATAGCAGCCAAACGCTTCAACACGCGTTGCTGTATCACCCTCAACCCCCAGATTAACACAGATGAGTTTGCCGCCGACTTTAGCCATACCACCACTTAGTGTTCCTTGCTTCTCTTTTTCATCGATGATATACAGATCCTGCCCACAACGAATATTATTGCTAATACTATGCACGGTCAGATGAATATCATCATGTGCCTGAAGTTCAGAATATTGTGCATAATTGGCTTTAATCGCCGCACCAGATTTGACCGTACAAGTGCGTTTTTCGTCGTCGGCTGTCGTATGACCAATGATTCCTTTCCCGACTTGAATATCGCCCTGAGCCTGAACATCTGCAGATTCGATAAATCCACCGACAGTAATAGAGCCAGTCGCACGTACAATCATTCCGGATTCAATATTACCGGCAACAATCAAGGCTCCTTTAAATTTCACATGGCCCGTACCCACATTGATATTTTGCATACATAATGCATTATCAACATCGATACTTCGGTCCTTGATCAGCGGCATTCCGGAGACCGTCGCAACTAAAATATTGGGGTCTTTTGCAGAAAGAGCAGTTCCCTTACCTTCTTTCATTGGTGAGTCATTTCCCGGTTTTGCGGGAATAATCGTTCCTTGAACCGTATAGCCGGGCGTCCCTTTTGTGGCAGGAATCCGACGCATCACTTCGTCTCCTTCCCCAACCGTGATAGTCTCTCCCAAATTTCTCATATCAAGTTTTGACGAGTTTTCTTTCTGCTGTGGCGCCAATACTCGTTTGTTCACATCATCCACTAAAGGAATAAATCTCGTATCGATACCATTGACAGGATTTTTCCCTTGCGCGATGGGTTGAACGAACACCTCTCCGGGTGAGAGAGTTCTGCTCACGATTAAAACTTTTTTCAGGGCTGCCTTATTGATACCCTTGGTGACTCTTGACTGAGCAAGAGCATGAACTAAATCACTGCCAAGTAATCCCCTCCCACCATATGCGCCCAAGACCACCATACTGGCTAGCATATCTTGTTCAGCTAACTCAACCGTCACTTGCGCATTAAGACGCTTTGCAACGACACAATCCTTATAAGCTTCTCCTTTGCCTTCGTTAGCATCATTGATGAACCGTCCCAATACATCCTGATCCAAATAGAACTCAGAGGCACCTAAATTTGTTAAAGCTTCCATGATTCCGCTTTTCGATAATTTCTTACTCAGCGTTTCTATCGGTTTCAGATTCGCGATGACTGATTTTTTATCTTCTGTAATAGATAAGATTCTCTTCCACATCTACTCGTCCTTATCGTACATATCGCAATCCATTCTATTTGCTTACATTTTACTCATCTCATGGCGGCAACTAAATAAGCGCCATTGAAAACTCAGTGCTGGGTCACCAACTTAACAAATTTACACTGTAAATAGACAAATTTGATTTATTGATTAAGACTCAAATTTACACTGTAAACTCGCGATGATAGATGAAAGGTTGTCTCGGATTTTCTGCTCAATCTGTTTTCTGCCAGTCATAGAAGAATGAGAAACAATCGTTGACCACGCCTGATTCTGTAAAACTTTTTCAATCAATAAATCGTCAATCATATCAATATGCTCATATGGAAGAACTGAAATATAGAGAGATAGCCATACAGCGACACTCTCATAATTGGAACCACCCTGAGCATAATTTTGAATCAATGCGACTGGTATGTCTATTATCGGTAAATTGACACTCATCTTTAGTAGTTGCCGAACAACGTCGGGTTCTAGACGAGTAAGCTCAGTTTTTAAAGCATGTGGGAAGTAGTAGGAAAACTGTTTTCTCGCAGCCTCAAACCACGAATACGAATTGCGGTAAATCATCATAACGGAATAACAGCCACTTGCCTGATCTCTACGCGAACCAATTTTCACTGGGTGAAAACCATTTTTTCCCCAAAACTGAAGTAGCGCAGAAGTTGCACCAAAGCTGGTAGCCATATAGTCAGTCGGACATTGACGGATCAATTCGGACAGTAGCGCGGAGCCATATCCTCGCCCTTGCCAAGCAGGATGGATCGCAATTCGCATCACTCGACAACAAGACAAACCAGCCGCATCAGATAACCCGAGTTGATTCACCAAAGATGTGGGCACAAGATGCCCTTTAGGGCGATGCTGACCGTATTGAATTCTTGTAACTGCGGCTGGTGATAACGGCCCTTCCTGTATCGCAAGAATACATCCCACCAGATGATGTGCTCTCTGCGCAATAAATACCGTGATATTCGAATCAAAAAGAATACCCATTAAATCGTTTGGTGTTGTCTGATAATGGGCATTGGTTAGCAAAGAAAAGATATTTGCGAACAACTCAGGAACGTTCAGCAACACTTCACGCGTTAGATGACGATACTGAACCGGGCCATCTTGTACATCCTCTACGGTGGGCAACTCGGCATCAAGTAAAAATGTCTGATATTGCCAGCGCTCAAGTGGGTCACCTTCAGCCCAGCGAATCGGGGTTGATAACGTTTGATGTGTTAAACCGGGCCTGTTGTGCTTTAACCACGGTAAAAATTTGAGCGTAAATCCTCTGCCGCATCCTTCGTAGCCATGAATGGTGGTCGAAAAAACTAAACGATGATAGTAATTGGTTAAAGCGGTGAGCATCGATATCGGTATCGCAGAGGCTTCGTCAATCAACAGCAGATCACAGCCCGGACGTGTATGAGCCAGTTCATCCGGTGCGATGAATTGGAGCTTGGCTTGCAGATAAATGAAGGTCTTCCCCTGTATTTGTCCTTCTGGAAGCATTCGCTGAAGATGGCTGAAAATCGGGCCAACTGCTGTAAAGGTAGGGGCCGTAACAATGATCTGAATTGATGAACGTTGCTTCATTAAAACGGATGCAGCGATACCTAGGGCACTGCTTTTCCCCCGACCGCGATCTGCAGTCAATACCAAGGGACGTTTACGATGTCCTTCAACAACATGAACAATTGACTCTATCGCTTTTTCCTGTTGCTCAAATCGATAGACTCGTGTCAATGGGATCGAAGGAAAATCAACTTTGACAGACGGCTGTAATTCATCTACTAATATCAGTCGATCCAGCGCCCGCTGTAACCATTGCTGGGCTGGATTTAAATTTTCAGTCACCATAGGGGCATCGACAAACACCAACAGCCCACCGCCTTGCAGCGCTCCAAGCGCAGCATTAAAACTGTCAGCATCAAACCCAACCGATAAATCAACCAGTAACAGCCGACATTCCTGACCCAGTAAACGACGGCCAGACTTAATATCAAACCATTCATATCCTTCTCTGGGATGACCACCGAGCTGAATATGCCGACCGACAAAATAGCCTTTCACTTGCAATAATCGAGCTTCAGTCCATTCAGGTGTGCCTCTCAGTACAATACCGGCACGGTAGAACGTTTGTTCCAGATAAGACTGTAATGGGGAAATAACCTCAGAAAAAGCAGACATCATTGCAAAACCGTCAAAACAGGAATATAGGTATCACATCATACAAATCATCTGAGGAAAGGGAAGTATTTCTCATGAGGAATCTAGGATTAAAAAAAGCCCGGTGAATCACCGAGCTTACTTATTTCAAGTAATCAATCGAGACGTTAATTCATTTTACTCTGAATAAATTCAAACAATTCATCCATGAGCTGATCATCAACCCGCTTCAGATTCAGTACTAACTGACTGCCTTTACGCGTATAACTAACACGTCCTTTGACCAATTCAATTTTATGAGAGGCAACTTCCTGCTTCGGTGCAAGTGAGGCCATCCACTGTTCCAGTGTTTCCGTCACTTCTTTCGTCAATCTAGCAACACCTTGAACATCACTTTTTTGCCAGACAAATTCGCCATCGGCACGACATTTATCTAAGAGTTGCTCTCGCTGTTCCTCATCCAGAACACTATATTGCTTATGAAGTTTTACGATAGTCGGGCGACCAAGTTCAACAACATTGGGATAAGCCTGAAGTAACTCAAGAGGTAACGCGGCAGCCTTCAATGCACCACTGACGAGAGCTTCACTGCATTGGAACATTTTTGCTAAGGCTTTTTGATCTTCAGCCTCACCACTATCCAACTTCGCCTGCATCTCTTTTCCCTTTTCGTAAAGAGATAACGGCTTGTGCGCGTTTGCCACGTCAGACAAGAATTTGGCATGTTCTTCATTAATGCCGTTTGCAACATAAACGAAGAAGTCCTGATTCGCCAGAATACAAGCCATCCGACGTCGGCTACCATCGAGCACTTCAATCATACCATCTGCTGAACGTCGTCCAACGGCTGGGTATTGCTGCCCTCGGTCTTGCAACGTACTCAGAATATCAGACAATGCATGTTCATTCAGAAACGACTGTTCACGGGCATTCCGTTCAAAAACGGTCGTCTGGGCCGCAATACTATCTGCTGGTATACGCTGTAATTCAAAGGTGACTAAATCTTTGCCAGCCACAGCCAATTCAATGACATGTGCTTTTTCTTTTGCAGCGTTTTGCGCCTCTTGTGGGGTCGTTGCCCGGCGCTTATCTGCTTTACCAAACAGTTTTGCGTTTAATTCTGATGTTTTCATTGCCATATTCTCTTACCCCTGATTCAACGACGGCCAATGTGTATGTAGAACTCTCTCAAGCTCCAATGCACTTTTTTGAACAGCATCTTGCGCTGTCGCCAGTGTTTTCTTCCCACCTTCAAAATCACCTGAAGTTAAATCAAACACCGTGCTATAGGTATCAGCGCAGGTTTCAAATGCCCGACTACGTGGTATCGTTGCCATCATAACCTGCTCTCCGAGCAGATAATTCATCTCCGTCAAAACAGAAACTTGCTTTTTATTATCATCCTCGAACATCGTCGGTACCAAACGAACGAATTCAAGCCCCTTCCAATCTTCCGGAAACATTTCATAGACCGTTGGTAAATGCTGGAAGAAATTAACGGTTGATGCCCAATCCAGACGTTTCGCTGCGCATGGTATCAAAAGCGCATTAGAAGCATACATCGCATTCCAGACTAAAGGATCAACGTGTGGCCCCGTATCGATGACAATAATATCAAAATCATCAGCAATTTTATCAATCAACTTCTCTTTCAATAGACGCACAATATCCAGTGACTGATTTTGTGATAAATATTGCCATGCTTCAGCATTAAACATCGCATCTTCAGGAAAAGCAGAAATGGTTTTCAAGTTCGGGTACTGAGTGGACATCAGCACATTCTTATTCAAAAAAGAACGGTCCACAATCGTGCCATCCGGTACATTGTCTAGCATGATATCCACAGCAGAGAAAATATTTTCATTCTCTTCCGTACTAATCTGAGGATTCAGGAATAGACGTAATGATCCTTGAGGATCTAAATCGATTAAGCAAATACGGTATCTTTTATCCAGATTTAACGCCAGACAGGCAGACAGATGAACCGCAGTCATCGATTTTCCCGTACCACCTTTTTGATTCTGAACATTAATAATCCATGGCTTATTATCATTGTTCTTTTTACGTTGATGGAAAGTAGACACACCGGCCGCATCCATCAGCATATGCGCTTCAGCAAGAGAAATCGAATAATGATTGGCATTATTTTTGGTAAACTGATGTCCCTCAGCTTCCATCTTTGCAATAGCTTCATCCAGCTTTCGCCGCGTGAGGCCGGAACGCGTTTCCATCAATGCCTTAGACATTGGGGGAAAGTGCTCGTCTTTACGTTCTTCAAGGACGATCTCAATCCGATCAGCCTGAACTTGTTTGGTTTGTTCAGCGAGTTGGTAGAGATTATCTATGGTTTGTTCTCTCTTCATTGCCAATATCCATAATGAGTGACATGACATTATTGTACAGCAAATTTATTTATTGACAATAAAAAGGTGTACAATCAATTTTAGATAAATATCACAGTTAAGTGTCTACTAAGAGACGATTTAATGAAAAAATTAAAATTCCTATCAAAAATTGTTTCATGCTCAGCCTTAAAAACAACATTTCATGAAAGTGTTACCTTGTCACATTTTACATTGTAAATTTCATTTCACTTATCAAATCACACAGCTTCCTTCATTATTTAAAAATACTTCATGAAAATGAGGTTTTATCGATATCAAAACTATAGGTAGTGATACACATGCATACCGAGAATCATGATACCGGAACGATTGAAAGAGCCCCGATACTTACGGTGGTTGTGATTTCAACTGCATACGATACTTCCCAAATCATCATCATCAGCGTTAATCGAGACCATTTTATACGCTTCTCTTGAGCTAAGATGCTGAAAACCGGAATATCTTGAAAACTGGCCCTCTGGAAAATAGGCGTTTGTCAGTCAGCGATTAGTTTGATTCTGTCAAAAAAAACTTCCGAAATGCCAGAATAAAGAAAAATATCCGTCGTAAATCGTCATTTAATCAAATGGCTCACATATCGTGGATAGCAAATCAATAAAGAACCACCGGAAAGATGATCATGGCATGCCACCTTGATCATTTTTCCAGATGCGACAGAAAAAATAGAAGCATGATCAAGGGATATGAGCAATGTAAATTCAGTCAACGCATTTATGATCTGATGATCAAATACTCGGAACAATGATCAAGAAAAATCTTTCTCGGAAGCATGAGTTTTCTTGGTTTAACTACGGATGGTGTCAATTCAACTGGGGGATGCGTCTTCTTTATCTGAATTAAGCACTAAATTGAACTGACATAGTTTCAGAAGAGTAGGGCACCATCACTCCTTGATCATGCTTACGTGACGACCGAACTTGATATATATAGAGTTATTTCCCAAAAAATATGTTTTTCGATTATCCAAAAGTCAACAAAATCGCAGGGAAAGGGAAGTTAGAAACAAGGTACCTTGATCATGCTTGCGGGGTTGTTCAGAATTGAAGCAAAATATAATCTGATTGACGATAAACAGTAAACCAAGCATGTGGATAAGTTGTGTATGCATCTTGATCATGCTTCAAAGAAGATATTGATCATGATTCCGAAACACAAATGATCATGCTTCAGCCGCGTAATGATCATGCTTTCAATATCTAATTGATCATCGTTCCTGACGTACCATGATCATGCTTTCATCGACGCAATAAAAATATTGTTTTATTACAATTAATTACGAGCTTTTTCTTACTCAGATCATAAGATCATATAACCATTTAAGATCATTAATAATCAAGAAGATCAGTTTTTAAGAGCAATAATTTTTTCTTTATTTATAGAATATTTTTCTTTATGCTCGGAAAAATATCAATATTACATCAAATGTGATATGGACAGGAAAATGAGCACCCACGAAAAAATATTAATCAAAGCTCCTAGAAATCATAAAGATGGACATCTTTTTCAGGTATCAGAACCATCGATCAATTGGATAGAACAGTATCAACACTTTAAAGGTGTGACCAGAAGCATCATTGAACTACTGAATTTAGTCTCTCTAAAAGGCATGAGTAGTAAAGACGGCTTGGTCTCAACGACAGAGCTGATCGAAGCCGCAGATGGGCAGTTAACCAGAGCCGCGATCCAGCAACGATTACGCGCAGCAGTCAGTATTGGTCTCTTCGAACAAATTCCTGTCCGGTTCGAAGAAGGCCTTGCCGGCAAAACGATGCTGCATAAATTTATTAATCCCAGTCAACTAATTTCATCATTGGGAGCCACCAGCCTGATTACCGAATCAGTGAAACAATCAGAAAAACAAAAACGCTCAAAAGCGTTAGCACAAACTCAAGTCAATCGGCGCTTGTTAAATGAGTATGGATTAAATACTCCCCCGGCGATCAAAGACGAAGCCGATCAATTCGTGGTTTCACCAACCAATTGGGCTGGCATTATCGATCAAGCGTTGGCTCCACCAAGAACGCGTAAGAATTACCAGAAATCAATGGTTTCAATTTCTGGGACTCGAGCCGTGATCGAAACAAGATCATCCAAAAATATTATGACTGTCGATGATCTGATGACATTGTTTGCCCTGTTTACATTAACCGTTCAATACCATGATCATCAACGCGAAGAATATCATCTGAACGCGAAACAAATTCCGAATAAAACACCGCTTTATATCACGGATATTTTGTCACTTCGTGGCAAAAAGGATAGCGGACCGGCGAGAGACTCTATCCGAGACAGTATTGATCGCATTGAATTTACTGACTTTCAGCTTCATGAACTAACTGGACGTTGGCTCAGTGAAAATATGCCGGAAGGATTTAAAAGTGATCGTTTCCGCTTTCTGGCCCGAACGATCACAGCTTCAGAAGAAGCACCGGTTGAAGGTGCTGACGGAGAGATTAAGATCAAACCCAATCTCTATATTTTGGTTTGGGAACCCTCATTTTATGAAGAGCTGCTAACGCGGGATTACTTTTTCCTGTTTCCACCGGAGATTCTGAAACAGCATACTCTGGTATTCCAACTCTATTCTTATTTTCGGAGCCGGATGTCCCGTCGGCATCATGACACTATGCTGTTATCTGAGCTGAATCAGAAGTTGGCCCGCAATATTGAATGGCGGCGTTTTTCGATGGATCTGATCCGTGAGTTGCGGCGTTTATCCGAAGGAAAAGGGGATGACGATTTATTTGTCGTCAATCTGTGGGGGTATCACCTGTCTGTCCGATCGATTCATACCAAAGGCAAACTGTCAGATTATGAAGTGGATATTAGATGTGATGTTGAAGAAGTTTTGCGTTTCTCCAGAGCGAGAACAACCAATGCGGGAAAACGCAACATGGCACCAACTTTACCGAATCCACTTCGCCATGAGATGGTCTCTAAACAGAAACTGGAGGAGCTTGCTTCAATTATTGATGGTGAGTTTGAACCCATCCAACGTAAAGCACCGTCCCCCAGAGGCAATTTGGGCCGCAGGGTCAAGTTGCGTAAACATCTGGTTGAGATTAATGCCGATGAAATTACGATCACCTTGTCAAAATATACCTCACAGGAGGCTCTGGAACGCAGTATAAGCGCTTTATCTGCGATGACCGGGCATTCCCCATCATTAATCCGAGAAGAGTGTCAGGAGTTGATTGATAAGCTTGATTGGCTAAGAGTCGGTGATACGGCGCTCCCTTACGAGACTCTGAGCAAGACTATTGAGCTGTATAATTCTCGTAGTCGCAATAAACATTTGTCAATTGAACGATTGATCTCTGGATTGGCGGTCCGGCGTAAAGTATGCAAACAGATCAGTGAAGGGCATTTGGACGAGTCGGTGTTTTTAGTGCTTGACGAAGTGGCAATTGGTATCTAGAGCACTCAACGACAGGCGAACGATAAAATAAATGGAACAAAGGTTACAAACCCTGCTCGTCTTTACATAGCTTTGACATCCTTCTGACAGAGGTGGCGGTTAAGGCCGTTATTCTTTATCCCGAAAGACAACCAATATCCTACCGATGTCATTGGTTAGGTTCATGTTGTTATATTCATACTTAGCATTTTCGCGAGCACCCCATGCTCGCTTTTTTTTGTCTGTCAGAAAATGAGCGTGTCAGCTCGGTCATCACATCAACTGAGCATTGCGAGTCATTTCATGGAATAACACCCTTGATCATTGTTCCGTATATATGTAAATAAGAAAAATTATCGAGAAGAGTAGGGGGATTAGTTGAGCAAAAAAATCGATGGTGATCTTCTAAAAATACTGCGCTGTTCAAATAGACGCAAAATTTTATTCTTACATCTATCAATATTTTTACAGAACTATAGCCACTATCACACTCTTAGATAATTTTGCTTAACAAGATTTTTCAGCTTCGCTATAGAATACGTGTCCCTAACATGGTTTGTCCGGAGGTGATTTATGTCTATCAATTCAATCGACCATGATGAAATGACGAATATCGCAAACAAATGGGACTTCACGGACGAAGTTGAATTGCAAAAACCTACGAAAAACCTCAAATCAGCCGAAGCCCGACGCCGGATTGAAGTGATGAGAGAGATTCGTGAAAGTGGTTTAACGATTGAAGAAGCAAGGGAACTTGGCTTACTTCATTAAGTTTGATATCGGATAAGAAGGGGCAGCTTGGCTGCCCCTTTTTTTGAATGAGGGTAAGCTGGTATGAACATCAGTTAGCGCTTAATTTTCTTGATTCCTGTGGTATATTGCACAACTTGTTTACAGATGACGGGTGATTTCATGTCTTTTAATCTTGCAGAATTGAGTGCTGAAGAGAAGAATCGGATCGAGTTGGATAAGCAGGCTGCCTTTTTGGTCTGGAAACTGAAACAGGGAAAGGCCGGGCCTGAAGTATTCACTCAGCATCAGGAAACGTTGCGAACAACCGATGAACAGACATGCTTTCAACAATCAGTGGATAAATATAAAAGGGTCATGGGCGTGATGTAAGCCGCTCCCTGAACCGGCAGAAATTGAAATGATTCTGTGTTTTTTCTACAATCCGTCGCGTTCAATTAATGAGAGAGAATATCCCGATGGGAAGAAGTTTTGAAGTGCGTAAAGCTTCCATGGCGAAGACTCAAGGCGCAAAGATTAAAGTTTATTCCAAATACGGCAAAGAGATTTATGTGTGTGCAAAAAATGGGGGGGCCGATCCGGATACCAACCTTTCTTTGCGGCATTTGATCACGAAAGCGAAAAAAGATCAGGTTCCCGGACATGTGATCGACAAAGCGCTGGATAAAGCCTCGGGAGGCTCTGGTGAAGATTACCAGCCTGCTCGTTATGAAGGGTTTGGCCCCGGTGGTGTGAGTGTGATTGTTGACTGTTTAACGGATAACGGTAACCGAACTTATCAGGATGTTCGTCAGTGCTTTGTGAAGACGGGTGCGAAGATCGGCAGCCCGGGAACGGTTGCCCATATGTTTGATCATCAGGCAGTGTTCCAGTTTAAAGGTGATGATGAAGAAACGGTGTTAGAAGCGTTAGTCATGGCTGATGTTGATGTGACTGATATTGAGCTGGAAGACGGTGTGATGACGGTATTTGCTCCCCACACAGAATTCTTCAAAGTAAAGACTGCGTTGACTGATTCTTTCCCTGATGTCACTTTGGATGTAGAAGAGATTACGTTTGTGCCACAAAACCGGACTGAAATTTCCGGAGAAGATGCTGAGAAATTCCAGAAGTTTCTGGATTTGTTGGATGACAGCGATGATGTACAACAGGTTTATCATAATGCGGAGATTGAGTAGACACTCATTCGAGCTTTAACAAACCGGATTACAAAACGCCCCTTGGTATATAACATGGGGCGTTTTTTTATGTCTTTCGGATTAGATTGATATCACAAATCATGATTTTTCATGCGCTCAGTATTCATGGGTTTATAAAAGAAATTGCAGCACATTCCGTGATAGAGTTCATAAATTATAACGAAAAAAAAAACATGCATGAGGAATGAGTGGCAGATGGAGAAATTTGTTCTAAAAAATATATAGATAACAAGGGATTATATCTTTGATTTCGCAGGTGTGGCAGATCTGCTTTTTCTGAACGTCAGATTTGCGTAACTTAAGATTGCACTTTAATATAGTGCCCCTCGACGTATTGTTACTATGATGTGTCGGATGTAGCAAAGTGTTCTTTCTTGTAACAAATATATTTGCCTTCTCGATAAGCTGGATGTGAATTATCACGATTTCGTAGAGTTGAATGGATTTGTCGCAGGTAAGGATAATTTTGTTACAGATTCAAATACTCTTATTAAAAACAACCGCAGAGTCTTGATAAGGTAGTGTCGGTTATCAGGTTCTCTGCCAAAAAGAGAAAGTACAAGTAAATGGAAGCCTCACGATATAAAAGCATCATATCGAGACTCGGACTGTTACTCACAGTGCTGATGCTCTCAGGGTGTAAGTTTGCGCTACTTGATCCCAAAGGAGAGGTGGGTGTTCAGGTAAAAGAGTTGATCATTACAGCTCTGTTCCTGATGTTGATCGTTGTTATCCCTGTGATACTGATGACGATCTACTTCTCGTATAAATATCGATCAAGTAATTCGAACGCAGAATACACACCAGAATGGTCCCATTCAACAAAGATTGAGTTTGTTGTCTGGACGATCCCTATCATCATTATTGTTATTTTGGCGACAATCACATGGCGTTCAACACATCATCTTGAACCTTCTAATCCTTTAGTAAGTGATGCGAAGCCAATGACGATTGAAGTCGTATCGCTTGACTGGAAATGGTTGTTTATTTATCCGGAACAAAAAATTGCAACGGTCAATTATGTTGCATTTCCAAAAGATGTTCCGGTGAAGTTCAAACTAACGTCAGATAACATCATGAACTCTTTCTTTATCCCTCGATTGGGTAGCCAGCTCTATGCAATGCCCGGAATGGTGACTCGTTTGCATCTGATTGCCAATCATGCCGGGGATTATAAAGGTATTGCTGCGAGCTTCAGTGGTGACGGATTTTCTCATATGAAATTTACCGCGACTGCGACACCGGATATGGCCAGCTTCGAACAGTGGGTTGAGAAAGTGAAGTCTTCTGAAAAGCAGATTCATGATTTCTCCGACTACCGTGCTTTAGCGAAGCCAAGCATCGATGTTCCCGTCACTTATTATTCTCATATTCCGGACGGCCTGTTCAATTCAGTGGTAACCCAGTTCCCGGGTAGTATGAATATGCACATGGAAGATGGACAGGATATGGATAAAACAATGGGTCATCATTCGATGGCTGAGCATGAAGGGTAATGAGATTATGTTTGGAAGATTAACACTGGACTCCATTCCATACCATGAGCCCATTATCATGATTACCCTCTCCATCATCGCGGTGGTCGGTCTGGCCGTCGTGATTTGGGTAACACGTCTTGGTAAATGGCAGTATCTATGGAATGAATGGTTTACTTCGGTAGACCACAAAAAATTAGGTTTCATGTACATTGTTGTCGCATTTGTCATGCTCATACGTGGCTTTGCCGATGCGGTGATGATGCGAAGTCAGCAAGCGCTCTCTGCTGCTGGTGAAGCCGGTTATCTGCCGCCACATCACTATGACCAGATCTTTACCGCTCACGGTGTCATCATGATTTTCTTTGTGGCGATGCCTCTGGTGATCGGTCTGATGAACATTGTTGTGCCGCTGCAGATTGGTGCGCGTGATGTTGCTTTCCCATATCTGAATAACCTGAGTTTTTGGTTATTTGTCGTGGGTGTGATTCTGACGAACTTGTCTCTGGGCTTGGGAGAATTTGCCCGTACTGGTTGGTTGGCTTATCCACCACTGTCAGGGATTGCTGCGAGTCCGGGGGTCGGTGTTGACTACTGGATTTGGGCATTGCAGATATCGGGAGTCGGGACGACACTCACCGGGGTGAACTTCTTTGTTACCATCATGCGGATGCGTACACCGGGAATGCCACTGATGAAGATGCCGGTTTTCACTTGGGCTTCACTGTGTGCAAACATCCTGATCATTATCTCATTCCCGATTTTAACTGTTTCTATTGCACTGCTGACGTTAGACCGTTATCTGGGTTTCCACTTCTTCACCAATGATATGGGTGGGAACATGATGATGTATATCAACCTGATTTGGGCATGGGGTCACCCAGAGGTATATATCCTTGTGCTGCCAGTTTTCGGGGTGTTCTCTGAAGTGACCGCAACCTTCTCACGTAAGAAGCTGTTCGGCTATACGTCTTTGGTGTGGGCAACCATTGCCATCACGATTCTGGCCTTTATTGTTTGGCTGCATCACTTCTTTACAATGGGAGCCGGTGCGAATGTAAACGCCTTCTTTGGTATCGCAACCATGATCATATCTATCCCGACAGGGGTGAAGATCTTTAACTGGTTATTTACGATGTACAAAGGACGCATTCAGTTTACATCACCGATGCTGTGGACTATTGGATTCCTGATTACCTTCAGTGTCGGTGGGATGACCGGTGTTCTGATGGCGGTTCCCGGAGCTGACTTTGTCCTGCACAACAGTGTATTCCTCATTGCGCATTTCCATAACGTCATCATCGGTGGTGTAGTATTCGGCTGCTTTGCTGCAATTACTTACTGGTTCCCGAAAGCGACTGGTTTCATGATGAATGAAGCATGGGGACGCCGTGCCTTCTGGTGTTGGTTGATTGGCTTCCTATTGGCCTTCCTGCCGTTGTATGCACTTGGCTTTATGGGCATGACACGTCGTTTGAGTCAGGATATCAATCATGATTACTTCCCACTGCTTGCCACAGCAGCAGTCGGTACTGCGATTGTTGCCCTCGGGGTGCTTTGTCAGGTGACTCAAATCGTTGTCAGTATCAGAGATCGCGAACAAAACCGTGATGTCACTGGCGACCCTTGGGATGGCCGGACGTTGGAATGGTCTACTTCTTCTCCGCCACCGTTTTATAACTTTGCGGTGATTCCGAAAGGGGATCAAATCGATGCTTTCTGGTATCAGAAACAGCGTGGAGAGCATTCGCTTGATAAAGAAGTTGAATACGAACCGATTCATATGCCGAAAAACACACCGACAGGTATGTATGTCTCTGCATGGTCTATGGTCTTTGGTTTCGCGATGATCTGGTATATCTGGTGGCTGGCTGCTATCGGCTTTATCGGTATTGTTGTAACAAGTATCTGGCATAGCTTTAACGATGATGTTGATTACTATGTTCAGGTGGATGAAATCAAAGCGATTGAAGATGAACACCGCGATCAAGTTGCGAAAGCAAAAGCCGGATCTCAATCGAAAGATGATATGGAGGTGAATTATGCAGGCTAATTCTGTCGCCGATCACGCGCATGAGCACCACCATGATACCGGTGGTAACAAGCTGTTCGGATTCTGGATTTACTTGATGAGCGACTGTATTTTGTTTGCAACATTGTTTGCGACTTATGCAGTACTTGCCAATGCAACCGCTGGTGGTCCCAGCGGTAAAGAAATCTTTGAGTTACCATTTGTTTTTGTCGAAACCATGTTGCTGCTGCTGAGTAGTATCACTTTTGGTTTTGGCATGATTGCGATGAAACGCAAACAAATTGGTGCCCTGAAATTGTGGTTGGTGATTACCTTCCTGTTCGGGGCTGGCTTTATCGGCATGGAAATCTATGAATTCCACCATCTGATTGTTGAAGGCTATGGTCCGGATCGCAGTGCGTTCTTGTCTGCATTCTTCACCTTGGTTGGAACGCATGGTCTTCACGTGACCTTTGGTTTGATTTGGTTGTTTGTTTGTTTCTGGCAATTGAATACCAAAGGCCTGACCGACATGCTCGAAACTCGATTCGGCTGTCTGAGCTTGTTCTGGCACTTCCTTGATATCGTCTGGATTTGTGTATTTACATTCGTTTATTTAGTTGGGGTGACATCATGAGTAACCAACACGCTGACTCAGGAGTGAAGGGATATGTGATTGGCTTCGTTGCCTCTCTGATCTTAACGATTATTCCTTTTTACTATGCTGCGACACAAAGCCTCTCGACCGGAACGACATTTGCCGTTCTGTTTGGTTGCGCCATTGTTCAGGTGATTGTTCATTTTGTCTACTTCCTGCATATGGAAACTAAGACGAGTGAAGGTCGCTGGAATTTCATTTCACTGGTGTTTTCCGCGATCGTTGTTCTGATTCTGATCGCTGGTTCTATCTGGATTATGTGGAACCTGAACATCAATATGATGATGTAGGCGCAGGCTGATGATTAAAGGGTATCTATCGATCTCCAAACCAGGCATTATCGTGGGTAACCTGATTTCTACGGCTGCGGGATTTTTTCTCGCAGCCAAAGCGGAATCAGCCTCATCAATGTTACTGCTTTGTACGCTGGCCGGGGTGGCTTTGATCATCGCGTCAGGGTGTGTCATTAATAATATTTTTGACCGTGATATCGATAGCAAAATGGCACGTACCAGTCAGAGATTATTGGTGCGTGGTGAGATTAATGTTGATCATGCATTTATCTACGCCATCGTCTTATTACTCGCTGGAACGGCGCTTTTGTACCAACAGACAAACCCACTGACCGCAGTTGTGGTTTTATTGGGTTATGTCTTCTATGTCTTCTTTTATACGATGTGGTACAAGCGGACGTCAGTCTACGGCACATTGGTTGGGAGTATTTCTGGGGCGGTGCCGCCGTTGGCTGGCTATCTCGCAGTGACGAATTATGTCAGCCTGGAAGGCGTGCTATTGTTTAGCTTATTCTGTCTCTGGCAGATGCCTCACTCCTATGCGATTGCGATGTTCCGACTTCAGGACTATCGTCAGGCGGGAATTCCTGTGCTGCCGGTTGTGGCCGGGATCGATAAGGCGCGCAAGCATATGATGGCCTATGTAATCGCATTTAATGCTGTTGCGTTGGGGCTATACCTTGTCGGAAACACCGGTTATGAATATCTGGTGGTGGCCTCGGCAGTTTGCTTTATGTGGACCCGTGTTACATTCCGTCGTATGACCGCGGATAACTTTGAAGCATGGTCAAAAACGGTGTTTAAACACTCGCTCATTGTGGTGATGAGTTTTAGTGCCGTCCTCGGCGTTGAGCTGCTCCCGCTGAGTTTCTAGCGATAGTTGCACACATCTTTATCTACAAATCATAAAGGCATCATTGGATGCCTTTATTTTTATCACCTTGAATGACATCTCCTTCACATCTTCGCTCATATTCTTTTCCGGATAGCTTTCTATTGATTGTAAGTATTTACTTACATTCCGGCGTCGTTACATTGGAATACATTACTTCTGTCTGGCTGAGACAAAAATGATGAAAAAATAATCATATCGCTGGTACTTTGGTCAGATACTATGTTATCAATATGTGATTGTTGTCACTTTTTGTAGATATTATCCGCTGAAAAAGACGCAAGGAGTTCAATTTAACGACTAAGGTTACTATCTAAAGGTATTGTGAGTCATGTTCAACACAGAAGTTGATATGTATCACACCTCAACTTGGTAAGACGGCTGTATACCATATGATTTTCATGACTGAAGGGAAGTGACTGCGACAGTTTCTTCGTATCCAAAGTTTCTTGAGCCCTGTACTGGCGAAGACGGATTTCAGTCAGCTCGTTACCTGTTTGGGAGGGGTTCCGATGAAAGCAGTATTGCAGAAGTCATTTGATAAAACGTTGTTTCTGGAGAATGTAAAGCGTCATCTGACATCAACTTACGCGACAACCGTCGAAAATGCGACCAAGCGCTCTTGGTATTTGGCCATGTCTCGCGCGTTGGCAGAACTCACCACATTTGACCTACTGGAAACGGAGCAGGATGAACGGATTCTGAATGCGAAAAGTGTCAATTATCTTTCGCTGGAATTTCTGATTGGTCGGCTGACCGGTAATAACTTACTCAATATGGGCGTTTATGAAGCCATTGGTGACGCTGTGGCTGAATTAGGCCTTGATTTGAGTGACCTGCTTGAAGAAGAGCGGGATCCCTCATTAGGCAATGGTGGCTTAGGGCGTCTGGCTGCTTGTTTTATGGATTCTCTGGCGGCACAGGAATTTCCGACAGTCGGCTATGGGCTGCACTATGAATATGGGCTGTTTAAACAGTCGTTTGAAGCGTGCCACCAGAAAGAGACTCCGGATGCATGGTGTGGGATTGAAGGATATCCGTGGGAAGTTGCACGGCCTGAACTGGCACAGGAAATCGGTTTTTACGGTTATGTCACCACCGAAACGGTTGATGGGCTGGAAAAACGAAAATGGGTTCCGGGCATGACGGTGATGGGAATGCCGTGGGATATTCCGGTGGTCGGCTATAAAAGTGAAACCGTGTATCCGCTGCGCTTGTGGGAGTGTCGGGCAATTGCGCCATTTTCTTTAGAAAGTTTCAACAACGGCAACTACTTTGAGGCACAACATGCCTTGATTGATGCCGGCAACATTACCAAAGTGCTCTATCCGAATGATAACCATGAAAAAGGCAAGACTCTGCGTTTGATGCAGCAATATTTTCACAGTGCGGCTTCCATTCGGGATATTCTTCGTCGTCATGAAGCGGCAGGACATCAACTGGCAGAGTTGCCTCAGTATGAAACGATTCAGCTCAATGATACCCACCCGGCCATTGCCATCCCTGAATTGATGCGGATTTTCGTCGATGAACAAAATATGACCTGGGAAGATGCATGGGGTATCTGTAGTCAGACATTTGCCTATACCAATCATACGTTGTTGCCTGAAGCGTTGGAAACATGGGATGAAGCGCTGATCCAGCGTTTGTTGCCGCGTCATATGGAAATTATCTACGAAATTAACCATCGTTTCTTACAGGAAGTGCGGGAAAAATGGCCCGGTGACGGTGATAAACAGCAAAAGCTCTCGATTATTCAGGAAGGTTTTCACCGGATGGTGAGAATGGCAAACCTTTGTGTTGTCGGATCCTATGCGGTCAATGGTGTTGCCGCACTACACTCCGCACTGGTGAAACAAGACCTGTTTCCCGAATTCCATGAACTATATCCGAATCGACTGATGAATGTCACCAATGGTATCACCCCCCGGCGCTGGCTACAGTATTGTAATCCGGGATTATCCCATCTGATTACTGAAAAAATAGGAGATAACTGGCCTGTTGCACTGGAGCAGTTAGCGCAGCTATCTCAATGGGCCGATGACGCTGAGTTTCAGCAGGCATTTATGGCAGTTAAAAAAGACAACAAAGCGCGTCTGGCTAAGTGGGTCAAAACCAATATGGATATTGAGCTGAATACAGATGCTATTTTTGATGTGCAGATTAAACGACTGCATGAATATAAGCGTCAACATTTGAATATGTTGCATATTCTTTCGCTGTACCACCGGCTGCTCAAACGCCCCGATTTTGACATGGTTCCCCGAGTTTTCATTTTTGCTGCGAAAGCCGCGCCGGGTTATTACCTTGCCAAAGAAATTATCTATGCGATTAATAAGATAGCGGAAAAGATCAACAGTGATGAGCGAGTGAACGACAAATTGAAAGTTGTGTTCATTCCCGATTATCGGGTCAGTATGGCTGAGATCATTATTCCGGCAGCGGATGTTTCCGAACAGATATCAACCGCAGGCAAAGAAGCATCCGGGACCGGAAATATGAAAATGGCACTCAATGGGGCGTTAACCATTGGGACAATGGATGGGGCAAACGTTGAGATCCGCGAAGAAGTCGGTGATGAGAATATCTATATCTTTGGGTTAGAAGTCGAGGATATCCATCGTCTCAAAGCTGGTGGGTACAACCCATTTGATTACTACAATGCGGATCCGTTACTGAAAGCCTCACTTGATTTACTGATCGGTGAAGAATTTACTCCCGGAGAGCCGAGAAAGCTCAGAGCCACCTATGAAAGCCTCTTAGATGGCGGAGACCCTTACTTGGTGCTTGCTGATTTTGCATCTTATATCGAGGCTCATGGTCAGATTGATGCGCAGTATCGCGATGCGGCAGGGTGGGCGAAAAAAGCTATTTTGAATACCGCCCTGGTTGGAAAATTCAGTTCTGATCGAAGTATTCGTGATTATGTCGATCATATATGGAAGCTGAAATCGGTCCCCCGCTAAAAGATGGCGTGGTATACCGATGGCTGTCGGTAACGGCTGACCATCGGACGCGAACGGTGACTTAGAACGTCCATCACTTCCATATCAGGAGAACAGCCATGGAAATTGAACAGGACCGCTTATTTGCGGTCGCCCGTCAGGCGGGGATTGCTGATCGTTATACCAGTAATTTAGGGAAAGAAGCGGTTGTGAGTCGTAAAACGATTGAATATTTACTCAATGCGTTAGGTTACGACACTCAGTCACAGGAAGCATTACTTCATTCAGCTGAAAGAATTCATAAACAGCCGATTCTGGAACCGGTTTTGTTTGGTCAGGCTGATCAGGTGATCGAAGTACCGTTGCATTTGGGTAGTAGCGCGCGAGAAAGTGAGTTTCAGTGGACGCTGGAAACAGAGCAAGGAGAGCGTTACGAAGGTTACCTTCAGTCACAGATTGTCAGAGATGAGCGTGATGAGGGCGGGCCGCTGGTGTTTTCTTTATCGACGGTGCTTCCTATCGGTTATCACACCTTATCTGTATTACGTAAAGGGCGTCAGAGCCCCTATCAGACCAAACTCATTGTGGCGCCGTCAGCCTGCTATAAGCAACCGGCACTCCAACAAGGAGAGAAGTTGTGGGGCCCGAGTGTGCAATTATATACCCTGCGTTCACAACGAAACTGGGGGATCGGTGATTTTGGCGACTTAAAACAACTGGTTATCAAAATGGCTGAACTGGGGGCAAACTTTGTCGGCCTGAACCCGATTCATGCTTTGTTTCCGGCCTATCCTGAAAGTGCCAGTCCCTACAGCCCTTCTTCTCGTCGCTGGATGAATATTTTATATATTGATGTGAGTACCATTCCTGAATTGAGCGACTGTCCGCTAGCGCAACAACAGATATCGAGCCCGGATTTTTGTCAACGCCTGAGTTCGGTCAGAGCCAGTGAGTGGGTTCAGTATACCGACGTTGTGGCGCTGAAAATGGAAATACTGCCACTGCTTTATGAGACATTCAAACGCCAGCATTTGGATTCACTGACTGACCGCGGACAGGCATTTCATGATTTTGTGGCGCAGGGAGGTGAGTCTTTACTATCACAGGCAGCCTTTGATGCCATTCATGCCGAGCTGTGTGAGCAAGATGCCGGTATTTGGGGATGGCAGGTTTTCCCCGAGCGCTATCAGAATTTTCACCATGCTGCGGTACAAGATTATCTGCGTGACAATCCTGACCGCGTCAATCTGTATCTCTACTTGCAATGGATCGCTGATGAACAAATTCAGGATGTGCAACGCACGGCCAAAGCGCAAGGGATGGTGATCGGGCTGTATCGCGATCTCGCGGTCGGTGTTGCTGAATCCGGTGCTGAAGTGTGGGCGGATCAGGGCGATTTATTACTCGATGTCAGTATCGGTGCGCCGCCCGATGAGCTCGGGCCACTCGGACAAAACTGGGGGTTGCCGCCGCTCAATCCATTGACTCTCAGAAATCAGGCCTATGAGCCGTTTATTCAACTTCTGCGCGCGAATATGAAACATTGTGGTGCTTTGCGGATCGACCATATTCTCGGACTGTTACGACTCTGGTGGATTCCCCGGGGAGAAAACGCGACTCAGGGCGCTTATCTCTATTACCGCGTTCATGAATTGCTGGCTATTTTAGCGCTCGAATCTCATCGTCATCAATGCAGTGTCATTGGCGAAGATTTAGGGACTGTCCCGAAAGAGATTGTTGCTCTGTTAGCGGATGCCGGTATCTATTCCTATAAAATCTTCTTTTTTCAAACGGCTGAAGACGGGGGATTTTTTTCTCCGGCGCATTATACCGCGCAGTCAATGTCCGCATTATGTACGCATGACATGCCAACATTACGAGGGTTTTGGCATTGTCTCGATCTGCAAATGGGGCATAACATCGGGCTTTACCCTGATGAGGCGCAATTCAAATTCAGAATGGATGTCCGTTTGTATCAGAAACAAGCCATTTTGGATTCGATCGCTTGGCATGGTTTACTGCCCGAGCATATCGGGCGAGATGCGATGACTGTACCGATGAGTGAGGCACTGTGTGAGGCGATGCATTTACACATGGCTGCGGGGACATCCGCACTGATGAGTATTCAACTGGAAGACTGGTTACAAATGGATAATCCGGTCAATATTCCGGGAACGGTTGAGGAATATCCAAATTGGCGGCGTAAGCTTTGTGAACCGTTAGAAACATTATTTTTACGGCCCTCGATCCAACATCTGGCAGCACGAATTTCAGCGATGAGAACACATCAGCGTTAGGTTGCGGCAGGTGTGTCATCCATAAATTGAATTGCAGTCACTCAATCGCATCGGGTTGTTTTGTAAACTGCAGATTGGGTTGTTTTATCAACAGATAGATGGTATCCGGAGATTTGACCGTGTCAAAATAGGGTTAGGTCTGCTTACGGGTAAACAGACATGTTCGTTAGGTTAGGAGTAAGGATATTGAAAACCGTTCAGAAGCAGAAGCTGACAAAAAAGCAGCAGACTTATCAGAAATTGGCACAGGCTTCATTTGCTGATCCATTTGCCTTTTTAGGGCCATTTATCTCTCCCGAGCAAGGTGTTCTCAGGGTATGGATGCCCGGAGCGCTTCAGGTCTTCGTGTTACTTGATGAACAAGAGCCGATCGAAATGTCGCCAGAAGAGGGGGGTGGTTTTATTTTGCAGTCGGACATGGGGTTACGTCTGACCCATTACCGCTTGTCGGTGCGCTGGAAAGGCGGAGAGCAGATCCTCGATGACCCGTATCAGTATCATGCAATTTATGCCGAATATGATGATTTGCATACCCCGATCGAAATGTATCGGCATCTTGGCGCTCAGTTCATCACGCTGGAGCGGGGCGGTAAGCAGATCGAGGGGATTCGTTTTTTAGTCTATGCCCCTCACGCTTCATCATGCTCTCTGATCGGTAATTTTAATCAATGGGATGGACGTCGTCACCCGATGCAGCGGCTTGATTATGGGATCTGGGGAATTTTCATCCCGGAAATGACCGAAGGCACGCAGTACAAATTTGAGATCAAAGGCCCGAATGGCGAAGGGTTACCCCATAAAGCCGATCCATGGGGCTTCTACGCTGAACAGTTCCCATCATTGTCTTCTGTTACTTATGATCATGCACGTTATGTCTGGCAGGATGAGGCTTGGCAAAACCGGCCAGTCACAGAAAAACGCAAAGAAGCATTGTCATTTTATGAGCTGCACGTCGGCTCATGGAAGCTTGGCCCCGACGGGGAGTTTCTCAATTATCGGGAGTTAGCTGATCTGCTGGTGCCTTATCTGATCGATATGGGGTATACCCATGTTGAACTGATGCCGATTGCCGAGCATCCTTTTTATGGGTCGTGGGGGTATCAGCCGATTGGCTTATTTGCACCTACCAGCCGCTATGGTTCACCGGATGACTTCAAGTATTTTGTCGATCAGTGTCATCAGGCGAAGATCGGTGTGGTCTTGGATTGGGTGCCGGCCCATTTCCCGGCCGACGGACATGGCCTGAATAATTTTGACGGTACACCGCTCTATCACGATCCGGACCCGCGTCGCGGCTGGCATCAGGATTGGAACTCTTATATCTATGATATGGGGCGTGAACATGTGCGTCGCTTTCTGGTCTCCAATGCGTTGTACTGGTTTGACCGATTCCACATTGACGGCATTCGGGTTGATGCTGTGGCTTCCATGCTCTACCTCGATTATTCACGCAGCCATGATCAATGGATCCCGAATGTTGACGGGGGACGAGAGAACTATGATGCCATCGCGACATTAAAATGGATGAATGAGGAAGTGTATAAACATTTCCCCAATGCGATGACCATTGCTGAAGAATCGACTGCATTCCCCGGGGTTTCCATGCCGACATTTCTCGGCGGGCTGGGATTCGGTTTTAAATGGAATATGGGCTGGATGCACGACAGCCTTGAGTATATTCAGCATGACCCGGTACACCGAAAATACCACCATAATGTGGTGACATTCCCGCTACTGTATGCGTTCAGTGAAAACTATATTTTGTCGCTTTCGCACGATGAAGTGGTTTATGGGAAGCGCTCGCTACACAACAAAATGCCGGGAGACGAATGGCAACAGACCGCCAATCTCCGGGCTTACCTTGGTTATATGTATGGTCAGCCCGGTAAGAAGCTCAACTTTATGGGGGCAGAATTCGGCCAAACCGGAGAGTGGCAACACGAAAGTCAGCTACAGTGGTTCCTGTTGGAGTATGAACGTCATCAGGGCGTGCTGAAGCTGACACAGGATTTGAATGCTCTGTATCGTCAGGAAAAAGCATTACATCAATGGGATTCGGTACCGGAAGGGTTCGAATGGCGTCTCGGTGATGCTGCCGATATCAGTATTCTGGCACATGAGCGAATCTGTGAATCCGGTGAGCGGATTCTCATCATCAGTAACTTTACTCCGGTGCCTCATGATGAATTCCGTTTGGGAATGCCGGTGCAGGGGAATTACCAACTGATTTTTAACTCGGATGATGATGAATACTGCGGCAGTGGTTACACGGTGGTCAGTACCGCGACAACTGAACCGGTGGAGAGTCAGGGATTAGCACATTCGTTGTTGTTACGGATACCGCCATTGGCGACGGTCTATTATAAATTAGAATCGTAGTCTATATGTGTCGATGCAAAACAGCCCGATTTACAATGTAAATCGGGCTGTTGTCTTTCAAGCTAGACTCTTACCTCTTTCCGGACACTTCATCCACCAGATATAAAATGGATTGATAAGGAATCCCGCTGTGGTGCGAAAGACCGATCTCACAGGTCAGACTATGACTAAAGCCGCGTTTACAATCCGGCGGGATCTGATTTTTCAACGGTTGTAATGCAGCCTGATTCAACTCCGGTGTGGTGAAGCCTTTATCTCCGGCCCAGCCGCAACACTGAATATGTTCCGGGACGATGACCTTACGGGCACAGGCTTGAGCCAGTTTTAGCATTACGCCTTCCAATCCCATCTTTCGGGCACTACAGGTAATGTGGAGCATAATGGTTTCTTCTGTCGGGGTAATTGTCAGTGATTCCAACAGATAGCGACTGACAAATTCCGCCGGCTCGTAGAGCTGCATCGTCGTACTCAGCTCGGTTTTCAGCCGCTGCACACACGGGCTGGTGTCCATCAGAATCGGATATTGACCCTGTTCTGAGGCGTCGAGTAAAGTCTGTTCTAACTGCTGTGCTTTGTATTGTGCGTGTGACGTCATCCCTTTGCTGTCATAAGGCATCCCGCAGCACTGTTCGTTTAAATGGTCAGGGATGATGACTTCAAATCCTGCTTTATTGAGTAACCGACGGGTGACTTCAGTGAGCGAGCGATGATCCATGCCTTGTGGGGTGGTTCCCATGGCCCGACTTGCGCAGGAGGGAAAATAGACGACCTTATTCTTGGCTGGGCTCTCGCGGTGTTTGGTAATGGCATCACGATTTGGTGTCGGGATTTCCGGTAACCACTTCGGTATTTTTACATGGTGACGTAACCGCTGATTCCATTGCTGCATTCGCTCCGGTCCGAGCAGACGTGTTGCCGATGCATTGAGTTTGAGACCGTTTCTGGCCAGTTGCGTTGTGGTGGCGAAATGGTTTGTCGTCCAGCGGGCAATTGTATCATAGCGTCGATATTTCTCGGTTCTCAGCTGTTTGACTAAATCACCGGTATTGATCCCGACCGGGCAGCGCGTTGCACACAAGCCGGTTGCGGCACAAGTATCGATGCCTTGATATTCAAAGACCTGTTCTAACGCTCGAACATCAGGGCTGTCTTTCTTCAGGGTACGACGATGTTGTAACTCCCGGTACAGCACAATCCTTTGGCGAGGAGAGAGGGTCAGTGTGCGGGACGGACAGACCGCCTCGCAAAAGCCACATTCAATACAGCGATCAACCAGTGGATCGGCTGGTGGCATCGGTTTGAGATGTTGAACATGCGCCTGTGGATCCGGATTGAGAATCACCCCGGGATTGAGCCTGCCATTGGGATCAAATAGTTGCTTTATCTGTTGCATCAGGGCATAACCTGATGCTCCCCACTCCAGTTCAACATAGGGAGCCATATTTCTCCCGGTGCCATGTTCTGCTTTCAGTGAGCCGCGGTACTTCACCGCGACCAGTTGTGCGACATCATCCATAAATGCACTATATCGTGCTATTTCTTCCGGCGCTTCAAAGCCCTGCGTAAAGACAAAATGTAGATTACCTTCCAGTGCATGACCGAAAATAATCGCCTCATCATAGTGATGCTTGTTAAATAGCGTTTGCAAATCACGTACACCACCGGCCAGATGTTCAATCGGAAAGGCAACATCTTCAATAATGACCGTTGTTCCGGTTTCACGCACCGCACCAACTGCCGGGAAAAGGCCTTTACGAATTCCCCATAGCGTTGTCACAGTCTGTTGATCTGAGGTAAATGGGACGGACTCCAGAATCGAATAAGTCGCGAGTTGCTGCATAATCTGATCACATTGCATCGTGAGTTGCTGTTCACTCTGGCTATGAGACTCAATCAGTAACGCGGTCGTATGTTGATCCAGCGTGGCGATGAAATCCGGCATTCCCGGTTTATCGGCAATCGCCCGGAGTGAACGGCCATCCATCATTTCCACGGCAGCAACAGGGGTTTCCTTGAGTGTCGTGACGGCCTGACTGGCTTGTTCTATGTCGGCAAAGACCAGCAGCGCTGAAGCTTTAAACGGATGTTCTGCGACTGTGTGGTAGGTGATCTCGGCAATAAATCCCAGCGTTCCCTCGGAGCCGATCATTAAATGCTTAATCACGTCAATCGGGTCGGTATAGTCAATCAGGGCATTGAGTGCATAGCCAGTGGTATTTTTCAGACGGTATTTATGCCGAATCAAATCGGTCAATTGGCGGTTTTGCCGGGTTTGCTCGCAGAGCGTTTCAATTCCGTGGATCAGGGTTGGATTTTGTTGTTTGAATGCCTGAACGCTCTCGGGGTCGGCGGTATTGAGTTCACTCCCGTTCGCAAAAATAATGTGGATATCTGCGACGGTCTGATATGAGTTCTGGGCCGTGCCACAGCACATCCCGCTGGAATTGTTGGCAGCGATCCCCCCGATTTTACATGCGTTGATGGAGGCGGGATCCGGTCCGATTTTGCGTTGATAGGGTGCCAGATAGCGATTGGCATCGGCCCCGATCACACCGGGTTGTAACCTGATCTTATGACCCTGATCTGAAATCTGATAGTTACGCCAGTCGTCGCTCAGGGTAACCAGCACTGAGTCTGAAACGGCCTGACCGGACAGGCTGGTGCCGGCTGCCCGAAATGTCAGATGAATATCGAGTTCATGGCAAACGTGGAGGGTAAAAATTACCTCATCGATATTTTTCAATCGTAAAACCACTTGTGGAATCAGGCGGTAAAAACTGGCATCGGTGCCGTAAGCTAACCGTTGTTCCGGTTGAGTGATAATACATTGAGGATCAAGCCGAGAGGATAAGCGGGTGATGAGCTGTAGGTATGGTGCGGAAACTTCCGGGGGCTGACATTGCATGATTCTACCTATTTGTTTGATTTTTTATGATGGGATTCACGAATGATCAATATAGCTGCTTTTCGATCTCTTGATCTGTTGTTTGCTGCACAGTTTGTTTTTCAGGTCAGGGAGCGGTTTGATTTCTTACACAATTAGTACGAACTCTTGACCTGAAATTGGAAATCTTCTCTGCGTAATTCACTACACTAGCCTCAGTTGATTTAATGTGTGAACGCATCAGCCGTTCGAAAAACAGGAGAGAAGTATGTCTAAACTATCAAACCCGATTGCCATGATGCTGCTGACAACCGCAATTGCTTTTGGCCTAACGGCATGTAACGATGATAACGCAACCACTGAAAAAACCACGACCAGCAGTGAGCAAACGGATTCTGCAACAATGGATGCGGGTCAAGTGCCTGCCGATCCGGCAACAATGGACGGTGTTCAGACAATGGATAATGGTCAGGCGCCGAAGACTGATCAAGAGATGATGGGAGAAGCGCCGGAAATGAATCAGGGTGTCGTTGGAGAAAACTCTGATGCTGGCAATGATAAGCATCAAGAGAAATAACGTTCCTTATTTGGCTTATTGTTCATCCTGAGTCATCGGCTCTCACGTGTATAAGGTGTATACGTGGGAGCCGATGTCATTCTACCGTTGTGGGTTAATTATTGCAGCGATTTTGAATACGATACAGATGAACCAGACTGGTCAGTTTGATAAATGGTTTGATCAGGAGCTGAGCACTGCCGACAATAAAGAGCCAAGTACCGCTTTCGACTAACGAATTACTTAAGAAAAAGAAGCTGCCGATCAGAAACCAGATCGCAATGAGCAGATCATTGAAGGCACTTAATGCTTCATAACGTTGCTGGATGACTAGATGTTCGCTACCGATATTGATGTCCAGTTTTGTCTTTGTTCTATTAATCACTACGCCTCCATCGGGTATTGATTGAACGGATTGATTGAACTGACTGAATCAATCTGAGTTGCTTAGGTTATGTATCTTGATTGTCAGAGTAACATCTTCACAACAAAACAAATACTCCCCTCTGAATAATGGCTTATTTTTGAGCCATTCTAATCACAGCTTCTTTCTGGCGGATACGCGTGATGAGACTTTACACACTGCTCGATTGTGACTACGATGCGAGCGCGTAACAAAGACGCTGACAGCGACAGCTATCACTGAGAATACAGCGATTACGAACAGAAGGAGACATCAATGACATCATATCCGTCGGGTCATATTGTGCGGTTAGAGCTGGAATCTGCCGGGATTGTGATTGAGCTAGTCGCAGTGATCGTTGGCCGTGACTTACTGGTGAGCATTCATGGTGGCGATGCTGCACATATCGGTGCTGTCGCACTGGCGCAACCACGGGCAAGCTTGCAAGATGCCTCGAAGGTGAGTGCATCAACGTCGGTGTTATGTGTTTTAGGTCACAAAGAAGATCTGCTTGCACATCGTATGGCTCAGGCGATTGCTTCTGCACTCAATTGTGTTGTTTCGGTCAGTTGTGGCATTCATATCGATCAGGCCAAGCCGAAGCATCTGACGCAGATTCCTGACATGGTGGATACACTGGTCCGGCAACTGATCGATTGCCTGCAAGCCGGATCGAAAGGCGATTGATCGGGTAGTTTTTATAAAAGATAATTTTTACCGTGATAGTTTTTATGCTAGTAAATACCAAACAAAAACCATTTAATTAGTGTTTTTAACTGCCTCTCTCCATTTTGTTAATGAAAAATGTCTGTTTATCTGTTTGATAAAAATTATTAATCGTTAAGACTACAATTTTTCATTTTATCTTTTGATGAGTTAGCGCGATATTCGCCGCGAAAATCTCCTATTTCTGTTGTTCCATCTGATTTCGAGGCGATTCAGTTGAATACTTCCCCTATTGCTACTCAGCGCATCGCGGTGCCAGTAATCGCTTTGGCGCTGTATGCTATTGCGTCTGGTTATCTCATGAGCCTGATTCCACTTATTCTGACTCATTATGAGCTTGATGAATCGCTTGCGAGCTGGCTTGCCAGTGTTTTTTATGCCGGTCTGTTGCTGGGAGCGATGATGATGGAACCTTTTGTCAACCGTGTCGGGCATCGGCTGGCATTTATCTGGTGTCTGGTGATCTTGCTACTCTCCATTGTGATATTGCCATCACTGCCTTATGCCTCTGTCTGGCTTGCTGCGCGTTTTGTCGCCGGGGTTGCGGTTGCCGGTGTATTTGTGGTAGTCGAATCTTGGCTGTTGCATGGTGATGCATCCCGACGAGCGAAGCGTTTAGGCATCTACATGGTGGCCTTGTACGGTGGGACTGCGATTGGCCAGCTTGGCATTGGTTTAGGGGTATCTGGCGTTATCCCGTTCACGATCATTATCGTGCTACTGGTGCTGGCTTCTGTGGTACTGATTTATGGAGAAATGGATCAGCCGCCGACACAACAAGCCACGAGCTTATCCTGGAAACAGATGACCAAGCTTAGTCATGCTGCACTGATCGGGTGTTTGGTTTCAGGGCTGATGCTGGGCGCAATTTATGGTTTGATGCCGGTTGAGCTCGCCAATCGTGGGATTCAGACCACACATCTTGGCAGCCTACTTGCGCTGGTTATCCTCGGAGCAATGGCCGTACAGCCAATGATTCCTTGGTTGTCAAAATTTCTGGGGCGTAAACTCCTGATGGCAATGTTTTGTCTGATTGGCGCTGGCGCATCAGTTTTACCTGTCCTTTATTCTGGAATGAGTGCGCTGGTGCTTGGGTTATTTCTGCTGGGCGTTGCAACGTTTGCACTCTACCCGATTGCAATCAATCTGGGATGTGACAAGTTAGATGCCAACTATATTGTATCTGCATCGCAGGTAATGCTGTTTAGCTACAGTGTCGGCTCTGTGGTGGGACCGATCATGGCAAACTGGTTTATGCAAGGCAATCAGGGATTATTGGGCTATTTATTTGTGATTTCACTCAGTACTTGTTTCTATATGCTGCTTTCCAGCATCAAAACCAAACGTCAGTGGGTTGCCGGGGGCTGATACTTCGTACCGGAAACGACAATGCAAAAGCACTGGCAGACTGTCGGTGCTTTTGACGTTTTGGGAGCGGACGATTAACGGCCGACGGATAATGTATTCAGAATTTGCAACAATTGTTGATGATCTGCTTCAGAGATACGACTGAGAAATTTCATATCGAGCGATTGAACGATTTCCATTGAAGCATGGTAAAGCTTTTCCCCTTCTGCAGTTAAATAGACAAAACGGCGTCTTTTATCTTGAGTACCATGCTGTCGGTTAATCAGCCCCCGTTTTTCCATTCTGCCCAGTAATTCTGCCAGTGTTGCTTTGGTAGTAATGGCGGCTTCCACTAGATCAACTTGTTCAATCCCCGGAGATTGGGCAATCGCATGTAGCACAGAAAACTGTGGTTTCGTCACGTGTGGTAATGCTTCTTGCCAACAAGACGTATGTTCTTGAAATAGTTTCCGCATTAAGTGAAATACAGCCGAATCTAATGTGTCAGTCATCTGTTCAGGTCATCCTTGATCTTGATGAAGAAAGGGGGGCACGGTGTCATTCAAAATATCCATTAATTACGTATGTTGTTAATTATATACCCAAGTTATCTCAAGGGAACTTAGGTATCGCTGATTTGAAATTTTAAGATTGCTTTTTGGACATATAAGATTTAGTTTAATCATATTGTTCGTATGCGAACAATATTTCAATCACAATTTTGAGGGTGTATGAGGCTAATTGTTGGAATGACAGGTGCTACCGGGGCACCTTTGGCTGTCACGCTGTTGCAGGCTTTACAGCAAATCCCGGATGTAGAAACACATTTTGTGATGTCGCGTTGGGCAAAAACGACGATTGAACTTGAAACGTCGATGACGGCCAGAGAGGTGAGTCTTCTGGCCGATGTCACGTATCATTCCGCAGATCAGGCGGCTGCGATTTCATCCGGTTCATTCAGAACAGACGGTATGATCATCATTCCTTGCAGTATGAAGACTTTAGCCGGTATTCGCTCCGGATACGCTGATGGTTTAATTGGCCGGGCCGCTGATGTGATCTTAAAAGAGCAACGTCGATTAGTTCTTGTTCCCCGGGAAATGCCGCTCAATCCTATCCACTTAGAGAATATGCTGGCGCTTGCCAAAATAGGTGTCGCTATGGTGCCCCCTATGCCTGCATGGTACAACCGACCTGAGTCTGTCGAGGATATTAAACAGCATATTGTGACAAGAGTGCTGGACCAGTTTGGTCTGGATGCTCCATTCGCGAAACGCTGGCAAGGTCTTTCTCAAAGAACCAATAGACATGATGAGGAAATCGTTGATGATTTTTGATGATTTAAGAAGTTATTTAGATGCGTTAGAAGCGCAAGGCCAACTGCTGAGAATCACCGAGCAGGTCAAGGCGGAGCCAGATATTGCCGCTGCGGCCAATGCGGCCGGAAGAATCGGTGACGGTGCTCCGGCGCTTTGGTTTGATAATATCGAGGGATTCACCAATGCCAGAGTGGCGATGAATACCGTTGGATCGTGGCCAAATCACGCGATCTCGATTGGGCTGCCACCGAATACGCCCGTGAAAGAACAGATCGACGAATTTATTCGTCGCTGGGACAATTTCCCGGTGGCACCTGTGTATCGGGACAACCCACCTTGGGCAGAAAATACCGTTGAAGGCGAAGCGATCAATTTGTTTGATATTCTGCCTCTTTTCCGGCTCAACGATGGGGATGGTGGATTCTATCTCGACAAAGCGTGTACCGTTTCCCGGGATCCGACGGATCCGGAAAATTTCGACAAGCAGAATGTCGGGATTTATCGGCTGGAAGTCAAAGGCAAAAGAAAGTTAGGTTTGCAGCCGATTCCGATGCATGACATTGCGATTCATTTGCATAAAGCCGAGGAGAGGGGAGAGAACCTGCCAGTGGCGATCGTACTCGGTAATGATCCGATTATCACTCTGATGGGGGCAACACCACTCAAATATGATCAGTCTGAATACGATATGGCGGGGGCTCTTAGAGAAACGCCTTATCCGATTGTGAAAGCACCGTTGACCGGATTTGATGTGCCTTGGGGATCTGAAGTCGTGCTCGAAGGGGTGATTGAATGTGGTGTCCGTGAGATCGAGGGGCCATTCGGTGAGTTTACCGGGCACTACTCTGGTGGCCGGAGAATGACCGTGGTCAGAATTGATAAGGTATCTTACCGGAGCAATCCAATTTTCGAATCCTTATATCTTGGTATGCCGTGGACCGAAGTTGACTATCTGATTGGACCTGCAACTTGTGTTCCTTTGTATCAACAACTCAAAGCCGAGTTTCCTGAGGTGCAGGCGGTGAATGCCATGTACACCCATGGTTTATTGGTGATTATCTCGACAAAGAAACGTTTCGGCGGGTTTGCCAGAGCGGTTGGGATGCGTGCCATGACCACACCGCATGGCCTTGGCTATGTCAAAATGGTCATTATGGTCGATGAAGATGTTGATCCTTTCGATTTAAAACAAGTGATGTGGGCAATGTCATCGAAAGTCAACCCGGCAGGTGACTTAGTTCAACTAAACAATATGTCGGTACTCGAACTGGATCCCGGTTCATCCCCGGCGGGCATCACGGATAAGTTGATTATCGATGCTACAACGCCAGTCGCTCCGGATAATCGAGGTAACTACAGTATGCCTGTCAAAGATCTACCTGAGACGAAAGAGTGGGTCTCCAAATTAACGCGTATGCTTCACGAAGCAAAGGAAGGTAAACTATGATTTGTCCACGCTGTGCCCATGAAGAGATTGTGTCATTAGCTCAGTCACCGGTTCCCGATGTATGGACGGTATATCAATGTCAACGATGCCTCTATACCTGGCGTTCTACAGAGCCGCTCAGACGGACGAGTCGCGAGCATTTTCCCGATGCATTTAAAATGACGCAGGCAGATATCGATAACGCGTTGCAATTACCAGAAATCCCCCCATTACTACCTGTGAATGAACGATAAATCATAGGGAAGGGTAAAGTATCAGAGAGACGACTCCGAGCCGGGAGAGTCTCTCTTTTTCTTTGAACCGTCCTCATAAAATCGAGTCGGGTTAGATCTGTCGTCTCCTCCCAGAATTTGAGTTTTAGTGCCATTTTGAGAGAAATAAATTATTTTAAAGCATATAAAAACATAGTTTTGAATTTTATGATATATTTTTTTGATACTTGTCAATAAGTAATATTCAGTATTTTTTTCTTCATGAATATTCATTGAATAATATATTGTTTGATTCATGCTATCCCAAATAAATTCGGGGAAATTAATGTTCTTAATAGTGTTTATAACAGGACGGCGTACGTCACAATAAACATCTTGTTTATTGAATTAAATATATTTTATCACCGTATAATTACTTGGCATCAGTCATATATTCTGATTTTTGTAGGTTACATATATTGCATGGAGTGGCATAGTTGACTGAGCTACCTAATATAGAGATGCTGGATGCATTTTAAGTTGTTTTCGTTATTAGGTTGTTCTCGTTAAGTTTTACTAGCCAGACGGTCTCGGTTTGGTTGAGTAAATCAATTGGCAGTCATATCTGCCATACAATATTTAACACTAACAAACAAGGTTGGGTAAATATGGAGATGAAAAAATTACTAGGGATTTCAACGACTTTATTACTCAGTTCAATGAGTTTAAATGCTGTCGCTGGCTCTGTATACATTAATTTTAATGCTGAATATCAAGAGATTGATGGGTTTGGTGCGATGAATGCACCCGGTTGGGTCAATGATCTAACCTCAGAACAAGCCACAAAAGCATTTGGTAATGGTGATGGGCAAATGGGTTTATCCGTTATGCGTATGCGAATCGATCCTGACCCAAATCAATGGTACAGACAAGTACCAACGGCTCAAATTGCTTATTCTTATGGTGCGAAACTATTGGCAACGCCTTGGTCACCACCCGCTTATATGAAGACCAACAACAATGTAAATAATGGGGGTAAACTTAAAAAAGAACATTATTGGGGATATACCAATCATTTGATGGATTTTACCAATTATATGGCTGGTAAAAATGCACCTATTTATGCACTGTCAATACAAAATGAACCGGATTGGCATCCCAATTATGAGTCTTGTGACTGGTCGGGTGCAGACTTTGTCAATTATTTAAATGATCAAGGCTGGCGACTGGGTTCCTCTCTTAAAATTTTAGCACCAGAATCATTAGGCTTTAATCCTGCGCTTTCTGATCCAATCTTGAAAGACTCTGTTGCGAGTAGTCATGTTGATATTATTGGTGGTCATTTATATGGCGTTACACCAAGAAATTATCCACTGGCACTCCAGAAGGGCAAAAAATTGTGGATGACCGAGCACTATACCGATACTGATAATGCCAATATTTGGGACAAGGCAATGAATGTCGGTTTAGAACTGCATCAAAGTATGGTTTCTAACTATAGTGCGTATATCTGGTGGTATCTCCGTCGGAGTTACGGCTTTTTGACTGAAGACGGTAACATCAGTAAACGTGGTTATATCATGTCCCAATTTTCTAAATTCATCCGTCCGGGAGATGTACGTATTGCTGCAACAGAAGTCCCTGAAAGTAATGTCTATGTGACGGCTTATAAGAATCGTTCTGGCAAGCTTGTGGTTGCAGTTGTCAACAGAACGAACTCAAATAAGAAGCTAGACTTTACGTTACAAAATGGCACTGTTGGTTCCATGACAAAATATGTGACTTCAGCGTCTAAAAATGTTAGCTATGGCGGTAAATATGCGGTAAGTAACAACCGATTTACTGCTTATGCGGATCCTTGGGCAGTGATGACATTCGTGTCTGAGTAATGCTGTGTCAGTTAAGGTGAGGAGAATCTTCCTCACCTCGAAAATGAACCTTGAGGCAATCGTGACTCAAGGTTCAGTATTTTCTGATGTATAGATTCGGATAAATGTACATATCGTATGTATCGTTGGGTTATGGGAGGTCTCTTAATTTTCTGGCAGGATTACCTGCGTATATGCCTTTTTCATGGATATCTTGAGTCACAACACTACCCGCACCAATCACCGTCCCTTCACAGATATGAACCGCAAGAATGGTTGCGTGAGAGCCAATGATGACATTATCCGCGATAAAAGTTCGTCCCCAGTGCTCTGGATTTGGATCCGGTTTGCCATTTTTGAATAAATCATTTGCAAACATGACGCCATGTCCCACAAAACAGTTATTGCCAATGGTGACATATTCACAAATAAATGTATGAGACTGGATTTTTGTTCGGGCACCGATCACTGTATTTTTTTGAATTTCTACAAAAGGGCCGACAAAAACATCATCTTTCAGCTCACATCCATAGATATTTGAAGGTTCGACAATCGTCACGTTTGTACCAAAACTGACATCAGTAACTTGTGATTTTAATATCCGTGGTGTTGTCATTTTACTCTCCTTAAACGTGGCTTAAGAATGTTACATATGGCTTTGGGCTGAATGCGTTACCATAAGCCACACCTCATACTCATCCTTGTCAGACAAGTGTGAACCCACATAAAACCAGTAAACAGATATTGGATAACAGACCGAGTAAAAAGAAATAGGACCGCGGGCTAGGGTTGGTTTCTGTGGCAATCGCATAATAGAGCACCATATGCACAATTCTTGCTCCGGCAAAAAACCAGATAAACACCCCTGACCAAAATACATTCGCACCCACCAGTATGGCTAAAAACGATGTCCCCAACATGATCGGGAGATTTTCCAGTGAGTTCATAAAAGTACGGTGAGACCTGAAAACAAAAGAGTCATGGCTTAGTGATTGATCAATTTTCCCGGGAATTGCGTTTTTCTGCGATGCTTTTGTGGTCGCTGCAACTAGCCCTTGAATAAGCCATGTGAGCAGCATAACCAAAATACCCCAAAAAGAAGCGGTATATAGATCGATAGAATTCATATTTTTCCCTCGTTATATTGATCAACTATTTTTTAAAGCAAGCAAAACCGCGGCTTCTGCATGTATAGCCGTGGTGTCGTATAGGGTTACATCCGTATGTTCTTGTTTTACGAGTAATGCGATTTCGGTACATCCGAGAATAACCGCTTCAGCCCCCTGCGCAGATAAACTTTGGATGATGTCTAAATATTGTGCCCGGGAATCATCACGTATTACGCCCAGGCACAGCTCTTGATAAATGATGTCATGAATGACGGTTTGTTGATCTGAATTTGGCACAATCACTTCAATCCCGAATTTTTCTGTTAAACGGTTTTTGTAGAAGTCTTGTTCCATTGTGAATCGAGTTCCGAGCAGTCCAACTTTTTGAATACCGTCGGCGAGTAATTGCTCTGCAGTGGCATCTGCAATATGGAGAATGGGAATCGAGATTGATGATTCAATTTGCGGGGCAACTTTGTGCATGGTGTTGGTACAAATCAACAAGAAATCAGCACCGCCTGATTCGACAGATTTGGCCGAGTCAGATAGTATTTTAGCCGTCTCATCCCACTTGCCTTGGTGTTGTAACTTTTCTATTTCGTCAAAATCAACACTGTATAAACTGATTTTGGCTGAATGTAGTCCGCCTAATTTATTTTGTACGGATTCGTTGATTGCCTTGTAATAGCTGAGTGTCGATTCCCAACTCATTCCTCCCAATAAACCAATGGTTTTCATGTGATACATCCTTATTCAAATTGTAAGTCACTTATCATCTTTAATAGTGATCATCAGCCGACGCGGTGAGAGTCGGCTGAATTTTTTGCTAAGCTTGATGTTGTTCAACTGTCAAACCAATCTCTTGCCCATAAGAGATCTCAAGCGTGTGGCCGTCCGGATCACGAATAAACGCCCAATACCCGACAGGATAGCCGGAATCCGTAGCCTTTTTGGCTAAAATACCTTCTTTTCTTGCTTGATGACACAACTGATCCACTTCATCTTTATTACGACAACCCACGCCAAGGTGGGCAATCGGACTAGTCGTTGTTATCCAGCGCTTTGATAAATTGAGCCGGTACGCCACCCACTAAGGTGTCCGGTGCAACATCTTTGGTCACCACCGCACCTGCTGCGACAACCGAGCGTGCGCCGATCGTAACACCTTGGCAAATCACGACATTTCCTCCGATCCAGACATCATCTTCGACGACGATCGGTAAACACTGAAATTCCCAATTTTTACGCTGTTGATGATCTAATGAGTGGGTCGGGGTATAAAATTGGGTATTGGGGCCGATTAACACATGGTTGCCGATTTTGATCGGCGCATTATCCAGCATTGTTGCACCCATATTGATGTAAGTATTGCTACCGATAGAAATGCTTTTTCCATATTCACAAAGAAATGGCGGGCAGACCACCGTATTCTCTCCTACATGCTTGAGCAGCTTGGCAACGTAAGGTTTAGCCGCTTCAAACTGGCGCGAATTAATTTCTTTCAGTAAATCAAATGCTTCATTTCTCAATTCAGCAAATTCGGGGCTGGTTGCATCAAATTCCAGGCCTGAGTTCATTTTCTCAAATTCATTCATATTCTTATCACCATTTAAGTATGCATGTTGTCACTTACATTACTTTAAAATACCAGTGATTGAACGATAACGATGTGTGAGTACTCTCACTTTCAAGCGCCTTGATGATCATGGTTGAGATGCTTTTCCATTGAAAAATTGATAAGAGACTCGCCATTGCGTTGCACTTCATTCTGCTTGACCACTGTAAAACCACGACGTTCAAAGAAAGGTTTAGCAATGAGTGATGCCTCAACGTATAAACGTGTCATACCGACTTCTTTTGCTTGTGAGAGTAAATGTTCATAAAGCGACGAAGCGACGCCGATTCCCTGAAAATTTGGATGCGTATAGGTGCAATCAATATGGCCGTCACTATCGAGTTCAATAAAGCCGGCCACATGATTGTCGATGATTGCTACAAATGGTTTCTTGATACTGAGTCGCTCGGACCAAAGCTCATAATTAACCGGAGCCGGTGCCCAGGCTGCTTTTTGCTCAGGTGTATAAATCGCAGGATCAATTGCATGTACAGACTGATAAAATAAGTCAGCAATCTCTCTGGCCCATTCTGGTGAGTATGTTTGTATCTTCATCGTTGTGTGAATTCATCGTATGGGGTTGCTTACCCGACAGTCTGCCATATTGATATGATACAAACGAGTATTAACGACACCTAACTGCCAGTTTGAACGAATGATTATCTCCGTAACCATTTGTACATAATGTAGCTATCAACCAATCCAAGCCGAGCGTGCTGATAAGCTTTAGGAATGGTACCGATGATTGTAAAACCGAGTTTCTGCCATAGTCTGACAGCAACGTCATTGGTAGAGACAACGCTATTAAACTGCATAGCGTCAAAACCCAATTCAAGCGCCTTTTGCTGTGAATGTTCACACATTTGACGGGCAATTCCCTTCCCTCTGGCTGCACTTGAGACCATGTACCCACAATTACAAATATGGCGACTCGGCCCTAGTGCATTTGGCTTGATATAATAAGTGCCCAATACAATCTCGTTTTCAATAAAAGCATAGGCTTGCAGTGGTGTTTCACACCAGAGAACGAACGCATCTTCTTGCGTCATATTCGGGTCGAATGCATAAGTTTCCTGCGCCTGAATTACCGCAGAAAAGGTCGGCCAAAACGATTCAAACTCTGCTCTTGTGATTTCTCTGAGCATAAAAATAACTCCCTATGCTGTTTTATTTACGCATTGCGTTCAGTTTTGCCTGTGCAATCCCAAAGATCGAATTGATCGGATAACTGCCGTCTTCAGTCGCGGTGCCGGCGGGTTTGCCGGTGAAGATTTCGATCGCTTCGGTGACATGATCAATTGCCCAGATATGGAACTCCTGTTTTTCAATCGCATTGACAATATCATTGCGTAACATCAAATTGTGTACATTGGAGCGGGGGATAATCACGCCCTGTTGTGGGTGACGGCCTTTGATGGTACAGACATCGAAGAACCCCTCAATCTTCTCATTCAATCCGCCAATCGGCTGTGATTCTCCAAACTGATTCATCGAGCCGGTAATCGCGATATCCTGTCGGTTGGGCTGTTTTGAAAAAGCAGAAAGAATGGCACAGAACTCCGCCATACTGGCACTGTCACCATCAACACCACCATAGGATTGCTCAAACGTCAGTGTTGTGGTGAGTGGGAGTTTGGCATTCTTACCCAGCACCGAATGGAGGTATGCGGTGAGAATCATTACGCCTTTTGAGTGAATACTGCCACCGAGATCAACGCTTCGTTCAATATCGATAATATCGCCTTCCCCATAACAAGTGGTTGCCGTGATGCGATTCGGCACGCCAAACATATGATCGGTGGTGCTGAGCACTGACAGTGCGTTCACCTGACCGACTGCATTTCCTTCGGTCTGCATCAGTGTGGTGCCGTTGAGAAACCCTTCCATCACATTATGCTGGATACGATTGACCCGCAGTTCTTGGTTGTGCAGTGCTGCGTCCACATGACCCTGACGAATCATATTCGCGTTGGCCTGTTTGGCAACATAGTTCGATTCGCGCAGCAGATTCGCGATGTGTGCTGAGTGTAACGACAGTTTATTTTGATCCCCGGCAATGCGGGAACTGTGTTCAATGATGCGACCAATCGCTTTGCGATCACAATGCAGGAGGTTGTTGTCGTGCACAAAACTGGAGATAAACCGTGCGTATTGCAGTTCGGAATCTGCGGTGCGGGGCATTTCATCTTCAAAGTCAGCGGTGACCCGGAAGAGTTCTCCGAACTCCGGATCATAATGTGTCATCAGTTGGTAGGTCCGATAATCGCCGAACAGAATGATTTTCACATTCAGTGGAATGGGTTCGGGATCCAACGAAATCGTCCCGCTTAATGTGACCTCTCTCTCCAGCGAGGTCATGCTGATCTGCCGTGAACGCAAGGCGCGTTTGAGACCGTCCCAGACGTAGGGACGTTCCAATACTTTAATCGCGTCCATGAGCAGAACTCCGCCATTGGCACGGTGTAAACTGCCCGAGCGAATCAGTGAAAAGTCGGTAAATACAGTGCCTTTATAGGTAGCGTTTTCGATATAGCCGAACAGCGAGTGATAATTCGGATTCTCTTCAACCACAATCGGGAAGCAATCTTCCGGATGACTCACCAATACATTGACTTTGTAGCGGCGGGGGAATTTTTTTTCCAGTGCGGCTGCCGCAATTTCACCTTGTTCGCTACTTTCCTCAAGAAAGATATCGACATTATCGATAATGTCTTTGCGCAGATCTTCAAGATGGGTTTTGATTTCTGGATAACCGGAATAATCCTTTTTGAGTTTTTTGATAAAGTGATTGAGCACTTCGCCTGTGACTTCATCATTAAGCTTTTTGATTTTTTCGTTGTAGCTTTCTTCCCATTCTGAGAGTTGGCGAACCATATTCCGCAGTTTGACTTCCAGTTCGTCAATGGTTTCACTGAAATAAGTCTGCTCTTCTTTGGTTAATGCCTCAAAGGTCGATTCGGTGTGCATCTCATCACCATTCATGGCAATGAACTGATAATCGCCTTGCGGGGTGATTGTCAGGCTGACGCCTTTTTCCTTTGCGTCTTTGGTAATTTGCTCTAACTCGGTTTGCTGCTTGGTGGCGAGCTGATTTTTGAGCTGTTCCGCCCGGCCGATATACAGCTCGTTATCGAATGCCAGTGGAATCGCGCCCACCAGTTTTTCGAGTAGCTTTTCAATATCATGCCGCAACTGATTACCGAGCCCGAGTGGTAATTTTAAGACTTTCGGGGTACGACTTTCGGTAAAATTGGCGACGTAGCACCAGTCGAACAGGGCATCCGGCTCATGTTGGTGACGGTTAAGATAGCGTAGTACCATCGTCCGTTTTCCTAGTCCGTTTCTGCCGATGGCGTAAATATTGTACCCTTTCTCTTTAATCGACATGGCGAATTCAACCGCTTTTTGTGCCCGTTCTTGCCCGACGATCTCATCGATAGGGGGTAAATCTTTGGTGGACTTACTGGATAGCTTTTCCAGCTTGGCTACATGATAAAGCTGATGTGTTTGTAGTCGTTCGATTGCCATGAATTCCCTCACGCCTTTCCTTTTTTGCTCAGTGTAGATGTAATTGTTTGCATTTTTAGTGACTTAGTGCTGATTCGTATCTGATTGGACAAATAAACAGCAATTTATGGTGAAATGTAACCGAATCATGAAATGATGGTGACAGGGAAAGAGTGCTTTGATAATCATCATAGAGTCAGTAGACTAGCGTTCCTTTTGACCTGACAGAACAAAGAGAAGCGTGATGTGGCGAGACCGATACGGTTCCTGTGCTGTGCTGATGTTCGGGTGAAATGTATCAATGATGTTTGATTTGATCTGACGAAATAAGAGTTTCTATTTTTATGCAGAAAACTGTAAATGTTCCGCAATCACTGAGTCGCCAGCTTCTAACTATGACTTGGCCAATGGTCTTTGGTGTACTTTCTCTGATGGGATTCCAGTTGGTTGACAGTATTTTTATTGCCCAGTTGGGCGTTTTGCCGCTGGCAGCCCAAGGATTCACACTACCGATGCAGATGGTCATCATTGGTTTGCAGGTCGGGTTGGGAATCGCGACTACATCCGTGATTGCCCGAGTGCTCGGTGCAGGCAAGCAACAGGATGCGAAACAGTTGGGTGGCCTGATTCTGACGATTGGCAGTATCAGTGTGGCGGTACTGACGGTGCTGATCTATCTGCTGCGCCATCCGATTCTGGCACTCTTGGGCGCAACACCGGAAGTATTCCCCATTATCGATCAATATTGGATTGTCTGGCTGATCAGTGCCTGGACCGGTGCAACCTTGTATTTCTTGTATAGTATCTGTCGGGCCAATGGCAATACGATCCTCCCCGGAACGATGATGATGGTCACCAGTGTGGTGAACTTGATTTTGGATCCGATTTTTATTTTCTCGTTCGATCTCGGGATAAATGGCGCAGCATTGGCAACTATCTGTGCGTTTGGGATTGGCATTGCTGTGGTTGCGGTGAAAGTGATTTCCCGCCACTGGATGTCGTTTGAATGGGAAGGGCTGGATATTCGGGCCAGTGTCAAGTCGATTTCACAGGTGATGGGGCCGGCAACGGTGAGTCAGCTACTGCCGCCAATTTCTTCGATGATGGCAACACACATTTTGGCTTCGTTCGGCAATGAACCTGTTGCCGCATGGGCGGTTGGTTCACGGTTTGAGTTTTTCTCACTGGTGGCTGTATTGGCGCTCACGATGGCAATGCCGCCCATGGTTGCCAGAATGCTTGGTGAGCGAAAAATTACGGAAATTCGTCATCTGGTCGGTATTGCGGTGAGATTTGTACTGATTTTTCAGACTGTACTTGCGGTATTGGTATTTTTTCTGGCGAGTTCGATTGTGGTATGGATGGCCGATGCTGAGATGATACAGCGATTACTCCGGTGGCATCTGATTTTTGTTCCCATCAGCCTTGGCCCGTTGGGCATCTGCATGTTAATGGTGTCGATCCAAAATGCGTTGGCGAAATCATATACCGCGTTGGTGATCTCAGCGTTGCGGCTGTTCGTATTTTTCCTCCCTTGTTTGTGGATCGGTGCGCAGATAGCTGAACTGAAAGGTATCTATCTCGGTTCAATGATCGGCAACATTCTGGCGGGTCTGTGTGCCTGGCTGATCTATCGAAGAACCATACGGCAGATCGAGCAAGAGGTATCTGCTGGCTAAAATGTCTGCCCGAGATGATCATAAAAACCCCCCGCTTGCAGGCGGGGGGTTTTGAATCGAGCCGGGATGCTGTCTTGCTCGCTTAAGCACGATCCGCTTTTGCTTTGCGCCGGGCTTCAACTGCTGCAGAAAGCTGACGTAGCACCTGTTCCGTATCCTGCCAGCCAATGCACGCATCCGTAATTGACTGACCATAAGTTAGTGCTTGTCCATCGACTAAATCCTGACGGCCTTCAACCAAGTGCGATTCGATCATTACGCCGAAGATATGGTCTTCACCATTGGCAAGTTGTGCTGAAACGTCTTCAGCCACAACCATTTGACGTTGGTATTGCTTACTGCTGTTCGCATGGCTGAAGTCAATCATCACTTTTTGCGGCAGATCGGTTGCGGTCAGTTTATCTTTGACATCCTGAACATGTTCGGCACTGTAATTCGGCTCTTTGCCACCACGCAAAATGATGTGGCAATCTGGGTTTCCGGCGGTTTCAACAATCGCAGAATGACCAAATTTAGTCACAGATAGGAAGTGGTGAGATGCACGAGCCGAGCGAATGGCATCCGCTGCAATTTTGATGTTGCCATCCGTGCCGTTTTTAAACCCGACCGGACACGACAAACCAGAAGCCAGCTCACGGTGAACCTGTGATTCAGTGGTTCTCGCCCCGATAGCGCCCCAACTGATCAGATCGGCGATATATTGCGGTGTGATCATGTCGAGAAATTCACTGGCGGTCGGCATGCCCAGATTGGTCAGCTCCAGCAGTAGCTTCCGTCCGATTTTCAGACCTTCATTGATCTTGTAGGTATCATTCATGTACGGGTCATTGATGAGACCTTTCCAACCGACGGTCGTCCGTGGTTTTTCAAAGTAGACGCGCATGACAATTTCCAGATTGTCACCTAACTCATCACGCATGGTTTTCAGCCGCTTGCCATATTCGATTGCCGCTTCCGGGTCATGGATAGAACAAGGTCCGATAATCACGAGGAGACGGTCATCTTTGTCATTCAGAATATGATGAATGGCTTTACGGGCATTAAATGTTGTTGAAGAAGCAACGTCAGTTGCCGGAAATTTTTCAAGAATCGCTACCGGCGGGGGGAGTTCTTTAATTCGTTTTATTTTTACATCATCAGTCTGAAACATTCGGTTCTTCTTCCTCTCTTATCACGACACATCCGTCAAGGGAACGTTTGTCAAGGCAACGTAGCCCTCAGATGCTTTAACTTACGTAAGGTATCGGGTTCAATATTATGTTTCAATCATTTTTTTTATATAAATGCAATATTAAACCTGACTTTACATTAAATATCATTCGTAAAAAATAGTGTACACTTGCGTTTGAAAGGCTGTTTTGAAAAGGTATAAATTGTATTCAATCTCTCATTGTGACTGAAATACGATGAAGGGTTTCTATTATTTATCGATTGCGTACTCACAAATAATTCGTGATCTATCATACACTGTTGATAACGAAAATAGTGCAAAGGTATCCCCCATGAATGAACAATTTTCCCGTTGGCTGGCAAGAGATCCAGATCGGACAACAAAAGATGAATTAAAAGCATTGATTGATGCCGGGAATCAGGAAGAACTGCAAGATCGGTTTAACGGTCGTTTAGCTTTTGGGACGGCAGGTCTGCGTGGCAAGGTCGGCTGTGGTCCTAACCGAATGAACCGTCTGGTCATTCAGGAAACGGCAACCGGATTAGGTAACTATCTGATTCAGGAGGTCGATCAGGCCAAAGAACGCGGCGTGATTATTGGTTATGACGGCCGCTTGGATTCGAGAGATTTTGCCTATGATACCGCATCGGTACTGACTGCATTGGGGATCAAAGTTTATCTCACCGATCAAGTTGCGCCAACGCCGGTGGTTGCCTATGGGATTCGTCAACTGAATACGGCTGCCGGTGTGGTGGTGACAGCCAGTCATAATCCACCGGAATATAACGGATTTAAAGTTTACTGGGAAAACGGTGCGCAAATTATTCCACCGCATGATCAAGGGATCGCACAGGCGATTGAGCAGGCTGCTCAGCAGCCGCTGCACACGATTTCTCTGACCGAGGCTGAAGCCGAGCATCGTCTCGTGTGGCTGAGTGATGATTACTACGCGGCCTATCGGTTGGCGGTACATCAGCACCCATTATTACAATCAGGTGTCCAGGAAATCGGCGGGGATGATATTACGATTGCCTATACCGCGATGCATGGTGTCGGGGCTCCTTATGCGGAAGCGTTACTACGGGAAGCCGGATTCTCACATGTCCACAGTGTTGTACAGCAGCGTGAACCGGATGGGCGCTTCCCGACCGTTAAGTTTCCGAATCCTGAAGAGCCGGGTGCTATGGATCTTGTGATTGCACTGGCGGAACAAGTGGGGGCGGATCTGGCTTGTGCCAATGACCCGGATGCAGATCGCTTTGCGGTTGCTGCTCGTCATGCTTCAGGTGAGTTTCGGATGCTGACCGGTGATCAGGTCGGCAGCTTGTTAGGCGACTACCTATTAGATAAAGGACACACACAACAAGTGCTAGTCGGTAATACCATTGTTTCTTCCAGTTTGTTGGAGAAGATTGCCCGGCATTATCGTGCGACTTATTTCAAAACGTTGACGGGATTTAAATGGCTGACGAATGTTGCCATGCAGCGACAGCGTGAAGACCTGCCGTTCTTGTTTGCGTATGAAGAAGCGCTGGGTTATACCATCGGCACACAAGTGTGGGATAAAGATGGATTATCAACCCTGCTTGCGTTTGTGCAGATGTGTACGTCACTCAAGCGTGACGGACAAACCGTCTGGGATCGGCTAGAAGCGATTTATCGTCGGCACGGTCTGTATGTGACTGCCCAGAAAAGTATCGCCTTATCACCGGAGACACCGCCGATCGGTGATGCATTGCGAGCGGATCCGCCGCCGACGATTGCCGGACGTCAAGTTATCGTGACGGAAGATTATAAGACATCGCAACGCCATTTGGCTGACGGACGTACTGAATCGATCGATTTACCGGTGAGTGATGTGTTGGTGTATCAATTGGATGGTGGAGCCAGAGTGATTGTTCGTCCTTCAGGCACGGAACCGAAACTGAAATGTTATTATGAACTGGTGACAGATATTGCCGCAGATGAAGCGTTTCAGGATGCTCAACAGCGAGCGGATGAACAACTGAGTATGCTGATTGCCGAACACCAGATCCATCTGCAATAACGCGGTTGACGCGATATATTACAAGCAAACGAAAAAGAGCAGCATTCGCTGCTCTTTTTTAATCGATCTTTTGATCGCTGTCCGATGGTACTCATTGGTCGCCAGCAGACACAAGCGGCTCAGGGTGATCGGATGATTTGTTTGAGAGCTGTGCTATTGCCATCGCCGGATTGGATGAACGGCATTTGGCAAAGACGTCTTGTTGTGGACGATAGGCCTGAGTCGTGACATCCAGTGCACCCAACAACGTATCGAAGAGATAGTCGTGAGAGATCCGGGCTTGCTGAGCCTCCGTTTTCAGACAAGCTTCATTGATAGATTTAGTTTGTTTAAATCCCGGTGACATCCAGAGCAGCAGTGGTACATGGGTCTGATATTTCGGGGCTATGCTATAAGGCAAACCGTGTAGATACACCCCGTCTTCACCTAACGATTCACCGTGATCAGACATATAGATCAAGGCAGTATTGTAGCGCTCTTCCAGTGATTTTAACTGGTCGATGGTTTGGCCGACAACGTAATCGGTGTAGCGGATGGTATTGTCATACGTGTTGATTAACTGCGCCTGAGTACAGTTTTCTATATCAGCTCTCGGGCAGTCCGGCTGGAATGCAGCAAACTCTTTCGGATAGCGTTGATAATAGGTGGGACCGTGACTGCCCATCAAGTGCAGGACGATGATACGGTTACCTTTCATTGAGGCGACTTTTTCCTGAAAATCTTCAAGCAGTTTGATGTCGAGACAGCTTGTGCCGTTACACAATGGATCGCTGCTGCTACGGGAAAGGTTTTCTTCCCGGAGGCGGGCGGGCACATGCTTATCTGCACCGTCATTTTCTCGCCAGAGCACATCGACACCGGCGCGGTTGAGAATGTCCAGTACATTGTCCTGATGCAGTGCGACTCTTTCATTGTAGTCAGATTTATTCAGCCGCGAGAACATACAAGGGACAGACACCGCAGTTGCAGTACCACATGATGAGACATGTTGAAAGGCAATCACATCGGACTGGCTGGTATATGGGTTGGTTTCTCTCGGGTAACCGTTGAGCTGATAGTTCTGACTTCTGGCTGTTTCTCCTAACACAAAAACAAATAGTGTCGGTTTACTATTACCGGCGGTTGGCGTGGGTTGATACGCGTCCAGACCGATCTGTTTATAATCCATCGGTGCGGTCAGATAATTTTCTCGAATGAAGCGGTCGAGACTGTGGACGTAATAGGTCGGAATGATCATTTTGCGCAAATAGCTGTTGTTTCTGCCGACAGAGGCATAGTCCTGATAATAGAACATGGCAATCACGATGATCCCCAATAACGATACGCTGATCGTCAGGAGTTTTTTACCGAGCAAGCGCGGGATGCTGCGTTCCGGACGGATCGGTGACAACCACAGTGAAATGGTTGGAATGATCCCCAGAATCGTCACCCACAAGATCGAGTTCATACTCAGATATGAGGTCGCTTCACCGGAGTTGGTTTCTACGATATTGCGGATCATATCGATATCAAAGATGACACCGTAATTGTAACTCGCATAACAGACGATGCTTGAGGTAATGATCAGAATAGAAAAGAAGATCTTGGTGATTTTCGGCCAAGTAAACAGCGCAAAGATAATATTTAAGGCGCAGAAGAAAAATATCGGGATCGAGATAATAAAGCCGGTATCAACCGTCTCAAGCCTGCTGAAAATGGTTTTCAAATCAGCGTAAATCGGCAGATTGAGAAACACGGCAAAGTAAGCTGAAAGGATCAGCGTCATGATGGTATATGAGAACGGATAAAACGTCATCGTGCGATTGATTTTCATACTAAAATCCACGTCCAGATAAAAGCAGTCAGTAAAATGGTGATAAAGACAGCGGCAGAGCCGATGTCTTTGGCTCTGCCGCTCAATTCGTGGAATTCGTCGCTGATTCGGTCAACAACGGCTTCGACGGCAGAATTAAATAATTCAGCGATTAAAATCAGGATTAACGATGCAATCATAAGCATCTGCTCGCTTGAGGTGACGTTGAGCCAGAAAGTGAGCATGACCAGTGGCATGGAGGCCATCACCTCCTGACGAAAGGCAGCTTCATGAAGCCAGACCGCACGGAGGCCTTTCATCGAATAAATGGTGGCGAAATAGACCCGTTTGAGCCCTTGATGACTTGCTTTCATAACATCCTCATATGAATCAGGTCGTAAAAATCTGACATGTGGTTGAAACATTGGGTTATCGTAATGAGCAAGCCTTAAGATTTACTTAAGAAAGATAAAAGAGACGTCACCTTTAACAAGCAGAGGAAACATCATGCGTATTGGCATTGATTTAGGCGGCACCAAAATAGAAGTAATTGCATTAGCGGATGATGGCGAAACGTTATTTCGTCAACGCGTATCAACGCCGCGGGGATCATATCCGCAGACGTTGCAAACGATTGTGGATTTGGTCCATACCGCAGAAGCGGAGACCGGGATGAGCGGCACGGTTGGGGTGGGAATTCCGGGGACGATTTCCCCGTATACCGGCCGGGTGAAAAATGCGAACTCAGTTTGGTTAAACGATCAGCCATTGCAGGATGATCTTGGCAAACGATTACAGCGAGAAGTCAGGATTGCGAATGATGCAAACTGTATGACGGTGTCTGAAGCGGTGGATGGGGCAGGCACCGGTCAGCGAATTGTCTTGGCGTTAATTTTAGGGACGGGATGTGGTTCCGGGATCACCATTGATGGAAAGCCACATATCGGTGGCAATGGGATTGGGGGAGAATGGGGACATAATGCACTACCCTGGCCTGACGAAGCAGAGCGTCGTTTGGTGGCTGAGCGACCTTGTTACTGTGGTAGAACGGGGTGTATTGAGCAGTATGTTTCCGGCACCGGGTTGTGTGATGACTATCAGAGCCGCAGCGGTGTGGCATTGACCGGTAGTCAGATCGATGCACTGGCAGCACAGGGAGACGAGCTCGCCCGACAGGTGTTGGATGATTATGAACGTCGGTTGGCAAAATCGCTGGCCGCATACATCAACATTCTTGATCCGGATGTGGTGGTCTTTGCCGGTGGTGTGAGCAATATCCAGCGTCTTTACCACAATGTCCCCCGACTATTGCCCGAGTTTATTTTTGGCCGGGAGTGCCGGACACCGATACGACAGGCTGTCCATGGCGATTCGAGTGGCGTCCGGGGGGCAGCATGGTTATGGCCTGTGGATGATCAATCGTGATCGTGTGACTCGGGTAAGGCGAATAACCGGTAATAGTTTTGTATCGATGAATGGACGGCTTGCGCTAAATTTTCCAGTGGCACGGGGGCTGAGAAGTAATACCCTTGCAGACTATCGCAACCTTTTTCTATCAGGTAACGGGCGTGTTTCTCTGTTTCCACACCTTCACAACAGCTGTGTAATCCGAGCTGTTGGGCGAGCGCCAGAATGGTATTGAGAACCGAGGCATCTTTATCGCTGTTAAATGAATTCACGACAAACTGACGGTCGATTTTTAATGTATCGATATCAATGCGGTTCAGATAGCTCAGTGATGAATAGCCTGTTCCGAAGTCGTCGAGTGCAATTGAGCTTCCCTGCGCTCTAATACGAGAGAAGAATTGGTTCGCCAAATCAAATTTTTCCAGATAACTGGATTCGGTAATCTCGAACTGAAGCCGGGCAATATCTTGGTGATGGGTTATTAAAGCCTGATGCAGAACATTTTCCAACTGAGTTGTCATTAAATCTTTCGATGAAATATTGACGGAGACGACGACCGGATGGGTACAGATTGACTGAATTTCATCCAGATCCCGGATTGCCTGACAGAGCATCCAACTGGTGATTTCGTTGATTTTGCCACCATTTTCTGCGATGGGAATAAACTCCGACGGTGAAATTATGCCCAGATCCAGACTATTCCAACGGATGAGCGCCTCAAATCCAATCACCTCACCTTGGCGAGAAACTTTGGGCTGATACACCAAAAAGAATTCATCATTGTCAATTGCCGTCGATATGCGGTTGATGATCTGCAACGTACGCCGTTTCTGATGTAACATTTGAGGCTGAAACAGACGATATGATCCTTTACCAACGTTTTTACTGTGAGACATCGCAATATCAGCGTTAGAAATCAGGGTATCAATGTCGAAATCGGACGCTTTGGCCATGGCAATACCAATACTGACACTGGTCTGGATTTCCCACTGGCCGATGGTAATCGGTGTCTTCAGTTGGTCGATAATCGTTTGTGCAACTTGTTTGGCGATACTTGAGTCCGGTAGATCGGGCAACACCACCAGAAAGTCATCACCACCGAGGCGGGCGAGCGTGTCATTTGACCGGAGACTCCTCGCAATGATCTGACTCAAATGACGTAACAGGTCATCGCCAATCGTGTGTCCCATCAAATCGTTAATATCTTTAAAACGGTCAACATTGAGAAAAAAAATCGCCATATCGATGTGATGCCGTTGTGCACTGAGTAGATATTGCTTCAGTGTTTCCATCACATACCGTCGATTTGGCAAATCGGTTAGATGATCGTAGTTGGCGAGGTGAAACATTGAGACTTGTTGTTGGAGAAGCTTTTTGTTCTGTTCCTGATTCAGTTGATGTTCCTGATTGATGGTTTCCAGCATTGAATTGATATCTTGGCTCAGGTGTAACACTTCATTGACACCTTCAGTGGAATGCCGGAGCGTATAATTTCTGGAGTGTTTGACCTGTCGGGTAAACGCAGAGAGGCGGATCAAAGGGGTGACAATGTGCTGGAACATATACCAAGAAATGACCAGAGAAATGATGAGAATCAGTAATACCAGAGGAATTGCTTTGATGAGTAGATCGTGACGGCTATTGGCAATTGGCTGTTTGAAATCGTGGATGACTTCCAGATAGCCAACCGGAAAATTCGGATTGCCAATGGTGTCCATACTTACCAGAAAATCATCAATATGTGTTACAGGAAATGGTGCTTTTTGGGCAATGAGCGACTGATAGTGAGGGTTATCAATGATATGAATCGGCTTGGCTGATGTTTTGGTGTAACGCTCAAGTAGGTTCCAGTTCGCGTCATAAACATCGGCATAGAGGATGTGATCATATCTTTCGAAAGAGAGGAGTTTATTTTTCAGAATAAAACTGTCCGGTTCTTCTGAAAAAGTGAAGAGCAGATCGTCGGCAACATTTGCGATTAAAGCTTCAAGGTTGTTTTTAACCGAATGAATGTAGATGGCTTCGTATTCTTTGAGAGAGACCATAAAAACCGATAGCGCACAAAGTGCAATCGACAGTGTACTGATGAAGAGAAATTTTCCCCGGATACCCAGTTTTTTATGAATCCCTGATAACATCAAGTCAGTCCTGTTTTTGGTTGTGTTCTAGCCAATCGTTATTTTTGATAAACCACAATGACATCGTGAGGGAGCTCCAACTGTGCCGGTACATAGCCGATCGCGTTATTGGTTTTTGTAACATAGTTCAGCAATTCCTTTGCCGACGAGAGTTCGAGTGGTGGGTGACTTCGCCCCGTAAACAGTAATTGTGCCCAGTAGGATTGAATCCGACTTTCGGTTAAACCAATCACTTTGGTATTGAACAGTATTCGAGTGGGGTTGCCAACCGTTAAAGCAACTGCCTGATATTTACGGCTGAGTGTCCCTCCCATGTATATTTGTCTGATTTCATGATGTGTTAGTGCTGGCAGGTGTGATGCCGTATTGGCGATGACAAGAATATCCGGTTGTGGTTTGGCATAACTGAGGGGACATAAAATCAATAAGTTCAGTACCAGCCAAAAGCTAAATATGTGATAGAAGCGATGTCGCTGCGGCGCACTTCTCATCAGAACACCCACTCTAGGCTGACTCTATAGAGATCTGCATTTCTGTTGAAATCATTCTGAATCGAATCAAAAAAAGCGTTTTCTCCCGGTTTGCCATCTAAAAAGGTAACTTCTGCTTTGAGTGCGATTTTGGGGTGGACATCCCACCGAGTACCAAAAGTCCATGTGGTTAAATTATCCTGACTTCTGGATTTCAGTGCGCTGACGGTTTGATACAAATCACTTTCAGATATCGGTACTTCATCGGGATACGATTGATATCTGACATGGCTTTGCGCAAATGTGACATAAAACGTTAGTGGCTGGATATTGTAGCCGACGGAAAGATAATAATTCTGAATGTCTTTAATCAAATAAACTTGCCGAGGATTCATCATGGACCACTCAGCACGCAAAAAGTAATCGATGGTTTCATATGTTATCGCTGCCTCTTCAAGATCGATCCAGTGCCTCTGATTCAGTGCCTCTGCGGTTTTTATATAACCGGCGTTTTCTAGTGATGCTTGCAGTTGATTCAGCTCTGCTTTATCTAGGTTTACTTGTCCGTGGTGATGAGAAATTCGTAGTGTCAGGTCATCGATGTCAATCCGCGCAATCAATCCACCAAAGATTTTGACATCGTATTCAGTCGCCCCGAAATTGGTGTCATGTGTACCGGAGTAACGTCCTAAATAAGCTTCGAGAGAAGCGTCGATATTGTCGCTTGCATGACCCCATGCCAAATCGATACCGTGATATGTCGGGAATAGCCAACTTTTATAGATCTGCTGCGGTGCCGAGAGCCAAGGATAGGCATAACCGACATCAAGGACATCACTTAGTGCGAAAAAGGGAGTTTGTAACCGGCCAACTTTCAACAGGAGATTGTCACCGGGCTGATAAGAAAAGTACGCCCAGTTAATCAGCTCCTCGTTTGCGGAACGCTGTGTTCGTACAATGCCCTGAACCGTTGTGCTAAAGACTGAATTGAAGCGATAGGATGTTTGCAAACCGAGTAGTGTCTCAGGCTTCAGAGAGACGCGGTCTGAATGCCCCATATATGTTGCCTGAGAGGTCGTCAAATAACCTGCTGTTATCCGTCCAAATCCAGAAAGGGAAAAACGATCATCAGGATTCGCGTATCCTTTATGGGGGAGTAAAGTCAGAAATAAAGTAAAGAAACAGGCTATTTGAGATATTTCCTGATATTTTCTACGATATCTTATATTAAAAAAAGACAACATCATCTTGAGTCTGCGACGGCGCTCACCATCCAAGTTGTTAATAAATTGTAACTTATTTATTTCTAAGAAGTCTATTTAGATTTTGAATAGATTTGCTTAAGTTTCACATAATATATCTAATTGGTTCGAAGATGAAAGATTATGTCTCTTATGAACATTTTTTTCATTTATTATTGGTTTAGTTGATGTGTTTGAGAGAAAAATATGAGTAATGAATATATTGGTCCTGATGGACAGAAACGATGCCAGTGGTGTAGCACGACTACTGATTTTCTTGACTACCATGATCATGAATGGGGATTTCCGGTTGATGATGACCGGACCCTCTTTGAAAAAATATGTCTGGAAAGCTTTCAGTCTGGTTTGAGTTGGCGAACGATTCTGGCAAAACGAGAGAATTTTCGTCGGGCTTTTCTGAATTTTGATTTTAACCAAATGGCTCAGTTTACAGAGCAGGATATCGAGCGTTTGTTACAGGACGCAAGCATCATCCGGCATCGCGGAAAAATTGAAGCGGTTATTAACAATGCAAAACGAGCGCAGGAACTAGTGGCTCGGGAAGGGTCTCTGGCGGCTTTTTTCTGGCGTTATGAGCCCGATCCTGCCACGTTACCAGAACCGCAATCGGTATCAACTTCACCAGAATCAGTGGCTTTGTCGAAGCAACTGAAAAAGATGGGATGGAAGTTTGTCGGGCCAACGACGGTGTATGCATTTTTACAGGCAATGGGACTGGTCAATGATCACGAAAAAGGCTGTGTGATTCGGGAAAAAGTTGCACAGGTTCGAGCCGGTTTTCAACGGCCATAGCTTCCATCACTACATAACCATATGTTTTACATGCTTGCTTATAAACATAATTTGGATCAGATATTGGTGTAAATATTCTCATAAATGAGACAATTGCCATTTCCACGGTGGAACTCATCCATTCATTTTGACAACAGAGACGCTGAGTTCTATAAAATTAAGTAATCACTTTATAGTGATTTATATCATTACAATTATAATAAAGTTATATTCATCTATGTTCATTATTGCAGATGATGCAGTAATGATTTGATCGAATGGAGAAAGCAGGATGGTTATCGAAGTTGGATTGGTCATGTTATGCACTGGTGTCTTGTTTATGCTTTACTTCCGTATCAACCGCTAAGATTGACACGTTTGACAGGGCTCCAAAACACAGTGTCAGGATAGAGACTGTTATTAGGTTCGATGATAAAAAATATCAGTAGTCGGCACAAAGAAAGACCATGACTTGTCATACAACGAGCATGGCCTTTTTTTATTTCATTCGATATTGATGACGCCACCGATATTACAGCATCAGATGTTCGTAGAGTTGCTGTAATTGCAGATTTTTTTCTGCTCTGATTTGTAGCGCCGCTTCGATTGTAATCGACTCAAACTGAGCTTTGTAATTGGGCTGCATTTGACCGATCAGATCAAGGTCTGAGCTGATGACGGTCCCAATCGTGGCATAACCGCCGCCTGAAACGGCATCTCGAAGGAGCACAATCGGTTCTTTACCTGCCGGGACTTGAATAGAACCGATCGGATAGCAGGCATCGACAATATTTGACGGATCAGAACCGGCACCAAACGGCTGAATTCTTGGTTTGAATTCAAGCGAATGCCCCCCTTTAAAGCGATAACCAATGCGGTCAGCCTCGCTACCGACCAGCCATTCGTCTCGATAAAAACGGCGGAGACTTGATGGTGTCAGGCGGTGAGCATAGAGCCCCTCTACGACCCGAATGGTTGTTTCCTTATGAATCGTGCGTAGGAAACGTTTGGGAATCGTGCGACCTTTGCTGACCTTCTCGGTGGGGGAACCGATCGTCAGCAGGTCATCTTTTTGTATTGTTCGTCCTTTCATGCCGCCCAGTCCACCCAACACATAGGTTGAACGGCTGCCTAAGGTTGGCTCTAGATTGAAGCCTCCGGCAACGGCCAGATAAACCCGAGCGCCTTTCAGGGGATAGCCAAAACTGAGTTTTTGTCCCGCCTGTACCTTGAGGGTCGTATTCATCGGCATCACTTCGCCATCGAGCATCGGTGACATCTCTGCCCCACATACGGCGATCAGCGTTGTGCTGAGAAATTCCAGTTCTGGCCCCAAAAGTGTACATTCGAGAACGGCTGCCGTTGCCTTATTTCCAACCAATAAATTGGCTGCTTTCATCGAGAACTGATCTAGTGCGCCCGAGGGAGGAATGCCCAGATGGTAATAGCCTTCGCGTCCACCATCTTGTATGGTCGTATTGAGGCCGGGTTTGATAACTTTAATTGACATAAAGCGCCTCCATAATGCGACTTTTGTAGCCTTCCGGATCCGCAAGGTATTGCTGTAAGTCGAATCTGAATGGTCGGGTATGGAGTACATAAGTCCCTGACTCGACCGCCTGAGTGATTTGTTGGTATTCCAACTGATCAATCGGACGGAATTTCACGATGTCGCCAGCACGGAAAAAGACAATTGAGTCCTGCATGTGGGGCATCGATTGCTGAGGGTCGTAGATCGGAACGGGTGTCATCCCAAACATCTGATAGCCACCAGCACCTTTGACGGAATAGATGCAGCCAAAGCATCCACCGTGACCGACAGTCTGTTTGGGGGTGTCTGTTCTGGGGGTCAGATATTTCGGTACTTCAAGTTGTTGTTCTTGCTCGACCATTTGAAACATAAAGGGGAGGCCGGCAACAAATCCAACCATCGAGACAAACCAGGGGGAGTGGCTATGTGCACGAATAAAGTCTTCAATGTTGCCGTACCCGTTTAAACTAGCAGCGTATTCTAAATCGGTTTGTTCGGGCGATTGATGCCTATCCCGAAAACGCATCAGTGTTTCATGTGTCCAAGGGTCATTGTAATAAACCGGAATCTCAATAATCCGAGTGTTGAGGCAATGTGTCGTGCTACGAGCACTTTCGAGTGATTTGACTTGGTTCAACAATGTTTGTGGTGATATCTGGTCTGGGTTAAACCGAATCTGAAATGATGCGTTGGCAAGACAAATATCTAAAATGCCTGATAAATTCATCGCTTTTAAACGATTGGTCATCTCCAGCCCACGGAAAAACGCCGGCAGAGACATGGACTCGGAGATCTCTGCAAACAGATGTTCATCACCCCCGAAAGAGTACCGGATTGATTGTTCAGACATGTCCTAATTCTCCTTCCTCTTGTCGGTATGAATACTCCCGACGGTGTTACATCATAGTTATTTTGGGGCTTCAATACTGGCAATCACTTGGCCGGGCTCAATAAAATCTTCGTTCTCAATATGAAACGATTTCAGAATGCCATCGACATCGGCAGTGACTTCCGAAAATTGTTTCATGACTTCAATCAATCCAATCACCTCACCACAGTGAACTTCACTTCCTTCCGCGACAAATTCCGCTACGTCAGGCGCCGGACGCCGATAAAAAATACCAGGTAGCGGAGAGATGATTTGATGTGTCCTTGTCATGCTTTACCTCAATCTTAGTGATATGCATTTTAACTATTATTCATACAGTTTGGTGCCTGAATCGAAATACCGGCCTGCTCCAGCGTTTGTCTGACGGTTTGGACAACTGCCAACGCCCCCGGAGAATCGCTATGAATACAGATTGAGTCGAATTGTACAGAAATCTCCTGATTATCAATGGTCGTTACTTTATTTTCGCGACACGCTGTGAGGATTTTTTGGGCAATCTGACTCAGGTTCAACGCTCCGGTTTTTCGGGTAAAGACAATTGAACCACTCTGGTCGTACTCCCGATCGGCATAAAATTCACAGATGACCGGGTGGCCTTTGTCTAACGCAAGCTGATGAAGCTGCGAGCCATGCATCACATATAAAATAAGTTCTGGTGCAAAACGATGGATCTGATTAATGAATAAGTTAGCCGCTTCGTGGTCGTTTGCCAGATGCATATATAGTGCACCGTGTGGTTTGATATGCTGTAAAGTGACTTCGTGAACGGATGCAATCTCTCTCAAAGCTCCGACTTGATAAATGATATCGTGAATCAGTTCGTGCGCCGAAGTATGAATATGACGACGACCGAAACCGAGTAGATCGCGATACCCGGGATGAGCTCCGACCGAAACACCATGTTTTCTGGCAAGTTCTACGGTTGTATACATTGTGGACGGATCACCCGCATGAAACCCGGTTGCAATATTGGCAGAACTGATGAGCGGTATAATTTGTGCGTCTGCGTTATCACCCACATACCAATGCCCAAATCCTTCTCCGATATCAGAGTTTACATCAACGGATACCATCGCTTTCTTCCACCATTATTTATATTTATATTTTTATGCAACGCATTCAATATATAATTTTTTGCGTACTGTAAAAAAGATTTATTTTTAGATATTGTAGTATCTAAAAATCAGATACCTTGAGAAATCAACATATGTCAATGACGATTCGGCAATTGAAATATTTTGTTGCAGCAGCTGAACTTGGGCAGGTTTCTCAGGCTGCAATTCAGTTGAATATCTCACAATCGGCGGTGACAACTGCAATCCGAGAATTGGAATCATTACTTGGGGTGAATCTATTTGTGCGTAGCACTCATGGCGTGACCCTGACGGATCAGGGGCGTCACTTTTTGAATAATGCTTATCAGGTACTGAGAAGTGTCGATGAAGCGCTGAATATTCCACATACGGATGAAGAAGCAATCGGTTCAGTTCGGTTGGCGGCTACATATACGGCACTGGGGTATCTGTTGCCTTACCACTTACAGCGGCTGAAACAGTGGTATCCCAATATCTCAATCGATTTGTACGAGTTTGAACGTATGGAAATTGAAGATAAATTATTAGATGGTTCAATTGACATGGCGATTGTATTAACGGATAACTTAATAGCGTCAGGCGTTGTTTCTGAAAAATTATTCAGCTCTGAACGCAGGCTCTGGATACCCAGTCACCATGCATTGAGTCAAAAGAAAACATTGGCTTTGGAAGATATTGAAAAAGAACCGTTTATCATGTTGACGGTGGACGAAGCTGATGTGAGTGCCATGCGTTACTGGAATCGCAAGTCGTTACAACCTAATGTGATACTTCGTACCAGCTCAGTTGAATCGGTCCGAAGTATGGTTGCGAACGGATTGGGGGTGGCAATCCTTTCTGATCTCGTTTACAGGCCGTGGTCTTTAGAAGGGCGACGGATTGAAACGCGTTCTCTGGATGATGTGATTGATCCAATGAGTGTGGGCTTAGCTTGGAAGCGCGGTAAAGCTTTTACACAAGCGATGCTTGCTATTCGGGGTTATTTGCAGCAAGCCTACCTTACACCGCAGCAGAATATGATGAGAAATACGGTGTTATAAAAGTCCTGATGTGTGATCAGGTCAGTTGAGTCCATCAAACAAATAAGTGGTTGAATTGATGATATTGATTGCCGGTTGTCTGCGTTTCATTACTCAGACAGATCAATTAGCGTATATTCGAAAACGGGGTTGCTTGCGGATCGGCACACCGGGAGATTATCACTCGCTATCATACTTTGATGGCGACATGTTTTCCGGTTACGACATTGATATTGCTTCTTATTTGGCAGAGCAGTTGGGAGTTAAGGTTGAGTGGGTGTTGACTGAACGGCAGGCTCTGGTCTCCGGGTTGTATTCAGGCCAGTTTGATATCGCGATGGGCGGCATTCCTCGCTCAGTCTCCGGTCAGTATGATGTTGAACAGACGCAAGGTTATCTGACCTTCCGTCACGTGTTGATGGTCACGGCGGACAACCAACCACGCTTCGGCCGTTTTGAGCAGATCAACCGTCCCGAGGTGAAAATTGGTGTGCATGTTGGTCAAATCTACCAAACGTTGGCTGAACAGCATTTTCCGGCAGCAACCATTGTGCCTTTTGAGAACTATTTGAATATGCCACTGGCGGTATACGCCGGGCAGATCGATGTGATGATGACCGAAACACCATCGGCGCAGTTTTATCAGATGACCGAGTCACCATTGATTGCAATTCGGGAATTGGCGCAGTCGGGACCACATCAATTCAGTTATCTGCTGCCCCTCGGGCAGCAGCGGTTGCTTAATATGGTTAATCTGATTCTGGATGACATCAAACTAAAAGGTATCGAGCGACAGTTGATGGTCAAGCATGGATTGCACCAACCTTTTGAGCTCAACGCACCTGACAGCCGTTCTGTGTAGGATAGCCATTCTGTGTCAATGATCTCTCAGCGTAACCGATCTCGTCGGGTCAATGCTCCCCGAGAGAATAAGAATACTGCCTCTTAGAGTAAAATCGCGCCAGCAGTCCCCAGAAAAGCAAAAAAGCCGACGACATCGGTGACGGTTGTCAGAATTACGGAGCCTGCCAGCGCAGGATCCAGCTTGAATTTATCTAGCAGTATCGGGATTAAAACCCCAAACAATCCAGCCGTTGCAATATTGACGACAATGGCGAAAGCGATAGTCATTCCCAGTGCCGGTGATTGATACCACAGGCCAGTGATCGCACCGATAATCAATGCCCAGAACAGGCCGTTAAATGCACCAATCCCCAATTCATTTTTCAGGAAAGTCCAACGGTTGCCCGACGTGATCTGGTTTAAAGCCATCGCCCGCACCATTAAAGTGAGGGTTTGACTGCCGGCAATTCCGCCCATAGAGGCAACAATTGGCATCAAAACGGCCAGTGCAACAACCTGAGCGATGACATTTTCAAAGAGTCCAATCGTGATAGAAGCCAAAATCGCGGTCATCAGATTAATACCGAGCCATACACCCCGTTTTTGTGCCCCTTTGAAAACGGGGGCGAACAAGTCATCACCTTCGTGAATACCGGTCCCGGCCGTCAGACGGGCTTCGTAAATTTCTCGTTGAACACTAAGCGTAAACTGCCAGTCAACCGCACCGATCAAGATTCCGTAATCACCCAGTACGGGTAGGGTCGGATATTCCGAATGCTCAAGCGCACTGACGGCTTCTGAAAGCGGTGAGGTTGCTTTGAGTGGTGTGAGATTGGTTTTATTCAGTGAACTTAGCGGCGCTGAAGGTTCCGCGGTCAGTAAATCAGCGGAACTGATCAGGCCTCGGAATTTTTTGTCCTTATTGATCAGATAAATATAAGGTGTTGGACCATCCTGATATTTATCCAACAAGACTCTGGCACGGCTGACCCGAATATTGAACGGCAAAGTAAACACTTTACGGTCTGCCCAGTGACCAAGCTGGTTGTCATCATACTGATTGGCTTGGTCATAAAGCTCCAATTCATCCCGGCTGATTAATCGCAGTGCTTCACTGATGATTTCGTCAGGCAGGGAGTCTTCCCATTCCAGCAGCGACAGGTTATCCAGCTTCGTTAGGATTAATTTCAGCTCAGTCGGTGTCAGACTCTGAATGACTGAAATCCGTGCTTCTGAGCGCATCTCAGTCAGAACCGGAATATGAAATTCAAGTGGCAAAGCTCGCCAGAGCTTGACCCGTTGTTCGACTTTTAATGCCTCAAGTAAACGAGCGACAGTATCCGAATCCATACCCTGATTCAGATATGAAGTCAGTTGCTTCGACTGGTCAATATCATCGGTTTGTGTCAGTGATTCAATAAATAGGGATAAATCTTTTTGATCGCTCAATTTTTTCACTCCGAGAATGCATTCAGAACACCATATTGCATCAAAAAAGATCTACATCGGAGCATGTTGCTATGGGATGTCCATTGAGGCAGAACGCTTCCGGTATGTGTGGTCTTAAAGAGACGCTGAATCCTGCATCTTACGGTTACTTGGATGTCTATGATACTCAAGAATAAAAACAGCAGGAACAAAAATCAAAGAGAAGTACAGAGATTCTGGGAGAATCAATTTAAAAAACCCCGAAAGGTCATTGATAATGGCCAATCGAGGGTTGGAATGTATCGTTACAATACACGAGCAATTTTTAAATAACTGCTCTATCTAACGGTTATTTCGCAGCCGCTTTTGCTTGCGAGATCCAAGAGTTAAATAATTTCTGGTGCGCTTTGATCCAGCCATTGGCATGTGCTTCAATATCTGCCGTACTATTTTTCCCCTGACTCATCATCATGTTTTCCGCACTCACGTCGTTGATCTTCAGCTTCATGAGCGAGAATAATTTCGCTGCGGCCGGGTTATCTTGCGCAAACTTCTTGTTCGCAACAATTTTCATCGAGTTCATCTCGAAACCATAATTTTTGCCATTGGGGAGGCTGGTATCAATGTTCTTCCGATTACCGGGCAGTGCCGAGAATGGTACTTCAAGCCAGACTACATCTTTTCCCGGAACTAATACGCCACTGACCCAATATGGAGTCCATGTGTAATACAAAATCGGTTGGCCTTTGTGGTAACGGGCAATCGTGTCGGCAATCAATGCTGAATATTTACCCTGATTGTGCATCACCGTTGGACGTAAACCGAACGCATCCAACTGGTGTTCAACCACACTTTCACATCCCCAGCCGGGATTACACCCGGTTAGATCCGCCTTACCATCATCATTGGTATCGAACAATTTGGCCAGTTTCGGATCTTTCAGTTGCGCAATATTGGTAATGCCATATTTCTCTGAGGTTTTCTTATCAATGAGATACCCTTGTGCTGCACCTGAAATGTAGTCTCCGGCAACATAGAAGGCATCATCACCTCCCGCTTTTTCATATTTGTTGCTATGGAGCGGGAACCAACCGACGGCAAGATACGTTGCGTCGCCTTTGGCAATCGAGGTATAGCCAACGTTGTAATCAACTTCTTTGGTCGGTAAAACAGTGTAACCTAACGCTTCCATCGCTTTATTGACGATCAGGGTCTGAAAGGTTTCCTCTGCGACGGTTGACTGAACCGGTTGAACGGTGATGCCTTTGCCGGGTAAATCATCGGCAAAAGCCAGTGAGGTCTGACACGTTGATAATACCATGCCGGCAGTGATCAACATTCTCCGTGTATATTTCATATCTGATTTCCTTATGTAGGTGAGCTTATCAATGCCCGAATTCGGGTCTTAAGGAAAAGAACCACTGGATACACTTCATTCTGAAGATACGGTTCTATTGTCGCCAAGCAGACACAGGTGTGTTGGTGTCCTGTGACTGATTGGCTGTATTTTCTGTGATGATGTTGCTTATTTCGCCATCAGGCGCCAAATGAAACCGGCAGGGCCAGCGTGATACCAGCGACTCTTGTTATCCCGGGTTGTTGCACCGATCGCTTGAGTGATACGATCCAGCAAAATGGCAAGAATCACGATCCCCATCCCACCGACGGCTGCCATGCCCATATCGAGTCGGCCGATACCACGTAATACGGTTTGTCCCAGTCCACCGACGGCGATCATTGACGCGATGACCACCATAGACAGCGAGAGCATAAGTGTTTGGTTCACACCCGCCATGATGCATGGCGTCGCCAGAGGAAGCTGAATTCGGTACAACATTTGTTTCGGGCTTGCACCGAAGGCATGGCCTGCCTCGATCAAATCTTCTGGTACTTGTTGGATGCCGAGAATGGTCAGTCGCACAATGGGCGGCAGGGCAAAAATAATGGTTACGACAACCCCGGGAACATTGCCGATCCCGAACAACATGACAATCGGTACCAGATACACGAAGGCTGGAGTGGTCTGCATGGCATCCAGTATGGGCCGAATCACTTTCGCAGCTATCTGATTTCGGGCCAGCCAAATACCGAGCGGCAGTCCTATCAGTAAGCAGAAAAAGACCGAGGTCATCACTAACGCCAAGGTAACCATGGCACCATTCCAAGCGCCGATCAGGCCGATCACAATTAATGAAATCAGTGAAACGATCCCCATGCGCAGTCCTGCCATTTGCCAGGCCAGCAGAAACAGCACCGCTAACATAATTGGTGACGGTGTGGCGACTAATGCAGTCTGAAATGAGCTGAGGATCAGATCGATCGGAATGCGAATCGCCTGAAACAACGGGCGGCCATGTACCACGAGCCAGTTAAGTGCAGTTTCTACCCACTGATCAAATGGGATCAGTGCATCTTTAAATGGATGTAACCAATGAAAGGTCTCTGGTGGTGGTGTGCTGGCATTTAACCAGTCACTATTCGCTGTGGTGCTTGTCGCCCAAGGATCAACGTTTTGTGTGGATTCCATTGCCATAATATTATTCTCTGTCTAAAGTCTGAAGTAATCGGGATTTACTGATAACACCCAAATAGCGATTTTCGTCATCGACCACGGGAAGTGCGTAAGGAATGGTCGCAACCTGACCGATCAATTCACTGATTGGCGTATCGGCATGAACATGTATGGCGTCTTGTAAGAGAGCGCTGTTGAGAGAACTCCGCTGCTTCTGAGCTTCTTTCAGCGAGTCGAGAGAAACGACACCTGCATAGGTATTGCCGCGGTCAACCACAATCCCGAACTCTTTATCATTATCGAGTAACAGTTGCAGCGCTGCTGCCGGTCCGTCGTTGTCATGCTTTTTCAGAACCGTTGCAGTTTTTCTACGGGCAATATCTTTAGCAGTGAGAATGTTTGCAACATTTACCCCACGGAAGAAAGAGCTGACATAGTCATTGGCAGGGTTGTGTAAAATGTCATCCGGGGTACCGACCTGGACGACTTCACCATCCTGCATAATGGCAATCCGATCACCGATACGCATCGCTTCATCCAAATCATGAGAGATAAAGACAATCGTGCGTTTATCATCGTTTTGTAGCCGGATCAGCTCATCTTGCATCTCGGTACGAATCAGCGGGTCAAGTGCTGAAAATGCTTCGTCCATTAAGAGAATGTCAGGATCGTTGGTGAGTGCCCGGGCAAGTCCGACCCGTTGCTTCATCCCGCCAGAAAGTTCATCCGGATAAGAGTCTCCATACGCTTCCAGTCCAACACGCGACAAGGCTTCTTTTGCGCGTTGGTATCGGGTTGGTTTATCGATCCCCGCCAGCTCTAAGCCAAAAGCAGTATTGTCAATGACCGTCATGTGCGGCATCAGCGCAAAGTTCTGAAAAACCATCGAAATTTGTTTGCGCCGTACCTCACGGAGATCCTGAGCGGAGATACGTGCAATATCTCTGCCCTTGAGCAAGACGCTGCCTTGGGTTGGCTCGATTAACCGATTTAATAAACGGACTAGTGTTGATTTGCCAGAGCCGGAAAGCCCCATGATGACGAAGATTTCGCCTTCTTGAATTGAGAGAGAAACATTTTTGACACCGACAGTGAGGCCTGTTTTTTCAAAAATCTGATCTTTATCCAGCCCTTTTTCCATTAAGGGAAAAGCTGTATCAACGGACTCTCCGAATATTTTGTAAAGCTGTTTTACTTCTAATATAGCTTCCATTCATCACGACCTACGTTGTTTTTAAATTAACGACACTATGTTTTGTACTCTAAGCATTATTTGGATATAAATCAAGCATTTCTGTGATCTGTGCATTTTTATTGTTTGTAATTTATTGATTATTAATGGATATATATTTTTGTTATTTTTAATGTTTTTGTGATTTTGTTTGTACACAAATAAATTATTTTTTACCTATTGCGGGATTGTTTCGTACTGTATTTCATTAGACAATGGAGGAACACTTGTTGTGTAAAACAGAAGTGGTATTCAAAAGAAGGGGTCTGCCGTGTTAAAAATTATACTGATGGTTGCAATGATACTGTCTCTTTTTCTGAAAACTGCCGTTGCAGAGCCGGAACAGAAATACTCACAAACTGATATCTTGGATCGCCCGCTCATCGAGCGCTATATCCTCGATGAACTGAAATCATTGCGACAAGATCAGCAGGATCTAGAACGTCGTCTGACCATCCAGATGACAGATCGGGAGTTGAGCGTCGCCGATAAATCAATGAATTATGCCAATGTCACGGTCACTTATTTCTTTTACATCATTGCTGCTGCGGCGTCATTGATCGCTTTATTTGGTTGGCATTCATTAAAAGAGGTGAAGACCAAGACGAGTGAGCTGGCCGATAGGCGCTTAAATAAAATCGCGCAAGATTATGAGAAAAAGTTTCTCGCCTTAGAGCGTGATTTAAAGCGTAAAACGCGGATCATCACTGATAATAATCGTGAGATTGAGATTATCAATGAGATTCACAACTTGTGGCTCAGAGCGCAGAGTGTGCAAACACCGGAACAACGTGTGGAAGTTTATGATGAAATTCTGAAAATCCGCCCGGGAGATTTAGAAGCGTTGACCTATAAAGCTGACGCAGTGATGGAAATGAAAGAATATCACTGGGCGATGAGTTTATGCAATCGAGTGCTTGAACTTGATGAAACCAATGGTCCGGCACTGTATCAAAGGGCCTGTGCCTACGCGCGTCTGGGCGCTGAAGAACAAGCGATTATCGATCTGCAGCTCGCCGTCGATCTCAGCCCGTCACTCCGGGAATTCATTGCTGAAGAGTCAGACTTTGAAGGACTGCACGGCCATAAGACGTTTGATAACTTATTGATTGCCCCCTCTCAGGAGTAGTTGCGTGAACCAATCATGACGATTGGTTGACACATTACTCATACACATCTGTCATGTTGTCGGGATTCATCGTATCAGTCGTTGTTGACCATTATTGATGGTTGACAACGCCCTTAGAGGAGATCCCTTCATGACATATACATCAGACGATCTTGAGGCACTTTATCATGTTTGGATGTCGCAAAAAGCGAGGATGCATCTAACACAAATGGAAGTGGCTAAGCAGTTGGGACTGACCCAAATCCAACTGTCTAACATTTTGCGGGGGCGTGAGCCGCTGACGCAACAATTTGTCCAATCTTTCTGTCGATATCTCCATGTCGATCCCTATCTGTTCATGCCCAGCCTGATCAAACAGCAACGAGAAGGGCAGCAGCAAGTCAAACTGGTCAATCGAGTGATTATCGATGGTGACATTGATTCGGTTTATGTGGATGGCAATCAAGTCGTGATTGAGTACCGGAGTTCGGTGAGATAGACTCAAATCCCGATAAGGCATTTTCGGCCTTATCTTTGATAATTAACAACAATAAGAAATAACCATACCCGTTGTATAACAATCGTATTGGTATAGTCATCGTATTGGTATAGTCATCGTATTGGTATAACAACATGGAGAGACCATGAAAAAAATTATATTGGCAATATCAGTGGGCGCTTTATTCACCGCAATGACTCAGGCTTCAGAATGGGGATATAGCGGTGAAAATGGTCCGGAACACTGGGGTCATGTTTCCAAGGTCTGTGAGACCGGAAAAAACCAGAGTCCGATCAATTTGACGGATACAGTCACATCTGAGCTGAAGCCTTTGGCGATTGATTACCAAGGACAAGTGACGACTCTGACCAACAATGGTCATACGCTACAGGCAACCGTGACCGGCAACAACACGCTGACAGTTGATGGCATGCAGTTTGAATTGAAGCAATTTCACTTTCATACCCCTTCCGAAAATTTGATTAAGAGCCATCAATATCCATTGGAAGCTCACTTTGTCAATCAAGACAATGACGGCAATCTGGCTGTTGTTGCCGTGATGTTTGACATCGGAGCTGCCGATCATGAGTTGGCTCAGTTGACACAGAAATTACCGGGAAAAGGGGACGCTGTACCGGTTTCTTTCCCGGTGAAAGATTTACTGCCGACGGCTCAGAAATACTATCGTTTCAATGGTTCGCTCACCACACCTCCGTGTAGTGAAGGTGTGCGTTGGTTTGTGATGAAACAGCCGAAAACGCTCTCGACTGAGCAGGAAAATGCGCTGACCTCAATGATGGGACACAACAATCGCCCCGTTCAGGCACGCAATGCTCGCGTGGTGTTAGATGAGAAATAATCGAGTTCTGTGATTTCACTTGTCATTCAAGGTGAGATTCACTGTTGAGCCGAACTACGTTATAACGGAAAAGCCCCTGAGTATCAGGGGCTTTTTTTGTAATAAGAGGATAGATAAGCCTAGCCAATTACCACCTGAGCCAGCAGATAACCGACAATACAACCAGTCACAACAGCAATGAGACCGACAGACATAAACGAGTGGTTGAAATACCATTTGCCTATTTTCGTCGTGCCGGAGACATCAAAGTTGACGGTGGCGATATCCGATGGATAGTTCGGGATAAAGAAGTAACCATATACTGCTGGCATCAGGCCGATCAACAGGGCAGGGCTTAAACCGAGCGCCAGACCGACGGGCAGCATCATCCGAGCGGTTGCCGCTTGAGAATTGACCACGACAGAAACAACGAAGAGGGCCAGTGCAAAGGTCCAAGGATATAATTGTACCATTTCAACAATTCCGGATTTGAATTGTGGCATTGCATATTTGAAATAAGTATCTGACATCCAGGCAATCCCAAAGATCGCTATCGCTGCAACCATACCAGACTTAAAGACCACACCGTCAGGGACATTTTTCGGATTGGTCCGAGTGACCAGCAGGATAATCCCGCCGAAGCAGAGCATCATCATCTGGATGACAACTGCCATACTGATAGGCTTCGCCCCTTCGCTGATTGTTCTGATTTCCGGCACCATCGCAATCAAGACAATACAGAGAATCGAGCCAATGAAGAGTAAGACTGAGTTTCTTGCTTTTGCCGGGAGGGTTTCATTCAGCGTGGTGGCGGTTGTATTGCGGATCTCTTCTCGCCAGACCGGATCTTTCAGACGAGCCTGATAGTCGGGATCATCTTGCAGTTCTTTCCCGCGTTTGAGGCTGTACAACGACATCGCGAGTGTACCGCAAAGTGTGGCCGGCACTGTGACCATCAGAATTGAAAGGAGTGTGATATTAGCCTGAACATTGACTAACTGAGCCAGATAATAAACCACTGCCGCTGAAATCGGAGATGCTGTAATCGCCACCTGTGAAGCCACAGAAGCGGCAGCCATCGGACGTTCTGGCCGGATACCATTTTTCAAGGCGACATCACCGATGATGGGCATAATGGAGTATACCGCATGGCCGGTACCCAGCATAAAGGTCATAGTATAAGTGACAAATGGTGCGATCAGGGTAACGCGTTTGGGATTTTTCCGTAACAGTCGTTCGGCTATCTGTAGCATGTACTTCAATCCGCCAGCGGCTTCAAGAATGGATGCACAGGTGACCACGGCCAAAATGATGAGCATTACCGTAATGGGCGGTGAGGTCGGCGGCATTTTGAAGATAAATACTTCGATCACCAAACCAATGCCAGACACCACGCCCAAGCCGATACCACCGTATCGGGAGCCGATGTACAGCATCAATAATAGGAACAAAAACTCCATATACAACATATTGTAAACTCCTATAACAATTCGTTACTTCATCATCATCGATACGGTAAAAAAAATATTGACGATAATCATGTTCACTCGTCGTTTTTTCAGAAGTGTGACGCGATCGGAGAGAACTCACATTATGGAATAAAAACGTGACTACAATGCAAATCTGGTGTGTCTTTTATTAGATGAGAGTGTTAATAGGTTGTGGAAAATCACTCGGTCATTGATCTTCCACAATATGAAAATAGGGGAAAATTAGTCGTAAATCGTCGGAATCGGTTGACGTTTATGCTGAGTGGCCTGATAAATTGCCACTAATCGCTCAACGACACTCTGAGGGACTGGTTTTCCTTCCAGAAAATCATCAATCTGATCGTAGGTCAGATTCAGCGCTGCTTCGTCCGCTTTTTGCGGTGCCAGTTCTTCCAAATCAGCCGTCGGGATTTTATTGACCAGCACATCCGGTGCCCCCAGTGTTGCTGCGACTTGACGAACCTGACGCTTATTTAATCCGAACAGAGGGGCGAGGTCACATGCACCATCACCAAATTTGGTATAAAAACCGGTAATATTTTCTGCTGAGTGATCGGTGCCGAGCACAAGGCCCCGCACGTAACCCGCAATTTCGTATTGGGCAATCATCCGGGCACGTGCTTTGACATTGCCTTTGACGAAATCCAGTTGTGCATGGTCTTTCGGGAGTAACCCGGTTCCTGCCAGTGCTTGGTGAGACGCTGTGTGCAGTCCGTCAACACCGGCTTTAATATTCACAGAAACAGCATGGCTGGGTTCAATGAAGGCGATAGAGAGTTGCGCTTCATCTTCATCTTTCTGTTCCCCATAGGGCAGTCTGACCGCGATAAATTGATACGGAGTGTTTGGCAGTTCTTCATTGAGTTGATTCACTGCCAGCTGCGCCAAGCGACCACAAGTGGCCGAGTCAATCCCGCCGCTGATACCGAGCACCAGAGATTTACAGCCGGATTCAGTCAATTTGCGTTTGATAAAGTCAATACGACGCTGAATTTCATACTCAGGATTGATGGTGGGTTGGACGCGCATTTCCTCGCGAATAAGCTGTTCCATTTTGAGATTCCTTTTCGTACAAGAATAAACTGATAGTATGACGCTCAAGTCACCGTGATCGGGAGATACGTGGAATCCCATATCTTGAGGTCACTTGGGTATATAACAACTTTTTAGTATCATACCTATTTCGTTGAATTAGAAAACCGGATAATTGCCAGAAAGGAAGGATATGTTGAAAATCGCTGTATTTGGCAGCGCTTTTAACCCACCAAGTTTGGGTCATAAAAGTGTGATTGATTCACTGAGCCATTTTGATCAAGTTTTACTCGTCCCGAGTCTCGCCCATGCATGGGGGAAGAAGATGCTCCCTTATGAGCAACGGTGTCGCTTGGTTGATGCGCTGATATCCGATTTAGGCGGTGATAAAATTCAACGTTCTGAAATTGAAGAGCAGCTATATCTCCCGGGTAAACACATTACCACTTATGCGGTATTGACCGCATTGCAGGAAATTTATCCGCAGGATGAACTGACGTTTGTGATGGGGCCGGATAATTTGTTCCAGTTTGCCCGTTTTTTTCGGGCGAAAGATATCCTCAAGCGATTTAATGTCATGGCCTGTCCGGAGAAAGTGCCAATTCGCAGCACGGACATCCGTCAAGGACTTCAGCAAGGCAAGGCGATCGATACATTAACGACACCGTCTGTTGCTCAATTGATCTATTCACTATCACTCTATCACTAATGCCTTATATGACATTGGTTGGTACCTGTATACCTGAGTGACACTATGTGTCCGGTTCAGTGTACCTTCCTCTGACATCCTCAGCGCCATACTACTCAAAAATCATGTCGGCCAGCTTTCCGAGCACAGCATCGATTTCAAATCCGTTCAACTTAAATATGACTTTGTTGACTAAAATGACGATTGACTCCGGAGTCGCAACACTTTGATTCACAACGACAACCCATATGAAAGACCGATGCTTTTTTGATGTCGTACCGATAACTCAGAATAAAACCGTTAAGAGTCATGGGGAGTGTGCTAAAACTATATTAGGTCGATGAAAAAGAGGTGATTATGGAATTATTTGCAGATATGCGTTCAAGTTCTTCAGATAATGAAGAAAATAAAGACAGCCATTCATCGGCAAACGTTCAAGGTTTAGAGCCTTGGAAAGTGTTACTGGTGGATGATGACACCCAAATGCATCAGATTACCAAACTAGCGCTCAGTAATTTTGTTTTTCAAAAACGCCCTTTGAAATTGATCTCCGCTTACTCCGGAAGTGAAGCCCAAGAGATCTTTCAACAAGAAGATGATATTGCACTGGCACTGATCGATGTCGTGATGGAGACGGAACATGCCGGGCTGGATTTGGTTCGGTTCATTCGGGAAACCTGTCGCAATCGTATTATCCGTTTGGTCTTACGGACCGGGCAGGCTGGTCAGGCACCGGAAGAGAAGGTGATCCAAGATTATGAAATTGATGACTACAAAGAAAAAACGGATCTCACCACCCAGAAACTACGGACTTTACTCTATTCGATGCTGAGAGCATATCGGGATCTGTGTCTCATTGAAGAACAAAAGGAGGGGTTGAGCAGAGTCATTGAAGCCTCAGCCAAGGTCCAAAATACCAGAACATTGAAAACGTATGCGACAACGGTATTGAAACAACTGACCTCTCTGCTCGGGCTGGAAGCCTCTGCATTTTACTGCATCGTCTATCCCCATGACCGTGAAGACGGAGAGCAGGCCCTCACACTGGCCGCAACAGGAAAATATGTTTCCTTTTATAAAGAGTGTAGTTTCAGTGTGCTACCAGACTTGGTTGCTCAGCGCTGTCAGGAAGTATTGGAAAAACGTGCCTCCCAAAATTATGGGGATGCTTATGTTTTCCATACCCGCGATGAACGGGACGTAACCAACCTCCTTTACGTCAATTTAAACGGTGAATTATCGGATCTGGATAAACAGTTGTTGGAAATATACATGCAGAACATATGCATGACGTTTGATAATATCAACCTGTTTGTCGATTTGCAGGAAACCTCTGTGGAGTTGGTATATAACCTCTCGAATGCTGTCGAGGCGCGCAGCAAGGAGACGGGGGCGCATGTGCAGCGGGTATCATTGTATAGTGAACGGTTGGCGCAGTTATGTGGCTTGACCGACACACAGGTGAAGATGATCAAACACGCAGCACCGTTGCATGATGTCGGTAAAGTCGCTGTGCCAGATCGCATTTTGCATAAGAATGGCAAACTGGACGAGGATGAATGGATCATCATGCAAAAACATGTGGAGTATGGTGTCGAAATTTTGAGTAAATCGGCTCGTCCGTTGATGGTTATGGCGAAAAACATTGCTGAGTACCATCATGAGCGATGGGATGGAACCGGTTATCCTCATGGTTTATCTGGAGAAAATATCCCGATTTGTGGCAGAATTACCGCGCTGGCGGATGTCTTCGATGCCTTGGGGGCAAAACGTTGTTACAAGGAAAGTTGGACAGATGACGAGATCAAACGGGAAATTTCGGCCCAGCGAGGTAAACAATTTGACCCACAGCTTGTTGACTTGTTCATGGCAAACTGGGACGAGTTTATCAATATTCGTAATAGTCTGCCCGATTAACTCTGAATCGCAATTATACCGTTTCTTCCTTTTTAATCTTTAATTGCTTGGGAAGCTTGAACCAATAGTGCAGACCTTGCCCGGGAGTTGATGAAAACTGCAATGTTCCCTGAAGTTGTTGGGTAACCAGATTAAACACTAAACTCAGGCCAAGCCCTGAACCACCGCGTCCTCTTTGAGTGGTATAGAATGGTTCAAAGATTTTTTGATGTAAATCCTCGGGAATGCCGATGCCGTTGTCGAGATACTCAAGAACAACGGATTCTCCCTCTGCATAAAAACGAATGATAATTTGCGGTTGTGCCTGCGTATTTCCGTTTCCGAATGCATGACGTGTACTATTCATGATGAGGTTGCCAATTACCTGAGACAATCCCCCCGGAAAACTATTCATCATCAGGCTGTTATCACCTTCCAGCACTGGGTCAACCGGTACTTTTTTGGTCTCGGGATACATACTGACAATTAAGGCCTGCAAGACCTGATAGATGTTAAATTGACTCTGGTTCTCGGATATTTGATCGACCGCGGTCTGTTTAAAGTTTCGCATTAATTCGGATGCCCTGATGAGATTACTTTTCAACAGATCGACACTTAAATTTAATCGTTGGGTTAATTCCGTAAACTGATGAGTGGTGAGTGTCTGATTGTGAAAAGCCTCTTCCAGTGTTTTTCTGACATCTTCAGCGACCGATGTTGCTGTTACTGCAATTCCAAGTGGTGTGTTGACTTCATGCGCAACGCCGGCAACCAGTCCCCCGAGCGCAGTGAATTTTTCTGACTGAATCAGTTGGGTCTGAGCTTGCTTGAGTTGATCCATATTCTGAGCCAGCTCACTGGTGCGTTGCTGAACTTTATGTTCCAGCTCTTGATTGAGCTGTTTTAAGGCCAACTGTCCGGACTTCAGCTCAGAGATATTCAGGGCTGTTCCCCGAAATCCGATAAATTCATGCGCGTCGTTATAGCGAGCCAGTGCCTGAAATACAAACCACTGTTGGATACCATCCAAGATGATGGTGATTTCACACCGGTGGAAACTCTGTTTGTGAGAGAGATAACGGTGTAAATCTTGTGCCGGTTGTAACGCCTCAATTTGCTCGAAGGGGATGGGATGACTCTCTGAGAGGCATAAGGCTTTTAACATGTCTTCTGAGGCATAAATCAGTTGGAGTGCGTTGTCAGTTTCCCAAAGCCAGTCAGATGATATGTGGGCAAAATGTCTCGAACGCGTCCGTTCAAAATGGCTGCTCCGGTAAAAAGCCACGAGGTTTTGGGTTAATTTATTGGTCTCTTTGACCAACAACGATAACTCATCATCGTGCTGCGTAATAAATGGCGTCTGATAGACTTCAAGTGGTTTCCCCGGTTTCATGGGGTTGTAGTGTTGCAGGAAACGAACAATCGAAAAAATACGTTGATTGATACTTCGGTGAAAAATAACGAGGATCAGATAACAGACGAGTATGGTTTTGAGGGTATTGATAGCCAATGTCGTCAAAAACTCACGAATCAGAGTGTTGTAGATACTCTGGAGGTTCGATTCAACAACAATCGTGCCGATTAATTCTGTTTCATCACTCACCGGTTCGCGAATCGTCAATGGGTAGGCATGGCGGATCACCTTTGCCGTGTTCGGTTGACCAACGGCCATTCGGTAATTACTGGATTGAACCTCCAAATAATCAATATCGGATAAAAGCACCAGATGATCCATTCTCTGTTGCAATCGTGTCAGGTTAAAGTCCCAAATAAATGAAGCCAGTATATGTGCGTGCACATCTCGAATTTCCATATGGCGCTTTTCAATATGATCCACATGTTGTGTGTAATTGAAATAGAGCTGAGTGACCGTGGAAATTAACGTAAACACACTACTGAGCAGGATCAGAATGAAAATCATGCGTCGTCCGAGATGGCTCCGCAACGGGGAAATTAATTCAGTGCTGTATTTACCTGTTGTCATATCCTTGCAACCCTAGCCGACAATTGTTCATCTTGGGGGGGGGGGACATATGTTTTTTGCTAATCCAATGTCTTCGGAAGATGAATGCGATATTGAACGCCTTGACCCGGCTCTGAGGTAAATTTTAAATGGCCTTTTAGTTTCTGAGTCACCAGATTAAAGACCAAATTTAGCCCCAACCCTGAACCACCATGACCTCTTTTACTGGTATAGAACGGTTCAAAAATCTTTTCGTGTAATTCGTGTGGGACACCGATACCGTTATCCTGATATTCAAAAATAATATGCTGGTCTTGTGCATAGAATTTTATATGAATTTCCGGGTGCGGATGTTCACCTTCAAAAGCATGGACAACACTGTTCATAATCAAATTCGAGACAATTTGAGTCAGTGTTCCCGGCAGACTCGTCATCATGAGCTCTTCATCACCTTCGAGTTGTGGTGATACCGGAATCTTTCGGGTTTCCGGGTGCATACTGGCAATTAATGCCATAAGCACCTGATGAATATTAAATTTACTACGGTTTTCAGAAACCTGATCGACGGCAGTCTGTTTGAAATCTCGAATTAGCTTCGATGCCCGATTGAGATTGCTTTGCAGCAATTCTGAGCCCGATTTCAATCTTTCCGTCAGTTCAACAAACTGAGTGGTCGTTAAGGTTTGATCGCGAAATGCGCGTTCAAACTCCTCGGTCACTTCCTCAATAACGGATGTTGCTGTCACAGCAATGCCCAATGGTGTATTGACCTCATGGGCGACACCGGCGACCAATCCACCGAGTGCGGCCAATTTTTCCGACTGGATCAATTGCGCCTGCGCCTGTTTGAGTTGTTTGAGGCTCTGCGCCAAATCATGGGTTCGTTCTTGAACGGTGTGTTCTAAGCTTTGATTGAGTTGCTCTAGCTCAGCTTGTACGGATTTGAGCTCAGTAATATTCAGCGCTGTGCCACGAAAACCTAAGAAATTGTTATATTCGTTGTCATAGCGAGCCTGCGCCTGAAACATTAACCACATTTTATGTCCGTTCAGGTCGAGAGCGACTTCACAATGATGAAAGTTTTGCTTGCCGTTTAAGGATTGTTGTAACTGAATGGCCATTTGAAATTGCTCAATTTCATGAAATGGCAAACGATGGTTTTCCTGCAAATTGAGTGTTTCCAGCATGGTCTCTGAGCAATACACCAGCCTCAGGGCGGAGTCGGTTTCCCACAGCCAGTCAGATGAGACGTGGGCAAAATCTGCCAAACGTGTCTGTTCGAAGCGAATATTCTGATATAAAATTGTGAGATTTCTAGTTAACTTATTGGTTTCATTACATAAAAGTGATAGTTCATCATTTTTTTGCGTAATCACCGGATAGTTATAGACGCGCAGGGGGTGAGTTCTGTGTCTGGGATTATATTGCCTCAGGTAGCGGACAATCGCGTAAATTCGTTGATTGATACTGTGGTGAAACACAATCAGAATCAGATAACAGACCAGTGCCGTCTTAATGGTATTAATTGACAGAATCACCAGAAAGTCATGCAACAGCGAATTATAGATTTGCTGAATATCCGATTCAACGCGAATTGTACCGATTTGTTCTGATTTCCCAGTGATCGGGTCTTGAAATGTCAGCGGATAAAGATGACTGACGGCTCGGCCAGTCACAGGTTTCCCCGCACTGATTTTATAGTTGTCAGACTGTATTTCCAAATAATCGATATAAGGCAAATTGATCAGCCCATTGACTCTTTGTTGCAAAATGGTGAGGTCAAAATTCCACAGCGATGAAGCTAGTAGATGGGTGTGGATATTCCGGATTTCTTGATGGCGTCGATCAACGTTACTGAATTGTTTGCTGTAGTCGAAATAAAGCTGTGCCAAGGTCGCCAAAAAAGTGATCGTCCCACTGAGTAATACCAACATAAAAATGATTCTTCGTCCCAGGCGGCTCCGCAATGGGTGAATCGACTTCATGTCTTCCGTCTCATGATCTGCTTCTAGTATCGGCTTTTCAGTCTTTGATGCCATATGTTCAACGCCCTGCTTCAGTCCGTATCTTCGCCATTTTAAAGAGACGAGCTCCTGCCAGAGCGAGCACGTCTAAGTTAATTATTGATGACATTAAGTTTTTCTGCTCAATAGTTACTAAAAAAATCCTTATTCTGTTGGGAAGACTCACAGAAGTCCTCGAGGATAAACATCATTTTCTATGCCTGAAAGGAACCGATGTCCTCATTTTCATGACCAATCAATGAGATCTTTGTTAGACTCCGCATCGTGTAAAACGACTAACCAGAAGTAGAGAAAATTTATATGACATTCAATGAATTACTAGACATGATCCGCACTTCTCCAGAGCAAGTTGACTTTTCTGGCGTGATGCGTGTGATTGACGAGCACTATGATTTTACGCCAACCCGATTTAGCAACGGAGACGTTGTTAATGAGGCACATGAAAATCAAGGCTCATGTAAAATCTTTTCTTTTGCGAAATTACATCAATTGAGTCCTGAAGAAACGCTGGCTTGTTTTGGTAACTTTTATCGTCAGGACGTGCTGCAATATCCTGAAAATCAGGACCATCAGAATATCCGTAACTTTATCCGTACCGGTTGGGAAGGGATTCGGTTTGAGGGCGATGCATTAGCGGCAAAATCATAACGCCGGTATGAGACGAGAATGGCTATCGCAGCGGCTGTTGGGAAAGACAACGACGACACAGACAGTGGGGTGCCCCCGTTTTCTCTCGGGTTGAGACATGAAAACACCAACAGTCTGATTCTCCGACACTGACACCACAATAGGTCGGCTCGCCACATTGCGGACAAGTATGAGAGGTCTCCATTCCGTTCAGCCGCTGCATAATCTGTTCTCTTTGCTGATCGGTGTAATGACGCCACTGCCGGATCTCTTCCATGGTTCGGTAGCACCCCGAACAAAGACCATCTTCATTTTTACAACTCGCCACACACGGGGATTTGATTGCTTTTTCTGACACTTCGATCTGACTCATATTTTGCTATGGCAGACACTATAAGAGATCGCCCTGTGAGGATGCAATATTTTGCAATCGGGTGAGCATTCGCGAGGAAGCGTGAAGAATTGAGAGATGCATTCAATAAAATGCGCCCGGTAATGAAAATGAACCAATAAAGGCTGAACTCAATAAAATAAATTGCATACAATAGCAAGTTGTTGAGTAAAGCCAGATTCTCGGTTGACTGGTTTCCTTATGAAGTGAAAAAGGCAGTTTCTGAGCGAAAAGGCACTCTCTGCGCGAATTAAAATAAAACACCGACATTCTCACATAAAACATCAAAGGTTTTCTGCATGGCAACGTTAGGTTTCAGGCTCACGATCAATGGGGTCAATGATACGTCATTGGTGGTGCGTGACTATCAGGGATTTGAATCTGTTTCAGCTTCAGTGGCCGCCGACGGGCAACCGGTTTATGGCTATCGTTATCATCTCGAACTCGCCAGTCGCAACAGTGATTTGAGCTTTGAGCAAATGGTCGATACCACGGCACTGCTCGAAGTGCTGCGCAGCGGCAAGGTGGTACAAAAGGTCCACGGCATTATCCGCAATTTCAGTCGTGGCGATACCGGCCATCACCACACCTTTTATTCTCTGACGCTGGTGCCGTCATTCGAGCGGCTCTCGCTGCGCCACAACAGCCGCATCTTCCAGCAAAAAAGCGTGCCGCAAATTCTCTCTGTCCTGCTGCAGGAAATGAACATCACCGACTATGCCTTTTCCACTAAACGGGAAAGCCCGCCGCGTGAATTCTGCGTGCAATACCGCGAAACCGATTTAGATTTCTTCCACCGCCTGGCGGCTGAAGAAGGGCTGATGTACACCTTCACCCATGACACCGACAAACATACGCTGGTGGTGACCGATAATTCTGAGGGCTTTACCCGGCTCGGCGGGACGGTGCCGTATAACGTGCTGTCCGGCGGGGTTTCTGACACGCCGTATGTCTCTGCGATGACTGCGCGCAAGCAGTCTGAAATCAGCGCGGTGTGGTTGCAGGACTACAGTTTTAAAAAGCCGACCTACAGTTTTAAACAGAGCGTTGAAGGCAGTAATCTCGATTACCAGCTCACCACTTACGAGCACTTCGATGCGCCGGGGCGCTATAAAGATGATGCGACCGGCAAAGCGTTCAGCCAAATCCGCCTTGATGCACTGCGGCGTGAAGCGCATACCGCCCGTGGTCAAAGTAATCAGGCGCAGCTCCAGGCCGGAGTGCGGTTTGACCTCAGCAACCACCTTGATGCCGCAATGAATCAGAGCTGGCTGGTGGTACAAATTGCCCATCAGGGCAGTCAGCCGCAGGCACTGGAAGAGTCCGGCGGCAGCGGGGCTACCACCTATGCCAACCAGTTTACCGCCATTCCCGGTGATAACTTATGGTTGTCGCCGGTGGAGAATAAACCCCGGGTGGACGGCCCGATGGTGGCGACCGTGGTCGGCCCGGCCGGTGAAGAAATTTACTGTGACGAGCATGGCCGGGTGAAACTGCATTTCCCGTGGGACCGCGAAAGCAACGGCGATGAGCTGAGCTCTTGCTGGGTGCGGGTGTCACAACAGTGGGCGGGCAGTCAGTACGGTATGGTTGCCGTGCCGCGCATCGGCCACGAAGTGATTGTGGATTTTCTTGACGGCGACCCGGACCAGCCACTGGTGACCGGGCGGGCCTACAATGCCAGTCAGGTGCCGCCTTACCCGTTGCCCGAGCACAAAACCAAAACTGTGCTGCGCACCGAGACCCATCAGGGCGAAGGGTTTAACGAGCTGAGTTTTGAAGACCAGTCCGACCATGAAAAAGTCTATATTCATGCGCAGAAAGACACCGAAGCGCTGATTGAAAACGACGCCACCACGCTCATCCGTCACGACAGCCATTTAACGGTGGAAAACGACCGTTACGAGCACATCAAGATGAATGACCATCTCACCATTGATGGTGAGCAGCGTCTGAAAATCACCCAAGACCAGACCCACGATATCGGCGGCTCGCTGGCACAGCAAATCGGCAGCCTGACGGCGGTTGAGACCGGCAGTGCCATCACCCTGAAAAGCGGGGCCAAAATCGTTGCCGAGGCCGGCTCCGGTTTGACCTTATCCGCCGGGGGCAGTTTTATCAGCATCGACAGCGGCAGTGTCAATCTTTCCGGCCCGGCGATTAACCTCAACGCCGGCGGCAGTGCCGGTAGTGCGGTGGCGTATGGCGGGCAAGCCGCGCAATTACCGGATGAAATTACCACCAAGCCGGATAACCCGGCGCCTATCCTGAGTCCGGCGCAGATTGCCACGATGAAAGCTGCGGTACCGTTCTGTGAAGAGTGTGAAAAATGTAAGGATGGCGCATGTGCGATTTAAACCAGCAACTGACCCCGGATTTAAACTGGTACGTCATTCTCAATGAAACCAGTGACGGCCAGCCGCAGCGTTGGTTTTACCTCAATGGCGGCAGTGATGCGCAGGGCATCTGGCTGAGCACGCCGTATGCCGAATGGCGCGAAGTGATGCCGAATCTCGCGCAGATTACCCCTGAGCACCCGTTTCTTGACTGGATTAAACAGGCGTCATGTGAGGACTGGGGCATGTTGGTCGGCAGTCATGCCGATTTTGCCACCGTTCAGGCGCATTTTCGCAGCCTGACCCATGTGTGGCTGCCATCCGGCGAGCATGTGTTTTTCCGCTTCTACGACCCGCGCTTCGGGCTGGATGTGGCGACACTGTGCGATGACGAGCAGCGCATCGCTCTGATGGGGCCGACTCAATGCTGGCTGCGCTTATCGGCTCAGCAAACGCTGACCCGGGTGGAGAACCCGGCCCCCACTGCGCCAGCCGATTTTCAGGAGCGGCCTTTCCCGTGGTGGCAGGTGCCCGAGGCGGTGTCGGCAGGGTTGAGCGAAGACCCGGGTGTATTGGTCAATAATCTCCTTCAGGGATTAAGTGAGTATCAGCAGGCTTTGTATGACGCCTATCCTGAGCCGGTTTTACGTCAGAAAACCGAGCGTTTTGTCGCGCGTTATCAGGGAGAGCAAGACGGTTATCTCGCGGCTTTCATTCAATTGATAGAACAAGAACAACAACGGTTAGGGATGCTCTCATGAGTGAACAACAGGCATTTTATCATTATATCAATCAGCAGTTGAACAGCTTTCCTGATTTGCTGACCGAATATCGGCAAATGACTAAGAAGTGGTATTTCCAGAGTGCGGATACCGTGAGCGAGTGGCAAGATTTACCCTCCCTGTTTTCGATGGATAAACAGCTCAAAGTCAATGGTGCCAGTACCACGGTGGGGAAAGATGATGCGAACTATGCGACCAAGGTGAGTTGTCCGCTCAGTGGTAATCTCGAAATCCAAAGTGTGTTTCAGTCGATTT
>NZ_KQ947475.1:3389597-3392244 GCF_001506075.1 Vibrio sp. MEBiC08052 | reverse complement strand
TACCGGACGCTTTATCACCCCCGACCCGATTGGGCTTGCCGGTGGTTTAAACAACTACCAGTATGTGAAAAATCCGACGGGGTGGATTGACCCGCTGGGGTTAACGCAGTGTGTGGGGGATTGTGCGGGGGCAGGAAGTTCGACCTCTAAACCAGATTTTTATGTAGGACCATCGGGACCGTCTTCTACGTTGCCATCGACTGGGTTCCGATATATGGATTCATCTTTTGCAGATCAAACAATGAAATCAATGGAAGCGCCATTAAGCTACTTTGGGTTTACTGACTTTAATAGTGGAAAACGAGCAAGAGAAGCATTTCAGATATACTATGATAAAAATGATCCTTTAAATTCATGGAGTGATGCTAGGTTAAAAGGTGAGTTTGATACATTGCAGCTATACGATTCAAAAGGAAAACCTCAAGTAAGAGTTCCAATGGAGGCAGGAGACCATGGTAATATTCCTGAGCCTTTTACAAGATATTATCCTGAATATGGTAAAGGTGGGGAAAGGCAATTAATTCCACTTGATATGTCAAATAAGCCTATGATCAAGTTTAGAACAGTGAAAGTTATAGAAGAATAATTTATGGATAAACAAGAATTGGATAAAAATTTAATATATCTATTGGATAAGTACTACTTCGATGAAAATAGGAAAAATTATCTTATCAACGAGGTTAAAAATAGTAAAAATCCTATTGCGAAGTATATATTACATGAGATGAAAAAAGATTCTGTGAAAGTCGATAATGAACTCGATGGTCGATTGATCAAAGAAATTTTCTTTCATTTTGGTTGATGGATTAACAGGGATTCAAACTCGGTTGACACATTTGTATCTCCTTAAAAAACAGCCGGGGCAAAAAATAGCCTCGGCTGTTTTATTTCATATCAACTGATGTCGGGGACGAGCACAATACAGTCCGCGGTGATATTGATGGTGATCTTCGTCCCGGTATCAAACTCGGCTTCGCGCAGCCTCTTACCCTTGAGATGAATATCCGGGGTGGCAGTATCGCCTCGGTTAGGAACGTAGCCGACGAGTTACACCTTCTATTGTAAAACGAGCCGCAACCGCGGCTCGAAATCCAAATAAACCTATTAACTACACCAAATCCTCCCCGTCAATCTCTTGATGGTAGCGCACATAATGAGTGGTAATCAGATTATTCAGATACAGCAGTACGTTGCGTAGCTCTTGACTGTTGTGCCGCTGTTCGGCTTCAAACATTTCTTCTAACTGACGCAAGTATTCGCGGGCTTTTTGGGCGAACTCGGGATTATAAGGGATGGTTTCGTACATAGTTGATTCCTTGGAGAATGATGAAAATAAACTCACCACAAGAGTTCCTACACTCGGGTGGTGAACTGGAACAAGGTGTAGGAATACCGCTCTCCAAGACACGGTCAGCCAAGGCTGCCTTGCCCAGCTCACCATAATTCAGATGTGCTGAGGCCGCATATAGTAAAAAACCAACTAAAAGTTAGCAACCTATAATACTTGGAGTCTTGTGAGCGGGTTCCTACGCCCGGCACCGGATTTTGCCAGTGCAGAGGGTAGGTTATCTGTTTTTCGGAAAATAAAAGTATGAAAAAAGTATGAGATTTTGGGTGTGAGTTCTAAAAATAATCAGCCGATGATTGTCTGAAATTGATAAAATTCAATCCAGTTGCAGCACTTTGGAAAGATGATTTTTGTTCTTTAAAATGTTGGTAGATTGTTAATGATGAAATTTCTTTTTATTGATCAATAATCTATATTTGGAGTGTTCCCCGTACACACGGGGATGAACCGGAAATTCAGGGCGAAGCGGCAAAAATGGATGCGTGTTCCCCGTACACACGGGGATGAACCGACAGAGGAACAAAAGAGGTCTGAAGCTGATGCGTGTTCCCCGTACACACGGGGATGAACCGCCAGGATGTTAACAGATAATGTGATGCTGCTTGTGTTCCCCGTACACACGGGGATGAACCGGCGAATATTACTACGCTCGGGCGATTAATCAGGTGTTCCCCGTACACACGGGGATGAACCGTATTGTTATTGGGGTGGACCCGGATAGCGATCGTGTTCCCCGTACACACGGGGATGAACCGGAGAAGACCCCGCCGGCGGAAAAGATACAATGGTGTTCCCCGTACACACGGGGATGAACCGCGCTCCATTCCGAGACCAGCCCACCAATCTTTGTGTTCCCCGTACACACGGGGATGAACCGGCAAAACCAGTAAATCGCATAACCATCAGCGCGTGTTCCCCGTACACACGGGGATGAACCGGCATATGAAATAATCCTTATAATTATTACTGTGTGTTCCCCGTACACACGGGGATGAACCGGACACCAAATGAAAAACAAACAATTATTTAACGTGTTCCCCGTACACACGGGGATGAACCGTCAACATATTTTACAGTTTATCTAGCCATTTTAGTGTTCCCCGTACACACGGGGGTGAACCGTCCCCCGCCCCCGGTGGTGTCGCGTGTGTGCTTCGTGTTCCCCGTACACACGGGGATGAACCGCACGTTCACAATGGAACTGGTCAACGCGACAAGTGTTCCCCGTACACACGGGGATGAACCGCCCATAAAAAACGATAATAAACACATCTCTATTAGTGTTCCCCGTACACACGG
>NZ_KQ947475.1:2734630-3389538 GCF_001506075.1 Vibrio sp. MEBiC08052 | reverse complement strand
GCATCCATGACATACAAGTGTTCCCCGTACACACGGGGATGAACCGCAAAAACGCGAGTTGAATGGACAGAGTAACCTGTGTTCCCCGTACACACGGGGATGAACCGCCGGAACTACTCACATTAGAACACAATTCGGGGTGTTCCCCGTACACACGGGGATGAACCGCAATGTAGCATTGTTAAGTAACCATTTGATTAGTGTTCCCCGTACACACGGGGATGAACCGTTTGAACATTTAGAGCTGATTGATATTAACTGGTGTTCCCCGTACACACGGGGATGAACCGCATTCTTCTCTGAGCTGCTCCGAGTAGTACCAGTGTTCCCCGTACACACGGGGATGAACCGCTACCTGCACACACCGGTACTGAGGTCATTATGTGTTCCCCGTACACACGGGGATGAACCGATTATTTAGTGAAACAAAAAGACCTTGGCTTTGTGTTCCCCGTACACACGGGGATGAACCGATTTATATCCCTAGAGTTGCTACAAGGATTTGGTGTTCCCCGTACACACGGGGATGAACCGTACGAGATACCGGCGGGCGAGGAATACTGGCCGTGTTCCCCGTACACACGGGGATGAACCGTCGGTCGAAATTTAGCCTTGAGTTGTCCGCCAGTGTTCCCCGTACACACGGGGATGAACCGGGAAAAGATGAACTTCAACTGAGCAATGGTGCGTGTTCCCCGTACACACGGGGATGAACCGAGTTAATGAGGACAGACACTTTAATGTCGCGGCAGTACGGTGCAGTACCGTTATGACAACCCGTTCCACTTTGTCAACGCCATTATCAATGAGCGAGGACAACAGTGTGTGTCCATACAAATGTTTTTTGGCGTTTAAAGGATTTATACCTCAGCTATTTTAAGGGAACCGAAAGTATCCTTCTGTTGGTCTGGTTGGCAGAAATTACAAGGACAGACTTCAAGAAAAGGGCAGGAACGTCACGCCTTAAAGGCCCGGTGAATTCAGTGATAGGCAACTCAAGTGCTTGACCCGGCACAATACATTCTCGCTTCGCCAAAGAACGTTTGTAATAACTCGATTTCTTTTTTCAGATCTTGTCTGACTTAATACCGAGGGAGCCAGTCATAGGCCGGATATTGATTTGAATCATCTTATCGATAGAAAAAATAATCAGTTAGAATGAGTTCTCTATAATTAAGCAAGTGCAACTTGATTAATTCATTTGAGGTATTGATGAAGCATCTCAGTTTACTTGTCCGTTTTAGTGTAGCCGGCTTTATATCGATTCTTTTGGTCTGCTTTTTATTTATCTGGGGAGCGGTGCGTTTAGCACAGCAGCTATCGGATGACTTTATTTTTGCAAAGATGGCCGGACTAGAACAAGAGGTGACGTTCCAAATCGATTCGATTCTGTCCAAAAGTCAGTTAGCAGTGGACACAATTGCTGCTTTACCTGAAGTCCAAAAGGCAGTAGCACAGCATGATAAGAGCAAACTGAGTCAGTTATTTGATGTGCAATGGCCACAAATTCGGGCATCGGGTGTGAGTCAGTTTCAGTTCCACATTCCACCGGCCTACTCGCTCTACCGGGTTCATAAACCGAATAAAAGTGGTGATGACTTATCGTCTTTTCGCCATACGGTGGTCGATGTAAATACTTCTCATCGGTCTATCTCCGGTATTGAAGTCGGTGTTGCCGGGCTTGGCCTGCGTTATGTTGTCCCGATCAGTTTTGAAGAGCAACATGTCGGTAGTGTCGAATTCGGGATGACATTGAACCGGGAAACCTTCACTAATTTGCTCAGAGATGAATTGACCGATTTAGCTATTCGTGTCCGAAAAAATGATGGCTTGAAGGAGGTGGTCATCCCCCGGACAGGAGATGTGCCGGTTTTGACTCCGGAGCAGTATCAGCAGGTCCTTGTCGGTCAGACTCTGAATATCCGTTTAGATCAGCAAGGTCATGAAACTGCCGTCAGAGTTTTTCCGCTGAAAGACTATTCCGGAAAAGTTATCGGTGTAGTTGAAGTCAGCTATCGTATCTCCCGGTTGCAAGCGATGATTTGGTCCGATATCAGAATGATGATGATGTTCGGGCTGATCAGTGCATTAGTCGTTGCGGGGGGATTGATATGGATGACCCGTTACTCAATCCGTCCAATGAAAGACATCATTGATGCTATCGACAAAATGGTTGAAGGACAACAAGGGTTAGATGCCAGACTGGAAGAAGGTGGCCCTCAGGAGATAGAAAGTTTGACTCGGGTTTTTAATCGTTTTTGCGATAAATTGCAGGCGACTTTTTACCAAATGTCAGATGCGATCAATCATATGGTTATCCAGTCAGACCATTTATCGAACGAATCGACGATGACCGACAAAGGCATGAAGGAACAAAAAGATCAGATTACCCATGTCTCTGCAGCGATGACGGAAATGACGGCAACGGTACATGATGTTACCCGGAATATTATTCAGGCAGCAGACAGTACATCTCAGGCAAATGATCAATCTCAGGTCAGTAAAGAAGTTCTGCAACAAGCCATCAACCAGATGCTTCAACTGGCCGAATCTATTCATCAGATCGGGGATCTGAGTGCTCAGGTTTATGAGGCCAGTGCTTCAATCACATCGATTCTTGAAATCATACAAAATATTTCTGAACAGACGAATTTATTGGCACTGAATGCAGCAATTGAGGCTGCCCGTGCCGGAGAACAGGGGCGGGGATTTGCCGTCGTTGCCAGTGAAGTGAGAACTCTGGCACAAAAAACTCAGACATCAACGGAAGAGATCCGGCAGAAAATCACGATTCTGACAAACAGTGTGAATGAGACGATTGCTGTGATTCAGTCCAGTCAAAAACAGGCACAGCAAAGTGTCGATAACGTTCAGATAGCTGGTGGGGCAATCTCCGAGATGGAACATTCTGTCGGACAGATTTATGAGATGACGACCCAAATAGCGACTGCTTCCGAACAACAGGTCCAAGTCTCCGATGAAGTTAATACTAACATTAGTAAAATTCATGAGTTAGCGGAGACTACGGCCAGCGCTTCACTTTTGACGGCGAAACTATCGGCGGAAATTGCCAGAGATGTGGAGCGATTGAATAAATATTGTACCAGTTTTGGTGGCGATTCTGATTCACAGAAATTGAAACAGGCAAAGACAGCCCATTTGGCATGGAAAACTATTATCCGCAGTTATTTGTTCGGATTGACTCAGATGGATCTGCAAGAAGTCGTCTCTCATAAAGAGTGTCATTTTGGTCAGTGGTATGATGCGGTCGGCCGGCAGAAATTTATCGATATTCCTGCTGCTGCGGCAATTGATATGCCGCATAGTGAGCTGCATGCAACCATCAAGAAAATTATCCAGGCGAAAGAGAACGGTGACATGATTCAGGCTGATCGTTTGTATCAGAATATAGAAAAATATTCCGGTCAGCTGATATCACTGCTCGATGAAATTATTCTCCAGGTAGAACGGCAGGAAGCTGCTAAAAAACAAAAAAACTAATTTGTATTTGCTCAGATTTGATTGGGAGGCGTCGGGTAGGGGGACAGACAGCGGGTAGGGGGACAGACGCCCCATCGCTGCGGGTGGCAAAGTGTGTGTCCATACAAATGTCAGGCAAGGAAGAAAATATCAGCGGTTGCGTTCTTGCAACCGCTGTTTTATGTACACTGAACCGTGTAGCTGTGCGTTGTGATCAACGCTCTTGCTTAATTTCGTCTGCCTTCAATATATCTTGTGGGCTAGCGACAGTTCTAAGCTGAAAGTTCTTTCCGAATAATTGCTGCACCTGCGCTGAGGGCATTCAGTTTCGCTGTAGATACTTCACGTGGTAGCGGTGCCATACCACAGTTGGTGCAAGGGTAGAGCTTGTCTGCATCGACATATTTCAGTGCTTCCCGCAACGTATTGGCGACCTCTTCGGGGGTCTCAATGGTGTTAGTTGCGACATCTATCGCACCGACCATCACCTTTTTACCCCGAATCAGTTCAAGTAGTTCAATAGGGACGTGAGAGTTGTGGCACTCAAGTGAGATGATATCAATATTAGATTTTTGTAGTTTAGGGAATATTTCTTCGTACTGTCGCCACTCAGAGCCTAATGTTTTTTTCCAATCCGTATTGGCTTTGATTCCGTAACCATAACAAATATGGACTGCCGTCTCACACTTGAGCCCTTCGATTGCTTTTTCTAAACAGGCAATTCCCCAATCGTTGACTTCATCAAAAAACACATTAAAAGCAGGCTCATCAAATTGAATAATATCGACACCCGCTGCTTCTAATTCTTTCGCTTCTTGATTGAGTATTTTGGCAAATTCCCAAGCCAGTTTTTCACGGCTTTTATAATGGTCATCGTAAAGTGTATCGATCATCGTCATCGGGCCGGGTAAAGCCCATTTTATCGGTTGCTTTGTTTGTTGACGCAGAAACTTAGCATCTTCGACAAAGACGGGTTTTGAGCGACTTACCGGGCCGACAACGGTTGGGACGTTTGCCTCATAGCGATTACGAATCTTAACTGTTTTACGGTTTTCGAAATCAACACCATCAAGGTGTTCAATGAAGGTGGTGACAAAGTGTTGGCGCGTTTGCTCTCCGTCGCTGACAATATCAACCCCAGCTAATTGTTGTTCGTGTAAGGACAGACGTAATGCATCTTGTTTGCCGTCAGTGAGTTCGTCACCCTGCAATTTCCAAGGTGACCAAAGTGTTTCAGGTTGAGCCAGCCAAGAAGGTTTTGGTAAGCTGCCAGCTGTTGAAGTCGGTAATAATTTTTTCATAGTCAATTCTGCCATTCGTTCTCGTGATTGATTAAGCGTAAGCCGCTGTCCATTGTTCAAGTATCGCCTGATAGGGTTTGATGAAATGCTCTTCAGCAAATTTTCCCTGTTCAATCGCGAGTTGACTGCGTTCTTCACGGTCATAAACAATTTGAGTCAGTGAATGATCGCGGTTCTTCAGATTCGGCTGATAAGACACGCCTGCGACCGCGTTGGCATTATAGATTTCAGGCCGGTAAATTTTTTGGAATGTCTCCATGGTGCTAATGGTACCGATGAGCTCAAGATTCGAGTAATCGTTTAACAAGTCACCAAAGAAATAGAACGCCAGTGGTGCTGCACTATTCGGCGGCATAAAATAACGAACCTGCAAGCCCATCTTTTTGAAGTATTGCTCAGTCAAAGAGGACTCATTCGGCTGATATTCAAAACCTAAAATAGGGTGCTGATTGCCTGTGCGATGGTAGACCTTATTATCCGAGACACTTAGACAGATCACAGGACGCTTTTGGAAATACTGTTTATATGTGTCTGAATTGACGAAAGACTGAAACAGCTTGCCATGCAGATCGCCAAAGTTTTTGGGAACACTGAATTGGGGTTGATTTTTATTATGATCCAGCAGGCGCACACTAAAATCGTAATCTCGCACGTAAGAAGAAAAGTTATTCCCGACGATGCCGTCAATACGTTGGTTGGTTTTGTGATCAACAATGTTGGTTTTCAGAACTTCAATGGATGGAAACTTTTTACCATTACCTTGGATATCCATGTCAATGGAGATGATCTCGAGTTCGACAGAGTAGCGGTCACCTTGAGGGTTATCCCAATGCGCTAAAGCGTTGAAACGATTATCAATCATTCTGAGTGTATTACGCAGATTCTCTTGGCGGCTGTCACCCCGGGCCAAATTGGCGAAGTTAGTCGTGATACGCGTATTGTCTGATGGTTGATAATTTTCATCAAAACAAATGCTCTTAATCGCAAATGTAAAATTGTCGTTCATGGTGAGCGTTATCCTATTTCCTTAAAAAAGCTGAACTTATTTCCTACTCTTTTGATGGGATCGTTATGTTTTTAGTTTCCCAATCGTTACTTCACAGTCTTTTGCTATGTTCTCTGAATCGTCTGATTCAACACGACTGTTGTTTATCTAACGTGAAGCACTGTCTGTTTTTATACTTGGTTTATGAGTTGATTAAAATTCATTTTACTTCACTATCAACATGAGAAAAATTCATGATTTGGGTGAATCTTCTTACTTGTGGGGACAGTCGGTTTTTGATTTGTAAGGCAGCCACGGAGTTTGGGTACGAGGACAGTCGCTTTTCGATCTTACAAGGACAGCCACAGAACCGAGCGCCCTCTTAAGACGACTGTCCTTTTAGGGGTCCTTTTAGGGGCAGACAGCGATAAAGAAACGGGTTTACATTACAACCGTCATCGTTACTATAGCCCGAGCACCACTCTTAAACACAATGAGTTAAAGATGGATCGATTTGACGAAAAAATATTGCAAGAGTTGGCTCGTTTTGGGCGAATCTCGAATGTTGAACTTGCTGAGCGGGTTGGGTTATCCCCTTCGGCAACTTTAAGAAGAGTTCAGGAGCTGGAACGTAACGGAACGATTAAAGGTTACCGAGCGGTCATTGACAAACATAAGCTAGAGATTGGTTTTGTTGCTTATGTTTCCATTGGGTTGTCGGATCATAGTAAAAGTGCCCAACTGGCATTTGAGGCACATGTTCAGTTTGCACCGGAAGTGACCGAGTGTCATAACATCACCGGTGATAATGAGTACTTACTTCGTGTTGAGACGAAAGATTTGCTGGCTTATAAGCGGTTCCATTCCGAAGTATTGGGAGAATGTGCCCAAGTCAATTCGATTACCACCATGGTGGTGATGGATTCGCCGAAAGATGAGCGGTGAATGATTGTTAATCTATTCAGGGTTAATATTTTTCTCTGGATAGGGAATCATATCCTGTATCACTTCCCGACAAAGAGAGCGAAACCACTGACTACCGGGATCATCTGTCAGCGCTTTGGGCCAGCAGAGATAATATTTCGGGTCCGGAAAGGAGAAAGGGAGATCTCGAATCGTCAGACCAAATTGATCTTGGAATCGTTCGGCCAGTAAACGGCTGGAGCTGAGCAGTAGATCAGTTTGTCCTACGGTTGCCAATGCCGCAAGAAAATAAGGGGTTCGGAAGGAAAATCGTCGCTCTTTGACCTGTTCTTTAAGCGCATCATTGATGAAGTTTCGAGATGTTCCGCCCATGCTGACCAGAATATGGTTATGCTGTATATAATCATCCAACGTGATGTTGGGTTTACTCGCCAACGGATGATTTCTCGACATAATACAGCCGAATTTCTCTCGCCCAAGCAGGCATCGTTCAAATGAGTTGGGAACCTGAATGTAATTGCTCACGAGCACGACATCAACATGATGTTCTGTCGAGTGGATCAGGCTGGTTTCGGTAATCGTACTGGTTTCGAGCGAGGCATGTGGGGCACTTTGGTAAAACCGAGAAGCGATGTAAGGCACGTAAGCTTGAGCCTGATAGTGAGTTGTTTGCAAGCGAAATGAACGCTCACTTTGACCCGGAGAAAAAGTACGGATGGAGTTGAGACCAGCCATTTGCTCAATCATCTGGCGAATTGGGTATTCAAGCGCAGCGGCTTTCGCGGTCGGAACCATGCCTTTTGACGTCCGGATAAACAGCGGATCGTCAAATGCGTCACGCAAACGTTGTAACAGACGACTCATTGCAGACTGACTTAAAAACAGGCGATTGGCTGCTTTACTGACGTTCCGTTCTTCCAGTAGATAGAGTAATCCCATTAATGATTTCATATCTACATGCTGTAATTCTGACGATAACATCTGTTTATCCCATTCTTTGCATAATTGTTAGAAACATTATGCATTGGATTGTTTGGGAAGAGAACCGCATGATATGGCTAGGAAGATTATTTTTCGCAAGGGGATGAGTGGTGAACATATCACGTAACTTTATATATGGGCTGTTATTGAGTTGTACAACCATGATTGCGTGGGGAATGATTGCGATAGCATTAAAATTATCGAATGATTTTGCTGATCCAGTGACACTCACATGGCTGCGTTTTACGGTTGCCGGTGCCATCGTTTGGTTATGGCAAAAACGGCACAACCGTTTAGTCCAGTATCGGCAATTAAAACGTTCAGAATGGATGCGTTTGGGGTTGGCCGGGGTGTTATTAATGATTAATTACACCTGTTATGCATGGAGTTTGGTTTATCTGACACCGGGCTCTTCCCAATTAAGTATGCAAATGGCACCTTTGTTTTTGGCGATTGGGGGCGCTGTTTTCTTTAAAGAATACATTTCATGGCAGCAATGGGGATGTTTTGCTTTGTTGTTTGTGGGGCTACTGATCTTTTTCCACCCTGTATTGCGAAGTGGGAGCGGGGCAGAAACAACAGCATTGCTGACTGGGTTGACTATCATTTTCGTGTCTGCGTTGACATGGAGTCTCTATGCACTGGTCCAAAAATCCCTCTTTAAACACCTTGATTCATCCAACATATTGTTGGGGATTTATCTCATGGCTATGGTTGTCATGTTGCCTCTGACATCCCCGGCAGATTTGCTGAAAATGTCACTGGAAGAGTGGTTGATTGCACTGTTTTGTTGCCTGAATACTGTCGTGGCTTATGGGGCTTTTGCCAAATCGCTGACATATTGGAAAACGGTACAAGTGAGTTCTGTTATCGCAGTGACGCCTGTGATGGCTTTCTTACTGACCGAGTTATGTGTCGCTATGGGATGGTGGACAGACGTGATAGAGGCAGCACAAGCTGACTGGTTGAGTTTATGTGGAATGGGGCTGGTGGTTTTTGCGGCAATCAGTGTTCAGCTTGTGAATGTTAAGCGCCGTGAGAAAGTAACGACCAGTGAGGTGACGGAGCCATCTACGGCCTGATAGGTCTACCGGGGACAGACGTTTTAGGACGGTCTACCGAGGACAGATGCTATATAAAATAAAAACCATGCTGCAGATTTTATATCCGGCATGGTTTTTTGGTTCTGGGGACAGACATGTTAGTGAACGGGGGCTGAGGGCAGACACTTTGGATGGAGGGACAAACTCCCAAGGAGCCCTTAGAATTAGATAAGTATGTCATGCTTTATCAACATAAAGGTTACATCAAAAATGTTATATGACACGTATCATATAACATTCCATGTTTATCTTAACATTATGATTTGAAATACTTTTGTGCACTCATTCGTCAATATGGATTTTCTGATGACAATTGCCAGAGCACAACTTGTTTCTCTCAATACCACTGCTTATTATCACTGTGTATCTCGCTGTGTCCGACGTGCTTTTCTTTGTGGGGAGGATCCACTGACGGGGCAGTCTTATGAGCACCGTCGTCAGTGGGTCGAACAGCGCATTTTGGCTTTGGCTCAGGTGTATTGTATCGATATCTGTGCTTATGCTGTGATGAGTAATCACTATCATCTGGTTGTGCATATTAATCAAGCAAAAGCTCAACAGCTTTCCGATCAAGCTGTTATTGCACGTTGGGGGAAGGAACACCTATTACCACAGCTGATTTTACGCTATCTGAAGAATCAAGTGTCTACGGGTGAAATACCGACTTGTAAAAACATGATTCATCTCTGGCGTGAGCGACTCTACTCCCTCAGTTGGTTTATGAAAGAGCTTAATTTTAGTATTGCCAGGCTGGCCAACCAAGAGGATCGGTGTGGTGGCCATTTCTGGGAGGGACGATTCAAATCACAAGCTCTACTGGATGAGAAAGCGCTTTTGGCTGCCATGGCGTATACGGACTTGAATCCAGTTCGAGCTGGTATCGCACCGACACCGGAAACCTCGCAATATACTTCTATCAAAAGACGATTGGATTCATTCAAGTGTCGTCAATTTAAGCCTCAGGGACTTCTACCGTTTGCCGGGGACACAAGTTTGGAACAAGCGGATGCTATTCCATTTCGTCTGATTGATTATATTGAATGGGTGGATTGGGTTGGTCGACAGATGAGAGAAGGCAAAACGGGTTATATTGTGCCTCATCAGCCCGCAATCTTGGTTCGATTATCTTTGGGACAACAAGAGAGTGTCGATTTGTGTTCCCAACTGGAACAAAAACGTTGCCTCTGGATTGGAACATCGGAACAATTAAATGCAGTAAAAATTCAATTAAACAAACAACGCATCCATGGATTATCGATTTAATATCTATCCTGCCTGATACACTGCAAATCATCTAACAGATATGCTCAGAGACATATGTAAATATTGATTCTGTTGAGAATACTCTGATATATCCACGCAATATTAAAGCTTCCGCCTGCAATTTCTATTTGGAATGAATCTCCTCTCCTAAAAAGGTATCTCAGAATGTATTTTTGTATGTCCAAATTAGAGTGTGTGTCCAAATAAAAAACCATGCTGAAAGATATTACACCCTCGGCATGGTTTTTCGTTGTATTGTATTGACAGTAATCAGGTGACGTTACTTGGTTAAACCCAGCGCCTCATTCATCACATGGAAGATGTAGTTTTGCTCTACAGCTCCTTGGAAAAGATAAGCTTCAGGTCCGCGGGCGAAAATAGCGACATCTTCACCTGAGTGCGTTTCAGAGGATAGTTTTACCAGCGATTGCTGTTTGTAGTCTAGAGCTAATACTTCTTGCTCTGTAGGATTAGAACGTGCGCCTTTGACAGCACCCGGACCATTTCCGTATGACAGTGTTGTATAACGTTTACCATAATCATCGACGTTGTACTGACCGTTTTTCTTTGACAGGCCGAGAATCGGATTGCCACGATCAGCATAGCCATTTGAAATCAAAGTATGTGCATGGTCTGCGGTTACAATGATGAGTGTATCTTCAGGGTTGGTTTTGTCTAATGCTGCTTTGATTGCATCATCATAAGCAACGGTATCAATCAGTGCACGTGCTGCATTGCCATCATGATGGGCGTGATCGATACGTCCGGCTTCAACCATTAGTAAATAACCATCTTTATTTTTGGACAGAATATCAATCGCTTTAGCCGTCATCTCTGCCACGGATGGCTCGCCATCTCTGCGGTCCGATTCATATTTCATATGGCTACTTTCAAACAACCCAAATGCTTGTTTGGTATTGCCATTCAGCGCATCAAACCCTGTTTTATCGTAAACGTACTGAGCATCTGGATGTTTTGCCTGCCATTCTGAAATCAGGTTACGACCATCTTTACGTTTGCCTTTTTTACCTTCAGGGTCAACCGTTGTTGCAGGCAGGAATTCACGACGTCCGCCTCCAAAAACAACATCCATGCCTTTACCACCGTTGAAATTGATTAATTGCTGTGCAATATCAATACAACCCTGATTTTTAGCAATGTTTGGAAGTTTAGTATCATTTTCCCAGTTACGATCGGCTGCATGAGCGTAAGTGGTTGCCGGCGTTGCATGCGTAATACGTGCCGTTGAAACGACTCCGACGGACAGTCCTTTCTCGGCAGCCATTTCCCAAGCTGTTTTGGCTTCGTGGCCGATTTGGGTGTTACAAAAACCTCTTTGAACGTTGTCATCAACGCTGATAATGCCTTGTTTGGTTTTTACGCCGGTGACCATTGCGCTTGCTGTGCCAGCTGAATCTGGCGTTTGGGCATCGGTATTATAAGTCTTAGAAAGGGCGACATAAGGGAGCTGTTCCATGGCGAGTTGATACTCTTCACCCAGCATACCACGGCGCTGCCCTTCATAAATTCGAGCGGCAGTGATTGTTCCGACACTCATACCGTCACCGACGAACAAGATGACATTTTTAGCCGGTTTATTAATTGGCTTATTCGCTTTTGCTTTCGCAATCTGTTGTTGAGCCTGAACAAACCAAGCATCATTTTTTTGCGGTGTATTGATTTGAGATGTGTCACTGGTTGATGCACAACCGACAAGTGACGCCATCAGTCCACTGGCTAATAAAAGATGGTTGTTTTTCACAAAAATTCTCCATGTTTCTTTTTTATAATATCCACTGATACCACATTGAGATTAGTCATCTATTAACACTGATGAACATGAATCATTTATGAATAAATCATTAAATTTTTGTATGGCTGTATTTTTTATAGATTGATTCAGTATATTGATGGACAAGATAAATCAGTCCTTAAAATAAAGTTTTGGATGAATCTATGATGGAAAGAAAAGCGGTTTGGCTGGTATTTTTTTATATCGGATTGGGTTTACTGTCAGGGCATGTCAGTGCGCAGAGTCAGCAACAGTCAGTCATGACATTATCATGGGAAGATTTAATTCCTGAGGGGGAACGGCATCAGGATCCACCTGTTCGTACAACACCCATTGATCATGACAATGATACTCCCCCACAGTTGAAAATTGGTGGTGTTCGGCATGATCTGGATGGAAAAATGGTGAGGATCCCCGGATTTGTCATTCCACTGGAGGGAGATGATAAAACCGTGACAGAATTTCTGTTGGTGCCATTTCTCGGTGCATGTATTCATGTCCCACCACCGCCTCCAAATCAGATTATTTATGTCAAATTTGAGCACGGTGCTCCGATCAGGCAGTTATGGGATATTGTTTATGTTGTCGGTCAGCTCAAAACAGAAACGATGAATCTGGATTTGGGAGAAACGGGCTACGTGTTATATGGGCAAGATCTTGATGATTATGAGTCGTCGGATAAATAAGAATAAATAAGGACAGACACTGCAGAGTTTTGAGGGGACAGACACGCCAGCGATTTTTACTGAGAACTGCTGGTCTAATGACCAATTTTCTACTTTCGTGATGGCGAGTTGGGACGTAGGTGACAAATCTGTATGGTGATGAATAGGTAACGCTATGAAGCGAAGATTGTTTTGGTTATCCTAAGCCTTGAATCGGAGTTGGATGGAGGTCACGATGGCGAAGGATTGGGATGAACTCGCTACGGCTTGGGAATCTGATCAGGTCAATAGAGAGCTGACAGAAAAAGTATTTGCCGAATTAACGAAGAATATTAATTTGGAAGGCAAACACATTCTGGATTTCGGATGTGGAACTGGCTTGTTAAGTGAGATGATGTCGCCACAAGCTCGCTCGATTATTGCGTTGGATTCATCAGAAGCTATGATCGAAGAGCTCGATAAAAAAGAACTGATAAATGTTGAGCCTGTTGTTGACGCTTTGACGAGAGGGCTCGTTGCTCAGCATCCAGCTTTTCGTAAACAGTTTGATTTGGTGGTTGCCGTCTCTGTGTGTGAATTTTTACCGCATTTGGCTGAGTCTTTAGAGATTATTTATTCGCTGCTCAATCAGGGGAGTGCATTTATTCACTGGGACTGGATCATTGATGATGAAGACAGAATATCGGGCTTAGGCATGGTTGAAATGCAGGATGAGTTGATTCAGGCTGGTTTTGCCGATGTGAACGTGGCCCAGGTCTTTAAGGTCAAAACCGCGCAAGGAGTTATGTCTGTCATGATGGGGATTGCGATTAAATAATTTATCGTTACAACTCGACGTGTTTCAATTGTCATCTCAATTTCAATTATAGTTTTAGAAAACAGCGCATCGATGGCGCTGTTTTTTATGCTTGCTTTTTCTTCAGTTTTCTCTCTTAAGTTTTTCTTAAGTTTTATCTCTTATGCTGCTTTCAGGTCTTCAAGAGGGTTGAATGATGCAAGCAGCTCTGTGCGATTCTTCAATGACATTAGAGATGATTGGTGAGACGCATCCAATGCGTCATCAGGTTGAACGGTATATAGCCGAAAGATATTCTTATGCATTTGATGCCAATATTGAGCAATTCATGCCACTGTTTTTAGCTTTGCTACAGGGAGAGGAAATTCAGTCAATTTGTGGTTATCGAGCTGCTTCTGAATCCCCGCTATTTCTGGAACAATATCTGGATTGTTCGGCAGAAAAGGCTGTCTCTGAGGCTTTTGCACAAACCATCGGGCGCACGACGTTGATTGAATTTGGGCAACTAGCCTCATTCTCCAAAGGATTATCACCATTTCATTTTTATCTGATTGCGCAACGCTTGGTTGAGATGGGATATCAGTGGTGTATCTGTACGGTCACAGATCCACTTTATGCGCTGATGAAGCGCTTAGGACTCAACCCAATCGTGGTTGCTCAGGCTGATGCTCAACGTATTAATAATGCTGATCAGTGGGGGTGTTATTATCAGCTTCGTCCCCGAATTGTTGCTGGCGATCTTCAACAAAGTCTGGCCCATTTGAAGCGTTATTGGTTGACCAAAGGTATCTGTATAGAGTGAGACATTATCAATGAGTGAAACCATATTATCTGCATTATTTTCCCATGCGAGTCAGCGCCCGGAGGCCATTGCATTTATCGGCCAGAATGTGTTCGGTGAACCTGAGACACTGACATTTCAACAACTGTCTGAACAAATTTGTCATTATGCTGATGTGTTTAGCGCATTACAGTCACATTGCATCGCCATCTATGCAGAGAACAGTTTGTCTTGGTTGATTGCCGACTTAGCCGCAATGTATGCACAGATTCCTTGTGTACCACTCCCTAAATTTTTTAGTCCCGCTCAGATTGAACACGTCCTCTCTCATACGGGGACAGACACGCTTATCTATGATCAGCCTCTGCTGGGATTTGAGCCCTGTGGTGAACTGAAAGAGTGCGTCATTGGGAGGCGTTCTGAACTCCCCCATGAGTCTGAGCGATCTCATTGTGTTAACGAGGGAATTTTACCGGGGACAGTCAAAATTACGTTTACCTCGGGTTCAACCGGGCAGCCCAAAGGGGTGTGTTTGAGTCAGCAGAATCTTGATCAGGTGACATCAAGTCTGGCACAGGAAATGGCAAAACAAAGTGGTCTGGAAAAACATCTGGTGATGTTGCCCTTGTCCACATTGCTGGAAAATATTACAGGTGTGTATGTCCCCCTAGTGCTTGGTTTGACATCGGTGGTGGTGGATGGGGCATTGGTCGGGCTTCAAGGCTCGAGTCAGTTTTCTCCGGAGCAATTTGCCGGTGCATTGATGCAATATCAACCCAATTCGCTGGTACTGACACCGGCGTTACTACACGCGTTGATCGCTGTGACTCGCAATCTTCCGCAGCTCGCTGCATCGCTTCAGTTTGTCGCTGTCGGCGGTGCGAGAGTCACACCGCAAACATTGGTTGAAGCTCATCGCTTAGGGTTGCCGGTGTATGAAGGATACGGATTATCTGAATGTGGTTCGGTGGTTAGTCTGAATACACCGGAAGCGAACTGTCCCGGAACCGCAGGAAAAATTCTGCCCCATGCTGACGTGCGGATTACTGATGATGGCGAGATTCTCGTCAGAGGCGCTGTCGCACTCGGGTATATCAATCAGCCTTTGGCTTCAGAATGGGTGGCGACCGGTGATTTGGGTTATGTTGATGAGCAGGGGTTTTTATCGGTTCGGGGGAGGAAGAAAAATCAGATCATTACTGGGTTCGGCCGCAATATTTCTCCGGAATGGATTGAGTCTGAAGGGCAGCAATGGGATGCCTTGCGAAGTTTAATTGTGGTCGGTGAAGCAAAGAATCGGCTTATGGGCGTTATTCTGTCCCAGGATGTGGAAAAAGTAATGGCTGCGATCGTCGCGTTGAATCGTCAGCTTCCTGATTATGCCCATATTTGCCAGGTGATTTTGGTCTTGTCACCGCAAGAATACCGAGCTTTACTTACAGCAAACGGGCGTCCTAAACGGCATCTGGTTGAAGAACAGGTTAACTTGTGGTGCGACGAGATTGCGTCTTTTCAAAATATGATAAAGCGAATTGATATTTAATCTTAACCTTGGGTATTTAAGATTACCTTGGGTATTGAATCTAACATTGATTGTGGAGTGGAACAGATGAGTGATTTTTTTAATCAATTGCAAGAAGCAACTCGACCTGCTCGTGAGGCGATGCTATCTGCACCGATTATCGCTGCATGTAGTCAGGGCAACATTAATCTGGCTCAGTATCAGGCATTTCTGACACAAGCATACCATCATGTAAAACATACGGTGCCGTTGCTAATGGCATGTGGTGCTCGCCTCGGAGAAGATAAAGAATGGTTACGGACTGCAATTGCGGAATATATTGAGGAAGAAATCGGTCACCATGAGTGGATTTTGAATGATATTCGTGCTTGCGGTGGGTCTGCCGATGATGTGCGCCACAATCAGAATGATGGTGCGGTTTGTACAGCAATTGAACTGATGGTTGCTTATTTATATCACCAGATTGATCGCGGTAACCCCCTCGCTTTATTCGGCATGGTTTGGGTATTGGAAGGGACGAGTGTCGGTATTGGCGGTCAGGTTGCTCAACAGGTTAAGCTGACGCTCAATTTGCAAGACGATGCATTGACTTATCTGACTTCTCATAGTGAACTTGATCAGGAGCATATCCAGTTTTTTGCTCGCCTGATGGCGCGGATTACCGATCCGGATGAACAGCAAGTGATTATCCGTTCTGCCAATATGGTATTTCAGTTGTACGGACAAATGCTACAGACGTTAACCCAATAAACGGCAACCAATTGTCGTCAAGGAGCAACAGGTTATGAGAGCGAGTATAAGAAACCGGATAATGACAGCATGCTGTCTTTTGATTGGGTCATCATCCGTATGGGCAAGTGGTGTTGATCCGCTGGTCACAATTCAAAAAAAGTGGGCTGAGTGTCAGTATCAATCAAAGGATGAGGATCAGCAGGTGTACTGTCTGGAGAATCTGGTTAAATTGGGTGAAAGCTCGCTTCAGAATGCTTCGGATCGCAATGATTTAAAAATTTGGCTGGCAATTAGTAAGAGTTCACTGGCAGGCGCAGACGGTGGATTAGGTGGACTCTCTTTGGCGAAACAAGCCAAAGCTTTACTGGAAGACGTAGTAAAAACAGCACCGGAGACATTAGATGGCTCAGCATATGTCACATTAGGGACACTGTACTATAAAGTGCCGGGATGGCCAGTTGGGTTTGGCGATGATGACAAAGCTGAGGAGATGCTCAAAAAAGCTTTAAAATATAATCCGGATGGGATTGATCCCAACTATTTTTATGGTGATTTTCTGGCGGAAGACGGGCGTAAAGCTGAAGCGATTAAATACCTGAAACGTGCTGCGGCGGCACCACCAAGAGAAACGAGACCGCTCGCCGATCAGGGTCGGATGGCAGAAGTTCAGCGACGTTTGAAAGAGTTAGGTGCTCAATGAGACTATTGCTGGTCGAAGATGATGTGTTATTAGGACAGTCGATGGTGACGGCATTGAGTCGTCAGGGTTATACGGTTGACTGGCTTGAACGAGGTGCCGGTGTTGTAACTGCTCTGAAAACAGAGCAGTTTACCGCGATTATTCTTGATCTCATGCTGCCCGATATTGGCGGATTTGAGGTTCTGAAAGCGGTGCGGCGTGCCGGATATTCATTACCGATTATGATTTTAACCGCTCGTGATGAAATTCAAGATCGGGTGAAAGGATTAGATGGCGGGGCTGACGATTATCTGGTGAAGCCATTTGCGCTGGAAGAGTTGTTGGCCCGTTTACGCGTGATGATTCGGCGACTCTCCGGTGCTACAGATAGTCAGGTGGAAGTCGGAGACTTAGTGTTGTCTCTGGACAGACAGGTTGTGTTGTACCAAGGACAGGCACTGAAGTTGACTAACAATGAATTTAAGTTGTTGGCATCGCTGATGAATCAGGCCGGACGGGTGATGAGTAAAGAGCAGCTTCAGCAGTCGTTACACGGTTGGGATGAAGGTAGCAGTGATAACGCGATTGAAGTTCACATCCATAATTTGCGCAAGAAAGTTCCGGGCAATGTGATCAAAAATATTCGTGGTGTAGGATATATCATTGAAAAATAATAAAAAAATGTATTCTATAAAAAAGCGTATTACGTTGTCGATGATTGCGCTTTCTTCGGTGTTTATTCTTATTTCATTGTTTTTCAGCTATAGCTCGTCACATCATGAAATTCTGGAAGTTTATGATGCACGGTTAGGACAGACGGCCAAACTCTTTTTATTAAGTCTGCCGGATTCCGGCTCGCTACGGGTGAGTTCTGAAAATGTCAGTCAGCTAGATAGCTGGATGCAAAACATCCGAGATGCACATAGTGATGATGAAGCAACCGCTTATGGGCATCCATATGAACAGAAATTACTGATTCAGTTATATCGGGATGGCAAAGTCGTCTGGGGTTCGCACCTACGTAATCATGTGATCGTGCATGATCCTACTTATTCCGGATTTGGCTATGTTGAGATAGCGGGCAAGGAGTGGCGGTATTTCCAACTTCCCTTAAAACGCAATAATTCGCAGCATTCTGAGTACATTATTATTGCGGAGCAGCAAGCCGTTCGCAATGAAATGATCACTGAACTGGCATTTTCCACGCTGGTGCCACAGTTGGTGCTGATCCCCTGTTTAGCACTGGTGTTGTACTTTTTGATTGATCGCCACTTTGCCCCGATTACCGAATTGCAACAGGCCATTTCCCGGCGGAGTGTGAGTAAGCTCGATTCTGTGACTGTCGGGCTCGATACCACCGAGTTGTCATCGCTTGTGACAACCTTAAACCGATTGCTTGCTGAGCTGGATAGTGCGTGGAAACGAGAAAAACGTTTTACCGGTATGGCGGCTCACGAGTTAAAAACACCGTTAGCCGTGTTGCGATTGAATGCTGAAAACGCATTAAACAGTGAGCGGGAAGAGGATTTACATACTGACTTACACAATATTTTGCGAGGCATTGAACGTTCCGATCGTCTGATTCAACAGTTGCTCACTTTAGCCCGGGTTGAAAATATTCACAGTATGGAACGGGTTGAGATTAATTTAAAACGCTTAGTTCAATATGTCATGGGAGAACTCGCTCCGCTGGCATTACGGAATAAGCAAGAGATGTCACTGATTGGGGATGACTGTCAGATTCCCGGAGATGAATCATTACTGGGGATTCTACTGAGTAACCTGATTGATAATGCCATTCGCTATGCTGGTGAGGGGCAACAGATTATGGTTACGCTGAAAGATTTGCCGGATAAGGTGCAGGTTTATGTCTCCGATACCGGTGAAGATCTTACTGCAGAAGCCCGTGAAAAATTGTTTGAAAGTTTTTATCGTTCAAATCGGGAAAGAGGTGATGGTGCAGGATTAGGGCTGTCGATCACCAGAGATATCGTTAAGCTGCATTATGGGACGGTTGAACTGCTGCCCCGAGAGAATCAGGCCAATACATTTTTGGTGTCATTAATGAAAAATCAGCATGAGCTTTAGTCTTCTTTTTTGTCGAAAGAAAAAAGAAGTAGCAAAGAGACGAAATAATATAAGGAACATTGGGTATGGATTTGCAGCGTAAACGTGTTTTGTTGACGGGAGCCTCGGGCGGTATCGGTCATGCGATGGCGACTGAGCTGGCATCTGCGGGTGCGCATCTGTTTTTGGTCGGACGAAATCACGAGAAATTAGAAGCAGTCAGAGCCACCCTTTCTGAACCAGAAAAACATGTTGTATTTTCTGCCGATCTCACTTGCGAAGCGGATCTGGAACGATTAAATCATGCTGGCAATCAGTTGAATCAGTCTGGCGAGGGAATCGATATCGTGATCAATAATGCGGGTGTGAATGAATTTAACGTTCTCGTCAATCGTACAGTTGCATCCATACAGCAGGAACTGAACGTGAATCTGTTAGCACCGATGTTAGTGAGTCAAATGGCTCTGAATTGGTTGAATCGTCCGGGCATTATTTTGAATATCGGTTCGGCATTCGGGGGCATCGGTTATCCGGGTTATACCGTTTACTGTGGTGCCAAAGCAGGAATGTACCGCTTCAGTGAAGCGCTGGATCGGGAATTGGATGGTTCCGGAATCCGGGTACTGTATGTTGCGCCCCGGGCAACGGATACAGATTTGAATTCGCCGCTGATAAAACAGATGAATCAGGAACTCGGAAACCGTAGTGACTCGCCGCAGGTAGTTGCAAAACTGGTTATCGAGTCCTTAAAACATGAAACAGCATCTCGTTGGATTGGTTGGCCGGAAAAACTGTTTGTACGGGTGAACCAGATTTTCCCTATGGTCGTCGCTCAGTCTATTCGCCGCCAGCAAGCGAGAATCCATCATTTCATTCGTCTTATTCATTCAGAAAAATGATGAAAACAATACAATAAATTCTTAACTAAATGAATTGGTGTGAATTGCACACAATGTCACAATTGTTTTTTGTTTGGTGGCATTTTTTTGATGTAATTCACATATTTTTTGTAAGAAGTCACGTTTAATAACCCAACTGCTTGATAAAGATTAAAGCTGATAACGTCAGTTGCAAGTATCAGTAATAAGCGCGGTGACTAACAACGCTGGCTGAAACGAAAAAAATATAATAAAGCATAAATAAGGGCCTGTCTCAGACAGGCCCTTATTTTTTACTGCAGATGAATATAGCGGATTATTTGTCGTATTCTGGCTGTGACCACATTCCTCGATTCTGATGCCAGTAGGTCCGGTAATAATCTTCTCCTGAATCATGCCAAAAACCGAGTGGCTGATTAGGGAAACTGTTTGTGCATCGTAGATTTTGTTCCTCAATCAGAACATGACACCCTAATGTAGGCGTCATGATGTATTGTCTGTCCACGCAAGCCATGGGGTGGCCGATCAAAAAAGAACCTGCAATATCTTCTTCTTGAGATGCAGGGATCACGCATATATCGGTTTGAATATAGGAATAAATGTATTCGAACAGGTGCGGATAGTTGATAGCGCCGCTGACGATTAGTGCCTGTAAAGACTTTATGGTATAGAAATGTCCCGGAGAAAACGCCTCTTCCCGTAGATGCTCCAGATAGGCGGAGGAAATATGTATGATATTACTTTTGGATTCTTCTGCCAGAGACCATAGTGCATTCATATTGGGGAAGAAAGGGGCACCATCGTAAAATACGAGGGTTGCACCGCTGGCAAGTGCTGACGTATGCCAGAGCAAAGTCGTGCTACTGCATGAGCAATGACTGAGTAAGCGAGTGCCTGGCTGAACATTGCAATGGAGTTGATGCTCTTTTAAATGATTGAGAATTGTCCCCCCGATACGATGGATGATTCGTTCGTTCTTACCTGAAGGTCGCTGGTGGTGATAAATGAAGAGCGGGTCATTAAAGCCGATCCGTTCATACTCGATTCCTCTGGGTAGATAACTGGCCAGAATCGCCTGCCAGTCTGAAAATGTATCGACATAGTTGGATGAAAACTGCGGGGTTTGCAAGTATTCGATCTGACATGTATTGATCAAACTTGTCAGGTGATCAACCAGTTTTCGATTATTTTCTTCGGTATTGATTGTCGCCCCGGCTCTGTTATATCCATTGCTACAGAATAATATTTTGGGTTGCAGTGGCTGAAAACATGCCATAGCGGTTTGAATATCAGTATCCTCCGGGGCGAGGGAAGACCAGATCGCCCCCAGACTGGTGACTGCCAGCAGAGCGATAATGGTTTCGGGTATATGAGGGAGATAAGCAACAACAACATCACCTCGCTCGACACCGTTTTGAGTCAGCCATTGCTGGACGAGTGACACCTGATCACACAGTTGTTGCCAGGTCAGCGTTTTTGTCTGGCCGTTTTCATTTTTAAACCAGAGAGCAATGGCATCTGGCTCCTGAAATGCATAGGAAAGTAAATTTTCAGCATAATTGAGCTGTGCCTGAGGAAACCAGAGCGTATCTCGAGCCGCGATGAATTTATCCCATTTGGCAATTGCTTCACCGAAGACACAATCTCCCCTGAATCCGATGACGTCACAGTATTGCCATATTTCCAGCCAGAATTGTTTACTGTTGGTCACCGACCACTGATGAAGTTGTTCAAAACCTTCAAGCGCTTCACCTTGCATGTTGATGTGTTGAATAAATTGGTAAAGGTTTGATGAACGAATAGATTCTGGACTCGGTATCCATAATTGAGCATCGTTTGCCATAGTTATATCTCGTTGTCGTATACAGAGTTGTCGTATACAGATAAGTTAATCGGCGGCACTTACCATTCCCATTGCTGGATCTACGGAATCTTTCTGATGAGCACAATCATACTCAGAGATATCATCTGAAGATACATCTTTAAAGTCTTGTAAGATTTGGTGAAAACGTCAAATAAGAAAGTGTTATTGAATGGGCTGAATAGCGAATAAAGTGAGGTGTCTGACAAAATTTAGATAAAAAAATAGCCAGCCACAATATTGGTGACCGGCCGTAATTTATTGTGAACAAATATTCATTCACTAACAACGTCAGTTGGCTAGGTGACCCTCGGCTTAAGAAGGGTCAGTTTAAATAATGCATGAAGCGTGCCAACTACAAAATACCACGATTTTGTGCGTTTTGTAGGCAAAATAAGTCATATGAGCCCTTATCTTTGCATATTAAAAATGCAAAATGCAAAATGCAAACAAAATGCTAGTGATACCATTGTCATATTATTGTTAGAGAAAATTCATATAAATTAAAAAACATTTTGTTATACATCTAAATATTCGATGTCTTAAGTTATATTGTGAATTTATAATTTTTATTGTTTTAAATCAATATATTAAATTTGATTTGGCTGTTTTTGTCTAAACTTGATCTTGAAATAAGCATAATTCATGTGTTAGTGTTTTAGGAAATTAATTAGAGTTCAAAAGAATTAGGCATTGTCATGATCACCAACATACCATGGTCAGAAATGGCTAGAGCTACACTAGAGCGAAATCATTCGCAGTGGATTTTTAGAACCCCCGTTCGTTCAGATGGTCAACGGATTCACGAATTGGTGAGTTTGTGTCCACCATTGGATGAAAATTCTGCATATTGTAATTTTTTACAGTCAATTCATTTCCAAAAAACTTGCATTCTTGTTGAACAGCAAGATGATATTTTGGGATTCATTTCTGCTTATCGTAAACCGGACAAGCCTTCAGAGCTGTTTATCTGGCAGGTTGCCGTTCATCCGTCTGCTCGAGGGAAAGGTTTAGCATTTGATATGTTAAAGCAGCTGATTTCTCAAGAGCATTTGCAGGATATCGAAGCGATTGAGACCACGATTACCAGAGATAATCAGGGCTCTTGGAACCTATTTAAGAAATTCGACCGTGCTAACGGTCTACAAGGGCAGGTTTCGACATTCCTCGATGAGACGCGACATTTCGATGGACAGCATGAGACGGAATATCTGTATCGCATTCCGCTTGAGTCAATACCACAGACGTAGTGACGACTGAACGTAAGTAATCCCTGAAGTGACAAGTACACTCCAGCGACTGCTGTCGTCTGTTTGCCCAATTTACCCAATCCATACATAGAAAATTCAAACAAAGGAAATGTATTCAATTATGAATATTTTCAACGAGAAAGAGTCAAACGTACAATCGTATGCCAATCACTTCCCTGTCGTGTTTGCGACGGCAAAAGGGAGCTGTCTGTATTCCGAACGTGGTGACCGCTATCTTGATTTTTTATCCGGTGCCGGTGCATTAAATTACGGCCATAACAATGCCATTTTGAAGCAGGTATTGCTGGATTATATTGACCGGGATGGTGTCACGCATGGTCTGGATATGTATTCACAGGCTAAGGCTGAATTTTTACAGGCACTTGAACATCACATTCTTCGACCACGTATGCTGGATTATAAAGTTCAGTTTACCGGGCCAACCGGTACCAATGCGGTTGAAGCTGCATTAAAGCTGGCCCGAAAAGTGACTGGGCGCAGTAATGTTATCGCCTTTACTAATGGTTTCCATGGTTGCTCGTATGGTGCGCTTGCCGCGACCGGTAATCAGCATCATCGGGGAGCAGCCGGACTACATTTACATGGCATTCAGCGTCTGCCGTATGATGGATATGCGGGACAAGATGGCTTGAAACTGTTTGAAACCATGTTAACCGATGGGTCTTCAGGAATGGATCAACCAGCGGCCGTACTGGTTGAGACCGTACAGGGTGAAGGTGGACTCAATGTGGCTTCCGAGAGCTGGTTGCAACGTTTGAATACGCTTTGTAAGCGCCACAAAATCTTGTTGATTGTCGATGACATTCAGGCCGGGTGTGGCCGTACAGGGACCTTCTTTAGTTTTGAACCTGCCGGCATCACACCGGACATTGTGACGTTATCGAAATCGATCAGTGGTTATGGTCTGCCGATGTCACTGGTACTGATGAAACCCGAACTGGACGTTTGGGAGTCCGGTGAGCATAACGGAACATTTCGTGGTAACAACCATGCATTTGTAACCGCAACCAAAGCCATTGAAACCTATTGGACCAACCATGATCTTGAGCATCACATCGGTGAGTGTGCCCAAGAGGTTGCTGACGTTATCGAAAACATGATCCATCGATATCCTGAGTTGCTTTCACGACGTAAAGGTCGTGGGTTGATGCAGGGGGTGGAATGTATTTCCGGTGAGGTCGCAGAAAAAATTGCCCGGGAATGTTTCAAGCAAAGCATGATCATCGAAACAGCCGGTCCTGACGGTGAAGTTCTGAAGTTCTTCTGTCCATTGACGATCAGCTCCGACGAGCTGAAAGAAGGACTGGATATCTTCCAGCGTGCGACAGAGACCGTAGCCCCGCAATACATCAAAAAAGCATCTTAAGGGATTGTTATGATTGTCAGAACATTAAAGGAATGTATTCAGAGTGAGCGACGTGTGGTATCGGAAAACTGGGAAAGTGTCCGTATGTTATTGAAAGATGACAATATGGGATTCTCATTTCATATTACGACGATTTATCAGGATACCGAAACACATATTCATTATAAGAATCATCTTGAATCCGTGTACTGCGTCTCCGGTAGTGGCGAAATTGAAGTTGTCGGTGGGGAGACTTTCCCGATTGAACCGGGAACGCTATACATCTTGGATCAGCATGATGAACACTACCTACGGGCTTATCCCGGACAGAATATGGTGATGGCTTGTGTCTTCAACCCGCCTTTGAATGGGCAAGAAGTCCATGATGCATCCGGTGTTTATCCGCTGAGTTAAGTCATCGTCAACGTTTATTGTGATGTTGGAGGAATGTATCTATCCGGGCAGTCTGAAGACTGTCCGGTCATAACAAGGAGAAAACATGTCATTCACCGTAGAGAAAATCGGCGGTACATCAATGACTGCATTTGATGCAGTTATGGAAAATATCCTGCTACGGCCGGAAACCCCCTATCAACGTATTTTTGTGGTTTCTGCTTATTCAGGAATCACCGATGCGTTATTGGAATGTAAAAAAACCGGTCAGCCCGGTATTTATCAGTTAATTGCCCAACGAAGTGAGAAGTGGCAGGAAAAAATGGAAGAGTTAGAGCAACGGATGATGCTTATCAACCAGAATATTTTTGCTGACCCGATGTCTCGTCTGCGAGCCGATAAGTTTATCCGCTCTCGTTTGTCTGAAGCGAAGAATTGTATCCGTAATATTATGGATACCTGCCAGCATGGACAGTTTTCACTGAATCGTTATCTGCCGCAGATTCGAGAGTTTCTGTCCTCTTTGGGAGAAGCACACAGTGCTTATAATACAGTTTTGAAACTGAAGCATTCCGGGATTAACTCTCGTTTTATTGATCTGTCGGGATGGAATGAAGATCACCACGGTGGTTTGGATGATGTCATTCGTCAGGCATTTAAAGACGTTGATGTGACATGTGAATTGCCAATTGTTACTGGTTATGCATATTGCGATGAAGGCCTGATGAAAACGTATGACCGAGGCTACAGTGAGATGACGTTCAGTCGAATTGCAGCTATTACGGGGGCTGATCAGGCCATTATCCATAAAGAGTATCACCTGAGTACGGCTGATCCGGGTATTGTGGGCGCAGATGCTGTACGTCCGATGGGAGAGACGAACTTTGATGTTGCTGACCAGCTTGCTAACCTTGGTATGGAAGCGATTCACCCGAATGCAGCGACGGGACTGCGTCAGAAAAATATTCCATTGATTGTGAAAAACACCTTTGAACCGGAACACACCGGGACACGGATTTCAGGTGAACATGATCCGGATAATCGTCGTGTGGAAATCATTGCCGGCCGCGATAAAGTTTTTGCGCTGCATTTATTTGATCAATCAATGGTTGGATTGGTCGATACTGTGAGTTATGAGATGGCAGAGATGATCGCAGAAGCGAAAGTTGATCTGATTGGAAAAGAGATGAATGCCAACTCGATGACTTACTATTTACATGGGCAGAGTGATAGTTTGAACCGTTTGCTGGCGAGTGTAGAACAACGTTATCCGGCGGCATCTGTTTCGGGCAAAATGGTTGCGTTGATCTCGGCGATCGGTGCTTCTATGGATACATGTGAAGTGTTGGCAAATGGGATGGTTGCATTGGGCCTGGGCAATATTCAGCCGATGGCCGTACATTCGTCACTCAGAAATGTCAATGTGCAGTTTTGTGTAGAGGATAAACATTATCATCAGGCGATTTGTTTGCTCCATGAAATGTTGATTGAAGAGAATTGTCCTAAAAGAAATGCAAGTAGTTATGCCGCCTAATATAAATTAAACATGTGCATAAGAACACCAAAACCGGATGACAGATACTGTCATCCGGTTTTTTATAACGCGTTTGTTCTGATATTTTGTAGAGAAACAATAAAATAAATGTGAATTAAACATTAATCATTATTTTATAGAATGTGAATGCAAGTTGAAAAATATACATTTCCCCTGATGTTTCATATGAATTTATTAGGAAATTTGATGATCGATTATCTGGTAAGAATTATTTAAATTGATTTTATGAAATGGTCATGATAAGTGAAATTTATTTTTATAGTCGCGATAGTATTCATTCTATATTTAATGGTTTTCATCAAATAACATTAATCAAAGTCTCGGAATGGAAATGGAATATTTTTAACAAAATAGTAAATTTTCAAGATAAAAATTAAAATTGATGGGTCAGTTTATAAATTTAATAAAAATATTTTAATTTTGATGTTTGTCAGGTTTTTTTTGCAGAAAATGTTGCACAATTTGAGTGCAATTGGTCTTGGGACATCATGATAGAGTCCGATGTATTTGATTATATCGGCTGATGCATATGTTTGGCATATATTTACGGACAATGATGAAAATAAGGACATTACCTTTATCTATATTCTACATACTTTTCGTTTAAGTACGAAACTAATTGCGATAAAGATTATAGAAATGAATTAAAAGGTAAATGAAATGAATAAAAAATATCTATCCAAAACGATGGCTGCGTTGATGCTCTGTACCTCTTTTGCTTCTTTTGCAAACGCGGATAAACCTACTGTCAAAATTTACGCAACTGGAGGAACCATTGCGGGAAGTTCTGAATCAAATATGGATACAACAGATTATAAAGCCGGAAAAATCGGTGTTGATCTGCTGATCTCTGCTGTACCTGAGTTAAAAGATTTTGCCCATGTGATTGGTGAGCAAATCGCAAACACAGACAGTAATAATATTAATCAGAATATTTTGTTAAAGCTTAGCAAAGCGATCAATCTGCAACTGGCTGATGCCAAAACCAGTGGTGTTGTGGTGACTCATGGTACTGACACACTTGAGGAAACCGCGTTTTTCCTTGATTTGACAGTGAAAAGTGACAAACCTGTGGTTATTGTTGGCGCAATGCGTCCGGCAACTGCGATTAGTGCCGATGGTGGCATGAACTTGCTGGAAGCTGTCAGACTGGCGTCTGATGATGATGCGAAACACCGTGGCGCAATGGTTGTGCTGAATGACCGGATCGGCTCTGCATTTTATACCACCAAAACCAATTCAACGATGCTGGATACATTTAAAGCAACGGAGCAGGGGTATCTGGGCGCATTCTTAAGTGGTGAACCGCATTTTTACTATGAGCCAACAAAACCGGTTGATAAGCCTTATTTCGATATCAGTCATGTCAAACAATTACCAAAAGTGAAAATCCTGTATAGCTATCAAGATCAAGATCCTGCGTTGCTCCATGCAGCAATCAAAGATGGTGCGAAAGGGATCGTGATTGCAGGAACCGGCAACGGCTCTTTATCCGATGTTATGCTGGAAGCAGTACAAGAAACAATGGGTAAAGGGATTCCTGTTGTTCGTTCAACCCGCACCGGTAACGGATTCGTAACGCCAAAACAGGAAGGGATCGGTTCCGGAGTTTATAATCCTCAGAAAGCGAAAGTGCTTCTGTCTCTGGCACTGGCTCACGGTGACAACCTTGAGACAATCAGAAATTACTTCGAAAACTAATCTCCACTGATACATATCTTCCAAAGGGTCTGCGGACCCTTTTTTATTTTATGCCCGCTTGCTGTTTTCTTAACGGGACGGTCACTTTAGCACTAACGTCATTAACTTAGCAGGACAGTCACTTTAACCACCCACCTAAACCACCTTGACAGGACAGTCATCTTAACCATTCAGTAATGGATCTCACGAATTGGTTTTTTTTCTACAGGTAATTTGTCTGATTTCTTTATCGTTGGCTATATTGTCCTGTATCTAAGTAATAAATGTGATAAGGACTCCGACTATGATTCGTCATCTGCCATCGATGATTTTTACCGTACTGCTATCATTTAGTTCACTATTACCACTGACGTCTGTCCACGCTGAAGGCACGCCTGACAGTCTGAAAGAGCTGGTTCCTCAGTTGGAAAGTTGGGGTAAAGATCCTGTTCTGATTGAAGCTGTCAAAGCGCAGAATGCTCAGGCCGTCTCTCTGGATGAGATAAAAAAAATGGATGAGACATGGAGAAACACATCGGATGTCGATGATTTCATGTCCTCTCTCATGAGCAATAAAGCAGCAAAAAGGTTGTTGGAACTTGAAAATAGTATGCCGTTTCTTGTGGAGCTGTTTCTCATGGACAATCAGGGCGCTAACGTTGCGATGACCAACAAGACATCCGACTATTGGCAGGGAGATGAAGCTAAGTTCATTCAGTCGTTCAATGGTGGTCAAGGTAAAGCTTATATCGGTGAAGTGGAATACGATGACAGTGTTCTGAGTTATCTCGTTCAGGTTTCCGTCCCAGTGATGGATGATCAGGGGAAAACGATAGGAGCGCTAACCATCGGGATTAATCTTGATGAGTATGAAGATCAGTAAATGATCATCTTATATTTCGTCATTAAGCAGACCATCTGCTCTTACCAAGAATAATCATAATCATCAGACAAGAAACGGTCAGTGGCACCTCTCCTGTTTCATTATCAAATGACAGGTGAGGTGTGCGTTTGGGAGGGATTGATGAATTATTTTAAGAATTTAGGCATTCGCTGGAAGTTATGTATCCCATTGATTTTTGTCATGTTATTGGTATTAACATTATCGGGCAGGAGTTTGTATTCAGAAGGACTACAGGCTGAAGCGATCACCATCGTGACTCGCCACGAAATACCAGCACTGAGTTTGGTGCAGTTAGCGAATCGGGATCTCTATCAGGCTTGGGTCGCTGAGCGGAGTATGTTGACCTTACCGGTTAAAAGTGAGCAGTATCAGCTCATGCAAAAAATGCATGAAGATAGTATCGTAAGTGCCAGTCAGAGTATGGAAAAACTCAAATCATTTCAGTTGAATGCAGAGATGAAGCAACTGATTGAACAATTTTGGGTAACTTATCCTGAATGGCTGAAAGTGACGAGGAGAATTGAGCAAGAAAGAAGTTCAAACACCCGGGTCGGTCGTAGTACAGCGATTGGCTTATCGTTCAAAGAGGGGTTTGATTTGTTTCAAGAGACTCAGCACTATCTTGAATTGATTACTGATATTGTTGTTTTCAACGCTGATGAGCGGACCGAGCAACTGGAAGCCATGCATCAGAATTACCGGACAGGTCAGTTATGGTTAGTCGGTTTTTCTCTGCTGATTTGTCTGGGGATTATTTGGTTTTTCCCATTATTGATTACTGGTGATTTGAAAAATATCACCCGGCAAATCCAAGCCTTGGCAAAAGGCGGTGGGGATTTAACACAGCGGCTGAAATTAGATCGTCGTGATGAACTGGGAGAGCTCGCTTCTTATCTTGATAAATTCATGAGTGAACTCCATGAACTGGTGAAACAGATTATCAGCAATGCCGAACAGAACAATATTCATGTGTCGTCGTTAGGGGAAATGTCGCGCAAAGCTTGTCAGACCGCTGAAAAACAGGTGGCGTCCATGCGAGATGTATCGGCTTCCAGCCAAGAGATGAGTGTCGCTATTCAGGATGTTTCCCAGCGTACTTCCGAGGTGGCAGGTTCCACAGAAAAGGCCGGTCAGTCTGCCAGTGAGGGGCGCCATCAGGTCGGTGCAACGCAACAGAGTATCGGGTTACTGGATGAGAGTGTGGAGCAGGCTGTGACGGCCATTTCTCGCATTGATGAATTCACCAACAAGATCAGTTCAATCTTAACAATTATCAGTGGGATTGCTGAGCAGACAAATTTGTTAGCGCTTAACGCTGCGATTGAAGCTGCAAGGGCCGGAGAATCCGGGCGTGGATTTGCTGTCGTTGCCGATGAAGTTAGAGGATTGGCGAATAAAACTCAAAACTGTACTGAAGATGTCAATGAAATGATCACCAATCTGGAAAAGAGTGTCCGAGATGCTGTCCAGATTATGAATCAGGCAACAGAGAGAGCATCCGTGACGAAACAGTCCAGTGAGGAAACCCAGCGGGCGATTGATGATATGATGGTGTCGATGGATCATGTCACGGAAAGAACAACCCAAATCGCTGCTGTGATAGTGGAACAGAGTAAGATGGCAAAACATATTCAGGAAGAAATTAGTGTCATTGAAGCACAGTCTCAGGAGAGTGTTGAAGAGTCCTCTGAAGTTGATCAGGCCTGTCGTAAGCTAGATGAGCTTCATCGGCATCTGTTTCAAGTGCTCGGGAAGTTTACCGTATAAAATTCGATCAGCTTCAAATTTTTTGATTAAGAGGCTCGAATGCACCTTCTCATCATTGGCGGTTGAGTTTTTTAGAATCTGTTTGTCATTTGAATAATAACCGGAGAGTAGCTATGTCAAACGTACGGCAGATTCACCAAATTATCTCGGCTCAGCCGACTTCTGACGGAGATGGTGTCAAAATTCGTCGTGTCGCCGGTTTCAACCACAAACAGTTTTCACCGTTTTTGATGCTCGATGAGCTTAAGTCTGATGAACGGGCTGATTATGTCGGTGGTTTTCCACCACATCCGCATCGTGGTATCGAGACGCTGACTTATATGATGCAAGGCCATTTTCAACATCGGGATCATATGGGTAATGTCGGAGAACTTCGTTCCGGTGGGGCACAATGGATGGCTGCAGGTCGTGGTGTTATCCATAGTGAAATGCCAATGATGGAAGATGGTTCCTTACATGGATTTCAGATTTGGATTAACCAGCCGGCAAAAAATAAGATGCAGCCGGCTCAATACCATGATTTTCAGCCTGAAGTCATCACTGAATATACGCATGATGAGACTGGGCTGTTGAGAGTGCTTGCCGGTCAGGCTGAAGTTGCAGGTCAGATGTTGCGTGGTCCGTTACTGCAAACGGGTGTGCCGTTGCTTGTCGCAGACTGGCGGGCGAACTTAGGACAGTCGCTTCATCTCAATATACCGCAACAGCATCAGGCCATGATCTACGTTTATCGGGGTGAAGTTCAACTGAGCTCCCGTGTTGTCAAAGCCGGAGAGTTTGCTTTGCTGACTCAGGGAGATTGCTTAATGGCGCAGTCCAACACGCCTGACAGCGGTATGTTGATTCTTGCCGGTGAACCAATTCACGAACCTGTGGTACACTATGGTCCGTTTGTGATGAACTCGTATGCTGAAATTGAACAAGCGATCAACGATTACAACAGTGGTCAATTTGAGACCTATTAATTTAGGCTAAACGGCAATGATTCCGGGGCTTTGTCGAATTGAGAAGCGCCATTATCTGTCTGATTGTTGAATGAAGACTGCGTTATTCGTTTGGTAGATGTCAATTTTTGAAGGATATGTCATCGTTCTGGATTGTGTCCATGCTCAGAATTTGTTCCAATGGACGTGAGCCTGACGATGATTCTCCTTAATGATCAGTCGTCCCTGAAGTTGCTAGAAGGAGCACACCATTGAAATCGTTATTGGCAGTGTTGGGACTATTGCTGATTGGCTGTAGCGCAGTGTTGATTTATATGAGTTATCAAGAGTATACCAGCCCAAAAAAAATCTACGGTGCTTGGTTGGAAACGCAAGTTATGAATGATCGACGAGAAGTGATTACATTCAGTGAGCGTGGGGTTTACCGAAATAATCACCTGATTACCACGAAATTTGATTTTAATGGGAAGCAGGTTCAGTTTAAAAGTGGTGGTCAGGAAAATATCTATCAGATGAGTGGTACAGCTACCTCTCCTCAGTTAAAGCGAGTTGAACCGAGTCAACCGGTTCAGGTTTTGATCAAAAAAGGTTACGAACACACACTGGAGAAGCCCGACAACGCTTGGCGTCGGGTGAACACCAGAAGCTCTTTCGCCGAAGGGTTTACCAGCAGCGATTAGTCTGTTTTTAAGCGATGTGATCATGTTTGGTCAGAATCGTATCAATGACGTGGACTGGGGCTGGTGATATGCGATATTTTTTGCTAGCGTTCAACTCACTGATATTGAGAACTTACCACAACCTATGAATTCATGGATTACCGATATTCTTTCATCCCCTATCTGGCAACGAGAAGACGCAAGTGTGCTTTTGATTACGCTTGCCAGTTTTGTCGCCTGGATATTATGGCGCTTTCTCTATCGTCATTTAAATCAAATCACTGAAAGAACCAAAGTCCGTTGGGATGACCTGTTACTCCATGCCTTGCGTTCACCGATCAGTGTATTACTCTGGCTCTGGCCGGCGAGTATTTCCCTCGGTTTGTTGCTCGAAGATCTGAGCGATAGCCGATTAGACTGGCTGGAAACGCTTAAATTAGTCCTGTTGGTCTGTTGCGTTGTCTGGACGTTGATACGGTTGGTCAACAATATAGAACATTACGTATTGCAGACGAAAGACAAAGATAAAACAACCGTTCAGGCCATTTCCAAGGTCATCAAGTTGCTTGTGTTTGTGGTCGGTCTATTGTCGATCATGCAAACATTTGGTCTCAGTCTGTCCGGATTACTGACGTTTGGAGGCGTTGGTGGCTTAGTGGTCGGTTTTGCTGCGAAAGATCTGCTGTCGAATTTTTTCGGGGGCATGATGATCTATTTTGACCGTCCTTTTAAAGTGGGAGACTGGATTCGCTCACCGGATCGTGCCATTGAAGGGACTGTGGAACGGATTGGTTGGCGGATGACAGTGATTCGCACGTTTGATAAACGTCCGCTTTATGTGCCGAATTCGGTGTTCAGTAGCATTGTGGTTGAAAACCCGTCTCGGATGCTCAATCGACGTATCTATGAGGTCATTGGCTTACGATATGGCGATTCAGAGAAGGTTGCTACGATTGTTACTGATGTGAGACAGATGTTAGAGGAACATCCTGATATTGATGCGAACCAGACGCTGATTGTTAATTTTGATTCTTTTGGCGCATCATCGCTAGACTTCTTCATCTACACTTTCACGAAAACTGTCAACTGGATGCGTTATCATGAAGTGAAACAGGATGTGCTGTTAAAAGTCATGGAAATCATCCATCATCACGGTGCTGATATTGCTTATCCAACCCAAACCCTCAAACTAGAGCCTGAAAGTGTGGGAGCAGAGCCACTCGAAGTGCGTCTAAAACGAGGTTGATCCTAGTTACCCCAGCAAATTGCCCGAGCAGATCCTCGTCTGCTCAGGGTATATATTACCTTGTTTATTGATATGAAGGCCCCATTCTTGTATCGCTGTGGCAATTTTTGTCATTGACCGAGTAGATGATCTGTTTGAATTTGCTGAAATGAAATTGATTGCATAGTATTAAATTTTGTTAGTGATGAAAACTTCCTGACAAAGTGATGTGATTCGAACCGGATAATCGGATCAAGTCCACATACCAAAATATGAATCAAGGAGGAAAGATGCGTGTTGATATCGTTGGTCGGCTTTTGGGCGATTTTTTTCTGGAAGCGAAAGTGGCGGTCGCTGATATCGGTTTGTATTACGGACTGGATCTCAGTGATTACCCCAAAGATATGACATTAGAAATGTTGGTTTATCAGCAGCTTGGAGAAAACCCTGAACAAGGGGATTCCTTCTACTGGCAGGGATTGACTTGGGTCGTTGCCCGCGTTCGCGATTGGCAGGTGCAGCTCGTCGGATTAAAGTTACCGATGAATTGAATGGTTATTATGTATTTTCAGACTATCGTCAGATCAATTCCGATTTAAAGCTTTACTGATATATGTTGAATAAAAACATAAACCTAATTAAAGTTGTGTATTCAAAAAATTCGGATGAGTATCGGGGCGAATGAGCAATAATAAACCCGTGTGTTTAGCGCCATTTCTTTCTATCTACAGCAATCCAGTCGGATACTCTCCCTGCTGTTATATTTCTCCTGTCGGACATGAATCACTTGATGATTATTTGACGAGCGATTGGTTGAATCAGCTCAGGGAAGCACATCTGAAAAATGATAAGGCGCGTATGCATACCCGTTGTACAACGTGCATGGCGAAATCAGTGACAACCTTTTTCTCCGAATTGGGCTATGAGAAAAACGGGGAACTCAGTCAGTATTGGGATCGTGGCGGAAGAGACTTCATCTATTTTTATCTTGCACCTGATATCACTTGTGGGATGTCCTGTGGAATGTGTCTTGTGTCTGACAAGCGTCTCGATGAGCTTTCAGACTGGGGGATTCGAGATGAAATCGGCATCACTGACAAGACCGCAGAGCATAAAAACATGCCGGTTGAAGAGGTTACTCGTATTTATGATAACTTGAAACATGCCAGGTTAGTCTCGATTTATGGGGGGGATCCCACGATGTCGCTGAGCACTATCGATATCATCGCCAACACACCAGCGGATGCGACGGTGCGCTACTCGTCAAATGGTCAGTTTACCAAGCTGCGCAATGGTGATGGATTAATCGATGCATTATCTAAATTCGAGCAGGTTCATTTCACGGTATCACTGGATGGCTTGGGAGAGATTGGGCTGCGTACTCGTAAGGGCATCAACTTTAAGAATATGGATAAACTGATTCGACTTGCGAGTGAACAAGCAAATTTTAGTGTTGAAATTTGCATGACTGTCTCTTTATATAATGTTGTTGAAGTCGTCAGACTCTATGACGAAATTTATGAACAATATATTGAAACAGGTTTGGCAGATGGCTTATTTTTTAATCCGGTTTATGAACCGAGTTATATGGCCGTCGGGGCATTACCGGCAGAACTGAAAAAGAAAGTGATTGGTGAGCTGGCAATGTTGATGGTCAAAGCGACAGGGGAAAAGAAAGCGATTTTAAATCGCTCTTATGCCTTACTTATCAGAGCGCTGAGAGCGAAGGTGAACCCGTCGGAATGGCACAAGTTTATCAAAGTGTGCCGTCGTGAAGAAGACGCTGCTGCACTGACTCCGATCGTTAAACTGATCCCCGTATACCGCCCCTTTTTTGAAACGCTTATTTGTTAAAATGAGCTGATTAAGCGGTTTTTTTTTAAATCGATGATTAATGGGACAGGTTGTTTATCCATCAGGTTATTTGTTGGATAGAGTAACCTGAATCACATGCAGTGATTCAGGCAGCTGCAATATATTTGCGTTGGTTATGTTTCATGTCTTTGAGAGTAGCGATAAGCTGATCAATATTGAAATCGATATTGAATTGTTGCTTCAAATTGGCAAGAAAAACAGCATCTTCACACATGGCTTTTTCTGGCTCGTCGCTGATCTTCGCAACGGGGCGGCCATGACATTCAGCGAGTTTGATCACAATCGATAGCGGTGCATAGGTTTGACCATATTGGTTTTTCCAGCCACCGAGATCGTTGGTTAAGAATGTCCCAATCCCGAAAGAAATCTGAGCACGTCCGGCAAAATACTCACACAGTTCCAGTGCCTGACTGAAGTCGAGGCTATCAGAGAAAATAAAGAGTTTCGTCCGAGGGTCTATCCCTAGTTTTTTGTAGTGTGCAATCATCTTCTCGCCCCAAGTAAAGGGACAACCGGAATCATGCCGGACACCATCGTAAGCTTTCGCTAAATGCATATTAAAATCATTGAGAAAAGCATCGATATTGAGAGTATCGGTAGGCGCGATAGATAGTTGACCATCAAATGCTGTCAGCCACTGTTCCAGCGCGACGCGTTGTGAATCTCCCGGATTTACCAGTGCCTGATGACCCATAAACCATTCGTGCGCAATTGTGCCAATTGGTTTCAGGTCAAATTTTCGGGCGAAATGATAGTTGCTCGTACCGAGTAACAGCTCAGGGATCTCTTGCTTCAACTCGGCCATGACTTGTTCTTGTATTTGTGCTGAGAAGCGGCGACGCGTGCCCATTTCTGTGAGTCTAAAGTTATCAATACCGCGCTCGGCCAGCTCACGCTTCAGCGCCACGAGTTTATTGTGCAGAACCTGACGAGGCAAGTCAGCGGGAACATCTTGCCAGTTATATCGGCTTCTGACTTCTGAAATGATCGCCATAATCATGGTCTCATACAGAATTGTGTCACGCCATGTTCCGCGAATCCCGATTCGCAGCTGACGTTGTGAACCTTGCTGGATGATGCCAAACTCAACCTGCTGTGCGGGTTGAAATTGAAAATAACGCAATGCATGCAGGAAAGCTGGTTTTAGATGAGGAGAACTCTTTTTCAGATAGTCGATTTCTGCTTGAGAAAAGCGTAACTTCGACAGTTGTTCCACTTCTCCACGAATTTCTGGGAGTAATCCGCTGATATCTTCTTCTGAGCGGACGGTCAGTTCGTAACGAACCTCGATATTAGGGTAGAAAGTATGAATGGCCTGCATCATATTGATTTTATATGCATCTAAATCCAACAGACTTTGGATGATATGTTTAGAAAAAAGATGATTGTTCATGGGGCCATCCTCACTATCTATGTTAGTAACATTATGTGCCTAACTAAGGCGGACATTAAATGAGACGCAGGCGTTTGTCAATGATTAATCTATGGTATCATTGATAGGAATAGCTTATGAATTGTACCTCTTGGATATAAAAATTTATTTATTCTCAGATTGTTTTGTCATTAAAATCACCGATTAGGTTCGTAACATTCTGTGATTAAGTTTGACCTATGATGATGTCATTTCATAGAATGAGCGGAGAGTTGTATGGGAAAACTGCTTTATGATTGTAACTATCGATATGATCTGCCTTCGTTTATCTGATGATGGCATTCAAGTTTTACTGGTGAAACGGAATAATCCTGAGCGTCCGGATTTTGGGATGTGGGCGATTCCCGGAGGCTGGGTGTATGACGAAGATTTTACCGCTCGAGGCGGTGAGCCGGCCGATGAAGATTTTGAAGCAGCGCGCCGCCGAATTTGTCGGCAAAAAGTACATACGTATCCTAATTTTATCAGTGATCCGTTGGTTGACGGTAATCCAAAACGCAATCCGGAAGGTTGGAGTGTCAGTATTTCCCATTATGCTTTGCTGAATGCGTCGAATATCAGGCAAATTGAAGCTGCCGGCATGGATCGTAATCGTCTCGATTGGTTTGATTTAAACCTCGTTTTAAAGGGGCAGATGACGCTGGCTTTTGACCATGCGGCTCAGATTCAACACGCATGGACCAAATTACGTGCTGCCGTCGAATATACGTCAGTCGTACTCTTTTTTCTGGAGAAAGAGTTCCTGGTCGCAGAAATCATTGATGCTTATGCGAAGTTCGGGGTTGAAGTGAATCGAATGACAATTAAACGGCGGTTGATTAACTCAGAAGTGATCGTGAGTACCAATAAAATTGCTGCCCCGAATAAAGGTCGTGGGCGTGGCGGAAAACCTGCAACAGTCTATCGGCTGGCAAACAATGAAGTCAGCTATTTCCAAACTTGTCTGAGAGGTTAAGTCAGTCGTTAGCCTTCATCGGTTGTTTTGAATGATTGATTTTGCGTGATCTGTTTGGGCTCGAGCCCATATGGGAGATCGCTGAATATTGCCTGGTTTTGGTCATATTTCGGCGCTGCGTGAGGTTTCTGCCACCCCAATAGCATGATCGCGAGTAGGTTGCGATGTTCACCCTGTGCCAGATTGAAATCATCTTTTCCTGACGGGATCATCTGCTTTAATGGCGGAATTGCTTCCTGAATCGCCTGTCTGGTCTGAGCTACAACCGGATCTTTATCGAGTCCGGCAAGTAAAAAGCTCAGTCCGACTTCTGCAATCACATCCGGTTTTGTCCGTGCAATAATGGTTTCTATATTGGTTCGAAAATAGTGGTAAATCCATTGATAATCTGCGGCTGAGACGGAATGCTGATAATAGCCTGAAGCTGCAATGATAATGTGCGTCATGCCATAAATCTTATTTTCATACTGCTGCTTAGACAGAGCTTTGTCCTGATCATCTGGATACGTTTTCCGAAATGTTTGTATAAACGCTTGCACAACGTCCTGCTCGCCCAATTGTTTGAGCCAGAAAACTTGATTGGCTAATTGGGCCGCCCATGCCTTGATCATCTGCGGATCGGTGGCGTACAGACTGAAGTCATATTTCCGTAACACCTGACGCAGGCGTCTGTCATATTTGTGTTTCAGACCATATTCATCTGCCCGAGCCATTGCACTGAGCAAATCAACGCCTAAATAAAGATATTCCGGATGATGTTTGGTTACCGAGTACCGTAGCCGAGAGCGCTCTCCTTGACTCCCTTCATACGAGGACAGACGCTGTTGAGAGTAGAGATAAATAGCTTCAGGTGTGATGATATCACTAGCGAAATGGTTCAGTGTACTGGCAATTCTGGCCATGTCCTGCCAAATCCCGGCAGCATATTTGTTATCTAAAGTTTGTCGGTACATCCGTAATGCGTAATGTCCTGCTTTGAAGGCCGGTAAGGTGTAGAGGCGCTGTTCATAATATTCAGCGATGTGATCCGCGGAATCCTGATAACTGGGAGGAAATGTCGCTGCTCCGTTTGCAGCGGGTGTCCCTAGTTGCGTATTGGGTGCCGCAATGCACTGGCAGGTAAATATGATGAATAAAATTGAAGCTATGCCACATTTATTTAACATACGCTGACCCAGTCTACAGAGGATGATTTATAAAACATATGCAATCGTAGAATCAGTTATGTTAGCGCAGTGCAATTAGTCTGTGAAATTGTCGCATTGACTGATTGTTACGGTACTTCTACAGCGTGATTCTTGATACTTTAAGTGAAAAAATAGATCAGGTTTGCGCTTGTTTTATATTGTATTTATTGACAGCTAAATCACTAGTGGGGCGTTCTTATTGGCTGAAAGTGGCTATTCTGATATGAACTGTTTGATTTTAATAAATTTTTAATGTCAGAGTGCTCTTTTTGTCTATTGATCAAGTCAATGACCATTTCATGGCTGGAGGAATACGACATATTCACACCAGTCCCTCACGGGAGAGGAGCATTATGCGCGATATTCTGTTCAAAAAATGGACAGTGATTGGTTTTCTGGTTTTACTTGCCTGTATTTTGATTGTGTTGGTTGAGTTCATTTTCCAGCGTCATCAAGAGGTGATGCGTCAAGAAATTCAAAGCCGGACAACTGAGGAACTTTCCATTATTCGGTTTAAGCTGGAAGCGACGATTCTGGCCGATATCTATGTGGCGAAAAGTTTGTCAACGTTGACGACTGTGAATGCCAGTACTGTTGCCGAGAGTTGGGAAAAAGTCTCTCAGCGCATTATGGAACAAGGGAAATATATCCGCTCACTGAGTCTTGCCCCCAATGACATTATTGAGTACGTCTATCCGCAGGAAGAAAACCACAATGTGGTCGGGTTAGACTTTCGGACGTTGCCTGAGCAGTGGGCAACCGTTAAACAAGCACATGAGTTGAAAGAAATTTTTATTGCAGGTCCGGTTGAGCGAGGCGAGGGTGATCACGTCATCATTGCGCGTTGTCCGGTATTTCTTGACCCGCCATACAATCAGTTTTACTGGGGGGTGATCAGTGTCGATATTGATATCGATAGTTTGCTTCAGTCCCTTGAGGTTGATGAAGTTCTGCCCGGCTATGATATTGCAATTCGAGGGAAAGACAGCTCGGGAGAACAGGGCACTGTGTTCTGGGGACAACCTGATGTTTTTAAACATGCCTTTGCCAAGGAGATGATTTATTTTCCGCATGGCTCCTGGAGTATTGCAATTGCAGAACAGGACAACGTGAATATTCTTGATCAAGTCCCTTGGTTTCAGACCAATATTGTGCGCGTAATTGGCTATCTGTTACTGGTATTCCTTATTGCTTCTTTTCTGGTGATTTATCGTCTTTACGATAAATCGAATCGTCTTTCTCTTTATGATGAACTAACTCATCTACCGAATCGCCGTTATTTTATGAATGAATTGAATCGGTATTTCGAGCGAGAAAAGCGAGCCAGGCAACCGATCGGCTTTGCCCTATTGTGTATTGATGTAAATAAATTCAAAACAATCAATGATACCTATGGCCATAATGTCGGAGATCAGGTGCTGGTGGAGTGTGCCCGACGGATTGAAAATGCGATTCGGGACAACGATTGTGCTGCACGTATTGGCGGTGACGAATTCTTAGTCTTGTTAAAAGGCGGAGAAAAAGGGGAAGACTTGCGGAAAATTATGGATCGGGTGCGTCATGCGGTAGGAGTGACCCCTGTGATCTGTGGTGAGCTCGCAATCCCGGTTGGCATCAGTGTCGGTTATACCCGCTATCGACCGGAAATGCAGAGTGTTAACGAAATGATTCATCATGCTGATAATGAAATGTATGATGAAAAATACGCGTCCTGAGCCCCTTTGAGTACCAGAACAATCTGCCGACACCCGACAATATTATCGGTCAGTCACGATAATATTGTCGGGTGATGTGTTGTAACAGCTTGGCTTACGGGGACAGACACTCCCTCTGGGGCAGATTAACCGTGCATCGTTGACGATACCGCGTTCTATCCACTTGATATTGAGTATTCTGGCAAGTGTCGTCAGTTCATTCTGAATCGCTGACGGTATGGCTGACATCCCACCGTTTCTGACACAGGATTCTTTCAGTTCCATCGCCATTTGCAGTGCATCTCCCCCTTGAGCATTGATCGCTGGATTCAGATCAATTCCGGCACATAACACCCGGTTATTACCCGCAGGATCGACGAGATTCAGCGATTCACAACAGTAGATTCTGGGTTCATCCCCGACATTGAGCAGTGAAATTTGAGCGGAGCTGGATGACTGCGGATGCTTCAGTTGCCGAAATACGGCCCAGTGTTGGCAAGGGTCATTGACTGTCCTCATATTACCCCAAGGGAGTGGAATACCGTTGCCACGGTAGACGGCTTTAAGTTTGCCTTCTCCATAGGCATCAAAGTAATGCCAGTATGGATAAGGAGAAACCACTGTCATTCTGCGCATGGCGACGGATGGAGACACACCGACTTTTTGATGGACGCTGATTTCATAGCCATTGCGATCCAGCAGTTGCCGGAATGGTACTTTCGGGCAGAGCAGCGCACCGGCAAAAAAGCTGGATTCGAAATCTCGCCAGGCTTGTAAAATATCTTTTGAGTTGAGTTCATAGCTGGTCTGTGGATTTGCCACATCTTCCCAACTGCTGGTATGGCCGATGGAAAGAACGGTTTTACAGCCATCTTTGCTGTGCAGAATATTGTGACCGATGTATACCGCGAGATCATACTTTAGGCGAGTCGGATGATGTTTCATCACCTCATTGAGGTAAATCCTGTTCGGTGGTTCGAAATAAGATGTGATTAATTGTTTGGCGGATAGACCCAACTCGTCTTGAACTTCTTGAGAGGTTTGTGAAAACCAGTGAATCCCGAGCCCTAAATGTCTGGCAATATCCGTCAGATCCTCAACAGTCAGATTCAGCTTCTTGAGCCCGATGTTTTCTGCGGCACGCTCCAGATCCGGGAAATGATTTTGCAGGCTTTCTTGATGCGCCCGAATGAGGAGTTGGGCGAACTGACGGCCGGTAATGCCTGTTTGAGACAACATCTCCGGAATCGCAATCTGGAGAATATCTTGTGAAAACAGGAAGCTGGGTTCTAATGCCATCCCGCTGATCCCCCCTCGACTGCCTTTATCCGGGGTAATATCGATCTGTTCCGGTTGATCGTCGAGAAACCATTGCGGACTTTTTTGAAAGACTTCAGCGATCACGGCTAGCATTTCGAGGCTAGGAACCCGTTTTCCCCTTTCAATCATCGAGAGATAAGAAACAGAAGGGGCATATTCAGGATTCAGGCGAATACAACGAGATGATAAATCTTCCATGGTCAGATGATTTCGTTTCCTCAAATTTCTGACTTTGGTGCCAAGAAAGTGAGACTGTCGAATTAAGCTTTTAGATGCGGTCATTTGTAAAATTCACACTGTAAAATTTTTGTTGTGAAATTGTGTATAAAAATAGATTAGTCTAAAAAGTAAGCAAAATCACGATACAGCCAAAAAAGAATATTGTATGGCGTGATTTTGTGAAACAGAGAGTGTGAAACGGAGAAAGTTTGCTGCAAAGAGGATACATGAATGAATATGCCAATGTTACAGAGTTCGTTAGAGACTGATCGTTCGTTAAAATCAAATGATTCGTCATATGAGCAACAGTCAGGTCAGTTTATTACCGAGATGGTGATGTCCGTAGAGTCTTTGGGGGCAGGACAAACCCAAGAAAAACAGCTTCAGGCGAAGCAGTTACTTGACCAGCTTTTCCCATTGCATGAAGGTTCACATAGTGATGTCACTGGATATGTGATCGATTACCATCACTTGATGGCTTATTTTCAGGATGGGCGCCATACCGGACTTCGTTATCCGCAACATTTCGTGGCTTATCTCGGGGATCGTCATGGCCCTGAAGCCATTTTGTTTCGTAACGGCGATGGATGCCATGTGGAAGTGACGGTGGGGAATGGCAAAGGAACGGGAATGCCAGAATTGGTTTTGGTTGACGACATTCAGTTGGAAACTTATACCCACCTGAATTCCGTCGCTTCAGAGAGTCATGCAACGTTAGGCCTTCGTCATTGGGTCAGCCTGGTGAAAGCCGATGGACTGGGACATCCTCAGGTTTGCAGCGAAAATAAAGAATATCAGTCTAAAGATGAAGCAGATTATCAGCTGGGTATCAGTTTCAATCTTGACTCATTCAGTGCTTGATGCGATTTCGCTCCGCTATTTCACATTCGTTCATTCACATCACTAACCGCGTATTGGTTGTCACGCAATCCATACGCGGTTGGTGTATTTACCGACAGCTTTTTTATCAACGAATGAATGGTATAACCGTTAACTGCTAAAAGCCCGCTCCTGCAATTTCGTCGCCCCACGCAGCATGGCTTCGACTAACTCTGTCGCGTGGAATTTTTCCAGTGCTTGATGGGCTCCGACTTGACGGGCGCGATCAACACAGATTTCACTGGAAAGTGAGGTATGGAGGATAATGTAGGCGTGATTCAGCGCGTCATCATTCTGGATTTCGAATGCCAATTCATAGCCGTCAAGGCCCGGCATTTCGATATCGCTGACCAGAATATCGATCGGGGCTCCTTGTTCTGCCCGTTTGCGCATCAATTGCAAACCCTCTGCCCCATTTTTGCAAATTTCATAGGGAATGTTGATACCGTCCAGAGCATCGGCCAACTGTTTTCGGGCCAGACTGGAATCATCAACGAGTAAAATATTAAAGGATTTGAGTTTTTCTCGTTCTACATCCGTCAGAATCGGAATCTTGGTCGCTTCGTATTGTGGATATATCTTTGACAGGAGCAGTTCGACATCCAGCATTTGGACGATATGGTCTTGATAACGGGTGATGCCGGTAACAAAGATATGATGTCCGGCAGTTGACGGTGCTGACTCAATCGAGCGCCAGTCACATTCAATGATTTTTTCAATCGACCGGACCATGAATGCAACGACGGTACGCAGACAGTCTGTGACGATCAAATAACAGTTCTGATATTCCTCCGGCGGAATTGGCCGAAAACCAATGGCAGCGGCCATATCAATCACAGGAATTGTCATATTACGAATCGTGACAGTACCGACAACATTGCGGTGAGAATACGGGATCTGTGTCATTGGCTGATAAGACACAATTTCTCGAATCTTTAAGGTGCCAATAGCAAACAATTGACGTTTAAGATTGAGTGTAAACATCAACATCCCTTGCGATTGATTGGCTTTACTAACGGTTTTCGCCATGACGAGTTACCTTAAAAAATACTTACGCCAATAATATACTTAAATTGCGCGAAGATGCGAGTTCCAATCGACTGGTACGTTGAGTTGTCTTTCGGACTTGATCTCGGAACTCACATCACATCCAGACGTAATTGTGAATATCATACGCTTACTCATAAGCATACTGCAAAACGCCAGTTTATCGATTGTTCCGGCCTTTTTATCCCCGATTTCTTTGTGAGAGGAGACCGTGATCAATCTATCGCAATTTGTAATTACCTTCTGCTTTTTTACTTTAACACTCTGTAACATCTGCATTACTGTGTTGATATGAAAAATGTCTACTATGATAGAAGGAGTCTTGTCTATTGGTGCTAAGAAAGAGGTGTCCTTCATGTTTTTTAACCGTTCCCTTGTCAAAGAAAATGAAGCTTTAAAAAAAGAGCTTCATTTGATCAAACAGATGCATGACAGTCTTGGCAAAGAAATGTTAACGATAAAACTGAATTCATCCGGATTGGTGAGTTCGGTAAATTCGCTTTTTTGTAAAGAGATGAAATACGAGTCACAAAATATTGAAGGGTATAAACTTACCGACATGGTGCCACCGAAAGAGCGTTCGACCGGACATTACCAACGTTTGAATAGTGCACTGAAGGAAGGTAGACATTGGAATGGTGCGCTGCAACTGCTGAAAGGGAACGGTGAAGAATCGTGGTTGCGGGCCATTTTGCAGCCGATCTACGGTATTGATAAGCAACTGCAATATTTTTTACTTTATGCTTCTGAGCTGACACAAACTATTCGTGCTTCAAGGGAGCATGAAGATATGATTGCAGCATTGCTGCGTTCGACGGCTGTGATTGAGTTTGATCTTGACGGGCATGTTCTGACGGCAAATGATAACTTTCTTCGCACGATGGGTTATAAAAAAGAACAAATCATCGGTAAACATCACCGTTCCTTCTGCGAACCTGAACTCTATAATTCTCCTGAATATGAGGTTTTTTGGCGTGAGTTGAGGAGAGGTAATTTTATCTCGGATCGATTTAAGCGTGTGGATAAATATGGGAATATCGTATGGTTGGAAGCATCTTATAACCCGATTCACAACAACCATGGTGATTTATATAAAGTGGTGAAATTTGCTTCTGTAATCACAGAGCAGATGAATCGGGAACAAGCCATCTCTGAAGCCGCCAATATTGCCTACGAAACGTCACGGTTAACCGATACACAGGCTGCGAAAGCACAAGGTGTTATTCAGGATACGATTCGGACCATGGAAGAGCTTGAACAGCAAATGATTCATGCCTGTCAAGGGATTAAGGATTTGGATGAGCTTTCCAGGAAGGTCAGTGATCTGGTAGGTAACATTAGTGGGATAGCCGATCAAACGAACTTGCTTGCTTTGAATGCAGCCATAGAGGCGGCCCGCGCAGGTGATCAGGGGAGAGGTTTTGCCGTCGTCGCGGATGAAGTCAGAGAACTTGCCTTACGGACCAGTAAAACCACCGCTGAAATCGTGGATGTGGTGTCAAAGAACCAAAAACTGACGGAACGTGCTGTCGGGCTGATTGAGAATGGGCAGCAGAGAGCGAACGATGGTTTGAACCTTTCAAATGATGCCGGTGTTGTGATGGCTGATATTCAGGATGGCGCGAAAAAAGTCGTGAGTGCGATAGAAGAGTTCCATCAGAAATTATAGGGACAGTCGTGCTAAGGATTGATGATGACTTCATTGATGAAGTTCGCTAAACTTCGCGTCCTTTAAATGGGGAGGCGATTTTCAATGGCAAGAACAGCAGCAGCGTTGCATATTTTGGTAAAACATCAGAATCAGGCTGAGGATATTCTACAGCAGATTAAGAAGGGTGCTAAATTTCAAACACTTGCCCGAAAATATTCTTTGTGTCCTTCCGGCAAGAAAGGCGGTGATCTGGGGGAGTTTCGTCAGGGGCAAATGGTGCCTGCGTTTGACAAAGCTTGTTTCCGTGGGGAGGTACTCAAACCTCAGATTGTCAAAACCAAATTTGGTTGGCATGTGATCAAAGTGTTGTATCGGACGTGAGTAGGCGTTTTCGTTCTCTTAATCCTCGGTCACTAAACGCCATACATCTTGAAATTCGTCCATTTTTTCGCTTGGCATATGCTACTCGGACACAATTCTAAACATATGGCGTTTTCACCGCATTGGTCGGTTTATTTCTTATTTTGATTCATCTGAGAGTGCTTTGGTCTTTTTTAAATAGTCATGTTGCAAAATATACATGCGTTTGACATCCTGATAGCGCCCATTAATAAAGAACTCCTCAATCAGATGCCCTTCTTCAACAAAACCGGCTTTACGATACAAATAGAGCGCTACTTCATTGTCGATAGCAACGTGCAGATAAATCTTGTGCAGATTGAGAATCGTAAATGAATAATCTAATGCTTTGTTGATGAGATCTAAGGCATAGCCTCTTCCCTGATATTCAGGGGTGATAATAATCTGAAACTCGGCACTTCTGTGAATGTAGTTGATCTCAATTAACTCAACGAGACCAATCAGCTGTTTATTTTCATTTTCTACAACAAAGCGTCTTTCTGCATTGTCGTGAATATGTTTGTTATATAACTCCTCAAGCTCATCAAAAGATTCATATGGTTCTTCAAACCAGTACGACATGATATTTCTATTATTATTAAGATTGTGAATAAAACGTAGATCCTGACGTTCTAATGCCCGCAGGTAAAGTTCACTTTTCATGGGATGATCCGAAGTTAATCTTACGTTAAGGTTTTTCATGGCACCATCTGCCGATGTAAATCAGATGTCTCGCATAACATAGCACGTTGCAAGGACAGGCACCAGATAGCTTGTAACCGGTGGAAAAGAGCGTTGTAAGGACAGACACTTGAGTATGTTGAGAGGACAGACACCAGACACCAGAAAGATAACATGCGAAAAGGCGATGGAGATGAGTGAAGGGAATGGGCTTTGGCGATGACAGGCAGGAGACAGGCCAATATATCTTTGGCCTGTGATGATTTCGCGTTATTTCAGGTACTGAACATGGGCTTCCATTTCTTCACCGATTTCTTGGCGCATATTCATCAAACGAATAGCTGATTGTCTGAGCGCAATATCTTCAGGTGTGGATGGTACCCACTCCGGTACAGCGCTTGGTTTGCCATGTTCATCGACAGCAACCATGATCACAATACAGTGTGTGGTCAGCCGATTTTCTTGCAATTTAGGGTCACTCGCCTGAACGTCGATCGCGACATGCATTGAGGTTCGCCCTGTATAGACGATTTTGGCGGTCACTTCGACGAGATGACCGACCAAAATTGGGGCGACAAACCGAATACCGCCGGCATAGGCTGTAATGCAGTATTTTCCACTCCAAGCCGCAGAGCAGGCATAGGCGGCTAAGTCGATCCATTTCATCACGGCACCACCGTGAACTTTACCGCCGAAATTTACATCGCTGGGCTCAGCCAGAAAACGCAGTGTGAGCTCTCTTTTTTTATTTGTCATATCGACGTCCTCATCAATTGTGAATACAACCATACCTTGAAATGGTTCGAAAACGCACCATGCTTTTGCAAATTCATCATAACAAATATTTAACATGGGCAATGTTAAAGAAACTTATTCTCAAAAATATGAAAGTCAAGAAGATCAAGTGAATTCGGTATCAATTATGGAAACAGATCTTGAATTCGATGCAGTTTTACTTTGACTATATACTTCAGGTAAAGCCATTTGACACTCAGCGAATCAGCTTCAAAGATCCGTTGAATGATAGTTCTCACTATTATGTGCCAGCGATTATTTATCTTGATGGCAATGTAATGGTGAGTAGTACGATTCATTTCATTAAGATATTCGGGAAAAAGTAAATGTAAAACTTGATTAATAAAAATCATTCATCAAAGAATAGAGTGTTCACTGATGTTTATTATTGGATTGTGGGATGATGGATCGATATATGGTCGATGTTAAACTAGTTGCGCTATATTATTTTTGTTGAGGAATAATATATTCATTGTTATCGGTACTATAACACTCAATATATTTTCCTATCCAATTTAAAAATGCCTGTAATTTTGGTCGCGTTTCATGGCCTTTAGGGCAAATTAAATCATAGCCGTATCCAGAGGGGACCCGTTCAAAGAGTGAAACTAATGCACCACTTTCGAGATACGATTGAATCGTGTGGTAGCGACCTAAGGCGATTCCCATTGAGTTTTGAGCTGCAACCATCGTTAGTTCTTCATGATTAAACACATATTTATGTTTTAAAAGAGTAGTGCTTCTACCCGTAGTATTTAACCAATGCTGCCATTCACTCAATGGCGATAAAAATTCTAATGACTCGGTACAATGCAGAAAAGTGGCTTCTTTTAGACGCAATTCACTTTCATATAAATTGAAGCGTTGTGCATATTCTGGCGTACACACAGGAACCAAGTATTCATCAAATAGCCGGATGTGATAAAAATCGGGATGTGTTTCATTACCATAGTAAATCGCGATATCAACCGGTTGATTATGAAAGTCCAGTTTACTTGCCTTGACTCGCATTTTTACGTCTAGGTGAGGATACAAACGTTGAAACTCAGCCATTTTAGGGACTAGCCACAAATGGGCAAATGTTGGTGCGATCCCGATATATAATTCTCCTCTTAATTCATTGAAGCGAATATCGTCAACTTCAGTGAAGATATTTGACAGGGATTGGGTTAGCGTTCTGAGCATCCTGTGACCGTCTTTTGTCAGTTCAAGTTTTCTTGTCAGACGAACAAAAAGTGTGAAACCGAGATCTGCTTCAAGCTTTTTAATCCTTTGGCTGACCGCTCCCTGAGTCAGGCACAATTCTTCAGCCGCTAATGTGAAACTTAAAAATTTTGCTACAATGCTGAAAGTATAAAGGTTTGCTAAGATATTTTGCTTATCTGCCATGTGTATGAAACATCCTATGCATTAGAGATATTAATTCATGAATATCACGATTTCGTTTGTCGCTGTTGGGTTTGTCAGGTGCAATGAACACAAGAAGGACACACGAGAGAGTATTGCAAAATGAGTAAGAAATTAAAAGTTGTCGTGATCGGTGGCGGCTCAAGTTATACACCGGAGTTAATTGAAGGTCTGATTAACCGCTATCATGAACTGCCGGTTGCTGAACTCTGGCTAGTTGATATCGAAGCAGGAAAAGAAAAAGTTGCAATTATTTCTGAACTGGCTCAACGCATGATCAAAAAGCAAGGATTCAACATCGACGTTAAAGTCACACTTGATCGTCGTCTTGCATTAGAAAATGCAGATTTTGTTTGTTCACAATTTAGAGCCGGTTGTCTTGAGGGGCGAATTCGTGACGAACGCATTTCTTTAAAATATGGCATGATTGGGCAAGAGACAAATGGTCTTGGTGGCTTTGCAAATGCATGTCGGACAATTCCAATTACTTTAGAAATCTGTAAAGACATGGAAGAACTTTGTCCGGATGCATGGTTGCTGAATTTTACGAATCCTTCGGGCATGGTAACAGAGGCCATATTGAAACATACCAAGATTAAAGCCGTTGGTTTATGTAACGTCCCTGTCATTATGGAAAAAGGTATCGCACAAATGATCGGTGCCGATGAAGGTGAGTTTATTGTGCAAGTTGCGGGTCTCAACCATATGATTTGGGCGCGCAAAATATTACATCAAGGGACGGACAAATTAAATTTAGTGATGGATGAAATATTAAATGGTCATGATCCATTGGTGCCGTCAAACCTCCCACCGTTTGCTTGGCCGAAAGATCTATTAAAAGATATGGGGATGATCCCCTGTGCTTATTTGCGTTATTACTACATCAGTGACGATATCATGAAACAAGAACAAAAAGAGGCTGATGGTGAGGGGACTCGTGGTGAAGTTGTAAAAGCAATGGAAAAACGTTTATTTGATATTTATAAAAATCCGGATCTAGCCGAAAAGCCCAAAGAATTGGAAAAACGTGGCGGTCAATACTATTCAGAAGCAGCATGTGAGTTGATGGCTTCAATTTATAACGACAAGCGTACCGTGATGCATGTTAATACACGCAATAATGGTGCAATTAGTGGCTTACCGGATGATTGTGCTGTAGAAGTGAGCTCACTCATTACCAAAAGTGGTCCGCTACCACTTAACGTCGAACCATTCCCGGATGACACATTACGTCTGATTCAACTGATGAAAGCGTTTGAAACACTCACGGTCGAAGCTGCGGTGAAAGGTGATTTAGTCGCAGCGAAACGAGGATTAATATTAAATCCTATCGTGAATACCGGCACAATCTTAGACGAAGCCCTGCAAGAAACAGTGAAAGAGAACTTAGATTATATGCCTCAGTTTCGTTGGATGTTTGAACAGGATTCGGCTCTCAATCGCTCATGTGAATAATGAAGAGCAAAGGAGACGTCGAATCGATTAGAATACACATAACTTCAACAGAACAAGAAAGCCCCCGCTATGCTACAAAAAGAGAGTTTGCTAAAACTGGCAACGATAAAAATGCCGTTTGGCCGTTATGCCGGACGCGTGTTAATTGATTTACCGGAAGAGTACTTATTGTGGTTTCAGAATAAGGGTGAATTTCCTCAGGGAGAACTCGGGGAATTAATGCAACTCTGTCTGACGTTGAAAGTTGAAGGATTGGATCGTCTCGTGAAGCCATTGAAGAGGTCATCCTAAAACTCATTCAAGCGGTAAAGAGGAGAAACAGGGATTGATATGGTGGTTGAGCCATTCGTATTCAGGGCCTGGGGAATTAACCGAAAGCACCGGCTCGTGGTGCTTTCGGTTCGTACAGAAACGCCTTATGCCTTATAAAGAAGGATTATTCTCTGCGAAGTATTCATGAGAATCTGCGTTGTTGACTGCCTGATTCGGTGATGATTGTGCCAGACGACGTGCATTATACTGTCCGTAAGCAATATCATCCGTACCGCCATTAACTGTGAAATGACTCATTTCATGAATCAGTGTTCCGGCTTTTGAGTCCGTTCCTGTGGTGGGAGCAGACCAGAAGGCGTTGCATAAGTGGATACGATAGGGTTGATTCGGATAAACGTAAGCATATGCATTGGAAAGGCTGCCCTCACAGTAACAATCTGCGGTGACGGTCTTGTTTTGCAGTGCATCGGATATTTTCTGGAAATGTCCTTTGACGGTGCTGTAACGACCGCTTGAGTATGAGCCGAACCAAGTGGTATAGCGAGAGGTTACTGAACCTGCTCTGTAGTAGTTGTAAGCTGAACCGGACATGCTCCGTGCCGCGCTAACGGCTGAACTGATTTGACTTTTCTGGCTATTTGAGCAGTTACCGACATAGCTGATTCCACCTGCCATTTCAGCAACATCGAGTACCGATTCATTGATGGTTGCGACCTTTGGGTGCACGCCCTCAACCCAGAAACTCACACCATTTGAGCTGAGTGTCTGGACTTCATCTTCGGCTTGAATTGTTGATTTTTCTTCAGATTTAATTAAATCCATTGCGGTGACATTAAACTGAACGTTGTATGTCCCTTCTCGAGTCATGTCATAGAAGGCAGACAGGTCGATTGTTTGAGTAATGGTCTGGCCGGCAGGCAGAGTCATATAATCTTTAGCCGTTGGCGCTGGCCGTTTGATAATCGGACCCGTATATGCGACGGTTTCTCCATCCACTGTCACGGTGAAAGCATTCTTCTGCAGTTTGTTGTGATTGATGAGATACCAATCGAGCACATCGACAGCCTCCTGACCATTATTCGTAATGCTCAGTTCGACTTTGACATCACTGCCTTCACCATAAGACTGGTTTAAAGGGGTAACGGTGACATCCAGAGAGTGAGCATAAGCCAGAGATGACATACTTCCTACGATGGCACTCAATAATAAATTTGTTGCCTTATTCATTTGATAAACTCCATTTTTTCATCGTTTATGAATCATCGATATTGTTACGACTAAGTGGATATCAATCATTCACCGTAGAATGTTTGAAGTTATGCTGTTTTCTGCTTCAAACATTATTTTAAAATGCTTTTGTTATTATTTTTTGAATTATGTTTTATTTATGTAAACGTGTAAAGCCGGAAATAAAAATAGAGTAATTGAATTGATTTTTAATGATAAATTTATAAATCAATACTTATTTAATTATTAATAATTTTGAGATTTTTATGTTTAGTTTTAATATTTTAACTAATTGAATATTATAATTTTATTTTAATTTTTTAATGATTCAGCTGATTAGTTTGGTCGTCTTTTAAATATGTCATTTATGGATGGTTTACAACAAGTATTTTCTATCTATAAATTTAATGTTAGTAATTTGATAACAGGATGAAATTGACAAAATTGTCTATTTCATTGAGGGTAAATATTAAATATTTTAAAAATATGAAATTGCGTTATTTGACCTGATTATATGTGCTCTCAGGCTATTCACACCGGGCAACCATGTGCCGGACAGATATTGTCAGAATAATAATGTCTCCCTGTTCCGTGACTCAAACAGATATTCAATCCGGATGCATGTCAGCGCAATAATGAAGGCTCAACTATTAATAAATGCTATCTTGACCATAAAAAATTTTTGACTTTTGCAGGGCTATTTTTTATTGCGTCTGTCCCTACATGAACTTACTATCAGCCTGCTTCTTGATGATAGCCAATCCGAGTACATCACACCTATGTGGCAAGGCGATAGAGCAACTATCCAAGAGTGACTTTGACAGCGTATTGACGCTTTTATTGACGCTCCACTTTTCATAAAAACAGTCCGATGAAAAGTGTTTGTCCCCGGAGGTTTGCGATGGCTCATGTCCATTCAGTATTAAATTTTCAATCTTTTGCTGCTCGAACTCTTTCTGCTGATGACGTTCGTTTAGTTGAATCATCCGTGTCACAGTTCGGTGCACCACTACTGATGCTCGATTGCGAGACAATTCGTCAGCAATATCGCGCACTGAATAACGCTTTACCGAATGTTACGCTTCATTTTGCGCTGAAACCGCTGCCGCATCCGGTCGTGGTCAGAACTCTGCTCGGCGAAGGTGCAAGCTTTGATCTGGCGACCAGTGGTGAAGTTGAACTGGCTGCCCAAGAAGGCGTGCCGGCTGAACGTACAATCCATACTCACCCGATCAAACGTGATGCAGATATTCGCGATGCGTTAGCATACGGCTGTTCTGTTTTTGTAGTGGATAACTTGAACGAACTGGCAAAATTCAAACCTTATAAAGATGAGGTGGAGTTACTGGTACGTTTGAGTTTTCGCAATGCGGAAGCATTTGCGGATTTATCGAAGAAATTCGGTTGTTCCCCTGAACAGGCACTGACAATCATTGAAATGGCTCAGGAATGGAATATTCATATTAAGGGGCTCTCTTTTCATGTTGGTTCTCAGACGATTCATCCACAGAAGTATGTTGATGCGATCCGGACTTGCAAGACCGTGATGGAAGAAGTTGTCGCGCGCGGATTACCTGCACTGAGTGCACTGGATATTGGCGGAGGTTTCCCTGTCAGTTATACAAAACAGGTGATGCCGATTGAGCAATTTTGTGAGCCTATTAACGAAGCGTTGAACGAGTTACCGGAAACTGTACAAGTTTTGGCTGAACCCGGACGCTTTATCGTGGCACAGGCCGTGATGAGTGTCGCTTCCATTATGGGGCAGGCGGAAAGGGAAGGCCAAATGTGGTACTACCTTGACGATGGCATCTACGGCTCTTTCAGTGGGCTAATGTTCGACGATGCACAGTATCCGTTGGTGACTTTGAAACAAGGTGGTGAATTGTTGCCGAGTGTTTTGGCCGGTCCGACTTGTGACAGTATTGATGTGATTGCTGAAGATATTATGTTGCCTCGGTTGGAGAATGGTGACCTTATTGTCGGTTGTATGATGGGGGCTTATACCAGTGCCACTGCGACGGATTTTAATTTCTTCAAGCGAGCTCAAACTATCGTCTTGAATGAAGATGCGTTTAATGAACAGGCAGTGAGTCGGGAACGCCTTATCGGTTAAGGTCATCTTAACCACTTGATTCTGTTTGTTCTACAACATCATATCGAAAAAGCCACGGCCTATGCGTCTGTGGCTTATCATCTCTTTTTGCCGATAGCTGTACCGTCACTCTGCGACAGGTATGCTTTATTTATTTGAAATTCATCAAATTTTTATGAATATGTACTGATAATTACATTTTTTTCGTAATTAAATTACCATAAATGTTGACTTGAATCACAATATTGCTGATAATTTGAACTAAACAACACTTGGTTGTGAAATAAAATAACGCTAGGAGCCGAGTCATGAGTTCAACGCTTTCCTCACAAATTACTATCACTGTACCTAAAACAAAAATGAGCACGTCTGTCGTCAATACTGTTAAAGAACTTGCAGGTGTCTTCGCAATGTTTGGCGTGACAGCTGTGATTACGTTTATGCTTGCTTTAACTTGGGTTAATTTCTGATCATTACGATAGAATCCATTTCAATCGCTGCTCTTGTTTTTTGAATTCGGTGGTGTTGTTCCGATGATGTCGGATGCTCCCACCGAATGAATGTTACCTTCCGTCCGTATTTGAACATTCGTACTTGAATGTGTATTTGAATATGAGAAGAGTATTGATGTTATGCTCGGTGAGCGGATGGAAACCAAAATAAAAATCGCTGTATCAATCACGCAATATAATGAAGCATTGAAAAGTACTCATCATGAGTGCTTTTTATAGGTTACTTTTGAATTGATTTTTATTTCTGGCTATTCTAATAGATCATTTAAAAGCGATATTCAGCACCAATAGTTGCTTGTTTTAAGTCGGTATTGGTATCTGCACCATTATTAATATCATTGGCGTTTAAGTCAACGTCATACCAAGTATATTCTGCATTGACTAAGAAGTTGTCCGTAATTTTAAATCCAACACCGGCACCCACAAATACAGCTTCGTCATCTTCGTCGCCACTTACACCTAAGATGTTATAGTCTGTGGTGTACCAAAGCTGGCCGCCTTTAGCGTAAATTTCTACGCGATCACCAATCGGCGCGGTCAATTTTAGAGCAGCCGTATAACCGTCTGTCTCAGCTCTTGCAGCGTTACCACCATACGAGCCGAAGTCGATATAACTCCCTTCAACACCGATGTAACGGTTTAATTTAAAACCAATTAATCCTTGCATCACATCATTGTCATCATCAAAATCGTCTTGGCCATCAATCTTCACGTAACCGTAGTTACCGCCAACGTAAATCCCGCTTTCATCGTCCAAAACTGCTGCGTATGAAATTGTGCTGAACATTGTTAAAGCCATAGTGCTCGCTAGAATTGGAAGGATCTTTTTCATCTTTTTACTCCTAGTGATTTTGAATAAGTCATCGTTGATGTACGCTAATTGTTTAGCGGAAGTCACTTATTTTAAATAACAACAATCATGTCAATATAATAAATTTATCAAAATTATCATGTTCATGATTATTATATTCTGGCTGACCTCTGCTAAAACATACTTTTAATTTAACCCCAATAAAAAATGTCATGTTATTACTTTGTCATGAGTAAGTTAAAGTTGAATTCGAATATTAAGAGCATATGAATATGTCGATAATTTATTCATAAGCAATGAACTATTTTCAGAGTTTTCAAAAAGCAGCAACATCGTTTTTGATAGGAACCTCCTCATTCAATCGTCACACGAGGGGAATTTTCATCGGTTCCGTTGGTCATAACTAACTGTTCCTCAACTAGCTTCATTGGAGCTTAGAGTTGAACTGAAGGATTGCATGTCACCGCGGAATCGTGAATATTAACGCTGTGATTCATTTATACCGTGCTTCACGATGTGGTACATCGGCACGATAACTGTCAGTAAAATTAATAAGAGATTGATATAGTGTTTGATTCTTTCTTTCCGAGACCAAAATTATTTTTTCTCAGTTTTGTTATTTGGGCACTGTTTTGTGTGATTTGCTGGTACACCGGTGTTCGTGAGTTAGGTGCTGATCTTAGCCTCGGCTATCTGGTCGGGATCGGGTTCCCACAGCCGTTGTTGGTGGATGCTGCACCTGCGGTGCAGGCCGCTTTTCAACAAGCACTAGAGAGTGCGACTAATGCTTGGTTATATCAGTATATGTTTGTTTGTTATGCCTTGTTTATTGGCGTCTGGTTAAAATTCGGTGACCAAAAATGGGCTCGCTGGTCGGTCGTTGGTTCCGGTTTGATTGTGTTCATTACTTGGTTTCAGGTCGAAGTCAGTGTCATGATCAATGAATGGTATGGCAATTTTTATAACCTGATCCAGAAGGCATTAACGAATCCCAACAGCATTACCCTTGGTGAGTTTTATGGTGAACTGACAACGGTTGCCGTGATTTTGCTCATTGCCATTATGGTCGCGGTTTGTAACCATTTTTTCGTCAGTCATTATGTGTTTCGGTGGCGCACCGCAATGACGGATTATTATACCGCCCGTTGGCAACAGGTTCGCCATATCGAGGGGGCATCACAGCGGATTCAGGAAGATACGATGCGTTTCGCGTCGATTATGGAAAGTTTAGGCGTCAACCTATTGAATGCGGTAATGACACTGATTGCTTTTCTGCCGATTTTATGGGGACTCTCCGGTTATGTGAAAACATTACCATTGATTGGTGAAGTGTCTCAGGGGTTGGTCTTTGTTGCCATTATTTGGTCGATCATCGGCACTGTATTACTGGCTGCTGCCGGGGTTAAATTACCGGGATTAGAATTTAAGAATCAACGCGTCGAAGCCGCTTACAGAAAAGAATTAGTTTATGGAGAGGATCATGAACACCGTGCTGCACCACAAACCTTAAAAGAGTTATTCAGTGATGTCCGGCATAACTACTTTCGTCTTTATAAGCATTATGTGTACTTTAATATCGTCCGTTACGGTTACTTACAGGTTGGCACCTTTATTCCGATCATTGCATTGGCGCCTTCAATTGTTGCAGGTGCTTTCACGCTGGGTGTAATGCAGCGAATTATCAATGCATTCGGTCAGGTTGAAAGCTCTTTTCAATATCTGGTCAACTCATGGACGACGATTGTCGAGCTGTTGTCTATTTATAAACGTCTCAAAGCATTTGAAGATGAAGCGGATGGTTTACAAAACATCCCGCTCATCGAAAATCCAGCCGAAAATTAGTACCATTCAGGGCTTCCATTGACCGGAGGCCCTCATTTTATTCGCTGTCTTTTTTCACCGAGACTGTGGATGTGAGCCCTGAAATCATCGGATGATGTGATCGCTATACTCAATTATGAGAGATTCCTTCCGCAGTTGATGATGATTTTGACATTTGCATTACACAAACGACATTATGTTATTACATCATAGTTTTTCCTGTCACGATGTCTTTTGCTAACAGAAGGTTCCTTGGTCACAGACAGGAAAATGGGCAGAAGACGAGGACGAGGATGAGGTCGTGCTATGCTTTTGCTTGAGTCGTTCAGTAAATAGGAGAGTATCAATGAAATATGGACTGATTGCTATATTGGCTTTGTTTTTGAGTGCTTGTTCCTCGACTTGGAACGGTGTGAAAGAAGACTCTTCTGAAATATGGGACACAACCAAAGAGAAATCGAGTGAAGTTTATCATTCAACGAAAGAAGCAATCCATGAGGCAACCGCGGAAGAGTAATTGGTTCTCGCTATCATTGGATTTTGATTGAGCCGTGTGTGTCGGACGTTGTTGTCATTTTGAAGGTATTCAATATTGATGAATGAAGATCCTCAACAACAGCGTTCCTTATAATGTGGAACCCACTGAACATTGAACCTCAGTCGTTTAAACGGGTTATCATGCCGTCAACGGCTGATAGAAGTAGACCTGAGAAAAAAGAAGTAGAAAGAATGTCTGATAATAACGCTTTATTGCTGGATAACCAGCTATGTTTTGCCCTTTATTCAACCTCTCTGGCGATGACGCAGATGTATAAACCGCTACTTGAACCTTTGGGGCTAACGTATCCGCAATATCTCGTGTTACTGATTCTCTGGGAGCAAGATGGCATCGGTCTTAAAGATATTGGTGAGCGATTAGGACAGAAATCCGGTGCTCTCACGCCTGTGATTAAACGGATGGAACAAGAGGGGCTGGTGAATCGTACGCGACAGCTACATGATGAGCGTTCATTGAGTGTCCGCTTGACACCAAAGGGACAGCAGCTCAAAGCTGAAGCGGTGAAAATTAATCAGTGCTTGATTGAGGCCTGTGGTATACCCAGTCGAGAGCTGATGGAGATGAAAGATAAAATCATGACATTGAGAAAAAGCTTACTCAAGAATCAGCCTGAGTAAGCTGTCTGCCAAAAATACCTTGTGCGATAACTATTATTGCGATAATATAATGTCACTAGAGAGAAAAAGCTGTGGGCTTTTTTTAACTAAAATAATTATTGCAATAACTAATTGGAGGTTGTTCATGGATCTTTTATATACAGCACAAGTAACAACGACTGGCGGGCGTGACGGAAAATCCGCTTCTGACGATAACAAATTACAAGTGAATCTGAGTACCCCCAAAGAATTAGGCGGTTCAGGTGGTGAAGGGACAAACCCAGAACAACTTTTCGCTGCAGGTTATTCAGCATGTTTTATCGGTGCGCTGAAGTTTGTCGCCATGCAGGATAAGATCAAATTATCTCAAGATCTCAGTGTGACGGCAAAAGTCGGCATTGGTCAAAATACGGCCGGTGTTGGTTTTGCGATTGATGTCGAGTTACATATTTCTCTACCGGAACTTGATCGCAGTGTCGCACAGACGTTGATCGAAAAAGCGCATCAAGTTTGTCCATACTCAAATGCAACTCGCGGCAATATTCGAGTCGAGTTAGTGCTTGTATAACGTCTTGAATGATGTTTAACGAGGACAGGCACGCGAAGCGTGCCTGTCTTGATTCTGTTCGAAAAACACCTACCGCCTTTCACATGCCTTTCAGCGACTCATCCAGCCATGCATTAAACTGCGAATAAGGCAGTGCACCGTTGATCATGTTGAGCCGTTGTCCTTGATGAAAAACCATCACTGTTGGAATACTGCGAATCTGAAATTGCGCGGCCAATGCCTGTTGAGCTTCAGTATCGACCTTAATAAAACGAACCCGCTGCATGCGCTCTTGTGCCGTTTGCTCAAAAACTGGCGCAAATCCGACACACGGGTTACACCACGGGGCCCAAAAATCGACCACCACGGGGATATCACTCTTCAAAATGAACTGAAAATTATCGACTGTCCCTTCAACGGGTAAGCCGTCAAGGAGGAACTGTTTACACTTGCCGCATACCGACGACTCAGAAACACGCTCGGTGGGAACGCGATTCATAGCATGGCATGACGGGCAGCGGGTTTTCATACTGGTCATAGGGCGTTGACTTTATAACTCGGTGAATGGGAAACCATAAATTATCATCAAATAAAAGCAGATAACAACCATGAATCAAGCGTAGAAAAGCGGACCGATTCCTGTTCGTGTGGAAGGATGTTATCTGTCCGGGAGAGTTGGAGAGTTCGTTGATGCTTCTGCTCGTTTATAGTGTCTGTCCTCCTATCGGTCTTTCTCTCGAGCCTGTTCGCTTATGCTGAATTTGTGGGATGGATCCAAATGCTTATTTACCGGATAGCATATCCTTAAATGATAATATGGTTGCTCTGTAGCTATGTCTCAAGATATGTAGGTCTCAAGATACTTGATGGAGGTTAGAATGGCGTATAAAAAACATGGCCTCACCATTGGACTGGAACGGGTCGATCACGAATTTTTTGTGTCGATTAAAGCCGTCGGTACATTAACTCATCAGGATTACGAGATGATCACACCACTTCTGGATGCTGCATTGGTGAAGGTTAACACCCCGAAAGTTGATGTATTGTTTGATGTCTCTGAGTTGAAAGGGTGGGAGCTTCGAGCAGCATGGGATGACTTTAAACTGGGTCTACAACATGGTGCAGACTTTAATAAAGTGGCGCTCTATGGTCATCAGGAATGGCAAGCTCTCACTGCAAAAGTCGGGAATTGGTTTATCTCGGGAGATATCCGCTATTTCGAGAATTATGATGAAGCGATTCGATGGTTGCAGGATTAGCTGCAAAGGTAAGGCGCTCAACAACGATTACTGTGATATGGGTCAGAGTTATGTTTTGACCCATGTTCATGTTACATGAACTTTATTGATTGCTTTAACATCGCTTTTACATTAAATGGTTTTTTTATTATATTATTGCACGCTGCATTCTTTATTTGAGTATTCTGTCAATATACTTTAGGTGTATATCCATCATCAAATGCAATATTAAACGTCATGTTGGTCATATTCATTTCATTGCATTAGGTCTGTTTTATCATTCGAATAATAATAAGAAGTCTCGCAGAAGCTAATGCATATCATTTTAGGATGTCATGATGTTTAGTAATTTTACCATCCGTATGCAGCTTGGCCTGTCTTTGGCCTTTTTAACTGCCATTATTGTTTTCTCCGGATTACAAAACCGGAATTCGCTTAACCTGCTGGAACGCAACATCCAACTATTCGCAGAGCCTCTGAGAAAGGCTCAGCGAGATGTGCTCAATGCTGATCGAGATTTATATCAGGCGCTCAAGGGGCAACAAGATGCGCTTCTGACCAATGACGAGAAAGTACTAAAAGTTTCAAAAGATGATTATCAGGAAAATGTCCAGCAAGCCTATGATCGAATGCAAAACTATTTGAATTATATGGCTGATTATCCTCAGATCATCGCACAATTCAATAATTTCGATAGTATTTTTAAAGACTGGAAGGATCAGGCGGATCGGGTGTTTGCGCTGATAGAAAAAGGTGACAAGATACAAGCCAACACACAATTCACTGAGTCTGAGAAACATTTTGAGATGTTACGTAGTGAGTATGATAAAGCCGGCGAACTGGTTGATAAACTCGGGAATGCACTCTACGGACAGTCGAGTGACGTTGTCGGACAGCGAATTTTCTGGAATATGATGATTTCCCTTATCTCGGTGGTGATTGGGATGATATTGGTGTTTTTCATTCCGAGAGCAATTACGTCTGCGATCTATTCCGTGAAAGATAAGATCGATGATTTGACTCAGGGAGATGGTGATTTAGTGAGCCGTTTGACCGTGAAGAAAAAAACCGAATTAGGTGACTTGTCATGCAGTGTGAATCACTTGCTGGAACAGCTCCAACAACTGGTAAAAAGTGTGATTGATGGGGTTGAGAAACTGGGGGCGGATACAAGCCATCTTCAGGATGTCGTGAGTAAAACGGAAGTGATTGGTCACAATCAGCAGCAGCGTCTGGAACTGCTATTTCAAGCGTTTGAACAAATCAATCTGGCGATTCAAGAAATTACGACCAATGCACAGCATACTTCTTCTAAAAGTGATGAAGCGAATCGTGCTGCGAGTAGTGGTATGACGTTGGTGGATAAAAATGTCGCGCTGAACGATAAATTATCGGTGAGTTTTCAAGAAGCCAGCCAGAAGATGTCATCACTTGCCGCAGATTCTGACAATATTACTTCAGTTTTGGATGTGATCCGTGGTATCGCTGACCAAACCAATCTACTGGCATTGAACGCGGCAATTGAAGCGGCACGAGCCGGTGAGCAAGGGCGCGGCTTTGCGGTTGTGGCTGATGAAGTGAGAACGTTGGCACAACGGACACAGTCTTCAACAGAAGATATTCAGGACATGATATCCGGCCTGATTAAAGGTGTGAATGAAACTCAGGCGGCCATTCAAGGCGGAGAAGATGCTGTTACTGAATCCGTGGGAATGGCTGATGAGATGAGACATGCATTTCAGGATATCCGCGAATTGATTTCCACGGTTCAAGAAATGAATATTCAGATTGCTGCGGCGACGGAAGAACAGAGTTCGGTAATTGTCGATGTGAATCAAGGCATTCGAGAGCTGAAAGAACTGTCTGATAAAGCCACCGGTGTTCATCAGCGCGTGGCCGATACCGGTAATGTGGTTGCCGATATTTCGCAGCGGCTTTCTGACTTGGTGAGTCAGTTTAAAGTGTAATATTCAGGGGAGTATTGACCGTAATACGACCCATGGAATATGAGGTATTTTGTTTAGGGGAGAGTCGTGGATTCTCCCTAATTTATTGTATTTGATTGCATATCAACAGCTTTCTGTACAGCAACAGCGATCTGAAAAGAATGAGGAAGATCCCAAATACAGGGACTTTAAATTGATTTATATTCACTTTTAGCTGCAAATTGCCAAAAATGTGATCAAAATTTTTAAAATAGTGTTTTGAGCTAAAACCTAGCAAATAATTGTCAGCTTCTCCAACGGTACGATTTTTTTAGTTTTTGCGAATAGGCACCATAAAATTACAGAATATGTTCCAACTGTCGATATACGTCGTATGATGTCTAAAAGTGTCGGATATGACATTTTTTTGATATATCTGTTTTTGTTATAATTTAAATGGAACACTTTTTGTTTGTATACCACATTATGGAATGTAGCGGTCATCGCTGGCTACAAATTGAGAAAGGGTCATGGATATAGTATGAAAAAGGTATCATTTAAGACTAAATTGCTTGCTATCGTTGTTGCAATTATCTGTGTAACGATATTCACTGCCTACGTTAGTGCTAATTTTTATATCAGTCGCTATATACATCAAAGTGATAGCCAAGTGATCCGGACACAGATTGATACGATCCGTTCTGTGGTGGAAGGGAAGCTTAAAGACAATATAGTTCTGGCTCAGTCAACTAAGTTCAGTTTTTACGAGGTCAAACAGGCGATAGAAAAAACTGGCTTCAGAGATGCGATTAAAGTTGCGTTCGGGATGACTATCAATCGAGATGGCGCAATTAAAGATCCGCAGGAAGCTCAGCCATACATGGATATCTTTAAACAGGCAGATGGTAAGCTGACCGTGAGTAATGTCTTTATTGATAATGGAAAACCAACGATCACGATTACCGTGCCTGAGAACAAAGATTCTGGAAATATTTTCTACATTGACCTCTCTTCTCTCGGTGATCTGCTAAGTTCAATGTCTACGAATGGCAGTTATCTTGAGCTGGTGGATGACAAGCAAACTCAGATCTTTTCCAATAAAGCTGAAGGGCATAATCTGACGCCACTGACAGCGAAGATCAATGTTGCCGGAAAAGAGTGGATACTCACCGGATATATCGATAACGACTATATTCAGCATGATACCGATGCACTGAATGGCAGCATTACCATTGCGTTGATCATTGCCGCGATTATTTTGATTCCGATAGCCATTCTCCTGATTAACTGGGTGTTTAAGCCGATTCTTTTGTTGAAAAATCTGATTGCTGATCTGGCAGATGGAAATGGTGACCTGACTCATCGTCTGAAGGTGGATTCAAAAGATGAACTGGGCATGATCGCGAGTGGTATTAATCAGTTTATCGAGAATTTACAGAACATGATGCGACAGGTGAGGGAATCGACGGATACGATTAGTCAGGAAATCGCCCAACTTGAACAGCAAACCGATTCGAATAGTAAATTGCTCCAGTCACATAGTCAGGAAATTGAATTGACAGTGACAGCAGTGAATGAAATGAGCTCGACAGCATCTGTTGTTGCAGAGAATGCGGCCAACACCGCAAGCCAGACAGAAGCGACAAATAGTGAAGCTGAGCATTCTAAAGAAGTGGTACAACGGGCCGTTTCACAAGTCGGTGCATTGGCAGAAGAAGTGGAAGAAACGGCTCGATTCATTGCTGATATGAACATGCATACAGAAGAAATCGGTAAATTACTGGGTGAAATCGGTGGTATTGCCGAACAGACTAACCTACTGGCTTTGAATGCTGCGATTGAGGCAGCGAGAGCCGGAGACCAAGGGCGTGGTTTTGCGGTCGTTGCTGATGAGGTGCGGGCGTTAGCGTCACGAACCCATCGGAGTACCGAGGACATTGTCCAGATGTTAGATCGCTTGAAAGCCGGAACAGCAACCGTGGTTTCCAGTATGGAATCGACTCGTAACAGTTGTCGGATAACCGAAGAATCGACAACTGTGGTGGTGTCTTCATTGGATAAAGTGACGTCGGCGGTCAATGAAATTAACGACTTGTCGATTCAGATTGCAACGTCAGCCGAAGAGCAAAGTAGTGTGACCGAAGATATTAACCGGAGTATGGTCGCAATTCGTGAAGTGATGCATACCATCAACGACAATGGTGACAATACCGCAGAGACAACACGCCGCTTGATTACCATCAATCAGCAATTATTAGCGATTGTAAATAAGTTTAAAATTGAATAATTTGTTTCATGACAACCACTCAGCCTGAGCATCGCGCTCAGGCTGGTGATTTTCTCTCCCGCATTCCATTTCTCATCTCGTCAATCTTGGAGTCCACCAATGAAGCTATATATCGGGAATAAAAATTATTCAACGTGGTCACTCAGGCCATGGATTTTATTGGCAAAATCAAATATTGCATTCGATGAAGTTCAGTTACCGCTTGATACGCCACAGTTTTATGCTGCTTTGTCATCGGTGACACCAACGCTGAAAGTCCCTTGCCTGATCGATGGTGACGTCACCGTATGGGATTCACTCGCGATCTGTGAATATATCAATGATACCTATCTTGCGGGAAAAGCATGGCCAGCCGATCCCAAAGATAAGGCTAACGCGCGTTCGTTGGCGGCAGAAATGCATTCGGGCTTTCCGGCCCTGCGTAGTGAAGCACCGATGAATATCCGCGCAACTCGTTCACTGAATTTGTCTGAAGCTGCGCAGCAGGATCTCAAACGGATTGAAGCAATTTTTGCCGGGCAGATGGTGCGCTTTGCCGATCAGGGGGGATGGCTGTTTGGTCGGTACTCTATTGCTGATGCGATGTTTGCGCCTGTTGTGATGCGTTTAAAAACGTATCAGTTGAGCCTTGGGGAAACGGCGCAGAAATATGTGAATCATGTCTTGTCGTGTCCGGCGTTGCAGCAATGGATTGATGCGGCGCTTGAGGAAACTGAAATTGTTGCAGCAGATGAAGCCGGAGAGCCGGTCAATAAGTGAGCCATAAGAGCATTATGACTGAACTATTTGAAGTCTTGATGCATCTGTTTCGCCTCACTGACGTCGATTTTGAGTCAGCACCGATGCTAAATCGACATACCTTTTAACGGGCTGTGATGCCAATTGAAAGCGAACAACAGATTCAACTACTAATCGGTGCAATATGCCGCATATTTGTTTGTATTCATCGTATCTTGCATGAATGAAACTGGTGTGGCATTTTTTATTTTCACTTTACATTTGTTGCTAAATTGTATGTTAACCGTGAAAAAGTTGTTGTTATGCATTGGTATAGTGCAATAAATGTGTCTCAATTGTGCATATATAAAATATCGATAAAATTGAAAATATCAGAAGCACTTTATATTTATATGCAGTAGAATCCCCGTTTTGAGGCATCTATTTAAGTATTCATGCATTTTAGGTGTTTAAATATATTCTCTTCTCCCAGCGGTTGGAAAGAATAGTCACCTATGGCATGAATTGTGCTGTTTTCAACGTTTATCATATATGAATGAGATATCACTATGAAAAGAATAACGAATTTGAGTCTGCTTCTGCTGACTCTCGCTGCTCCTTTTGTCCAGGCCGCGGATCAGCCGCTGGTTCGGCTGGGTGTTGAGCCTGGATATGCACCTTTTGAGATGAAGAAACCAGACGGCACTCTGACCGGATTTGATATCGATTTAGGCAAAGAAATTTGTAAGCGAATTGATGCGCACTGTGTCTGGGTTGAAAGTGACTTCGATGGCTTGATTCCTTCGCTGAAAGCGAAAAAAATTGATGCAATTCTCTCTTCTATGTCGATCACGCCACAGCGTCAGCAGGAAATTGACTTTACAGATAAGCTGTATGGCACGCCTGCTCGTTTAGTCGCTCCAAAAGGGGTGACTCTGCAACCGACAGCTGCGTCATTGGGTGGTAAACGTGTTGGTGTTTTTCAGGGAACCACGGCTGAAACTTATGCAAAAGAGCAATGGGCCCCTAAAGGTGTGGATGTCGTGACTTATCAGAATCAGGATCAGGTCTATGCTGACTTAGTGAACGGCCGTCTTGATACTGCATTTCAGGATGCCGTTGCTGCGAGCGATGGCTTCTTGAATCGTCCGGTTGGCAAAGGGTTTGCCTTCAGCGGTCCGGAAGTCAATGATGAAAAATACTTTGGTGTCGGTGCCGGGATCGGGGTGCGTAAAACTGATCAGGCACTCAAAAATAAAATCAATGCTGCTCTGAGCGACATGCTGAAAGATGGCACCTATGATGCGATTGCTAAGCAATACTTTGATTTTGATATTTACGGTAAATAAGCCGTCACTCCTTTCCGCTCCTTCGTTTGAGGGAGCGGTATTTATTTAGGAAGGCATTATGCTTTATGGATATGGTGGCATTATCTTTGATGGTGCAATCATGACGATTGAACTGGCAGTTCTTTCGGTAATTTTCTCAATTATTCTGGGATTGCTCGGGGCTTGTGCCAAACTATTTGGCAGCCGTCCGATGATCGCGCTCGCCCATGTTTATACCACACTGATTCGTGGCATTCCTGATTTGGTGCTGATGATGCTGATTTTTTACGGCTTGCAGTTGGGCCTCAATCAGTTCACCGAATTTCTGGGGTGGCAACAAATTAACATTGATCCATTCACAGCCGGTGTTTTGACCATTGGTTTTATCTATGGTGCCTATTTGACGGAAACTTTTCGCGGGGCTTTTCTGGCGGTTCCCAAAGGGCAGATTGAAGCCGGGACTTCCTATGGTTTTACACCATGGCAAGTGTTTCGGGTGATTCTTTTTCCTCAGATGATGCGTCATGCCCTGCCGGGCTTGTCCAATAACTGGCTGGTGATCCTCAAATCAACCGCACTGGTTTCCATTATCGGCCTTGCCGATGTCGTCAAGGCAACACAAATGGCCGGCAAAGGAACCTATCAGTTTTTCTACTTTACGATTGTTGCTGCTGCGGTTTATCTGATTTTTACCACATTATCAAATCTGGCATTTTATTGGCTGGAGCGTCGCTACGCATACAGCCATAGAGGTCGTTTGTCATGATTGAAATACTTGAACGCTACGGAAAAGCGTTTTTATGGTCGGATGGTTACCACTTTACCGGTGTTGCCGTGACGCTTTGGTTACTGGTCATTTCCGTATCGCTGGGATTTATTGTCTCCATCCCATTGTCACTGGCTCGGGTGTCTAAAAACCGTTGGCTGTCGTTACCCGTCTGGCTATTTTCATATCTTTTCCGTGGCACACCGTTGTATGTTCAGTTGCTGATTTTCTATACAGGTGTATACACGCTGGGATTTGTCCGCTCGACGGAGTTTCTCAACTGGTTTTTTCGTAGCGGCTATAACTGCACGATTTTTGCGCTGTTTCTCAATACCTGTGCCTATACCCTTGAGATTTTTGCCGGTGCAATCCGCGAAACCAATCAGGGAGAAATTGAAGCAGCGAAAGCATACGGTTTCTCTCGCTGGAAGCGCTACCGGTGTATTGTGCTTCCTTCAGCATTGCGCCGCGCGATTCCTGCCTATAGTAATGAAGTAATTATCATGCTTCATTCGACCTCTTTAGCATTTACGGCCACGGTGCCTGATATTCTTAAAATCGCCCGAGATGTGAATGCGGCGACATATAAATCATTTCATGCCTTTGGGATTGCTGCCATACTTTATTTAGTGATTTCATTTTTGCTGGTGGCGCTGTTCCGGCGAGCAGAAAAGAAATGGTTGCGTCACTTGCATCCGATACCAGTCAAACATTAGAACATCGATTTTTAGGTTTCCGGTGGCGGCTCGCATTTGACGGGCTTGAGGATTCAGGAAACTGATTTTTTCAGGAAACCGATTGTTAAGGAACAAGCATTATGCAAAACACAAAACTGGCCGTCAGTGATCTCCATAAAAAGTACGGTCAGCATGAGGTCATTAAAGGCGTGTCTTTACAGGCGAATGCCGGTGATGTCATTAGTATTATCGGATCGTCCGGGTCGGGGAAAAGTACACTCTTACGCTGTTTGAATTTTCTTGAGAAACCTTCGACAGGCGCAATCTATATTAATGGTCAGGAAATCCAGATGAAGCGTGATTCAGACGGACAACTCAAAGTGAGTGACCATAAACAGTTGCAGCTCCTGCGCACCAAGCTGACGATGGTATTCCAGCATTTTAACTTGTGGAGTCATATGACGGTGCTGGAAAATGTGATGGTGGCACCGATTCAGGTACTGGGCATCAGTAAGCAGGAAGCGCGTGAAAGAGCAATTGCTTATCTCAATAAAGTTGGCATCGACGAACGGGCACAACAAAGCTATCCGACCCATCTATCCGGGGGGCAGCAACAGCGTGTGTCGATTGCCCGGGCTTTGGCAATGGAACCGGAAGTGTTGCTGTTCGATGAGCCGACATCTGCACTGGATCCTGAGCTGGTCGGTGAAGTGCTGAAGATTATGCAGCAACTCGCTGAAGAAGGAAAAACCATGATCGTGGTGACACACGAGATGGGATTCGCCCGACATGTCTCAAACCATGTCATTTTTCTTCATCAGGGAAAAATTGAAGAAGAAGGGCATCCGGAAACCGTTTTCGGTCAGCCGAAAAGTGAACGTTTGCAGCAGTTTCTTTCCGGTGCTTTAAAATAACGCGAAAATGCAGCATCATGATGCTGCATTTTTATATTTGTATTGACACCATAAGTGCTCTGAATGATAAATGCTGCCTCATCGATTTACCAAGTCGCGATCTATCTGCCCGGTCGTTACTCTTGGTATGCAATTGGATCGTTAGAAGCCCCTTTTCGCGTTGCCAATGATATTCTCGGTGCAGAGAAATTTCGATGTGTGTATGTCACTCCGGTAGTAGAGTCCTCCCAATCCGCTTGCCTCCCCAATTCGATTGTATGGTCTGATGCCTTTGATTGTGACTTGCTGGCTGTTGTCTGTGAGTCGCTACCGGATGAGGCGGTATCACCGCTGGAAAAGAAAAAACTGCAACATTTTTATCAACAGGGGAAAACCATCCTTGCCAGCTATGCCGGTGTGTTCTGGCTTGCTGACAGTGGGTTGCTGCATCATCAACGTGCCGCTGTCCATTGGTCTTTCATGGATAGTTTTAGCGAGCGTTATGATTCGATTGAGCTGTCTGACCATCTGTATGAACGATGTGAGCGGCTTATTACGACGGCTGGGTTAGCTGCAACGCTCGACTGTTTGGTGGATTTTCTGGAAGAGACCGAAGGTAAAGAGCTGGCCTATGCTGTTTCTGATCAGCTTTGTATGGATCGTATTCGGCCGGCACAAGAGCGCCAGCGATTACCATTTAAGCAGTTTGGCGGGGATATCCAACCGCGTTTAACGATGGCTGTTGAACTGATGGAAAACAATCTGGAAGAGCCGTTGTCAACGGATGAAATTGCCGAATTAGTCCATATCTCTCGTCGCCAGCTCGAACGGCTGTTCAAGCGTTACCTCGACACCATGCCTGCTCGCTACTACCTTCAGCTTCGTTTGAAACGGGCGCGTCAGCTGTTGCTGACGACCCATACCTCGATTGTCCAAATTGGGCTATTGTGTGGCTTTTCCAGCGGTCCGCATTTTTCCAGTGCTTATAAAGCTTATTATCACATGACACCTCGCGAGGAACGCTCGAAAATGTTACACGCGAAATAGATGTCATGGCTGACGTTGTTTCGTGTGGCATCTCGTTATTACCCAAAATCTGGCTACAATGTTTTGGCAATCATACTTCCGGCAGCGGCGAGCATCATAATGCCCGCACTGCGAAAGAGTAGCATCTGAGCATTTTGGCTGGCCAGGAAGCGTCTGACTTTTAGTGCTCCCAAAATAAAGATAGAACCGACTGCGATTAATACTGCAATGGTGAGCGGCACCAGCAGTAATCCCCATGTTTGTATCGACACGGTGTCCAAGGTAATGACCAGCGGTAAGATCGCCAGATAGAATGCGATTGTTTTGGGGTTGCCCAAAGTAATAGTAAAACCGGAAAACCATGCTGAAGTCAGCTCCCGTCTGGAAGCCTTTTGATCGATCTGGATACTTTCCGGCTTACAGGTAATAAATTGCCACGCCAGCCAAGCCAGATAAAGAGACGATGCCCAACTGATCAATGTGAATAAGGTGCTGAAGTGATGTGCGATCACCGCGAGACCGAATACCGCAAATGACAGGTAGACCAAGTCTCCCAGAATCAACCCGGCCAGCATTGTAAACCCGGTGATTGCGCCGCCACTCACGCTCCGGGCCACTAATGCGGTCATTCCGGGGCCCGGAATTGCAGCTGCGATGCCTAGGGCTGCAACATAGGCTAATATTTGTGTTGATTCTAGCATGGTTATTTATCCTACTTATATTGAACGGATTTTATCTGAGCCGTGTTTGAAAATAGTCACGGTGCAACAGACTCCTTGTGGTTGGCTGCTATTGATTCTGATAAAGCACTTCTCTGGCAAAAACAAGATCTTGAACCGCCAGTCCCACAGATTTAAACAACGTGCGTTCGGGACGCTTTTCTAGGCTATGCTCTCCTAATTCACCAATTTCTTGACTGCAATGATCGGTTGATAAGTATCCTTTCTCTTTGGCTTGCTGGAGACACTGGGAGGCATTCCAGCATGACTCTCGTGAATCGACATAATGCTCAACCGCACCATAGATTGCCGGATCCAGCTCCTGAAATCCAATTGCTGATGCACCGATCGCATTGATATGGCAGCTTTGTGGTAAATCACAAAGTTGCAGTAATGGGCTCCGGGCTGCCGTTACCGTACAGATAATATCTGCGTCAGAGACTGCTTCGGCCGGTGTTTCTGCGCCAGTTATGTTAAGTGCGGTATGCTCGGCACACCATGTTGCAAACTGATCTACGTTTGCCCGATTTCTGCCCCAGACGGTAACATCCTGAATCGGGCGGACGGCAAGCATGGTGAGTAAGTGTTGACGTGCTTGCAGGCCCGTGCCCAGAATGGCAAGTTTGGTTGCGTGTTGCGGTGCAAGTAAGTGCGTTGCCCAAGCGGAGGCGGCCGCGGTTCTTAGTGCGGTGATGGCTCCTGCGTCAACTGCCACCATATGTCCGTTTGCCTGTTCATCAAATAGCAGAATACATCCTTCATGAGAAGCCGAACCTTGGTGTGGATTAAAATCGACCAAGACAGATTTCAGGCCGAATCCCGAATATTTGCCTTCGGAAATATAAGCCGGCATTGTCCCCATCAATCGTCCATCTGGCGCCGGAATAATACTTCGGACCGATTGCACCACTTTGCCCTGACTTTGCAAAGCAAACGCAATCTGACTCAACTCAATGGCAAGGGGGATGGAGAGGGTTTGCTCAACATGTTCTCGATTAAAGTAATGCATACAACCACCTTATGCCTCGACCGTATCCATAAACTGCGTCTCAACCGGTGTGTCTGCCAAGCTATTGAGTAAGGTAGACATGGTTTTCTGGGAGATGCCTAAAATCACATCAAGCATATTTTGTTGTGTGAAGCCCGCTGCTAGAAAATGACTTGCTTTGTCTTTTTGAATGGTGCCCTGCGAAAGAATCACTGCTTGTGTAAATTGCTGAAGCGCGGCTAATCGTGTCGGGAGTTGCTCCGGATGATGAATTATTTTATCAACAATCTCACTGGCGACCCCTTTGTGAATTGCAATCCAGCGATGGGCTTTAATCGTATAAGGGCATTGGTTAATCACACCGGTTGTGAGCCAGACAACCGCTTTCTCTGCTTCATTCAGGGAACATTGTGAAAATCGGTCATGCGCAAACTGATAAGAAGCCAGCAGATCGGGAGATTCAGCCATGTATGCACTTTGGTTGGGGATCCAACCGAAATTATCAATCGAACTTTGCAAAAGTTTGCGACTGCCATCCGGTGCACTGTCAATCGTGTGTAATTTCATCTCTATCATTTCTCTCTTCCTTTCTTGGTTCTTTTTTATGAATCTGTTGATGGCGAAACATGTGAATGAACAGCACGTTATTTCGAAGTATTGCACCCAAATACAGACCACAACATATGGATGGGGCGGACATTGGATATAAACGATAGATTGTGCAGATCTGCTGCAATTTCTGTCGTTAAAGCAACATCGGCTTCATGTTGAGTGACGGCATTGGCTGCTTCACTGGTAGAATTCTTTTCAATAATTGTTTCTATCTGCAAGCCTTGAGGGAGCAATTCATGAATTAATGGTATCGGCGCAGGATGAGATGCAATTCTCAGTGGCCGGCGCGGTAATGAACGATTGGTCGCAATCCCGTATAAAGGGGTATCAAAAACAAATGTTACTAACAGATTTAAATGAGAGTCCATATAGAAATCATTAATTTTTTGATAGGCATTGGCAACAATCAATAACCCATTATCTTGTTTGGTATTATCGCGTGCCTGCTCATAGGTTTCGTTCAGATTGATAGTATTCAAACTGTTAGAATAGAATTCTTTCATCCGCGTACAAAAATACTTTGAAGCGGATTCACTGCTTGTCCCCGGTGGGCCTAATGTATAAACAGGGTGACATGTCGCATGAACAAGTCCCATATCCATAAAATGCGTGTTCATTGGTCTATCTCTCCATGAAAATCATCAATTCACACTCGTTAACCAGTGTTTAAAATGACTCAGTTGTCCTCGAACCGACTTGATATACAAACGTTGAATTTCTGAGGTAACACTGTGTGGTTCAGCACTATTGAAGTCACAATGATCAATCTGCTGTACGGGGGAAACTTCCATTCCTGTTCCGGTCAGAAAACACTCATTTGCAGCAAAGAGTTCGGAGGGGGAGATATCTCTCTCTTCAACTTCAAGCCCTAACTCTTCTGTCGCCAAAGTAATCACCGTGCTTCTGGTGATCCCTTCGAGAATGTGAGAATTAATCGCCGGTGTAATGAGTTTATTCTTCTTGACTAAGAAGACATTCGACGTGGTGGCTTCGGCAATATTGCCATGAACATTGAGCATGATGGCATCGTCATATCCAGCGCGATGCGCCGACTCCATTGCGAGTGCTGAGTTGACATAGCTGCCGGTGATTTTTGCGCGTGCCGGAATCGAATTATCGGCAACCCTTCTCCAGTTTGAAATGGTACAGCGCAGGCTCTTTTGTGCTGATACCGAAGGCATGTTTAAACTATTAATCGCAAGTCCTGAACTGACGCCAGAGAGTTTGACCCCAAATCCTTGCCCGGGAAGCAGGCTCTTTTTAAAAGCAATCGGCCGGATATAACAATCTGTGCTGGCCTGATTTTTTCTCAGCAGCTCAAGAATAATTGCTTTCATCTCTTGATGAGATGGTAAGTGATCAATCAGGAGAAGTTTCGAAGAATTGATGAACCGTTCAATATGCGCATCTAACTGAAAAATGTTCAAAGTGCGCTGGTCTTCTGCAAGATAAGCCCGGATCCCTTCAAAAACCCCTGTCCCATAATTAAATGCTTGTGTTGTAATCGGAATTGAAGCTTCCATCGCTGGCTGATATTCATCGTCCAGATAGATAAAAGGGTGGTGGATACCTGAATGCGCTTGCTGTGGTTTTGCTTGAGTCATGGTGTCGGTCATTATTGAAACCCCCGACCTAATAGTGCAATGGCTGCGTCGCGATCAGCGTTATCGCCTTGTGCTCTTAAATCATGCAGTCTGGCGGCTTTCCAGCTGACCATTGCAGATGTACTGGTAATATTGGTGGTTTCACCAACCTGAATATCGATTTCAACGTGGCGGATTTTGTCTGCCATATAAGCCTTGGTCTGCGCGAGCATCACGGCTTGCTGCGGGATGTCGTCGATTAACTCAACGATAATATTTAAGTGATCGATACCATTTTTTTCATCAATCTGAATGGCATAATCTAAGCAGCCGGTCAGTTTTTCCAGCAGGGCGGCCTCGATATCCCATGCACAGTAGTTGCAGCCACCTAAAGTCAATGTATCCCGGACCCGACCAATCGGCACAATCTTCAGTCGGCCGTCAGACATACGTGTTGCTCTGACCATATCACCGGTGCGGTAGCGAATCAGTGGCTTCTGTCCCTGATACAAATGAGTAATCACCAACTCACCACTGGTTTCCGTTGCAGAAGCCGGGATCACTTCACCACTGTTCGGATCAACTAACTCATAGTAGTTATTCATTGGGACGGTGTAGAGTGATTGGTCACTGTCACAGACCGCCAAAATAGAAGATTCCTGAGAGGCGTACATACAATTGTATACTTGTGCTCCCCATGTTTCGCCGATATTGCGCAGCAAAGCCGGTGTGGTTAATTCTCCTAATGTCAGAATGACTCGCACGCTGCTTTCTGCCGGGGACACATGGTGTTTCTTGAGGTATCGGGCGAGATTGATCGCCACCGCAGGTGTACACACGAGCGCCGTAATTTGTAACTCATTGATAAGTGCCATTGCGCGGTTCATGCCGACAACCGGAGAGCGGGGCCACATTTTGACCACACTATGGCCTAAACTGCGGAATACATCTTCAAAGGTATCCCCTGTCGAATGTAATTCGGTCGGCCCCATGACGCCAACAATATGTTTGTCACCATGCTGTTGAAAAATTTGTCCGTAGCGGAGAATCAGTGGCGTATTATTATAAATCGAATCAGTTTCACTCCGGGGGCATGGTGTGGGAGCTCCTGTCGTGCCGGTTGTTTCGTAGTATATCCAACTTTTATCGAGTGGTGCCGAAGCAAGGCAATTTCTATTTTCACGAAGATCGTTCTTGGTGGTAAATGGTAATGTGCTTAACGCAGAAAGAGAAAATTTATCGATATCTGACGCTGTTATTCCTGATAAGTGTTCTTTATAAAAACCAGAACCATCGATGATATATTTTAGAACTTCTTTAAGATTTTTTTCTTGATGATGAATCAGTTGCTGGTGAGAATATTCGCCATTTTCAAATTTTTTATGTTGTTGGAAAATATCTTTGGCTTGTTTTACCAATTCATCTTTAAAAATCGCATACATGAGATCATCCTTAATAAATTCTCTATATGTTTGATTGGAGGTAATTGAATGTCTGGTTGTTTATTTAAATAACGGCAGGTTACCCGTTAGTTTATTGATGGTTTTTTTCGGACCAATCATACCAATGGCGACGAGTTCAATATGTTGACTGGCCACCGATGATATTCTTTCACCATATTCATCATACGTTTTACATGACTGAGCCAACGCACTAAAAGGCATGGTATAAATCTGATCATCTTGTTCAGCGGTGGCGAGCAGGTTGTGGATATGTTCTCCCGTCGAGAGCAAAACCGGAAGTGGCGAGTAGATAACACCCGGATAATTGACGTTATCCAGGCTGTGCATATCAGGGCCGACGAGATTATTGACTGTTTTTCCAAAACTGATTCCAATCACACTTGCAGCATTAATTGCTAAACCCGGATGTAAATCCTGATCAACAATAATGGTACATTTGTGCTTGCTTGCATCAAACTCCATGAATTCCTCACTCATTTTAAAATCGTATTTACAGGGTGGATAATAAATTCAGATATCCGGTTGCTTGAGAAAAATCGGTGGATAAATCGATATCGACAATATTCCATTCAGCAATCGCTTTCCATTTTTCAACACCTTCTCTATGATTTGGATGGACAATATATTTTTCCAAATCATCAGTGTTATTAAATATTCCAATCGCGATAAAGTCAGCAGCAATTTCTCGGCGGGATATATTTCGGCCACATATCCATCCTTTTATTTCCTCAATATGACGAGGGTGATTACGTGTTGCTTGTTCTGCTTCGATTGCATTTGTGGAAGACCAACTCCAGTTCTTTTTAAAGGTAAATAGCACGACATGTAGAATCATTGAATTCCATCCTTGGTGAATCATTGTCCTTGGTGAGTTGTAATGAACTGTAACTATTGTTTTACCAACTGTTTTACCAACTATGTTTTGACGTTGTTGTTGCTGTTCATTATGCATCAGAATGATAGAAATTTGTTACCTATATCACGTTAGGAAAAATGCTTGTAGGGCAAAATTACCCGATAAATGGCAAAAAAATGAAAGGATTTAACCCTAGTGGCGCTGACAAAGACAGATACTCAAATTTTGACCTTATTGCAACAAGATGCACGGATGACCAATCAGGAGCTGGCAGATCAAATCGGCATGTCATCTTCACCCTGCTGGCGTAAAGTCCGCAAGTTGGAAGACGATGAAATTATTCAAGGATACCGTGCGGTTCTGGATCGGAAAAAAATAGGCTTGGGTGTGATGGTTTTCGTTCGGGTGACGATTGATAGCCACAGTGAAGCCGAAGCGCGTAAGTTTGAGCAAGAAGTGACTGCGCTTGAGAATGTTGTTGCCTGCTACAGTATCGGGGGCGATGCTGACTTCTTGATTCAAGTCGTCTCTCATGATCTCGATTCTTATGCGGAATTTGCGATGTCAGTGATTCGGCGTTTACCGGGGATTAAAGAAATGCAGAGTATGTTTGTGTTAAAGGAAATCAAACCTTTTGTATCTCTGCCCGTCGGCACGGCATCCGGTGCGTAGCAAATCCAATCCCTGACTGTGATGATATCGTTTACATTCAAGGTGTGATGTTCATCATTTTACTTCAATAATTGTCCATAACGAAACTATCAAATGGGAGTAAGTAAGCGCCCGCTTTTTTATCTCTTCCTCCTGATTAAATCATACGATATACCTGACTTGATGAGCTTTCTACAGTCTGCCATTGAGACTGTTTTATCAATTTTCCTTGGGTATTTCAGAGGGATAATGTGATCTCTTTCTGATAGTTTCATATCGGTGGAAACGTTCTCACCAAACGGTGTGATGATCACAGTTTTATTACAATACGCTCAATATAGTACGCAACATGTTTAACAAAATAACGATAAAGCGTCCCTATGAATAAAAAATATAACGAGACTCATATTGAGCTGAAAACCAAATTATCCTACGGTCTGGGCGCATTAGGTAAAGATTTTGCCTGTGCGCCTATCTATATATTTCTGATGTTCTATTTTACCGACGTTGTTGAGCTCTCTGCCGCGTATGTCGGGATGGTTTTTCTCGCGGCGCGAGTGATTGATGCGATCACCGATCCGATGATGGGGATTGTGGTAGACAACACTCGCTCTCGTTATGGCAAATTTCGTCCGTGGATTCTGATTGGGTCTGCTATCAATGCGTTTGTGCTGATTGCATTATTTTGTTCACACATGTTTGAAGGCACCGCTGCTTATATCTATGCTGCGGTGATTTACATTTTATGGGGTTTAACCTACACCATCATGGATATCCCGTTCTGGTCAATGATTCCTGCTATTTCCGGATCGCGCCGAGAACGGGAAAAGTTAGTTGTCTGGCCGCGGCTGTTTGCCAGTTTTGCCTGGTTTGTTGTCGGTAGTTATGGGCTGTGGATGGTGACAAAGTTGGGTGGTGACGATCAGGGGCAAGGGTTCTTTAAACTGTCGATCATGATTGCGGTTTTATTTATCCTCAGTGCATTGATTACGTTTAAGAATGTTAAAGAAAAAGTGGTCGCCACCGGACAGATGGTCGAGAAGTTCGGTCTGAAAGATGCCATCAGCATTATTGGTGGCAATGATCAGTTGAAAGTATTAATTGCGACCGTGTTGGCGTTCCAGATTGGCAATATGCTGGTTGGTGGTTTCGCCATTTACTACTTTACCTATGCCGTCGGCAATAAAGAACTGTTCCCGGTTTACATGATGGTGGCCGGTGCAGCTGAAGTCGCTGGGATTTTCCTCTTTCCGCGGTTGGCGGCCTTATTGCCACGTAAACATCTGTGGGTGATCGCCTGCATGTTCCCGATTTTGTCATGTCTGTTATTGGTGGTCATGGGTGTGGTTGATCCGGGCAATGTCTATTTAATTGGTCTTTCCGGTGCGGCAATCAAATTCGGTGTCGGGATCACCAACGGCTTGCAAACGGTGATGCTGGCCGACGTGGTCGATTATGGTGAACATATCACCGGCCGACGCAGCGAAAGCGTGATTTTTTCTGTCCAAACCATGCTGGTTAAATTTGCCAGTGCCGCTGGTGCGTTTATTGTCGGGGTTGGGCTGTCGGTAGTCGGATATGTCCCGAATGTCCAACAATCTGAAGGGACGATTCTCGGATTACAGGCATTAATGATTGGTATTCCTGTTTTACTGATGGTTGTGAGTGCACTGATTTATCGACGTTACTACCGTCTGCATGAAGGATTTCAGCCGGAGGAATTTGAGACCTATTCTTTAAATATGACTAAAGAAACAACCGCATAATCAGCTCCGCCGGATCAAAAAACAGCTGCATTGATGAGAAAAAAACAGGCAGGATGGATATTTCCCTCCTGCCTGATAACGAGGTATTCATGCGAACTTTTCAAGATATTATTGCCAGTCGAGACTGGCAGAATCCGGGCGCTGTCCGGATGCATACCCTGTCAGCTCACGTCCCGCTACACAGCTATCGTTATATCGAAGATGCCCGTCAGGGAATCGCAAGTGGTCGTTACTACCTGAACGGGCAATGGGCATTCAAGTTTTACTCTGCTCCTGAAATGGTCGAAGCATCACTCATTGAACCGGGAGATGACTTATCGGCATGGGAACAAATTGAGGTTCCCGGTAACTGGCAGCTGCAAGGGTTTGATCATCCGATCTACACCAATGTGAAGTATCCGTTTCCTGACTGCGCACCTACGGTACCCGCACAGAATCCGACCGGGTGTTATGCTCGTGATTTTGTTGTGGAACCTGCCACCGGAGAACAGACTCGCATCCTGTTTGAAGGGGTAAATTCAGCGTTTCATTTGTGGTGTAATGGTCAATGGGTTGGTTATGCGCAGGACAGCCGACTACCGGCAGAATTTGACTTAACGGGTCATATCCATCCCGGTCATAATCGCCTTGTCGTCATGGTGATACGCTGGTCTGACGGTTCTTATCTGGAAGATCAGGATATGTGGTGGCTGAGTGGTATTTTTCGCGATGTATACATCTATCACAAGCCTGCTATCGCAATCAACGACGTTTTTATCCGTCCGGAACTGGATGCACTCTATCAAGACGGGGCACTGCGCGTGACGACGAAACTCAGTCAGCAGACAGCCAACCACCGGGTTGAGGTGATGCTGTTTGATGCCGCAGGCCAGCCGGTCGTCATGCAGGGAGAGACGTGTTGCGCCACCAATCAGCATGCGGTTGATGAGAAAGGCGGCTGGGCGGATCAGGTTGAACACCATCTGACTATCTCTCGTCCCCGTCACTGGAATGAGCAAACCCCTTATTTGTACCGTTGTGTCGTCGCGCTGTTGGATGAGCAGTCACAGGTGATTGAGTGTGAAGCCTTCTCGGTCGGATTCCGCACGGTTGCCATTGAAGATGGTTTGCTCAAAGTGAATGGCAAAGCCCTGTTGATCCGCGGCGTGAATCGTCATGAACATCATCCGGAAACGGGACATCATGTCGATGAAGCGACGATGGTCAAAGATATTCTGTTGATGAAGCAGCACAACTTTAATGCGGTGCGCACCTCGCATTATCCGAATCATCCGCGCTGGTATGAACTTTGTGATCAGTATGGCTTGTATGTGGTGGATGAAGCCAATATCGAGACGCATGGTCAGTTTCCGATGTGCCGTTTATCTGAGGATCCGCAATGGAATCATGCTTACATGCAGCGCATGATTGGTTTGGTTGAACGGGATAAAAACCATCCGTCGGTAATTATCTGGTCGTTGGGGAATGAATCCGGTATCGGTCTGAACCATCATGCTATGTATCAGTGGACCAAGCAGCGCGATCCGTCACGCCCGATCCAGTATGAAGGGGGCGGTGCCGATACGGCTGCCACGGATATTATCTGTCCGATGTATGCCCGGGTTGATCAGCATCAGGGCGGTACGAATCCAAAGTATGCAATTAAAGACTGGATTGGCCGGCCCGGTGAACAGCGTCCGCTAATTCTGTGTGAATATGCCCATGCGATGGGGAACAGTCTCGGAAGTTTTGATAAATACTGGCAGGCGTTTCGCCAGTATCCACGGCTTCAGGGCGGCTTTATCTGGGACTGGGTTGATCAGGGGCTTTCAAAGTGGGATGAGCACGGGCAGCATTACTGGGCGTATGGCGGGGATTTCGGCGATGAAATCAATGATCGTCAGTTTTGTATTAATGGCTTAATCTGGCCGGATCGTACGGTTCATCCGACATTATTGGAAGCGAAGCGGGCTCAGCAGTTCTACAGGATTGAATTTGATGGCCAACATCAGTTGACGTTAACCAGTGAACATTTGTTTGCCGCAGAAGCCCTGATGTGTTGCTGGACGGTACTGGAAGACGGCGTCGCAATCTCGGCAGGGGAGCAAACGGTTGTGATGGCACCTGAAGCGGAGCACTGCATCGAATTACCTCTTGAGCAGCGTCTTTATCAGCCGGAGAAAACTTATCATCTAAATATTGACTTGCTGTTGGCTGAACAGACGTTCTGGGCTCCGGCTCGTCATTCGGTGGCACAGGCGCAGTTTGAACTGAAGGCGGCATCTCCCCGGTTACACGTAAACAGCGCCACCACATTGGCTGACATTCGTGTCTCTGAATCAGATGAGCAGGTGATCGTCACGGTCGCAGACCAACAGTGGACGTTCCACCGAGGCAGCGGTTATCTCACGCATTGGGAGCAACAGGGAGAGCAGTTATTAGCGGCACCGCTGAAAGATAACTTCTATCGTGCACCGCTCGATAATGATATCGGGACCAGTGAAGTGGATCGGCCTGACCCGAACAGTTGGATGGCGCGCTGGAAACAGGCCGGCCTTGATCGTCTGGCAGGACGGTGCGTCAGTATGACGGTTGAGTCAGGACAGCATTGTGTGATGATTAAAACGCAATTTGATTATACCTCGCCGACCGAACAGGTATTGCGGACGCAATGGTGTTACACAGTCAATCAGCAAGGCGAAATGCGGATTGATGTCGATGTACATCGATGTGTGACATTACCGTCTCTGCCACGAGTCGGATTCTCTTGTGCATTGCCATTAACGGAGCGTGTGACATGGTTTGGCCGCGGGCCGCACGAAAACTACCCGGATCGTTGTTTGTCCGCGCGGTTCGGATGTTACGATGCGACGGTGAGCGAGATGCATACCCCTTATATTTTCCCGACGGATAACGGATTGCGTTGTGACACCCGAAACCTAGCGCTGGGAGGAATTACGGTGCAGGGGACGTTCCATTTCAGTGTCAGCCGCTACTCACAGGCAATGCTTGAAGCTGCCAAGCATACCCATGAGCTGGTCGCTGATGACATGGTTTACCTGCATGTGGATGGCTTCCATATGGGGATCGGTGGCGATGATTCCTGGACGCCGAGCGTTCATCCGGAATTCCTGTTGGATGCAGCGCACTACCATTACCATGTTGTGTTGACATCAGCGCGTTAATAATACTGGTTCGTGTATCGGCTTTCTGATTGGCGTTACGGCGTTCAGAAAGCCGATGAAACCACAGCGGTCGGGGGATTGTTCTGCGGGAAAAGTATGTCGGACGTTATCCAGTCAGATTGATCATGATTCCGCTCATTACCACGCAATATGAATCGGGGTGCCAACCGGCACCAAACGGATAAACTCATCCATCTCTTCATTGGTTAAGGCAATACAGCCATTGGTCCAGTCAAAACTTTGAATAAATTCCGGATGACGTTGATAGCCGTTCTTCAAACCATGAATATGGATGTCGCCTCCGGGGTTCAAGCCGTGTTGTTGCGCATAGGCTATGTCTTTGGCAGACGGATAGCTGATGTGAAATGCTTTATAGAAATTGGAATTGAGATTAATCGCATCGAGCACATAGTCACCTTCCGGTGTCCGCTGATCACCTTCCTGATGTTTCGGGCCTTGCGGAAACTTGCCGAGGGCAATGCGATACGTTCTGATCGTCTGTCCCTGCTCAAGCAGATAGATACGCCGTTTGGACTTATCGATGGTCACGAGGTCAACTTGCGCAGCAACGGAAAAACTCAGAGAGACGATGAACATCATCAGTACAAGAAGAGAGAATTTTGTCCGCATGGATGGTCTGAGTCCCTGATTGATCGTGAGATGGAAAGTCACCGCTAAAACCAGTGACATACGCAAGTGATACAGAAACAAGTTATACACCGGAAAGCGATCTGGCGGAAGTCACACCATATTATTGATCGTGGTTGGTCATAGGTTGATTGGGCACGTACAGGTTGATTGCGGATGGGTACCGATTGGGTGCGATTGACAGGGCATCTCCGCGTTATGCTGAGCACGGAGATGCCTCTGAACGGATTGAACCGACGGGTTTAAAGGTCCGGTAAGGTTCTCTTCTGCTTTTTACTGTTTTTCTTGTGCTGTTTTTCCGCTTCGGCTAACAAACGCAGCAGGGGGTTCGGATCGTAGCCTTCTTGCCGGGATGAGTAGATCGCAGCCTGTAGTTTGCCCACTTCATTTTCGATTGGCTCTCTTTCTTGCGTAGACAATCCCAGCTCAGCGATTTGTACCTGCACCAGATGCTGAATTCGAATTCCATCTTGCTGCTTTAATGCTTCTTGTAAAGACAGCGGATTGGCTTCTGTGGGGCTGTCCGGTGTTTCAACGGGCGGCTCCGAGCGTTTGGTATGCCAAATACGATAAAGCCAGCAACCTGTCGTTACAATCCAGAGGAAAGCAAAAAGCGCAGTCAGGTATGGCCAGATGCCGGGATCTTTAACCTGAATCTCCTGAGGGGCGGCAGATGCTTTTTCGGGGGATTGTGGCAGAGACATCACCGTATCGACCGGCGCACCTTTGGCGACATTGAGTGTTAAGCCAGTGAGTATCGCCCGACGTTGGCGGTGTTTTTGCGTATTCCACCAGTTGAGCGACACGCCCGGTAACTTGATTTGGCCGGATTGATTGGGGATCAACACTTGCTTCAGCGTCATCACCACTTCATCGTTATCCAGCGTTTTATATTGCGGTTTTTCCTGATAGACACGCACACTGCCCGGGTAGTTGATTTGCAGGTCGGGGATTTTATCCTGACTCACGCCTTTGATCTTCAGTTCCAGCGTCCGGGTGATTGAATCCCCCACTTTGAGCGCGGCACTGCTACCGGAGATTGGCTTCCCTTGGCTATCCGTCCAGCGTTGCGTGAGGGATAGGCTGGCGGTCGGGAGCCAGACACCTTGATAATCTTTCGGCTTTGCCATGACCTGAATCGGGAATTGCTTGGCGGTGGTACTGAGTGTCAACACCTTGGTTTCACCATTCATGCCACTATAGAGCAAGGTACTGCGAAACTGAGGTTCTGTGATGGTAAAGCGCCCCGGCTTTTGGGCGGTGACCCTGAATGTCTGCTGCACGACGGTGACCGACAAGCCATTGATAATCTCGCGGTGTTGTTCTGAGTCACTGGCAGCTTCTAAATTCATGCCTTTCACAGACGGAGGCGTGATCTTGGTATCCTGAAGGCGTCGAGGATTGACCTTCACCATCATTTTGACATGCAATAACGTGCTTTCATCCGGGTAGAGCGTCTTTTTATCAAGGGTTGAATGAATTTCGATCAGATCATTATCATTCGGTAACGTCGAGTCTTGGACGACCTGAATAGCAATCGGTTGGGTCTTTTCACCGTTAACTTCAAAACTGGGAATTGTGACGACCCCGGTACGGGTTGCAGCAATCGAGACATCCCACTCACTCCGGACACTGCGTTCACCGTTGATAATGTTGGTGGATGTGCCAAAACTCGGCCGGTTGACGAAAAAATCGGGGGTGAGTTTTTCAAAGTTCACATCGTCGCCGGACGCTTTTTGATCGGTGATGATCTGAAGTTGAAACAATTCATTCCGGGTCACCTTATTCTTGCTGACAGTCGCATAGGTAGCGGCCTGAGTGTTCAGGCTGACCATCAGACCGATGAACAGGATCCAGAATATACTTTTAAGCGAGTGCCGGGGTCTGTTTACCATGATTTGTGATTGTCCTCTGGTGGTTCTTTCTGTTCAGCCTGAAGCATCAGTTCTGCCCGCAGCAGACGGCTGGGATCTCTGGCATTTTCAACCTGTTCCAATTTACGGAACTCAGGATCAGAGGGTTGGTTCTGTGTTGGCGATGGTGACGCCTGATCCGCTTGATGGGTTGATGCCTGTTGCTGCTGAAATTGCCTGGCTGACGCATTTTTTTGCGTTTGTTCATCCTTGGGCTGCGTATCTTTGTCTTGACGCTGGGAGCGATTTTGCTCTGATTGCTGGCTTTGGCTTTGGCTTTGGCTTTGGCTTTGGCTTTGGCTTTGGCTTTGGCTTTGGCTTTGGCTCTTCTGCTGTGACTGATGATCTTGAGCTTGCTGCGATTTGGCTGTCTGTGACTGTCCTTTTGACGGCTCTTTTAACGACTGCCCCTGCTGAGATTTGCTCTGTTGTTGGCGTGAGGATGAAGATTGGTTTTGCGCAGCGGTGTTGCTATTTTTTTGTTGCTGTTGCTGTTGCTGTTGCTGTTGCTGTTGCTGTTGCTGTTGCTGTTGCTGTTGTGCTTTTTTCACCACATCAAGGTTATGCCGGGCATCCTGATTATCAGGTTCCTGCGCCAGCACCTGCTGATACAGATCGATAGCCTGTTGCAAATCACCGTGCTTAGCGTACGCATTTGCCAGATTATACTGCTGACGTGGTGTCGGAGACTTGATGGATGAGAGTGCTTCAATCGCTCGCTGATAATCTCCGGAACGATAATAGGCCGCTGCTTTCCAGTCCGGGTCGGAAAACTGCTGCGCTGATTGTTGATAGTCCTTGGCATCGAAGAGACGTTTCGCTTCCTGATCGTGATTGAGCCACGGTGATGCTTGTACCCGGGGCACGATTCCCGTTGAAATCACCAAGGCGATCCAACCAAAAATCAATCCTTTACGGAACATCATCAAAGCCGGAATCAGCAACAGCGGAATAAGCCAGTAACCTTGATTTATCCGGTCTGTCACTTGCTGCTTGCCGGAGATTTGATGTTCCGCGGTATTGATTTGCGTCGCATCAACCAGTGTGTCTACATCCTGATTGTTGAGCTGAACTGAAATAAACGTGCCGTGTAGTGACTGAGCCAGAGATTTCATGTCACTGAAATTAGCTTTGGCAATCACGGTCTGACCCTGCGCTGTTTTGAGTAGTGCGCCATTTTCCGTTGGGATCGGTGCTCCGGAACGTGAACCCATGCCTAATATTGCTAATTGCCAGCGTGTACCGGAAAGCAAATCGCTAATCTCTTGGCGCTCATTGGCGTCGAGTTCATCGGTGATTAAAATAATTGCGCCCTGATGGAGCCCGGCATCCTCCATCATTTGAATTGCTTGTTTGACACCTCGGGCGGCATCAGCGCCTTGATACGGCATAATATCAGGGGTCAGATTGGGGAGCAGGTTACGAATGGTCGCAGTATCGGTTGTCATTGGGCTGATGGTGTAGGCATCTGCCGCATAAGCCACCAGACCGGTGACCCCTTCTTTCCAGCGTTTCAGTAAATCAACGGCTTTATAGCGCGCTTGGATGAGTCGGCTGGGCTGATTATCGGTGGCATACATCGAGCGGGACATGTCCATCACCAGTACCCGGGCTGCGGTATTGCTATAAGTCGGGCGAAGCTGACTTTCGAAACTCGGGCCGGAAAGTGCCACGATGGCTATGGTCCAACACAGCGCCAGCAGGATAAGTTTATATGTCGACGTCGCTTCATGATACAGACCGAGCGCCTGAGCAATGTGTGGTGCAATCAACGATTGCTGTTTTTTACGCAAGGCCAGCCATGCCAGCAGCAAGGCGACAGGAAGGAGCCCGATCAACCAGACCGGATTGAGAAATACAAAATCAGACATGATTTCTCCTGACGATCACCAAAATAAATGAAAGGACTAAGGCCAGTGCCAGCGGATAAATGAACCATTCACTTTGTGGACGCCAAGTCTGACTGGCTTGTTGAACCGGCTCTAATTGATTAATGGTTGCATAGATATTTTCCAGATCCTGACTGTTGCGGGCACGGAAATATTTGCCTCCGGTGATGTGGGCAATCTGTTTGAGGGTCTTCTCGTCCAAATCACGGGCCGTATTGACTTTACGTGTGAACACAAAATCTTTCACCACCATTTCTCCGGCGCCAATCCCGACGGTATAAATAACCGCGTGATACTTTTTCGCAATTTCAGCCGCCTGAATCGGGTCCAGTACTCCTGCGGTATTGGTGCCGTCACTGAGCAAAATCATCACTCTTTGTGGTGCCTGTCCGTCAACAAACGTTTTTGTCGCCAGTCCGATACCTTCTCCAATCGCAGTTTCCGTACCGATGAGTTTTAAAACCGTCTGATTTAACTGTCTGCGGACAGTTTCCCGGTCAAAGGTCAGCGGGGTTTGCAGATAGGCGTGATCAGCAAACAGCACCAGCCCCAGCCGATCTCCCTGTCGCTTTTCAATAAATTGGTCGAGAACTTGTTTCACCGCGGTGAGACGATCAATAAAGTCGTCTCCGTTTTGCATATCTTTCTGGCTCATCGAATAGGATAAATCGACCACCAGCATCAGGTCCCGATGCTTCGGTTGAACGGTAATCGGGTCACCAAACCAAGCCGGGCGGGCACAGGCAACGACCAGCGCCACCCAAATCGCCCCGGCCATTAATTGGCTCAACCAATGACTGGGTTTGGTCAGGCTGCCTTCTGTCGGGAGATAAGTGAGCTGAATCGCAGCCGGCTGTCGATGCGGTGGCAGTAATTTGGTTACCAACAATGGTAGTGGTAAAAGGAATAACATCCACCACCAAATGAATTCAATATGTGCCAAAGATTATCTCCTTCTTCTTCTCTTTGGCGGCAAGGCTTCCTGTACCCAAGTCAGGCAGTCATCAATCAGATGTTGTTGGGATGGTTCTGATTTTAATTTTTGATACAGCACCTTTTGCCACAGGGATTCATTGGGAATAAACAGAGGTTTATTGATTTGCTCGTCTAAAAATGCATACCAGTCATGTCCGGTTAAATGGGCAATTTCCTGACGCGGGAAGTAGCTCAGACACGCTTGTCTGACTAACTCCATTGCATCGGATGGCGTCACAGAACCGTGCGAGGGTTGCAGTAATCGTAACGCAACTTTTTTCGGAGCAATCCGTTTGCGTTTCCAAAGAATGAGCCAAGTGATCAGCAGTATTATCACGATCACGCATCCGATGAGGCTCAGCCAACCCCAGGCCAGCGGCCACCATGAAGGGGCGTCCGGCAGGTGCAGGGGTTGAAGGTCAAGTAAATCTGAGATCGATTGTGCCATTTAATAACTTCCGGATAGTTGTTTCAGCAAAGGTGAATCACTTGAGAGCCGGGTATAGGGAATCCCTAAAGACCGACTGAGTAATTCTAGCCTATCTTTCTGAGATTCAAAGGCTTTTCTGATTCCTGCCCGGGTATGTTTTGCTGAAAAATTAAGCCACCGGCTTTGTTGTTGATCCGCGACGAATTCAATGCCACGAAAATCAGTATCGCCCCGTTCGAGTGGATCATAAATATGGACCAGCCGCACCTGATTATGCCGGCGCAGCTGATTAAATTGCGGTTTGAGATTATCGTCATAACGGGTGTAATCGCTGATCATAATCACTTCACTGCCTTTAGGTGATAAGCGATTTAAGGCTGTCAGACTCTCTGACATCGAAGAAACCGCTGAACCGGAATCGTTGAGTGGGGGCTGAGTTTGGCTGAACTGTAATTGTTCTCTGTGACTGTCGATAATTTTCTGCAGGAGCGCCAGTACACTGGGTTGGTGACTTTTGGGCTTAATGTCGATCAATCGATGTCCCAAATCAATCAAGGCACCACAACGATCTTTTTGAGCGAGAGACATCCATGCCAGTAAAGCTGCCATATGTGCAGCTTGAACCGATTTCAGGAGTAAACGTGACCCCATATGCATGGTCGCGCTTAAATCAATATAGAGAATTACCGGTTTCTCCCGCTCTTCACTGAAAAGCTTGGTGTGCGTCTTACCGGTACGGGCAGTCACCCGCCAGTCAATGGTGCGGATATCGTCACCGGGCTGGTAGCGGCGCACTTCAGAAAAATCCATCCCACGGCCCAACTGGCGACTCTGATATTGTCCCGACATGGTTGACCACAGACTTTTAGCCGGTGGCAGCCAAGCGGCACAGTGCTGTTTATAAACCAGCAACTCTTCCAGGCATAAAGTGACGCCATTACTATAAGCAGGCAGTTCCATCCGCATCCCTCATCGTTTCTGCTGAATCATGATGTTTTGGTGTCATCAGGCACTGCCGACCAGAGACAGAATATGATTGATAATCTGATTCGGATGAATGCCTTCGGCTTGCGCCTGATAGCTCAGCAGCAGACGGTGACGCAACACAGGGAAAGCCATACTTTGGACATCTTCAGGGCTGACGAAGTCGCGTCCGGCAAGCCATGCACTCGCGCGCGCGCAGCGATCCAGTGCGATCGTTGCCCGGGGGCTGACGCCCATTTCAAGCCATTGTTTGAGCTTGTCGTCATATTTCTCCGGCTGGCGGGTTGCCATGATCAGACGCACGATATATTGCTCGATACTTTCCGCCATATGGATGTCCAGCACCGCTTGGCGGGCACTGAAAATATCTTCCTGAGAGAGTTTTTCCGGCTGTTGTGGTTTAACGCCTTGTGCTTCACCGCGGTTGAGTCGCAGAATCGCCAATTCACTTTCTGCATCGGGATAATCGACGTGGAGGTGGAGTAAAAAACGGTCCAGTTGCGCTTCAGGCAGCGGATAGGTCCCCTCCTGTTCAATCGGGTTTTGGGTCGCCATGACCAAAAAAAGTTTGGGGAGTGTGTAGGTTTTTCGCCCGGCAGTCACCTGACGTTCAGCCATGGCTTCGAGCATGGCGGCTTGTACCTTGGCCGGAGCACGGTTAATTTCATCGGCTAACAGCAGTGAATGAAACACGGGACCGGGCTGAAACTGGAACTCTCCCGTTTCCGGGCGGAAGATGTCCGTACCGGTTAAATCGGCAGGGAGCAGATCCGGTGTGAACTGAACCCGGTGAAAAGAGCCTTCGATAGAATCGGCCAGTGATTTGATCGCCCTTGTTTTCGCCAGCCCCGGCGGGCCTTCAACCAAAATATGTCCATCGGCCAGCAAAGCGACCAACACCTGTCTCACCAGTGCTTCCTGACCAATAACCTGACTGTTTAAGTAGTGTTGTAGTTGTTGAAAAGCGGTTGCTGATTGCATGACCCGTATTGCTCCAATTTTTGGGATTGATAAAAAATTTGTTGTGATGGTTCAACGACTTCTCGATTAGTTTAACAAAAGTCAGAAAAGTTCATTTTTACCGATTGATAGCTTCAGTTCCGTTGTTCTTAAATGCCTGCTGAAAGCAAATGATAAAAGTATTACGTATGCCATTCACTATTGCTCAGGCGATGAAGTATACTACACGGCTGATATTTGTCGGGGCGAACCCCGCACCACAAAATTTCAGCCAGAATCTATGTGTTTTGAGGTCGTATTGCACCGTATGTTGCTGATAATTTCAACCTCAAAGTCTGAATGATGAACAGCCCCGCAGTCCGATTTGCAATGTGCTCGGCAATGTTTTGCAATCATTGCATCACCTTGTGGAGGGTGTTTGACACATGCATCCTAAGTGACAGCGGGCAGCCGTGACAATAATTAAGGCAGTAGCTATGTTTTTCAATGCAGTGAGTATTAAGAAGAAAGTGATATGGAGTATGGCATTTGCCGTGCTCGCATCAACTGTAATTGTGGGCGGGATTGCTCAGTATCAGTCCAGAGAAGTGCTGGAACATCGTTTGGTGAATATTGAATTGCCATCGTTTTTGGATGGCATCCGCCATCAAATTGACCGGGACGTGTCGGAGTTATTGCTGGCTGCTGAGCAGCTGGCGAATAATGAATTTGTCAAAGCAACGATTGATACAACCAACATTGACCCAAAGTCAGAAAAAGTATTGATTCAGCAATTGAACAACCTCAAACAGCAATATCATCTTAATGATGCCTCCGTTGCGAACCGCAAAACGGCACATTATTGGAACCAAAAGGGGTTCTTACGCCAGCTCAATCATCAACAAGATCAATGGTTTTATCAGTTTGTCGCGTCCGGAAAACCGACGATGGTGAGTATTTTTCAAGAGCCGAACGGTGATGTGAAAATGTTTGCCAATTATCAATCGGCCGAGAGCGGCACTTTATCCGGGATGTCAAAGTCGATGGATGACATGGTGCGCCTGCTTAACGGGTTTCGAATTGAAGACTCTGGTTTTGTGTTTCTGACGGATGCGCAAGGGAACGTAAAAATTCATCCGGACAAGGCTCAGTCGGCTAAAACATTATCAGATCTTTATGGTACCAAGGCTGCGGCATTACTCGGTAATCATGGTTTTCATCTGATTGAAGCACGGTACCAAGATGAAGACGTCTTTGTGGCGAGCGAATACATTCCATCGATGCATTGGTACGTTGTCGCTTCTGTACCGAAGCGAGAGATTTATGCGGAAATGAATCGTGCCGCGCAAAATATGATGTTGGGCACAGCGGTGATTGCTGCGCTGTTTATTTTTATGAGTGTGTTACTGGCAAACAGTATCACCAAACCGATTCGGCAGATTGCGGCACGTTTTTCTGCGCTTGGTAAAGGCGATGGTGATCTCTCTCAGCGAATTGAGATTGTCGGCAATGATGAGATTACTCAGCTCTCTCTGGGCTTTAATGATTTTATCGAGAAAATTCATCAATCGATGCAGGAAGTGGCATCGACGAGCCGGAGTTTGTCACATGAGTCGCAAGTGGTCGCAGAGAAAGCTCATCTGACACATGATAACAGTCAGAGCCAGCGTGATCAGACCATCCAGGTGGTGACCGCGATGAATGAGATGGGGGCGACCATCAGTGAAATTGCATCGAATGCCGCTGTTGCCGCTTCAACCGCCAATGATGCATCGGTGAGTAGTGATGCGGGTCAGGTTGTCGTCAATCAGGCCAAAGAGGCGATTCACCGACTGGCTGAAGATATGCAGAAATCGACTCAAGTGGTTGAAAAACTGGCAGCAACAACGCAGGACATTGGGTCGATTCTGGCGGTAATTCATGAAATTTCTGATCAGACCAACTTATTGGCGCTGAATGCTGCGATTGAGGCTGCACGTGCAGGAGAACAGGGACGAGGTTTTGCGGTCGTTGCTGAAGAGGTGCGTAATCTTGCGGGCCGGACGGCCGCTTCAACGGAGCAGATTCAAGTGATGATGACCCAGTTGAAAAATGATTCGAGTAATGCGGTGCAGGCGATGAATGTCGGACAAGAGAGAACGCAAGAAGGGGTTGCCGCGGCTGAAAGTACGGTGGAACAATTACACCAGATTTCGGAGCGAATCTACGAAATCACCGATAGAAATACGCAAGTGGCGACAGCCACTGAAGAACAATCTGTCGCGGTACAGAGTATCAATGAGAACATTGAAGAAATTAATGCGATTAATGAACTGACGACAACGACCGCAGAGGAACTGGCAGAAGCCAGCCGCGAACTGAAAACCCTTTCTGAACGCTTGGATCATTTGGTCGGCGGTTTCAGACTTTGATCATTGAAGGGACAGACCGGTTTCGGTTGTGCATGAAAATGGATAGGTCAGTGAAACCGGAGCAACCGTGAGAACAGTGTCACTGCTGAGATCGTACAGTCAGTGTGTTACTGAAAGCGTCACATCGCGTGGTGTGAATCATATCGGTCCGCGGCTGGAGCATTTATCGAGAGCAGTGTACACTCGCAAAAGTTAGCCTGTTACAGACAATAAACAGAGGTGATGTATGAACGATTTTGAACAAGAGCTCGCTGCATTGGCGGAACAGGATGGCGGTCAGGAAGAAGCCAAACTTCCTTCTTTGGATGAACAGAAAGCGATTGTGGCCAAGCTGAAAGAGTTAGAAGCAAAAGGGGAGCTGACGCCGGAAGTGTTAGAAGCGTATTTCGGTCAGTATGCCGCAGATGCCGGTGTTCCGGTTCATTAGATGGGCTGCCCTTTGATTGAACAGGTTGCTCAATCTGTTCAATGATGAAGTCAACAAACATAATTAAAAATCACTGACAGAACAGATAATCAATAAAGTCTGACTGTCAGTTTTATTGCCAATACAGGAGAAGTTACGTGTTTCATCATATTACCCCTTATGCCGGGGACCCGATTTTGTCCCTTATGGAAGCGTTCATGGCGGATAGCCGTCCTGACAAAGTGAACTTAAGTATTGGCCTTTATTATGATGAAGCAGGTCTGATTCCTACGTTACCGAGTGTTCGTCTGGCAGAACAAGCGTGGTTCTCCGCCGACAAAGAACCTTGTATCTATTTACCGATGGAAGGGCTTGCCGATTATCGTCAGGCTGTCCAAACCTTGGTTTTTGGTGCGGAACACCCAGTCATCAATGAAAAGAGAGTGGCCACCATTCAGACATTAGGTGGCTCCGGAGCACTGATGATTGGCGCTGACTTCTTACATCGTTATTTTCCTGAGTCAAAAGTGTGGGTGAGTAATCCGACATGGGAAAATCATAATGCAATTTTTGAAGGGGCAGGTTTTACTGTTGGTAGTTACCCGTATTTTGATCCTGAAACGCGGATGCTGGATTTCAGCGGTATGATTCAGGCACTATCGCAATTGCCGGCGAAAGATATCGTGCTGCTACATCCCTGTTGTCATAACCCGACGGGCGTTGATTTAACACCACAACAGTGGGATCAAGTGATCGATATTCTTGAATCTCGTCAGTTGATTCCGTTTTTCGATATGGCTTATCAGGGGTATGGCGAAGATAGCGATCAGGATGCTTATGTCATGAGAGCTTTGGCTGAGCGGACATCAGTTTCATTTTTTGTCAGTAACTCGTTTTCAAAGATCTTTTCGCTGTACGGTGAGCGAGTCGGTGGCCTGTCTGTTGTTTGTCATGACGCGCAAGAAACAGTAAATGTACTGGGACAATTGAAAGCAACGGTTCGACGTAACTATTCCAGCCCGGCGAAACATGGTGCGGTACTGGTCTCTCGGGTGCTCAACGATCCTGAGTTAAATGCCCGGTGGCACGCAGAAGTAAGCACCATGCGTGAACGGATTGCCGCAATGCGCCAGCAGCTACACCAGCGTTTACTGACATTGTGTCCGGAGCGGGATTTTGATTTTCTGATTCAGCAAAAAGGGATGTTCAGTTATACCGGTTTCTCTGTCGAGAGTGTGCACACATTACGGCAACAGCATGGTATCTACCTGATTGATAGCGGGCGGATGTGTCTGGCTGGATTGAACGAACATAACCTTGAGCAAGTCGCACAGGCATTTGCTGCTGTAGCGGCGAACAACGGAAACTAAGATAGCCTCACCATCAGCGCGGTCAGCGTTTAATGGAGTGACGGGAGCGTATCCACCAATCCGTCGAGTGTTTCGTGGAGCTCAGTGATCGGCTGAGCGCCACACAGCAAGATATGCTGTTCAATAATCATGGCCGGGACAGCCTGTATACCGGCTTCCAGCCACTGTTTTTCTGTTTGCACAACCGCAGACGACCATCCCGGATCAGTGAGTACCCGCCGACAATCCCTGCGATCTAATCCCTGAGCGACTGCGATATCGAGTAGGATGTCGGTATCATCCATCACTTTCCCTTCCTGAAAATAGGCCAGAAAGAGGGCTTTCTGAAATGAAGTTTGCTGGTGACTACGAGCCGCCCACATCATTAACTGATGGGCTTTGCGTGTATTATAAATGCGCATATCTGTCGTAAACTGAAAATCAATGCCTACCTCATTGCCAAGCTCGGTGATCTTTTGTTGGCTCAGTTGCCGCTGTTTTGCGGTCATTTGATATTTTGTTTGTAGATGCTGATTGAGTATTTCACCGCCCTCAGGCAGGGTCGGGTTGAGTTCGAAAGGGTGCCAGTGGATCTCAGGCTGAAGATGTTTATCCACACTGAGTTGTTCGAGAACTTTCTCCAGTCGTGTATAACCAATGAAGCACCAAGGACAGACAAGATCCGATAAAATATCGATACGTAGCTTCTTCATTGAGACTCCCCAGAATCCTATCGATGGCTTTTCTTGCCGGAATAATCTTTAGTATACCGATGGTTCTGTATTCAAATCGAGTCATCGACTTAACAAGATGATATGAAAATGATGCAAAAAAGTGATCACAATGTAATTCTCAAGTGTTTCAGCACAGGTAATGGTGTTTCGTTGTCAGAAAATGTGAACGAGAAGGCTAAAGAAAAATACCTCTCGGGCGATAAGCAACGAGAGGCATAAATGGCGCGTTTATATGTGTTAAGCGAAGGGAACTTTGAGTTCCTTTAAATCTAGTTGACGATTGCTAATCCGGCAAATTTATTTGTCGGATATTTGTATTTTTTCATCTAACTTACTGTTATTCATCAATGATTTTTAATCATGGTTTGGCTGAGATAATGATGCCAAATTGAATAGATAGTTTGAGTCAGGCTGGGTATTCACGATATTGACGAGATTGAATGCGTAAAAACTGATTTACAACAACATCTTGCCGGACGGAGCGCCCTAGTATGAAAGTCGCCATATTTGATGGCAACACTGTGGGGTGTTCATTCTTTAACCAGTGAGAGTTATGTTATGGAAAGTCTGATAGATCGCTTTCTGCATTATGTGTCATTTGATACACAATCCAACCCATACCGGAACTGCTGTCCAAGCACGTCCGGACAGAAAAAATTGGCACAGGCAATATATGAGGAATTGCAAACACTTGGGCTCAGTGATGTCACACTGGATGCTCATGGTTATGTCATGGCTAAATTGCCGGCAAATGTTGACGGTGAGATACCATCGATCGGATTTATTGCGCATTTAGATACGTCTCCGGATGCTTCAGGTAAAAAGGTCGTGCCTCAGATTGTTGAAAACTATCAGGGGGGTGACATCGCATTGGGGCGGGGCGATGAAGTGCTGTCTCCGATTCAATATCAAGAATTACACCAATTGCATGGGTACAATTTAATCACCACTGATGGGAATACGCTCTTAGGCGCTGATGATAAGGCCGGCGTTGCCGAGATCGTTACCGCCATGAAAGTGTTGCTGGAGCATCCGGATATTCCTCATGGTGAAATTTGTATTGCCTTTACTCCCGATGAAGAAATTGGCCGGGGAGCCGACCTGTTTGATGTCGAAAAATTCGGGGCTCAGTGGGCTTATACGGTTGATGGTGGGCCGGTTGGTGATCTCGAATATGAGAACTTTAATGCGGCAATGGCGCATGTCACCTGTTATGGCGTGTCGGTTCATACCGGAACCGCAAAAGGTAAGCTGGTCAATGCTATGAATATTGCGGCTCAATTTCAGATGATGATGCCCACCGATGAGACACCGGAGAATACCGAAGGGTATGAAGGTTTTTACCATTTATCCTCAGCGAATATGGGAATAGCCCGTAGTGAATTGACCTATCTGCTACGAGATTTTGACCAACAAGGGCTCGCACGCAGAAAAGTGCAGATGAAAGATCGGGTGGAGACACTCAACCATCAATTACATCGGGGCCGAGTCGAACTCGAGATTACGGATAGTTATGCCAATATGAAGCAAGTTATTGCGTCCAATCCCCATATTATTGAAATCGCCAAAGACGCAATGATCGATTTGGGTATTGAGCCGCAAATCAAACCGATTCGTGGTGGTACGGATGGTGCGCAGCTTTCTTTCAAAGGTTTACCTTGTCCGAATTTATTTACCGGTGGTTATAATTTTCACGGAATTCATGAATTTGTCACCATTGAAGGGATGGAACAGGCGGTAAAAGTCATTGTCAAAATAGCGGAGAAAACCGCGATGGCTTATCGCGGATAAGTGGGCATCAACGTACAGTATCATTATGATTTATTGACCCTTTGAGATGTCTTCGTCTTTTGAAGTGTGTCAGTTGTTTCAGGTTTATTACTCTACATTATGAAAAAACTCAGATAAACTTGCAGTCATTATATATACCCAAGTTATCGATAAGATTGAGCAATCCGCATCGGTTGTATGGATTGCTCCAAACTAAAGCCTTGTTTCTTATCGATAATTGGAGATACGCATACAGAGTCTTCAAAAAGATCAATTCTGTTTTTGTGATATTTGGTTGTGAGAGAGATGCATGGACTATGTAAACAACGTGCTGGATTATCTGTTGTCCCATAAGCTACTGTTTAGCGTCATTATTGTCGGTTTTATTTTACTGATTCGCCGCAGTGCACTTGCGCTGATTCGGGGCGATGGTGCATTTATTACCGAAAAACAGCGCAAGTGGATGTCTCAAACCAAAAACGGTACGTTTGCTACGCTGTTGATTATCGGTTTTTTCTTGTGGAAAGAAGAGATCAATGAGTTTGCCTTGTCGGTGACTGCTATTGCGGTTGCGATTGTTGTGGCATCAAAAGAGATTATTTTATGTTTTACCGGTTCGATACAACGGGCGAGTTCTCGCTCTTTTCGTATTGGCGACTGGATTGAAGTCGGTTCGTTATGTGGTGAAGTCATCGAGCACAATATGATGGCAACCGTCATTCAAGAGATCGACTTGGGTGGGGGGCTTTACCACTACACCGGCAAAACTGCAACACTCCCCAATAGTATGTTTTTTACCTATCCGGTGAAAAACCTGAACTTTATGAAGCGCTATGTCTTTCATAATTTTGAAATCGTAGTGCGTGACTTTGTGAACCTATATACCTTACTTCCTCAATTCCGGAAGCGAATCGAAGTCCATTTTGAGCATTTTATTGAAGTCGCACGTCGTTATAACCTGATGATTGAGAAACATGCCGGGGTGGATTTGCCGGGTGCCGATCCGGTGATTCACATTAGTAGTACCGGAACTGGTGAACAGAAAGTTCATGTAATGATTTTCTGCCCGACAGAGCGGGCTCACGAACTGGAGCAGTTGATTCGGGCTGACTTTATGGCCGTCTACGATGAACACTTCTCCAATAGCGGTGAACGAAAACAGCCACATGATGTGACTGATATCACCTGATATCACATCTCCAGTTTGTGCGTTTTTTTGACCTGAATCCCTAACCGCTTCGCTAACCGCGTCAGATTGGCCCGGTCTGTTTGGAGTAATCTTCCGGCTTGAGCCCAGTTATAATCTGACTGAATTAATGCCTCTTTTACCAGTTGTCGCTGAAAATCATCGGTTGCCTGCCGCAGACCATCACTTATAGAGATATGTGATGATGTTGTCGCTTCAGGACTGTCCAGCGTCTCTGGCGTGCTGATGGGCAAGCTTTCTAAAACGCCCACATCAGTTAATGTAATCGTAGTCAGTGCTTGCTGAGGCTGACTGGCTTTGGCTTTTAGCGCCGCCCGATTGATAACGTGCTCCATTTCTCGGACATTTCCCGGCCAGTTGTATTGAATCAGGTAATCGAGGACATCTTGTGCCAGTTTTAGATGAGTCATGCCGAGCTTTCTTCTGGCTTGTTCAAGAAAGTAACCTGCCAGCAGACTGACATCACCCTTGCGTTCCCGCAGCGGTGGGACATGAATCGGATAAACGCTGAGACGGTGATATAAATCTGCCCGAAATCGACCCGCTTCAACTTCTTGTTTTAAATCGCGGTTCGTCGCAGCAAGTACCCGGACATCAATATGTTGAACACGATCCTGACCGACGGGCTGAATCTCATTATTTTGTAGTGCTCTAAGTAGTTTGCTTTGAGCGGCAAGCGGAAGTTCTCCAATTTCATCCAGAAAAAGAGTACCTTCATGGGCCAGTGCAAATTTACCGAGTCGGTTTCTGTCTGCACCGGTAAATGCGCCTTTAATGTGGCCGAACAATTCGCTTTCAATGAGATTTTCCGGGATTGCCGCACAGTTGACATACACTAGTGGTTGCCGCTTTCTGGCGGAGAGATGGTGTATTCGTCTGGCAACCAGTTCTTTGCCGACACCGGTTTCACCGAAAATCAGGATATTAAAATCGGATGAAGCGACGACGTCTATCTCATCATGCATCGATTGCATCACACGACTGGTGCCGATGATATCACTGCGGTCTCTTTCCCAACCTTCTTCATTGAGCTCTTGCAGTCGTTGTTGGGTCTGACGGGCTTGTGTTTCTAACTGAGAAAAGGTCAGCGCCATTTTCAGCGTTGATGCGGCAATCGCTGAAAGCACTTTCAGATGGCGTGCCGGGATATGGGTAAACACACCAGTTTCCAAACTGTCTAAAGTGAGTACACCAAGTAATTTTTCATCAAAAATCAGCGGTAACCCCATACAGGAATGAATCGGGACATCACCGTCGTGGTGCAGCAGCAATCCATCAAATGGGTCGGGCAGTGTACAGTCAGCATCAAATCGGACTGCCTGACGGGCACTGCAAATTTTCTGAAAACGAGGATGTTCTTCAATAATAAAGCGCCGTCCGAGGGTGTCTTTGGTCAAGCCTTGCATCGCCAAAGGAATGAGTGTATCCCCTTGGCGGGACATCAGGGCGACACAATCACAGGGAATGATTTTGCGGATGGTTTCCAGCAGACGGTTAAATCGATTTTCATCATTGAGACCACTGGCAAGATCTATGGTCATTTCTGCGAGCGTTGACAGAGTTGTGATCGAAAAATTTTGCATAAGATGAAGGCAGTTTTTTATCCATTCTAATCGCTAAATGAGAGGATGAGAAGTACAAGCCCCGTGAACTGTAAAAGTATGGGTTGTGTTAAGTTAAGATGTTGACTGAGGCGGAACTGAATGACAATCTCATCGCGAGATGTACACTGGACTATTGTTGAAACTAAAATGCTTGAGACAAAAAATTAGCCAGCATACAACGCTGGCTATTTTTAAAGATTCTTGCCTATATGTTTAATTATAGGACTTTGATGTTTTCAGCTTGAGGGCCTTTCTGTCCTTGCGAAATCACAAACTCAACAGTTTGACCTTCAGCTAGGGTACGGAAACCGTCGCCTTGAATCGCGCTGAAGTGAGCAAAAACATCGGGACCATTTTCTTGTTGGATGAAACCAAAACCTTTAGTTTCGTTGAACCACTTTACAGTGCCAGTCACTGTGTTAGACATAATATATTCCTGGTAAATCAAAGTAAAACTAAGCCGATAACGGCCATTCTAGCGTGGAAAAGTAGATTGCTATTGCGTACAGAACGACCGGGGAGTTACAAAATCCAACAAGACGTTATGGTAAACAAAGAACTGCTTCCTAGCCTTATGTGAGTGTAGTGTAATCTTAGGGGTTGTCAATCAAATATTACGACTAAACGTAAATGTGCCTGATATTTTTGATCATTCTAGATTTTACTGAGATTTTATTTTCATTGTTACATCATTATTTTTAATGAAGTCATAAAATGCATTTTTTTACTTTTAACGAATTGACATGTCAATACAATGGCGCACAATACGGTGCTTTTTTATTCACCACTAATAAGAGAAGTGTTTCAAATGAAAAGAGAAAAGAGATATAAGAATGCCAATCCGTCGGACGATGTCGAGATTCAACGTGGCACGATTACGGATAATGCCCTGAAAGCACTGGTCACCAGTCCGGTGTTTAAAATGCGGGTCGAAAAACCGAAAAAAGGGAAGGGAAGCTTCCAGCGTAAAGCAAAACATCAGGTACGGGAGCCTTATTCAAAAGCTGCATAATGTTGCTTTTGAATAGGGCTTCTTCATCGCTGTTGGTACACAGCTGCATGGTGAATTCTTTCAATAGACTATATTTCAATAGGCTATAGTTGAAAAAAAGGCAGTGTGAAGGATACAAAACATTGCCCCTATTTCTGTCGTATTTCGTTTTCGCTACCTTTCACATCCGACAAGGGATCCAACATGGTCGTTACACTCTTTTGGCTGGAAAAATCACTGCTGACCCTGGGAATCATTCTGATTGTGATGAGTATGATTCGTTACGGTAAAAGAAGTCAGGATTGGCGTGGCGTTGCTACAATGTTCTTTAAACGTATTCCAATGACGATTGAAGAGTATCGTCATTATCGTTTTGGCGTGGCATTGGTTGTGTTAGCGGTACTACTGCGGATTGTCACTCTGACATTATGGCCGACAGTGCAAGTCGCGTCGTAAGGTCACAAAACGCATAAAGATTTGTTCGTTCTTTATCGCTTTGTGTCTGTAGATGTTGAATTCCCGTATACACTTTGAATGATGAAAGAAAAAGGTAAGGCCGATTATGGCGTTTTCAGTATTAATATGTGATGACTCAGCATTGGCAAGAAAGCAGATTGCGAGATCATTACCAGCCTTCCTGAATGCCGAGGTGCATTTTGCGGTTCACGGCTTAGATGCGTTGGAGCAGCTTAAACAACAGTCGTTTCAGTTGATGTTTTTAGATTTAACGATGCCAGAGCTGGATGGTTTCGACACCTTGGAAGCGATGCAGGAAGCGGGTTACCAGACGCCGGTCATCGTTGTTTCCGGTGATATTCAGCCCAAAGCGCAAGAACGTGTGCTTGGTCTGGGAGCCAAAGCGTTTATCCAGAAACCGATTGCAGCGGATGCACTGAAAAAAGTGCTCAGTGAGTTAATTGAGCCTCCCACCCAGCCGACGGTTGTGACCCCCAGTCGGATCGAATATCCGATCCTGAAACGGCGCGATATTTACATGGAAGTCGCCAATGTGTCCATTGGGCGGGCTGCCGATGCCCTCGCGCGTTATTTTGATGTTTTTGTCGAATTGCCGCTGCCCAATGTCAATATCTTTGAAGTCAGTGAACTCCACATGGCACTGCGAGATTTAGTCGATAATGATCAGGTCTCAGGGGTTTGTCAGGGATTCAGTGGGGAAGGGATCGCCGGCGAAGCATTGGTGCTTTTAAGTGATTCCAGTGTCTCTGAACTGAAGCGACTGATGAATATCCCGGCGGAAAGTGATGATCTTGAAGAGATCGAACTCTTGATGGATGTGTCCAACATCTTGGTAGGCTCTTTTTTGAATGGGCTTGGTGAACAGGCCGAGATTCGTTTTTTCCAAAGTTCTCCCGTATTACTCGGGCAACATATTCCGATTGAATCCGTGATCCGATCGACAGCGGGTTCGTTCCAGAAAACGATGACTTTTGAGGTCAGTTACAACATTGAAAGCACCGCCATTCGTTGTGATCTGCTCTTTATGTTTGTCGATGAGTCTCTACCGCTCTTGGACAATAAACTGGCCTACCTGATGGAGGATTTTTAGTCATGAGTCTGCCTGCTGAATTTGAACAGTTCCACTGGATGGTGGATATGGTTCAAAACGTTGATCTCGGACTGATCGTGATTGATAAAAACTATAAAATTCAGGTCTGGAACGGTTTTATGACCCACCACAGCGGTAAACAACCACACGAAGTGATTGGTCGGACGTTGTTTGAGGTTTTTCCTGAAATTCCACCCGATTGGTTCAAACTAAAAACGAAACCTGTTTACCATCTCGGATGTCGTAGTTTTATCACTTGGCAACAACGGCCCTATTTATTTAAATGCCGTAATGTTCGTCCCGTGACGCAACAGTGCGAATTTATGTATCAGAATGTGACCCTTAATCCGATGAGAACACCGACCGGTGCCGTGAATTCGGTTTTTCTGTCGATTCAGGATGCAACCGCAGAGGCACTGATAGCCCAGCGGTGTGAGTGTTAGATTCTCAATTCAAACGATAAAGAATTCTCCCATGACGATGACGAATGTTTTTTATTCGACCCAACAGGTCCGTATTGGTGAACAGAAAGCGGCGAGTGCCAAAGGACTGGAAATGTACAGTCTGATGGAACGTGCCGGACAGGCGGTTTTTGCGATTGGGATGGCCCAATATCCCAGTTCTGAGCACTGGTTAATCTGTTGTGGTGGTGGCAACAATGGTGGTGACGGCTATATTGTTGCGAGTTTGGCGAAATCGATCGGATTGTATGTGACGGTCTGGCAAGTCGGTGATCCCGAGACGCTGACCGGTGATGCCCGGATGGCCTACAAACATTGGCAAAACCATGGGGGAAATGTCTCAGAGCCTCAAAATCGGGTTCCTGATAGTGTTGATGTGGTGATTGATGCCTTACTCGGCACGGGGCTCAGTGGTATGGTTCGGCCGGGAATGCTCTCATTGATTGAGACGCTCAATCAAAGCATGAAGCCAGTGATTGCCGTTGATATTCCCTCCGGTTTATGTGGGGATACCGGTAGTGTCCTTGGCGGAGCGATCGTGGCAAAACATACCGTCAGTTTTATTGGTCTGAAACAGGGGTTAGTGACCGGGAAAGCGCGGGAGTATGTCGGAGAGCTTCATTTTGCCGGTCTGGGTGTGGAAGATGCTTTTGATCAACAGAATCATCCGACGGTCATGGCCATTCACACCAAAATGCCGGGTCAGATGTTACCCAAACGTTTTGCCACGTCACATAAAGGCACGCATGGCAAAGCATTACTCATTGGTGGTAATGACGGTATGGGTGGTGCAATTATCTTGGCAGCGATGGCGGCAGCCAGATGCGGAACGGGGATGACTGCGGTTTTATGTCATCCACATAATGTCACACCGCTATTGGTGAGTGCCCCGGAAGTGATGAGTGCTTGCTGGGATAAAGCGCAGGCACTTGAACGACGGCTACAATGGTGTGATGTCTTGGCCGCCGGGCCGGGGCTGGGACGAGATGAGACCGCTTTTGCTATCTATCAGGCGGTTCGGAGCGTTGAAAAACCGAAAGTCGTTGATGCCGATGGTCTGTATTTTTTGATGCAGCAACCGAATCAAGATCCATTGCGGGTGATTACGCCACATCCGGCAGAAGCCGCTCAACTGTTACAAGTCTCGGTCGAAGAGATTGAAGCGGATCGGTATGCCAGTGTGCAGGCGCTTCATCGTCAGTATGGTGGCGTCGTGGTACTGAAAGGTGCGGGAACGTTGGTGTATGACGGCAAGCAGATCTCGGTCTGTATGGCGGGAAATCCAGGTATGGCAAGTGCCGGTATGGGAGATGTGCTGACAGGGGTGATCACTTCACTCATCGCACAGGGGCTACCTTTAGTAGAAGCCACCCAACTCGGGGTTCTCATTCACAGTATGGCTGCGGATCAGAACTCACAATCGTATGGTGAGCGAGGGCTGCTTGCCAGTGATTTACTGTCTCATTTACGTCAGTTAGTGAACCACTGAATCCTATGTCGCTCACTAAAATACCAGTCTCATCCAATCAAAATCGCCGTCATCAAGCTATACCTGTTATCTGTTAGCCACGATGACGATCACGGTCAAAAGCGATAATGGGTTCCCAGCAGGAATACCGGGCTCGTGACCGCGTCTGGTTCCTGCTCCTGATAAGAAATCTCAAAATTCAGTTCTAATCCGGAGGTGAGCCCCGATGGAATTGTGGCTCCGAGTGTGAAATAAGGCGCAATATTTTTCGATTCGATGTTTGGTAGTGATGTCGTAATCCCCGGATTATTGCCAGCTCTTGTGAAACTCAACCCGCCTTTTGCGTATATCCAAGCAACATCGAATACGGTGTGCTGAATGACGGCACCACCAAATACTTCTTGATAATACAACGTGGGTTGATGAGGAAACTGTGAAGAGAGTGACGCCATTTGGTCCGGATGATCAGTATTTTTGGCATAACCTAAATCAAAGCCAATAGTTGATGTCAGATTATAGTTATAACCGTACTGTGTTACCCAAGCATCTTCCGAGCTTGTGGTTCTAGATTTCGTGATTCCGGCGCTTTGATAAAAATAGTTTGTATCCGATCCGGCAACCGCCTGAACAGGTATCATACTGAGTAACACTGCGATGATCAGAGAAATGGTCGATTCCATCCTGCACTCCATGCGATCTCTGAGGTGATTTTATCGGTATTTATTTTTTGGGAGGCGGTTGTGAGAAAGCCAAAGAGGGAGAAAACCTGCCAGCGTTTTCTAACTGTAGCAAATTCGGATGCCATATGCTGCGTTGATGATGAGGTTTTGCATGTTTTTTACACAGAGCGCACAAAAGTGAATGTGAATGATGTAATGGTTTGATAGCGATAAGAATGACACATGAAAGACGTCAGTGAATTCGAGGGTAATTAATTGATTATAAAAGTAAAACAGTAATTCCTTTTGCAGTTTTACAGATATGTAATCTACCGGATGGTAGCATAAAAAAAAGCACAATATCAGTCTTGCAGGAAATAAAGTGATGCCTATAATGTTGAAAACCGGAGCGTCTGCCAACGCTCCGGTTTTTTTGTGTCCGATAATGAAAGAGGCTGATGTCTACCAACGTCAGAATCATTGCACTGCGAAATTGAGGCACAAGGTGAATCAATTAAGGAAAAGATAAATGCGTATCGAACAAGAATTAAAATTGGGCTTTAAAGATGTATTGTTTCGGCCGAAACGTTCTACTCTGAAAAGTCGTTCCCAAGTTAATTTAACCCGCGAGTTTACCTTCAAGCATAGTGGGCGTCAATGGTCCGGTGTGCCTGTCATTGCTGCCAATATGGACTCCGTCGGTAGTTTCGGCATGGCTGAGGCTTTGGCGAAATATGATGTCATCACGGCGATTCACAAGCACTACTCGTTACAAGAGTGGCAAGCATTTGTGCAGGCTGCGGATGCTGAGACGCTCAAACATGTGATGGTCTCTACCGGGACATCCGATGCTGATTTTACCAAAATGCAGGACACACTCGCCTTAAGTGACGACTTGATGTTTGTTTGCATCGATATTGCCAACGGCTATTCGGAGCATTTGGTGGCGTTTGTGGCACGAGTCCGCAGCGCCTTACCGGACAAAGTCATTGTGGCCGGCAATGTTGTGACCGGTGATATGACTGAAGAACTGATTCTTGCCGGTGCAGATATCGTCAAAGTTGGGATCGGCCCCGGTTCAGTCTGCACCACCCGGGTCAAGACCGGTGTCGGTTATCCGCAATTGTCGGCCATTATTGAATGTGCTGATGCTGCTCACGGTTTAGGCGGTCAGATTATCGGTGACGGTGGTTGTACCTGCCCGGGAGATGTGTCAAAAGCATTCGGTGGTGGTGCCGATTTCGTGATGCTCGGCGGAATGCTGGCCGGACACAAAGAATCCGGTGGCGATATTGTCGTCAAAGACGGGGAAAGTTATGTAAAATTTTACGGGATGTCCTCGAAAAGTGCGATGGACAAATATGCCGGAGGCGTTGCGCAGTATCGCGCCGCAGAAGGCAAAACCGTGTTACTCCCTTACCGGGGCAGTGTTGAAGATACCATTCAGGATATTCTCGGTGGCGTCCGTTCAACTTGTACCTACGTCGGAGCCGCCAACCTGAAAGAACTCACCAAGCGCACCACATTTATCCGGGTTCGGGAACAAGAGAATAACGTGTTTGGCAAGGAGTCGTGAAGGGAATCATTCACAACTGGGTTCTACCTCGTTTTCACAGACAGTTTAGTCAAAACGTAAACTTGCTGTCTTGATTCGCAAGTTTACGTCGCATTCTTAGATTATTGAATATAAATGATGACTGAGTAATTTGACACCATGGAAATATTTAACCAAACACGAACAGGCTGAAAACTCTAATTATGAGTGCCATTAATCAAGGGAGATTTACAGCTCCTATAGCATCCTAATGATGCGATTCATCACAATCATCGAGGTAATAAAACAGATTATTTCTGTTTTTATAATACGGTATAAATGCGATTTACATCGCTATTTGGGGGCAATTCAAAGATTAAATGTAGATCTCAATCACAATCGATATTTGATCGCGTTGACTGAGAATATGTTATGAAATTATGGTTCTCTCCGTCAGTACGCTGTATTTCAAAAATGAAAGTACAGTTACTGTAAGTGGATTGTTATCGCGAAAGCGAGCATAACCTGGCTACTTGCCCAAGTTTTTTGGTTTGGCAAGTGTCAGGTTTTTTTATACCTAAAGTTTGAGTTTTTTTTCGTTATTTTTCGGGATTGTTACCACTGATAGGGCATAACTCGGGGAATCTGGATGCGTTGTTGTATCTAGGGGCTCTGAGTTTTTTTATGCCCAAAATTCACTGAACACCCAACTAATCATATAGGACATTGTTATGGCATATGAACAACTTGCGAACGATATCATCGAGACCGTCGGTGGCACTGGTAGTGTGGCTAGCGCAATACATTATGCAACACATTTAACTGTTAGGCGCAATGACAATGGTAAGACCCCCTAGTCGACGGGTACTCCTGATCCGGTGACTATTTTTCGCAATACAATAACTTTGAGACAAATATATGACTACTCAAAAATATTCGATGTATAAAAGTTTTAAGAAAAGGCTTACTCCAATTAGTCTTGCGCTGCTTAGTTGTGGATACGCCACGAGCTCTATGGCTGATGATTCGGTAAATCAACAGATAAAAGCTTTGCAAACTCAAATCGCTACGGCTCAACAAACACTTCAACAACTTAAATCTACACAATCGGAATCAGTCACCTCTGATGTGAATTCGAATGATACGGTGAGCAAATCGGATTCTGTTTTACCAACGTTTACTGATCAAATTCCGGTCATAGATGGTTTTCAATTTAACGGCTATTTTCGTGCCGGTTGGTTTACCGGGCAGCATGGTGCGCCAAAAGAATATGCTATCGGCTCGCTGGGGCGCTTTGGTAATGAAATGTCAGGTTGGTACGATCTGACGTTCAAACAACGTGTGTATGAGCAGCAAGGTAAGAAAGTTGAGGCTGTCATTACCTTAGATGGAAACTCAGGACTTAACAAAGGGTTCGAAATGGAAGGTAAGGAACAGAATATCTATACGTCCGTACGAAAGGCTTTATTCCAGCACTGCCTGAAGCCGAATTATGGGTTGGTCGTCACGCAATTCCTGGTTCTGAGCTCCAGATGCTGGATTGGAAAACAACCCGTACTAATTCAGGTGCTGGTGTCGGTTTGGAAAATATTGTCCTACCGCAAGGTAGCTTAAATTTAACCCTAATGAGAGAAGATTTTAATTATCTCGATAGCAGCGGTAATGACAATGGCATCGATATTAACAGTAATATATTAGATGTTCGCTATCAGGGCTATCAACTTAGCGATGATTTACAACTCGGTTTAGCAGCAAAATACCAATTGCCGAACTTAAGTTCAGATGCAAAAAATGCAGAAAACTCCAATCAATATTCTGATGTTAAAGATGGGTTGAGTTTTTCAACTATTCTAAATCAGAATGTAGGCAACAATGGTTTTAACGAATATACCCTGCAATACACCACGAATTCAATTGCCAGTAGTCTGGCATCTATTAGTGGTGGTAACCCGGATTTCTCCACTGGAATGAATAATTATGTAGGTAACCATACTAATGGTTACGCCGTGCGCTTTGTTTCTCAAGGAGAGAAATACCTGTTTGATAACAATGTAATCATTGCACACGCGTTTGTTGCATCCTACGGTAAGGATATCTACAACTACGATTTAGGGAAAGCACATACTGATTTTAAGGGTGTGCGGGCTGTTGTGCGACCGGGTTATATCTGGGATCAGTTCAATCAAACCGGGGTAGAACTGGGTTACTTTAACCAGACTAACCGTGTTGAAGGTAAAAGTTATGACGAGAGTGGCTACAAGCTAACCATGTATCATTCTCTTAAGGTTGCTACCAGTATCCTGAGATCCCGTCCGGAAATTCGTTTCTACGCGACATACATGAAAGCATTAGATAATGAGATCACTGGCTTCGCTTTTGACGGTAAAGATGACGATCAATTGAGCTTCGGTGCTCAGGCTGAAATCTGGTGGTTTTGACACTGATATAATTACGCATTTATATGTCACGTATCATGCAAGTACTTTTGGCGTGATGAATTGACGGCTGACACAATGCCATATCCAGTATGGGATATGGCATTGTTTATGTTGAGAAACATGCAATAGAATTGAAGGCCCTGAATGGGCCTTATTTTATAGAAATTTAAAGCTTGATCACGACACGGCCGGTTGTCTGACCATTGGTGATTTTCTCAGCATATTGAGGGGTTTCATTTAACGTAATTTCAGTACAAGCTTGCTCAAAATAACTCGCCGGTAATAATTCAGCAATTTTTCCCCAGGCGGCAATCCGTCTGTCACGTGGACAGCTCACGGAATCAACACCTTGCAAACGGACATTGCGCAAAATAAATGGCATCACCGTCGTTGGCAGGTCAAATCCTCCCGCAAGGCCGCAGACAGCGACAGCGCTATTGTAATCCATTTGCGAGAGAACTTTGGCGAGCACTTTGCTGCCGACAGTATCGACAGCACCGGCCCAGATTTGCTTTTCTAACGGGCGAGCCGGTTCTTCAAATTCATGACGATCAATAATTTGGCTTGCTCCCAACTTTTCGAGTAAGGGGCCATTTTGTTCAACCCGGCCAGTCACCGCTGCCACTTTGTAGCCCAGTTGCGACAACAGTGTCACTGCGACAGAACCCACACCACCACTTGCACCGGTAACCAAAATACTGCCGTCTTCTGGTTTAATGCCTGCGTCGAGCAATGCCTGAACACACAGCATAGCCGTAAAGCCGGCTGTGCCGACCATCATGGCCTGTTTCGGACTCAAACCTTGTGGAAGAGGGACAAGCCAATCCGCTTTGAGACTCGCCTTTTGTGCCATGCCGCCCCAATGGTTTTCTCCGACACCCCAACCGGTTAATACAACAGAATCACCCGCTTGATAGCGAGAATCATCTGAATGGAGAACTTGCCCTGCTAAATCTATTCCGGGCACCATCGGAAAATTACGGATGATTTTTCCTTTGCCTGTGATAGCCAGACCATCTTTATAGTTCAATGACGAGTAATCGACAGCGACTAATACTTCACCTTCGGGAAGTTGTGATTCATCAATCTGTTCTATCGTTGCGAATGTTTTTTTATCTTCCTGATTAAGGATTAAAGCATTAAACATAAAGTTCTCCACAAGTAGGGTAATGACAAACTAGCGACAGTCTAGCGCTTATACCTGTATGACTTAAATGAAACTTTAGCATTGTACTATGTATAATCGTCATAACATTTGTCGGTATTGGCCAGCTAGCCCACTTTTATATATAACCAGATAACGACTTTCATCACTGATGACTGCCGGTCCTCAACTATTGTAAACACTGCTTACACCGTATGAAGGGCAAGGCAATTTTTATGATGATTCGTCACTCAATCAGCCTGAAATGCGAGGGGAAGCACGATCAGGAACAGGTTTTTAACCGGCCTTAAACGTCAGAATATAGTGATCGGGGCAACCGTCGATATCAAAATCGATCACTTCAAACCCGGCTTGCCGGACTTCATTCATCGCCTGTTGGGGTGAGACCCGGGCATTGCTGCCTTTGTAATCGACGAAAACAAATTTCGTATCGCGGGTTGTCTGCTCCTGAATAAAACGGTATGTGTTGGCCATGAATACGGTCTCGACATCGGCAGGAATACACGGATCATCACGAGACATTCTCTGTTTATTTCAGTGTAAATGGAAAATTTCTAACTGTTAGTAACAAAATAGTTATTAATAAATTGACTAAAATATTATTAAACGCAATGACTATTTTTCCTGTTGACTATTTATGTTTACGTGTATTAGCATAACTTTTAATAAAAATTGAACGATTATCTTTTGTGTATTTTAATCACCTAAAGATAATTGACATAATAATAAATTGTAAAGTCAGACTAGGTGATTCATCACCATCAAAGGATAAAGTGTAATGAATTCTTCTTTTCAAGAGAGGATGATGCTATCTATTCGAAAGCATCGATTTGTTCTAGATGAAGCTATTTTCTACGAAAATGAATTGTCATCGGATAATATAATAAGAATATATGTTGTTCTAGATAACGGCCATTCTACACTTGTTTGTCGAGAAAAAATATTATCAGATCTTTATTGTATTGATGGTTTTAAAAATACAATGTGGGATATATACTTTGTCTCAAATATTCCTGTTGTTGATGGAATTGTTGATTTTGATAAATTGCTTTCCCAATCTATATTAGCGAATGAAATTCCAGATATAGAAAGTAGCAATATACTACCATCTTCTGAAATTGCTGATATACGATTCGTATTAAAAGAGCATGTCAATCCAAGTCGTCGAGTACACTTGTCTGATATTTTTTTACACCAGTACCTATCTAATGATTATGATAATATTCAGATAGATTCTGCAGAATATACTGATTCTGATTCGAGTGAATACTATAAGAATATTGTTCGGGAAAGACCTAAAGCAATTAGTTGTGGCGGGGATTTGCCGGAATTTAACCACTCAGCTCGTACAATGAGTGAAGCTTTACTCACTACAGCAAAAATGTATCCAAATCGTGCTATCACATGTATTGATGAATCTGGTCAGGTAGTAAGATTAACTTATCAAATGTTGTTAGCTGAGGCTCAAAAAGTTTTAGCAGGTCTTTCATCATCTGGGATCAAATCCGGTGATATAGTCATTCTTCAGATAAAGAAACTTGATACTTACTTCCCGGTATTATGGGGATGTATTTTAGCTGGTGTTCACCCTATTACTGTTGCTGTTCCTCCGGTCTATCATCCAGATCAAAATATTGTAAAGAAGCTATTTAATATTTGGAGCCTGTTAGATAAACCTGTTGTTATAACTACTCCTGACTATTATACAGAGGTAGCAGAGCTATCATTAGTGATGGCAATGGAAGGGCTGCGTGTTTTTTCAAGTGACAATCTGATTAAAAATGGCAGTTCTGATGTATATGCTGAAAGAACACCAAGAGATATTGTTTTTTTGCAGCTTAGTTCGGGAAGTACTGGTATATCTAAGTGTATTCCAGAGACAAGTCGATCAATTATTAGCCATGCTCAGGGTGAGCAGATCTATAATGGAGTCTGTGATAAAAATATCACGTTGAATTGGTTACCTATGGACCATGTAGTTCCTTTGCTAACCTGCCATTTAAAAGATGTATATCTAGGTTGTGAGCAACTGCATGTTGATACCGGATATATTTTATCTGATCCTTTAAGATGGCTTGATTTGATTGATACATATCGAGTGACACATACTTGGGCTCCCAATTTCGGTTTTCGTTTAGTGAGTGAGCAATTATCCGAAGGAACATCGAAACATTGGGATCTTTCTTCTATTCAGTATTTTATGAATGCAGGGGAGCAGGCTACGCTCTCTGTTATTAAAGCATTTATTGACGCTGTTACACCATTTGGGGTTAAACCCCACTCGATGCAACCAGCTTTTGGTATGGCAGAATCATCAACTTGTATTACCTATCAAAATAATTTTGATGTTGATACAGGAATATATCAGGTTCAACCGGATAAGCTGTTCCCACATATACTGCATTCATACTCAGGATCTGGAGAAGAACATTTTTCCTTTGTATCTTTAGGGAAGCCGGTTCCCGGAGTTGAGATACGTATTGCAGATGAAAATAATGAGACGCTTCCAGAAGGGGTTATCGGAAATTTACATATTCGAGGGGCAGTCGTAACTAGCGGTTATATTCGAAATGATGTGGCTAATACAGAGGCACTTGTCGGTGATGGTTGGTTTAATTCAGGAGACTTAGGTTTTATTAAAGATAAAAACTTAGTATTAACTGGCCGTAAGAAAGAACAAGTAATCGTTAATGGTGCAAATTATTATTGCTATGATATTGAAGATATTGTGTCTTCTGTTTCTGGTGTCTTATCTGGTTATGTTGCATCTTTTGGAGCAAGAAATGCCCAGACAGAAACACATTCGTTAATTATTTGTTTTGTCCTATCTGATGAATCTGTTTTGGACGATTTTTCTATACTATGCCCTATTATTGATGAAATTCGTAGCTGTTTGGCTCGTCAGATTGGATTAAGCCCTGAATTTATTATCCCAATGGCTAAAGATCATTTTCCTAGAACAACTAGTGGTAAAATTCAACGGACGATGATTTGTAATCAATTCATCCAAGGGAAATTTGATCTCTTGCTTAAAGAAATTGATTTATATAGCAATAATGCCAATACTATTCCAGATTATTTTTTCAGTCAGACATGGAGTGTTCGAAATGATTGCTCGGTGATATCAGATAGTGATACTCAGCCAGTCGTTGTTTTTGCTGACACTTATGGTTTAGGTGATGAATTATCTTATCAGCTAAGAAAATCAGGTATTGTATCAATAATCGTTGAGCCCGGGGATCAATATAATATGGTCTCTGAGGAGCATTATACATTAGATCCCCAGGATCCCTGTCAGATAGAATCTTTATTTCACACACTCAGGCAAAAGAATCAATTTCCATCTTCTGTTATTTGTCTGTGGAATTATAGGCTGAATAATATTGTTGATGAGCATTTGAATTTTTCAGGTAATCTTCAGACTATTTTTCATCTTTTATCTCTGGCTAATATTCTGGGCAAAGTGACAGGAGAAGATGAGCAGATCCATCTTATGGTTGTTGGCAGTCAGATGTATTCTGTTCTCTCCGGTGATACTGTTGACTGGCGGTTAGGGGCGTTACCGGGATATCTTAGAACACTACCTCAGGAAAATCCTTGTATATCATGTCGTTATGTTGACCTTGAACCTCGTTCATCATTGGAACGGATTGACGCTACCGTCTTAGCTCAAGAATTAAGAATAATTTCATCAGCGACTGAAGTGGCTTATAGACATGGAAAGCGATGGGTTCCACAGTTGTCAAAAGTTCTTTTCCCACAACAAGAAACCGAACTATTTTCCTCTCCTTTTCAGCAGCATGGATGTTATGTGCTTACCGGAGGTTTGGGAGGAATCGGTTTCTTGGTTGCCAGACATTTGTTGCAACATTACCAAGCTCACTTGCTTTTGATTGGTCGTGACTTAACGTCAGATAAGTCAGAGAAATTGAAAATGCTACAAAGTTTACAGGGTGATGTACTGTACGAAAGTGCAGATGTTTGTAATCTTGAAGCAATCAGAGCGGCAGTAGAAAAAACAGAGTCTAGATGGGGACAATCATTGAATGGTGCTATTCATCTTGCTGGCCATTATTCAGAAAGAAAAATTGCCAATGAAAAGATTGAATCGGCGCTATTGAACATGGCTCCAAAAGTTCAGGGGGCTTGGGTTTTACACCAAATATTAAGTGCTCGGGAAAATACATTCTGCTTGTATATGTCTTCAGTCATTGGTCTGTTTGGAGGAGTAGACGTTGGAACATATGCAGCGGCTAACGCTTTTCTGGGAAGTTTCACTCAGTACCAAAATAGTTGTACATCTGTGAGGGCCTACTGCTTTGACTGGAGCATGTGGAACAATGTTGGTATGAATACTGGCTATAAGTTTAAGGATTTATTTCTTGCGAAAGGTTATTTCTTGATCCCCCCACGTCAGGCTTTATTTGCTATGGAAGCAGCATTGCAAACTGGTCCGGGCCGGATTGTCATTGGCCTTGATAAAGAGAATAGAAATATTTCTGCTCGTCTGGATCAGTATCCGGTTTCTTCTGAGAGTTGGTATGGGTATTATGTTTTACGTGATCAGGACGTTCCATTGCCTGACAAACTGATAAAACAATATAAAACCGACTATGGTATTGCTGGCTTTATTGAATTAGATGAATTTCCACTGACTGACTCGAAGGAAATTGATTATCGTGCATTAGCACTCTACCGGGAAGAACAAAAAGAATATGTTAAACCTGCGAATGACCTTGAATTCAAAATTGCAGAGATTTGGCAAAAAATATTACAAATAGAAGATGTTAGTGTATGTAGTACATTTTTTGAGTTAGGTGGAAACTCACTTTTAGCAATGAAGCTCATTGAGCGGTTGAGTGCTTTTACCGGACATCCCTTGATGTTGAATCAATTATTTGATTATCCGACAATCAGAGAATTTTCAGAGTGGATTGCGACGCTTGAAATTCAGGAAAACCTTTATGAGAGCATGTTACTTTCAGGCGCTGAACAAGATCGCTACAAGGCATTTCCATTAACAGATATGCAGCAAGCATATTTTGTCGGACGGCAAAATGTATTTTCTCTGGGAGGAGTGTCATTACACTGGTATGTTGAAATTGAATGCAGCTCATTAGATGTTTCCCGCTTTAATCAAGCATGTAATTCGGTTATCCGTCGTCATGAAGCACTACGAACAGTGATTGTTGAAGATGATCAGCAGTGTGTTCTTGAACATGTACCGACATGGGAAATACCGATAGTGGATTATTCACATCTACAAGATGTTCAAGTTGATAAATGCTTATCTGAAATTCGGGAAGAAATGTCTCATCAGATTATTGATCTAAAAAAATGGCCAATGTTTGATGTTAGACTCTCGGTACTTTCTCCGGAAAAACAAAGACTACATATTAGTATCGATGGACAATTTTTAGACACGAGAAGCTTTCAGATTATCTTGCATGATTTACTGGTTCAATATCAGCAACCAGCGGATAACGATGTATTGGAGCCGTTTGCGTTTTCATTTCGTGATTATGTCCAATGGCAAGAAAACCGACGTCAGGTTCAGGGACAACAACAGTCATTGAACTATTGGCGAGAAAAGATAAAGACGTTAGCGCCGGCCCCTGATTTACCATTGGCAAAACAGCCGAATCAATTGACACAACATCAGACCCGAATTCTTCACCGGAATCTTGCGGTTGATCTGTTGAATAGTATTGAGTCTCAATCACAGGAATATGGTTTAACCTCCGCAGCTGTCTGGTTGACTGCTTATACGACAATATTGGAACGATGGAGTCATTCTCCTCGCTTTACCATCAATGTGCCCGTTTTGAATCGCCCATCTGTACATGATCAGATACATGATGTTGCCGGGTTGTTTTCGACATTTGTTCCTGTGGAAGTTGATTACTCAACTGAAATGACTTTTGTTGAAAAGGTAAAAGATATTCAGTACCGACTTGCTGAAGCGATGGCACATACTGATGTTTCCGGTGTTGAGATATTAAGGGAAATTTTTCAGCAGCAGTCTCATATCTCAGATAATCTGATGCCGGTTGTTTTTACATGTTTCCCCACGGGGCTGAGCTCATGGGATAAGACGCTTAGCAAGCGTATGAAATCCGTATTAGGGGAGCCGGTCTATGTTGCCAATCAAACGCCTCAGGTCTGGCTGGATTATTTAGTGACCCAGGAAGAAGACTGCGTTCATGTTAGCTGGGTTGTTACGGACGGTCTTTTCCCTGAAGGTATGATTGAGGATATGTTTGATGCTCATTATCAACTTTTGTGTCAGTTGGGCACGATGAGTGAAGCATGGCATTGGTTGCCTCAGTCAAGCTGTCGTTTACCCGAAAAACAAATGGCTGTTCGTCAGCAGAGTAACAACACCGCAACGTCATTTCCTACTCATATGCTGCATGAGTTGTTTGATGGTCAGGCGGAAAGTCAGCCGGAAAGTATCGCTCTGATAGGTGGTGGAAAACGATTCAGTTATCAGGAGGTATTTCATCTTAGTAACCATATCGGTCATCTATTGAGATTGCATGGTATCCAGCCAAACCAGCTGGTTGCAGTCGTTATGAAAAAAGGCTGGGAGCAGATAGTTGCAATTCTGGGGATCTTAAAGTCAGGTGGTGCATATTTGCCCATAGATGCTTCATTACCAGAGGAAAGGCAACATTACTTGCTGGAAAATGCAGATGTAAGTATCGTGCTCACACAGGAAGAATTTGAATATTCATTACGGTGGCCTGAATCTGTTCGAGTTGTTCGTATTAACGATGATATGAAATCTGACGCTTCAGGAAGTGATAAATTGCCTGTTGTACAGTCATGGAATGATCTGGCATATGTCATCTTTACATCGGGATCTACAGGTCAGCCTAAAGGAGTCATGATCGATCATCTCGGGGTTACGAATACGGTGTTAGATATTAATCAGCGCTATCGTGTAACAAACAATGATCGTACGCTTGCAATCTCCTCGCTTAGTTTTGATTTATCTGTCTATGATGTCTTTGGTGTACTGGCTGCTGGTGGCACAGTTATCGTACCTGATGCGGATAAACTACGTGATCCGGAACATTGGTTTGATCTAATCGAGCGGGAGCGGGTCAGTGTATGGAACACGGTTCCGGCATTGATGCAAATGCTTGTTGATTATGCTGAAGAATGTCATGGACGTCTTCCTGAATCACTTCGTATTGTTCTGATGAGTGGGGATTGGATTCCTGTAAGTTTGCCGGAACGCATCTGGACGTTGGGGCAGAAAATTGAGGTTAATAGTCTGGGTGGGGCGACAGAAGCCTCAATCTGGTCAATACACTATCCTATACGGAATGTGGATCCTCAGTGGAAAAGTATTCCATATGGACAGCCCTTGCTTAATCAGACCTATCATGTCTTGGATCATCATCTGGCTGAAAAGCCGGATTTTGTAACCGGGGACTTGTATATCGGTGGTATTGGTCTTGCCCGGGGATACTGGAAAAATCAGGAAAAGAGTCGGGAAAGTTTTATTCTTCACCCAGACACGAAAGAACGCCTGTATCGGACCGGTGACCGAGGTTGTTATTTGCCTGACGGAAATATTCTTTTTCAGGGACGAGAAGATTATCAGGTCAAAATTCAGGGATACCGAATCGAGCTGGGAGAAATCGAGAGTGTTCTAAAAGAATGTGAATCTGCTCAGGATGCTGTGGTTATTGTGATTGAACCTCGGAAGGGGAGTCGCCAACTCGCTGCGATTGTCCAGAAAGAAGGGGGAAAAGAGCTCACAAGTCAGATAATATCTGAAGTATTAGAGAAAAAATTACCGGAATATATGGTGCCTTCAGCCATTGTTGTGGTTTCGAAAATGCCGTTGACATCTAACGGTAAAGTTGACCGGAATGCTTTGGAAAAATTGGCCTGTGAAGCTTATGAACAAAGACAGAACTCACAATCTTCAGTGCCTGTGTCAGATTTAGAAGCAACCTTGGCAAGTGGACTGCAAGATATTTTATCGGTTCCTTCTGTTGATTTAGAAAGTAGCTTTTTCTCGCTTGGTGCGACTTCTGTGGATGTTGTAGCATTTTACCGCAAACTGAAACAGTCGCTGTCATGTGAACTGTCTACTTCAGATCTCTTTAAATACACATCTATCCGTAAACTTGCTGACTTTATTGTATCGAAAGATTCTAAGAATCTTGATTTATCAGTTGCGAAATCTCGTGCCAGTAAAGCTCGACAGTCATCCACCAATGCCCGTTCCCGCAGAAAAAGTCGGTTGGAGAATTACGAACTATGAAAGAATTAACACCGGAAGAGTTACAAAGTATTGCTGTTATTGGAATTGGTTGTCGTTTCCCCGGTGCAGATAGTCCTCAGCAGTTTTGGGATAACATGGCTGCCGGTTTGAGTGGAATGGGAGCGTTATCTGAGGACTATTTACAAAATAAAGGTGTTACAAAAGCCGAAATATCTGATGAAAACTATGTAAGAACATCAGGGATTCTTAATGGTGTCGAGTTTTTTGATGCTCAGTTTTTCAAAATGCCGCCTTCTGATGTTCGGGTAACTGATCCGCAGCAAAGACTATTATTGGAGTGTGCATATGAGGCAATGGAAGATGCCGGTTATGCCTCTGAACCGGAGGGTTGCCCGGTAGCTGTTTATGCCAGTGTTGGACTGAATACGTATTTCATCAATAATCTACACAGTGATTTTGTCCGGTCGGATTCGATCGAATATTTAAAATTACTGGTCGGGAATGATAAAGATTATGCAGCAACGATGATTTCTCACCAGCTTAATCTGACGGGACCGAGTGTTAGTGTCAATACGGCTTGTTCTAGTTCTCTTGTTGCGATACATATGGCATGTCGGGCACTATTATCCTATGAGTGTGATATGGCTCTGGCTGGTGGGGCGAAGATTATTGTTCCCCATGGTGTTGGTTATCGATATGTAGAAGGCGGCATATTTTCTCCAGACGGACAGATTCGGGCATTTGATGCTGATGCTCAGGGACCTGCTCCTGGAAATGGGGTTGGGGTCGTTTTGCTGAAACGACTGGAAGATGCACTTGCTGATAAAGATCCTATCTATGCAGTTATTCGTGGTTCTGCCGTCAATAATGATGGTGGAGACAAAATGTCTTTTACGGCACCGAGTCAGGCTGGGCAATCAGCAGTAATTGCTGAAGCATTAGCCATTGCTAATGTATCGGCGGAGACAATAGGTTATGTCGAAGCGCATGGCACGGGTACTGCTTTGGGTGATCCCATTGAGATTTCAGCACTAAGTGATGTTTATACTCAGGATTCTACGAAAAAAAACTATTGTGCTATTAGTTCGGTGAAAACTAATCTGGGGCATTTAGATGTTGCTGCCGGTGTGGCAGGTTTCATTAAAGCTGTAGGCTCACTTTATCGTCAGCAATTATTTCCCAGCCTGAATTTTGAGCGGCCAAATCCTCAAATTGACTTTGATAATTCTCCTTTTTATGTCAACACCCAGTGTCAGCCGTGGATTAGCAATAATGTCAGACGTGCAGCTGTGAGTGCTTTCGGCTTCGGTGGAACGAACGCTCATTTAATTCTGGAGCAGGCTAAGCTTCCTCTGAGAAATGAAATGCACGTAGAGACTAAAGAGGACATCTATCCTCTGTGTTTGTCTGCAAAAACTCCCGATGCATTGCGTGATCTTGTTCGGTCTTATCACAATTTTTTGCAGAATTCTCCGGAAGTTTGTTTGGCTGATCTTTGTTATACGGCTTCTGTAGGTAGAAATCACTATCAATATCGGGCTGGTTTTACTGCCAGAAATCATTGTGAACTGGAAATCGGATTGTGTGACTTTCTGAAGAAAAAAAGTCAGCCGATATGGGCACCCTCTGGAGTGATGGCTTGGTCTTTTACCGGACAGGGGGCACAGTACCCGGGGATGGGGGAACAACTTTACCGGCAATATTCCGTTTTCAGAAAAGCCATTGATCAATGCGCTTCTCTACTGGAAGCATACTGGAGTGTCCCACTTACCTCTGTTTTGTGGGGAGAACAGAGTACGCTTCTTTCCCAGACTCAGTATACTCAGCCTGCTATATTTGCCTTTGAATATGCGTTGGCACAACTTTGGCGAACATGGACCGGTTTACCTGCCTGTGTCCTTGGACACAGTATCGGAGAATATGCTGCGGCCTGTATTGCCGGCATTTTCTCGCTTGATGATGCAATTAAGATGCTTGTTGCCCGAGGGCAACTGATGGAAGAACTGACCCTATCTGGCAAAATGCTGGCGGTTTTTACATCGGAGGCATTAGTACAGAAACTATTGGCTCAGTTTGAGCAAACATTGTCCATCGCCACAATCAATGGTCCGGAACATGTTACGATTTCAGGTACAGCTGAATGTATTGATGATTTTATAAATATTTTGCATGAACATGCCGTTGACTACCGTCCTTTAGACGTTTCCAGAGCTTTCCACTCCACCCTAATGCAGCCGATGTTGAGCGAATTTGAGCGAGTCATTAGTACGGTGACATTTCACTCCCCCCAATTAAAGATGATATCTACTGTTACCGGGCAAAGTGAAAGAGAGCTCTTTTGCGATAAACAGTATTGGGTTAATCAGATCGAACAATGTGTACAGTTTGAAATGGCGGTACATACACTCCATCGAGAAGGAACACAGCTTTGTCTTGAAATCGGGCCTGTGGATATTTTAAATAAACTTGCACAGCGATGTGTTCCTGATGGTGTTCAGTGGCTGACCTCAATTGCATTTCGATATCAGGAACATCATCTGCTTGAAGTACTGACTCGTCTGTATACATTGGGAATAAATATCCACTGGTGTTCTGTATATGCTGAAAACCAATTGCAACGTGTTCATTTGCCGACTTATGCTTTCCAGAGACAAAGGTATTGGGTTGACGCTGACATCAAAGCAAAATCCGTTCTTCCGGAACCGATAGATTCATCTTCGCATTCTTCACCTTTACATCCACTGTTGGGGCGTCCATTCTCTTCTCCGTTGCTTGAGAAAGACACTTTCTTGTTTGAATCTCAGGTTTCAGCGGATATGCCGGATTTTCTATCCGATCATGTCCTTCATGGTCAGGTCTTTATGCCGGCCAGTGCAATGATAGAGATGATCTTAGAGGCATCGGTTCAGGTGACTGGCAGCACATCTTTGAGTCTTCTTCAGCTAAGTATTTATCAACCACTTCAATTACCAAGAGACGGGGCTGTAACCCTGCAGGTTTCCTTGGTTAAAACAAATGAAGGATATACGGCAAAAGTATTTTCTTTCGAGCTGGGAAGTCGCCGTATCGGAGCCAGTGCTCTGCTACATGCGGAATGTCAGGTTATTGCTGATGAAAACAATCGTATAGCTGATGCCGGATTTACCGGATTATCTCAACGATGTACGGAAGAGGTTAGTGTTAGTGAGCTGTATGATATTCTAAAACAGCAAGGTATTGAATTTGGTCACTCCTTCCGGTTATTACAAACAGTGCGACGGTCTGCAGATGAAGCGTTCGCGACAGTTGAACTACCTGAACATATGCAATCGCAAATAGAACAGTATTCTCTCCACCCCGCACTCATTGATGCTTGTTTTCAGACACTGAGTGCATTGGATTTGGGGGGGAATGCTGATGAAACTTTCCTCTTTCAGGGATTTGAATCGATGCATTACCATTCGGGGAAAGTGAGTAAATTAAATTGTGCAGTCCGTATAAGAACCGGGGTAAGTACTTCTCCGGGTTTACGTGTGGCCGATATTCTGATCATGGATTCAGAGCAACAGGCCGTTGCTTCTGTTCTGGGGGTTAAAATTCGGATTGTTCCGAAACATTTGCTGCAAAACAATACCGTTATAGAGGATCAATTGCCTCTTTATAATGTTCAGTGGCAATACAAGCCCCGCAGTTTTGTACGGGCCCGGTTGGAATATTTACCCAGTATTGAAGAACTGATGGCAGAGGTCATACATCAGGATAAGTCTCAGAATAAAACAAGTATCGAAAGTTATTTTGAGCAGCTTAAGTCTGTTGAATCTATGAGTATCGTATATGTTCTGAAAGCACTGCTGAAACTGGGATGGGTGTGGCAGGCAGGAGAATCGTTTACAACAGAGCAATGTGTCCAAAAATTGGGTGTTATTCCTAAATACCAACGGCTTATGGCCCGTATTCTTGCAATGTTAACTGAAGTGGGTTTTCTGGTTCAGAGTGAGTCGCATCTTTGGCATGTGGTGTCTTTGCCGGAAGACGATGAAGAAGTGATTACGAATCGGGTGTTGGATTCGGTGACTGCTGAGCTGAACATCCTGCACCGTTGCGGTCCGGTATTGGATCAAGTGCTGATAGGCGCTGCTGAGCCTTTGGATGTGTTATTTCCCGATGGGGATGTTACCGATGTCAACCAAGTTTATGAGCATACACCGTTAGCTCAGAGAATGAACCAATTGGTGACTCAAACAGTCATTCATGTTTTAGATACATTTCCTCTTGATCAGGAAGCCAGTATTCTGGAAATTGGTGCCGGAACCGGTGGTACAACGGCAGCTCTTCTGCCTTCTTTACAGAAACATTCAGTACATTATGATTTTACTGATATCTCGCCGTTGTTTGTCGAAAATGCTAAAGAGCGTTTCAGTGCCTATGATTTTGTCAGTTATCAGACACTAAATATTGAAAGTGATCTGGCCGAGCAGGGTTTTTCCGAACACCAGTATGACATGATCATTGCTTCTAACGTGTTACATGCTACGCGGGAGATGCATTTGACTATGGCTCAGGTCCACCGGCTTTTGAAGCCAGGGGGAATTCTCGTAATGCGTGAGGTGATTAAGCCTCAGCGCTGGGGCGATCTTAGTTTTGGCCTGACCGACGGATGGTGGCATTTCACTGATATAGATTTACGCCCGGATTATCCTCTTTTATCGGGTAAACAATGGCAATGTCTGTTGCAAGATAATCACCTGACGAATACACACGTTTACCAGCTTGACGAAGCCAGTGCCGAAGCTTTGATTGTTACTTCCCGGGAGCCGGATATTGAAGTTGTTCCGTCGGCTCATTGGCTGATTTTTGCTGATCATCAGGGTGTAGGTGAATCTATGATGAGATTGTTGACAGCTCGTGGTGATCAGGTGACCCGTGTTACGCAAGGGGATGACTTTGTGAAGACCGATGACGGTCACTTCATACTCAATCCATCGGTAGCGCAGCATTACGACATGTTGAGCCAGCATGTTCCTGTTTCCCGGATTACTTATGTCGTCCATCTGTGGAATCTGGATTTATTGACAAATCATGATTCGCTGGGAACTTTCACGAAGCAAGTCTCTACAACTTGTGCGAGTGTTCATGCTCTTGAAACATTACTTTCCGCAATGGCAGAAAGTACCTCCTCCGGTAAAGCTTGGGTGGTTACCCGCGGTGCTCAGCAAGTTAGTTATGAGGGCGCTGATGGATTTACTCAATCACTTGCTTGGGGGATAGGAAAAACGCTTTCAGTTGAGTACCCGGATTATTGGGGTGGATTAATTGATTTAGATTCTCACCGGGAAGAAGGTATTAATAATGATGCTGAAGCATCATGCTTATGGCGAGAGATCACGGCAAACGATGGCGAAGAACAATTGGCTTTTCGTGGCCGTTCACGCATGGTTGCCCGGCTCACTTCTTTAACATCTGATACCGAAAAACAAGCGCAGAAATTCTCTTTTGACTCAGAAGCTAGTTATCTGATAACCGGAGGTCTTGGTAAGCTCGGTTTGAGTGCAGCGACTTGGATGATTGAACAAGGTGCAAAACACCTGATTTTAGTTGGTCGAAATTCTCCGTCACAGCAGGCAGAAGCGGCTCTGGAAGAACTTCGGGTAAAAGGATGCAACATATACCTTAGTCAGACGGATGTTACAGACAGAGAATCGATGACGTGGTTATTTACATCTCTGAAACAGACAATGCCGGAAATTAAAGGCGTTATCCATGCAGCCGGAATTTCCGGAGGAGTAACACAACGATTTGATATCAATGGCTTGGATGAAGTCTTACAGCCTAAAGTAGCTGGTGCCTGGTATCTTCATGAACTCACGAAAGAGATGCCTTTGGATTTCTTCATTTTGTATTCATCGATGGTCTCTGTATGGGGAGCATCCGGACAGGCTCATTATTCGGCTGCAAACGCTTTCTTGGGAGCATTCGGAGCATTCCGCCGACAGCAGAACCTTGCGGCGTTAACAGTCTATTGGGGGCCATGGAAAGACACGCTGGGTCACCATGAACAGGAAATGGCAGAGAAATCCGGAGCACGTTTACTTCGCTCTGATGCGTCGTTAAATAAAATGTTCTCTCTGATCGAACAAGATATAAGTCATGGGATCATTGTTGATATTGACTGGGAAAAATTTAAAGCGGTGTATCAGTCACGAAAAGCCCGCCCACTTTTTACCAATATTGTCACTGATACGTCAGTCGCTTCACCGTCGAATGCATTAGTGCCTGATGATAATTTGCAACAGATCCTTGCTGAACTTCCTCCTCAGGAACGTTTACCTCGACTGACGACATTCATTTGCAAGGAAATACTGGATGTTCTCGGCTTGCCACCAGAAGATATTGTAAACCCAGAGCAAGGGTTCTTTGATATGGGGATGGATTCCCTGCTCATTATCGATTTACGGAAGCGATTGTCTCGTCAACTGGAAGGCAGCATTGCAGCACAAGTGATGTTTGATTATCCATCTGTTTCCCGGCTGGCTGAGTTTATTTTGTCATCATTGCTTCAACTGGAAAGTCAGGCACCGACAGTCTCAGGGCAACAGTCTATCAATGCGATACAGAATGAATCGGATAACTACGAAGATTTATCGTCAGATGAACTGATGGCTCTATTGGAAGATAGTCTGACTGACTGAAAATAATTATATAAAAAAGGATTGATATCATGGGCAACATCAATGATGCAGAGAAACAAAAAACAGTTATGGCTAGGGCTTTGCGTCAAATAAAGACACTATCAGCAGAAGTGGAAGCATTGAAAGAACCGATTGCTGTTGTCGGCTTAGGATGTCGTTTCCCTGGTGCTGATGATATTACTCAATTCTGGGATTTGCTCCGCTCTGGCGTAGATATGACGACAGATATGCCGGAAACTCGGTTTGATTTATCCCGCGATTATCATCCGGATCCGGATGTTAAAGGAAAAATGTCAGTTTGCCGGGGAAGTTTTTTCTCTGCGATTGATCAGTTTGATCCGTATTTTTTTGGTATATCCCCAAGGGAAGCACAATCGATGGACCCACAGCAGAGATTGTTGCTGGAAGTCTGTTGGGAAGCTCTGGAGAATACAGGACTGTTGCATGAGAGAAATCTCCCGTCTGCAACTGGTGTTTTTGTCGGTGTCAGTACAGGTGACTATGCTTCACCGTCGTTAATGCTTAATGATTACAAGCAGATTGATGCTTACTCGCTCACCGGGAATGCTGCAAATGCTACTGTTGGTCGTCTCTCTTATGTTTTTGGTTTTATCGGGCCGAATATTGCAGTAGATACCGCATGTTCTTCATCACTGGTTGCTATTCACCAAGCCTGTCAGAGTCTTCGATCCGGAGAATGTGAGCAGGCGATTGCCGGAGGAATTAATCTGATTATTTCCCCTGCTAATACAATTGCGTTGTCCCAGAATAAAGTGTTGTCCCCTGACGGACGGTGTAAAACGTTTGATGCTTCAGCCGATGGCATGGCCAGAGGAGAAGGATGTGGCCTGATTGTGTTAAAGCGGTTAAGCAGTGCGTTGCAAGATGGCAATCCTATCTGGGGGATTATCCGGGGATCAGCGATTAATCAGGATGGGCCAACAAGTGGTTTTACCGTACCTAACGGGCGATCTCAACAATCATTACTTCAGACAGCATTAGAAAAGGCACAAGTTGAGCCTGATGAGATCGATTATATCGAGGCTCACGGGACAGGAACACCATTGGGAGATCCGATAGAGATTAGTGCAATTCAGGCTGTATTCGGTCAGACAAGACAAAATGTACAGCCGTTAAAAGTGGGTTCTGTAAAAACGAATATTGCCCATACAGAGGCTGCGGCTGGTGTTGCTGGCATCATTAAAGTTTTGTTGTCGATGCACCATGAGAATATTCCGGCGCATTTACATTTTCACCAACCAAATCCTGAAATTGCTTGGGATTCCAGAGTTATTGATGTTGCAGTGAAGCAGACAGTCTGGCAACGGGGGAGCCGAAAGCGTTTGGCTGGGGTTAGCTCCTTTGGTTTTAGTGGTGTGAATGCACATGTGATTCTTGAAGAAGCGCCATTGTCATCACTTTGTATTAAACCGACACATGATATCAAACCGGATGGCGGTCAAAATCATGTGCTTTGCCTGTCTGCTAAAACTTCAGATTCATTACATCATCAGATACGGCGATATATCAGTTACTTACGTGACCAGCCGGAGATGTCTCTTGCCGACATCTGTTATTCGTTAAATACAGGTCGGTTACATTTTGAAAACAGATTATCCGTAGTTGGCCATTCGGTGAACGAAATAGTTTCGCAGTTACAACATATTGTTGAAAACTTTTCGCCGGATAAATTTCGCACGGCTAATGTGCCTGAACTGGTGATGTTTTTTCCTGAGACAGGTCATTATCGGCCAGATGTTGTGAAGCGTATGTACCATGATTATGCTGTTTTTCGGCAATGTATTGATTACTGCTCCAAATTGCTTATCCCACATCTGAACTACCCTTTATACGACATTCTCTGGTCCGAGACGGCTACAGGTGATTTTGTCGGTACTCTTTTACACGGGCAGGTTATAGGCTTTGTCCTTGGTTATGCAACAGCAACATTATGGGAGAGCTGGGGAATACCGATCCATACAGTCACTGGTGTTGGTAGTGGAGCTTATGCTGCTGCCTGTGTAGCCGGTATTTTGATGCCAGAAGATATCATTGCTTTGATCATTGCTCAGGATAAGGGCCGAAAGGCCTTCACTCAGGCTGTAGAACAAGCGGTTTACCATATGCCGAGTCGTGACTATCTTTCTCTGGCAAGTGGAGAAAACATTGCTCAGCATATGGCGTCGGCAACCGGTTGGCTGGAACAGTTTGATATGGCTAGTGATATGGATCAGCGATCACTACAGATTCGGCTGGAGTCCTCTGGTTATGATGCCTGTCTGATAGTCTCAACTCCGCCTTTCTCTTTTTCATCAGCAATGACATGTGTTTCTGCTTTTCCCGATATGCAGGATGACCACGCCAGATGCGTATTGCTTTCCTCGTTGTATCAGGCTGGTGTCATGCTGCGCTGGAACGACATCTATCCGTCGGAAGGTTATCATCGCCTCCATTGGCTGCCTACCTATGCTTTTCAGCGGCAGACCTATTGGAAAAATCTGCCGAAATTACCAGTACGAGGTGATGGTGAAGTACATCCTCTTCTGGGACGAAAAGTCTTGTTGCCGCCAGTTTCATCGTTCATTTGCTTGTTTGAAAACTGGCTTTCGGTTCAGTCAGTTACTTATCTAGCTGATCATTCGCTGGATGGCCGGGTCATTGTTCCTGCTGCTGCTCTGCTTGAAATGGGAATGATTGCAGGAAAGGCAGGGCTTAACCAAGATTCTATTGAATTAGAGAATATTGAATTTCAGCAGCCGCTGTATCTTGCTGATGGTGGTTGCCTTGTGCAGACAACCTTGTCTGAATCCGAAGATGATTGTTGCTATACATTTGGCATCTACAGTCGAAATGATGCGGCAGATGAACAATCGTGGCTTTGCCATGTTCAGGGGAAAGTTGTTCTCGTTAGCGAGAAAGACACACCGTCCAATCACGTTTTAAGTTCACTACAGGATGCTTGTCAGCAGGTGCTGGATGTCGATGTTTACAATATTACTTCTGGTGTCTGTTTAGGTGAGAGTTTCCAATGTCAGCGACAGCTCTGGGGCGGTTTGGAGCAGGTTCTTGCAAGAATCGAGTTGCCAGTATCGGTTGAAATGTCCAGAGGAGATGTTCTGCATCCTGTTCTTTTAGATGGTGCTTTTCAACTACTGGCTGCTTTTTTGGACAAGAATGAAAGAGATAAATCAGTATATTTACCTGTTGGCGTAAAACGTTTTCGTGTGTTGTCTCACCCGACAGCAACTTTGTGGGGACATGCCCGTCTGATTCGTGCTCGGCAGAATTCAATTGAGTTAGATTTGTGCCTGTTTTCCGAATCTGGAGAGATAGTTGCCTGTATTGATGGTTTTCAGGTTGTATCACGCAATCCATCTCATACGGCTGCTCAGATTCAGCATCTTCTTTATCGTGAAGACTGGCAGCATATCGAATTATCTACTGATGTCTCGCCAAACCTTCCTGAACCGGGGAACACATGGCTGATTTTTGCAGATCAGGATGGACAAGGGGCAGCCATGGCTGTGGATCTGGAAGATTTGCAGCAACGTGTGTTGCTGGTCTATAAAGAACGGCTTCCGGAAAAGCGGGGTGATAACAATACTCCAGCAGTGGTATATACAGATGCCGACGCTCTTGAAGCCTTATGTCAGGAATACTTAGGCGGTGTTCCAAAACAGGTGGGTTACTTATGGGGGCTTGATATATCAGCGAACGAGGAAGATGTTGCTGACAAAGTCTTCCACACTTGTCGATTATGGATGGAAACAGTACAGGCGTTGAGTCGTTTTGACTTTGTTCTTCCGCCTCGGATATGGCTGATTACCCGGCAGGTTCAGGAGCTTTGTCATGAAGAATCAGCTTCTTTGACTTGTCAGAATTTGGCTCAGGCTCCTTTGTGGAATCTGGGACAGGTTATGGCTTGTGAATTTTCTCAATGGCGTTTTCGGTTTGTTGATATCGATTCGGTGTCAGTGATGTCAGGCCGGGAGTCTCCGTTTCTCCATACGCTGCTGGCCCAGGATGAAGAAGCTCATTTGATGCTCAGGGGAGAGCAAACTTATGCCCGAAGGATTGCGCCATATCAGCCAGAATGGGGAGATGGACATACTTCCGCCTCTATTGATCCTGAAGGTTTGTATGTAGTAACCGGTGGCTTGGGTGGATTAGGGTTTGCTGTCACCGAGTGGCTTGTCAGCCAAGGTGCAAAACATTTGCTGTTACTCGGTAGGAACAGAGCCGGTACTGAAAAAGAAAAACGTATCTCCGAGCTGAGTCATCAGGGAATTGATATTCAGGTAGAGTGCGCCGATGTCAGCCACTATCAGGATATGGATAGAATTTTTTCCGAGCATGGTTCCAGATACCCGATCAAAGGTGTTATCCATACTGCCGGGGTTTTGGACGATGGTATGATCAAAAATTATCTGCCTGAGCGATTGTCTGGTGTTTTAGCACCGAAAGTTGCCGGTGCCTGGAATCTACATCGTTTAACGCAATCATTACCTCTTGATTTATTTGTTTTATTTTCTTCAGCATCCAGTTATTTACCTGGAAATGGTCAAGGCGCATATGCCGCTGCCAATGGCTTTTTAGACACATTGGCATCGTATCGTCGTATGCATCATTTACCTGCACAGAGTATTAACTGGGGACCATGGCAGGACGTAGGTATGGCCTCTGCTTTGAATACCGCTGAACAGGAACGCCTGAAATCAATCGGAATGAAATTTATTTCCGTCAGACAGGGTTGTGAAATTATGCAGGCATTAATTCATGGTCAGTTAAAAGGTGTGCCGTCACAGGTTATGGCACTTGATATCCACTGGCCGCATTACGCATCGCACTGCAAATTTCCTGCATTACTAAAAGCATTACCTGCCATGAGGGTTCAACGACTAGAAAAAGAAGAACAATCTCATCCGCTAAAAAATAGCTCGACTTTGTCAAAGTTCCAAACCAGAACTACAACGTCTCCCTTGTTATCTGTATTAGAGCAGACCCCTGCAGATAATCGACACCGCGTACTGGCAACACATCTGGTTGATATGGTTGCTCAAGTCATGGGAATTGAGCAGGTTGAGATGATCGATATTGATAAGCAACTGTTTGATATCGGTATGGATTCGCTGATGGCAGTTGAATTTAAAAATATGCTTCAAAATCAACTTGCGTACTCATTTCATTCCACGTTGATTTTTGATTTTCCGACAATTAAGCGACTTGCCGGGTACATAGTGGATGAATGCCTGTCATTTGACCTGTCAGATGTTACTGACATAGATGAGGTTACCGAAGAAGAAAGTCAGATCGATACAGAGTCAGTTAGTACCCTTGGCATGCTTGAATCCATGACGGATGAAGAAGTTGCCGAATTAATGATGAGTCAGTTTGAAAGTTAATGGATGCATAAGAGAAAAATGACTAATACAGCCTTAGAAGAGCAAAGTTCCCAGCAATTATCTCCAATTAAGCGTGCTTTTCTTGAAATGGAAAAAATGCGCAAGGAGATCGCTTCACTGAAAAAGCAGACAAGTGAGCCGATTGCCGTTGTAGGTATGAGTTGCCGATTTCCCGGGGGTGTCAACAGTCCGGAATCATACTGGCAACTATTGTGTCATGGGATTGATGCTATTGAAGAGATTCCAGCAAGTCGATGGGATATTGAACAATATTACCATGCAGATCCCGAAGCATCCGGGAAAATGTATTGTCGCCATGGCGGTTTTTTAGCCGACATCGATCAATTCGATGCGGATTTTTTCGGAATCACACCTCGTGAGGCTGCAAATATGGACCCTCAGCAGCGTCTAATGTTGGAAGTCGGCTGGGAAGCATTAGAGCGCGCTTGTATTAGTCCTGATCAGTTAGTACAAACTTCAACGGGTGTGTTCATCGGTGTTAGTGGTTCCGATTATGTCAAGATTCACGGTGGAGAAGCCAATGCTTACATGGGGGTTGGTACATCTCTGAGTTCAACGGCAAGTCGGATATCTTATTTGTTGAATCTGAACGGTCCTGCTGTTGCAGTCGATACTGCATGTGCATCTTCATTGACTGCGGTGCATTTAGCCTGCCAGAGCCTGCACGCTGGTGAAAGCCATGTGGCTTTGGCTGGGGGAGTTTGTTTACTGCTCGATCCACATATGAATGTTGTGACTTCTAAAGCCAAAATGCTTTCAAAAGATGGTCGCTGTAAAGCATTTGATGCCTCGGCAAATGGTTATGTCAGAAGTGAAGGCTGTGGCATGGTTGTCTTGAAACGATTGTCACAAGCACAGAGTGATGGAGATACGATTCTTGCCCTTATCAAAGGCAGTGCGGTGAATCAGAACGGGACCAGCGGCGGGCTGACAGTACCCAGTGCCTACGCACAGGAGCAAGTCATCCGGAATGCTTTGAAACAAGCGGGGTGTTCTCCGAAGATGATCGACTATGTTGAGGCCCATGGAACAGGCACATCATTAGGAGACCCAATTGAGATCCGGGCATTGGCAGCTGTTTTTAATCAGGATCGCACGGTTCCGCTATGGGTGGGTTCTGTAAAAACGAACATCGGTCATACTGAGTCTGCTTCGGGGATTGCCGGATTAATCAAGACGATACTAGCAATGCAACATCGGCAATTACCACCTCATTTGCATTTGGATCATCCTTCCCCGCACATTCCCTGGGATAAATTGAATATTCGTATTCCTGTCCGGCTGAGTGAATGGGAGGCTGTGCAGAAAAGCCGAATGGCCGGGATCAGCTCTTTCGGTTTCACCGGAACAAATGCTCATGTGATTCTTGAAGAAGCACCAGTGCCTGCAACTGAGCCAAATCAGGAGCCAATGTCACCTTATGTTTTGACATGGTCTGCCAAAACGAAAGAAGGGCTTAGGGATGTTGCATCACAATTGTCTGCATGTCTGAGTCATACTCAGGAAGAGCAACTATCATCTCTGTGTTATAGCGCGAATATTGGAAAGAAACATTTCAAATACCGTCAGGGGATTACTGCGACTTCAAAAGTTGAGTTGCAGTCTCAGTTACAGGAAATGGTTCATTCTGATAGTGAGAAGGTAACTGCTACCGAAAGCAATATTGTGTTCTTATTTACCGGACAGGGTTCTCAATATGTCGGAATGGGGCAGACACTGTACCGGAGAAATAAACAATTCAAACAGTATCTGGATGAAATTGAAGATTTATTTATAGAACAGGTGGGTGTTTCCTTATTTAGTTTGCTCTGGGGAGAGTTTTCATCCAAATTGAGTCAGACTCAGTATACGCAACCTGCTCTTTTTGCTCTGGAATATGTACTTGGTCGATTATGGTTTGCATGGGGTCTCGAACCGATAGCCATGATGGGCCACAGTGTTGGTGAATATGCAGCAGCTTGTCACGCCGGTGTGTTCAGTTTTGAAGATGGATTAAAACTGATCGCAGCTCGGGGACGTCTGATGCAGCAGTTATCAGCAAAAGGCGAAATGTATGCAGTGATGGCTGATGCAAATATTGTGGAGACATTACTTGTGCCATTCGCTGGCCAAGTATCTGTCGCTGCATACAATGGACCGAAGCAAACGGTCATTTCAGGGGATCAAACTGCGTTACAATCGATCATTGATCAACTGGATAAGCAACAAATCAGATATTCTCAGTTAGATGTTTCCCATGCTTTCCATTCTCCATTAATGCAGCCAATGCTGGCAGAATTTGCAGTAGTGGCTGCAAGTATTCATTACGAGATCCCCAAGCGGACTTTGATATCTAATGTTTCTGGTCAAATAGCCCAGAATGATATTAGCACTGCGGATTATTGGGTTCGGCATATTCAGGCTCCGGTGAATTTTCTTCAAAGTATCCGGGTGGCAGAGCAATCCGGAGGCAATATATTTCTGGAAATCGGTCCGCGTCCGACCTTGGTTTCATTAGGAAAGCAATGTATTGAGGATGAATCAGTCTTATGGCTGGGTAGTCTTCAGCCAGGCCGCCAAGAACCTGAATATCTGGCTGAATCTTTAGTCCACATATACCGGTGCGGAAGCCATATTTCTTGGGCTTCGTATTATCAGGGTTCTCGTTGGGAGAAAATGTTGTTACCGGTTTATCCGTTTGAACGTCAGCGGCATTGGTATTCTGAATCTGCATCCGGAAAGACAGCATTGCGTAACCCTGTTGCTCATTCAGAGATTTCTTTGCTAGGTTCTCCGGTTTCGATAGCAACCCTTTATGATGAATGGTGTTATGAGAAAACACTTTCATCTGCATCGTTGGGGTATCTTGCTGACCATAATGTCCATGATCAGATTATTTTTCCTGCTGCAGGATATTTGGCAATGATATCGGCGGCGATGAAGCAATTGCCGGGGGGGGCTGAAGACACCATCATCAACTTCAAAATAGAACAGCCGCTAGTGCTTCCGAAAACAGGCACTATCTCTGTTCAGACATCCCTGAAAAAGCAAGATGATGTCTATATCGGTCGTCTGTTCAGCACCGATGATTCCGGAGCTCAGTCGCAATGGTTACAGCATGTAGAATGCCAGATAACGTCAGTACATGATACGGTTCGGAATGATGGTCTCGCACAGTTGCACCGTTGGCAGCAATCCTGCCAACAGAGGATTTTCTCTGATCATTTTTATCAGCGTGCGGCCCGTCAGGGTGTGGAATATGGCCCTGCATTTCAGGCAATCGATGAACTTTGGGTTGGTGATAAGTCAGCACTTAGCCATATAAAACTTCCGGAACTGCTGGAAAATGATCTGGATTTTCATCCGGTGTTGCTTGATGCCTGTTTTCAGTCTTTAGGTGGGCTGTTACAGCATCAGGACGCCATCTACTTACCGACAGGCATTGAGCAAGTTTCATTTTACCACTCCAGTGAGCGAGAGTTGTGGTGTCACGTCTGCATTCAGTCACCTGTTCAGACTGACGGAACATCGCTTTATGCCGATTTAGACCTTGTGAATGCTGAAGGTCAGTGGGTCGCTCAATTCAAAGGACTGGTGCTTCGGCAGGTTTCCGGTTCGTCGAAACGAAGCATGACCTGGCAGCAAGCAGAACAGTTACTTTACCAAGTGCAGTGGCAACAGGCAGACGTGGGTGAAACTCGCTCTGTTGCGGGCCAGTCTTGGATCATTGTCGGTAATGAATCTCAACCTGCCGAACAGGTTGCCAGATTGCTGCGGATGCAGGGATGTGACTGTGCTGTCTGCGATGTGACCGGAGTGGAGTCAATGCTTACTTCTCTTCAGGTTCCTTTCTGTCATGGTGTGATTGTTCTGAGTGAATTTCCTGTCACGGTATATTCGTCTGAGGTAGTGGATGATGGGTTGATTGAATCTTTGAGCGAAATGCCGACACAGATATTGTCTCTGGTGGAAGTTCTGTCCCGACGATTGCAGGATAAACCGCCACAGCTCATGTTGGTTACACATGGTGCCTGTGCTGTACCGAATGATCATCACACATATTCGGTCAGACAAAGCACATTGAATGGTTTGATTCAGGCTATCGATGCTGAGCATCCTGAATTGGCATGTTTGCATCTTGATTTAGACAGGGTTATGCCATCAGAAGACAATGATTTCCTGCCCATCGTTTCTGAGATAACTGCCAACGATGCTGAAATACAGGTTGCTTATCGTGGGAAACAGCGATTTGTCAGTCGTTTTCAACCCTTTGTGCATGATGTTAAAACCAAGACTCAGGATTTCAAAATTCAGTTGTCAGAATATGGTGTGTTTGACAATCTGCATCCGGTAACTATTCAGAAAAGAGAACCCCGGCAGGGAGAAGTTCAGGTTCAGGTTAGGGCCAGTGGCCTCAATTTTAAAGATGTTTTATATACGTTGGGGATGCTTGAAGAACATGCTGTAGAGCTTGGCATTCATTCGGCAGAGCAACTACCTCTCGGATATGAGTGTGCTGGGGTTGTAACCGCTGTTGGTGAAGGTGTTGATCAGATTCGGGTAGGGACGTCTGTTATTGTATTTGCCGCCGGAACTTTTGCCAGCACAGTCACGGTTAGTCAGGACTGTGTTGTCCCTATGCCGAAGACACTGGATTTTGTTCAGGCGTCAGTGTTGCCAACTGTTTTTATGACCGCATGTTATGCACTGAATCATCTGGTTTGTCTGCAGCCGGGAGAACGTATTTTAATTCATGCGGCTGCCGGTGGGGTTGGTCAGGCTGCGGTACAGATTGCTTTGTCACGAGGTGCGGAGGTCTTTGCAACAGCAAGTCAGCCGAAATGGGCTCACTTAGAAAGTCAGGGTATCTGTCATGTGATGGATTCTCGCAGCCATGAGTTCCGTCAGCAGATTCTGACACTAACGGACGGGCAAGGTGTAGATGTTGTTTTGAACTGCCTCAATGGGGATTTTATTCAGAATTCATTTGATGTGCTGGCATCGAAAGGCCGATTTGTCGATATTGGTAAGATAGGTGTGTGGAGTGAGGCGCAGGCTTATCAGTATCGGCCCGACGCTCAGTATTTTTCTTTTGATTTAGGACAGGCAATGGCAGTCACACCGGGGCTGCAGACTCAACTGTTATCAGAAATGGTTGATGGCTACCAGCAGAATTTGTATCAACCACTCCCGGTTCAGTCTTTCCCTGTGGAATCGGTTAAACAGGCATTCCGGCTTTTATCTCAGGGTAAAAATATTGGCAAAGTTGCTCTGTGTATGCCACCCAGAGAAATGGAGAGCAGACCTGAATCGATTGATCCCCAGGCTACATATATAATCACAGGTGGTTTAGGTGATCTTGGACTTGCCAGTGCAGCTCTGCTTGTTGACATGGGAGCTAAACATTTAGCTCTTCTTGGGCGCTCTGCACCTAGTGAGATGGTTTGTCAGGTTCTTGAAAGTTGGTGTTCCCGAGGTGTGAATGTTTCTTCATGGCAAGTTGATATTGCTGAAGAAACAGAACTTGCCTCTGCATTGAACAGTATTCGGGATACGATGCCATTAATAAAAGGAGTCATTCACACTGCAGGTGTATTACATGATGGTGTGATAGAGCAACAGACACGTAATACGATTGAGGAAGTCATAAGGCCTAAAGCAGTTGGTGCATGGTTATTACATCAATGGTGCCGACATGCCGATATCACTCTGGATTTTTTTATCAGTTATTCTTCTCTGGCATCGGTTGTGGGAGCAAAAGGTCAATCGAATTATGCAGCCGCTAACGCATTTCTTGATGGACTGGCACATTATCAAAGACAACTGGGCATTGCCGGATACAGTATCAACTGGCCTTTATGGCAAGATATGGGGATGGGAGCCAGACTTTCGTCTCAGGAGCAGCAGAGGCTTGTAAGGGCCGGATTAACCCCCTTGTCATCCACTGATGGTTTACAGATGTTGCAATTAATTCTGCAGTCACCATCACTTCCGGCCCGGCTTTGTGTGGCACAGATAGATTGGCCGACATGGCTGTCTTCTGTATCTGAACGGATGAAACACACATTTTATCGCCATTTCTATGAACGCTATCAGGAGCGCTGTGAAGCTGAGCATGATCTGCTGGCAGAAATTCGAGATGCTCACTTCAGTGATCAGCCTGTACTGATGTTGGAGTCAGTACTTCATGAAATCAAGAAAACTCTTGGCTTTGCCCATCATCAGACAATGGATGCGGACGCTCGTCTGACCGATACCGGTGTTGATTCATTAATGGCTGTCGAGCTTAAAAATCAATTACAAAAACGTTTTTCCTGTCGTTTAGGCAGTACGTTGATTTTCGACTATCCAACTCCCCGGGCGATCGCACAGCATCTGTCAGAAATGTTGTTACCTCATCCGGAGACGGTGGAGGATGAACATGTTTATGAAACATCACTAGCCCTCGTTACCGAGTCTGTATCTGCAGAATTGGAGATAGCAGATAAGTTAGGAAATTTTGCAGAAGATCAATTGGATGAATGGCTCAATGATAAGTTGACTTTTGTCGATGGTTTAACGAATAGCGACTCAATCTAGAACAAGAACAAGATGGAATGATGTAATGAGAGATAATAGTCAGAATGATCGTCAGCGGTTACTCAAGGCTCTGACTGCGCTTGAAAAAATGGAAGGTAAATTAAAATCGTTGACGACAGCGCAAAATGAACCGATCGCAATTGTTGCTGTGGATTGCTGTTTTCCCGGTTCGGTCAATGATCCCGATGCTTACTGGCAAATGTTGCTTAGCGGAGAAGATGCTATTGACGATATTCCCGAAGGGCGTTGGTCGGCAGAAATATTAGAATCATTGTCTCAGGATGTTTCCATGATTCGTCAGGGGGGATTTATCGAACAGATAGAGCAATTTGATGCCGCATTTTTTGGGATTAGCCCCCGTGAAGCGATCGATATGGATCCGCGTCAGCGATTACTACTTGAGACGACCTGGTCAGCTTTGGAACGGGGAAATCTGTCACCGGAACGGCTCATGGGGTCAAATACGGGTGTCTTTATCGGTTACAGCGGTGCTGAATATATTAATGAACAAAATCGTATTGCCCCTGAACGAGTGAACGGTTATATGGGAACAGGCTCGGCACCAAGTGTTGCCGCAGGGCGGATTTCTTATATTTTAGGTTTAAAAGGACCGAGTAGTGTTGTTGATACAGCCTGTTCTTCCTCACTGGTTGCAGTTCACATGGCATGTGAAAGTTTACGCCGAGATGAGTGCCAACAGGCGATTGTCGGAGCGGCTAATCTGATTGTATCGCCACAGACCAGTATTATGTTTGCACGTTCGGGGATGCTCTCTGAAGATAGTCGGTGTAAACCATTTGATGACAGCGCTAATGGTTATGTCCGAGGCGAAGGTTGCGCAGTCATTATATTAAAAAGGCTGTCAAAAGCTATTGCTGATGGGAATGAGATTCTTGCTGTAATTAAAGGATCGGCAGTGAATCATGACGGTACAAGTTCTGGTCTGACTGTGCCGAATGTCCATGCTCAGGAGGAAGTCATTCGTCAGGCTTTGAAAAATGCCGGTATGACTCCGGATGATATTGATTATATTGAAGCGCATGGGACCGGAACACCACTCGGTGATCCCATTGAGGTTGGAGCACTGACCTCGGTTTTTCATCAGCCTGAAGTCCGAAATCGTCCGTTATGGATAGGTTCGGTCAAGAGTAATATCGGTCATTTGGAAGTCTGTGCTGGGATGGCGAGTCTGATCAAAGTTGTTCTGGCGCTGAAAAATCGCCGGATACCAGCTCACTTGCATTTCCATCGCCCCAATACGCATATTGATTGGGAAGATACATCGGTTCAGGTGGTACGAGAAGAAATGGCCTGGCCTGAATCCGGTACAAGCCTGCCATGTGCGGGTGTCAGTGCTTTCGGTTTTAGTGGTACTAATGTTCATATGGTGATTTCAAGTGCTCCGGATTATGAATCTCCCCTGAGTGTGAAGGAAAAGCCGCCAAGAGAACAGATTCTGACGCTGTCCGCAAAAAGTGGTCAGGCACTGAGTGATTTAGTTCAGCGTTATATTGACTTTTTAAAACCCTCAAATTCTGGCCGGGAATATCCACTAGAGCATATTTGCTATTCTGCGAATGTCGGACGGACACATTTCCGACACCGACTGGCACTACATGGCCATACTCATGACAGTCTGTATCGTCAGTTACAGGATTTTCAGAAAGCGTCTCTGGCGCAGAAAACTGCTCCATTTTCCGGGAACAAGGATATTGTATTGCTATTCACCGGACAGGGCTCTCAATATATTGGAATGGGGAAAGAACTGTATGACACCATTCCATATTTTCGTCAAGTCGTTGACCAGTGTGATGCAATTCTACAGCCAATTCTGGGATGTTCAATTTTGCCGATGCTATGGGATGAATCTCAGTCAGCACGTATCCATCAGACGCAATACACACAGCCAGCATTATTTGTACTTGAATATGCATTGACTAAATTGTGGCAGTCGTGGGGAATCCAGCCATCGGCAGTTGTCGGGCATAGTGTTGGTGAATATGCTGCGGCTTGTATTGCCGGTGTATTTAGTTTGAATGATGCATTATTGCTTATTGCAATGCGTGGAAAACTGATGTCCGAACTCCCGGGTGAAGGTGCTATGGTTGCAGTGATGGCTCCGGCATCTGATCTGGTGGACATTATCCATCCTTTTGCCGAATCATTGTCGATTGCTGCCTGTAATACTCCGACTCAGACAGTGCTGTCCGGCAGCGAAGATGCGATGCAGCAAGTGCTTGATATATTAAAGCAACAAGATATCTCGGCTTATTCATTGGAAGTATCGCATGCTTTTCACTCCCCTCTAATGCAACCAATGCTGGATGAATTCCGGATCGTTGCCGAACGTGTGACTTACCACCGACCAACGATCAAGATTATTTCTAATGTCACGGGACATTTGGCAGATGAGCGATTGATGTCACCCGAATACTGGGTTGAGCATGTGACTGCCCCGGTTCGTTTTATGGAGAGCATCACCAATCTTCAGACTCAGTTACGTGGTGAGATTCGTTATCTGGAAGTCGGACCTAAGCCAGTATTACTAAAGATGGTGCAGCAGTGTTTTAAACAGCAACAGCTCTATGTGTTAGCGAGCATTCAGCCAGAGATACCTGATACCGAGTCAATGATGGCAACTCTGGGGCAACTCTATACCGATGGTGCAAGCGTGCTGTGGCAAAATTTTTATCAGAATTTTGCATTGCAGTTTTGCTCGTTACCGACTTATGCATTTCAACGTCAACGTTTTTGGTTTGATAGCTTTACTCAGTCAGAGCGCCCCCACAAAGAATACACATATTCTTCTGTCGCGACTCATTCCGGAGCTCATCCGCTATCGGGCAAACTGCTTCAGTCTCCTGTGCCTATTTTTGCTCTGGAGTTGTCTCGCATGAAAGATGCATTCTGGGATGACCACCGTGTTTATGATCAGGTTGTCATTCCAGGGGCTGCATTTCTAGAGACAGGATTTGCTGTTGCGCAAGCGCAATTTCCGGACAAAGTGTTCGTTCTGGAAGATATGAACATCCGAGCAATGCTAAGCTTTTCTGCACAGGATGCAGACCCTCTGCATTTGCAAACTGTGCTTCAGCCAGAGCAGAAAAGGACGCGATTTAGTATATACAGTCGTCAACAGGACGCATCGGAATGTGCTTGGACAGAACATGCGAGCGGTTTCTTCCAAGTAACTGAACCATCGGTAGAGTCATCCGAATTCCCTGAATGGATTGAGAATGCATCCGTGGTTGATGGAAAGACGTTGTACCATGTTCAGGACTCTGGCGTATTTTATGGCCCGGCATTTCAAAGTGTGTCATCACTTTATTTTAGTCGTACAGGGAGTGCTGCTGCCTGGCTGGAGGTTGCTGATGCGATAGATACAAGTGCATGGATATTTCACCCAACACTTCTAGATGGATGCTTTCAGACTGTCGGTGCGCTGATGAAACAGCAGAACATGCTTGATGGCCTATACATTCCGGTCAAAATTGGGCGGTTTTATATGCATCAGCCGGTGGGAGACAGTGTCTGGTGTGTCGTTGAGCAGGTAACCGACAACAGAGAGATTAAAGTTGCTGATTTAGTCTTTTATGACGCGGAAAAACGGCAGGTAGGTTATCTTGAAAGTCTCCAGTTACACCGGTTTGAGACACTGCATTTGCAAGAACAGTCGGAAATATCTGCCTCCGGTGATTTTTCGGATGACTGGCTGTATTCGATTTTTTGGCAGCAGAAACACCTGTATACACAGCAAGGCCAAATTGGATTATCTGTAGCGTTAAAGGATGTCGATTTTCAACGATGCATATTGAGTGAGTCGAGTCATGATTTGGGACTCATCAGTCAAGTTTTTGACCAGCTAAGTCTTGTCTATGTCAAACAGGCATTTGAAGTACTCGGGTGGTCATGGAAAGTTGGCGATGTCTTTTCTACGGGGCAACTTGCTACTGATTTTGCTGTTCATCCGAATCATATCCGTCTGTTGAATCGGATGCTTGAGATTCTATCTGAAGCAGAACTAATTGAATTAGATGGGGAAAAGTGGCGGGTTTGCCAGCCTTTCGAGCCGTTGGATCTTGAAAGTGACATTGCAGATACGACAGATATGCTATTGGCACACTTTCCGGAAACAGTCAGTGCACTACGTTTGTTAAAACGTTGCGGAGAGAAACTGGCTGATGTCATTACGGATCGAACCGATCCTATCCAATTGTTGTTCCCCGGGGGGGATCTGTCAGATACGACCGCGGTTTATGAAAATATGCCGGAAGCACAGTTGATGAACCGGCAGATGCAATCATGTTTGCAGTCGTTGATTAAAAGTCGGCCGGCATACCGGGGGCTTCGTATTCTGGAAATCGGTGGTGGAACAGGAGGAACGACTTCTTCACTATTGGGAATGTTGGCTGATGTTGCCTGTGAATATACATTTACTGATATATCTCCATCATTTACTGCAAAGGCGAAAGTTCGTTTTAGTGATTATGATTTTGTGAAATATCAGGTTCTGGATATCGAATCTTTTCCACAAAGTCAGGGTTTTCAGCTTGGTGATTATGACATCATTATTGCAGCTAACGTTCTGCATGCAACACAGAACATGACCCGAACGATGACCCATGTGAAATCACTTCTGGCTCCCGGTGGTGTTTGCCTGATTCTGGAAGGTACGATTCGGCAGCGGTGGTTAGATCTGACATTTGGTATGACAACCGGGTGGTGGCGTTTTCAGGATGATGCACTTCGTCCTGATTATCCGTTAATGTCTGCCTCTCAGTGGCAATTGCTGTCAGAAGCGGTATCTCTGGAATCGTTTACTCTTGTTCAGCCAAAAGCTAAAACGTCACAGGCAGTTATCTTGGCTCAATCCCCAGCTGTCAGTGAATATAGTGATCACTACCTGTTTTTAGCCGAAGACTATTGCGCCCCGAGTTGTCATGAAGTGATGAATCATTACGGACTGAATTGTACGGTAGTTGTCCGAGGCGATGCATATTGCAAAATCGATGCGTACAACTACATGATTCGGGAAGATGAAGCAACAGATTACATCCGTCTGTTGCAGGACATCGACCATGAACAGGGCACGCAGACACAGATTCTATATGCATGGGAATCTGGTATTTCTCAGGATCTTGCTGAAAACCATCCTCTTGCTGCCGTCAGTCAGCAAAACTGTCGGAGTCTGTTGTACCTGACTCAGGCAATAACATCAGTCCAACTGCCTGCTTCTCTGACGTTTGCGACTCAAGGAGCACAGCCTGTTGCAGGTTTCGATTGTCCGAATGTTGCACAGTCAAGCTTATGGGGTATGGCGAAAGTTATTGCCATGGAACATCCTGAACTTCATTGCCGCCGGATTGATTTAGATCCTCAGGGTGATCATCATTCTAATCTTCTGTACCTGATTGATGAGTTGCTCAATGATTGTGGTGATGAGCAGGTCGCATTGAGAGACGGAAATCGTTATGTCGCTCGGATGGCGCATTACTATCATGAGAAGAAATTAGTTGCTGACGGGGACAACTGCCAGTTAACGATTTCTGAGCCCGGTAATTTGTCTACAATGCAGTACGCTGTCTCTCACCGAAGAAAACCAACTGCCGGAGAAGTTGAAATTGAGGTGAAGGCTTCCGGACTGAACTTTATGGATGTTTTAGATGCATTGGGTCTGTATCCGGATCCCCGACCCGGAGGATTAGGAGGAGAGTGCGCCGGTGTCGTCGTTTCAGTCGGAGAAAATGTTGAAGGCATTCAGGTCGGCGATAAGGTGATGGCTATGGCTCCGGGAGCTTTCGGGCGTTTTGTTTATACAAATGCCCATCTAGTGATGCCGATCCCCGCTGCGATGACCTTTGAAGCTGCGGCAACAGTTCCGGTTGCTTTTTTAACGGCCATTTACGCGTTACGCCATGTCGCACAAATTCAACCGGGTCAACGGGTTTTGATCCATGCTGCTGCCGGTGGGGTAGGAATGGCTGCAATTCAGGTTGTTCAGGCCTGTGGTGGTGAAGTGTTTGCCACAGCGAGCCCGGAAAAATGGCCAGTGTTGGAATCACTAGGTGTTCGGCATGTGATGAACTCCCGGACTCTGGATTTCGCCGAGCAAATTATGCAAGAAACACAAGGTCTCGGTGTGGACGTTGTTCTTAATAGCCTGACCGGTGATTTCATCCCTAAAAGCTTGAACATTCTGGCTCATGACGGTGTGTTTGTTGAAATCGGTAAACGGGATCGTGAACTGTGGGGAGAAGAGCAGATTCATCAAATACGTCCGGATGCACATTTCAGCCTGATTGATTTGATGGCGACTACAGGCTCACAGCCACAAATATTTGCTCCTTTGGCTCAGATGTTATCTGAAGGGTTAGAGCACGGCGATTATCAGCCACTACCTTCAAAGATCTTTCCGGCAGACAAAGCTGTACAGGCTTTTCGTTTTATGCAGCAAGCGAGACATACTGGAAAAATTGTGTTGGATATGCAGATGTCGTCTGCCATACAGGAACGTAAATCCGGGCAAGCTTTTCTCTCTGTGGAGCGGAGCTATCTGATCACCGGCGGTTTAAAAGGGCTCGGTCTCTTGATTGCTCAGTGGTTGGTTGAATGTGGTGTCCGGCATATTGCTTTAATTGGCCGCTCAGCTCCTGACGATTCTGCTTTATCAACAATTCGTGCACTTCGCGACAGCGGGGCTGACGTTCAAATTTATCAAGTTGATGTGACATCGTATGATGAAATGGCAACACTCTTTCAGCAAATTGATCACGCAATGCCACCGCTTGCCGGTGTCATACATGCAGCCGGCGTTTTGCAAGATGGTGTGTTATCCAAGCAGAGTTGGGCACAATTTTCTAAGGTATTGTCACCAAAAGTGGATGGAGCCTGGCTTCTACATCATTTCACACAACATATGGATCTCGATATGTTTACGCTGTTCTCATCAGCAACTGCATTGATTGGTAATGCCGGACAGAGTAATCATGCCGCTGCGAACAGTTTTCTTGATGCACTGGCAGGCTATCGTCACTCGCTTGGGCTCCCGGGATTAAGTATAAACTGGGGAGCTTGGTCTGATGTGGGGTCAGCCGCGTCACATTCACTCCTTGAACGTATTCAAATGAAAGGACTGGGTGTCATTACTCCACAACAAGGACTGCGTGCATTTGAATTCTTATGTTTGCCTCAGGTAGCTCATCAGGTTGGAGTCATGCCTGCCCATTGGGATGTGCTTCGTCAGGAATTAAAAAGTAAAGGAAGATGGTCAGATTTCCTGGAAGCTTTTGATGTGACCGATAACAGTACTGTTCCGATGATGCAGGAGCACTCGGGTCCAAAACACAATATCCGTGAGCAGCTTACTCAAAGCGCGCAGCAATCACACTTTGCTCAGATGTCCCGTTATCTCGAAGGAGTGGTTAAAACGATTTTGCAGTTGGATCAACATGATTCTGTAACGAGCGATCGTCCTTTACAGGAACTGGGAATGGATTCTTTGATGGCGGTAGAGCTACGCAATGTCATCGGTACCGGTACAGGGCTGAGATTAGCGTCAACCCTGTTGTTTACTTATCCAACGATTGAACAGCTCAGCCATTATCTTCTGTCAGAGTTATTTCCGGTGGAATCAGAGGAAGCGATTTCAGTTCCCGAATCATACTCAGATACTCCGGCTTCTTTATCGGACATTGATTCAATTACGCAGATTTCAGAACAGGAACTCGAACAAATGCTGGGGGGATTCTATCAGCCCCAAGAGGAAGTATGAGCCTTATGGAAAAATATTTACAGCAGATCGGACATTTATCCCGGAACCAGTTATTGCTGCTGGCTGCCCGCCAGCAGCAATCTTTGGAACATCAGCAGCAGTCAGCAGAGCAACGTTCGATAGAGAAACGACCGGACGTTCAGGAACCGATAGCCATTGTTGGTATGGCTTGCCGATTCCCTGGAGATGTCCGTGATCCTCAGTCTTTCTGGGAGGCTCTGGAAAATGGTCGCGATCTCATGTGCCAGCCTGAAGCGATAGGACGACAATTTGACTCGCGGCATCCGGAAGATCTTTGTATGGGATTACTCCGTGATATTGACTTATTTGATGCGGCATTTTTCGGGTTGTCTGAACGGGAAGTTGAGCAAATGGATCCGCAACAGCGTCTGCTGTTGGAAGTTAGCTGGGAAGCTTTGGAATGTGCAGGCTATAACCCTAGAGGGCAGAAAGAATCACTGACAGGGGTTTTTATCGGTATTAGTTCAAACGATTACGGGCGTTTTTCGACCGGGGGAGATAAGCCCTCTCTTTATAGTCTGACAGGAAATGCCGGTAGTGTTGCTGCCGGACGTATTGCCTACATGCTGGGACTCCAGGGGCCGACAGTATCCATTGATACTGCCTGTTCTTCATCTCTGGTTAGCCTTCATTTAGCGTGCCAGAGTTTAAAAATGGGAGAAAGCAATATGGCACTTGTAGGTGGTGTGAATCTGATTCTCGATCCCTACAATACAGCAAGTTTTTACGATGCTGGCATGTTGGCATCTGACGGTCATTGTAAAACATTCGATGCTTCAGCAGATGGGTTTGCCAGAGCCGAAGGCTGTGGCATGGTTGTTTTGAAACGTCTGAGTGATGCTCAAAGAGACGGGGATAATATTCGGGCTGTTATTTCAGGAAGTGCTGTTAATCAGGATGGGCGTAGTCAGGGGCTAACGGCTCCAAATGAACTATCTCAGGTCAAATTATTACGTGCAGCACTGAAAAATGCCGGTATGAGTACTTCTGATATTGATTATATCGAGTGCCATGGTACGGGAACGGCTTTAGGTGATCCGATAGAATTTTCTGCCCTTGCGACTGTATTTGGTGATGATCAGGCGCGCCGGGGAAATCTAATTATGGGAGCTGTGAAAACCAATATGGGCCATGCAGAAGCGGCTTCTGGTATGGCTGGACTTTTGAAAACTATATTATCGATCGAACATGGTGTTATTCCGCCAAATAAACATTTTCATCATCCCAGTCCTCATATTTTATGGGAGAAATTACCAGTAGAATTTCCGACACAATGTATGTTGTGGAGCGATACAGAACATCCCCGGACAGCAGGGATTAGCGCGTTCGGATTTAGTGGGACGAATGCTCATATTGTATTGACACAAGCACCAGAGAAAACCTTGCAGAAAGTGAGCCAGGCAGAGCGTTCCCATCATATATTGACATTATCTGCAGAAACCTCCGAGGCATTGGCGACGCTGGCAAAACGTTACAATGAAATGTTATCCGATAAGGAATATTTTGTTGGTGATGTCGGTTTCAGCGCTAATTCCGGAAGGTATGCTGCATCCCATCGGTTAGCTATTGTTGCCGAAAATACAACACAGCTTAAAGCTCTGATAACACAATATATTCAGGGAACTCCATCTTTGCAGATTAACCATGCATACAGTGAAAACGAGAAAAAAATCGCATTTCTTTTTTCCGGACAGGGTTCTCAGTATGCAGGCATGGGATATGATTTGTACCGCTCTTCTCCGGTTTTCAGACAGGTGATCGACCGTTGTGAAACAATTCTGGCGTCAGAACTTGATTATGCACTTACTTCGTTATTATGGGGTGAACATACTCATCTTATGCGCCAGACTGAATATACACAACCAGTTTTGTTTGCGTTTGAATATGCACTGGCAACATTGTGGCAATCATGGGGGATTCAGCCGGATATATTAATCGGGCACAGTTTGGGGGAATATGTTGCAGCTTGCATTGCAGGTGTTTTTAGTCTGGAAGATGGTCTGAAACTTGTAGCAACAAGAGGACGTTTGCTAACAGTACGGTGTCAGCCCGGCAGTATGATGAGTATTGCGGCACCAACTGATGTCGTTGCGACTATGATTCTTTCATTCCCCGGGGTCGTTATTGCCGCTGAAAATGGTCCGGCAAGTACAGTTGTTGCCGGAGATACCGATTGTATACTGGCATTGGAAGCCTATCTACAGGCACAGTCGTTGACGTATCAGATGCTGGTTGTTTCTCATGCGTTCCATTCACCGCTGGTCGAGCCGATGTGTGAAGCCTTTACGGAAGTGTTATCCCAAATTAAATGGGCTCGGCCTCAGCTTCCCGTGATATCTAATCTGACCGGCGAGCTTGCCGGTGAACAATTGTGTACCCCAGAGTACTGGCTTAATCATTTGTGTGAGCCAGTAAAATTTTATCAGGGAGTGCAACGGCTTGATGCTGATGGTGTGGATACCTATCTGGAAGTCGGTCCGTCGGCAACTTTATTGAGTATGGCTCGTCAATGTTTTCCATCCTCAATAAAACCAGTGCTCTGGTTACCTTCGCTTCGGCGGGGACATGACGAATGGCTGCAAATATTGACTGCAGCTTCTCAGCTTTATGTTTATGGACAGTCATTAGACTGGCAGTCACTTGAGCAGGGATTTCATCGTCAGCGAGTCACGTTACCAACTTATCCGTTTGAGGTTACTGGCCGATCATTCTGGTGCCAGAAGCAAGAGAAATCGTCTTTATCTCATCATGTAACAGCTCACTCTATTAATAATATTGATGATATAGACTCGGTATTATTGCCTCAGATTATTCCAATGGCTGAAGATGAATGGCTATGTTGTCTGACACTGGATCAGCATCACCCTGATTTTTTACAGGATCACCGTGTTCAGGGGACTGTTGTTGTACCTGCTGCCATGTTTATTGAACTGGCACTTGAAGCTGGAAGAGTCGTTCTGAAAGATGGACCTTTGTCTTTAAGTTCGATTGATATATTACGGATGCTGGTTATTCCTGATGGTGAAAAGATTGACGTTCAGGTTAAGATCAAACTGCTTCAAGATGGTACCTATCGTTTTTCGATCCACAGCCACCAGTTCCGCTGGGAGCAGCACTGCAGTGGAATCATTGAGTCTACGATACAGGTCAGGAACACCCCCCAGCACTCTTTGCAGCAAATTCAGCAGCAATGCCGCCAAGAGATTCCGATGTCGGAATATTATACACATATGGCTCAGGGCGGACTGGAACTTGGGCGTCAGTTTCAGACACTAAAGCAAATCTGGAATGGTGAGCAAGTGGCTTTGGCTCGGATTGGACTTTTGGAGGAAAGCGAGCAAAAGGGTTATTGTTTGCACCCGCTGCTGATGGATGCTTGTTTTCAAATACTGTCCACATTAATTCCCGAAGATGATGAGGCTCTTTATCTTCCTCGTGCTGTCAATCAGATCCGACTTTTTTCTAAACCAGATTCTGCACAGGTATGGGCGACCGCCCGACTAATCTCGTATTCACCGGAACGGCTACAGGCCGATTTTGAGCTTATCACTGATGATGGTCAGCTTGTCGCTATGATCGAAGGGTTACAACTGGTTCCTTTTTCTGGTCAGCACGCTACACCGATGACCTTTTATCAGCGTCAGTGGATTGAGTGGAAGCCCGATGAGAATGAAGATTTCCCTCTGGTTCAGCAAACATGGCTCATATTAGCCGATCAGTCGGGATTTGCGCAAAAGCTGGCTGATATTTTGGCCGATGAAGGACATCAGGTAACTTTAGCCTATGCAGATTCAATACCGTCTGAATCGGTTGGTCATGCACACAATCAACTGGTATTAGATCCAAACGATAAGTGCGGATTTGAACAGTTGTTATCTGTTTGGGGCGTACAGATAGAATCGACTGATAACTTGCATATTGTTCATTGCTGGAGTCTGGATACTTATGATGATGTGGTACAGAGTAGTCGTCTGAATGGTGCAGGCATCCTAAATTTGATCCAAGCGGTACCCAAAACGTTAGGTTCCGATATCCCTCAACTGACATTCGTGACGGAACAAGTTCACTCTGTTTTTAATGGAACAGAAGACCCGGTCATGAATCCGGCAAGCGCTATGTTATGGGGAATAGCTGATGTGATACGAATAGAGCACCCTGAATTTGGTTGTCTTTCTGTGGATCTTCAGTGTGATGAACCGTCTGGATATATAGAACAGGCCCGGCAATTATGTCGGCTGATCCACCGGCATGGCAAAGTGGATCAGGTTGCCATTCGTCGGGGAAGCTTGTGGAAAGCAGAACTTCGATCAGTGGCACCTTCGCAACAAAGTCATACCAATATTCGTCGTGATCGTAGTTATCTGGTTACCGGTGCTTTTGGTGGTATTGGTCAGCAGGTTACAACATGGCTTGCTGAACAAGGTGCCGGGCATCTGATATTGCTGAGCCGGAGCGAGCCTCAGGAAGCACCGGATGTTCTGGAAGAACGACTAGGCGTGCCAGTGACCGTTTTGACATGTGATGTGTCAAAGGCTGAGTCACTGAATTTTGCTCTTTCTCAGGTATCAGAACAGATATTCCCTCTGGCTGGAATATTACATTTAGCCGGAGAAGCACATGATACTGTTCTGATGAAACAGACGTGGGATGATTTTTCCCGGGTGCTCGCTCCCAAGGTATGGGGAAGCTGGCATTTACATCAGTTCACTGAAGAACGTGCTATTGATCTCGACTTTTTTGTCTGTTTTTCATCGGTTGCTTCATTATTTGGTTCTGCCGGACAAGCTGCTTACGCATCAGCTAATGCCTTTATGGATGGGTTAATGCAGTACCGTTGCCAACGTGGTTTACCCGGCATCAGCATCAACTGGGGACGCTGGGATGATACCGGAATGGCAAAGCAGGTCTCCGGACACTTGGAGAAAGTGGGATTACTGCCTATCTCTGCTGAACAGGGGGTACAGGCACTTTTCTGGTTACTGGGTACAAATGAGAGCCAGATTGGAGCGTTCAATATCGATTGGGTACGATTCTTTGAGTATCTGCCTGAAGGTCTGCACCTTTCTATTCTGGATTCAGTTCGTCAGACTATTTCTACTCAAAGTACTTCTATTCAGAGTAATCATGCAGTTAGTCCAGAGATAACACAGTGGCACCATTTGCCACCGACAGAACAACAGCAACAACTGGAGATTTATGTTCGCCGACAGGTGACATCGTTGCTTGGTCATGGGACGGACCGACATGTCCGGCCAAGAGACAAGTTTTTTGATATTGGCTTTGATTCCATGATGGCGGTTGAATTGAAAAATCGACTTCAGTCTGGTTTAAGCCTGACTCTTTCTCCGACTTTATTGTTTGACTATCCCAACCTTCAGGCTCTGAGCTGCTATCTCGGAGAACTGATCTTTGAACAAAGTCATGATGATGAGTCTGCTCCGAAACAGGCAGTTTCGGGGAATGTTGATGACATCAAATTACTAGATGACAGTGACATTGACAAGTTACTTGATGATTTAATTGAGGAAAACGTATTGTGATGAAGTCGTTTATTGATGAACTTAAGGGAATGTCTCCGAAACAACTGATGTTGTTGGCAGCTCAGATGAAACGTGAATTGACTGTGGCACAGAAACGACAACATGAGGCGATTGCCATTGTGGGAATGGGATGTCGTTTCCCGGGGGGCGTCACAACTCCGGAAGTCTACTGGGAGAGACTTTGTGAAGGATATGATGGTATCTCAGATGTTCCTGCGGATCGCTGGGATAATGAGAAATACTACGATCCGGATATCCGTGCTCCTTGGAAGATCAGGACAAAAAAGGCAGGTTTCCTTTCTGATATTGATCTGTTCGATGCGGGCTTTTTTGAAATTTCTCCCCGAGAGGCGATGAATATGGATCCCCAGCAACGCATGTTGCTGGAGGTGAGTTGGGAAGCATTTGAACAGGCGGGAATGACTCAGGCACAACTCTATGGGAAAAACACCGGGGTATTCATCGGCATCAGTGGCGCCGAGTATTTATCTGCTCATATTCAGTCAAATCCGGATGATTTAAATGGTTACATGGGCAGTGGTTCAACGCCTAGTGTTGCTGCCGGGAGAGTTTCTTATACGTTTGGTTTGACCGGGCCCAGCATCACTTATGATACGGCATGTTCTTCATCACTTGTCGCACTCCACCATGCGGTTGAAAGCCTGAGACGTAGAGAGTGTGACAGCGCATTGGCCGGGGCAACCAATTTGATTTTGCTGCCAGAGACAAGCTCGGTCTTTTCTAAAGCACAGATGTTGTCTCCCGATGGGTATTGTAAAACATTTGATGAGTCAGCAAATGGTTTCGTCCGGGGAGAAGGATGCGGAGTCGTTGTCCTCAAACGATTGTCCGATGCTCAGGCGGATGGTGACAATATTCTGGCAGTGATTAGAGGGAGTGCAGTCAATCAAGATGGTGCAACAGCAGGACTGACAGTCCCCAATGGCCATGCCCAGCAGGCTGTGATTCGAGCCGCATTAGATGACGCCGGATTGACTCCAACAGCAGTTGGATATATCGAAAGTCATGGGACCGGAACGGCTTTAGGGGATCCGATTGAATTAGGTGCTCTGGGGCAGGTGTTTCGTCAGGGGTTTAGTCGGGAGCAACCGCTTTGGGTTGGCTCGGTGAAAACAAATGTTGGTCATCTGGAAGCAGCAGCAGGAATGGCGAGTCTGTGTAAGGTTGTGATGGCGTTACAAAAGCGCGCCATACCACCGCATCTGCATTTTCAAACACCTAGTTCGAAAATTTCTTGGGAGACACTTCCTGTCCGGATTCCGACACAGACTCAGGCATGGGAACCACGTGAGGAAACTCGGGTTGCCGGGATTAGTGCGTTTAGCTTTATGGGAACCAATGCCCATATTTTGGTTGAGCAGGCACCTATTCAAAAGCAGCTTCCGGATGAACCGATAGCGGAACAACGAAAGGCATTCATGCTGAAACTGTCGGCTAAAAGTCTCTCGGCATTACGGGATATCGCAGCTGATTATCTGGCGAAGCTACAAGGTGAAAATCTATCTGGCTTGGATAAATTATGTGCTGCAAGTGCTGTTAGACGATCCGATTTTGCGTATCGGTTGGCTGCTATAGCTGAGACTTCACAGTCGATGGCGGAACAGCTACAAGCGTTTATCGATCAGCGCCAGTCGTCAGGTTTGCTCACTTCAGAGCAAGGGGAGCAGGAGCCGAAAATTGCATTTTTGTTCACCGGTCAGGGAAGCCAATATGTCGGGATGGGGAAGAATTTATATCAGTCGGAGCCTCATTTCAGACATGTATTGGATCAAATGGATGAACAATTTCTACAGTATATGGATGTTTCTTTATTATCTGTATTGTGGGGAGAAAATCACCATCTTCTTGATCAGACTCAGTACACTCAGCCCGCTTTGTTTTCTGTTGCATATGCATTGACAGCATTGTGGGAGCTGTGGGGGATTCAGCCTGATTTTGTTATGGGGCATAGTGTTGGTGAATATGTTGCAGCATGTACGGCCGGTGTATTTTCTTGGCAAGATGGATTCTCTCTCATTTGTGCCCGTGGACGTTTGATGGCCGAATTAGCTCAGCCGGGTGGAATGTTGTCTGTTCTCGCTTCTGTCGAACAAATTAAGCCATTGATCCTCGCAGACAAAGATAATGTTGCGGTTGCAGCCGATAATGGACCACGACAGGTTGTGCTTGCCGGAGATATTCAGACCTTAGAACGTATTCAGCAAACATTGCATACGATGGATATTACGGCAACGATGCTCAATGTTTCTCACGGTTTCCACTCTCCATTGATGACGCCGATGTTAGACGCATTTCGTGACGAGTTGGACAAGATCAGTTTTTCTGCACCGAAATTACCGATTGTTTCCAATATAACTGGTGAGTTGGCCGATGCTGATAAAATCTGTCAGCCTCAGTATTGGATTGACCATGTACTGGCTTGTGTTCAGTTCCGGAAAAGCATTCAGACTTTACAACAGTTTCATGTTGATACTTACATTGAAATCGGTACCGGGAATACTTTGTTGTCAATGGGGCGTCAGGTTTCTGAGAGGCATTCGGTATCTCGTCCTGTGGTATGGCTACCTTCTTTGGATCGGGGTAAGCAGGATGAATGGCAACTGATGAAAACACTGGGATATTTATATGTCCGCCATGCAAATATCTGCTGGTCAGGTGTTTATCCTAAGGGCTTTTCAACCCGCATAGAATTACCGAGGTATCCGTTTCAACGGCGGCGTTACTGGTTTTCAGACTCTCAGAAAACACTTCGGAAGTCTGATATGACCGCTTCATATATGTTTTCTGAAGGAAACTCATTGCTTGGAAAGCAGCTTTCTTTGCCAGCAGATGGTGATATTCGTTTTGAAAAATATGTCCAGTCTGACATGTCGGCGATACTACGCGATCACTTTTTGCTGGGACATTGTGTCATTTCAACATCCTACTATGCTGAAATGTTGTGGCTTCTGGGGCGTCAATTTGATCAAAGCTCTTGCTGGCGTCTTCAGGATCTGACATGGCACTCTCCCTGTATTGTCGCAGACGGGGAAGTAAAGCGGTTACATTCATTAATCACGAATACTCAAGATATGTCGAGGCAGGTTCAGGTATACAGTCAGTCAGTGGTTGAACATACCGATTCCATTGAACCATGGACAATTCATTTTTCTGCAGAGATGCATTCTGTCGAGACGCAATCTCTTCAAGCTGTCCCTGAACAGAAAATAAAAGAAGTTCAGGAAACAGGGCAAGTATTTCAGGGGAAAGATTTTTACCAATATCTGTCAACGACAGGATATATGTTGGGAGATACATATCGTTGGCTGAAGAAAGGCTGGACGACTCAGGATCAATGTGTCGCTTATGTACAAATGCCGGAGACAGTGGCCCTCGATACAGAAGTCTCTGTGTATCCCGGATTATTCGAATCTTGCTACCAATCCATGATGGTTTTGATTAACCGAATATATCCGGGGGTGCCTTATGCATTAAGCCGGATCAGCCAAATATCATGTTACGAGAATATTAAACCATCAGGCCAGTATAAGACTTGGGTGAAATTGACAACATTACCATCGGCTGCATCCGGGATTCCGGAGTCTCTCTGTGCAGATATCATCTTGATTCGCGATGATAAAGCCATTTGTTTGGTTTTACAGTCGGTTGAGGCTGCTCTGGTTAACGAAGACGCGATCCGAATGCTGGATAGTGCACAGCCAACTGCCGGGGACACTCGGATTTTTCTCACCGAGTTGTCACAGTTATCCGAAGAAGATCAACTTAAATCGCTCCAATTATATTTATGTGCGCTGATTGCTCCGGTTTTACAAATGAATGAACAGGATATTCCATTATATGAACCAGTCACCCGCCTTGGGATTGACTCATTAATGGCGATTGATATCCGAACCAAAGCCAAAAGAACGCTGGGGGTGATATTTTCATTAGAAGCTTTGCTGGGTCGGGGGACATTAAATGATCTGGCTGTTGATGCATTGCAGACACTAAAAGAGAGACATTTCTCGTTCGACGGGGAAGCGGAAAGCCTGATACAGGATGTTGTTATAGATACACAGGAAGATGTGTTGAATTTATTGGTTGAGGGAGAAATATGATCCAGGAACTGTTTGATCAATTGATAGCTCAGGAAGTTGAGCTTTGGCTTGAAGGTGATCGGCTTCGTTATCAGGGCCCGGATTCAGCAATTACTCAAGAATTACTTCATGTACTCAGAGAAAATAAACCTGAGTTAATTTCTTGTCTGAAAAAGTATCCGGAGAAGGGGCTGATTCGCTACCCCCTCAGCTATAGTCAAAAATCTCTTTGGATCATCTATCAGCAGGATCCGGAAAGCCCTGCTTATAACGTAACTTTAGCAATCAGCTTAGTGCAGGATTGTGATCTGGATGATTTACACCGGTCTGTCCGTCTACTGGTTCAGCGTCACGCATCATTACGGACTATTTACGTCGAAAGTGAGGGGAATCCGGTTCAGGTCGTTCAGCGTCAGGGAGCATTTGAATGGAATATTGAGTCCGCTGAAGCCCAAACAAACCAAATATTAGAACACTGGATTGCTGAAAAAAGCGATAAGCCATTCGATTTGTCCAAAACACCGTTGCGATTTGATATTCGTCAGGATGCGTCGGATAGCTGGACATTGGTCATGACTGTACACCATATTGCTGCCGATTTCTGGTCGTTGGAAATTATGATGAGAGAGTTGATGACTCTTTATCAGGCAGTGAGAAATGAAGGAACGGCTTCATTACCTGCTTTACCGTATCAATACCATGAATGGGTTGAAAAAGAACAACGTTGGTTGGCGTCGAGTGAAGGTCACATGAGCGAAGCTTTCTGGCTTCATGAAATGTCGGGTGGGCTCCCAGTTGTTCATTTACCTACAGATAAACCCCGACCAGCCAGAATGACCCGTCACGGAAATATCTGTCAGTTAACAATAGACAGCGCGAGAGTAAAACAAATTCGGTCATTATCAAAATCTTATCATGCGACGCCATTTGTTTGCCTGTTAACTGTTTTTCAGGTTCTATTACAACGGTTTACTAATCAGAATCAGTTGGTTATTGGCATACCGACTGCCGGCCGTATTGATGAGCATATGAATAATGTCGTTGGCCATTTTGTCAATACCGTAGTGTTTAAATCTGAGCTGAATTTGCAAGAACGCTTTGGGAATCTGGTTGAAGCATTTCATGTGCGGATTCTGAACTTGATGGAAAATCAAGGCTATCCGTTTCCAAAACTGGTTGAGCAGCTGAATCCTGAACGCGATTCCAGTCGTTCACCGATATTCCAGATTATGTACAACTGGAATCAGACACACGATAGTATCGATAAACGGGGGCTGACGTCTGATTATCAGCATCTTATTGAAAAGATTTTATATACCTCCAGTTCCGGTGGAAGTGGGACAACTCATGATTTAGTTCTTACCGTGACGGATGAAGGGGAACAGTTCCAGTGTTCATGGTTGTATAACTCTGATTTATTTGAAGTATCAACAATAGAGAGGATGGCAGCATCTTTTCTTGAACTTGTCGATGAAGTGATTGCCCGACCGGAAAACTCATTATGTGATTATGAAATTATGCCCGGTGACGAGCGGGAGAAGATACTGCAACTCTGGAATCAAAATGTGTCAGCGTTGCCTTCAGTTACAACTATCCATGAGTGGGTTGAAAAGCAAGTTGATATTCAGCCAGAGTCTATTGCTGTCAAAGATAGTGATGGGAAGTCTTACAGTTATCGGACTCTCAATCAGCAGGCTAATCAACTGGCGCGGTATTTGAGGGAACAGGGCGCTGATGAACATACCTATGTTGGTGTGTTTTTGGAACGTTCATTTGACATGCTTGTCGGTATGTTAGCTATTTTAAAAGCTGGTGCTGCTTATGTTCCACTGGATCCTGCTTATCCGGAGAATCGTTTAGCAGCGATTCTTGACGACTCATCTCCTGTGATTGTCTTATCTCAGTTGCATTTAAAAGAGAAGCTTGAGTTTGACTTACTATCATCGGTCAATTTAGTCATTGCGATAGATGATTCTTTGGTAATGAAGACTGTCAGCCAGTTTATGACAACAAATTTGAATCTATCTTTAAGTGCTGATGCATTATCACATATTATTTTCACTTCTGGTTCTACCGGTCGCCCGAAAGGCGTGATGATCCAACACCAAAATGTGATTGCTTTACTAGACTGGGCACAACGAGAGTACCAGCAGACTGATTTATCCGGAGTGCTTGCCGCAACCTCGATTTGTTTTGATCTGTCAGTCTACGAAATTTTCTTCACTTTAATTTCTGGTGGAACGATTATTTTAGTAGAAGATGCATTGCAATTACCTGAGTCTCCGTGGCGTGAGTCGGTGACCTTGATCAATTCAGTTCCTTCTGCGGTGACAGCACTATTACAACATCATGCTATTCCTGAATCGGTCAAAATCGTAAACTTGGCCGGTGAGCCACTCGTTCGCCATTTGGTTGAGCAACTTTATGCCTTACCTCACATTGAGAGAGTTTATAACCTGTATGGCCCGAGTGAAGATACTACCTATTCAACTTATGAATGGGTTCCTAAAGATGAAACTCGGGAACCGACAATTGGGCGTCCTATCAATAATACGTCAGCTTATATTCTGAATGCTGATTTGAATCCTGTTCCTATTGGTGTTTCGGGGGAGCTTTACCTAGGAGGGAGCGGTGTTTCTCTGGGTTACTTGCATCGCCCTGATCTAACTGATGAACGATTTATTTCGGATCGATGGAATCATCAAAAGGGAAAAAAACTATATAAAACTGGGGATTTAGTCCGCTACCTCCCTGATGGTCGTATTGAGTATCTGGGCAGAAGTGATTTTCAGGTCAAAATTCGTGGTTATCGCATTGAGTTGGGCGAAATTGAGAGTGTCATGCGTCGTCTAGATCATATTCAGGATGCAGTCGTTGTTGCACAAACCGATGGACAAGAGAATAGTCGTCTGATTGCTTACGTTATTCTTTCTGTACAGCAGGACTCTTGGCAGGAAGGGATTCGGCATCATCTGTATGAGTTGCTTCCTAAGTATATGGTTCCTTCTCAGTTCTTTGCGATTGATGAATTTCCTTTGGCGCAAACTGGGAAAGTTGATCGTCAGAAATTAATCGCTATGGTTCCGGAAAGTGGGCCTTCGGAAACAGTTTATACTGCTCCAAGTTCGGCATTAGAGCAGGAACTGGCAGAAATATGGCAGCAGGTACTTGGTAAATCAGAAGTGGGGATCTATGACAACTTTTTTGCTTCGGGCGGAGACTCGATTATTGCATTGAAAGTCGTTTCCCGGATGAGGCAATCAGGTTATAGCATTGCCATGAAAGATCTTTTTGAATATCAGAATATTGCTGAACTGGCTTACTTCATTTCTGAGTATACGACGGTATCCATGACCTCGGACTTTCAGGTAAAAACAATGGAGATCCCGGATTCCGGATATCGGGTTGAAGATTATGTTGATACCGGGAAAGCGGATTCAATTGAATCTGTTTACCCATTAGCTTCTTTACAGGACGCTTTTCTGCAAGAGTTGGGAGTGGTGGAATGCTCTACTGTTGAGCGTTTGATCGTTCAATACATTGCTGAGCTGGATAAGATTAATGTTCAGGCATTGAAACAGGCTTGGGATAGTGTTGTTCGAAGGCATGATATCTTAAGAACCAGTTTTCTGATGTCGGATTCCGGTGAGAAGTTGCAATTGGTTCATCAAGAAATCGTTCTGCCGTTTCAGGAGCTTGATTGGTCTGATCTTGAGCAATCTGAACAAGAACAAAGCTTTGAGCACTGGCTCGATGAAGATCGGCGCTCAGGCTTCTTTTTTGAAAAAGCGCCTTTATTACGCGTTCAGTTGATTCGGTTTTCTACTTCCTCGTTTAAAATGATATGGAGTTTTCATCATGCGCTATTGGATGGTTGGTCTGTTGATATCATTAAGCGTGAGCTAGTATCGTTTTATGACCAGTTTGCAAGTCAACGACAGCTGGATGTGGCACCGGGATATCCTTATTACCGTTATATCCAATGGCTACAAGATAAAGTTGTAGATCAGAGGGGCAGCCGTAAGTACTGGCAAGACTATTTAGCAGGGAAAAAACAATATACGCCTTATCCTGCATTGATGAAGCAGTCCACAGATGACCAGAACTCTCATAATTTTCTCCCCGCATATCATACGATTGAGTTATTGGATTCGTATTGCCTGAACCAGTTGGAAGTATTCGCACGGACTCAGCAAGTTACATTGAATGTCATTTTTCAGGCGGCTTGGGCATTGTTACTCAGGTTCTACTCGCATGAGAATGATGTACTTTTTGCTACTGTTGTTGCTGGGCGTCCGTCAGAACTGGATGGCTGTGATCAGATGGTGGGTTCTTTTTTCCAAGCTTTACCTGTTCGGATTCAAGTATCTCCACACTATGAAAAATCGGTGTGGCTAAAAGCATTACATCTCAACCAGATTTCTATGGAAGAATATAAATATGTTGGGCCAATTGTTATTCAGGAGTGTAGCCAACTACCGGAAGACACTCATTATGCCAGTCAGTCGATTCTTGTATTCCAGAAATTCTCTGAAGAAACCGGTGAAGCAGATAGCTTAAATTCATCACATTGGCTCCATCGGCAGCCAGGAGCATCAGCGCTGCATATTTCTTTAATCCCTCAAGATGAAAGCATAAAAGCTTATATACGTTATGACAGAAATAGTTATAACCCAGAAGTGCTTAATAAAATAATGGAAAAATATAAAGATATAATATCAATTTTGTCATTAGAGAAAATTAAGTATTTATCTGATACCAAAATATTTGATTGATAAAGATAGATAATCCAGAAAGTTGATATATCTATTATTCATCTGAACCAAAAGGATGGGTGATAGATATTCAGTAATCATTCAAATAATGAATGATATTAAGTTTGTTGATGATAATAAGAGGAACGCTATGAATACCATAACTCTAAATGAATTGATTTTTAATCCGACAGATAAAGATTTTTTATATAACCCATATCCATTTTATCAATGCTTAAGACGTGAAGATCCAATACATTATTCTCCTTTGGGATTTTGGTTGGTGACTCGCCACAAAGATATCGAAGATGTACTGAGGAATAAATTTTTTGGTAAAAACTTCGGTGCAGTACTCGAAAAACAACTAAATACAAAAATAGCAGATGAACCTGCATTGAAGATGATTAATTTACAGGTTTTAATGTCCAATCCCCCGGCACACACCAGGCTGCGAAAGCTCATCATGAAAGCTTTTGTTTCCAGTTCAATCAAGAAGCTACAACCCATGATTGAAGAAACAGCCAATATGCTAATTGATCGGGTTGAGGCTGAAGGCAGTATGGATATTATGAAAAATTATGCCGAACGGCTTCCATTGATGGTCATTTGCAAAATGTTAGGGATTGATGCAGAAGCTGATATGGATTTTTTTGTCAGTCGGATTCCCAGCCGATTGTTGGATTTAAAACCAGTTTCTCGTGAGGAACTTGATGAGATAAATCAGGATGTTATTGAGTTAAGTGCCTATATTAAAAAGCTGTGTGATGAACGTCGGGTGTCTCCTAAAGACGACTTAATTACCCATATGGTTCATGCCCGTGAAGATGGTGATATCTTATCTGATGATGAACTTGTTGCAAATATTATGTTAACACTGGGAGCTGGTTACGAGACCACAACATCGCTGATCTCAAATGCGTTGCTGTTGTTGTTCCGTCACAAGGAGGGCCTTGAACAAATTAAAGCTGACCCTTCGTTAACTGCGAATGCAATCGAAGAAGCATTACGATATGAGCCTCCGGTACAGATTGCTGCGAGAACTGCTTTAGAAGATACATCTATTGATGGTCAAATGATAACAAAAGGAGAAACAGTGATCCTTGTTCTTTCCTCAGCAAACAGAGATGAAGAGGTTTATTCCAACCCAGATATTTTTGACATTTACCGGGAAAATATTCGTCCAATCTCATTTGGTGGCGGTGCCCACCTCTGTTTAGGGGCGCAACTTTCCCGTGTTGAATCAGCGATTGCTATTAATACAATATTAAAGAGATTGCCTCATCTCTCTTTAGATGATGTTGAACAGCCGAATTGGTCGTTACAATTTACAAGACGTATATTAAATAATCTAATTGCTCATTGGTAAAGCATGGACCATTATGAAGATAAAGAATATCCCAATTGACTTCAATTTGGTATAAACTGTTTGTTTCATCATAAATTGGAAGTCCTCTCATTTGATGCTAGGCTTGTAAGCTCTTCGGATGAAATAGAAAAATTTATAATTTTTATAGGACATTAATGGTGGTTTTGCCAACAACGGTAGCTTGAGTGGTATCCTATTTATCTGGACATAAGAGGTCTCTGAAATATAAATGATAAAACTCATATTATTTGTTGGGCTTATAATTGATTTTGTAAACCGTAAGAATCTGGCTTCACTGTTGTACAACTATCACTGTTGCCGTTCAATGGTAGTGACTTCCTATTTTATTGAGAATGATCTTACTAAGAATATCTAATATAAAACTCTGTGTTAGCATCTAAATTAGATATTTGTTCTGTCTTTGTCATAGTTTTTATTGAAGGAAATTTTAAATCATGCCTGTTATCACATTTCCCAATGGAGAAAAAAGAGCATTCCCGGAGCCAGTTTCGGTTTTGGATATTGCTAGAAGTATCAGCCCAAGTTTAGCTAAATCTGCAGTTGCCGGCCAGGTGAATGATCAGTTGGTCGATCTCTGTGAACTGATTACCGGTGATTCAACGGTGCGTTTGATCAAAGATAAAGATCCTGAAGGAATTGAAATAATTCGTCATTCATTTGCCCACATGATAGGTCAAGCTGTTAAGCAACTATACCCAGAGGCTAAAATGGCAATCGGTCCGGTGATTCAGGATGGTTTTTACTATGATATTGAGCATGACCCCTTTACGACAGATGATATAGAAACGATTGAAGCGCTTATCCGAAATTTAGTGAAGAAAAATTACGATGTGATTCGGAAAAGAGTCACTGTAGATGAAGCGATTCAAGTATTCACTGAACGGAATGAACCTTATAAAGTGGAAATTATTCAAGAACTGGATAAAAGCATTACACATGTAAATCTATATATTCATGAAGAATATATAGATATGTGCCGGGGGCCTCATGTACCGAACACTCGCTTCTTGCGCCACTTCAAATTGCTGAGAGTATCCAGTGCATACTGGAGAGGTGATTCAAGCAAACAGTCATTGCAGCGCATTTATGGTACAGCCTGGAATACTCAGGATGAACTGGAAGGGTATTTACATGCATTAAAAGAATCGGAGAAGAATGATCACCGGAATATTGGTCGGCGACTTGACCTTTTTCATATGCAGGAAGAAGCACCGGGGATGGTTTTTTGGCATCCGAGAGGATGGCGTATTAATAAGACAATTGTCAATTATGTAAGTGAACGGTTAGAAACATTTAACTATGATGAGATTCATACACCACAGTTAGTTGACAAGAATTTATGGAAGAAATCTGGGCATTCGGATAAGTATTCTGAAAATATGTTTGTAACTCATATTGATGGGCGAGAATATGCAGTAAAACCGATGAATTGCCCTTGCCATATTCAGGTGTTTAATGATGGTCTGAAAAGCTATAAAGATTTACCGATCCGATATGCTGAGTTTGGATGCTGCCATCGCTATGAACCGTCTGGTAGTTTACGAGGTTTGATGCGTGTCAGATCAATGGTTCAGGATGACGGACATATTTTCTGCCAAGAGAAACAAATTCTTTCTGAAGTCGCTTTATTCACTTCTCAGGTGTTTCAGGTATATCAGGACTTCGGTTTTGAAGATAAAAATGTATCGATAAAAATTGCAACTCGTCCGGAAAAAAGAATTGGTTTAGATGAAGTTTGGGATCGAGCTGAAGCAATGTTGCAGGATGCTGTTACAAAAGCTGGTTTCGATTACGAGATACTTCCGGGAGAAGGGGCATTTTATGGACCTAAAGTTGAGTTCCATTTGAAAGATCGTATGGGACGGGAATGGCAATGTGGAACGGTTCAGTTAGATTATATGGTTCCTGAGCGTCTGGGGGCTGGTTTTATTAATGAAGAAGGCAATAAAGAAGTGCCAGTAATGTTACATCGGGCAATGTTAGGATCGGTCGAGCGTTTTATTGCTATTCTGATTGAACATTATGCAGGAGCGCTTCCAACATGGCTGGCTCCACACCAGCTTGTGATTATGAATATCTCTGAGAAGCAATCAGATTATTGTCAGGCATTATATGAAACACTTAAGAAACAAGGAATTAAAGCTAAATTAGATATTCGAAATGAAAAAATCGGGTATAAAATTCGTGAAAACACGCTGAAAAAAATTCCTTACTTAGTTGTTATTGGTGATGCCGAAGTTGAAAGTAATCAGGTATCTTTACGGATCAATACCGGCGAAGACTTAGGAAGAATAGATATTTCAAAATTAATTAGTATTGTCTCTGATGATATTAAATTGAAACACCGTTCCCCATTAGTTGCTTTGGATGAGCAATTAGTAGCTATATAAATATTATTTTCTATTATAACCTAAGAGATTTGGCAATCTGTTAGGTTATAATTTGGTTAGGTTTAGGATATGGATTTAAATATAGATGATAGATGGTTGTATTGCCCCAAAAAAAATAAAGATGCAGAAAAAAGGATATTTATTTTTCCACATGCTGGTGGTACGGCTCAAGGATATAAAAAATGGGCAGAAGTATTATTTGAGAGAAATAATGTTGAAGTTTGTATCGTTCAGCTTCCCGGACGTGCTGAACGGATGCATGAAGATCACGTAGTGCATATGCCTAGTTTGGTCAATGGACTTTTAGAATCAATCCAACATTTCTTGGACAAACCATATATATGTTTTGGACATAGTCTGGGATGTTTGGTTTGCTTTGAATTAATGAAGGAGATAAGAAATAAAAGTCTTAGAATGGCTGAGCACATGATACTTTCTGCGAAACGTGCTCCTCATTTACCTCGCCAATATGATAAGATCTCCAGTCAGTCAAAATTAGATCTTGTTCGTACACTGAAGGCATTTGATGGTACACCTTCATTTATTTTAGATGATGATGATCTACTAAATATACTGTTACCTATTATGCGGAATGATTTTTTATTAGATGAATCATATATATATAATGATTCAGAATCCCTAGATATCCCATTGATAATATTAGGTGCAGATAAAGACTTGCTAGCTAGTCAATCAGAATTGCTAGCTTGGGAAAAACACACATTAAATAAATTTAACTATAAAATATATAGTGGTTCTCATTTTTATATATTTGAACATGAAGATGAAATACTAAATTTAATGGGTGAGGTTATTAATGAAAATCATATTTAATGGACAAGGGGATGTTGATTTTTCATGATGACTTTTTGAGTGGTATGGTAAAGGGTTATAATTTGTTTTTCCAAGAAATAAATTAACAACACCATGCCAAAACTAATGCTAACTGATATGGTGGTAAAAGCGGCTTCAGGTGATGAGAGCACAGGCCGCATATATAATAAATCCGAACACAGAATGATTTTTGAACACTACCTGAGTGTCCATCGCATTTGGCATCCTCGCTGCGAACATTCATCCACACAGGAGTGGTTGCGAAATATCATAAAAGAAGAATGTGGCAAGTTAATTGCCAAGCGGGTCGAAGATATGGGGTTGGATGACGTAAGGCCCTGAATGGGACTTATTTTATAGAATTTTAAAGCTTGATCACGACATGGCCAGTTGTCTGGCCATTGGTGATATCCTCAGCATATTGAGGGACTTCATTTAACATAATTTCAGTGCAAGCTTGCTCAAAATAACTCGCCGGTAATAATTCAGCAATTTTTCCCTAGGCAGCAATCCGTCTGTTACGTGGACAGCTCACGGAATCAACACCTTGCAAACGAACATTGCGCAAAATAAATGGCATCATTGTAAACACTGCTTACACCGTATGAAGGGCAAAGCAATTTTTATGATGATTCGTCACTCAATCAGCCTGAAATGCGAGGGGAAGCACAATCAGGAATAGGTTTTTAACCGGCCTTAAACGTCAGAATATAGTGATCGGGGCAACCGTCGATATCAAAATCGATCACTTCAAACCCGGCTTGCCGGACTTCATTCATCGCCTGTTGGGGTGAGACCCGGGCATTGCTGCCTTTGTAATCGACGAAAACAAATTTCGTATCACGGGTTGTCTGCTCGCGCATTTTGAGCAAAAACGCATCACGCTCCTGAATAAAACGGTATGTGTTGGCCATGAATACGGTCTCGACATCAGCAGGAATACACGGATCGTCGCGTTGCGATAAAATAACCCGGACATTGGCAAACGTCTGATCAGAAAACCGCGCTTGCATATAAGCTACCATATTAGGCTCGCAATCAATCGCGTAGATTTTTCCCTGACGGATGATCTGTGAGAATAGATTAGAGAAGTAACCGGTGCCGGCACCGATGTCAGCGATGACTTCATGTTCTTTCAATGCAAGGCTGCCAATGATATGGCTGGTTCTTTGCCACTCTTCGCGATTTTCGCCGTCAAAGATTTCTTTTAACCGTTCTGGTTCTGCAAAACTAATATTCATGATATTTATCGACTCATAATTTATTGTATTGATTTATCTGTTCTTTTTTGGGCCAGCGCATTGCTCGTGCTAACTCATTGGTTATCTGAACTCATCGGTTACCTGAACTAATTACTTGCCTGAAGTTCACGCAGTAGCGGGAATGTTTGACTGACATTTTCTTGCGTCACAACGAAGCCACAAAAGCGCTGACTCTGATCATAAGCTTTCGCGACAATGCCTTGTTCGGTCATACTGATTTGCCAGCTGGCGGCCGTGTGACTGTTTCCCCCGAGCTGAATCGGATAGCGAGGTGTTTTCACTTTCGTAATCATGGGGGGAAGTGTCAGTTCACCAGTGTTAGTCAGTAACTGACTCGCCAGTACATTGGCACTGAGCACAATCGGTTGTAAAAATGCCATGACCTGACCATTAATCTCCGCGCAGTCACCAAGCGCATAAATATCATCAACTGATGTTTTCATCTGCTTATCGACCACAATCCCACGATTGACTGCTACACCGGCTTGCTGTGCCAGCGCCGTATTGGGGATGATTCCGGCGGCAGAGATGATGCAGTCTGCCTGATATCGTGAACCTTGGCTGGTTACTGCGATGAGGTCACTTTCATCGTGTTCGACTGAGACAACATAGTCGAGACAGGCAATGTTTACCCCATCATGACGTAACTGTTTTTCAAGTGCTGTTGCAACAAAAGCAGGCATCAGGTTTTCCATCAGGTGAGCACTGGGTTCGACAATCTGTACTTGCTTACCGCTGGCACACAGATCCATTGCCAGCTCTGTACCGATCAGGCCACCGCCCATAATCACAATACGTTGGGCACGGGCGATCCGGTGCTGTGATGTCCGGTATTCTGCCAGACTGTTCAGAGTCATCACTTGATTCACCGCATCTCCGTGCAATTTCGGAATAAATGAGCTGCCGCCGGTTGCCAGTACCAGCTTAGAAAAATGATAACGGCTCCCGTTGGCCGTGATTGTGTGAGTGTTCGGATCAATTTCATCAACTCTGGTATTTGCGAAGAGCTCAATTTGATGCTGCATTGCAAATGCTTGTCCCTTGGCCGATATCAGGTCATCGGCGGTCTGCTGGCGGGTAAACACATGGCTCAGATCCGGTTTGTTGTACTCGTCGCCACTATCGGCGGTAAACAACTGGATCGGCAGATCGCTATTTTTACGCCGTAATGTTTTGACCAGTTGGTAAGCGGCAAAGCCGCTACCAATAATAATCAGCGGAGCATTCATTAAGCAGCCTCCTGACCATTGTTCCCGTGTTCAACAAACACCTCTTTGCCTAAATGGCATTCAGGGCAAAGAAAATAGTCCGGTACGTCGTCCCATGGTGTGCCCGGAGCGACTCCCTGATTGGGTTCACCGAGAGCCGGGTCGTAAACCCAGTTACAAACCGTACAGATCATGCACTGGCAATCCGCCGGGTGTGAATCGGCTACCGGCGGTGTCGCGCTTTCAGTTGGCTTGGGAGCTGTCTGGCCGGGAGATTGTGTGACCAGTCCTTCATTGCTCAGTGCCCACAACTTCGCAACCTGACGGCCATGCTCACGGCAGGTACGCATGGCTTGACCGTCGGGACGCCACTTGGTTTTCAGGCTTAACGTGGTTTCAAATCCGGCATCGGTTAAACGCGCATGGATACGGTCAACGGCACCGCCATTCCAGCCATAACTACCAAATGCGGCAGCTTTTTTGTTTTTGAACCGCAGCCCGGTGATCTCTTCCAGCATACCGGCAATTTTGGGCATCATCACGTTATTCATGGTCGATGAGCCGACAAAGATACCTTTCGAACGAAACACATTGGCCAGAATTTCATTTTTATCATGTTTGGCAACGTTAAATACTTTTACCGCCACTTTCGGGTCAACATCGTAGAATCCCTGAGCAATCGCATCGGCCATCATCCGGGTATTGTTCGACATCGAATCGTACAGAATCGTGATCCGATCTTCTTGGTAGTGATCCGCCCACGCTAAATACTGGTGCACAATCTGAGTCGGATTATCGCGCCACACAATACCGTGAGACGTGGCGATCATATCTACCGGCAGATTAAAGCTGAGCACCTCTTTAATTTTTGCCGTGACCAGGCTGCTGAACGGGGTCAGGATATTGGAGTAGTAACGCAGGCACTGCTCCATCAATTCGTTCTGATCGACTTCATCGTTAAACAGATGTTCATCGCAGTAGTGCTGACCAAAGGCATCGTTACTGAACAGCACCGCATCGCCGGTGAGATAGGTCATCATACTGTCTGGCCAGTGCAACATCGGGGCTTCAACAAAAATCAGTTGCTTGCCATTACCGATATCAAGGGTATCGCCGGTTTTAACCGTTCTGAAATTCCACTCAGGATGATGATGGTGGCCGACAATTGAGTCGATGGCCGCTTCAGTACAATAAATAGGAGTTCCGGGGATTTTATCCATCAGTGCAGACAGCGCGCCTGAGTGATCTTCTTCAGCATGATTGACCACGATAAAGTCGATTGTGTTCAAATCGATTTCCATCTCCAGATTTTGCAGGAATTGAGTGCTGAAACGGTGATCAACCGTATCGATCAGAACGGTTTTTTCTTCGCGAATCAGATAGCTGTTGTAGCTGGTTCCTTTGGTGATTTTATATTCTGTACCGTGAAAGTCCTGTACTTCCCAGTCACGTTGTCCAACCCAGTGAATATTATTTTTTACATGAATCGTCATTGTTCTCTTACCTTAAAACGGTTATCACAGTTGTTTGGATAAGAGCAGGTTGTGTGCCATAAAATTAATCCAATAAATATCAATTGGTTAGTATTTATTGAATGCGGTTTTTATCTTTTTGACAAAGAAATAAAATTGTCTTTATGATAAAGTTTTTGTCATATCGACAAGATGAAGGTAAAAGCCATGGTAACGCAGCAGGTCGGCAAAGCGTGGGTACAGGTTGCATTGGATATTACATCCGGTATTTCTGATCAAGACAGATTCGACAGGTTACTGGCAACAATCCGGCAAACATTGAAATGTGATGCGTCTGCCTTACTACTGTTTCGGGATCAGCAGTTCGTTCCTCTGGCAATTAACGGGCTCAGTGAAGATGTGCTGGGGCGTCGGTTTGAAGTCCAACAGCACCCTCGTCTTGAGGCAATTGCCAGAGCCGGTGATATTGTTCGCTTTCCTTCCGACAGTGATATTCCCGATCCCTATGATGGTTTGATCCCCAATCATGAAGAAGAACTCAAGGTACATTCTTGTATCGGGCTGCCCCTGATGTTGGATGATCGTCTGATTGGTGCGGTGACGATAGATGCGTTTGACCCGACTCAGTTTGAGCGCTTCAAAGATGATGATCTGCGCATCATCAGTGCTTTGGCTGCCAGCAGTCTCAATACCGCCTTACTCATGGAGCAATTAGAACGGACGGCGGGGGTTGAAGCCAGCGCGTCAAGACGTTCCCGTACATTGAATCAGCAAGGAGACATGATTGGGCAGTCCCCGTCAATGCTGGCACTCAAATCACAGATTGATGCGGTTGCCGATACCGACCTTTCCGTACTGATCATGGGGGAAACCGGTGTCGGTAAAGAGTTGGTCGCGAATGCACTGCACCGCCAGTCCGGTCGGGCTGAAAATGCTTTGGTGTATCTGAACTGTGCCGCACTGCCGGAATCTGTTGCTGAGAGTGAGTTGTTCGGCCATGTCAAAGGTGCTTTTACCGGTGCGATCAGTCACCGAAAAGGTAAATTTGAACTGGCGGATAACGGCACACTGTTTTTGGATGAAATCGGTGAACTGTCACTCCCGCTTCAGGCCAAATTGCTGCGCGCGCTTCAGTATGGTGATATTCAGCGGGTCGGGGATGACCGCAACATCAAAGTCAATGTCCGGATTATCGCAGCCACGAACCGAGTGATGCATGATGAGGTCAAAGCCGGTCGTTTCAGAGCGGATCTGTACCATCGCTTGAGTGTTTTTCCAATCTTTGTGCCGCCTTTACGTGAGCGCGATAAAGATATCGTCCTGCTTGCCGGTTTTTTTGCTGAACGATGTGCACATAAATTAGGGGTAGCGAATATCAGTCTGGATGCGGCAACTCTCAGTATGATTCAACGTTACACTTGGCCGGGTAATGTCCGTGAGCTTGAACATGCCATCAACCGAGCCTCCGTAATTGCCAAGTCTGACTCTCCCTCAGAGCCGATTACGTTGTTGCCACACCATTTTAACTTTGCCGTCGAGGTTGCTGATCTCTCCGGGGCGGAAGAGCCGTCAGATCAAAGTATGTCTGAAAACCGGCTGGTCGAACTGCAACATCACGGGCTCAAAGAAGCCATTGATCTGTTTCAGGCTCAGTTCGTCCAGCGTGCCTATCTGGAAAATAATAATAATCTCAGTGCTACCGCGAAACAGTTGAAAATGAATCCGGGGAATTTGCACCGCCTGATGAAGCGCCTCGGCCTGAAATAAGGGGTGAAATTGTCTGACCCCACACATAAAAGATTCACCAGTCGATGCAAGTCCGCAGCAAAATGTGGATTTTCTATCGGCCATGTTTTGCTGCTGCCTGATGAGCTGATTGAGTTGTATGCCATCAGGCTGAACGCAAAAATGTTATCTTCATTCAAAAAACAGCCTTCCCAAAATCAAACTGACTTGATAATGCGTGAATCCTGACCTGCATGTTGCATATAATGGTCCGACTTGCAGATCAATTTTTATTTCATATAAATCATCTGGCTGCGGTAGCGTGGTGAATCAGGAAAGGCTTGGTTGAAAAAATACCAGTCACCATGTTCCAACAATCATAAAGAAAGCAACACGAAGGGTGTTTACATGGCAACGTTAGGGTTCAGGCTCACCATCGATGGTGTCAATGATGAGACATTGGTGGTCCGTGACTATCAGGGGATCGAGTCCATCTCAGATTCAGTCGATGATCAAGGCCAGCCGGTTTATGGCTATCGCTATACCATCGATATTGCCAGTCGCAACAGCGACCTGAGTTTCGAGCAGATGGTCGATAGCACCGCACTGCTTGAAGTGCTGCGCGATCATGAGGTCGTGCAAAAAGTTCACGGCATTATCCGCAATTTCAGCCGGGGCGATACCGGTCACCATCATACCTTTTATTCACTCACCTTGGTGCCGTCACTGGAAAGACTGTCGCTGCGCCATAACAGCCGGATTTTCCAGCAACTGGACGTGCCGGAAATTCTCTCGGTGCTGTTTCAGGAAATGAATATCAATGATTACGCATTTTCGGTGCGGCGTGAGTGCGCCAAACGGGAATACTGCGTTCAGTACCGTGAGACCGATTTAGAATTCTTCCACCGTCTGGCGGCTGAAGAAGGGCTGATGTACCGCTTTGAGCATCAGCAAGACAAGCATGTTTTAGTCATCACCGACAATCCCGAAGGGTTCGGCCGTCTTGCCATGCCGGTGCCGTATAACGCCTTGTCCGGTGGGGTGTTTGAGCAACCCTACGTCTCAACTTTGACCGAGCACAAACAGACACAAGTCAGTGATGTGCAGCTGAGCGATTACAGTTTTAAAAAGCCGTCTTACAATATTACGCACTCGGCCACCGCTTCGGATATGAGTTACCAGCGCGGTGACTATGAACATTTTGACCACCCGGGGCGGTTTAAAGACGACACCACGGGTCAGGCATTTACGCAGATCCGCCTTGAAGCGCTGCGCCGACAAGCACATACCTTCAGCGGTAAAAGTAACGACGCACAGCTTCAGGCCGGTCAGCGGTTTGATTTGATGGAGCACTTCGACAGTGAGATGAATCGCAATTATCTGCTGATTCAGGTCGCCCATCAGGGCAGCCAGCCGCAGGCGCTGGAAGAGTCCGGTGGCAGCGGTGCCACTACATATGCCAACCAGTTTGCTGCCATTCCCGGTGATCAGGTGTGGCAGATGACACCGCGCAGTAAACCGATCCTCAAGTTCCCGACGATGGGAACAGTGGTCGGCCCCGAAGGGGAAGAGATCTACTGTGATGAGCATGGCCGGGTGAAAGTGCAGTTCCCTTGGGACGTTACGGCAGCTCAAATGAGCAAAGCTCTTGCTGGTTGCGTGTCACACAAGGTTGGGCCGGTGCGCAGTACGGCATGATGGCTATTCCGCGTGTCGGTCATGAAGTGGTGGTGCATTTCCTTAATGGCGACCCGGATCAACCGATCATCACCGGGCGAACATACAATGCCAATAACGTCACCCCGTATCCGCTGCCGGAGCACAAAACCAAGACGGTGATCCGCACCGAGACTCACCAAGGTGACGGTTACAACGAGCTGAGTTTTGAAGACCAGTCGGGCAGTGAGAAAATCTATCTGCACGCGCAAAAAGATACCGACACGCTGGTTGAAAACGATGCAACCACGCATATCAAACATAATCAAAGTACCACCATCGACAATGACCGCTACAGCCATATCAAGGTCAATGACCATCATACGGTCAGCGGTGAAGCGCGCACCAAAATCGCCAAAAGCCAGACGCTGATGATTGAAGGCGAGTTGCATGTCAAAGCAGGCAAAGTGTGGGTCAATGAAGCGGGTACAGAAATCCACATTAAAGCCGGTGAGCAAGTCATCATCGAAGCCGGGAATGAAATCACCCTCAAAGCCGGTGGCAGCTTCGTTAAAGTTGACCCGTCAGGTGTCTCCCTCAGCGGTGCCGGGGTGAATCTGAACTCTGGCGGTAGTGCCGGGAGTGGCAGTGGGTTTGCGGGTGAGATGCCATTCAATGCCAAGGCTCTCATTCAGGAAGAAAAAAAACATATCATGGAGTTCTTCTATATGGATCCTGAGTTACAGCCATATGCAGGTACAAAATATAAAGCGGTTCTGAGTGACGGTACTGAGTTAACAGGCACATTGGATGAGGATGGATACGCCAAACTTGAGAATGTACCTAACGGTGTTGCCCGTATTCACTATATTTCCGATGAAGCCTTTGTTGATACTCCCAGAGAATCAATTTCTAAGGTTGTGAATCGCCTTGATAGTTTGCTGGGAGAGTAATTCATGTGGGGCAATGATGTATATGAATGGCTTTATGACAATCTTGAAGATGCTTATACCGCAGGCGAAGACTATATCAAGCAGAAAGCTCAGGAAGCAAAAGATGCTGTTATGGGGCCGGTTCAGTGGATTTGGGAAACGCTTCAAGGAGATTTTAATGCAGATATGAGTGTCGGGCAGATTGCTGCGAATACTGTATTAGGACTCATCCCTGTTGTTGACCAGATACTGGACTGTCGGGACTTAATTGCGAACTGTAAAAATATTAAAGAGGATAAAAGTAATAAAGGGGCGTGGATTGCGCTGTGCCTGACGTTGATTGGTTTATTTCCGACATTGGGTTCAGCAGCAAAAGGGGTTTTGAAAATTTTCTTCTTGTTCCTACGTAAAGCCGGAGGCGATGTAGCAAGAGTGATTCGCCCGGCGATGAAACCAGTCCTATCTTTTCTGGCGGATCCCAAAGTACAGAAAATACTGGGTCAGAAGCAGGCCGGGGAAGTCTTGACCAAAGTTGCTGACCAGTTGAAAGAGCTCTCTTCGATGGTGACAAAATCCAAGCTACTTGGTTTGTTCGATGAAGCTGCTGATGCTTTAAAAGGTGTTGTCAATAAAGTAAAAGCAGTTGCGCCTGCAAATGTTTGTCGAATGTTGGATGATTTTGTTGAGACGGTTGTCGAAATTCGTGGTAAAGCTGATGAAATGATTGGTGTTGTACTTGAGCCGGTACAAAAACTGCTGGATGATTTAGAAAAGCATCTGAAATTACAGATTGATGAGTTGAATAACAGTCATTTAGTGCCTCCAGATAGTTCTGTTGTTCATCAGTTAGATGAAAATGTTTCATCAATTAATCCTAGAATAATTAAGTCTGGTGCTCCTGTACTACCTGACTTTCATGTTAACAATTTTCTGGATAAAACGTATACAACACGTCAAGTAGATGGAACTGAAATATTTTATAAATTTCATGGTTCGGATAATTTGATGAGTAAAACTCATAATTATGTGACAAAAAAAATGTATTCTAGTGAAGAAAGCTTGAGAAATGAATTGGCAATACTAGAAGAGTGGGGAGTGACTATTACTCATGTCACTGAATTTCGTCCTAATAAAGGAACTTGGATATACGAAGGTTTAGCCGCGCCTCAGAAGGCTGATTTTTCAGATGAAGTGAGAAAGGGATTAGGGTATCAAGGCTTAATTGATGTAACTGATTTAACTGAGGATACAATAGTAAAAACAACACCATTACCAGAAGGTTTTTTCCATGCTGAAAATTAAAGAATTAGAATATAATCTTGATAAATTAAATGAGTTAGCAGCATCAAGAAATTCGAAACAAGGTGTAAAAGTTTATGAAGGTGCTTTAGATAAACTAAGAAAAGTAAAAAGTACTGATGAGTTTAATGAATTGTTAGATAAAGTATTAAAGGCATTAAGTGGTATAGAGGCTCATGGTTTCTTTACTGATGAAGAGTATGAATGTGTAACAAACATTAGAAGCATAAAAAAAGCATAATGATATTTTGGGTTTTTGTTAAAATATTTTATGTATTAATAATATTGCGAGGAAGGAATTATGAGTGAAAATTTACTCTATTCTCGAAGAGACCCTTTTTTGGACGAAGAAAAATATTTAGATAAGAAGAATATTATCCAAAGAAAATCAAATAATGAACATTTAGAGGAAATCTTATCTAATCCTAACGATATTATTGATTATAAATGTAGTGTTAGCTGGCTTTTTTTTACTACATGTTTTGAAGATACAATATTAGGGTATTCTGTAGGGCTACCAATAGATAATGTTCAGGATAATTTTGATAAAATATTTGAATATTACCTGATACACAAAAAAAATTATAGTAGTGATGTTCTTCAATCTTGGGAACCAGATTCGTTTCAATATATTCTGTGGATTTATAGTTTATCAGTTTTATTAGGAAGAAAAGAGTATTCATTCCCATTCTCTAGGTGGTTAACTGTAATTGGTGATAGAAAAGATGATCCAGTTTTAAGTATTTTGCTGGCTAGATTAGGGATCATCGGTTTTCCTCGACAACGAGATGAGAGTCTTGCCTTCCCCAAATCCTACCAACATCTTTACGATGCAATCAAAGGAGATGGTGTTTCTCCGACGAAAGCAGAGCGGCAGGAAAGTATTAAGCAGTACCTGAGAGGGTGGTATAAGGGAATGAAAGACTGCTATTGGCATAATCGCCATAAAGGTAAATTCCCTACTTTCTTCGGTTACTGGGCATTTGAAGCGGGGATGGTGACATTACTCTATGGTCTGGATGATAGTAGTTATCGGCATATGCTTTATTATCCGAAAGATTTGGTCGATTACGCCAGAGCGAAAGGTTATGACCAACTGTTTGCAGCAGAGCAAATGGAAAAGCAGAAGCACTATATTCTTTTACCCGGAGATGAAAGTGCGATAGACGGTACTTTTCTCTGTAACCTGACGAATGACCAAATTACATTAAATCATGGTGATCGAGCACCGGGACCGGTGGAAGATGAGAATAGCAACAGTATCTTTTGGGTGAGTCAATAAGGTAGAACCCTAATGATATTGTGAGTCTCATTGTATAAATTCAGATAAGCTATTCAATTGACGCCTAAATCAAATCGAGCCGCAAATGCGGCTCGCTGATCACAAACACCAATCATGTTTTATACAAAACTTTCATCCCCGTCTTCATGATACTGACAATAGTGGGTGGTGATTAAGTTATTGAGATAGAGTAATACCTCACACATTTCTTGTCGTTTTTCCCATTGTTCCGCCAGAAAAATCTCTTCCAGTTGGCGTAAATATTCACGGGCTTTTTGTGATAGTTGTGGATCATAGTGGATGGTTTCGAACATAGTAAATTCCCAGGTAAAGTTAGACTTTGTTCCACCACGGAAAGGGACCAATCTTTGGGTGGTGGACTGTATCGGGTTTGGTCCTACCGTTACCTAGGCTACGGCCAGCCCGGAGGCTGCCCAATCAGTCCACCATAATTTTCAGGCGGCACTGATAGTCGCATAAAAACAGTTCGCTGAGAACCGTTGTTTATGCACCTAAGTATTCAAAACGGGGGACCAATCCCGTCCCGGAATGTTTCCGGTACAGGGTTAGATTAATGAACGTCGGGCACTGGTACAATAGACGCAAGTATGGAAAAAGTATGAGGTTCTTCGAGCCAGTTCACTTTTCTGATGGAATCTAAAAGAGAAGCACTATTGATGATTAAAACGGGTATACAATCAGCCAGATGAGAATTGGATGAAGGTTATTCAGCGTACAATACAACTCAATTTATTATGGCAACGTTAGGGTTCAGGCTCACCATCATACCTTTTACTCACTCACCTTGGCGTCATCACTGGAATGAGCCATAACAGCCGGTCTTCTGCAACTGGACGTGCCGGAAATTCTCTCTTTGAATACTTATGTCAATGATAAAAAATAATAACAGGGGTAATTGACTGGTGTTTTGTTTGCTTCGAATTAATCTTCGTATAAGATAATCTTTGTATATATGTTCAGAAAGAAAAATTTCTATGAAAATAATTGCAAAAATATTTATATCGATAGTGGCTTGTGTTATTTATTTCATGTTTCATGAAATGATTTCTCAAGTATATATGTATTACTTTAGTCCTGTGTCTAGAGGTGTTGGATTGTCTTTTATTACATTTTCTTACATATATATAGTTATCCCATATCTCCTATTGTTTCCTTTTATTAAAAATTCATACCGATGGATTGTTTATTCTTTTATATCATTTTATTTTATTTATAGTTGGGGAAGTAGCAATCCATATAGAACGCTGCTTATTATTTTTTGTATAACTGTCGCATCCTTATTTATTTATATAGCTGATAAAAATAATCGATATGTAAGGGGGAGTTAGGTGTTTTGAGGTAATTAAATGAGGTTATTAAAGAATATAATATTATACTCATTAGCATTCATAGGCTGTCTTTCATTGCTTTTCTTATCGGTTGTGAAAGTTGATAATACTAATTCTTTTGAAAAAGAAATTGTGAGTGGCATTCTGTGGATTCATGTGCCAGATGATAGCAATGGTTTCAAAATATTATCATCTGAACATCCTATGTATGAGATAGTGATATTTAATAGAGAAAAAATAGTATTGACTAGTGGCGATTTTTTATATAAAGGGAATAAGATGGATGAATTACATTTACCAGATATAATAGGCTTTGATGGTGAATATATCTACCTTAAAAATAATGAATATTTAGAATATTGCAATATAAAATGTGAATAATTTTTATTGATTTTTTACAATGAGATATTACCTGATTTTTTAATGTTACTATATGAAAATTAAAATGGATTTTATAAAAAAATTATTACTGTCAATGGCCATATCATCAATATTATTCCTGTTATATATGGTGATAATTGCTAAAGAATTATATCCGTTGTACGAACGGTTTGTTCTGGATGGGCAGAAGTATGTTGGTGAAACTTACACAATATACTATATAGAATATCTGGAATTGGTTTTTTGGGTGATATTATTTATCGTCAGTTGTTTAATATTTTTTATTAAACATACCGGTTACTCCCAAAATAGTAAATGATATCTTCCTGTGACTCATCAGCACTCAAGCCGAGCCGCAGAAGGGCTGATGTACCCGCTTCGTGCATCAGCAAGAAAAGCATGTGTTAATCATCACCGGCAACCCCGAAGGGTTGGCTGTCTTGCCATGCCGGTGATGTAGCGACAGCCCGAACATTGCGAGCTTTCGTTAGTCTGGGGCTTATTTTAATGCCCCAAATCCTATCGAGCCATTGCAATGCAGCCACTCTGAGAATGTACCACCCCCACAAGTACCATTGCCCCATACGCCTGTATTATCGTCTTGATCTTCAGCTTGGCGAACAACACCATTGACGATGATGTAATCCACTTGAACATCACGATTCCCGCCATCATTTGTAAAGCCAACACGAATTGCACCGGTCGCATTCGTCTTTACAGTATAGTCAGCCATATAATTTGTCGCAGTCCACTGCTTGATTGTGGTTCCTCCTATTTGCAGGTTAACGCTTTCATCACCAACAACGCCACTTAACCGAACAACGATCGTGTTACTCCCCGTGCCATCATCAGCACCGGTATCTACTAATTGCAACATTTTGGTTGCATAGCGCTTACCCATTTCACGCGCACCTGCAGAATCAAAATGATATTGATCGTGAATATTCAAACCCGCTGCACTGACAACATGTGCGTTGGTAATTAGTGACGGCAATTGTGCGATTAAACGATTATGGCTAGAACAACAGGCCGGATAAGGCAGTTCTCCTGCAATGAAAGGAATATTACCAAGACCCAAGTCGTTACGCATATCGGTCACTAATTGTTTTACACGTCCTGGCCAAGCCGGATCACCCGTATTACTTTCACCTTGATGGAAAATAATACCTTTTATGACACCTCTCTGCTGCGCTCTGCGGGCAAGATCGATCAGCCATTGATAGCCACCCTTAAAATTATTGGGTGTTGAACCAAAGGTTGGTGTACATGCGTTAAAATCACGACAATTTTTGAGGAAATATTCTATTTTTTGACCACCATGTGCAGCACCGACTAAACCAATCGTTACCTTCGGATCAGAATTGTTTGCCATGACTTTGCCAAAATTATCGCCGGGGCCTAAAGCACCGGAACAACGAACTAAAGGCGGTGATGCTACACGCCATTGACCGTAATATCCGATGCCCCCACATGATTCGTCTTGTAAAACCATGACTCTGGGATTCGTGATACGGTCTTGCGGTTCAACCGGTGAAGCGCCTTCCATATTTGATTGCCCGACCATCAAGTAAATATGAAAGTTTGGATCAGGTTCTGCCATCGCTGACATCGACATCAAAGCAACCAGTGCCGTTATTATATATTTCATGATCATCACCTTAATTTGGTGTTGTAAGGTTTAATGTGGCAGTCAAACATGCACTACCACATTATGATTTTATTCATATCGCCACCCATTATCGGGTGGCGATAACTGACTGCATGATTATTTTTCGCTGATTAAACCAAGTCGATAAGGTAAGCGATTGTAATCTGATACACCTGAATTTGGATTTTGCCCTTGATACAAATACTGCATATTACATGCATTAATCGTAAGGGTTTGATCATATCCTGAACGTATCATCTCACCGTGACTAATATCATCCGTCCATTTTCCGCTTGGGAAAGAAACATTTGCCGCCCCTGCAAAAGGATTTGATTGGGTATCCGCTAAAGGTGTCCAAGGACCATCTAAACTCGTCGATGTCCAAGAGCGGAAATAACGCGGGCCATATGCTTCTACTAATAATAAATATTTATTAGTGCCTTCCACTTTATAAACGTTAGAAGCTTCAAACAGTCTCGCAACGCTATCTTGCATCACAACTTCATAACCGGAAAAGTTCGGGAAGTTACCAATCGAGACTTTTGAACGATACAACTTACCGTCGTCGCCAGAGAAGAATAAATGACAATAGTTATCGTCACAGATCACCCAATAATCGATACCATTGCTTAACCCATTTCTTAATAACGGTTTAGGCGATGTCCAACCTGCTGGATTACTAATATCGGTGTTAGTCGAATATTTAGCGCCCCATTGGTAAATCATGTACCATCTTTTTTCTGGTTCAAAATAGAATACTTGCGGTGCAACTGTATTGCCTGCTCGTGTGGTGCTCATATCTACTTGATTTGCAGAACCGGCTTGTCTCCAGTCACTAAAGTTTAAGTAAACGCCACCCCAACTGTTTCTAGCCGTATCAAATACCGTCGCAAATACGTGATATTTATTGTTGTACTTAACAATGGTTGGATCTTTAATTGACGCCCAATTCGATCTTTGAGGAGCAATTAACGGACCGGTTGATGTCCAGCTGTAGTTCGATTTCAGCCCACAAGTTTGACTGCCGCCTCCGGCGTCACCCCCGATTGAAAAATCATCCGCATAAAAACTCACGGTTTCACTATCAGATTCAATAATGAAATGCTCAAAAGGTGTACCGCTTTGTGTATAAAAGCCATGTAATAGCGTCCAGTGATTAGCCGATGCAACGGCAGTCGCAACCTGTTCATACTCATTGTACGTTGAGCTATCACCGTCTTCTTGGCGTTTAGCCGTTAACGTAATTGGTACATCAGCTGAGCCTGCGGCTAATTTAACCCATACTGCTACGTCATATTGATTACCATTCACTAAGGAGCCCGCATTAAAGGTAATACCGTGCCATTTTGCAGTGCGCCCAGTAATGAATACACTTGATGAACCACTGTGACTTTGTGTATTGCTTAAACGGATAGAGCCGGCCGTTGTAGACCAATTCATTAAGCTGCCTTCTGCTCCACCGTTGTCAGCAAAGTTATTATTAGATAGTTGATAATCATTGCCGCCATTGCCACTCTCACCATCAGCAAGTAAACGAATATTACCGTTTGCAGTATTGAGTGTAACTTTATCTAATTTAGCGCCATCTTCGCGTCGTAAAATCCTCAGCGTGTGATCGCCGACAGCAACGTTATTGAAAGTCTGAAGCGTCACGTTACCCCAGCCATTTGTGGCGGTGTTATTTTGAGTGATCCAACCACCCGAATCTAACTGATAATAAAATGAATCATCGTTGCCGCCAGCCAATGATGCTCGAATGTCCAAACCGACATTCGTTGTTTGAGAGACACGGAATTTTATTGCTACCTGTCCGCTGGCAGAATTGGAAGGGCTACTTAATACTTGATGACTGCCGTTGTTTGGCCATTCAATATATTGCCCGTTAGAAGCGCCACCATCTGATTTAACACTCAGTGGACTAAAATTATTTTGTCCGGATAAAGACTCTAATTCCACGGACAATGTACTACTTCCGGCATCTCCGCCACTGCCGATAAACTGATACCAGTTCAAGTTATGCCATCCATTGGCGCGCAAATACACATCATGTACACCGCTTATCGTAGTGTTTAATGCTGTTAATTGGGTTTGCCACGTTTGCCAGCCACCCGTGTCATCAATATTAATCGTCGCCACTGGCGAGTTATTCAAATTATCCAAAATAACGTCTAAACTTGAGCCAGTATCTGTTGCTGCACGCAGTTTTAGCTCTTGAGCACCATTGCCAAAATTAACACCAGATACTTTTATCCAATCACCGGTACCCATCATTATATTTAAGGTACCATCAGCCGTGTTCTCAGTTTCTATGCCATTTTCTTCATCAAACATCTCAGCCTGATTGATATTAAATGCATTGACAGTTTTAAGTTGTGGTGCGCCAGCGCGCCCGGCATTCACTTGTTTTATGCTACCGTCACTGTTGTACTCTAAGAGGTCAACATTGACAGAACGTTGAAAAGTGCTTGCGCCACGTTCGTTAGCCACAACCCGATTATGATAAAAAATGTAACTTTTACCTTTATAGTCAACAATTGAAGCATGATTGTTATTGGAGTTATTTTCCCATGGATTGGGTAAAATCGTACCTCGGTAGGTAAATCCTGTGGTCGGATTATTACTGGTCATATAATTAATTTTCAGGCCCGAACTGGTATCGGAAGAATATGATAAGTAATAAGTGCCGTTATGCTTATGCATGTAAAGCGCTTCAAAGAAGTTTGGGACATCGATGGATATTGCACTGCCACTGGTGCTAATCATGTCATCATTTAATTTGATTACACGGGCATTCCCCTCACCACCACCACCAAAATACAAATAGGCTTGACCATCATCATCAATAAACACGCTGGGGTCAAAAATCCACTGCACACTGCCATTTGGTGTACTGCTATCCACCAGTGGGTGACCTAGTGGATCGACATAAGGACCTTCTGGGTTATCAGCAACGGCCACACCAATTGAACCGCCACCATCAGGAAAATATAAATAGTATTTTCCATTCCGCTCTATAAAATCAGGTGCGTAAGCCAAATTGGCCCAGCTAGTATTCGTTTTAGAATTCCAAATAATGCCATGATCTTGCCAATTCACCATGTCGTCGGAAGAAAACAAATAGTAATCTTTCAATTGGCTATAATCGGTTTGGGTATCCTGATCGTGCGTGGTCACTACATAGACCCGCCCATTAAAAACACGGGCAGCAGGATCAGCTGTATAAACGTGTGATACGATAGGGTTCGCAGCAAGCGCAGCTTCAGGTAAAGTCACACTGCTTGCCAGTACTCCAAGAACCATGACTGCCGATGCCTTGGCATACATGCTCTTAGAGAGACATTTTATATTCATTGTGTATTCCTTTTACAAATTAATAATGTCTGATTAGATGTTGTGATGATGCTCAATTCAGAGACCTAATTAAAATAAGGTCACTCACTTCGTTATCATTATTGAAAAAATAATGATCGTCAGTTAAATATGTCACGTAATTGGAATAATTTTAGAGTGGTTGTTTTGACTGTTTTGTCAAATATAAATTAGCTATCTACGCTCATTTAAAACATAGTCTTTAACTTTGAAAGTGCAAAGTTTATAATTTTTGTATCGATCGTGTTCCTTATTATTTTTTGATCCTTGCCACTACTTCTAGATACACTATTAATACAATTAACAAAATCTTTTACACCTTAAATAAACTTTAGGCTAAGTGTACATGCAGTACCTAAGCTCGAGTCGTGCTGTAACCATTCCTTAAGTTAGGGTTAATCTATGAAATATTTTTTATTTTATTTCAATTAGTTGAATGAAACAGGCTCCGGTAAGTCCGTAATGAGAGAGTCTCTATATATGTTTGCTGCAACTGATGATTAATAGCCGTATGACAGACGGATTAAATGAATTTTTTGATTGATTCTAGTCTGTTGTTGGAACTTGCACAATATACCATATAGAGTATCTGGAATTGGTTTTTTGGGTGATATTATGGATGGTCGTTTGTTTACTATTTTTTATTATCTGTTTACTCTTTTTTATTAAAAGTGCTGATTATTCCAAAAATAGTAAATGATATCTTTTTATTAATCAGCATCACTCAAAGCTATCCGTTGATCACAAATACCCATCATGTTTTTTATATGATGGGTATTTGTGCGATTGGTTTTTATAAAAGGCTTTCATCACCTTCTTCATGATACCGGCAATAGTGAGTGGTTGCGAACATATGAACGCCAAGTAAAATCGATGATGTTGTTTCACCACGGAAAGGGACCAATCCCATCCCGGAATGTTTCCGGTACTGGATTAGGTTAATGAACATCCCCGGTTAGAACAATAGCCACGACTATTGAAAAAGTATGAGGTTTTTCGAGTCAGTTCACTTTTCTGATGGAATGATTAGTGTTCATCCTCCCATTCGTTTGTTTTGGCGTATCAGGAAACCCCCTTGCTATGATGTCAGCACTCGGGCATCAATCAGGAGATATATGACTGGATGAAAATTGGTTTCTTAACCATTGATGTGCCGGGTCGTGGTGCGAGCGCTCATGCCAAAGCATAACGAGTTCAAATGTCGGTAAATCAATCGGTGCAGCAATGACTCTCAGTTCAGGATCATTTGTGACGAGCCTTGAAGGAACCAAGGCGACTAAATCTGATTGCTTTAATGCAGTGATGAGCGACTGAAAATGAGGCACCGAAAGGACCACATTTCTGCTCTGTCCCTGTTGCTTGAGAATCTCATCGGTCACTCCCATAAACCCCCCGCCATTCGGTGAAACAATCGCGTGAGAGAGTTGGCAGAAACGAGGCAAATCAATTGCTTCTTGCAACACCGGGTGATTGCGTCTTCCGGTTAAAACATACGTTTCTTTCAATACGGTCCGACTTTTCAGGGCGCCCAATGAATCTTCCCGCAAGTGAAAGGCAAGATCGACTTCACCACGCTCTAACTGTTGCGGTAGTCGTTCGGGGATCATATGGCTGATCGATAAACGGCAATGCGATGACATCCCTAAAATGCGATTCATCACCGGCTGAATGGCGACCTGCTCTGCGTAATCGGCGGCCGCTAATTTCCACGTTTTGTCGAATTGCTCAGGATGAAAGGTTAACGAGTGATTCAGCGCAGTTTCTACAGCAGATAATGCCTGCCGAAGCGGGAGTCGTATCTCTTCTGCAAAGACGGTTGGCCGCATGCCTCTCGAACTTGGAATGAGCAATTGATCGTTAAATAGCATTCTCAATTTACTTAAATGAACGCTGACAGAAGGCTGTGATAAATTGAGTCGTTCAGCTGCACGAGTCACATTATGCTCTGCTAAAAGCACATCTAATGTTCGGAGTAAATTCAGATCGAGATTATTAAAATTAACCATACTAATAACAGCTATTGTAGAAATTAATTTCAACTATAACAGATGTCTTCCTAAGATGAATCACCAACTTATCTGAGGAAGTTATTCGATGAATATATTGATTGTTTATGCACACCCCGAGCCCCAGTCACTAAATCATGCTCTAAAAGTTCAAATGGTTGATCACTTACGAGCCACCGGCCATTCGGTACAAGTATCAGACTTATATGAGATGAACTGGAAAGCCGTTCTGGATCGACACGATGTGATATCCAAAGACCCATCTGAACCATTTCACCCGTCACTCGATTCGAAACATGCCTATGAAAGTGGTACTCAATCGCTTGATATTGCCAAGGAACAAGAAAAATTATTATGGGCTGACCATGTCATATTTCAGTTTCCGTTATGGTGGTTTTCCATGCCGGCGATCATGAAAGGCTGGTTTGAACGTGTCTATGCGTATGGCTTTGCTTATGGATATGGCGAGCATTCTGATACTCATTGGGGCGATCGCTACGGAGAAGGGCGCTTATCTGGCAAGCGCGCGATGTTAGTTGTGACAGCCGGAGGTTGGGAATCCCACTACAGCGCACGGGGAGTCAACGGACCGATTGATGACATTCTGTTTCCGATTCATCACGGCATATTATTTTATCCCGGTTTTCAAGTCTTACCTCCTTATGTGATGTATCGGGTCGGGAAAATGGATGAGGTTCGCTTTGAACAGACCTGTGCTGATTTGTTTGCACGTTTGGATAGCATAGCAACAACTGATCCGATTCCTTACCTTACTCAGAATGGCGGGGCTTATGATATTCCGTCCTTAACGTTGAAATCAGATATTAACCCACAATTGAGCGGCTTTTCTGCCCATATGGACGAGCGTTTACTGCCGTGAAACATATTCGGGGGCACGGGTAAAGATATGACTGACATGGATGAAGCTTCAGTGCTCCAAGGGCCAGCCGTAGCTGCTTCATCTTCTCCCGGCCCCACAATATATAACGCATGATATAACGGACGGTGCGTATAACTTAGTTCATACTACATGCAGTCATTTCCTGCCACTGACTGTCTTGATAACAGAGCTTTGGTGGTGCTGCCGATAAATCGTTGCTCTGGCGGCTGCCATTGTCACTAAAAATCACATTCAGGGAAGCGAGTTCCTGATTGAAATCGTAGCAATAGCTGTTGTTTTCCTTCGTCATGGCAACACCCGGCCACGATACCGCATTGACAGGAGAGGCTGCTTTGACATTCCAGAAGTAAAGATAAGGTTGGTTAAAGTCCTGCCGGTTGTCATAACACACTTTGTTATTTTGCACCGTAGGATGATCGTTATCTCCGGGTTTAATGGTAAAGCCACACCCACTCAGCGATTTCCAGTTGCCGTTCATGTAACAAGTACCGGATTGAGTGGTGAGATCAACGGTTTTAGAGGCTCCCTGATCCGAGAAAATTACGTTAACTGTCGTGAGCTGGGCTCCGGGTTCAAAGCAAGCAAAATCACCATTTTTCGTCATCGCGACCCCGGGCCAAGTGGTTGCTTTTAATGCGCCTGCCGGGGCAACATTCCAGTAATAGATCGCAGGTGTATTAAACGCGGTATTTTTGTCGTAGTAGCAGATCGCCTGTGCACTCACTGCTGTTGCAGGAACGGGTTCATTCGGTTGCGGTGGTGTTGTTCCGCCATCGATTTTTGCCCCCATGTGAATCGCAGCCGCATTTTGCAAAGGGACATTAAATGTGGCGTTACCCTGACTATCCACGTGAATGATATTGCCGCTGCACGCACCATTATTCGGGTCAAAATTACCGGAGATAATATCGCAGTAGTCCCCTTCAGGCATGCCGGTATTCAGTGTTTTGTCCAGTGCCGCGGTATCACTGCGGTTAATGACGACAAACCCAAGTCCGCCACGGCCGAACGCGATCTGATTGCTACCGTTATCCCACCAGTGAGTGACTTGTTGCTGCGTGGCGGTGACGTTGCGAAAGGCAACCATATTGGCAACACCGCGCCATTGATGGGTACAGATCCAGTCTCCGCCATTAAAGCGGCAGGCATTCCCTGAGTGGACGCCAGTCGCCGGTGGTGCATCATCACTGTGATTAAATTGATAGCCGGACATAATTTTCGGATAACCGTAAGGGTAGGCCAACATAAACACATTGCCGAGCATGTATAAATTGCCTTGGTCTTTATAGGTTAACTCGTTGCTGGCATTGGTGCGTTCATCATCATGGTTGGTGACGAATACGACGGCATCATTGCTGGGGAGCCAGCCGCTCCAATGATTCAACTCTTTCAGCTCATTGATGTGGCCGTTTTTAAATTTACTGCCAAGGGTACGGGCAAAGTTAAACTCCGTGACATCCCCATTGCCAATATATTCTGAAGGCTGGATCGGCTCGCCGCCTGCCCCAATCACTTCCTGAAAGATGTATGGATTGCCGTTGAGTTTACTTTTTATCGCAGCAATATCGCCTGCCGGAATATGTTTGGCTGCGTCAATTCGGAAACCGGCAACCCCCATACTGATGGCATCATTCATATAGTCCGCAATTTTTTGCCGCACATAGTCTGATTCGGTTTTTAAGTCATTCAGCCCAACCAAATCGCAGTTTTGCACTTGCCAGCGATTCCCGTAATTAATATTGCCGGTACAGTTGTGAAAATCGTTGGGGCCATAAGGCACATCGGGGAAGTTGCGATTTAACGCGGCCATATGATTGATGACAGCATCGAGATAAATATCAACGCCGGACGCTTTACAGCGACTGACCATATCTTTGAACTGCTCGCGGTTACCACTGCGGTTATCAAACTGGTAACTCATCGGCTGATAACGAGACCACCAGGCTGGGTTATCAATACTCTTCTGCGGTGGCGAAATCTGGACAGCCGCAAACCCTTTTGGCCCCAGAAAGTCTTCACACTCGGTCGCAATGTCAGACCAGCTCCATTCAAATAGATGAACAAAGGCGGTTTTGGGCGCATCCTGTGCATATGCCGGAGAGATCCCCAACAGGCAGCTGCATAGCATGATCCCGGTCGATAGTTTGTTGTTCATATTCTCATCCTAACCATTTCAATTTGTCTTGATTGTTCCGTTACCATGTGTTCCGTCAATATGTCACTCAATCATTGGCAAACTGATGCTTGCAACATATCAACACCCATTATCATAGAAACAAATCATGGCGGAGTGCTCATCCACTGGTTCAAATGACCGGGAGGAATACGGCAGGCGTAGAATTGTATGCGCCAACTTTTTTGTGAGAACAGTCACCGAATTAGGGATGAGAATTATGCAACCGGATGAAATATTCATCCGAACTATTGAACTGCTCACAAATTCATTTCAGGAAGGTTGGTTGTTGCAAAAATGGCTGCGCTGTTCAGTTCTGAAAATCGAGTGTACTTTTTGCAGAAATTGCTATGCTTAGTTGCCTGTATATCAAAGGAAACCAGATGATTCACTTATATTTGCTGCGACACGGGAAAACCGAAGGCAAACCGGCACTGAACGGGCATACGGATGTCCGTGTCGATGAAGTGACCCAACAAACTATGGCGCGTGCTTTACTGACCCATTATCAGTTTCAGACCATCTATACCTCGCCTTTAACCCGTTGCCGCTACCTGGCGGAACAATTAACTGCATTGAATCCTGCCCTGAATTTAACGGTAGATGAACGGTTCAAAGAGCAGAATTTCGGTCGGTTTGACGGGGTGCCGTTTGATGCGTTGCAAGACGAATGGGAAACCTTAGAACATTTCTGGGCGAACCCGGCGCATGCGCCTTTGCCGGATGCTGAGCCATTGGCTCACGGTGTAGCACGAGTGACCCAAGCGTGGGAAGCCCTGATTGAACAGTGTCAGCATGATACCCTGATCATCGCCCATGGCGGGCCGATTCGCTACATACTGGCGCATGTACTCGGGTTAGATTGGCGTAACCCGCAGTGGTATACCGGACTGGCGATTCCGAACCAGAGTGTCACGCATCTCACCCTCAACCGCTATCAGGGGCAGTCTTATCTGACCGTTAACAGTATTGCATGTCCGCTAACGGTTTGACGGTCAGGATGTTCTTATCACGACTATTCTACGAACTCCGCTAACTCACTGATATGGCGACAAGTGGTCTGAAACGAAAGTGTGGTATGTTTTGCCGCAACACCGCCAATCACAATCAATGCCGGAGATTTGATCTGAGCTTCTTCTACACGCTGGGCAATATTGGCAACAGTTCCGGTGACAACTTGCTGATTGTCGCGGCTGGCATAACGAACCACCGCCGCCGGGGTACTGACCGGTTTGCCACCGTCCACCAGTTGTTGGCAGATATGTTTGATTTGGCTCATGCCCATAAGAATCACCAGCGTCCCGTCCAGTCTGGAAAACTGTGTCCAGTCGAGCGGGTCTTTACCCTGTTTCAAATGGCCGGTCACCACATGAAAAGAAGACGCACAATCACGATGTGTGACCGGAATTCCTGCATAGGCGAGTCCGCCAATCGCTGAACTGATACCGGGAATCACTTCAAACGGAATATCCAACTCTGCCAGCGCCTCGGCTTCTTCGCCACCGCGGCCGAACACATAAGGATCGCCACCTTTCAAACGCACCACATTGTGCCCCTGCAACGCAAACTGGATCAGGCAGTCATTGATATCATCCTGAGGAATGGGATGATAATTAGGTAATTTGCCGACATTGACCATTTTGCAGTGGGATGGTGCTTCCTGCAAAATCTCATCACTGACCAGACGGTCATAGACGATCACTTCGGCCTGACGAATGCAGTAAAGTGCTTTCACTGTCAGTAACGTCGGATCGCCCGGCCCGGCGCCTACCAACCATACTTTGCCTTTCATCGTTTTACCTCATGTTGATTTATTGGTCGGAGTGACCGTTAGGCTTATTAAACTTTTCGTTTATTGAACTTTTCGTTTATTGAACACTGCCCGTCAGAAAAGATCGTTGATCCAGACGGGGGTTTATATGCATAGGCGAATATTTTTCGGGCAGGTGATGTATCGTTGAACAATCCACATCGCTGGACTATGTGACGATAAATTGATGATTATCAATGCAATCTGAGAACATTATGTCAGTGTACTCAGACGAATAAACATCATTGCTTTGATGATAATCCGATATTCAACCTCCCAAAGTGACGGCCTGTCAATGTTCGGCAAGAACGACTCGCAACACATTGAGGCAATTTGGATACGGATCGGAAGTGAGGTGCAATTCCTCCACAGCCCCCGTTGCTGTAATGCTGACGACCTGATTAAACCACTGTGCAAACGGGAAGGGATCAGGAAGGTTGAAGCTAAGTCAGAAGACGAGTCAAAGCAATTCCGTAACTCCTTCGGTGGGAAGCGAGTAGGGTACAGCCTTCAAATCGTCGATTTGGGGGCGGTTGCTTTATACCCGCAATTCACCAGTAGAACAGAACTTGGTTAAACCGGTCTTGGTTGAACCTTTCTCAGTTAAACAGTGATTGGTGGTCTATGAAAGCGAACCCAAACCGATGCCAGACAACAAGTCAGCAACCGCAATCCTTTATTCAACAGCCGCAGCAAATTGAATCGACCAGTTTCGAGATCATTGATCAGATCATTGAGACCGATTTTCCGACCTATCGTTTCCATCATCCGCTTGAGAAAAAAATCATTACCCGGGCGATTCACACCACCGCCGACTTTGACTGGCTGGAAATTTTAAAATTCTCACCCACGATTCTGGCTGAGTTACCGGCTCGGATTGCGGGCGGATGTGTGTTTTATACCGACACCACCATGGTGCTGGCCGGTATGAATAAATCTCTGTTACGTCAGTTTGGCTGCGAGGTGCGTTGTTATATTGCCGACCCGGATGTGGCAGCGACGGCCAAGGCACAAGGCAAAACCCGTTCGATGGTAGCGGTTGAGAAGGCGTTGGCTGAAAGCGAAAATGCGGTGTTTGTCTTCGGCAATGCCCCGACGGCACTGTTTCAGTTGCTGCAAAGTGCCGGAGCAACCCGGCCTGTCACTATCGGCGTTCCGGTTGGTTTTGTCGGTGCGGCTGAATCGAAACAAGCCCTGTATGACAGCGATTTTCCTTTTATTACCGCTCTCGGGCGCAAAGGGGGCAGTAATGTCGCTGCCGCGATTGTCAATGCGGTGTTGTATGACATGCAGGAGGCGCGATGACTGAACCTGCGCTTCAGGATCTTATCTGGCACCGGGGGAAAGCTTATCGCAAAGGCTATACCACCGGCTCGTGTGCGACCGCGGCAGCGAAAGTGGCTGCCTTGATGCTGCTGCGTCAACAACTTATCCATCAAATCTCGATCGTGACGCCTTCCGGGGTTCCCTTGCATTTGAGTGTTGAAGAAGCATCTGTGGCTGAGTTTGAGGCGGTGGCTGCCATTCGCAAAGATGGCGGGGATGATGTCGATGCTACCCACGGAATGTTGATTTTTGCCCGGGTGACCCGCAATCCCGGAACATCGATTGAGATTATCGGCGGGGAAGGTGTCGGCACCGTGACACGGCAAGGGGTTGGCTTGCCGGTCGGCGCTGCGGCAATCAATAAAACCCCGCGGCATACCATTGAGCAGGCTGTCCGTGAGGTCATCGGGCCCAATCAAGGCGTGACGGTCGAGATTTTCGCACCGGAAGGCATTGAGCGGGCCAGGCAAACCTACAATGCCAGGCTCGGGATTGAAAACGGCATTTCGATTATTGGCACCTCCGGTATTGTGACCCCAATGTCTGAAGAGAGCTGGAAACGTTCGTTAGCCATTGAGTTGGAACAGAAAAAAGCCCAAGGCCACCGTCGGGTTATTTTGGTACCGGGCAATCATGGTGAACGGTTCGTGCGTCAACAGCTGCATCTGAATCACGAGATGGTCGTGACTATGAGTAATTTTGTCGGCTACATGTTGCAAGAGGCGAATCGTCTTGAATTTGAACAAGTTTTACTGGTCGGGCATATCGGCAAACTGATTAAGATTGCCGCCGGGGTTTTTCATACCCATTCGCATATTGCCGATGCACGGCTGGAAACACTGGTCACTCATTTAGCCTTGCTGGGGGCACCGAATGCCTTGTTGCAACAGGTTTATGCCTGCCTGACTACCGAAGAAGCCTTGGCATTGATTGAACAGCATGGCTATCAGGCGGTTTATACCGCGCTGGCGCAGCGGATCTGCACGCGGGTCGCAGACATGCTGCGCTATGCCACTCGCCCGTTCAGGTGTGATGTGGTGCTGTTTTCTTATGACAATCAGGTCTTAGGTGCTCATCGTCCGATTGACGAGATTGTGGAGGATTACCAATGATTTATGTAGTCGGCACCGGACCCGGCCGGGATGACATGATGACGGTCGCCGCACGTCAGTTGATTGATCGTGCCGAGGTGTTGGTCGGCTGGCCGAGATTATTGCGTCTGTTTCCTGATTTTCAGGGGGAACGGATTGCGATGTCGGGCTGTATCGACGTCATCATGCAATCTCTGGCTCAGCTGGCATCGCGTCAAGTGGTAGTGCTTGCATCGGGTGATCCGATGTTATTTGGGATCGGTAAACGTATCTGCCAGCATTTTCCGCCCGATGAGCGGCAAGTCATACCCGGGATCAGTTCGATTCAGATGCTGTTTACTGAAATCGGCATGGATATGAACGATCTGTATATCACCAGCAGTCATGGCCAGTCACCGGATTTCGATTTTCTGTTTGCACACGACAAGGTTGCGTTAGTGACCGACCAATATCTCGGGCCGTATCGAATCGCACAGCAAGCGCTGGTTCGTCAACTGAAACGGACATTTATTATCGGTGAAAATCTGGGCTATGCCGACCAACGGATTTCGATGCTACAGGCAGAGCAGGTGCAGCGTTCATATGACATGAATGTGGTCATTGTCCTAAATGAATGCTCTGAACGAATGTACTGAACGAAAGAGGGAAAGATGAAAGATAGCGAATTTCTCAGAGCCGATAAAGTGCCGATGACCAAGCAGGAAGTCCGCGCTGTGGTGTTGGATCGTTTAGCGCTCGGTCAGGCACAGCGATTTGTCGATGTGGGTGCCGGAACCGGAAGTGTCGCCATTGAAGCAGCACTGCGTTTTCCTGAACTGGCCGTCACCGCGATTGAAAAGAATGACCATGCGGTTGCGATTATGCAGCAAAACCTCAGCCACCACGCTGTTGCGCAGATTGAATTGGTACAAGCAATTGCGCCTTGTGAGCTGTCGGTAGCGGCGGATGCCATATTTATCGGCGGCAGTGGTGGCAACCTCACAGCGATCATTGACTGGGCTCTGGCTCATTTGACGGAACAAGGCCGGTTAGTGATGACATTTATTCTGCAAGACAATCTGCATCAGGCGTTAGAGCACCTGAAAAACTGTCCGATCCGAGATCTGGACTGCACACAGATCATGGTCTCCCCGATGACCCCGCTGGGGAGCAGCTACTACTTCAAACCCAATAACCCCACGTTTGTGATTTCATGTACTCGGTGTACGAAAGGGAGCGCACAATGACGGAAACGCTGGACAAAAGCAAAGTCTATTTTGTGGGAGCCGGACCCGGTGACCCGGAGCTGATTACTCTGAAAGGTTATCGCTTGCTGCAACAGGCGGATGTGGTGATTTATGCCGGTTCACTGATTAATCCGGCCTTACTGGATTACTGCAAACCGGAAGCGGAATGCCATGACAGTGCTTACTTACATTTACAGCAGATTATTCAACTGATGGTGGATGGTATTCACCATAATAAGCTGGTGGTGAGACTGCAAACCGGAGACTTATCACTGTATGGCTCGGTTCGCGAACAGGGCGAAGAACTTGCAAAACAGCAGATTGGCTTTCGCTGTATTGCCGGGGTGTCTTCTTTTCTTGGCGCTGCGGCGGAACTCGGTGTTGAATACACCGTGCCGGAAGTGTCGCAAAGCCTCATCATTACCCGGATGGCGGGGCGGACGCCGACTCCGGAACTGGAATCGCTGATACGCTTTGCCGGTCATCAGACTTCAATGGCAATTTTCTTGTCTGTCCAAGGGATTGGGGCGGTGGTCGAGCAGCTGGTGCAGGGCGGATATCCGACAGAGACCCCGGCCTCTGTGGTGTATAAAGCCACTTGGCCGGACTGCCAGATACTCAAAGGCACGCTGGCCGATATTGCTCAGACTGTGACGGATGCAGGCATTCAAAAAACAGCGTTGATCTTGGTCGGTCGCTTTCTGGGAGAAGAATACCACTACTCCAAACTTTATGATGCGGCGTTCAGTCATGAATACCGTTAACGGTTTTTCCGTCTCACTGTTCAGCCTGACCCCGGGCGGCCAGCAGATTGCCCGGCAGATCCGTCAGGGGTTTCCGGGATTGTCGATGCATTGCTACTGCGCTGAAAAGTATCTACAGGCCAATTTTCTGCCATTTGACGGCAGCCTAAAGCAGACGGTGGCGCAACGGTTTGGCTGCGATAGCGCCCTGATTTTTATCGGTGCCTGTGGGATTGCCGTCAGAATGATTGCTCCGTTGCTGCAAGATAAATTCACCGATCCGGCGGTGTTGGTGATTGATGAACAAGGGCAGCATGTCATCAGTGTCTTATCGGGGCATGTTGGCGGCGCGAATGAACTGGCCCGGGAGGTCGCAGCGCGCATTGGTGCGCAGCCGGTGATCTCGACGGCAACCGATGTCAATCAAACCTGTGCTTTTGATGTGCTGGCGCAACAGATCAATGCGGCCAGTGAGCAGTTTCGGGTGGCGACTAAAACCGTGAATCAACTTTTGGTCAGCGGACATGCTGTCGGGATTTATATTGATCCATGGCTTGCAGCAACACTTGGTTTTGATATTCGTCAGTTTGATATTCGCGGCTTAACCATTGTGACTGAACACGATGTTGGCCGTTATGAGCTGTCCGCGCTGATCGATGTGTCGATGCAATATACGCGGCCTGACTGGCCGATCCCCAGTTTTCAGTTGATCCCGAAACGGCTTGTGGCCGGGATCGGTTGCCGGAAAAACGTCTCCCCCGTACAGCTATTGACACTTTTTCAGCAACAACTGCAACACATCAATATTCACCCGCTCGCGCTGGCTGCGATTGGCAGTATTGACCGCAAATATGATGAGCCGGCAATTCTGCATCTGGCGCAGCAATATCAGGTGCCATTCAAATTATTCAGTGCAGCCGAATTAAGTGCGTGTTCCGCACCGTTTCCTCAATCGGAATTCGTCCGACAGACGGTAGGCGTCGGCTGTGTGTCTCAACCGGCAGCCTGGCTGCTCAGTGATGGTTGTCTGTTGGGGGAAACCCTGAGACAACAAGGTATTACCCTGACCTATGGAGTCATGAAATCATGTTATATGTCGTAGGAATTGGCCCCGGCGGTCCGGAGATGATGACCACAGAGGCACGTGCTGCCATTGAAGCGGCTGAAGTGATTGTCGGATATAAAACCTATACCCACCTTGTCAAAGCCTTGGTGGGCGATAAACCGGTGATTAAAACCGGTATGTGCAAAGAGATCGAACGGTGTCAGGTCGCCCTCGATATCGCCCAATCGGGTAAAACCGTCGCCTTGATCAGCAGTGGTGATGCCGGGATTTATGGCATGGCTGGCTTGATTCTGGAGATGGTGACCAAACAGAAATGGCATGTTGAAGTGAAGATTGTCCCGGGCATGACCGCGAGTATTGCTGCCGGTGCGGCGCTGGGCGCGCCGCTGATGCATGATTTCTGTCATATCAGTCTGAGTGATCTGCTGACGCCATGGTCCGTGATTGAGAAGCGCATCCGCGCTGCCGCTGAAGCGGACTTCGTGACCTGTTTTTACAACCCGCGCAGTCGGGGACGGGAAGGACACCTGCGTCACGCGTTTGAATTAATGTCCCCTTATAAAGCAGCGGACACCCCGGTCGGGGTCGTTAAAGAAGCGGGACGTCGCAAAGAAACCAAATGGCTGACTACCTTTGCCGACATGGATTTTGAACGGGTTGATATGCGCACCATGGTGATTGTCGGCAATCAGTCTACTTATGTTGAACAGGGGCTGATGATTACGCCGCGAGGCTACACACTATGAGGAGCCCCGCGCATGTGCTGGTTTTCGGCGGCACGTCCGATGCTGTCACACTGTGCCGGATGCTGGAGCAGTACCAGATCCGCTATACCTTGTCGGTGGCGACTCCGGCCGGACTGGCCACGGTACAGTCACTGACAGCACCGGTGATTCAAGGCCGCTTAGATGCTGAAACAATGCAGACATGGATACTGGATCATCAGGTCGATTGTGTGATTGATGCCGCCCATCCTTATGCGCAGCAATTACGGGAAACCATCGTCGCTGCCAGCCTGAAAACCGGGTGTCCGGTGATTCGTTATGAGCGACCAATGCCGGTTGACGTGGCGGCCCATCCGTTGCTCACCAAGGCCAGTAGTATTGCGGATGCTTGTGATCAGATCACGTCGGCACAGCAGAAAATTTTGTTGACCACCGGCAGTAAAGATCTCGCTCAGTTTTGTCAGCGACTTAACGACAAAACGGTGTATGTTCGCGTTTTACCGACCGCTGAGGTCGTCGCTGAATGTGAGTCCCTCGGGTTGAGTTATGCGCAAATTATTGCGATGAAAGGCCCTTTTTCTGCAGCGATGAATCACGCGCTGTACGACATGATCCAGCCGGATGTGGTGATCACCAAAGAGTCCGGTCAGGCAGGCGGATTTATTGAAAAAGTGCAACCGTGTCTTGCGCTCGGGATTCCCTGCATTGTGATTCAACGACCTCCGCTGCGTTTTGTTACCCACTATGTTGAAACGTTACACGATCTTGACGCGTGCGAAGCATTGTTCTGCGCATGGCAACAGAAGGAATCATTTGATGAAAAAAGCACTGTTAGTGATTAGTTTCGGAACCAGTTATCCGCAAGCGTTGCAAAAAAATATTGCGGCGTGTGAACAAGCTTTAGCCAATGCATTTCCCGACCGGGATTTTTTCCGGGCTTTTACTTCATCGATGATTATCAAGAAGTTATCACAGCGGGACGGGATGGACATTGCTCATCCGCGTGAGGCTCTGGCAGCACTCAAGCGTGCCGGATATCGGGATGTGTTGATCCAGTCACTCCATATTATCAACGGGGACGAATATGAAAAAATTGTCCGGGAAGTGGCACATTGCCGACATCAGTTTGAGCGCATCGAAGTCGGTGTCCCTTTGCTGAGTGACTGTGATGACTATCAGCGCTTGATTGACGCGATTGAATACCAGTCACCGCCGCTTGCGGCGGATGAACGCTTGGTGCTGATGGGGCACGGAACGACCCATCATGCGTTTTCAGCCTATGCCTGTCTCGATCATATGATGCAAGCGCATCAGCGACCTTTTATTGTCGGTGCGGTGGAAAGTTATCCGGGGATCGAGACCGTTATCAGTCGGTTGCAACAGGCGCAGGTGCGTAAAGTTTATCTGATGCCACTGATGCTGGTGGCCGGTGATCATGCGATTCATGATATGGCATCCGATGACCCCGATTCATGGAAAGTCCTGATCGAACAGGCTGGGATTGCCGCCGAGCCGATTGTGCAGGGATTGGGTGAAAATCCGCTGATTCGTCAGTTGTTTATTGATCATTTAACCGCGGTTTCATCCTCAGACATGGCATCACAGGAAGCGGGAGCTGCAAGCCAGACGCAGCAGACTATTCAACCATCCGTCATGACGTCAATGCATGTTAAGGAGCCAGTCGCATGAGTGATGGAAAGTTAATGAATGGTGAAATGTTAAAAAATGGTGGAAAGTTATTTGCAATGGGCACCGGGCCGGGTGCCAGTGACTTAATCACCGTCCGTGCTGCCCGGATTTTGGGCCACCTCGATGTGCTGTACGCACCGGCTGGTCGTCGGGAGGGGGACAGCCTAGCCTTGTCGATTGTACGCGAGTATCTGGGGGAGCAGGTAGTGATCAAAGCGCGCCACTTTCCGATGACCAACGATGCCGGAGAAAAACGTCAGGCCTGGGAGCAAATTGCCGCAGAGATAACTCAAGATGTAGCCGCCGGGAAACAGGTTGGTTTCATCACTTTAGGTGACAGTATGCTGTTCAGCACTTGGGTGTTTTTACTGGAACGCCTTGCCCCGCAAGTTGAGATTGAAGTGGTGCCGGGGATTACGTCATTTGCTGCGATTGCTGCCCGGGCACAATTCCCGTTGTGTATGGAACAACAATCGATGGCGGTGATGTCCTGTACGGCAAGTGAAGATGTGTTGCGCCGTGCTCTGGCTGAGCATGAATGCGTGGTGTTGATGAAAGTATATGGCCGGTTTGAAACAATCCGTACCCTGCTGGATGAACTGGGCCTGCTGTCATGCGCGATTTTGATGGCCAATGCGTCGATGGATAATGAAATCTATTATCCCGATCTGAGCGCCATTCACCCGGGAGATGGTACGGGGGAGTCGCTGCCCTATTTTTCGACTATTTTAGTCAATCGCCGTTTTGCCCATCACCGTTTCGGTCATCACTGTTTAGGTCATCAGAGGGCAGAAAAGGCCAATGATTGCGAGCAACCACAACCGTTCGCACCCGTATCAACCGACAAATAAGGAACAGACTGATGTTTGCTCGATTCTCCCGCATTCCTTCCGGGGTATTCCTCGGGATGATGATGTTTTTGATGTTCCCCGCCAGTGCCAATGCCATGCATATCATGGAAGGTTTTTTGCCACCGGTATGGGCGCTGAGCTGGTGGGTATTCTTTTTACCCTGTTTGATTTTGAGTATCAGAAAAGTAAAGCATCTGGTCGCCAATGACAGCGACAGAAAGGTGTTGTTGGCGCTGTGCGGAGCATTCATTTTCGTTCTGTCGGCGTTAAAGCTGCCTTCGGTGACCGGCAGTTGCTCTCACCCCACGGGGGTTGGTCTGGCGGTGATTCTGTTTGGCTTTATGGTGGTACCGCTGCTTGGTGGGATTGTTTTGCTGTTTCAGGCGCTGTTACTGGCGCACGGTGGTTTATCAACTTTAGGCGCGAATGGGATGTCGATGGCCGTCATCGGGCCTTTGGTCGGTTATGTCTTGTGGGTCATGGCAAACCGACTTCATGTCAGAAAGGATATTGCCGTGTTTCTGTGTGCTGCCGGGGCGGATCTTGCGACGTATTTGGTTACCTCAGTTCAACTGGGATTGGCCTTTCCTGATCCGCAGCTCGGTATGGTTGCTTCGGTGAGTAAGTTTATGGGGGTTTTTCTGCTGACACAGGTACCAATTGCCATTGCAGAAGGGCTACTGACCGTGTTGATTTATGAACAACTCAATAAACGGGCACTGCTCGGAACAACACAAGGTGTACTGAGATGAAAAAGAACATATTGATTCTGTTGTTGGTCGGCTTGGTGATTGTCATGCCGTTCGTATTAGGTGTTTCCGGTGAATTCGGCGGTTCAGATGGTGAAGCGGAATCGGTCATCGCCGAAATGGCACCGGATTATCAGCCGTGGATTGAACCGATATTTGAACCGGCCAGCGGTGAGATTGAAAGTTTGCTATTTACATTACAGGGCTCACTTGGTTCGGCGGTAATTTTTTATATCCTCGGCTTCTATCAAGGGCGTCGGCGTCGTCATGCTATTGATCGATAAATATGCTTATCGGAGCCGGTGGGTCGGTGTCTCACCGGTCTATAAAGGCTGGTTTTATCTCGTCTCGTTGTTACTGGCACTCACGCTGCCGGTTATCTATCAGGGGGGATTATTTCTGGTGTTAATGATGCTGACCTGTATCGGTGGCCGGATCTCGCTCAGGCAATATCTGCGTTGGCTGCGCTTACCCGGTGGATTTTTGCTGTTCAGCATCATGGCGATGGTGCTGACTTATCATCAACGGCCGGACGAGTTGATCATCAGTATGCCGGTTGCTGATGGATTTGTCGGGGTCAGTGGTGAACTTTGGGGGATGGCTGAGCACACATTGATGCGCTGTTTATGCTCGATTGCGGCCACTTTCTGTTTTGTGGTATCGACACCGTTCAATCAGTGTATCCGGCTGCTGAAAGCCACCCGTTTACCACTGGTATTGATTGAACAGGTGTTACTGACCTATCGGTTCATTTTTATCTTGATTGAAGAAGCGCACGCCATTTTTACCGCCCAAACGCTGCGCTTCGGTTATATCCGTCGCCGCCACTGGCTGAAATCGCTGGCTCAGTTAGCCGGGATGTTATTGCAGCGAGTTTTGATACGCCATCAGCACATGAAAGCGTCCCTTTTTGTCAAGTTATACCAAGGAGAGTTTCTCTGATGACGTTATCGGTTCAAGCGGTTGACTTTGCCTATGAGGATGGCTCACCGGTGCTCAAGCGGGTGGCGATGAATTTCGCGGCGCATCCTGTTGTCGGGGTTGTCGGGGCTAACGGTTGTGGCAAATCGACGCTGTTTAAGTTATTGCTTGGCTTATATCGGCCACATTACGGTAACATCTTATGGCAAGGCCAACCGCTGACGTATGCTAAAAAAGCGCTGTTTGAGCACCGTCAGCGTGTCACTCTGGTGTTTCAGGAACCGGATCAGCAAATTTTTTATACCGATGTCTTTGATGATATTGCTTTTAGTTTAAGAAATCTGGGGGTGAATGAAACTGAGATCCAGCGGCGTGTCAGCGATGCATTATCCTTGGTGGATGGTCAAAGCTTAATCGATAAGCCGGTGCAGTATCTTAGTTACGGGCAAAAGAAGCGGGTCGCGATTGCCGGTGCACTGGTATTAGACAGTCAGTATCTGTTACTGGATGAACCGACTGCCGGACTGGATCCTACCGGAACGCGTCAGATGAAATCTCTGATTGAGACACTTGCTTCACTCGGCAAACATGTGGTGATGTCCAGCCATGATATTAATCTGATTTATGAGTTGTGCGATTACGTGTATGTGATGGCCGACGGGGAAGTGGTCAGCGAAGGAAGACCAGATACGATTTTTCTCGACCGGACTGCGATGGAAAGTATCGGTTTGGCACAGCCGTGGCTGGTTCAAATGCATCAGGCGCTGGGTCTCCCGCTATTTCGTAACGAGCAAGAGATGCACAGTCATGCAGCACTCACCAAATAACAACCAAAGACAAAATGAGCACGGCGATCAGGCCGAGTAACAGAGATTGAGCAGAGTGGGGCGGTGCCCACTCTGCGCTGGTTCGGCGCGTGTTGAACGGTCGGTATTATTTCCGGCACGCGGAAAAGATATCTTGTGTCGGCCGATAGAGTTGTGTTGACACATTGAGTGCGCCAAGCAGTGAATCAAACAGATTATCTTGTGACACCTGAGCGGTCTGAGCCTGCTGTTTCAGGCACGATTGGTCAATATGCTGCGCGGCCCGGTATCCATCGGATAACCACACCATCAACGGGACATGTTTCTGTTCCTGCGGTGCGATCGAGTAGGGTAAGCCATGTAGGTAGATACCATTTTCCCCTAGTGATTCCCCATGGTCAGAGAGATAGATCAGCGCAGTATTATATCGCTCGGAGAGTTGTTTTAACCGGGTGATCGTTTGAGCAACTACGTAATCGGTATAGCGAATGGTGTTATCGTAACTATTGACCAGCTGCTCATGGGTACAGTTTTCTATATCGTCCCGCTGACAATCCGGCTGAAAGTAAGCAAATTGTTGCGGATAACGCTGAAAATAGGCCGGCCCATGGCTGCCCATTAAGTGAAGAACCACTAAACGATTCCCCTGAAGCGCATTCACATCCTGCTCGAAATTATTGAGCAAGGCCATATCTTTACACCCGGCGAGACTACATAACGGATTGTGAGAATTGCGTTTCAGTTCCTGATATTTGACATGCTTTGGAATCCCTTTGCTGGCACCATCATTCTCTTTCCAGAAGATATCGATGCCCGCCCTTTTTAACACGTCGAGCAGGTTGTCCTGATGATAGGCACGTTGCTCGTTATAATTTTGCCTGTCGAGGCGAGAAAACATGCAGGGAACAGAGACTGCGGTTGCGGTGCCACAAGAAGCGACATGTTGATAGGAGGTAACCTGCAGCGTATCGGTGAATGGGGTAGTGGGTCTTGGGTAGCCGTTTGCATGGTAATTGTATGTTCTGGCGGTTTCACCCAGAATGAAAACAACCAAGGACGGTTTTTGGCCGGGAGCTGCCGTTTGTTTGGCATCCAATCCAATATGAACATAAGGTAACGGTGTATCAAAATAGGTTTGATGAATATATTCAGCAATACTATTGATATAGTACGTCGGAATAATCATCCGCTTGATATAACCATTATTGCGGCCGACCGATGCATAATCTTGATAATATACAGAAGCAATCAGCATAATCCCTGCCCCGGAAATGAAAATGACCCCCAGTTTTTTCGCAATCAATGGCATTAATTTTTCATGTCTAATGGGGATTAAAATTAACAAAATGGTTGGCAAGAGCCCCAGACCGAGAAACCAGAGAGCCGAGCGGAGACTGAGATAAGATGAGGCCTCACCGACATTAGTCTCAAGAAAGTTCTCTATCATTTCAGCACTGAATATTGTGCCATAATTATAGGTGGCATAACTGACAAGACTCGATGTTAATATCAGGATGGAAAAGAATATTTTCGTTATCTTCGGCCATGAAAATAAACTGAAAATAATGGTTAAAGCAAAGGTAAAAAAGAATGGGATGGAAATTATGAATCCAGTATCGACTGCATCTAATTGATTAAATATTTCGTGCAGTGATTTATATATCGGTAAATTTAAGATGACAGCAAAATAAATAGCGATGATGATTGTGATGGCATGATAAGATAATTTTAATTGTTTGATAGTATTTATTATTTTCATTTTGTTATGGCTTGTTAGTCAGGATGTCACTGAGAAATTTCTGCAGCACTCATTGGTACGGGTTCAGTTACCTATGAGTCGATTCCAGATGAAAAGTTGCATAACGGTATAACTAAAAATGTGACGTGTCACGCAGAATTTATACATAACGGCGAATGATATTCACTTGGATTCGTATTGGTATGATTCGGTTACCGCATTGCTGCGAGACGAAAGGTGTCACAATCATATTGATTTTTAGGGAGAAACAGTGAGGGTTCTGAGCAACCTAGACAGGGAATGGTCGGGGAGATGATGTGGGTCTGTTCGACGGTATGAGTATAAAATAACCACCGCGCCATGAAGACTTGATACGCAATCATGGCACTGTGCTGTTAAACGCTGCTTTTGTATTTCTAACGTTTTTATTTTTTCTTCAACGAGTTTTAGTTGCTGGGCCAGAAAGTCAATCACTAATGCCCAATCTAAGTCTTCTTGCTCAGGGAGTTGCTCCAGATCGTTTTGATGCTTCATTGATGAACACACCTATCTCCTTGTTCTTTAAATACTTCATTGCTTATAATAATTGTTGCATATCTTTATGGAAAGACAAGACAAGACAAATCATTGTGAAAATGCGCTGAAGCTGAAGTGTTTATATGACTTTTTACTTACGGGATACTTTATCTGTGAGGCGAGTGATAGAAATTTTAAGAAATTTTACTGAAGGAAACAATTGGGTCGGGAAGTGAGGAAGAAACTAGATTGAGATATAAAATTCAATAAACTGAATCTTATCATTTTGAATGGCACCAACAGATGTTGATGCCACATAAAAGTATTACATAACAGTAACTTGTGCTGCTTGTAATCCTTTTTGACCTTGTTCAACAACGAACGATACTTTTTGGCCTTCGTTCAGTGTTTTGAAACCAGTCGAAACGATTGATTGGAAATGAACGAATACGTCATCACCACCGTTATCCGGAGAAATAAAACCAAAGCCTTTCGTTTCGTTGAACCATTTGACTGAACCAGTTGTTTTATTAGACATAGATACCTCTATATTTGATAATTTTAATTTAAGTGTTGTTAGCTAATAAGCGCTATTATCTATTTTAGAGATATATATTTTATCGTAGGTACGCAAACGAAAAAATCGATGTAGAACCGAGAGAAATTTGATCTTAAAGTAAATAAATAGCTCTTTTCTTAAGAGCTGATGAGTAGTATACCGATAAATTTGATAAAGGCTATCTTTTTCTTGTTTTATTTTTTATGGTCCTTAAATGTTATCGGGTTAATCACACCTTATAAAAACAAAGCACTGATATGTTTGACTTTTAACTGTAGTTTGTGGTTTATGCTATTCGCTAGCACCAAGAGAAACGTTGAGTGCGGTTGGAAAAAATACAAAATCACTATCTATTTGCTGTAATGAGTGTATAGTGCCCCCCAGCTCCTAAACGTGAGCTATTAATGAAACATATAGTTCGAGTATCTTCTTAGTTTTCTTTCGAGTCATTTCGTTATACGACGCCTGTAGCAACTTATTCTTTATCTTCCATTAAATAGTCTCATTTTTATCGGTTTAGGTGAGTGATGAACCCTGAAAATATAAGCATTTGGGGTGTGATAGCCACAAAAATAAGCGGTAATATTGTGAGTTTAGCGTTTTAAATAATAATGAATATCAGTACTGGAATGTATAAATTGTGTATTCAATTTATCTATGTGTTGATGATTTTGATAAAAATAAAGTGACTCTAAATTTAATGTTTACCCACTACCTTTACGAAATTTGTTTAGAAAGGAACAAGAATGAGAAAAAAACGCGATAAATCTCCTAAAAAGCATAAAAAAAGTGGCTATGAAGCGAAGTTTGAAGTGATGGTTAAAGAATACCATAGTGCCCAAGAGATCCTAAATGGCATGGCCGAGGATTCCGCTGACTACGCTAAGCAGAAAAAACACTGTGAATCTCTCTTTGCCAGCGCTGAGCGATTCTTTAAACAGCATCAATAATCCGATAAGCATCTACTGAACTGACTTTTGTCATAATGATGTGTCGGTATCCCCCACTTCCACATCATTTTGCTTTATCCTTTTTACCCAAAACAGCTAAAATAATCATTTATATACCTTTATACGTTGAAATCGGCTACTTGACCAATTTGGAGACGTAAGGAACATTTCTCAGTTTATCCTGCCAAGGTAAGCCATATCCGACGAGAAGATCATCATTTTCCATTTCGTACGCATAGTATTGAGGTACAGGAATATCTACCCGACTTGGTTTGACAAATAACGTTGCAATTGAAAGGGATTTGACGTCATAGTGCTCAAGCACGTAACTGATTAATCTTTTCATTGTACCGCCGGATTCGATTGCATCGTCAATCATAATGACATCCTTGCCCTGAATCGGAATGTTTTCATGGAACACGATCGGTGAGTTATTATGGCTATCCCCCGGAGAGTGAGGGCAAGAAATATAATCCATTTTGATGTCGAAATTTAGCTCGCGCACTAGGTCTGCGGTAAACAAAATACCCCCGGGAACAATGGTTATGACAACCGCATCTTTGAATTGATGATTCAATTGTTCAGCAACAGTCTTTACTCCCGCCCGAATTTGCTGCTCACTTAAAACTAACTCACCAATATGTGAAGATTTCATCCGATGTTCCTTTATTCTCGTTTGTAGCATAAGCCTGATATGATGAACAAAATGCGCAGATTACATGGCGAATACTGTCAGTGGTAAATGGGGGATGCGTTATAAACCCCCGGTTAAATCCAAATAGTTGCCTGTAGAAAATGATGATTTTTCAGAGGCTAACCAATAAATGGCTTCGGCCACTTCTTCAGGCAGACCACCTCTTTGTAGCGGAATAACACTTTTTAGTCTTTCAATGCGCTCAGGCTCACCACCGTCAGCGTGCATATCTGTGTAAATAAAACCGGGACGAACACAATTGACCCGGATCCCTTCGGCTGCAACCTCTAATGACAACCCTTTGGTCAAGGTGTCAATGGCGCCTTTTGAGGCTGCATAATCAATATACTCATGCGGTGATCCTGAACGTGCGGCACCTGACGACACATTGACGATCACGCCACCTTGTCCGCCACGACGAGTTGACATGCGTTTCACCGCCTCCCGGCAGCACAAAAAGTAACTAGTGACATTATTCGTCAGGATGGTATTGATTCTGTCAGCGCTCATGTCTTCCAAACGCATCTGGGGTTGTAATATACCGGCATTATTGACGAGTGCCGATACGGCCCCTAATTGTTGATCAACCGTTTCAAACAAACGCAGCACATCCGCTTCGAGAGAAACATCAGCTTGTACGGCGATACACTGTCCTCCCTGAGCCGTAATCTCTTGTGCCACATGATTGGCAGCCTTTGTATTGGATTTATAGTTGATACAGACGGCGTAGCCATGGTGAGCGAAAAGTTTTGCAGTTGCAGCACCAATGCCCCGGCCACCGCCGGTAATGATTGCAACGTTTGGATGATTCATATTTTGATTCCTTTCAAGCTGAAGAGTACGTCGGACCCGTTTGGAGAGCGTGGTCACATACTATCACCGATGATGAGCAGGATCGGATTTATGTTGCGATAAAAAGCGGTGTAACATGTTTCCAACCAACTCGGGGGATTCTTGATGGGCGGCATGAGCCGTCATGGGAATATTGGCAAATGCTGCTTCTGCTATTTGCGACTTTAATGAAACGGCTTCATCAAGTGAAAATAAGAAATCATTGTCACCACGCATGATCAATGTCGGGCAACGAATTTGTTTCACCAGTTCAAACGGATAACCGGATGTTGTGGTATCAAGCCATACGTTTTTTACGGCATCAACGAGTTTCGGGAAATCTGGCTCCGGATTTGATGCATGGTAAGCCACCACATCGTCAGCGAACCGTTCTGCCCAAAAATCTGCTGTCAGGCCGTTAAAGAGACTAATCGATGGGTCGTCTGCTTCTAACCGCCAATGAGCCCCCAGAGTTATCAGACACGAGACGTTGTCCGGCACTTGTGCTGCGATGCGATAACCGACAATTCCACCGTCACTAAAACCAAAAATTGAATAACGTTCAATACCGAGATAGCTGAGAATGCTTTGAATATCTTGTTGGTACTGTATGTAACTGAGGGGGCGATCACCGAGCAGAGATTTACCATGTCCCCGGAAATCAATGCTGATCAAGTGATAATCCGGCGCAAGATATGGGTGGAGGGGTAACAGATCGTGTTGGGAGCCAAGACCTCCATGTAACATCACTAATGGCTCACCATTCGGGTTCCCTGAAAATTCGTAATAGAGAGAAGTGCCATTTGTTTCGATATAACCCTGTTGACAGCCCATGTCATCTCCTTGTGATTTACGAATGAACTGTTTAAATATACAGTAGTTTGTGATGGCTGTGAAGCCTGAATCACAACCCTGCTTTTGCCCGTTGGATAGCCGCGTGAATCGCTGCCTTTGCCTGTGGGCTGTTTTTCCAACAAGTTGTGTGAAGCATTGCGGCAACTCTCTCTGCGATCTCATCTACCTGATAGGTTGCCAAATCGGAGAGGGTATCGATTCCAATTTCTTCGAACCGTTTTAAGACCGTCGGACCAACACCTTTCACGGACAAAAGAACTTTTCTTTCTGGTTCAGAAAACGCCATAAATCACCTCTCAATGAGCCTTTGGATCTCATTTAGTTAATGTCTATTAAACCGGGGGGATTCGAAAATTTAACGCTGATCTCAGTCGTTTCACACTTAACTTATAACAAAACTTAAAACTTCGTCACAAATATCGGCAGATGACGGATGAGCGGATGCGTCCGGGTATAAAAAAGCGCATGGATGAATTCTCCATGCGCTTTCATGATTCACAGTGATGTCGAATCAATATCTAATCAGATATTATCTCAAACTCAGTGTCACACCAGAGTATGCTTTGTAAGCATTCAGCATGACATGGTAGGTTGTGCCACTACGAGAGTTGATTGTGCATGACTCGTTGTTGCCCGTTTTGTATGGACGACAGTCGTATGCATTTGTTTGTGGGCGGCTGCCTGCTCTCACATACAGGTCAGCATCACCAGTACCACCGGAGATTTGGACCGTCATGTTTGAGCCGTCACCAGCAAAGGTATAGAATTTTTGTGAGCCACTGTTACCAGAAAGTGAGACTGACTGACCTTTCTTCAGAACACTTCCTGTTGTTGGGGCAGAGCTACATGAGGCACTGACACCAACCGTGTCGAATGCACTGGTGACATCCGAAGTACTGTAGCCGAGATCTTTGGCTGCTTTAGAGACACCACAAGCGGCTTGGTTAAATGTTGCAGTCGGTGTCCAATACAATTGGTTTGCAACAGCAAAGACTTCGAAACCTTTACGGACGTTCCAGCCGGATTTGTTTGACAGCAGGTAGAAAGCCCGGTTGAAGACACCACTAGAGTAGTGGACGTTCAGACCATTGTAGTACTCAGAAGCGTTGTCAATTGATTTGCCATCGCGAGATGGTCTGTCAAAATAACGCAGTGCACCAGAACCTTTGGTAATGTCAGCACCGATTTTCCAGTCAACACTGCCTTTCATAAAGTATTCAGCCGCTTCGCCTGCAATATCGGAGTATGCTTCGTTAATACCACCAGACATGCCTTCATAAACCAGACCGGAGTTCTGCTCAGTAAAGCCGTGACTGACTTCGTGGGCACTGACGTTCAGGTCAACCAGCGGATAGAATTTTGTGGCACCGTCACCATAAGTCATACTTGAGCCGTTCCAGAATGCATTTTCATAGTTCGAACCATAGTGAACGCGCATGGTGAGCTGGAAGGATAGCGGGGCGGTGTTCAGCCAGCTTTGATACATATCGAACACAACTTTACCGAAATAGTGCGCATCGTTCAGGGGTGAATAGGCACCGTTAATCGCTTTGTAATCGTTGTAGTTCGATGAAGTGGCACAGCGGTAGCTATAAGCAGTGCTACCTGACTTGCTCCCATTGAGGTTGACCGTCTTCACTTTGCTGTTATTCATGGTACAGGTTGAGCCTGACTTATTGACGATGAAGCCCGGAAAATCTGACCCGTAGTTATACTTACCTGTTTTGGTGTTTCCGCCAGGGCCGGTGCCGCGTGCTTCAGCATGGTTCAGACCATCCCAAGTTTTAATCACATCACCGGTGATGGCATCGATAAAGAAGAATGGGCGTGCCGGGTGTTCATCGGCGATGAAGAAGTCAACTTGGTAAACGAGCTGTGCGTGATTGTTTTCGTCAAGTCGTACCAACAGTTCTGCTTTTTCATTTTCAAATTCAGCGTCACTGGCAACGACAGTTTGTTGTTGATAATAAGCTTTTGCTAGTGAAATCGCTTCTTTGAGTTCAATTGCTGGTGATGCGTTGGAGAGATCGTTCTCAATCCCTTGAGCGATTACACCATAAACATCGGTTGTACCTGAGACGGCACCTTTCGTTACGGTTGCAGCGACTGAAGTATCAAAGACCGGGATACCCATGTAAGTCTGCTGATAACGGACTTTCACTTTACCATTTGGCAATGTGACTTGTTTGACTTCTTTGAAGCCAGTTTCCAGAGGTGCAACACTGTGAGCTTGAGTGTTCAGAACTTGATCAAGCTGTGAACTATCGTTCATTGTGACCATTTCTGCGGCGGAGACTGGCAAGGCGGCGGTCAGACCCGCAGCGAGTACCCAATGTATGTGACGTTGTATTTTATGCATTTCTCAATCCTAGAGATTTGTTCTTAATTAATTAATTTCTGAAATGTCAGCAATTAACCCTATTGCGATCGCTAGTGCGATAAAACGCATAATAACAATGCTGATAATTTTTAAGTTCGTCTAGTGTTTAAGGCAAAAAAAAAGCAAAAAAATTTTATCTATGTCTATAAAAATTTACATATTATCAGATGTAATCGATTGAGTAATTGAGTGAATAAAATTCAGATTTTTCTTGAAGTTAGGCTGTGTATAGCATTGGGATTAATTAATAGTTTTGTGACAACTTATAAGAACACAAATATATCAATAGCGAGGAATTGTTCTTTTATTTATTCTTTTAATTACAGATGTATTATTTATATTTCTATCATAAATATTTCTTGGCGAATCAATATTTATCACCCTGTGAAATATACTATAGACGTATTTCCCATCAATGAAAGAAAATTCCGCTTAACTATTTGTAATGATTAGGAAATGTTGTTATATGTGATTGGTTGTGTATTTTTTGTGTTAAATGTGTCGGTATTGTTTTGTTATGAATATGACCGAGTATCTGGATCGGATAGACATGTGATTTGTGAGTGTGAGACGAGGAACCATACTCACAGTCGGATAGATGTGAGTATGGTTGAGTGGCAAGAACTTGATGGGCATGGTATCGCGTCGGGTGGCTACCGGCTTTCGTGTTATCAACTTGCCGGATAAAGATGACACGCAATCCAGTGTTCATCTTGCGTTTGTGTGAGTGTCGGAGCCTCGCGAGAGCATCGCTCTGTTGCATACTTGCAACGAGGGTGGAATGTGCAGCCGCCGGGAGGATTCAGAGGTGAGGGAATATCACCGATGAGCGGGACATGTTCGGTATTGTGGGTCGGATCCGGTACCGGGATCGCGGACAACAGCGCTTGTGTGTAGGGATGCTTCGGCTGGCGATAGAGCACTTCCGCAGGTGCTCTTTCAACAATTTTACCCAAATACATGACCCCGACTTCATCGCAGGTGTGTTGCACGACAGCCAGATCATGGGCAATGAACAGAAATGAGATCCCTCTACTTTCTTGAAGCTCGGCAATCAAGTTGAGGACTTGTGCTTGTACGGAAACATCCAGCGCAGAAACTGGCTCATCGGCAATAATCAGTTTAGGTTCTAAAACGAGAGCCCGGGCAATACCGACTCGCTGGCGTTGTCCGCCGGAAAATTCATGCGGATAACGATTGAGTGCCTGAGGACGGAGCCCGACGGTATGCATCACCTCGGCAATTTTTGCTTCGCGTTGTGCAACTGTCCCAATCTTATGAATATCCAGCGGTTCGCGAAGAATATCATGGATAGTCATCCGAGGGCTCAGAGAGGCAAATGGATCCTGAAAAATCATCTGCATTTCTCTACGCATTGCTTTGAGTTCTCGGGCATTCATTCGGGTAATATCTTGTCCCGAGATGGAGATGTCTCCGGCTGAGGGTTCAATCAGGCGCAAGATACAGCGACCCAAGGTTGATTTCCCACATCCGGATTCTCCGACCAACCCGAGGGTTTTTCCCTGATGGATCTTAAAACTCACATTATCGACGGCTTTACAAACTGACCGGGTCCGTTTAAATAACGACTTTCCGGTGTGGAAATGTTTTTCTAATCCTTTGACTTCTAACAATATATCACTCATCGGGATGCCTCTGATATGTGAAAACATGCCGCTTGATGTTCTGGCGGTCCGGTCAGGATTGGTGCGTTTTGGCGACATGTTTGAGTGACACGGTGACAGCGGTCGGCAAAACGGCACCCTGTCGGCAGATGAAATAAATCGGGCACCATACCTTCAATGGTTGGCAGACGAGCAATTTTTTGCTGTCGAACGACCGGGATCGATTGAAGTAACCCTTGGGTATATGGGTGTTTCGGGTGACTAAAAATGTCATCAACCGAGCCTTGTTCTACCACTTCGCCACAGTACATCACCACCACACGCTGACAGGATTCAGCCACAACACCTAAATCGTGCGTCACTAACACGACGGCCATATTCAATGATTGTTTTAGCTGTTTGATCTCATACATCACCTGCGCCTGGATAGTCACATCGAGTGCGGTGGTGGGTTCATCGGCCAAAAGCAAGGCAGGACGGCAGGAGAGCGCCATGGCAATCATTACACGTTGCCGCATCCCACCGGAAAGCTGATGCGGATACTCGCGAATGCGCTTTTCCGGAGAGGGGATGCCAACCATACGGAGCATTTCCGTTGCCCGGACTGCGGCCTGTTTACGAGAGAGCTGCTGGTGGTTGCGAATCACATCTACCATTTGGGTTTCGATTCTCAGCACGGGGTTCAGGGCGGTCATCGGCTCCTGAAAAATCATCGAGATATCATTGCCGCGCAAGCGCCGATAGGATTTTTCATCCATGCCAACCAGCTCTTGTCCCTGAAAACGGATACTGCCGGAGACAATTTCACCCGGCGGGCTTGGGATAAGCCCCATAATTGCTAATGAACTGACCGATTTTCCGCAGCCGGATTCACCGACAATGGCGACGCTTTCACCGGGCATCACCTCGAAACTAATCCCGTTGATTGCGCGGGCAGTACCTTTATCGGTCTGAAAATCGACTGTCAGACCGTCCACTTTGAGTAATGGTTCCGTCGGAACTGGATTGTCTATCGCGTTCATGACACCTTCCTTGGATCTAACGCATCTTGTAGCGAATCTGAAAATAAATTGAATGCCAGTACCAGCACGAACAACATACCGGAGGCGGCAAAAAAGTTGCAGAAGTGCCCTGAAGTCACTTCGGTACTGGCTTCTGCAATCATCAGCCCCCAACTGATACTTTCTTTCACGCCGAGTCCGAGGAAGCTCAGAATCACTTCACTCTTGATCGCAGTGATAAACAGTAAGGTCATTTCAACCAAGAGAATATGGCTGGTATTGGGCATTAAATGGCGGAAGATGATGCGGTAAGTCGGCACACCGAGCGCGTGGGCGGCTTCGGTGAATTCCATATTTTTCAGTTTGATTACTTCCCCCCGAATTACGCGGGCGGTGCCGGTCCAAAATGCCAGCGTCATCGCAGTATGCATCGCATAAGGATTGCCCGCCATCGCGACGGCAATGGCAGCCACCAGTAAAAAATAAGGAATACAGTCGATACAGTTCATCACCCACAGAATGAACTCATCGAGGATAGAGCCGGCATAGTAGCCCATCAGAGAGCCGGTCAGAGCGCCAATCGTTGTGGCTAATACCGCGACCACCAACCCGACCTCAAACGCCGTTTTAGTGCTGTAAATCGCGCGTTGAAAAATATCTTGCCCATTGATGGTGGTGCCGAACCAGTGTTCAGCACTTGGGCCGCTTTGTCCGGATGTTTGCAGCACATCCCATTGCTGGGCAATCAGGCCGAACCAGACCAGAATCGCAATGATAAAGTAAACCAGTACAATCGATAAGCTGATCATCCCGATGCGATCTTTGCGGAATTTCTGAATGCCTTTGGACCAGAGCGACTCTCGCTTCAGCGATGCGTCTTGAGCCAGTGTATGAATCGTTTCAGTCATCGGATGTCCCTTATCTGAGTGAGATCCGTGGATCAACGAGTTTGTAAAGAATATCAACCGTACTTACGATGACGATAAACACCAGCGTGAGAAGGACGATAACGGCTTTGAGCACAGGCAGATCACCGGTAGTGATGGCGTTGTAGGTAATCAGACCGACACCGGGAATGCCAAAGTAACTTTCCAGTAATAAAGACCCGCCGATCATGACGAACGGAATGGAAAACACAATCCGTGTCAGGATCGGAATCAGGGCATTCTTCAGCACATGTTTGAATAACACTTGCAGATGAGAATGGCCGAATGCTCTGACGGTACGAATATGATCCCGGGTCATCTCTTCGACAAACAGGGCGCGGTAGAACCGAGTGCTGTATCCGACCGAAACAAAAATCGAGCACAGTGTCGGCACCGTTACATAGTACAAATAACTACTCAGGGAATTGACTTCCCATCCATACACCGGAAACAGGTTAAGCCCGTAACTGGAGCAGAAAATTAATTGCAGCATGATGATGATGATGAGGTAAGAAATGCTCATCCCGATCACCGAAGAAGACATTACTAATTTATCTGCCCAACGTCCGCGGTGATGCGCTGCGAACAGACCCAGCGCAATACTGATCAAATGGCCTAAAATAAATCCCGGCAATGCCAGCAGTAACGAGATCGGAATCGTCCGCTCAAGCACCGTGGTTACCGACTCACCACTGGAGTCGGAATAACCAAAGTCAAACGTGATGACTTGATGGAGATAGTGCAGATAACGAATCCAAAACGGTTGATCATAGCCAAGCTCATGACGAATCGCGTTAATCTCTTCAACCGTCGGATTGCGTCCCAAGAGATCATAGGTTTTATCGGGGCCGAAATAGACCATCAGCACAAAACTAATCAAGGTGACGCCAAAGAGCAGCGGCAGACTATAAATCAGTTTCCGCAGACAATAACGGAGCGTATCCATGTTTTACACCTCTACTGAACATCAACATATTTGAGGTAGTTGCCGAGTATCTCTCGTTGTGGCCACATCGTGACATCTTTGTGCCATAGACGAACCCGGGTACGGGAGAAGCTGCCGATGCCCACACAGTCATCGATTAAGATTTGGTTGAGCTGATGGTAGATAGCCGTCCGTTCTGGCCCCGGTTGCATGACCGCCGCTTTCTCAAATAACGCGTTGTATTGCGGGTTATTGTAGTTTGCGCTGTTCGAACCGGGAGAGCGGTTTGGTCCGTAGAAGAGTTGCAGGGTGTTTTCTGCATCGGGATAGTCCAGCCCCCAACCCATCGGAATCATCTGAGTACGGCTGTTCTTGATATCCCGGTTGAAGTCACCGAAGGTAGCATAGGGTTTAAATTTGATCTTATTCTTCGGATAGCCGATTTTCATCAAATTACCGCGGAACTGTTCGAAGAACTGTTTATAGCGAACGGTGGAGGTTGCCGGATAGTAAAGAACCGGTAAATTGCGCGCGTTCCAGCCGTTTTCTTTCAGCAGTTTCTTTGCCCCGGCAATATCTTGGGTAATAGAGCTTTTGTCCAGATTCGGATCGAAAGCATCGGTTCCGGGAACAATGAAACCCGGATACGCTTCACCGAGCCCTAAATAAAAGCGTGAGATACGCTGCGGCCAGTCAAACGACTTGATGATGGCACACCGCAGCGCTTTATTTTGTGTATTGGTTTTCGGATCATCCGAGTGACCCAAATATTCATCATCAAAGTTGAAGACGTTATACACCATGCCGGCTTCACGTTGAGTACGGAAGTTATATTTTGCGGCATATTCCGGTTTGAGTGTGACCGGATGCTTAGATGCCAACACGGTATCGAGCTGTTCATTTTGCAAAGTGGTATTGACGATTTCATTGCCTTTGCTGAATGAATTCCACCGCGCAGACTGTTGTTTGACCCAGTTGACTTCGACGCGATCGACTCGTGGGAGTGTTTTCCCGTCCAGCGCCGCAACGCCCGTTTCGCCGTGAACTTTCGGATCGTAGCCTGCTTCGGCAAGATGGAAGACTTCATGACGATAGGTTGGGTTTCTCACCAGTACGGTTTTGGTTGAATCATGGGAGATCAATTTGAATGGGCCACTGCCCACCGGATGGGTGGCAAATTCACGGCCATACTTTTCGACGGCTTCATGCGGGACGAGCGCGGAATAACCCATTGCTAAAGTATAAACCAGTTGCGGATAGGGCTGCTCCAGCTTGATTTGAATCGTGTACTTATCCGGGGCACTCAGACCTTCAAGGGGTTTACTATAATCCGCGCCGGCTTCTTTCCATGCTTCTATACCCGCAATTTTATTCGTCCACAGCCAAGCGCCTTGTGAGCGGTTGGCCGGATCAAAGTGACGCTTCATTGAATAGATAAAATCGTCAGCCGTGACTTCTCTGCCTTTGCCATCCGGGAATGCCGGATCATCGACAAAATGAACGCCCTGCTTGATATGGATGGTATAGGTCAGACCATCATCGGAGACCTCGGGCATTGCGGCCGCGAGATTCGGTTTTAATTCATACGGGCTCTTCAAATATTTATATTCGTATAAGGTGTCGTATACCGCGGTGACAATGGTATTGCTGTAGGTCGTCCCGGATTGGACCGAATCAAAGTTTGTCGGGGTTCCGTCTTCAGAAAAGCGCAACACTTTGGTTGCTGCTGAGGTGGTCTCTGCAAATACCGGCATTCCGATATAAATAAGAGAAACCGCAAGCGCAGCGGCCAGCGGGCGTAATATCAATCGTGACATACAAATTCCTTTTGTATTTTATGGTTGTGTGGGTTAAGTGAAATCTGGCGTGAGCAGATTTCATCTGCAATGCAATGTGCAACATTGCTGAAACATACTATAAAACACAAGGCATCTGTACTATGTCAATCATTGTGTGCAAAATATGAATCAAGCTGGATTAAATAGTGTGTTTGATCACAAAAAACAGCAATATTAAAGAGTGTTATTCAAATAGAACCGGGTAAATATGTGGCTTATTTCACCACGAGAATCATATGGGTTGTATAGCAGAGAATTGAACTATGTGATTGATATGACATCTTATTCATAATTGAATTTTCATAAATAGGGGGGCCAGTTAGTCAGGATGATCTCAGGCTTGAATCGAACAAACAAAGATAATGAATAGGGTAAGGCTCGGTTGTTGTTGATTCGGTATATTCGTGTTATTGCAATTTTTATATTTATATTAAATTCAAAATAATGATATTTTTATTATTTTTAATGATAAATGTTTTTAATAAACATCAATGATGAACGATAAAATCAATTAGATAATTATGATTCATTGTTATGCGTTAATTTCACGCTTTGCGACTCTGATAATAATCACACTTTTCACTAATTCTCTCATATGCAAAAAAAATCACCGACAGGCAAAAACATCATTTGTTAAAATCCATTAATATACTGTTGAACGTCATGTGACCTATGGGAAATTCGGCCTTTATTCTGATGTTTCCTTATGCGAAAAGGATTGAAGGCACCGTGAACCCTGCCCTTAAGGTGATTGGGGCATACAGGTATCTGAAAGGAATAACTTTTAGTATGGAATTTAAAATGAAGAAAAAAATACTTGCGACAATTATTTCATCAACACTGTTCGTCAGCTATGGATTATATTCGGTCAGTGCTTTGGCAAAAACCGACTCTGTTCAAACATCAGCAAATAGCGAACAACTCAAATCAGAACAGGTTCAGACAGATTGGCATAATGATATTAATATGTATGATATTTTGGCGAAGGATATCGTCGCCAGAATGACGGATGAAGAAAAGCTGAAAATGTTAGTCGGTGCAGGGATGAACCCTGATAAAGACACTGTGATTAATTTAAAAGCGTCCGTCAATGGTGTGGCCGGGTATATCCACGGGGTTTATGATCAAAAACGTCGCTTAGATGTTCCGGCACTGAAACTCGCTGATGGGCCGGCTGGCATCCGGATTGATCCAACGCGTGATGGTGATAATCAAACCTATTATGCTACCGCATTTCCCAATGGTGCATTGATGGCATCAACGTGGAATCCCGATTTAATTCATGAAGTCGGTGAAGCCGTCGCCAATGAAGGAAAAGAATACGGCGTCGATTTCTGGTTAGCTCCCGGGATGAATATTCAGCGCAACCCGCTCAATGGCCGTAATTTCGAATATTATTCAGAAGACCCGTTGGTGAGCGGTATGATTGCTTCCGCGATGGTTCAGGGCGCGCAAAGTAAAGGTCTGGCAACGACGATTAAGCATTTTGTCGCCAATAACTCAGAAACGAATCGCTTCTTTATTAATGCGGTGGTTACGCCACGTGCGCTGCGGGAAATCTACCTGCGTGGTTTCGAATATGCGGTCAAAGAATCTCACCCATGGGGCATTATGTCATCATATAATCAGGTCAACGGCACCAATAGTGGTGAACGTGCTGATCTGATGACGGATATTCTACGCCATGAATGGGGATTTAATGGCTTAGCGATGAGTGACTGGTTCGCTGGCTACAACCCGATCGATCTCCTCAACGCCGGTGTTGATGTGATTCAGCCCGGTGGTGAAAATCCGGTCGTTCCCGGTTTAGGTGATTGGGGTAAGTATGTGGTTGAAGGCTATAAAAATGGCGACTTAACCAAAGCAACCCTTGATCGAAACGTACAACATATCGTCGCGCAGGCTTTAAAAACACCATCTGCAAAACATTACCCTATCTCGAATAACCCTGATCTGAAAGCCCATGCAACTTTGGCAAAACAGGTGGCGGATGAAGGGATCATTTTGCTGAAGAATCAGAATTCGGCGCTACCGCTTGCGACTTCACAATCCATTGCTTCTTTTGGTATCACCCAGATTAATACTTTGAAAGGCGGAACCGGCAGCGGTGATGTCCATCCCGATCATGTGACGACCATCATCGACGGGCTTGCGAAACAGTTTCCGGTGAATGAGTCGCTGGCGTCTTTCTACAGCGATTATTTTGAAGCCAATAAAGTGATCACGACCGGTGGTCTGGGCGTATCAAAAATCGTCAGTTGTACTGAGCCTTCAGTGACGGATTTGGGCGCACAAATCAACGGAGCCGCACAAAATAGCGATGTCGCCGTCATCACCCTTGGACGTGTGGCCGGTGAAGCGGCAGATCGTAAAGCCGAACGGGGAGACTACTTACTGTCTGACACCGAACTGGGGCTGATTTCCTCAGTATCCAAGGCTTTCCATGCGCAGGATAAAAAGGTTGTGGTGGTTCTGAATATTGCCGGTGTGATTGATATGAGTGAATGGCAGGATCAAGTCGATGGGATTGTGCTGGCTTATATGCCGGGGCAAGAGTCCGGTGACGCGATTGCCGATATTATCTCCGGTAAGGCCAACCCGAGCGGTAAATTAGCGCAAACCATTCCACTGTCTTATGCGGATGTCCCGTCTTCGACAACCTTCCCCGGTGTCGATGAAAATCACGACGGTGCATTGGATCACCAGTATTACAATGAAGATATCTATGTCGGATATCGTTATTACCAGACATTTAACAAAGGAGTCGCTTACCCATTCGGTTACGGATTGTCATACACATCATTTGATCTATCACGGACAAAAGTGCTTATGAATGGGTTGAACCATCGCCATCCGAGAAAAGGGGTAATGCTTAAAACAGTGGTAGCGAATACCGGTGATGTGGCCGGTAAAGAGGTCGTTCAGGTCTATGTTGCGGCACCGGAAGTGAAACTGAAAAAACCCAACATTGAACTGAAAGCATTTGCGAAAACAAGAGAACTGGCACCCGGAAGATCACAACGGATGGTTCTGGAAATCTCACCTGAAACGTTGGCAAGCTTCGATCCTGAGAAAAACCAATGGATTGTTGAGCCGGGCACTTATCAGGTCTATGTCAGTCAGTCATCCGATATTAGTTCGACCACACCGGTTCAGTTTGTCGTGCGCAAAGAAATTGTGGTTGAGAACACCACTCCGGGCGCACTGGCTTTAGAGGAAGGTGTGACGGCAGCTTCATTTGTAACTGTGGCGGAATAAAACGCTTCATTCATCCTTTGGCGGGCTCAGCCCGCCTTTTTTATGCGTTGAATATGGTGTTGAACCGTCTGAATCACGGATGGAAGAAGCCATGTCATATGAGTAAGAAAGCCATTGATAATAACAATAGAGTTATTAATGGTGATGTACATTATGATTTATATTGCACATTTATATTTTGCTGTTGTGCCATATCACTTTATCACCCATCGATATCTTTTCTGAGTCAGAATCTTTGTTAAATTGGCACAGACTCGTGCGGACATGGGTGCTTCTGTGGTGGGTTGAGCGGAAGGACATGTTGCCAGTGAGACGGGATTCGTCAGGTGTTATGCCTTTGATATGTGGGTGAATCGGGTGGTCAAACTGATTCGGACAAATGATTTTGTTTTTAAAGTTTCAGAGAAAGAGCAACGATGAACGGCAGATATGAGAAAAGTGTCTCGAATGTATTAGCTCGCAATATGATTCAACAGTTGTCGCTACACGATATTGATATTCATACGATTTTAAGACGCTGTGGTATCAGTGAGTATGAACTGAATCGACCCAATGGCAGGCTTACCGAACGCACCCATTACCAGTTTATGCTCGAAACGATGAAATATAACCGTTATATCTATGAATCGTCGTCGATTCAGTCGTTATTTAGCAAATTTCCCGAGCTGATAGGTTTATGCATGAACCAATCTTCAGCGGTTCAGGCTGTGGAGAGTTTTATTCGCTATCGTATGCTGATCGGTAATTGTGATCGCTGTGAGCTGAAAGTCGAAGGCAATCGGATCAAATTGACGTATATCGATGACGGCCCCGAAGAACTATCGACTAGTGCATTAGGGAATTTCATCATCTGCCGGGAACTGCTCAAAGTTTATTTACCGGAGATGTCGGTACAGGCCAGCCTGACGCATGTGGGGTCGCTCTCCCGGCATATCGTCAATGATTGTCTGGAAACCCAGTGTTTATTGCATCAGCGGGAGAACTGTTTGATTATCGAAAGTCCTGCTCTGCAAGAGACCAATCGCAATTTCAACCCACAGCTCCAGCAGTTACAAAAAGTGTACTTAGAGGGGTTATGCCGTCAGATCGATGAACAGCAAACATTTGCTGTGGTGGTGGAAGAACTGATTGAGTCACTGCTGTTGCAGCAGCATATCTACAACGAACATTCCGTGCTCCAGTGTGTGTGCAGCCATTTAAAAATGAGTCGTTGGACACTGAACAATAAGCTACGGCAAGATAATCAGTCTTTTACCGATGTACTGAACCGGGTGCGGCTGAAAAAAGCCTGTGAGTTGCTGGTTGAAACCCAGAAAAGCATTAAAGAAATTAGCGAGTTAGTTTACTTCTCTTCGCAGGCTGTGTTTTCACGGTTTTTTCGGCTGCACGCCAATATGTCACCGATCCAATATCGCAAGAAACTGGCAAACCGCTCACTTTCAGCCATTGGCGTCTCTTAAACAGGAGCTGAATCGAGAGCCGGAGACATCACCACACGATCCGATAAGCAGCAACGACTTTTCTGCCATGGGGTTCGTGTGGTCTGTTGAGTGGTGCCTGAGGTATGTGATTAAAAGAACTGCCAAACAACACTGTGTTCAGACCCCATACTCCACAGGAGTACCACCACTGCCAGTAATGTTTCCAGAATCAACACACCGACACCGAGCGTTGTTCCCGAGAGAATAAAACCTTGTTTATTGCTGATACCCAAAAAGCTGGGCGTTCCTTTATACAGCAGATAAGCGGTATAGATCACGCCACCGATCATGGCGAGCAGGCACAGCCAAAACACCGGATAAATGGCAAAAATACCACTCAGGAACATCGGTGTGGCAGTGTATCCGGCAAAAATAGTACATTCACGTTGTGTCGGACGGTTAGGAATCTTGCGGGCGAGCCAGTAGATCAGGCTACCGACAAGACCGACAGCGAGCAAAATTAAGGCATAAAATGCCACACCGAGTGCCAGTCCATTCATCAGAGAAACTTTGTAGGTCTCTTCACCACCAAATGTCCACCCAACTTGCGTTGTCCCGATGAATGAACAGATCACCGGAATCGCTGCCATCCATAGTACATGGTGTAGATAGAGGTGACTGATCGTTTTGTGTTCAGCATTAATTTCACGCCATTCGCGTTCCGGGTGGTGTAATAATCCCCATACATGATTACTCATCGCTAGCCCCTTATTTCCTATTGTCAGAATGACTTTTACTGTTGCATAAAATGGTCAAATATTGACCATTATCAATCAGTATAGACCGAACCTTTCAAGGACACACAATCAGAATCATTTACATTTGTCTCCCCGTTTAACCTCTCTGTTTCACCGCGAAATTGTGCGGCTATCTCTTTAATCTGTCGCTATTTACATCGACAGAGATTGATGTGTGAGTCGTAATCAGAGAGGTAATGAGAGCAATGCAGCAGAAATTAGTAATCGGGGAAAGCTGTTTGAGTGGGTCTGATAAAGAGGCGATCTTGTCAGACTATTTCATGACACTGAATCAGCAAAAGGCATCTTTTTTAGGATATCAGACCAACCAACAGGTCGAATTCCCTTCAAGGCTTTGGCCTTTTCTTTCCTTGAACTTGCTTAATCTCGGTGACGGATTCGAAGAGGGCAGTTACCGGATCAATGCCAAGCAGTTTGAACGGGCAGTGCTGGACTATTATGCACAGCTATGCGGTTTTGCCGGATCGCATACGCAGCGCCGGTATTGGGGGTATCTGACTGCGATGGGCTCGACGGAGGGGAATCTTTATGCCCTCTGGAATGCGCGGGATTTCTTACGGGGATATCCGGTGGAAGGCTATGCCGATGCCGTCCCGACTGATTATCCGCCCGTTTTGATCTGTTCGGCAGCGACCCACTATTCGATTCATAAAGCCAGTCAAATGGTTGGCGTCAGCTTATTCCATGATATCGGGCCGGGCTTGGGAGCGTGTCCGATTAATCAGGGCGACTGGCAGCAACCATTGGCTGTTGATGAAAACGACGCCGTGATCATTGAAGATTTATACGCATTGGTCGAATTCTTCACCACTGCACAGCATCCGATTATTTTAGTGTTGAATCATGGCGCAACATTCAGCGGCGGCAGTGATGCGATTTATACGATTCTGACGCGTTTGAAGCCACTACTGGGCCCAAATACCCCACAACAGCGGCGTTACTGGATCCATGTTGACGGGGCGCTGGCTGCCAACTTTTCACCTTATTTGCATGTCGGGTCAGCCCCTTTTTCTATCACGAACGAGCCTAATGAATTTCGTCATCCGGAAGTGATGTCTTTGTGTACCAGCCCGTATAAATGGCTGGGAATGCCGTGGGCTTGCGGTATTTATCTCATGCAAGAACGTTACAAAGTAGGTTCATCGGCCCGGCCGGTTTATATCGGAAGCCGGGATTCGACCGTGTCCGGATCCCGGCAAGGCATATTTTCCCTTTACCTGTGGGATCTGCTCGTCACGTTGGGCAAAGCTGGCTTGCAACGATTGGCCGATGCCAATGAACATCTGGCGAATGATACCCAACACCGAATTGTCCGGTTGTTTCAGCAGTTGGATCCGGGCGGTAAACAGCTGCATGTAATGCCGCGACCACGGCACAGTAATATTGTCCGCTTTACTGCACCCAATCCTGCGGTGATCGAACAATTTTCTTTGGCTCAGAATGATGTGTTGATCGGTGAGCGGTTACAGCGGATGTGTCATGTAGTCATCTTGAGCCATGTGACCCAAGCGGCGATTGAACGATTACTGGATGCGCTTGCCCACCCCAATGCTTTCTCACTTCCGTCCCGACTTCAAACATCCCGACCTCAAAATCCACTGACTGACCTGCGGTCCATGCGTCATCGCTATGGTTTTTGTCCAGATGATGAGGTTTTTGACAATGGTGTGGCTTCAAAGTCTGGAGGGCGTGACGAGACGCCCGTATTACAAGCGGAGCGTTTTCTATGATCAAAACAGAGATACTCGCGGTAATGGCAGGCTTGGTGTGGTTTTGTTCTCCGGCACTCTATGCCCAATATGTGGTTGATACGTCAGTCTCGATTAACAAAATCTATGGTGTGAATACAGTCGATCAGACTTATAAAGTTGACGGTTATCTGGTGACGTCTTGGGATGAACCCGATCCGACTTATCGGCCCGCCAGCGGTGAGCAGGTTTATGAGAATCGTCATGCCGAGCAACTGATGGGTGAGGGGTTATGGGTCCCGGCATTTGAGTTTATCAATATCATCGGCCAGCGCCAGACTGCCAACCGACGGGTGGTGATCTCCGCCGATGGGCGTGTGACGTACAACGAGCGCTTTCAGGGACTGTTTACGACCGCGATGGATTTTCGGCAATTTCCGTTTGATCATCAGACCTTTGTGCTGATGATGGAACCCTTTTCTTATGAACAGAAGCAACTCAAATTTGGTTCGGCTCGGGTGACTGTTAAAGCGCTGGAAAACCAAGCACTCAGTGAATGGCAGATACAAGGAGAGCCTCAGGCACGGTTGAGCAGCTCGGATTATGAGCATTTACAAAAAGACATTTTGAGTCACTTTGCGCGTTTAACCATCAGCATTCAGGCATTACGTAAACCCGATTATTATCTCTGGCGTTTCATTCTGCCGCTGTCTTTGATCTTAGTGGCGTCGTGGGCTGTTTTTTGGATTGAAGGCTTTTCTGAACGTCTGATGACCTCTTTCACCATGATGCTCACGGTGGTCGCCTACACCTTTTATACCAGTAGTCTGTTGCCGAGGCTGCCATACACCACCTTGATCGAGCGGATGGTGATCATGGGATATGTCAGTATTTTTGCCGCAATTATGGTGATTGTCTTTGTCAAAATCCGGGCCGAGAAAGGGCGGCCGGTCGAATATGTGATCCCGCGTTGCCGGGTCATTTTTCCTACCTTATTTCTCATTGCCATGAGTGTATTAATCGGGGTGAACAGCGACTTATGAAACTCTCTCAATCGACGCGAACATTGTTTGATGCCACCCTTGCAGCTGCTGTCTTCATTGGGTTATTAGGCATCACCACTTATCTGTTATATGCCAAATCTGTCAGCGCACTCGAAGATCAGATTAAAGCCGGACTGATATCAACCGTCAGTGCGTCGGCAACCACTTTAAATGGTGACATCCATCGCCATTTTCAGGCAGACACATCAACGGATGATCCTGAATATCACACCATGGCGATGCACATGGAGCGCATACGGCAGGCCGCGACTGATGTTCGGTATATCTACACCTGTATTCTCAAACCTCAGGGGGTCTATTTCGTGGTCAATCCCAGCCCGCAGAATGACGGTGATGGAGATGGGGTGCCGGATCCGCCACCAGCGTTAATGACACTTTATGATGACGCACCTCAGGAATTGGTGGCAGCACTGACGCATCAGGAAATCAGTGTTTCAAGTGTGCCTTATCAGGATCAGTGGGGCACCTTTATCAGTGCTTATGCCCCTTTTTATGACGCGCAAGGGGAGTTTGTCGGCGTGTTGGCGATGGATTTGGAGTTGAGCGGTTTTTATAAGCGATTGAGTCAGATTCAACGCGTATTCGGCAAAGCGAAGATCATCATTTTGTTTATCGGGCTGATTGCCGGTCTGGTAGTTTGGTGGATCCGTCGTGCTCATGTGAACAATCTTCATGCACTGGAAACAACGAAGATGCAAGCCGCACAGACCTTGGCGCACATGCGTTATCGTCGCGATGTACTGCTGGAAGTGGTGCGCTATTACTTTCATCTGTTCGCGGAACGATATCCCGATCAACCGACGGACCGTGATCGACATAGTAGCGGCATAAGCGACTATCTTCCTGAGCCGACTAATCCTTCAAATCTGACCGAGGCTTCGGAGCCGGTTAATACTGCAGAACGCCACCATCAGGCGGTTTATGGCTATGCGTTGAGTTTTGGTGACATGACGACGGTGATTGAGTCATTTTATCTGGCGGATTGGTTCGACAAGCTGAATGCGAACATCCAACAGGGTGGGTATGCCTCGCATCAATGGCTGAGTGATGAGATGCAGCATCCCGTAGAGGGAGATTGCCAAGTCCTACTGGATACTTTTTGTGAGTTTTACCATCGCCTCAGTCAGCTTTTGCAGCAATCGGTGAGTGCACAGACTCAGATCGCGCAAGAAAGTCTCGCACATTGGCAATTAGTGACGGAGATTTCAATTCAGGATGAGATGCAATGGACCCGATGCCGGCGGCTATTCAAAATTGCAGCTGCACGGGATATGACCCATCGGTTGGCGGCTTTATCGACAACGGAGCTACATCTTTTAAAAGCCATTTATCTGCTGCAACAGCTAGGAAGTGAACTGACGCTGACGGAAGACGGTGTGTTGCGGATCACTTGGCAAGTCAGCAAGGAGCAAAGCGAATGAAAACCTATGCACCGATGATACTTATCATAGCTACCCTACTGGTTCAGCTCTCCTCCGGCATTAACTATGTCACGATACCTGTGGTTATGGATGAGCAGGGGATTGGTAATACGGCTATCGGGATCGCGATGGCGTTTGAAATTATCGGTGTTCTGCTGTTTTACCGCCCGTTGAGTCGGTATCTGAGCCACTTCGGTATCCTGATTTCGTTACTGATATTAACGTTATTCAGAGCTCTGAGCTTACTCCTGATGGCTCATGCAGTGCACTATGGTTTATGGCTGATCGGTATTTTTAGCTATGGTTTGTCAACGGGGATGCTGCTGGTGTTACTCCAGACTTGGCTGAATATCAGCGTGCAAGGCAAAGCGAAGGGTTTAACCATGGGATTGTACTCTTCAGCGCTCTCTTGCGGTATTGCTCTAGGGCCGATCATTGTCCAACTGATTCATCTCACGATAGACTGGCGGTTTGAGACCGGCGCATTGATTACGTTGTTGCCGTTACTGCTCTGTCTCGGTTTGAAAGCAAGGGGACAAGCGATGCATCGCTTGGGGGTTGTCCGGTTCAGTTTTGCTTTCCGGCACGCCAAAATTATTCTGGTGGCTGCGTTTGTCGGCGGGATTAGCTTTTTTGGTTTGCCGGGATTTTTGACCTTGTACGGGTTACATAATGGTTTGTCTGAACCACAAGCGCAGCTGCTACTGACCATGTTTATGATCGGTAGCGTCAGCCTTGGTATTCTCATGAGTGCTTTTGCCTCGATTCTGAACCGACGAACGGTGGTGTTGTGCTGTATTTTTGGATCTGTGGTTTGTGCTGTTTTTCTGTCAATGGCCGTCTATGCGAAATATTGGGTTGCGTTGGTATTACTGTTTGTCTGGGGCGGTTGTATGGGCGGAATCTACGGGATTGGTCTGACGGTGATGGGAGAACGCTTTTGCCAACAGGATCAAATGTCTGCCAATATGAGTTACACCCTAATGGATTCTTTTGGTGGCATTATCGGTTTACTGCTGATTGGCGCGATGCTCGATACATTTGGTTCAGAAGGTATGACCGCGGTATTCATGGTCTTTGGCTGCCTGCTCCTGATGTTCGCGGTGTACGAGATGTTGGCACCCAGACGGACATACGAGTAGACCGGATAACCACACAAATAGAGCCAGTGATTGTCTTGATTATGCTTTCAGGAGTGGATTTTTCGCAAATTGCTAAAATATTTCCATTTTGAGAATTGATTATGAGTCAATATGCTATAAATTGATTTCTTAATAAAAAATATCCAATAAAAACAATATATTATATTTATGTAAAAAGTTGGCATGTATAGTGCATTAATAGAAGTGATCCTTTTTAAGCCGAAGGATCACCTAGCCAACTGACGTTGTTAGTGAACCAAATTTGTTCATATTGATAGCCAATCACGACCTTGTGATTGGCTTTTTTTATGTCTGTTTATTTATCTGCCCGGCCCGATGTTCTTGACGGCCTCTTTCAGGTCAGTTCCCCGTTTACCGTAGGAGTCACTGTGACAATTTTGATATCGGTCATGTTGTGGTTCACCGGGCGTCTTTAGCGGTTATCCGGCTCACTTCTGGTGGCAGTCATACTGTCGCAAAGAAAGCGAATTGAATATATCATTTTGAAATTTGGTTAAGTTTGAATAAAAGGAATATTTAATCGAAAATAAACAGGATGGATAATGTAATTATGGCTACGGAACGTTAAGATGTTTTATATCACCATAAATGAAATCACAAAAATTTAAATAGCAACTTTTCGTTCGTGAATTGTATATTTAACTCTGATAAATTCAACCGTATAATATGAATTATAGTATGGGCTTATTTTTAAGTGTATGAAATATCATTTTATTTTAAATGTGACAATAAATAATGTTAAATACTGAACCATCATCACAATCATCATTTGAAGTGGATAAATCTATTGTTTTTTTTGATAATTGTATTGTCAAATTACTTTTTATTTTAAGTGCATTCATCTTCGGAAATATTTGCATTGTCCATTCTGGATATGGCTTCTACAATATTTATCACTTAACTCTTTTAACCATAAAAGTCGTGTGTTAAGTCAAACAAAAGTTTGCTTGCAAGAAAGCAAATCGTGCTTAAAAAGCAAACTGTACTTAAAAGTAAATTGTACTTAACGGCCCAACCTCTGTAAGTGGTATTGGTTGAGAGGCCAAACTGGAGAATTATAATGGGCATAACGAAAACCTCTGCCAGTCGTGCAAAAAAATTTTTGACGATTCTGACCGTCACTGCGGCCGCTTTGTCAGCAACTGTCAGTGAAGCAAAAACCCTTACCTCGAACGAAACAGGCACCCACAATGGTTACTACTATTCGTTCTGGACCGATGCCCCGGGCACCGTCTCGATGACTTTGGGAGATGGCGGTAATTACAGCTCGCAATGGCGCAACACCGGCAACTGGGTTGGCGGTAAAGGCTGGAACCCGGGCGGACGCCGCACCGTAAATTATTCTGGTACCTTTAACCCTTCCGGTAACGGCTATCTGGCGCTGTACGGCTGGACAACCAATCCGCTGGTTGAGTATTACATCGTCGATAACTGGGGCAGCTATCGACCCGGTACCGGCGGAACCTATTACGGCACCGTGAATACCGACGGCGGCACCTACGATATCTATCGCACCCTGCGGGTAGACAAACCTTCGATTGAAGGGGACAAATCCACATTCTATCAATACTGGAGTGTGCGTCAGCAAAAACGCACTGGCGGTACGATTACCACCGGCAATCACTTTGACGCCTGGGCCAGCAAGGGTTTAAACCTCGGAACCTTCAATTACATGGTGATGGCTACCGAAGGCTATCAAAGCAGTGGTAGCTCGAATATCACGCTGGGTAGCAGTGGCGGTGATAATGGCGGTGGCAGTGTCGGCCCGAGCAGTACTGACATTGTGGTCCGCGCAATGGGTATCAGCGGCCAAGAGCACATCAACCTACTGATTAACGGGACTGCGGTCGCCGACTGGAACCTCAGCAACAGTTTTCAGGAGTATACCTACCGCGGTAGAGCGGCTGGCGATATCCAAGTTCAATATGACAACGATGCCACTGGCCGTGATGTCGTATTAGACTGGGTTTATGCCAACGGTGAAACCCGCAAGGCTACAGATATGGAATACAACACCTCTACTTATGACAATGGTAAGTGTGGTGGTGGTTCATATTCTGGAAATATGGACTGTAATGGTGTGATTGGTTTTGGGAATACCGATGCTTGCTTTAGCGGCAACTGCTCTGCCAACGGTGGGAATGGAAGCGGTGGCAATAATAACGCTGTGTGCAATGGTTATGTCGGCATCACTTTTGATGACGGCCCGACCAGCAATACAGCGACACTCGTCAACCTGCTGAAGCAAAATAATCTTAAACCGGTCACATGGTTTGTCTGGGGGCAGCGCGCCAGTAATAATCCGTCGCTGATCTCTCGCATGAAAGAGGTGGGTGAGCCGCAAAACCACAGCTATACCCATCCCCACATGACTGGTTTCAGCTATCAGCAAGTTATCAACGAGCTAAGCCGGACCAATCAGGCCATCCAAAATGCCGGCGCACCGGCACCGACTTTGTACCGTCCGCCATATGGTGAGGTAAACTCAACCATCCAGCAGGCAGCACAAAATCTTGGAATGCGCGTGATTACTTGGGATGTGGATTCTCAAGACTGGAACAACGCCAGCACCAGCGCCATTGTCAATGCCGCCAACCGACTACAAAACGGACAGGTGATTTTAATGCACGATGGTTACAGCAACACCAACAACGCCGTTGCGCAAATTGCCCGTAATTTGAAAGCGAAAGGGTTATGCCCCGGCCGGATCGACCCATACAGCGGTAAAGCCGTCGCGCCATAGGCCATCATCAGCGTGGGCGAAATATTTTTTGCCCACAATGAAGCAACACATTCGCGAGGAGGAATTTCAATCTGATACTTCTCGCCATATTCAAGGCCGCAGATATTCGTCTGCGGCCTTTGCTATTCTGACGCCTCACTCGCACCAGCCCCTTTACCTGAAAAATATCGATGATTTGGTCAAGGTACACCCGGAGTACAAAAACCGCGCTCATTTCTTACAAATTGCTGCTACGTTAGATACGTTATTGACCCAAAGAAAATCCCCGAATTTGAACAATATGCCCGTATGTGGATTCCGCTCGTTGAACAGTTTGGTGGTATACATCATGGATATTTTTTACCGTCGGAAGGAGCGAATAATATTGCAATGGCGTTGTTTTCATTTCCATCCTTATCTGAATATGAAAAATACCGTCATAAATCAGCATTAGACGAAAACTGTAAAGCTGCATTCAAGTATGCAGAAGAAACAGATTGCGTAATGAGCTATGAGCGTAGCTTTTTCCGTCTAATTCTTACTGAATGATTGGGGACTATACCGTAGGAATCGTTCCTCCATCTATTACGTATTCGCTACCTGTTATTGAACTGGCTCGTTCTGAAACTAAGAATGTTATTAGATCAGCGACCTCTTCTGGAGTATTGGGGCGACCAAGTGGAATCCCTCCCAATGAACTCATGATAATTTCTTTTCCTCCTGTCAAATCAGTATTTGCTTCTTTTGAAATACGTTCAACGAGCTTATTTGCTGCTTCGTTTTCTATCCATCCAGGTGAAACACGTATTACTCGTACGCCGAATTGAGATATCTCTTTGGATATTGATTTACTATAAGCTGAAAGAGCAGCTTTAGAAGCAGCATAGGCTGTTGTGGCTTCAGGTAAAGGCAATGAACTTTGTATCGATGTAACATGAACTACTACTCCTTTTCTGTTTTTAACCATCGAAGGTAGTAATGATCTGTCTAGTCTTACAGCAGGAAAAAGATTCAAAGAAAGTTCGTCTAACCAAATATCATCATCGAGTTTTTGGTAACCTCCGCCGGGACTTTTTGAACCACCTAGGACATGTACGATAATATCAAGAGAGTCAAATTGCTCCATAATTGCGTCAATGAGGTGTTTGCAGCCTTGTTTCGTTGAAAGATCTGCCTTTACAAAGGTTAAGTTTTCAGTTTGAGTTGAAGGTAATTCTCTTGCAGCCGTGATAACCTGAACCCCCTGTGCCAAAAGTGCATTCACTACAGCCAACCCCGTACCTTTAGTTCCTGCCGTTACCAGAGCAGTTTTCCCACTAAGTGATAAATCAAAGCTCATCCCAATATCTCCAATTTTTCAATTTTGTCATTAGCGATATAAAACTCGTAACTCAATGAAACAGGGCTTCCCGGGAAATTGCCTTCTACGATAGATTTAACGATGGTTTTGTTAGCTACTTGAGTGATTTCAATTGGTCTCGAAGTGTATTGATATTTCTGACGAGACGCGTCGCGCCACTCAAGTATACTTTTTATACCCACATATTGTTGCATTTCATCTACCACTACTGCGTTGACATCGAATGCGGATTGAAAATCATCAGGAGATGCTTCAGCGTTAAAATAAATATCTATCGCGTTGTATGCTGTTAGATTTAAAGATGGCGTACTCATTTTTCGTTCCTTATTAATGGCTATCAGTTTTATTAGAGTGTAATCGTTAATGTTTAATGTTATAAGTGGGATTATTGTTTATGTACTGTTCTAAAAAACGGGATAATCATGGTGTCAATTGGTGATTTAACAGCAGTGACGATACTCGCAAGAGAATGTAACTTTCGGTCTGCGTCGCAGACTTTAGGCGTGTCAACTTCTTCACTAAGCAGGACAATAGCGAATGTCGAGAATGAAATAGGAGCTAGATTGTTCAACCGAACAACTAGGAGTGTTTCTTTAACTGATGCTGGAAAACATTTCCTTTTAAAAATAGAGCCAGCATTAAGTGAAATTAATCTAGCTATTTCGGAAGTCAGAGATATCAGATCTCAACATATGGGAACAATACGTATTAATACTGATGAAGCGGTCGCAAGGCAAATTGTTGATCCACTTATTGCTGTCTATTTAAAACAATACCCCAAAATGGAAGTTGAATTAATATGTGAAGGAAGAATGATTGATATTGTCTCAGAAGGATACGATGCTGGCATCAGAAGTATAAATAATATACCTAAGGATATGATTGCTATTCCTATAGAAACTAATAGGAAAATGGTAGTCGTTGCTTCTCCACAATACTTAAAAAAGAGTGGGGTTCCTTCTACCCCAGATGATTTGCATCATCATCAATGTATTAGAGAACGTTACCCTAGTGGTAGGAGGTTTAAATGGGAATTTATCTGTGATCAAGAAAATATCGTAATAGATGTTCCAGGACGATTGACGGTAAATTCATATAGTTTAGTGTTGGATGCTTGCTTAGCAGGGGTAGGTGTCGGTTATACCAGTTATCATTTTGCTAGATCTTATATAAACTCTGGTCAACTGATTTCACTATTAGATGAATGGACTCCTGATTGGCCAACTTTATGTCTTTATTACCCACAAGGTCGAAACATAACATCATCGATGAGAGCATTTATAGATATACTTAAAATTCATAGAGATTAGATTTATAGGATTTGGTCAGTATTGAAATTATTTGTGATTAATTACGCACTTACCTCGAAATGTCGTTTAGAATTGTTGACCTGCCCCCATGTGTTTTAATATACGTGATGTCGGTTACCTAAGACTGATTCGGAGCGCTAGGGTTGCAAAACTGGAACCTGACGCTGTCTCAGCTCAGTATCCACTTTGAAGGCCGACTCACTCCATACCTGGATTTATAAAAATGGGCGTGACACAGAATAATGAACAGTCTCATCTGGGCCGAAAAGAATCTAGCTCAGATATAATCTGACAGGCACCAAGTCGAAAAGTGGGTAACTGTCAGATCAGGTCTGAATTAGTACAAATTAGGGTGTATGTTTGTATGGAAATCTAACTAACGCCGAATTAAATTGCTTGTATCGGATTTTGTCATCATGCCAATTAAAGAAAGTATAGCTCCTACAGTAAACAGCAAAGATTTTTCGGTGAAAGAGTTAATTATTTCTTTCTTATCGTCTATCCCTTTTAATCCAGAAAGATACATCAAATAAAATCCTAGATCTGTAAGAACATCACTAGCACCTTGCCACTTGTTAACGCTTAATTGATATATGATAAAAAATGTGAGTAAAAGTGTTTGAAAAATACTGTCTTCCTCACTTACCTCGGTATCCCACCAAGATCCAAAGTAATTAATTGCAACATTTACTGCCCATTCTATGATTCTAAGTGCTGCCTCAAAAGGCTGGATTCCCTGTTCAACCAATTCAGCAACATCAACATTACTCTGAGCAATTGGTAATTGGTTTCCATTGGGATTGTTGGCTCTATTAAGTATTCTTTTTAACATATGGTCGCTAATTCCGCTAGATGCGACTGATAACACGTAACCTGCGATACTGTACGGAACTCTTTCGGCTATTTTTTTTGTTATTCCATAGCTAACAATACCCTGTGTTAAAATAGGAAGGCCATTCTTCAACATTATTAATTTCTTGATTTTCTCTCTGTCCTCATTACTAATATATATGTTATTCTCCTTTAATATGATTTTTGTTTGTTCTGACTCTATAACTCCTAAAAATAGCTTTCTAATTGAGTCAGAATTATAAACAGCCAAACCAACACCATCCTGAGTCGATGCTTTATTGAGCATCATTGATGACATTGTCTTTGCACCCTCTAAAAAACTTTTAATAATTAATTCAATTTCTTTTTCATTCATCACAAACTCTCCTTCTAGTTAGTCGAGTTGATTAATATAAGTAATTTAGACTCTTCAACAATTAAATGTAAATTAGTCTAACTTCTATTACTCGGTGCTTTCGATGATTAGCTGAAGCAAGGTGAAAATTTAAAAAAATATTTTATTCAAAGAGATGTTGTGTAGACATAATTTATGTGTAATACCAAGTCATAGTATAATTCGAATGAGTCTCTTATTGATTCCAGTCATAACTCGGAAATGTCCATCTTCGAGTCAGCCAGATCTGGGCTGACTCATTTATGTCCAAAAACGTTTTATAGCATAACAAAAAGGCGAACCACTCGGTTCGCCTTTGCTATTGATAACTCAGTCAGTCACAATCTTAATTACGGTCACAAACTTTATTATCGTCATCAAACCCAACTCTAACCCTCATAATCACTGACCGGCGGGCAGCTACAGATCAGGTTTCTGTCGCCATAAACATTATCGACCCGATTGACGGTCGGCCAGTATTTTGCTGACTGAGTATGTGGGGTCGGGAAGCAGGCGAGTGCGCGGCTGTATGGATGTTGCCAGTCGTCGGCGGCCAGATCGGCTTGTGTGTGCGGTGCGTTCACCAGCGGATTATCCGTAAGCGGCCACACACCGGCAACGACTTGGTCGATCTCTTCACGAATGGCGATCATCGCGTCGCAGAAGCGATCTAACTCGGCCAGATCTTCGGATTCGGTCGGTTCGATCATCAATGTACCGGCCACCGGGAAGGACATCGTCGGGGCATGGAAGCCATAGTCCATCAGCCGCTTGGCGATATCTTCTTCGGAAATGCCGGACGCCTCTTTGATGGGCCGAATATCGATAATACATTCGTGCGCAACGCGGCCGTTATCGCCTCGGTAGAGAATCGGATAATGGGCGCGGAGCCGCTCCATCACGTAGTTGGCATTCAGAATCGCCAGTTGGGTCGCTGCGGTTAATCCGGCGGTGCCCATCATTGTAATATAAGCCCAGGATATCGGCAGAATCGAAGCACTGCCTAAATCCGCGGCCGCGACTGCATGGTCATTGCCTTCTACACCGGACTCAATGTGGCCGGGTAAAAATGGTGCCAGATGAGATTTCACCCCGATAGGGCCGACGCCCGGGCCACCGCCACCGTGCGGGATACAGAACGTTTTATGCAGGTTCAGGTGGGAGACATCCGAGCCGATAAAGCCGGGGCTGGTCAGTCCGACCTGTGCGTTCATATTCGCGCCGTCCAGATAAACCTGTGCGCCAATCGCGTGGATCAGTTCACATACCTGCCGGACATGCGTTTCGTACACACCGTGGGTGGACGGGTAAGTAATCATGATGCAGGAGATTTCTTGCTGATATTTTTCGATCTTGGCTTTGAGGTCGGCAAGATCAATATTCCCGTTTGAGTCACAGGCGACGACGACGACATCCAGTGACACCATTGCGGCTGACGCAGGGTTGGTGCCGTGCGCTGAGCTTGGAATCAAACAAATATGGCGGTTATTTTCACCGCGGCTCTGATGATAGCGCTGAATCGCAATCAGCCCGGCATATTCACCGGATGCGCCGGAGTTCGGTTGCAGTGAGAACGCATCATAACCGGTAATAGTGCATAGTTTGGTTTTTAAATCTTCGGCTAGCTCAGTATATCCGGCAACCTGACTTTTTGGGGCAAACGGATGGATTTGGCCGAATTCAGGCCATGTCACCGGAATCATCTCAGAGGCAGCATTGAGTTTCATGGTGCAACTGCCCAGCGGAATCATGCCGTGGGTCAGCGAGAAGTCTTTATTCTCCAGCGTTTTCAGATAACGCATCATCAGCGTTTCACTGTGATAACGATGGAAGACCGGGTGAGTGAGATAAGCGGATGCTCTGCGGCAGGATTCAGGAATCGCCGCGTATTCATCATGCTCAATCTCAGCGGCAATCTTTTCCGGATCGGCTTGGATGTCGAATACCGTAAACAGGGTCTGAAGATCATCCGGCGTCTTGGTTTCATCGAAACTGATGCCAAGGGCTTGCTCATAGCGGCGCAGATTGAGTCCGGCTTGCTGTGCTTTTTGATACAGCGCATCGGTCTGGTCACCGGTCTCAATTGTCAGGGTGTCAAAGAACGTCTGATGACGCAGTTTGTAACCCTGTAACGTGAGTCCGGCTGCCATGATTGCGGTCAGATGATGGGTTCGCCGAGCGATAGTTTTAAGCCCATCGGGACCATGATAGATGGCATAAAATACAGCCATGTTCGCCAGCAGGGCCTGCGCGGTACAGATATTCGAAGTCGCCTTCTCGCGCCGAATATGTTGTTCCCGGGTTTGCATCGCCATACGTAATGCGGGCTGACCTTTGGCATCCACCGAGACCCCGATAATTCTGCCGGGCATAGTGCGTTTGTATTGATCGCGGGTTGCCATAAAGGCAGCATGAGGGCCGCCATAACCCATCGGTACGCCAAAGCGTTGGGAAGAACCAATCACAATATCGGCACCCATTTCTCCGGCCGGTTTGAGTAGCGTGCTGGCAAGCAAATCGGTAGCGACCGCAACCAAAGTTTTATTTTGATGGGCAGCCTCGATCACCGGGGTTAAATCTGTAACTTCACCGGTGGTTGTCGGATATTGCAGTAAAGCGCCGAAGACATCTTGCTGAGGCAGCTCGCTGACCGGCAGTACCACCACTTCAAAATTCATGAATTCAGCGCGATTTTTGACCACTGCGATGGTTTGCGGATGAACATGATCCGCGATAAAAAAGCGCTGGCTTTTACTTTTGCCGGCTCTTTTACATAAGGCCATCGCTTCAGCAGCGGCGGTTGCTTCATCTAATAATGATGCATTGGCGATATCCATACCGGTTAAGTCAATCACCATCTGCTGGAAATTCAGCAGTGACTCTAAACGACCTTGCGAAATCTCAGGTTGGTAAGGGGTGTATGCGGTATACCAGCCGGGGTTTTCCAAAACATTGCGTTGAATGACACTGGGCGTCAGCGTGTCATAGTAACCCTGACCAATAAAACTGCGGGCAATTTGGTTTTTGCCTGCGATGCGTTTCAATGCCGCGAGCATCTCAGATTCGCTCATCGGTGCCGGTAACGACAGCGGATGTTCCAGACGAATGCCGGCCGGCACGGTTTCGTTGATCAGAGCTGCCAGACTTTCAGCACCAATGGTCTCGAGCATCATGGCTTGTTCCCGCTGATGCGGACCGTTGTGACGTGTTGCGAATTCTGTTTGAGAAGAGAGGTTGCGCAGTAGTTGAGTCATAATTTCCTTACCGTGACCACAAAAGGTATCCGTTGATATAAGCTGAATTCAGGGCATAAAAAAAGCTGCACACAAGAGATGTAAGCAGCTTTCGTTGATCAGTCTTCCAGTGTATTGAGATATTCTGCTTCGTCTTTCAGATCATCCAATTCAGTTGGATCCGTCATGCGGATTTTGGCAATCCACCCTCCTTCATACGGCTCTTCGTTAATCAGCTCAGGACGATCACCGAGATCTTCATTCACTTCAATAATAATGCCGCTAACCGGGGAATAGATATCAGATGCTGCTTTTACGGATTCGACCAATGAAAAGCTATCACCAGCATCCACGTCACTGTCAACATCAGGGAGTTCCACATATACGACATCACCTAACATTTGTTGTGCGTGTTCTGAAATGCCAACGGTAACAGTCCCGTCGCCGTGATTGAGAACCCATTCGTGACTGTCGGTAAACTTCAGCGTGTTATCCATGCATTTATCTCCAAAAAATCGATTATAACTCGTGCTCAGAGCGTCACCAGATTCATGATTTTATTCCTGAGGTATCGTAAAAAATCAGTGAATGGCAGCAAAACATCATCAAAAAAATAAAATCTGTTTTGTTGTGTCATTCACCCTGAATCATGGGTTGTCCGACTCTTTCCATAGCGTAGCCAATTTAGATGATGTTACTAAGTTATCTTTAGCAAAATCTGAATGATTATGTGTCTAACATTACCCGCTGAAGCAGCGGTAGGCAATAAAAATTTCTTATAGGAAACTTATTTTCTTGCTAGTATGTCAGTCATTGCCCATTCGAAGCGGTTTCAGTCAATTTTCAGGTAACAATGATGATGTTGTGAACCACTGTGAGAAAAATGATGGTCGCATCGGAAGGCTATAATATTTATAACAATGACAAAATATTGATGGGATTGTCATTGCGTTTTACTTGAGGGGAAACACCATGGAAAAAAGTACGCTGGATGATAATCCTGCTTCGGTTATCACGCAGGAATCTCAGGAAAGTAATATCGATCCACTTCGATTAGGACAGCGTATTAAGGACATTCGTCTTGAGCTCGGTCTGACATTAGAAGAAGCAAGTCAGAAGACCGGATTGGCGAGATCGACGCTGAGTAAAATTGAGAATGAGCAGATCTCTCCGACATTTCAGGCAATGCAAAAACTGGCGTATGGCCTGGAAATCGGGATGCCACAGATATTTGAGCCGCCGAAAAGAGTACTTGCGACAGGGCGCAGAGATATTACGTTCGCCGGACGAGGCAAGCCGCATCCGACGTCAACCTACGAACATGAACTATTGGCGACGCAGTTGTCCGGTAAAAAAATGACGCCGTTTAAGACCCGGGTTCGTGCCAGACAGTTTGAGGAATTCGGCGATTGGGTCCGGCATGATGGTGAAGAGTTTCTGTTGGTACTTGAAGGTTCAGTGATGCTGTATACCGAGTTTTATGAGCCGATCACGCTGAGTGTCGGTGACAGTGTCTATTATGATGCCAGCATGGGACATGCACTCATTTCCGTCAGTGATGATGATGCACTGATTTTATGGGTGACGGCGAAATAATCAATTGATGTGTGTTTCAAGGTGTTTATTATAGGAAACACATTTATAAAATCAGAAATAAGGTCTGCTTTGCCGGACGATCGGACGTATGAAAAGGGAGAACCACATGTCATCTGAACAAGAAAACCAGTCGCTGTTAAGAACGCCGCTGTATGCTTTACATCAAGAATTTGGCGCAAAAATGGTACCGTTTGCCGGATATGAAATGCCGGTTCAGTATCCTTTAGGAGTCAAGAAAGAACATTTACATACTCGTGAAGCTGCCGGCTTATTTGACGTGTCTCATATGGGACAGATCTGTTTGACAGGAGAGGGCGCGGCATTGGCGCTGGAATCACTGGTGCCTGTCGATGTGGTTGATCTGCCGGTTGGTAAACAGCGTTATGGTTTTTTGACCAATGAAAATGGTGGGATCCTTGATGATTTAATGATCGCCAATCTCGGCGATTGTCTGTTTGTGGTCATCAATGCTGCCTGTAAACAGCAAGATATTGCACATTTGCAGCGGCATCTGCCCTCCCATCTGGTTTTGGAAGAGATGGCGGATCGGGCACTGCTGGCCTTACAAGGTCCGAAGGCCGCCAGCGTATTATCGCAACTGGCCCCTGAAGTCGCCGAGATGCATTTTATGGATATCCGTCGCGTGCCGTTGTTGGACGTCGAATGTATTGTCAGCCGCAGTGGTTATACGGGGGAAGATGGCTATGAAATTTCTGTTCCGGCCGATCAGGCGGAGCGACTGGCGCATCATTTTTTAACATTCGATGAGGTTGCTCTGATTGGCCTCGGTGCGCGGGATTCGCTGCGATTGGAATGTGGTTTGTGCCTGTATGGTCATGATTTGGATGAAACCACAACACCGGTAGAAGCCAGTTTGCTGTGGGCAATTAGTCCGGTGCGTCGGGCCGGTGGTGCCAGAGCAGGTGGCTTTCCAGGGGCTGCGGTGATTCTGGAGCAGATTGAACAGCAATCAGCGCAGCGCAAGCGCGTCGGGCTTGTCGGACAGACCAAAGCACCGGTCCGAGAAGGCTCCGTGTTATTTGATCAGCACGAGCGACAAATTGGTATTGTGACCAGCGGCACATCAGGGCCAACCGCAGGGCAACCTGTGTCGATGGGATATATTGCCAGTGAGTATGCGGCTCTCGGCACTGAGGTTTTCGCTGATGTGCGTGGTAAGATGCTGCCGATGACGGTGACTAAAATGCCGTTTGTCCCTCAGCGTTATTATCGCGGCAAATGATATTATTGCATCAGATTGGAAAGGAAAATACAGAAAGTATTTTCCTTTTTTTTTGATATCGTTATGATAAATCATACTTTTATTAATGGTGAAATATTCTAATGTTTTCAAAGTGGATGCGCACAGTACTATGCTGTTGCTGTTTATTGTCTTCACCTGTTTTTTCGAGTGACGTTTCCCCTTATATTGTCAACGGAACGGAAACATCGGTGGTCTCCTATCCTGACTTTGTCAGTCTGTTTTATGACCGGACTGCGTATGATGGGATGTATGGCGGGCATAGTTTCTGTGGTGGCACCATGCTGACCAATCAGTATGTATTGACGGCCGCACACTGTATTTTCAGCGGAGACAGTATTAATGAAGAGTCCATGTTGTTTATGACGGTCGGGCAGACTAGTGATGAAACGGACTGGATTTACAATATTACCCCGGTCAGGCCGGCTGAATTTTATTATTTCAGTTCATTTAGTGATTCGAAAATTGACCTATGGAAAGACGATATTGCGATTATTAAACTGACATCACCGTTAAATACTGGCGGCACGATCAATCGTCCAACGAATGAGTCCTATCGGAGTAATAGCGAGAGTTTTACCGCTATTGGTCATGGCAATACCACCACCAATACTATCACCTATAAATTGTTGAAAACGTCAATGGATTATGTTGACCAGTCAACCTGTGCTTCAGTAACCCCCGGGCTGCATGATTCTCAAATCTGTTTTTCCGGTGGTTCAGCGGCCACGATGAATAATGGGATTTGTGCCGGCGACTCAGGCGGGCCGATCTACTGGAATGATAGTGGTACGCTGCGTCAAGTTGGCATTACCAGTTTCGGGCCGACGGTGTGTGGCTCTGGCTCAATTACGGGTGTGTTTACTGAGTTAACTAACTATGATACGTGGATTGATCAAGTGCTGGATGGCACCCTTGCCCCAAACTATATTGCAACGGATGCAAAACGTCTGACGTATTATCAGACGAATATATTGCGTAGTAGCTCCGGTGGTGGCTCGATAGGATGGTACTTATTGGGGGTATTATTCGGTATTTTAGGATATCGATGGAAGGGGTTGGCGTCTGCCGCCATTCGATGAGGCTGGTATACCCATCATGTTCGATGGGTTGTAGTTGATGGCTGCTGCAATCGATAATGGTTTTGCAAACCAGTAACCTTGCAGGTGAGAAGCGCCCATGGCATGGAATTGACGTAACATATCACTGTTTTCAATGCCTTCAATGACGACACTGATATGTTCTTTCCTGCACAATTCGATTAAGAATTCCAAAAACTGGCAAGAGTTATGATTTTGCATGGTCTTCATTGAGAAATATCGGTCTATTTTGATTTGAGCAAATGGCAGATCAAAAAAGCTGTGGATAGAGCTGAAACCTGCACCAAAATCATCCAGAGACAATAAAAAACCAAGCTCATTGAGTCGGTTAATCTGTTGAAGTGCATATTTATGCTCATCCAGAATCACGGTTTCAGTCAATTCAAGAATGATCGAATCAGGGGTTAGCCCTGATTCTAATGTAATGCGTAACATTTCATCGGGAAAGTTACTGTTCAACAACTGTAATACCGATACATTGACGTTCACTCGGACGGAGGCTTGATTTGTGACATTATAGTGATTGATGAATTGGCACGCTTTTTCAAACACTTGATAACCCAGCTCAACGATGAGACCTTTATTTTCAGCCACGGGGATAAATTCATCGGGATAAATATGACCATAATCATTGGAATGCCATCTGACTAAAGCTTCGAAACTGGAAACTTTTCCTGTCGTGGTGTCAATAATGGGTTGATATTTTACCGAGAGACTTCTGTTTCTTAACGCATCTTTTAAACCACTTTCGATATAAAAATAGCGATCCACTTTCTTTTGCGTATTCCCCTCATACACTTCGATCTGAGACTGACTTTGTTCATTGGCGAATGCGCATGTTCTAAAGGCGATACTCAGAATTTCTTCACTTTCAAGCTGATGGTCACAATCCGGATAAATTCCGAGACTCATACCATTGGCAAAGAGGGTATTTTGTTGTGCCATACAAGACTGATAACGGAGAACAAATTGGGTACACATCATTCTGAGAGAAGTATGTGAAACCGAATTTTTAAACAGTACCGCGTATGTATCTAAACTAACTCGGTAAAGCGTTGCATTCTCCTGCGGGAAAATTTTGGCTGCTAGTTTGACATTGGTAATCACATTTTTAAGTAGGTCGGAACCATATTCGATCAGATAGGATTGTAATTCATGAATTTGAATATAAATGACCGAAAAGTCGTTATTTGTTGATTGAACGAGTAAGTCCAGATCTAAAAGTAGTTTTCTCAGATTGAACAGGGAGGAACTATCATCATAGAAAGCTGCTTCTTTGAGATAGGTTTCCATCATTTTTTTATCAGAGATATCCCGGTGACTTCCGACGATGTAAATTTGACCATTTTCGGCCAAACAGACTGCACTTCCTTCGATCCATAAATAATCACCGTCTGTTTTTTTTACCCGATATTGAATGAGCATCCGTTGCTCAAAAGTATCGATATGGTGGTTGACTCGGTTGATCAGTGATTCTTGATCGTCTGGATGAACAAGCGCATACCATGCGGAAACATGAATCGTGGGTGATTGAATACCAAACTGGACATAGAAATTAGGATTGTAGAATGTCAAATGGCCTTCTGCATCCATATGAAATATTCCCTCATTGAACACATCAAAAATATGGATGAGGCGTGTTTTATATTCATTGTTGGGCGGCTGAACTTGTGACACCGCTTCCCCCAAGTCTTTTTGCATGAAATTGAAGGCTCCTTGACGCTAGTCTATATGCTCATCAATATTATTTGCCCAAATTGGTCGTATTCGTGTATTGCCTCAATGATTCGGTTCTGGTGCCATTTGATATGCTTTTGTACCCCACAGCGGGACTGTTGATATACTGTGTTTGAAGCTGCCCGAAGTCTCTTTGGTTGAGTAAGAAACATAGATCAGCGTTTGCGTCTTCGGGTCATATATTCTGCGCATTTTCATTGACTTAAAGAAAACACTTTTGGATTTTTTAAAAATCACTTCACCCGAATCGGACTTGTCAATTTTTGCGATCATTTCAGGAGTAATTTCCCCCGTTTGTCGGCAGGCAATCGATGAGTCTGATGGATCGGATAAACTGAGATCAGCTTCAATACTGGCAATATGGCAAGTAACACCGGTAACGATAGGATCAATGAGCTGATTGATTTTGATATCTTGAGTTGTAAATAGGCCTAAACTGACATCTCCGACTTCGTTGTTATCACAGGCTGTGAGCCCCAGAGAAAACAGTGATGCGATGAATATATTCTTGAGTCTCATGTTTGGTTTCCAGCCGTCAGATGAGTCTGTCCATCATATCAAGATATTCGAGGATTCCCAAATAAAGTGAGCCGGATGAAGGAATTACTGTGGCATTGTATACGAACACCTCGGCTAAATGATTATTGCCGATTGAGGTATCTCGGCAGTGTCATGAACACAGGCACCACTTTTATCCCCTTTTCGGGATAGATTCGAGTAAGATGGCGTAATTCCCCCTGATATTGAAATGATAGGGTTTTATGAATATCGCACAAATGAAAAACCAGTGGTTATCGGCTCAAGTAGATGTTGCGTATCCCACGCCCCAAAGTTTGATTGGGCGTGATCTATATCTGGCATCGGTTCAGCAATGCACATATCAGGATGTCGCATTACAGGCCGTTGCTGAGTTGATACAACAGGATGTCTATCGCGTTGATTTTCATCGCTTAACGGTGATGTTTGCCCAGCTTCAGGCCGGGCAATACCAGACCTCGACAGAAAAAGAAGCCATTATCGAGTTCTTTACCCAAATTATCTATTCTCCGCCCTGTGAGTTGTATCTTGGTTTTGAGCAGGGTGAGCCAGTTGCTGCCGGGATTTTAACGCAGACGGAAGCGGGGATTTTGGTGTCTGATTTAGTCATTGCCAAGACCAGTTCAGCTTATGATACACCGCTCGATTTTGCATATCAGATCTTAAAGCACAGCCAAATTGATGCAGACCGCAGTTGTCGCGTTGAGTTAAAGACATAGACGTGCTTATTGAGTAAATTCATATATTTTTTGTTTGAAAATAAATTATTCCTTGTTCTCGATCATAAAAAAATGGCTTAAGAATCAACACATATTAAAATAAAGTTGAAACATTCAAAAAATATTGAATAATGGATGCGTTGATTGTTAGGAGAAGCATTTGCTTCAATATTCATTTGAATACAGGATAAAGCCTTATGTCGAACTCGTATGTGTTGGTCGTTAATTCAGGTAGCTCATCCCTTAAATTCGCGGTGATCGACTCTCAAAGCGGTGATGCTATTGTCAGTGGATTAGGTGAATGTTTCGGATTATCCGAGGCTGTTATCAGTTGGAAATATCAGGGTGAGAAAACAGAGGAAACGATCGATTATCCTGATAATCATCACCAACATGCGGTTGATCGGATTGTCAAACTGATTGAGTCCCTCGGACTGAATGACAACATCATTGCTATCGGGCACCGAGTTGTCCACGGGGGAGAGAAATTCACTTCGACTGTTCGAATCAATGAACAGGTCATTACCGAGATTGAGCAACTGGCAGAACTTGCACCTTTACACAATCTAGCTCATGTCAAAGGGATTCGCGCAGCAGTCAAAGCATTTCCTTCGCTACCTCAGTTTGTTGTGTTCGATACCGCATTTCACCAAACCATGCCGAAAAAAGCCTACAGAGATGCAATTCCGACTGAACTTTACGACAAATATGCGATTCGCCGTTATGGTTTTCATGGCACCAGCCACTATTATGTCAGCCGTGAAGCGGCAAAAATGCTGGATAAAGATGTCAATGACACCAATGTAATTTCTGTTCATTTGGGCAATGGCGCATCGGTCTGTGCGATTCGGGATGGTCAGAGCGTTGATACGTCGATGGGATTCACCCCTCAAGCCGGATTGATGATGGGAACGCGCTCCGGTGATATTGACCCGGGCATTATTGAGTTTTTATTAAAGAAAGGCTGGACGCAAGAACAAGTGTTCGACACTTTGTATAAAAAGTCAGGTTTTCTGGGCTTATCCGGTTTGACTTCCGATGCTCGTGGCGTGTTAGAAGCCATGGAACAAGGCCATGAAGATGCCAAACTCGCATTTGAAGTGTTTACCTATCGAGTCGCAAAATATATTGCTTCGTACATGATTCCGCTTCAGCGTGTCGATGCAATTATATTTACTGGCGGTATCGGCGAAAATTCACTGCCGATTCGTCGCGAAATTCTGAATTATTTGCGCGTGTTCGGATTTGTGGAAGATGAAGCCGCTAATGAAGCCGCACGATTTGGTAATTCTGGCGTGATTGCGCATTCTGAAATGCACAATGCGGTTGCAATGGTGATTCCAACCAATGAAGAGTTGGTCATTGTACAGCAGTCAGTTGCATTGCTAGATTAATTGATATTTCACGATTGAAGGCCAACCTTTGATGGGGTTGGCCTTTTTTATATCTGTCTTTCTCCGATTCCAGTCTGAAGATACCTGAATAACGGATATCATTTTTATGAAATATTTTCAAAAATATGAAAAATTTTTCAAGCATTAGATAATTGACACCAAAATAAATATCATATTTTGTGATTACTCTCAATTTTATTCACGTAATGTTATTGATCGTATTTTTATAACTGATTGAATTGTATTGGTTTATCTGTGTGATGTTGAATTTTATAGATTAATGTGAATTCTAGCGATGTTTTCAGTTGTTTCATTAGTTAATATTTTGAATGTTCTGATGATTTGTCATAAATCAACGCAACGAGTTTTTTTCACAACTGTTTTATTCTAATCAATTTTTAAGGCACGCTTGTGCCTTTTTTTTACTCATGTGATATTGAAGAGCTGTAATATGAACCTTAATTTAATTGTATCTAGAGTTTATCTGGGTTTTTTTACTATTATTTTAACAATGTTAATTTCAGCGGGTGCATTATTAAATAGTAATCATAAAGTTTCTGCCAATATGGAATTCATGTTGAAACAATCAGCGCCATTCATATTACGTTCGGGTGAACTGACGATCAACTATTTGGATATTGATCGTAGCATGATGTCATATTTATCAACACTATACCCAGAAGATTTGGATCCTTTAAGCCAGTCAATTCATCAATCGATGCAAGATTTCCAGACAAAACTGGCATGGTTTAAAGAACTACCTGATCCTGAGCATCATATTGCTGAGTTTGTCGAGAAAATAGAATCGACAGCAATTAAGACATTTAAAGATATTAATATGATATTGGATGGGTATAAAACATATTTGGAAATGAAAGATGAAAATGTCAAGCAACGGGCATTACTTCAATCACTCATTATGCAAATTAATAATAATTTGTTAGAAAATCTTGCCGCAGAAAATCAGTCCGATGCACGTCAGTCAATTGAAGCACTACTCACCCAAATCGGATTGCTGGTTGGCGAAGTGAATGAAGCGTTTTCTTTACAAGATGTAATTGAAACGCGCGCATTAGAGCGGCGATTTAAAATTCGGAAAACTCGTTTAGATGATGCTATTGCAACGTTCCAATCCGCATCACCAGCATTTTTTCGTCAAAGCGAAACACCGCTGCAGCTACTTGGGCAGCAAGCTTTCTCTGCTGACGGGGCTGTCTCAAAGCATACGGCGATGGTTGAACTTTATGAGCAACTGACCGCACAACAAGAGACGGTGAAAATCGATATTGATACCCAGTTGAAAAATATTGATGACTTTTCTGCCTATGCCACTCAAATTGCAGAGCAGCGCTATGCTGAATCAACGACTCAGGCTAAAGAATCAGTCATTACTCTGGTGATATTGTCGCTGGTCTCAGTCGTGATTGCACTCTCGATCGGTATTGTGATCGCGACCATGATTCGCAGACCGAGCCGACGCTTGCAACGTGTGCTTGGTCAGGTTGCAGAAAAAGACCTGAGCTCACGAGTTAACTATCAAACCAACAATGAGTTTGGGATGCTGTCTAAGACCGTGAATATGGTCATCGATGATTTATCCCATATCATTCATCAAATTCGCTCGACGGCGAAGCAACTGAATCATGCTTCTCTCGATAACCAACACACCAGTGAAGCGCTCAGTCTCGCCATTGCAGAGCAAACCTCACAGACCGCATTGACAGCCACAGCAATGGAAGAAATCGAATACACAGTGAGAGATATCTCCGAGTCGGTCAGTGAGACGTTATCCATCGCAACCGTTGCGGTGAACGATTCGAATTCCGGACAGGTATTGATGAAGAAAAATGTTGAGTTATTGAATCATCTGTCTCAGCGCCTGAGAGATTCGACCCAAACGATATATCAGCTAGAAAGCTATTGTGCCGGTATCGAGTCGATTCTGGATATTATTTCTAATATTTCTTCACAAACCAATCTTCTTGCGTTGAATGCTGCGATTGAGGCTGCAAGGGCCGGAGAGCAAGGTCGTGGCTTTTCCGTGGTGGCGGATGAAGTGCGAGGTTTAGCGGAAAAAACCACAGCAAGTACCCAAGAAATACAATCGAAAATTGAACAGTTGCAACAAAGCTCTATTTTAGCGGTGAAACAAATATCAGAATGTGTTGATGACATGGAAAATTGTATTATTCAAACGCAAGATGTGAATTCGTCTTTAACTCAGGTTCATATCAATCTGAATAAAATTGAAGAAAGAAGTCATAAAATATCAGCTTCGACTGAGCAACATCAGTTTGCTGCAATTCAAGTCAAGGACAATATTAATAAGATTCAGACATTGTCCCATCAAAATATGGTTCGCTCCGAAAACTTAGCGGAACAAAGTAAAACATTAGAACAAATGGCGGAGCATCAATCTAAACTCACATCCTCATTTAAATTATGATAAGCAATTCAATTAATATTGGAGTGTGAATAAAATAAAAGCATTGAATAAGTAGGGGCTTTTTATGTCATGAATGATAATAATGGTTCTGATGTGAAATGATTTCATGACTTCTTGGAAAACTGCAAAGCCTTTCAATTTTTTTCTAATCGCTAAATAAATATCAGGTTTAGCGTGATTAACGTCACGATTTAGCGGCCAATAATCTTGAATACTCAAGTTGTAAGCGATTTCAGGCAGAGGTTCATTTGGTCACTATCAAACATGTATCAGAGCGTGCTGGTGTATCACAAGCAACCGTTTCCAGAGTCATTAATGGTTCGACCCGAGTAAGTCGGGAAAAGCAGTTAAAGGTTGAAAGTGCTATTAAAGAATTGGGTTATCGTCCCAATTCTATTGCCCAAGCACTGGCTTCCAGCCGCACAGATAGTGTTGGTATTGTTGTTCCTGAACTGGGTGGTCCGTTTTATTCAGGGATATTACAGAGTATTGAAGGGCAGCTACGTCAACTCGGTTATCATGCAGTGATTACTGCCGGTTCAAATACCGAGCAAAGTCAAAAAGAAGCAGTTGAATTTCTTTTGGGACGTCGGGTTGATGCACTTATTCTTCACACCCAGCAACTCGATGATGATTATTTAATCATGTTGGAAGAACGAGGACTTCCTATTATTTTGATTAATCGCGTCGTACCTGAAATGGTGACCAGTTGCATTGATATCGATAATGAAGCCGGTGGTTTACTTGCAACGCAATATTTGATCAAAATGGGGCACAAACATATTGCTTGCATTACAGGACCACTGAATAAATCTGATGCAAGGGGACGCCTGCAAGGTTATAGAAAGGCGCTGGAAAATGCCGGGTTGGAATATAACGAAATGCTGGTTTCTGAAGCCGGATTTACCGAAGAAACCGGGATGAGCGCTATGAAAAAATTACTCAATCGCGGATGTCAGTTTTCTGCTGTATTTGCAGCGAATGATCATATGGCATTCGGTGCGCGTGAAGTGCTGAAATCGGTAGGGCTTTCTGTTCCGGATGATATTTCGTTAGTCGGATTTGATAATATTCTTTTTGCTCGTTATCTGACTCCGGGGTTAACAACCATTGACTTTCCGATTGAAAAAATGAGCAAAGAAGCAGTAAAACTCGCGATTCATAAACTCAATAAAAATAAATCTGATGTGAATCTTAAACTTGTACCTTCTCTAGTGATTAGAGATTCGGTCAAGAACGTAATAAATACCCTATAAGTTATTTAAGGATAAATGATGAAAATAAAAGCCTTAACACTCACCTCGGCTGTTCTGATGGGAATCGTGTCTGCGCCTTCTTTTTCTGCTGATGCGGATAAGAATATTCGCTTTGATGGATTTCCTGATTTTGACAGCAGCCTGAAAGTGATACTGCCTGATTTCGAAAAAAAGACAGGGATTCATGTTGATTACCTGATGAATAACCACGGTGACCATCATACCAAGCTCACCACCAACTTGGCGACAGGCTCGGGTGCCGGTGATGTTATTGTTGTTGATGTTGAGAAAATTGGCCCATTTGTCGCTTCAGGTGGCTTGGTCGATCTGTCTAAAAAATATGGTGCCGATCAGTACGCAGATCGTTTCGCGCCTTATGCTTGGTCTCAGGGAAAAGGGAGTGACGGTGATATTTATGGCATGCCGGTGGATTTAGGGCCGGGTGTGATGTATTACCGCACTGATATCTTTAAAAAAGCCGGGCTGAAAGTTGATGATGTGATCAAAAGCTGGGACTCATACATTGCTGCGGGTGAAAAACTCAAAAAAATGGGTGTCCAGTTAATTCCATCCGCTGCTGATGTTGCCCAAACTATTATTTTCACCACCGTCCCTGAAGGTGAAGGCATCTATTTCGATAAGAATGGTAAACCGGTTGTCACGTCTGAACGATTTGTTCATGCGTTTCAAATCGCCAAAGAAATTCGTGATAAAGGTTTGGATGGTCGAATTCTGGCTTGGTCAAATGAATGGTATGAAGGATTCCGTAAAGGGACTTTTGCGACGCAATTGTCAGGGGCTTGGCTGCTCGGACATTTACAGAACTGGATCGCACCGGAAACGTCAGGAAAATGGGCTGTCTCACATTTACCAGATGGGATTTACGGCAGTTGGGGTGGGTCGTTCTTATCGATTCCTAAGCAATCTAAACATCAAGATGAAGCATGGGAACTGATTAAATACATGACGACAAATCGTGACATACAGTTGAAGCATTTTGCAACAATTGCTGCATTCCCTGCCAATATCACCACTTATGATGACGACATGTTTAAAGAGAAAATTGATTTTCTCGGTGGTCAACAGGCTCGGTTGTTATTTGCTGAAGTGGCACGCAATATCAAACCGGTTCAACCGTCAAAAGGGGATCACATTGCTCGCTCGATTATTTTCGAAAATGCGCTGATGGAAGTCCTTGATGAAAATAAAGACATTAAAACTGCACTAAAAGAGGCTGAACGTTTAATTAAGCGTCGTACTCGTAATCTTTAATTCATGTATCTGTATGTATACAAGGAAGTCATGATGACTTCCTTGTAAAGAGGTTGTAATTATGAAGCATTCGTCAAGAGATGAAAATAGAAGCCCATCGGATGAGCGTTTTTTAAATAAATATTTGAAAGCGCTTACACCCTATGGTTTTTTATTCCCATTCTTATGTATTTTTTCAGTGTTTGGCGTCTTTCCATTAGTTTTTTCAGTTTATCTTTCATTTCACGCATGGAACCCGGTTGAAGGTTTAGAGGCGATGAAATTTGTCGGGTTTGAAAATTATTCAATCGCTTTAACCGATCCGTGGCTTTGGCGTTCACTCGAAAATACATTTTGGCTCGCGATTACTTCCGGTGTCGCACAACATTTAGTCGCCATTCCTGTCGCTTATATTTTAGTCTCAATGGCAGATCGATTACGTCATTGGTTAACGTCTGCTTATTTTCTGCCTTATATTACTTCCACCGTTGCAGCGTCACTGATCTTTTTTAATATGTATTCGCCCAATTCAGGCATTATTAATCAGACACTGACTTCGCTCGCTGATAGCTCTTTATTCGGCTGGGCTTTTGCGTGGGTGAATCAATTCCAGCCGATTCGTTGGCTTGATGATGCAACGATGGTGAAACCGTCCATCGCGATTATGGTGTTCTGGAAATATACCGGTTTCAATATTGTTTTATATACCACGGGTCTGATGACGATCCCGAAAGATATTTTAGAAGCCGCACGGATGGATGGTGCCAATGCCATACGTCGTTTCTGGAGTATCTCACTACCTATGATTCGTCCTTTTATTTTCTTTGCCGTCACCATGACGATTATCGGCAACTTACAGCTTTTTGAAGAACCGTTTGTTTTGACCCGTGGTACCGGTGGTACCGGCCAGTCAGGTTTAACAATTTCAATGTACCTCTACAAAGTGGGTTGGGAATGGTTAGAAATGGGCACCGCTTCTGCAATTTCATGGCTGCTGTTTGCCCTGATTGCAATGTGTACTTTGATTCAATTTTTCTTCTTCGGCAAGAAAGGACTGGGGGAACAATAAAATGTTGACGAACTCATTAGAGACAAAACCTTCGGGCCTGAATGCTTTAAAACCGAGTGATGGAACGATCGCGGTGATGACAAAGGTAGTCATGATTGTATTGGCGTTTGTTTTAATTATCTCTGCAATTGTGACGGTTTTTCCGTTTGTTTGGTCGGCGCTGTTATCAACCCGTGACCGGACTGAAATTTTTGGTTCAGGCATTAGTTTCGCAATTGGCGATAGTTTGGCAATCAACTATGCCAAGCTCCAAGAAATCATGCCATTTTGGCAGGCGATGTTTAATTCGATTTATGTTGCCTTTCTTGGGACTGCAATCTCGCTGCTGTTTTGTAGCATGGGTGGCTACGCATTCGGCGTGTTTCAATTTAAAGGCAAGAAATTTATGTTCGGGATGTTAGTCGGCTCCATGATGATTCCGCCGGTGCTCAGCCTGATTCCTTATTTTATGATTATTAAGTTTCTTGGTTTGTTAGATAACCACATTGCGGTGTGGCTGCCGTTTACGACCACCCCATTTGGGATTTTTCTGATGCGTCAGCACATCGTTGCATCTGTGCCGAAAGAGCTGTTAGAAGCCGCGAAACTTGATGGTGCCGGTCAGCTGCGCACTTACTGGAGTGTTGTCTTGCCTTTGATGAAACCGGCTTTGGCGACATTAGCCATCGTCCAGTTTGTCTTCTTCTGGAATATGTTTATGCAGCCGTTGGTCGTACTGACAACACCTGATAACTACGTCATCACCCAAGCCTTGCGAAGTGTTCAGGGGATCCCGAATACCCCTTGGGGCGCGGTAATGCTCGGCACAACAATTTCGATTCTGCCCCTCGTAGTGACTTATTTATTTGCATCTAAACAGATGATCAGCGGGCTCACATCCGGTGCAGTGAAAGGTTAAAATTTTAAAGGTTATGAACATGAATAAATACGAATTTCCTCAAGATTCTCAATTACGTCATAAAGACTTTGTGTTTGGTGTGGCAACTTCTTCCTATCAGATTGAAGGGGGAGCGACCGAAGGCGGACGGACGCCTTCGATATGGGATACGTTCTGTCAGAAACCGGGCAAAGTGGACAATGGTGACAATGGCGACGTGGCTTGTGATCACTACCATCTTTGGCAACAAGATATTGAAATGATCAGTGATTTAGGCGTTGATGCCTATCGCTTATCGATTGCCTGGCCGCGTATTCTGCCTGAAGACGGCGTGGTTAATCCGCAAGGTTTGGCGTTTTATGAGCAGATCATCGATGCATGTCATGCCCGGGGAATGGCGGTATACGTCACTCTGTATCACTGGGATCTGCCCCAATATCTTGAAGACAAAGGCGGTTGGCTCAATCGTGAAACTGCGTACAAGTTTGCTGAATATGCGGATATCGTCAGTCGTCATTTTGGCGATAAGATCGATGTGTATACCACATTAAATGAACCGTTTGTGGCTGCTTTCTTAGGCTATCGCTGGGGGATTCATGCGCCGGGTGTTGTGGGCGAGCGGGAAGGTTTATTAGCGTCCCACCACCTGATGCTGGGCCATGGTTTAGCCATGCCGGTGCTCCGCAAGAATGCTCCGAATGCAAAACATGGGGTGGTATTTAGTGCATCGCCGGCTTACCCCCTGACAGACGAAGATATCGGTGCTGCCAATTATTCTGATGCTGAAAACTATCAATGGTTTATTGATCCGGTTCTCAAGGGTGAATACCCGGCCTTAATAACCGAACGTCAAGCGATGAATATGCCGATGATTCTGGAAGGGGATCTCGAGATTATTTCCGCGCCGGTCGATTACATCGGGATTAATTATTATACCCGCAATGTGGTGCGTTATGGTGAGAATGGCGAGATCAAAACAGTGCCGCAACCCGAGAATGAACATACCTTTATCGGCTGGGAAATTTATCCTCAGGGTCTGACGGATTTGCTCGTTCGTTTACATGAGCGGTATGACAATATTCCACCCATTTATGTCACTGAAAATGGAGCAGCAACCAACGACACTTGCATTGATGGTCAAGTCAATGATGAACAACGTGTGCGTTATTTTCAAACTCATCTTGAAGCTATCGATCAGGCAATTAAGTCCGGAGTGCGGATTGACGGCTATTTTGCCTGGAGTTTAATGGATAATTTTGAGTGGGCATTTGGTTATCGTCAGCGGTTCGGCTTGGTTTATGTTGATTATCAAACCCAAGAAAGAACACTGAAACAAAGCGCTATTGCTTATAAAAATATGTTGTTAGAGCGAGCTGAGGAGAACAAGTAATGGCTAAAGTTGAATTCAGAAACATCAAAAAATCTTTCGGTGATGTTGATGTCGTGAAGCACTTTGATTTCACGGTGAATGATGGTGAGTTCGTGGTGTTCCTCGGGCCGTCGGGCTGTGGTAAATCAACGACATTACGGATGTTGGCCGGGCTTGAAAGTATTACCTCCGGTGATATTTATGTCGGCGATAAGCTGATCAATAAAGTGGATGCCAAAGATCGGGATTTAGCCATGGTGTTTCAAAGTTATGCGCTTTATCCCCACATGACAGTTTATGAAAATATCGCATTCGCACTGAAACTCAAAGGTATGGCTAAAACCGACATCGATACAGAAGTGCGTAAAGCGGCCAAAATGCTTGAACTGGAACCATTACTGGATCGCAAACCGAAAGAGTTGTCGGGAGGCCAGCGTCAGCGGGTCGCAATGGGACGCGCGATGGTTCGGACACCCAAAGTCTTCCTGTTCGATGAACCGCTCTCGAACCTCGATGCAAAACTACGGGGTGTGATGCGTGAAGAGATTAAACAACTACACCGCGAGCTGAAAACGACTACGATTTATGTCACCCACGACCAAATTGAAGCCATGACGCTCGCAGATCGGATTGTGATCCTCAAAGATGGGTATGTCGCACAAGTGGGGACGCCAACGGATGTTTTCCAACGGCCGGCGAATAAGTTTGTTGCCCAGTTTATCGGCAGCCCGTCGATGAATATGCTGGATGCAAAACTCATCAGTCAGGATCAAGAATTTTATATTCAATTGGGTGAAAATCTGATTCCGTTGCCTGAACGATTTAAAACATTAGCTTCGAAAAACTTAGCATTACATTTGGGCGTTCGCCCGACAGATATTCATTTACGGGCGCAACATATCGATCATGATCGTGTTTTTCCATTCTCGGTAAAAATTAAAGACAAAGAATTACTCGGTGCCAGTATTTTATTGAAAACTGAAATTGCCGGTCAACCACTGACTGTGGAAACACAGGCTGCTGAAGTAAGTACCGATGAGTTAAAACTATATTTAGATCTGGATTCAATTCATTTATTTGATGCATTGAGTGAAAACTCTTTAGCCAGTTAGTGCCGCTATTTTCAATATAAATTAGCGTTAAACTCACAATATATTTAAATCGATTGCTTCCTTTATCAATAAAGGAAGCTAGGGATAGTCATAATGAAATTCGGATATTTTGACGATAACAATAAAGAATATGTTGCCACAACACCATGTACACCAATCAAATGGTGTAATTATGTGGGAACGTTAAATTTTGGTGGTTTAGTGGATAGTAACGGCGGTATTTTGCTGTGTAAAGGCGATCCCGCACTCAATCGAATTACCAAATATATTGCCCAGATGCCAAATGCCGACTTTAAAGGCTCGACGTTATATTTAAAAGTTCGCAATCAAGACGGGGACGTCACGATTTTCTCACCATTTTATACACCGACGTTGAAGCCGTTGGATAAATTTGAAAATCATACCGGGCTGTCTTACACCACCATTATTGCCGAAGCTTATGGTGTGCGCTGTGAGTGCACCTTTTTTGTACCGAAACAAGACCCGGTCTTACTACAAAATATTAAAGTGACTAATATTTCCGGTGCTGATTTGCATGTGGATGTCATTCCCGTAGTTGAATTCACCCACTTTGATGCATTAAAGCAACTGGTCAATGCCGATTGGGTGCCTCAGACCATGATCCTGAAAGCGCATCAGCAAGCGCAGGGCCATACCGTTTTGGAACAGTATGCGTTCATGAAACGAGACTACGCGGTGAACTTATTGACTGCTGATCGGCCAGCGACGTCATTTGACGGTGATCGCCAGAAGTTTCTGGGTAATCGCGGGTATGGGAGCTGGGCAGCTCCAGAAGCACTCAATGGTGCTGAACTGACCAACAGCGAATGCTTACGTGGAGATAATATTGGCGCGCTGAATTTACGTTTAGGCTGGCTGACACCTCAGCAAACCGAGCGTACTGTGGTGCAGTTGACCCAAATGGCGAGCCTTGATGCTGCACAGCCAATGTTAGATAAATATCGCGATCATCAGGTGGTTGATCAGGCTTTTGCCGCGCTGAGTGAGTTCTGGGATGACTACTTATCGGCGATTCAAGTCACCACACCTGATGCAGCCATGAACTCAATGCTGAATGTGCACAACCCGCGTCAGTGTCATACCACCAAAAACTGGTCGCGCTATTTATCACTGTATCAACTCGGTTATGGTGCGCGAGGGATCGGATTCCGCGATTCATCGCAAGATATTCTCGGTGTGATGACCCACATGCCTGAAGAAGCTCGCGAATTTATCGAACGGTTACTCTCGGTGCAAAATACCAATGGTTCCGCTATGCACCAGTTCTTCCCTTCGACAATGGAAGCCAATGCCGGTGACTCGCGTGAAGAAGAAGACCGCCCGAATTACTACGGCGATGATCACCTGTGGATTATCTATGCAGTGACTCAATACATCAAAGAAACGGGCAATGCGGATTTTCTCAACCAAGAGATTCCTTATTATCAAAAAGATAAACAGGGTAAGCCGATTGAATCAGGGACTGTCTGGGATCATTTATGCCGGGCCGTCCGATTTACGGAAACGCATACCGGTCAACATGGTTTACCGCTACTGGGATTTGCCGACTGGAATGACACGGTGAATTTGCCGACGGGGGCCGAGTCGTTGATGGTCGCCAATATGTACGGTAAAGCGTTATTGGATATGCTCGATTTGTGTCAACTGCGTGGTGAGGTTTCGCTCGCACAGCACTATCAAAGCCAATATGAACAGATGCAGCACATCGTCAATCAACACGGCTGGGACGGGGAATGGTTCGTTCGTTACTTTGATGAAAAAGGCGCACCGATTGGATCGCATACCAATGCCCAGGGACAGATCTATACCAATGGACAAAGCTGGCCGGTGATTTCAGGGTTTGCAACGTCTGAGCGGGCTACACAAGCTTTGGATGCCGTCTATACCAAATTAAACACCGCGAATGGCATTAAGCTCTCGACCCCCGGATATAACGGATTTTCGCCCGAACTGGGTGGGGTTTCTACGTATCCGCCCGGAGCGAAAGAGAATGGCGGTATCTTCTTGCACGCGAACCCATGGATGATGATTGCCGAAACGAAAGTCGGCAACGGTGATCGTGCCTACCAATATTACCGACAAATTAATCCGGCTTCTAAGAATGATCAGGTCGAGATTTTTGAGTCTGAGCCTTACTGTTATCCGCAAAATATATTGGGAGACGAGCATCCACAATTTGGTTTAGGTCGTAATGCATGGCTATCCGGTACTTCATCATGGACATACGTCGCCGGTACGCAGTGGATCTTGGGTGTCCGGCCTGAAATTGATGGTTTGATCGTGGATCCTTGTATTCCCAGTGATTGGCCTGAATTTTCCGTACAGCGTAAATTCCGCGGAGCGGTTTACCAGATTCATGTTGCCAATCCGCACCAAGTTAGCCGGGGCGTGTCAGAGATGCGGGTCGATGGTGTGGTGATTCAAGGAAACAAGGCACCGATATTTACCGACGGTGTGCATCATATCGAGATTACTTTAGGTCAATGATATTAGGCGAATGATAAATAAAGGGCACATCGGAGTGCCCTTCCATCTCAAAACACATAATCACTATTTTTCAATCGTGTGGAATATTAAATTACGATGGATATGAATGATGAATAACAAAATACCCTATACAAGTTATTGTGGGCTTGCGAGTGAACTCTGTAGTCAAGGCGACGCGGTTGAATTTCTTCAGCCGTGGTATACACCAGTCTCTACCATGCCAGAAAATACCGGCATGGCTGTCGGTGGCATTGGTTCGACATTTACGCTGACCCCAAAAGGCGAGACACCTAATTTCAGTTTTATTCCCGGAATTTATATTGATTGTTCACAAGAACAGATTAATTTTAATGATTTTTATATTTCGGTCATGGATGATCTGGATGTTGATAATATCCGAATTCGTCATCTCGAAGATTTAGGACGATTTCTGACATTCTATCCCGTGACTTTTGCCGGTGTTGAGCTTGAAATTGATGATGAACAGAACACGTTGGCAAGAATTAAACAGGGTCTGTGCGGTTTAAATTTCTACCTAGAGAATCAGGAGCGATTTGAACGTTGGCAGATTGAATTTACCGAGAAAACACAGCATTTAATTCATCAAGCGCCTCAGGCGCTGGAAACCCAACTCTGGGTGGCGATGGAGTTTTTTAATGGGTTGCTAGTCAATGCATCAGCCGAGGTATCATCGCTGGCATCTCATCGAACCGCTGATATTGACGTGGTGAAATCAGAAGACATCCATTATCAAGCGTTATACCCGATGGCGCAGTATGAATACACGTGTTTTGATGATGTGAAAGTTCGTCGCAAAGTAGTATCCCCGATCGTCAAAGGGGATGAAAAACTGTGTTCACTCCCACTGCACTGGAATCACTATCATCTAGAAAACCGTTGTGGAGTAACCAAGCTAATCACGTTAGTGCAGCCTTTTGACAACCTGATTGGTTCAACCTACCAGAAAAGCCGGCAAGGCGTTCAGGACTCATCATGTTCACTGGTGCGCAATGCGATTCAACAGCAGCACCACATCGCAACAATCAGCGATGAACAGCAACAGTTTATCGGCGTGAGTTTAACCAGTGATTCGCCATACCATTCTGATATTGAAGGTGAAGTTTTATACGGAGTCGTGGTGAATCATGCGGATCTCGATTCGGGTAAAGTGACGATTACCGTCAAACCGACCCTGTATGATTCGCAGTTGGATGAGGCGTTAGTGGCTGCATTGAATATCGGGCGCACCAATCGCTATTTTGACTGTGGTACCTACACGGGGCGGGAGTCGCTGTCGGCCTTAGTAGTTGTGCAAGTCGAATTACAGCCCGGTGAATCGCTGGATTTAAGATTTTTACAAGTGATGGATCACAGTAAAATTTGGCTGGATGACTGGCATTCCGAAAAGGCTTACAGCCGTTTTTTTCCGGCGCGTGACAGAGCCATACGGATGGCAACAGAAATGCTCTCTCAACTTGAGTCAATTGAAGAGCGCATCATCCGCCAGCAAATTGCACTCTATGACACGGTTGCTCAACAGATGAAAGCGCGGGAAACCGCGGTCAGTTTTTCCACCATGGCGATGAATACCTTGTCATTTCTCGCAGAGTCAACGGTTTGGGATTGTCATGACAGGTTTTTAGTCAAAGAATGCGTGGATTATCCGTTCTTCAATTCGTTGGACGTCTACTTCTATGGTTCTTTTGCGATTCTTTATTTGTTGCCACGCTTAGATGGCAAAGTCATGGAAGCATTTGCGCAGGCTATCTTGTCTGAAGATGAGACACCTCGGCGTTATTGGGAATATGCCGAGCGACCTTTTGCTGATGTGAGCGACGATAAATATTTGGGTGTCCGTGCTGTTTACGGTGCTGTGATTCATGATTTAGGCAGCCCTTTTGATATCCGGCCGGATGCTTATAGCTGGCATAATGTGAAAGAATGGAAAGACCTTGCACCTAAATTTATTTTAATGGTCTACCGTCATTATCAGGAGACCGGTAATCACGCGGTCCTTGAGGCTTGCTGGCCTGCGGTGCAAGAAAGTATCAATTATTTGTCTTCTTTGATCGAAGCCGGTGACACACTGCCGTTGGTGCACGGAACCGATGATACATTTGATAATCTTTCTTCACATGGTGTCGCTATTTATTGTGCGAGTTTATGGGTCGCAGGGCTTCGGGTTGCGAGTCAATTAGCCCAAATGATGGGAGAACAAAAACTCTCAAGTGAATATCAACAACGCGCGGATGCTGCATTTGCAACGTTAGAACAGAGTTTGTGGGATGAGCAGAAAGGCTATTACCACTTCTCTGCAACCCCGATTCAAGTGAAACACTTGACTGGTCACGACTACCAGCCACTTAAACAGTTAGGACTGACGCTGTCGGGCGACCGTATGGCCGATGCCCGGATCTTGAATAACTATCTCAATCACGTCGATCAACACAGTGAACAGTCTCGGTTTGAACAGCGATTGCATAAGAAACAGCAGCTTTTAACGGTTGCTCCGCTGGCATTTAGCCAAGAATATCAAGTTATGGCGATGGATTCGGATAATAGTTTCGGTGATGCGTTGGTTGCCGATACCTATTTGAAACTGATTGGGATGGATGGGCTGTTTCGTTCAGAGCGAGTCAACCGGACACTCGATTTTATATACAAAACAAATTACCTGAAAAACAGTCCTCACTTGGGCGTTGCCAATATGACCCTTGCTGACGGTGCACCGCATGATGCTTTCCAGGCTCAGGATGTCTGGGGTGGTGTCCAGTTTAGTGTTGCGAGTGCGCTAAAATTAGCCGGGAAATACGAACAAGCCGAAACGTTACTGAAGACCGTTTACAATACGCTGTATCACTCAGCCAAAATTCCGTTCGCAGCACCGGAAGGGTTCAATGGGTCTGCCCGAGTGACCGTCGGTGATTTACAAACTTTACTGGCGCTGAATGAGGCCGAGGCAACTCAATGTCTACAGTCTTTAAAATCGGTTAATGCGATGCTTGAAGACGGGCGTGTTAATCCGACCCTCCGTGCTGAGAAAGCGGAATTCATGCGTGGGTGTGCCGAGCAGGGGTTAAATGAGACACAGGTTGAAACACTTTATACGTGGCTCATCAGACAAAGTATGAAATATACCGCAGGTCGTTATTTTAGACCGGGGATGATTTTTTCTTATATTTATCGTTAATCCTGCCGTCATATAATAAGGGTTGATGAAACACAACCCTTATTTATTCTTCACTTATTTACATCCTCAAGTGACTTTAAGGGATATTCCACCCGGAATATCCCTTAAATGCAGTAAGTTGAATATATGTTGAATCCTGCACACCTTAAGGTGACTTGAGTGTATGACTTATGCTAAAAGTGTTTAGTGTGAGTAGATAAATATTATTAAATAGGTTGATTATGGATAAGACTAATAAGAACATGGCACCTACCGCTTACGAAGTAGCGAAGCTTGCGAATGTATCCCCCAGTACCGTTTCCCGGTACTTTAACCGAACGTCTTATGTTTCCAATGACAAGACTGCCAAAATAGAAGAAGCGATTCGGGCATTAGGGTATAAACCTCATATTCATGTCGATCGACTCGAAAAAACACGTTCGATGACGATTGGCGTGTTGGTGCAAAACCCCGATAGCCCATATACCAGTAGTCTGCTCATTGATATGGAAAAGGTACTGGCGGAACATGGGTATTCAATTCTGATTTCCGTCAATAGCTGGCAGGCAACGTTGATCTCACATTCTTTAGATTATCTGCTTAAAAGTAATGTTGATGCGATTATCATCATCTCCGGCAATGTTGATAAAAAATTGATCCAGAAGTGCTCAGAAAAAATCCCTGTGGTTGCGGTAGGATACAATATTGAAGGTGAAAAAATTAAGTCGATTTCTCTGGATAATACGATGGGCGGATATTTAGCGACGCTGCATTTAATCCAGTTAGGTCATGTAAATATTGCTCATATCAAAGGATTAGCGGATCACGATGATGCGATTTCACGGTTTGAAGGATATAAAAAGGCACTGGATGAGGCCGGTATCGGATTCAAAGAGAAACTCGTATTAGAGGGTGATTTTAGCATCAAGACCGGATATGAGAAAATGGTGGAACTAATTGAGTCCAAAGCATATTTTTCAGCCGTTTTTGCCGCCAATGATTTAACGGCCTATGGTGTTATTCGGGCACTGAATGAGAATGGGTTTAAAGTGCCGGATGATGTTTCTGTGATCGGTTTTGATGATCTCCCCATATCACCTTACTTTACTCCTTCATTGACGACCTTACGGCAGCCCTTAGATGAATTGGGTGCGATTAGTGCGCGCAGTGTTTTAAAACTGTTAAGTGACGAAACAGAAGTTGTAAGAGTGCCACCCATCAGTTTAATTACCCGAGAGTCCACCAAATCTCGTTATCAATGACAATGGGTGATTCATGAAAAAGGCCGAAAATAGAATTTATTTCCGGCCTTGTAAATGAGCAGTTCTGTGAAAACTAATCGTTAATGTGCTTGAACATCATCAAGAAAGCTAGCCGTCCAGAAGAATGGTGCATTCCAGTTAACGGTCACTTCATTCAGCGTCCATGCACCGATGTCATCTTTCCAACACGTTTGTCCGATACATTTCCCTTTCATTGATGATGCAACCGGATCACTGAAATTGATCGAGTTTGGACCACCTGACATCACACCGGGTGGGACGAGTGGTGAATTACTGTCGATTGAATGCGCCCAGAAACGATGGTGAGGATTCATCAGAGGACGGCTGCCATAACCAGACACATAAGACTGATCAAGCGGATTGCGACCTAAAATATAGTCCATTGCATCAATGACTGCTTCAGCGTATTTCGGATCATGGGTAAAATCATAAGCGATGCCTAAGAAGATACTCCGATTCATGAAATTAGAATTCGACCCCCATGTGTACTCGGTCGCACTGTCGGGAATGTGATAACCTTCTTTCGCGATGGCACGCAGGTACATATCTGCGGTGTGAATCACATTCGCCCGTGCTTTTGCTTTGTCTGCCTGAGGTAACTGATTCGGTACGAGTGCCAGCGTTAATGTTCCCGCTGTGCTCACACCTTGCCAATAGAGATCGCCGGTCGCATTGGCATCACCTTTTGGTGTGGTCAGATAGTAAGGTGAAGACTGGAGGGCATCTCGATACTCTTTTTTACCTGTGGTGGTAAATAATTCAGCAGCTGCCCAGTAGAATTCATCACCTAATTGAGTGTCATCATATGGGCCGGAGCCGACAAAGTTGTCATAAGCAAAAACATTTTTATGCAAGTTGGCTGCTTTCCAGGCTTTTTCTGCTGAAACAAGGCACTGTTTGGCAAAAGTTGGATCTGAGTCTTTCCAGACACGTGCACATTGGGCAGCGGTTGCCGCTAGGTTAAGGGTTGCGGCCGTCGTCGGGTAGCTTAAGAAACGTTTTCTCGGATCTTTGTGCGGTGGCAGTGGCATACCGGTCCATGCATCATCCGCAACTTTGTGGAACACCATGCCGCCGGCATCAATTTGTGTCAGTTTCAGATGATTCTGTTGCTTAGATTGGTCACCAATCGGCACCCAGACTTTTGAATGTTCAGGGGCTTGCATCGCCATCATAAAACTCATCATCCATCTGGATTCATCTAGCAAATCATTGTATTTGTTGTGATTTTCTGGGATTTTCACTTGGCCGTCAGCAAACGCACTGGCTTGTTTCGGATGGGCGAGTTTTTCTCGTTCGTAGTAGTTCATTAATGTCCAGACTGAGATTCCCCCGTTGACCACGTATTTGCCTTGATCCCCTGCGTCATACCATCCGCCGGTGACATCTAAAGAAAAATCACATCCCGGCCACTGATTTCCTTTGGCATCGGTTTGATTGAAACAGGTGACAATCTCCGGGAGATGTCCGGCCGGGCGAGCCAGATCTTTGCGCTGGACGTACTCGGGTAAAATATCAATGCCGCTGCGCTGTTGGTAGAAGAAAGACAGTGCATCATATTTCATTTTCCGGTAAATCGAGTTATCAATCGCAAAGGGATGGCTACGCTGCCCGTCAACTTCAAGTACTGCTTGGCTGACAGATTGGTGAACATCACTAAAATCGATAATTTGAACATTTTCACCGGACGCTTTATTGAGGCCAAACGGTGTGGTTTTCCCTTGAGCAATCTCATGATTGTTGGCGTCAAACAGTTGCCACGTTAAAGGTGATGTTTTTGGCGTGGCAATTACAGCACGTTTCGGGCCATTGACGAAGTAGCCGACTTGGTTGACTTGAACTTTCGAGAGATTGGCTTTCTTGGTATATTTCGGACCGGATAGTGAAATATCTTTGACACAAACGGTGGTCGGATTTGCAGTCCCCATTTGAAACTGAAGCTGCACCTTATCATCATTGGCTGAGGGTTTGAATGAATAATGGAATGACTTCAGCTCCTGATTTAATGCTGTGTCTTTGAGGAAGTAGCTGGTGTAGGGTGCGCCATCATGCTGAACCAACGTTTTTACCTTGATCGGTTGATATGCCTTCGCCTGAAATTGAATTTGGTAAACTTCTCCCTTTTTCAGCGCGAGGCCGGACTGGCCTAAAATGACATCCCAAGGATTGGCACCTTTTTTATCGAAGGTAATACATCCCATCTGATCACTTGATTTCAGCGTTGCGCCTGCGGCCCACCATCCCTCTGTTCCTTGAGAAAAATGGCCATTGGTGAGTAAGTTTTCTGAATGGACACTGGGATGATTATCAGATGAAGCTTGCTTCACCGAACAACCACTCAATCCAATAACACCGCAACTAATAATAGTCACGATAGTTAACCGCTTTTGATTCATTTTAACCTCTTTATTTTTAAATAATACAGGTAGATATTTATTGTTAAATAAATAAATTTTTTCTGTATGGTTGCCTTCCCTTGATAATTTGGGTTAGATAGTATTCAGAATCGAGACATTCGATTTTATTGATAAAACGACAGTTAAAATAATAATGCAAGTGTTAGTTTTTAAATTGTGAAGCTTATTGTTTTTTTTGTTTTTTCATATTGGTTAATCCATCATAATTAATGAAAAGAAACATTTCATGGATGATGAATAAATTGTGACTAACACCTTCATTTTTATTTTTTGTGGATATTTGAAATCCAGTTTTCAAATCTAGTTATAGACAAATTTTTATAAATGTCATTAAAGTCAATTCACGGTTCCGAGAAGCAAAGAGGTTTGGTGCCTATGCATTTTTATGTGTAAGCATCAAAATACATCTGCCACAACAAAAAATATGAGGTTTAACGTGATGACAACGATCCGATTGGTTTTTCAGGTAGTTTTTTTAAATATCTTATTTGTATCTTCCAGTTTTGCGCTCGGTTGGAGCGGTTTGAATTGGTCTGTATCAGACGGCTGGAAAAATGGCGGCAGTGAGTTTGACTGTACATGGGCTGCTAAAAACGTATGGCAAGAGTCAGGTGCTTTAATCTTGCATGCGAAGAATGAAGGGAGTTACAAGAGTTGTGGAGAAGTGAGAACAACGCAGTATTACCGCCGCGGTCGATACGAAGTTGAAATGCAAGCCGGATCTGTACCCGGTACAATCAGCTCCTTTTTCACTTACACCGGTCAGGCAGGAACATCCAGTCACTATGAAGTTGATATTGAGTTAATGGGTGGAACTAATTTACTCCATACCAATGTATGGATCGGAGGCCAACAATTCCCATTAGATATTGATCTAGGCCAGTATGGAATGTCTATTTGGAGTATGGAAAAATATGCATTTACCGTTGATGCGAATGGTGTAACATGGGAAGTATTTAGTCGCTATAACAATTCTTGGGTAACGGTTAGACGTGTTAATCAACGTGTTTCAAGTTATATGCAACTATTTATGAATAACTGGATTAGTGCGAACCCTAATTTCCCACCGAGTCGTTATGATGGCCGTCCAGCCTATGCTAAATATGGATATGTCAGAGTAAACCGTTATGATTGATCACTGTTTTATTTCAATCGCACATATCATTACTGCTATTGAATAAGTGGTCAAATATTAACATATATTAATTTTTTATCAGGTTTCCGCAGCGCATTCCCCCGCGCCGCGGACCTTTATCAATACCTCATATTCGGTCCGTCAATACGAAATATAATTTATTAGTCAAAACAATGAAGAACAAATAATAAACAATAATAAATTAATTATTATTAATAATAAGAAATAAGTTTAATAGAAAAGCAATATCAGAATATACAACGTCAACGCTATAGGAAACTGATTTAATATTAACTCAAGGAAGTAGGTTTAATATAAATCTAATTCATATTTATTTAAGAGCGTTTGAAAATGATGAAAAAAATAAAATTTAAATCCCTAATTATATCGATCACCCCGATGATTATTGCTGGGTGTAATTTTGAAAAAAATATTGATCATATCGATGTGAGCAAGAAGAGTGGTGATAGTAATGGTTTAGCACTATTAAGTACCAGTTCTGGTAGTGATATATCACCTTGGATTCAATCTGAAAAAGATAGCTGGAACGTTGCGGCCGTGACGACCAGCAAAGCGAGTCTGGCCAGTATTGAGGCTGTATTAGTCGACAATACAGTTGATGTTCAGGTGTCAGGGTCTGGCAGTAGTATATTTATGATGCAGGCGGCATCTGCAATAGATTTGAGCCAATATAAATCGGGTTACATTGAGTTTAATATTCGGCCGCAAAGCACCCCACCATCTGCAATTACGTTATCGATTGATAATGAGTGGCCGGTCAGAAGCAGCCTTGTGCTGTCCGGTAAGTTGGCGGATAACCGTAACTGGCAAACGCTGGCCGTTCCGGTTCAGTGCCTGAAACCCTTTGATGGGGCGAAAGCTGTTGATTTGAGTCAGGTGAAAAATCCATTCCATCTTGATATAAAAGAAGCATTTAATTATGAGATTACCGACATTTTCTATCGGTCATCAACCGATAAAACCCCAGTTTTAGATCCGGATACATGTAGTGACAACGCATCAACCAGTATTGTCAATAATGCTCCTGATTTAGTTACAGGGGACACCGCATTATTTTATTCAGGTGATGTTACTCAGGCACAAGATTTGAGCAAGGCTTATCCACTGAATAGTTTCTCTAGTAATGTTAATCAGGCCAACAATATCATCACCGTATCGTTTAGTCAGAATGGTGGGGTGTTCTTAGGCGCTGATGATTCTAAGAGTGATTTCTCTGCCCACAATACGGATGTCATTACCGTCGATATGAAAGTGAAAAGTTATGGGGATTCGGGAAGCATTCAGGCCCGGATGGACGGTCAGACGGAAGACAACAATACATTTTTCTCACTGAATAGTAGTTTGTTGCCGGCAGACGACAAATGGTATCGATGCCAGATGCTTGTCTCCTCGATGATTCCGACGGCCAACCTGAGTTCGGTTAAGAAAGCATTTCATGTTAGTGGTGTCTGGGACCAAATGAATAACCTTGAATTTTCATTCGCTAATGTGGCCGTGACAAAACCGAGAAAAGATTATAAAGCAAGTGAACCATGTATTGCTCTGTAGATATTTTAATTAAGGAGGATTTTTAAATTACTTCATTCGTATTTTTATTCAGTGGTGATATTAGAAAAACATCTATAAAAAATAATTTATGTTGTTTTAAATTCCAATAAATAGGGACATAAACATGAGAGCATTGAAATTAATTTCTGTATGTATCGCAGTGGGTTTACCCATGATATCGAATTCAGCTTTTGCTGATGATAATTTTAGATTTTCCGGATATGCACGTTATGGTGCGGCGTTTCAGGATAAGGACGAAAAGTTAGTTAAGACTGCGGGCGCATTGAATGGGAATGCCACTGGTCGATTAGGTAACGAGAATAATGGTGGGGAATTTGGTTTATCAAAAGGATACACCAGTGCTCTCGGCGACCAGTGGGATATTGTGGTGTTATTGGACCACTATTCTGACGAACCTTGGGCGAAAAACGGAACCGGTGGTGTCAAAGTCAAAAAAGCATATGCGAGTGTCACCAACTTTGTCGATTCTCAACCCGAATTAAAAGTATGGGCCGGGCGAAATTTCCATCAACGTCCACAGACAAATTTGAATGACTATTTTTGGATGACTCACGATGGACAAGGTGCCGGCTTTTATAATCTGAATCTGGGCGGCGTCAAACTCGATTTCGGTGCCGTCGGTCAGGTCCAGAGTGATTTGGTTGGTGATAACGGTAAATATGCGGTGACGTCGAAACTACACGGTATTAACCTTTTTGACGATGCATCGGTTGAGTTTTATGCCAACTATGGCTTCGCATCGAAAAAATTACAAGATAAACCTGATTATTATAATACTAAGGCATATCAGTTAGCGGCAGACCTATCGATGGCCGGACATCATCTCCTTTTCCGTTATGCTGACAATGCCAAAGATAGCGTATTTGAGTTGACGAAGGATCAACGCGCATGGTTAGTCAGTTTTAACGGTGCGAGCAAGATTTCTGATCAAGCCGCCGTTGAGTATCTGGCAGCATATCAGTTCTTGGATGTGGCAGGGAACGAAGACCGGGCAAACTATAATGTGGTTGTGCGCCCCACGTATAATTGGGACAGCATTAATTCAACATGGATAGAAGCGGGTTATAGCGTCGTTGATTATAAAGATATTAATGCAAGAAACAGTTCGTGGAAGCTGACACTCTCACAAAATATTGAGATTGGCTCTCAAGTGCCAGCCCACCCAATGCTACGTTTTTATACTACAGTCGGTAAAGCCGACAATGAGTATATTGGCTTTGATTCTAAAACGGGCAATATGAAGTCAAGTAATTTAGATACATTGACGTTCGGTGCCATGTTTGAAGCTTGGTGGTAATGCGTCAGCATTCTAAACAGTAATCAATATCAACCTTATTGATAGTTCAGTAAGGTTGATATTTTGCATCTTTAGTCTCACATTGCTCAACTGATTGTCCTATCTTGTTATTCTTTTCTCTTTCCCGATGACTATTCCCCCTTTAGGTTCTGGCTATCTTCTTCTGCCTGACAAATGGCGATTTACCTTATATACACTATGATTTTATGGGGTCGATGTCTCATCGTGTTGGATGTTCGGTCATGTTTTTGGTTGCTAGGCTATAATCAGGACATGATGAGAGGACAAAGGAATAAGTCAGATGACTGAAACACCGTTCTGTATGGTGCTGACCACGATCAACAGTCAGGAAGGTTGTCAGGCGATAGTCTCACGCCTATTGTCTGCACAACTGGTTGCTTGTATTCAGACATTACCGATCAATAGTCATTATCGCTGGGAGGGGGAAATCTGTACTGATCAGGAGATACTACTGTTGATGAAAACTCAGAGTCGTCACTATCAGGCGGTTGAGTTGGCGATTCGGGAAGTTCATTCGTACGAAATACCACAAATTATTCAAATCCCGGTGATGGATGGATTTCAGGCTTACCTTCATTGGATTGAGACAGTGACACTGCATCCGGAAGAGCGGGGATAAATCAACTTGTCCCCGCTTGACGTTTGAATGACGTATTTGGGAGGCAGGTGAGCGTAATCACTGTAAAGGCAATTTGTAAAAGCCATGGTTGTTGCGTGGCATTGGCAATCACGTCACAGAAAGAAGACCGGATACCGATGCGGGTATAGGAAAGTAGGGAAGAACAGGATAGTCTGTATCGAGTATCCTTCAATCGATAGACGACAGTGAGAATGCTCTCAAGGAGTGCAGTAATGTCAGGAAATCAGAGCTTACAAACGGTATTCCATACACAGATGGAAAATCCACTGATTTGGCCTATTTTGGAAGTGCTGAAACGAGAATGCTCGGGCTGGAAAGTCCACACGCTTTCAGCCCGGTTGAATGAATTGGGGTATGTTCCTGAGTTAGATTCATCACCGGGAAAGGATATCTTCAAACGCAACTTTTTGATTATGAATGCACTCTATCAACTGCAAGAGATGCTTTATCCCGAGCGCTGGCTTCAGGTCGAGGCGATGGATATTGAGTTACGTTTGGTGAGCAGTCATGTCGCGTATTTCATTGATCAGGCTGACCCGCTACGTATGTATTATACCGACTGGAGTAATTATGAAGCGAGTGAAGGTGAAGTCAAACGTCTGCTGAATGAATTCTGGACCCGTTATCGGCAATATATTGGTCAGGATGACAACGTGACTGATATGGATCGAGCCAGAGCGTTACGGTTATTCGAATTACCCGTTGATGCCAGTGATACGGAAATCCGGAAAACATGGCGTAAACTGGCGCTGCGCTGGCATCCGGATCGAGATAATGGTGATACGGAAAGGTTCCGGACCTTGTGTGAAGCATGGCATATTTTGCGTCAGACGGCTACGGACAAAATGATATGAGGTGACGGTGTCACCTTTTTGATATTCAACATAATCTGCAAGTCACCAGTCAATCGTTATTCCAAACTGCCGTGAGGCTGTTTTTGGGGAGTGTTTGTGATCACATGTCTTTTGAGCATTGACTGATAGTGTTAATTAATCTGCTGTAACTGAGACTGCATTTGTTGCACCAAACTGTCTTCAAACACATCAGCAGGGACAGGGCGTCCGTATAAAAAACCTTGCCCGTAGTCACAACCTTCCGCGATGATAAACTGCTCTTGTGCTTCTGTTTCAACCCCTTCAATGATGATTTGCAATTTGAGTTTTTTGGCGACTTGAATGATAGAGCGCACAATTTCTTTGTCCTCTTCACTCTCTTCCAGTGAATGCACAAAGCTTTTATCGATCTTAATACAATCGAAAGGAAACTTTTTCAGATAACTGAATGACGCATATCCGGTACCGAAGTCATCAAGTGATAGGGTGACTCCGAGTTCATGAAGAATCTGAAGAATATCGCCAGCCACTTTTTCATCGGTGATTAAACCGCTTTCAGTGACTTCTATTTCCAGATGATGGGCCGGAAGTTGGTAGGCTTGCAAAAACTGTGTGACTTGCTCGACAAAGCGAATGTCCCGCAACTGCTTGGCTGAAACATTGACCGCAATTTTAAAATCGCTCAGATAGCGAGTCCATTGACTGGCTTTTTCAATTGCTGTTTTCAGCACAAAGTTTCCCACTTCAAATATCAGACCATTTTTTTCTGCCAGATGAATCAGTGTTTCACTGGAGATTTCTCCCAGAACAGGATGACGCCAGCGTAGTAATGCTTCTGCACCGATCCACAGTCGGGTTGTCGGACAGACTTTAGGCTGAAAATAGAGCATCAGATCGCCATTTCTCACCGCATGAAGCAGGTAGTTTTCCAACTGGTGAAGGCGGAGTTGAGATTGAGCGAGCGCTTCTGAATGGTAGTAATACAAATGACCGGAGTCTTTGCACGAAATCATCGCTGCGGAAGCTTGTTCCAGAAGCTCGGTAACTGTGGTGTCTTCACCGGAAATGGCAATACCAATATAAGCATGTAAGTGAATTGATTGATGATGAATATGAAAGACGGCTTTGCTCATCAATACCAACTTCTCACATAGCATATCCACATCCCGTTTCAGATGACAGGATTGTACAATCAGAGCCAGATCGGTGGAGTTGGGGCGAGCAGTTAACAGTTCAATTTCTTCAAGATCCAGCGATTCGAGTTGTGCATGATAGTGTTTCAGGACGTTTTCCCACTCTTGATAACCAAAGCGGGTTTGCAGATGACGGGCATTGCTGAAACCGATGTGAATCACTGCAAATTTTTCGCCGCGGGCGGCACAGTTTGCCAAGCGATGTTTGAGCTCGTCTTCAAGTGCGAAGCGGTTGAGAAACCCCGTGCTGGGATCGTGGCGTTTATTATATTGCAACTGGCGTTCGACGATTTTGCGGCGATCGATTTCTTGATGTAGTGTCTGAGTCAGATTGACATAATCGACCGTATCGTGAGAAAGCGTGTTTTCAATGTAGTGATTGAGTCGGTTGATCTCAGATTGCTGTGTCAATATTTTCAAATGAGACTCGATCGCGGACTGAAGGTTCTCCAATAACTGAAATTCAAGTTCATGAAAATGGTGTATCTGGCTATCGATAATCACCAACATACCGAATGGTATTTGATTGGGGAAATACAGTGGTAACCCCGCATAGGACATGACCGGATCCGGTAAATAAGTCGATAGGGTCGGTTCTTCTTCAATATCAGAAACCCACAGTGGCTGACCTGATTCGAGAACAATCTGATGGAGTTGACATGCACAGAGCTCATCAAGGTTGAGTGCGCCCGAGTGATGACTATGACATATTCGCTCGTTTATACCTTCACGACAGCGCATCAGCATCACCGTCGGAGAAGAGAGAATCCCAGCAGCGAGATTCACAATATTTTGCCAGTTATCCAGAATGTGTTCCGGAATGATCAAATGGTTCGGGTGATTATTTGGCATGTTGTGATATTCCTGAGCTCAGCTGTTTCATGAAAGTCAGCACTCTTCTTATAATCTAGCAAAAAAAAGCTCCGAGCACATACTCGAAGCTATAAAAACATCAAGAGTGAGCACGATATCATCGTTATTCTTTTGTCGCGAATTTGATAAAAGGCCGGAGATCGATCGGTGCGTGATCATCAATGGCTGGCCATTGAAAACCGTTCAGTCGCATGAATGCTTTTTTGAATGTTTGATAAGCATCGAGCTGAGACAAATTATCGGCATTGATTCCTGCCAACAACTGCTGCGTTTTGGTTTGTACTTCCGGAGAAAGCTCGTGCTCATCCAAGCGAATCAGTCGCTCGCCATCGACGGGAACGGTCTCAGGACCATACAGTTTGGTGGTGAACAGGCGTTGCATCTGGCTGTTGCAGTTTTCATTCACGCCTAAAGCGTGCATAGCCTGATTCAAAGCAATCAAATAAGGGCTCAGACCGGGAATAAATATACTGGCTCGGGTGAGCAAAGCCTGACAGACCACCGCATAAGCATGACCACCATAGTTAGCGAGCTTCATGTTGAGGGAATGACTGGTTTGATGTAAATCGACTTTCGCCCGCCCCAGAGTGCCGTCCAGATAAATGGGATGGGTCAACGCTGAGCCGATATAAGAGAACGCAATGGATTGACAACCATCAGCAATCGATTCTGAATTAATCAATGCATCGATCCATGCTTCCCAGTCTTCTCCGCCCATCACTTTGAGTGTCGAGTCGATCTCTTCTTCTAAAGCGGGTTCAAGTATGACATCGTGCCATTGGTCATGGCCCAAATCGAGTAAGACACTCTGTATTGACTGACCAATCGGTTTAATGGCGGAGTACCAGAAGCTATCACTGCCTTCCGCTTTTCGACGTTTGCCGGAGGCAACACTGTAAATAATGAGATCAACTTCACCTTCAAAGTAAGTCTCAATTGCTTCGATCACGGCTTCTTTCGTGCGGCGGGAAAACACATCCCCCTGAATATTAATCGCAGTGCGGCCTTCACGTTGCGCATACTGTTTGAAGTAGTAGTTGTTGTAGAAACCAGCACTACCGGAGTGATTCGTTTGCGGTGGTGTATCGAGAGAGACACCGATGGTGTCCGCTTTAGCACCGCCAAACGTGAGTGCGATCCGCGCAGCAAGCCCCAGTCCGGAAGATGCACCTAAGATGAGCACCCGTTTTGGGCCGTGTTGAATCGGAGTTGCGGCCTTAGCATATTGAATTTGTTGTATAATCGATTGCTCGCAACCGTAAGGATGTGCGCTATGTGCAACAACGCCATTGATCTTTGGGGTTATGTGCATGTCGGTTACCCTATGATGATGAAACATATCATGATGATGAACAGTTTAAACGTGTTGATTTTTTCAGTTAACACATCAGCTACATTAACGCAAAATTGTCTGATGTTTATTGAGCTAGGGCAGTAAAAGCCGAACTAGGAATCATGACTGCATGTCCGGGGCCGCGGGTTGATCAAGTAAAGGGTGCAGATGTTGCGCCATCCATCCGGCAATCCAAGGTTGTGCATCTTCATTGGGATGGAGTCCATCGGATTTCATCCATTCTGGGCGAAGAATGACCTGTTCCAGAAAAAACGGCAATAGCGGAACCTGTTTTTCCGTCGCCAGTTTTGGATAGATAGAGGCGAAAGCTTTGCTATAGCGCTGCCCATAGTTCGGAGGGATGCGAATCTGCATCAGAATTGCCCGTGCGCCGGATTGCGTGATGAGATCAATCATTTTGGCCAGATTTTGCTCAGGAATCTGCGGTGAGAAGCCGCGGAGCCCGTCGTTGGCTCCCAGTTCGAGCAGTACATAATCTGGCATATGTCGCTGTAACAGTTGTGGTAAACGAGACAAACTGTTACCAGTTGTATCTCCGGAGATACTGGCGTTGACGACGGTGACCGAGCGATTGTACTTTTGTAAGGCTTGAGGGAGTAAACTCGGCCATGCCTGATCGACAGACATTTGATAACCGGCACTCAAACTATCACCGACGATCAGTAATCGGGCACTATGAGCCTGTAATGAAAAAGTCAGAACCAGAAGAAAGGATAACCATCGCATGACGAACACACCTGTGATTTCTGCAAAATATCTGAGTAAAACAGTGTCTACGAATCAACAGGATTTGACAATTGTTAAAGAGGCTCATTTTGATATTTATCCAACAGAAAGCGTGGCCATTGTCGGGACTTCCGGTGCGGGTAAATCGACCCTGATGGCACTGTTATCCGGGCTGGATATTGCCTCTTCAGGTGATGTTGCGCTGTTTGGGCAGTCATTGAATACACTCGACGATGAGCAACGGGCAGCGATACGCAGTGAATCCGTTGGCTTTATTTTTCAGAATTTTTTACTGATTCCCAGTTTGTCAGCGTTAGATAATGTTACTTTGCCGTGCCTGCTTCGCGGAGAACCCGAAGATCGGGTGCGGGCAACATCGCTGTTAAACGCAGTCGGGCTGGGGGAGCGGCTCCATCATACACCGGCTCAGCTTTCCGGTGGGGAGCAACAGCGGGTCGCCATTGCGCGGGCATTTATGATTCAACCTAAAATTCTGTTCGCGGATGAACCGACCGGAAACCTCGATCAAAAGACCGCCGCAGTGATAATCGAACTCCTGTTTCGGCTCAATGAGGAATTCGGTACCACACTGGTATTGGTAACCCATGATCATCATCTGGCGCAGCGGTGCCAGCGTCGGTTGCAAATGAGTGAAGGGCGGATCGAGGAGATTGAATCATGAATTCATCGTATTTGGTCAATCGCTCACTGGTGCGATGGTGTCGGCAGGAGCTTCGACAGGGACAGCTGTGGCTGGTTGTCATGGCGTTTGTGCTGATTATTGCCAGTGTTTTTGCGCTATCTGCGATTGCCCAACGTATGGATCAGGTGATTGCCAAGCAAGGTAAAGATGCGTTAATGGCGGATACGGTTTTTGCCAGCGCCAATCCGATTCCTGAAGCATTGATAACCAAAGCCCGGGAGTTGGGAGGCACGACATCACAGATGACCCAGTTTTCCACCATGCTGTTTGGCGGAGATGGGATGAAGCTGGTCTTTGTCAAGGCGGTGGATGAAGCGTTTCCGCTACGTGGCACACTGCGCTTATCTGACGGTCACTCCATTCAATCTCATGTTGCGCCAGATGAAGTCTGGCTGGATCCGCAGTTATTGTCCGATCTCGGGATCAAGATAGGAGACCGGGTCAGTATCGGTGATATGGAACATGTGGTTTCAGGCTCTATTACCGAAGAACCGGGATTTAGCTTTAATCCATTCCGTCAGATGCCGAACGTATTCATCCACCAGTCTCTGATTCCGGAAACGGGCGCACTACAAGTCGGCAGCCGGGTTGAATATCAACTGTTTATCAACGCCCGCGATGACATCATTCAACAGTTAAAACAACAAGTGAAATTGACGCCCAGTGATGAATGGCGCGATGTCGGAGAGCGTTCCGGAACACAGGATATTTTCAATAAATCAGAGCAGTATTTATCGTTGGTTGTGATCATCGTGGTATTGATGGCGGCGATGACGCTGTTACTGACATGCCAACATTATGTAGCTTCTCGTCGCCAGACGGTGGCGATGCTGAAAAGTCTCGGTGCATCGAAACGCTGGGTTTGGCATTGGCTGATGGTTCAAGTATCGATGCTCATAGGCATCGCACTGTTGCTGGGATTACCGTTGGGATACGGGTTGGAACGATTATTAAGGTTACCGTTAATTGGGTTGTTGCCATCACCATTGCCTGAACTTGGTGTAACTCCATTTGTGATGGCACTGCTCAGTTGTCTGCTGGTTGCGATTCCGGGGCTCGGGATCCCACTTTATCGGTTGGTTGATATTGAAGCCGTTGCCAGCCTGCAAAATCATACACAAGTGAAGCGCAAACATATTTATCTGTGGGGATTATGGCTTTTTCCTGTGGCGGGTGCGGCGTTGTACTGGGGCAATCAGTTTATGGTCTGGTTGGTCTTGGGAGGGATCTTATTGTCTTCTGCACTGCTCGCAGGGATTGGGCTACTCCTGTTTCGCGGGGTACAGGCGTTACCGTTAAACGCAGCGTTCAAACTGGCACTGAAACGTGTCAATCGTACGCCATTTGCCTCGGGAATTCAGTTGGGTGCGTTGTCTTTGTCGCTGATGTTGTTTGCTGCTTTATGGTTGGTCAGAACGGATTTACTCTCGGACTGGTCAAGTGTGTTTCCTGAGAATGCCCCCGATGTTTTTGCGTTGAATATTGCGACCCACGAGAAAGATGATTATCTGCAGCAGTTACAGCAACTGGATATTACTCATTCACCAGTCTTTCCGATTATTCGCGGACGCCTGTCGCTGATTAATGGTACCGATGCGATCGAATATGCTGGTGGCCGGGAAGCCAGTAATGTGCTGCGCCGGGAAGTTAATTTCACCTGGGCCGAACAGTTACCGACCTATAATCAGATCGTTGCGGGGCGCTGGCAGTCAAGCAATGGGGTTTCGGTGGAAGAAAGTGTCGCGCGTGAACTGGGGGTGAAAGTTGGTGATCAATTAACCTTCATGATTAACAGCCAGCCCGTTACGGCTCAGGTGAACTCAATTCGGCAGGTGGAATGGCGTGAAATGAAGCCTAATTTTTACTTTATATTCACGCCAGATCGACTGGCTCAGCTTCCCGCGACTTGGATGGTGAGTTTTCGTCTCGGAGCCGATGCATCACATCAGCTATCGCAATTGGGCCATGCTTACCCAACTGTGAGTCTGCTTGATTTGCGAGAGATGACCCAAAAAATTCAAGGCTTGTTATCCCAGATTATCAATGCCATTTCAATTCTGGCTGTGGTGGGGGTAATTGCCGGTTTACTGCTGATTTATACGTTACTGAGACTGAGCCTCATGCAGCGGCATGAAGAAATGCAACTATACCGCACCTTGGGGATGAGTCGGCGGCGGTTGATGTGGACAGTATTGGCTGAATTCGGCCTGATCGCGGTTGTGGCCGGCAGCGTATCAGGCTTTGGCGCTGATGCGCTGGTTGCCGCGATCATCCATTACGCTTTTGAACTGACGCCGCGCATCCATCCGTTGTTATGGGTCATTCAGCCTATCTTTGCGTTGATGATGGTAATGGTTGTCGTCGGGCGTTTAATTCGGCAATTGACGTATTCGCGTCATTCTGTGATCAGCGGTTTGTTAGTAAAGCTTTGAATTTGAAAAACTCCGTCCATGAGGCAGAAGAAGAAAAGTTTTTTAAATCTATAGGTGAAGTATATGATTATTTTCAAATAACCCAGAGTTGTCTGACTTATATAAAACTAAGAGAATTAGAATCATTTTCGTGGAGTCATCTTGACTTTGCGTTATGATTCTCTCGCAGATTTGCACAATTGGTAGGGTGTAGACCGCAAATCTGATAAAATCCAAGTCTTCCAGTAATCACGTTGATAGCACTGGATTTACCTAAGATTAGGAACTATTTTGACCAATAATGATATTTTACGCCGTGTGCGTTATACATTTGATCTAAAAGACAGTGTAATGACTGAAATCTTCTCTTTAGCAGATTTGAATGTGATAGATGAACAAGTTACGAGTTGGCTGAAAAAAGAAGACGATGAATCTTTTGTTGAGCTTCACGACACAGAGTTGGCTGTATTTCTAAACGGTTTTATCAATTTTAAGCGCGGTAAACGCGAAGGTGAGCAGCCTAAGCGAGAAGAGAAGTTAAATCATAATATTATATTCCAAAAGTTACGTATCGCTTTGAACTTGAAAGCTGAGGATATCCTAGAAATTCTGCAACTGGCAGACTTTCGTTTAAGTAAACATGAACTTAGCGCATTTTTCCGTAAGCCAGAGAACAAGCATTACAGAGAATGCAAAGACCAAGTTCTTCGCAACTTCTTGCTCGGTCTTCAGCGTCAGTTGCGTCCAAGTGGTGACAAATCCGAATTATAACAAATGAGGATGTTGTCTAACTAAGAGAACCTCAAAAACGGCCAGCATCGCTGCCTATGCCCAGCTCACCATAATCCCGACACCGTTTTTTCGGTGTCAGTGCAGCGTAAGTGTCATCAGGGTTGCTGGCGAGTGGTCGTACCAGACCACTGCCTCACAGTTTATTTTTCTCAGCCTCCGGCTCCTAAATTTGACGCACATGTTGTTCCTCGGTTTCAGAGGCATCGGTGCTCTGTGCGCCAGTCACTCTTGCCAAGATGCAAGAGTCACCAGAAGATCTTTTTGTTTTGGCTTAGTCACGCGTTATCCAGAACCAGCTTTTACGGGCGTCCTGCCCGGAAAAGCCTAACCATTCTTCCTTGAATGGTTTTCTTGGTCGGGTGGCTGATTTGAGTGGGGAGAAACACTGAATCAACGAAACTCAATTGATCGATGATCTCAGGGTAAAATTCATGGAAGAATTTTAAGCTTTTCGTGAGCAGGAGCGAATAAAAGCGTCCCTGATTCGGTGCACTGAACTCAACCCCTAGGCCTTTTGGGGTACTTTTTCGGCCATGAAAAAGTACCTGGGGCGCAGTCGGAGATGTTGATGAAATCGAGGAAAGTGATTGCGTCCCAAACCGCAGAGTCACAATTTTATATTCCCAGCCTCCGGCACCCAAATTTGACGCCATCAGACCCTTTATTTTTCACCCTTAAAAAATACGCATAAAATCAATAAGTTAAAAACAAGCATTTTTAACAAGGTAAAAAAGGGATTTTTCGACTAACCTTTTGCTGTGACAGGGTTTTTCGTGATAAGTTTATTGTTCACTGCCGCGTAGGCAGCTTAGAAAAAGTGAACCCCGCCCATGTTTTAACTTCACCGTGTTCACTGCCGCGTAGGCAGCTTAGAAAAAAACCGGTTCTCCGTTGTCATAGCGGATTTGGTTCACTGCCGCGTAGGCAGCTTAGAAATATTGTAGGTAAACTCTTTTACTTGACAAATCGTTCACTGCCGCGTAGGCAGCTTAGAAAAGTAGTAGGAAAAACCGCCGTGCCTTTGATCATGTTCACTGCCGCGTAGGCAGCTTAGAAATTTTGAGCTTAATGTCGGCTCGCCCTGTTTATTGTTCACTGCCGCGTAGGCAGCTTAGAAAATTCGGCACAGCAAACAGATAGTCCTTTATCGTGTTCACTGCCGCGTAGGCAGCTTAGAAACCAAGGGATTTGAACCCTAAACCGAAAAATATGTTCACTGCCGTATACATGGGTAATCAGAACTATTGCTTTGAATTGAATCGCATTTTTCTCAGTAATGTGCGCAAAGTGAGGGTTGGTGGTGTTCTTTGTCAGCCCCTTCTTTTATGCTAACCTCATTATCCACAACCAGTCTCATGCCACGATTATGAAAACAACCCTCGACCATCTTCCCGAATATAAACAGCGTGAACTGGCGATAATCTCAACGGTTTTGCGTGACACGTTAGACGATTATCTGCAAGGCAAAGCGGGCAGTAAAAGTGAATTCCGTATTCTGAAAATCATCCTGTTTGGCAGCCATGCCAAGGGGAATTGGGTCAGTGATCCGGTCAATGGCTATATCAGTGATTATGATATTCTGGTGATCGTCAATAAAGCAGCGTTGGTTGAAGATTATGTGGTCTGGCAGCGTGCCGAAGAGCAGATTGATCGCAAAGTGAAATCGGCACCATTGGGTTTGATTGTGCATGATTTAAACGAAGTGAATAATCGACTACAACAGGGTCATTATTTCTTTAAAGATATTCGCGAAGAAGGGATTGAGCTATTTGCCGCGACGCCAAAGCCACTGGCGGAGCCGGGTGATCTGACTGAGGAAGAAAAACGGGAGATTGCCCGTAAGCATTATGAGCAGTGGATAAAAAGTGCTACCGAAAGCATTAGAATGTTTCACCATGCTTTTAATGACTTGATGCTTAATGAAGCAGCCTTCAACCTGCATCAGGCAACGGAGCGTCTTTTTGCCTGTACACTGCTGACTTGTACTAACTACTTACCGAAATCCCACAATATCGAGAAACTTGGTAATCTGTGTGTGCAGATTGATCCGGCCTTTGCTGAGATTTTCCCGATGGACAATAAATTTCACCGTCGTAGTTTCCGCCGTTTGCAACGGGCGTATATTGATGCGCGTTATTCAGCCCACTACGAAATCACCGAAGAAGAGTTGAATTATTTGGTGGCAGAGGTGCAGCGGTTACTGGGGTTGGTAGAGCGGGTTTGTCGGGAGAGAATAGAAGAGGTTTGAGTGCATTCTTAACTTTGATTAGCCCAGCCTCCGGCACCGAAATTTGACGCACAATTGCGTTTTTCGATTTCAAAAGCATCGGTACTCAGTGCGCCAGTAACTCTTGCAGAGATGCAAGAGTCACCAGAAGATCTTTTTTTGTTTGGCTGAATCGCACGTTGTCCAGAACCAGCTTTTACGGGCGTCCTGCCCGGAAAAGCCTAACCATTCTTCCATGAATGGTTTTCTTGATTGGGTGAAACATTTTTAAAAACCGAGTCTTCATGTTACCCCCATTCCAAAAATCACCATTCACCGACAGAAACCCAAATTTGCGCATGCTTCATGAGCTCTTTTGAGTATAATTATTGGTTCATATGAAAATAATGTTATCAATAAGTATGTATTGATAACCAAGAATCGGTAAACAACACACTCAGGCTTTTATGACTCGACTTAAATTTAAATTCACCATCGATGGCGTTAATGATGAGACATTGGTGGTCCGTGACTATCAGGGGATCGAGTCCATCTCAGATTCAGTCGATGATCAAGGCCAGCCGGTTTATGGCTATCGCTATACCATCGATATTGCCAGTCGCAACAGCGACCTGAGTTTCGAGCAAATGGTCGATAGCACCGCACTGCTTGAAGTGCTGCGCGATCATGAGGTCGTGCAAAAAGTTCACGGCATTATCCGCAACTTCAGCCGGGGCGATACCGGTCACCATCATACCTTTTATTCACTCACCTTGGTGCCGTCACTGGAAAGACTGTCGCTGCGCCATAACAGCCGGATCTTCCAGCAACTGGACGTGCCGGAAATTCTTTCGGTGCTGTTTCAGGAAATGAATATCAATGATTACGCATTTTCGGTGCGGCGTGAGTGCGCCAAACGGGAATATTGCGTTCAGTACCGTGAGACCGATTTAGAATTCTTCCACCGTCTGGCGGCTGAAGAAGGGTTGATGTACCGCTTTGAGCATCAGCAAGACAAGCATGTTTTAGTCATCACCGACAATCCCGAAGGGTTCGGCCGTCTTGCCATGCCGGTGCCGTATAACGCCTTGTCCGGTGGGGTGTTTGAGCAACCCTACGTCTCAACTTTGACCGAGCACAAACAGACACAAGTCAGTGATGTGCAGCTGAGCGATTACAGTTTTAAAAAGCCGTCTTACAATATTACGCACTCGGCCACCGCTTCGGATATGAGTTACCAGCGCGGTGACTATGAACATTTTGACCACCCGGGGCGGTTTAAAGACGACACCACGGGTCAGGCATTTACGCAGATCCGCCTTGAAGCGCTGCGCCGACAAGCACATACCTTCAGCGGTAAAAGTAACGACGCACAGCTTCAGGCCGGTCAGCGGTTTGATTTGATGGAGCACTTCGACAGTGAGATGAATCGCAATTATCTGCTGATTCAAGTTGCCCATCAGGGCAGCCAGCCGCAGGCACTGGAAGAGTCCGGTGGCAGCGGTGCAACCACATATGCCAACCAGTTTGCTGCCATTCTCGGTGATCAAGTGTGGCAGATGACACCGCGCAGTAAACCGATCCTCAAGTTTCCGACCATGGGGACAGTGGTCGGCCCCGAAGGGGAAGAGATCTACTGTGATGAGCATGGCCGGGTGAAAGTGCAGTTCCCTTGGGATCGCTATGGCAGCTCAAATGAGCAAAGCTCTTGCTGGTTGCGTGTGACACAAGGTTGGGCCGGTGCGCAGTACGGGATGATGGCTATTCCGCGCATCGGGCATGAAGTGGTGGTGCATTTCCTTAATGGTGACCCGGATCAACCGATTATCACCGGGCGAACATACAACGCCAATAACGTCACCCCGTATCCGCTGCCGGAGCACAAAACCAAGACGGTGATCCGCACCGAGACTCACCAAGGGGACGGTTACAACGAGCTGAGTTTTGAAGACCAGTCGGGCAGTGAGAAAATCTATCTGCACGCGCAAAAAGATACCGACATGCTGGTTGAAAACGATGCAACCACGCATATCAAACATAATCAAAGTACCACCATCGATAATGACCGCTACAGCCATATCAAGGTCAATGACCATCACACGGTCAGTGGTGAAGCGCGCACCAAAATCGCCAAAAGCCAGACGCTGATGATTGAAGGCGAGTTGCATGTCAAAGCAGGCAAAGTGTGGGTCAATGAAGCGGGTACAGAAATCCACATCAAAGCCGGTGAGCAAGTCATCATCGAAGCCGGGAATGAAATCACCCTCAAAGCCGGTGGCAGCTTCGTTAAAGTTGACCCGTCAGGTGTCTCCCTCAGCGGTGCCGGGGTGAACCTGAACTCCGGCGGTAGTGCCGGGAGTGGCAGTGGGTTTAGCAGCGAGAACGTAATTCTGCCGCACCTGTCAGCCAAGGTGACTGCCGGCGAAAAGGCTGCTTATTCTTCGAAACAAGCCACATTGACTACGGCTGATGCAGTGGTGAAAACTCAAATGCCAGATAGAGTGAAAGAAAACAGCGGCATGAACATCACCGGAGACAGCACGGATGTTCCTACGACTGCTTCAGTAGGCTCGGGAAAACCCGTAAAGGTTGACCCGGAGAATATGTACTGGCCTAACTATGACTTTATTCACCATCGGGAAATTAAGGTGGAATATACCCAGAAGGCGGTAGACCTAGCGGTGCTGTCGCTCGAAGAGGCGGAAGAGTTTGCCAATAATTTGTGGCGGGAATACAACGGCAAAGATACGCTGGACAATGGCAAGAAAGTTTGGGATGGTGCTGCCAACGCCCATGATGCCTATCGACTGGCAAAAGGGTTGGGAGGCATGGGGGTGGTCGTGTATACCAAACCCTTCAACGGACGGGATTACGTGATTATCAAAGGGTACAAAAAGCATCTAAAAATCCTGATGAAAGGCAATCGCTGGCGCGCCAATAATCCGCAGGTGGTTCAACTCGGGCTGGGCACCAAAAATATGGTCGGCAAAATCGCCAGAGAGACACTGAAGGTCGGTTTAGTAGTCGATATTATCTTTTCAGTTGCGATTAACGCAGTGGATGTGTTTGTCCATGATGAGAAGACGATGGAAGATCTGGTTGGTCGCTCCGGGGCTGATATTGCTAAGGGCGTTATTGCGACAGGACTTGGTACTCTTGTTGCTGTTGGAGTTAGTGCAATGGGATTTCCGTTAATTGCAGCAGGAGGAGCTTTTGCTGTGGTAGGGTTCTTAGCTAGTCTCGGGTTGGACTGGATAGATAATGAGTGGGGTATATCTGATTCATTGGTAGAGAAACTGAAGGAAATTGACTAATGCTTTTGAGAATTTCATTTGTTTTATTCATGGTACTGTTCTTAGGTGGAATCGCTGCATTAGGAATATTTTCATCTTTACTTTTACCTTTTCAACCACTAGATGATCGTGTTCGATTGATATCATACATAAATTATATAGCTGTTGTTGCCGCGATCCCGCTCTTAGGAGGATTTACATTAGTAGCCATTCATCAGCTATTTAATCCTAAAAAAGATATTAGTGAATATGCAACCGCATATCGCGGTGCTTGGATAAAGATAATGTGGATTACGCTAGCCGCTGTCATCGTTGCTATTCCCTCCCGTTTCTACCTCGGCTATAAAGTCGATCAGGCCGGATATGTTAAGTGTATGAATGAGTCCCGTACCTCTGCTAAAAGTAGCTGGCGGGTGTATGCCAAATCAGAAAGTTTATGTAAAGATTCTTCCGGGATTTATGGGGGGTAGTTAACGCGACTTGGCACAATTTTATCTTCCTAGCCTTTAGCTCCCCAATTTGAACGATGAGAATAGCTGAGCAGGAAGAGGAAAAATTAATTGCGTACTAAACCCACAATAGCTTCGTAACCTGCTTAAATTGATGACCTTTAAAACAGACTTCAAATGTTGGTAGATTGTGAAAGCCGAAATTTGTATTTATAAATCAATTAACTACAATTAGAGTGTTCCCCGTACATACGGGGATGAACCGTACGAAGAATCACCCGACTACGAAATTATCAGGTGTTCCCCGTACATACGGGGATGAACCGGGTTTGATATACCCAAAAGACGATGTTATGCGGTGTTCCCCGTACATACGGGGATGAACCGCGCGCGAAAGACATCGCAGACTACCTGATCACGTGTTCCCCGTACATACGGGGATGAACCGTTGGCGTCTATTACTACATGCTGCCAACCATCGTGTTCCCCGTACATACGGGGATGAACCGCAAAATCCAACTGGATCATCTTTGTGTAACCGGTGTTCCCCGTACATACGGGGATGAACCGTTCTTAAAAGAACGTTGATCGAAATGGTCGATGTGTTCCCCGTACATACGGGGATGAACCGGGTAATCAATTCAACGTTCAACGAGCGAGCGCGTGTTCCCCGTACATACGGGGATGAACCGATCATCTAGCCTGTCCTCATACATGCCCGCACGTGTTCCCCGTACATACGGGGATGAACCGGTATCTATCGAGACATTAACAAACTAGTTGACGTGTTCCCCGTACATACGGGGATGAACCGAATGCGTATGAGTTATTAGGTTTCACTACTGAGTGTTCCCCGTACATACGGGGATGAACCGATCAATAATATGGAGTTGGTTATTTTCTGGATGTGTTCCCCGTACATACGGGGATGAACCGCCAACATACCGCTACGGCGGCGTGTCTATGGTGTGTTCCCCGTACATACGGGGATGAATCGAATTGCAGGATTGCCTGAGCAGGATGCAAATCAGTCCGACCCTGATTAGGTGCGCTGGTGATTATGTGACTGAAATCGATGAATCCTGAGCGCACCAAACCAGCAGCCTATCGTTTTTACCCTCCCACTCCTAAATTCTTATTGTTATTAGAGATAACTAATCCGTGAATATATTGAACCTTGTTCATAAAGATTAAAGATGCATCCTGAATGTGCAGAGCAAAGCGTATCCATTGACTATGATTTAACATTGTTTCAAACACTAACAACAAACTGACGAATTTATTTTTACAGTAGGATTGGTACATAAGAGGCTTAGATGAAAAAGATTCAATCAACAGTATTTGCTGCGATTGTTTGCAGCCTGATTGGTGTGAATGGCAGCTATGCAGCGCAAAGTTCACAAAATCTGAACAAGATACAAAATCAACAAAATTCAACAGTCGATATTCTGGTCAATGGTAGTTTTCAGGGAGATACCGGCTGGTGGGCATCGGGTGGAACCTTTAACACGCAGGATCAACAGGGATGTATTACATTCACTGATGGTGGTGAGAATCCGTGGGATGTAGTTTTAGGTCAGTCGAATCTGAAATTACTCAAAGATGAAGTGTATACCCTCCGATTTAATGCGATGGCTCAAAATACCGCCAATTTAACCGCGGTGCTGCAGCACGATGGTGAACCTTACACCAACTATATGAATAAGTTGCTCTCTTTAAATAACACGGTGCAATCATTTGAATTTGAGATTAAACCGTCTGCCAGAGATAAAAAAGCACAGTTGGCTTTTCAGGTCGGGGCACAGCCGGGGAATACCGTGTGTCTGAGTGATATCTCCTTGTATGGTCCGAGATACCAAGAAGAAGATCGGCGCTCCGCTGTCCGTGTCAATCAGGTGGGCTATCTGTTAAATGCAAAAAAACGGGCCACTATTCAGACCGATACTCAGACACCGTTGCCGTGGCAGTTGCTGGACGCTCAGGGAGAGGTGATTGCTGAAGGTCAGACCATTCCATTTGGTCTTAACAGTGCTTCAGGAGAACAGGTGCAGATTGCTGATTTCAGTCAGGTACAGACACCGGAAGCGCAGGTCACGCTTGATGTGAACGGCCAGAAAAGTCATCCGTTTGATATCAGCCATGATGTTTACAAGACGATGAAATATGACGCGCTGTCTTTCTTCTACCAACAACGCAGCGGGATTGCGATTGAAAATGCCTACGTTCAGCGTGCTGATTTAGCCCGGCCGGCCGGTCATCCACAGGAAATCGTGACCTGCTTTAATCAAATCGATGCCAAAGGGAATCAGTGGCCCGGATGTGATTTCTCTCTGGATGTCACAGGGGGATGGTACGATGCCGGCGACCACGGCAAATATGTGGTGAATGGTGGGATCTCGGTCTGGACTCTGATGAATTATTACGAGCGTGAGAACCTCTATAAAACCGATCATACCAGTGCATTTGCGGATGGCATGGTTCAGATTCCTGAGCAGTCTAACCAGTACAATGATTTACTGGATGAAGCCAAATGGATGATGGATTTCATGCTGGCCATGCAAGTTCCGGAACATAAAAAAGTCTCGGTGCCGGTTGGTGACCAATCAAATCATCTGTCTGCGTTAAAACTGACAGAAATCGATGCCGGTGGCATGGTTTTCCATAAAATTGCCGATGCAGAATGGACGGGTGTGCCTCTGCCGCCTTATGAAGATCCTCAACCACGCTTCCTGAGCTACCCAAGCACTGCGGCAACATTGAATCTGGCCGCGACAGCTGCACAATGTGCCCGGATCTGGCGTCCTCTGGATGCAACGTATGCAGACAAATGTTTATCCGCTGCTGAAAGAGCATGGCAGGCGGCCAATGTTCACAACAATGTGTATGCCTATGATAACTTTAACGGCTCCGGCCCTTATGGCGATACCCATCTGGCGGATGAATTCTACTGGGCTGCTGCTGAATTGTTTGTCACGACAGGTAAGGGTGAATACAAAACCGCGCTTGAGCAGTCCCCTTATTACTTGACTACACCGACAACCAGCGATGATCTGTCATGGGCAAATATGGGCAGCGCCGGTACGGTTTCGTTAGCTCTCGTCCCGAATAGTCTCGATACAAGTACGATTGAGAAGGCTCGTGCAAATCTTCTCAAAACAGCGGATATCTATGAAGCCAGTGTCAAGACACAAGGGTATCTGATTCCTTATCAGAGCGATCAATATCCATGGGGTTCAAACTCGAATCTGATGAACCGCAGTATCTTCCTCGGGCTTGCCTTTGACTGGACGAAAACCCAGAAGTATTTACAGGCGATGTCTGATGCAATGGATTATATGTTAGGACGTAACCCGATGGATCATTCTTATATTTCAGGCTATGGCACTTATCCGTTGCAAAATCCTCATCATCGGTTCTGGGCGCATTCTGAAAACCCTGATCTCCCGATTGTTCCACCCGGCGTGATCTCAGGCGGTCCGAACTCTATGGATTTCAGTGATCCGGTTGCGGCCACGCTGAAAGGCAATTGTACCGGGCAAACCTGCTGGATTGATGATATCGGTGCCTGGACAATGAATGAAGTGACAGTCAACTGGAACGCGCCTTTGTTCTGGGTGACTAGTTTCTTGGATGAACATGCATCTTGGTAGCAAAGGAACAGTTAAACAAAAGGCTACCTGCGGGTAGCCTTTTATCGGTTCGAATCGATTATTTTACGTTTGGTAAAGTTAAAGACAGCTCGCAATTTCAACCAAGATTTGCCTTTTTAGGTCACTGTTCCTTGACGAAACGAGTATGAATCCAGTATTTTTTCCCCATCATTTCTTGAGGAGATTACGCCAATATGAACAACTAAACCTGTCATCCATTGCTCATTTTATTTTTGGATCTACAGGGTTAGTCGGCGTAGCTCACTTTCCGATATTTCTTTACAAATACATTTTGAATCTCTGATTGCTCGGATAAGAACGCGTATTTACTGGGTATTTGTATTGATGTCATCTCTGTCACTGTCTAGCTACGGCTGATGTCCCTGTCATACAGGAGGCAATTATGCCAGTATTACAGGCTTACAACATAAGTCATCAATTTGATAACGGTGAAAAGCTGTTTCAACAATTATCATGTTCCATGATTAAGAATCGTGTCGGGTTGGTTGGTCGCAATGGGGTGGGTAAATCGATACTCGCTTCAATCTTAAGTGGTGAACAAAAGCCATCGAGTGGAACGGTGACGTTACCGAAGTCATTCTCAGTGTATCGTCAGCAACCGTCGGACTTGCTATCCGGTGAGCTTTCTATTGCGCAGTTCTTGGGTAAACACCATGTACTTGAAGCGTTAAAGCAGGTTGAATCCGGCGATTGTTCAGAACATTGGTTTGATGTGATTGGGGATCAGTGGGATTTACCCATACAACTCATTCAGCAACTTGAAGTGCTGGGATTACCACCAGAAGCAGATTTTCCTTGCGCCCGATTGAGTGGGGGACAATTAGCTCGATTACAGCTTTGGCAGATGTTTGCAAGTGACGTTGAGCTGCTGATTCTCGATGAACCTTCCAACCACCTTGATGTTCAGGCAAAACAATGGTTGTTGGCATCGATGCGAGCGTTTAACGGTGCGATTTTACTCATTAGCCATGACCGGGTACTGCTGCGTGACATGGAAGAAATTTGGGAACTATCCGGGCTTGGATTACAAGTATTTGGTGGTAACTACGATGTTTACGCTGAACAGAAACGTACCGAGTTACAAGCAGTAGAGCGGCAGCTCGCAAGCGTTGATAAACAGAGAAAAAATCTGGCAGAACAAGCTCAGCGCAATCGAGAAAAAGCAGAGCAAAGAGCGGCGCAAGGGAACAAGTTACGTCAAGCTGGTAGCCACGGAAAAATCTTGCTCGATGCGAAACAAGATAAAGCCACAGCAAGTGGTTCAAGTCGCAGTAAAAACGAGCAACTTCGTCAAGCTTACCTCCAAAATAAAACGCAGTTATTAAAGGCCAGAAAAGAGCAACTGAAAGGGCAAAAGCTCTATCTTGAAGATAGCCAAAGCCACGCAGGTAAGGCGGTTTCGATGCTTGACGGTGTATTGCCGTTTGGTAGAACTCAGCCCATCTCAATACAGGTGTATGCCAATGAAAAGGTTCATCTGACAGGCAACAATGGCAGTGGTAAATCAACGCTGTTGAAAACGCTATCAGGCGAGTGCTCTCTTCAACAAGGGGAACTGCGATTGAATACACCATTGCATTATCTTGATCAGCATTTTGGGACGGTTCAACCCACGCTATCGGTGTTGGATAATTTGATGCAACAGTGTTGTGGTATCAAAGAAAGCGATGCCAGAACATTGCTGGCCGGGATTGGGTTTCGTCGTGACAGTGTTTTTCGTCTGGGTTATACGCTGAGTGGCGGCGAGAAAATGAAGTTAGCGATGTTGATCGTCAGTCATCAACCTGAACAACCTTTGTTACTACTCGATGAGCCCGATAATCACCTCGATCTCGAATCAAGAGTCATCTTGGCACAAGCTTTGTGCAACTATCGTGGCGGTTTCATTCTGATTAGTCATGATCATGATTTTGCTCGTGAAGCGGGCGTACAGCGAGATATTTCTTTGTAATGTCGCCACAAAAGGCTTTGGCCAGTGAATGAGGCCAAAGCCTTTGTCTGTCATCAAGCTTAAGGGCATATTATCGGTTCGATGTATTGCCCGATATATTCGAATAACGAAATGTGTCCTTGGTTTTATATCAAGCGCTGTATACCGGCTCCATATTATTTAACGATCGCTTTGATATTTTTGTTAGACAGACAATGTTTTGATTGAAAGGGGTTGTTATATTCTGAGTCAGCTTTGTGATAATAAAGTCAGTTTGTAAAAAAAAATGCTCACACCCACTTATTGCAACTAATTTTATATTATGCATTCGCATTTTTATGCTTCTTAGTCTAGGTACGAGCAAATGGTATTTGTGGGGAAATCTTTGTTGATCGCATTATTCGTGCTACTGAGCGGGTGCTCCTATAAATATTTGGTTGTATATGATGGCGATGTCTATTTGGGGGCATTCAATCATGAAAAAAAAGAGGCACCTGGTTGTATTTATTCATCGATTGAAGGAAGTGGCATAAAACTTGGTACAGCAACATTTGGTTTGGGTTATTTTAGTAACAAAAAAATGGAAATCGATAAAAATTTGTCAAGTCATTGTGAAAGTAAAATAGGTGAAGTTTTTGTAGTCGATAAAAAATTATCAGAAGAAAGTGTCACCTTTAAATAAATCATATCGTTAGGGGGTTATTATGAAAGGTGAACTCTGTGTGTTACTTCTTTCTGGAATATTAACTGCCTGTGCTTCAAATCAGCATTTGGTTTTTTTTACCAATACAACCATCGGGTTAGAGGTTGGCTCGGAACCTTCCTCTGGAACACCTGCAAAATTTGTACTGGGTTATAAACGTCAGGAGGGAGTCATCGATCCCTTAATACCCAATTATGAATTCCTTCCCTGTACTTCGAAACTTCCCTGTGCTTCGGAGGCCGACGTTCCGAATACGCTATCGAAGCCCGAAAATGGCAATACGCTATTGAAGCCCGAAAATGGCAATACACATATCGTATTAACACCTGTGGGGGTTGCAGTACCGAAAGAGACTATTCCTCATTCTGTATTGGCCAAGATGAATTTTGGCGCCACTGGTGGCGGGACCGGAGCTTCTGCATCTCAATGGTTTGCCACTGGCCTTGCTGCAGAATCTCTCGCAAAATTACCGGGTGTGACGAGTGCGCTATCCGGATATCCTGTCGGGTCAGGTATCGACTTGGGTCTCCATGATCATGATTTATCACGATATGCCTATTTGGTTGATATTTACAGTATTTTAAAAAAGGCAGCTGAATCAGGTGATCATGACGCTGTGAGAATTAAAGATAAAGTCGATGCACTTGATCGTGGAGAATACAGGAAAGAATTTAAGTATTACACTATTGATGATGAAAATAAGTTAACCTCTAAACCTGAAAAATTTAACGAAAAAAAATCATTCACTAATATTACAACATATTTAAGTAGGTTGGAAAAATCGATTGGTGTTTGTCGTGAAGCTGTTTTATCAGAAGACGTGATATATAAAGATGAAAAAAAAGAAGACGTCTTAACGGCAATAATTGATTATTCCCCAAGATTGGCAAGTGGTAGAGAAAAACTTTCAAACCATAAGTCAGTGATAGAAATGATCCATTATGTAAACAATAGTCTAATCATGACTCCATAGGAGAATACATGTTATGAATATTGAAAAAATTAAAGACGATAAGACATATACATCTAATGAAGAGATCAACCAACGTCTCTCCGAGGTTTTACGAACGATTCTTCTGCATGAAAAAATAGAGTTAATTGAACGCAAGGAGAACGGGTGGCAATTTAAGATAATTGACGAATAATAAGTATTATTCGTAGACCAATAACGATGGTATCCATTGCTCATCCGGGTCGAGTCATCGAGGGAGTGATGGTGATGCGTTCCTCCTCCCTCAGTCATCTGACTGCAGCCCTGCGGCTTCATGGATTAACCATCGTTTGACTTCCGCAATGCCCGGTTCATTTCGCCTTGAATACTTATAAGCAAAGTAAAATTCGTCGCCGGTTTCAATATGGTGGGCCGGCAGGCGGATCAGATCGTCTCTGGTTCTATCCTCATTAAACATATAGTCATTGATTAAACCGATACCAAGCGAATATTTGGCTGCTTCATAAGCGAGCAGTAAATGACTGAATTTATGCAGTTGCAGTTCGTCGGGGAGCGGGTGGCCTGCTTCGGCAAACCATCTGCGCCAGTCTTCGGTATATTCGTTGTAGATACCAAAAGAGGTCGCGAGAGGAAATTCGCCCAATGTCTCGGGATGTTTTTTCAGCAAGTCGGCCATGTCTTTGTCTGAGCGGATGTTGAGGGCACTTTTCATCGACTCATAAAATGCGGGGCTGCAAACGGGGAAGAGCCGCTCTCTGTAGATGTGCTTAAAGTCAAACCCGCGTTTTTCGTTGTCCGTAGTGATGAAACAATCCGCTGTTTTGTCAGAAAGTTCGAGCAAGCTGTGTGACATTGTGATGCTGATATCCAAATTCGGATGCAGCCTCATCAGATCGGGCAGGCGTGGCATTAACCAGCAAACGGCGAAAGAACTGTAGACGGCAATTCTGACTTTGGTTTCACTTTCCCCGCGTATCAGGCTGCTTGCGTGAGCAATTTGTGACAAAGAGCTGCTGATCGCATCCAGATAATGTTTTCCCTCTGGTGTCAGGCTGAGATAACGGCCTTGACGGTGGAAGAGACTTTCGCCCAAGTGATTTTCCAAGACGCGGATCTGATGAGACACCGCACTTTGGCTGAGATTAAGCTCCTGCGCAGCGAGCGAAAAACTGTTTAATCGGGCAACCGCTTCAAATACGGGTAAGGCTTTTAGTGGTGGCAGCATTTTTATTATCCAAAAAATGAATACTAAGTCAGGATATATCATTTTATCGTCGCTGAAGTCGAGATTAGACTGTAATTCTTGATGTTTTTATCGATATGGGCAGGGGAAATGTCTGGGAAAACGGTGAGTAGCGCTATTTTGATTCTGGTGATCGGAAACTTCTTCGCGACTTTGTGTGATGTGTTTATCAAGATGGTGGGCAGTAGTATGTCGGCATATCAGTTTACGTTGATGCGTCTGGTGATGATTTGTCTGATTTTGTTGCCATTGGCCTATAAGCATATCAATTTTAAGGGGGAGGTCGGCCTGAAATTGCACGTGTTAAGAGGCAATCTTTGGGTGCTGGCAAGCATTTTGTTGATTATTTCTTTGTCCCAGTTACCCCTTGCGACGGCCAATGCGGTGTTTTATATCGCCCCGATTCTGATTGTTTTATTTGCCGGGATTTTCTTTAAGGAGAAAATTACCACAGGCATCGTGATTGCGGCCTGCTCTGGTTTTGTCGGGGTGTTGATTATTTTACGACCTTCGGAAGTGAGCTGGGGGATGATCAGTGCGGTGTCATTTTCTGTGCTGCTGGCGACAAACAGTTTATTGATTCGCAAGCTGCCGAAAAATCAAAATTTGTTCTTCGGGCTGTTGATTACTCATGTCTCTGCCTTGCCATTGACGGCTGGTCTGGCACTCTGGGAAAATGGACCCTGGCATTTTAGTGGCTTAATTTACGCGGGGGCGTCTGCGGTATGCGCAATGATATATAGCTTGGCGTGTCTGCAAGGTTATCGCTATGTCGCGTCCAGCCAAGTGAGTAGTGCCGAATATTCCGGTTTATTGTTTGCGGTCATTCTGGGCTGGGTGGTCTTTCATGAGTCAATTGATTTCTTTTTAGTGATAGGTGCTTTGTTCATTATTGTGCCGCTGGCGTATTTAAGTCATCGCGACCGGCGTAAACGCAAAGCTGAGGAATGTTTGTCTGTGGCCCGGTCTCAATTGGATGCCGGTTAAGTGTTTCGGGATCTATTCTGATTGCCATCCACGATATCGTGCCGACATTTAGGGTCGGATACAAAATGGCCCTATTGTTCATCTATCCTCAAAGCTCTGAGTTAAATCTTCACTTCAATTCAAATGGCAAGACTTGATACTTTGGGGCGTCGCGCTAGTATTGTTGTTCAATGAGTTATTTGATTTAGGTACGTCTGTGATTAATAACAAGGTTCGTTGGGGAATTGCCGGATTAGGCAAAATTGCACATCGTTTTGTGAAAGATCTGACACAACATGTCCCGAATGGTGAGTTGTATGCTGTCGCAGCACAAGATCAGTTGCGAGCAGATACGTTTGCCGATGAATTCAGGTGTCAAAGAAGTTACGGCTCATATCTGGCGTTGGCACAAGACCCAACCGTTGATGCTGTCTATATTGCAACCATTCATCCTTTTCATAAAAGCATGGTTGAACTGTTTCTCAAACACGGCAAACACGTTTTGGTTGAAAAGCCAGCATTTACCAATGTTGATGACTGGGATGCAATGTCCTCGCTGGCCAACGAAAAAGACTTACTGTTAGTTGAAGCAATGAAATCAGTTGCTTTCCCGGCTTATCAGTCACTGCGGCAGTTTATTCTGGATAACCAGATCAAAATCAATTCAGTTGAAGCGGCTTTTGGTAATTGGCACGACTTTGATAGTCAATTGAGAATATTTGATCCTGATTTATGCGGTGGCGCAACACTGGATGTCGGAGTGTATGCTTTATGGTTATATGTCGATTTATGCCATCTCATGCAACGCCCGGTGTGTAAACCGTCAGTAAAATATATCACAGATAATACTCATTCTGAGGTCGATGAAACGGTTGAATTTATGTTTGATGGTGAGGTCAAGGGTAGAATCGGGGCTTCGATTACGCGTGATCTAAAGCGCGAAGCAATCATAAAAGGGCCTGAGGTGGAAATCGTGATTCATGATAAGTGGTGGAACCCCCAAAACATTGACCTTTTCTATCAAGGCAAAAACCATAAAATAACCTCACCTGCGAGAGGGGGTGGATTTGAATACGAGATCGAGCACATCTCTTCGCTAATTCTCAAGCAGCAAATTCAATCGGATGTGATATCCGCTGATACAAGCCGGAAAGTTATTTCAATCATGGAAACGAGTTTGATTGAAAACGGCTTTGCGCATTTAGTTGCTTCAATCGGGTGAAATGAGGCTGGTGCTATGTCACGGGGCATTGATGATGGTTCTCGCAACTTAACCAGTTTTTCAATGGATGAAGGGAAGACCGATCAGAAAAGCCAGTCGTGCAATACACGGCTGGCTTCGAGAGTGTCAGTTTTGTGCGCGTTTAACCCTAATGGTGCTTTTCGCGACGTTTGAAAGGTTTAGATTTTGGATTGCAGCTTTTGCTTCATCGTCGTTGGGCATTTCAACAAACGCGAAGCCTTTTGATAATCCTGTTTCCTGGTCTAGAACCAAGTTGCATTCAGTGACTGTGCCATGAGTCGAAAAAAGAACACGAATGTCATGTTCAGTCGTTGTGCGCGCTAGATTGCGGACTAAAAGTTTCATATTTTTTTGCCTAATGTAAGTTGCGGCATAAGTGTCTCAGTTATAGAGAAGTAAGCCAAGGTAAAATTGGTCATGAGTCGCAATAGAAAAATGAGCATGAGCAAAATCGGCAATGATAAACAATCAGGTTGTAAGCTTTGTGGTATATCTTTCGTTAATCAGGGCGAAATATGAAGCTATCAGCAGGTTGGATATGGCAGCGGGTGATTTATAAACGGACACCTTCCCGTTTTATCCTGAATGAGGGGTTGCATGTTCAGTTGTCGGATCAGTTATCCACAAAAACAGTGGATAAAGTTTGGGATAAGTGGACAAGCATGACCGATGGTTTGAAACATCTCATGTGTACATTCAATATGTTACCGTTAGTTTTGATGTGTTCAAAACACTGAATTCGAGATAGATAGAGTCCTCGTCAAGTGTTTTTTTTGAAAAAATTATTCTTACAGGTGAATGGATGATTCAAGGAAAACCCTATCAAAAATGTGATTTAAATTAAGTTTTCGTGCATATACAATGTGGACACGTCAGACAAGATAGAGTAGTGATGCAGAATAATTCATCGAATCGCCAAAAACCTCGGATTGCGATTATTGGTGGTGGCGTTGCGGGAGCGACGGCTGCGGTTCATTTAGGTGAACAGGGCGTAGACGTCGTTCTGATGGAACGTGGCCCGAGTTTGGTTAATGGTCCGCCAATCTGTCATCTGCATGCCGGGGGAAACCTATACCGAGAGATCTCTCAACAACAGTGTCTGGAATTATTGCGGCAGTCCGTTGAGACGATTCGGCTATATCGACATACCATCAACAAGCGTCCGACCGTGATCGCGACACCGACCACTGATCCTGAACATCCACAAGCACTATTACCCCGATTAGAAGCGATAAAACAGGCTTATCAAGCGATGGTTCACCAGGATGCCCACAATGAGGTACTGGGTGATCCTGACGAATACTATCGACTCTACGAGCGGGCTGATTTAGAACGGCTTCGGTTGTGTTCGCAGCCAAGTGAGCCTGTCAGTATGGATGACTGGCTGATTCCTTTTGCAAAACATGTGGATTTGGCGTTGATTCAGTATCCCGTTATTGTTGTGCAAGAATATGGGTGGAGTGTTTTCCGTCTTGCTGCAACTGCGATGTTGACCCTTCAGCAACTGCCTCATTGTCAACTGTTAACCAACAGTACGTTGGTCGATGCGCAAATGTATGATGACCAATGGCATTTGACCTATCATGATAAAGATTCACAAGCCCATACACTGGTTGTGGATTATTTGGTCAATGCGTGTGGATATGAGACGGGTAAACTGGATGATCTCACCAAGAACCCTCAATACCGGATGGCTGAATTTAAAGCCGCATATATTGCCAAGTGGCCTGATGAACATAGTCTCTGGCCCGAAGTAATATTTCATGGTCAGCGAGGCACACCACAGGGAATGGCCCAGCTTACACCATATGCTGACGGTGTTTTTCAGTTGCATGGTATGACGAAAACCATCACCTTGTTCGATGATGGGTTAACGCGAAGTTCAATTTATTCATCACAGCCGATTCTGCCTGATGTGTTGCAGATGAAACTGACCAACGGTTGGCCGGATGCAGTCGTTGAGGCCAGAACGCGTCATGCGATTGCGCATATCGGTAAGTTTATGCCTGACTATTGTCGCGCTTATCCTGATGGCAAGCCACTGTTTGGTGCCCAGCAGATCCCGGGTGAAGATGAGACGTTGCGCGCTGCCGATGTGTCGTTCAGTGGTCACAATTATGCCCGGATCGAAATTGTAAAGGGATCATCGGCTTTAGAAGCGGCAAGAAAGCTGATAGCACACTGGCAGTTGGCCGATCATTCGACTTTAGCGTCGATCGAACAGCAGCATCCGATTAGCCTTTCGTTCGAAGCGGAGATAATTGAACAGTTTGCGATTGATTTGGCTCAGGCGCGTGGTTATCCCATTGAACTGGCGAAAATTATTGGTTGTTAATCCCATCTTCGTGCTACATCTGTCTGAATTTATGAAATGTTTCTTATAATCCGGACAGATGTCGCAGGAATTTCAAGCTAGAATAACTTTACGATTACATTGGTGTGGTAATATGCATCAATGTAAGTGTTATATGGGAGAGGCTAGGCAATGAATGTATTGATTACCGGCGGTATGGGCTATATTGGTAGCCATACTTGTATTCAGATGATTGAAGCAGGTATGACGCCTGTGATTTTAGACAATCTCTACAATAGCAAACCAGCCGTTTTGGAACGGATTGAAAAGATTGCTGGTTATCGGCCTGTATTTATCCGCGGTGATGTTCGTGACCGTAGTTTATTGATTGAAGTGATGAATGAGCATCAGATTGATGCCGTGATTCATTTTGCTGGTTTGAAAGCGGTGGGCGAATCGGTTCAGAAGCCGCTGGAATATTATGAAAATAATGTCAGTGGCACTTTGGTGCTGGTCGATGCGATGCGGATTGCGAATGTCAAAACATTAATTTTCAGCTCATCCGCCACGGTTTACGGTGATCCGGCTTCCGTGCCTATCCTTGAAGATTTTCCGACACAGGCAACGAATCCATACGGCAGAAGTAAACTAATCGTTGAGGAGTGTCTCACTGATTTCCAACATGCGAATCCGGACTGGAGTATCTCTTTGCTGCGTTATTTTAATCCGGTCGGATCTCATCCTTCGGGTGAACTTGGTGAAGACCCGCAGGGGATTCCAAACAACCTGATGCCGTTTGTCGCTCAAGTTGCTGTCGGACGCCGTGAGTGTCTCTCTATTTTTGGTGATGATTATCCGACCAAAGATGGTACGGGGGTTCGGGACTACATTCATGTGATGGATCTCGCGGACGGACATATTGCAGCCTTGCAAAACGTTGGGACGAAAAGCGGATTACATGTGTACAACCTCGGCACTGGGATTGGCTACAGCGTGCTGGATATGGTGCATGCATTTGAAAAAGCGTGTGGTCAAACGATTCCCTATCAATTGGTTGAACGTCGTCCGGGGGATATTGCAGAGTGCTGGGCTGACCCTGCCAAAGCAACGCAAGAATTAGGATGGCGAGCTACCCGCACATTAGATGATATGGTTCAGGATAGCTGGCGCTGGCAGTCAAATAATCCGAACGGTTATCCGGATATGTAGGATTACTCGGCTTTGGAAAAATCAGTCATCCATATTTTTGAGAATAAGGTTTGAAAAAACGGTTTGAAAAATGGATGACTGATTGCCGTTAAATTAAATTCATTTAGGTCGTGTGATATAACTCGTCCAGTTGAATGACCAGCTCGTCAAGTTGTTGTGGTTGTAAACGGGATGATGCCGGTATCATCAATTTTCTCGCCATGATTTCATCGCACATTTGCCAATGTTTCAACAGACACTCGCTTTCGGTATCACATTCTTGTGACCAAGTTTCATGCAGGAAAGGTTCGAGCGAGGCTGCACCGTGAGCAAACATAATCATTTGCCATTTGATTTCCCAAATTTTAATGGCGTGTTCCGGAAAAAGTTGGTTGTAATCTTCAGCCAGATGGAAAATCAGTTTCTCAATTTCTCCGGATTGATCAATAAAATAATCGAATCGGCTGCCTTTCTGGCGCACAACATCTGCCATCAACTGGATCGGTTGTTTGTTAATGAGTGTGAAGGCCAGCATACGAACAATAAATTGATACAGAAGTTCGTTGACCGGCATCTCTTTCGGTAAATGCATCAGTATGGTTTGACAATAGTGAGTAATGTATTGGTGCATATTGTCGTTAATGCTATACCAGATTTGTTCTTTACTGCCAAAATGGTGGCGAATCAGGCTATGTGAGATTCCAACTTTTTCGCTGATGGTGCGCAGCGAGACCTGCGTATAACCAAACTCACAAAACAGCTCAGTTGCAATGCGTAAAATTTGCTGACGCGTTTGTTCGGCATCGTGAGCGCTGCGACGCCCTTGTCTTTTTATGGTCATTTGATGTTTTGGTATTGTGAGATTCCAGTGTTGAGCGTTCCCCTATTGTATCCATGTTTTGAGCGCGCTGTTTTGATGGTATTCCGATTTATCAACGGGACAACTGATAAGTTGCTATCATATATACCCACAAAGCTTGGCTTTACTCAGACAAGCGATCGTTTTGGTATCGGTAATTTCACCGTCAATAATCTTTTTTTCCAGTGCTTGAATGGACAGGCAGAAGGTATCAATCACTTCATCATCATCGCGTTGATAATCTTGTGTGACAGAGAGAGCTTTGGCGACAAACAGATGCTGAATCTCATCACAGAAACCGGCAAGCGGGGTCAACTGCCCTAAAGCAACCCATTCGCTGGCAAGATAACCAGTTTCTTCAGCGAGTTCTCGTTGTGCACATGCCAGTGGTGTCTCCGAATCTTCGCGGGTTCCGGCTGGTAATTCGAGTAGCCATTTTCGAATTGACGGACGAAATTGTCGCAACATGACAATCTCTCCCTGTTGATTGACAGGCAGGATCACCGCAGCTCCCGGATGAATGATCGTCGTATGAAGGATTGGGCGGTGGGTCGGTAGCATGATTTCTTCCTCAACCAAAGAAATCTGTTTCCACTGATGTATCGTTTTACGCATACAGTCCTTTGACTTATCCGGCCTGTTATTGCTCGGAATTGTGATAGGGTGTTCTTGGCAAACGATACCTCTATGACACTCAAAAATAAAGGTTTTTAGTTTGAATAAATTTTAGTGTAGTTAATGATACAAAACTCATATTTGGAAACATAGGTTTCAACCAATCGCACGAATTGTGGATCTGATATAAAAACAGAAGCACAAATTAAATCTTGTGCAACATTAAATTAACAAAACGATAAACTTATAATAAACTGAAGTTGTATAAAAATATTACAACAATAGCTCAGTATCTTGTGAATCTAGTGAGTCATTTCCATGGTAAGTTCAATTCCTGCAAGTCATTCGCAGAAGGCGTTGCTGTCAGAAAGGATCAATAAATTAGCCAGTGCGCTGGCTGATGGTGTTTATGAACGGGAACACGTGATTAAAATTTGTCTGCTTTCTGCCCTTGCCGGTGAGAGTGTGTTTCTGTTGGGTCCTCCCGGTATTGCAAAGAGTTTGATTGCGAAACGCCTGATTCAAGCCTTCGAAAATAGTTCCTATTTCGAATATCTCATGACGCGTTTTTCAACGCCTGAAGAAGTGTTCGGGCCGTTGAGTATTCAAGAATTAAAGGATAATGGGCGTTATCTGCGGTTAACTCAAGGTTATCTGCCGACGGCTCAGGTCGTTTTCTTAGATGAAATCTGGAAAGCCGGTCCCGCTATCTTGAATACATTGCTGACGGTCGTGAATGAAAAAACGTTCAACAACGGTAGTGAAGTTGAGCGTGTTCCCATGCGTCTACTGGTGTCTGCATCGAATGAGTTACCGGACAAAGATAGTGGTTTGGAAGCGTTATTTGATCGAATTTTAGTCCGGATTTTTGTCAATCGCATCCAGAATAAACAAAATTTTAAATCGATGCTGACGGTTGGTACACCGCAAGAAGCCCATATTCCGGAAGGATTAGCGATTACCGATCAGGAGTATCATGAGTGGCAGCAGGCATTAGATCAATTAATGTTGAGCAATGATGTTTTTGAAAAACTTTATCAGCTCAAGTCCATGCTTGATACAGCAGCGGAAAACAGCACATTGACAACATCTGATGAGATGTATGTTTCTGACCGGCGCTGGAAAAAAGCTGTCAAACTGCTTAAAGCCAGTGCTTTCTTTAATGGCCGTGACAGCATTAATCCATTGGATCTGTTTCTGTTACAGGATTGTTTGTGGAACAGCCCGGATTCCCTTGCCATTGTGAAAGAGGTCATTCGTGAGTTTGCGCTGAAGTATGCTTTTGATCAGCAGGATGTCGAGCATCAAATTGAGATCTGTCAAGAAGCGCTAACCGATGTTGAACGAGAACTGGAGGAAAAATATACGATGCCGCTGGCGGTCGAAAAAACTGCGGGACTGATTAAGAAACAGGTCTATAGCTATGATCTGACACATGTGAAGACCTATCAATCCGGTAATCGGAAAGACCTCCTAAAAATCGTGTTGCTCCAAAGTCATACTACCGTCACCGATGCAGAAAATACTGATAAATATTGCCATTGGGTTTATGTACCTAAAGCCGAGTTTGAGAAGGTTGTCCGCGAAGGGGGCGGTGAGCTATTTGGTTATGTGAACCAAAATACCACCCTTTGTTCTTTTCAGTTTGGTGTTGACTCAGAAGATTTGTTAATTATCAAAGATATTGCCAATCGTTCGGTACTGGTTTCTGTCGTGACGACACAACATCAAAACCAGCATCAGCTATTTCAGGTATGGCAAACACGTATTGAACAGGTTCATCATCAATTGGAGCAAGCCGGTTCTCACTTACGTCAGTCGTCCCGACAATTTCATGATGCGTTGCCACATCATTTTATCGATCCTGAGCTTCCTGTGGTGATGGAAAGTTCATTACAGCAATTACAACAACAATTGGAGAAATCAATTACTGCGTGCGAAGAAGCCGCTCAGCAGATGAATCATTTCAGTCAGTATTTCACGTAGGAGAGATTGTTATGTTAGGTGTTGACGGACTAAATCTCGCGATGATGATTGCCGATTCGGGGTTAATTGATACAGCGGTGAATGAACTGATGGACAACATTCAACTGTTGATCGCAGTTGAAAACCGAGGGATGAATACTTCGGTACAAAATCATTTGCTCAAGTGGCGTGGTCAGGTGAAGAAAAAAATGACCAATGTTTGTGAAACTGAGCGATTTCAACAGGAATTAGCGTTATATCAGGAAGTCATTCATTGGGATGAAAAGACTTTTTTTCAGAAAATCCCACAAGTGTTGCAACAACTAGAGTGGCATTCTGCATTTTATACAACCGCCCGTCAGTTATGTGAGCAAAAGAAAAACTTTAGTAATCCGATGTTCCCGCGTTACTTTTGCGATCAATGGTATAACAGTTTATCCAATGCGCTCAAACAGGCGCAGGTGATGGAGCTCGAAGCGAATAAAGATAAGGTATTGGACGACTTATACCAGCGGATTGAGACACTGCGTTCAATGGATCAAGTGACGGATACCGACGATGTACAAAGTATTCACCGTTTGTGGAATATGGCGAGTGCCAAGCTAGGAAAAGTTGATTTGGCGGTGATGAAAAAACATGCCGAATTTCTTAAAAAGCATAAGGAAATTCAACAAATTGCTGAAAGTCTTGGTCGTATGGCCAGCGAGGTGGATGATCCTGATCTTCAACAGGCAAGTGTCGAAACACTACAGTTGGTTGAAGAACAATCTGATCTGGCAACTGACGATATTGTCGGTGTTCATCAGAGTGATGATTTAAATAAAATTCTCCCCAATGAGATGTTGTTTTTAGCGCATCCTGAGCTGGAAGTGATTTTTTATAAGCATTTGATTGATAAACGGCTGTTGAACTATCGTATGCAGGGGAAATCACGAACATTATCGAAAGTGACAACGTCAAAACCAGCCAATGCTCAAGTGAATATTGAAAAAGGCCCTTTTGTGGTGTGTATCGATGCGTCCGGTTCGATGAACGGATTTCCGGAACAGTGTGCCAAGGCGGTCGCCTATGCTTTGATGCAGATTGCTCTGGCGGATAACAGGGACTGCTATGTCGTTATTTTCTCCACACAAATCATTACCTATCAATTAACCAAGCAAGATGGGCTGAGAGAAGTTTGTGACTTTCTGAGTTATACCTTTAGAGGCGGAACCGATCTGGAACTGGCATTATCGGATGCAATTAATACAATGCATAGTGATCGATATAAGAATGCTGATTTGGTGGTGATTTCTGATTTTATGGCACCGAAACCTTCTCAAAAATTGAATGAAGCGATCAACACACTAAAGGCAAAACATAATCGTTTTCATGCCATTAGCCTTTCTCGATATGGGAATCCACAATTAATGGAAATATTTGATTACACCTGGCGTTATTATCCCGGTATTATGGGTCGTTTGATCAAAAGTCGTTCTTCTGTCAGATGACTTTATTTAAAAATGAACAGAGAGCCGATTGGCTCTCCGTTTTAGTTTTGATGCGATTAAAATTGATAAGAAATGCCAGCGGTGGTTTGAATGGTGTGGCTAGAATCAACCATTGGACTATCTTGGATTTCATCTGGTAATACTTGATAACGACTGGAAACGAATGCCCCTAAAGTATCGGAGACACTATATCTGAATGTTACTCCAAAATAAGGTGTGATTGCACTGCCGGGATTGTAGGCTGTTAATCCACTACGAGCCGATTCGCCTGAACTGACACCATAATAATGCTGATTCAAATCACTGTTGGTATATTTGATACCCGCTTCAGGAATGATCATTAACTGCTGAGTAAAAGGTATCGGATAGTTATATTGTGCGGAAGCTATCATCCCACCATCGGTTTCATCAAGAACATCGATAGCGAGCGAGGAAGTGATATTTCCAAGCGGTGAGCGAAATGTATAAGAAATTGCGCCCATCGCTGTGCTGTCTCTTTTATCCAACAATTTCATCTGACTATTGTTGGCATCATCTGGATCGAACTTCTGAGCATAGTAAGAGACGGAGGCTTGTAACACATTGTATTCATCTTGATACAAATAGGCACCGGCTGAGAGGCCATGAATAAAGAAAACATTATTGTCGTAATTGACTAGCGGTAGCGGAAGGACGTTTTCATCATAATCCTTATAAACTGATTTTGAATATGAGACACCGAGACCGAGTGAAAGTCCATTTTCTGCAGCATATCCCGGAAAAGCGATTAGACATGACACCGGAATAAGGCATAAAACCTGTTTTAAATATAAGTTTGACATTAAAGCTCCTGATCACCTAACAAAGTTGTTTTTATTATTTACCCTATGTATATAAAGTGTAATGCCTTGCTTTACAGACAAGTTGAGTAAAGAGATTCACATTTACAAAAGCACGCTTGTCGAGAATATCACAGTCTGTATGACGGTTCAAAAAGATGTGCTTGGCGGGCATTTATATCAGAAATTTGTGACATTCCACTTTCAGTTGAATCGTTGCTTGCCCATAAGAACTGAATTATTTGTTGGACTGATTACCGATTCTTTTGAATTTATTCTTGGAATATTTACCGAATGATAATTATGGCTGGATCACATAAACAAAATCAGCCTGTCTCAACAGGCTGATTTTGACGATGATGCTCTCACTGTTGTTCGGTGAGAAGAGGGTCTACATCATATTAAGCAACGGCAGGTTGAATGCTGACCTTGCGTTTTTCACCCACGGGTAAAATAACGCGACCATATTCATGGTTCAGCACTTGCGCCATTGCGAAATAGATGGCACTTGCACCACAGAAAATACCTTCAAAACCCGCAATCATACCAATGGTTTCATTACCGGTGAAATCACGGATTGCCAGCAACGCAAACAGGATGGTCAGGGAGCCGAATACCACTTGCTTGGCGATTGGATAACACAAAGAACCAATAAACATAAATCCGGTAAAAATCCCCCACAATACAAGGTAGCAACCCATAAAATGAGCAGGGCTGGCTGGCAGACCCATTTTAGGCATCACAATCAGGCCGACCAAGGTTAACCAGAATAGGCCGTAAGATGTAAAAGCGGTTGTACCGAATGTGTCACCGCGTTTAAAACACATGATGCCCACAATGACTTGACTGAGACCGCCATAGAATATTCCCATAGCTAGAATCATTGAATCGAGCGGGAAGAACCCTGCATTGTGAATATTGAACAATACAGTGGTCATACCAAAACCCATTAAGCCAAGAGGGGCCGGGTTGGCTAATTTTATTGACATGAATACTTACCTTTACAAATCGGTGAGGAATAAGCTGTCGTGTTGGTTGTCTGACAGCATCAAAACGACGCGGATTCTAATACCTCATTGGAGAAAAGCAATATATTTGTCGAGTCATCAATCGATACGGGGAATGATTTGAACGGAAGGTAGGTTAGTGCTGACTCATCCATATGAGCAGATAAGTTTGTCATTAATAATGCGCACTATTACAAGTGCGCATTATTGAATCGTTCTATGGCTTTAGTTTTAAAGCATTATCAATATCTTCAGCACTATGCCTTTCAGCCACTTGTTCCCATGCTTCGCCCATCGTACGGTTGACAATACGACCACGTTGTACGGCTTCACGAGCTTCAATCTGTTTCGCCCAACGGACAACATTCTCGTATGTCTGAACTTGTAAAAACTCTGCAGCGTCGTATGCCCGACCCAACACAAGGCTGCCATACCAAGGCCAGATGGCCATATCAGCGATGGTATATTCTTCACCAGACACGTAAGTGTTTTTGGCGAGTTGTTTATCTAACACATCTAACTGACGTTTTACTTCCATCGCGAAACGATTAATCGGATACTCTTGTTTCTCATCGGCATAAGCATAGAAATGGCCAAAACCACCGCCTAAGAAGGGGGCTGAACCTTGTGCCCAGAATAACCAGTTCAATGTTTGCGTTCTTGCCGGGCCACTGGCCGGTAAAAACTGACTAAATTTTTCAGCAAGATGAACCAGTATCGAAGCGGATTCAAATACGTTGACCGGTTCATCCCCTGATTGATCAACCAACGCAGGAATTTTTGAATTGGGGTTTATCGCAACAAATCCCGATGAAAATTGCTCAGAATCCCCGATATTAATGAGATGTGCGTCATATTCAGCTTCTTTAATTCCTAGTGCTAAAAGCTCTTCAAACAGGATAGTAACTTTTTGCCCGTTCGGTGTACCTAATGAGTAAAGTTGGAATGGATGCTCGCCAATCGGCAGATCTTTCTCAAATCTTGCGCCAGCTTCCGGGCGGTTAATATTCGCCCATTGACTACCCGAACTTGGTTCATTCTTCCAGATCTTCGGCGGTACATATTGATTTTCGCTCATCTAATTTTCCCCTTCTCCTTTAGCTTTTTTTTGCAAGCCGAGTGGCTGAACGTTAACGATACAAAATATCATTCACTGACTGTCTATCAGTCATGATAATCCGTTGAATATCGAAGGGGAATCAGTTTGTGAACAATCCGATAGACTCAAACATCATGTGACATGACAGAAAAATATGAAGAAAAAGTTGCCCGGACACTTGAAAGTTGATGGGCGCCATCGCCAGCGTAGAACCGGGTACAGAAAAACTATGAGGGGGCGACAGATTTGTGGCTGGTTTTTATCCTGATTGTATGTTGTCTATACCGGGGCGCATGTTTATTAGCCATTTGATTGATAATAGAGAAATTTTTGTTGACCTCGAATTTTAATCCGATAAAGTATGCCTCGTTCTCGCGGTTCATACCGATGAGAGGTGGTGTTACCATCGCTTTTAGCGTTGCCCTGGTGGTGGAATTGGTAGACACAAGGGATTTAAAATCCCTCGGCGTTCGCGCTGTGCCGGTTCAAGTCCGGCCCGGGGCACCATCTACAAAAATTGAGAACGAAATAATTTGGCGCGTTGGCAGAGTGGCTATGCAGCGGATTGCAAATCCGTGGACCTCGGTTCGACTCCGGGACGCGCCTCCATATCCCGATAAAAAAGACGTTTAAAGCGTCTTTTTTTACGTCTCCACTTTTCCATCTCAACTACCGACTTATCGGTCAGTCTTTTGCGTGACCCCATTATTTTCAGCGTTCGTCAAAGAAATCTTTATTGCGGATGTACTTACTCATCAAATGATAAGAAAACGGACGAATCACCCAACTGAGCAGTGAGCGGCCAAGTCGGATCAAGGTCGGTGTATTTTCATAAATACGCCCGTTATAAAGCCAGAGCAGTTTACCGACATGCCAGTAGATAAACGGGAGTGGCGGTAAAAAGGTCACAATATCGATGTCGCAACAGATACGGTAGGTTTTATGCTTCAACGTATACTGCCTGTAGAAGCGCCAGTTGCCGACGGCTGGTTGACCAAAGGTAACCACGCGTTTAATGCTTTTCGGTGCTCTGCGTTCCAGATAGTCAGCGACAACACATGCCATTGCTCCCCCGGACGAGTGTCCGGTCAGGACGATGCGTTTCCCCTGCTCAATCAGCGGTAACAGAATGGTTTCCAGCCTTTCCAGTACGCTGATGCCGAGTTTATCTTCATTACGAACCGGCTGGCTCTCCTGAAGCAACAGATAGTACAAGCCGGCATGAATATGATAGGGCAATCCGAGCGGCCGACAGTCTTTCATCCATAATGCAAGATTCAACACCCAGTCACTCACGGAATGGGAGCCTTTAAACACGACTACGACTTCGTCCTTTTTGCTGCTCCATAGCACCCGAATCATGGTTTTACCGTATCGATCACCGATGATACGTTGCCCGTTGGGATCAAAGCCATAACGGGTATGCCTGAATATTCGAGGATAGGCGAGTTTACAGAGTACGGCATAATGTTCGTACTGATATCGTTTGAGTGGTTTCAAGCCGGTGGCGGATGTCCTGTCGTCTGATCTTTCCATTGTCTGTCATTAATATGAAAATTTGATGAAGCTATTAATATCATCCTGACCACATAGCGGCCATTTGATTCAGGTTATATTTTTATCCTGATTGGTTTGGGTGATTCGCTCAGGTTTATCGGCGATGGTACTTTTTGCAGATGATGATGCTTTTTGCAGATAAAGTGGGACAGATCAATAACTTTGTGGTGATCAGGTCAGGTCACTTCTGCTATCGTGCCGTTTTTGATTAAAAATCAGATTTAAATAGACATGAGAGTTAAACCGACATGAATGCATTCTTAATTGGTGGCACAAGTAGTGGCAGTGGCAAGACGACCCTCACCTTAGGTTTACTACGCGCATTTCGGCGCAGAGGTCTGTCGGTTCAGCCGTTCAAAGTTGGTCCCGACTACATTGATACTGCCTGGCATTCGCGAGTTTCTGGCACGCTATCCAGAAATCTGGACGAGTTTATGTTACCGCAGGCGGTGTTATTGAATACGTTTTACCAACGCGTGGCTCAGGTTGATGTTGCCATCATTGAAGGTGTGATGGGGTTATTCGACGGTTATGGCACTGACCCATACTATTGCAGTAGTGCCGGGATGGCAAAACAACTGGCTTGTCCGGTCATTCTGGTGATTGACGGCAAAGCGGTCTCGACGTCGGCAGCGGCAACGGTGCTGGGATTTCAGCAGTTTGACCCGACCCTGAATATTGCCGGCGTGATCGTCAATCAGGTTAATTCGGACGGTCACTTCGACTTACTGAAAACCGCAATTGAACGTTATACCGGCATCCCTGTGCTCGGGCGTTTACCCAACCTCAAAGCGATTGAATTGCCGTCTCGTCATCTTGGATTGGTCACCGCGCATGAACAGGCTGCTTATGATGATGCCTGGGATCAACTGGCGGATCAGATTGAACAGCATCTTGATCTGGATTTACTGCTTCAGGTTTCGGCGTTGCCCCCGGCACCGGTGACCGATGACACACTGGCTTTGACATTAAAGGGGCAAGGTGACGGGCTGACCTTAGCCATGGCTTATGACGAAGCCTTTAATTTCTATTATCAGGATAACCTTGATCTATTGGCGGCAAGCGGTGTACGGATTGTCCGTTTCAGCCCTTTGCAGGATCAGGCGTTGCCAGACGCCGATCTGATTTATATCGGTGGCGGTTTTCCGGAATTGTATGCCGAACGGTTGTCAGTTAACCAACCGATGCTGCAAGCACTAAAACGTGCTCATGAGCAAGGGATTGCGATTTATGCCGAGTGTGGCGGGCTGATGTATTTGGGCGAAAGTTTGATTGATCAAGCCGGAGAGCAGTATCCGATGTGCGGCATTTTCCCGGGGTATAGTACGATGACGACTTCCCTGAAGCGTTTCGGTTATTGTCAGGTTTCTGCGAACCAAGATGTGCTGATTGCCTCACAAGATGAGGTGATTCGGGGGCATGAGTTTCACTATTCCGAGTTTACGACAGACCTTGCCCCGGTCTTCACCTGCACCAAAGAGCGGGATGGTCAGGTGTTGCAGCGCTGGCAAGGCGGCTATCAAGTTAATAATACCCTCGCGAGTTATTTCCATGTCCACTTCGGTCAGAATCCTGATTTATTGTTGCATTGGTTTCGCCGGGGAAGAATGCGCCAATGAGTCTGTTAATCTATAGCTGTGCTTTTATTCTTGACTTAATCCTCGGTGACCCGCCTCATTGGCCGCATCCGATCCGCTGGATTGGCACTGCAATTTCCCGAATGGAACAGATGATCCGTCGTATGAGTCATCATGAATGGGGGCTTTATGTAGGAGGCGGCGTATTATGGATCGTCATTGTGGCGTTGAGCTGGGGTGTCACTTGGCTGGTGTTACAAGCTGCCGGGACGATTCATCCTTGGCTGGGCGTGGTTGTTACCGTGTGGCTGGCTTACACCACATTGGCGGGACGGTGTCTGGCGGATTGTGCCAATTTGGTTTATCGGGCACAGGAGCAAGGCGATATTGAAGAGAGCCGCCGACAATTGTCTTACATTGTCGGACGGGATACCCGCAACCTCGATGATACTCAGATTTCCCGAGCCGTGGTCGAAACCGTGGCGGAAAATACGGTTGACGGTGTGATTGCACCGATGTTCTATCTGTTTCTCGGTGGTGTACCGTTGGCGATGGCGTATAAAGCGGTCAATACGTTGGATTCGATGGTGGGGTATCGCAACGAAAAATACCGGGCGTTAGGCTATGTCTCGGCCAAAATGGACGATCTGGCAAACTGGTTACCCGCGCGTATGAGCTGGCTACTGTTTGCTTTGGCGGCTTTGTTACTGCGTTACGATGCGTGTGGTGCATTCCTGATCGGTTGGAGGGATCGTTATCAGCATAAAAGCCCGAATTGTGCGTGGTCGGAAGCTGCTGTTGCCGGTGCGTTGGGGATACGGCTCGGTGGAGCAAATGATTATTTCGGCCAGCGGGTAGAAAAGCCTTGGATTGGCGATAATAACCGTCTGATTGAACGAGATGATATCCAGCGCACGATTCGGCTGATGTATCTGGTATCGATGTTAGCACTGTTGGTTTACATCGGTGTATGCTGGATGATAGGAATCGGTCAATCATGATGTTACGCCGGTGTTTGTAAATATGGCTCCGGAGGAGGAATAAAATGATGAAAGTGCATGAATGTGTGTCTTTTTTATTGGTTGATGATGCTCAGGTTCTGCTTGAAAAGCGTGCGAAAGATAAAACGTGTGATCCTGATATTGTTGCTATTCCCGGTGGTCATATTGAATTGGGTGAGTCGCAAAAAGAAACCCTGTTTCGTGAAATTCAGGAAGAGCTCGGTGTTATCCCGAAAAGTTATCATTATCTTTGTTCGCTCTATCACCCGACAACAGAATTACAACTGCTGCATTATTATGTGGTCAGTTGTTGGGATGGCAGTATTTCCTCTTTCGAAGCCGAGGAAGTTTTTTGGTGTGACTTGTCTGAAGCACACGTTGACACGTTGGCAGACAAAGTGGCTTTGTCTGAGTATCATCGTTTAAAAGGTAGTCCGGTATTACCGACACTGAAGGCATGATGCTTATGTTTGCTGTGCAACGTGTTTATCTTAATGAACCAAAAAACGGAAACCTGAGGTTTCCGTTTTCTGATCTCTGCCAATGTGATTTATAAACTGGCAAGAATGGTTTCAGCGTTGCTGACTTCAAATGATTTCGGAGGTTCAACATTTAACTGTTTGACCACACCATCTTCAATGATCATGGCATAACGTTGAGAGCGAATACCACCGAATTGTTCGGTATCCATTTCCAGACCGAGTGCTTTGGTGAAACTGGCATCGCCATCAGCCAGCATCATAATTTCTGAAGCATTCTGCGCTTCACCCCATGCTTTCATCACAAATGCATCATTCACGGCAACACACGCAATAATATCAATGCCTTTGGCTTTTAACTGGTCGGCCAGCACAACATAGCCGGGTAGGTGAGCTTCGGAGCAGGTTGGGGTAAATGCACCGGGAACAGCAAATAAAACCGCTTTCTTACCGGCAAAGAGTTCTTGAACCTGATGATTGACCATGCCATCTGTTGTCAGTTGACCTAACGTTGCTGCAGGGAGTTTCTGACCTTGTTCGATCATGATATTTTCCTTTTATTGATATGAGGGCTTCCATTGAGTCTAGCTTGAAATCAGATCAATAAAAACATAAAAATATTAGGGAATTATGACGAGAGAAAGGCGTTCTTCTGATGGGGTAGAATGTGCTGTTATGTCGCTGAGAACAATATGGAAACGTAAAAAACCCACATCGCTGTGGGTTTATCTGTATCAATCACGGTACTGTGGGGATTATTTTTTACCCTGAGTCTGAAGTTTATCTTGTTCAGTTAACTCTTTAATGCGACGGCTCATTTCCCGGCGCTCTTTTGAGATTTCAGCACTCTTGATGATATGGTCATCAACCCGATCTTCATAGTCTGCTTTCATGTTTTTAACGATGGCAATAAACTCATCGTGTGTCATTTCAGGTTTGATGTAATCTAGCAGGTTCTCAAGCAGGTCAACACGTTTACGGTTATCCCGAACTTTTTTCTCGTTATCGATCAACTCCCGTTTTAGTTTATTTTTACGGCGTGCTAGCGAGACAATTTCAAATACGCTGCTCATCGGTTCCTTTCCTATTGTCTTATTAAATGGGTCTACCAGAATTAAATCATATCCATCGCCTTGGGAACAGCCCTGAGATCAATCAAAAGTGGCTTTGTCAGCTGAATTTTCTGGCGATCAGCGAATGGTGGTGCTGGAAACGCGATTCATCGTTTGAACATGATTTATTTTCTCAGTCAGTCACTATATGATAATGACATTCCTATTATCACTCATCAAAAGTCATGTCATTATCATCAGAGATTATTGTTCCTATTTTTGAGGAACCGCTCGAAAACCCACGTCAGGATAAACTCAGAACTGGCTATATCACAGCAAGAAAATCGTGTAGTTTCACGGACATCGAATTGAATCGTTCACGAATTTTTGTTCTGGATGAGTATGGTCATATTGTGAAATGTACTTTTGTTGTCGAACATTAATGATGTTGAATATTGTGTATACCGGATTCAATTGAATGGAGCATGAAGGAAATCATGATGAAGTATGAGCTTAGTGCGCATGAGGCGCGGATTATCGGCAGTTTAATTGAAAAATCGATTACCACACCGGATTACTATCCGCTGAGCCTCAATAGTCTGGTCACTGCCTGCAATCAGAAAAGCAACCGAGAGCCAGTGATGAATTTATCTGAATCTCAAGTGCTTGAAACTGTCGAAGGTTTAATCTCTCGTCGGTTCGTCAGTGATGAAAGCGGTTTTAACAGCAGGACCAGCAAATATCAACATCGCTTTTGCAATACGGAGTTCGGCGATTTGCAACTGACAGAACAAGAGCTGGGAATCGTATGTTGTTTGTTGCTACGTGGTCCGCAAACCCCGGGAGAATTGCGGACCCGAACCAATCGTTTATGTGTTTTGCCGGACATGAAGACCACGGAACAGGTTTTGGAAACGTTGATTGAAAGAGAATTAGTGGCCAGATTGCCGCGGGAGCCGGGAAAAAGAGAAATTCGTTATCGCCAAACGTTTACACCTTATGATGCAAGTGAAGATATTGCAGAGTCGGCAGCGGAAGCGTCAGTACAGCCAGAGCGACTTGACGCACTCGAACAAGAAGTGGAGGCATTAAAGCAGGAAGTTCAGTGGTTACGCGCACAAGTGGATGAGCTGCTTTCTTCCCGTGAATAATATCCGATGACCGAGCAACAAACCTCTCAATGGTGGATCTATTTGATCAGAACGCCCCAAAATGCGCTTTACTGCGGTATTACAACCGATATTGCACGACGCTTTCAGCAGCACCAGTGTGGTCAGGGAGCGAAGGCATTACGGGGCAAATCCCCTCTGGTACTGGTCTGGAGCCATCCGGTCGGCACACATCGTGAAGCATTGCGTATGGAAGCGAAGGTCAAACGTTTTTCCAAAATCCGCAAAGAAAAAATAGTGCTCAAAAATTTATTACCGTCGCAAATTTTTGATCACTCAGGTGCATAACTATCTGTAGAACGTTCATTTTGTACTAATCTTAGATTGATCACTTATGAGATAAGGTGGGTATTAAATGAAGAATTATCGATTGATTGTAGTGATATGTTCTTTTGCGGCTCCTGTTGAGGCAGCATCATGGGTTGCCGATGCCCGAGGTAACGGCATGGGAAATACCGGTGTGACGACTGCCGATTTTCTGTTAGCACCTTTCTATAACCCTGCGCTAACTGCAGTGTACCGTGATCATGATGATTTCGGATTATTGCTCCCGTCAGTCAACCTTAATGTTCGGGACGAAGATGACACCATTTCAATTGTCGATGATCTGCAAGACGATATTCGTCGGTTTGAATCCACGGGTGGGAGTGCTGATGCTGAAACCGTGGCAAAAATGAACGGTTATTTGGATGACCTCTCTGATAATGCCCCATTAAATGCATCGGGCGGTATCGGTGTTGCTATGGCAATCCCTCATCAAACGCTTGCTTTGAATGTTTATGCCCGAGGGTATGTTGAATTGTTTGCTGAGCCGAAGATTGCAGCGAATACAGGTAGTTCGGCCGCTGCTGTTCAGAGCCGTTATGAAGCATCCAGTGTTGATTTGCTCGCTTTTGGCTATACCGAACTCGGGGTCGCTTTTGCTAAGAAATATGAAATATTACAACAGAAATTCTCTTTCGGCATTACGCCTAAATATCAGTGGATGAGAACCTATAAACAAATTGCATCAGTGAAGAACTTTGACTGGGATGATTACGATAAGAGTGAAGTCAAAAAAAACACATTGAATCTGGATATAGGCGCAGTTTGGCTTAAAGATGCTTATCGACTCGGTGTCAGTGTCAAAGACTTGTTCAATCATTCAATTGAGACCTTTGATGGTCAGAATCATTATCAATTGGACACTCAAGTCACTGTATCGGCTGGCTATGTCGGAGAGGTCTTGAGTGCAGCCGTTGATGTCGATATGACAAAGCAAGAACGTTTTACCGGTAAAAATGATGATACACAGTTTATCCGGTTTGGTATTGAAGGGAATGCCTGGGGTTGGGGGCAGCTCAGGGCTGGATATGAAATCGACATAGAAAATACAGTGGATAATGCAATTACCTTGGGTTTGGGAATCAGCCCCGGAGACGCCGTTAGCCTTGATATTGCCGGGAGTTATGCCGGAGAGCATCAATTGGGTGGTTCGGCAAATCTTGCCTTTACTTTTTGATTCATCACAGAGCGCATCATACGAGCGCTCTTTCTTTTGTTTATGTTGAACATATTCAATCAATGAGAAGACGATAATGAGATTTTTTGGAGTTATTTTAAGTGCTTGCTTTCTTATTTATCATTCAGCGGCATATGCGTTGAGTGGCTATTGGCATTACAACGAATTTCTTGATTTAAACCCCGAACAAAAACAGCTGACACTCTCTTTGGCGAATGCGGTTCGGCTTGAACCGAAGCCATTACAGACGGCTCAGGAACATCCGGTAAAGATATCAGTGATTTATCCCGGGCAGCAAGTGTCGGATTATTGGAGTCGTAACATCCGGGCCTTTGAGTTGCGCTTGAATGAGTTGGGTGTCAAGTATGAAATACATCAGGTGTTTACTCGACCAAATTTGGATATCCGCCAGCAAAGTCTTTCTTTGATGGAAGCATTAAAGAATAAATCCGACTATTTGATTTTTACGCTCGATACCACCAGACACAAAAAATTTATTGAGCATGTGTTAAGAGGCAGGGAAACCAAATTGATTCTACAGAATGTGACCACACCTGTGAAAGACTGGGCACATCGACAACCGTGGATGTATATCGGTTTTGACCATGAAATAGGAACCAGTTTGTTGGTGGACTATTTTAAGAAGACATTGAAACCTCATTCACTTTATTCCGTGCTGTATTTTTCACAAGGTTATGTGAGCGAAGCACGAGGCGATACGTTTATTCAAGCGATGACTGAATATCCACTCGTGTCATCATTTTATACTCAGGCCAATCAGGAAAGTGCTTATAAAATCACGCTTGAGAATATGAGGGCGCATCCGGAGATTAAATTATTATATGCCTGTTCAACCGATGTCGCTCTCGGCGCAGTCAAAGCCTTGAAAGAACTAGGCAGAGAGGATGTTCTTATCAATGGTTGGGGTGGCGGTTCTGCTGAACTGGAGGCTTTGCATCATCATGATTTGAATGTCACGGTTATGCGGATGAATGATGACACTGGGATCGCAATGGCTGAAGCAATCAAGTGGGATCTTGAAGGTAAAAAGGTACCAACGGTTTATTCCGGGGACTTTGAGGTGGTTTCCAGTGCGGATAAACCCGAGAGAGTTGAATCGTTGAAACAACGTGCATTCCGGTATTCTGATCGACATTGATCCGGCCGAAAGTGATAGATAAAGAAAGAGACCATGTTTTATGAACGTCAGACCGAGCCCCATAAGCCAGAAACAGAAGATAGCAACCTACTTTACTCGGGCGATTACAATTATCATTGTCATTCTGACCTTTAGTGTCCTGTTTCAGAACTATCAGATCAGTAGTCAGTTGATCGCTCAGGAAGTACAGCGAACGGCAAATCAAACCTCAGGATTAGTTCAGGGCATGGTCAACTTCCGCCTCTCTTTGCTCAAAATTCATCAGGATGGAAGCGCGACAAATGCTGATTTATTACATGCGGTAAGCTCTGGGAAGTCGCAGTATATCGATCAATATTTTCGTTTCGTCGACCAGCTTGACTCGGATAATACACCGGATGTCCGTTTTATTGCCGGGTTGAATCATATGCTGTGGGATGATGGGAATGCTCAGTTCTATGGCATTGTGCCGAATGAATTAGAATCGGTGTCACACCGGATGACCGTGAACAATACATGGATGTTGGTGAAAATACCGTCTTTGCTGGAGACAGTTTATGCTTTTGCAAGAAGAACACCACTTGTGAGTAATTCTGGTGAACTGATCGGTTACTTGTACGTCATGTTTGTGATTAATAATAATTACAATCTTATCGAACAGATTCGCTCTCGCAGTAATTCGCAGAATTTGATTCTGGCGATCGGATCCAATGTGCTTTCAACGACCCTCAATGGAGAAGAGTCCTACTCAGAACAAGATGTTCTTGTTTACCCCCAACATTCTGATCGACTTGAGTCTTATACGGTCAACACCACCGAACTGAATGTTGATGACAATCCGACACAACTGATGATGTATGCCGTTCAGGATAATCAGAATGTTGTCAAACTGAAGCGTAACTTTTATTACGGTGTCGTATTTATTCTTGTTGCGACAGCGTTGTTCTCTTTCATTTTGTGGCGGTGGTTACATAAGCGAATTCGGGCTGAGATTGAAAAACTGGTGCAGTTTAGTCGCTCAATTGTTGATCGTGGGGGCGAACCGGTTTTCCATGGTTCCAAGATCGAAGAATTCGACCTATTCGGACGAGCTCTTGAACATACTTTTAAGCGCTTATCTGAACAAGAAAAGCAATTTGAGAATTTGTTCAACTTTTCTATTGCACCAACCATTTTATGGGGGGCTGATGGCCGTTTACTACGGATGAATCCAGCCGCGGTGAAACAGTTTTCCAAAGAGAGTCAGATTTCTACCTTCTATGAATTGAAAGAAAGGTTAATTCCTAGCATCAAAAAGGCGTCTAGTGGCGAAACGCTGAAAGAAGTCGCGACTGAGTTTGAAGGTCAAATATTCCGTTGGACGATTTCCCCGATTGTGACCGAAGGGCGTGTCGAGTCTGTTCTGACTCAAGGGCAGGATGTCACTACCATCGCTGAAGCTGAGAAACAAAGCCATTTGGCGCGGAGTGAAGCCGAAAGAGCTGCCGGTGCCAGAGCTGATTTTCTGGCTCGGATGAGTCATGAGGTCAGAACACCTTTAAATGGGATTCTGGGGGTATCACAGCTGTTGAAAGAGAGTGTGACGGATGAAAAGCAGCGTGAACAGGTCGGTGTACTCAGTTTATGTAGCGAGCATCTGCTTGCCGTTTTGAATGATATTCTTGACTTTTCCAAAATTGAACAGAATAAGTTCAAATTGAATCCGGTTCATTTCCACTTGATTGAGACGGTTCGAGTCATTGAACGGATTTATCAGCCGTTATGTCAGGAAAAGGAACTTGAGCTGGATGTTATGACCAATATTCAGGAAGAGACCATCGTTATCATTGATCAAATTCGTTTGAATCAAATCATCTTTAATTTGCTGAACAACGCGATTAAATTTACCCGTGAGGGTGAGATTTGTGTCCTGATCAATTTAAACCATTCAGAAGATGGCGCGATGTTTCATGTCTCTATCTCCGATACCGGTATTGGCATTGGACATGATGATCTTTCGTTGATCTTTGAACCCTTTATTCAAGGCGGAACGACATCGAGCCGCGAATTTGGCGGGAGTGGTTTAGGGCTATCGATTGTGAAGAATTTGGTGGAACTCATGGGGGGGACCGTGTCGGTCTCGTCTCAGGTCGGCAAGGGAAGCTGCTTTGAGTTCACGATTCCGATTGAGGTTGAGCAATACCATGTTAAACAAACGCAAGAAACGGTTGAACAGGGGGTCTCTGGTCAACTATTTGAGCAACCTCCTCACGTACTATTAGTTGAAGACAATAAAACTAATGCTTATATTGCGAAGGCATTTTGTGATCGTTTTGGTTTGCGGGTGACATGGGTTGATGATGGAACGGTTGCTGTTGAAACACTGAAAAAAATTGGCTTTGATTTAATTTTGATGGATAACCAGTTACCGGGTATGGATGGGGTTGAAGTCACCGATTTTGTGAAACATCAACTAAGACTGGACACACCAATTTATGCATGTACTGCTGACGATACTGAAAAAACCAAGAATGATTTCTTACATGCAGGAGCAGAATATATACTGGTCAAACCGATTCGAGAAGAGAATTTATATCAGGCACTGGTTCATTTCAGAGATAATTATTGGACACCACTGACGTCGGGCGTGCTTCAGTCTCATTAGTGGTTCATCATCTGAGAGGGAGCAGTGACTTGATGGTGTGTATTGATGACCGGTTTCCGGAGAAAGAAACCGGTAAACAGTGATTAATACTCGTAGCGAACCCCAAGCACAGTTCGCGGTCCCCAAAGCCCGTTATTATCAAATCCCATATTTAAAGAGAGTTGATCGGTTGAGTGGAAGCGGGCACCGAAGCTGACGACAGAACGTTTATCAAGCTTACCCAATTTGCTATAAACTTCTAGTTTATCACCAATCCACAACCGGGCACCGATGTTGATTTCTCCCAAGGTATCGGACTTGCCACCTTCGTCCCGAGGGCGTTTGATTTGATGTAACAGGATGGCACCAAATGCATCAGCAAACTGTGTCACTGGCCCGTTAAAACCAATGCCCCCCGCAAGATCCCAATCGTTATCCATCTGGGTGTCGGCATGAGCGAGCACATGAAAGTTGTCCACGACACTCATACTGAATTCAGAGCCGATAGATTCCGGCCCACCGCCGACTCGGACTTCAAGATAGTTGTAATTAAAATTTGCAGCATGGGCTGCCAGCGGTGCAAAGATAAAAGCAAGGCCTGTAATGGTTAAACTGAAAGCCTGTCTTAGCATAAAACGTCCTATCGGTTTGATTCCCTTTGTATATAGAGAAGTATAATATATTGATTTTTAATTTAAACGATTAGGACAGATATTCAAGTGTTACCTATCAGTCGGTGATGATTCTTTGAGTGAATTCCAAAATTCTGATGGTGGCAGTTGCTTATTTTTTCCGATGGAGCCGCTCGATTATGAAATCTTCGTTAAATGCACTGATGGTTCAGGGAACTACGTCTGATGCCGGGAAAAGTGTCCTTGTCGCCGGGCTGTGTCGGGTTCTTTATCGTCGGGGAATTCGGGTTGCGCCTTTTAAGCCTCAGAATATGGCATTGAATAGTGCCGTGACATCTGATGGGGGTGAAATTGGTCGTGCTCAGGCGGTTCAGGCTTTTGCAGCAGGAATTGAACCCTCAGTGCACATGAACCCGGTGCTGCTCAAACCAAATTCCGATACTGGGGCTCAGATTATTCTGCAGGGCAAAGCGATTACCAATATGGAAGCGGACTGTTACCATGATTATAAGAAAACAGCGCTGCATGTGGTGATGGATTCCTTCCAGAATCTCAGTGAAACATACGACAGTATCATGATTGAGGGGGCGGGCAGCCCGGCCGAAATTAATTTGCGTGAAAATGATATTGCCAATATGGGGTTCGCTGAAGCGGCGGATGTGCCGGTGATTATTGTGGCAGATATTGATCGTGGCGGTGTTTTTGCGCATTTGTATGGCACGCTGGCGTTACTTTCCGAGTCTGAACAGGCACGAGTTATTGGTTTTGTGATCAATCGGTTTCGCGGGGATATTCGTTTACTTCAGTCAGGTCTTGACTGGCTGGAACAGAAAACTCAGAAGCCGGTTATTGGTGTATTGCCTTATTTACATGGATTGGATATTGAAGCTGAAGATGCAATTGTTGCGACCGAAGTCCGTGAAGGGGATGAGAAGCTGAAAGTGGTGGTACCGGTATTTTCTCGTATCAGTAACCATACCGATTTTGATGCCTTGCGCCATCATCCGGAAATCTCGTTTCGTTATGTCAGAAAAGGAGAAAGACTCCGCCATGCTGATCTGATTATCTTGCCCGGTAGTAAATCAACCCGTGCTGATCTTGCGTTTTTGAACGCGCAAGGGTGGGATCAAGATATCATGCAGCATCTGCGCTATGGCGGTAAAGTCATCGGTATTTGTGGCGGATACCAAATGCTCGGTCAGACAGTGCGTGATCCGCTAGGGATTGAAGGGGAGCCGGGAGTGAGTCAGGGGCTCGGACTACTTGATATTGATACTGAACTGATGGCGCAAAAACAGCTAACGAATGTGCAAGGTTCACTCTGCCTTGATGGAGACGATGTCCGGGTACAAGGTTATGAAATTCACGCCGGACATTCACATCGGCGGAACGGCAATCATGACCGGTCAGTGATTCAGTTACAGGATGGTCGGGAAGATGGTTTGGTGGATCAGGCGAATCAGGTGTTTGGAACTTATCTGCATGGTATTTTTGATCAGACAGAAGTGATGCAATGTTTGTGTCAATGGGCCGGTAGCGGAGAGCTCCAAACGCTTGATCACGTACAGCGGAAAGAAGATGCTCTTAATCGGGTTGCTGATGCAATTGAAACGCATCTTGATCTGGCATTGCTGTGGCCGGAACTATCGGAATAAACAGGTATTTTGCTCTATCGTTATTTTATTTATATGACTATCAGTGTGGCAATCAGACTTGAATATTGAGTAAAGAGCCGATCATGTCCTGTTCACGCTGAATCACGTTGGCGCCAACACGGTTATATTGTGTTGCTTGATTGAGTTTCATTAAGGCGTCAACTTGGGTTTGATCCGGATTTTTGTCGGCAATTTCTTTTTGTTGACGAATGGTATTTTGCTGGGGAGCGGGTGAAGAATCGACCATACGTGGTTCTTGCTGTATTTGTTCATCGGAGCGATGTTGCGCCACACGGTTAAGATCACGACTTGCCTCATTGGTCATTTGAGTCGCATGATCGATCATTTGGTAACCGGACTGAAGTGCAGATACAGACATAAAAACTCCCTTGGTCGTGGTTATATTATAGCCAAAATATGACTCAGGTACATTTTTTTCTTGAGCGTGTTTTTCTTGAGCGCGATAAGTGTAAGTAAACTGGCGCATGTCAGACAGCCCCTTAAAACAGGCTGGCGAGCACATCCAACTCTTCGTGAGTCAGAAGCGAAGAACTTTCCGGAGTTAAGTTTGCATCGATTTCGCTCTGAAGGCTACGTAACTGTGCTGGCGTTAACCGCTTGAGCTGCGCTTTCAATGATTCAAACTGGCAGCTTGACAAATTCGGTTCGGATACCGGGAAATAATGATGACTATGACTGATTTGTGCTTGCATCGTTATGCTCCATTTCTCCATCACTTTATTAAGTAAGGCCACGATGTTCTGATTTTGTATGTTTATTGTACGGATCAGTTTTAGAGTCTAAGTTTTTCGACGGATACTTTTGTCCGTGTAATGTCAGATAAAAGCAAGAATGCTGCACAGAATAGTTTATTTTTGCAACGAGGCGTCAGTTTTGGCGTGCTTGATATAAACGGTTATGCAAACCGAATTTGGCTGAGGTCTCTCAATCAGCAATCTTTAGGCCTTGTTTAGACCGAGGACAAGGCATCGGGCTGTTGTCTCGGCGTTACTTCTGTTCGACTCTGGCAAGCAGTTTGTTGGTCAGTGAGTGGAATTCGGGAAGAATCCGGTGAATCAGGTGCAGTTGTTGCAGTACCAAACGGACTGAGCCTTTATCTTCCTCATGCCATTCTGCCAGTTGCTTTTCTAATCCGGTATCTTCGATCAGATTGATATCGTCGCTGTTTTGATGATGCTCCAGTTGTTCGTGGATTTGCTGTAGATGTTGGTGAATGACACGGTGCCCGTTAAGCACCAAATGAAGAACTGATTCGTCCCCCAGTTGTGTCCGGTGTGCTCCGATGGTTGAAATATAACTGAGCAATGCATGATTTAAGGTCAAAAAACGGAAGCAGTCTTCTTCTGCTTTTCTGTATTTGTCCGGTTCAGACAACATATTATTGATTGCTGTGGCGAGAGCAGCATCCTGATCATGCGCTTCTCTTCTGGCGACGCGGTAACTCAAGCTATCTTTCTTGCCGATACGGTATTGAACCATCATCTGATCCAGATAATTTTTGTTACTCCGAATTGCTTCAGCCATGACTCGGTGAAGCCTTTTCGCGTGCCAGTCCGGTAGAATGAAAGACACCGCAAGCACTGCAAGACCACAACCAATGAGTGTATCGAGTAAACGAGGCAGAACCACTGCATATCCGGCACCCATCTGATTAAAGCAAAATAGTACCAAGACAGTGATAAATCCGGTTGCGTAGCCGTAATTATTGTTCCGGAATGCAAAAAACATCACCCCAGAAATAACGATCATGGTGACTTGGCTTGCTTGTGAGGGGAACAAAGTGAGCAGTAAAACACCGATAAATAACCCGGAAATCGTTCCGATAACGCGGAGCTTAATTCTTTGCCGGGTCGAGGAGAAATTGGGCTGACAGACAAACAGTGTCGTGAGGAGTATCCAGTATCCCAGTTCCAGATCGAGCGTTTGCAAAATGGCATAGCCGGTCGTGAATGTCACGGACATACGGATGGCATGACGAAACAATAGTGAGTCCCGGTTCATGTTATTCCAGACTCGCTGCCACATACTTTTCAAACCATAAGGGTTGGTATCTGAAAGTTGGATTTCATCATACTGGTGGCTTTCTGGATGACTGATATTACATAGCTGCTTTTCGATGGTTGACAGGTTGTTAAACAGATAATTGAGCTGGGCAAATAACGATTTCCACTCAGGTCGGGAATGTGTGTGCAAATACTGCATCGAGAGGTGCAGTTCATCCAGTGCCAGAGCGGATGCGTTCGGGTGTTGATATTCACGGTTTTCTTTGATGCTTGTTGCGACTTCCCGACACGCTTGAGCCTGAGTTTCTAACAGATGTCGGAAACGAAAAAGAATATCACTGCGCCCGAAATGTTCCGCAAGCTCCTGATATCGCGAATGTGTTGAACTGATACGCTCATGAATATCCTGCGCGAGAAAGTAAGTGTTCAAAAAATGATGACTGGTCGTATGAATCTGGCCTTTCTTGCTATAGGAAAGTAAGGTCGCCTTACATTGATTCAGTGCTGTGACAATCAGTGCGTTGAAGTTGGCTTCACGGATCCGATAGGACTGGATCTGTACCTGAGAGACAGGGTGAAACAGTTCGCTTTTCAGCGCAAAATAATCCGCCAGATTGAGAAAGACGACCGCGAGATTATGTTGTACCGGACGGTTCGGAAATAGAACCAGCCATACGATTGAGATGAGGAAATACCATAACGCACCGGCCAGCAGTAACGTCGGTTGAAACCAGAATCCGGGACTTTGGTGTTCACCAATCATGGTATATACGGCTATCAACAGTGAGCCGAATGCAATGCTGGCATAACGAGAGCTGATCGCACCAAGCATAATGAAACCAAATGTGGAGATAGACAGACCGATAGCGAATAAAACGGGATGATGAAACAGAATTTCAATCGAAAATGTTGCAATGGCAAAACAGATCAGAGCCAGACCGATCGTCTTAAGTCTGCCGGTAATGCTGTCATCTTGTTCTGTCAGTGCTGCCGCAATAATCCCCAGAATCAGCGGGGTGATCCAAGTTGATAGTTGATAGTGCCAAGTCGGCACTACTACACCTAACAGTGCAATTAAAATTAAGACAGAATAATGGAACGTTTTATTCGCCCAATAACCACGAATCTGACTGAGGAATTTCACAGGATTTCAACCATTTCATTCATGTTGCGTCACTATCGTGAATGATATCAGAATTGGACTGTAACGTATTGAACTTTTGTCTGTCTTTTCAGTAACCGACATCAAAATATGGCGTAATTTCCAAGCGGGAAATGACAAGCTGTTGACGGAAGTACCTGCCTAGTTGTGATATTTGTTATCGCTGGGAATGTCAGTTAAACAATGATGTTGCTATGATGCCCCAGAAGCGTTGAGATAAATGACTATTTTATATATAAATAGACCCTCGTTACCTTTGGACAGGATTTAGACTGCACGGAGGACATACTTCAGATATTCTTACGCGTGTAACTGAATTTATACGTTGAACCCCAAGTCAATGAGCATAACTGATGCAGCTGAAAGCTAGTAATACTGCAAAATATTTTATGAATGATGAGTTTTACCAAGTCGCAATTGATGGCGAGAAACTCATTGTCCGCTCTAGTGTCGCAGAAGAAAGAATTCCATTTGCAGTCTGGGATGGTTCAGTCCGTGTCCGGCGCGGGATTGTGTGGGGAGAACTTGAGTTTTTTGCCCATGTGCATGATGGTCAACGTTATAGTTGGTTAATCCGGGGGTTACCTTGGCCCCAGTGCCGGAAATTCGCTGACCAAGCAGTCGCTGCTTATCGCCAATGGCATCAATTACAGTGTGCTCAGCTTTCTATTTATTTACCGGCTTGGCAGCAGGCGCTAAATCAATACCTGAATGAACCTGTGTTTCTTGCTCATTCCAAGATCAGAGAGTGGCACCGTCAGGTGAGCCGTGGTTTGACAACATTGGGGATGTCTCTTGATGAAATTGAGCAGCGAGTACCGGGGCTGATTTCAGAAATTGGTACATGGTACCATCAACCATCAGTGATGCTGTCACAGCGTAATGAAGCATGGGTTGAGGCAGAGCGCGAGCGTTGGGATACGTTATTTAAGACGCTTGAATCATCCCCGCTAAATCTGTCACAGCAGTCCGCTGTGCTTTTAAACGATGATTATAATCTGGTATTAGCCGGTGCCGGTTCGGGCAAAACCAGCGTGCTGTCTGCCCGGGTTGCCTATTTGATTGAAAGTGGGTTGGCTACGGGCGACCAGATCCTGTTGCTGTCATTCGGTAAAGACGCTGCATCGGAGATGGAACAGCGCTTAAAAGACCGAGTCGGGCCGGCAGCGACGCATGTGACAGTCAATACGTTTCATCAGCTTGGGTTACGGATTATTCAGGAAGTTGAAGGGCAGAATGTGCAACTGTCTCCGATTGTCGGCGAAGCCAAGCTTAAAGAAGCTTGGATGACCGACTGGCTCAAAAAACACTGGATGACTCCGACCAATTTTAAACGCTGGCAGAAACATTTAAATCAATGGCCGATTGCTTATATCAAAGGGGATGAAGAGCTGGGGAGTCATGTCGAAAATCCTAAATTGATTTCTTGGTTGACACAGCAGGTTGAACAACTGTCGCTGTTGGGCTTTAGTAAAAAAGAGATTCAGCAAAGAATTGTCGAGCGTGAAGATTACCCGCGCCTGAACAGTGAACTTGCCCTCTGTTGGCCATGCTATCAGGCTTGGAATGATATGCTGAAGACGCAGGGGCAACTGGACTTTAATCTGATGATCAGCCGGGCGACGGCTTATGTCAGAAAGAAAAAGTATCAATCCCGTTGGGCGTTTATTATGGTCGATGAATATCAAGATATTTCGCCACCACGTCTTGCGTTATTAGAAGCACTTTGCCAACAAAATTCATCAAGTGGCAACCTCTTTGCCGTCGGCGATGATTGGCAATCGATTTATCAGTTTGCCGGTTCCGATGTCGATCTAACCACGGGCTTCAAGCAGCGTTTTCCTGCCTCGACAGTGACACATCTGGATACCACATATCGGTTTAACAACCGACTGGCAGAGGTCGCAAATGCTTTTGTGCAGGCTAATCCGCAGCAGATACCGAAAACGCTCAATAGTCTGAAAATACAGAAAAACAATGCAGTGGCATTACTTCCTCAATCACGGATCGAGAAGGTTATCGAGCAACTGAATCGCAAGAGTGCAGCTAAAAATGAAGTCAAATCACTATTAATTCTCGGCAGAAATCACTATCACAAACCCGAATTGCTGACAGCATGGCAGAAGCAATATCGTCAGCTCGATATTCAGTTCATGACATGTCATGCCAGTAAGGGTAAAGAAGCCGATTTTGTCATCATTGTGAATGTGGATGAAGGGCAGTTTCCGACCAAAACGAAAACTTTGCATTTGGATGATGTATTGACTCTATCAGATGAGACTTTCCCGAATGCAGAAGAACGTCGTTTATTTTATGTTGCGATGACCCGGGCAAGAGAAAAAGTCTGGATCGCCTACAATGCAGGCGGTTCCACCTTTGTCAAAGAGCTGATTGACGGGCCATACGCGGTTTCTAAATTATAAATTCAGCTTCTTATGGCATTTTCCGGGCATTGATATAGGACTGATAGTCAGGGATCTCGATATCTGTACTCTGTGCTATCAACTCGGATGAAAAAATGAAATCGGCCGTGGCACGATTGAGTGCCATCGGAATATTCCAGACACTGGCAATGCGCAAAAGTGCTTTGACGTCTGGATCATGCGGAACGGCGTTGAGCGGATCCCAAAAAAACACAAGAACGTCGATCTTACATTCAGAAATTAAAGCACCAATCTGCTGATCTCCGCCCATCGGGCCACTAATCATTTGAATGATGTCAAGGCCTGTCTCTTGATGCAGAAGGTGACCCGTTGTACCCGTCGCGTAAAGTGTATGATTGGCAAGCTGTGCTTGGTTTTGCTTGGTCCATGCGAGTAGGTCAGCCTTGCGGTGATCGTGCGCCACAAGGGCAATATGTTTCTTTTCCGATAATCTGCGTTGAATCGTTTGCATTGATTTTGCTCCATGCTCATGGATGACTTTCGTCGAAGGTCAGTCTTGAAATCATAACGTTAGATCATCTTATATACGAAATATTCTATATAAATCAATTATTTTTATTGATAATTGAGGTGTGATTTCTGCTCTTTTAAGAAAACGGAATAAAACCAGTACATTGTAAAAGGGGAATTGAACGGGCAAGATTTTTACTGTTTTTCCCCGAGTAAAAATATTCCATAATCATCCACATTAATCAGTGTTCTCTTAAAGATTACCCCCTAATGATGTTCCCTTTGAGAGAGTATATGGTTGAACGTTTGACCGTATTTCTTTCGAAATACGGTTTTTTTATGCTTAGAGTTTTGAGAGTGGGTCAGTTGGTGAAGTGATAGCTTTCCGGAACCACAACGATGCCCTTTTCTGACACATGAAAGCGTTTTTTGTCCTGAACGGTATTAACCCCGATTTGAGTGTAAGGGGGGATACGGACATGCTTATCGATGATGCAATTGACCAACTGGCATCCTTCTCCGACTTCGACATCATCGAAAATAATACTATCTACAATGGTGGTACTGTCATCGATCCGAACATTGGAAGAGATAATAGAGTGTTGTACGGACCCACCTGAATTGACGACACCGTTGGCGATCATGGAATTGATAAAGATACCTTCATTTCCGGTTGCCGATGAAACGGTCCGGGCGGGTGGATACTGAGGTTCATAAGTGCGGATAGCCCAATCTTTCTGGTAAATATTCATTGGTGGGATTGGCTCCAGCAGATCCATGTTGGCTTGGTAATAGGAGTCGATCGTACCGACGTCTCGCCAGTAGCAGTCCTTGGCAACCCGCCCTTTGTCACCATAGAAGTTATAAGCGAATACAGCATTGGTTTTAATCAGTTCGGGAATAACATCTTTACCGAAATCATGACTCGAGTGTTCTCGCTCAGAATCATCAACTAATGCTTCTTGCAGGACATCCATATTGAAAATATAGACGCCCATCGACACGAGACTACGCTCAGGTTGCGTGAGCATTGCCGGCGGATCGAGCGGCTTTTCAATAAATCCCGTAATTTTAGCGTTGTCATCGGTACAGATAACCCCAAATAAACTCGCCTCATTCCGGGGTACATCCATACAAGCAATAGTGAGTTTTGCCTGATTGGCAATATGTTCTTCTAACATTGCCGCATAGTCCATCTTGTAAATATGGTCACCGGATAGAACCACGACATACTTCGCATCGCTTCTCGAAAGCAGCCACAGATTATGAAAAATGGCATCAGCAGTCCCTTCATACCATTTGCCACCTTTTCTCATCTGAGGCGGTACTGCAGTAATGTACTCTCCCAGTTCTGGATTGAATATGGACCATCCATCCCGGAGATGTTTCTGCAGAGAGTGAGATTTATATTGAGTTAATACCAGAATCCGTCTTAAACCGGAATGCAGGCAGTTGGTGAGGGTAAAATCAATAATTCGATATTTACCGCCAAAAGGAACCGCCGGTTTTGCCCGGTGATCCGTTAACGGGGAAAGACGTGAGCCGATTCCACCAGCAAGCACAACTGTCAGTGTTTCTTGCATCTTTATTATCTCCCTATATATGTGCAATTCACTTCAATTGTAGTGAGCAGTACAAGTTTTAAGCCAACAAGTAAGTGCTTCTATGTTCAGTGATTCAGACACATCGATGATTTCAGATGATATGAGTTGGTGCATAGAATGGGTCTGAATGAGCAATTTTGGTGCAACTCACAACGTGAAGGCATGTGGTTTTTACACCCGTTTTTATACGCTACAATCGGTACTGATTATTTAAGTGAATCACGCTGTTGCCGATAACAAAGTATATACAAAGAGGCTCTGATTATATGAAAAAAGTATTGATGATTTTGATCTTACTGCTGGGCGTCGGTGGTGCCGGGGCGGGGTACTATCTGTTTTATATGAAGCCGGGCCAAGATGCTACAGAGCAAGGCTCGGCCAAAAAGAAAAAGAAACCGGTATTGGCGAACGCTTCAACAGCGCAGCCTGATGAAATGACTGCGGTAAAAGTTAATACACATTTCTATGTGAATGAACACAAATTGGCGATCAGAAATGCACCCGATCCGGAGTCCTTTCCTGTCCGATATTTGTACAAAGGGGATCCAGTTACAGTTCTGGAGCAAAAGCAAGGTTGGGGAAGAATTTCCAGATATTTTGTTTATCAGCAAGGGGGGCCGGAAATCGCAGAATGGGTCGCGATGGATCAATTGAGTGAACAGGCTCCCATCATTTCCAAAGAGGAAAAAGAAGAGATTCTGATGAGTTATATTAACAAATCAGATGATTTACTGATTTATAAAGAAAAATTTATTCAAATCACTGGCCAGTTAATTGATGAAAAAATGTGTGCGCCGGAAGATTTTGATGAGCTAAAAGGTTGGGTTCGTTCTGTTCGTTACCAAGAACGCCACGTCTATTTTATTTATTGTGGCGGTCTAAAATCAATCGATAAAATTTATTTCGATGCTGATAGTGGTGAAATATTTTATTAGTAAATAGAATATTAAATGAAAATAAATTAGATTTTATTTATAGCGATATGAATAATTATTTTTGAAATAAAAAACGAAAAATAATTTATATTCATGATGATTTAATTTTGTTAATTATTACTTTTTTTATGTTTAACCTGTTGATTGCACAGTAAAACCCCATCGAGCTCACAAAACCCACTTTAAAAATTCCTCAATAAATCAATCACTTAAATTTTATTATTAAACATATAAAATAAAAATAACTATTTTTGTGATATTCATCATTGTTGGTAAATTTATTCTCCCATTTATTTGAAAACTCGGAAGCTTATATTAGCTTAAATAGTGAAGAAAATAATTTTATTTGATTTCAAAGTCTTTGAGGTTGTTACATTATTTTAACATTCGTCGGTTGGTGTCCATTCCTCTTTTGACACCTTTCATTATAAAACATATTGAATTGATTATTTTAGGATGGAGTCTTGAATGAAAAGAATCGCTTTGATTACCGGCTCAAAGGGCGGTATTGGTTCTGCTATTTCTAGTCAACTCGTCGCGGAAGGATTCCGTGTTGTCGCAACATATTATACTGGGGCATATCAGTGTGCTATCGATTGGTTTAATGAAAAAGGATTTACTGAAGATCAGGTTCGTCTGCTTGAGTTAGATGTAACCGATACAGCGCAGTGTGCAGAACGACTGTCGTTGCTCCTTGAGGAGGAAGGAAGTGTCGATGTGGTCATTAACAATGCAGGTATCACACGAGATGGTGTATTTAAAAAAATGACCGCCCAAAACTGGAAGGATGTCATTGATACAAATTTAAACAGTGTGTTCAATGTGACTCAACCTTTATTCGGTGCGATGTGCGATAAAGGCTATGGTCGCGTGATTAATATTTCGTCAGTTAATGGCCTGAAAGGCCAGTTTGGTCAAACAAACTATTCTGCCGCGAAAGCTGGCATGATTGGTTTTAGCAAAGCTTTAGCGGCCGAAGGTGCTCGCTTTGGTGTGACAGTCAATGTCGTCGCACCCGGATATACAGCTACGCCCATGGTGGAAGAAATGAAGCCTGAAGTCCTCGAATCTATCGTTGGACAAGTTCCAATGAAACGTCTTGCCAAACCCGAAGAAATCGCCCAGACAGTCAGCTTTTTAGTGAGTGATGGCGCTGCCTATATCACTGGTGCCACATTGTCTGTCAACGGCGGACTATACATGAGCTAATCGGGGAGCAAAATCATGGAAAAAGTATTTATTGTTGCGGCAAAGCGCACGCCTGTCGGTTCGTTTGGTGGCAGTCTGAAAGATGTGGATGCCGGACACCTGGGTGCCATTGTTATTCAAGGCGTATTAAGTGCTGCATCACTCTCTCCCGAAGCGATTGATGAAGTGATCATGGGGAATGTTATTGGTGCCGGGCAGGGGATGAGTGTCGGCCGTCAGGCATCACTATTTGCCGGTATTCCTGAAACTACACCCGCTTATAACATCAATATGGTTTGTGGGAGTGGGATGAAAGCGGTGATGGAAGGTGTCAGTCACATTCGTAGTGGTGATGCTCAAGTCGTGGTTGCTGCCGGTGTTGAGGTGATGTCTCAAATTCCTTATGCCTTATCAGGCAGTATCCGTGATGGTCATAAAATGGGAGACATGACTTTGGTTGATTTGTTAATTCGTGACGGATTGACCGATATATTCAACCAATACCACATGGGGCGTACCGCAGAAAATATTGCCGGAGAATATAATATCTCCCGGGAAGCACAAGATCAGTTGGCATTGAGTAGTCAACAGAAAGCCGTTGCAGCGATCAAAGCCGGAAAATTTGTTGATGAAATTGTACCTGTTGAAGTGAAAATTAAGCGAGATAGCGTCATGTTCGACACCGATGAGTATCCTAAAGCGGACACATCAATCGAACGTTTAGCTCGCCTGCGTCCAGCCTTTATCAAAGATGGCACGGTGACCGCTGGGAATGCGTCCGGTTTGAATGATGGTGCCAGTGCAGTGATTGTCGCTTCTGAAAGCGCAGTCAAGCAATATGGCTTAACACCGCTGGTTGAGATCATCGGCTATGCACAGGCTGGGGTCGATCCGAAAGTGATGGGACTCGGGCCGGTTCCTGCGGTAGCGAAAGCGCTCAAACGAGCGGGTAAAACACTAGATGAAATGGATCTGCTGGAATTGAATGAAGCATTTGCGGCTCAGGCATTGGGCGTTGTCAAAGGCTTGTCAAGAGAACACGCAGTTTCTGAAGAAGCAATTCTTCAAAAAGCGAATGTAAACGGTGGAGCGATCGCGCTTGGTCATCCACTTGGTGCATCTGGAAACCGTATATTGGTGACGCTCATCCACGAATTGAAGCGGAGAGGTGACCAGTATGGGGTGGCATCATTATGTATCGGCGGAGGAATGGGAACCGCTGTCATAGTGAAGGCCGTTGGCTAAATAAAAATGAAGATTTGACCCACAATTGGAGATGAAAATATGTATACGGACTTCTTTAAATCATTTACTGATCAAACAGAAAAAACATTAGAACCTTATTTTAAATTCAACAAATTACTGACTAAAAACGTTGAAGTATTAACTCAGCTTCAGTTGAACTCAATGAAAACCTACAGTGATATTGGTCTTGCTCAGATGAAAGCAGCGAGCGATGTGAAAGACGTCGCTTCTTTAACTGCTTTCAACACTCAGCAAATGGGTGCGCTATCTAAACTGTCACAACAAATGGTTGATGACAGTAATAAGCTTCAGGCGATTGCCAAAGAGTTTAAAGATGATGTTGAGAAATTAACTTCAGAAAACATTTCAACAGTCACTCCTGCGTAACTCCGTGTCTTTTGGCCGCCTTTGCGGGCGGCTTTTTTCTGAACTAGGGAGTAGGTTATGATTCAACACTTCTTCTCAGACTACCTGATGAAAATTCAGGAAACCAATCAAAAATGGTGGACTGATTTTGAAACACAACAGGAAGTCTTTCGTTCGCCCTTGAATAAAGCGATGCAGGAAGTGAATTTTGAGGATACTGCAAAACTTTTTGAAAGGGCTGCCAACCAACCGGCTGCACTACTCGATCTTCAGATGGCGTGGTGGCAAAAGCAGTTGGAAATTTGGCAAAATGTTGCCCTTGCCGGTAATAAAGAGTTGCTGATTGAAGTTGAGCATGGTGATAAGCGCTTTGCGGATGAGTCATGGAGAGATGACACCATGTACAACTTTATCATGCAATCCTATTTATTGTTTGGCAAAACATACCTTGACACAATTGATGCTATTGAAGGCTTGGATGACAAAGCGAAAGAACGCTTACGCTTCTTTTCACGTCAGACAATCAATGCGATGTCACCCAGCAACTTTATCGCGACAAACCCAGAATTATTGAAGTTGACACTTGAGTCTAACGGACAGAATTTGGTTGATGGTATGGAAGCACTGAAAGAGGATGTTGCCTCCAGTGCCGATATTTTGAAAATTCGGATGACCAATAACAATGCATTCCGGGTCGGTCAAAATGTTGCAACAACACCGGGTAAAGTCGTCTTCAGAAACGAGTTGTTTGAACTGATTCAGTACACACCGATGACTGAACAAGTCTACAGCACACCGTTGCTGATTGTGCCGCCATTTATTAATAAATACTACATTCTCGATCTCCGCGAAAAAAACTCCATGGTTCGTTGGCTGCTGGAACAAGGCCATAGTGTCTTTATGATGTCTTGGCGAAATCCGGGCAGAGAACAGGCCGAATTGGGGTATGAAAGCTATGTTATCGATGGCGTTGTGAAAGCTGTTTCTGTCGTGGAAGAGATTACCGGGCAGGAACAGATCAATGCAGCAGGTTATTGTATTGGCGGTACTTTGCTGGCAACTACGATTGCTTATTATGCTGCGAAACGCATGAAAAAACGGATTAAATCTGCATCTTTCTTTACCACTTTGCTGGACTTCTCACAGCCGGGTGAAGTGGGTGCGTATATCAATGATCCTGTGATTAGTGCGATTGAGATGCAAAATTTATCTCGTGGTTATATGGATGGCCGTTCACTGAGTGTGACATTCAGCCTATTGCGGGAGAATAATCTCTATTGGAACTACTATGTCGATAACTATCTGAAAGGTTCAAGTCCGGTCGATTTTGACCTGTTGTACTGGAATAGTGACAGCACTAATGTGACAGCCACGTGCCACAACTTCTTGCTCAGAGATCTCTATCTGGAGAACAAACTGATTCAGGATAAAGGCGTGAAAGTCGGTGGTGTTTGGATCGATCTGGATAAGATTAAGATTCCGAGCTATTTCATTTCAACCAAAGAAGATCATATTGCGCTGTGGCAAGGTACCTATGACGGTGCGATGAAAACCGGTGGTAATAAAACGTTCGTTTTAGGCGAATCCGGGCATATTGCCGGTATTATCAATCATCCGGATAAAAAGAAATATGGTTTCTGGCTGAATGACGCGCTGGAAGAAAATGCCGATGAGTGGCTGGCAAATGCGCAACGTCAAGAAGGCTCATGGTGGACTCACTGGAATGAATGGCTGTGTGGCTTCTGTGCGAAGGAAAAAATTGAACCGTTTGCTGTCGGCAGTGATAGTTATCCTGTCCTCAATGATGCTCCGGGAGAGTATGTTCGTCAGGTTTTGCCTGTTCCGCCAGCAGAGCATGATTCATCTGTAAATGTGGCAGAAGATCTCCAATCTGCAAAAAAATAGCCTATCTCAATGATAGCTATACCTCTTGTGCCGTCCTTACCTTTAGGCGGCACTTTTTTATCTGTACTGTTTTGATCCTAAATGGTCGTTATTCGTGAGCCACAGTGTTGCGATTTTCTCCGGAGCAGGCTGAGTCAGTATTGTCCGCCATGGTCAGATGCAATAACAATCCCCCATTTCACACTGAGCATGTTAGAATACTATCATTTTATCAAATCCGTCCGTTTGTCACGCCCTGAATGTATCAAAAAGCATCAGTTCAGGGGCAACAGAACAAACGGATATCGGTGAAAGGTTCGTTTCAAATGGTTAACAATACAATCCAATGGTTTCCGGGACACATGCACAAAGCACGTAAGGAAATCGAAGAAGTCATTCCCCAGATTGATGTCATTATTGAAGTGCTGGATGCCCGTATTCCATTTAGTAGCGAAAATCCCATGATAGCCGAACTTCGGGGTGATAAACCTTGTGTGAAAGTGTTGAATAAACGCGATCTGGCGGATCCTGTTACAACGGCACTCTGGATTGAACACCTTGAGCAAGAGAAAGGCGTAAAAGCATTGGCGATTACGACCCAGAATACTCAGGAAGTCAATCAGATTATGGAACTGTGTCGTAAACTGGCACCCCATCGGGAAGAGATCGGCAAGAATATTCGCACGATGATCATGGGGATTCCCAATGTTGGCAAATCAACGATTATTAATACCTTGGCCGGACGGACGATTGCTCAGACAGGAAATCAGCCTGCTGTCACACGTCGCCAGCAACGGATTAATCTGCAAAATGGGATTGTTTTATCAGATACCCCGGGAATTCTCTGGCCCAAAGTTGAGAATCCCCATTCTGGCTTCCGCCTTGCTGCGACCGGAGCAGTGAAAGACACTGCGATGGAATATGATGAAGTCGCGTTTTACACCGTTGAATATCTGGCTCAGGTATATCCGGATTTATTGAAAGCGCGTTATCAGATTGATGAAGATCCACAATCGGATCTCGAATGGATGGAAGCGATTGGCCGTAAACGTGGTGCGTTACGGGCTGGAGGGCGGATTGATTTGCACAAAGCGTCAGAGATTCTGTTGCATGAACTGCGAGCCGGTACGATTGGGGCAATTACGCTGGAGCGGCCGGAGATGATTCATCAGGAACTGATTGATGCTGAACTGGAAGCCACAAGAAAAGCGGCGGAGAAGACAAAGCATAAAGAGGAACGGCGTAAACGCTATTTACGGAATAAACGTTAATCAATCCACCTGTAACAGCAATTCAGCCCAAAGTAATGACAGCGTTTCGCTGTCATTATGGTTTTATCTGTGTTGATGGGCGAAAAATAGCGATTATTCCCTCATGTTACACATCATTTTTCAGTCAGTTGTCCCAGTTCAAGTAGAATCTGTTCCAGCTCATCCCAAGGCATCAACTGGGAATCGATCACCTCTATTTTTGACTCAAATCCATCCAGTGATATCTCATGTACAGAGACAACGCGATGGTTAACATTGAATGCATAGCAGCCACGGTCTGTATTGATAACAGCTTTGATCCGTTCCGCTGTTAGCTCACTGAATAGTGAAAACAATGCATCAAAAGGAAAATGGAACTCAGCCCCGAACACCCAGCCACAGCTGTAGTAGCCCTCACCCTGATTTTCTTTTCTCAGGTACTGCTCACCCGGTGCTAACTGAAAGATTGGCTCAGCGTGGCCATGCTGATGCTCATGAGAGGATTGAAGCGATACCTGTTGTGGTTCTTCCCGACGCGGGAGATCCAAAACTTCCAATGGTATATCGCCGAATCGGGTCAGTTTGTGAAAAATTTTGGCCGGTTGTTGGTTGGTGAGCCAGTCATTGAATGTGTCGATATCACTGCTATGACACTGATCGACTTTATTGCCGATGATGACATCAGCACTGGCTAACTGGTCGTTGAAGTTTTGGTGAGTCGTATATTTGCGATTGCTGAGATTACGCGGATCGACCAGCGCAATTGTGGTTTTTAAATCCAGATAGGGCTGATATTGGGCTGAGGTGAGCGTTGAGACAATTTCCCGGGGGTGTCCCAGCCCTGTGGGCTCAATCAGCAGCCGATCCGGCTTTTGCCGAAGCAGTGCCGTAATCCCAACAGACATCGGCACACCGGCAGTACAACACATACAACCGCCGGGGACTTCTTTCACCAAGGCACTTTGTTGAGATAAGAGGGTGCCATCAATGCCAATTTCACCAAATTCATTGACTAAAACCGCCCAGTTTTGATCGGCAGGTTTATGTTTAAGTAGATTCAGAATAGCCGTGGTTTTGCCAGTTCCCAGAAATCCGGTGATGATATTGGCAGGAATTCGTTGAGTCATAACTTCAACTCCAAATTGAAGAACGTTCAGGATGCAGTGTGTTAGTATACAAAGATTCTACGAGTGGATAAAATGTAAAAGGCGCACTTATAAAAGCGCGCCTTTATTTCCCGCGACTCATATCGTGAGCTTGCGATCTGGTTGTGTGAACCAGCTAATGGCGGGAATGGTCTTAGGATTTTTATTCCTTGCTCCAAATTGTACGTAAGACTGAATCGTTCCTCCGGTTAAGATTATTTCAATTGCCTTACACTTTGATTATGGCTCGATATGTTGGTATTTCAAGTGTGATGATCATTTGTTGTACCGTTTTTTTATGTGGTTCACAGATTTGTTTTTCACCTGCAACTGTGGTTATCATCAGATATCGGAATTCTTTCAATTTGCTCATAAAATCGCATTTGGAAAGTGATCTGAGTATAAATATGAAATACAACATTGCATTATTGCAACTATAGAAGATGATAAGGATGCGTATAATTCACGCTCGTTGATACTGATACTTTCATTTGTGAGGCCTTAACTCAATGAGATCTAAAGAGAGATTCAAACCTTCCCTGTTAGCTAAAGTTCCTAAAGACGCCATTAATCAGTTTCTCTCAAAAGATAAGACTCCGGTCTCTGTTTTGCTGCTTTCTATTCTTGTCGGGCTCTTATCCGGCTTGGTCGGGACCTATTTTGAGTTGGGCATTCACTTCGTTTCAGAAACACGGACTAGCTGGCTAATCAGTGAAATCGGTAATCTATTACCGCTTTGGCTTGCGGCCTTTCTGATCAGTGCGAGTCTGGCTTTCATCGGTTACTTTCTGGTTCACCGTTTTGCGCCGGAAGCCGCAGGTTCCGGGATTCCTGAAATTGAAGGGGCAATGGATGGAATGCGACAAGTCCGTTGGTGGCGGGTGCTACCGGTCAAATTCTTTGGTGGGCTCGGTGCGCTGGGTTCCGGAATGGTGTTAGGACGTGAAGGCCCGACGGTTCAAATGGGAGGAGCGATCGGACGCATGATCTCAAGTCTGTTCCGGGTTAAAAATGATGATGCCCGACATTCGTTGTTGGCTGCCGGTGCTGCCGGTGGGTTATCGGCGGCATTTAACGCACCACTGGCCGGGATCATGTTTGTGGTTGAAGAAATGCGCCCCCAGTTTCGTTACACGCTGATTTCGATTAAAGCAGTGATCATTTCCTCTGTTTTCGCCAACATTGTATTTCGGATGATTAACGGTCAGGCAGCGGTGATTTCCATGCCTCAGTATCAGGCGCCAGAAATCCGGTCATTATGGCTTTTTTTACTACTGGGTATTCTATTTGGGATCTTCGGGGTGTTCTTCAATCGTCTGGTGACGTTTTTTCAGGATATCTTTGTCAAAATCCACCGCAATGATCGCAAGCGTTATTTATTAATTGGGTCGTTTCTTGGTGGGTGTTTTGGCATCCTGTTGCTGTATCTTCCTGATCTAACCGGTGGCGGTATCGCGCTTATTCCTGTGATTACCAATGGCGGATACACTGCGAGTTTGTTGATGCTATTATTTTTGGGACGTATCTTAACTACAATGCTCTGTTTTGGTTCTGGTGCACCCGGTGGTATTTTTGCACCCATGCTGGCTTTAGGGACGTTGTTTGGTTATGCATTTGGTCTGATTTCACATAGTTTCCTGCCTGAACTGGCATTCGAACCGGGGATGTTTGCGATTGCGGGGATGGGCGCATTGTTTGCTGCAACGGTTCGGGCCCCGATTACCGGTATTTTATTGGTGATTGAGATGACCAATAACTATTATTTGATTCTACCGCTCATCATTACCGTATTGGGTGCGGTTATCTTTGCTCAGTTGTTCGGCGGAGAACCGCTATACAGTCAGTTACTTCATCGTACTCTGAAAAACGAAAAACTGCGTCAGCAGGATTTACCTCCGCAGGAGCAACCTATCGTTTAATGATGATGCTGTGCTTTGGAATAAGAAAAGGACTGGCGGAGCCAGTCCTTTTTGATGAGATGCCAAAAGACCTATTTAATCGATGGAATATATCCATAGCTGTGAATTAGTTCCCGAGCCCGATCCGATTGGAGATATTTGATAAAATCTCGGGTTTCCTGACTAGCTTTATCTGAATAATCAACGACTAAAAATGGTCTCGAAAGCTGATATGAACCATCAGAAATTGTTTTCGTCGAAGCGATCACACCTTCAAATGGAACGGCCTTAATTGACTGATCAACAGAGCCGGTCGAAATGAAGCCAATGGCCCGCGGATTATGATTGACTAATGTTTTGACCATACTGTTACTATTGACAACCAGGTTACTTGGATTGATATCGGAAACCAGACGATTGTTGACGACCCGGGTTAATCCCAACAGACTTTCAAAACTAAATCTGGATCCCGATGATGCTTCTCGTGTTACAACCGCAATTCTTTGATCACTTCCACCCAACGCTTTCCAGTTAGTAATCTGACCTTTATAAATTTTGTAGAGTTGGTCTCGGGTCAGATTCTTGATCGGATTGGCGAGATTCACGACAACTGCCAACCCATCATATGCAATAAGCTGTATTTCTAGGTTTTCTTCCAGCTCACCTTCGGTCAGATAGCGGGAGCTCATTGCAATATCGGCAACACCTTTTTTCAATAAGGTAATTCCTGCGGTTGAGCCTACTCCCTGCACAGCAACAAAGTTTTCCGGATGCGCTTTATTGTAGTCTTCAGCAAGAACATCCATAATTCGCGCGACTGAGGTTGACCCTGACACATTGATTTCTTTGGCAACAACCTGCGATGACATGACCCATACACTGAGAAATAGGCCGATAACAACCCGCAACATAATCCACTCCACGTTATCTAATAAAGCCACGATACTATGAGATTTTGATGACACTTTTGTGACTGTCTGTTGCTGAATCGGAGGCAAATACGAGGTTTAACACGCCCTTGAGTGCGTTGATCCAGCTTGGGCATCGAGAAAGCAGCGGCAGTGAAAAAGGTTGGTCAGGTATTTTGACAAGTGATACGGGCTGAAACGGTTTCTTGACGTGGCAGGGGGCAGAATTCAGCTTTGTGTATCGTCCTGAAGGGGGGAATGGTTTATACTCAGTACATCGTGAGATCAATGCAACCGGAATAAAAAGTATGTCATGGTTGCTTATCTTAGTTGATTCAGAGGCTTATTGAGATATAGATGACGGTCGTTAACCTATTACAACGTCAGGTCGAACACCGAGCTGAACTATTATGCCAAAATCGCAATCAGGGATTGCCGGTTGGTATTGGTAAATCATGCTTTGAGCCGATTGTGGATGGTGTTAAATTTCTCAAACACCATTATAAGCTTGATTCCAGTCACTATGATTATTCTACGCCAGTGGCAAAGATTCAGTGGGATCAGCAAGCACGAGTGTGGGCACTCTATGTGCCGGATGATGAAAACGCTTGGATGCCATACCCTTTCTTGGGCCGAAGTGAAGATTTAACCGCATTAATCCGTGAAGTTGAGAAAGACCCAAAATCCTTATTTTGGTCTTAATTTGTTTGTACATCGGCGGTTTTTGAAACAGAGCCAGATGAATCGGCTGCCAAGATGAAAAATCGCTACCATATTTCGATTGACGCAAATAAAAAAGGTATTCAGATGAATACCTTTTTTATGCAAAACAGATGTTGAGCCATGTGTCACTTGACGCTGCTTACGACTACTTCAATCGCAGCCGTAAGCACGCAACTCAGGATCAAGCTGATTCTGACACGTCGTTTTGAGGTGGCTCAGCAAAAACCGCAGTCGGTTTGGCAATGATGTTCCGGTTTTCTTGATTCACTTCATTGAGTGTGACTTCAAGCGTATCTCCCAGTTTATACACCAATGCTTTATCGATGTAGATATAACCTTGCTCTGCATGGCATTCGATACGTTCTTTGTTATCCATGATCAGCGGGGCAGGAACAAATGCCGTGGCACCATTTTCAAGTAACCTGATTCGCATCCCGGCACGGTTTATATCAAAGATTTCCGCATGATAGCGGGTTTGCTTCTGCGGTTCTTCAGCCAAGGTGCGGGCATAAAGCCAGTCACCGACACTTCTTTCAGCAATCTTATGATGTTTCCGGTGAATCGCCAGCTCTTCACCAACCAGTTCATCCGGTAATTGCACTGGTGGTTTACCCATAATATAAGACTTCAGTAAGCGGTGATTGATCATATCGCCATATTTACGGATCGGGGATGTCCACGTCGCATAGACATCCAGCCCCATGGCAAAATGTGGTGCCGGCTGATTGCTGATTTCACTATAGCTTTGGAATTTACGAATACGGTTATCCAAATAACTAGTGTCTTGAGTGGCGAGCCAACGACGTAATGCGGAAAAACCTGCCAGCGTTTTAACTGTTTCATCGTTGTGATCACTCATGCCATGTTCGGTAATCAGCGCAATAACATCAGCAATCCGTTCCGTTTTAAAACCGTCGTGGACATTAAATACACCCGTCCCGAACTGCTGTTGGAGTACTTTACCGGCACAGACGTTCGCCGTTACCATTGCTTCTTCAACCAGACGATTGGCACTGCGGCGCGTATCGGCATGAATGGCAATCACATCGTTATCTTCACTGAGTTCAAAGCGATAGTCCGGTCTGTCGGGGAACACCACTGCGTGTGTTTCCCGCCATGAGATACGAGCTTGAGAAAAGGCATATAGATCTCGGACGACCTGGGCAATTTCATCTGAAGGTGTCCAATTGTTCGACTCACCGAATTCCAGCCAGTCTGAGACATGATCGTAAACCAGACGTGCATGAGACTGAATCTGAGCTGAGAAAAAACGGATATCATCTTGCAGGGTACCGTCCTGAGCCACAGTGACTGTACAACACAGGGCAGGGCGTATTTCACCTTCCCGCAGTGAACATAAGTTGTCAGCGAGCTCTCGCGGGAGCATTGGAATATTGCGTCCCGGCAGGTAAATCGTAAAGCCACGTTCACGGGCTACTTTGTCCATCCGATCATCAGGCGTGATGTAAGCGGTTGGATCTGCAATAGCAATGGTTAACTCAAAATCACCGGACTCAGTGCGCTTAGCATACAATGCGTCGTCCATGTCTTGGGTCGATGCGCCATCAATCGTGACAAATGGAACATCGGTTAAATCAATGCGGGTCAATGCCGGGTCATCTTTCTGTTCCCAGTTATCGATCCCTTCCGGTTCCTGATTCGGCAAATCGTTTTGAGCCAGTGTGACCCACCAAGGTGCGATCTTGTCGTCAGCATCGGTAATTTTATGGGTAATTTCAACGAAGAACCCGTTGTCACCTTTGAGTGGGTGACGCGTGAGTTGTGCAACCACCCAATCATTTTCCGCAATCGTATTTGGATCCAGTCCTTTTCTGACTTTGGCTTTCAGCGGTTGTTTTTTCAGTTGCGGATGGTCCGGTGCAACATTGAGCTTGCCTTTGTGCAGTTTGACACGACCGATAAAGCGAGAAAGGGCGGGTTCGAGTAATTCTTGTGGTTCGGCAACTTCACGTTCGTTTTCAGTGCGGATAATTGCAATCACTTTATCGCCATGCATTGATTTTTTCATGTAGGGAGGTGGGATAAAGACACTGTTGTTACTGTCGATTTCTAAAAAGCCGAAACCTTTATCAGTTGCTTTAATGGTCCCTTCTTTTTTCGGCAGATTCTCCTGAATCTGTTGTTTTAACTGGGCAAGTAATGGGTTGTCTTGAAACATCAGATATTATTTTAACCTTTCATCTTTTGGCTCAGGAGAGGGCACTCTCCCCAATTTCGCGAAGTATTCTCCAGTAGATGGCATCGAATATCTGCGAAATATCCGTAAATATTATAATACCCCCACATGGTACTCGGTAATTGGGGGAAAGTATACGACTCCATTATGAGCATACCTGCTGATTGTAGCGCGCTGTCATCGGTTTTGGAGAGAATGCGTATCAGTAGACATTATTGTGTCTTGCAAGCATTCAGGCATCATTTGGTAACGTGACACGACAGATATTATGCAACATTGAACCTGAGGTCAGGGGTGTAAAAAACAATAACAATATGTTATGTAGCGGAATTAAAAGGAGGTTTTTGTTCGCATTGAGAAAAATATGTGATGAATTTCAATTTTTTCTAGATTTTTTTATGCATTTAAGGAATAATCCGCCTCCTTTGTTATGTCCCTCGTCGCTTTAAAGCGGACTTTAGTTAATACCGCACGGAAAGGAATCTATCCTTGACTGGATTAGAAATGGTAAAGCGCATGGGGCCTTGTTATTCATCTAAATTAGTGGGAACCCCATGCAAGATAATGTGATTCAATTCAACGAATTAGCGCTCAAAAACGAAATCCTCTCCGCTCTGGACAATATGGGCTTCGTTTCTCCTACACCCATTCAGGCTGCTGCAATTCCATTTTTGTTGGAAGGTCGTGATGCTTTAGGTAAAGCACAAACCGGTACCGGAAAAACTGCAGCATTCTCTCTACCTCTGCTCAATAAACTGATTATGAATCAGCATAAGCCTCAGGCCATTGTGATGGCACCGACGCGTGAACTGGCTATTCAGGTTGCAGCAGAAATCAAAACTTTAGGTCAAAATATTGCCGGCCTGAAAGTGTTAGAAATTTATGGTGGTGCATCGATTGTTGATCAGATGCGCGCCCTGAGAGCCGGTGCTCATATCATTGTCGGCACACCGGGCCGGGTAAAAGATCTGATTACCCGTGATCGTCTCCATTTGGATGAGTGTCACACCTTTATTCTCGACGAAGCTGATGAAATGCTGAAAATGGGTTTTGTTGATGATGTGACTTGGATTATGGAACAGTCCCCTGAAAGTGCTCAGCGCGTCTTGTTCTCAGCAACAATGCCACCAATGGTTAAAGACATCGTGGACCGTTTCCTGCGCAATCCGGCTCGGGTTGATGTAGCAGGTGCAAACCAGACCGTTGCAAAAGTAGAACAGCAATTCTGGGTTGTGAAAGGTGTCGAAAAAGATGAAGCAATGGTTCGCCTGCTTGAGACGGAAGAAACGGATGCATCGATTGTTTTCGTACGCACTCGTCAAGATACCGAGCGTTTGGCAGACTGGCTTTCTTCTCGCGGCTTCAAAGCAACAGCGCTGCATGGCGATATACCCCAGTCTTTACGTGAAAGAACGGTTGAGCATATCAAAAATGGTGTGACTGATATTTTGGTTGCAACTGATGTTGTTGCGCGTGGACTGGATGTGCCTCGCATTACGCATGTATTCAACTACGATATTCCATTTGACGTAGAATCTTACATTCACCGTATCGGTCGTACTGGTCGTGCCGGGCGGAAAGGAAAAGCGATCCTGTTGGTTCGTACTAATCAAATCCGCATGTTGCGTACGATTGAACGAGTAACGCGTTCTTCTATGGAAGAAATTCAGTTACCGCATCGTGATAAAGTTGCTCAGGCACGCTTGGTTCAACTTAGCCAAGAACTTGAAACTGAAAAAGAACATAAAGCATTGGAAAAATTTTCCGCGCTGATTGAAAGCCTCAGAGATTCTTTGGACATCGATACCACGACACTGGCGGCGATGTTACTGAAGCGTCAACAAGGTAAACGTCCATTATTCTACGTCGGTGAAGACCCGATGGTTGCTGAGATTGAGCGTGAAAAATCACGTCGTCGTGATCGTCGTGACGGTGGTAATGGTGGTAGTGATGGTCGTCGGAGCTATGGTCAGGGAACTCAGGATTGGGATACTTACCAATTACAAGTTGGTCGTGAACAAGGTGTGCAGGTTAAAGATATCGTCGGTGCATTGGCAAACGAACTCGGCTTAGGTAAAAACTCAATTGGTGCAATTAAACTGGCACAAGGACACACCTTTGTTCAATTGCCGAAAAGTATGTCTTCTGATGTGACTCGTAAGTTGCGTAAACTACGGATTCGTCAGAAAGATGTCGGTGCCGTGGTGTGTGACTTTGATGACTTCCGTGAGTCTCGTGCCCGTCGTGAGGGTGGTCGTCCGAACCGTGACAGCCGTGGCGAAGGACGTGGTTTCCGTGAAAATGGTCGCCGTGAAGGTGAACGCCGTTTTGATCGCAACCGTGGTGGAGATCATCGCGGTGCTCATCGTGGTGAACGCGGTCACAGCCGACGTCCAACCGAAGTATAAATCTGTCATGCTGAATGAAAAGAGGGAGGCGCTTGCGCTTCCCTCTTTTTTTTGAGACTTGTCCCGTAAGCCCGTTGTTTACCGCTGAAATACTTTTACTGCTGAAATAAGGTCTAATCTCTTAGCAGACCGCTTTTTTAGCAACAGGTTGACTCATTTAGCGAAAGGTACTGCTCAGTTGGGCGATAGCAATCGCTTGTTCATCGGTTTGTGTTGCATATTCACTGACTTGTGTAACTAGTTTATAGTTCTCGACTGCGTGCTGTTGTGCATCATTCATATTCAACGTCATATCGGCAATCACAGTACCTTGCTCTTCCATCGCAACCGCAATCTGAGCTGATTTTTCTTCGAGTATGGATATCTGTTCTTGTACGGCATTCATCATTTGCTGCACGGTTTGTGATTCTTGATGGCAATGATCCGCCGTTTCCTGATTTATTAACATCGTTTTCTGCCAGCTATGCATCGATGTTTGTAAATCAGCGACGGATTGCTGAATACTCAACGTCGCATTTTGCGTTCTGCCGGCAAGATTACGAACTTCACCGGCGACGACGGCAAATCCTCTGCCTTGTTCGCCGGCTCTTGCCGCTTCAATCGCTGCGTTAAGTGCCAATAGGTTGGTTTGATCTGCAACCCCCTGAATTTCTTCCATCACTTTTGAAATATTATTGGTATCTTCGGTGAGCTTACGCAGTGTTTCTGCGGCTTCTCCAATGCCTTGATGCAGGTTGTCTAAAGAAAGCCCGTTGGCGTGAAGCGTTTGCACAGCCTGACTACATTCGTTTTTCACTTGCTGAACATAATCATGGGTCGAATTGAGATTTGTGTTCACGTCATGGATGGTATTCGTGACCTGAGTGGCTGCTGTTGCCAGATGAGTCAGTTCATTTGTCTCGGCTTCAATACTATTGAGAGAGTGCCGGCTGATATTTTTCATTTGTTGTGATAAGGCGATCAAATAAGCACCGTTATCAGCACTTCTGCCGAGAATTGTTTTTATTTTGGCATCTTGAAATTGGATGTCATAACTGAGTTTACCAATGAGTCCCGACCCACCGAAAATCATGCGTGACGGACTGTCCATCACTGACTGTCGCTGTTTAAGATATTTGGGGAGTTTGACCAGCTCATCATAATACAGATAGAGAAATGTCAGGATGAAAAGTAATAGCATCATCGCTGCAAACATGCCTGAGACAGCAAATGCACTTATGATTAGTCCCAAAGCGGAGATTATGGAGAACAATCGCTTAACGGTGTGGTTCTCTCGGAGTGAAAAAGAGCGTTTTCCGTGTTTGATCTGGGTGTAGAGAGTCTCAGCCGCTTGAATATGTTCACGTCGGGGGCAGCGTCTGACAGACTGATAACCGATAATTTTATCGCCTTCATACAGTGGCGTCACAAATGCATCGACCCAATAAAAGCGGCCGTCTTTACAACGATTCTTGACCATCCCGTGCCAGCTCCGTCCTTGTTGCAACTGGGTCCACATATCTTTAAACGCGGCTTTAGGCATGTCGGGGTGACGCACCATATTATGCGGTTTACCAATCAACTCTGCCGCACTAAAGCCAGACACTTTACAAAACTCATCGTTGACATAAGTAATGTAACTATCCAAATCGGTGGCTGAAACTAAGAGTTCGTAAGGTCCGAAAGTAACCTCACTTCCGTGGTGTGTAGATTGATTCATGGTGATATTCCTTGTTGAGGCAACTTGTTTTTATCATTCAGGAAATGTCAGTGCTTTATTTTGATTGCCAATCAAAAATCAACATATCTCAAGAGCTCAGAAAAAGGCTCGTTTTATATTAATGATGATAACGAGACGCTGAATCGGCACGTCTGCACATGCTAATCAATAACGTTCAATAGAGTGGTCTAATGATTCAATGCAATGATGTTTTATTGAAGGAATCTCATATATTTTTTGTACTGGTCTTGTCGTTGCCGATAGGAGGGTGACGTTCAACCAATCTCTCAACTGGGATGGAGCGGACAAACGAACGGGCACAACTGAGCTGAGCAGTGGTTTCTGATCATTATGCGGACAGCCCCGGTCATTTGAAGGGATGAACGGATATCGATGATAAGAGGAGAACTCAGGTTGAAAATGTATCGCGTCCTTGAATATCAAAGACGCGATGATCGTTGATCAGAATATTGACATAAAATTTCTTCTGTTCGATTAAAGTTCTGAACCGTGAGATGTAATCACATTTTTATACCAATAAAATGACTTTTTCGGTGAACGTTGCAGCGTACCGGTATTGTCGTCATGCTTATCAACATAAATGAAGCCGTAGCGTTTTTTCATTTCTCCGGTGGTGAAGGAGACCAGATCAATACATCCCCAAGGGGTATAACCCATCAGTTCGACACCATCAATATGGATGGCTTTCGCCATTTCCTGAATATGGGCGCGCAGATAGTCGATCCGATAATCATCGTGGATTTCACCGTTTGCTTCGACTTTATCGACGGCACCCAGACCATTTTCAACAATAAACAGCGGTTTTTCGTAACGCTCATAGAGTGCTGTCAGACTATACCGTAGCCCGACAGGATCAATTTGCCATCCCCAGTCACTGGCTTTTAAGAACGGATTACGGACCGCGTGTTTACGACTTCCATCAACCAACTCTTCCTGATTACTTTCTGTTGCCTGGGAGTTGACCGTATTGGACATGTAGTAGCTAAAACCGATATAGTCGACCGCCCCGGCTTTCAGAATCGCCTCATCGCCTTCAGCCATTTCAATGGTATAACCTTTCTCTTCCCACTCTTTCCGTGCGTAAGTCGGATAGTGGCCTTTGGCCATCACATCCGCGAAAATAAAGCGATCCCGCATGGCGACTTGCGCCAGCATCACATCGTCCGGATGGGAGGAATATGGATAGAATGGCACCATCGCCACCATACAACCGATTTTCAGTGCCGGATTCAGAGCATGGGCCTGAGCAACCACTTTGGCACTGGCAACAAATTGGTGGTGAGCCGCTTGATACATTGCTTCTTCAGGTTTTTCTTTCTGCGTGAACTTGACGCCTGAACAGGTCCAGCCAAAGATATCAAGAGCAACATTCTTCTGGTTATTGATTTCATTGAATGTCATCCAATATTTCACTTTGTGCTGATAACGCTCAATCACTGTCATCGCATATTTGACAAACAGATCAATGAGTTCCCGGCTCATCCAGCCATCATACTTCCGGGCAAGATGATAGGGCATTTCGAAATGGCTGAGGGTGATGACCGGTTCAATATTGTATTTCAGTAGTTCATCGAACATATCATCGTAGAACTGCAATCCGGCTTCACACGGTGTCGTTTCTTCGCCGGTCGGGAAAATACGCGTCCAGGCGATACTGGTTCTGAAACATTTGAATCCCATCTCGGCAAAGAGTTTGATGTCTTCTTTATAACGGCTGTGAAAATCGATTGCTTCATGGTTCGGGTAAAACTCATCAGGCTGAATACCGTCGGTGATCTTGCGTTGCTTGCCATAGGCACCAGCGGTCACCACATCGATAATGCTCATCCCTTTACCATCTTTGTCCCAGCCACCTTCAAGTTGGTGAGCGGCAACAGCGCCTCCCCATAGAAAATTCTCCGGAAATTTCGGATTCATTTAACGCCTCCAGAATTTGATAAAATTGTAATTTTGAAACCGGTTCCAATGATAGATTCTGAAGGAAATTAAGATCAATGAGATCTCGGTGAAACTGTGCCGTTCATCTCATTCTGTGATATTGATTGCAAAAATAGAGTTGTTGAATGGCATAAAAAACATGGGCGAGTCGAACGAATAAGAATACGCTCTATTTGTGAATTAAATTCAACAATGATTTTCCCACATAAGGGATAATCGCTTTTCACCACATCGATTACACTGATCAATAACGTGTCTTTACACTGTAAATATTGCAGCATCATCAACGATAGTGAACTAAAAATATCAAGGGAATCATTATGTCTTCTGCATTCTACGCACACATTCAATATCAGATTGAGTCCATCAAAGAAGAAGGTCTGTATAAGTCGGAGCGTATCATAACCTCTGCACAGCAAGCCGCTGTTCATATCAATACCGGTGATGAAGTCCTGAATTTTTGTGCCAATAACTATCTGGGGCTGGCTGACCATCCGGAGCTGATTAAAGCTGCAAAGGACGGGATGGATAGCCATGGGTTCGGGATGGCTTCGGTTCGGTTTATTTGCGGCACGCAAGATATCCATAAAACGCTGGAGCAGAAGCTTTCTGCCTTTCTGGGAAAGGAAGATACCATTCTGTATACCTCATGTTTCGATGCCAATGCCGGATTGTTTGAAACATTGTTGGATAAAGAAGATGCAATCATTTCCGACGCGCTCAATCATGCATCGATTATAGATGGTGTCCGGCTGTGTAAGGCCATGCGTTTTCGTTATAGCAATAACAATATGGCGGAGCTGGAGCAGCAGTTGATTGCCGCTGATCAAGCGGGTGCACGACATAAAATGATTGTCACGGATGGCGTTTTTTCTATGGATGGGGTGGTGGCTAATCTTCCGGCTATCTGTGATCTGGCAGATAAATATGATGCTTTGGTGATGGTGGATGACTCTCATGCGGTTGGTTTCATGGGTGAAAATGGCCGCGGAACTCATGAATATCATCAGGTGATTGATCGGGTGGATCTGATTACCGGCACATTAGGTAAAGCGATGGGCGGGGCCTCCGGTGGTTACACTGCCGGTAAAAAAGAAGTCATTGATTGGCTGCGTCAGCGTTCTCGCCCTTATCTGTTCTCTAACTCCGTTGCCCCTGCCATTGTTGCTGCATCGATCCGGGTGCTGGATTTACTGGCTGAAAGCAGCGAGCTGAGAACACATTTGTGGGAGAACGCAGTCCATTTCCGTCAGCGCATGAGTGACGCCGGCTTTACGCTGGCTGGTGCAGATCATGCCATTATTCCCATCATGTTGGGAGATGCCAAAGTAGCGGCTGAGTTTGCTGAGCGAGCTTTAGCACAGGGTATCTATGTGGTTGGATTCTCTTACCCTGTCGTGCCGAAGGGGCAGGCGCGGATCCGCACTCAAATGTCTGCGGCGCATTCAAAAGCGCAGTTGGACAGGGCTATTGATGTATTTATTCAGGTTGGCCGAGAGATGGGTATCATCGCAGATTAATTGTTGAATGATCAAGAGATGTGAACAGTACATGGTGATGTTCTTCTGTTCGCACAAGTGTAATCATGATGGTCGTAGAGACAGTTGTGACAGTCGGTAATTGTGACAGAGATAGTCATATGAAAATTAAAGCATTATCAAAGCTAGAACCAGAGCAGGGTATCTGGATGACCTCGGTCGAGATGCCAGTGATGGGACATAATGATCTGCTGATCAAGATTAAGAAGACTGCAATTTGTGGCACGGATGTCCATATTTATAACTGGGATGAATGGTCGCAAAAAACGATACCGGTTCCGATGGTGGTCGGCCATGAATATGTTGGTGAAGTTGTAGGCATCGGGCAGGAAGTCCGTGGTTTCTCTATTGGTGATCGGGTTTCCGGTGAAGGGCACATTACCTGTGGCCATTGCCGTAACTGTCGTGGTGGCAGAACACATCTATGTCGCAATACCATTGGCGTCGGTGTTAACCGGACTGGTGCATTTGCCGAGTATCTGGTCATTCCGGCTTACAACGCATTTAAGATACCGGACGGTATCTCCGATGATTTGGCTGCGATTTTTGATCCATTCGGTAACGCTGTCCATACTGCGCTTTCGTTTGATATGGTCGGCGAAGATGTGCTGATTACCGGTGCCGGGCCGATTGGTATTATGGCCGCGGCGGTTGCGAAGCATGTCGGTGCGCGTCATGTGGTGATTACTGATGTGAATCCATATCGTTTGCAATTGGCTGAGAAAATGGGTGTGACACGTGCCGTCAACGTTGCCGAAGAACGTCTGAGTGATGTCATGGCAGAACTGGGCATGACAGAAGGATTTGATGTCGGTTTAGAAATGTCCGGTGTTCCGGCGGCATTTCAGACTATGTTGAAAACAATGAACCACGGTGGACGAATTGCACTATTGGGCATCCCACCATCGGATATGGCTATCGATTGGAATCAGGTGATTTTTAAAGGCTTGGTGATCAAGGGTATTTACGGCCGGGAAATGTTCGAAACCTGGTACAAGATGGCGAGCCTGATTCAATCCGGCCTCGATCTGACCCCGATTATCACGCATCATTACAAGATTGATGACTTCCAGCAAGGCTTTGACGTCATGCGTAGCGGGGCTTCCGGGAAAGTGATCCTTGATTGGGAATAATCAAATATTGATTTTGAAGCGCTCCGGTTGGGGCGCTTTTGGTTGGATGCTATGAAAATCATGAAATCGGAAATAGTCTCCATTGTCCCATCCCCGTTAGTGATCTTAATTACATTTCCATAACATAAAATAGATTTATTTTTGATCCTATCTATTTGCGCATTACATTCAAGCGAGAGGCACTTACATATCAATTGAGGATACTTGAAAGCTTTTAAAGCCCGTATACCATAACAAGTCTGAATCGACCAATGTAATACCCGATGACCCGTCCCGATGAGCAGTGTTGTTTTGTTATGGAACATCACTTTCTTTAGCGGTGACCTTACCATCCTTAAATAGTGTTCAAGATCATTAAACGACTATACTTAGGTGTCAAAGATGTTAATAGAAGGAGTTTACTCATCATGACTCTCACCAAAAAACTGCTCATTATTGGCGGCTTAATTGTTGCTGCCCTTGCGTTTGTACAGGCAAGCCTCTCTGCCTATTCTATTCGGACGCAAATACTCAATAGCATCACGTCTTCGAATATGCTATATGGCGAAAGCAGTTCTCGAACAATAAGCGAATGGATTAATGAGAAGAAGAACATGGTCTCTGCATTTGCTGATGCTTTAAACCGAACGGATACCACAGAGAAAATCACCAGCGAGATTAAGACAATCAATATGGCGGGTGGCTTTGGCTCGGTTCTGTATGGCACTGTTGCGGGTGATACCTACCGGGCAAAGGGGTTAAACACCAAGGCCGGTTACGATCCTAAAATTCGGCCTTGGTATAAAAATGCCATCAATAGCTCAGAAGTGTACCTCAGTGAACCTTACGTTGGTGCATCAAGCGGTATGCTTATCACCACCGTTTCAAAGAAAGTTGTAGTTGATGGGAAGAACACTGGTGTAGCGATGGCGACTCTGCCTCTTGATAAGATCAAGGATGATATTCTCTCAATTAAGGTCCCGGGTGACGGAAAAGCCTTCTTGCTCTCTTCAACTGGAACTATAATCGCGCACCCAAACCCGGAGCTGGGGAATAAGCCCTTTACTGAGCTTACACGTGATATCACGGTGAATGAGCTGATTCGCCATGCCGATAAAATTAGCTTGCTAGATGTTAAAGTAAACGGTGTTCAGTACCTATCGACTGTATCTAGCGTGAAGGGTACTGACTGGTATCTGGTACTAATGAGTCAAAAGAAAGTGCTACTTGAGCCGGTGCAAGAGCAACTGACGTACCAAATCATAACCGCTGTTATTATGTTTGCATTGTCAATCATCATTCTGGGGGGGGCTCTACGTTATATGCTTTCAGACCTGCTTTCGGTATCTGCAGCGCTAAACGACATCGCTAAGGATGAAGGTGACTTAACTGTACGTATTGATGCTAAGACCAACGACGAAGTAGGCGATCTGGCAAGAAGTTTTAATCTGTTTGTCGAAAAGCTGCACGGTATTATCTCAACAGTGAATCAGATATCACATGAAGTACTCAATCAGTCAGAAGTCAGCGCTCGATCTTCAAGTGAAAGACAGTCAAGTATTGCTAACCAACAGAATGAAATCACAATGGTTGCAACCGCTATGACGGAAATGGCGACCACGACAAGTGAGATCGCTAACATCGCCGAAGAGACCTCTCAAAGCGCTACAGATATGGTCGAAGTCAGCAACAGAGGCAACCAGCTTTCACAAAAGAGTGAGGAGTCCATTAATAAGCTTTCTGAAGAGGTTAAAAGTGCAAGTGAGGTAATTGAAGACCTTAGCCAGCAAGGGGAACAGATTACGACGATAGTCTCGTCAATTAAAGATATCGCCGAACAGACTAACCTGCTGGCGCTTAACGCAGCCATAGAAGCCGCCCGTGCCGGGGAACAGGGCCGCGGTTTTGCCGTCGTTGCTGATGAAGTTCGTTCACTCTCAGAAAGGACTCGAACGTCAACAGAAGAAATAAGCCAAATGATCAGTAAGCTTCAAGGAACGACCTCGGAGGCTGTTGAGGTAATGAATCAGTGTCACAATTTGGCTATCCAAAGCGTTGAGGATACCAGTAATGCCGCAGCGAGCTTCAAAGAAATCAAAGAATCTACAGAGGCTATCAATAATATGGCGGCACAGATCGCCACCGCAGCAGAAGAACAAGCGGTCGTTAGTAAAGAGATCAACGCCAACACTGAGTCCATCAAGGTTATTTCTGACCGTCTAAGTGAGGACTCCGAGGAAGGTGCTATACAAGCGCAGCACTTAAATGAGATGTCAGAGAATCTGACTGCTCAAGTAGGAAAATTTAAGATCACGACATAGCTTGTATTTGCCGGCTTAATCGCCAACTTTTTCAGTGATTTTTTATTTCCTGTCTTAAACCACCGACTTCATTAGGCAGTTGGTGGTTGTCATTTTTAGAACATCAATTCCGAAATTGGAAAGACCAAGCTATATCTTGGCTAAAATACCGACAGATCTTATATATTTAGTATATGATTATAAAGGTGGTTTTTAGTTTATGTCTGGTATTGGGAGTATGAAATTATCAAAACGTATCAATTCAATCCATGGATGTTTTGTCTATTGACGATCGGATATGTTTTATTCTCTTTTATGACTGTGAAGATGATAACGGATCGGTTTGTTGACAAACAAAGTCAACAAGTCAAAGAGGTAATACAGCACGAACTCGCGTTAGTTCGGTATAGTATCGAAGCGAATATCTTTCGTGATACATATCTTGCAGATAGCTTCGCTTCCGTTGTTGCTTTAGATCCTCAATTTGCAATGGACAATTGGAAGTATGTATCCGAGCAATTTTTATCGAAAGCCGATCTGGTGAAAAACATCGGACTGGCTCCTAATGACATTATATCCCATGTTTATCCTTTAAAAGGGAATGAAAAAGCGATTGGGTTGAATTTTCGTACCATCCCTCAACAGTATAAAACAGTTCAAATTGCCAGAGAGACTCAAAAGGTTTTTATTGCTGGTCCACTCGAACTGGTGCAGGGTGGTATTGCACTGATTGCGAGGTATCCGATATTTACGGATGTACCATATAACACAAAATATTGGGGCGGTCTCAGCGTCGTGATCAATTATGATAAGCTGATTGACTTGTCTAATCTTCACCAGCTTAAGGATGTAGACATCGCGCTGGTTTCACATAACTATAATGGTGCAACGAACAAGTTAATTGAAGGAGATGAAAGGGTTTTAAGTACATTTGACATCAGTTATCCAATATCTCTGCCCAATAGTAATTGGACCTTATTTGCCAAATATAAAAACGTCCATGATATCGAACATATTTATCGCTTTGAGGTGCTATTTTATACGCTTGGTGCTATCACATCATTGGTGGGTTATTTTCTTATTTTATCTTTGATTAACAACTATTTACGTGTGCATCAGCTTTCATTGCATGATGAGCTGACTAAACTTCCCAACCGACGTTATCTATTCAATGAGTTTGAAAGAATCAAATTAAGAAACGGAGTCACAATTGAATTAGCGGTGTTGAATATTGATTTAAATCGGTTCAAAAAAATTAACGATTCATTAGGGCATGAGGCCGGTGATGAAGTCTTGAAGCATACCGCATCGTCATTAACCCAATGTTTAAGATCATCTGATTTCATTTCTCGAATTGGTGGTGATGAATTCGTTGTGATGCTACAGCGCACCACTAAACCAGAAGATATTGAACAGATGATCCGCAAAATACACCTTTTCTTCGCGTCTAATCCTTTACACTGGCGTAACCATGAAATACCGATTTCTTTAAGTATCGGATATTATTGTTTTCAAGGTCAATCAGAAGACCTTGTTGTCAATGATATATTGTCAGAGGCTGATAAAAACATGTATCAGGACAAGTTAGCCCATAAGCGAAATGAGCAAATGAACCAAAACGGTTCATGAGAAATATACTGTCTGTATGCTTAAGGTGTCTCTGTATCAGAAGTTGAGTCTGTTGTTCAAACATTGATTATATTTGATGGATTGAATAGGATTTGACAGATATTTGCCGTGATTTGAAATGAGAGTCTTTTATGCCACATATCCGAGCTAAAGCGGTCTGCCTATTTCGTCATCAGCGTCGTATTCTGTTAGCTGAAGGGTATGACCCGATTAAAGATGAAAAATATGTAATTCCAGTCGGTGGTGGGATTGAATTTGGTGAGAAGTCTACAGATGCAGCTCGCAGAGAAACCTTCGAAGAGATCGGTGCAGAAATCGATAATCTCAGGTTATTGGGGATCAGCGAAAATATTTTTACATTCAGTGGTACAGCCGGACATGAAATTGTGTTTGTCTACGAGGCGGAATTAAAAGATAAATCGTTTTATCAGCGGGAACAAATTCCCGGAATTGAGGTAAACGGAGAGCAATTTATTGTTCGTTGGTTTGATGAGGATGATATTTTGAACGGTAGTCTGCCATTTTATCCTGATGGTATTATTGACATGCTGTAGTTACGGATTTTTTAGCAAAATATTGATCAAACTAGCCCAGTCAGTCGGAGTGGGGACGTTATTTCATCTCGGACATGAATGAAAAAAACAGCGCCGTTAGCGCTGTTTTTTGCTCAACAATTGACGGCTCGGAACATTAAACCGCAATCGCACTCAATTGGTCTTTTGCAGTTGCAATGCCTTGCGCTGCAGACTCTTCACCCATGTTCAGTGCTTCAGCATAAGCAAACTCAACATCAGTCAGGCCGAGGAAGCCCAGAATTGTTTTGAGGTATGGTGTGACGTTGTCAGTCGCACTACCTTGGTGAATACCGCCACGTGTGGTGATTACCACAACTTTTTTGTTTTCAAGCAAGCCTTGAACACCGGTTTCTGTATATTGGAAAGTGACACCGGCACGTGCAATCAAATCGAACCAGTTTTTCAACTGAGTCGGGATAGTGAAGTTATACATCGGTGCGGCAATCACAATAGTATCAGCCGCTTTAATTTCAGCAATCAGTTGGTCAGAGAGATTGACAACGGCTTGTTGTTCATCACTCAGGTCTTCAGCGGCACGCAGTGCTGTGGCAACCGAGAAATCGAGTACAGGGAGTGGGCTAGCCGCTAGATCACGGAGCGTCACTTGTGCGCCGCTGAATTTTTCCAGATACGCATCAAGCAGTTTACTGGATTGAGAATATTCACCAAGAATACTGGATTTCAGAGCAAGAACATGAGACATAATAAATTCCTTGTTTAGTTGGAAACATGTGAACTGTAAACAGAAAAATATTCTAGTGATGCAGACCAAAATAAAGAAGTAGGAATATTCGCTTAACCTATTCGAAAATATTGAATTGATGAGCGAGATATGTCGAAGCGATGCATTGCTGTCCGGAAGTGAGTCACCTCGTTGTACGAGGTGACAGTGAACATTGTTGGAGTGTTTGGCGGTGTTGCTGGTTTAAAGCTTTTCGTTTAACTCACTGACAGAGCGGGAAATATTCTCTGCACCCAGATAAATTTCATCAATTACGGTTGCCACCTGAGATATTTTATCCATACCTTCACCGGCAATATGATTGACTTCAGACATGGCGGTCGTTGCCGAAAGCATCAGTTGATGGGTCTCACTGACGACTTTGGCGATTTCTTCCGTGGACTGAGCCGTCCGAGACGCGAGTTTGCGGACTTCATCGGCAACCACAGCAAATCCACGTCCCTGTTCACCGGCACGAGCCGCTTCAATTGCAGCGTTCAGTGCTAAAAGGTTGGTCTGTTCGGCAATGCCCCGAATTGTATCGACAATCTCTTCAATACTTTTGGATTTATCATTCAGTGATTGAATCTTTTCTGAGGTTTCCTGCACCTGACTGGTGATTTTCTTAGAGACTTCGACGGCTTCTTCAAGTTGATCTGCACCTTGTCTTGCGATTTGAGATGTCTCCACGGCTGTACTGAAGGCTAAATCGGTGGATTCGGCAATCGCAATATTACGTTTTTCTTGCTGAGTAATATCAGATGCAAACTTAATGACTTTCGTCACTTTACCATCGGCATTAATAATCGGGTTGTAAGTCGCCTCCAGCCAGATATGTTCTCCATGACTTGAAATCCGGAGAAACTTACCGGATTTAAACTGGCCTCGTCCCAGTTCTTGCCAGAAATTCGGATTATTGCAGATAAAAGCCTCATCACAGAAAATTCGGTGATGTTTGCCTTTCAGTTGCTCTTGGGAATACCCCATTGTCTGCATAAAATTCTTATTCGCGCTGATAATATGTCCGTCAGGCTCAAACTCAATAATTGCCAGCGAGCGGTTCAATGCGTCCAGAATACTTTCTCTAGACTGATTCAGCTCATATTTATCCGTGACATCATTGGCAATTTTCATAATCCGGACCACTTTATTGTCAATGACGATCGGAAAGTAGGTTGCCTCTAGCCAGATATTCTGCCCACTTTTACTCTTTCGTCTGAATGTACCTTGTTGTGACTGGCCGGCAGTTAGATTTTTCCAGAACTGAGTATATTCTTGGCTGCGACTGTAATTATCGAAACAGAGCATGGAATGATGTTTGCCAATAACTTCTTCTCGTTTGTAGCCTAACGTGTTCAAAAAAATGTCATTGATATTTATCAATTTGCCATCAATATCGAATTCAACTACGGCAACATGTTTTTCAATCGATGTTGTCGTACCTTGCAATGTATGTAATTGTTGTTGTGTTTTTTGTAAATCAGATTTTAACTGTCGGCTCATGAACATGAGAAAAATCCTTAATAATCATGGATTAAAAAATGTTGCAAATAGATCAGTTACTCACTATTGTCACTGATATAAATAATTATAGAAGCTTATGAGTGGAAGTATGGTTATAAATAAAAAATTATATATTCAATATAAAATGATTATCACTTCATCTCATTGCATTTTAAAGTCATGTATCACCCAAACGCAAAACCGTTGAAAAGAATTAGATGGGCGATAGGATAACAGCATAGAAAGATGCTTGGAATCGTTACTTTTTGAATAATATCAAAAATATAAATTAGTTATTAGCATCCGATTTAATCATCCTTTATGTTTAGGCATTAGGGATTTATTTTTGATTTTATCGCCAATTGATATGCTACCTCGTCAATATACTGACGATTTGGTAACATTCAAATCACATTCTTATGAAACAGGTAATCAGATTGATCATAAAATACATGCATATATCATACTTATCAGATAGTTAATTCTTCCGTATGAATAAAGGGACTTGTGTAAGCGATAAGAGCAGGTTAGGGTTAAAGTGAGAATATTTTTTGACGCGGGCGATAATTGATGAAAACAAAGTCCTCAGAACATCTGCTGCACTACTGTTCATCTCATCGTGAAGAACGTATGGGACACTTTTTAACGGCATTTCAACCGATAGTAGATTGTCAGGAAAATGTAATAGTTGGCTATGAAGCGCTGGTACGAGGCCAGAATGATGAAGATGCCGATACAGTCATTGCTTCGGTAAAAAAAGACAGCCGCTACGCATTTGACCAAATGTGTCGGGTTAGGGCGATCGAAAATGCGTCACGTCTTGGTTTGGATCTACTTTTGAGTATTAATTTTCTACCGAATGCAATCTTGCATCCTGAGCGGTGTTTACAAGCAACGCTGGAAGTTGCGGAGCGATTTAAATTTCCGACCGAAAATATCATTTTTGAATTTACTGAAGTTGAGGCAATTGAAGATATTACCGGGATGCTTGAAATTATCCGAACCTATCAGAATTTAGGCTTTAAAACGGCGATTGATGATTTTGGCTCCGGATACTCGGGACTGGGGTTACTTGCTGATCTGCAAACTGACATCGTCAAGCTAGATATGTCTCTGATTCGGTGCATCCATCAAGATCCGGTTCGTCAGTGTATTTTGAAGCACTCGTTGAATATGATGAATGAACTGAGCATTGATGTGATAGCGGAAGGGATTGAATCGAAAGAAGAAATGCTCTGGTTAAAGCGTGCAGGAATCCGATTTATGCAAGGTTTTTATTTTGCAGAACCAGAAATCAACCGGCTACCGTTAGTTGATTCTCAGGTTTTTGTTTGTGAATAAAAGCTCGATCAGCGACGGCAGGGCAACATTATGCGATGACCTGCCGTTTTGCCAAAGTCGTTAAATCGACGATTTAATTTGATTTGAATACTTCGATAAATTCACGTTTCAGAATTGGATCCCGACGCGCTTTTTTCAGTTGTTTAACCATATCTTTCACACATTGGAACAACACTTGATCCAGCATCTGTGCCCGATAATCTTCTTTGGCTTGGTCATCCATTGAAGCCGGCAAGTCTATCCCTGCAATCCCTTCCATCGTTTCAATGCCGGCAAAAGCCTGACTCACAGATATCAGCGCATGAAACTGTTCAAAATTATCTAAAATATTCTGCGCACTAGCCGGCAGACTATTCCATGCCTCTCTAACGGTTTCTTCCGATACTTCATGGATCGAAGCAATCATCGTAAACATTTCCTGAGGAACATCATCAAATAAAATGACCTGACGCAATTCAGGAGAAAGTTCGTCAAGCTGAACCTGAGGTTCTTGAGGTTGTGTCGTATCAGACATAAAAGGCACTCATCGGGTTAAAACCTCCATGCTAAAAGGAAGTTTTTTCTTGTCAATTCATTCTGTATGCAGAATGAGACAGTTGTCAGTATTCTGAGCAAATTGGGGCGATTAGCGTCTTATTTTTGGGCAGATATTTTTGTAAGGACAGACACTTCAGTACAGTTAGTTTTTAGCAAGAGTGATATTATGGATAACGATCTCATTATCCATACAGTTTTATATTTAATGATAAGGACGCATGTTACATGTATAAGAAAATTCTAATGATTGGCTCTCTGTTTTTGAGCATTTCTGTGAATGCCGCAAATTATTCTCAAGATACGGGGACTGTGAGTAAAGTTTATGTTAGTCCTTCAGGGTCGATTGCCTTGCTATTACATGAAGGTTATCCCAATGCAGTGCGTTCCGGTCAATGTGCCAGTAGTAATGGTTGGGCTGGTGTGTCTAATGCAGATGGCGCATTTAAGTCGGTTATTCTGGCAGCAAAGACCGCAGGGCAAAAACTTACAGTGACAATTAATGGATGTGAAGGCGGTTGGTTTAAAATACAGGATCTGTATTGGCAATAAATCTTAAAGTCTTACGAGGACAGACACTTCAAGCGTTCGAGCGTTGAAACTTGAGCATTCCATTATAAATAGTCAGAAAAACAGTAGGTTCAGAACAGACATCGCCTGACCTGAACCTGCCTGTCCCATGCCGGAGCGGGATTATTCAACCAGTTCGGTTGTATTGGTATTGAGATCGTCAGGATTGACCATTGGCCAGCCGTTTTTCCAGTTAACTTTTAGAATACGCAGCTTTTGTACGCCGTTATCTGCAGTTTCATAGGCGTGGAATACCATGTAATCCTGATGATCAAAGGTATAGATCGAATTATGGCCAAGTGCTGCCCAGTCCTGATTGCCTTCAAGAACCGGAGAGCCGCCCCCGTTTAACATGGAGACACCATGCTTATCGTAATAAGGCCCTTGTACATTCTGACTTCGTCCGACCATCACTTTATAAGTGCTGTTCACCCCGCGGCAGCAAAAATCAAATGAGGTGAACAAATAGTAGTAGCCATCCTTTTTAAAGATAAAGGGTGCTTCGACCGGATTATCGGTGACGCCGGGACGGGAAGCGATATCGAACCACGTTTGTGGTTGCGCGAGGGTTTTCAGATCTGAATTGAGTTTGATCAGTTTCAGGCCACTCCAGAATGAGCCAAAACTCATCCAAGTATTGCCGTTGTCATCTTCGACAATGGCAGGGTCAATTGCATTCCAGTTATCGCGATCCGGAACCGATTGGAGCACGATTCCCTGATCTTGCCAGTGATAATCGGGTGAATCTGGGTTGAGTGTGTTGTTCACGGTGACACCGATGGCTGATGTGTTTTTGCCGAATGCTGATACCGAGTAGTAAAGATAGAACTTGCCATTTTTCTTGTAGATTTCTGGTGCCCAGAGATGACCATTAAATTCCGGGGCGACCGACCTTGCCCACACAGGTTCACCGCTGAATACACGGTCGGCATATTTCCAGTGAACTTTGTCTGTGGATGAGTACATGGTGATACCCGGTCCGGTACTGAATACATAGTAAATACCGTTTTCGCGAGCCATTACCGGGTCATGTACTTCGACTTGTGCAGCATATGTATTCGACAATATTCCCAAGCCAAGTAGTAGTGACATCGACGCCTGTATTATTTTTCTCATGGTGATCCTTTTTAGTGAGTCATTGAAACATGAATACTATATGAGAAAAGTTTTATATTCATTGGGATTTATCAGTTATAAGGACAGACACTTTAGTTCTCACAATACGTTTCTCGAATTCAGAAGTATCAGCGTCTTGTCTGAATGAAATGAAACATTGGCAAAGCTAAATCTTGAGCGTACCCTGTTCCCCGTACACACGGGGATGAACCGAATCAAAATCTGGGGTGTTGCCAGTTACACTATACGTTCCCCGTTTATACGGGGATAATTCACGGGTGATTGAGCGCTGATAAATATGATTATTGATTGTATTGTTATTAATTGTGTGAATAAGCTTGAACTTCTTCTTGGTCTGTAATTTTTCCCGTATTTAGAACAGGAGGTGTGCTATTTTTGATGACATTCAATTGATGACTGGAATCAACCTCTCATGGAAGAACCTGCTTACTTCTTGTACTGGGGCAAGGCGAATCAAGCACTGACATATCATGGGGATGGCTACCATCTTTTGCCTTATCATAGTCTTGATGTGGCGGCTGTCGGGCAACAACTATTACATCCTGAAAAACCACTCACCTGTGAGTTAGCCGCATTTCTGGACATTTCACCAAGTCAGCTCAATCGTTGGTTTATTTTTGCACTGACACTACATGATTTAGGCAAATTTGCCTCCGCTTTTCAGGCGTTACATCGGCCACCCGACAGTTCATGGTTACCACATTGTCGCCGCACATACGATGGCAGCGAATACCGACATGACCGATTGGGGTTATTCTTTTGGGAAACATTGAAAGATCCTTTCTATGCAGAGCTTCCTGCATTCGCATCATATTCTGAAAATGAACAAGATCGTATTGATCAAACCTTGATGATAATGCTCGACTGTGTCTTCGGTCATCATGGTCAGCCGGTTGAAAGTGCAGCGATGGTAACCATGAGAAAGTTTACCGAACCACATAATCTCGATGCTGCCGGGCAGTTTGTTCATGATGTTTATCACTTAATCCAGCCGGATATACCGTTAGAAAAGCTCACTGACAAAGTATGGGCCAGCCGTCTGGCGCAGGTGAGTTGGCAATTGGCCGGTATTGCTGTGCTGGCTGACTGGGTTGGTTCAAATCAGGCGTATTTTCACTATCGAAGTCAACCCGAAGCACTTTGTGATTATTGGCGTAGGGCGCAGAATGTTGCCGTCAGAGCAATCCAAGCGTTCGGTTTAGCACAATCGAGTCGTCCGGCACCATTTCAGTCTGTAGAGGCTCACTTTCATTTTCAACCGACACCACTGCAACAATGGGCTGAAGAGGTTCCGCTCGATGATGCCCCGCAGTTGTTTGTGTTAGAAGATGTGACCGGTTCGGGGAAAACAGAAGCGGCTTTAACACTGACACACCGTCTGATGGCCGCAAATGTCGCTGACGGTTTTTATTTCGGTCTGCCGACGATGGCAACCTCAAATGCGATGTTTGACCGAATTGCAGACCACTACCAGCAGATGTTTGTTGCTGAGCAAGAGAATATACCCAGTATCGTTCTGGCTCATGCCGCCCGGGAGATGAATGAACGGTTTCAACAAGCGACAATGGAATCCGGGCCGAGGGATATGAATTATGCGCAGACGGATCGCAGTGCGACAGCACAATGTAATCAGTGGTTAGCCGATTCGCGTAAAAAAGCATTATTAGCGCCCGTCGGTGTAGGAACCATCGATCAGGCATTATTAGCGGTATTACCACGTCGTCACCAGTCGTTACGTTTATTAGGGTTGCATCGAAAAGTGCTTATTTTTGATGAAATACATACGGCAGATGACTACATGTTTGAGTTGCTTGAAGCGTTACTCAGACTCCATTTACATCAAGGCGGGTCAGCTATTTTACTCACAGCAACACTCTCGCTGAAACAGCGTCAGCGTTTGACTGATATTTGGCTGAACACTGAGTCAGAGCCACGCTTACTTCTCACACAAACCCACTTCCCGTTAGCCACCCAACTGAGCTATGGCAGCTCGACACCGATCCGAGAGCAGGCTTTAGCCAGTCGTGCGGATGTCAGCCGGGCGGTTCAGGTTGATTTTATTCATCATGAGCAAGCATGTGTGGAACGAATTGTTGCGGCTGTGGCACAGGGGCAATGTGTCGTCTGGGTGAGAAATTCAGTGGATGACGCATTGGCGGCCTATCGGCTGCTCAGCGCTCAACTGGCAAAACCAGAAGACTGTTTGTTATTCCATAGTCGTTTTATTCTCGATGATCGGCGGCGAATAGAGACGCAAGTTTTACAGTGGTTTGGTAAGAAAAGCACCGGAACAGACCGGCAAGGTAAGGTCTTGATTGCGACTCAAGTCTTTCAGGAAAGTCTAGACGCCGATGCCGATGTGATGATTTCTGATTTATGTCCGATTGATGATCTGATCCAACGTGCCGGTCGGTTACACCGTCACACCCGTGATGCGACCGGATGCCATACACCCAAGGTGAGTGATCAACGCCCGGCACCGGTTTTATATGTTCATGCACCGGTGTGGGAAGAGGAGCCGGCGAAGGATTGGTTGAGTCAAAATTTCCGCAACACGGAATTTGTTTACCGTTCACCGGGGCGTTTATGGCTTGCTCAACGTATTTTACGCCAGCTTGAAGCGATTCGAATGCCGGAACAGGCGCGGCAGTTAATTGAAGCGGTCTATGGTGATACCGCAACAGACTGCATTCCCATCAGCCTGCAAAGTCAAGAAGAAGCACTGATGGGGGATGAGTGTGCCAAAGCAAATCAAGCTTGGTCTCAGTTGATTGACTTCCGGTATGGTTACCATACGAATAGCTCAAAATACTGGACAGAAGATCATCAGGAAATCGGTACCCGTTACAGTGATGTTGAAACGGTAAGTGTGCTTTTACTCAAACGAACCGAAGATGATCAGTTGGTTCCTTGGGTTGATGATATGCAATTTGCTGTGGCTTTGAGTACGGTCAAAGTCGGCAAGAAAAAATTTGCTGACCATTTAGCAATGCTTAGTGAAGAGCAGATCCAATCCGTACACCGGGCGTACCCGGCAGCCAAATACTTGCAACTCTGGATGCCAGAGATGGACTCTCGATTTGCTTATGATGAAACAGCAGGTTTTTGTATGCAGCAAAAACAGGAGATGTGATGAACTTGTTACAACAACCTTGGTTGCCATTCCGCATGCGGGATGGTACCGAGAAAGTATTAGCGCTGACCAGCATTGGTGATCCGGATGTTGTGGACTTTGCCCTCCCGCGCGCTGATTTTCAGGGCGCTGCTTACCAATTTACGATTGGGGTGCTCCAAACGGCTTTTGCCCCCCAAGATGCCGCTGAATGGCGTGAGCGCTTTCGGCAATCACCGTCCGTTACTCAGTTACAGGCAGTGTTTGAACCGATGGCTCATGCCTTTGATCTGCTTGGTGACGGGCCGTTATTTATGCAAGACCTTGACCCGTTGGATGACCAGAAGCCGACGCCCGTTTCCGCGCTGTTGATTGAAGCGCCGGGGGCGAATGGTATCCGGCATAACACCGACCATTTTATTAAACGCGGGATTGGTGACGTAATGTCATTGGAAATGGCCGCTCTGGCCCTCTTTACCATGCAGATTAATGCCCCTGCCGGTGGTGTCGGGCATCGTGTCGGTCTTCGTGGTGGCGGGCCGCTGACAACGTTAGTTTTACCCGCAAACAGTGACTATTCTTTATGGCAGAAGTTATGGCTGAATGTGATCAATCGGGAGATGTGGCGCTACGATGATCCTGATTTTCATGATGGTCGTCTTTTCCCTTGGCTTGCTCCCACACGGGAAAGCCAGAAAAAGAATAGCGAAATTTATCAGAAAGATGTGCATCCCTTACATATGTTTTGGGCTATGCCGCGTCGCATCCGCTTACTGGTCGATCAGACGGTGTGCCAATGCCAGATTAGTGGCAGAGAAACCACATTATCAGTCAGCCAGTACCGGACTAAAAACTATGGCGGTAATTACAGCGGCAACTGGGAACATCCGCTCACACCTTATAAATGGGATCCGAAAAAACCGGATGAAGAACACCTGTCTATAAAAGGGCAGCCCGGCGGGATCAACTATAAAATCTGGGATGTGCTGACGTTCGATAGCCCGAATCTGGGCGTCAGATGTGCTTCGGTTGTGAAGCATTATCAGTCAATCGCATTAAAAGCAAAACTGAACGAGCTGCCCCGTTTGTGGGTGTTCGGTTATGACATGGATAACATGAAAGCCCGGGGCTGGTATTCAGTCGCTCTGCCTTTATTCGAGGTGGAACACACCATACAAGACGAGATTGTCAGTGAGGTGCAACGCTTACAAAAGCTTGCCAACGAGGCGTTATGGCATACCCGGACGCAAATCAAACAGGCGTGGTTCGAGCGGCCCGGAGACATCAAAGGGGATACCTCTTTTATTGATCTGGCCTTCTGGCAACGGAGCGAAACGAGCTTTTTTATTGCGGTTGAACAGATGGTTGCTCAGGCTCAACACGGTGATCAACTCGCCCCCGAACAAGCACAGCGGTGGCTTGAACAGCTCCAGCGCCTTTGTCTGGCACTGTTCGATGAATATGCCCTGTCGGCTGAACTTGTCAACCAGCGCGATATGGCAAAACGAATTAAAGCACGTCGGGCATTACAAGGCTGGCTCTATAGCAGCAAAGATAAAAATCCAGTCCGGCAGTTTATCAATGATTATCGAATGACAACAATACAGGATGCGGTGTAATGGAACAGAGTAAGCCTACATCTTTCTCCATCCGTCATCATAGTGCGGTCAGGTATACCTTACAGCGCTGGTGGCAAAGCATGGTGTTATCGAAAGATGAACTGAAAAAAACAGATATTTATCCGGCCCCTAGTGGCGCGAAAGCTCGTTTAAAACGGTGTGATTCGGTTGATAGTGCCATGATGACGGAAGGGTTCCGGCTGTTATGGATGGCGCTCCCCGAAGCGTTCACCGGGCAAGCCAAGCCACAAGATATCGAATGCTGGGCCACCATTGCCGCGGCATTGGTTTACATTACGGCTGAATCTGAAACCTCATTTGCCCGTGCAGCGGGGAAAAAAGGGGACAATGATAAATCAGCGGTCAGTGAAATGCGTTTTGCGCAACTGCAAGCGGCCAAAACGCCAGATGAGTTTCTGCGTCGGTTACGTCGCATCCTGCAACAGGTCAAAGGTAAAGTCTCGCCATTAGCGCTGGCTCAAGACATTGAACAATGGTTTCAGGAACATGACAGCATGCGTCCTCACAAAGCAGATAAACGTATTGCTGTGCAATGGGCCATGGACTACTACCGGGCTGCCGGACACTAAAAACAGATGTGAACCGACGGCCATATCACTTTTTAATGCTTCGTACGACATTTAATGCTGTGCACGACACCGTGCTGCGAACCTATTGATGAATGAAGGATACCTAACAATGAGTCAGTTTATTCAGCTTCACCTACTTACATCTTATGCCCCCTCAAACCTGAACCGTGACGATTTAGGCCGACCTAAAACAGCTGTCATGGGTGGGACAGAGCGCCTTCGGGTGAGCTCTCAAAGTTTAAAACGCCATTGGCGAACCTCTGATCTGTTTGAAGCAGCGATGGCCGGGCATTTAGGCATTCGGACCAAACGATTTGGTCTGAGCTTATTTGAGGCACTCACACAGGCTGGCGTCAAAGAAAAATCGGCACAAAAATGGGCGGCAGAAATGGCCGGTCAATACGGCAAATTAAAAAAAGACTCACTTGAAATTGAACAGTTGGCCCATATCAGTCCGGCAGAACAAGATGCTGCACTTTCGTTGGTTGCGGTACTGGCGGCAGAAGATCGTGGCCCCAGCGCTGAAGAACTTAAGGCGCTCAAGAACAAACAGACGAGCGTGGATATTGCACTATTTGGCCGGATGTTAGCGTCTTCTCCTGAATTTAACGTCGAAGCCGCCTGTCAGGTCGCCCACGCGATTAGTGTCCATTCGGTGACAGTCGAAGATGACTATTTTACAGCCGTTGACGATCTCAACGATGGCAAAACCGATGCTGGTTCAGCACATATCGGAGAGGCCGGTTTTGCGGCTGCGCTGTTCTATAGCTACATCTGTATTAACAAAACACAACTGATCGACAGTTTACAGGGCGATGAAGCGCTGGCGAATCAGGCGATTCAGGCGCTGACTGAAGCGGTTGTCAAGGTATCACCCAGCGGGAAGCAGAACAGTTTCGGCTCACGCGCTTATGCGAGTTTTGTGCTGGCAGAGAAAGGTGCTCAGCAACCGCGTTCGCTTTCTGTCGCTTTCCTCAAGCCGGTTGTGGATATCGATATGGGGGAAGCTGCCGTCAAAGCGCTGGAAAAACAAGCGGAGAATTTCGACGCCATTTACGGTGACTGTGCCGACAGTCGTTATCGGATCAATGCATTTACCGGGGAAGGTTCTCTGACACAATTGCAGCAATTTGTCGCTGAATAAGGAGGGAGAATGAGATCTTATCTCGTATTTCGTCTTTATGGCCCAATGGCGAGCTGGGGATTACCAGCCGTCGGCGGGGATCGACAAACAGCCGTTGCCCCGTCCCGTTCCGCGATTTTAGGTTTGTTGGGGGCTGCATTAGGAATTCGGCGGGATAATGAAACGCAACTGCAAGCGTTACAGCAGAGTGTTGAAATCGCTGTGAAGCAACTTGTTCCCGGTACGCTGATTCGTGATTATCACACCACTCAAGTGCCGTCGGCGGATCGGAAGTTTACGCACCGGACACGCAAGAGCGAACTGGCTGAATCACACCTCAATACGATACTTTCCAGCCGGGATTATCGATGTGACGGGATGTGGACGATTGCGGTGACTTTGACGCCTGAGCCGGGTTATACATTAGCAGAGCTTCATTCCGCCCTGAAAACACCCGTGTTTCCGCTCTATTTAGGCCGTAAATCTTGCCCGCCTGCTGCGCCGTTATCACCACAAATTGTGGCTGACAGTTCTCTTCGATCTGCTTTAGACACTGAATTTCACATGTTTACCCGGAGTCAAAAGGCTGATGACTTTTTGCTACGCCACAATGGGTGGGTGACCTACTTTTGGGAGAACGATCCTCAAGCGATTGAACCCGAAGATTCAGAGTCGGTTGTCACGACTTTCCCTTGGGATGAACCGGAAAATAGGAACCGTTGGCAGTTTCAGTCACGCACGATGTATCAACTCTCTGTCGCGCAATCTAGTGCGAAGAAAGACAGCGGATCATCAGATCCGGCAAATGAGAGGGTATAAAACATGCAATTGTATTTATCAAAAGTCACGCTGAGCCCCTCGGCTAATTTAGCCAAGGTTCTGCTTGAGCTTGACCAAAATGACGCATACGCCTCTCATCAACTGTTGTGGCGTGAACTTTTTCATCGCGATGAGAAACGTCAGTTTATCTATCGCCAAGAGGTCGATGCGCATCAATTACCGCTCTTTTATACGCTTTCGAAAACCCAGCCCGATCCATATAGCCGTCACTGTCGGGCCGAGAGCAAAGTCTTTGCACCACAGCTTCATGCCGGGCAGAAACTGGCTTACCAATTACGGGTCAACCCGACGGTTTGTATCACCAAAGATGGCCGCCAGCAGCGTCATGATGTGGTGATGCATACCAAACATCAGCTTCGGGATGAACAATTACAGCCGCATGTGTTGCAACAACATATGGATGACGCCGTGCATCAGTGGCTCGGTCATGAGTCTCGCTTAAGCCGATGGGGAATCAAACTGGATACTCAGCCTGATATCCAGAGTTATACCCAGCATGGCAGCTATAAGAAAAATCGTCGGGAACAGCATAAACATCATGTTCGGTTTTCGAGCGTTGATGTGCAGGGGATTTTGACTGTCACCGATCCTGAGCGCTTCTTAAGTCAATATGCAGAGGGTTTTGGCAGAGCCAAAGCGATGGGATGTGGCCTGATGTTGATCAGGAGGATCTAATGTCATTCATTCCCCTAAAACCGATCCCGATGAAAGAACGGAATTCAATGATTTTTGTCGCGATGGGGCGAATCGATGTGCGTGACGGGGCGTTTGTCGTCATTGATGAAGTCAATGGCGAACGGATGCACATTCCGGTCGGGTCGCTGGCTTGCATTCTGCTCGAACCCGGTACGCGGATTAGTCATGCCGCGGTGAAGCTGGCCTCAACCACAGGCACATTACTGATTTGGGTCGGTGAAGCGGGTGTTCGTCTTTATTCTGTGGGGCAGCCGGGTGGGGCGCGATCGGATCGTCTGCTTTATCAGGCCAAGTTAGCGCTGGATGAAACGCTCCGTTTAAAAGTTGTGCGCAAGATGTTCGAGCTTCGCTTTAAAGAGCCTGCGCCAGAGCGCCGGAGTGTCGATCAGTTGCGGGGGATTGAAGGGGCGCGGGTACGTAAAACCTACGAAATACTTGCCAAACAGTACGGGGTTGACTGGCAGGGGCGGCGGTACGACCCCAAAGACTGGCAAAAAGGGGATATCACCAATCAATGTATTAGTGCGGCAACGGCTTGTTTGTATGGGGTGACTGAAGCTGCAATTTTGGCGGCCGGGTATGCCCCGGCGATTGGTTTCTTACATACCGGTAAACCGTTATCGTTTGTGTATGATATCGCTGACATTATCAAATTTGATACCGTGGTTCCTGTCGCGTTCAGGGTTGCGTCGTATCGGCCGCTTGAACCCGACAGAAAAGTACGTCAGGAGTGTCGGGAAGCCTTTCGAAAAAATCAGACCCTTAAAAAATTGATTCCTCTGATTGAAGAGGTATTAGCTGCCGGAGAAATCGAGCCACCGCTGCCGCCGGAAGATGCACAACCCCCCGCGATTCCTGAGCCTGAATCTTACGGTGATGTCGGACACAGGAGCAAATAATTGTGAGTATGTTGGTCGTTGTCACAGAGGCCGTACCACCCCGTTTACGTGGCCGGTTAGCCGTCTGGTTATTAGAAGTACGCGCTGGGGTGTATGTCGGAGAGGTCTCGCGACGAGTTCGAGAGATGATTTGGGAGCAAGTGACGCAACTGGCGGAAACCGGCAATGTGGTCATGGCGTGGGCCACCAATACTGAATCTGGTTTTGATTTTCAGACGTATGGCGAAAACCGCCGGGAGCCGATTGATTTTGAGGGGTTGAGGCTGGTGAAATTTAAGCCTATCGAGAGTGATATGTAAGTCGCTATAAAGACAAGGACAGGCACTTTGGCAGCTCACCGGACACCAGATTGTTTGATGATTTTCGGTCAGATCGCTAAGCGTCAAAAATAGGTAAAAATGTTGGTAGATTGTTAACATGTAAATTTATTTATATAAATCAGATGTCTACAATTAGAGTGTTCCCCGTATGCACGGGGATGAACCGGGTTCAGAGGGTTTTAGCTAACGCTTCGCGAGGTGTTCCCCGTATGCACGGGGATGAACCGGTACGCAAACCTTTTTTATCTGTAGCAAAAACGTGTTCCCCGTATGCACGGGGATGAACCGGGATTCGCCCCTTTTTAAACGGGTCTGTCTCGGTGTTCCCCGTATGCACGGGGATGAACCGCGGGAGGCACGCATTCGGTTTGGAATTTATGGGTGTTCCCCGTATGCACGGGGATGAACCGGGAACGATAGCCGGGGAGGTGATGAGGATGGTGTGTTCCCCGTATGCACGGGGATGAACCGATAGTTAAGGCAGTTTTCGCCGTTATTATTCGGTGTTCCCCGTATGCACGGGGATGAACCGAGTGGCGTTTTCTGGTAGGCCATAAAGAACGCGTGTTCCCCGTATGCACGGGGATGAACCATTCAAGCGGTTACACAATGGGATGAAGAATTCGTGTTCCCCGTATGCACGGGGATGAACCGTGATGGTTGTTGGCCTTGGTAAACATATTCCAGTGTTCCCCGTATGCACGGGGATGAACCGTGTCGGATTCGGTTTCTGGTACCGCATTAAAGGTGTTCCCCGTATGCACGGGGATGAACCGGTCGGAGCATAGAACGGTCGGGGGTATATTCTGTGTTCCCCGTATGCACGGGGATGAACCGTGCTTTGTTACCTTCTTTTTCCGCCTTGTCGCGTGTTCCCCGTATGCACGGGGATGAACCATGATCGGAATTACCGTACCAGCGTTTTTGTATGTGTTCCCCGTATGCACGGGGATGAACCGGACATTCATTGGATGGACGCCAGCTTTAGAGCGTGTTCCCCGTATGCACGGGGATGAACCGCAACGCTCGCTCAGATGACTTGGTTCGCAATCGTGTTCCCCGTATGCACGGGGATGAACCGAGAAACTTGCTCTTGCACTTAGTGACGCGGCAGTGTTCCCCGTATGCACGGGGATGAACCGAAAATAAAGACTCTGAACGTTTCTCAATACCAGTGTTCCCCGTATGCACGGGGATGAACCGCAACCCAACAATACATATAATTACGAATAAGCGTGTTCCCCGTATGCACGGGGATGAACCGGCCGAAATCAGGCGCAATGATTTATATAGATCGTGTTCCCCGTATGCACGGGGATGAACCGGCATTCGGATTGCATCGCCTTCTATGTCGTATGTGTTCCCCGTATGCACGGGGATGAACCGCGCGATTAGAGATTCTATCGAGATTGGTAGAAGTGTTCCCCGTATGCACGGGGATGAACCGGTGACAAGCCTAAGCCTAAACACCCCCCGAGAGTGTTCCCCGTATGCACGGGGATGAACCGTCTCCGCAACGGTTCGCGCGGGGCTTAACTAGGTGTTCCCCGTATGCACGGGGATGAACCGCGCTACAGACAACGCGCCCGCGGCGTCGTTGGGTGTTCCCCGTATGCACGGGGATGAACCGCAATCGGAGATATTCAAAAATTATATTCGTAAGTGTTCCCCGTATGCACGGGGATGAACCGCTCCTTACCCGGTTCGTAATTTTTGGAGTTGGGTGTTCCCCGTATGCACGGGGATAATTAGTCTTTAAGCCGATAAGAAAAAAGGAGGGTTATCCTCCTTTCCTTTGACTATTTGCTTGATTTCGGTTGTGTAAAACCACCGTAAACATCGAGACGGCGGTGACGTAAGTTAGTCACAGAGCCTTCGGTATTTAACTGCTTCAATTTATCTAAATCAACATCGGCAAAAATGATCATCTCTGTGTTCGGGCTCGCTTCCGCAATCGTGGCATCGTGCGGGAAGAAAATATCGGATGGTGAAAATACCGCAGATTGTGCGTATTGAATATCCACATTATCCACACGTGGCAAGTTACCGACGCTGCCACCAATCGCGACATAACATTCATTTTCAATTGCTCTGGCTTGTGAACAGAGACGGACGCGTTGATAGCCATTTTTTGTGTCAGTCCAGAACGGAACAAACATGATTTGCACATCCTTTTCTGCCATCATTCGTCCAAGTTCCGGGAACTCGCTATCGTAACAAATCAAGATACCAACACGTCCCGCATCGGTTTCGAATACCCCGATTTCGTTACCACCGTCAATGACCCAGTCGCGTTGTTCATGTGGTGTGATGTGAATCTTCAATTGTTCATCAATCATACCATCACGATGAAGCAGATAAGAGACATTATACAGCTTACCATCCCGATCTTCGGGCATACTACCAGCGATAATATTGATGTTGTATGTGATGGCAAGCTCAGAAAAGCGCTGTTTAATCGCTCCACTAAAGGATGCAAGGTAGCGAATCGCTTCGACGGATGTTTGGTCTTGCTGAAGACCCATGAGCGGTGCATTGAAAAACTCAGGGAAGAGCGCAAAGTCGGCCTTATAGTTTGATAGAGAGCGAATAAAAAACTCAGACTGTTCAAGTAAGTCTTCCAGACTTGTAACCTGACGCATTTGCCACTGTACGATGCCAATACGGACGAGGGTTTTATCAAGCTCATGGATTGATGATTGATCTGCTTCATAGAAAAAGTTATCCCACTCAAGGAGTGTCGCGTATCCCTGAGACTTATCATCTTCCGGCAGATAGTGGCGCATAATCCGCTTGACATCAAAGTCATTGGCGAGCTGGAAGGAGAGGATCGGATCGTGAATGGTTTTACGTTTAACCTGCTCAATATATTCTGCGACTTTTAGTTCATCGGAGAGTTTGTGATATCCCGTAATCCTGCCACCTGCCAGAATTGCTTTAAGGTTTTCACTTTGACAAAGCTCTTTGCGCGCATGATATAAACGGCGACCTAAACGCATACCACGATAGTCAGGATGAACGAAAACATCGAGACCATACATCGCATCGCCATGTGGGTTATGTTGAATGATGTCGTTTTCGTCAACAATGTCTGTGTAAACATGGGGCAGTGAGTAACGGTTGTAATCAACTTTGATCGTTAGCGCTGCGGCAACAATTTTTCCGTTGTCTTCAATACAAATCTGCCCATCTGGAAACTGACGAATCAGATCCATGATAGTCATTTTTGGCCATGCCCCACCTACATCAGGAAAGACGAGATCCATGAGCTCAGCGAGCTCATCGTAATCACTCTTTTCAATCACACGCAGTGTTAGTCGTGGGTTGGACGTTTTCATAAATACCTCTGAATTTTTTTATTTGATTATCTGCTGGGCTTGCCTAACGTAATTTTACGGTGGGAAGTTTTGTAGTATACCATAAATAACTTAGTAAATTGGTCGGGCATTGGTTAGGCTTTTGTTCAATTACTTTACTCATAAAGCGTTTGCTATGTCCAACAAAGTTATCGTTATAAGGACAGACACTTTATCGAAGTGATAAGAATACGTTTAATTGCTCAATATAAATATCAGAATTATTGAAACATTTGACTAGACTGATACAATTTCAGACTTCACGATAACTCCAGAAAATTTATTTAATCGTTCAGGAGTGATCATTATTTTTGACACTGTGTAGGAATATCAATGAAAAACTTTTTTCGAAGTTTAATTGTGATGGGAATTGCTCTGAGTGGTTCACTTCAGGCAGCGGAATATCCGGCAGCATTTAAAATTAGTTCTATTTTTATGTCAGGTCCGACAAATTTTCACTTTCGGGTTATATCAAATAACCCCGGTGCGTGGCATTGCCACAATGGTCCCAAAAATCCGTCTTGGTCATATATCAATGAAAATGATCCCGGTAGTAAAGGTATGATGTCCGCATTAATGGCAGCATATGTGGCGAAGAAAACCGTCAAAGTTGTTACTGTAGGGGTCGATACACCGGCTGGACATATGTGCCACATCATTGAATTTCAAATTTCCGAATGATCTGAGTTGCAAACCTTTTTGTACAAATGTTAATTAGATCATGAGTTACTTAATATCCCGGTATCAATCCAATACCGGGATATCTGCATTAACATTATTTCAGAAGAATAATAAATTGATTAATATGAATCTATCAGATAAATATTACTTGATGATTCGTGCTCTGAAAGACCGTCCTTTAATTTTGCCACTTTCTAGCTTTTTCACTGCTTTTTTACCGACATTTTTGTGTATTGCCACATAAGCTCGCATATCGAATAGATTAATTTTTCCGACTTGTTTTCCTTCGATGCCTTGCTGACCGGTGAGGGCTCCGAGAATATCGCCGGCACGGACTTTTTGTTTCTTGCCTCCGGAGATTTCAATGGTGACCATCTGGGGCTGAAATGGTGAGCGGTTGAGTACGTCGTCAGCCGGTAGCGCAACCGGATCAATCGGTGTGTTCATGTATTCGTCGATTTGAGCAACCCGAATACCTTCATTGGCGCTGAATAAACTACATGCCATGCCTTTGCTGCCCGCTCTGCCAGTCCGGCCGATGCGGTGAACATGGACTTCTGGATCGCGTGACAGGCGGTAGTTAATCACCATATCGAGTTGTTCAACATCCAGACCTCGGGCCGCGACATCGGTTGCGATGAGAATCGACACACTTTTATTGGCAAATTGGACTAACGATTGATTTCGTTCCCGCTGTTCCAGATCGCCATGTAAATCAATAACACTGAAGCCATCATGGTAGAGGGCATCGGCTACCTCTTGAACCTCACGTTTGGTATTACAGAAAATAACTGTTGATTCCGGTTGATGAGCAAGGAGCAGTTTTTTCAGTGCCAGTAAGCGAGATTCATCACCACCGACTTGATAAAATGCCTGGTGAATGGAGGTATTATCATGGGTAGATTCGACTTTGATCCACTCCGGGGCCTGCATAATCCGCTGTGCAATCGACTGAATCTGTGCCGGAAACGTTGCACTGAACAGCAGTGTTTGTCGTTGAGACGGAACGTGGTCAATAATGGCATCCAGCGCGTCTTGAAAGCCCATCTCCAGCATGCGGTCCGCTTCATCCAAGACCAACGTATTTAATTCTGATAAGTCGATTCGACCTTTCTGCAAATGATCAAGAATGCGCCCCGGTGTACCAACCAAAATATGCGCGCCGTGAACGAGAGAACCGATTTGTGGTCCCATCGGCATACCACCGCAGAGAGTTAACACTTTAATGTTGTGCACGGTTTTTGCCAGTGAACGGATCTCATTAGCAACTTGATCTGCCAGCTCGCGGGTTGGACACAGGACCAGTGATTGTACCCGAAAGCGTTTCACATTCAGATTATGTAACAAACCGAGGCCAAATGCTGCGGTTTTACCCGAGCCGGTTTTCCCCTGTCCGATAATATCTTTTCCCTGAAGCAGAAAAGGCAGACTTTGCGCTTGAATCGGAGTCATGTGTGTATAGCCAAGAGCATCAAGGCTCTGCAACAGTTCCGGAGATAAAGGCAGAGAAGAAAAAGGTAACTGGCTCACAAGGGCATTCCTCATATAAGTTGAAACTGGGTAACTGATGGTTAATGGTACGGTCTGTTGATACTTCAAACCGCATATCAATTGAACTGTTTAAGGATGCGTGCGTTTATGTTTGGGCACATAGTTCAGAATAGAGATCGGAACCGGTTTTTTCGGTTCGAATCCGGCAACGTCTCTACGCTCGATTAAGTGACCGAGACGGCTTTCAATCATGCACAAATTTTTAAAATTGTCTTTAGAAACGAAAGAAATCGCTTCGCCGGATGCATTGGCTCTTCCGGTCCGGCCGATGCGGTGAACATATTCATCCGCAGGGAAAGGCAGATCGTAATTGATGACACGTGGTAGTGAATCAATATCGATGCCTCGGGCAGCCACGCCCGTTGCCACCATATATTTGATTTGGCCGTTTTTAAAATCTTCCAGCAATTTGGCCCGGATGGCCTGACTACGACCGCTATGAAAGGCTTCGGCCTGAATGCCTCGTTTCTCCAGCTGAGCCACCAGTTTGGCGGCACCATGTTTGGTTTCAATAAAGATGAGTGTTTGATCCCATTGATTCTCTTGAATCAGATGAGCGAGCAGGGCTGATTTTCTGTCTTTATCAACGGTGATCAGCCACTGTTCGATATTGGGTTTGGAAGCCTGATTTGCGGCAATGGTAATTTCGTGCGGATTATGGACCGCTGTCTTTGCGAGATCACGAACCTTGTGTGATAACGTCGCTGAAAATAATAGGTGTTGGATATCTTCTGGCAGTCGATCAAGAATTTTATTCAGATCATCGATAAATCCCATATCCAGCATTCGGTCTGCTTCATCAAGGACTAAAACTTCGACTTCTTCGAAGTAAACCGCCCGTTGATGGTACAGATCAAGTAGTCTTCCCGGGGTTGCCACCAGCACATCAACGCCTTCAATCAGGTGTTGTTTCTGTGGTTTTTCATCAACGCCGCCATAAATTGCGAGAGATGTCAGGGGGAGATATCGGCCATATTGGGTGATTTTCTCCGCGACCTGCATTGCCAGCTCACGAGTGGGGACTAAGATTAAAGCCCGAATACGTTTTTTACGCTGAGTTTGTCCTTGAGCGAGTTTGTTCAATATCGGGAGGACAAATCCAGCTGTTTTACCGGTGCCGGTTTGTGCCGCAGCAATGAGATCATGTTCCTGTAGAATCACAGGTATGGCCTGACTCTGAATCGTCGTCGGTTGATGATAACCAAGCTCACTAACCGCTTGAAGCAGGGGTGTGCTGAGTCCGAGTTTCGCGAATGACATAGTGACCTCCGGTGATTTTGATGCGGCTGAATGAACAAAACGCGCGATTCTAGCACGAACTCGGTTTTGATGAGAGCTTTATCTATTCGGAGAGAAAGAAAGTTGCCGCTTTATGAATCAGTGCAAGCGGCATCCTTTTGTGACGTTTTAGATAGCAGAGGCACCGTATTCTAAAGAACATGTAAATTCTCGATGCTTTGCATACTTTGCGTTTTTTATATCGTCTTCGGGGAGACGTGTGTTTCTTAAATCGAAATTCAGTTCGCTTGTCACAATCGCAGTGCTATTCCCTCGATACGATTGAGAAACTAAATAGTATTTTACGAAATTAAGCTCGTAGGATGTGACTTTCTGTTTCAATATTGTATAGGTGAAGGATTGATTGTTTGCACAATGAATACTGGTTTCATTGAGTTGCTCAACTTTGCTTCCCCAACGCTCTTCTGTCGCGCTTATGATGCGATTTAAGTTGTGCTCTTTGACTTGCAAAAACTGCTTGTCAGTGAGCGCTTGGTCATGTTTATAGCTTACCACTTCAGCAGAGTAAAAATGGCTATCGTAAGGCGTTTTAAATCCAACGAAAGTATCTTTTCGATCAGGGGTATTTTCAGAATGTTCTTTCACTTGCGTGTAGGTCCATTCTCCATGATCTTCTGTGACGGGGGCTGTGATGGTTAAGTCGCCTTGCGGTGAGGTATAGGTTAAGCCCTCCAGTTTTCCATGCACGATTTTGGGTGCAGGTAACAAGCCACCAATTGTTCCGCCGGAACATGCAGTAATCAGTGCGGACAATAAAATAATGCTTAATTTTTTATACATAACTTCCCTTACAGCTTAACATGTTAAAGGTGCCGACTGCAGTACAAAAACGTTAAGCGTTGTTCACCCCAACGCCAATTAAATGTGTTGTACGTGCTACATCTTCTAAAATGCTTTGTATAGTATTTCGTTCAATATGCCAACAAATTGTATTGACTTTTCTTGGTATGCGAGTGTCACCTGAGCTGTTTTGATTTCGGCTTCCTCTTTCGTGCGTATATTCGTGCTCAGCGACCAGTGAGTCAACGATTGCCGATGGTTCGACAGAATCATTGTTTGGAAGGGAGACAGTTTGTAAGTGATCTTGATAAAACATCCATGGCCTAATTATATTTATTTATGGACAATGTTCGCGAGACTTCTCGCCAGATGTACGGAATAAAATGGCGATAGTCGTCTGACTTATCAACTAAATATTATTAGTAAGCGACAAAAATGCGGAGAATGTCATGCACTTGCGGTCGGTTATTACATATGTTCTGAAATAGTCATATGCATCTATGATAGGCGAAAGTGTTCTATAGACCGTTTTGAGTCATTGCTGATTTAGTCGGGGACTGACAAAGCATTGAGAATAGATCTTCGTTATAAAACCATGGTTTCATCAACTGGGTTTTGTTTCATTATTCGAGTCGGAGTTTGTAACGTAAAGCCTGAAATATACGATAGACATAAATATAATTGTGCATGGAGAAAGTAGATCATTTAAGAGCGTTGTCAGTATTTTCAGTGTCGGGGAAAGTGTTCCGATATAACCGAATCCGTATCCAAGCAACACTTGAATTCCACTCATCAAGGCGGTAACAATCATCAACTTTCCGACAATATCTTTGGTATCCTGCCAACTTTCATTTAAAGCAGAAATCGGAGACCTATTATTTAAGACAGTTTCAAAGTCTGCAAATGCATATCGGGCAGCAATGTATATCCCGGGAATGATTAGAGCGATAAAGCCTAACATTATTGCTATACCGTAAATGAGATATACAACGAATAACCTGAACCAAGTTTTCCACGAAACTGATCGTTCGGTTTGCTTCCCTGAGGCTATAAAAGCCATGAATTTGATAAATCGTGCCATAAGATAAGTTTGTAAGAAACTAAACAGAGCAAGATATAAAAAGTAGACCCAGATATCATTGGATGAACTGAATGATGCCTTAAGCCAAGGACCAAGGAAGGTGGTTATCAGTACAAATGGCCCGAAAATTTTAAAGATTGGCCCAAAATATGAACTCAAAAAATACAGGCATTCAGATATAAGTTTTTTCATCATTCATTTCGTAAAATTTAAACGACTAATATATCAAAAAATCACTCAGTTGTGGGGTAGAACCATAAAATTATGTAGATTGACCAATAATTTCATGGCCATACGAATTATCAATTGAACACAACCAAATACCGACAATGTTTGCGTCACGCATGTAAGTTAAAATGACACGAATATAAGGTTCGGTCATCCGAATTTTACACCCGCCAATAAAATAATATGCATATATATGTATATTATTTATGAATTAAAAACAACCATACATTCCAATGTTAAGCAAAATGTTTCATTAATGAAAAATATGATTTTAATTTTGGCTTTATCAGTAACCTTGCTGTTAAATCACATAAAATATCAGTCAATATTCAATAAATAGCATTGAATATAGCAAAACGAGTATTCGGGTGACTGTGGTGATGAACCGCTGTTTATTGACCCTAGTCATTGCTAGGGAGTATTTTTGATGCATTCAAATCAGGTTTCTTTCTTTTCACATCAGTTCAGCTTCCTAACAAATACCCGCATCGTTTTCGGTGAAACTAAGATGACATCTGGCATTTTTAGTCATTTGGAAGCTTTTGAGCGGGGTATCATTTGGACGTTTTTTGTGCGTATTCGTTGGGCCGTTATAAGAAAATGTATATGCATGTTTCTATCTAGTTTAACTGCTGGTGTTAGGGGCTGGCGTGAGGAGAAAGATGCCTGATTGAGTGACCCGATACGAATACATTATTCGTATGATGGGCATTGCATTGGCGGATGTTTTCTGAACATCAAGAATAAGAAGAGAAGCAAATGAGTTATAAAAAATATTCAGGTTCTGCCGGTGGGTGGGGAGCTTTAAAGGCGACGACTCAGCATTTGTTTAAAAGTGAGAATGTAGCGAAAAATATATCCAACTTATTGCGTACAAATCAAAATCACGGTTTTGACTGTCCGGGGTGTGCCTGGGGAGAGAAAGGTGTTCCGGGACGTTTTCGTTTTTGTGAAAACGGCGCGAAAGCCGTGAACTGGGAAGCGACTTCTCGCCGGGTCGGGAGGGAATTTTTTGCGCAATATTCTGTAGACTGGTTGAATAAGCAGACGGATTATTTTCTCGAATATCAGGGGCGTCTCAATGAGCCGATGAGTTATAACCCGGAAACGGATCACTACGAGCCGATCCGTTGGGAAGATGCCTACGAGATGATTGCCAGTTACCTGAATTTGCTTGATGACCCCAATCAGGCTGAATTTTATACTTCTGGACGGGCCAGCAATGAGGCCGCTTTTGTTTATCAGTTATTTGTCCGTCGCTTCGGCACCAATAATTTCCCTGATTGTTCCAATATGTGTCATGAAGCAACCAGTTATGCGCTGGGAAAAAGTATTGGTATCGGCAAAGGCACGATCACCATCGATGACTTTGAACATGCGGATGCGATTTTCTTATTCGGACAAAACCCGGGCACCAACCATCCCCGGATGCTCGAAACATTGAGTGATGCCTATCGGCGCGGCGCCAAAGTTGTTGCTTTCAACAATCTGAAAGAGCGAGGGTTGGAGCGCTTTACCAATCCGCAACACTCATTTGAAATGATCAGTAACAGTTCGACACCGACAACCAGCCACTATTTCATGCCGAAACTGGGGGGCGATATGGCTGCCGTCCGCGGCATCGTTAAAGTGCTGCTGGGATATCATCAGGCAGCGGTACAACGGGGCGAGTCGGTGTTTGATTTAGCGTTTATAGAACAGCATACAGAGGGACTATCCGTATACCTCGAACAGGTTGAAGCAACCTCTTGGTCGGCTATTACTCAGCAATCAGGCCTGACTCAGGATGAAATCGTGCAGGTGGCCGATATTTATCTTCATGCGGAAAGACGGATTGTGACTTGGGCGATGGGTATTACACAGCACAAACACTCGGTTGCAATCATCGAAGAGCTTGTCAATTTACAATTGTTGTTCGGCCAAATTGGCAAACCGGGAGCGGGATTGTGTCCCATCCGTGGTCATTCGAATGTGCAGGGCGATCGAACGGTGGGTATCAATGACCACCCGTCACAAGCGTTGCTCAATAATATCGAAAAAGTATTCGGATTCCGTCCGCCGCAAGCGCACGGTCATAATGTCCATCATGCATTACAAGCAATGGCGCGTGGTGACAGTAAAGTCTTTATCGGTTTGGGAGGAAATCTGGTTGCGGCAGCACCGGATACGGCCCGGGTAGCAGAAGCGATGCGTCAATGTGAACTGACTGTCCATATTGCGACGAAGCTGAACCGGAGTCATGTCAATCCGGGTAAAGCGTCGTTGATTTTGCCATGTCTGGGGCGTACCGATATTGATATGCAGGCCAGTGGTGAACAGCGGGTCACGGTCGAGGATTCATTCTCAATGGTTCATGCTTCATCGGGACGGGTCGATATGAGTGAGGAGTCGATTCATTCTGAAGTGGCGATTGTGGTTGGTATCGCTAAAGCGACACTTGGGGCGGATAACCCGATCGACTGGCAATCTCTGGCGGATAACTATGATCGTATCCGTGATTTGATTGAGCAAACCATTCCCGGTTTTGAAAACTTCAATCAACGCCTCGATATACCGGGTGGGTTTTACTTGGGGAATAGTGCCAGAGAGCTGAACTGGAAAACTGCGTCGGGGAAAGCGGTGATGGCTGCAAATGAGCTACCGGAACATATATTATCGTTTGATCCGCAGAGTATGACGGATAAGCCGGTTTTTATGCTTCAGACGATGCGTTCACACGATCAGTACAATACCACGGTTTATGGGTATGATGATCGTTACCGGGGGATTCGGGGAGAGCGTCAGGTTATTTTCATGAATCCGAAAGACATTGAGTTACTGGGTTTAAAGCCGGAAGAGCGAGTTGATGTCGAAACGATCTGGACCGATGATGTCCAGCGGAAAATTTATCATTTTAAGGTCGTGCCTTATCAAATCCCTCAGGGGAATGTTGCCGCCTACTTCCCCGAAGCTAATGCGTTGATCCCTCTGGAAAGTAAAGGGGACTGGAGCGATACACCGACGTCAAAAGCTGTCGCTGTGGTGTTGATTCCGACGCAAAGTGAACCTTTATTCATCAATGATCGTCATTAAATGACCCCGAGCGATGTTCATTCATTAAAACCAAACAGGGGCAGATATATCTGCCCCTGTGCTATTTTGTTCACTGAAGTGCTATTGGTTCACCGAAGAACTTTTATAACTTAAGCACAATCTGAATGTGGCAGTACAGACTTATCGACATGATAATCCGTCGCATAGTGGCGGAGTTTACAGTCATTCCCATCCGGACAACCACAGCTTAAACAGCGACGGGCTTCGTTCATCGCAACCTGATCCGTGAAGCCTGTTTCGACTTCTTTAAAGTTATGCCGGCGTTCTGCTAATGTCAGTTCCGGCATTTTAGCTCTCAGGATGTGCTGCATTGCCTGTGTCAGTGCCTGATCAAGTTGTTCTTGTGTTTCACCATGAACGATTGAGCGGAGTTCGCCTTTGAGTTTTTCAAGATGTTCCGGCCGGATCAGATGACTTCTGGTGACATTTCTTTCCCGGAAGGATTCGGTATACAGTTTTTCCATATCGCCACCAAGAAAACTGTCAATGCCGTATGCCGCTTTACGGCCATCGGCAACAGCTTCGACAGCCGTTGCCGGACCCCGGCGAAAATCGCCGATGGCAAAAATATTGCGTGAGCCGGAGAACATATTGTCTTCATTCACATCAATGGTCTGATACCGGTTGAGCGGGAGCGTGATATTGTCATCAGCGAGGAAACTGACATCCGTTTGCTGTGAAATCGCTGAAATCACGGTATCAAAGGATTCCGTGATGAACTCACCCGTCGGTTGAGGGCGTCTGCGCCCGGAGGCGTCTGGTTCGCCTAAGGCCATCTTTTCTAGTTTGATCTGACAGACCCGGCTATTTTGATCAGCGATATTCTCGACGGGGTTGGTCAGAAAATAAAATTGGACCCCTTCATGTTCTGCTTCTTCGATTTCATAATCTTCTGCCGGCATCTCTTCTCGAGAGCGACGGTAAATGATCGTGGCCTGTGCCCCGAGACGTAGCGCGGTTCGGGCACAGTCAATGGCGGTATTGCCGCCACCGATAACCGCCACGTTCTGACCGACGGTGCATTGTTGATCAAGCATGTGATCTTTCAGGAAATCGACACCGAGATAGCAGCCGTCGAGATCACTGCCGGGGTATGCCATACCGCTGGCTTGCGATGCACCGATTGCCAGACAAACTGCATCATAACTGTCGCTCAGTGCCGAGAGCCGGAAATCCTTGCCGAGTCGCTGATTGGTCTTAATGGTCATGCCATGACGACACATCAATTCAATTTCCTGGTCAAGAATTGCTTTGGGCAGCCGGTATTCGGGAATGCCATAGCGAAGCCATCCACCCGCTTGGGGCATGGCCTCCAGTATGGTGACATCATAACCTTCATTGGTGAGGAAATAGCCACAACTGAGTCCTCCCGGTCCGGCCCCGACAATCGCCACTTTTTTATGTTTTTCTGCTTTTTTTTCCGGCAGATAAGACTGAAACGCAGCCAGATCATGATCGGCTGCATGGCGTTTTAACTGACGGATTGCCAGTGGTTCATCCAATTGTTTGCGCTGACATCCGGATTCACAGAAAGCAGGGCATACCCGACCAATCGACAGCGGCATTGGTAGCGTTTTCTTGATAACGGCAATCGCTTGCTGATAGTGCCCCTGTGCTATGAGTGCCAAATATTGCTGAATATCGACATGGGCAGGGCAGGCAGTTTGACAGGGTGGTTCACTACAGATGATATTCGGTTGAGAAAGGATGTCCTGAAGATGTTTTTTTCTGCGTTCCGAGAGGTGACTGGATGTTGTGGTGATCACCATACCTTCGACGGGCATTTCCTGACAAGCGGGGACGATACCTGTACCGCGAATGTCAACTTCACAAAGTTCACAATGTTGATGAATACCGCCGGCATTATCGGTATCACAGAGTGAAGGCAGGGGAATCCCACAGGTTCTTGCCGCACTAAGCAGTGTTTGATTCGGATCGACTGTGTAAGTTGATCCATCGATCATAATATTCACCATGATGACTCTCCATTGTTTCTGATAACCGATTTCTGATCATCAGAGCTTTTGATATCCAGCTCATAAACAGTGTGATCGTCCTGATGCACTTCTCATTACTTTCAATGATTCAGTATGACGGAATCAATCAAGGTATGCTTGTATTTTGGTTGTATTTTGAGATGAGTATCGGTGATGATTTTTAATTGAAATGAACGAAACCAAATCTATCAATTCACTGGATAATTCACCAACGTGATAATATCTATCTGAAATTATTCATGAAATAGACAATAATCACACTATTATTCTGTTTTTACGTATGCTATTTCATTTCAACAGTGTGCACAAGTGTGAATAGGACCGATGAGCATATGGATGCTCTGTCAACTGTGTTCATCAAGCGTCGAACACATCAACGAGAATACCGGGCAAAAATCTGCAGGTGACCGGAATCCGGCTAATTTGCGTAGCCGCTACCGATGGCTCGGAAAGGCATTTTCAATCCCAGTGCCGGTACCTGTAAGCCAACCCATGCCGGAAATGTATTACTGTTTGGCCCCGGGAAGAGGTTGTATTCATCTGCCCACGGATAATATTTAATAGCTGCCGTAATTTCAGGAATCAATTGACTCGCTTTCGCGCCTTGGAGTGACAACACTTTTTCTGGTTTGGAACCATACCAGTAGCGATCCGGGTGCTTGGTCTGATACTGAGTCAGAACCGGGCGTCCTTGCTTGAGTCGCCAGCCGATCACCTCGTAAACCGTATATTCAGGAGCATTTTTCGGTTTCAGGGCAATCCAGGTGTGCACGGCAAACCAGCCGCGCCAGCCGAATGCATCTGCGGCATATACTTCAATCACTGCATCTTTTTCTTGCTCCGGTTTTGGCGCGATGCCTGCGGGCTCTCGGCTTGCAGTACGCCAGTCTCCACCACTGCAACTGATAGCACCAATCATCACAAATACTATCAAGAGATATCTAAGCATGGTTGAACTTTCCTTATGCAGTATATGACTTATTTATACGCAACTATAGACAATTCAGGCACAAAAGGCATAACTGGCATATTTTTCGGTCTGTATTGGAATCATTGGAAGGACAGACAATTGAAGGGAAAAATTAAAGGGACAGACACTAGTGAGGGAGTTGAGGGGACAGACAACAGAAGGAGCTGTTTGAGGTAACCATGAAAAACGGGCACTGATTTTCAGCGCCCGTTTTGCGTTATGTTATGAGGAATAACGGTTGTGAGTGACTGTCGGTTATGAACGCGACACTCGCTGACGGATATCAGCCCTGATGACGAATCAGGTAATCGAATGCACCTAAACTAGCTTTCGCTCCTTCGCCCATGGCGATAATGATCTGTTTATAAGGGACAGTCGTCGCATCTCCGGCAGCAAATACACCCGACATACTGGTATCGCCCCGACTACCGATTTCGATTTCGCCTCTTGGTGAAAGTGTCACATCTGAATCTTTCAACCACTCGGTATTGGGAACTAAGCCAATCTGCACAAAAATGCCGGACAACAGTAGGGTATGAACCTCATCGGTATGGCGATCTTTATATTTAATACCGGTGACCCGTTTACCATCCCCGATGACTTCGGTCGTCTGTGCCATGGTGATGATATTAATATTCGGCAGAGAGTTTGCTTTATCAATCAGCACCTGGTCTGCACGCAGCACATCGGCAAATTCAAGGACCGTAACGTGTTCGACGATCCCGGCCAAATCAATGGCAGCTTCAATACCGGAGTTGCCGCCGCCGATAACCGCTGTTTTCTTGCCTTTAAACAGGGGGCCGTCACAGTGTGGGCAGTAAGCAACACCTCTATTACGGTATTCATGTTCTCCGGGGACATTCATTTCTCTCCAGCGTGCACCCGGGCTGAGAATGACACTTTTACTCTTGAGTGTTGCACCGCTTTCAAGATTGACGTGAATATAACCATCTTCGGTATAGGCAGCGCCCATCAGTCGGTCTGCTTGCTGATCGGTAATGACATCTACATCATATTCTTTCAGATGTTCACCCAGATCGGCTGCCAGTTTAGGCCCTTCGGTTCTTTTGACCGAGATGAAGTTTTCTATCGCCATCGTATCCATGACTTGACCACCGAGGCGTTTGGCAACGATTCCGGTCCGGATGCCTTTACGGGCTGCATAAACTGCTGCTGCACCACCGGCCGGTCCGCCACCAACGACCAAAACATCGTATGGATCTTTTTCATTCAGACTGGCGGCTGCTCTTTCGGCGGCACCATCATCAAGTTTGGTCAAAATTTCTGCCAGTGACATCCGACCTTGCCCGAATAATTCGCCATTTACGAACACACTTGGCACCGCCAGAATATCACGTTGTTTGACTTCATCTTGGAACAGGGCACCATCAATCATGGTGACTCGGATGTCCGGATTGATCGCTGCCATCATGTTGAAAGCCTGAACGACATCAGGGCAGTTCTGGCACGAGAGCGAAATAAAGATCTCCACATCCAGTTTTTTATGTAGGTTGGCAATCTGCGCGATGGTTTCGTCTTCGAGTTTCATCGGATGGCCGCCTGAGTGGAGCAGCGCTAAAACTAATGAGGTGAACTCGTGTCCCATCGGCACCCCGGCAAAACGCAATTGTGTGCCTTTTTCCGGATTGGTCACTGCCATAACCGGTTTACGCTCACTGGCTGCATTATCATGAACCACCGAGACATGGTCGCTTAATGTTGCGATTTCTTCAGCCAGAGAAAGAATTTCTTGAGATGCTTTACTTTCATCTAGACTGACCACTAAGCGGACATCTTCTTTTAAGTTTGTGAGATACTGTTTTAATTGTTGTTTGATCGCTTGGTCTAGCATGTTTGATTACACCTTGTCTTTAGATAAAAACGTCTTTAGATAAAGAGAGTGACCACTCTAGATAATTGGAAGATGGGGAGAGCAAGCCGGATGCGTTGGTCGTTTGGTACATCCAGCCCGCTCTCAAATCAGAAAATCCTTAGATTTTGCCGACAAGATCTAGTGAAGGTGCCAGTGTTTCTTCACCTTCTTTCCATTTTGCCGGGCAAACTTCACCTGGGTGAGCTGCAACATATTGAGCTGCTTTTACTTTTCTCATTAGATCTTCAGCATCACGGCCAATGCCTTCAGCAGTGATTTCCATTGCCTGAATGACACCTTCAGGATCGATAAGGAATGTTGCGCGGTCTGCAAGACCCTGACCTTCACGCATCACACCGAAGTTGTTAGTGATGTTACCGGTCTGGTCGCCAACCATGTAATATTGGATTTTGCCGATGGTGTCAGAGCTGTCGTGCCATGCTTTGTGAGTGAAGTGTGTGTCAGTTGAAACGGAGAATACTTCAACGCCACGCTCTTGAAGTTCAGCATAATGATCGGCAAGATCACCTAATTCCGTCGGGCAAACAAATGTAAAATCTGCTGGATAGAAGAAAAATACTGCCCATTTGCCTTCGACACTTTTTTCTGTGACTTCAACAAATTCACCGTTTTTATAAGCGGTTGCACTAAATGGTTTGATTTTTGTATTGATCATAATCTTTTACTTTCCTTTCAGTTGGTTAGCTTTGCAATATCTTGCCTTCGGAAAATATATTCGCACTACCGCGACACAAAATAAAATCACTTGTAGCTATTCATTCAATAGGAAGAATCTATTCTTGCGGGGACAGGGTTGTTTACGAAGATGCTTTGATTACGTGATTGATTACGGGGACAGACGTTCCTGTTTGTCTTTACAGGGACAGGCACTTTTGTGCACCGAATCAGGTGCATAATAGAAAAGGCCAGCTACCGGAGCTGGCCTAAAAACTGTCAACCTATCTTAGGCCGGGTCACTGCGCAGTCAGTATTTATTACTTTATAGAAACAATTATTAATTCAAACCCTGACTATGTTGGTTCTTTTGATGATGCCCTCTAATCATAGCGAGGCTTGGAAAATAATCCGCTGTGAGTTATTCAAGGAAAGCATCCAGAGCCTGAGTAGGACGGCGCGTATCTGGATTCCACGCACCCAAGGTATAGCCTTGCCAACTATATGCCTGTGGCTCCCAGTAGAAAATCCCAATCCCTTTATTTTGATTGACTTGCCGGACTTTGTGGATCATGTCTGCAACAATCGTTTTCGATTCAGGATCATCCCAAGGCACACCGATTTCCGTGATCATCACTTCAGTCCCGTAGCGCTTGACCATATCATTAAGATTATTGAGACAGCGGCGGTTTGCTTCTTGCCAACTCATGCCCGTTGCATTTTTAGGGTAAGACGATGCGCCAATCACATCCCACCAAGCACTATTAGCCTGTAAGCCATCCAGTATCCAGCGAAAATTGGCGTTGTCATGGCAATTCGCTAAGTGAACAATGACTTTTGCATTGGGGAAGACTTCTTTCGCAGCGTTGCGTCCGCTATTAAACAACCATGCATAATTACGCATGTTGCTTGATGCCATGCCGTCATTCCATAGCATGCCGTTATTGGTTTCATTTCCGACTTGAATCCATTTCGGCGTAATACCGGCCGCTTTTAGCGTATTGAGTGAGTCGTGGGTGTAAGACCAGACTTTCGCCATTAAATCATCAAAGCTGAGTTGTGCCCATGCAGCAGGTTTCCATTGATTGCCCGGATCTGCCCACGTATCGCTATAGTGGAAATCAATCATCACGTCCATATTGGCGGCCTTCGCCCATTTGGCTTTAGTGATCACGTCTTCAAGTGAATTGTAATACCCATCGCTGGGGTTAACCCAAACCCGTAAACGGATAGCGTTCATGCCATGGTCGCGTAATATTGAAAGAACATCTTGTCGATAGCCCCAATCGTTATAGAACTCGTAGCCACTATCTTCCATTTGCGTTATCCAACTAATATCTGCACCTTTAATCAAGGCATGAGAATAGCTCGATGTGGCAAGTGAGCCGAAGATAGCGAGTATTTTCAAGGTATTGTTCATCATTTCACCATTGTTATTTATTCACGTTATCGTCACATTTATGACGTCAGGAATAGAATAGCAACGAATCTTAATATTAATGTGATTTATAAATCTATCATGAGCTATTTTAATCAAATATTTATGGGGTTGTGATTGTGGGTAAATTATCTCAGTAAATTTACTGAGATAATTGTGAAGATGATCCTTGTAAAATTAACGGCATCCATTCGTTCTCTATCGTGTTATTTAAAATCGACACCAACTCGAATCTATTTAATTTTAAAACTGTCCCGCCATATAAATTCGTGACCGAATAAAACTGTTTTTTTATACTTTCTGCCTGCTATTTTTTCAATGAACATATCGATTGCTACTTCTCCCATTTCAAATGGAAACAGTCTCATGGTGGTCAGGCTTGGACTCATGTGTCGGGCTGACGAAATATCATTGGTTCCGATGACTTGTATGTCTCCCGGAATGGTTAACCCACACTCATAAATCGCGCGATAAACACCGACGGCGACCATATCTGTCGCAGCGTAAACCACATCGGGAAGTTCATCGAGTTGTAGCATTTCTTTCATCGCTTGGTATCCGGATTCGATGCAATATTCTTTACTGACTTTACATAATGCCTCGTGATACAAGCCGTTTTCTTTGGTCACTTTACGGAAAACATGCAAGCGTTCCTCATTGTTGCCGATAAAAGCAGGACGTTTGCAGCGGTTGTTTAATATATTCTGCATGACTTCATTGGATAACGCTAACCTGTCTATTAAGACGGCATCTGTTTTGCTACCCAAGGGGTTAGAATCAACAAAAATAATATTTTTGTTCGCTTGATACAAAGTATCGACAACCTGTTTGGAGAAATGTCCGACCGCAATGAGGGTCGGGGCATTTTCGATCAGCTTTAGATTGGTATCGACTTGATCTAAATGGAGTGTTTTTAAATCAATGCCTTTTTCTAAGCAACGATTTTGAATACCGGCACGAATAGATGTGAAATACGGATCGTCGATTTCTTGTGTGGGGGTTAAAAAGTTCAACATCACAACATTACGTGCGCCAACCGGCTCATTCGTTTTGGTGACTTCATGATGAACAAACTGTTTTTTACTCCGTTTAGGGGATTGATAACCCAGTGACTCTACGGCCTCTAAAATAGCCCGCTTTTTATCTTCACTGACAGATAAAGTCGGGTCTTCGTTAAGAAAGCGCGAAATAGTGGAAGTAGAAATGTTAGCTCTTTGTGCAATGTCTTTAAGTGTAGCCAAAAGATTACCCTATATTATTTTTATCGAACGATCCTATCATGCCAAAGCGTATTCTGAATGCACTTTGGCACGAAGGCGTTAATGCGTTGATTGTACAGAATCAAATTGAATGACGTTTCCATCGGGTTCAAAAATGTGTAAATGGGAAGGTGATGTAAATAACGAAATTGACTCACCCGGCTGTATTTGTGTATCCCCATGGTGAAGGTACTTGAAGTCATCCACACCGCCACATTGGCCAAAGATGTACGTCATGCCACCCAGTCTCTCGACTACTTCACACTGGAATGCCAGCGTGATGATATCCGGATTTGTCGTGAGATGTTCAGGCCTGATCCCTAATGTGAGCTCTTTACCGGTTTCAATTTGCGCTGTTTTTATCGGTAGGGTGATTGAACGGCCAACATTGAGACTCACGGTTAAGCTGCTTTCATCCCAGCTTTCAACGGTACAAGGAAGAAAGTTCATTTTAGGCGAGCCGATAAATCCGGCAACAAATCTGTTAATCGGGTGATGGTACAGATCCATTGGTGACCCCACTTGCTCAACTTTTCCATCACGAAGCACGACGATTTTATCAGCAAGTGTCATGGCTTCGACTTGATCGTGCGTGACGTAAACCATGGTTGACTTGAGCTCTTGGTGTAACTTTGCAATATGCAGACGCATGTCTACCCGTAGTTCTGCATCAAGGTTTGATAGCGGCTCATCAAACAAAAAGACTTGCGGATCTCTGACGATTGCCCGGCCGATGGCAACGCGCTGACGCTGCCCCCCTGAAAGTTGGGCGGGCTTACGATCGAGCAACTGTTCCAACTGCAATGCTTTGCTGACCAAGCGCACTTTTTTATCAAGCTGTTCTTTTGGCACTTTGTTGACTTTTAACGAGTACCCCATATTTTCAGCAACCGTCATATGCGGGTAGAGCGCATATGATTGGAATACCATTGCGACGCCTCGTTCTGATGGCGGCGTGTCGTTGACGACATTTCCTGCAATCGAGATAGCCCCGTCACTGATCTCTTCCAGACCGGCAATCATGCGCAACAGCGTCGATTTTCCACAGCCTGAAGGACCGACAAACACGACAAATTCACCTTCTTCTATCGACAAGTTTACGTTGTGAATGGTTTGGGTATCGTCAAAACGTTTTACGACATTGGATAATTGAATCGAAGACATTTTAAGTTCCTCATTAATGATAATAAATAAAAAGTGTGTGATCTAATTCGTCTTTTATTTAGTAAATTTTATTTTTAATTGCTTGTTTTATCACAATAACCACTTGCTAAAGTGACTTATATCACGCGAATGAATTGCTTGTATGGAAAAAATAACACAAGAGAGCATATTTGCACCATAAATTTTATTTTTTACCAAAAACGAAGGCGTGAAATTTTATGGATAATAATAAATTTAGTAAAAAAATAGCTGCGCTTGCAGTGACTGCTCTACTTTGTTCACCAATGGTGTTGGCGCAGCAATCCTTATTAGTCTGGGAAGATATTCAAAAGTCTTTTGGTAATGAAGACGCGGTTGCAGCATTTGAAAAACAGCACGATGTAAAAGTGAAAGTGCTTGAAATGCCATACGGCGGTCAGATTGAATCTCTGCGTATGGACGGCCCGGCGGGCACCGGTCCCGACGTGGTCTTAATTCCTCATGATCAGATTGGTGGGGCGGTTATCCAAGGTTTACTTGCTCCGGTTCAGGTCGATAAATCGGTTATCGACACATTTAGTCAATCTTCGATTGATGCATTGACTTACAACGGTGTCCTCTATGGCTTACCAAAATCGGTTGAAACCGTATTTATGGTTTACAACAAAGATCTTATTTCTGAACTTCCTGAAACGTTGGATGAAATATTTGAATTATCGAAGAAGTTTCGTGAGGAAAATAAATACGGTTTGCTGGCAAAATGGGATGAGCTTTATTACACCTATGGCATTTTAAATGGTATGGGTGGTGACGTTTTCGGTAAAAAAGCCGACGGCTCTTACGACCCTGATAAAATATTACTCAACACTCCCGGGGCGATAGAAGGCGCGAAATTTATTCAAAAGTTCTACACCTCTAAAGTATTTCCAACCGGTATTATTGGTAATAACGGCCTGAATGCGATTGATTCACTATTTACGTCGGGCAAAGCAGCGATTGTTCAAACCGGTCCTTGGGCGCTGCAGCCGTATAAAGAAGCGGGAATCAATTACGGTGTCGCACCTCTGCCAAAATTGCCATCCGGTAAGCAAATGGGTTCATTTATGGGGGTGAAGAGTTATAGCATTTCCACTTTCTCGAAAAACAAACCATTAGCGCAAGAGTTTATTACGTTCGTCAATAACTATGATAATGCCAAGCACCGCTTTGAGCTGACGGGTGAAGTACCGGCGGTGAAAAAACTGGTGAACGATCCGGTGATCAAAAATGATCCGGGTGCCAGTGCAGTTGCGATGCAATCCATGCACGCTACGTCTATGCCTTCCATTCCGGAAATGAATGAAGTATGGGGGCCGGCGAACAGCGCACTGCAATTGATTGCGACCAATAAACAAGATGCGAAAAGTGCACTCGACTCTGCGGTAGAAAGCATCCATATGCAAATCGAAGCGAACCACGCCATGATGGGCCAATAATTTAAAGATATTTTCTGGCAAAAGCAGTTGTTGACTCTAATACCTGTTTTTGATTTGAGCTGACAGATGCCAGAAATTTTCTCCAGATGTTTTTCGAAACGGAGTTTGTAAGTGATACCTGACATGAGTGAACATTTTAAGCATGACTCGGGACGCTATCGATCCCACCGATTGACGGCCTCCTTACTGGCGTTCATACCTGGCTTTGGCCAGTTCTATAACCGACAGTTTGTAAAAGGCATGATGTTTTTTATCTTGCTCACGAGTTTTTATGCCGTAACCAGTGATTTTATTTCTCACGGAATGTGGGGGCTTGTCACACTGGGCGAAAACCTGCCTGAAGACAACTCGGTTTTCCTGCTTGCAGAAGGGATTATCGCCTCGCTTGTGGTTGTATTTGGTTTAGTGGTTTATGCACTGAGTATTCATGATGCATACAAAAACGGTCAATTGTTTGATGAAGGTCGCCCGCTGAACTCATTACGCGTTCAGTACCGCAATGTAATCAATGCCGGCTTTCCTTATCTGATGATAAGTCCCGGTTTTATCCTCTTGGTGTTTGTGGTGGTGTTTCCGATTATCTTTGGTTTCGCCATTGGCTTTACCAACTACAACTTATACAACTCACCACCGGCAAAACTGGTTGACTGGGTTGGGTTAAAGAACTTCTTTAACATTTTCCAAATTAACTTGTGGCGCAACACCTTTATCGATGTATTGCAGTGGACGGTCGTCTGGACGTTAGTTGCATCCACATTGCAATGTACTGTCGGCGTGCTGTTGGCGATTTTGGTCAACCAGAAAGACCTGAAATTTAAGCCATTGATCCGGACTATCTTTATTCTGCCTTGGGCGGTACCCGGTTTTGTCACCATCCTTATTTTTACCGGGATGTTTAACGACAGTTTTGGTGTGATTAACAACGTGATTCTCGACTGCTTTGGTATTGAACCGAAAGCTTGGCTGACAGACCCGTTCTGGACCAAGGTTGCGCTGATCATGATTCAAACCTGGCTCGGTTTCCCGTTTGTATTTGCCATGACAACCGGAGTTCTACAAGCGATTCCAAATGATCTGTATGAAGCGGCGACGATGGACGGTGCAAGCAAGTTTCAACAGTTAAGAACCATCACGCTACCGTTGGTACTTTACTCAATCGCGCCAATTTTGATTACTCAATACACATTTAACTTCAACAACTTCAATATTATTTATCTGTTTAACAATGGTGGTCCCGCTGTCATTGGCAGTAACGCGGGCGGCACGGACATTTTAGTGTCATGGATCTACAAACTGACGATGTCTTCATCGCAATACGGCATTGCATCTGCAATTACCTTATTGCTGTCGATTTTCGTGGTGGGCATTGCCCTTTGGCAATTCCGGATGACCAAGTCATTCAAAGAAGAGGCGAGATAACCAGATGATGAGTATGAAACCATGAGTATTAAACGTAGCAATCGCATTCGACTGACATTGAGTTACGGTCTGATCCTGTTGGTAGCGGTGATCATTATTTACCCATTAGTCTGGACGGTTGGCGCATCATTCTATCCGGGCAACAGTATCATGGGGGAATCTATTTTCCCGGATAATCCGACTCTAAGTCACTATGCAATTTTGTTTGCCAATGACAAAGTCGCCTATCTGACTTGGTTCTGGAATAGTTTGAAAATCAGCTTTTTGACCATGGTACTGACGCTGATCTGTGTGTCATGCACCTCCTATGCTTTCTCGCGATTTCGCTTTAAGGGCAGAAAAAATGGTCTGATGTTGTTTCTGCTGTTGCAGATGATCCCGCAATTCTCGGCTTTAATTGCGATCTTTGTACTGGCACAGATGTTGGGCCTGATTAATAGCCACCTTGCATTAGTACTGGTTTATGTCGGAGGGATGATCCCGATGAACACTTATTTAATGAAAGGCTATCTGGACGCGATACCGAGGGATTTGGATGAATCGGCCAAAATGGATGGTGCCAGTCATATTCGTATTTTTCTGGAAATTATATTACCCATTTCAAAACCAATTATTGCCGTCGTCGCATTATTTTCTTTCACGGGACCATTAGGGGATTTTATTCTCGCGACAACGATTTTAAGAACGCCTGAAAATTATACCTTGCCTATCGGCTTATATAATTTGGTCGTGGAAAAAATGGGTGCAAGTTATACCACATATGCAGCAGGTGCTGTGCTGATTTCAATACCTGTCGCACTGCTTTATCTGTCCCTACAAAAATACTTTGTATCTGGCTTAACCGCCGGCAGTACCAAGGGCTAAAGTACCAAGGGCTAATACGAGAGAGAAAGATATGAATCGAAAATTTAAGGTTGCACTGATGAGTGCGGCAGTGGCTTTGTCTGGCTGTCAGTCCGTCCATTCATCGAATCATCGTGGTGCAGAGATAAATACTGACTCAGGTAATGTTGTTATAACCTCGCCACAGCTCAGAACCGATTTTATCCGTGGGATGGATATTTCCATGTTGCCGGAAATAGAAAAGTTAGGCGGGAAATATTACCAAAATGGTCATGAAAAAGATCTGGTCAAAATATTAAAAGAGAATGGGGTCAATTCTATCCGTGCCCGTTTGTGGGTCGATCCGATGTCGGCCAGTGGTGAAGTGTTTGGTGGCGGTAATAGTACATTAGCGCGGGCCATTGAGCTTGGTCAGCGCGCACAACAGAATGGCATGTCATTCCTGCTTGATATCCATTACAGCGATTTTTGGGCGGATCCGAAGAAACAACAAAAGCCAAAAGCGTGGCAGCAACTGACATTTGAGAACCTCACCCAGAAAGTCTACAACTACACCGCACACGTGATGAAAGCTCTCAAATCTGCCGGTGTCGTTCCGGATATGGTTCAGGTCGGGAACGAACTGAACAGTGGGATGCTCTGGCCGGATGGTAAGAGTTGGGGGCAAGATGGCAAGGAGTTCGATCGTCTGTCACGTCTCTTAAAAGCTGGCATTCGGGCGGTGCATGACAATGACAGCGGTAAAGATATCAAAATCATGTTGCACCTTGCTGAAGCGGGTGACAACGGTCTGTTCCGCTGGTGGTTTGATGAAATCACCAAGCGCGGTGTCGATTTTGATGTGATTGGCATGTCTTACTACCCGTGGTGGCATGGCCCGATCGATAAAGTCAAAGCCAATATGAACGATGTGATCCGTCGTTATCACAAGCCAATCGTCTTGGTGGAAACTGCTTTCCCGTTTACCACGAAAAATGGTGACTCACTCAGTAACAGCTATTCCGAGGCAGGCCCTATTGAGGGGTACAGCGTTTCAGTCGCTGGTCAGGCGCAATATCTGGCGGACATCATGACACTGCTGAATGAACTACCCGATCAACAAGGCTTGGGAATCTATTACTGGGAGCCGGCATGGTTACCGATCGATGGTGCCACTTGGTCAACGAAAGCCGGCATGAACTATAGTGGCGACAAAGGGGACATGGGTAGCTCATGGGAAAACCAGGCGCTGTTTGATTTTAAAGGCAATGCCTTACCGTCATTGAAAGTATTTAAAGGTCAATAATGAATCATAAAAAACACATCATTCCCAAGATAAAAGGCTTACTTCACGGCGCAGATTACAACCCTGAACAATGGTTAGATCGGCCGGATGTTCTTGCCAAAGATATTGAACTGATGAAGCAGATGCAATGTAACGTGATGTCTGTCGGGATATTTAGCTGGTCTACCCTTGAGCCGGTGGAAGGTCAGTTTCAGTTTGAATGGCTGGATAACGTTCTTAATAACCTGGCAGACAATGGGATTTCGGTGTTTCTGGCGACGCCAAGTGGAGCTCGCCCGGCGTGGCTGTCTGCACGATACCCGGATGTACTGCGAGTCAACAGCGCACGGGTGAAACAGCTGCACGGAGAACGGCATAACCATTGTTACAGCTCGCCGAATTACCGCGAGAAGGTGACAATCATCAACACCAAACTGGCTGAACGTTACAGCCAACACCCGGCGGTAATTGGCTGGCATGTCTCCAATGAATATGGTGGCGATTGTCACTGTCATTACTGTCAGGCAGAGTTTCGTGAGTGGCTGAAGAACAAATACGGTTCTCTGGATAATCTGAATAAGCTGTGGTGGAGCACATTCTGGAGCCACACTTATACCAGTTGGGAACAAATTGAATCGCCATCTCCGATTGGGGAGAACTCCATCCACGCGCTGAAGCTGGATTGGAAACGTTTCTGTACCGATCGCGTCGCGAACTTCTGTGCGCATGAAATTGCACCGCTGAAATCGATCAATCCCGATCTGCCGACGACAGCAAACTTGATGGAGTACTTTTACGACTACAACTATTGGGAGTTGGCGAAGTCAATTGATGTTGTGTCTTGGGACAGCTATCCGCTGTGGCACCGTGACAGCGATGAAGTGGCGCTCGCGTGTTATACCGGGATGTACCATGACTTGATGCGTACCCTGAAAAACCAGCCGTTTTTACTGATGGAATCGACCCCAAGCCAAACCAACTGGCAGCCCATCACGAAACTCAAAAAAGATGGTGTTCACCTGCTTTCTTCCTTACAAGCAGTGGCACATGGCTCTGATTCTGTGCAGTACTTCCAGTGGCGCAAAAGCCGCGGTTCGGTGGAGAAGTTTCATGGCGCGGTGATTGACCATGTTGGTCATGCGAATACGCGAACCAGCCGGGAAGTGACCGCCGTCGGCGAGTATCTGCAACAGATTAATGCTGTGGCGGGAACGGGTACGCAGGCCGAAGTCGCGATTATTTTTGACTGGGAAAACCGTTGGGCAATCGATGATGCTTCAGGTCCTCGCAATGAAGGCATGCACTATGAACAAACTGTGTGTGATCATTACCGCGGTTTTTGGCAGCAGGGGATTAGCTGCGACATTATCGAGCAGCTCTGTGACTTTTCACCTTACAAGGTCGTTGTCGCGCCGATGCTGTACCTGATTAAACCGGGTGTCGCACAGCGGTTGGAAGCGTTCGTTGAGCAGGGCGGTACACTGGTCGCAACGTATTGGAGTGGCATTGTTGATGAGCATGATCTGTGCTTCCTCGGCGGTTTCCCCGGTGGAGAAGGGAGCCCGCTGCGCCGCACACTGGGGATTTGGGCTGAAGAGATTGACTCACTCTATGACCATGAACACGTCTGGTTTGCCGTGGAAACTCATTCCGGTCTTGGTTTCAGTGGTGAATTTAAAGCCAAGCACTTAATGGAACATATTCATTTGGAAACGGCACAAGCGCTGGCTTATTACCGAGAGGATCTCTTTGCCGGTTGCCCGGTCATCACCAAGAACCAAATCGGTAAAGGGTGTGCTTACTACATCGCGGCACGCACAGAGACAGAATTCAACGCATTATTCTATACCGCGCTGGCTTATTTACACGGTATTCGCAAACCCATTGAAAATGTCCCTTACGGTGTGTCAGTGACAACTCGTGAAGATGAACAGTCTCGCTACTTATTTATGATGAATTTTATGAATGAGCAGCGAGATGTGAAAGTCCCGCACGGGAAATGGATCAATGTCAATACAGGAGATGACGTTCAGGAAAATATTACTGTTCAACCATATCAAGTCATTGTGATAAAAAATAATAAATAACTATTCCGCCTAATAATTTAGGCGGTAATGAATCACAACATTTAAACATGAGATGAAATTCATCTCACGGGTAAGTATTGCCTGAACTAATGCAATGGCGATATTTACCCGGCCAATAACTCAAAAATAATACAAAAGGAAATGAAGATGAAAAAAGCAATATTGACAGTCGCTATTTTAGGCGCTTTATCTGCCACTCAAGCTTTTGCGGTCGATTTTAATGGTTATGTCCGTGCCGGTTTGGGAGCAAGTGCTGACGGCGGCGGCACGAAAAGCGGTGATGAGTTTAACAAAACGAAATTAGGCCGTTTAGGGAATGAGTTTGACACTTATTCAGAAATTGGCTTAGGTCAAGAGTTATTTAATGCAGACGGCCGATCAATGTATTTTCAAAGTATGATTGAAATGTCATCCAACGGGAATCTTGAGTCTGAAAATAGTAAAGATGACAGTGCCAACTTTGGAATTAAACAGTTAAATATTCAGGCGAAGGGCTATATTCCATCTTTACCTGATGCGGTGATTTGGGCCGGTAAACGTTTTTATCAACGCCATGATATTCATATTATCGATACCAAATACTGGAATGTTTCCGGTTACGGTGCGGGGGTTGAAAATATCAAGTTTAATACCGGTGCGATGTCAGCCGCAGTTATCCGGGCCGACAATGAGTTGGCGACGTGGGACGGAAGCGGTAAGAAGACCAGCCACGGTGATCTCAACACTTATTTCTTAGATTTACGTTACGCGGGATTCAGCCCGTGGGAAGGTTCGTGGACTGAGTTCGGTGTTGACTATGCTATTGTCAATCCAACCGATAAACAAGACGACTTGGCTAAAAACTTCGATAACGGTTTGATGTTAACCGCTGAACTGAGTCAAAAATTTTCATTGGGATATAACAAGTTTGTTTTTCAGTATATGGACAAAGGGCTGGCACAAAATGCAATCTCGCAAGGCGGGGGATGGTATGACATCTGGAGTGGTGATGTCAGTGATGCCAAAGGCTTCCGTTTGATCAGTACCGGTGATTTGAACTTAAGCGACAACGTCGTGATCAATCATGTTTTCACTTACGGCAATGCCAAAGATCATGGCGACGGGCTGGATAAGGAAACCATGGTCTCATTTGTCGCGCGCCCGACCTACATTTGGTCACCATACAACAAAACCATGTTAGAAGTCGGCTACTTTGACCAAGACAAAACCAAGGATTCAGGCGCTGAAGAGAAGTCCGGCGGTACAAAACTCACGCTCGCCCATGCTATCTCAGCCGGTGAGTCTTTCTTCGCTCGTCCGGAAATTCGCTTCTTCGTGACTTATTTGAAAGACAATGAAAGCAATTCTTTTGACAACCACAAGCGTAACAACACATTCAACTATGGTGTGCAAATCGAAGCTTGGTGGTAATTGATTGATATTGTGAGTTAATCCTTGTTAGGCCAGTGTGATTCCATTCTGGCCTATACATGGGAATCTTTTGCCATTTGCTTTTGAGGTGAATCATATTAGCCGGAAGGGATGGTGAATATGTCTATATTTTTCTTTCAAGAGCTTTTTATCTGGACTTATGCATGAAATCTCTGTCGTTAAAAAATAAGATTATTATATTGTTTGGGATGTCATTAATAATCACCATCATTACAGCTTATTTTAGCGTTAAATTTGTTATTGGCGACTATATTAATAAAACTTACGATGGTCGTATGGCGAGTAATGTAAATTTAATTAGCAGTGAAATTAGGCAGTCGCTTGAACGCGATATATCAGTGATAGAAAGCCTTGATTTCGGTGTGATTGGTATTCGTGATACTAAGCAAAAACTCGGTTATGAACAAGTTGTTAAGCTCATTAATAAGACCGCATTAAGTGATAAAGGCAGCTTGGATAAAGCGCAGTCTCAATACTATATTAACTTGGCTCGTGACCATGTCGATGGTATCAAAATAACGCAAATTTTTTCGGAAAGTGGTCAGGCAAAAGTGATTATTTCGAAAAAGAAGAATGGCGTAGTGGACTTTTTTACTATCAATCTAGGGTTAATTGGTGAATTAATTGAGCGGTATAGTGTACCCGGTGTTTATTTTGAACTATTGGATGAGCAGGGAAATTATATTTATTCAACCGGAAAGTTGAATTTAGCGTTAAAGCAAGTGGATACGATTACTGTCGTTGGTTCCAACTGGTATTTGCGCTCGTATATTGATCATGGTTATATCAATAAAATTATAGATAATATAAATCAGGATATTACCAAGTATATGTCACTCTGTGCATTTATCATGTTGGTGATTAGTTTGATTATCCTTAATGTTCAATTAAATCCGTTATCAAAGTTAAAGAGATTAGTGGAAAGTTTGTCTGGTAGTGATGCTGACTTAACCCAAAGAATTAATCTTAATCGCCAAGATGAAATAGGTGATATCTCTAAGTCAGTGAATAGCTTTATAGATAATTTACAGGCTTTGTTTAAAAACATTTCTGGTTCGAACCGAGCGTTGAATGAAGCCAGAGAAGAGCTTGATGTGCAAATTGGACGAAATGTTTCCACTGTCGCTAGTTATAACAAGCAGAGTGAAAGTTTGTCGCAAGCTATCAATGATATTCGACAGTCATCACTGGATATCCAACAGCAAACCCATCAGGCAATGGCGCTTGCTGAAGAGGTCAGTCATCAGGTCAGCAAAGCGGCAGATAAAGGCGTTGTTGCTGAAAATACCGTGATCACTCTAGATGAGAATACAGCGAAAATATCTTCATCAATCGGTGTTATGGGGACAGTCTCGCAGGGGATCAGTAGCATTCTTAGTTCAATTCAGAAAATTGCCGATCAAACGGATTTGTTAGCGCTAAATGCTTCTATTGAGGCTGCGCGAGCCGGTGAGTCAGGCAAGGGGTTTGCTGTTGTTGCTGAAGAAGTTCGGGCACTCGCGTCGAAAACTCGAAGCAGCACCATTGAAATTGACCAGTTTCTTATTCAGTTTTCCAACTCGTCGGATCAAATTGTCGGACAAATGTCCCAGGTTCGGAAGAGCAGCGAGTTAAGCCGAACTAGTACATTGGAAGTTATTGAACAAATTCAATTGGTTGAAAAGGCTGTTAGTGAAATAAATACCATTAATTCATGTGTCTCTAAAGCGTCAGATACTCAGTGCGCAATGATGAAGAAGCTGAACTCGGAGATTGAACGGTCCAACGCTCTGAGCGATGAAATTACCCATAGTGCAAATGCTATCGTGAGTGTTCATGGTGATATTAGCCGAGTTTCCTCAGCATTAACGAAAGACGTGGCGATTTTCAAAGTTTAAATACAAAACGAAATAATCTGAAATTAGTTATGGAGAATCAACAATGAACGTTCTGGTTACAGGCGGAATGGGATATATCGGTAGCCATACATGTGTCCGACTCATTGAAGCGGGTATGACCCCCGTTATTATCGATAATTTGTGTAACGCTAAAATCGAAGTGTTAAGCAGAATTGAAGCGCTCACGGGCAAACAACCATTGTTTTATCAAGGTGACGTTCGCGATGACGCCTTTTTAGATTCGGTCTTCGCCAACCATGATATCCAGGCTGTGATTCACTTTGCCGGCCTCAAGGCGGTCGGCGAGTCCGTTGCTAAACCGTTGGAATATTATGACAACAATGTCAATGGTTCATTGGTGCTGGCGCGTTGTATGCGTAAAGCGGGTGTGAAAAGTCTGGTGTTCAGTTCTTCTGCAACTGTGTATGGCGATCCTGACATGGTGCCGATGACTGAAGAATCGCCAACCGGTGCAACCACGAATCCTTACGGGCGCAGTAAATACATGGTGGAACAGTGTCTGAGCGACTTATTCCTCGCTGAAGGAGATTGGAGTATGACTTTGCTACGCTACTTTAATCCGGTCGGGGCGCATCCGTCCGGCACGATGGGAGAAGATCCACAAGGCGTCCCCAATAACCTGATGCCATTTATTGCTCAAGTTGCGGTTGGTCGCCGAGAGAAACTGTCGGTATTCGGTCACGATTATCCAACCCCGGACGGAACGGGTGTCCGCGACTATATTCATGTCATGGATTTAGCCGACGGCCATATTGCAGCGCTCAAAGCCTTGGGTGAACAGTCAGGATTACACATTTATAACCTCGGGACAGGCAAAGGATCGAGTGTGCTTGAAATGGTGGAAGCCTTCAGTAAGGCTTGCGGTCATCCGGTGCTTTACGAGCTATGTCCGCGTCGTCCGGGCGATATCGCCGAATGCTGGGCAAGCACCGAAAAAGCGGAACGTGACCTTGGCTGGAAAGCAACACGCAGCGTGGAAGAGATGGCGGCCGATACCTGGAACTGGCAAATCAATAACCCACAAGGCTATTCCACGGTGTAATTGAAGCCGCAGCGTTTTCTCATGCCAACGACATCAATTATTGATAGGGATGGCAACGGGAAAGCGTGTTGCCTTATGACCTTGTTGTCCGGCTGCCCCCCAATTGGATTGGGGAATGCAAAGAAAAAATTTTAACAGTTGAGTAAATAAGATGCCGAACGTCGAATTTAACCCTGTGGATCACCCACACCGTCGTTACAACCCACTCACGGGTCAATGGATTTTAGTTTCACCCCATCGCGCCAAACGTCCCTGGAGTGGCGCAGATGAGCAACCTGCGATTAAGCAATTATCAAGCTACGATGAGACGTGTTTCCTTTGCCCGACAAACAAGCGTGTCTCTGGCGATGTCAACCCGGATTACCAAGGCACATACGTGTTCAATAATGATTTTGCCGCACTCATGGTCGATTCACCCGATGCGCCGGCGTCAGACCATCCACTGTTTAAAACCCAAAGGGTACGCGGTTTGAGTCGCGTGATCTGCTTTTCACCAGACCACAGCAAAACCTTGCCGGAGCTGGCGGTGGAGCAAATCCGCAGTGTGATTGACACATGGAATGAGCAGATCGAAGCGCTGGGTAAAGATTACGTTTGGGTGCAAGTGTTTGAGAACAAAGGCGAAAGTATGGGCTGCTCTCAACCGCATCCGCATGGGCAAATATGGGCGAACAGCTTCTTACCGAACGAAATCGAACGCAAAGATCATCACCAAAAAGCGTATTACCAAGCGCATGGCAGGCAGTTGTTGGTGGATTATGTGCAAGCTGAGCTCAAAGACGGCTCGCGCATTGTCGTTGAAACAGAACACTGGCTTGCTTTGGTGCCTTATTGGGCGGCATGGCCGTTTGAAACCATGCTGCTGCCGAAAACACATATTCGCCGTATGAGTGAACTGAGTGAGGCACAACGGGATGATCTCGCCGTCGCAATTAAAAAACTGACCAGCCGTTACGACAACCTATTTCAATGCTCTTTCCCATACAGTATGGGGTGGCACTATGCGCCGTTCTTTACCGAAGCGGATGCAGAGGAAGAGAGTATCGAACACTGGCAATTACATGCGGTGTTCTATCCGCCGCTGCTACGCAGTGCGACGGTTCGTAAATTCATGGTGGGTTACGAAATGCTGGCAGAGACACAACGCGATCTCACCGCAGAACAAGCGGCGCAGCGTCTGCGTAATCTGAGCGATGTGCACTACAAAGAAGAGCAGTGAGCCTTCATATTCGGCTGAGAACACGTATTCGGTCGATAACATATTCAGTTGATAACACATTCGCTTGATCAACAAGAACGGGATAGTGCGACTGTACTGCTAAAAAGTGAGCCGCAACGCGTTATCCCGACACTGATTTTTATTTTTAAGAGAGCATCCCTATGTCTGATTGTATCCAAAATGTGAAAAAGTATTTTGAACACGTGTTGGGCTATGCACCAAGCCATATTATCCAAGCCCCCGGTCGTGTGAATTTGATTGGTGAACACACTGACTACAATGACGGTTTTGTCTTGCCGTGTGCGATTAACTACCAAACCGTGGTTGCTGCGGCAAAGCGCAATGATAACCGGGTTCGTGTCGTCTCCGTTGATTATGACAATGCAGTGGATGAGTTCGATATCAGTCGGGAAATCACTTTCCAACCAGACAAAATGTGGGCGAACTATATTCGGGGCGTGGTGAAGTGCTTGCTTGCCCGCGGTTATCCGCTCGGTGGTGTGGATATGGCTGTCAGCGGTAATGTGCCGCAAGGTGCGGGTTTAAGCTCGTCTGCGGCGCTTGAAGTGGTCATCGGACAAACGTTTAAAGCGCTATTCAATCTGGACATCAGTCAAGCTGAAATTGCATTAAATGGTCAGCAAGCGGAGAACGAATTTGTCGGTTGCAACTGCGGCATTATGGATCAAATGATTTCCGCGCAAGGGCATGAAAACCACGCCATGTTATTGGACTGCCGTAGTCTGGAAACAGAGGCGGTATCGATGCCGGAAGACATGGCCGTGCTGATCATTAACTCCAACAAAAAACGCGGCTTAGTGGACAGTGAATACAACACACGTCGCGAGCAATGTGAAACCGCAGCACGTATCTTGGGTGTCAAAGCCCTGCGCGATGTGAATATTGAGCAGCTGAATGACCGACGCTCAGAACTTGATGAAGTGGTCGCGAAACGTGCCCGTCACGTCATCACTGAAAATGAACGGACGCTGGAAGCCGCAAAAGCGCTGCGCGCCAATGATATGCGACGCATGGGGCAGTTAATGGCTGAATCACATGCTTCAATGCGTGATGATTTCGAAATCACCGTGAAAGAGATCGACACCTTAGTCGAGATGGTAAAAGAGGTTATTGGCGACGAGGGCGGTGTGCGTATGACCGGCGGTGGTTTTGGTGGCTGTATCGTTACACTGATACCATCGACATTGGTTGAAAGCGTCAAAGCGACGGTTGAAGCCCGATATGAACAAGAAACCGGCCTCAAGGAATCGATTTACGTTTGTAAAGCGAAAGAGGGCGCTGGTCTTGTTGCAAGCTATCTGTGAAATAGGGGTGTGGCAACGGTCTTGAACAACACTAATCCAAAGCCAATGTAAAAATGTGAAAAAGCCAGCGTGAAAACGCTGGCATTGCTCAAGCTGGAGAAAGATCAACGGTGAAATCGAGCACGTAATACATTGTCATCTGTGCAAAAAAATACATGGTGCAGCGTTTGCGTCATTTATCCATCTTCTCTATATAAAAAGACCAACACATATGTGTTGGTCTATATCTAGTTTTCCAAACTCAGTTATAGGTTACGCTTTAGCAAACAGGTAAGTACGGTAACCTCCAAGTAGGTTACGTGCTTTATAACCGTTATTCACTAGCTGACGGTACGCCACGTTTCCGCGTAGGCCTACCTGACAGTAGATCACAATCTCTTTGTCTTTTGGTAGTTCATCCATACGTTGACGAAGCTGGTCAACCGGGATGTTGACTGCACCGGGTAGGTAACCGTTTTGTAGTTCACCCGGGTTACGAACATCTAGCAGCAGTTGGTCTTCTGTCAGGCTATCAATCTCGTCAAAGTGAATCGCGGTTGAATCGCCTTTGATGAGGTTGGTTGCCACAAATGCCGCTTGGTTAATCACATCCTTCGCACTTCCGTATGGCGGCGCGTAAGTCAGCTCAAGGTGTTGTAGTTGTTCAACTGTCATTCCGGCACGCTGAGCCACCGCCATCACATCAATACGTTTATCGATGCCATCTTTACCCACCGCTTGCGCACCGAAAATCTTGCCTGATTTAGGATCGAACAGCATTTTGAACGAAACCACTTCAGCTCCCGGGTAGTAGCTGGCGTGACTTGCCGTGTGGACATACACTTTTTGGTACTCAACGCCTTCACGTTTCAGCTGCTTCTCGTTCTTACCGGTTGAAGCCACTGCCAAGTCGAAGATCTTACAAATTGCAGTACCTTGCGTACCTTGGTAAGTTTCGCTGCGACCCAGCATGTTATCAGCAGCCATACGGCCTTGACGGTTTGCCGGGCCAGCTAAAGGAACCAATGTCTGTTTGCCGGTAACGAAGTCTTTTTCTTCGATGGCATCACCCACCGCGTAAATAGATGGATCGCTGGTTTGCATGTACTCATTGGTATAAATACCACCAAATTCACCAATTTGCAGACCGGCTTCTGAAGCCAGTTTAATCTCAGGGCGAACACCAATCGCCATGATGAGGATATCGGTGGTGAGCGTGTCACCATTGCTCAGTGTCAGTTCGAGTTCACCATTTACATGTTGGTGCTCTGCCTGACCAGAATCCATGCTCGCCAGTGAGGTCGTTGGTTTGAATTCAACCGATTTCAATGCCGTACCTAAACGTAAGTCGATGCCTTTAGCGCGAATCTCTGCGTGAGCGAAACCAGCCATTTCACGGTCTACAGGCGTCATCACTTGGTCAGCCATTTCTAACAGCGTGGTTTTAATCCCAAGCTGGTGAAAGGCTTCCATCATTTCCAACCCGATAAAGCCACCACCCACAACAGTAGCGTGATCAACTTGGTTGGTATTAATGGTTTGGATAATTTTATCCATATCTGGAATATTGCGTAGTGAATGCGTCAATGGGTTATCTAACCCCGGAATGGGCGGAACAATCGGACTCGCTCCCGGGCTTAGAAGTAAGAAGTCATAGCTTTCGGTGTATTCACTTTGGTCTGGCAGATGACGCACCGTAATAGTTTTCTCTGCGCGGTTAATGCGGAGCACTTCATTCATGACACGAACATCAACATTAAAGCGAGCCAGAAAGCTCTCTGGCGTTTGCAACAGAAGATTACCGCGCTCTTTGATGTCACCACCGATATGATAGGGCAATCCACAATTGGCAAAAGAGATAAACGGACCGCGTTCGAATATGACGATTTGTGCTGTTTCACTGAGACGGCGTGCCCGGGCGGCTGCCGAAGCACCGCCGGCAACACCACCGATAATTACAATTTTTGTCATAAGTAAGCCTTTTCACGTTTGAGACTGAGACTACGCTTTCAATCCGAGCTTTTTGAGAATGAACACTGCCGGACAGATACCGGTCAATGCGCTTTGAATGAGGTTGAGCCCGACAAAAACAGTCAACCAGACAAAATAGGGATGGACAAAATAAGTCAAAATAACGGAAAGCAGTACCATGCTGCCCGCGATGATTCGAACGCCATTTTCAATGGTCATGACATACTCCTTGTGGGGATTTATTGTGATGGTCGCTCTAAAAGTGACTATCAACCTAAAAGAGACTATCGATCTATAGAAGAGACTATAGAACTAAAAATTAGTGAAGTCTAATTTAATATGGTCTAATATTTGTATTTCTAAATAAGTTTTATCTAATATAATAAATCATAGAAATCTTTTTTCGTGGAGTGTTCATGCAAGTCAACCATGATCTTAACCAAGTCACTGAGGTTGAGCGTATCAAAGCCCATGCTCAGGAGGCGGCTGATTTTTTGAAAATGATGGCACACCCTGAGCGACTGATGGTTTTGTGCCAATTGATACAGGGAGAGGTCGGGGTCGGACAACTCCAACAAAACTCAACCTTGAGTCAGTCTGCACTCTCTCAGCATTTGACGGTGCTACGTAAACATCATTTGGTCGAGTGCCGCAAGTCCTCACAGCAGGTGTTTTATTCACTGACTGATAGTCGGGCCGCACAGATCATCGTCAATTTGCAGATGTTGTTTTGTGAAGAACCAGAATCACAAAGTGGGAAGTCGTGATTGGTTGGGTGAAAAGCAATTTTGTGAAAAACAATTTTGTTGTGGAAAGCAATGCGTTTTGTATTTATGCAGTGAGTGATTGATACGGTGAACTTCAATCAGGCATATCATCAATGAAAACAACAAGAGGTTCGCCAAAGGAGGGGAATCTGATGAAGCAGCACATACGGCAACTGGCCTTGGGTCTGGTGATGGTCTTAGCGGGACAGACGGTTTTAGAGGCGCAGGCAGGAGAGTTGTTAGCGGGACAGACAAAGGAACGACTAGCGGGACAGACACTAACAGTCACGCGTGAAACGATACCGGAGCAAGTCACATTCGATGGGATTGTGCAGCCTGTCAATCAAGGTACGGTAGCGGCTCAAACTTCCGGACGCGTCGTCGGTATGGCCGTGGATGTGAATGATGTCGTACAACAAGGTGATGTGTTACTTGAAATCAGTGCAACCCAACAAACCGCATCTTACGATGCTGCGATGGCGCAACTGAATCAGGCCGTTGCTCAGAATAACGAAGCTCAGACACAGGTGAAACGTTTTCGACAGTTAATTTCACGAGGGGCAGTTTCTCAAGGGCAACTCGATAGTGCGGAAGCGCGTGCCCGAACCACATTTGCTGCTGTTCAAGCTGCCAAGGCTGCGGTGGTGCAGGCAAAAGATGCATTAGGCTATACCAGTATTAAAGCGCCTTATGCCGGGATTGTTACCCAGCGTCATGTTGAGTTGGGAGAAACGGTCACGCCCGGAATGCCATTATTGAGTGGTTATGGGATGTCACCGTTGCGGGTCGAATTTCAAATGCCGCAGCGATATCGTGCTTTGGTGACACAGGCGCAACAGTTTTCGATTGAATTGCCGGATGGACGTGTACTGCAACCAAGCCAATATACGTTATTTCGTTATGCTGATCCGCAATCTCATACGTTTACGATTCGCTTAAGATTACCGGAGACGAGCGACGCTGAACTTGCGCCCGGGATGTGGGTGAAAGCGTCATTCCATACCGGGGACAGGCAGGTTGTGCTGGTGCCGAAAACTGCGGTGATCAGACGAGGAGAGCTTAGTGCCGTGTTTCGTGTGAAGGATGAGGGAAACGCACAGCGACTGAATCCGGTCCGGCTCGGGCAGGACTATGGTGACTCGGTTGAAATTTTATCCGGACTGGAAATCGGGGATCAGATTGTGACCCATGCTTTTCCAATCGATGCACAGTAAGAGGAGCGCATAATGGAAAAAAAACTGGGCATTTCCGGGCGTGTTGCCGCACTGTTTCAACACTCGGCCATAACCCCCCTGTTAGCATTGGTCGGTTTACTCATGGGCGTGTTTGCCGTGCTGGTGACTCCGAAAGAGGAAGAACCACAAATTGATGTGACTTTTGCCGACATCTATATCCCTTTTCCCGGTGCTTCTCCGGCAGAAGTCGAACATTTGGTCACCAACCCGGCAGAGCAAATTATCTCCGAGATTCAGGGCATTGATAATATCTATTCTTTTTCACAGCCGGACGGTGCCCTGATTGTTGCGATTTTTAAAGTGGGTGTTTCGCGCAATGATGCAGTGGTGCGAACCTATAATAAACTGTATTCGAATAAAGACTGGATGCCGAGCGGTGTCGGGGTCGGTGAGCCGGTGATCAAACCGCGAGGCATTGAAGACGTGCCGATTGTCAGCCTTACCCTCAGTAATCCCGACGGTCAGATGACGCAACAACAACTGACGGAAGTGGCACATGGTCTCGAAACAGCGCTGAAAACCATTGACGGAACCCGGGATATTTATACCGTCGGGGGACATGACATGATTGTTGATGTCCGGCTTGATCCGGTGCGGATGAATAGTTTTGGTATCACCATTGATCAACTGAATCAGGTATTTCAGTCCGCAAACGTCCATTCTTCGCAGTTGATCGTCACGGATCATAATCAAGCGATTCCGGTCCGAGTCGGGCAATTTCTCCATCGCGTGGCGGATGTCAGACAACTTTTGGTTGGTATGCATAATCAGGCTCCTGTCTACCTCAGTGATATTGCAACTGTGAACTTAGGTGCCAATACCCCGACTCAGCATGTTTGGACCAGTGATAAATCCACTTTGCTACCCGCCGTTACAATCGCAATCGCTAAAAAATCCGGAGAAAATGCGGTGGCGGTTGCCCGGGATGTTGAAGCGCGATTGCAGGTACTTGGGAATCAGTTGATCCCCGCGGATGTGAAAGTCGATGTGACGCGCAACTACGGCAACACGGCTGCAGAGAAGAGTCATACTTTGATCGGCAAACTGATGTTTGCCACCGGTGCGGTGGTCATCCTTGTGCTGATCACCATGGGATGGCGAGAAGCCATTGTGGTTGGCATCGCGGTGATGATCACCCTGATGATGACTCTGTTTGCATCATGGGCATGGGGGTTTACCATCAACCGCGTCTCTCTGTTTGCATTGATATTTTCCATCGGTATTTTGGTCGATGATGCCATTGTGGTGGTGGAAAACATTCATCGACATATGGCATTAAAGGGTCAGCAGTTTTCGCTGCCTCATGCCGTCGATGAGGTCGGGGGGCCGACGATTCTGGCGACCTTTACCGTGATCGCGGCACTATTACCGATGGCATTTGTCACCGGATTAATGGGGCCGTACATGAGCCCGATTCCGATCAATGCATCGATGGGGATGTTTATCTCGCTGGCTGTCGCTTTTGTTTTAACTCCTTGGTTAGCGGTAAAATTATTGCGCAATCGGTCTCATGACCAGACAAAAGAACCGAATCAGGTACTTGTGCAGCGAATCATGGCTCCTTTTGTGTTATCGCCCCGTCAGCGGCGGAATCGTTGGTTACTCGGTGGCGGGATCGTGATGCTGATTATCGGTTCACTATTGCTCCCTGTTTATCAGGCCGTGATTCTGAAAATGTTGCCGTTTGATAATAAATCTGAATTTCAGGTGATACTGGATATGCCGGATGACACATCGTTGGAACGCACGCAGCGGGTGTTATTCGACATGGCGGCCGTGCTCGATCAGTCACCTGAAGTTCATGACTATCAAATTTATGCCGGGACTGCGGCACCGATGAACTTTAATGGTCTGGTCCGGCATTATTTTACCCGCTCTGGCTCTTATCAGGGGGATATTCAGGTCAATTTATTGCCCAAGGGCGCGCGGGATAAAGACAGCCATCAGATTGCCGGTGAACTCCGGCCCAAGCTGGTGGCTGTTGCCAGCGCTTTTGGCGGGAAAGTGAAAGTGGTCGAAGTGCCTCCGGGCCCGCCGGTCTGGTCTCCGATTTTAGCTGAAGTCTATGGGCCGACGGCTGCGGTACGCTCGGAAGCCGCGAGACAGATTCGTCACTTATTCCAAACCAGTGCCGATATTGTCGATGTGGATATTTATCTGCCGGAACCGCATCAACAGTGGCAGGTGATGATTGATCGTCGTAAAGCGGCTCTGGTTCAAGTGTCTTATGCCTCGATTGTACAGACGCTGGCGACCGCAATTGGTGGTAAACCTGTCAGTTATTTGCATACCGATTATAGTAAGTACCCGGTTCCGATTCAGCTTCAGGCAACTGAAGGGGATAAAGCGCATCTGTCACAACTGCTTGAGATGCGAGTCACCAGTCAGGACGGGATTGCATATCCGCTGTCTGATTTGGTTCGGGTACGTCAGATCGCGGCAGATGATTATATCATGCATAAGAATTTGGTCCCGATGGTGATGGTGGTCGGCGATATGTCCGGTCGCACTGACAGCCCGCTCTATGGCATGTTTGAGATTGCCGGCAGGATGAAAACACTGCCGTTTCCGGTTGAGCAGAACTATATCCATCAACCCTCGGGCCTCAGTCAGGTTGCGGTATTGTGGGATGGTGAGTGGAAAATTACCTACGAAACTTTTCGAGATATGGGGATTGCCTATGCTGTCGGTATGATCTTGATCTATCTGTTGGTTGTGGCGCATTTTAAATCTTATCTGACACCGCTGATTATCATGTCTCCGATTCCACTGACGATGATTGGTGTGATGCCGGGGCATGCACTCCTGCATGCACAATTCACCGCGACCTCAATGATTGGCATGATTGCGTTAGCCGGGATCATTGTGCGTAATTCTATCTTACTGGTGGATTTTATCCGTCAGGAGCATGCTCAGGGGATGGCATTTTCCGAAGCCGTGATTAATTCTGTCAGAGTCCGGACAAAACCGATTTTGTTGACAGCGCTGGCAGCGATGATTGGCTCTCTGTTTATCTTGGATGATCCAATCTTTAACGGGCTTGCGATTAGTTTGATTTTCGGGGTTTTTGTGTCCACGCTACTGACATTGATCGTGATTCCGGTGTTGTATTTTGCGGTGATGAAAAACCGTTTGGCGTGAAAAATCCACCCTGGTGGTGAAAAAATTTCGCTTTTCAGTGATGTTCTTTCATAAATGAGATCTGCTGATAATAATCGTGTTTATCTTATCCATTCGCTGTGCTTTGTTGATCTTGATCAATACATGCGTAGGGGGCTTTTCGTTAAATGCACTACAATATGTAGTGTTGATGTATCGATATGAAACCCTATATCATGTGTTTCATCTAAAGTGAACGATGAGGGGTAAGGAGAAAAAGTGAAACCGATTGTAATCAAACGCGATGGCTCAAGGGCCGCGTTTCATCGCGACAGAATTCAGGCTGCGGTTGAAGCCGCAGCCGAACATGCTGATCAAGAACTGGCCATCTATGCTTTAAATGTTGCGCTGGCTGTTGAGTTGAAGCTCAAGGATTACAAAGAAGTTCATATTGCAGAAATTCAAACGCTGGTCGAGAACGAATTGATGCAGGGGCCCTACAAATCACTGGCTCGTTCTTATATCGAATATCGTCATGATCGTGATATTGCCCGAGAGAGACAGAGTGCGCTGACACGAGAAATCGAAGGTTTGATCAATGAAAGCAATGCTGACTTACTGAATGAAAATGCCAATAAAGATGGCAAAGTGATTCCGACTCAGCGTGACTTGCTGGCCGGGATTGTCGCGAAACACTACGCCAAGACTCGCATTCTGCCCCGTGATATCGTGCAGGCACACGAAACTGGTGATATTCACTATCATGACTTGGACTACGCGCCTTTCTTCCCGATGTTCAACTGTATGTTGATTGATTTGAAAGGGATGTTGACGCATGGCTTTAAAATGGGCAATGCAGAAATTGATACCCCGAAATCGATCTCGACAGCAACAGCCGTAACCGCTCAGATTATTGCTCAGGTTGCCAGCCATATTTATGGCGGTACAACTATTAACCGCATCGATGAAATCTTGGAACCTTACGTGCTGGCGAGCTATCACAAACATCTCGATATTGCCCACGAATGGGACATTCACGATCCCGAATCATTTGCAATGGCGCGGACTGAAAAAGAGTGTTACGACGCATTCCAGTCACTGGAATATGAGGTCAATACGCTACACACTGCCAACGGACAGACACCTTTTGTGACATTCGGTTTTGGTCTGGGTACCAGTTGGGCGTCGCGGCTGATTCAAATCTCTATTTTGAAAAACCGGATTGCCGGTTTAGGTAAAAATCATAAAACCGCAGTGTTTCCGAAACTTGTTTTTGCAATTAAAGACGGCTTAAACCATCAAGCCGGTGATCCCAATTATGATATCAAGCAACTGGCGCTCGATTGTGCGACCAAGCGGATGTATCCGGATATTCTTAACTATGATCGCGTGGTTGAAGTGACCGGTTCCTTTAAAACCCCGATGGGTTGCCGGAGTTTCCTCAGTACCTATGAAGAGCATGGCGAATTGATTCATGACGGCCGGAATAACCTCGGGGTTGTGAGTCTGAACCTGCCGCGAATTGCATTACAGGCCAAAGGGGATTTAACCCATTTCTACCAACTGCTCGATGAACGTCTGTTACTGGCGCGTCGGGCACTGGAGACCCGCATTAGTCGTTTAGAGAAAGTCCGCGCGCGGGTTGCACCGATTCTGTATATGGAAGGGGCTTGTGGCGTCAGGCTCAAAGCGGATGAGCCGATTGCCCATATCTTTAAAAACGGTCGGGCATCGATTTCACTGGGCTATATCGGGGTACATGAAACGATCAACGCACTTTTTGGTGATCAACAGCATGTTTATGATCATCAAAGACTCCGGGATGAAGCGATAAAAATTATCGGTTATCTCAAAGCGGCTACCAACCGCTGGGCGGAAGAGACTGGTTATGGGTTCAGCCTGTACGGTACACCGAGTGAAAACTTGTGTAATCGTTTCTGCCGGATTGATGCCAAAGAGTTTGGTGTGATCGACGGTGTGACGGATAAGGGCTACTACACTAACAGTTTCCACCTCGACGTTGAGAAAAAAGTGAATCCATACGACAAGATTGACTTTGAGATGCCGTATCCGGCGATTTCGAGTGGTGGTTTTATCTGTTACGGCGAGTTCCCGAATATGCAGCGTAACGTTGAAGCGCTGGAGAACGTCTGGGATTACAGCTATAGCCGGGTGCCTTACTACGGTACCAATACTCCGATCGATGAATGTTATGAGTGCGGCTATACCGGAGAATTTTCCTGTACCAGTAAAGGCTTTGTTTGTCCGAAATGTGGTAACCACGATCCGGCTAAAGTGTCTGTGATTCGTCGGGTATGCGGTTATTTAGGCAGCCCTGATGCGCGTCCGTTTAATTTCGGTAAGCAAGAAGAAGTCAAACGACGAGTGAAACATCTGTAATTACTATGAATTATCATCAATACCATCAGATTGATGTGGTCAATGGCGAAGGCACGCGTTGCACCCTGTTTGTTTCAGGGTGCGAGCATCAATGCCGAGGCTGTTATAACCAATGCACATGGTCTCCTGATTCTGGTCACCCATTTACGCAAGCGTTGGAAGATCAGATTATTGCCGATTTACAGGATACTCGGATTTATCGGCGTGGCCTGTCGCTGTCGGGGGGAGACCCGCTTCACCCCGCCAATTTAACTGCTATTTATCAACTCGTGAAAAGGGTTAAAGATGAGTGTCCCGGTAAGGATATCTGGATGTGGACCGGATATACATTGGATGACTTATCAGAGCAACAGCGTGCTATCGTCGAGATGATCGATGTATTGATCGATGGCAAGTTTGAACAGGCGCAATATGACCCGGCACTGTTATGGCGGGGGGGGGCCAACCAGATCATTCATCGTTTTAAAGTGTAGCGCCTGAAACACAACATCATAGCGGTTTTCATCGTTCCTGAGCTCAATCACGCCTCTCTGGCGATTTTGCCGTTCAGGCAAAACGCATGGTTGATTGTCAGTTAAATCATTCATATGCTGAATTGGAATGAGCCATTGTTATGCGATAACTGTATCTTGAAATCAGTTGTGTATAGAATATGCGTCAATGCGATATGTTTCAGTTGGACAATACCGCAAGGTCGTATATAAAACGTATGAAAAAATGATGAAAAAACGTATGAAAATAATAACACTGTTCTGCTTGGGGTTGTCTTTCACATTCACTGCTCAAGCCAATAGCTGTCTGAAGGGACAGGCATGTCATCATGTTCAGAAAAGTGCTCATCAGCAGCTTCAGGCTAAATCTAAGTTATCCGCGCAAAAACCGAGCCGGGAAACACTTCACCGGGGGGCCGGCCACTATGTGGTGACTGCAAAACGGTTGAATGTGCGTGGCGCTAATTTACTGGATGGCCGCCCGGTCGGCCAGTTGGCGTATGGTGAGAACATTTATGTTTATCGGTTTTCACAAGGTTGGGCGATGATTCAGTTCCGCAATGAAGTTGCTTGGGTGAGTGGGCGGTATCTGAAATATCAGCCATCTGATTTTTGAGTTCGGGGCTGAATCAGTTATGTGTCTATAAAATGGCCGGTTTATCCCGGCCTTTTGTGATCTTGTACAGGCGAACTTAAGGATTGCGTGCCGTAAGTGGCGGTGCAATATCACTTCCTCCCAGAGCCTGATATACCGTGGCCTGAATTTGATACTGGTTGTAGCGATTTTCCAGTAATGCCTCCTGCGCACTACGCTGGGTTTCTTGTGCGTCCAGCCAGTCTCGGATACTCACGGCACCATGATGGTATTGACTGGCATAAATCTGTTCTGCTGCTGTTGCTGCATCATACTGTTCTTTGAGTCTGAGCTTCTGATATTGATAGTGCTGTTTGGCTGAGAGTGCATTATCAACATCTTTCATTGCGGTATAGAGAGTCTGACGATAGTTCACCAGCGCCGTTTGATAATTGGTCTGAGCGATTTTTCGGTTCAGTGACATTTTATCCCATTGTAAAAAAGGCAGGATAAATTCTGCACCCAGTGTTCCGAGCGGATCGGTCAGCAGATCGCGCAATTGCGAGGAAGAGTCACCAACAGAGCCGGTCAGCGTCAGGGTTGGTAAATATCCTGCTACGGTGGCATCTTGGGTTGCCAGCGCTGATTTCAGTTCATAAAGTGCGGCTTTGACATCTGGCCGTCTGACCAACAGATCCGCCGGTACACCAGCGGCGACTTCAGGAATCGGCCCTTGGGGGAGCGACTGAATCTGTAACTGACTTTCCCTTGGGGGTTGATTGAAGAGGATGGCCAGCGCGTTTTCTGCTTCGGTCAAGGATTGCAGCAAATCACTATGAGCGGCTTGTTGTCCGGCTAAACTGCGTTTGGCTTCCAGAACATCCAATTCAGAAACCGCACCACTTTGGTATTGGTGTTGTGCCAGCGCCAGAATTTGTTTAGCGTAAGCAATACTTTTGTGACTCAATGCGACACGCTCTTTTAGGTAACCAATTTGCCAATAGAGCGAAGCCGTCGTTGAGGCGAGGCTTTGTGCGGTACTTTCCCTGTCTGCGGCACTGGCAATCGCAGTCCATTGGGCTGCATTGACGGATGAAGCGACACGTCCCCATAGATCCAATTCATAACTGACAGAGAGGTTGGCTGAGTAACTTTTACTATTGCTGCCGGAATCCAACCGTTTTGAATGTGATGTTGCCAGTGTGGATGACAATTCAGGATATTGGTCGGTTTCACTCAGGCCTGCTTCCAGACGTGCTTTTTGCAGTGTGAGGGTTGCCAATGCCAGATCATTATTGATGCGTAGCATCTGTTGAATGAGTTGGTTGAGCATCGGATCGTTAAATCGTTCCCACCATGGGTTAAGGCTGACCTGTTCGTTCACCGGTTGTGTCTGCCATGCTGCCGGAATGTCTATCTGTGGCGGTGTGAATTTGGTGTGGGTTAGCATGCTACAACCCGACAGCAGTAGGGTAGATATAGCAATGTTAAACACTGGTTTGAGCATGATTGCATTCATTGGTTATTAATCCCTTGCCAGTGCCTCGATGGGGTCCAGACGGGCTGCATTACGTGCAGGCAGAAATCCGAACAGCACCCCGATGAGTGTCGAGCAGAGAAATGCGGTGATAATGGATGTTGTGGAATAAATCATCTGAAAATTGCTGCCACTATACGAAAATATGACACCAATCAGGAAGGCGAGTAAAATTCCTAACACACCACCACAGAGGCAAACTAACACGGCTTCAATCAGAAACTGGCGTAAGATATCACTTTGTCTTGCCCCGACCGCCATGCGTACACCGATTTCCCGGGTTCTTTCCGTGACGGAAACCAACATAATATTCATGACACCGATACCGCCGACAATAAGTGAGATAACGGCAATTGCCGAAATAAGCAGAGTCATGGTTGCAGTTGTTCTTTCAATACTTTGGCGGATAGTATCCGTGTTAATCGTAAAGAAGTCCTGCGTACCGTGGCGCATTTTCAGGAGAGCAATGATCGCTTGCTCGGCAGCCTGACTGGGCGCGGAATCGTTGATTCTAACCGTGAGCCGATCCAAGTGGGGACGACCGAGCATTCGACCGGAGACGGTGGTATAGGGAACCCAGACTTTCAGTGAATCATTATTGCCGAATGCACTTTCTCTCGGTTGGGTGACACCAATAATTCGGACGGGCAATGTATTGAGAAAAATGACTTGGCCGATTGGATTGCTCTGCGGAAACAGTTCCTGTTTGGTATTGTGATCAATTACGGCTTCCTGCGCTAATGATTCAACACTGTGGCTATCCCAGTATTGCCCTGTCTCAATCTCATAACCTCTGACACGGAAATACTCCGGCCCGACCCCTTCAATACTTGCTGTTACGGCTTTGTTGGTATAACGAATGGTGACACTACTGCTGATCGATGGCGTCACGCTATCGACAAAAGGCAGCATTTTCAGTGCATCGCCATCACCGGCACTCAGTGTCCGGATTCGATCTGCCCGCCGATCACCAAATCCGCTTCCCGGTCGTATATCAATGGTATTGGTTCCCATTGAACTGATGTTTTTCAAAATGGCTTGTCGTGATCCGGTACCTAAAGCAACGACTGACACCACAGATGCAATGCCGATAATAATTCCCAGCATGGTTAAAAAGGTGCGGAGACGATGGCTCGACATGGCCAGTAGAGCCATTTTAAAGGCTTCGATATAACGATCCCCGTTGAACCAACGCTGTGGTTGCGGGGCTTGATTTTCTCGGTGCACATAGTGCCGTTGCTTGTGATGCTGTTGATCACGGATGATTTCACCGTCTTTAATTTCAATGATGCGATCTGCGAATTGGGCAACGTGCATATCATGTGTCACGATGATGATCGTGTGGCCATCCTGATGCAGTTCTTGCAGCAGCTTGAGCATCTCTTCACCACTGTGACTATCCAAAGCCCCGGTGGGCTCGTCCGCTAAGATGACATCACCACCATTTATCAGTGCCCGGGCGACACTGACCCGTTGTTGCTGTCCACCACTGAGCTGACTGGGTTTGTGATCTAAACGCTCGCCTAATCCAAGACGTGTCAGCAGTTGACTCGCTCGTTCTCGACGACTCTTGCGTGCTTTTCCTGCGTAAACGGAAGGGACTTCAACATTATCGACTGCGGTTAAATCACCCAACAAATGATAGCGTTGGAAGATAAACCCAAAATATTCCCGACGGAGTTGAGCCAGATCGTCACCACGCATTGTCGAGGTATCTTGTCCATTGATGAGATAATTGCCTTGTGAGGGTTTATCAAGACAACCAAGAATATTCATCAGTGTCGATTTTCCCGAACCGGAGGCACCGACAATTGCGACCATTTCTCCGTGTTCAATCGTGAGATTGATGTCTTTCAAAACGGTCAGCGTCTGTTCTCCGGCAGGAAAAGTGCGTGATACACCAGACAAATGAAGTAATGCATCCTTCATGTATTACATCCCCATCGAACGACGGAAACGACGAGGTGTATACGAGTCACCACTGGGTAAACTGAGAATCACTTGATCGCCTTCGTTCAGTCCACTGAGAACTTCAGCCCGGACTTTATTGTTAATGCCAATCGTGACATCACGAAATTCGACTTGACCTTTCACCAACACCGGAACTTGATAACCGTTTAGATCATGGTCATTGGGGCGTAAGATCTGAGAGGGAATAATTAATGCGTCGTCAGATTGAGTGAGGATGATCGTCACTTGGGCCGTCATACCGATACGTAACACACCATCCGGATTATCGATATCAAACAAACCATTATAATAAATCGCTTCTGAGTCATTTGATGTCATATCGCTATCGTCCCCGTCCATCACTGTTGGACCGGGTTCAATAGCACGTAAAGTCGCGTGATAACGATGGTTTGGCTGACCCAGAATGGTAAAGTAGACCGGTTGGCCTGAATGAACATGTATGACATCTGCTTCGGATATTTCTGCTTTCACTGTCATCTGGTTTAGGTTTGCCAATTCAACGATAGTAGGGGTTGTCTGGTTGGCATTCACGGTTTGGCCAACTTCTACTGCGCTATAAACAACCGTGCCGTCCATTGGTGCTGAAATTGTCGTATAACCGAGATCAACTTTGGCTGAATCAACATTGATTTCAGCTTGCTCAATACCGGCGCTCAGTTGATCCAGTTCTGCTTGATAGACAGCAAGATTCGACTCGGCTAATTCATAATCGGCTTTGGAACTGGCATTGTCTGCCAGCATCGCTTTTTGACGGTCATAGGCCAGTCGCGCTTGGCGGATTTGCGCTTGTTTCGCACGATACTGTGCTTTCAAACTAGCAAGAGAGGCGAGGGATTCTTTGAGACTATTTTGTTGTGTCAAGCTATCGATTTGTGCAATGAGCTGCCCTTTTTTGACCTGCTCACCGAGCTTGACAGGTAAATTCACAATCTGACCGGAGGCCTGTGCACCGACACTGACTAATTTGGAAGCTTGTAACATCCCATTCGCAAGGACATTATTTTCAATGTGGCCTCTTTTCACGGTTTGTGTTGCGTAAACCGGCTGTGGCTCCGGCTGTAGCCACAGTAAGTGAGACCACCTGAAAGAACCAAGAGTAAAATAATACCGAATAACAACCATTGTTTTGAAAGCTTTTTCATAAAGGATGGGAGACCATGATAAGTAAAGTGGATAAACAACGTGTATCTCAGACATATTTGAATGGTTAATCTGCCACAAGCGTTGGTAAGTCACAAGTGGCAAGATTATGAGGACACACACTTTTGTTACGAGGACACACATTCCAAGCCTACAGCATCGTTTCTCAATGAGTGATGAGTTGAGCCATCTTCTGATATGGATTGGGGTGCTAGATGATAGGAGAATGCTAAATGGTGTATAGGTCTTTGTAACTTAGCTTGGTGCAGTTTTCAGGAGTTATTAGGTGCAATTTTGAAGGATATTTGGATCGTTATTTAGACGGATAATCCATGTAAACGCTGTCTATTCAATCGGTGTTTCACGACTTGAAGTTGTTTCGATGAACCAACCCATAAACACCGTTTGCGTTCTAGCCGAGTACATAAGTCGAAGCTATCGGTGTGACTGACAGATAATCGGATGAGAATGGTCGGTTGTTTGTTGTCAATATAGCCTGGCTTTCCTTCCCGAACCTGTCGTCCAATCCAATCAACCCACTCAATATAATCAATCAGACGAAATGGAATGCCATCCGATTTTTTCTGAGAAGATTCACCTACAAATGGAAAGAGCCTTGATCGTGGGGCTTGAATAGCATTTAGCGAATCGAGTCGTCTCTTGATCGATGTAAACTCTGAAGTCTCTGGTGTTTTAGCTATACCAGCTCGAACCGGATTTAAATCAGTATAGGCCATTGCTGCCAGCAGCGCTTTCTCATCCAGTAAAGCCTGAGATTTAAATCGACCCTCCCAGAAATGTCCGCGACACTGATCTTCCTGATTCGCTTGTTTAGCAATACTGAAGTTGAGTTCTTTCATCAGCCAGCTTAGAGAATAGAGCCGTTCTCGCCAGAGATGGATGATTTTTCGACAGGCCTGCATTTCAGAAGCGGAGGTCTGATTTTTTAGATATTTCAGAATCAGTTGTGGTAATTGATGCTCCTTTCCCCAACGCTCGATAACTTCTTTGTTCGATAACTGTTCTGCTTTGTTCCGATTAATATGAACCACCAGATGATAATGATTACTCATCACCGCATAGGCGCAGATGTCAATACAGAATACTTGGGCTAAAGCCAGAATACGTTGCTCAACCCAGTAACGTCGGTGTTCGTAGGACTGTCCAGTCAGTTGGTCTTCACCGCACAAGAAGGCACGTCGGACACAACGTGACACGCAGTGGTAGTAGGCTGTGATATCAGGAGAAACCAACTTTGTTCTGGCGATGGTCATAGGAATAAACCGTGTTGATCAATTGTGCGGAAAGTATGGCGAATTGAAAAGAAAGGAGAAAGACGATGATTCTCATGATACGAGTTATATCCGTTTTTTCGATGTAATTTGATGTCAATAAAGTATGACATACTTACAGGGTCTAATATGTCTGTCCCTAGAAAAGGTATTAAAATGTCTGTCCTTAGAAAAAACAGGGATGACAAATCTGTCATCCCTGTACTCAAAAATCATTCAATATGAATGAGTTGTGCTTGGGTTCACTGCGTCTCTGAATTTTTTGGATCTTTTTGCTGTAGGGTTGGCGGCATTTTATCCGCTTCTCTCAATTTGTTTTGCTCTTCTGGCAGAGGGGTAATTGTGGATGACGATTGCTGTGATTTTAACAGAGAAACCAGCGTTTCTAGATTTTTCACATGCGTCTGTTCTTGAAGCAATTGTTCTTGTAGGGTTTGTTGCTGCTGATAGGCTTCTGTGAGTGCTGTTTGTAGCTTCTGGTTATTTTGCTGTTGTGCTGTATTTTTTTCCTGCCAACTTTCTTGTTGTGTTTGCGCCAACTGTTGAAGAGCTGCGACACTCTCCAAAATACGATTCGTTTGTTCTCTTAGCACTTGATCTCGGTAGTCTGAATTATTGATCGCTTGTGAAATAGCCAGTAATTTGTTTTCGATCTCAAGAACAATTGGTTCGAATTGGCCATTTTCAATACTGCGTAATTGTTTCACCATGTGTGTGACTTGTTCTAAATGAGCGATTTCAAACTGGCCAAGTTGTGCTGCTTTTTCTATGGTTTCAATATCTCTAGGATTGGACTGAACGGTTGCCTCGACCAATTGGATTTGATGACTAGCTTTAGCAAAGGTGATGGGAGCCACCTCGTTAAAATCTTCCTGTTTTAATAGCGTGAGTTTTTTCTGTAATGGCTGGACATATTTGAGGCGCATGATCTTGACTTCAAGGCTCCGAGAGGTATTCAGAAACACCACCTGTTTTGTCTGCGCTTTTTCTAGTTTATCTTCAGCAACATATTCAAATAGATCATGATACATCCCATTCACGTGTTGATATTCTCTGGTATCATAGTGTTGTGCATCGATCTTGGTTAAATAATCCATTTCAGCAATTGCATCGGCAAGAAAATGATCAGCTTTTTCTTTGAAGACTTGAAGTTGGTTTAACTGCTGCTCGATGGTATCAATATACTGGTTGAATTTGTCTGCATAAGTTTGGCTAGAAAAAATCGACACACTTTTGGTGGATCTTGATGGATCTGCTTGAATCTCCTGATATAACGTTTGAGCATCTTTCCATGCATCTTGTAGTTTTCTGTAATGAGATTCGGAGTAGATTTTGAAAGGTTCAACATCCGTGAGCGTTTTATCCCATTGCTGATAAGTGGCTTGGATATGAGTAAATAGTGCATAAGACTGGGTTTGTTCGTCGGTTGGATTATCCGATGATGTTTGATGTGGTGTACTCTGACAACCCGCTATGCCAATCAGTAGGCATAAAGCGACTGCGGATGCTATCGGTTTCATGTTGCTTATCCTTATAATCAATCTATCTACTTAGCAATTTTTATGGTTTGTTTTTATAGCATGGCTTGTTTTTATGATAAGTACCTTGCCATAACGTTATCTTTTATACCAGTTTAGTGATCATCATCGGAGAATAGCGACTGTGAGACTTGAAGTGACTTCACATTTGAGTTGTTGAGTCGCGGAAAACAAATGAGTGTTGCATAGCAAATAAAATTGTTTGCTAACATCGTGATATCGGACAATGGTAAGCGAATTGATGGATTAAAAGATTTGTTTGGTAGTTATCTAAACATTGGTGAAGTGCCACCATTCTGATACAGAGACGGTGGCACTTCACTGATAGGTAAATGTATTCGATACCGAACTGAACGATCAACTATGAGTTGTGAGAAGATTATTGCTGGTTGATAAATTGTTTAAAGCGAGCCCGAGCTTGCTCATCAGCTTGTTCATACCAATAATGCAACATTGTCTCCGCTGTCGATGCTGAAGCTTTGGTTTGAGAAGATTTGAGCGAACGAGCTGGAATCGTTTTGCTCGATAGACCAGATTGTGGGGCATATTCAGGAACGGATGCCACTTTGTCAGACTGATTGTAAACGGACATCTCGGTATAATAGTTGCGTCCGAATTGGATGCCGTCTTTGAGTAGTTTATCCTGCGTAACTGGGATTTTTTGTCCGTCTCGATTAGTGAGTGACCATTGCATACTACTGATATTTTCCCGAGCTTCGCGCGAACTTCTATATTGGGGAACTCGAAGTGTCAGTTCTGCATCTGCCGCATTAAATACAGCAACAGTTACATCACTTTCTACACCGATATTGTCTTTACCTTCTTGAAAAAAAGGCTCATAACGAAAGACAATCTGTTGTAGTCCATCTTCCAGTTGTAGTTTTCTTTGTGAACTAAAAAAACCACCACTTGATATATCTGCTTTACCACCATTGGCAACCAGAACATCAACTGATTCAGGGAGATCAATCGTAACCGATGCCATTGCAGAACCACTTAATAAAATCATGCTGGTGAATGATAGTGCCTTGGATATATTCACTTATATTATCCTTTTTTATCAAATATTTAATTTGACTAAAGATGCATGGTTCTTGACTGAATTACAAGTGACAAATTGAAGAATTTCCTCTGCTATCGTCTCCTGTTAATCATTTGATTGTTTCTGAAACACAAAAGTGTCTGTCCTTGTAACAGTTCTAACCACAACAGCGTCTGTCCTTGTAACAGTTTCAACCTGACTCTGACACTTTCAGCTGAAAATTAGTTATGATTCGGTAACTTGTTCAGATGAAGTGAAAATTGTGATGCGTTATTTTTATTTGCTATGCTGCTGTTTATTCAGTGGATTTTCGGTAGCAGCTCAAGCCGTTGAAAATGTGTCTTTATTGCGGGGAAAGTGGGATTGCACTGCTTCTCTTCGTCAGCCTTTGTATCAGTTAAATCTAACCACTCAGGAACATTATCTTGCGTCCCATAAATATGTAACCAAAGGAACACTGATTGCCCGTTTACCGGGGCAGCCGATTGAAGTGTCATATTCTGTTGCTGGAAATGGAAGTTGGAAAGTGGCAGGAGATAAGCTTATCCTTGAGGCGAATGAGCTGAAGGTTGAGAACCTCACACATCCTGAGTGGGAAGCAATGCTCAATCTTAAACAGTATATTCCTAAACATGCCGGCGGGACTCTGGATATTGTCCGCTTGGATCAACAACATTTATCGTTAAAAGCCAGAAATTTACCAGATAACATTCAATGTCATCGAGGGTAACTTATTGATTTGTCGGTTATCTTTGAAAGATCTCGGGACATCAATATGTGTCCCAAAATCTTGCGTCGTTCATGAGCGACAATAAACCCGTTGTCCGTTCACATAGGTCTGACGGATAACTCGTTCATCTGCCAGCATAATTAAAGCAAATAATTTTTCTTCCAATGTTTTTGCTTGTGTCATGCGTTGTTTGAGCATCGGTGTGCCATTGACATCGAGTTCAATGAAGTCAGCTTCTGTGCCGGGATTTAAATTACCAATTTGGTGATCTAACTGCATTGCAACAGCAGCCCCTTGTGTACATAGATATAACGATTCAAAAGGATTGAGGTTTTGATGCTGTAATTGCAGAATCTTGTAAGCCTCGGCCTGATTCACCAGTAGATTGAGACTGGTACCGCCCCCGACATCACTGGCAATGGCAACCGGTATCCCATGCTCTTTCACGGTAAAATAGGGGAATAACCCACTGCCGATGAAGAGGTTTGATGTCGGGCAGAAAATCACGCTGCTATGGTTGCTGGCCAATGCTTGGTACTCTCTTGGCTCAAGGTGAATCCCGTGACCGAACAATGCCCTGTCGCGCACTAATCCATACCGTTCATAAACATCTAAGTAATCTTGTGAATCCGGGAACAGACTTTTGACCCAGTTAATTTCATCTGTGTTTTCGCTTAAGTGTGTCTGAATGAAAGCATCTGGGTACTCTTGGGCCAACTGTCCTGCTAACGCCAGTTGTTCTGGTGTGCTTGTCGGCGCAAATCGGGGCGTAATCGCGTACAATGCCCGTTCCTGATGATGCCATCTTTCCAGCAAATCTTTACTCTCACGATAGCCTGAATCAGCAGTATCACGTAGATTTTCGGGACTATGCCGATCCATCAAGACTTTGCCACAGATCATTCTGGCCTGATAAGTTGCCGCTGCGGTAAAGAAAGCATCGACGGATTGCGGATGAACGGTGGCAAAAACACTGGCGGTTGTTGTGCCGTGAGCAAACAGTTGCTTTATAAAAGCATCTGCTTGCAGGGCTGCATAGGATGAGTCTGCATACTTTGTTTCGACTGGAAATGTATAGTCATTGAGCCATTCCAACAGTTGCCGGCCGTAGCTGGCGATCATTTCCATTTGAGGATAGTGAACATGACTGTCAATCATGCCCGGAATCAGTAATCCCGAATGTGTTTCTATCTGCTCCGGGGCAATAGAGTGGTGCTGAAAAAAAACATCGGCATCGAGTAAATCAATGATTTTTCCTTGTTCGATAACGAGAATACCATCGTTCAGATACTGGTAATCGTGTTCAGGACTGTGTGTCCTTGTAGGGAAATGTAAAATCTCTCCCCGGTGAAATGTTTTCTGCATACTTTACTCTTAACTTCCACGATAGGTTGAATAGGCGTAGGGCGAGAGAAGTAATGGCATATGGTAATGCTTTTGTTCCGTCACATGAAAATGCACATCGATTCTGGGGAAAAATGCCTGACCGAAGGCATTTTCACAATAAGATGCCACATCAAATGAGAGCATATAGTGATTGGATGATAAAGTGATATCTGCAAAACGGATACGACCGTCGGCATCGGTTGTTGCCGATGCAAGCGGTTCACCAGTCTGATAACGATAAAGTGTGACGGGTACATTGGCTGCAGGCGTACCGGAGCTGGTATCGAGAATATGACAACTTAATGTACTCATTGATAAGACTCCATGCGCAGGCGACTAATTTTTTGTTGCTCTATGGCCGCATTCATCAATTCATCGCTGCGATTATTTTTGATTCTTGCCTTTATCTGTTCCAAGACCTGTTCTGCCGATTGTTGGCTTGCACAAATGATAAAAATAAAGCCGAACTTTTTCAGATAGGCCTGATTGTAATACAAAAGATCGTGCAGTACAGCTTTCGATGCCAGTTTGACTTTACCCTGTTCTTGTTCACTGAGATGTTTTCCCTGACTATATTTCTTTTGTAATGTGTCAAGGTCGCCAATCATCGGATGACCGGCAAACGCTTCCAGCCAGTCGGATTCTGAAAGTTGCGCAAATGCTGCATCGGCTCTTTGACACAATGTTGCGTAGTCAGGGCTCGGCATAATATGAGCGAGCATGAGCTGCTGCCACGAGGTACTGGTACAGATTTGAGCCAATTGGGGCTGAGTTAACTGAATCGTTCGAGTTGCAGCGTTCATCTCTTTCCTTATGTTTATTCATAGGGTGGTTTGGATACCTCTTTAAGTAACGTATTGGCTTGTTGCCAGAGATGTTGTTGCTTTTTGGGGACTGAATCGGTCACCGTTGTTGCAATGTCTATTGGGCGCTGAACTGGCACGTCTTGTTGTTCAAACAGCATATTCAGCTGCGCCGCAATGGAGAGCGCCACCTGCATTGGTCGTTTACCTTTGATGTCGGGATGCCCGATTGGGCAAGTTAACTGAGAGATCAGCTCAGGCTGGCTTAACTGTTCTTTGAGCCGATAGATGAAACGTTGTTTTTTACCTTCAGACCCGATGAGGCCAATGTATGGAAAACACTGTCTTTCCAGTGCCAGTCGGGTTAAGTCATAATCTAAACGATGGTCGTGTGTCATGATCACCAGATGCGTGTGAGGGAGTAACGATGAGATTACTGTTTCAGTGGAGTCAAAACATTGCGTTGACATTCCTTGTTCATTCAGTGGCGCCAACCAGTCCGGGCGAGAATCGAAAACTGTTGCGTGACATTGTAACTTATTAATAATGGGAGCGAGCGCTTGACCAATGTGGCCCGCACCAAAAATAGCGACATGAGGTTGTTGCGTGTTGAAATATTCAAACAAAACCTGAACTGCTCCACCACAACACTGTTGCAGATCAGCGGTTAGACTATATCGCTCGATCGACACTGTGGGGTCTTGATTGGGATGCTGACAACGACGTTGCAGCTCGGTTCTGGCCGTCTCTATCACTTGCCGTTCCAGGTTACCTCCCCCGAGAGAGTCATACTGTCCTTGTGTCGTGATCACCATTTTAGCCCCACAAGCGCGTGGCACTGATCCGACGGCTGCAACAATGGTCGCCAGACAGTAGTCGTAGCCTTGCTGCTGTAACATGTGACAAGCGTCCAACCAATGCATCGAAGTGCTGATCAATGTATGAACAGATGATTGAACAGCCATCCTTTATCCCTCGCTATCTGCTTCACTGTAAACCGCGGTTGTCTGCGTTTGGTGTGCCAGCCATTGATATTGTTGCTGGCAAGCCGTGAGTATTCTTTCCCCTGTGGCAGGGGTATCAAGATCGGGAATGCACTGATGTTCAGAAATTGCAGCAATGGCATCATAAATCGCACACCAAGTGCTGATTGCGTGCATAAAAGGGGGTTCACCGACAGCTTTCGAACGGTAAATACTATGTTCTGGATTGGGGACGTCGTAAAGTTCAATATTCATCTGTTTCGGATAGTCACAGATACTTGGAATTTTATAATTCATCGGACTATGGCTAAGAAGATGTCCACGATCATTCCAGACCAGTTCTTCCGTCGTCAGCCAGCCTAATCCCTGAATGTATCCTCCCTCAATCTGTCCGATATCAATGGCTGGATTCAAGCTACTGCCAACATCATGCAGAATATCCACTCGCTCAACCGTCATCTCTCCGGTGAGCATATCGATCATCACCTCCGAGCAGGAAGCACCGATGGCAAAATAGAAAAAAGGACGTCCGCAGGCTTGCGAACGGTCATAACCAATTTTAGGTGTACTGTAATAGCCTGTTGCAGAAAGGGACACACGATTTAAATAAGCCTGCTGAATTAAGGTCACCCATTCGACTTCTGTACCATCAAGATAGAGGATGCCATCTTTAACTTCAGGTGGATGGGATTGTGAGGACAGACGCTCGTGAGCCATTTGTTGTTGCGAGGACAGACACTCGTTGTGGTTTACCGCAAAGTCAAGCAGCCGCTCTTTCAGGGTCATAGCTGCGTTATGCGCAGCCATACCATTGAGGTCAGCACCAGAAGAAGCTGCGGTTGGTGAGGTATTCGGTACTTTATCGGTTCTCGTCGATGTCACTAAGATCCAGTCGGCTGGGATGCCGAATGTCTGGGCCACGATTTGTTGAATTTTGGTATGTAGTCCTTGGCCCATTTCGGTACCACCATGTGAAACCTGTACCGTTCCATCGGTATAAATATGGATGAGTGCGCCAGCTTGATTGAGGTGCGTTGCTGTGAAAGAAATCCCAAATTTAACTGGAGTCAGGGCTAACCCTTTTTTGAGTACCGGATGATGCCGGTTCCATGCGTGGATGTCCTGACGTCGCTGGCGATAATCACAGGAGATTTCCAGGCGAGTGAGTACATCATGAAGTTCAGCGGTTTGCTCGACTTCCATCCCATAAGGTGTGACGGATTTGCCCGGGCGATAAAGATTTTTTAGGCGAAGATCGAACGGATCCTGCTGCAATGTGATTGCCAAGTCCTGAATAGCTTTTTCAATTATGATCATCCCTTGTGGTCCACCAAACCCTCGAAATGCGGTATGTGAAACAGTATCTGTTTTGAGACGATTGCCGATGATGCAGGCCTGACCAAGAAAATAAGCGTTGTCGGCATGGAACATGGCGCGGTCAACAATTGCGTCAGACAAGTCGGCTGAATGACCGCATAATCCATTGACTTCGATAGTCGCAGCCAGAATTTCTCCATCGTCAGTGGTCGTTAGTTCATAACGATTAAAAAAGGGATGGCGCTTACCAGTCGTTGACATGTCGATTGCACGCGGGAGCCTGAATTTAACGGCTTTCTGGGTGAGTTTTGCGCCCAGACTGGCAAGGCAAGCCCATGCTGCGGCTTGCGTTTCTTTACCACCGAACCCACCCCCCATGCGGCGCATATCAACCGTGACGTGATTGAAAGGAATGTTCAGCACTTCTGCAATCAGATTTTGTACCTCGGTCGGATGTTGAGTTGATGCCCGGATAAAAATACCACCATCTTCCGTCACTTCGGCAAGACTGATTTGGCCCTCCAGATAAAAATGCTCCTGTCCGCCCACGGCCAGCGTACCACGGATGTTCACAGGATTAGCCACTAAAAGTGTCTGTCCTTGGTAAGCTGAAACGTCTGTCCTTGGTAAGTCCCGGTCAGTCCCTTCCGCTAAAAACGTCTGTCCTTGGTAGGCTCCCATCTGGTGGGACGGGAGTAAATGCGCCTGTTGCGATGCTTGTTGATACGAGATCACTGGCTCTTTGGTTTCTTCATATTCAATCAATGCTTTCTGTGCAGCCTGACAGGCGAGTTGGTGGCTTTCCGCGACAACAAAGGCAATGGGTTGGCAAAAATAACGGATGTCATTCTGACACAGGAGCGGATCGCCTTTATGGATGGTGCCAATTTCATTATGTCCCGGAATATCGTGATGGGTAATGACGCGAATAACTCCCGGAGACCGCTGTACTTCAGAGAGATCGAGGTGCTTGATGGTGCCTTTGGCAATGGTACTGGTGATTAATGCCCCATGTAAGCATCCGTGCGGTTCCGGATAATCATCAACAAACAGAGCCTCTCCGGAGACCTGCTTTTTAGCGCTTTCATGCGGTAAGGAGTGACCGACTACATTTGATCGATGCTGAGAGTGAGTCGGTTGTGCCGTATAGGGCTGACTGATAAGTTTACGCATGATAAGTCAACCTCGTTTTAATCGGTGGATATTGATGTCCGGTTTGTTCCTGCCGGACTACAATACTCTGATTGTCAAAGAAATAACGTTGAAGCAGGTTTTGTACCAGATGAATCCGGTATTGGGCTGAACCTCGAATATCACTCAGTGGATGGATCACCTGAGGAACCAGTGCCTGAACATGGCGGATCAGCGACTGGGTCAAGGGTTGACCGATAAATGGAGTTTCCAGAGCTGTCAGGCGAACAGATTTTTCCGCAACGCCCCCGGCCGCGATAATGCAGTGGCTGATATGTCGCTGATCATCAAACGTGAAATTTAAGGCGAGGACAACGGTGGCAATATCGTCTTCATAACGCTTGCTGACTTTATAGATTGCATGTCGCTGCTGTTCCTTTATTTTGGGGAGATAGATTGCACTGATCCATTCATCATTTTGCAACCGGGTTTGACGATAACCGGTAATATAATCTTCGGGAGCATATCGGATGCGCTGTTTGCCATTATCTACTTCAATCTGACCATTTAAGCTGATCAGTAAAGGAGCAATATCGCCGATAGGCGAAGCATGACCCAGACTACCGCCCAACGTAGCACGATGGCGGATGGTAATACTCCCTAAGCGTTCAATAATTTCATCGGTTGATGGGAAGTGTTGTTGCATAAATTGATGGACACGATACATCGGGACCGCAGCCCCCAACCGCCAACTATCGCCGGTTTCCGTGATGGTGAGCAGATCATCGACTTTGGATACATCGATCAACAAGGGGAGAGAGTGATAACGTTGCGTCACTTCCAAAGAGAGATCGGTCCCGCCGGCGATTAATTTTGCTGTTGGATGAGTTTGACGTAGCTTGGCTAATTCCTGACGAGTCTCCGGCATAAAATAGTGCTCGGACTGGAGCGGTGGTACCTGAGCGAACCAGTGTTGAACTGTTTGTCGATGAGCATCAAGGGGATCGGTGATGTCGGTTTGAACGATATCATGGGCGGCTTCAATGAGCGGCCCATATCCGGTGCAGCGGCATAGGTTGCCGGCTAGAAAATCTGCGGGATTCTCTGGTCGGTTTTTCTGTTTCGAGAGCGCGTAGAGCGACATCACAAAGCCGGGGGTACAGAACCCGCACTGACTGCCATGCCGGTTGATGACAGCTTGCTGAACCGGGTGAAGTTGTTCCCCCTGTTTAAGGGACTCCACCGTTATGATCTGTTTTCCGTGTACAGCATGTAACGGGGTAATACATGCATTGATCTGACGGTAACGCAGTGCATAGTGCTCATCTTGGTCAACCATCACCACGGTACATGCACCACAGTCACCACTGGCACAGCCTTCTTTCGTCCCTTTTAATGCACGGTGTTCTCTGAGATAAGTCAGTAGCATCATATCGGCTGATATCGAAGGAATACTGACGATTTGGTTGTTGATCATCACTTCGAGCATAGTTTTTCTTCCCTGAAAAAAGCTGTCCATCTGGTCAAATTATGTCGAAAAAAAACTCACTTCGTACCCGTGTAGAGAACGAAGTGAGTGAAGACATTATTTTGGAATGCTGGCGTCAATTCCTTCAACATACCAATGCATACCGACCAGCTCTTTATCTGACGCTGCGCTTCCTACTGCAACTTTCAGATGACCCTGATTGTCTTTTAACGGACCGGCAAACGGGACAATCGCACCGGATTTGATTTTGTCCTGAGTGTTTTGGATTGCTGTCTTGACGTCAGCCGGTAAGGACTGATTGATGGAGGTAATATGAATGACATCATCTTTAAGTCCTCCCCAGTAATCCGTAGACTTCCACGTTCCGTCCATCACTTCTTGAACGGTTTTAATGTAATAAGGTGCCCAATAATCTCTCACTGAGAACATGTGTGACTTGGGTGCAAAGTGCTGCATGTCTGATGACTGTCCAATCCCCATTACACCCCGTTTCTCTGCGGCAATCAATGGTGCGGGACTATCCGTATGTTGCAACAGAACGTCAACACCTTGATCGATCAGTGCATTTGCTGCATCCGATTCTTTGCCGGGATCGTACCAAGTGTTGACCCAGACAATTTTAATTTTCACGTCCGGATTGACGCTTTTTGCTCCGAGATAAACAGCGTTGATATCTCGAATCACTTCTGGAATCGGGAAGGTTGCAATATAGCCGATCACATTCGATTTGGTCGTCATCCCCGCAGCGACACCAGAGACATAACGGCTTTCATAAGTGCGCAGAGCATAAGTGCCCACATTTTTGCTGCGCTTATAGCCGGTGGCATGTTCAAACACAACTTTAGGAAAACGTTTGGCAACTTTGAGCGTTGGATTCATAAATCCAAAAGAGGTGGTGAAAATAATGTCATTGCCCGCTTTTGCCAATTGAGTAATGACGCGCTCCGCATCAGCGCCTTCGGAAACATTTTCAACAAATGTTGTTTTGACCTGACCGCCGAAGTGGGCTTCCATTTCTTGGCGAGCCTGATCGTGTTCATAACTCCAACCATGGTCACCAACCGGGCCAACATAAACAAAACCGACTTTAAGTGGTTCTTTGGCAAGTGTAGAAGTGGAAAACAACGCTGACAGCGACAAGGCCGTGACGGACAACCACTGATTTATTTTCATGAAATACTCCATTTCATTGATTTTTGTGATTATTAATTGGGTATAGACTTTAACGGTGAGGCGCTGTTTTTATTAAACACGATGTTGCCAAGCCGTTGATAAAAGACAGACTTGCAAAAAACTGACCACATGGTTGTATTTTGACAAAATCAAATCCCAGTATGGTTTAATTTAGTTCGACTATCGATGGAACTGTTTAAAATTGCTCAACAATGAATTCACATGCGGACTCATGGTGGAAAATTTGTGCTGATAATCACCATTATGGTGCGGTTAATGCACCATGATGGGATGTTTGGATAGCGGGACCATCTGCTATGAATGTAGTTTTGGATCAAATGGTTTTCCCAGACTCATTGGGGTCGCCAATTTTTGGCGTAACGCATCAGAACTAATCAGAACCATGACAATCACTGTCGCCAGATAGGGAATCATCGCTAATAAATTGGGCGAAATATCAATGCCCAATCCCTGCATCACTAAATGCATGATTGAACTGCACCCAAACAAGTAGGCTCCGAGCATTAGGTAGCCGATTCGCCAAGACGCAAAAACGACCAGTGCGAGCGCGATCCACCCTCGGCCTGCGGTCATATTTTCCATCCACATCGGGGTGTAAGCCAATGACATGTAAGCACCGGCAAGTCCGGCCATTGCACCTCCAAATGCGATGACACCATAGCGAAGACGAATGACATGAATCCCCAGTGCATTCGCAGCATGTGGATTTTCTCCCACGGCACGAATTGTCAGGCCTAAGCGCGTCCGGTGCATGACCCACCAAGTCAGACCGACAATGAGAAAACTGAGGTAGACCAATAAATCGTGTTGAAATAGGATCGGGCCGATAAAGGGGATCTGGCTGAGTCCGGGAATGGCTAGCTCCTGAAATCCTTCAATCGTATTCCCCACCAATTGACTACCGAGAAATGCGCTCAGCCCGGTACCGAAAATCGTCAAGGCTAAACCAGTAGCGACCTGATTGGTATTCAGGGTTTGAGTCAGTATGGCAAACAACAGGGCCATTATGGTGCCGGCAAACATTGCAATGAGTAGTCCCAAGGCGAGACTCCCACTGAAATAGGCACCGGCAAACCCCGCCATGGCCCCCATGAGCATCATCCCTTCCTGACCGAGATTCAGGACGCCTGATTTTTCACAGACCAGCTCTCCCAATGCAATGAGCAGTAATGGGGTTCCTGTTTTTAAGGCAGCAATCAATATTTGCTGGATGAAAAGTATGTCCATTACGCCGCTCCGTTGTCATTTTTCTGGTGGCTGATGTGAGAGGCATCTATCTCATTGAGCGCTAAAGCCGATGCCATTGCAGGGACAGGCACTGTAGTCGTTGGTCTTTTTCTGCGAACTTTAATTTGATAATGAATCAGGAAATCGCACGCGAGCAGAGAGAACAACAGAATGCCCTGAAAGAGACCGGTTACTGCGGTCGGCAGACCTAACTCGATTTGAGCGAGATCGCTACCCATGTATAAGGCGCCCATGAAGAAAGATGACACAATAATACCGACCGGATGCAGTCTGCCCAGATAAGCGACAATAATCGCGGCATAGCCATATCCGGGAGAGACCGAAGGGATCAACTGCCCAATCGGCCCCGTTACTTCAGCCGCGCCGGCGAATCCGGCTAATGCACCGGCAAATAGCATGACGCCCCAGACAATTTTATGCCGGTTAAATCCGGCATACTGTGCCGCGGAAGTATCTTCACCGAAGACGCGGATTTTAAATCCAGGCAATGTTTTGAACAGAACGATTGCGGTGATGAAAGCAATCAGCATTGCAGCAATAATACTGACCGATGCGCGTCCACTTTCAAACAAGAGGGGTAACGTCACACCATCAGGGAACATAATCGATTCAGGGAAGCCAAAACCATCCGGATCGCTCAGTGGTCCATGAACGGCCCAAAGCAGAACATACAGGCCAATATAGTTGAGCATGATAGTGGTCAGAATAATATTAGTATGAAACAAACGGTTAAGTAATGTGGGGATTGCAGCCCAGCACATGCCCGCGATAATACCAGTCAATAAAACGAGCACTAACATTGTCGCACCGGCATCTTCACTGGCATGAACGGCTACAGCACTGCTGGCGACGGCACCGATTAACAGTTGTCCCTCTGCACCAATATTCCAGATATTGGCCCGATAGCAGATTGCCAGACCGACGGCACAAAGCAGTAAAGGCGTCGCTTTCACCATCAGCTCACCGAGATTGTAACTGTCGCTGAAAGGTTGCAGTAAGAACACGTTGAAAGCTTTGACGGGGCTGACATGCAGCCAGAATAACATCAGGCTGGAAATCAGTAATGTCAGTGAAATGGCAATGAGCGGAGAAAACCATGCCATCATGCGTGAACTTTCGATGCGCGGTTGAACTTTAAGCATGAGAGAGCTCCTCATCCTTTAAAAAGCCACCGGCAATCCACTGCCCGATTTGTTCGATATTGGTTTCACTGGTTTTGACGATGGGAGACACTTGCCCCTCATAAATGGCAGCAAGACGATCACTAATGACGAACAGCTCATCGATATCTTCCGAGATGACGATAATAGCAGTCCCTGCATCTCTTAAAGCGATCAGTTGACGATGAATAGCACTGGCTGCACCGATATCAACACCCCAAGTCGGGTGGGCGCAAATCAAAATAGTTGGTTGTTGATTCACTTCACGGCCAATAATAAATTTCTGTAGATTACCGCCGGAAAGGCTCTTGGCCTGAGCTCGTTCATTGCGACATTTAACCTGATTATCCCGGATGAGTTTGCGGGCGAGGGTTTGCATCATCTTTTGTTGAATAAAGCCGAAACGGGTGAGTTCCGCAGTATGTGTGAGTAAGGTATTTTCTTCCAGTGTCATATCCGGTACGGCTCCCTGGCCTAAACGGTTGGTCGGTACATACGCCATACCAAGGGCGCGTCTGGCGCCTGCATCTAAATGTCCGACAGGTTGACCATGAAAGAAAATACTCTCTTTCGGCGTACGGTGATCTTCTCCGCTTAACGCCTCCAACAGATCTTCCTGACCATTCCCAGCCACACCCGCAATGCCGAGAATCTCGCCACTTTGCATCGACAGGTTGACATTCGTCAGGCCACAACCAAACGGGTGGGTTGGTGATAAAGTCAGCGCATTCGTCTGTAAAAGCGTCTGTCCCCCCAACGATTTTGGATAGCTTTCTGAGAGTTCGGCATCACTGCCAACCATCATGCGAGCAATTGAATTCGGGGTTTCTTGCGCAGGAATACACTCTCCAGTGACTTTTCCACCACGCAGGATCACAGCCCGATCACACAGTGCCGTGACTTCTTTGAGTTTGTGGCTGATAAATAAAATACTACAACCTTCACTGGTCAGCTTGCGCAGCACACGAAATAATCCGGCAACTTCCTGAGGCGTCAGAACTGATGTTGGCTCATCAAGAATCAATAAGCGAATATCCTGAATGAGGCAGCGTAATATCTCCAATCGTTGACGCTCTCCGATACTGAGATGATGCACATAGCGATCCGGATCAACTTGCAGATCGTAACGCTGGCTGATTTCCAGTACTTTCTGTTTCAGGTTGTCAATTTTTTGGAGGAATTCTCGATCGAGACCCAGTTCGATATTTTCCAACACAGTCAGTGTTTCAAACACTGAAAAATGTTGGAAAACCATGCCAATTCCCATTGCTCTGGCTTGATTAGGGGAATGGATTTCAACTTCATGATTATCCCATAAGATCGATCCTTGGCTGGGGCGTGTGACACCATATATCATTTTGACAAGGGTAGATTTTCCAGCACCATTTTCACCCAACAAGGCTAGAATTTCGCCTGCATGAAGTTTCAAATTCACCTGATCATTTGCCACAACCCCCGGAAAAAACTTACTGACATTCCAGAGTTCCAAGAGCGGTATTTTTGTCATATTCAATTCATTCCCTGCAACATATCAGCTGGCGTAATGCAAAAATCTGACCAACTGTTCAACTGAAGCTGATTGTATTATCAATGTGTGGATCATATCCAGATGAAATATTGGGGTGATTTTAATTGATCCGCATCGAACTTGGGAGAGGATTGAAAAGGGAGTTGTGATATTAATGTGCTGTCTGTCCTCGCAACTAAAGCGTCTGTCCCTGTAATTCAAAAGAACTACCGACGCCTGTCCCCGCAACTACAGCTAGTCACAAAAAGCACAAAAAGTGTCTGTCCCTGTAATTACAAAAATTAGAGAAAAACTTGACAGCAATGGAGGGGATAGGGAATAAGGAATGAACTCAATCAATACCTCGATAAGGGACTCTGCTTCATATGAAACAAATTTCTTCGCGTAAAGCTCAGACAGGTGCGATTCGTCAGCGCAATGAAGCACTGATTCTTCAGGCTGCTGCGGATGAATTTGTCAAACATGGTTATAAGGGCACATCCGTTCAGGCTATTGCTGATCGGGTTAATTTGCCGAAGGCGAATATTCTTTACTACTTCCGTTCTAAAAAAGGGCTGTATTTGGCCGTGTTGGAAGATATCCTTAACCTCTGGAATCAAGGGTTCTCCGAAGCTGCCTTAGAGCAACCGCCAGATCAAGTGATTGAACGCTATATCCGCGGGAAAATGCGTTATAGCCGCACCCATCCGAAAGAGTCAAAAATTTTTGCGTTGGAGTTGATCAATGGCGCACAACATATCCAGAACGCCATGCAATTACCGATGGTGAAGTGGACGGAGAAAACAGCCACAATTATCCAAATTTGGATTGAGCGTGGTTTAATTCGACCCATTGAACCGCTGTATCTGTTATTTATGATTTGGGGAACGACTCAATTTTATGCTGATTGTGATACGGAAATTCTTTTGATTAAAAAGCGCGCCCTCAATGATCAAGAGTTTGATGATGCCACGCAATTCGTCGTCGATATGGTTTTACGGGGGCTTGGAATTCGGAGTGAACCCTTGGCTGAGTCGGCATCGTTCTTATAAGATCGTTTTTATATTTTTAGTGAGATTAACTATTGTTTTTTCAGGCATTAAGCATATATGCAGGTCTGTTTTGTCGTGTATTGCCAAAAAAATCTGAGCAATTACGCAGTAGCCCTATACACTTAAATTAAATGAGTTAGTTGGGACGTGATTGTGCAGCATGTGTATGAATGCGTCTGACTGATGAATATTATAAACATTTACAGTTGGCCGGGTTTTATTATGCAATGGATAAAGAATCAGTCTATCACTGTCAAAATGGTCTTTCTTGTTGGTACGATGCTAATACTGACCATTATTCTTTCTTCTTTCAGCCTATTTAAGATGAGCCGAGTTGCTGAAGAGGTCAAAGGGATTGCTCATGAACACATACCTTTGATTCAACTCGTCAGTGATGCCACTGTGAAACAGCTACAGAGTGCGTTGATTGTTGAGAAAGCATTGCAGGCTGCGGATTTTACTGTGGATATTAATGCGGAAGAGTTAAAACGCCTACAACAAAAGTTTAGCCTTGTTTCACAGACGTTTGAGCAGGAAGTTCAGCAAGCACAGTCCAATCTTAAAGGAATGTTGCAAGATCATGAGAATGAAATATTTGAGAAAGAGCGACGATTATTGCAGCATTTAGACGCTGTAATTGCCCATCACCAGCGCTATGAAGACTCCGCCACAGAGATCCTTCAGGCCGTTGTCGAACACCAAAACAGTCAGACATTATCTGAAAAAGCGCAGCAATTGGAAGTGCAGCAAACAGCTCAGAATCAGGAACTTGGCGCACTTTTAGCCGAAGTTGAAAAACTCACCGAATCATCGCTTATGCAAACGGAGCTCGAAGAACAACAGGCAATATGGGGGATGATTTTATTGGTGATTATCGCGTTATCGGTCGGTTTGCTGATTGGGTTGTTTATCAGTCGTCAATTAGTTCATTCTTTGTCTTATGCCTGTACGATTGCTGAGCAGATGGCTCAAGGGAATTTTGATCTTGATGTTCAAGTGGATCGTCATGACGAAGTCGGGCGATTATTAGGTGCGATGCAGACGATGTCGAACTCATTGGGCAATATTGTGTCATCAGTGATGAATAGTAGCTATTCAATTGCGACCTCGGTAGTTGAGTTGGCAACAGTTGCCAGTAGTAATCGACAATCGGTTGAAGAACAGCAGCAGAATACAGAGCAGGTTGCGAGTGCCATGACTGAAATGGCCGCGACAATCACGCAAGTTGCAGCCAATGCCGAAGAAGCTTCCACATCCAGTCAGCGAGCTGAAATCTGTGTGAAAGATGGCTGCCGGATGATTGAAGATACCAACAACCTTGCGGAGAATTTAGTGAAAAGCGCTGAGAACTCACAGGCACTGATCACCAACTTACAATCAGGTACGACGAAAATTCAGAATTTTGTGTCTGTCGTGAATGCCATTGCAGAACAGACAAACTTACTGGCTTTGAATGCGTCGATTGAAGCCGCAAGAGCGGGTGAGCAAGGGCGGGGTTTCGCTGTCGTTGCCGATGAAGTCCGAGTTCTGGCAGCACGCAGTCAGGAAGCGACTCAAGAAATCGACTCGTTAATTGAATCATTGGTGGATAACACTGATTCGGCAGTCAATGCCATTCAGGTCAGCAGTGAGCAAATTGGGCAGTCTTCAATATTGATTCAGGATATCAGGCAACAAATGAATCTTATTGATCAGTCGCTCATCGAATTGAATGAAGCTAATGTTCAGATTGCGACTGCTAGTGAACAACAATCGGTTGCGGCAGAGCAGATCAGCCGGAGTATGGTGCATATTAGAGACTCTGGGCAAGCTGTGCTGATGAGCACGGATGAAACAAAACGAGCTAGTGAAGATCTATCGATACAGGCATCTGATTTACGTCATTTGATGTCTCAGTTTCAGGTTAAGTCGGGATAAATTGCAAGCATCATGTGCTGTTCCTGAACATTAATATAGGTGTGGAGGAATATGGATAATGGATAGATGATCACTCGTTTTACTTTTCTCAGGTGGGTCGAATTACTGATCATACTGGTCGTCGGTTTTTCTATGTTTTTATTTTGGGTACATAAAGAACAAGCAATGTTGATGCAAAATTCTAAAGAGCATATTCGTATTGCTGTTTCTCAGACACCGTTGTCTTCACCATTTCTGGTTGCAAAACAATTAGGTATATTTGCCAAATATGGGTTAGATGTGGTGTTTGTTCCTTGTTATGGCGGTGTCGCTTGTATTCGTGAACTATTTTCAGGCACGGTGGACTACGCCACGGCTTCAGAGTCTGTGGTGATGTTTGAGAGTTTCAGACGCAAAGACTTTATGGTTCTGAGCAGTTTTGTGCAGTCTGATAATGACTTGAAACTGTTGTCATTACAACGTACCGGTGTTCGTCAAGTGAATGACTTGATTGGTAAAACTGTGGGTGTGGTTGAAGCGAGTGCTTCAGAATTTTATCTGGATGCATTATTACTGGTTCATAACCTTACCAATGATCAGATTAAAAAAATTTATTTAAAGCCGCAATTGCTTACCATTGCGCTATTTGAGGAGCAGGTTGACGCGATATCTGTATGGGAACCATATGGTTATCAGGCAGCGTTACAATCAACCGAGCCTCTGGTTGATTTAAGTCTGAGTGGTGTGTATCAACTCTCATTTAATCTTTTGATGATGCGCTCGTCTTATATTCAAAAACAAGAGACCCACCAACGTTTGTTGCAAGCTCTGGCAGATACTATCGATTGGATGCATCAACATCCTGAATCGTCCCGGAGCCTTGTCGGCAAAGCACTTTCCATCAAGGAAACTCAGCTGGAAAGCACTTGGAAAGACTATGTCTTCCGGCTTTCGTTAGGTAATGCATTGTTGTCTAATCTACAGTTGCAGGCTCGTTGGGCTATTGATACCGGTATCGTGAATGGTTCATTGCCGGATTACCGTAAGATGTTTGCGTCAGATATGTTGGAACGGTTACGGGACCAACCGAGTGTCTTACCATGATCCGTTCAATTTCTCGAAAACTACTGCTGCTATTAATTACGACTTTACTCCTGTTTGGACTAATTATATTTTCGCTCTGGAGTTTAGCCAAAGAACAAGCCCAGACCCGGAATAATTTAGAGTCCATTATGCAGATTCAGTTGAGTATTGATTCTTTGCGTAGTCAGTTGTGGGGATTCTTACAATATGAAGACACCGATATGTTGAAACAGGTTTCTGTCGCACAGCAACGGCTATCGGAGAAGTTAGATCAGTTTGCTTATTCAGACCGTCATACGAGAAATATGATCCGAATGAATGAAAATTTATCGATCTTAATCGCCCAGGAAACAAAATTTGGTCAGTCTGTCATGAAAATGGAAGGGAAGATGTCAGGCCGGGATTTACTTCATGCCCGGTATAATATGCTGGTACAGAATATGACGGAAGATCTGCTCGATTTGCAACGGAAAAAACTGAATCAAAGTCGTGAGAATCAACAGATTACGCTGATACTGGCTGCCTCGAATTTGTTGATTTTTTCTGCGTTTGTCTGGGGGTTCGCTTTGCAAATTTATCGACATTTCCAGTCTGGCTTTAAGGCTCTGAAACATGGTTTTCATGAACTCTCGCAAGGCAAATTGAGCAGTCAGATCGAGACAAACCATTTAGACTCTGAATTTGTTGCGCTGGCGGAATTGTTCCACCAGATGAAAAGTGCACTGAGAAAAACAATGGTGTCCCGGGATGATTTGCAAACGGAAGTTCATCGACAAACCGAGGAGTTAAAAGCGCAAAAAGAGCGGTTGCTTTTCTTGTCTGAACATGACTATCTGACCGGATTGTTGAATCGGCGGGCTTTTGAGGAGCATTTGGAACGAGCTTTACTCAAAGCGAGTCGTTCTGGAATGAAAGTGGTGGTCTTGTTTTTAGATTTGGATAAATTTAAACAGGTGAATGATAATTACGGGCACGAAATTGGCGATGAATTGATCCGCAGCATTGGCGAACGTATTCATCATCACATCCAAGCCCCTGATTTTGCCGGGCGCATTGGTGGCGATGAGTTTGTGATTTGTTTGGATTTACTGGAAAATGTCGGTTGTATCGAGGCCAGAATCCAGCGGTTGTCAGAAGAGATTTCTCAACCGATTGCGGTGAACGACATACAAATTTCTGTTGGTGTCAGTATCGGGATGAGTTGTTTTCCGGATGATGCGTCAAATAAACAAGGGCTCCTATCTCATGCTGACAAATCAATGTATGAGATCAAATATGATAAGCGTATCGGAAGCTTGGATATATCAGACGTGGTTTGAGTATCAGGGCTCTTCTCTTATTTTCCCTCTATATTTCCTAGATTTTTCAATCCATTATTTTTGCTCATCTCTTGGCTGTTGCGGTACATTGCTGATACCGCCTGGGGAATGATTGTCTGAATAATTTCTGTTGGAACTTCATCTTAGGGTGACTTGGGTATATTCTGATGCGATTGATGAATATTCAATAGGTTGAGTCATCGTCATCTATCGACTAGGGATATAAGTATGAACGTTCGTTTTATCATGTTGATGAGTGGATTGTTATTAAGTACGTCTTGTTGGTCAGCAGACGCCTTATTTGCGGTTGCGAATAATTTTTACCGGCCAATGATAGCACTGAGTCAGGATTTTGAATCACAGTTTCCACATCATATCGAAATTTCAACCGGTGCGACCGGGCAGTTATATGTTCAGATCACACAGGGGGCACCGTTTGATCTGTTTTTTGCAGCCGATACTGCCCGCCCGACCAAACTGGTCCAAGATCGGCAGGCACGTGATCAATTTACATATGCGCGCGGCACGTTAGTTTTATGGTCGGCACAGCCGAACATTGCGGTGAAAGAGCGTTTACTGCGCGGGGAATATACGCATCTCGCGATGGCAAATCCTCAATTGGCACCATATGGACTTGCTGCGCAACAGGTGCTTGAAAAAATGGGTCTGTATACGAAAATTCAGGACAAAATCGTGCAGGGTAAAGGATTAAATCCCACATTCCAGTTTGTTGTCACCGGAAATGCAGAGCTGGGGTTTGTGGCGAAATCTCAGGTTTATCAGAACCATCAGTATCAATCCGGCTCTTACTGGGAAGTCCCGCGTGAAGACTATGCTCCAATCCGGCAAGATGCGGTGGTGTTACCAGCCGGACAGACCAATGAGGCCGCGCAGGCATTTCTGAATTATCTGAAGACGGACAGCGCACAGCGCATCATCCAGAGTTATGGATATCGGTAAGTGAGCATAAAGGTAGATGGATGGAAATTGACAGCGTTGTTGTGCTGACCACCTTAAAACTAGCCGGGGTCGTTACTTTCAGTTTGTTGGTGCTTGGGATTCCGGTGGCGTGGTGGCTGTGTGTTTCTAAATGTCGCTATAAAGGCGTTATTGAGGCAATTTGTTCCCTGCCAATGGTGTTACCACCGACGGTGCTGGGTTTTTATCTGTTACTTGTCTTTTCGCCTCAAGGCATGATTGGTCAGTTATTGCAGCAGCTCCATCTTGGGCAATTACCCTTTTCTTTTACCGGGATTGCGGTTGCTTGTACGATCCATTCTTTTCCATTCGTCTTACAACCTTTGAAAAATGCTTTTCTCGCGATTGGTAAATTACCAATTGAAGTTGCGGCAACGCTCAGAGCCTCTCCGTGGGATCGTTTCTGCTCTGTGATTCTGCCGTTGGCTTGGCCGGGCATTTTTTCGGCAGCCATTATGGGTTTTTGTCACTCACTGGGCGAGTTCGGGGTTGTCTTGATGATTGGTGGTAATATTCCCGGCAAAACTCGGGTCATGTCGGTTGAGATATACAACTACGTTGAAGCGCTTGAATTCGGTAAAGCGCATTTACTTGCCGGCAGTCTGGTTGCCTTTTCTTTTATTGCCTTGTTAGTGATGTATTGGTTGAATCATCGCTATCGTTATTCGGAGAGGTAAGTTTTTGAGCACTATTCATGCGACATTCGCCATTACTTATCCTGACTTCTCTTTAGCGGTTGATTTAACGTTACCCGCTTCTGGTATTACAGTGTTATTTGGGCCTTCCGGTTCTGGAAAAACCACATGTCTGCGAGCGATTGCCGGATTGGAAAATCCTGAACGCGGCAAATTGCAGGTCGGTGATGAGGTGTGGCAGTGTTCTGAGCAAGGGGTCTTTCTCCCGACATATCGGCGTGACATTGGTTATGTGTTTCAGGAAGCCGGATTATTTCCGCATTTATCCGTTCAGCAGAATCTGGAATACGGTTACCGGCGGATTCCGGCCAGTAAACGGCGGATCTCCGTTGACAGTATCTGTCGCTTTATCGGTGTGAGTCATTTGTTGGATCGCTCGGTTCATCAACTCTCAGGGGGAGAAAAACAGCGTATTGCGATTGCGCGGGCGTTGCTGACCTGTCCTAAATTGTTATTGATGGATGAGCCGTTATCTGCGCTGGATGTCAAACTGAAATCTGAGATCCTACCGTATTTGGAAAAAATTCATCAGGAGCTGTCCATTCCGGTGATTTATGTGACACATTCGGTTAGGGAACTGGCTCGTTTAGCCGATCATGTCGTGTTGTTCCAAAACGGACGGGTTGTCGTCAGTGCTCAAGCTGAAGTTGTGATGTCCGATCCTTGCCATCAGGACATGTTTGGTGAGGAGTTGGGCAGTATTTTTGATACCCGGGTTGTTGCCCATCATCCGGATCGGGTGACACAACTTGATAGTGACGGTGTCACTATTTGGGCGCCCGGACATATTGGAGAGCAAGACCAGTTATACCGTTGTCGGGTGTTGGCTTCTGATGTCAGTATTGCGCTGTATGAGCCGGAACAAACCACAATGCTCAATCGCCTGCCGGCTGTGATTGTCGATATTGACCATCGCAAAGCGCAGCAAGGGCAGGTGGTTGTGGTACTGGCGTTGTCCAGTCATCATCGTTTGCTGGCAAAGATTACGATGAGATCAGCATCTGAGTTGGGGTTATCGTCCGGTATGTCTGTGTGGGCACAGATCAAGTCTGTGGCATTGTCATAACCCGAGTGGCGTGCATATAAATATGCCCAAACAGCATGAGCTATTCGGGCATATCGTGCCAAAGTCGATCCTTCTGTGATTACCGCCAGTCATCATCTAAGAAGTCTTTGCCTTCCAGTGTATATGGGCCTTCATCATTCATTGAATGTTCTACGATGCCCTGCAAATGTTCTAATTGTTGTTCCAGATGATTAACGGTTTGGTAATCACCTTCGGAGCAAGCAACATAGATCTGCTGCTCAAGTGATTCAATACGATCGCGAATGTTCATATTGCACCTCCTCCTATCGATGATGGTGTATATCACTATGGTACTCAGTGTTATTGTAGTCAAATGATCGCGGTGCGGAAACTTTTGCAGTCCGACCAGTGGTCGATATTAAAATTACTATTATTATGGTTATTCGCTAACCGATTGATATTGATTTGCTGATGAAGTGTACAAACAAACGGGTTTTAGATAAAAAGCGCTTTTCTTTTTTTTCAGTTATGGCATCTTATCGACCTCAAGCCGATATGCGGGCATCGTATAATGGCTATTACCTCAGCCTTCCAAGCTGATGATGCGGGTTCGATTCCCGCTGCCCGCTCCAGTTTTTCTCATTTTCCCTGATTGATCTATTCCTATGTGATGGGCATTTTTTGGCCTGTTACGCTTCAAAGCCCGAGTATTTACCTGAATCAATTACAATACAGTTTGTTGCTGACTTTGCTCTCGAAATGCTTGTGGAGTCATTCCGGTATGGTTTCTGAATGCTGCAAAAAATGAGCTAGGATGTTTAAAACCACTATGGGTCGCAATATTTTTAATCGGGTGACGGGTATTGCCGAGTAACACTTTGGCATGATTGATACGCATAATAATTAAGTATTGTTTGATGGAAACACTGAGCATATTTTTAAATAGACTCATGGCATATTTGGGATGGAGTTTTACATGAGACGCGATATCTTCAACCTTAATATCCTTGTTGTGGTTATTTGCAATATAATCAAGCATTAACTGAACATTTTTATAGCCGGTGTAATTGGCATGACGGAATGGGGTCTCCCGCATGAAATTAAACATTTCAACATGATAGTCATAGGAGCAAAGCCGGCGCAGCATTAAGAAGATCTCTTCTTGAACAATTTGATTACGAACCGCATGCCCTTCCCGATACGCCCCCATCCAGCGTTGGTTCTCTGCAAAACTGACGACGTCAGTATGACAAGCAGAAATTACACCGCCATTCATGACCTGTTGCACAAATTCCTGAGGTAGTGGCCAGCTTAAAAACATGTTGAGAGGAATATTGATAATTCCCATGAGTGCATTATCACTGGTTTGCTTAACCCGGTGCGGAGTGACAGCCCAGAACACAGCCATTTGACCGCTTTCTATCAATACATTGGTATGATTGAACGTATACGCCAATGCCCCCTGATAAACAATATTCACTTCGATTTGCTGGTGCCAGTGATATTCCTTCATATAAAAGGGCTGACGCAGCTCAAAACTTAATTCTGCTTCACCGTCAAGCAATGGGCCATGATGATCAGGATCTGCCGGAGTATTGTGATTGTCCGGTAAGTGGATGAATGGTTCATCCATGTTGTTATCTCCGTATCTGTAAGAACATTTCTATCTGTATGAACATCTTTATCTGCATAAACAGGCCATCCCCGAGTGCTTAAAAGTAAGGGGTGATGACATCGTGGATTCAACACACCAGATGCGTTTGTACTGTAAGTAATATCATCAAGATATATTATGATTTCCGAGTGATTAAAGTCCATCATATGGTTTGATAATTTTGTCATATTATCCGGAAAAGTAAGATTTTGTGATATATGCGCTGAACATGATTTGCTGACCATGCCAGAGTTCATTAATTTGTTCACAACGATGATTTGCCTGATGTGACAACACACCGCGCTAACAAAACGAAAGAGTGATTAGTGATGAAAGAGCGAGAACTGATTGAATTAACCGGCAAGCAGACTCAGTTAATGATTGAGTTGGGAGAGTTTGCAGAAATACTGTATTGGGGAAATAAGGTGAGCGGTGATATCGAGCGTTGCCGCTCGTCTTTGTATCGTCCTATCCCTTATGGCCGTCTGGATACGGATGTTGCGATGACCCTGTCACCTGAATTGGGGCGAGGGGTGTTCAGTAGTCCTGGTCTCGAAGGACATCGCAATGGTCAAGACTGGTCTCCGGTTTTTACCCTGAAAAAAGTGCAGAAAGGACAGACGTTAAAAGAGAATTTTTTACAGGGACAGACGTCGCAGGGAGGAGAGAAAGCATTAAAAGGACAGACACTGCATCTTGAAAGTGAGGACCCGTTGGCAGGCTTGCGTCTGAGCACGGAAATCCATCTCGATGAACATGATGTGGTGAAAACTCGCCATCAACTAACGAATATCAAGTCTGGCACGTATCAGGTCAATCGTTTTGCCAATACATTGCCATTACCCGCGAGAGCGAAAGAGCTGATGACATTCTACGGACGTTGGGTGAAAGAGTTTCAGACGGAGCGCCAGCCATTGCTTCAAGGCGGTTACCAGCAAGAAAATCGGCGCGGGCGAACCTCTCATGAGCACTATCCGGCACTGGTTGCCGGTTCACCGCATTTTGATGAATTGCATGGCGATGTCTGGGGATTTCACTTTGCATGGAGCGGTAATCATCGGCTCCGTGTCGATGTGAAAGCGGATGGCCGGCGCTATATGCAGGCTGAAGTGATCTATTTACCGGGTGAAGTGACGCTGGAAGAGGGAGAAAGTCTGACGACGCCATGGTTGTATGCGAGTTACAGTGATCAAGGATTAAATGGGATGAGTCAACAGTTCCACGCCTATGTCCGTCATTCAATATATTCACCTGATTTTATTGCAAAACCTCGGCCTGTTCATCTCAATACATGGGAAGGCATCTATTTTAATCATGAGCCTGAATATATTATGTCAATGGCAACTCAGGCCGCAAAATTAGGCGTCGAGCGTTTTATTATTGATGATGGTTGGTTCAGGGCACGCAATGATGATACAGCTGCATTGGGAGACTGGTTTTTAGATGAAAATAAATATCCCGATGGTCTTGAACCGATTATCGAGCATGTCAATCAGTTGGGAATGGAATTTGGCCTTTGGTTTGAACCGGAGATGATCAATAAAAATTCTGAGCTTTACCGAACTCATCCCGATTGGTTATTGGCGGTAGAGGGGTATGAGCAGCCGACGGGAAGGAATCAGTACGCGATTGATTTACAAAATAGCGATGCATTTAATTATTTATATCAAAGGCTGTGTTATTTTTTGAGTCAATATAATATTGCTTATATTAAATGGGATATGAATCGCGAAATTGTTCAACCCGGACATCAGGGAAGGGCATCGGGCGTTCGGCAGACTGAGCGATTTTATGCGTTGGTGGATCAGTTACGGGCGCAATTTCCTCATGTGAGCATCGAATCTTGTGCTTCCGGTGGGGGACGCATTGATTATGAAATCCTCAAACGTATGGATCGATTCTGGCCGTCCGATAATAATGATGCATTGGAGCGGCAACGAATTCAGCGTGGTATGAGCTACTTTTTCCCACCTGAAGTGATGGGTAGCCATATCGGGACCGGTCATTGTCACAGTACGCGTCGGCGTCACAGTATTGAATTTCGTGGGTTGACTGCGCTGTTCGGTCATATGGGTATCGAGCTTGACCCTGTGAAAGAAGAGGTGACTGAGAAAGAAAATTTTGCACGTTATGTGGCACTTCATCAATCTTTACGACCTTTGCTCCATTCCGGAACCAACTGGCGAATTCCGACGGATGATGAAGCGCATCAGGCTCAAGCGGTGGTTGCTGCAGATCAGTCTGAGGCGGTTGTGCTGATTGCACAATTGGCAATGCCGACCCATGCCTTGAGCGGCAATTTAAGAATTCCCGGTTTAGATGAGCAGGCGACATACCGGCTCTCTATTCTGGATAAACCATCATTTTATGAAAATATTGTTCATACTCAGCCGCAATGGACGTTTTCGGGGTGTGAGGTCTCTGGTTCTTGGTGCCGGGAAGTCGGGATTACATTGCCGATTCTGGACCCTGAAACAGCGATATTAGTCAAGTTGGAACGGCTCACTTAGCGGATAGTTGCGGAGCAATAAGGTAACGAATTATACAATTCTAAAAATGAGTCGCCGATGTATTTTTAAGGGCGGCTCTTATTTTAACACGCTCATATATTTTTCGATAAGTGTCATTGTTTCTTCATGAAAATATTATACAGTCTATAGATTTAAATTATTTGAAACGGAATTGTTCATTAATTGTTATCTGCACCTGATATAGAATAAAAACACTAATTTAAATACTAAGATTTATAAATTGTACGATTGCTATTGATATTTATATATTAAAAATATAACTAAATATGTGCGCCACGCTGAACATATGACAGGTATGACTAGCTATATCGAAAAATGTGTGTTTATGATGATTACCATATTAATAATTTAAATTCAGACACTTCCTGATATTTAATAATAAAGTGCAGGTTTAAACCGACATATCGACGGACAGGTTAGGTTTTTATAATTAAATGATTGATGAATATTACCTATCAATCTCTGATGAAAATAAGAAATAATCTCATAAGCTGAAATTACATTTAGACAGTATAAATGTAATTTTATCGTGCTGCACTTATTTTAATGGATGTTGTCCTCACCGTTTTGGTAATTCATTCCGAATAAGGATATAAGCATGAACTTTGAGTTAACAAAGCAACAAATAGAGCTTTATGATACAGCACTCCGTTTTGCATCGGATGTTTTAGAACCTGGTGCAGCTGAACGTATGGCTAATCACGCTTTTGATCGTCAGTTATGGGAGGAAGCCGCACAGTTTGGCTATGCAAGCCTCCCTATTGCGGAAGCGGATGGGGGGAGTGGTTTATCAACACTGGAAACCATGCTCATGGTCGAAGCTTTGGGTAAAGGCTGTAGTGATTTAGGGCTGGCGTTCTCGCTTTCTGCTCACTTATTTGCCTGTGTGGTTCCTTTCAGTAGTTTTGCCAGTGAAACCCTCAAACAAACCTATCTGCCGAGACTGATTGACGGCTCTTGCATTATGGCAAACGCCGCGACCGAACCTGAAGCCGGCTCTGATATTTATGGGATGAAATCGACCGCGGAACGTGTACCGGATGGTTATTGTTTAAATGGAAAAAAATGCTTTATCTCGAATGCACCTGTCGCGGACTACTTCTTGGTATACGCAAAAACTAATCCGGCAATGGGATTCTTAGGCGTGAGTGCCTTTTTGGTACCGAAAGATGCTGAAGGACTGATTGTCGGGAGTCACCATGCCAAAGATGGCTTAGGAACTTGCTTGTGGTCAGAAGTTTACTTACAGAATGTTTTCGTCCCTGAATCTCATCGTGTCGGCGGTGAAGGTGCCGGAGGCGCGATGTTCTATGATTCGATGATTTGGGAAAAAGGATGCTTGTTCGCGTATTACGTAGGTGCGATGGAGCGAATGCTTGAAAGAGTGATTCTTCATGCGCAGGAACGCAAACAATTTGGTCGGGCGATTGCTCAAAACCAATCGGTATCCAACCGGATCGTTGATATGAAGATCAATCTGGACACATCGCGTTTACTGCTGTACCGCGCAGGCTGGCTTTATGACCAAGGTAAAGATAGCGAGTTAGAAATTGCAATGAGCAAATTGGTTATCTCTGAATCCGCTGTGCAGTGTGGGTTGGATGCCATTCAGACGTTTGGCGGTTCCGCAATCGAAAAAGAAATGGGAATCATGCAGTTATTACTGGATGCCGTTCCTTCAAGAATTTTCTCCGGATCGAATGATATTCAGAGAGGCATTATCGCCAGAAAATTAGGACTCTGAGCAAGTCAGTTCACGAATAAGGCTAGGTATATGAAAGCATTAGTAGCAATCAAACGAGTCGCGGATCCGTCGTTGGCGGTTCGTGTGCTAAGTGATCAACGTGACGTTGATTTATCAGATGCCAAAATGGTGTTGAATCCCTATTGCGAAATTGCATTAGAAGAAGCAATACAGCATAAAGAAGCTGGGGTGATATCAGAAATCGTTGCTGTTTCTGTCGGAACGCTGCCATGTCAGGAACAACTGAGAACGGCTCTCGCTCTGGGGGCAGATCGCGCGATTCATATCGAGTCGGAAGATCATTTGGAGCCGCTGATTATTGCGAAGCTATTAGCCAAAATAGTCGAGAAAGAGCAGCCGCAAGTGGTATTTACCGGTAAACAGTCGGTGGATAGTGACAATAATCAAACCGGTCAGATGTTGGCTGGTCTGCTCGGCATTGCTCAGGGCACATTTGCTTCAAAGATTGAGTTTAAACCCGATTCAGCCCTTGTCACGCGAGAGGTCGATCATGGCCAACAGGTTATCCGGCTCACGCTTCCAGCAGTGTTGACTGCTGACTTACCGTTAAATAAACCCCGTCACGCTTCGCTTCCTAATGTCATGAAAGCCCGCAGAAAACCCATAGAATCGATTGCCGCAGAGAGCTTGAATGTTGCGATGCATCGGCGAACCCGTCTGATTAATGTTGCATCGCTGAGCGGTCAACGAGCGGGTATTCGCGTCGAAAATGTGGATGAGCTGGTGAGTAAATTGAAACATGAGGCGAGGGTAATCTGATGACTATTTTGATTATTGCAGAGCACGATCATCTCAAATTAGGTGATGCGACCTTCCATGCGGTCGGGGCTGGCAAACAAATCGGTGATGACATCCATTTACTCATTGTTGGTCGTCATTGTGAGTCGGTGGTTGAGCAAGCGGCTCAGTTGGGGAATGTAGCGACGGTTCTCGTTGCTGATGCTGGGGCATCTGCTGAAAATATTGCCAATCTCATTGCAGGTATCGGGAGAGACTATACCCATATCGTCGCTGCTGCGACGTCATTTTCCAAAAACTTTTTACCCAGAGCTGCTGCATTGCTGGATGTTTCTTTCATCTCGGAAGTGATTGATATCGAGAGTGACGACATTTTTCGCAAACCGATTTATTCGGGGAGTGCGATCGCCACGATCCAATCGGTTGATCCGATCAAAATGATGACCATAAGAACAACCGCTTTCCCTGCAAGTGCTGATATGGGCGGTGCTGCTACCGTTGTTCAAGTTCCGGTCACAGAGGACGTTCAACTTTCACAAGTAATCAGCCATCAGCAGATTGAATCGTCTCGTCCGGAATTGTCATCGGCACGTATTGTGATTGGTGGGGGTCGCGGGTTGGGCAATGAACACAATTTCGCGTTGTTGGAGACTCTGGGCGATAAGCTTGGTGCTGCGATCGGAGGAACACGTGCAGCAGTAGATGCCGGGTTCACCGCCAATGATCTACAAATTGGGCAGACCGGGAAAGTGATCGCGCCGGATTTGTATATTGCTGTCGGTATATCCGGTGCGATTCAGCATACCTCTGGTGTTAAAGATGCCAAAACGATTGTGGCAATCAACAATGATGCAGATGCGCCGATATTTCAGTCCTCGGATTATGTGCTTGTTGCAGACTGTATGGATGTGCTGCCTGAACTGATTGAAAAAATGGAGTAAGGGACTTGGGCCGGCCACAATAATTCATCATATGAGAAGTAAGGGAAATCAATGAGAGAAGTTCTGGAATTTGATGTTGTGATTGTTGGTGGCGGGCCCGCCGGTTTATCTGCAGCCTGTCGTCTGATGCAACTGGCACAAGCGGAAAATCACGAACTGAACGTTTGTCTGATTGAAAAAGGGGCTGACATCGGGGCTCATGCTTTATCAGGGGCAATTATGGAAAGCCGCGCCTTGGATGAGCTTTTTCCCGACTGGCAACAGCAAGATGTGCCACTTATCACCCAAGTAAAGCAGGAAGCACTACTTTATCTCAGAGATGAACATAAGTCTTGGCACATTCCCAACCTTTTTGTGCCCCGGAATATGCATCATCAGGGGAGTTATCTGATTCGGCAAGGAAAATTCTGTCAGTGGTTAGCCAGTCAGGCTGAACAACTTGGTGTGGAAATTTTCACCGGGTTTACCGCATCTGAGTTGCTCGTCAACGAACGGAATGAAGTTTGTGGGGTAATCACGGGGGATGTGGGATTAAATGCCCGGGGAGAGCCCAAATCTCAACACATGCCCGGGATCGAGTTACGCGGTAAATATACGTTATTCGCGGAAGGAAGTCGGGGACATCTTGGTAAACAACTGCTTGAGCGTTATACACTGGATCGGGATGCTGATACACAGCATTTTAGCTTAGGATTAAAAGAAGTTTGGCAGATTGAACCTGAACGTCATCAATTGGGGCAGGTGATCCATCACTTTGGCTGGCCTTTGGATCGTCAGGCGAATGGCGGTGGCTTTCTCTATTTTATTGATGATTGTCAGGTTGCTGTCGGTCTGGTGGTTGACTTGAATTACAAGAACGCTTACTTGAGCCCGTTTGATGAATTTCAGCGGATGAAACATCATCCTGAGATTGCCCGGTATCTCCGCGGTGGGCAACGGTTATCATACGGTGCCAGAACCTTAACCAAAGGGGGATATCATGCATTGCCTAAGATGACTTTTCCCGGAGGTCTATTGATTGGCTGTGAAGCGGGTGTGTTGAATGGTGCGAAACTGAAAGGGATTCATACCGCTATGAAATCTGGGATGTTGGCAGCGGAAACGGTTTATCCCGCACTTTTGCAGGAGATTCAAGGCGCTGATTTAACGTCATTTACCGATAATCTGCAACATTCTTGGTTACATGAAGAGCTGTATGCGGCGAGAAATAGCAGTGCAGCGATGCATCAATTTGGTCCTTTAGGCGGCGGATTATTTAATTCTATCGATCAGAATATATTCCGTGGTCGTCTGCCGTGGCACATTCGAGATAATCAAGCCGATCACGCTCAATTACTACCGGTGAGTCAATGCCAGCCGATCAACTACGCCAAACCGGATCAAAAGTTGAGTTTTGATCGGTCTTCTTCTGTCTATATCGCCAAAGTCTCTCATGAGCATGACCAGCCCTGTCATCTTCGATTACGGGATCCACAAATTCCCTTGGCAGAAAATTTTGCGGTGTATGGTGAGCCGGCACAAAGGTATTGTCCTGCCGGTGTTTATAACATTGTGGAAGAAAATGAGGAAAAACGGTTTGTCATTGATGCACAGAACTGCCTCCATTGTAAGGCATGTGACATCAAAGACCCGGCTCAAAATATAACCTGGACACCTCCGGAAGGTGGTGGTGGTCCAATGTATACCAATATGTGATGGATTGATTATTGATGTGGGATATAAGTTGGATCACGAATGGTTGGTTGTATGATAACCAATTGAAATTAATTTGATTATGAAGTGTGCAATCAAACTGATTTTTTGTAAATAGCCCTTTTCTTTTTCGTCGATTGTGGCATATTAACACCGTCATCTCGATGCGCGGGCATCGTATAATGGCTATTACCTCAGCCTTCCAAGCTGATGATGCGGGTTCGATTCCCGCTGCCCGCTCCAACTTCTTGCTTCTTGCTTCTTGCTTCTTGCTTCTTGCTTCTTGCTTCTTGCTTCTTGCTTCTTGCTTCTTGCTTCTTGCTTCTTGCTTCTTGCTTCTTGCTTCTTGCTTCTTGCTTCTTGCTCGCTAGGTGAGTTATTTCGACTTTATGTTGGATGCTACAAACTGACAGACAAGTTGATTACCGTAGACCGTATGATGCCTATCCCATATGGGGCTTGAAGATACTTCGGTAGCCGCTTTCAAATAATCAAAACTGTCTAAAATGTTTATATGCCGACGTCGTGCTGCGTTTGTCGCCATATGACGAATTTTTTCAATTTTAGGATTGAAGAGATCACCTTGTGAATATTGAAATAGAACATATTTTTCAGCAACAGGTAAAAGTGATAGCTTTTCGAATGTGAAATTGATGATTGCATCAATTGTTGCTGAGTCGGGATGTTTTCGCGTTAAACGGCGGCCGGTCCAGTCAATGGATATATTTTTTATGGCAGATATTCTGTCTATAAGGGTTGCGGCAATGATCGAGTAGCGCCAAGCGTATTTGAGGAACGTGAGAGAGGGAGACAATGGGACCGGATTCCATTTACTTCCTTGTGCATCCAGTGATGATAACGGTGCCCACTCAACAATACCGTGGTTGATGATAACTGCTGGGCGGGGGAAACCGGAAAAGTAATCCAGTTGATCTCTGTGGAAGTCATCACTCAATAAAACAGATAAAATCACAGTATCATAGTGATTTGATTTTAATATTATTTCTGCACGTTTGACGGCTTGAGCAGCACCATAGCCCGATACGCCTGCGTTTGTTATGCCTTTGTTTAAACTTCGTTCAAGATATGATGGCCAAGTATTATGGTTCGATACTTGATCGCCAAATGTAAAAGAATCTCCGACTGCGAGAATGGAATGAGTGTTAATACCGTTATTGTCATTATTTCTATAACCATCTTCATTAATTGAAACTTTGACTTGAGGCCAATGACGGAAGTTGATGATTCGATTGAATCCCGGTGTCGGTATATAACCTAGCTGTTGATTTGTTTCGAGAAAATCAATTTTCACATCTTCAGGCAGTTCTCGTACTGCTAGGTGATTTAACCGACTATAATCACACATTCCTGCCATACAGGTTTTCAATGTCCATGCAAGTCGAGCGCCTCCTTCCAAAAGTAAGAGCAGAACAATAAGGACGAAGAGGTTGATTGATATCAGCTTAATCCAGCTCATACTGGCCCACATAGTCGTTTCTCAGTGATATATCTTGCTCATCTTTTATCAGCAGATAATTTCCGATGGCCAAAATATCCATCTCTGTCCCCATGAAACATCGGAAAGCATCTTCTGGTGTACATACAATTGGCTCGCCACGAATATTGAATGAAGTATTTACGATAACCGGACAATCTGTTAATTCGTAGAAACGCTTAATTAATGCGTAATACTTAGGGTTGGTGTTGTGATGGACGGTCTGTATACGAGCTGAATAATCCACATGTGTTACTGCAGGAATGACAGATCTGGAAAAATGTAGTTTTTTTATCCCCGTCGCTTCACTATCGTTAGCCTTATACTGTTTGTCAGTATTTATATGATCGACCAATAACATATATGGGCTATCAATATCATGCATGAACCAGTCTGCCATATGTTCCCTTAAAACACTGGGGGCGAATGGTCTGAAACTTTCTCTGAATTTAATTTTAAGATTCAGTTTTTTCTGCATAGCTGGGGCTCTCGGGTCGGCAAGGATACTTCTTGCACCAAGTGCTCTGGGACCGAATTCCATTCGCCCTTGCATCCATCCGATGACTTTTCCTTCCCTTAACAGGAGCGCGACTTTATTGATCAATTCGTCTGTCGTCAGTTTATCGTATCTCGCCCCATGTTTATTCAACGTTTGTTCTATCACATGATCTGAATAAGCCGGTCCTAAATAGCTACCTTGCATATGGTCATGCAGTGCCGAGGTGCAACGGCGTTCCCCTTGATGATGAATATGCCAATACGCAAGTGCCGCGCCCAAAGCGCCCCCTGCATCTCCTGAAGCGGGTTGGATCCATATATTATCAAATATTTTTTCTCTCAAAATCAAGCCATTAGCGACACTATTTAGTGCTACACCTCCAGCGAGGCATAAGTTTCGCTCACCTGTTTCCTGGGCAATAGAGCGGGCTAATTTGGTAATGACTTCTTCTGTGACTTTTTGAATCGATGCAGCAATATCCATTTCTCGCTGGGTAATTGTCGATTCCGGTCTTCGTGGAAGTCCTCCGAAAAGGTCATGAAAGCGCTTATTTGTCATGGTCAACCCAGAGCAATAGTTAAAATAGCGCATATCCAGATGAAAGCTGCCATCCTCGCCAATCGTGATCAATTTTTCTTTGATAAGGCGAGTATATTTAGGCATTCCATAGGGGGCTAATCCCATCATTTTGTATTCACCGGAATTGACTTTAAAACCGAGATAATAAGTAAACGATGAATAAAGCAGCCCAAGAGAGTGAGGGAAGTGCATCTCTTTTATGATGTTTAATTGATTCCCATGACCGATAGCCAAAGATGTTGTCGTCCACTCACCAACACCATCGAGTGTTAATACTGCTGCCCGTTCAAATGGTGAAGGAAAAAAAGCACTTGCAGCATGAGATAGGTGATGCTCTGAGAATCGGAGTTTTTCTTTCCAATTAATACGAGATTCAAATGCGTGGCATAGTCCATCAATGAGAAGTGACTTTTGGAATAGTTTTCCCTCCATCCACAATGACATCGCTAAACGGAAGCTGCTGAAACCATGAGGAACAAATGCCAGATATGTCTCTAGGAGTCTCTCAAATTTAATCAACGGTTTTTCATAAAAAACAACATAATCAATCTCAGAAGCTGTAATGTTTGCTTCTGTAACACAATATTGAACCGCATTGACAGGAAAACTGTCGTCATGTTTTTTCCGGGTGAATCTTTCCTCTTGCGCAGCTGCAATGATTTCACCGTTGAGAATCAGACAGGCGGCACTATCATGATAGAATGCAGAGATCCCCAAGATGTACATTATTTCTCCTAGAATAAGGTATAAATCAATGGTGCAACGACTGTCCCCTGAACTAAAAAGAATAGTCCGCACAGGAGAAACATGACAATGATCACCGGGGCAAGCCACAGTTTTTTACGCACTTTTAGAAAAATTAAAAGTTCTTTCAGATGATCCATATGAAATCCAGTGATTAGAATTGATTTTTAAATGTGTCTTCAAGGGGAAGGTTCTGTTGCTGTCGGTGCCGCCAGAAAGTGTGGGATTCAGTCTGTTTTAATTTTAATTCATCCTTGCCACATAGACGCATGACCAGCCCAATAGGTAAAAATAATAGATAGAAAATAAGTCCGAGCGTTATGGTCTGAGTGACTTTTCCTAGTAGGAGTCCGATGAAAGTCCATAAGGAATTGAGCCAGTTCAAGCGCTCAGGTTGGATCGTCGCTACAAATGCAATACTGCCTCCTAAAAATGCCAGTAGTGTACTAAAATGACCTATTTCATAAGCGTTGAGATAGCCGGATAAAACCAGAATTATGATAGAGAGCACAAAGCCAAAGTCTTGATTAGACGTCAATTTCAGGTTATTTCTGTCATTATTAATTATTTTGTGTTTATTTTTTCTCAAGTGACGCCCCTGTCTAAAAAATTATTACGTAGTGACATCGTTAAAATGGATAGTGCTTAAGAGTTGTGTACAGCATCTTTACTTTTTAATATAGGAAATTATGTAAAAAACAGCAAGTTATCATATGCTATTTATAATAAACTTAACATAAGTGTCTATAAAAACTGAAAGAGTGATGAAGAGGTAACTTTCATTGTGTGCCTGTGATGATATTTATCACCATAGACTGCTCACGTTCATCTCGTTATAGATGAATAATATTTTGCCTTCGATGATGACTTAGGTGTAGCCTGCGTTTATTCTCAAAACAAGGTGAATCGACTTGGGATTTTTATGAGTTATGTGTGAGTCGGGTACATATAATTGAGTGTTTAATCGGTAATGATAATGGGTAAGGAGCTGGTTTGGTTACTATATTAATTTTGATGTATTTTATTTCTGCCATAACTAACTCTAAAGATGTTGTCATTCTTAGCGGTGTTTTAATGTCATGTATATTTTATCCCGCGACCTTTATGCTTATTGTATTTTTAGCTATTTTTATCAACCAATGTAATCGTTTTTTTCAGAATCGAGAGTTTATATTAGCTCTGACTTTTTTGTTTTTAATTTCATTTAAGAATACTTTTTTATCGATAGATATTAGAGAGAACTTTCTTGGGTTGAGTTTTGTACTGTTTCAGGTTTGTTATTATCTTAAAGAAGATATGTCACTATATACAATCGTGAGTAGATTGAGCTTTTTTCCTCAGATGTATTGTGGCCCTGTCGTCAAACCTTCAGGGTTTGTAAGAAATAAAAATATGAACATCAAATCTTTAGCTTTATATCATATAATATTTTCAGTCGGGTTATTTTACAAAACATATATTACCCATGTAACACATTACATATACTCTAACGATGATAGTGTGTTTAATTCTATATATTGGTGGGCATACATGTATTCTGATTTCCTCTCATGGTCATTAATGGGGATTGGTGTTGCCGGACTTTCAGGATTTAAAATGCCAATTAGTTTTAAATCACCTTTTTTTAGTAAAAATATATCTCAGTTTTTTAGAAGATGGAATATAACTATTTATCAATGGTGTATGGATTTCATTAAAATAAAAATATATAATAAATTTTGGGCTTATACTAATATAGGTGTTGCAACTGCATCTTTGGCTTTATGGCATGGGTTGGGGTTTAATTTTATTCTATTCGGTGCGTTCAATTTTATTTATTTTTTCTTTCAAAATAAAATTAAAAGACATAATAATTTCCTATGGGGAAGTCAAATTTTTTATTATGCATTTATAGGTTTTTTATTTAATGGATTTCTACCAAATAATTTGATTCCCACATCTTTTAACTGGTTATATATTGTCTTATGGATATTATCTGTTTCAATTATGCTATTTTTTGATTATAAGTCTTTTTCATTGATTCGGGGGACGATAAACCGTTATCCTTCATTTGTTATAATATTATGTCTGATTTTTGTGGCATTTACGTTGTTTTTCAGAAAAGTAGATGGACAGTTCTATTATGCGCAATTTTAGAAATATGAAAATCATGTCAGCGTTTATGTTTAGTTTGATTATTATATATCTTGTTTATGTCATAACGTCTGATGATTCATTTAAAAGAATTACGGATCCTAAAGATATTGAGTGGCTCATTATTGGTAATTCTCATGCTTATAAAATCCAGATGAATAAAGATAACGTATATTATCTTAATGAAGACGGGGCCGATCTTAAACGACGAATGAAACAAATCAATGTAGGATTAAATAAATTTAAAAATACTAAATATTTTATTATTAACATAACTCCAGTAGAATTATATAAATCACTGAATATTATAGCTGATGACAATGAATTTTTATATATTAGTAAGCCACTAGACATAATCAATTTTTTTGAGGATAAATTAGTAAAGACACCATTATCCATATTCAAGAACACCTCTAATCGTGATTATTTTTTACCGAATGGGCGAAAAGTATCTTCTGGAATACATAGTCGTAGAGGCGGGGATTGGTTCAGAATGTCTCATTTTCAGGGGAAGGAACCAGATTCAAGTTACTATAAAGACAGCAAAAATCAATTGAAGGAAATGATTCGCTTATTAAAGCAACAGAAAAATCATGTGGTAATTCTGATCATTATGCCATTGCATGCTCTTTATCTCAATTATCTCGATAATTACCTATCAAAATACGATGTGCCTGACTTGAAAATGTTTACTAATGATATGAAACAGTTAGGTGCAGATTGTTATATCAATTTATACGATTACACATTGCCAACTAAAATGTTCTGGAATGGTGACCACTTAAATGAAAATGGTAGCATCGCTCTAAAACCAGTCGTGAATGACAAAATAGATAAGTGTATTTCCGGTCATAAATAAATTATGAGAAAGTGCTGATATGAATGATTTAAACAATCTTATATCTATGTTTTTCATCTTCTCTTAGATACGAGTTGTTGATAGCTGTTATATATTGGGGAGCATGTTTAAACTGTCACTCGGTTTCGTCCGGACTTTTTCGCTTTATAGAGAGCTTGGTCTGCGGATTTAATGACTTCTTGAGGATTTCGGCTTGACCGACTGTCGCTGACACCGATGCTAACCGTGATATTCACGACACCGTTGGATTGATCTTTTTGGCGTTTCAGGCGTCCTACTTTATCATTTTTAGGACGCTTGTCTGTATTCCGAAGATACATATCGTACTCTTGGATGTCTTGGCGTAAAGATTCAAGATAATCAAATGCTTCTTCTGAGCTTTTGCCTTTAAAGATAATGGTAAATTCCTCACCGCCATAGCGATAAGCTTTCGCTTTACCTTTGACTTGGCGTAATTTGCTTGCTACCAGTTTTAATACCTCATCACCCGTATCATGCCCGTAGTTATCGTTGAACTGTTTGAAGTGATCAACATCAATCATGGCGATGGTGAAATGTCGTCCCAGAGACTTCATAGTATGGTCGAGCGCTGCACGGCCGGGAAGGTGGGTGAGGCGGTCGTTAAACGCCAGCTCATGTCCGGCTGCAATGACATATAGCACTAAGAAAATACCAGAGATAGAAAATAGTATGCTGGAGATGTGAGGAAGATGAAAAGAAACAAAAACATCTGAAATTAAGAGAACCGATGTATAAACAACTGCGTCAAGTTTACGATTCTTTCTCAATAGCAGCAACATGGTTATGCCACTTAACACAATCAGGTACAAGATCAGAATAAACGGTAATCGTGATACCTGGGGCACTGATAACAACAGTTGTGTAAAGAGCTCCGGGAAGTCACCTTGGTTAAAATAATCCAGAATCAACAGTGACCATGCAAAGAATAGACCTTGAATCAACAGATAGTATAGGAATTCTTTGGTGAAAAGATCTGAATCATGGAATGCGTAACATATGACGCAACTAATTGGAAAGAGCAAAGCCAGTAAAGATAACTCTAAGAGAGTTGAACCACTGATTAAAGGCGTTTGCAAACAGAGTTGAATAACAACATAAGCCAGTATTTGAGCGACAGCTAGCATCCCCATACGACTTTGTTTGAATATTTGCGCAACTGCTAATGCCGTGAAAAGTAAAACATAAGGCAAGTTAAGTAGTACATTAGAATTGGATAGTTGCGTGAATATTTCATGGCCCATCCCGATATGGATAGTCACAATGAACAGAATAGGAAGTAAAGAGCGGAACCAGAGAGAACTGACCGACATTGAAAACATAGATGGTTGATTCGTCAAACGATTGATCGCACTCTACGTGATTTTTAGTAAAAAATACACCATTTTGTCGTTTTTATTACTCTTTTCTTGAACTTTAGGTAATGTATGTGTGACCGGATGCATTAAATGAGACAGAGATAAGAATACCAAGAAACTAAAAATACGGAATATTTACGTCATTTGGCTTACATAGTTATCATCGGCATGTATAAAAATATGTCAGGTTGATTATCTGATACTATGTTTATGATATTGAATCCTGATATCGTGAAGATTATATCCATTTGGATACTGACAGTTACTGGAGAATAAATATGCATATCAGTGTTGATGTCCATAATTATATGGAAACTTTAGTCGGTCAAATTTTGAGTTCAGATGATTTTAAAGCTCGCTATGATCATGAACAACTGGCTGATCTGGCTTGTTTAGCATTGAGTCAACTGCGTCCTGTATATATTCGCCATGATATTGATTTTTTATCCACGCTTCCGGAAACTCGTTTAGTGAAGTTGAAACAATTTGCAAAAGATGCCGTTGAAGCCGGAGAGACAATGATCCAGAATGACCGTCGTCAGAATCCTGAATTTCGGGAAGTTCCCGTTGTTGTTGCAACGGCTCGTTATGATGATGACCTTGAGTTGGAATGGTATGAAAACCCGATTATTAGTCATCAAACAGAATATCAAAAGGAGAAGTAAGTGGGATTTTTATCTCGGCTGTTTGGCCAACGTCAGCAAGAATCAACACCTATTGAGCCTGTTTATTACAAAAATTTTGCTATTTTGCCTGAAGCGATTGCTGAACATGGTCAGTATCGGGTTGCCGGACGGATTACCCGAGAAATAAATGGTGAAATCAAAGAACATCGCTTTATTCGATCGGATGTTTTGTCCAGTCGCAGTAGTGCTGATGAGCTCATGGTCAATAAGGCAAAGATGTTTATTGATCAGATGGGAGAAAAGATCTTTAGTTGAGTGTAGCTCAAATTGATTAAAGTCATGATGAAAGAAACCACAAGTCGATAAGCTTGTGGTTTCTTTTTTTGTGATGATTAATTTTTACCATGATATTCAATTCACTGGACATTGTCGTTAGTATGGTTGATGGTCATGGCAGATGTTGGACCAATACCGTTGAAACAACGTGTTATAAAGAAACGCAAGTAGTTGTACTTAGTTGCCAGCTGCTTGAATCGATAAGTAAGCTGTTAGATTAAACATATTTACTGTGCCAATTATAAGGGAATAACTATGCAAATTGGTGTGCCTAAAGAACGACTTGCGGGTGAAACGCGAGTTGCAGCTTCACCGACTTCGGTAGGGCAGCTGCTAAAGTTAGGTTTTGATATTCTTATTGAAACCGATGCCGGAGAAAAAGCGAGTTTTGACAACCAGAGTTTCGAAGCTGCTGGAGCTCGGGTTGTATCCAATGAAGATGTATGGCGTGCGGATATTATTTTGAAAGTCAATGCGCCGACTGTCGAAGAAATAGAGTTGATCAAAGAAGGGGCAACACTGATCAGTTTTATCTGGCCAGCACAAAATCCAGAGTTACTTGAAACCTTGTCCGGTAAAAAAATCAATGTGCTTGCCATGGATTCCGTGCCGCGTATTTCTCGGGCGCAGGCTCTTGATGCTTTGTCATCGATGGCAAATATTGCCGGATATCGGGCTGTCGTTGAAGCGGCACATGAATTCGGACGCTTTTTTACTGGACAAATCACGGCAGCCGGTAAGGTACCACCGGCTAAAGTTTTTGTTGCCGGGGCCGGTGTAGCTGGATTAGCCGCGATTGGTGCTGCTGGCAGTTTGGGGGCTATTGTCCGGGCTTTTGATGTGCGTCCTGAAGTAAAAGAGCAGGTTCAGTCGATGGGAGCGGAATTTCTTTCCGTTGACTTTCAGGAAAATTCTGGTGCTGGTGACGGTTATGCCAAAGAGATGTCTGATGATTTTAATCGTAAAGCGGCTGAACTTTACGCAGATCAGGCAAAAGATGTCGATATCATTATTACGACCGCATTGATTCCCGGAAAGCCTGCGCCAAAACTGATTACCAAAGCAATGGTTGACAGTATGAAAGCGGGCAGTGTGATTGTTGATCTCGCGGCTGCAAATGGCGGAAACTGTGAATATACAGTGGCTGATCAAGTGGTTACTACTAAGAATGGTGTGAAGATCATCGGATACACTGACATGGTCGGACGTTTACCGACGCAGTCTTCTCAGCTGTATGCCACCAATCTGGTTAACTTGTTGAAGTTATTGTGCAAAGAAAAAGATGGTGAAATTTACATCGATTTTGAGGATGTTGTTCAGCGTGGTGTGACCGTAATTAAGGAAGGTGAAGTGACTTGGCCGGCACCGCCTATTCAGGTTTCAGCACAACCACAAGCTAAACCTCAGCCGGTGAAATCGCTCCAGAAAGCAGAAGAAAAAGCTGTATCCCCGATGAAAAAGGCATTGGGACTCGTTGTCGGTGTTGGTGCATTCGCTTGGGTTGCCTCTGTTGCACCTGCGGCCTTTCTCAGCCATTTTACGGTTTTTGTTCTTGCCTGTGTGGTTGGTTATTACGTCGTTTGGAATGTGACGCATGCACTACATACGCCTTTAATGTCTGTTACTAATGCAATTTCAGGGATTATTGTTATCGGCTGTTTATTGCAAATTGGTCAGGGCAATGGTTTTGTTACGTTTTTATCGTTTATTGCTGTGTTGATCGCAAGTATCAATATCTTCGGTGGTTTTACCGTCACGAAGCGTATGCTTGAAATGTTCCGTAAAAAATAACAAGGAGTAGCGAATGTCTGCAGGATTAGTACAAGCGGCGTACATCGTTGCTGCTTTATTTTTTGTGATGAGTCTGGCTGGTTTGTCGAAACAGGAATCGGCGAGGGCTGGTAACTACTACGGTATGACCGGGATGGCGATTGCCTTATTGGCGACCATTTTTGCGCCTGATACATCGGGGATTGCCTGGATTATTATTGCAATGGCGATTGGAGGTACGATCGGTATCCATTTTGCGAAGAAAGTCGAAATGACACAGATGCCCCAGTTGGTTGCGATCCTCCATAGTTTTGTCGGTATGGCCGCTGTATTGGTTGGCTATAATAGCTTTATCGAAGCTCCGGAAACCGTAACACATGCTGAACATGTCATCCATTTGGTTGAAGTTTTTGTGGGGGTTTTTATTGGGGGGGTTACATTTACCGGTTCGATCGTTGCGTTTGGCAAACTACATGGTGTGTTTAAATCTTCACCGTTGAATATTCCACACAAACATAAGTGGAATTTGGCGGCAGTCATTGTTTCTACACTATTGCTGATCTACTTTGTCAATGTTGACGGGAGCTATTTCGCACTGATTTTGATGACTCTGATTGCTTTTGTTTTTGGCTATCATTTGGTCGCGTCTATCGGTGGCGCAGATATGCCGGTTGTTGTTTCCATGCTGAACTCATATTCAGGATGGGCAGCTGCAGCTGCAGGATTCATGCTGGCGAATGACCTATTGATTGTGACTGGTGCACTTGTCGGTTCTTCGGGAGCGATTCTGTCCTATATCATGTGTAAAGCGATGAATCGCTCTTTTGTCAGCGTGATTGCCGGCGGATTCGGTCAAGAAGTTGTGATTAGTGACGACGGCGAGCAAGGCGAACATCGTGAGATCATGGCTGAAGATGTCGCAGACATGCTTAAAAACTCGAAGTCTGTGGTGATTACACCGGGATATGGTATGGCAGTTGCGCAGGCTCAGTATCCGGTTTCTGAAATTACCGAAAAACTTAGAGCCAAAGGGATCGAAGTTCGTTTCGGTATCCATCCAGTCGCGGGGCGTTTACCCGGTCATATGAATGTGCTGTTGGCTGAAGCTAAAGTTCCATATGAAATTGTATTGGAAATGGACGAAATCAACGATGATTTCAGTGACACGGATACGGTGCTGGTCATTGGTGCGAATGATACGGTCAACCCGGCTGCACTCGAGGATCCGAATAGTCCAATTGCGGGTATGCCCGTTTTGGAAGTTTGGAATGCCAAAGATGTCATCGTCTTTAAGCGTTCAATGAATACCGGATACGCTGGTGTTCAGAATCCACTTTTCTTTAAAGAGAATACTCAGATGTTATTTGGGGATGCAAAAGCGTCATGTCTGCACATTCTGGAACATCTGGACTGATCCCTGCTTAAAAAATAAGAGAAAACTTTGTAGTATAAGCCAGCAATAATGCTGGCTTTATTTATTTAAGGGACACATTATTGACATCAACATAACACGTAGATAACTATTTTTGTCATAATGTTGGCCGGATTATGAAACTTGCCTGAGAATATAGAGTCACATAAAAAGATGATATTAAAACGATTCATGTTGTTGTTCATGTCTATCATTCCATATGCATACGCAGACTCTTTGCCGGCAAGAATCGATCATTTTATTTCTTTGTTTAGATATGATGAAGCACTTGTTTCATATGATTTGAGAAAAATAGAAGCTGAGTATGCCACAAGACTAATTACACCCGAATCCATGCTGCCTCAGACATTTCAATATCCTTTGAAAGATATCCAGCAGCTTTACGCTTTAGCGAAACAGTGTACCGGAAACTTACCTTTGAGCCCCTTAACGACGGAACCGCTGGTTTTTACTCGAGCGATGTGTAAAGGGACGAATCTCCCGTTGCGTTGGTTTGCCAGGAGCGCTTTGATTCATCCGGGTGGGGGAACGTATGCTGCACGATATGTGAAAAAACACCCTGAGCTCTATGATGAACTCAAAGTTTACATGCATATTCAGGAACGTCCTAAAGCCCCAAAAGATACTTTATTAGGGCGTTTGCAGCGGATGGATAGTGAGTCGGTCACCTCATTAATATCAGGTGACTCAATGTTCAGTGAGCAAAATGAGCTTTGGTTGAGAAAAGGTGATCAGTATTATGTTTTTGCTGATCATGTTTGGAAGAATAATGCCGAACAGGCGGGATTAGTCTTCAGTTATGTCAATACTGAGGATTCAACTTGTTTCGTTCGACGCGGTAACTTGTGTTGGGAGGAGGAAGACCAATCGGATATTTTGCGTTATATCCTCGTCGGCCTTGTTGCTTTTAACGTTTTATTAGTGATTAGTTGGTTTGTCTATCGTTGGAATACGAAGCGGCTTGAGATGAGAAGCCGTATGCTTATTTTACAGATATTGACACATGAGTTACGGACACCGATCGCCAGTCTTTCATTGACTGTTGAAGGGTTCAGACGAGAGTTTGAGCATCTTCCTGAAAGTGTCTATGATGAATTTCGACGATTATGTGAAGATTCCCGTCGTCTGAGGCAGTTGGCAGAGGCCAGTAAAGATTATTTACAGTCCGATACTAAACCTTTAGCTGTGGATTGGGTTCCATCTGTTGCTGAGTGGTTAGAGTATAAATTAGAGGAAGAATTCGAATCATCTATTCATTTCTCAATCAATCAGGATATTGCAGCGAAATTAAATGTCTACTGGTTGGGAACTTGTATTGATAATTTGCTAAGAAATGCCATTAAATATGGTATTGCCCCCGTGCAGTTGGATGTAACGACGTCAAGTCATATGGTTACGTTCAAGGTAATCGATCAGGGTATGCTGATACAGAAAGACTGGCGTCAGCTACGTAAGCCCTTTGTCAGTAAAAGTGGCTTAGGCCTAGGTTTAACAATAGTAGAATCAATGGTTGGAAGAATGGGAGGCAAGATGTCTCTAGTCGGGCCACCAACAACATTTATTTTGGAGATACCTTGTGAAACAGACATTGCTTCTTGTTGAAGATGATAAAAACTTGGCTGATGGATTATTAGTTAGTCTAGAACAAGCCGGATATAACTGTTTACATGCGGAGAAAATTTCAGAAGTAAGACAATATTGGGAGCAGGCAGATTTAGTCATTTTAGATCGGCAACTTCCTGATGGTGACTCAGTTGAACACCTCGTTGATTGGAAAAATCTGAAAGATGTTCCGGTCATTTTGTTGACGGCACTGGTTACGGTGAAAGATAAAGTCGCAGGACTTGATTCTGGTGCGAATGATTATCTAACTAAACCATTTGCTGAAGCTGAGTTATTCGCCAGGGTGAGAGCGCAACTTCGAGCGCCTGATGGGCAGCAGGATGACACAAAAGTAGTCACACCAGAACTAACTATTGATAAAGCCACACGGGAAGTGCATTACAAAGGTGAATTAATTACGTTGACCCGTACAGAGTTTGATTTACTGCTATTTCTGGCAAGTAACTTAGGAAGAGTATTTACCAGAGATGAATTATTGGATCATGTATGGGGCTACAATCACTTCCCAACAACAAGAACAGTTGATACACATGTTCTGCAATTAAGACAAAAACTTCCCGGACTAGAAATTGAAACGTTACGGGGTGTTGGCTATAAAATGAAAGCCTGAAGATGAGAAAAAAGAGTTGTTTCTTACTGGGAGTGCTGATATGTACTCCCAGCTATTCTGTTTCCGCGAATTGGTTTGAACGCAATACACCATTAACTCAAGCCCATGAACATCTGCTGGAAGACGATCTGCCTAAAATGTTTAGCTCTTTAGTTGAGGTATGGCAGAGCGCTGAAAGCAATCACCTCAGCAGTCATTTGAATGATTTGCTACTCCAATCTTTAAGCGCAGATTGTGGAAAGAGTCTCGAGCGTGCCCCTTTTCCTGATTGGATTAAGTCTCTTGCAGTACGAAGAGTTGAGATTCAGAGCCCGGGGCGGGATGCATTTCAATTATTGGTTGACATAGTGACAACGTCACAAATAGAAGAGATTTCGTTCACTCGCTGGATTGATCATTCAATTTCACTCGATAGTTCTTTTTCTCAGGTAGGAAGTGACAATGTCACCAATGAGCTAACTTACGTAAAACGTTATAACCTGAATAATCGTCTGCCTATGGGGCTGTATCGATTGATTGTCTCTCGAAAAAATGGTGAGTCATGGAGTTCCTGGGTCATTCTTGATAATCCGAAGACTTATCACACGATTCATTGGCGCTCAAAAGAGCAATGGCGTGTCGAAAAAACAGCGATTCCGAATCGTTACTGTCCATTACCCAAAATGAGAGTTTCAGCGTATAGCTATCATAGTGGGAAATATTCAGAAGTTTGGAAACAGACCTATGAATCTAATTATCCGAGCGAGTTACCCCCCAACACATTAGAACCGGGACGATATGTTCTGGCGGTATCGATGAATCATCAGCGGTGGCAAGGACCAATTACTATTGAGCAATCTCAAGTTATTAGTAAAACATATGATGTTTCACTAGAGGAATAGCTAAAGATATATAACAATCTGTCGTTATAAACATTAAATTTTATTCGGTTTATAGCGCATATGGATATAAAACTAAAATACTTGATTCCTTCACTTCTTGTGGTTTCACCCGGGAGTATGGCAGCCTCCTACGCTGTTGAGGCTCGAGGGGATGCGATGGGAGGTACAGGGGTTGTTTCAGCTAATTATCTCACCGCACCTTTCTATAACCCTGCTATTGTCGCCATTTATCGCAAAAATGATGATGCGGGAATGCTACTTCCTAGCTTTGGACTAACCTACAATGATCCTGATGATATTTCCAATACCATTGATAATATCGGTGATTTAATCAAGGATGTGGAAGGTGGTGATTCATCACGAGAAGCTGAGCTTCAGAGTCAGCTAGATGCGCTCAATGGCGGCGAACTCAAAGCTGATATTGGTGGTGCGATTGCAATAGGGATTCCCAATCAATATCTTTCGATGAATTTGTTTGGTAAAGCCTATGCCGAGACTTATGTGACGCCATCAATCGCGACAACCGGTTCCTCAACGCTTGATAATGCACAGAATAGTACGATCGATGCGGTTTCTGTTGCGGTCACAGAAGTCGGACTTTCTCTGGCAAAATATCAAACATTTCTAGGGCAACATATCTCAGTCGGTGTGTCTCCCAAACTTCAACGAGTGTATACCTATGTATATGAAGCCAGTTTGAAGAATTACGATCTCAGCGATATTGATGCAAACAGTACCGGAGAAACGGTATTTAACCTAGATGCCGGTTTTCTGTGGTTCTATGGGCCAGTAAGAGTCGGATTCGCGGCTACCAATCTGGTTTCTCGTGATATCACAACTCAACGAGTTGCTTCCAGTATTTCTGGCAAGGCTGATTTGCAATATAGTTACCAACTCAGACCACTGTATACAGTCGGTGTCGGGCTTATAGGTGATTATGCCTCGATTAGCGTCGATTATGATTTGAATGAGGAAGAGCGCTATACCAACTTCAATGATAATACCCAGATGCTTCGTGTTGGTGGAGAGATTGATATTCTGCGTCAGCTAAAATTGCGAGCCGGTTATAAAAAGAATCTGGCTTATAGTAATTCCGATGGGATATACACTGCGGGGATAGGACTTTCTCTACTTGGATTATTTGAACTTGATGCCGCAGTAAGCTATACCAATGCACATGCAAAAGGTGCCTATGTGAACTTCTTATCCACATACTAACGCGCCGATTTTCCCTCTTAAGTACACATATCTAAGCTCTCTCTGAAAGAGGGGGCTTTTTCTTTTCTGAAATCTAAATCAAATCTTATATACCAACATCATAGCGCGTAGTAATTACTCACACCACTTAATTATTTTTTGATGAAAAATAAGTTGATCGTTTTTTCATTCTCTGTAGCACTTGTGATGATTCCTAATCAAAATGTATATTATTCATTAAGTTACTACAGCATTCTATGCTGACACAGAATATTGCTTGACTCAAAGTGTATCTTCCCAAAGAGAAAAGATCTTTTGGGATCTCTTGTTAGTGAATGCTTCTGCTGAGTGACAGTATCACTCAAGGAATATATCCTGATGCACTATAACTAAATTATTTAATAACAGATAAACAACGCCACAGATGTGATAACAACAAACGAGACAATTTATCTGTAAAAAATATTTTTCATGTCTTGTGAGGACGGCAGGTTTTGGAAAGTGTTCTGAACAGAAAGCAGAGGACAGAAGGAGGTTCTAAGTTGGTAAACCTAATTGTCCTGAGTTTCATTATGTTGGAGACATTCAGCTCTGCAGGTCAGCTGATTTTCAACATATGTATATAAAAGTTTTTGAGCACCAAAAGAATTTCAGCATATCGAATTAGGTCAAATTGCAGATCTGCAATTTGTTTTTAGATTTCAGTGCTAATTGATCAGCATTACAACAAAGGTAGGGGAATCCACGGTTTATTTAGGGAAACGATAAATATCCCGAGTCAGCCCATCAGGGAAGTCGATTCGTCTGTCTTTCTGCCCGCCGATTTTCTCTGTCAGAGCACGAGCCGCTGCATTGTCATCATGCATATAGGTTTCAACATGATCCCACTTAAAATGAGTATATGCATATTTTATTGCTGCTTTAGAGGCTTCTGATGCAATCCCTTGTCCTCTATATTCGGGAAGTATCCACCAAGTGAGCTCCATTGGCCATCCGAATCCTTGCCAAAATCCACATGTACCGACTAACTGATCATTTGAACGTAACTGAATAACCCAAACACCAAATCCTTGCAGATGCCATGAGCCAAGATCTAATTGAAGCCTCGACCAAGCTTGGGTTTTGCTGATGGGGCCTCCATACATCTTCGAAGCATCTTCATTGGTATAAAACTGCTCATATAAATCAAAGCAGTTAGCTGTTGGTGGAAGTAATATAAGATTTGTAGTTTGGATTTTAGGTATCATTTTAAATTTAAGTCCTTTTGTACAAACTGATCATGTTTTGGCATAGTCGATGAGTCTGTAAGTGTTGGCTTCGAGTTTGAGCTTACCATTGTCAGATAAATCAAACAATCATGTAAGTACGCATTATATACGTTATGTTAAATACAATAATCGAGTCGATTCAATGCGTTAATGCTTCCCATCCCCTAATTGAGCGCGGTTAGTTACCGCGCTCGTTTATGGAAATTACTCTCCGTAATAGCTCTTACAGTATAGATTTTTCACATCTTCAACGGTTGGTTTGCCTGGGTTGGTCAATGTGCATGGGTCACCGTAGGCCCGTTCACTCATTCTTTCCAGTACACGGATGAATTTCTCTTCGCTGAAATCTACCTCATCACAATCTTTAAAACAGGATGGAATATTCAATGCTTTGTTCAGTTCTCTGACTGTTTGTGCCAGATTGTCAATACCGAGAATACCTTCAGCCAACTGATATTTGGTGGTGTACTGTCTGTTGAAATCAATAATATATGGCAGCAGAATGGCGTTCGACAGACCATGTGTCACCCCAAACTCACCACCAATTTTGTGAGCGAGTGAATGAACCAGTCCTAATGAAGCATTGGTAAATGCCATACCAGCAAGTGCTGATGCATTATGCATGTTATAACGGGCCTCTTTATTGCCAGGCTCTTTGTATGCGGTTTCAATGTTATCAATCACCAGTTTGATTGCTTCAATTGAATATGGATCCGTAAATGATGTCGCAGCAATTGAAACAAGCGCCTCTGCGGCATGCGTCAAGACATCCATCCCGGTATTAGCCGTAATATGCGCTGGCATTGTTTCCGGTAATTTAGGATCAAGAATCGCAATATCCGGCACCATGTCAGCTGCAACGATGGGATACTTGATATGGTTATCAGTGTCAGTAATAACAGAAAACGCGGTGATTTCAGAAGCCGTACCGCTGGTTGACGGAATCGCGATGAATTTCGCTTTTTGGCGTAATGCCGGCATAGAGCCGACCTCAATAATATCTTCGAATTTTAAGTGTGGATGTTCATAGAAGCACCACATGACTTTGGCTGCATCAAGGGCCGAACCGCCTCCGATTGCCACGATCCAGTCCGGTTCAAAGTTAATCATTGCTTCAGCACCACGCCAGACTGTTTTAACTGATGGGTTCGGTTCAACACCATCAATGATAATACTCTGAATCCCAGCTTGTGACAGATAATCTTGGCATTGTTCCAAAAAGCCAAATTTTTTCATCGAGCTTCCCCCAGTCACAATTGCAGCTTTTTGACCTTTTAACGTTGCCAATTCAGCCAGTGCCCCTTCTCCATAGATAATGTCTCTGGGTACAGAAAATCTCATGACACTCATACTTATCTCCTATAGTTTGCATATAAAAATGTGATTAGACATACAATATGCTTACATAGGCAGTGAAACACTGATTTGAATCATTAATCGCGAATAAATTCTATGGATATGAAATAGCTAGATATTTTTTGTACAACAAGAGAAATAAGGAGGCCTTAACTAAGCAAAGGAAATATAAATATTTTTGTTGTAGAAGGATAAAAAGGCCCCATTGTGACATTGTCACTAGGGCCTTTTTATTGAATTTATCTGAAATTAACCACCGGCAAGTTTAACGGTATGACCTTTCTTTTCCAGAAAGGTCTTGATTTTCTCGCGGTCATCACCTTGGATCTCAACATGGCCGTCTTTTACTGCACCACCACAGCCACAATGTTTCTTTAACTCTGCTGCCAAGAGTTTTAGCGCAGCATCTTCAAGGTCAAGACCGGTGATAACACAGACCCCTTTCCCTTTTCGTCCTTTGGTTTGTCTTTGTATTCTTACAATACCATCGCCTTTCGGTCGCTGAGGTTGTGATTCTTCAGATTTAATTCGTCCAACTTCTGTGGAATATACTAATGTCATATTTTAACTACTTCTTTGCTGCTGCTTTCGCCTGACGGAGTTCTAGAATTGTCTTTTCAATATGTTTTTCAATCGCGAGCTTAGAACCTTTGATGAGTCGTCCATTGAATATACAGTACCAATCATTCGATTCACCTGTATCATTTTTCAGAGTAAAACCGGCAAACTGCTCTTGTGTCGCGGTCGGATGCTCTCTTTTGACTTCGATATTTGAAAATTCTTTGGGATCGATAATCGAGGCGGTATCACACCACCAATCAATACTTTTCTTTACAGCTGCTTTATTACCGGAAAGAACATGATTCTTGATTTTTACTTGCCAGACATCACTGGATTGACCGGCAGATTTGAGGGTAAATCCTCGGTATGTTGCAACAGCCATATGTCTACTCAGCTCTTTTATGTATTTTCATTTAATATTAATTGTAATCGGCACATGATCAAGTATATTTAGGGCTAATAACCTAGTTATAGTGCATTAGAATGTTAAAAAAACCAATACTAATCACAAAAAAGACAATAATTGAAGATTATACAAAGCAACTTTGTGCTTTCATTCATAAAGAACAACTTGATGAACTGACGCAATATCAATATTCAAGCAGTTCCCTACTAGCTATGACGAAAGACTGGAATCTGTTTGTAGAATTTTGTCAGAATCAGCATGTTGTTCCTTATCCGGCATCTCCGGATATGATTCGTCTTTTTCTCGAAAAGGAATCACGGATTAGGAAGTTTTCAACCCTACGTCGTTACAGCGTCACTATGACAGTGCTGCATAAATTGCTTGGTTATCCGGATCCAATCACGAATCATCAGGTCCGTTTACTTCTGATGTTTTTAAGAACAGAGAAAAAAGGCGATAATAGTCAGGCAGATGCGTTAGGTCGAGAACATCTTGAGCAACTCGATACACGACTTTCGACCTCTAAAGATGCCAAAGATATTCGAGATCTCGCTATTTATCATCTGATGTTTGAGTGCATTTTGAAACGAGCGGAGCTCAGAGAACTCCAAGTTGAACAACTCACCTTTCACTCAGAATCCGAGGTACGGGTTGAACTCAGAGGTAATGATTATCAACTATCTCCACCGGCTTCGGAAGCGATTCATCGGTGGTATCATCTGATTGATATCCAATCTTCACCTTATGTCTTCCGTTCGATCGATCGTCACCAAAATATCGGAATTGAAAAACTGAATGACTCATCGATCCATCGAATTTTAAGAGGTGCCGGAGAACGACTTGGGATTGCCCATCTTAAATTTTCAGGTCAATCGACTCGCATCGGAGCCACACAAGAGCTCTATCAACAAGGAATGAAAATCAAGGAGATTCAGTCTTTTGGTCGCTGGCAAAGCCCCGTGATGCCTTCTCAGTATGTTGGAAAGCATCATCAGGCTGAAATTGAAATACAACGATTTAAATCGTTTAAGCCTTGGAAGTCGTGACTTTTTCCAATGACCGTTCAATACAATCCGTTAAAAAATCTGCCATGGTATGGCCATTGTTTTCTAACATTTTAGGGAACATCGAGATTGGCGTCATTCCCGGGAATGTATTCACTTCGTTCAAATAAACCTCTCCGTCCGGCGTTAAGAAAAAATCAACGCGGGCCAGATGTCGAAGTTTCATATGACGAAACACTTTTTCACTGTATTCACGAATTGAGGTAAGCTGTTCTGCGGTGAGACCTTCAGCCTCTACCTTGGTATAAGAGTGGCTGGTTTGGCTATATTTCTCTTCATAGGTGTAGAAAGCATCAGCCGGTGCAATGACCTCACCTGGTGCCGAAATATGCAGATCTCCCCCGATTTCATAAGCCGCAACTTCTAACTCTCGCGGTTTCACCGCTTTTTCAACGAGAACCTGTTCAGAAAACTGAAATGCTGAGGTAATTGATTGACGCAATTGTGACAAATCAGTGATCTTGTAACATCCAACAGAAGAACCTTGACGAGCAGCTTTCACAAATAAAGCCCCCCAACGGTGGAATGCTTCTTCGCATTGTGCCATCGTCTGCTCTGTGAATTCAGACAAGAATAAATAAGGGGTATTCGGAACACCTAACGCATCGTACCAAAGCTTTGATGTTATTTTGTTAAAGCTATTTGAACTCGCCTCAGGACCACATCCCAAATATGGAATGGCTGCTAATTCAAGCATTGACTGAATATCGCCGGTCTCTCCGGGGTAGCCATGGATGCATGGCACCACAAAATCAATGTTCTGACAACTGACATCAGTATTCAGCGTTGCTGTATTAGTATCCAAATATGCCAGATGGCCGTCTTCGGAAAACCAGCCGTCACGTTTCATTTCAATACGTTCAACGTGAAAGTGAGGATTGGTTTGGAGCTGTTCCTGAACATAATTCGCAGAAACCAATGACACTTCATGCTCTGATGAACCACCACCACAAAGTAATAATATATTGATACGGTCCATTATTCTTCCACACTTCCTTTCAGTTTAAACCGCCCCTATCATAGATAATTCCCGATAAAGTTGTAGCCTTATTTTTCTCTCGGCTGCTAACCGTTCACTATCTACACAAAAAAGGGCCCGAGGCCCTTTTTTTACTTAATTCAGCTTGTTTAAAGTCGGATATTCTGAGTTTTTAATTGCGTCAATACTTTTTACGAAAGGTTTGAGTTGACGAAACTCAGCCGGTAGCATCTGAATGGCCTGACGCGCTTTAGCTCGCGTTGCAAAATCACCGTATAAGATGGTATACCACTTCGTCCCATTCACAACTTTGTAGTTTTCCCAGATAGGCTGCCCATCTTTAGGGAGCTTGCTAGAAAATCGATCCACTTTGCTTTGACTACCAACCGCAACCACCTGAATGGTGTAACCAAAACGTGGATTCATTGCCACTTGTTTTGCCGTCGGCGGAGTAATCGTCACAGCAGTCTGACTCGGTTGAGACATCTTTTGAGATGTTGCCGGCTGCTCTGTCGTCCGAACGACATTCATTTCTGTCACACCTTCAGCAGTTGTTCCCTGCTGAGAAACCACCGGCTGTTGTATTTTGGCCGTGGGATATTCTTCCTGGTAGCTTTCAGTTGTTACGTCCGTTACATAAGTACCAGAAGAGCATGCCGCCAACAGTAACGTAGACAAACCGAGAATGACTTTTTTTTCCATAGTTTTCGTGCCTTTCATAAAGAGTGTATCAATCATGCCCATAGCCGAGTCTAGAATCAAGTTTAGGTAATAAATTCAAATGAATAACATGTGATATAAAACACAAAGTATTAAACAATTTTAAGCGAATATCCAAGTTTTGCTTTCCATATCCCTGCTTTCATCAATCCAATTGTATAATCAGACGGATATCCTTGCTGATGTGAGAAATAAAAATGAACAACCTGTCTCATTTTTTAAAGCCCAGATCGGTTGCCGTCATTGGTGCCTCCAATCGGCCACTACGCGCAGGTCATGTGGTGATGAAGAACCTGCTCAGTGGTAACTTTGATGGTACGGTCATGCCGGTCACCCCTCGTTATACCTCTGTGTGTGGCGTGCTGGCTTACAAAACAATCGACTCACTGCCTATCATACCGGATATCGCAGTTTTATGTACGCACGCTTCAAGAAATATTTCGCTTTTCCACCAGCTTGCCGAGAAAAAAGTCGCTTACGTGGTGGTCTTATCTTCGGATATGTATACCAATGATCCAGAAGATCATCAGATTCAACAACAGTGTCACGCTATCGCAAAAGCAGCGAACATGCGTATTGTTGGTCCAAATAGCTTGGGGATCATTCTCCCTTGGATATCATTTAATGCCTCTTTTTCCCCAGTGCCCGCCTTAAAAGGGAATATTGCCTTTATTTCTCAGTCAGCAGCAGTATGTACAACCATTCTGGACTGGGCCAATGAAAAACAGATTGGCTTTTCTGCCTTTATTTCTCTGGGCAATGCATCAGATATCGATTTCAATGATCTGCTCGATCATCTCAGTACCGATCGTCACACCGATGCCATTTTGCTCTATATCGATACAATTCGGAATGCCAGACGGTTTATCTCTGCGGCCCGGGCCGCTTCACGGAACCGAAGAATTCTGGTCTTAAAAGGCGGAAGAACACAGGAAGGAAGAAAGGCGGCCAAAGCACATACCGGTGGTATCGATACCCTCGATATTATTTATGATTCTGCCATTCGTCGAAGCGGTATGTTGCGTGTTCATAACACACATGAACTGTTTGCCGCAGTGGAAACCTTAACCCACCCACTCCCACTCCGTGGTGAACGGCTGGCAATTATCACCAATGGCGGCGGTCCGGCGATTATGGCCATTGATACTTTACTCGAACGTGGTGGCAAGTTAGCGCGACTGAATGATGACATCATGCACAAACTCGATCAAAGCCTGCCGCCAAGTTGGTCACACGCCAACCCTATCGATCTTGTGGGGGATGCAGGGCATCAACGCTATGTATCCGCACTCAATGCCGTGTTGGATTCAGATGTTGCCGATGCCATTTTAGTGATGCATTGTCCTTCAGCCGTTGCTGAGTCAGAACAGACGGCTCAGGCAGTGATTGATGCCTTAAATCAACACCCACGCAGTCGCCAGTTTAACATTTTGACCAACTGGTCGGGTGAACTCACCGCCAAAGCAGCCCGGCAACGCTTCTATCAGGCCGGAATTCCCACTTACCGTACCCCGGAAAGCGCAGTGATTGCATTTATGCACATGGTTGAATATAAGCGTAATCAAAAGCAATTGATGGAAACACCAACCACAGCAGATTTTCTTCCACCGGAAAAAATTCACAAAGCTCAACAGTGGATTCAAGAGCATCTTCATCTTGCAAACCAGCAAGCCATATTACTCGATACCCATCAAATCGGTGACTTGTTGACCTGTTTTGAGTTTGATGTGTTACCCACTTGGATGGCCCAAGATAGTAGTGAAGCCGTCCATATTGCCGAAACCATCGGTTACCCGGTGGCGGTAAAATTACGCTCCCCGGATATCGCTCATAAATCTGATGTACAAGGCGTCATGCTCAATCTCAGAAATCGTCACGAAGTCGAAAGTGCCTCACAGGCGATCCTTGATCGAGTGAGTCTGTCTTATCCGGCAGCGTTGATTCATGGTTTAGTCGTTCAAGCGATGGCGAAACTCGCCGGCGGTGAAGAATTGCGGATTAAAGTCAAGCATGATGACACCTTCGGCCCGGTGATTCTGCTGGGCCAAGGCGGATCCGAATGGCAAGAAGCAACGGATGCCGAAGCCGCCCTGCCACCGTTGAACATGACATTAGCGAGAGATTTAATTCTCCAAGCGATCAAAAACAATAAAATCCGTCTGCAAAAACTGCCTGTACCCATTGATATTGCAGGGCTTTCTCAGTTTTTAGTGAGGCTTTCACAATTAATAGTGGCGTGTCCTGAAGTGCATGAATTAGATATTCATCCCCTGCTGGTCAATGGTCATCAATTTACGATTCTGGATGCCGATTTACATCTCAAACCTTATCACGGTGATGCGCAACAGCGATTAGCCATCCGTCCCTATCCGTCGGAGTTGGAACAACAGGTGGTCATGAAAAATCAGGAGTCAATTTTGGTTCGTCCCATTTTGCCGGAAGATGAACCCGATCACGCGGACTTCATCCATAAAGTCTCCAAAGAAGATCTGTATAAACGCTTTTTTACAGAAGTCGGCGAATTTAATCATGAAGCTTTAGCGAACATGACTCAGATCGATTATGACCGGGAAATGGCTTTTGTTGCAGTTCGTTCGTCCCCTCACCACGAGATTATCGGTGTCTCCCGTGCATTAATCACACCGGACAACAGTAATGCAGAATTTGCGATTTTAATCCGCTCCGACTTAAAAGGTCTGGGATTAGGGCGAATTCTGATGAGGAAGATTATCGACTATTGTACCCACAAGGGAACGCAACAAATATCAGGCATCACGATGCCAAGTAACCAAGGGATGTTATCACTGGCTCAGAAACTCGGATTTCAGGTAGAAGTACATTTCGAAGATGGGACGGCCGAAATGCAGCTGCTATTATCACAAGAGCCTGAATGATAACCATCAAACGAAAACAGAGTCACGGTTATCCGCGACTCTGTCTCTTTTCACTTTCTCGATGTTCAAATGACTCATTCAATTGAGTATAAATTCCAGTGCTTTTTCAAATACTGAATACACCAAGATTTGGCTTCACCCATTTTATTCCGGCGCCAAGCCAGCACTAACTCAGCATCTTTCTTTTCCGTACCATGAATGATTTGCAGTTTGCCTGCATCAATCAGAGGTTGTGCCACCTGTTGTGGTAGTGTTCCTATCCCAAGTCCGGATGTAAGCGCCTGACACTTAGCAGCAAAGTTTGTCACGGTCAGCCGCGGCTGTTTTTGAAGAATATTTACGCTGAGTGGCGGTTGCTCTCTCGCGGTATCGGCAATCGCAACAATCCGATACTTCTGTCGCGCACTTTCGTCAAAAGCACCGCTACGTTTATGAACATAATGTCCGGTCGCGGCAACCCACACCATAGACATTGATCCCAATGATTCAACTTTGACATCATGAGGCATCGTTTCAAGGCGAGGACAAATCAAGAGATCGGCTCGATCCGTTGCCAGCGACTCCCAACATCCCGCCAAAATTTCCTCCTGAAGCCGGACTCTGGTTTTACTCACATTTCCGAGCGCTTCCACCAGTGGAAAGAAATTATCCACCGGAATGATTCCATCATAAGCCAGCGTCACATCCAGCTCCCAGCCGTTGGCCAAAACTGTCGCATCATTGACCAGCTTGTCGGTTTCAGAGAGGATTAATCGCCCATGATCCAGAAGTAGCCGTCCGGCATCCGTAAAACTGGCCTTATGACCGGAGCGGTCAAAAATGATGATATCGAGATCCTGCTCCAGTTTTTGAATCTGATAACTCAGGGAACTTGGTGCGCGGTTCATCTCATGTGCAGCCGCAGCAAAACTGCCACGTCGTTCGATCGCATCGAGAATGTAAAGCGCTTCTAATGTAATAGGACTATGCAAAATCAGTATCCTTAAGCTATTTTCTTAAACACCATATTCATTCAAAATCATGCTCGTTCAAAATTATGTTTGTTCAAAACTATGTTCGGTTCGCTGGAAGCTATGTTTGCTAACCATAATGAACCGCGACTCAGGTTCACATTGATCCATGTCGAATGATCCCGCCACTCAAGTAGTATACAAAAAACAGCGCGATGAATGGCAACATATTAACTGATTGCATATCATTTCTGCGCTGATGCACCAAGCAACAGTAAAAAACTCATCCACAAAATGAAGGATGACTCTCAATCCAGTTCCGGCTTAACCCAGACCCGACAAAAGTCAAACCATCCCAACGCATTACATTTAGCGTTCTGCAACGCACCACACTGGTCATGACTGACACCAAGCCAACTGTGAAATAGCGGCACAATTTGATGTTTCTCAATCAAAGACTTCCCGATTTCTCTTGCCGGGAACGGTTGATCGGGTTCAGTCCGCCAGTGATCAATCAACTGTTGCCAACCGGCAAAATCTTCCGGCTGACTTGTTTCATTGACATCGGAGTAATCCAAAAGCCACCCCGCCAATGCATCGTCACGATGGTTTGATATACCCATAGCTTTTATCCAGATATCAATCTCTTGTGTCACATCGACAGCATGTTCATAAGTAATTAATTCAACCTGAATACCATCTTGCGTCAATAAAGTCTGAATTGCCTCTATCAAATGAGGAAACATCGGATGTTTCGCATGATAAGCAATCCGGACCGGACGCGTTATCGCGGGGATAATCATTTGACGATTGGGACGATGATGATACCACCCCGGTTTCAACCCGTGAGCCGGTAACATGCCCCACGCCACAACCGTTTCTTCAGGAAAGAGACTAAACAGATTCAGTGCACTCAATTTACTACTCAGATATTCAGCCCATTCATTATCACAGGCAATTCCGTCTCTGCGGTTCAATTGTAGATAAATACATCCCGGATCCAAATCAACATCTTCCCGGGATGCACCGCGTCTCACTTTAAGGGGGGTATTCAAGGTTGGAAAAACCAAAGAAGAGTCTGCCTCATCAATGACACAGACTTCAATTTGGTCTAACAACGGACGATAACCGAAATAACTATCAAATGCTTGTAAAATCAGCCTCTTATCATCATTAATTACAACTTTGAATGGCCCTGTACCAATCGGCATGACATCAAACTCATGCTCTTGCTGAACACTGGGACTCACAATTCTTGCACACGTTTCAGCCAGTAAAACCGGCAGATGCAAATCAGGTTTATTCAGATGAATATCAATCACCCAATCTCCGGGTGATATGACATCCTCAATATGATGGAACAATCTGAAATGCTGTAGTTCACGAAGGCTGTCAACCACCAATTCTGACGTCAACAACTGGCCATTGTGGAACCGGACACCGGGACGTAGATAAAACCGCCAATGCTCTGCAGACAGACTCTGCCAGCTATGCGCCAAATCGGGCTGAAGCGTTTCATTTTCATCTAAGGTTGTGAGACCACTAAAAACTTGCCGGGCAATATGTTGTTCGGAGCGCCGCATCGGCTTGCGAGGATTCAGCATCGATAACGGACGATAGTAAGGCAGGCGAACAACTTGACGTCCCTGCTGGTGCTGCACGCCAAGATAACTTTGGATGACTTGGGTGAGCTTATCGGCATTTTGATCCAGAACGGAGAACGCTTGCCCGAATTTTCCTTCTTCAAGGTATCGTCTGGCCAGATTTTCACTCACATCACTCCGGCTGCGTTTAAAAATCAGCTGTGATAATTTGCCCCGGCCGGCAGCAGGATGCCATTCGATCCAGCCCTCTTCTTCCATCTTATTCAAGACAATTCGGGCATTACGGCGCGTACAAAACAGTATATCCGTCACATCTTCCAGACGAACTTCCGTATTTTGACCTTCAAAGTGTTCGAATAAGGTTTCAAACTGGACACGTAACCTTGGACTACTCATAAAGATAAAGGGGGAAATTGATGAGATTATTCATCGCTCTATAATTTCCTATTTTTCCCTTTTCTGCAAACTTAGTCCGCATATTATTGCTATTTTTTCTTTTTAACGGCAATGGTGAGACGGCTGGTACACACTAATCGATCCCGCTCATCATGAATATTGATCTGCCATACTTGCGTCGATACACCGATATGCATTGGTTGAGCAACCCCCGTGACCGTTCCGCTTCTAACCGCTCGGATATGATTGGCATTAATATCCAACCCGACACAATAAGCATCTTCATCAACACAGCAGTTCGCAGCAACGGAGCCTAATGTTTCCGCAAGCACAACCGAAGCCCCGCCATGCAACATCCCCAATGGCTGATGGGTGAAATGACAAACCGGCATCGTTGCCGACATCGTTGAATCGGTTACTTCCGTATAGACAATATTCAGGTGTTCCATCATGGTGTTCACTGAAGTTTGATTCAATAAATCAATATCAATCGGTCTTTTCCAGATACGCATAATCTACCTTTAACAAATCAAATAGAGGTGAGAGAGCCGAAAGACTCCGCTCAGAAAATATCATGACAAGCGTAGCCGACGCCAGCAAGCTATATTCATATTTATAAATCTTGATTTATATGTGTAAGCCTTGATCCTCGTTTTATGCAGTCTAACCTGCTCGTTCATTGTTGCTAAAACGTCGTCTTGGTGGATAAAAAACTTTAAATTGTTGCCACGAAGTGGATAATACGCCCTTATTCTTTTTACAGGAGTCCAATCATATGGCAACAGAATCAGCGCTGCTTGAACGTTGTGAATCAAAATGTGAACTTTGTTCATCTACCGCTCAGCTTCAACCATTTGTTGTTGCACCTCATACACTCATTACAGTCGATCATGCAGTGATGCTCTGTGAAACCTGTAAGAGTCAAATTGAGAATCCGGAAACGGCCGATTCGAACCACTGGCGTTGTCTGAACGACAGTATGTGGAATCAAACGCCAGCGGTTCAAGTCGTGGCGTGGCGTCAACTGAAGCGTTTATCAGAGTCTGAAACTTGGGCTCACGATCTGCTGGATATGATGTATCTGGAAGAAGAGGTTGCCAACTGGGCAATGATCGGCATGGATGATGATGCTGAGAAACCCCGTGACGTGAACGGTGTTGAGCTGAAGAAAGGTGACGACGTCACAATTATTAAAGACTTGCCGATCAAAGGTTCTTCTCAAGTCATTAAGCAAGGTACGGTCGTTCGTGGCATCAGCCTGAGCGACGATCCTAAGCTGATTTCAGGAAAAGCAAACGGTCAGTCGATGTATATTATTGCCGAATATACCCGTAAAAAATAAGCGGGGTTGATTCAATCAAAAACCCCGGAATCAGAAGCTGACTCCGGGGTTTTTCTTGACATAGGATTACTGTTTCAGGTTCAGTTTGATGATAACTCTCCGGTCTGATTTTTTATCTCGCCCATCTTGTTGAGATAACTCACCCCGAATCACCAGTTTATCACTCAACCACTGCCCGTATGGCTGTAACATCTCGCTCTCAAATAAGACATTAGACACGGCTAACGCTCTTTTCACGGACAGATCATAATTATACTTGTACGCATCCAAATCGTCTTTTGATCCCTTCCATTCCTGACTGGATAAACCAATCACTTCCAGAGATTTAATCTGTTCCGGATATCGCGACAAGACATCAAATAATGGATTCAATGTTGACGTGATCGCGGTTTCAAACCGAGGTGAAACCGCATACTCTCCGACTTTAAAATAGCCATATGAACCAAAGTTCAACACCATGTGATGATAATCAAATGAAACCTTATTTTGTTGAAACGCATCCGAGCTATTCGCTTGAATGGCTGCAATCAGACTATTCAAGTCATGATTCAAATGAGATTTCTCTGTATAAAATGCATCTGACGGTAACACAAAGTTAATCGACACACGTTTATCCGCCAGTCTCAGCAAACTTCTGTTACCTGCCCCGGTAAAAATGACATCAACATTATCAATTTTACTGAAATTGTCATCAACACTGGTCACTTGATAGTCACTCAGATCATTTTTATTGATGATATTATTCACGACCGGAACATACTGATTATCGATATAAAGTGACACATGACTGTCCCTGACACCGATATTTTCCATCGCGGTATATAAGGTATGTTTAAATAATCCGGGCACCACCATAAAAGGTGTCAATAAAATAAATAACGTCACCAGACTATTAAAAATATTCTTCTCTTTATGATTGAGATACATCTTACAGGCGATGCCACAATACAACAGTGGTGTAAACATCAAGAGCGTTGAAAACCAGTCTGAATCCCTGACTGTCGCATACTGACAAAGAATATAAATCAGCGGAATCAACCAAACCAATCCCAAGAAAGAGATCGAACCGATATGATGATCTTTAATAAAGTTTTTGAGCATCCCGCCAAACACCATGCCGCGCAGATGTTTCTCTTTCTTGGTCATCGACAACGTTTTAAAAATAAACGACGGTAACCGAAACAGAAAAATCAACACATTGACCAATGACAAAGACGAGATCGAAAACAAAAAGATAAATAATGTGGCTAAGAATCCGAACGAGAGAAACACGAAGCCAATGAATGCCCCATCGCCTAATGTAAGACCTTGAGGATAGAATCCAATCATTGAGCAATATATCAGTATTATTACTGCACCAAGAAAAAAACCAACCTTAGAAATAATCGAGATAGATTCACTTATTTTTTGTGTAGTCATTATGATTATATACCTAGCAAAGATATGAAAAACAACGAACCGATCTTAAAGCGATCACTTATTTAGGCAAGCAGAATTGATGCGATATTGACTATTTCTGGATGTTTTTTTCGGAGATTTTGCAGAATACTAATCAAAATGAGAGGCCGATTCCAATTTTTGAAAAGGCAATTTTAAAGAGAGTGAAGGTCTGACAGGAAAATAGCAGGTCTTCATTCATCAACGCGAAGAGAGCAATATGAAAAGCAGCCATTTTTCAATTTCAATAGCTGCCCGATACAATTTATCCATTTGAATGACCATCTGATTTAAACAGCTGCATAGGGTAGAAAATAAACCAGTAACGACCAGATACTCACCCAACTGACAACCACCAGTGCATCAAACCAATCTTTATGCCGCATATTCCCTCCTCACCGATGAGGTTATTTCAACATCATCATACAAGCAAAGACAATGCCATCATGGTAATGACTCATGTATTGGGTGAAAGCTAACGGATAAATTGTGCTTCGACAGACGCTTCAAGCCATTCAGGTTTATCTTCGAACATCTCGATCAGAGCATCGGCCATTGAGACATTCGAAACAATACCGGGCCGAACCATGCCAAGAATGGCTTCATAACCTTCTTTTCCTTTCATCGTATAGGCAGACGATGTTCCGCAATAAACCGTTGAATCATCAACAGATGTCCAGTGGCCGTTTTGATAAATCATTAAAGCCTGAATCCGTTCTTCTACCGGCATGTCGGCCTGATATTGGAAATCCAAACCATAACAATAAGGATAACTTCCCGTACCGGTACTCTCTGCCCGATAACCCAACGCATTGTCAATCGCACCTGTCAGTAAACGTCGGAGAGTCGCACCTGTGACGTAATACACACCGATAGGAATGGCAAATGGCAATAATTGACCGGCAATATCGGCAACCGTCAGTACCCCACTCGACAGAGAACAACGTACGCCCCCGGCATTATGCACAGCAAACTGAACCGGATGTTCACGCTTACGCATCGCATGATAAAATGACCGGGCCACCAAGGGTGCGATTTCACTGCCGCCATTTTCTCCGGGGATCCGGGTATGAAATAAAGGTTGTGTCAGGTGAATCACCGCTTTGGTTTGCTGTTGCCGCACCACCGGCAGGTAATTTCGGTTCAATATATCCTGAATGCGGGGATCTTTGCGGCAAACATACACCAGCGGATGTCGTTCCAGATAATCGCAGGCATGTTGGTGCCGCCAATCGCTGCCAGTAGACTGTCTTGCCGCATCAACAAACAGACGCCGGCCAATTAACAGCTCATTCTTGCCCTGAAAACGTACCACTTTGCCTGCCCCATCAAAATCAATGTGACAGTGCCCCAGCGCCAGCGCGTGGCATCCGGCTTGCACAATATGTGTCTCTCCCACTTTGATCCCGTACGGATCGGCAGCCCCCAGTCCAATATCCGAAAAGTCACCTTGTAAAACATGGCTATGTCCGCCAATAATCAAACTGATGCCGCTCACCGCCTCGGCAAGCTGTTTGTCTATGTCATACCCGAGGTGGCTGAGTAAAATAATTTTATTGATGCCACTATTCTGAATCGCATTGACGGTCCGGCGCGCAACATCCAGTGCCGCCACAAACGGCGTATCCGCATCCGGATTGGAGATATCATCCATCCGCTCCAGCGATAGCCCAAAGATAGCCACAGCGTCTTGTTCATATTCACGAACCAGCCATTGAGCCGTTTGTTGCCGGACATCATAGCGGTAAACATTAGTTTGATCAGACAACCGATATGGTTTGTCCGGCCGTTCCTGACTCAGATCCCAGTTGCCCGCTAAAAGCGGAAAATTGATATTGCGCACAAACCGAGCGACAGGTTCATTGCCCAAATCCAGCTCATGATTCCCCAACACCATCGCGTCAACCCCTAGTGCATTGAGCAAAGTGGCATTCGCCTCTCCTTTAAATAAGGAGAAATATAATGTGCCCTGAAAACAATCTCCGCCATGCAGGAATAAAAAAGGACGGTCATGATTTTGGGCTTCATCTTTCAACTGACTGACGCGAGTCGCAATTCGGGCGAATCCCCCCGCACTGACATACGGTGAAATCTCATCCTGATGCACGGTCATTTCAAGCTGCAATGATGAGGGCTCAAAGTATGAGTGAGTGTCGTTCAAGTGTGCAATTGTGATGGACAGTGGCTGGTGATGCATAGACTCAAGCATTTTTTCATATCATGGGTAGAAAAGCATGACAGATTCATCTCCATTTGTGAAATAGAGTTCAAACTTTTTTAATCTCTAAAGCAACTGCCCCCACTGATATTCATCATCTGTGATGTAAGTAACTCGTATTTCTGACTTTTTATATTATTCTTACACTTACAATAAGTGCCATCTCTCTGGGAAGATGCCTATGCATTTAGAGCGAGTCGAAATATCCGGCTTCCGAGGAATCCGTCGTTTATCGCTTAGTTTAGAAGCGCTCACCACTTTAATCGGAGAAAACACTTGGGGAAAGTCTTCACTGCTGGACGCACTCAGTATTGCCCTCCCACCTGACGGTAGTCTGTATCACTTTTCACTGCAGGATTTTCATGTTAACTACGCTGTTTCTCAACCACAGACCCAGCATCTGCAAATCGTGCTCTGTTTTGTCACAACTGAGAAAAATGAGCCAAAATCCGGCCGATATCGTAAACTCAAGCCGATCTGGCAACCTGCGCCCCGGGGACTCAGCCGGATCATTTATCGGATCAGCGGTACCAGAGAACATGACCGCATCACGACCGTCCATCACTTTCTTGATCAGGATGGCGAGCCGCTCAAACTGCACCATTCAGAAAAACTCGCCCAAGAGCTAAGCAGCCTCCATCCTGTCCTCCGGCTCAGGGATTCTCGACATTTCGAAGAGTCAACCAATGGCAACAATCATAGTAAGAATGCCAGAATAGAGAAAAGAATCGACAATACCTGCCGCCGTTTGCTGGCAACGCCGGGACATGTCAACAAAGGGGAAATCAAAAGCAGCCTCAATGCGATGAATTCGCTGGTTGAACACTATTTCTCATTCAAAAGTCGGAGTAAAAAGAAGCCGATGTTTGAGAGAAACAGTCTGGTTTATGCTTCTCCCACATCAGAAAAAACCTTCATTCAATATATTGAAGAGACAAAAAACCGTCAGAGTCGTCTGCTGTTGATGCGCTTGCTGAATGCATATCTACAAGCCAAAGGCCCGACCGATCTCCGCCGATGTGCGAGACCGATACTCATCATCGAAGATCCGGAAGGCCGATTACACCCAACTCATTTAGCACGGGCCTGGACGATTTTACAATTGCTACCGATGCAAAAAATTCTCACCACTAACAGTGGTGAATTGCTTGCAGCCGTGCCACTCTATTCCATCAGGCGACTGGTCAGAATGACAGACCGAACCAAGGCGATGTCTGTCCCGGAAAAAATATTATCTCAGGACGACCTACGTCGTATCGGCTTCCATATTCGCTTCCATCGCTCCAGTGCGTTATTCGCCCGCTGCTGGTTATTGGTCGAAGGAGAGACTGAGGTCTGGCTGTTTAGTGAACTGGCTCGCCAGTGTGGTTATGATTTGATGGCTGAAGGGATACAAATCATAGAATTTGCGCAATCCGGACTTAAATCGTTGATTAAAGTTGCCAAAGCATTCGGGATCGACTGGCATGTGGTCACTGACGGAGATTCAGCAGGTAAGAAATATGCGGCAATAGTTCACACACAACTGGGACATGATCAGATATTACACCGTCTGACCGAACTCCCGGACCGCGATATCGAACACTTCCTATATAATCATGGCTTCGAATTTTTCTTTAAAGATATGCTTAGAATCCCACACGACCACCCGATTCCTGCCAAAAAAGTGGTCACTCGGGTACTCAAGAAATATGCAAAACCTGATTTAGCACTCGCGATCGTCTCTTATTGTGAACAACGCGGTGTGGTATGTATTCCATCTGAACTCAGACAAACGCTGAAACGTATTGTCACAATGGCAAATGGTAATACCTAACGCGTTATAGACGCTTAGCTTGCGAACTAAGCGTCTATAGCAGAAGAGACCGGCCTTCAACCATGTGCAAGCCGGTTGTCCTGATACAGTCGATTAATGGATGTTCGCCGACATCGGCACGCCAGATAAAAGACAAACTCCGATCCATCTTTAATGCCGGTACATTTAAGGGGACTAACTGGTTATTTTCGATTAACGGTTTCACTTCAAGGTACGGCAAACAGGTCAAATAATCTGAATGTGCCGTCAGGCTGCAAAGCAGCGGTACAAAATCATACTCACGCCAGACATCCAACTGAGGAACATAAGGGTGAATGGCACTTTCAAACACCATCCGGGTCCCCGAACCGGGTTCTCGTAACACCCATCGTGCTTGCGCCAGTTGCTCAAAACTGACAGAGGGTAAGCTTGCATACGGGTGATCAGGGGCGGCAACAATCGTCAGTTGATCACTACACCAGATTTCCTGACCTAGACGATGGTCATCACAACGGCCTTCGATAATACCTAAATCACTGCGGTAATTCAGAACATCTTCAATGACATTATGTGAGCTTTTGACACTCACTTTGATCCGGACATCGGGATAACGATGATCCAACAGACTGATTAATTCCGGAAGCAGATGCTCAGCCGGTGTCTGACTGGCGCACAACGTCAGATCACCGCTGATGCCCTGCAAATCAAAAAAACCGGTCTCGATCTGCCGGGCATCTTGCAGCAAACGCCTTGCCCGCGGTCGGAGCCACTCTCCCCAGTGCGTCAGTCGCATCTGTTTACCCAACCGCTCGAATAATGTGCGTCCCAGAATTTTTTCCAGTTGCGACAAAGACATGCTGGTCGCAGATTGTGTCAGTGACAAGTAATCCGCAGCCTGACTAACACTGCCATATTCAGCAATCGCATCAAAGACAGCGATCTGTTTTAATGTATATCTCACCGATTTACCTATCGTTATTGTGCATCCACTCCAGCTTTATTTTACGGGGCTTCCGGCAACTATCAATCAAATTGATAGTTATATTCAGAATTACCAATTTACCGTATGGTGTAAAATTAGGTACTCTACGCGCAGGAATGTGCTGTAGCACACAATTTAAACGCTATGAGTTATATCTGGAGAGCCCATATGGCGAACAATACCGATTACTTAACGCCTGCTGAAATGATGGTTGAAGCAGAACATTACGCAAATAGTAAAACCAAGAAATCAACAGGGACGATTTTAGGACTCGGGGTGATGGCTGGCCTTTTTATCGGGCTTGCATTTGTATTTTATATTACAGTCACGACAGGCTCTGCAGATATTCCCTGGGGTTTGGCAAAACTGGCCGGAGGTATCGCTTTCAGTCTGGGTCTGATTCTGGTTGTAATTTGTGGCGGAGAGCTTTTTACCAGTTCTGTACTCACTATTCTCGCTCGGGCAAATCGACAAGTGAATACCACTCAGATGCTGACAATCTGGGGCAAAGTCTATATCGGTAACTTTTTGGGTGCCATGTTGCTGTTAGTGTTAGTGATGGCTGCCGGTTTATACGGTAGCGCTCACGGGCAATGGGGCCTCAATGCACTGAATACGGCCCAACACAAACTCCACCACACATTTATCCAAGCTTTTGCTCTCGGTATTTTGTGTAACCTGTTGGTCTGTCTCGCAGTTTGGTTAACATTCAGTTCAAAAAATGCAGCAACCAAAGCAATGATGACGATTTTACCCGTTGGTCTGTTCGTTTCTTCAGGTTTTGAACACTGTGTTGCCAATATGTTTATGGTGCCATTAGGCATTGCGATTCAGACATTCGCACCGGATACTTTCTGGCATGCTATCGGTACAGATGCCAGTCAATATGCTGACCTGACGATTTCTCACTTTGTGTTTGCCAATCTGATCCCTGTGACTCTTGGCAACATTGTCGGTGGCGCTTTCCTTGTCGGTTTGGGCAACTGGTTGGTATTCAGCCGCCCGAGTCAGAAAAAAGCAGCCTCGATGGAGCAAATTGACGCACTTAAAAATGATGCCTAAGCGTTTTTGAACACCGACGCGAATCTATGATTGAAGATTGAATGGTTAATCAAAAAAGCCTCCCAGATGAGAGGCTTTAATTTATCGTATCACATACAGCTTATTGTTTAATGCCTTCAACATAAAGCTGCATATCAACCGTTTCAACCATGTCCATGGCTTTGATACCAAAGTCAGATAACTTTAGTGTTGTCGTCCCTTCAAAACCAGCACGTTCGCCTCCCCATGGATCCGGGCCGGCACCAATGAGTTCTGCATCGATACTAATCGGCTTGGTTTGCCCATGCAGCGTCAGATCACCATTGATGGTAAATTCACCATCACCTTGGTCCTCAATACTGGTACTTTTAAACGTTGCTGTTGAATACTTACCTGCGTCAATAAATTCTCCGCCACGAAGGTGCTTATCTCGCTCAGCGTGGTTTGAGTCCAGAGACGTTGTATCGACTTTAACCTCAACCTTTGATGCAGCAATATTCTTCGGATCATAAGAGAATGTTCCGTCAAAACGATTAAAACGTCCCTGAATATAGCTATATCCCAGATGGCTCACGGTAAAGTTAATCGATGCGTGACCACCTTCTGTGTCGATAACATAATCGGCAGCAGTTGCACCAAAAGATAGTGTTGTCGTTAATGCCAACCCTGTTGCTAGTAATGCCTTTTTCATGATTTTGATGCTCCTATCATTTTTCGTAATGTATCATCTTTAGAAATAAAGTGGTGTTGTAGGGCTGCCAAGACATGCAAAACGACCATAATGATCAATGTCCAAGCCGCGATTTCGTGTACAACGCCAGCGAGATCAGCCTGCCCTTCAAAGAGCGCCCCGGCACCGGGAATGGTAAACCAGTTAAACACATCAATACCTCGGCCATCTTCTGTAGAAATCAGATAACCGGAGACAAAGATAACGAACAAATCAAGATACATCGTATGATGAACCGCTTTCGATGCAATTGTTTCAAAACGGGACCCTGTCACTTTTGGTGATACCGTTGAAGCTTTCCAGACAACCCGGAAAATAGTCAAAAGTGCCAAAAGTATCCCGACAGATTTATGTAAAAAGGGGGCTTCGTGATACCAAGTGCTGTAGTAAGACAGATCAACCATCCAGATACCAACAGCAAACATTCCCACAATAACAATTGCCGATAGCCAGTGTATGCTCCTAGCGACAAGATTATAGTTTTTAACATCAGTGCTCATATCGGCCCTTCCTGACTGTATATTTGCTCATAACGACTGTTGACAAAATTAAAAACAATTGTTGCTCCAATAGCATTTATAGTAGAAATCGGTCTATCCTCACTTCCTTTAATGAGTATTTCTTATAACGATTTCACCGAACACCTCAATAAATTGACGAACTTATTCTAATTTCTTGAACTATACGCGTTTATTTGCACTAAATTCACATTATGTATTATAAACGAGCTCATTTTATCGGTTACTCTCACAACCAAGTCGACCGCTTAAAATGCGCTGAAAACATCACAAAAACTCAAGATATTTAGTCGAATAGCTCTCCGAAAAGAATAAAAAAAGTCGAGTTCAGTATAAAATATGCTACGCTGAATTTTGTTCTCACAGGGAGTGTTGGTCTTGTTATTGGATATCCTGATTCAAAGTGTCAATGAGTTTCAATCTGACTGCCTGAAGTTATGTGAAAAACACTATCCGACGATTCATAATCAGGGAATGACGGAACACCACCTTGCCAAAGCATTCTCCAGACGCCTAGCCCGTACACTGATTGAATTCGGCCATTCTTGTGAATACACGCCGATCGATCTCCATATACACCATGAACTCCCCCATCATTTCCGGGTGACGTCGGAAATAGGCACCGTGTGGATCTTAACGCATCATCTTGTCAGTGCCGGAAAGACATGTCGGGAAAAACTAGTTCAAGATATCGCCCTCTGGAAAGAAGAATATGCCTATGCAATTCAACCTTCAGACCTATTATTGTTACTGGCGGATCACTGGATCTCGCGTAAAACCACCAGCCGAGAATTACTCTATTGGTGGATGGGGCAGTTACCGGACGAACTCGCAGAGTACAACGCTCAGGGCATCACGTTATATGAAAGTGACTCACGATTAAGTCAACATTTAGAGACCTGTCATGCTGTTTCGCCCTGTTATATTAAGTATGGTCACCCACTCAGGCGCTCGAAAGATCAGCAACTGGTGCGTAAATACATTCAGCTATACGCTGTTTTACAATGGGCCTGATGTCGATACTCGTCCCAAACGGATCACTTCAAATTCATTGATAATTGAAGCCTCTTTTCCCGTCTGATATTCGTCGCTCCTTTACCATTAAAAAAACTACATTCTTATCTATTTACAGTAAAAAATATCGTTTTATTTTTACTAGGAAAATAAAACAACTCAGATTAGAATCGCCTCCCATAAAAATTCATAACAACAGCCATCCGCCTGCAACAGAAAATCGCTGATAAAGGTGATGACTGAATTCATACCTCAGGTATGAACTTAAGCTCAACGTAAACAATAAAAAGGTCCCAGAATCATGAGTCCAGAGAAACATCTACTCGACTGGCACGCTGGCCAAACGATTGCAGAATCCATGTCACCCCTGATCGGACAGTTATATCGCAACCGAGGTGTCGAAGTTATTTTATTCGGAAAAACGCTGATTAACGCAGCAACGATTGAAATCATTAAAACGCACCGGATTGCCCGTCGCTATATTGGTTCTCCCCTCGATTTACAACAAACACTCCCCATTTTACAACAACTCGTACAGTTAGAATTAGCCCCATGCCGTATCGATATTGGTCAACTCGCCCATCGATACTGGCAACATCACGACGATGAAGCCGGCCTGAAGGATTATTTACAAACAACGCTTCACAATACCTTGAATAACACCCCGAGAGCCGCGCCAAAAGATGTTGTGCTGTATGGCTTCGGTCGGATTGGCCGTTTACTGGCTCGCTTGCTAATCGAAAAAAGCGGCCCCGGTTATCCGTTACGTTTACGGGCGATTGTGGTACGCGGCGGAAAAGACGGTGATTTAGAGAAACGTGCCAGTTTACTCCGTCGTGACTCAGTTCACGGTCTGTTCAACGGCAGTATCACGGTAGATCATGAGCGTAAAGCCATCATTGCCAATGGCAATTATATTCAGGTCATTTACGCCAGTCAGCCACAAGACATCGACTATACCGACTATGGGATTGATGATGCCCTTATCGTAGACAATACGGGGGTTTGGCGTGATCAAGAAGGGTTAAGTCAGCATCTGCAATGTCAAGGCGCGGCCAAAGTGCTCCTGACAGCACCGGGCAAAGGTGAGATGAAGAATATTGTTTTCGGGGTTAATGAGTTCACGATTCTGCCTGATGACACCATCATTTCGGCCGCAAGCTGCACAACCAATGCTATTACACCGGTATTAAAAGCTGTTCATGAGCAATATGGGATTTTATCAGGTCACATCGAGACCGTTCATTCATTTACCAACGATCAGAACTTGATTGATAACTTTCATAGCGGCGAACGACGTGGCCGAAGTGCTTCACTCAATATGGTTCTGACCTCAACCGGCGCGGCCAAAGCTGTGGCAAAAGCCCTGCCGGAACTTGCCGGAAAACTCACTGGCAATGCGATCCGGGTACCGACACCAAACGTATCGATGGCAGTTGCCAACCTCAATCTGGCAACCGATACAGACAAAGCAACCCTGAATCACTATCTGCGGGATATCGCACTGAATTCACCTCTGGCACCACAAATTGATTACACCGAATCCACTGAAATTGTTTCAACCGATTTAGTCGGTTCACGCTATGCCGGAGTCATCGATGGGGCGGCAACGATAGCTCAAGATTCTCGCTGTGTTCTGTATATCTGGTATGACAATGAATTTGGCTACAGTGGTCAGGTGATTCACTGTATGGAACAGATGATGGGAGTTCGCTACAAAACCTATCCGACCCAATAACCGGTTTCGTCTCCACAACATAACAATAATAATCGAACGATGCCGTCGGTTTATCGACATCTCTTCTGCATATACTGACGACATCGATCATGCACCTGAGTGCTTGCCGCTTTCTTAACCAAAGCGGCTTTTTTTTTGATCATCATTCACTCAGACGATATTCACTTCTTATGAAAATGAAGATAATGCCACCAGCTCCCGGGTGTATTCATGTTGCGGATCGGTAAAGAGTGTTTGGGTCTCTCCCTGTTCAATCATTTTCCCCTCACGCATCACAATAGTGTAATGACACAATGATTTCACAACATTCAGGTCATGACTGATAAATAGGTAAGTCAAACCGTGCTTTTGCTGCAACATTTTCAGCAAATCCAACACCTGCGCCTGCACCGTCCGATCAAGTGAAGAGGTCGGTTCATCCAACAGAATAAACCGGGGCTGTAAGATTAGCGCCCGGGCGATCGCAATCCGCTGCCGTTGACCACCGGAAAACTCATTTGGATAACGATAGCGACTGTGTGGATCAAGCCCGACTTCAGCCATCACTGCGCAAATTTGTCGGTCGATCTCCGCATCACTCAAGCACTGATGAACCCGCAATCCTTCACCAATCACCTGAGCGACGGACATTCTTGGGTTGAGTGCCGAGAATGGGTCCTGAAATACCACCTGCATCTGATGACGAAATGGCAACATCCCTTGACGATCCAGTGACTGTAATTCAGTTTCGCGAAAACGAATCGAACCTTCGGAATGCAGCAACTTGAGAATCGCTAATCCGGTCGTTGACTTGCCTGAGCCACTCTCTCCGACCAAGCCGATTGAGTGTCCTTCCCGTAGATTAAACTGCACATCCGTCACCGCTTTGACGTAGCCGACAGTACGCTTGAGTAATCCGCCTGTCATCGCAAACCAGACTTTCAGATGCTCAACCTGAAGCAAAGTCGGCGCATCGGCAGCCACCGTGACCGGCTTTCCTCTCGGCTCGGCATGAATCAACTGATGGGTATAGGGATGTTGAGGTGCAGCAAACAGTTGCTGGGTTTCACCGGTTTCGACCAGACGTCCCTGTTGCATCACGGCAACCCGATCGGCGATCCGTCTGACAATGCTCAGATCATGGGTAATAAACAGCATTGCCATCCCCAGTTCTTGTTGCAGCGCTTTCAAGAGATCAAGAATCTGAGCCTGAACCGAAACATCCAATGCCGTGGTCGGCTCGTCGGCAATCAATAACTCCGGTTCATTGATCAATGCCATCGCAATCATCACCCGCTGCCGCTCACCGCCGGAGAGTTCATGCGGATAAGCATTGATTTTCGTTGCCGGCTCACGAATGCCAACTTTTTCTAACCAGCTCAGCGCAATGGTCTCCGCTTGGCGAGTCCGAACGCCCCGATGAATCGCCAGGGTTTCCACCAACTGTCTGCCAACCTTGTGGAGCGGATTCAGTGACACCATCGGCTCTTGAAAAATCATCCCGATCCGGCCACCGCGAATCCCGCGTAATTGCCGGGCTGAACAAGTTAACGTGTTGATCCCGTCAAAAAGAATTTCACCTGCACAATAGTGTGCGGCATGAACAGGCAATAACTTGAGAATCGCATTGGCGGTCACCGATTTTCCGGAACCACTCTCACCCACCAACGCGAGCGTTTCCCCTTGACGGATAGAGAAACTGACCTGATGCGTCACTTGTTCGATACGCTCTTGCTCGGCTCGATCTTGACGACGAAAACCAATCGACAGGTTCTTTACACTCAATACATCCTGACTCATGCGTGTTTCCCGTACTGATGTGGATCGAATGCATCGCGCACGGCTTCACCGATAAACACCAATAAAGTCAGCATCAACGATAAAACCACAAAGGCTGATATACCTAACCAAGGCGCCTGAAGATTCGCTTTCCCCTGCGCCAGCAATTCCCCGAGTGATGGTGAGCCCACCGGCAGACCGAAACCAAGAAAATCCAGTGACGTTAATGTCGTGACCGAACCGGAGAGAATAAATGGCATCATTGTCAATGATGCCACCATCGCATTCGGCAGCATATGGCGGCGCATAATCTGGTGATCAGAGACCCCCATCGCCTGTGCGGCTCTGACATAATCAAAATTACGACAGCGCAAAAATTCAGCCCGCACCACGCCAACCAGACTCATCCAGCTAAACAGCACCATAATCCCCAGTAACCACCAGAAATTCGGCTCGACAAAACTCGACAGAATGATGAGCAAAAACAGCGTTGGCATCCCGGACCAAATTTCGATAAAACGCTGGCCGAACAGATCGATCCATCCCCCGTAATATCCTTGAATCGCACCGACCCCGACACCAATCACGGAAGAAACCAGCGTGAGGACAAACCCAAATAAGACCGAAATCCGAAAGCCATAGATAATCCGGGCCAAAACATCCCGTCCCTTATCATCTGTTCCGAGCCAGTTAACCGCATCCGGCGGTGACGGTACGCTGCCACTGTCAATATTAAAATTAATGGTGTCGTAACTAAACCGAATCAACGGCCAGACAATCATCCCTTTCTCACGAATCAATTCATCCACGTAAGGATCGGTATAATCAGCTTCCGTCGGAAATTCACCACCAAACTGTGTTTCCGGGTAGACATACATGATCGGGAAATACCAGTGATGGTCATAGGAAATGAAAAGCGGCTTGTCATTGGCAATCAGTTCGGCAAACAAGCTGATCACAAACAGGAGACTGAAAATCCACAGCGACCAGTAACCCCGCCTGCTCTTTTTGAAACGTTGCCAACGCTCCGCATTGATTGGATTCATCTTAATCAACGTCATTCAACGAGCCTCAAAATCAATGCGCGGGTCAACCCATGTATAGGTCAAATCTGAAATAATCCCCAGTATCAACCCCAGCAAAGTCATAATATAAAGAGAACTGAATACCACCGGATAATCACGCTGTATAGTCGATTCGAACCCCAGCAAACCAATCCCATTGAGCGAAAACATCACCTCAATCAACATCGAACCGGTGAAAAAAATACTGATGAACGCACTGGGAAAACCGGCAATGATAATCAACATTGCATTCCGAAAAACATGCTGATACAGAATACTGCGCTCATCCAGCCCTTTCGCCCGGGCGGTAACCACATACTGTTTATTAATCTCATCAAGGAACGAGTTCTTCGTCAGCATCGTCAAGGTCGCAAATCCACCGATCACCATCGCTAAAATCGGCAATGTCAGATGCCAGAAATAATCCCCAATCTGTTGATACCACGTCAATTGTTCAAAATTGTCTGAAACCAAGCCCCGCAATGGAAACCAGTCGAAATAGTTGCCACTGGCAAAAACAATAATCAGCAAAATCGCAAACAGGAAACCGGGAATCGCATACCCGATAATAATCATCGCACTCGACCAAACATCGAAGCGCGAACCATGGCGGATCGCTTTCATGATCCCGAGCGGAATCGAAATGAGATAAATAATTAAGGTACTCCACAAGCCCAACGAGATCGAAACCGGTAAGCGCTCCTTGATCAGCGTCATAACATCGCCACCTTTGAACAGGCTTTGACCAAAGTTGAACGTGGCGTAGTTTTTGAGCATTTCGATATATCGTTCCAGCAGTGGCTTATCAAAACCGAACTGGCGTCTAATTTCGGCAACCACTTCGGGATCGAGCCCTCTTGAGCCTTTATATCCTGAATGTCCGGCTTTTTCGTCTGAAAGGGATACATCATGACCACCACCACCGAGCCGCTCCATCACCCCTGAACCGAGCCCCTGCATTTGCGCGATCGCCTGCTCAATGGGCCCACCGGGGGCTATTTGGATAATAAAAAAGTTAATGGTGATAATTGCCCACAACGTCGGGATCACTAACAATAACCGACGGAATATATATGCAGCCATAATTCCCTCTAATGGCTTTTACCGCTTGCCAACGCCTGTTCTTTTGCCGCTGAAATCCACCAGCTATCCACACCGAGCGAATATTTCGGCATCACTTGCGGACGTTCAAACTTATCCCACATCGCAACATGATAAGTACTGACATACCATTGAGGAATCATATAAAAATTCCACTGCAACACTCGATCAAATGCACGCCCCAGCGCGACCAGTTTTTGGGCATCATGCTGATTCGCGGCAATTGCTTCGGTGAGTTGATCAACAGCCGGATCTGAGACCCCCGCCTGATTGTACGTTGAGTTGATGAAACCGGAATTCCAGACGATCATTAGATCCGATGAAGGATAAGCGTTCGCACTGTACCCTCTGGAAATCATATCGAAATCTCTGTCACGGAGACGTTTGGTATATTGTGTGGTATCCACGGTACGGATGTTCATGATAATCCCCATCCGTTTTAAATTTTTCTGTAACGGGATGGCAATACGCTCATCGGTCGGATTATAAATTAACAACTCAAATTTGAATGGCTGACCACTCTTCATATGAGTCATGACACCATCTTTAATTTGCCATCCAGCAGCTTTAAACAGCTTGAAAGCCTGACGCATCTGCTTGCGAATTTGTCCGGAACCATCCGTCACCGGCGGTTGGTAGGCTTGGGTAAATACCCGGGGCGGGATCTCGGCTTTCAACGGGTTCAGAATCTTCAGCTCCGCCTCAGACGGCAGTCCTTTGGCTTCAAACTCAGTATTCTGGAAATAACTTCTTGTCCGCGTATATTGGTTATAGAACATATGTTGATTCATCCACTGAAAATCCAGTGCATAGGTCAACGCTTCTCTGACACGCCGGTCTTGAAACACAGGCCGGGTAGTATTAAAAACAAATCCTTTTGCCGGTGCCGGTTTCTGATGCGGAATTTCTTCTTTAAGAATATGACCATTATCGAAATTCACCCCGGTATATGCAGTCATCCACTGTTTGGCATTGGTTTCCTGACGAAAATCAAATTCACCGGATTTGAAAGCCTCCAGCATAACTGTATCATCCCGATAATAATCGTACTGAACCACTTTAAAGTTATTCCGCCCGACATTCACCGGTAAATCACGAGCCCAATAATCATCCACCAACCCGTAAGTCACACTTTGTCCCATTTTGTAATCGATGATTTTGTAAGCACCACTGCCGATCGGCGGCGTCGCAAGCGGTTCGGCAAAGTTCTTATCTTTCCAGAAATGCGCGGGTAATATCGGAAGCGTTTCAGCAATACTGAACAACTTCTCCCGGTTGGGTTGTGACATTTCAAACCGGACGGTTCGATCATTGAGGGCTTTTACTGATTTGACATCTTTATAATAAACGCGGAATTGAGGCACGCCTTCGGTATTCAATTTGTTAAAACTAAATGCGACATCATGAGCTGTAATCGGTATCCCGTCATGGAAACGCGCCTTGGGATTCAAGTCAGCCTCAAGCCAGAGATAATCATCCGAATAACGAATTTTGGTTGCAATCAACGGATAGTAGGTATCGATTTCATCATCGGGAGAAAACATTAAGCTATCGTATAGCTCTCCACTGGCAACCGCAGGAACACCCCGTGAGGCATAGCGGTTAAAATTATCGAACGTCCCGATTTGACCATAAGTGACTTTACCGTACTTCGGCGCATTCGGATTGACATAATCAAAATGCCTAAAGTTCTCAGGATATTTCGCCTGACCATACCCGACCAAACGGGTCGTCTCAATCACTTTGCCAAAACTGGCCATACTGAAGATCATCAAGCCACAACTCAATATAGCCAGTCTTACTTTACCCATATGATTACTTTTCCTAAATCAATAATTCTTTTGCAGCCAACCGGAGCAGAAACGTTTCCCGCTCCAGATTCTCCCCATGGTGGGATGGATCCATCAACGCCTGTTCATTATGCGCAATTGCCTGATGAATATCGAGCCAAACCGGGCGACTACCATTTTGGATCTCATAATCTTCCGGGGTTGGTTTTCTCAATTGATCATCGACTTTGCAGGCATAACAGTAAGATACCATATGTACAACCTGACCGACTTCAGTACCTTGCGGCCGGAATTCTTCATAAATGCCTAAAGGTTGGATATTGTGCACATTGCGGGCACCGGTCTCTTCTTGCAACTCACGAATCATGCCGACAATCGGATCTTCACCTTTTCTTAACCCGCCTCCCGGTAGGCTGTAATCATCAAAACGGTCGGTATACAGTGCTAAAACTTCGTTCTGCTTGTTCAGTACAATCGCTCGACTAGCCAAACGAACTTGTGTCTGAAAATCCTTCTGGGCTTGCACCACAGGATCGACTGATGTGGCCAGATGTTTCATAAAGGCTTCTCCTTGTCTGTCCTTGCTAATCAATTGTAAATGCTGATGACCATTGGTCATAAAAAACAATAAGTTAGCAAAAAATAAAATGCAAAATTTTCAGTACCTCGAGTTCCATATCTCGAAGCAGCCGGACCAAAATACCATGAATCAGGGATGATTACTGTTTGATCAGACATATTTTCTCACTTTGCACTGCAGCACACGGTCAGTGAACAATACATATAATATGTCTTTGATTAATAATATAAATCTATAACTATTATCAATAATAGGTGACTACTATGAAAAATCAACACTCGTCGTCATCGATTCATGCTCAACATGAACAACACGAGAAAACAAAACAAATATGGATTGATACCGGTATGTTGATATTGGGCGTCCTCGGATCAAGCCTGCTGGCAGTTGCATGTCTCTGGTTGGACTACCTTTACGGTGATCACTATATTGGTGAGACTTCAGTTACCGAGTATGTCCAACAGATTCTCTTGGGTATTGCTGTTGTTGCGTTTTATCGAATCAAGGCTGGTCACGAGAGCTTGCGCCATGCGGCTATCCTGATCAGCGGCTTCTTTATGGTCTTATTTATCCGAGAACTCGACTTTCTGTTTGATTATATATGGCATGGTTTCTGGGTTTACCCTGCAGTCTTCGTCACGATCGGTGCTTTGGCTTATGCATGGAAAGGAAAAAATCAGGTTCTCCATGAGATGGCTGAAATTCTTAGCGTCCCCAATATGCGTTTATTGGTCTGTAGTGTCATCATCTTGATCTCGTTTTCCCGACTCTTTGGGATGGGAAGTTTCTGGCATATGGTGATGCAAGATGACTATGTTCGCAATGTGAAAAACATTGTCGAGGAAGGTACCGAGTTACTCTGCTATGCACTAATCAGTTATTCGGCAGTCTCAACGCAACTGTTCATGAAAATCCGTTATGCCGTGATGCAACAGCGTAAGCAAATCAATGTCAATGAAGGTATTTATCATTAAATAAACCATATCATTCAAACTGAGCGTCGGGATGTTTCATATCAAATGAAGCATCCCGAAACTTTTCTCGACAGGCCAACCGATTCAATTCACACCAATCAATTGGCAGCAACCTATTCATTGGGACGAATGCGCAGCATTTGAGGTCACGGTTAAAGTATCATGCCGCCATATGGATATTTCCGCAGCAACAGGGTGTTCACCACGATATACTTTTCTTTCAATCACAACTGCCGGAGTTCCCGGAGCTGCATGAAGCATCACCGCAGTTTCCCCAGTCAGGCAACCGACAGTGACGCTGTCACTAACACTAATATTGTGCAGTGATTCTCGCTGCCGGAGCCATGCAAACAGCTCTTCCGGTGCATCAGAATTCATGGCTGTATGTTTCTCTGCATGAACCCAGTAACGAACCAGACAAACCGGACGCTTCTCCAAGTAACGCAACATTTCTACTGCATAAACTTCAGCAAAAGGACCCAGTTGCAGCCAGCCACTCACCTGTTTATTCGCCAGTGTGTTTTTTGCCCGGATAACCGACAAGCTTACCTGACGCTCCTGTTTTTCGGCCAAGACGAGAAAGTCTTCAGCCGTTGATAAGGGAAAGTTGATACGTGGTGGCGCTATAAACCAGCCGCGGCGATCTTCCCGGTAAATCAATCCTTCGGTTTCCAGCAACGACAAAGCTTCACGCAACGTCACTCGGGTGGTGGCGAATGTTTCTGCCAGTTGTCGCTCTGAAGGCAATTTCTGCCCGGCGGCCAACATGCCCTGCTCTATCTGTTCTGCAATGGTTTCTTTAATTTTAATATATTGCACAAATAACCAACTCAAAGTGACATTGTCACAACAACCAATCGATACACCCAATTTAACGGGCTTTATCTACAGATACAATGAGATATTTTTTGTAGTACCGATCAAATCATGTCCGGCTGTATTCCGGTGATGTTCAGGCAAAAATTACCGCTGATAATTCGGTTAAAGATTGGATTTCATAGTGACAAACAACATTGTCGGGAATCGGTTGCTGAGCACCATTCAACCAGCACGTGGTAAAACCATATTGGTGGCCGCCCTGTATATCTGCCAGTGGATTATCACCAACCATCAGCACTCGGCTTTTTTCGGGATAACCGATCTGTTGATGCGTATAGGCAAAAATCGCCGGATCCGGCTTGGCGACACCGACCTGCTCAGAAACCGTCACTTGAGCAAAGTAGTCGCTCAAGCCATGCTTTTCCAGCCGATGGGATTGTAAGTCGATAAAACCATTGGTAATAATCCCGAGCTGAACCTGTCCGCGTAGCTGCTCCAGTAAAGCTCTGGCTCCGGGCAGTAATGTAGAGATTTCTGCCATGGCCTGAAAAAAGCTAAGATTCAAGGCTTCGGTCGTCAGGCCCAACCGTGCAGCCCACATCGTAAAACGCTGATGTTTCAGTGTTGCCGCATCAACTTTTCCGTCTTGATAATCGCGCCACAACTGCTGGTTTTGTACTTGATACTGTTGGAAATCTTCAGGGGTAAAGTCCACACCAAGGGAGGAAAACATTTTCTTCAACCCAGTAAACGCATCAAAGTGAAATAAAGTCTCGTCCGCGTCAAATAAGATCCAGTCAAATTTCATAAATTATCCTTTTGTATCATACTGCTCACCTTCACCACGCCTCTGTCGATCATTTGCGTACAATCAGTTTATACTGTTTTTGAATTTGCTATAATCCCTCGCTAAAGAAACTAACTGTTTCCTGTAGGTCAACATCAATGATTAGCCCTAAATTTTCTTCATTACCGATTTTCGTTGCTGTTGTCGAATTGGGCAGCTTTTCCGCAGCAGCCAACCAGCTCAATATTACCAAGTCAGCGGTCAGTAAACGTCTGACCCAGCTCGAAGAGATTCTTGGTGTGCGGTTATTTCATCGTACCACGCGAAAAATTCATCTGACTGAAGCCGGAGAAAGACTCTATTTTTATGCATCTCAGTCTCTTTCCTATGCAAAACAGGGGTTGGATTCAGTACTAGAACTTCAGGGAGAACCTCAGGGAACGCTGAAAATAGCGACACCCATGTCGTTTGGCGTTCGCCATATTGCCCCTTATATCAGTGAATTTATGCAGCAGTATCCAAAGCTCGACATCGAAATAGAGCTTGAAGATCAAATGGTGGATCTGTTACAGGGCGGATTCGACCTCGCGATCAGAATTGGCCGTTTACCGGTATCGAATATGATTGCCAAACGTCTCACCGATTGCCAATCCGTGCTGTGTGCATCTCCCGAGTATATCGCTCAATTCGGAGTACCGGAACACCCTGCTGATCTCCGTTATCATAACTGCCTGCTCTATTCATACTTTCGCGGCGGTCAGGCTTGGACATTCCACCAGCGGGGCAAAGAATATAAGGTTGTTCCCAAAGGGAATTTAGTCATGAATAACAGCGAAGGGATTCGTCGGGCAGTGCTGGATGGCTTAGGAATTGCACAACTGCCGACATTTATCATCGGAAAAGATGTAACCGCAGGGCTTCTGGTCCCCGTGATGTCTCGCTATCACCTACCAAATCATGCAGTCTATGCTGTCTATCCGGACAGACAATATCTGCCGCATAAAGTGCGTCTTTTTATTGACTTCATTCAAGCAAAATTCGGCATCGATACGCCATATTGGGATCAGGCATTATTGGAATCAAGTATTGAAACAGATTGAACCGACAGTCTCAGCACGTTAAAAATCATGCTAGGCTTATACACAAATCACGACACAATTGAATAACAGAAAGGATTACAACATGAAAAAGATAGCTGTCATTTTAAGCGGTTGCGGCGTCTTCGACGGAGCGGAGATCCACGAAAGTGTTCTGGCACTGCTTGCTATCGAGCGCCAAGGTGCAAGCTGGCATTGTTTTGCTCCCGATATTGAGCAACACCACGTCGTCAACCACAAAACCGGTGATGTCACCGAAGAAAAAAGAAATGTTCTGACAGAGTCTGCCCGCATCGCTCGTGGTCAGATTACCGATCTCTCCACCATCAATCCCGGTGAATATGATGCCCTGCTATTACCGGGAGGATTTGGTGCCGCGAAAAATCTGACTGATTTTGCTATCAATGGCGCAGAATGTAGTATTAACACCCACGTTGCTTCTGCATGTCGTGCTTTCGCCCAATCAGGAAAACCCGCCGGTTATCTGTGCATTGCCCCGGCAATCATCCCAATGATTTACGAAGCAGGTGTCCGCGGCACACTTGGCCATGATCCCGATATGGCCGCTGCATTTCAGGCACTGGGCGGTGAGCACATCGATTGTCCGGTTGACGACATTGTTTATGATGAACGCTACAACGTATTATCAACCCCCGCCTATATGCTGGCCGGGAGTATTTCAGAAGCCGCCTCGGGTATCGATAAACTGGTCAAAAAACTCGTCGAACTGGCTTAAGTTTATGAGGATTATCGGTTATCAATCATCCGATAAGGCAACCGAAAAACGATCGGCATCCCCGATCGTTTTTTGCTGTTGACGACCAAACCATACAATATCCTATCTCTCGGCACGTATCGCACTTATCTGGTGCAAAGCCATCATACAATGATTCAGCAATGGGCAATCATCTCCCCATTCGCGCAAATAACATTATCGCTCCGACATAAATTCATTTTAATCTACTGAATTTTAAACACTTTTATCCCTGTTATTTTTAACCGCACAATTGGAATGAATTTCGCTATCGTCCATTTGTGATCAGAGTCATTTGGTACTCAGAACAATCAAACGTTCCGTCTGGTAAGACACCGTTGCTCAGACTATTTTTGAACCATAACAATAACCAGTGATGAGGATGTTATGCCGACCCATTATCGATATCAGCTTGGGACACATCTCTACCAGTTTGCCAGTCTGGCTGAAGTCATGGCCAAAGCTTCACCACTCCGTTCAGGTGATCAATTGGCTGGTGTGGCTGCCCAATCGGCGGAAGAACGGGTGGTTGCCCAAATGGTACTGGCAGACCTGCCATTAAAAGTTTTTTTGAATGAAGCCCTGATCCCGTATGAGCAAGATGAAATCACACGATTAATCATCGATGAACACGATGCCGCAGCCTTCACGACAATTGCTCATCTGACTGTCGGTGATTTTCGCAACTGGCTACTGCAAGAAACAACCACTGCTGTCGAACTGGCTCGGATCCGAGCCGGCGTAACCCCCGAAATGGCAGCGGCCGTCAGTAAAATCATGCGTAATCAGGATCTGATACTAGTCGCCAAAAAATGTCATGTAATCACACAATTTCGCAACACTATCGGTCTGAGCGGCCATTTATCGACCCGTTTGCAACCGAATCACCCTACCGACGATATGAACGGCATTGCCGCATCCATCTTCGACGGCTTGATGTACGGTAATGGTGATGCGGTTATTGGTATCAATCCGGCAACCGACAATGTCAAACAAGCCATGAAACTGATGCATTTAATGGATGATGTCATTCAGCATTATGAAATTCCCACCCAATCCTGTGTCCTGACGCATGTCACGAATACGCTTGAGGCAATTGAACTAGGCGCACCGGTCGATTTGGTGTTCCAATCGATTGGGGGAACTGAATTGACCAACCAAGGCTTCGGCATCAACCTCAATCTACTCGCTGAAGCCCATGATGCAGCCCTGAGCCTCAAACGAGGCACGGTCGGCCACAATGTGATGTATTTTGAAACCGGTCAAGGCAGTGCGTTGTCCGCCAACGGGCATCATGGTATCGACCAACAGACCTGTGAAGCGCGCGCTTATGCAGTGGCGAGAAAGTTTGATCCACTGCTGGTCAATACTGTGGTTGGCTTTATCGGCCCTGAATATCTGTTCGACGGCAAGCAGATTACCCGTGCCGGTCTTGAGGATCATTTCTGTGGCAAACTGCTCGGGCTGCCGATGGGATGCGACATTTGCTATACCAATCATGCAGACGCAGATCAGAATGATATGGACAATCTGCTCACGCTGTTAGGCGTTGCCGAGTGTTCCTTCATCATGGGGATCCCCGGCTCTGACGATATCATGCTCAATTATCAGACCACCTCTTTTCATGATGCGTTATATGCCCGTCAGGTGCTCAGTTTACGGCCGGCACCGGAATTCGATGCATGGCTGAAAAAAATGCAGATCGCACCGTCCGATAACCATACCCAGTTGTGCGATACCTTACCCCCGTCATTTGCCCGGCCACTTCAGCTCATTCAGGAGGTTTCATGAATCCCCGCCACCTTTCGCGACATCCTTCAGACGATTCCGGAGAAGCCTATGTTCATCACGATCCTTGGGAGAAATTACGCCAGTTTACTCATGCCCGAATTGGAATTGGCCGTGCAGGGACCAGTATTCCAACCCAAGCATTACTCCAGTTTCAGTTATCTCACGCCCAAGCCATCGATGCGGTGCATGTCCCTTTAGACGTTTCAGACTTATGCCACCAGTTTGAGGCAAATCCGCTGTTCTCGCCCTATCTGCCCGCCTTTGAACTCCATAGTCAGGCACAGCACCGAATGGAATACCTACAACGTCCGGATTATGGGCGCTGTCTGAATGAAGCTTCTGTTTATCAGTTGCAGCAATATCAGCAACCCGAAACAGAATTTGATCTCGCGATTGTGATTGCTGACGGCCTGTCCTCCTATGCAATCACCCATCACGCTGCGCCATTTCTGACACATTTACTTGATCAATTGCATCATGATCCGCACCACAACTGGCGTATCGCACCACTGTGTATTGTTGAACAGGGGCGTGTTGCTGTCGGTGATGATGTCGGTGCAGCATTGAATGCCAAAGAAGTTCTGGTATTGATTGGAGAACGCCCCGGACTCAGCTCTCCGGATAGCATGGGGCTTTATCTGACATGGCATCCACACCGGGGCACGGAAGATTCTCTGCGTAACTGCATTTCAAATGTGAGACCGGAAGGGCTGGACTATCAACAAGCCGCCCACAAATGTTTCTACTTGCTTACAGAATCCCGGCGTCTGCATCAGACCGGTGTCGGACTCAAAGATCGCTCAGAGGATAACGCCCTGCAAGCCGGAACTGCACCAACATTCTGTCTGGTCAATATGCAAAAATAATCCACTTCATCAACGTCTTATTGCCTTTCTGAGTGATCAGAAAGGTATGCCCTCCGTTTATCCGGATATTTCATTTATCAATGTATTCCCGTTCACATATTGACCATTCTATTACTCATCCGTGGCTTGCGTATTCATTTGATCACAGTTAATCTGTTCTGAATATTATAAAATAAAACACCATTTCAAAATAAAAATAAATAAATTTTATTTTACCCAATAACAGAAGGAACCTCTGTATGAATCACCTGACCACGACAGGTTTAGGGCTCACCTCCCTCCTCTGTCTTTCTTCTGCCATCGCAGCCCCACTCTATGACACTAAAGTCGCATTAGATGGTTCTGCGGACTTTACTTCAATCCAGCAGGCCATTAACAGTGCTCCGGATGATGGAAAACCGTACGTCATCTATGTCACCAATGGGATCTATCACGAAAAACTCAATGTCTCTCGTCCTCATATTATGCTCATCGGTGAAAATCGCGATCAGACGATCATTACTGCCACAACCGCCAATGGCACATTGGATAAAAATGGCAAGAAATACGGCACATCCGGCAGCCGTACTGTGTACATTAATGCTGCCAATTTCACCGCCCGTTCTCTGACCATCGAAAACGGGTTTGATTTTCCGGCCAATCAGGCCAAAAGTGATGATGATCCGACGAAGATTCGTGGGACACAGGCCGTTGCGCTATTGGTTTCCACCAAAGCGGATCGCTCACAGTTCAAAGATGTCCGGCTGGTGAGCTACCAAGATACGGTCTATCTGCGCGCGCCACATACCTATGTTGATAACTCCGTGATTACTGGCACCGTCGATTTTATCTTCGGTGAAGGCACGGCTCTGTTTGAAAACAGTCAGTTGATCGCCCGGTATCGTGATGATGTGACGCCGGGTAACACCCAAGGTTATCTGACCGCCCCCAGCACGAACATCAACTCTCCTTTCGGCCTGGTATTTAAAGATTGTCAGTTATCCAAAGAAGCTGCGGTTCCGGCTGCGAGTTATGGTCTCGGACGCCCTTGGCATCCGACCCGGACATTCGAGGATGGTCGTTATGCCGATCCGAATGCCATCGGTCATACGGCTTTCATCAATTGTGATGTGGATGATCATATTTTTGGCTGGGATAAAATGAGCGGTAAAGACATCCATGGCAATGTTATTTGGTTCTACCCTGAAGACAGTCGCTTTTGGGAATATCAGAATACCGGAGCCGGCACAGCCGATGCTTCCGATACAGCGAGACGACAACTGAGTGATGCCGATGCGACACAGTATACCCGCAGTCATATTTTGGACGGCTGGCAACCCGATGTTTCTCTCGGCCCACAAAGTATGCTCAAGGGTCAGGTAATTCATTCGCGGATGACTTTCCCTGCCAAGGTTCGTCTGAAAGGCAGCAGCGGTCAGACAGCGACCACTTTGACCGATTCCGCCGGATATTACCAAGCATCAATTGCAGGTATGACCCCACCGGTTCTGGTCGCAGTTGATGATCAAAGTGGCTCTTCCTGTCTGCACAGAGACACTTACCAGTCAGTCTGTGCCAGCGCTTTGATCAGTGACATCAATAATAACGGCACGACCATCGGTAACGTCAATCCGTTCAGTGATCTGATTGTCTCCGTACTTGCTGCGCATGAAGGGATTAACGGTCCGGCATTACTCAATGAAATGGATAAGCTACCGGCCTTTTCGGCAGCGGTACTACAACAAGCACAGCAAAATTTCACAACGGCCTTCCAGTCTGTTGCCGAAGCATATGGCATCGATGCTCAGCAATCGTGGAATCCCGTCAGTTATTCGGATCTCTATGAGCCGGTCATTCGTAAACTTGCCAGTCAGGTTATCCATAATCGCGGCTATGACACTAAAACTGGATTAACAGCCAAAACCTACCTGACCGACCTGTCATTTCATTCGATCCTTGCCGCAAATACGGTCGCAGGATACCAAATTACCGGTGAACAGCTTGCCGACACCAAACAGTTGATCCAGTCAGCCAAACGCCGGATCTTTCTGGTCGGCGATTCAACCGTCTCCAACTACGACAATGACGTTTATCCGCGTATGGGATGGGGGCAGGCATTTGCGGACATGGTATCCAATGGTCGTCGGTTACAAGTCGTCAATGCCGCTCGCTCGGGGCGAAGTTCAAAAGATTTCATCAATGGCCGCTGGCTCAGCCAGATCGAGCCACTTGTCCGGCCTCATGACTTCCTGCTGATTCAATTTGGACACAATGATGAGAAATGCAACGGTGCCAAAGCGGGACGAGGTACTGTTGATGTGGCAAACTTATGTACCTATCCGAACGATGGCTGGGGTAATCCTCAGTACCCATTTTGGGCATGGCACGACTCCTTTCAGCACTCGCTCGAAAGATACCTAAATTTTGCGCGTCGTCATCATATGCATCCGGTGTTGATTACCCCGGTTCCCCGTGCGAAAAGCATTCATGGCGGTAATGGCACACCAATCACGCCACAGCAGCATATTACGGCACAAAATGCAGATAACGGCTATCAATATGTCGGAAACTATACCCAAACCATTGAAGACACGGCACGTCTCAATCATGTACCGCTGATCGATCTACAGGCAATGGTGATTGATATGGTCAACCAGACCAGCGGTGACGAATGGAAAAATATTTGGCTTGCTGTTGATCCGGTACAATATCCATACTACGCCGATAAGACCGGTTCACTCGCAAAACCGGACACCACCCATTTTCAACAGCAGGGCGCACAACGGATTGCCCGACTGGTGATTCAGGCCATCCACCACAATCCATCACTGCATCATCTCGCGCGACAACTTCCCCGTCTGTCGCATGACAATTTCTGATTCAGGCACTTTCTGATTCAATTGTTTGCATGACTAAAGTGTTGTATGACTAAAGTATTTGCAACACCCATAAAAAAACCGAGTGTGAACCACTCGGTTTTCTCTTTGAATTTGTTCTTCAATCTTCTGGTTTGAATTGCTCGGTATTTAACCTAAGAGACCATGAAGAAATTCGGACCGGGTTGCCGGATTCGACTTGAACAATCCCCCCAGTGCGGTCGTCGTCGTTTCACTGGTTGCATCCATCACGCCACGGGCTTTAACACAATAGTGGGTCGCATCAATCGTCACCGCGACATCATCTGTTTCTAACAGCACTTGTAATGCCACCAGAATCTGCTGGGTCATTCGTTCTTGCACCTGTGGGCGCTGGGAAAAGAAACGAACAATCCGGTTAATTTTCGATAAACCGATAATTTTGCCTCGGGGAATGTAGGCAACCGCTGCTTTTCCGTCAATAGTGACCAAATGATGTTCGCAGGTACTGGTCACGGTAATGTCTTTAACCCGAACCATCTCACTGACTTTCATTTTATTTTCAATCAGGGTGATCTTCGGAAAATTTTGATAATCCAGGCCGGAGAACACTTCATCCACATACATTTTGGCAATACGATGCGGGGTCTCTTCAAGGCTATCGTCAGTTAAATCCAGTCCGAGCAGATTGAGAATCTCACGCATGTGATATTCTATTTTTTCTTTCTTCTCTTCTCGTCCAATCGGATTCAAACGCATCGGCGTTTCTAAACCACGATGTTCGAGTGCATTTTTGACCAGCAAAGCAGACTCGCTCAGACCTGACATGACATAACCTCTCTTGATTCAACCCTTCCTCCGGATGGCTGACAAGGATACTCGGAATTTGTCATAATTACATCCACAATTTAAGGCAGGAAATCAGAACCGTCTCATCACATAATAATTGATGAATTCATCCGTAGACCTGCCGCATTAAAAAGTGCAATACATTGCATTAAAATATTCATGAAAGCACACTCGGTATGAAACGATTCATGCTAAAGTAACCCCTCAAAATTATATAACGCGAATTAGGATAATAGATATGGGATGCTGTGATACCCAAGGACTTCTCCCGATTGAAGATGCGATTCAAACCATGCTGGCTGATGTTTCTCCGCTAAAAATCAGTCAAAAACTTCCCCTCGAAACGGCATTAGGTCATGTGCTCGCCGAAGATGTCCGCTCTCCGATTGATGTCCCCCCTTTTGATAATTCAGCAATGGACGGCTATGCAGTCCGGACTCAAGACCTCACCACAACAGACACGCTCCCGCTGGCGGGAAAAGCATTTGCCGGGCAGCCTTTTAGTGGCGAATGGCCGGAAAAGACCTGCATTCGAATCATGACTGGCGCTCCCGTCCCCACCGGTTGTGATGCCGTGATTATGCAGGAGAAAACCGAAGCAACCCCAGAAGGGATTCACTTCCTCACCTCTCAGGTGAAAGCGCAGGCCAATATTCGTCCTCAAGGTGATGACCTCAAACAGAATGAGGTTGTGCTCCCTGCCGGCAGCCGTCTGACCGTCCGGGATTTACCACTACTGGCATCATTGGGGATTAGTCAGGTACTGGTGTTGCGCAAACCTAAAGTTGCGATTTTCTCAACCGGGGATGAACTTAAACCTGTGGGTGAAAAGCTCGACGCAGGACAGATCTACGACAGTAATCGTTATGCCATTCGCCCTATTCTCGAAAATTTCGGTTGTGATGTGATCGACTTAGGGATCATTCCCGATAATCAAACGCAACTTACTGAAACATTCCAACAAGCCCAGTCGCTTGCGGATGTTGTCATTACATCGGGCGGCGTAAGTGTCGGAGAAGCCGACTACACCAAAACCATTCTCGAATCGCTCGGTAAAATCAATTTCTGGAAAATCGCCATTAAGCCGGGTAAACCCTTTGCTTTCGGTAAACTGAATCATTCGCTATTTTGCGGACTCCCCGGGAATCCGGTTTCTGCGGTGGTAACTTTATATGTTTTAGTTCAGCCGATGCTCGCCAAACTCGCAGGCCATACCCAATGGCGGGCGCCAGCGCAAATGCAAGCAGTCAGCAAGGTTTCATTTAAAAAATCCCCCGGCCGGACCGATTATCAACGCGGGATTTTCAGCGTCAAGAATGGGCAAATCGTCGTCGATAATGCGGGGAATCAAAGTTCCGGAGCATTCCGTGCAATGAGTACCGCCAACTGTTTCATCGTTCTCGAACAGCAACGTGGCTCAGTTGAAGCCGGTGAAACCGTCACCATCGAACCGTTTAATCCAGCGTTATATTAGAGAGAAACAAAATGACGACGCATGACGAGTTGCTCAGTGATGACGAGCATCTGCGCTACAACCGCCAGATTATCTTAAAACAGTTTGATTTTGAGGGACAAGAAGCGCTCAAACAGGGGCGGGTGCTGATCATCGGTGCCGGCGGTCTGGGGTGTGCAGCCAGTCAATATCTTGCCAGTGCTGGCGTTGGCAACATCACACTGGTCGATGATGATGTGGTGGAACTATCCAATCTCCAGCGACAAATTTTACATACCGATCAGGATATCGGACGGCTAAAAGTCGATTCTGCGGCAGATTCGCTGCGCCAATTGAATCCTTATCTTCAGATTGAAACGATTGCCCGACGGCTCGACGAACCTTCGCTATTGGCACTGATGGCACATCATGATGCCGTACTGGATGCCAGTGACAATATCGCCACCCGTAATCAGCTCAATCAACTCTGTTTTCAAACCAAGACACCGCTCATCTCCGGTGCGGCAATCCGTATGGAAGGTTTCTTAAGTGTCTTCACTTATCAAACCGATGAACCTTGTTATCAATGCTTCAGTACATTATTTGGCAATCACGCGCCGACTTGTGTCGAAAATGGCGTACTCGCGCCAGTCGTCGGGGTGATTGGTGCGATGCAAGCACTGGAAACACTCAAAGTTTTGGCGAATTATGGTCAGCCGCTGCGAGGCAAAGTGCTGTTATTAGATGCGATGACGCTGTCATGGCAAGCCATGAAACTCCCCCGGCGAGAGAACTGCCCGGTCTGTTGCAGTACAGCTGATTGATACGATTTAAGTGACGATGTCACTTTTTATATGCAAATGCTCCCGGATGAAGCGATTACTGTTCAAATAGAAGGAATATCAACCATGTCACCACTTGTCTCACCGCAATGGCTATCGGAACACCTCTCTGACCCGAAACTGGTCATCTTAGATAGCAGTATTGCCTTTCAAATCCCCTCAGAAACTGAGAAAGATACCGTGCATAACATTCCCGAAGCACGGCGCTTTGATTACGATAAGGTATTTTGCGATCCGGATAATCACCTGCCACATATGATGCCGAGCGAGAGTCGTTTCAATCAATGTGCCCGCCAAATCGGACTCAATCAGGACTCGCTGATCGTCGTCTACGATAACAGCGGAACAATGGCATCTCCCCGGGCGTGGTGGATGCTCAAGGCAATGGGACATGAACACGTTTATATTCTCAACGGTGGTCTGGCCGAATGGAAACGCCAAGGTCATCCGCTTGCAACAAGCTTTCAGATGCCCTCAGAACCCGGTAATTTTTCCGGAACGCTCACCCCCGGTTTTTTTGTAAATGCCGAGTATGTACTCGGGCAAATCATGCAGCAAAACAGCCTGACAATTGATGCCCGCTCTCGGGCACGTTTTTCGGGAACAGTTGCCGAACCCAGAGCCGGTATCCGTAGCGGTCATATTCCTTATTCGATCTGTGTGCCGTTCACATGTCTCATTGACGGACACACACTGAAATCGCCGGAAGCACTGCGCACTGTATTGCAAGAAACGCTGCCTCACGACGCTGAAGAGTATATTTTCAGCTGTGGCTCCGGCGTGACAGCCTGTATTGTGCTGCTGGCAGCTTATATCTGCGGTTATCAGAATCTGAAAGTTTATGATGGCTCATGGACCGAATGGGGAGCATCGCAGCATCCCATTGCAACAGATGAATCCTAAAAAAGAGCAGCGGATGGCGAATGAGCGAAAACTGACATGCCATCACCGTGCGCTGTCTCGACTCACTGTTTCTGAATCCATCCCATCGGCTATATATACCGGGCTGGACTGATAAGGGATAAATGGTAACGATGACAGGCACTCAGGCTTCAAGCATGGCGCGATAAGTCGCACCGCTTGAAGCACAATGTTGCTCGGTGATCATTCGGATTTAAAGCTCATTTGCTCATCAAGGTTGAGAATGGTCAGCGCGTTAGAAACACTGGTCGCAATCACATCAATGGCACCGGTTCGCAAAGCCCCTAATAGCGCCAAAGGTTTACTATTTTCTGCGGCGATGGCAATCACCTCAGCAATCGGTCTGAATTCTTCAATACTTAATCCAATGATTCGATCACTCATCACTGTTTTGGCTATCTGTCCATGAATATCAAAAAAGTCATATCCGGCGAAATCACCGACTACCCCCTGCTCCAAACGAGACTGAACCACTTCCTGCGGGGTAAACCAGCCCAAATCCACCATATAACTGTTTTCACTCATATCACCAATACCGACCAGTGCAACATCCGCTTTTCTGGCTAAATCCAGCGTTTGCTTAATGGTATCATTCTCCATAAATGCCAGTTTCTGCGCCCGGTTCACTGCATATGCCGGTGCATAGAGCGTCTCCGATGTGCCACCATATTTTTTCGCCAACTGGCGGCAAATATGGTCTGCGTTAAACATACCGCCCCGTGGGTGAATCCCACCGATACTGCAAACAAATTTGACGTCTTTGGGTGAAATCACCCCGACATGGTGGGCGACAGCAGAGACATTCCTCCCCTGACCCACGGCGATTACCTGACCATTTTTGAGCGAACTGGATAAGTAATTGGAAACCAGTCCGGCAATTTGCTGGCGTTGTTGAGCCTCGTTCGGCTGATCCAATGCAATGAGGGCGCGCTTAATCCCAAACCGCTCAATCAATCGCTGTTCGACTTTGGCACTGAATACCGGATGATACTTCACCGTAATTTCAACAATGCCCTCATCCCGGGCTTGTTTCAGCATCCGCCCGACTTTGGCTCTGGAGATCGCATATTTCTTGGATATCTCTTCCTGAGTTGCTCCATCCTGATAATAGGCAACCGAAATCTCTGTCAGTAGATCCGAATCCTCGACGGATATCTCTTGCAATCCCGTCATATATACCTCCAATACATCTGGCTCACAGCAGTGATGATTTACCCACTCAGAACAATTTAAGTGACGGCGATATCATCATGATCAATGTTTACCTATATACCAAATGTTCACCAGTAAAACAAATGCTCATAAGGAACGACCATATTTTTAACTTAAAAATGATGCTCATTTGAGAAAACAGCGGTCGGAGAACAGAAAAAACTCACTGCATTTTCTGAATATCGGTGCTACCCGGAAGAAATTTATGATAGCCGTTGACTTTCTCAATCGATCAGATAAATATGGATTCATCATTTACTCAACATTTGATCATATGTTCAGAACAATGATACAAATGTTGAAGATTTATCAAGCCAGCTCTTGAGACAGGCAGCCTCATAATGCCATGTTTATCTCTCAGCTGTGCTTTTGGCCTAAAAGAGGATGATCGGAATATGAGCAATCAACTAGAACAACTTCGCAAATATACTACTGTCGTTGCTGATACCGGCGAGATTGATGCCATCAAAAAATATCAGCCCCAAGATGCAACAACGAACCCATCGTTGATTCTAAAAGCCGCCCAGATTCCTGAGTATGCAGCATTTATCGATCAGGCAGTCGCTTATGCCAAGTCTAAAAGTGATGACAAAGCACAACAGCTTGAAGATACCAGCGACATGCTGGCCGTGACGATTGGTAAAGAGATCCTGAAAAGTATCCCCGGCCGTATCTCGACTGAAGTCGATGCACGCCTGTCTTACGATACCGAAAAAACGATTGAAAAAGCTCGCAAGCTCATCGGCCTGTATAATGATGCAGGGATCAGCAATGACCGCATTTTGATTAAAGTCGCTTCCACATGGGAAGGGATTCGTGCCGCTGAAGTGCTCGAAAAAGAGGGCATCAACTGTAACCTAACCTTGTTGTTCTCTTTTGCGCAAGCCCGAGCTTGTGCAGAAGCCGGTGCTTACCTGATTTCACCATTCGTCGGCCGTATCATGGATTGGTACAAAGTGAAAGAAGGCCACGATTTTGCAGCGAATGAAGATCCGGGTGTTCTCTCTGTTACAAAGATCTACAACTACTACAAAGAACATGGTTATAACACTGTCGTGATGGGTGCCAGCTTCCGTAATACCGGTGAAATTCTCGAACTCGCTGGCTGTGACCGTCTGACCATCAGCCCACAGTTACTCCAGACACTGGAAGAAACCGAAAGCCAAGTCGATGTCAAACTCACACCGACGACTCGTATTCAGGAACGTCCGCAACCAATGACTCACGCTGAATTCCTGTGGGAACACAATCAGGATGCGATGGCGGTTGAGAAACTGGCTGAAGGGATTCGCAACTTCGCGATTGACCAAGGCAAACTGGAAGCGATGATCAGCAAACAGCTTTAAGATATTTGAGAGGACTGAACCAACAGTCCTCTTTCTATTTATACCGCTTTTAATCTTCATTTAATCTTGTTGGAAAAAATTATGAACCGTAAACATCTCGCAAATGCGATCCGTGCTTTAAGTATGGATGGTGTTCAACAAGCCAATTCAGGTCACCCCGGCGCCCCGATGGGGATGGCGGATATCGCTGAAGTGCTGTGGCGCTCTCACCTGAACCACAACCCACAAAACCCGAATTGGGCTGACCGCGACCGTTTCGTGCTCTCTAACGGCCACGGCTCGATGCTGATTTATTCGCTGTTGCATCTGACCGGCTATGACCTGTCGATTGATGACCTGAAGAATTTCCGTCAGCTGCATTCCAAAACACCGGGCCATCCGGAGTACGGCTATGCACCGGGGATTGAGACCACCACCGGGCCATTGGGGCAAGGCATCACCAATGCGGTCGGTATGGCGATTGCTGAAAAAGCGCTCGCGGCGCAGTTTAACCGGGACCAACATGCGATTGTTGACCACCACACCTATGCTTTCCTCGGCGATGGCTGTCTGATGGAAGGGATTTCTCATGAAGCTTGCTCTCTGGCCGGCACATTGGGGCTGGGTAAGCTGATTGCGTTCTGGGATGACAACGGTATTTCGATTGACGGTCATGTAGACGGCTGGTTCACCGATGACACGGCAAAACGGTTTGAAGCGTATGGCTGGCATGTGATTCCGGCGGTAGACGGCCACGATTCTGCAGCGATTGAAGCAGCGATTGAAGCGGCGAAAGCAGAAACTTCACGTCCGACGCTGATTTGTACCAAAACGGTGATTGGTTTTGGCTCACCGAACAAATCCGGCTCGCATGATTGCCACGGTGCCCCGCTGGGCGCAGATGAAATCAAAGCGACCCGCGAGCAACTCGGTTGGGAATACGGTCCGTTTGAAATTCCGGCTGACATTTATGCGCAGTGGGATGCGAAAGAATCCGGTGCTGCCAAAGAAGCGGCATGGAATGAGAAGTTTGCAGCCTATCAGGCGGCTTACCCTGAGCTGGCGGCTGAATTCAAGCGTCGGGTCAATGGTGAATTGCCAGCCGACTGGGAAACCCAGGCCAGCCAAATCATTGCTGAGCTGCAAGCCAATCCGGCAACGATTGCATCGCGTAAAGCGTCTCAAAATGCACTGGAAGCATTCGGCAAGTTACTCCCTGAGTTTATGGGCGGCTCGGCTGACTTAGCCCCGTCCAACCTGACCATGTGGTCTGGCTCGAAATCTCTGACCGCAGATGATGCGTCCGGTAACTATATCCATTACGGTGTGCGTGAATTCGGCATGACGGCCATCATCAACGGGATTGCGCTGCATGGCGGTTTCATTCCTTACGGGGCGACTTTCCTGATGTTTATGGAATACGCGCGCAATGCGATGCGGATGGCTGCTCTGATGAAAGTACAGAACATCCAGGTCTACACCCACGATTCAATTGGTCTGGGTGAAGATGGCCCGACCCACCAGCCGGTTGAACAAATTGCTTCGTTGCGTCTGACGCCGAATATGAGCACCTGGCGTCCTTGTGACCAGGTTGAATCAGCAGTGGCGTGGAAACTGGCGATTGAACGCAAAGATGCACCGACTGCGCTGATTTTCTCGCGTCAGAATCTGGCACAGCAAGAGCGAGATGCGACTCAGGTGGCAAATATCGCCAAAGGCGGCTACATCCTCAAAGATTGTCAGGGCACACCGGATTTGATTCTGATTGCGACCGGCTCTGAAGTTGGTCTGGCTGTTCAGGCGGCAGCGGAGCTGACAGCAAAAGGCAAGCAGGTCCGTGTGGTTTCAATGCCATCGACCGACGCATTTGACCGTCAGGATGCGGCTTACCGTGAAGCGGTACTGCCTGCTGCGGTGACTGCACGTGTTGCGATTGAAGCGGGTATTGCAGATTACTGGTACAAGTATGTTGGTCTCAATGGCCGGATTGTCGGCATGACCAGCTTTGGTGAGTCGGCACCGGCGGATGAACTGTTCAAGTTGTTCGGCTTTACCGTCGAGAATGTTGTCGAAGTTGCGCTGTCTTTAGGGTAAAGATCAACGCGGTGACTGAGCATCTATTGAATGCCGGACCATTGGTCCGGCATTTTTTCGTTGGATGATTGGTCTGTCATGGTGCTTGTGGTCAGCAAGTCTGTCTGTATTTGGCATCATGCTGTTATAGAAAGGGATAACCAATGTTATTTTTTTATACTATCCGTTACTATCATCGCTCTAATTGAAATGAAGAATAAGCATAAAAGGTGAGAGAAAAATGCTAAGAATCGCCATCAATGGTTTTGGCCGGATTGGCCGGAATATTTTGCGGGCTGTCTATGAAAGTGGCAAAAATCAGCAAATTGAAGTGGTGGCCGTCAATGAACTGGCTCAACCTGATGCAATGGCGCATCTCCTCCAGTATGACTCGAGCCATGGTCGATTTTTCAAAAAGATTCGCTATGATCAAGAACATTTATATATCAACCATGATGATGGTCGCTCTGATGCGATCCGGATTCTTCATTTGTCTGAACCAAAACTCCTGCCTTGGTGTGATCTGGACATCGATATTGTGCTCGATTGTACCGGTGTATTCGGCAGTCGGGATGATGGTCTTGCCCATTTGGAAGCCGGGGCACGGCAGGTCCTTTTTTCACACCCCGGTGGTCATAACTTAGATAACACCATTATCTACGGGGTTAACCACGATTCGTTGAAGGCCGAGCATCGCATTGTTTCTAACGGCTCCTGCACAACCAACTGTATTGTGCCGATTATTAAGGTGTTGGATGACAACTTTGGCATTGATTCCGGCACTATCACCACCATTCATTCCGCGATGAACGACCAACCGGTAATTGATGCTTATCATCATGATCTGCGTAGAACCCGAGCGGCCAGTCAGTCGATTATTCCGGTAGACACCAAGTTACATAAAGGGATCGAACGAATTTTTCCCAAGTTTTTAAATAAGTTTGAGGCGATTTCCGTGCGGGTGCCGACGGTCAATGTTACTGCGATGGACTTAAGTGTCACAATTAATACAAATGTTAAAGTTAATGACGTAAATCAAACCATAATTGATGCTTCTCAGTGTACATTACGGGGCATTGTTGACTATACTGAAGCTCCACTTGTTTCGACCGATTTTAATCATGATGCGCATAGCGCCATCGTTGATGGGTCACAAACAAGAGTTAGTAACGGACGTCTGGTAAAAATGCTGGTCTGGTGTGATAACGAATGGGGCTTTGCAAACCGTATGTTGGATACGGCTTTGGCAATGGATTCACTACAGTAGAAGTTTATTGAGAACGAAGATGTATTTATTTTTTAGAGCGAAATAAATAAGATGGTCTTCTACGGGTGAATACAATATCAAGATAAACGATGGTTCGGCAGGGTTGCGGGACTGTCAAAATATTTTCCAATATTGCAATTTGAGGGGACAACCATGTCTGTAATCAAGATGACCGACCTGGATTTAGCAGGTAAACGCGTATTTATTCGTGCCGATCTGAATGTGCCGGTAAAAGATGGCAAAGTAACATCAGATGCACGGATCTTGGCATCATTGCCAACGATTAAACACTGTCTTGCGGCTGGCGCAAAAGTCATGGTGACATCTCACCTCGGTCGTCCGACTGAAGGTGAATATGCAGAGGAATTCTCACTTCAACCGGTTGTAAACTACTTACAAGATGCACTGGATTGTGAAGTGAAATTAGCCAAAGATTATCTGAATGGCTTAGCACTCAATGCCGGTGAGTTAGTTGTGCTTGAGAACGTTCGCTTTAACAAAGGCGAGAAAAAGAATGATGAAGCCTTGTCTAAACAGTATGCCGCGTTGTGTGATGTATTTGTGATGGATGCTTTTGGTACGGCTCACCGTGCGCAGGCATCGACTCACGGTGTGGGCATGCACGCACCGATTGCGTGTGCCGGTCCTTTGCTGGCAAATGAACTGGATGCTTTGGGTAAAGCAATGGACAACCCAGCTCGTCCGATGGTTGCGATTGTTGGTGGTTCAAAAGTTTCTACCAAACTGACAGTACTTGAGTCTTTGTCAAAAATAGCTGACCAATTGGTTGTTGGTGGTGGTATTGCGAATACCTTTATTGCAGCCGCTGGCCATAATGTTGGTAAGTCACTTTATGAAGCTGACCTTGTTGATACTGCGAAAAAATTAATGGAAGAGTGTGCAATTCCGGTTGCAACCGATGTCGCTTGTGCCAAAGCATTTGACGAAAATGCAGAAGCAGAAATCAAAGATGTTTCTGAAGTTCAAGATGATGATATGATTTTCGACTTAGGGCCTGACTCAACAGCAGCACTGGCAAAAATTCTGCAAGAAGCAAAAACAATTCTTTGGAATGGCCCTGTCGGTGTATTCGAATTCAAGAACTTTGAAGCGGGTACTCGAGGTATCTCTCAAGCGATCGCTGATTCAGAAGGGTTCTCTGTTGCTGGTGGTGGTGATACGCTTGCTGCAATCGATAAATTCGGTATTAAAGCTGATGTATCATATATCTCTACCGGTGGTGGTGCATTCCTTGAATTTGTTGAAGGAAAGACACTACCCGCTGTGGAAATGCTGGAAGCTCGCGCAAAAGCGTAATGATATGAAGCGGGAGAGTACAAGACTCCCGCTTTCCGTTTGCCTCCGACGGCGATTGTGCAAGAGCGATGGTTATTTGCTAGAATAATTGCCATTACAGGTAAACATTTACAGCATACGTTTGTAAAAAAGTTTATTGAATTGTTTTATTTTAAACGACAGAAAATAGGATCAAATCCATGTCTAAGGTCTTCGATTTTGTAAAACCAGGAGTCATTTCTGGCGATGATGTTCAGAAAGTCTTTCAAGTAGCGAAAGAAAATAAATTCGCACTACCAGCAGTCAACTGTGTTGGTACTGATTCTGTGAATGCGGTACTTGAAGCAGCTGCAAAAGTTAAGTCTCCTGTTATTGTTCAGTTCTCTAACGGTGGCGCTGGCTTCTTTGCCGGTAAAGGTCTGAAACTTGAAGGTCAGCAAACGCAGATTCTGGGGGCGATTGCTGGTGCGAAATATGTCCATACTGTTGCTGAAGCTTATGGCGTTCCGGTCATTCTGCATACTGACCATGCTGCGAAGAAACTACTGCCATGGATCGACGGTCTGCTTGATGCCGGTGAAAAATTCTTTGCTGAAACTGGTAAGCCACTGTTCTCTTCTCACATGATTGATCTGTCAGAAGAAACTCTGGAAGAAAACATCGAGATTTGTGAGAAGTATTTAGCGCGCATGGCTAAAATGGACATGACGCTTGAAATCGAATTGGGTTGTACCGGTGGTGAAGAAGATGGCGTTGATAACTCAGATATGGACTCTTCTGAGCTGTACACTTCTCCTGAAGATGTTGCTTATGCATACGAAAAACTGAATGCAGTCAGCCACCGTTTCACAATCGCGGCTTCTTTCGGTAACGTCCACGGTGTTTACAAACCCGGTAACGTTGTACTCACACCTACGATTCTACGTGATTCTCAGGCGTATGTTTCCGAGAAATTCGCTCTGCCTGAAAATTCTCTGAACTTCGTATTCCATGGCGGTTCTGGTTCCAGCGAAGCTGAAATCCAAGAATCAATCAGCTACGGTGTTATCAAAATGAACATCGATACTGATACCCAGTGGGCAACATGGGATGGTATCCGTCAGTATGAAGCGGATAACCATGATTATCTGCAAGGCCAAATCGGTAACCCAACCGGTGAAGATGCACCGAATAAGAAATACTATGATCCACGAGTTTGGTTGCGTGCCGGTCAGGCATCGATGGTGAAACGCCTTGAAAAAGCATTTGCAGATTTGAATGCAATTGACGTGCTATAATTTGAATTCATATCAAATTATTGTTAGAAAACCCGTTCTGATGAGCGGGTTTTTTTATAACTGATATAATCAGTGTGGCGTTGGTATGACTTGTTTGATAGTTGATATCGTAGAAAATAATCAGTTTTATGATAAAAGAGGGAAAGTAAATGGCTGGAGAATCACTCATGAATGACGCAATACCTTTGTCTGATAGCTTATCTCAGGTGAATGGCTGGTTAGAAAATAACTCGGATATCTTATTACAGTATGGTGTGAATATTATCGCAGCGATTCTGATTCTGTTCTTTGGTAACATTTTCGTCAAAATCGTTGCTGGTAGTGTTGCTAAGGTCTTACGCAAAAAAAATATGGATCCGGCCGTTGTTGAATTTATTCACGGTTTGGTACGCTATTTATTATTTGTCATCGTTCTGATTGCTGCATTAGGGCGTATCGGGGTACAAACCGCATCGGTTGTAGCGGTGATTGGTGCGGCAGGTTTAGCTGTCGGTTTGGCGCTACAGGGCTCTCTGTCAAACTTTGCTGCCGGTATCTTGATTGTTGCATTTCGCCCGTTTAAATCCGGCGACTATGTAGAAGTGGCTGGTGTAGCCGGCTCTGTTGAAAGTATTCAAATCTTTCAAACGATTTTGAAAACACCGGATAATAAAATGGTTGTTGTCCCGAACTCTTCTGTTATCGGTGGGGCGATCACTAACTATTCACGTCATGCGACGCGGAGAATTGACCTCATGATTGGGGTTTCCTATTCCGCTGATTTGCAGAAAACGAAACGAATTCTTCGTGAGACGGTTGAACGTGATGAGCGTATTTTGAAAGAGCCGGATATTACCATTGGTGTCCATACATTAGCGGATTCATCTGTGAACTTTGTTGTTCGTCCTTGGGTAAAAACCGCAGATTATTGGCCGGTCTATTTCGATTTAATGATGAATATTAAGGAAGCGCTTGACGAAAATGGTATTGAAATTCCATTCCCACAAATGAGTGTTCATTTAAATAAGGTGGATCAAGTAGATTAATCAGACTTTCTTGAGCAAAGCGGTGTCGTCATACACCGCTTTTTTATGGCTGAAATGTGTTATCGACGTGACGTACTCAGCATTACTTTTTTCCGGCAGTAAGCGGTTGCTGATGGTGTGGTGTATTGATTTATGCAAAGTAACAGGGACACAATATATCCAACAATTGGAACGGTGTGTTGCTATTTAAGCCTGTCGTTAGCGTTTTGTTATTTTTGTCACAATCAGATCTAATTACAATCAAATTATCCTATGATTGAATACCTAAGTGACTTCAAAATAAGGATTCAGCGTATGAATTCTACGATTTGGGGATAACCCTTAATATGTTTATGTGGGAGTGAAGATTATGCGGTTGATGATTCTGAGTTTAATGATGTTTTGTCTACACGGTTATGCAGCGGAAGTGAATTTCCCACATATATCTGTAACCGGATTTGGTGAAGTAACAGTGGTACCTGACCGAGCTGTCTTTTCTGTTCAGGTTGAGCAATCGACGCTGAATGCCGAACAGGCGAAAGAGAGTGTCGATACGGTTGTTCGCCAATTCTCAGAACAGTTACAGGCGTTGGGTGCCAAAGCTGAACAAATTTCCAGTTCTAATTTATCGCTTGCTCCCCAGTATCATTATCCTGACGAAGGCAAGCCTGAACTCGTTGGCTACCGGGCGAGTCGGCGTGTCACTGTGTCCGTTGAACAGTTGGATAAGCTGAATGAATTTTTAGATGCAGCGCTGGAGTCTGGTATTAACCGGATTGATCGCATTACGCTTCAAGTGAAAGATCATCAGAGATATCAGGCTCAGGCGCGAGATAAAGCGATTCAAGATGCATCAACAAAAGCCCTTTCGATTGCGAAAGGATTTAAACGGACACTTGGCCCTGTATGGCAAGTTGATTACCATTCCCAGCAAGACAAGCCGATGATGATGCGTGCTGTTTCCATGAATGAGAAAGAAGGTTTACAGGATTATCAGGATAAGACGATTGTGATCAGCGACAGTGTTGATGTGTTATATCGATTGAACTAATCCGGTTGGTCTGCATCAGTCGCTCTTAGACGAAAGTTTAATATTGGTTGAATATTGAGCAATCTCTCAAAGTTGGTATACTACCAGCCTTATTGAATGATCGCCCCAGCGTTGACCGGAACAACAATTTTACCCATCTAAAGAGAAGTAAAAGAAATATTATAAGGAAATCAAAATACTGGGCAAATGAGGCTAAGTAGTATGTTGAATCATTTTCTGGTGAGATTAACAATCGGTTCCTTAGTGATCCTCGGTATAAAATTGAGTGCACTGTATTTTTTACCGATGGTATTACTGTTGAATACACATAATAAAGAATTTTTCGGTTGGTAAGTTCGACGAAAGTCAAAGAAAACGGGGCGCTTCTGCGCCCCGTTTGTTTACCGCTTTTCTGAACGGAACATGAACAGCTCAATTACAGTACATGAACCGATGCAGTGTTGGTTGTTCCTGAAGCGACTAATGCACCGGAAACCATCACTACGATATCTCCTTTGCGACCCAGTTCTGTTTCCAGAGCCAATTTTTTACCTGAGATATAGAAGTCATCTGTGCTAGCAATTGATTCAACAACGATTGGCGTTACACCTCTCGTTAAGACTAATTGTGCCGCAGTTTTCTGGTTGGTAGTCAAAGCGATGATGTGTGCTGTCGGGAAGTATTTTCTGACAGAACGCGCTGATTTACCACCTTCAGTTGCAACAACGATTAGTGGTGCAGCCAGTTTTTCAGCTGTATCAACCGCACCTTTACACACGGCTTCTGTAATTCTCAGACGAGGGCTGTCGAGTCGAGTACTCAGCTCGGCTTTTTGAGCACTGTCTGTACGAGCAGCGATTTGAGCCATCATGCGTACAGCTTCTACCGGGTATTTACCTTTTGCCGTTTCACCGGACAGCATCACAGCATCAGTACCATCCATGATTGCGTTTGCAACGTCACCAGCTTCTGCACGAGTCGGACGTGGATTTTTAATCATAGAATCGAGCATTTGAGTTGCAGTAATGACCACTTTTCTGGCTCGGTTACATTTTTCGATCATCATTTTCTGAGCAAAAATGACTTCTTCTGCCGGGATTTCAACCCCCAGATCTCCACGCGCAACCATGATACCGTCAGAAAGTTCGAGAATTTCATCGAAATTATCAACACCTTCTTGGTTTTCAATTTTAGAAATGATCTGAATATCTTGACCGCCATGCGCTGCAAGGAACTCACGAATTTCACGCACATCGTCTGCTTTACGGATGAATGAAGCAGCAACAAAGTCAACGCCTTGTTCACAACCGAATTTCAGGTCAGATTTATCTTTGTCTGACAGTGCTGGCAGTTTGACTGAAACTCCGGGTAAGTTAACCCCTTTGTTTTCGCCTAAAGCACCATTGTTGAGAACCTGGCAGGTCACTTCAGTTTCTGTTTTTTCGAGCACTTTCATTTCAAGCAGGCCATCATCGACCAGAATGGTATTACCAATACTTAAATCTTGTGCGAAACCTGAGTAAGTTACAGCAACTCGTTCTTGGTTACCGATGACGGTTGTATCTGTCGTAAAGGTAAATGTTTGTCCTGCGACGAGATCGACATCTTCACCATTTTCTAGCTTCGTTGTGCGGATTTCCGGTCCTTTGGTATCCAGCAAAATTGCCAATGTCTTGCCAAGGTTTTTCATCACCTGACGAAAGTTCACAATACGAGTTCCATGCTCTTCGTAGTCACCGTGAGAGAAGTTGAGACGCATGACATTCATGCCAGCGTTGACAAGTTCTGTTAGTTTCTCTACGGATTCAGTTTTAGGGCCAATCGTACAAACGATTTTGGTCTTCTTCATGGAAAATACTCTCCGATAATTGTATCAATTTGAAAGATAATGAGTGCCGTAAAGTGCAGTCAGTGGCCCTTGTCTTTTTCTCTTGAAGTGCCGGATTGCTTCTCTCTGTCAAATACACTTTAAAGCTGAAACTCTTTCAACAAAACGGTCATTTTATAACTACATATAACCGCTTGTTTTGCGTAAAAACCACGCAAGGCTCTTATGTTTTAGCCGTTACGAGGTGGTTTTTCAGTAAGTTTACATTCAATTTTGTAATTTTCTTACTTTTACCGAGCGGAATTCTAACACCGAATGAATGGAATATCACGGTCTAAGAATTGTCTTAGAACAATGTTTTAGCATGAAAGATTAATTTTTATTATCGAAATAAATAGACAGGAATATTTCGAATTGATTATTATATGTTTCATATCGAAACTTAATTGCTTTTTAATTTATGCTGAAACGAAACACACAAGTCAGGCGTCATGAAATTGTTCAACTCGTCAATCAAATGGGAGAGGTGAGTGTCGAACTGCTTTCTGAACGATTTCATACTTCAGAAGTCACGATTCGCAAGGACCTATCCTCTTTAGAAAAAAATGGTCTGTTGCTCAGACGTTATGGCGGTGCGATTTCTCTGCCGAAAGAAGTTGTCGCAGATGAATTTGATAAAAATGTTTCGATTCAAAAGATATTTCTCGCTCGGGAAGCCGCAAAATTGATTCGTGATCATCACCGTATCGTCATCGATAGCGGAGGTACAACCACAGCGTTGATCCCGCAATTAAATGAAAAGCGTGGCTTAGTTGTGATGACGAACACGCTTCAAATTGCCAATGCCCTGCATGAGTTGGAAAACGAACCAACATTATTAATGACGGGAGGAACTTGGGATCCGCACTCTGAATCATTTCAGGGGCAGGTTGCCGAGTCGGTGTTACGTTCTTACGATTTTGATCAGTTATTCATCGGATGTGACGGGATTGATTTGTCACGGGGGACGACCACATTCAATGAGCTGACAGGGCTCAGTCGTGTGATGGCTGAAGTTTCTCGTGAAGTTGTGGTAATGGCTGAATCAGACAAGATTGGCCGCAAAATTCCGAACCTTGAGTTGGGCTGGGATCAAATTGATGTGCTAGTGACCGATAGCAATATTACGGATGAGCAAGTGGCTATGATCGAAGCCAATCAGGTGAGAGTGATTCAAACTAAAGTGAATTAAATGGTTCGGATGAGAATGGCGCGGACTTAAGCGCTTTTTTGTCGGAGCAGAACATATTGAAATTTAAGTGGAGTTATGAATTATGTGTGGAATTGTTGGTGCTGTGGCACAGCGTGATATTGCAGAAATCTTAGTTGAAGGGCTACGTCGTCTGGAATACCGGGGTTATGATTCGGCAGGGGTTGCAATTGTTGATGAGCAAAACCATTGCACCCGGATTCGCCGCCTTGGCAAAGTGCAGGCGCTGGCCGATGCCGTCAGTGATGCCAATGTGATTGGGGGGACGGGTATTGCACATACTCGCTGGGCGACGCATGGCGAACCGTCTGAAATCAATGCCCATCCTCATGTTTCCGGTGATATTGCTGTTGTACACAATGGGATTATTGAAAACCATGAGGTCCTGCGAGAACTACTCCAAAGCCGAGGCTACGTCTTTGAGTCTCAGACTGATACAGAAGTCATTGCTCACTTAGTTGAATGGGAATTGCGCCAAAGTGAATCACTGGTTGAAGCCCTGCAGAAAACCGCCAAGCAGCTCGAAGGGGCATATGGCACGGTTGTGCTTGATAGTCGTGATCCCAGCCGTTTGGTTGTGGCACGTTCAGGTAGCCCGATTGTGATTGGATTTGGGGTCGGTGAAAACTTTCTGGCTTCGGACCAACTGGCTTTATTAAGTGTGACGCGTCGCTTTATGTACCTTGAAGAAGGGGATGTCGCCGAGATTACCCGCAGAAGTGTGACCGTTTTTGATGAACAAGGCAATCAGGTTGAACGTGAGATCATCGAATCGAATGCGGAACATGATGCCGGCGATAAAGGTCAATATCGTCACTTTATGCAAAAAGAAATTTTTGAACAGCCGAACGCACTGAAACAAACAATGGAAGGTCGGGTAACGCACAACTCGGTGATTATCGACAGTATTGGCACTCATGCGAAAGAGATTTTGAGTAAAGTTGAACACGTTCAGATCATTGCGTGCGGGACATCATATAACTCTGGTATGGCAGCCCGATACTGGTTTGAGTCATTGGCTGGTGTCAGTTGTGATGTCGAAATCGCCTCCGAGTTCAGATACCGTAAATTTGTGGTTCGCCCCAACAGCCTGCTGATTACCTTATCTCAGTCTGGAGAAACCGCGGATACACTGGCAGCCTTACGCATCGCAAAAGAAAAAGGCTATATGGCCGCGATGACGATTTGTAATGTGTCCGGTTCCTCTCTGGTACGTGAATCCGATTTTGCATTTATGACCCGTGCCGGCACAGAAATCGGTGTGGCATCCACCAAAGCATTTACCACTCAGTTGGCCGCGATGCTGATGTTGGTGGTCGGCTTAGGCCGTCAGAAAGGCAATATCGATGCTGAAAAAGAAGCCGACATCGTGCAAGCGATCCATGAATTACCCGTTCAGATCGAAAGTGCTTTAGCCTTTGATAAGGCAATTGAAGCACTGGCGGAAGATTTTGCAGATAAGAACCACACCCTTTTCTTAGGTCGTGGCGAGTATTATCCGATTGCTATGGAAGCCGCATTGAAACTCAAAGAAATTTCTTACATTCATGCCGAAGCTTATGCGGCCGGAGAGCTAAAACATGGCCCGCTGGCATTGATCGATGCAGATATGCCTGTCGTTGTGATTGCACCGAACAATGACCTACTGGAAAAACTGAAATCCAACGTAGAAGAAGTCCGGGCCCGTGGCGGCTTGCTCTATGTTTTCGCTGATGAGAAAGCCGGTTTTGAAGACAGTGAGGGGATGAAGATCATCAAGATGCCGCACGTCCACGAAATCACGGCTCCGATATTCTACACCGTCCCCATGCAGCTGCTGTCTTATCACGTCGCGTTAATCAAAGGCACAGACGTCGATCAGCCACGTAACTTAGCAAAAGCGGTTACTGTTGAGTAAGGATTAGGTGCCGGAAATATTGTTGTGTAGGAGAGTATTAAAGTTTCATACTAAGTATTAAAGTATCATACTAAAATGGCGGTAATCGATGTGGTTGCTGCCATTTTTGTTGGTTTTTATTCTTAAAACAGGTCAGTTGACCACTGTGTACGTTGTTGAATTAGCTTCTTTAAAAGAACAAACAAGAGAAATATTAAACTACCGAAAACAAAACCGATGACCGAATAAGGAACAGCTCTGAAGCTTGGTGTTATCGACAAGTAGTCATGGATGGTTGGATATGCGATGGGCATGTCTGATCTCACAATATCGTCAAGACAGCTCAATAAGAATCCCAAAAGCGAAAAAGACAAAGAACAGCCCCAAAATATTTTCTTCATTTAGAACTCCTCAAAAATTTTTGTCGGAACACGATTTTTAGATTCATCCCTATAGTCCAGCAATATCTGTATCGGTTTTTTATCAGGAAATGCGAGGTTGATGATCTTATCTGCGATTTGTTTCCAAGGTTCACTCGAAAAGTTATCATCATAAAGGAATTCCTGTCTGGCAAATGCGGTTGCCAAAAGTGGCGTCGCCTTGTCGATATGCTTGGTAATGTGGACAGAATCGCGGGACAAACCATGTTGATGCGGTTCTTTTCTCACTGAAAAGTGACAGGCCAGTACCGTGATCTGGTCGGTATGATTTTCCTGATAGCGGTTCCCCATCGAGTCTTTGGTGTTGCATCCGCCTGAAATTAGTCCTTGTTTTGCTCCTCTGAGAGTCAGGTAGGCAGTGTGTGCCATTGGTGATAATTCCTTCTTATGCCCTTTTGCACATACAATAAAGGTTGCACTATACCTGATAAAATCACGGGGTAAAAATTTGCCCGGTCTGTCTGATTTGTGTTCAGTTGAGCCGATTGACTTGGATTGGTGATTCGTGTTTGAGTGCGAAAACACTGGATCACGCCATCATCCACTCATTTTCTTTTATCCTCGATGCACTTCACATCTTAGCAATAGACATTTATCCGGCCAGCCGTCACACTGAAAGCAATGTCAGTTTACGAATCAAATCAACCCATACCGTTGCCATGAAAACATCACTCGATCATCTCCCTGAATTCAAACAGCACGAACTCCAGATGATTTCGACCATTCTGCGCGATACGCTGGACGATTTTCTACAGGGTAAACAAACGCGAAAATCATCGTTTCGGATTCATAAAATTATTTTGTTCGGCAGCCATGCCAAAGGAACGTGGGTGGATGATCCCGTCAATGGGTATGTGAGTGATTACGATATACTGGTGATTGTCAATCATGCCGATTTGCTGGAAGAGCATATCATCTGGTCGCAGGCCGAAGAGCAGATCGAGCGTAAAGTGACCTCCGCACCGCTCGGATTGATCGTGCATACGCTGGATGAGGTCAATCAGTTTCTGCAACGGGGTCATTATTTCTTTCAGGATATCCGCGAAGAAGGGATTGAACTGTTCAGCGGTACCCCGAAAGAGCTGGTGATGCCGGGAAACCTCACGGCGGAAGAATACCGAACCATTGCGCAGAAGCATTATGGGCAATGGATGGAAAGTGCGGAACAGTTTATTGTTTTTGCTCAGGATGGGATTGAACGTCGCTGGTTGAAAAAAGCAGCTTTTCTACTCCATCAGTCAACCGAACATCTATTTGCCTGTACCTTACTCGTGAGTACCAATTACCTGCCGAAAACCCATAGTCTGAAAAAACTCCGTTCTCTTTGTGCGCAGCAGGATATTGCCTTTGCCGATATCTTCCCGATGGAGAACAAATTTCATCGCCGCTGTTTTCAGCGATTGCAACGCGCCTACATTGAGGCCCGCTATTCCGAACATTACGAGATCACCAAGGAAGAACTGGCCTATTTATTGATGGAAGTGGAAAAATTGAAGGCACTGACGGAGACGGTATGCCGGGCGGTGATGTTGCCGGATACGCAGCTATCTTAATTTTCAATGTGTGGCGGTTGTGAGGTTTGTTTTCTTTTCATGCGCTAGTTGTTGGCTTAAAATAATCCGTTAAGGTTTAAATTAGTGAAATAAATAAATGCCGATAAGAGTTTTTGATTTTTTCTCAGGATGTGGCGGTACCAGCCGGGGGTTCCAACAAGCAGGACTGGAGCTTACGCTGGCATTGGATTTTGATGCCGATGCCGCCAATACTTTTCGGCTCAATTTCCCTCAGGTGACTTTTCTGGAAGGTGATATCCGGGGAGTCGCAGAAGAAAATATTGCCGACAAAGTCGAGTCTATCCGTGGTCCTAAACTTTTCTGTGGTTGTGCGCCTTGCCAGCCGTTTTCAAAACAGAATACGGTCAGGCCTGAGAATGACAATCGTGTGATGTTGCTGGCCGAATTTCAGCGTTTCGTCGAACGGTATCAGCCGGAATATATCTTTCTGGAAAATGTTCCCGGAATCCGGACCAGTACGAAAGTGAATCCATTGGAAGGCTTTCAGAAAACGCTCGGTGATATGGCATATTTTACCGATTCCGCGATTATCGCCGCTCAGGATTACGGCGTTCCGCAGCGCCGGAGACGTTGGGTGCTTATCGGTAGTCGGTTGGACGAAGTGTCGATTCCTGCGGCGACGCACGGGGAAAATACGAATCGTAGGTATGTCACCGTTCGGGACACTATCGCTCGTTTTCCCGCGATTGCTGCCGGAGGTGAGCATCCGACGATTCCGAATCACAGAGCCGCAAGATTAAGTGAACTGAATTTATTGAGATTGGCTCACACACCTCCTGAACAAGGAAGAGAAAACTGGCCGGCACACTTACAACTTGAGTGCCATAGAGATTATAACGGTCACTCTGATGTATACGGACGGATGCGGTGGGAAAATGTTGCGACTGGTCTGACGACTCGTTGTATCAGCCTGTCCAATGGTCGATTCGGTCATCCCGAGCAGCATCGGGCCATCAGTGTCCGCGAAGCGGCTGCAATCCAGACGTTTCCCGATGACTTTATCTTTACCGGTTCCTTGAATGCACAAGCCAAGCAGATCGGCAATGCCGTTCCCGTCCGGATGGCGCAAGTATTCGGCGAATATTTTATCGCACATTATAATCAATACCGAATAAGGGATGAATATGGCGAAGTTCCGCACCAAGGCTAGGGCGGTTGATCACTTGGGTAAAGGACAGATAGCTGATTTACCCACGGCGATCTCCGAGTTATGGAAAAATGGCTATGATGCCTATGCTGATCAGGTTTCTTGTGACTTGTATCAGGTCGGTTATAAAGATGTCCAAGAACCGATACTCACGCTGTCCGATGACGGTTTCGGCATGTCGAAAGATGAGCTGGAGAACAAATGGATCGTTCTCGGAACGGATTCGAAGACGCGAGGCTCGTTACCGTTGACCGAAGAAGAACGCTTGGGTAAACCGCCGAGAGTGCCGTTGGGTGAAAAAGGGATCGGCCGTCTGTCGATTGCCTATCTCGGCTCGCCGATTCTGATGATCACCAAGAAACAAAACGGCCCTGCTTATCTGGTTTATGTGGACTGGCGTATTCTGGAAAACTATAACCTTTATATCGAAGATTTCGATATCCCGATTATTCCTCTCGATACATCGCAAACCATTAACCGGCATCTTGAAATTTTAACCGAACTGTTTTTACCGAATCTCTCTTCCGGCGATTGGTCCGAGCATCATGAATTGGCTGAGCAAATTCGTCATGACTTGGATAATAAACGACTGCCGCAGTTTCTTGATAAAGAAATACAAGAGCGTTTTGTTGAACCGGAAGAGCACGGAACTTTTTTTGTCGCATTTAATCCTCATTCTGGTCTTACAATAATTAAGGCGGATGAATTAGAAGCTACAAAAGCGAGTGAAGAGGTAAATTATCTACGAACTTCTTTAAATGGAATGACAAATGCGTTTAAAGACGAACAACCAATTGTAACGTCATTTCGTATTCATCATGAAACCGGTATGTATGATTTGGTTGGTAGAGCCCGCTTTTTTACGTCACATGATATGTATCATGGTGATCACTGGCTCAAAGGTGAATTTAATGATGAAGGTGAATTCAAAGGAAGTGTACAAATCTATAATGAAAACTATGAGTTTTTCTTCAAGCCAAATAGAGAACCAGGGCTGACACCTTATGGACCATTAAAAATAGAATTGGGGTGGGTAGAAGGTCTTAGTAAGTCTTCAAAACTTGCGAGAGAAAAATACGATATTTTAAATAGAAAGCTGAAATTTTTCAGTGGGCTTTATATTTATCGAGATGGTTTTCGGGTACTTCCATATGGAAGATTGGAATATGACTGGCTTAAATTTGAGGAGAGACGTACAAGGAGTGCTGGTTATTATCATTTCAGCCACCGCCGAATGATGGGCTATATTGAAATATCCCGGGAACAAAATCCGAAACTCATTGATAAAGCTGGTCGGGAAGGATTTGTTGCAAATAAGGCCTATCATGAATTGCAACGGGATTTAATTGAGTTTTTTATTGATGTTGCTGTCCGTTTCTTTCGTTTTACCCCTAAAGATGAAGAGCCAACATCCCGAGAACGTCAATTCTCGGATGTTGAGAAAAAGAATAAACGATTACTTCAGCAGGAAAAAAGAAAGAGCAATATTACACTGACCGGTTTTAAACGAGATATTCGGGATAATGCAGAACCGTTGAATCATATTGAACTTAGCAGCGATGTAATAAAACAAGGGCTATTGGATCAGTCGGCCAAAGATAGTATTGAAATCCATCAGGTGGAAGATCTGCTTCAAGAATTAGATGAAGTCAAAGAAAGTTTAAGAAAACTTAAATTGGTGAAACCTAGAAGAGTTAACATAGATGCATCTCTTCAGAAAAAATATATTGAATACTGTGCCAAATTTGAAGCGGCCGGTCAGATGATTGCAGAATGTGAAAGCGTTGCGGAACAGCTTCGGGCCAGTTTTTCGATTGAGACCCTCGAAAAAGAGTATGAAGAGAAAGCCAAATCGCTTCGTTCATCATTGGTACGGCAACTACAAACCTTCCGGCGTCGAATCCTGAATTCATTGCAACCCATCGTTGAAACCGTCGATTTGGATCTGGTTCAGGTGCCCGGACGATTCGATATTGAGAGAAGTAAGCTGGAACGGGCGATCGGTAAGGAACGGCAGCATTATTCGTTGTTGCTGAAAGAACTGGAAAAGACTTCGGACTCATTTTATCAAGAGCAGGAAGAGCGTTATTTGCCGTTGGTGACTCATCTGGAAGGGCTGGATGTCGATGTCGATGATGATGCTTTGATCCTCTGGTACAAAGAACAGTATGAGCAGATAGAAGAAAAAGTCGAAGCGATGCATGAACTGTCTCAGTTGGGCATGGCGATCGAGATTATCGATCACCAGTTTAACGTGTTGTATGCCGAAATCGGGAACGGGCTACAGACGCTGAAACCGCTGGTCGAAAATAACGATGAATACGAGTATGGTTTCAAACAGTTGCGCTCCGCTTTTGAGCATCTGGAAACCAATCATCAATTGTTGGCTCCTCTCTATCGGACGACGCGGCGCTCACGTAGTGAAATCAACGGAAAAGAGCTGTGTGAATATCTCGGCCGTTTTTTCGAAAAACGGTTTAAGGAAAATAACATCACGTTTATTTGTGATTCATCTTTTGAAAATCATCAGTTCTTTACTTTTGATTCGGTTCTGAAACCCGTTTTTATCAATTTGATCAATAATGCGATGTACTGGCTGAAATCCGTCGCAGATCGGACGATCCGGATTAAAGTGAAAGACGGCAAAGTCTTGGTACAGAACAACGGCCAGCCGATAGATGATTTTTATCTGGAAGAGATTTTCAAACTCTTCTTTACCCGTACACCGGGAGGTCGGGGAATCGGTTTGTATCTGGCTAGGACGAACCTCCACTCGATTGGCTTTCAAATTACGGCATCCAACGACAGAAAATATAACGAGCTGAAAGGGGCTTGTTTCGTCATCGAAGAACTGGAAGGAATGTAGAATGGTGCAATTTTCTCAGGTCGCAAAAGAAATTATAACAAATACGATTAATGCGGCTTATTGTATTGATGACGAATTCGTTGAACCCTTTACTGAGCCACATGAAAATTCGGACATAGACACGACTCGTGACCTCTATCGGGCATTTCAAAACAAAAACTGTGCACTGGATATCGGTCGTTTTCAAGGGATTGAATATTGGCAGGAGCAGCAGAAGAAAAATTTGAAGACGAAAGATTTGCTGGTTTTGGACTGGGAATTATCTACCGAAGTCCCGAAGTATGAACCCGCATTGAAAATACTTCATGATGCAATTCAAACCGATACATTGCCTTTCGTTTGTATCTATACTAATGCCGGTAGTTTGAGCGATGTTGAAGATAAATTGATTGCTTATTTCTGTAATCCACTGGCTGAAGAACAAGGTAATATTGAAGAGCTGAAGGATACTTTTACAGAGAAAGTAGATGAGTTGTTGGGACAAGATTATTACTTTGGTGAAGAGGAACTAAGCTGGCTCATTGGCCTTTCTGATAAAGCATTTGATGCTCATAAGCATAAGTCTAAACAGGAGCTGCTTCATAAAGAAATTAAGCGTGCAATCCATCAAAAGCAAGACGATCTTGGAAGGGATTTATTTCGAGCACTGAAGACAGCATCTAGAGAAATTTTTTCTTTAGAGCTATGTGATCTTCTACTTGGGCTGAATATTGTCGGGAAAGGAGAGTTAAGCACTGTTCTACCTGAAAAGATTGATGTGGATATTTTTGAAACGCAGAACAATATACATTGTCTTTTGGTCGATTCGACCGTGGTCATGGTTTTGCACAAATCGAAAGATGTCCAGAAAGAGGCTGCCGTTTCTGCGGATGACCTATTTGGAAAAATTGCCGAAATCGTCCATGACCGACCGAATAATTTTATGTCTTTGTTATCTCTTGAATACCGGAATTTTTATCGGGATAACGCCAAATCTTTGGGGAAAGAACTGAATCAAGTCAAAGATGATGCTTTCTTCTGGCATCAGCGTTCAGTCTCTTTAAATCCCGGCGATGATCAGGAATTCGAGGCATTTCTCAAAGAGTTTTGGCGTTCGGCCTTATCAGGAAACTGGGATAGTTTCCGGCCTGAAATGTTGAATGTTCTCAATGAGTACAAAAAAATTAAAAACATCGATAATTCTTTAGCCAGTCATGCCCAAAATCAGGGAAAAGCGTTGGAATCGGATTTGGCATTTCTGAATAAGAAATATTCTATATTACGACTGAAACCGGAATGTTCCGACCGATTACATTTCGGAGATATTCTCAAAGGTGGAGATAAATTCTATCTATGTATTACGGCTCACTGTGATTGTTTGAGGCCGGATAAGATCCGTGATAATTATATGTTTATTGAGTCGGCTAATAAACGTTCTCTGACCAAGGGATTACAAGCCGGAGATACCGATTATCACTCCTTTATTCGGGATCTTGATGGAAATCTAATCAATATAGAATGGAGAGCACGACCGTTTACTATTTATATTCCTAAAGACAAGATTAATACGGAGGGGGAAATCCCGGTAAACATATCAGGTAGAAAGTTGTCGTTTCGATATGTGTGTACGCAAAAAGAAAATTACACGCAACGTATCGCCAATCATACTTATAGTTTTGCCAATCGGGTCGGTATCAACTTTGCCAATTTGAAAGGTATTTCATCCGGAGATACGAAGACCGACTCATGAAAACCGAGACTGACGATCAGCGAAGCAAAATGATGGCTTCGGTCAAATCTAAAGGGACCGATATAGAGCTGATCGTCAGGAAGTTTCTCTTCGGACACGGTTTTCGTTATCGACTGAATGACAAAAAGCTACCGGGTTCTCCTGATATCGTGCTGAAAAAATATAATACGGTGATTTTTGTGCATGGTTGTTTTTGGCATCAGCATCCCGGCTGCAAGAAGGCGACTATCCCCAAAACGAATCGTGATTTCTGGGTTGAAAAGTTTCGGCAAAACACAATGAGAGATGAAGCGGTACGAGATGAGTTGGAGAATCTCGGATGGCATGTATTGGTCGTATGGGAATGCCAAGCTAAAAGTGAAGAAATACTGTTGGGTATTCTTTCTCAAGTATTACCTATTAGAGAGCGGACTTAGTATAAATCTTTATTTCTGGTCTCGTTTAATCGAAAACGGTACTGTAACATCCCCTAATTAGTTGCATCCATCATTAGAGTTTTCAAGGAGGTCATGCTCAGCACAATTACTGCCTATTCCATAGACGTTACAGATCAAAATAAAATGAGAGGCAGCTTCGTGTCCTGATGTATATTTCAGGTTTGAGTGAGTGCAATGAGATGAAAAGAGGTCGAGGAATCTGATGATTAAATATAAGTGGCAAAAATCTCTTTTATTGTTGGTGGTTTTAATCTTTCTTTTCATGGTGTTCCGTTTTTTGAATTTTGGATTAGAAAACACTGGCACTCAGAGAACGTTATCTTTTACTCATGGCAGTGACGTTTTAAGTGGAACACTGATCCTTCCTCCTCATGTTGTTTCCCCTCCATTTGTTGTCTTAATTCACGGAGATGGACCTCAGGATCGCTGGTCAAACGGAGGTTATATCCCATTGGTTCGTTTTCTCGTATCAAATGGTATTGCTGTTTATTCTTGGGATAAGCCGGGCGTTGGCCTTAGCTCAGGCAATTGGTTCGCTCAGACTATGTTCGATCGTTCGGTTGAGGCAGCCACAGCGATGAAACAACTTAGAGAACTGCCTGAACTGAGAAATAGTCGTGGAGGGTATCTTGGTTTTTCTCAGGCGGGTTGGGTTGTCCCTAAGGCTAGTCAGTTAACCAAAACTGATTTTGCTGTTCTTGTCGGTGCCGCAATCAACTGGCGAAGCCAAAGCATTTACTACACCGGAGAACGACTTAAACTAGAGCATTACTCTGTTGACGCTATAAGAGAAGCTCAGAAAAGAGCTGAACTGGAATTTAACGAACAATTCAGCATCGCAAAGGCTAGCGAACCTTGTGCCTCCATTTGTACCAGAGCAGATTTTGAACGACGTAATTCACAGTCTGATTCAAGGAAAGATATATCTGAGATGCATACTGCTACCTTGTTGCTGATGGGAGAACAGGACAGAAATGTCGATCACACTGAGACGGTTGACGTTTGGCACAGACTGCTTCCCCGTGATGTATCTCGATGTATAAAACAGTTACCTAACGCCACTCACGGTCTTCTCCGTAGCGAACTTTTTGACTATCAATTGTCATCTCAATGGCCTGTATGGAAGGAATACCTGTTTGTGTTATTAGGTCGTTACTCATATTCACCCAATGCTTTCAATATAATGGCTCATTGGATTAAAGATCAGCAATGCCTGAATTAGTACCAATTCACAGGAGCCGTTGTGATTCAAACCATATCGTCATTCAAACAATAGAGTAAATGGATTTTTAACGATTTGATTTATATTGAACTATGACGAGCCTGTGAATTCATAGCGACGTTTAAACCATTCTGCCAGATAAGTAAACGCAATACACAGGGCGACCAAAACGATAGATAACATGCCTACGACCGGGAAATCGGTCCCGCCATCAGATATTTTACTGTAAAGCGTGAGAGGTAATATATTCAGTTGGGTGCCGGACAGCGCTAATGCCGTACCATATGCTCCGAGTGCAACCGAGACCATGACACATAGTGAAGTGATCATCGCCGGGTAAAGCTGAGGGATAAATATGTAACGGTAGCTTTGCCATTTTGAAGCACCGAAACTTTCGGAAACCTTAATTTGCTGCCAGTCAAAATTTAACATGACGGGGAGCAAAATAAATACGGCTCTGGGGATCAGGTAGTAGCAATATGCCAGCCCCAGACCAAAGGGCGTAAAAATCAGATTACCGAACACGGATTCCGGGACACCGACATGCCCGAGTAATTGCGTTACAAAACCAGCTCTTCCGAAAGTGAGAATAAAACCATAGGCGACGATCAACCCGCTAAAGACTAATGGGAGAGCGATACCCACGCTTAACCACTGTCGGACGACAGGGTGGCACTGGCTTAAAAATCGGGCGATACACAAGGCAACGGTGAGAGATCCTGCTGATGTAGTTAGTGCAAGTAAGAGACTCCCTTGGATACTTCCCACGAGGTAGCTATCAGAAATCATGCGATTGAAGGTTTCGAGAGGCGCGGAAAGCGCCTCAGAAAAGACTAACATCACAGGAAAAATGAAAAACAGGCCGTAACCAAGCAATCCGGGAGTGACGGTGAGCCAACGAACCCATTTTACAAGTTTCACAGTTTTATCCTTAGTTATGATTAGTGAGTGAGGACAGCTTTCGCCCACAGCTTATCAAGTTGTGGTTTGATTTTAGCTGCGGCTTCAAGGTCCAGAGGGTGAATCTGGGGCGCTCTCACTAACTTATCTTGCACTGATTTTGGCAGGGGCATCTCTGTCAGTACCGGGCGAACAAATCCCTCAGCAAAAATTGATTGTCCCTTTTCAGACATCACAAAATTCAGCCATAATTTTGCTGATTCAGGGTTAGGACCATTTTTTACCATTGAGATGGCGTATGGTGCGGCAAGCGAGGCCTCTTTGGGAATGATGACTGCGACGTTCTCGCCCATACCATCTTTCATCATTGCTTTCAGGCCATCGTTTTCATAACCAATCCAAATCGGAATTTCACCTTTAACGAACTGTGCGTATGGTGTGGTTCCTACCACTCGCAAAGTATTACCCATGGTTTTTAAATGGCCGAAGTACTTCGCGCCAGGAGCAACATTGGACATATCACCGCCTTGAGCGTCATTCGCTGCTAAAACAACAACTTGCCCCTGACCAGTCGTTCGGGGATCTTGATATACGATGCTGTTCTTGTATTCGGATTTCTGTAAGTCGGCCCAAGAGGTCGGCACGTGTTTAACCAGTTTTTTATTCACCAGAAACGCCACATTTAAAGTATGAATGGTGAACCATTTGCCATCCGGATCTTTAAAAACCTGAGGAATTTTATTGAAGTTAACGGGTTTGAATCCACTCAGAAGATTTCGCTTACTCGCATCAATCGCTGACGCGCCAAAGTAGTATGCAGTATCGGCTTGAGGGCGATGTTTAGATTTCTCCAGCGCAACAACCGTTGCTGCCGACCCTAAATCATTGTAAACAATTTCCATCCCCGGATAGCGCTTTTTGAATGCTTTAAACATCGAGCCCCAGTTCGCCCAAGTCGGGCCGGTATCAAATGAAATCACCATGCCTTCTTTGGTGGCTTTGTCGTATTGAGCTTGTTCCCCCGGGTACAATTCCGGGCTCTTTAGTGCTTGAGCCATACTGCTGCACACTGGTAATAGTGCCAGTATGGTTGCCGCGAGCGTAGTCTTGAAAGATTTCATCAAAAGTCTCCGTTTTCAATCACATGAACCGATTCGGCAGGAATGGCGATTCGGGTTAAGGGTGTCGTTAAATAAGGGGTATATACATCAAGAGGTTGACCACTGACGCGTAGTCGGTAAGCCATGGTATGGCCGAGAAATTGCTGTTGTTCGATCGCCTCTACAGCAAATTGGTTGGGTGCTGTTATATCCGGTGCCGCAATAATTTGTTCCGGTCGGATCACTAACTGAACGGACTGATCTGCCATCAAATCTGTTTGTGGTAAGCGAAGATCACCCAACGAAGTTTTGATCAGGCCGTTTTGTGCTGTTGTGCCGGATAGAATATTGGCTTTACCGACAAAGCGAGCAACTGCGACGGAATTGGGGCGGTGATAAATCGTCAACGGCTGACCACATTGCTGAATTTGACCATTTTCCATCACCGCAACCTGATCGGCCATGCTCATGGCTTCTTCCTGATCATGCGTAATCAAAAAGGTCGTGATATTGAGTGTTTTTTGGATTTTGACAATTTCTTCGCGCATTTCCTGACGGAGGGAAGCATCAAGTGCCGACAGGGGTTCATCCAGTAGCAAGGCTTGCGGTTCAAAAACCAAAGCGCGAGCCAGTGCCACACGTTGTTTTTGTCCTCCGGAAAGCTGGTGAGGCATTCGGTTTTCCGTCCCCCCAAGACCAACCAGCTCGATCATCGCCATTGCTTTCTCTCGGGCATTGGCCGTTTTATTGATTTTGAGCGGATACATGACATTCTTTAAGACGTTGTAATGCGGAAAGAGTGCATAGTCCTGAAATACAATGCCAAGACGGCGTTGCGAACACGGAATGCCCGATTGATCTTGGTGATGAATGATAACTTGTCCGGAATTTGGCTGTTCAAATCCGGCCAGAAGTTTGAGTAACGTGGTTTTTCCACAGCCACTTTTACCAAGGATAGCCAGTAATTCACCATTGTTAACCGATAACGAAATATCATGTACACCGACATCACTGCCGGGATAAGTATAAGAGACCGAGCGAAATTCAATCATTAGCTGTGACTCCTTGCATCTGACCAGTGAGGAAGACTGGAGAGTAGTGACATGGCTATTGCCAGCACCAGTAAAATCATCGTGGCGGCACAAGCAAGCCCTGTCGCGCCATAGAAAGCCTGCAGTAACAAGGTGGGGTAAGTCCGGTTCATAAATCCGGCGATGAGGTTGCTGAGTTGAAATTCACCCAATGAAATCGCTGCTACCGTCAAAAGGCCGGTCAGTAGTGATTGCGATGCCAAAGGCAAAAAGACGGTGACAAAACGCCGGATAGATGATGCGCCGAAAGACTGCGCGACTCGATCCAGACTTTTGAGTGGTGACTTCTCAATATCCGCCGACAGGCTGAAGAAAAAATAAGGGAATGTCAGTACCCAGTGGCCAAGAATCAGGACCCACGTGGTGCCTAGCCAAGGCAGCGCATCTGAGGTGAAAGCAAGGATGAAACCAAAACCTATCACCAGTTCTGGAACCGCTATCGGCATGAGTGCTGACATGCGAGAGAGCTTATTTAATCGCAAACTATCCGTTAACTGGAGTAAGTACACCACCGGTGTTACCACCAATAAATTGACCAGACAGACGGCGATACAGACCTGCAGGCTCATCAATAACGCATTACGATAAGCGGTTGACTGCAATATCTGAATATACCAGTCGAAGGTAAATCCGTTTGGCAGCAGGGTATTGACCCAACTTTGTCCAAAGGAGCCGACTGCCAAAAGGAGAATCGGTAGCAACAAATAAATAATGTAAATAGACGTAATCTTTTTCATGACAACAATCGTTCAATTTGATTGTTTGTGATCATGATGCTGTGCGATGACATTTTGATTACGTATTGTTTAAGGTTTGTTTATGACGCGATCGCGGGTTCATTGAATGACAGGTCACCAAATAAGATGTTGCATATATTGGTCACAATGGTCTCAAGATCTGTGTCGTATCGGGCGCCTTTAATTTGAGGTGCGTCGCAGGTGGCAAATACCGCTTTATCGTAATGCAGGCCATAGGCCATTTCCGTCAGAGTGCCGTAACCGCCGCCAACCGCAATCAGGGCAAAAGCTGTCTGAGCGATTAATGAGTTTCTGGTTGGCCCCATATTGGTGACGACTGGGATGGTCACGTAAGGGTTCGCTTCCAGCCAATTATCTCCGGGAAGCAGAGCGATCGATTTCCCACCTGCCTGATAGACGCCTTTACAAACGGCTTCCATTGAACCGTTTCGTCCGCCGCAAATGACACAAAAGCCAAGACTGGCAAGCATATGCCCAAGGGTCTGTGCGCATTGATATTGAGCGTCTGTCGCCTCTTTGGGGCCAATCACACCGACCGGGGGTATCTGAACTTCATTGGGAAAGTCGCGGATGAGTTTTAGGACCTCTTGCTGACTCAGACAGTCTTTAAGCGCAAGGGCGAATGCGCTATCAGCATCGATAAGACGAATCAGTGTCGCTTTACCATTACAGTAAAGACGGTTGGTTTTTATTTCGAGTGAAAACAATGTATTCATGAATTTTTTATGACTCTTAAGCAGAATAAATCACAAAGGGAGTGAATTTTGGTAGATTTGAGCATAAATGTTCATTATGACAATTTGGAGATCATCACTTGTCCCAAGTCCGACACCAGAAATTATTAGAAATTGTTCGTCAGCAGGGGTATGCCTCGATCGAGTTTTTAGCCAAAAAGCTGGACTGTTCGCAGCCCACCATTCGGCGCGATCTGAAAAAATTGTGTGATGAAAATCTCTTGCAGCGTTTTCATGGCGGGGTTACTGAGGCGGATACCGACGTGCGGTTGGGGTATCGATTTAAATCTGAAATGATGACGGACGCTAAATCGGTCATTGCTAAAGCAGCGTTAGCATGTCTGGAACCGACGGAGAGCTGTTTTATTGATACGGGCACAACTTGTGACCGGGTGGCATCGGCGATGGCGCTGTTGCCCGGGAGACAGATTATGACTCATAACTTATCTGCGGCCATGATTTTTGCAGCGCATGGGAGTGAACATAATGTGATTGTGACCGGCGGCACTTTGCGAGGTGCTGATGGCTCTCTGACAGGCGCGAAAACCTGCGATGAAATTAGAAGTTATTTCGCAGACTGTGCGTTGATTTGTGCTTCCGGTCTGGATTCATTGGGGAATATATTAGATTTCGATATGGAGAAGGTCGCTGTGAAAAAGGCCATGATGTCATCCGCAACACGCAGTATTTTGTTGCTTGATTCATCAAAATTTCGTAAACGTGGTGCTTTAAAAGTCGCTAATCTTTCTGAATTTGATCTTTGTATTACGGATATCTGGCCAGAGCCTGATTATCAAGCGTTGTTTAAAAAGGCTGGCACGGAATTAGTCGTTGCCGGGGACTGAATCATCGTGCTGTCCGGAAGGCCGTTCTCTCGATGTTTTCGGCCACAAGACCTCACGAATCCATCATTTTTTCCCGCTCCGATGATGATCGTCGCATGGTTCGGTGAGTGATGGTTTCGTGAGTAGAAGCCGTCGGGATGTTGTGACTTAACCTCTCACCGGCTTTCCCTCTTTCCCTGTTGAAAGCTCACTTCGGAAATTCATCTTGTGAGCATGACCCCATGCGTCTTTTGATTCCATTTGTTTTCATGTTCAAGCAATCAGTTACCTCGTATTGTGTTATTTCCTATCGCAATTTGACTGCAAAACGGCTTTCCGGCAAACCGGGGGAAACCGCTGACACTGCTTTTAACAATGCGCCGTCATATTCAGAAGGTGTTGAGAGTCCCACTCGTGCGCTGGTGCAGTACAAGGTCGCGAAATTCTCTCCACCGAGAACCGGGCAGGTTGTCTGAACGGCAGGGGAGGTCAGGATGAAGTCAACTGTGCCATCGGGACGGTAACGGACAACCCGGCTTCCGCCCCATTTTGCATTCCATACGTAACCCTGGGCGTCTACACATGAACCATCCGGTTCTTCTGAGCCCTCTGTCTCCGCGAAAACACGCTGATTTTTGAGCGAAGGATAATCGCAACAGAAAATCCGACCCAGTTTTGAATCTGTGTAGTACATGGTTCCGCCATCCGGGCTGAAGCAGATACTATTAGGGATGAACACTTCAGGGAGTGCCAGTGTTTCGACTTCCAGAGTGTCGGCATTCAGTCGGTGAAATTTTCCCACCGGCTGAACGGGACTCCCTTCATCTATGGTACCAAAAACAAAGTTGCCGGCACGGTCACAACGGCCATCGTTGATTCGGGTTCCCGGCGCCCCCGGTGATGCTACCACCGGGTTAAATGTCCCGGTATTCAGATGATAAAAGCCGAGCTGGGAGACCATGCCCATCAGCAAAACGTCAGCCTGGTCGGTGAGTGCAAACGAGCCGAGTTTTTCCGGTAACGGCCAGCGCCTGACAACATGATTATCCACTTGCATGGCAAGCAGTTCGCTGCCTTTTATATCTGTCCAGTACAGGCTGCGCGTGTTCTCGCACCAGAGCGGGCATTCTCCCAGCGCATTCTTGACATCGGCTGCAATTGTAAACATGTAAATTTCCTTTGAATAAAAGTCAGCGTTGATCCTTTAACGTCAGGCTTGCTGAGTGTCTTGTGCAGAAACCCCGAAAAAGATTGGCAAGGTCTTCGGTTTATCGTTCAGCAACTGACAGTCATAACGCGTTTGACGCATTGAGTTGCTGTTCAAGCACCATAATATGGTCTCCTTGCGCAAAACAGAAGCCGTTTGAATCGTGTTTTTGTTGCAACGAGTTGACATATCTATTTATTGACCATATTGTTGTACTATACAACTAAATGGGGCGAGTATGATTTCAAATTCAGATATCGATGCGATTCGTGCATCATCACGACAGCTGGTTCGACAGCTCGGATTTATGGGCGGGCCATTTGCTGGCACAGATTTATCGCCTTCTGCCGTGCATGCTTTAATGGAGATCGAAAATGGTGAGTGTGTCACTGCGCGTTATTTAAGTGATTGTCTTCAATTAGAAAAATCATCTGTCAGTCGGATGTTACGCAAGCTAATGGCCGCCGGGGATATTCAAGAGGAACTCCATTCGCATGATGCCAGAAGTAAACAACTGAGACTCACTCCGGTTGGACAAAAACGGGTCGCAGCCATACATGCGTTTGCACAACATCAGGTCATCGAAGCACTCAAACATCTTAATCGGCAGCAAGAAAAGACCATTATCGATGGGCTTCAGTTGTATGCGGATGCTTTATCCGGCCGATTGAGTGTAGCCAATCATCGCCCTGAAATGAAAATATCCACGGGGTATTGTCATGGCCTGATCGCCCAAATAACGGCAATGCATAGCACTTATTATTCAAGAGAAACTGGCTTTGGGCAGCCATTTGAATCTGCGGTCGCAAGCGGGCTTGCGGAGTTTTGTGGCCGTTTAGATCATGCTCACAATGAAATATGGGTTGCCAAACTGGGCGAAGAGATTGTGGGTTCAATTGCCATTGACGGAGAAGATTTAGGTCCGGGGAAAGCCCACTTACGCTGGTTTATTGTTGATGACAAAGCCAGAGGAACCGGTGTCGGCCATCAACTTCTGACGGCTGCTTTAGCATTCGTGGATGCATCGGGTTTTGATGAAACGCATCTGTACACCGTTGAAGGGCTGGAAGCTGCGCACCATCTCTACGAGAAATATGGTTTTTCACGTGTCGAACAATATATTGGTGAGCAATGGGGGAAAACAATGAAAGAGGAACGCTTTATGAGGGCTCGCCCTTAATTTGTACATGCAAAACAGTTACGACTTGATCGGGAAAATGTGTTGAAGATGTGGTTTCGGCGAGCAAATGCCTTGAGCTGATTAATGCATCGGTCGGTGAAATGAGTTAGATGATGTTGCAGATTACTTCAGCGTCACACGAACAGTCTCATGTAACTGGTTTCTGAGACTTAAATCAATTACCTGATCCATATCACAATCGCAATAGTTCTTGATTGTTTGATTGAATCAGAGAAGGTAAAACGTGTTTATATCGGATTGTTACTGTATCTCATGCAGGCAAAACCTGACACAAACGAAGTGAGAGATCTCTTTCAAGTAACTTCGGGTGGTCAGGTTTTTTTATTATCGGTTTTTGAATTTTAGGATTGTTACCGTGAAAAGCGGGCAAAACCTGAAAGGGTCGTTCATTGAAATGTGAACATACTCTTTCAGGTTTTTTTTTGCTCTCCGGTATGTGAATGATAAATAATGTGAGGCTTACTTTATGGCTTATGAAAAACTTGCTGCCGAGATAGTTGAGGCTGTAGGCGGGGCTGCGAATATTGATAGTCTGGTCCACTGTGCGACTCGGCTGAGATTCAAGTTGCTTGATATGTCGGCTGCGAAACGGGAGCCGTTGCAAGAGAATCCGGCAGTGATTGCTGTGGTGGAAAGCGGCGGACAATTTCAAGTGGTGATTGGCAATCATGTCGGTGATGTGTTCAGCGCGATCCAGTCTTTTTTGAAACATGGCGGGGTTTTGCCAAGTGAGAATCCAGAGAAGGCAGAAGCGGCAGGAAAAGAAAAACAGGGTATCCTGAGTACGTTTATTGATATTGTTTCCGGTATCTTTACACCGCTACTGGGCATTATGGCGGCTTCGGGGATCCTGAAAGGTTTGCTGGCTCTGGGGGTTGCGACGCAGGTCCTGACGACAAGTAGCGGAACTTACCAGATTTTCAATGCAGCCAGTGATGCGCTGTTCTTCTTTTTCCCCATCGCTCTCGGGTATACCTCCGGGGTGAAATTCGGTGGTAATCCATATGTGACGATGGCGATTGGCGGTGCGTTAGTCCATCCGTCGATGATTGCAGCTTTTCAAGCTCAGCAATTACCCGATGCCGCCGGCATCGAATTTCTCGGTATTCCGGTTACATTCATGAATTATGCTTCTTCGGTCATGCCGATTATTTTTGCAGCGTTTGTGAGTTGTAAGCTAGAGAAATTCTTGAAAAAGTACATGCCCAGTGCTGTCACGAATCTGTTTACCCCCCTGTTGTGTATTATGATTACCACGCCGCTGACCTTCTTGCTCATCGGTCCGGCTGCAACTTGGGTCAGTCATCTACTGGCGAGTGGATTCGAATTCATTTACAGCGCCAGCCCAATGATTGCCGGGGTGGTGATCGGTGCTTTCTGGCAAGTGTTCGTAATTTTTGGCCTGCATTGGGGCTTCGTACCCATTATGATCAACAACCTAAGTGTGTTTGGCGCTGATACCATTGGGCCACTTTGTCTGGCTGCGGTACTGGCACAAGCCGGTGCAGCATTAGGTGTTTTCCTCAGATCTCGGGATCCGAAAACCAGAGCGTTGGCAAGTTCTGCATTTACTACCGGATTGTTCGGCATTACTGAACCGGCGATCTATGGAGTGACTTTACCGCGTAAGCGTCCGTTTATCTTCGGTTGTGTCGGTGGCGCGCTTGGCGGTGGGATTATTGGTCTGTATCAGACTAAAGTCTTCTCATTTGCACTGCCCAGTATTCTGGCGTTTCCACAATATATTCCCTCGACAGGCGTGGACGCATCCGTCTGGGCTGCCATTGTGGGTTCAGTGGTCGGTATTGCCATTGCTGCGACACTGACTTTCTTCTTCGGTGAACCCCGTGACGCGAAATCTGCTAATCCAGTTCCGGCATCGGTTGCAAAATAGGAGGAGAGAGGTGAGTCTGGCAAAATGAATTTGTGTTTTTCGATTCAATGTGATGGATGGCGTGATTGAAGTGCCTGAAATATCACAAAGCATGACTCACCTTTTTATGACGTTGTAACGTTGTTGACTGTGAGCACTCTCTTGGCGGCAATGTCATCATTTGGAGATGGGATTGAGTGCATTTGCCTCAATCCTATTTTATGCATTGGGCTACCGGTAAATCAGGCCTGTCGGCCTGATACAGAATTATCAACGGTCTCGTTTGAGCAGCGGAGTTAGTCTTCACCACATCCGACTAAATCAAACTTTTCAAAACTGACTTTGAGTAATCTCGGCTGATAATTATTGGGATATTTGATTCTGACCGTGCTATCTGAGTTCTCATAAAGCCACCCAAATTCTGCTTTCTCAAACTGCTTTCGGTTCATGAATTGAGGGATAACTTCATTATCTAACGAACACCAATAAGCCCCTTTTTCAACATTGATGACTTGCCATTCAAAGTGTTCAATGGCGGTGGGATAATCGCCTTCAGGAGTAACGGCTATTTCACAAACGGAGTCATATTCAACATTGATATCGAGTTGATAATACCGGCCCTGTTTATAATCGTTCGTTAATCCGTCATCATCATAATAGATATGCTGAGAGGTCTGTGGCGCGAGGCTGAGATGCAAAACTTTGGTATGATCTTTCATCGGGTTCTGAATGTCGCGGGTCCATGTAACTAAGCCGCCTTCTTTCAGATACATCGGGATCGTCTCTTCATCAACCGCAATGGTAATCCATTGCCCACCGGCATAACGTTCATGGGTATACCAGTCATACCAATTACAACCGGCAGGCAGGTAGATGTGACGTTCTGTCATGCCTTTTTTCATAATCGGTGCAACGAGAATACTGTCACCGAACATGGCTTGATCTGCAATACCATAGGTATTGGGATCCGATTGAAAATCGAACATGAGCGGTCTGAGAACCGGTTCGCCGGTCTGACTATGCTTATGGAACATGGTGTAAATATACGGTATCAGGGAGAGACGTATTTGTAGTGCCCGACGGATTTGAGGGGTTACATCGTTATACATCCAAAGTTCAGTCACGGTATTATCGGTGCTGGCAGAATTGACGCAGAAACGCGGGTAGAAAATACCAGCCTGCGCCCAGCGCATCAGCAGCTCTTGTTCTGGTTTTTCCCGGGTAAAACCACCGATATCAACCCCATGATTCCCGGCACCGGACATGCCCATCCCAAGGATACACTGGAAGCCGTAATCAATATCTTCCCAACGGGATTTATTATCACCTGCCCATGTCTGAGCATAGCGCTGGATACCGGCAGAGCCGGAGCGGCTTAAGACAAACGGACGAACAGAAGGGCGGCTTTCACTCAATACTTCTTGTACCGCTTTTGCCATGACGGTCGGCTGAACGGCTTTCAAATGAGCGGCAACGCCACCGATACCATCAAAGTCGCATTGTGCCATCCGGTCATTGATTTCATATTCACAGTTATCGTTCCAGAGCATTAAAGCGCCATGGTCGATCAACTGTTCTTTGGCGTGTTTTTTCCAGATTTCACGGGCTTTCGGGTTGGTAAAATCAACAAAAGAGCCTAATCCGCCCCACCAGTTATCGACATAGGGCTGTTTTCCCTCTGCATCCATGATGAAGCCGTTCACCGCGGCAAAATCCTGATATAGCGGATGATCTAACAGAATGCCCGGTTTGGTATTGGGAAAAGCCGGGCATCCCTTATCATTTAAGGTTTCAAAGAAGCGTTTTGGATCGGGAAATCTTTTATGGTTCCAGGTAAACACAAAACGACGCCGATCCGCGGCAGCGGTATAACCCGAAGCGAGTTGGAATGCGCTGGTCGGAATCCCTTCATCTAAACCTTGTTCTAAAAATGAGAAGTGTCCTTCATCACAGTCTTGATCTAATTCAGCGTAGTACATCGTTGAAGCGATATATCCGAGGCTGTATTTGGGGGTTAAGATCGGGCGGCCGGTTAAGTATGTGTAGCGATCAATCACCTCTTTCAGGCTCGGGCCATTGATAAAGAAGTAGTCGATATCACCGCCATCGGCTTTAAAGTAGTTATACTCTTTCCAGTAACCTGAGCGTTCACATCCCATGAAAAACTCTGATTCGAAAGTATTATGGTAGAACAGGCCGCTTGCATATCCGGTATCCCCGTCAACTTTCACGTAGAACGGGATATGTTTGTATAAATTCGTCGTTTGCGGTGAATGGTTGTGGCCAATCGCATCTTTTGGGCTTAGTGAGATTCGATGATATCTCTTATTCAATGCACCGGTGGATTCCCCAAAGCCGTAGAAGTTATCGTTGTTTAATTCCGTATAGTGATAAACGCGGCCGAGATGATCTTGTTGTATATTGCGGCCTGCCAGATCAGCATGAATTTTGTGACCGTTCACATCAGTGATCATCAAACTGAACACGTCTTTTTGTAATGTAATATGCATTGTTGAAGTCGATAGAATATATTGATTCTCTTGCTCATCAATATTGACATCGATACCAGCGATCCGTTCTCTCTCTTCGCCTAAAACATGATCAAGCTGATCTTCCCATGCGGTTTTGGTTAAAATATAAGATGCTTCTTTAAACTCACCGGAAAAATCGGCACGGAGACGAAAAATATCCTCGGTTAAAAAATATAGCCGAATATCACTTCCTTCCGTTTTTATCAGGAAATAATTATGTTCTTTTGATAAGGATAGTAATTTATTGGTCGTTTTCATTTTAAATCCTTTACTTCACCAGGCCGAATAATTCAGGAATAAACATCGATACTGCGGGTATATAGGTCACCATTGCGAGTACGACTAAAATTGCAAAAAACATGGGGACTAAATATGGTGTTGCTCTTTCGATCGACACATCACCGACGGCACACCCGACGAATAACACTGATCCAACCGGAGGGGTGATTGAACCGATACCGAGGTTAAAAATAATCATCAGCCCGAAGTGAACCGGATCCATACCGAATTGGTTGACACAAATCGGCATTAAAATCGGTGTAAAGATTAAGACTGCCGGTGTCGCATCCATAAAGACCCCGACGATGAGTAATACAATATTGATCACCAAGAGGAGGATAATTTTGTTATCGGTAATTGAGAGCAGCAAGTCACTGATCATTTGAGGAATCTGAGAGAAAGCCATCACCCATGACATAATGGACGAGGCCGCAATGAGAAATAATATAATTCCCGTCATCAAGGCGGTGTCCATGACAACATCAATTAAGACTTTTCTGGTTAAAGTTTTATACACCAGCGCCAGTATTAAGCTATAGACGACGGCAATCGCAGCCCCTTCAGTTGCTGTAAATGCACCACCGACAATCCCGCCGATAACAATGACAATCAGAAATAATGACGGGACGGCATCTGCGATGATTTTTAATACTTGTGACAAGGTTTCGGGGCTATTTTCAACGGGTAGATTGTCGCGTTTCGCAAAGTAATATGCGACTAACATAACGGCTATTCCCCAGAGTAGCCCCGGAATCCAGCCTGCCATAAATAGTGCCGCAACAGATGTACCGCCTGATATCAGTGAAAATAGAACTAACATCCCGCTCGGTGGTATCAGTAACCCCGTCGGTGCGGAAGCAATATTGACAGCGGTAGAAAAGCCTTTATCGTATCCTTTCTCCTTTTGAATCGGAGACATGGTGCCACCGATAGCCGCACAGCACGCCATTGCCGAACCCGATAAGGTGCCGAACAGCATATTTCCCTGAACATTTGCCATGGCTAATGCGCCGGGGAGCCTGCCTCCCATCAGTAATGCGAGATTGATGAGACGTTTGGCAATACCGCCACGATTCATGATGTTGCCCGCCAGCATGAAAAACGGAACAGCCAACATACCGAAACTATTGATGCCCCCGAACATTTTTTGTACGCCCTGAAAGGCCATTTGTTCTGGCTCGATAATGACCATTGCCGATAAAGCAGAGGAGATCCCAATACTGATCGATATTGGGACGCCCATAAATAGCAATAAGAAAAATACGGGCAACATAATCAGCGCGACTTGCATGGTGAAGTCCATTCGCCCTCCTTATCCGAAGATATACTTTTTAATACATCGTTTAAATTACAGATTTTGAAATAAACGGATAAAATACCGGATATTGGCATGACACTGTAAACATAGGATAGAGGGATTTGCATACTATCACTGTAACTACCGATACCAATGCTAACTAATTTCCATCCGCCATAGATCATGATGTAAATAATAAATCCAATGACTAAAAGACTATTTAATATTTCAATCGTACGTCTTTTATTTCCGGTAAACTTGTCTTTTATGATATTTAAAGACATATGTTTGTCAGTTAATCCAAACGCATATGGTGCCGCGATAAAAGTCATCCAAATCATGATATATCTTAAGGCTTCATCAGTGAATTGTGCCGGGTCGTTTAAAAAATACCGGCTGACAACTTGCCATGTTGCTATGGCGACTAATAAAACAAGAAATACCGATAATGTAGAACGGATTACTTTTTCAATAAATAATCTAGTCTTCATATATTTTCCTGTCATTCATCATGGGTGGCATCATGATTGATGCCACCTTTCTGATATCGAATGAATTATTTACTTTCGATTTTATTTAAGTAATAGGCGATTCTTGGATTTTTTCTGGCTTTGACATACATCGGTTCGACCAGTGCTTTAAATGGTTTTTTATCGACCTGATTGAATTTCACATGGAGTTCAGTCTTCGCTAAATCTAATAGTCTTTGTGACTTCTCTTGCTCAAGCTCTGCCACTCTTTTGGTATATTTTTCAGAAAGACTTGTCATGATCTGTTGTTGTTCTGGTGTTAGTTTCTTCCAAGAACGGTCAGATATAACAACCATATCAGGCACCATAAAGTGTTCGTCAAATGAAAAATATTTAGCTACTTCACCGTGTTTTGCTTCAGTCAATAGAGTATGAACCCCTTCCGCGCCATCAACGATGCCTTGTTGTAAACCGGTATAGATTTCACCGAAAGGCAGTGGCGTTGGCGTTGCGCCTAACAGCTGGATCGTTTCGATAAAAGAGCGACTGTTCGGCACCCGAATTTTTAAACCTTTTAAATCTTCAGGCGTATAAATTGGGCGTTTGGAGTTATAAAAGCTGCGCGAGCCTGCTTCATTCCATGCAATAGCTCTGAAGCCGTTTTTTTCGGTTTCTAAGTACAGCTCATCTTTAATCTTATTCATGGCAGAATACATATCTTCTCTGTCATTAAACAGATAGGGGAGCGTCAGCAAACCATAGGTTTTATTATAAGACTCTAATGTTATCGGAGACGCCCGGACAATATCTAGAATCCCCATTTTCATTTGGTCAATGGCTTCTTTTTCTGTACCGAGCACCGAATCAGAAAAGACTTGGATTTTAACTTCGCCATGCGTTTCCTTTTCCAGCGCTTTTCCCATCTCTTTCATTGCGACGACCGTCGGGTGTGTTGCCCAATGGTTATCCGCAACTTTTAATGTAATGGACGCGTTTGCGACAGAGGCGATGGAGAAGAGTGCTGTTGAAAGTAGGGTAAGGGAAAGTGTTCTTTTTATCATCGTCTGGCTTCCTTTCACGTTATGTTCATTGTTAACTTTATGTTTTTAATAACTTGATGTTCGTTATTAACTTGATGTTTGTTATTAACTAAGAGCAGTAATGACATTATTAATATGATTTAACACTGCCTGCTCTGCTTGCTGTGGATCTTTATTCTTTATGGCTGCAAATATTCTTGTATGGTCTCCTATCCAATAACCGTCTGCTGCCGGTTCTGAAGCCAGCTTATCCATTCTTTTACGTGTTTCGTTGTTTAAATGGGTTGAGAAAATTTCTTTTTGAATTTGCGATAACATCGCATTTCGACAAGCTCTGGCGATACAGTTATGAAATTGACAATCCGCATCGATACTGGTCGCTTTACGAAGTTCTCTGTCGCTAATAAATTGAGAACTTTTCATCAACATTAAATAATTTTCTAATTCGTTGAGTTCATCTTCAGTGATTCGTATGGCTGCAAGCGCTGCTATCTGGGGCTCAATCACTTTTCTGGTTTCAAGCACTTCACTGATCGATAAAACACTGTCTGCTAATGAACCGATATGGATACCGGTAAAATCATCTTTTTTAAGAATCACGCCGGAACCGGAAATGATTTCAGCGATACCATGTATTTCCAGAACGACCATCGCTTCACGGACATTCGTTCTGCTAACCCCGAGCTCTTCAACAAGTTTACGTTCTGCCGGTAGTCTGTCTCCCTGAACATAGACACCATTTTGAATTTGGTTGAGGAGGTAATTCACCACCTTCATATATGATTTTTCTGGACTCATTTTTTAAAAGCCTTTTTGACCGGTTACCAGTTCCACAGTGTACCATCCTCCAGTCGGTTCACTGGTAAATATGCCGGTTTATACGGGTATTGGGTGGCCAGTTGTTCATTAAAATCAACGCCATGACCGGCGGTCTCTCCACAATGCATATAACCATTGTCAAAGTGGTAATCATTGGGAAATACGTCATTGACGATCGCTTCGTGGGGCATATGTTCCTGAATGCCGAAGTTCGGAACCCAGGTATCAAAATGAAGTGCACAGCCCATCGTAATTGGTGATAAATCCGTGGCACCATGAAAACCAGTCCGGACGTGATATAAAGATGCTAAATCTGCGATTCGACGCAGATGGGTTATCCCTCCGGCATGGACTATCGTTGTTCGTATATAATCAATGAGTTGATTCTCTATCAGTGTTTTACAGTCCCAAATGGAGTTAAAAACCTCACCCACAGCAAGTGGAGCCGTTGTTCGTGAGCGAATAAGGCGGAACGAATCCTGATTCTCGGCCGGGACCATATCCTCCAGCCAGAATGGTCGATATTTTTCAAGTATTTTCCCGACTTGCGCCGCTTCATTTGGCGTGAGTCGATGATGGACGTCATGCAGGAGATCAAGGTCATAACCGAACTCTTCACGTATCGCAGCAAATACATTTTCAATGTGGTTGATATATTTCGTGGTGCTCCACACCTGTTCTTCGGGAAGCGATGCGTTAGCGGGCTCGTATTTGATCCCTTTTTCGGTGACGCCATAGGTTTTTTTGATCCCCGGAATACCGGATTGAATTCTGATTGCCGAATATCCGAGTTGCTGGGCTTGGCGAACTTCATCGATTAAATGGTCGATGTTGGTTCCATTTGCGTGTGCGTAAACTCGAACGCTGTCACGGCTTTTTCCTCCGAGTAATTGGTATAGAGGCATATTGGCTTTCTTCGCTTTGATATCCCACAGTGCGACATCAACTGCTGCAATTGCAGTCATTGTGATTGAACCTCTGCGCCAATAGACCCCCCGATATAAATACTGCCAAATATCTTCAATGCGGCTGGCATCCTTACCGATTAATAAGGGCACAATATGCTCTTCAAGATAACTTGCCACAGCAAGTTCACGACCATTCAGCGTTGCATCACCGATCCCATATATGCCTTCTTCTGTTTCTATTTTTAGGGTGACAAAATTTCGACTAGGACTGCATACAAATACTTTCGCACTGACAATTTTCATGATTCCTCCCGATTATGGTTGCCATTTTTTCACTAATTGGTTTCCATTAGTGTGATGAAGTGCTTAAAAAAACAACTCTTCATGATGAGTGGATGATTTATTTTATGAAGGTTATTGATAATACATTGATATATAATGGCTTTTATATTGGTGGGGGAGGAGGCGTATTTGCTTATTGTGATCTATGTTAAATATTTGTATTGATATGCAGTATTTTTTTGGTTGCAGAATAATATTAATTTGGCAACCATTTTGGTGGTGTTCATTGTCGTGAAATTGTCGTGAAAAAGTGAGGCAGAATGAGAGGTCAGAAAGCACCCGGTGAAGGCGCTCTATTGATGTAATACTTCAGGGATACCGCCTTGGGTATACTTCTTTGCGAATTCTTCCAGTGTCAGGCCGGCATGGTTGCGGATATGGGGATCACAGTCTGCTTGGTAAAGCTGTCTGGCAATCTGAAACTCACCTTTGATGATGGCACCCATAATCGCTGTATTGCCCCGTTTATCCTGAATACATGCGTTGGCACCGCGTTGCAGTAATAGCGCTGTTGCTGCTTGCTGCCCGTTGTAGGCGGCGACCATCAGGGCGGTATAGCTTTGCGGATTGCGCTGATTAATCGGAAAACCCGCATCCAAAAAGGTGTTGAGCACCTCGGTTTCACCAATTCGTGCCGCAGCAAAAAACAGACGAATTAGTTCATCGCCGGTTGTGGTCCTCTGTGGGGATGACGTGGGTAGCGGTGTGGTCTGCAAGCCAGCGGCAAAACACCAGCAGGGTATCAACAGTAAACAAAGCGTGAATCGTTGTTTCATCTTTCACCTCATTTGTGATGCAAAATCGGATGATTGCTCGGGCATCTTGGCTACTTTGTGTGTGACAAACTACTTATGCCATGATGTTGTCAGGGGATGGCTCACGAGACAGCTGCTTATTCGGGCAGAAAAGAGCTATGGTGTCTCGTGAGCCAAATTAATTACATCTGAGTCAGTTTGATCACGTCAGCGAGTTTGGCATCCACCGCTTGCGTCAACCGCTTGCCATAATCCTGATCGGCGCGGTAGAAGTAACTCAGCATGGTATTTTTGATGTTCTGATCATTGACCTTACTGAGGTCGGCTGCGAGATTGGTAATCAGATCTTGCTGATCCTGATTACTCAGGCTCCGATAAAACACGCCGGCCTGATAGAAATTACGTGGCTGACTGATTGGGGCTTGCTGAAGCGTGCCGTTGAGTTTGGTATTTAGCGCACGATATTGCGTATCTTCAGACCAATTGAGTTTTGAGCTCGGTTCGTAGTTCACATCTAAGTCAGTTTGACCGATATTCGTGGCACCATCTTGATTATGGTTGCGAACCTGAACGAGTGGTCGGTTGATCGGTAGTTGTGCGACGTTTGCACCAACGCGATAGAGCTGTGTATCGGCATAGGCGAACAGGCGACCTTGTAAAAGTCGATCTTCAGACGGTTCAATTCCCGGAATGAGGTTCGAAGGCGCAAAAGCGGCTTGTTCGGTTTCCTGAAAGAAGTTATCCGGCACGCGGTTCAGCGTCATGGTTCCGACTTTGGTTTCCGGCACGCCAAGCCACTCTTTAGTGGCATCCAGTCCGTTATAGTCGAGCTTGAACAGCGCTTCAGGCGTGAGGGTCTGGACATACAAATCCCACTTCGGATAATGACCGGCATTGATCTGCTGATACAGATCATTGGTCAGATGATTGAAATCCTTTCCCTGAACCTCAACCACTTCCTGAGGACGCAGCCCTTTGATGCCCTGTTGGCTTTTCCAGTGAAACTTAATGTATTTCACATCGCCTTGCGCATTAATCCACTTATAAGCATGAACCCCAAACCCATCCATCATACGATAGCTTGCCGGTGTGCCCAGATTGGAATAAACCCAAGTCAACATATTGGTCGATCCCGGCTCATGGCTAAAGAAGTCAAAGAAACGGTTGGGATCCTGAACATTGGTGATCGGAGACGGTTTCAGAGAATGGACCATATCGGCAAATTTGATCGCATCGCGAATAAAGAAAATGGGTAAGTTATTGCCGACCAGATCCCAGTTGCCTTGATCGGTATAAAATTTAGTCGCAAATCCGCGCGGATCCCGGAGTGTCTCTGGTGAGCCTTTCGGATGGATAACCGTCGAAAAACGGACAAACACCGGTGTCTTTTTACCGGCTGCGGTAAATGGTGCAGCGGTTGTCAGCGCACTGAAATCACCACTGGAGACAAACTCACCATGAGCCCCTGTACCACGGGCGTGAACCACACGCTCGGGAATACGCTCTCTGGCAAAGCGTTGTAATTTTTGGATCAGGTGAACATCTTGCAGTAATACACTGCCTCTGCTGCCTGCTGTCAGAGAATTTTGATTATCACCAACCGGAGCACCATTGTCCCGGGTTAGCGTCTGAGCCTGACTTGTTAGTGTCAATCCCAGTCCTATTGTTATGATTAAAAAGCCTTTTGACGTTCGCATGATGATTTCCTTCATGTATGACAAAAGCCCTTTTCTGCCCAAGACCGAGTATACACTTATGAAAGTTTATGAATAAAACGAATATTAACGATTAATCTGATAGGAAAAAGCGATTAAAAATATGATGTATTCGAGGTGTTATTGCATTTGTTACATCAAAAGCAACATTACTTTTCACTCAATATCATAAAGGGAATGTTGTAGCGTTGACTTGAAAATCGGGATACGTTCGGAAAGATAAAATTGATAATTTTATCTTTAATGGTGAGTGGGATAAATGATGAAACACCGATCATTATTTTGATAAAAATACTAATATATTTAAATATTATTCCTGATAATAAATAGCGAAAAACCGTGATGTATATAAACATTATCAACATCATTTAGACCGTAAAGATCATTGTAAATTCCAATATTAACCAAATTGTCCCGTTTAGCATAAAACGTTGGCGTCAATGGTAAATAAAAGGAATTAAACAATGATAAACAAGACAAACTACTTATACGATTCATCTGCGTCGCGTGACTCTGAGGCTTTCAATCACAGTAAAGATCTTTTCTATCCTATTCTTGGTGATTCGAATTTGATGAAGCGGATTACACAACAAATTCGCTTTGCCTCAGAAGTCGATTTCCCAGTATTCATTTCGGGTGAGCCGGGTTGTGAAAAGAAAGATGTGGCATGTAATATTCACTATCACAGCTCTCGCTCCCGAGAGCCGTTCATCTGTGTTCCGGCGAATCTTCATAATGCTCAAACATATCGAGACTATCTGTGTCATTGTATTGAGCAAGTCGGGAAGGGCTCCATTTATCTGGAAGAGGTCGATAAATTAGAACCATCATTCAAAGACGAATTGATTTTCTTATTAACGCAGGATTCATTTCAGGAAGCATTAAGGAAAAATAAAATCCGCCTAATCGTCTCCTGTTCAGAACCTTTTTGTAGCTTACCTTCGGAACAACAGTTTATTGCAAAAATATTAGGTTCATCAGTGCCTCAGTTTAATTTTCATTTGCCGCCACTTCGAGAAAGAAAACAAGACATCGAACAGCACATTCAATTCATTTTGAGTCGATTTAATCGCTCTATTTTATTTTCTGATAATGCACTGGAACAACTGAAAAAATATGAGTGGCCCGGCAATATTAGCCAGTTGCAAAATATATTATTGTTAATTACTTCATTGGAGCAAACCGAAATCACTGCCGATGATTTGGTGCGCTTAGATCTTTGCCAAAAAGTAACCCCTAAAGTGGATTTGATCGAGCATTTACTCCGACATGATCAAACATTATGGACAAATATGCATCCTGCATTATCCAAAGCATTACTGTTTTTAAGTGAGCACTTCCACGAAGAGATCTCGCTGAGCCAAATTGCCGCAGCCAGTTATACCAGTGCCTCTCATTTATCATACTTGTTCCGGGAACATCTGGGCAGTTCATTCAAAACAATGTTGTGTCAGCTTCGTATCCGTGAAGCACAACGTCTGATTATGACCAACCCATTGATCAAGATTACCGATGTTTGCATGAGTGCCGGGTTTGGCGACCTCAGTCATTTTGAAAAAATGTTCAAGCGCTATGCCGGTTGTACGCCAAGAGAGTATCGGCAAGTTCAACGTCGGGAACACGACTATTTCGTTGCCCATTAGTCACCGCTTTATTGCCGGATAAGTCGTGATTATTCATCCGTTAAGCCAAGTTATCCAATTGAGTTACTTCTAATATGAAACTCAGTCACAGGATGGCGTCAGGAAGCCGGAAGATGGAAATTGATGTTCAGAAGTTGTTAAGTGAATTGACACCCAAGGTTTCACGAAACACGCAATTGAATCTGGTTGCAGCCTCGCTTGGCCGGGCCGCAGAAAATGCAACTCAGGTTCAGCAGCAGATACAGACAATAGTCGTAACCAACACAGCTCTGAGTTCGAGCCTGATTTACGCCATTGCACTGAAAAGTTCGTCATCCTGACCGGCTTTGAAAGATGAATCGTCATCTTTCATGACTAAGAGGAGCATATCTATGCCAGTAAATGATGCGGTTACCGATTCTGTAACCCAAGTCAACACGGAAGCCGTTGGCAGTACACCGGCAGCAGCGATTGGGAATCTGCTGATTTCCACCAGCCATGCCATGGGACTGACCGCGCACAGCAGTGTGAGTGCGAACCAGCAGGCAACTTTGGTCCACCAGACCTCGACAGTACAGGGAGTCAATTCACTGCTCAGTACCGGCAGCGCAATTGTTGGCCGGAGTGTTGAGCTGATTCTAGAACCTAGTAAGAAAAGCTAATTCAGTGAATGTAGGAGAATATTATGCCAGTGAATGAACAAATCACCGATTCAGTAACGCAGGTGAATACAAAAGTTGTCGGGGAAACTCCCGCGATGGCAATGGGCAACTTGCTGATGTCAACCAGCCATGCATTAAGTAATGCAGCGCACAATGCGACAGCGGCACAGCAACAGGCACAAATCACCATGCAAGCTGCCACCGTGCAGGGGGTCAACTCTTTGATGGCCATTGGTTCTTCCGTCATCGGACGGGGTGCTGAAGGCATCATTGAAAAAGGTTAACACCAGTTTGTGTTAACGCGTCCTGTCTGACATCCGAAGTGGCGTGAGCAGGACACCATTTCATTAATTAACTCGTAAAAGGAAATCACAATGCCAGTGAATGAACAGGTGACAGACTCGGTCACACAAGTCAATACAAAAGTCGTCGGTGAAACGCCAGCTATGGCAATGGGTAACTTACTGATGTCAACCGGTCAGGCCCTCGGCACGGCTGCTCACAATGCGACTGCTGCCCAGCAGCAAGCGCAAATTACGATGCAGGCCGCCACCGTGCAGGGCGTCAACTCCTTAATGTCCATCGGCGGTTCGGTGGTTGGCCGTAGCGCCGAAGGCATTATTGAGAAAGATTAATCAGTGCTTTCATTCCCTTTACCGGCTCGTCCGGTAAAGGGTCTTAAAAGGAGCATAAGATGAAAGATACCTTACGTCCTCCTGAGCCGGATCAAAGTGCATTTAACGCTGCATTTCAGTCGGTTGCTCAATCGACTGCACTGGCATTATCGGATGCGACAGACAATCTGCGTAACCTCAATACGCTTAGTACCACGGCTATTGGTACCGCACTGAGTCAGATGTTAGAAACCGGTGATTTAAAGTATGCCCATATCATTGAACAGGCCCAAAAAGTCGTGACCAGTGGTGCGGATAACTTTGGCGTCGTCGGGGAAAAAATTGCCACAGTGCTGTACGACTCTGACAAATAATCGCAGCGTCCGATACGACGAGCCCGTATTGAGGCGCAGTGAAAACAAGAGATGAGTGAGTGATCCTGATCCAATCCACACGATGATCTTTGATCGGCAGCAGCGGAAATCAGGATCATCAGCAACAATCAAGGAGTGACGATGATGCAAGAGCAGAATCCCCGCTATGAAAACGAATCGCGGCAAGAGTTGCCACAGCAGACGATTGAACATTTTAATACTTTGCAGGCCTATACGGCCCAGCCGACCAGCCTGTTAGAAACCACATTGGCAGATACATTAGGGCTGTCGATGTATAACGCAATCACCAGCCAGCAACAGTCACAAATGACAACCGCAGCGTCGGTGACCAATGCTTGTGCCCGGCTGCTGCAAACGCAGACCTCGGTTATGCCGGCATCTTCCCGAAAAGATTCGAATGCAGAGCCCGCTATTTTTGTCGATGGATCAGATCGTTTGTCTCCGGATGCGAATGACTCAGACTCGGTGACAGTGGATACCAAACAACCCAAGCGATTTAACTTATTCAGGTTTTTAAAACGGAATAAACAACAGCCGGAGGAAACAGAAGAATGAGTGAGCAACCATCGTCTACCAATATCGAGCAGCGGCTAAATCAGATTCAGCAAGCGACGGAAAACCAGATGCAAGAGATTCGGCACATGGTCCGCCAGAATCAGGATCAATTTAAGTCATTGGAGATGGACGAAAATATTCAAAAGGTTCATCAGGAAGTGAACCAGATGTTTGAAGACGTTCACACCCAGATCGAGCAGGAAATGCAAAAAATCAATCAGCAACTTCAGCAGGTATTGCCTGAGCAGCACGCATAAACGAGGAAATTATGTCTAAAAAAGTGAATGAACAAATTACAGATGCAATCACTCAGACCAATACGCAGGTACTGGCGAGTTCCCCAGCCAATGCGATGGGTAATCTCTATACTGCAATGAGTCTGGCGATGTCGAATCTCAACCATAATGCCACATCGGCACAGCAACAGGCCGGAATCACGATGCAATCTGCAACGGTGCAGGGGATCAACGCCCTAACGGCTATCGGCACGGCGGTTTTAGGCCGGGCTGCTGAAGATATTGTCGAAAAAGATTAATGGATGGGATTGGCCATCAGACAAGGGGCAAAGCCATTCAATTCAAGCGCTGTGAATGGCGAATCCCCCTTCAACCGGCGAAGACGATTTCATCCGCGGAGAATGTATCATGGCAAAGCAGGAAAATACCGATCTGGAGCAGGTCGATGAGATGATCAATCAACTGACGGAATCAGCTATGTCCGATACCATGGGCCTGCATATGCAAAATGCAGTCACGATTCAACAGGGGATGCAAGCTGTCAGTAATGCTGCAACATCCACCGCGTGCGCCCTGATCTTACAGCAAGGCTAGGCGATGACGAATGACGTCGCAGTTTGACACGCTATCTGAATTCAGCGCGATGCTTTGATGAGGAACCATGTCGAAAGGATCAACCACTGAAAAGGCCCAACAGTCCGTTGCACAGTCAACGGCAATTGCCGTTCAGGATGCTGTCGATAATCTCCGGAACCTCAATACCATCAGTACCACGGCCATTGGGGTGGCCCTGTCACAGTTGTTAGCCACCGGCGACGAAAAATATATCAAAGTGATTGAACAAGCCCAGCAAATTATGGAAAAAGGCACCGCTAATTTTTCTGAATTGGGGAATAAAGCGGCAGAAGTCGCGAAGAAATTTGATTGAAGCCGCACACATTATTTCAGTCGATGCGCATTGGTCTCACTCATGACTTCGGCATATAGGCCGCCAGAATCAGTCTCGGTTTGGCTTGCTTATCAATCTGACATAGCCGCGAAATCTGACCGCTCCCCTGACGCAGCGAATCTAAGGCATAGGTACAGCGTAACGGGTGATCAAATTCAGCCAGCAATGCTGCATCCCGGGTATCAAAAGCGCCCCACAACACACTGAGTAAACAGACCTGATCCCCTTGCAGATAGCGCTGAAAAGCCGTCACACGCGCCATATTCATGTGCATTTTCTGCCGTTCCCGGGCAAGGCGAAACTGTTGCTCATGGATGAAAAAAACTTCATACCAGACGGATTTCTGTGCCTGTCCGATGCTGAAATCAGCGTAAGACGCTGCCCGTTTATTGCAAATGTCAATCTGATCGTCCTTTTCCCGGTAATGGAGGTAACTTTCATGGTCAGCATAGCGTGGTGTATAGGCAAGCCGGGCATCCGACGTGTGTTGTAGCAGCGTTTGCCCCAGTTCGACCGTCAGCCAGGATTTGGCGAAGGCGCGGATTTCGGGATCGGCAAGATACTGATTGGCACGCTGAAAATCATAGTGTTCGGCAAAGAATCCGAGCAGTTGTTGGGCATTCATCGGTGCTCCTTACATGATGGATTGATCAGTGATGTTGTGGTGTACAGGGGAACTGTAAGTGATTGAGGAGGGCGGATCTCGGTGTTTTTTCTGAGTTCTTCAGATCCTCTCAACTGTTTGACTATGTAGGAGCATGGGTATCTTTAACGCTTAGTCTGTAGGATGCGTTGTAAGAAGTTTTGTTAGATTATTTATTGTGATTAAACGCGAGTAAGTGATAAATGAGAATATTTGTATACTCAAAGGTATTTTGGGAATGTAAAAGAAAAATGATATGAATCAAGTTGCAAATTATGTTTTCTTGGTAAGTTTTATGGCTAGAAAAATTTGATCATAAAGGAAAAATATAAATATGAAGGAAACTCATAGTCTATTGACTAGCAGCCCCATTAATAATAGATATTTATACCCTCTATCTTTAGAAGAAAACTTCTTTTTGAAACTTATTCATGAGTTAAATTTTAAAAATAATAACTTAATTATTGTATGTCATGCTATTAAAAGTCTAATCCCATATGTTTCTATATTATCTAAATATAATTTATTACAGAAGGTATTGGTAAAACCAAATTCTGTAGATGAATCTATCATTAGTTATTTAGAAGAAAATGAATATAATTTTGAAATATTAGAACGGAATGATTTTTCTACTAAGAGTAAGACTCTATCTAAAATAGATAATTTTACTGACGGTGAAAAATGTATACTACTTGATATTGGTGGGTATTTTTCTTCTATATTTGATGACGATTTAGAAGTTGATAATGTAATTGGTATTATAGAAGATACAGAAAATGGTCAGCAAAAATATGAAAGTAAGGACTTGTTAAATGTAAATATCCCATTGTTCTCTATTGCGAGGAGTTTTCCTAAAGAGACTGAAGATTGGTGGGTGGGTTTAGCCATTTTATTTTCAGCAGAAAAGCAATTGAGGACTTTAGGAAAAACATTTAATGGAAAGAAAATACTTGTCATAGGGTTTGGTAAAATAGGGCGGAGTATTGCACAAAGTTTACAAAAGTATGGATATTCTGTGACTGTATATGATAAGGATTCACGAAGGTTGGTTCATGCATCATGTTTGAATTTAAATATCATAAAAGATAGAGATGAATTTGGTCGGTTTAATGTTATTTTTTCTGCAACAGGTAATAAATCAATATCTGAGTCTGATTTTTCATTGTTTTTAAATCGGTGCTATTTTTTCTCAGTTACATCATCTGATGATGAGTTTGATATAGATTTTGATAAATTCAGATTAGTCAATGGGGCCTTCTTTTCTAGTAATGAAAATAGAAATATTTATTTTTGTAATAAAGGTAATGCTGTGAACTTTATTGATGGTGGAGAAATAGGTTATTTTGCGCATATGGTTCAAGGGGCTATTTTATGTGCGGCTCAAAGAATAGTAGATAAGGATTATAACCTAAATGTAATTAATGAGCTTGAAGGTAAAGATGAGATTTTATTATCAGATATATATTTGGAGACGTTTTTGTGAATAATGAACTAGAAATTAAGTTAGAGTCGATAGCTGCTCAGTCAATGAAAAAATCAGATCCTTCTCATGATATGATGCATGTAAATCGGGTGGTTAAAAATTGTAAATATCTGAGCCGCTTCTATCAGAATGTTGATATGGACGTTTTGATAACGGCAGCCTATTTACATGATGTCATCAGTTATCCTAAAAACAGTGACGAAAATAAAGATGCTTCGCGTCATGCAGCAGAATATGCAAGTCAATTGATACGTGAGATTCCAGACTTTCAGGAAGAAAAAGTCAATCAGTTGAAACATGTCATACAAGCTCACAGTTATTCTAGCCAGATTGAAGCAATGTCTATAGAAGCTCAAATTTTACAAGATGCTGATAGGCTAGACGCTTTAGGTGCGATTGGCATTGCCAGATGTTTTATTGTCGGTGGGAAATTTGCCTCTTCAATTAGTCACCCATCAGAGCCAAATCCGACCGTCCATCAACGACCTCTTGATGATAAAAATTACATCGTCGATCATTTTTACAAGAAGCTTTTGAAGTTGGAGCAAAAACTGAATACCGAGGCGGCAAAAGAAATTGCGAGAGCACGAGTGTTGTTTATGCAAGATTTTTTGACTCACCTGTATGAGGAGATGGCTATTTAGGAGATGTGACGACGAGCAAAAGCAACTTGGATGTAGGTATCATATTGCTGGAATTGATGAAGCCTGAGCGTCCCAAACAGCAGATACACAGTTTGTTTTCCCCAGCCTTCGGCTCCAAAATATGGTGATGTGTTAGCGATATATCTCGCTACAAAGTTGATGGATTGATAGACACGTCGCCATAAAACATGATAACTAATTCTTACTCAATCAGATAAAGCTGGCTCCTCCTTATGATGCACGATATCACGACCATGGCGATTACGGTTTTTATGGGATTTTTTGCCATGATGAATCCTATTGCGAATACCGCCGTATTTATCGGCCTGACTGCTAACCAAAATCAGCAACAGCGAAAAAATACGACCATTAAAGCCCTGATCACCGCCTTTATTATCATCACCGCATTCTGTCTGCTGGGAAAAGGTATTTTCGAAGTCTTTGGGATTACCTTGCCTGCATTAAGACTTTCTGGTGGCATTTTAGTCTTTATCGTCGGTTATAATATGTTACATGGTAGCGCGTCCAAGCTTCACTCTCACTCAGATACCACAGCAGATGACGACGACAGAGATATTGCAATTTCGCCTTTGGCTCTGCCGATTCTGGCTGGTCCGGGTACCATTGCTACCGCGATGAACTACTCAGCATCCGGACAAATACTGCATATTATTATCACGATAATTTCATTTGCTTTACTGTGCCTGATTACTTTCGTGTGCTTTTTGTATGGTGCCAAATTAGTTGAAAAAATAGGAGAAGCGGGAATTAGTATTACAACAAGATTGATGGGCCTGATTCTCACAATTATCGCTGCTCAAATGTTCATACAAGGTGTTCATGATGCGTATATACTTTTCCAGACTTCGAATATAGGGAGCTAATGCTTGGTATTATTTTTGCTTTTCGTTTAGAGGGATGTCGCATAATTCGCTGCCGCGTAGGCAGCTTAGAAACCGTCTGTCTTTCTCGGAGCAATCCAGCCACCGGCTTCTCGATTTGACGCACAATTGGTTTTTTCGATTTCAGAGGCATTGGCGTTCAGTGCGCCAGTTCATCTTTCAGAGATGAAAGACGAACCAGAAAATCTTTTTGTGTTTGACGGCGTCGCACGTTGTCCAGAACCGGCTTTTACGGGCGTCCTGCCCGGAAAAGCCTAACCATTCTCCCGGAATGGTTTTCTTAGTTGGGGAGTTGATTTGCGAGCAGTGAAACATTTTTAAAGCGAAGCCAAATTGATCGATGCTCTCAGGGTGAAAAATCCCGGATGGATTTTTCAGGATTGCCTGAGCAGGATGCGAATCAATCCGCCCCTGATTCGGTGCGCTGAACCCAAACCTCAGGCATTTTGGGGTACTTTTTCGGCCATGAAAAAGTACCTGGGGCGCAGTCGGTGATGTTGATGAAACCGAGGAAAGTGATTGCGCACCAAACACCTGCATCACAAGTTTTGTCCTTCCCAGCCACCGGTTCCCAAGTTTGACGTGAAATATAAAAACCGCCAATGACTCATTCATTCCAAAACCACGTCACCGCCTTATCCAGTGCCGGCGGATTGAGGACATCATACAAAACAGAACACTTGTCGGTTGCCAGAGTATGGGGATCCCGATAAACAATGCCGAGCTCTAAACATTGTGCCTGAAGAATCGGGGGCAGTTGTTTCAGTTGCATCATCACTTGTTTGAGCGCGATTTGCGCGCGTTCTGGCTGCGGGTGATTGAGGAACTCTGACACGATCCGATACATTGGATTGCGCTGCTGTCTGGCCTCGATACCGGTGGCAAACGCCTTGCCCCATTGCAGCCGGGTGCCGTATCGGTAGCAGCGGACTGAATGCATGATCAGCCAATAGATTTCTCGTTCAGCCTCAGGCGCAGGCCAGCGGTAATGACGAAGGCAGGCAAATAGCGCGACGGCAAATTTACGCTGCGCATCGGGATCCGAGTGGACCAATGCCCGCATGATGGCATCATTGATGCGATTGAAAATTCGTTCCTCATCCGCGGGAGACGCTGGGACTGGGACACGTTGAAACGAGGGTGCGGTTGAGTGCGTGGTTGTGCGCGGTTGTCTGCCTGTAGCAAACTTCTGCTGTTTGAGCCAACGTTCATTCAGACGACCGCCACCGAGCCAATCGACGTGGTTGAGCGGATTAATCGGCCAGCGCTGCGGAGATTGCCGTAAGTGCTGATCCTGCGGAGTAAATGCTTGATGTGCCTGTCCTTGGTGAGTCTGTAACTGATGAGACTGTAGCGAGGACGAGACCGAATCGCTTGCTTGCTGCGTCAGGGTTGTATCGTTGACTGGCCGTTTCTCAGGTGCTGAATCATTTGATGGCGTGGTCGTCGGATATCCCAGCAGCTTCGGATTGGCTGTGAGATAAGCGAGTTGGTAGGCCAGTTGTTGGGCGAGTGCCGGTTCAGCCTTTGCCATTAATGCGGCACTCAAGGCCGCATAATACAGTCGTTCTGCTTTCATACCACCTCCAGAACTTATTCTGTCTGCGGCGCCTTCAGCGCTTTGACTGAACTGTTGTATTGCGGCAGTGCTTCGACAAATCGATTGATGACTTGCTCGGCAACAGCGGCTTCGACGGGCGGCTCACCGATGTATGTATCGACTTCAGTGCGAATATGTCCACCGCTCAGGGCATCTTTTTCTTGTTGAACCACAATGGCATGAATTGACTGACAAAAAGCAAAAGCGTCGGTTTTGCAATAAATTCGATGCTGGCTGCTGGTATTACCGCCATTCTGATAACGCGGTGCGGCATAAGAAACCATGTAAGGTTGTGTGGTGGGATCATTGCCGATCAATTCTTCGCAGGAAAAAAGCACAAAGTCGGTCGAGCGGTATTGTTCCATCATGTGATTACAGATGGGCAAATCGGCTTCAATGGCTAAGTTATAGTCACAGAAGAAAATATCGACACCGGGAATTAAGTTGCGGATCATCGTGTCGAAGGCGTTTTGAACCCCGTCCGGCAAACCGTCTTGCTCTGGCAGCTGCTGATAACTTGCCGATTTGACGGAGTAGGCTTTTCTCCAGCGCGCCAGCATACCGTCACCGGTTGCTCTGTCGCGGTTTTTATAGGCAACTTTGTAGCCGTTGTCGAATAAGTCCTCAACGTCCGGCTGATCAGTGAGGAAAGCAAAGTGACGGCCATCAGAGGCTTCACATAAGCGAAATAGCAATTGTCTCATTCTCTTTCTCCAAGTTGAGTCATGACAAGGTGATCCTAAAGATTCAGGCGGGGATAAACTTGGCTGAATGAATGAGTAATGACTGTTTTCTGATGAAGTTGTGGGTGTTGATGACGTTCGGGCTGTCGTTGGTAATGATGCCGGATTGAAAACCGCTGATGCCTGCAACACATGACGGATGCCGGTCAGTTGGCGTAGATGCGGGATGAGCCAAGCATGTTCGATAAAAGGATGATGCGCTTCATCGTCATCCTCATGATCATCGTTTGAATGATTCTCTGCCTCGGATGACGGAGAGATACGAGGGGCTCTCGGGCGCTCGATCAAGTGAGGAACGAGCGGCGGGGCGATGGGGACGGTATTCGCAGGTAAACGCGATATTTTGGGTGATGAATGAGTCGGCTCCGTGGATGAATGCGTCACGAATACTTCTGTCGGCATATCATTCAAATAGTGGGGTAAATTCTGTAAAAAGTTCTGATAGGGATTACATTGTTCGGGAAATGAGGCAATCGCACTCGACTCCGGATTGGATGATGCTGAGTGAGATACCTCCGCTTTTGCAAGATCATCCGGTGTGGCTTGCGCTTCGGGGGACGTAACAAGCGTTGCATCCGGCTCTGGCTGTTGTACCGTAGCGTTCGCTGGTCGCGCCATGGCTTCCGTCGCCAGCGGCGGCTGTGACACCATGTTTTGAGTGGCCGGGGTCTTTGCGAGTGAGCGCTGTTTCGACGCACGACTCGCGGTACGGCGGACGATGTGATAACCGGACGGAACCCAAATAATGCGTGTGATTCGAACGCGTTTCATCATCTTTCCTCCCGTACCTGTGCTGCCTGTTCGTACTTGTGAAGATTACTGTTTCGGGGTTATTTCAACTGGCTGGTAATAGCCTGAAATACCTGATTCACCACTTTTTGGACCTCGGCTTTGGCCATGATTTGCAGGGTTTCCATCTCTGCGGTCAGGAGTGCTTTTTCACGTTCGATTTCGATTTGAAACTCTTCTTGCGTCAGGTCACCATTGTGCAGTGCGGTCTCTAGTGCCTCAAACTCTTCCTGCTTTTGGGCCAGGCTCGTCTTGAGTGCGTTTTCGATAGTCGATTGTAAGGGGGACTGCCTGAATTGCGCTGTAATCTGATCGATGACGGTATCTATAGAAAAGGGCATAGCGACTCCTTTGTTTGTGGTACATGATGGTTAGCAATCAATGAACGTTAGTGGTCAATGACAGTTAGTGATGAGTATGCGTGAGTCTCAGGGATGTGCAGCTTTTTTCGCTAACTCACCCTGTGCGATGGTGTTGATCAACTGCTGATACTGCGCGCGGTGACGTTTGAGCAGAAAATCAGAGAGATGACCGCTTTTCTGGTGTTGCCGCATGTCCTGTTGCCAGAGTTTGGCCAGAATTTGCGCTTGTTTGTAGGTTTCTTCATTCATTTGCCGCCACTCCTGAAGCCGGACGAATCCCCGAATCGTGACATCAATATCTAAATATTGAGGCTGAAATTGCTGATACTGACGCTGCGTTGCCGGCAGAGCCGACATCTGCAGATACAGCCGGTCGATTTGGTTATTAATTTGTTGAAGTTGATTCAGGGTTTGCGGATCAAATTCAGCAACGAGTTGAACTGAGCATCCCGATAGCAAGAGGAGCAGCGTGAAAAGCCAACGTGAAGGTATTTTGAACATAGGATCTTTCCTGATAAACAATGTGGTTTGATTATGTTATTTCTGCGCCGAAATACCCGGTGAAATGAGTGAATATATCCGTTGTTTCACCGATAGTTTGCGGGGAGGAAAAGCTAAAATGAATCGTAGGCTGTGTTGAAGAGAGTCTTCTATGACCGATACGAGTAAGCTTTTGCAGCAGGTAGAAAAAGCGTTCAAACCGAAGCCACCGAAACAGCAGCAGAAATTAAATCCGGAGCAGTTGGCGCAGATGGCGAAGGTTAAGTCGTCCATTCATTTGTTCCGACTGAAACTGGCGACTCTTGATCGGGTGAAAGATGAGTCGGATAAATTGATTCAGGAGTTGATCAAAACCTTTATTCAACAGATCCCGAAACAAATTGAACAGGCGACATCCGGACTCGCACAGAATGTCGATGTCCATGCTTCAGCGCAGCATGATTTATCGCCAGATCCCGTTGGTGAGCAGGCTGTAGAGCAAAGTTACAAAAGTGATCGAGAGCCCCATGATACTGAGCATTCTGACGGCTGACTCCGGATAATAGTTCTGCAAATTGGGGAACAGAAAAGAGACATAACAAATAGCCGGAATACCCAGATAGAAACTGCCGAGATAAGGTGAGAAGGGGTGGTGATAAAAATAAGTGAGGATGAAGGCATACAACACATAGTAAGCCGTAAAGCCCCAGTGTGATATCTCAAATGACTTCCAGCGGAAAAGTACAATCATCAGCGGTAAAAATACCCATATCATGATCAACACGCCCTAAAGGAAAATAGATGAATTTTACTCAGGATTTAAATTAGAGTTTTATGCAATTGAATGCTTAAAATATAGCACAATTTGATCGTAGTGATGATAAGATTTGTCAGCCTATGTGGCACTGTGCAATTGCATATCAGCGATGTCTGAAAATGAGCCTTGCGAATGCAAGGCTCATGCTGTTTTCCGGCGGTTATCCAGTTACCAAATCGGCCTGTTTGGTCTGTGTTGGTGCGTTGGCTTCTTGGCGATTGAGTAATCGCTCGGCCAGCCAGTCGGCAGCCAAGGCGCAAGCCTCTGCATTGGCATTATGCGCGTTGTGTTCCGCACCTTTAAAGTATACTTGCTGCTTATCGCTGGTGGTTGCCTCTTCATAAATGCGCTTGACGTTCGACGACGGAATTAAAAAGTCCGGACGGTTGTGAATAATCAAGAGCGGGCAGTCAACCTTGGTCGATAGCGTATCCATCGAGAAACGTTCGACAAATGGATAGATATCGTCGATTGCCACTTTACCGCGATAGGCAAATACAGCTTCAAACTGAGGGTGTTCTTTGACACTGCTCGTCAGCTCGTAGCCGCCGCCCATACAGACAATCGCTTTGATCTTATCCCGATATGCCGCTGCGGTTCTGGCCACCAGTAATCCGCCCATACATAAACCATATAAAGCAATATCGTTGCCCACATCAGCCCGGTCAATCAGGTAGTCAATCATCACCTCATGTGCCAGTTCTGATTCCGGTTCAACACCGATGCCATAATGATAGAATGTTTCTCCCTGCCCCGGACCGTCGATATTCAAGACCGCGATTCCCCGTTCAAGAAAATGGGTAATCACATAATGAACTTCTTCTTTAAAGCCGGTAATACCACCGGTCGCAATCACGACCGGGACATCATCACTGCAATTTAAAGGTTTCATCAGCCAGCCGACCAGTTTCCCTTGTTGGTAGGGGATTTCGGTTCTTTCTGCGCTAAAGCGAGTATCGAGTGACAGGGCGCGGGAAAAAATTTCCAACTCTTTTTGATATAACTCCGCCTTTTCGTCATCAAACTCCAGAATCCCGTAATGGGAGATCCGGTATAAAGCCGCTGCTTTATACGAGAGTTGACAGGCGCTGAGCTGATGTCCGGCGGCCAATTTTTCGCGGGCGACTTCATCGAGATGATTTGCCAGTGAGCGGCAGACTTCGACGCAGTCTTCGCCTTTGCGATTGACGCGGTAGTCAATTTTTTGGTAGTCAGAAAAATCAATCCCCCGGGCGTTTAATCTGGCCGGTGTTTGTCCTTTTGGTAATGGGCGTGGTTGAGTCATTATAATTTCTCCTAGGCTGCGACGGTTACGGTGAGCAATTCATGCAGGATGTCGGCAATGACATCGACGTTTTCTTTGTCCAGCATGGTGTAATGGGTTCCGGGAACCACGAACTCTTTGATCATGGATTGAGCAAAACATTGCCACTGGGCGATTTCGGTACCTTCAACCAGCGAGATGTTCAGCACATCGAGTATCTCTTGGGGTTGGAACACTTCCGCTTTGAAGAAGATTAAATCTGCTTTCAGTTTTTCGGATGGCATATGCGTTCTTAAGGTATTGTGATTGCTGCGCCATAGTTCGTAGTACAGTTTGAATTCTTCGGTACTGAATCCCCAAGGTACCCAGCCTTTCTGTTTGAGGTAATCGACCACGTCTTCAAGCGTGTCACTTTTCATATCATTGAGCGGTTCTTTGGTGTTAAAGAACATGCCACAGATGACAGGGAACGAATCCAAAAACTGCTGTTCGCTGAATACCGTATTTGAGAAGTATGCTTGCGGCGGGTGGCTGTCAAACATGATCACTTGCTCGATGGTTCTGCCCGTTTGTTCAAACTGAAGTGCCATTTCCAGCGCGGCATTGCCTCCGAATGAGTGACCGGCAAGGATCAGATTGCCGCCGGGGTAAAGTGCGGTGATTTTTTCGTTATAGTGGCGAGCTAAATCACACATGGACACGATGTCATTGCCTTCATCGCGGAAGGGGTACTGAATCCCATAAACTGGGTGACCTTCCGGCAGCCGACGTGCCAATTCTTTACAGCCCATCACGGTGCCGCCTGCCGGGTGAATCAGGAAGACCGGGGCGAGATCTCCTTGGTCATTGAAGCAGACAATGTGCTCATCAAAGGTAGAGTGTTCACCGGTATGTTTGAGGTTATAAATCACCTCAGAGAGTTTATTCACGGTATTGTTTTCAATGAATGTCTTGTTCGACAACGAGATTTCATAGAAGTCTTCCAGCTCAACATTCATCTGTAACGCGGTAAATGAGTCACCGCATAACTCATAAATGTCGGTGGTTGCTGCGCAAGGGATCGCTTCGCCCAAGTCATCGAACCAGAGTTGCCGGATTTTATCTTGGATACTTTCCACTGTGATGGCTGAGTCGTCAGAGGCTGGCTGCTCCGTATCCGGTTGGTCGGTGAGCGCGTTGCGACCATAAGTCGGTTCAATTTCAAACACGGTCTGATCAAACGCATAACCCGGCAGTGATACTTTCCGGACTGACTGAGTTGCATAAAGTTTTTCCCAACGGATGGTCAGCCCCTGTTGCCACAACCAGCAGAGCATATTGAACACACCGTTGTTGCTCAGGTAGGAAATTTCGCAGTCGGTCTCCGCCACTTTTTTGCTTTCTGCGTTGTAGGCATGAATCATTACTTTATCGATCAGTTCATTGGTGTAGATCATTTCAACTTCTAATGGCTCAACAACCATTTGTTCGCATAATTCCGCCAGAAAACGGTGTTTTTCCGACAGTTCAGCGAAGCTAAAATAATCGGCACTGTTAATGAAAGTTTCCGATAAGGTCAACTCCTGAGTTTGGTAAATTTTAATCCGACAAATTCCGGTAGGTTGATGAACGGTACTTTCGGTGAGTGCGGCGAGGTTATGGCGTACCTCTGCAATGTTTGCGGCTTCAATCCAATAGCGATGAGGGAAGTGATGTCTTCCGGCTGCCAGCGTATAGGCAACATCTGCCAAATCTTGATCGGTGTAATACTGAGCCGCCGCTACGATTTGCTGACTGTTACGAATCAAATCTTGTCCTGTCCGGCCGGACAGTAAGATGTGTTGTGGTTTGGTTGATACATGTTGCGAAGGTTGCTGATAGATATCACCCGACTCCACAATCATATGTGCATTGGTGCCACCTAGTCCGAAAGAGCTGACTGCCGCATAGCGTATGGCTGCGTCATCATGCCAGTCGGCCAGTTGCGTGTTGATTTCCAACGGACTGTTGTCGAGTTCAAGCAGTGGATTCGGTTGATTAAAGTGAATCTGAGGCAGCAAGATATGATGTTTCATCATCAGGGCGACTTTGATCAATCCGGTAATCCCTGAAGCCGTATCGGTATGACCGATATTGGCTTTGACGGAGCCCAGTTTGACTTTCTGGCCTTGATGGCCGGTATAAACGTCTCTGAGAGCATTGATTTCAATCGGGTCACCCAGTTTGGTGCCGGTGCCATGGGTCTCCACATAACTGATCTGACTGGCATCGAGGCCGGATAGACTCAGCGCATCTTCAATCACTCGGGACTGTCCGGAAATGCTGGGGGAGGTGAAGCCCATTTTATCCTGACCATCGTTATTGATTGCTGATCCTTTGATCACACAGTAGATCTGGTCGCGGTCGCGTAATGCGTCTTCAAGTAATTTCAGAACAACAATCCCACAGCCATCACTGACGACGGTACCGCAGGCGTCTTGATCAAACGGACGGCAGTGACCGTCAGGCGACAAGATGCCGCCATCGAGATATTTATAACCGGCTTTGACGGGGAATCGAATGGTAATGCCTCCCGCCATGGCGATATCACACTCACCGTTGAGCAGACTCTGGCAGGCCATATGGACAGCCACCAGTGAGGTTGAGCATCCGGTTTGAACGGTCATGGCCGGACCACGAAGGTTCAGTGCGTGTGAGACCCGCGTGCAGAGAAAATCTTTTTCATTGCCGAGGACGACTGGGTATTGATTGATTTCATGGCGATAATCTGAATTAAAAATATGGTGAGACAGATACGTATTTGAACTGCTGCCGCCATACAGTGCAATGTCACCCTGATAGGTGAATGGGTCACACCCTGCATCTTCCAATGCGTGCCACGCGGTTTGTAAAAAGATCCGCTGTTGTGGGTCAGTTAATAGCGCGTCCCGGTTCGAGATATTAAAAAACTTATTATCAAATGCGGTTGCGTTATTGATGATACCAGCCCGTTTGACGTAGTTTGCGTCCTGACTGTACCAAGGGTCACTTTCTTGCAACTCTTCATCGGTGAATGTGGTTAAACACTCTTTGCCGTGTTTGAGATTATCAAAAAAGTCTTGAATATTATCAGCCTGTGGGTATTTGCCCGCAATCCCGATGATTGCTACCTCTATGCCATTCTTTTCCATCTTATGCACCATTTAATTGGGGTTGACGTTGTCTTCTGGTTTTTAATTGATTGATTCTTTTCTGCGCTCTTGCCGTTTTTTGCGAATCGGTCTTTTTGTCGGGCGCAGTTGTGGTTTTATCTGATAAAAATCGAGATAAGCTGCGGATATTCCTGTATTTAAATAAGTCAGTGACCAATAGCTGACTGGGGTAGTGTTGGTTCAGTTGCTGATAAACTTTCAAGATAGAGCTGGAGTTCCCTCCCATGGTGAAGAAGTCGCTTTCCAGATCGATTTCATCGAGGCCGAGAATTTTCTGCCAAATCGACAAAATGGTGACTTCGGTTTCTGACTCAGCGATCTTATTTCGGACGGTCGGTAATAATTGGGTTGATATGTCATGCAACCGCTTCATATCGACTTTGTTATTGACGGTCAGTGGAATTTCATCGGTGAGATAAAATTGTTGCGGAATCATATATTCCGGTAGATCAGCTGCGATCTCCTGAATAATCTGTTCGTAGCTAACCGGTGCGTTCACCAATAAGTAAGCGATGAGAATGGTGTCATTGTCGGTTTTTTGGGTGGTCACAAATGCGTGAGAAACCGCCTCAATTCGCGATAGTTTGGCCTGAATGTCACCAAGCTCAATCCGGAATCCACGTATTTTGACCTGATGGTCGATGCGACCGAGATAGTCAATTTCTTGATCACTGATAAAGCGGGCCAGATCTCCGGAGCGATACAAACGCAGCGTTCCCCCACCCAGTGTTTTTTCGATGAATTTTTCTGCCGTGAGTTCGGGACGGTTGAAATACCCTTTGGCTAATCCTTCACCTGCGACATACATTTCTCCCGGCCAGCCAATCGGTAACGGGTGGCCGAATGTATCCATCACGACGACACCCAAATCATTCAGGGGCATTCCGATCAGGCTCCCCCGGTCTTCAAGGCAGTCTTGTTGGGTTAACTGACGATAGGTGACATGAACTGTTGTTTCCGTAATACCGTACATGTTGATCAGTCTGACGCGTTCTCCGTAGGTGTTATACCACGGTAATAAGCTCGCCAGATTGAGGGCTTCGCCACCGAACACGACCACCCGTAGCTGATGCAGTGAGAGTTGATTGCGAATACAACTTTCACTGAAGCGGGAAAAGGCGGTCGGTGTCTGATTGAGGACGGTCACTTGTTCTTGTTCGACCAGCTGCGAGAACTCTTCAGGGCTGCGCGAGATCAGATAAGGCACAATCACGAGACGACCACCGTAGAGCAGAGCACCAAAGATCTCCCAAACCGAGAAATCAAAAGCAAATGAGTGGTAAAGCGTCCAGACATCCGCGTCAGAAAAATGGAAGCTATCGTCGCTGGTGGTAAACAGGCGGACGACATTGCGGTGGCAAATCTGGACACCTTTGGGTTTACCTGTCGAACCGGAGGTATAAATGATATAGGCCAGATCTTCACCGTCCGGTAAGTATGACATCAGTGAGCCGGTCGGTGTTTGCTGTGCCAGAGCATCGAGATCGGGTACGATGACCCGTTCCAGCAATGGCTCAAATCTTGCGGTAAGGCTCTCTTCCACCAAGCCGTTGACGGCCTGAATATCGGATAAAATATCACCAACGCGACTATCGGGATACGCGGGGTTAATCGGCACATAACAGGCACCGCATTTCAGTACGGCAAGGAGCGCGACAATCATGTCGGGTCCGGGATTGAAGCACAGCGGGATTTTGTCACCACGCTTCACGCCATATCCGATCAACTGGTGGGCCAAATTGTCGGCCAGACGGAATAATGATTGATAGGTGAGTTGGGTGTCGTTGTAGCGAATCGCCAGATGATTTGGATACTTTGCCGCGGTTTCATTCAGCCAGTCAACCAGTGTGCGATTGGTGGTGCCGGGTTGGGTTGTCAACGGGCGTTGTGCTTTGTTCGTGGTGAAACTAAATTCGGAGAGTGCGCGTTCCGGTTGTTGCAGACAGACGTCGGAAAAATGGACAAAGTTCGCCAAAATACCTTCAGCGGTTGCATGACTGATTACGTTATCTTTATGGAGGAGAAAAACGTCAAATCCGTCAGTGGTTTCTTCCGCCACCATCAGTAAATCAAACTGGCAATCAATTTGATCGATGTTGAAGGGCTCAAGTGTCGTCTGATCGACGGTGATGGATTGCCCTTGAGAACCGTAAAGTAAAGAGGACAGACTGCCCTGATAAGGTTGCGAGAGCGTTTGGAAATTGAAGCACACATTAAACAGCGGGTTGGCGCTGATTGATCGCTCCGGTGCGCAGGCTTCAACGATCCGCTTCAAGGGAAGCCGGCTATGACGCAGTGCGTTCAAAATGATCTCATTACCAGTTAAGAGCGTGTCGTTGACAGTCTGTTCCGGAGAAAAATCGTATGGGATTGGCAGTACATTCACTGCGTAACCCAAACCGACGTCCGGATAATTTTTCCGCATACTGACGGATAAACCCATGCAAAACTCGGCTTGCCCGCTCAAACGATATAACGTCATGGCAAATATCTGACTGAGCAACCGTGCAGGGCTGATACTGGCGTGGTCGCAGTATTGCCTAATATTCGAATATAGCTTGCCTTTGATTCGGGTCTTACAAATACTGCCATTAAATTCATTTTGAGGTGGTGTATTCGGTAATAATTCAAGTGTGGTCTTTTTCTGTTTTAATTGTTCCGACCAAAAATGAATATCATCCCGATATTCCTGACTATCAATATATTCGGATTGTAATTCGCTGAGAGCCCGTGTCGGGAATGAAGGCTGAGAGTTGCTTTCAAATAGCTGCTTAATGATAGTTTCAATAAGATGAAAGTCAGAAATAATATGATGTACTCTAATGACAATGAGATGTTTTTCTGTATTTTGGTTGAGGTGAATTTTGATTAAACAGTGATCTGATTTTAAGTCAAATTTTTCTAATAATACATTATGAATGAATTCGTCTTCATTCATTTCTTGATGATATTTGATGATGTCATCAATATTAAAATATGGGGAAATATATTTTAATAATTCAGTATCACTGGGTCTAAAATGACTTCTTAATTCATCATTCTGATTGATGATATCAATCAATTTTTGACACAAGTCTTTTATATTTGTTTGTTTTTCAAGTTTAAATGCGACCCTGAGTTCATTCTCCCGACTGGTTGAATTAAACCCATCCACAAACCACATGGCTTCTTGGGCGCACGAAACGACGTAGCCTTCGGTACTATTCATACTGACGAATTCCTGTAAATCTAATTGTTTTATATATTCAATTGCAATAATTTATCAATGATATTTTTATATACAAATGTATTTATCAATTTGATATGAACGACTATTACAATTGGGTATGGCTTATTTTTACACTAACTCTCGTGAATTTAATTTATTTAATTAAAATTAACTATACGAAGACATATTAATACGTATATATATTAATAATACGTACCTACATATGGGTATTAATAATATAAAAAAATAATATAAATATGTCGTATTCGATTCATAAAGGTGTACATATCTTCATCATTGGATGAACACCAAAATAAGGATGAAGGTAGTTGTTAAATGAGTAATATGTTAATGCACCTAGTTTCATTTCAATCAGTTTGATAAACTATACATTTCTATTTAGAAGTCAAGAAATATTTTGTTACATTTAGGCGAGTCTAAGTCTAGACGGGCCTTTATCATTTGCAAATTTATCGCTATATCTCGATAGATAATCTGATTCTGTCATTTAAATTGGTTTTTAATGTGGAATTTAGTCCATATGATGTTTTTATGAGGTGTTTTATTCTGTTACATGATTAAAGGGGAACATCATTGTTTTATCGCATCAGAAAAATAGGCAGATGATGCAGACTAAGGCGGGGTTGAATCTTTGGTTTCCGGTGTTTTCTTACGAATATTGTCGATGATCATATCGAGAGCACTGAAGAGCACTTCAATGCTGTAGCCGGCAATAAAGGCCAGAGCCATTGGCGAAAGCGTCATGGTGCCCATTTCTGGTTTGAGCAGCCAACCGGTGATCATCCCGGCCAGACAGCCGAGAGTCAGTCGCAGACGATAGCCGATTTCACGACTCGCGGTATAGGTCAGGGTTCTGATTTGTTGTAACAGGCTACGCAGGACAAAAATAAAGGCACCCAACAAACCGTACATTAAGGGCAGGATATAGTTTTGTAACATTTGGAGTACGGACTGGGCTGCAATCAAATGGGTGGCAAAGTGGATGGTCCGTTCTTCCTGACCGGGCGGGATCTGCTGATCGGCCGGTGCCAGTTGAAAATCATTGCCGAGCATCCAGACTTGGTTCCAATATTGTAACAACTGATAACTGGCGCGGAGATGATTTTCGTAGAGCTCAGCTTTTTGAGGCGAAGAAGTCGCTGGTTGCTCTTGCGTGACCGGAGTTGATGACAGGGGCAAATGGGTATACTGCAACAGGGTTTGGGTTAGTCCGTAACCGAACAGGTAATAGATCTGGACGCTGAGTAGAATGATCAGAGTAAAGACGGTATAACGGCGATACCAGATAATGGTGCGATTGGCGCGAGGGGACTCGATTTGTCCGTTGACGGCATTGGGGACAACGGCTTTAATACTTTCGACGGTCACCGGCCAGACCTGACTGGCGAGTTTGTCATAGCAACTTAATAAGCGGCCTTCATCTTCTTCCCCCCAATTGCGGCTGTGCAGGTTGCTTTGCGCGTTGATAATGCCAGCTGCGATTTCCGGATCAACATTCAAGTTCCCCGAACGGGCAACATAATGTAACAGTCGAATGCCGTCGTTGATCAGCGTTTGTGTCTCGAGCAGGGCAGACGTTGGTACTGTTTTATCAGAACTCGATGGCGGTTCTGCAGCCGCGCTCCCGGGGGAGCGACGACTGAATGCGCGAATAACCATATTGATGATCACTCATCTGTGTCTGTAACGATGCTGCTGAATGATGGTTTTTGCATGATTAATACGCAAAAAAAGCTATCTCATATCCAAGATAATCGGACAGCACGCACATCCCTCCGCGATTGTTCCAGATCGCTTTCGGGCTATTGGCACTATATTCATTGGCAGCACTGGGGGGACGATTGGTATAAACCCGGACCGTCCCCGAGGGTTCAATAATCGCACCCGACGGGAAGGTAAAGCTGTGCGTATTGCTCTCTGAGGTAAGCTGCCACCCGGTGATATCAATACGATGCTCGGAGATGTTAGTTAATTCAACATATTCGTCACCCTCAGTTCTGAATTCATCGCCTTTATAGTGCACGTTAGATATCGGCACATGCATATGAGCCGCTTTCCCGTAAAGCCAGGTTGAGATGACTTCACCGCTCTGATTGAACAGCGTGGCTGTATCACCATTATTGTTCCAGATCGAGCGGTTTGAATTAAAACTATGTCGGGCACCGGGCCGGGTATAAACCGTGACAGACTCACCGCCCCGGAGCAGGGTGTCCTCGGGGAAAATATAGTCTTGATGAGGGCTTCCGGCATTGATCTGCCACTGACTGATATCGCAAATGACATGGCCCCGGTTGGTGATGGTGATGGACTCATCTCCATCGGGCTCCCCGAGAAAATCCAGCCCGGTGATCTGGAGATAAAACTTCACTTGTAAATCGTTCAGTGCTGCCCAGAAGGCGTCCATCTTCATTGCGTCCAAAGGGTAGGTTGACGCAATCTCTTGACTGAGCTGCTGTGTTTTCAAAATGATATCTGATGACACGGGTGTTCTCCTTTGTTGTTCGGTCCGTGATGGCAAGCGGGTCGCTTTTGCCGGAATATGGCGAATCTATCACCGATGGTTTATTCATATCGACTGATATGCGGTGATATCCAGATATTCAGAGAGAATATCACTGTGCTGCATTATTTCTTTGATGATGTTCATAAGCCTGTTGTAACTTTTCATCGTAGTGGTTTTCAGCATAACCCGGACCGTTGTAGTAACGGGCAAAGGTTGCCCAGTCGAGAGATTGAATAGCACTGAGCAGTTTCGAATTAGACTGAATAAAATGGACAAAGGCCATCAGATGATGGCGTTCTGCCAAAAACATATCCCGGACAAAACTTTCGACATCATCATAACCGGCACTTTGATGGTTGAACCCCATGATCTGATAGCGACCGTAAGACGCGGATTTCAAAGCGGCTTCCCGGTCCAGCGTCAGGGCTTGTTGCAATCGCTCATACTCTTTTTCGCCACCTGTATACAGTGAGCGATTCCATTTTTGAGAAGAAATATTCGGATGGGAGTCATCAAAGCGATGGTCACTGTATTTGGAGAACTGATGTGCTTCAAACAATAGGCAAGGTGCACCGGATGCAAAGAATCCACTGCCGGCGGATTCGACATCCGAGACGGCTTTGATCGCGGCTACCTCACATGAGAGGGTTGCGCCGGCATCCTGATAATCCTGTTCGCTGAGTCCTCTTTGGGGGGCTGATTCCGGTAGCGCCAGATCGGGGATATAAGCCGGAGTCGGCAGGAGTGCCTGTTTGAGTGCTTGTTCACTTTTACCGCCACAGTCGATACGGTTATCGGGGTGGCGATAGCCTAACAGGGTGGTCTGTAACAGCCCGATGGCCTGACAGGTCGGGGATTGATCGTGGGCATCAATAATTTGTCCGTCTTCGGCTAACGGCGTTGAAAGACCGATTTTACCGGCAATTCGATTCAGCGCTTTCTGGATATTCAACACATCTTCCGGGGTATTGTCTGCACCGTTGCCGACTGATGCCGTCAGTTCCAGCTCTTGCATGGTTCGCTCCTTGTATAATATGGATGAATACAAGGTCACAGTAATGGACAACACTGCTGAAATATTGGGGAAAGCGGGGAAGGATTCGGGGGAATCCGTTTAAAAATATCCAGCGGCTTTTTTCAGCTTATCGACCATCACTTTCTGGTTTTGATTATCGGCAAAAGCGATGGTGTTTGAGGCGTAAATATGTTCGCTGGTATCGAGCGTCAGTATTCTGGCAAGACCGGTACTGCCCCAAAACGTATTCACCAGCGTGCGATCATCATTGGGCAGATGATTTAATTCAGCGGAGCGATAATGGAGGACTTTGGTCGATGCCGGCGGCAGCTCCGCGTTATTCTGATAATCCTCCATCAATAAACGCACATCGACATAATTATTGTCACTGATTTGTACCCGCATTAAGGCCACAGGACGGAGTGACGTACTGACCCGGCCAACATTACCGGCTACAACGTCGAGGGTGAAATAACTATATTGGTGATATTTTTCGGCTTTTAATTTGTTGAGTTGGGCCTCGATACCCCGGATATTATCCCGTAGCTGTTCCAGCCGGTGATTATTTTGTTCGATGACTTCGCTGAGATCATCTCTCACATCGGACAGCAAAAACTTCAGCGCCGGCAGGTTAAACTGGGGCGTCTGTTTACCGGTAAATTTCAATTCGGCATAGTTGCGGGTGATGGTGAGCACTTGTTTTTCGTAGTAGTGGGCTTCTGAGTCGTCCATATAATTGCTGAGTGTCCACTGTTTCATCTCGCCGACCCTAAATTCACTGAGCTGGTGTTCGTGATCTTTCGGGTCTAGGTAGGCATTGATGGTCGCAATGTATTGTTCCAGCTTGGCGCGGGTTTCTGCAATATTTTTCAGATCCTGACGGGCTGCATCATACGCATTGATCAAGGTGGATACGGTGAATTCGGGGTAGTCGATTTTATCGCCCTTTTGTCCTTGAGGATTGTATTCATAGCGCAGGTGTTCAGGAATATAAGGTTCAAGCAACTTGAGTTCATCGGTGTCGAGTGTAGTTTTGAGATGATCCGATTCGATCCGTTGAATACCGGTGATTTCGAGTGTGACATCTGAGGTTTCGACAAAATAAATTTGCCAGACCGGGATCACCGATGCTGATGCGATACCTGCCAGTCCTAACAGGATCGGCCGACTCTTTGCTTTTAATTTTTCCAGTAATGGTTTCATTGGCACTTTCCCCTCAATCGCTTGATTGATCACATCGTATTAGCGATGTAAAGGCTTGGCGAAAATCGTTTTTTTGACGGTGAAATAACTCACGATCACTGAATCGCTCACCACTGAATTTGAGAGGGCAACCATGCATTGATTTGACCTGAAAGTCCCTGCATTAAGCCGATAACTTTTGGGAGCGGTCAACAATACTGAGTCCATGTGAACTAACGGAACTGAGATGCATGATCAACTTAGAAGAGTTTGTCCATTCGATTCATGTGGCGACGGCTTCAGCCGGAGAGGCGCTGATCCAAAAAAATCTCGATTTGCTGGAGCGTTTTTTTGAACCGGCGGATGAAGATGATGAAGACATCACACATATGGCAGATGTCGGTCGTTCCGATGCTAAAGTTGAGGGCAAAACACCGAAACGTACCGGCAAAAATCCACCTCCGTCAGATGACGTACCGAAGCGGTTTATGCATGGTGAATATGGGAGCGACATTCCGATTCTTAAACCGAAAATGGTGGCGATGCAGTATCCGACGGTGACTCGCAACGGGCCGAGTGTACAGACAGTTAACGTCCCGTTGATCACCCTGATCCCATTATCTCAGGTTGAACTGCAGGAAATGAGTTTCTCTACCGAATTGGAGCTCAGTGTTAATGGTGATGCGCTGCAAGTTTCATTTCCTAAACGAACCCTCAAAGCAAAAGAGATGGCAGAAGAAGGGGCCAATCAGGGCCATGGCGGTAAAGCGAAGCTGGAAGTAAAAATCGCGGCGATGGAGACCCCGGACGGGCTGAAATATATCGTTGATGGTTATGAAAGGGCGTTGCGGGCACAAGTTCCGGGTTAATCTGCGGGAACCATGTCTGTGATGACTAAAGCGCAGACGTTTACTTTATATACAGATAAGGAGTCTTTATGGCAGTCACTTCAGGGCCGGGTCTGGTCTCAATGGCACAACAATTTAGTGGTCTCCCGATGGGAGATCTGATCGGCGGGCCATTGATGGCCGCGGCTGAGGCGAACAATAAAATGGCAATGACGCAGGTAAAGTTCATGCTCGATAGCTGTTTCAGTAAGCAGGCCGTTAAGGGGGACGGTGGTGATAAGGACGACAATTCACGTTCTGAATATCAGCCGGTGATGGTGGAGCTCAAACTTAAACGCCCGATCATTACCACGACCAAAGGCAAGGATGAAGGGAAATCGACCGTCAGTACGGATACCGCCGAATCATCGATTTCGATTCCGCTACTGACACTGTTACCTCTCAATGCACTGGCAGTCGATGACGTCAGCATTGAATTCAATATGGAGGTGAAATCCAGCTTCGCAAATGAACAAAGTCAGCAAGAAAAAGAGAATATGAGTGCTCAGGGCAGTTTTGAAGCCAAGATTGGCTATGGCCCTTTCTCAGCCAGCGTGAGTGGCAGCGTGTCGAAATCTTCTGAAAAGAGCAACAGCAATACGGAAAAGTATGAAAAGAGTAATAAAGCGAGTTATGACGTCAAGGTTCATGCCGGTCAATTGCCGTTGCCTGAAGGCGTGGGCGTGATCATTAAGGCTTATACCGACAATATTGCACCGATTATGATCACCCAAAACGGAGAATCATCACAGTAGTGATGACGCAACCTCACTTGGCCAGCCTTCTAGTCTATGCCCTGGGGCTGGCCCTTTTTCTACGTTGATTATTTCTCTATTTCTCTATTTCTCTATTTATCTGAACAGAGGTGCTTCCATGAATACGCAATTGCCTTGTCCGACTTGCCTTGAAAACGGTAAGAAAAGTATCATTTACATTGAGCCTGAACTGCTGTTATCCGGTGCGCATTTTTCGTGTCCGGTTTGTCATAGCTCGGTGGCGCTGTCAGTCAGTAGTTATCCTGTTTATCGTCAGGGGTTGGATAAGTATCGTCAGTATCAAATAGTGACCAATGGGCTGAAAGCTGAAGGTGAGCGGCCGAAACTCAATCGTGGCTAACCGGGATCAAGGTGTGAGCGATGAAGATAAAGTCTGTGAAGGTGAAGTCCCATTCTTCCGGTGCACTGGCTGAATGGTTGATGCGAGATATTCTCCGGGCCAAAGCACGTACGGAAGATGAAAAGTTTTCACCGCTTCAGGATTATTTTTCCGTTGATGATGAGGCGATGATGACAGCCAAGCCTGTCGGGATAAAAATGCCCTGTATCACTGATGAAGGGATTCGTTATCAGGTTCAATGGATACCGTTATACATGTTGTGTCCGTGTCGTTTTTTCAAAGTTGAGAGCTTGTCGCTTGAGTTGAATGCCTACCTTGAACAAAGCGACCGACACAACACCACAGAGGTTATGCCGCAGGTGACGTTATCCAAAAAATCACGCTGGTGGTCGAATAATACACCGGTCAAAATATCACTACAGTTTTCGGAGTCATCGGGGCACAGTATCTCTATCGAGAGTGATGACATCCTGCCCACAGTGCCATCCCCAGAGACAGATTGACTCTGGGGAGCATTGCATTTTATACCGCATGATATGCCAGATAAGCTTTGGTCGGAGCGCTGCCCATATAGCGGGTTAAGGTTTTTTCTGAAACCTGGCGGAGATCAACCACAATCAGGCCGTCCAGCGAATCATTAAAATCCGGATCAACATTGAAGCAGGCAAATTTGCCGTTCAGTCCTAAATATTGACGCAATAGCACCGGTACACCTTTCCCTTCATCAATTCGGGCAATGACTTTGGACAGAAGTTGTAAGTCCGCCAGTGCACTGAGCAGATGAATATTCCAGTCGTGGTATTTGTGGGTCGGCAGTGGATTGGTGGGTTTGACTAATTGCGCCTGCTCAGGATCGTAGTAATTTAAAGTCATGGTTTGTGCCAGTAATTGACGGGCATCATCACTATATTCATTACTGATACTGACCGGACCAAACAGGTGAGTATACTGTGGATGACGGGTCACGAATGTGGCAATCCCTTTCCAGAGGAGTAGCAGTGATGCCATGCTCTTCTGATAAGATTGCGCGACAACGGAGCGGCCCATCTCTATTGATTTACCCATTTGATGGATAAACTGAGGATCGTAGTTGAACAGGGTACTGGAATAGAGCCCGGCCAGACCATGTTCCGCCATCAGTTGATCAACCAGACCTAAGCGATAGGCACCGACTAGTTCATCGGCTTCCCGATCCCAGATAAACAAGTGGAAGTAATGACGATCGAATTTATCAATATCCAGCGCCAGCCCCGTTCCTTCACCAACCTGACGGAAATTGATCTCCCGAACGCGACCAATTTCGTGCATGATGCATGGAATGGATGCTGCTTTGGCGCAATACACATCAAATTCATTGTATTGCAATATATGTTCTTCAGCGGATAACCGAGCCAGATCACTTTTCAGATCATCAAGCGGTAAACGAGGTGCGACAGGGGGGAGGGTGAGATCTCCATCTTGCTTATTGCGTTGTTTTTGGGTCGCCGGATTGAGCAGATAGGTATTAAAGCGCAGATAATGGACTAACTGCTCATCATTCAGTGGTGTGATTTCTTTATACTGAATCGGCTGACCGATAGCGATCTCGATAGCGCGGGATTTTTTATTGAGGAGTTCCCGTCCGAGCATCAGCGTTCTCAATAGCGGGTGAATTTTGCCTGCCATATAGAAACGCTTGGAGTTTTGCCCGTTAATAAAGATAGGTACTGACGTTGCGTGGTGTTTTTTAATTAAGCGGCTGACAGACGTGCTCCACGCTTTATCCTGTAGCCGTTGTTGTTTGATATCGACCAGGTGAGACACTTCTCCGGCAGGGAAAATCAGCATTAAGCCGCCCTGTTCCAGATGACGATGTGCTGCGCGCATTGCCTTCAGATTTGCCTGTTGTGCCTGGTTGGTGTTGAAGACATCAACCCCGATAAACAGCGAATCTAACTCGGGAACCGTTTTCAGATAGTGATTGGCGAGAATCTGTACATCGGAACGAATTTGTAACAGCATTTCAGCCAAAATGACGCCTTCAACACATCCGAGCGGATGGTTGGCGACCACAACGGTAGGGCCGGAAGCTGGAATATGATTGAAGTCCCCTTTAATCACCCGATAATCGATACCTAAAATTTCCAAAGTGAATCTTAAAAAGGTCTGGGTATCACAGTTTGCCGGACGTTGCGCATAAAACTTATCTAATTTCGTTAAGCCTGTTGCCCATTCCGCAATATGTTCTCCGACACCGAATGGCGTCTTTTTGGGTAGCTTAAAAGGACTGTTCGCTAGCATATCAACCTCGAATCATGATTATGATCCCCATGCTAGGGTGGTTTTGTTGCAGATGCGCTTCAGTTTTATGAGGCTTTCGTGTCATGCGGGTGACGCTCTGATGACTCTATTGTTGCAACATGATGAATGCCTGTTAATTTGAACTGTTGCTGTGTATCACCCATGATGAGATCAAAATCATGGGTGAATGTCAGTGTGATGCTACTGCGAAAATCGATCACACATGTAGACTATGCCTTTGTATTTTGTCCAAGCTTTTCTATATTTAGGGATTATCTGCAAGTTCAATGAATGTTGTGATAAGCAGCGTTTGACCGGTTTTGTCTCTGAAATAGATGTAAATTTGGTTTTATATATGTGAGTTATCTGAATTTATTTCAGATTTGTTGGTCGAACGACAACAAGGTGTTGGATTCTGAGCTTGAAATGATTCTTGATGGTCATTTTTGTCAGAGGGGAGCATCAGTATATCTTTGAGGGAATTGACATTGTATAAAGTAAAAGTCTTGTTGGGGCCGTTATATCCGATTGTTAGCGCCGCGATTGTTTTTATTCTTCTTTTTACGATTTCCCGTTTGGGTTTGTCGTTATGGCAGATTGAACGCGTGAATGATGCCCAAGGATGGGGAAATATTTTCTTGGGAGGTTTACGGGTTGATGTGTCATCGATCTGTTATTTGTTGATCTTACCTGCACTTCTTTCTGCTCTGTTTTCAGGGGATCATCTGATTGGACGCTGCTGGCATGTGATTCTCCGCATCTGGCTGACTGCCGGATTATGGTTGGTTGTGTATATGGAGGTGGCAACCGTTCCGTTTATTCAAGAGTATGATCTTCGTCCGAATCGATTATTTGTTGAGTATCTGATCTATCCGAAAGAAGTTTTTGGGATGCTTTGGAGCGGCTATAAACTGGAGCTGCTGATTGGTCTGATTACGTCGGTGTTGACGATTTTTATCGGCTGGCGCTGGTCGAAAAAATTGGTAACGGGTCTTTCTTTCCCTCGCTGGTACTGGCGTCCGGTGATTGCTGTCGGCGTGGTTGCGTTGGGCTTGATGGGAGCCCGGTCGAGCTTTGAGCATCGTCCGATGAATCCGGCTATGGTGGCTTTTTCCAGTGATCCATTGATGAATGATTTTGCCCTAAACTCTTCTTATTCGGTGATCTTTGCTGCCAAACAGATGGGCTCTGAAGCGAGTGCATTTCAGTTTTATCCGAAAATGGCCAAAGACAAAATTATCGAAGAAGTGAAAGCTTCAATGAATGTTGCACCGCAAGATTTTGTGCCGGGTGACAGACCGACATTAGCCAGTCATCAGGCCCAGTATCAGGGTAAGCCAAAGAATATTGTGATTTTGCTATTAGAGAGTCATGGTGCGCAATTTGTCAGCCGTCTCGGGGGAATTAATGCTTCTCCTAATATCGATCACTTAATCGATGAAGGCTGGGCTTTTACCCGCATGTACGCCACGGGAACCCGTTCTGTCCGTGGGATCGAAGCCGTGACGACTGGGTTTACACCGACACCGGCACGTGCGGTCGTGAAACTGGGTAAAAGTCAGACCAACTTTTTCACGCTTGCCGACCTTCTGAAAAAACGGGGTTATCATACACAGTTCATTTACGGTGGAGAGAGCCATTTTGACAATATGAAAAGCTTTTTCCTTGGTAATGGCTTTGTTGATATGCAGGATTTTCCAACCTTTAAGTCTCCAGAATTTGTTGGATCATGGGGCGCTTCCGATAGCGACTTGTACAAAAAAGCGGATGAACAGTTTACTCAACTGGATGCGCAGGATAAGCCTTTCTTTAGTTTAGTTTTCTCCTCATCCAATCACACACCGTATGAGTTTCCGGATCGACCGTTCGAACTGTATAACCAGCCGAAAAATACCCAGGAAAATGCAGTCAAATATGCTGATTATGCTTTGGGCCAATTTGTGAAGCAGGCGAAGCAGTCTTCGTACTGGAATGACACGATCTTTGTCGCTGTTGCTGACCATGATGCCCGTACCAGCGGTAATTTACCGGTACCGATTGGTCACTTTAAAATCCCTGCGATCATCTTTGGTGGTGGCATTGAACACCGACTCGATGATCGTTTGGTCAGCCAGATCGACCTGCCACCGACGCTATTATCTCTGGCCGGGATCAGTAGTATCAATCCGATGGTCGGCAATGATATGACCAAAACGGTACCAGTCGATAAGCAGCGGGCGTTGATGCAACGGGATAAGAACTTTGGTTGGATGACCGCTGATAATCAAGTCGTGGTGATTCGTCCCGAGCAGGGGATTACCACGTATCAGTATGATCCGCAACACGATACGTTATCCGATCATCCGGTGGCCGAGTCGATCGTCGAGAGAGCGCACGCTTACGCCATGTGGGGAAGTCTGGCCTTTCAGGATAATTATTATCAGGCGCAAGATGATTATCATGAATCTCAGCACTAGCTGATTGTCGCGGGGGCTCAAACGATGCCCCCGTTTCAACAAACGGTTCAGCGTGGATAGATTGGTCGCCATGATTGGCGAATAGCGTTGAGCGGGGATTTCGATGATCATCGTGGCAATCATGCAGATTGTTTCAATAAGTCATTCAGTTTGACCTACACTTTAGGCATGTAGGTTGAATCGGACAGATTGATGACAGAGCAAAATATCGGACAAATACTCCAGTCTTTCAATAATATAGAATCTCGAATTCAAGAGCAGAATTCCATGCTCCGAGAGCTGACCGCGAAAGTGAAATCGCTGGAAGCTCAGAATAAGCAATTGGTTCAAATGATCCACCAATTACAATCTGCAGCATCCACACCGCCTGAACTACCGGGCCAAAACAAAGCTGAGTTTCAGGAGAACGTTACCCGTAGTCTGCGTTCGATTGAAGATAAGTCGAAGAAAGCGATTGAGCTGATTAAAGCCAATGGTGGTAAAAAACGGGCTTGGCCGTAATCGAGAGGATGATCAATCGGCCTGTCGGATCGTGAAAAAGAGTGTGATATAAAGGTGTAAAAAAGCAGCATAGTGCTGCCTGAAATTTTTTATTTTGAACAATTTGCATCTACGATGCCGCTTGTTTGATCAAATTTTTGCCATGCGCCAGTGTCATCTACGACAAGTATGGAAACAAGGCCAAAGTCGATAAATACGCGCAACAACGTAACGTGGTTGGATCAAATGACTTCGTTACAGGAATCGTGACTGAGTTGCAATTATCTTCTTCAACGCGAATTGTATAGTTTTGATTTTTTTGAATACTGTAATGACATTACCATCGCCAAGATATGCGTCATTCACATAGATCTTAGCTGCTGGGTTTTTACTACGGATCGATACTTGTTGACTTGTGCCGTTAAACATCGCTGCACAACCAGAAAGTGTGACAAGTAAGATAAAGCTGATTAAAAGTTTTTTCATGTTTCGCTCATGGTTTTTGCAAATCGCGGGACCAAGAACAAGTTCTAGAATAATAAAGCGACCATGGGGTCCACTGAATGATGGTCGCTTTCCTCAATATTTTATGTTAACAGTGCATCTAATTTTTGGTTCAGAATATCGAATGGTGTCCCCGTTGCAGGAAGTTGATATATATTGCTGCCATCAATAAAAAGCAGGGTCGGATATGATGCAACCCCAAGTTGATGGGCTATTGCGAAATCTTGCTTGGCTATCTTGATTGCTTTTCCATTGATTAGGTTTGTGCGTACAGCATCCGCATCAAGTCCGTGCGCTAAGGCTATTGCAGCGATCGTGTTGTGGTCGGAGAGGTCAAGACCTTGCTCATAAAATGCAGATTGTAGCGCGTGGGTCCACAATATTGAACGCTCCGGGGCTTGATCGCGTAAGGTGGCCAGAGCAACTGCTGCATCAAGCGAATTCAGCATATGACTGCCTTCTTTTAAAAGTTGCTGATACGGGGCACCAAAATTTGCACCGGTAAGCATCGTAATTTGTTCATTGGCCTGAGAGATATGTGGATAGTTGGAAATAGCCGTTGCTCTTTCTCCGGTAAATAAACCGCCACTGATAACTGTAAAATTGACGCGATGGCGGTTCGCGGCTTCAAATTCTTTCATGCGTTCAGAGAAGCCCCAACACCAGCCACAGTAGATATCCGTGACGTAAACGACTGAGCGTTCACCTAACGTTATTTCATTCATCATTCATCTCCAATAATGCTTTACTACACTTCGTTTTGTCTGTGGCGACTTTTATTTTGATATAAGAATCCGGCACTGTTGATATTGAAACACATTGTATCTGCATAATCAGCCTCGAAGTTCAAGAGAACTGTTTCAGCTTGGGCTGTCGTGATGAAAAGTGCAACCGCCGCTGTGATTATATAGTGATGTTAACTTCTTCCCGAAAACAGATGAATGCGAGCAGTCGTAAAAATATGTTTGAGTACAACTTATGATGTTCAATGTGCACTTGTGTGATATAAACATTGCGCATATAAAATGTGGTCATTTTATTTGGGAGTGTCTAGGTAAAGTTTGGTCGAAAAATATTTTTATCTTTTAAAAGGCTTATTGAAATCCAGACGCCAACGTTAAAACTATATATGGAGTATTTATGAAAAAGATTTTGATTTCCTTTCTCTGTCTTATGGTACATGTGAATGCATTCGCTTTAGACGCACAAGGAAATGGTAGTGGATGGATTAGTTTAGGTGTGCCAAATTATATTCATATGGGGACTGATGGTCGATTCTATCTAAATGGTACCAATCAAGGACGATGCGCAGGTGTTAGACCACAATATTTTAGATTAGATATGAGTAAACAGCATTTTAAAGAATTCTATTCATGGTTGCTTTCAATGCAAGTACAAAAGAAAGGTCTCGATTGTGTCGTTGATAGCGGTTGTGGCAGTAATGAGGTTTGGGTGACCTACTGCCGAGGTGGAATGTAGTCATATCAGTTTATCACCCCGACCACTTTCTTGGTTCTTTGGGCGCCGGCATAAATGAGCGTCACTATTACCTTAAAGTTGTCGGGGTATTGGTAGGAACATTCAAGTAAATAGCACTGACTGTACATTTAAGTATAAAAGAATACATGATTGAATCAGTTAGTCTCGCAGCATCACATCGAGCTGATCGACTAATTCTACCCAATTGGCATCTTCCTCTATAGCCTGTTTCAAAAAAGCCGATTGGGAAGCTGTCCAAAAGCTCGCTTCATGGATTGGTGTCGAATCTTGTGTATGTCGATGGTTATTCACAAAATATTTAATTTCTTCCGGTGAACTCCCTAGACCAAGCTGTTCGAATAGATCCGTTACGTCATGTTGAGATATTTCCATGGTCTGCCTTGCCTCCTTCGCTGTGTTCACTTACTTGAAGTATATACGCTGTTCAGGAAAGTGTTGGTCTTAATTTGACGTGGTTGTGTATGAGCCCTGAGTGAGCTAACTAAAGTGAAGGGGGCGGATATATTTATAAAGAAGTTTATTTTTGATAAAAATCAGATGCATTTCATTTAATGTATAATTACTTTTAACTATGTTATTTGTAATTGTTCTTATACATGAATTAATTAGGTTGGTATTAATTATTGTCTTTCTAAATTTATAGAGGTAATCTCTACTGAATCGTATTATTATATTGAATGATTGAGGGGTTTTATGAAAAAAATAGTGTTTATTTCAATTTTATTACTTTCATTTTCTGCAGCCGCTAAAGTTGGACAGAGAAATGAACTTACAATATTGCAGTGGCATCCTTCATCCACTTCAAGGATTTCCAACCCAGAGTATAATGGATTGACCAGAGTCTACTTTTTTACTAAAGGAGCTTGGGGTGGGACTGCATGTAGAAATGATGCCGCAGATATTAAAGCTGAAGATACTCACTTATTATCAGCAATGCTTGCTGCCTTTATGGCTGGTAAAAAAGTAAGCATAGAAGTTGATGATTCACTACCTAAAGTAGATAATGTATGTAAAATAACAGCAGCATTTATTAACAATTAACTTTAGTATCGAATTGGACAGTTTTTTCTGAAAATTACATTCTATGTAGTGGCTAATAAATATTAGCCACATTTTCTATAATATATTTCCCAGTTTCAATCTTTATTTTTGTACCCTAAATATATGACTCTATTCTTGATTAATTGAGTGGAATTAATGTTGGTGTTTATAAGGTTATTCTATTTCTACAATAAAATTCCCATTTTTTATTTTACGAAATGATTATCTATTGTAATAGCATAGTTATTTGGTCATTTGAATAGAGCAGTTGAGATATATCTCATAATATTACAGATGGCATGATGACAAAGCATATTCACTACCAAGTTTTGGCTAGAAGCAACTCAATTTGTTCTTAAGAAAACAACTCGGTCACAGAAGCGGCAAAGGTGATGAATATAGAGAATTCTATAATGGATCGATTGGTGCTTTAATTAATCATCTAGCGGATATTAAATTGACTAGCTCATCTTGAATTATTTCATAAAAATGAGAGGTTCTGCGCAAAAATAAACATTACAGTTATTTCAATAGTATATAGATATAAAAATATGTGATGCTTACTGTGTTTATTTGAATTAAAAATAAAACGATGTTTCATTTTGTTGTTTTTCTGTCCATTTCTTATACACTTCTTATTTTGATAAACAATAATTTTTATATATCAGTCGGCATCAGTGACAGACGGTTTCTGTCGTCGTTATCGATGGATATACCGAAAGCTTTACATCATGTGTGAACATAGAAGGAACCATAACTGTGAAGGTTTATAATGTTAAAAATAGGCATATTTTGCTTGCCGGTGTGATGGGCTCTGTCATGCTCAGTGGGCCGATTTATGCGGCAGATTACTGCACGGATCAACCCGTAGATGGCATTGTGTATAAAATTGTCAATTCTGGTGCTGACATGTTAGTCGCCGCGGAATCCACTGCCAAAAAAGCGAATATCGCAGCCCAAAAAAATACGGGGAGTGATTCTCAACGATTTATACTGAATCAGCAAAGTAATGGTTATTGGGCGATTCAGGCTTCCAATACCTCGTATGCGGTCACTGTAGAAGGCGGTTCAAAAAGTAATGGTGCGACTGTTCGACAGAATCCCTACAGCAATTCGTCAAGTCAGGAGTGGCAACTGGTTCAGGTGACATCAGGTACTTATCAGGGAACTTATAAGATCATCAATGCGAATTCGGCATTGTTGCTGACCGTTGCCGGGTCAACGGAAGGTTCTGATATTTATCAAAACCAAGATGCCGGTATTAGCTCTCAACGCTGGTGGCTTGAGCCTGTAACAAGAACGTGTGGATCTTCCGGTTCTGGTCGTACTTCATCTGCGGATATTTCAAGTTCTTCAGCTGCACCGACAGCGGTTGCTGCTCAACTTGCGGGAGCGAATCGTGAGCCGTTAACGAATGGCTATCCCTCTTTTATCAAACATGTTGATTCTGATGCCTCGGTCGTTTCTACACTGGCGGGACTGCTTGCTGCGATCGACGACGCAAAAGCCGGAGATGTCATCTATATGCGGAGCGGTACATACTATGCCTCAGAGACCATCAAGATTAAACGTAGTGGTACGGCATCGAAAGCGATTGTATTGAGTGCTTATCCCGGCGATAAACGCCCGGTGTTTGATTTCTCTGCTATGTCAGAGAAAAGTACCAACCGTGGCTTCCAACTGAGTGGAGACTATTGGCACTTATATGGCTTCGATATCAAAAAGGCAGGTGACAATGGGATGTACCTGACAGGTTCGCATAATACGATCGAGTTCATGAAGTTTTATGAGAACTCAGATACGGGGCTGCAAATCAGTAGTGGGGCTGCTTACAACTTCATCAAGAACTCTGATTCTTACTACAATGCCGATTCAACGCTTGAAAATGCCGATGGGTTTGCTGCCAAGCTAACCGTGGGAAGCGGAAACTACTTCTACGGTTGCCGGGCATGGAACAATTTGGATGACGGTTTTGATGGTTACCTGCGTGATAACGGCAGCTCAGTGACCACAACGCTGGAATACACCTGGATGATTCGAAATGGTTATCAGAAAAATGGTGTGAAAGGTGCCGGGGATGGTAACGGTTTTAAAACCGGCGGAAGTGATGGTAAAGATTTAGCACACAACGGTGTTTATATTAATACGATCTCTGCGGGGAATACTGCGGATGGTTACGACCAAAATAGTAACCGAGGCACTGTCACGATTTACAATGCAATTGCTTATGACAATAACCGTAACTTTGGTTTAGGCGATGGCAGCTCACGTCAACTGAAGAATCTGACCATCAAAAACAGCATTTCTTTAGATGGTGATAACCGGGATAAGTTTGGCGCTGGTTCAACCAACATCACCAATAATAGCTGGCAGGATGGTCTTTCGTTTTCATCGTCTGACTTCGCAAGCATTAACATCGATGATTTACTGGCTGAGCGCCAAAGTGATGGTAGTTTACCCGTTGTTCAGTTCTTCCATTTGAAATCGGGAAGTGAACTGATTGATGCCGGTACAGATGTCGGCCTCAATTACAATGGCAAGGCACCTGATTTAGGTTCGTTTGAATCCAAATAAGCCGCACTCAATATTGTACTCGGGTATGTGTAAGGGCCGGATTTCCGGCCTTTTTTCATATCCGAAAGATAGTTTGGGACGTGTGTTTATAGCAGGAAGATATCAATGATTTTGCTATAAATAGAAATTAAATATCAAGATCTGCTTAATTTCTCTATACACAGGCATCAAGTATAGTTGAAAGGATGTATATAAATAACACAATTTATGTGGTGCCGCCTGTCTCTGCTATTCATTATTTGTTTACGTCACCACCAACTGCTGTCGATTGAACATTATGGCAATTGAAACTGGTTTTGAGTGCATCGATAACAGACTCATTCAGATTCTGGTCATCCCAGTCGAATTTCACATCTAACATATTTTTGTAGTCTTTATCCCACCCCAATGGAGGCTTGTAATTAAAAGTGATGGCAGAAACAGTGTCTTGTCCTACTAGATCCTTCATTCTGTTGATCATTTCTGGCCCGGTATAAGGAGAAGTTCCAGGTTCGGTCATAACAAAATGCCCGCCGACCTTATCACCACTACTTAACGTGATAGTTACAGCTAAGCAAGAGTCAATACCCGGGTAACGAATGATTTGAGTGCTCTTTACTCTTGTAGTATAACCTTCTTTTACTAGTACTATATTTTCAACCACTTCCAAGGTTTTAAGGCGCTGATGTACATCCGTTAGTTCCAGTTCAGTAAACTCATAAGTTTTAGGCGAAGCATTTTGCTCGATAAGCTTGATTTTATCACTGCGCAGTTCATGAGCCAAAGCTTCCATTTCTGTATAACTAAAGCTGGTATAATCGACTACTTGACCATTTTCTGTTCTTTTCATAATGGATAACTCCTAGTTCAATAATATCGCTCAAATTAGCCAAACAAGCATTTTAACATAACGGCTCTATTGATTTGGAAATGAGGATTTTCTTTGGTTTGGTCTTCAATATATTCGAAATCCCAGGCACGGTTATTCCAACTATCACTGGGGGTAAATTGATGAATATGGTAAAGTGGATGACCTTGAAAGCCATAGATCCTCTTTTCCAGACAATATTCCCCTATCCATGACGAACCTTTATGTCCGCTGGCATGCTTATTGAGCCGAGTGACCGAATTAAGCGGATTGACCGCCTGACGATTATCATTGGTTTGCTCGGCAACAGCTTCGGCCAGTTCATCTTCGACATAGGTCAATTGCTGTCGACAAAACATCTCATCAATAATTGAATTGGTTTTCATCATGAATGAGTGATTGTAATCGATATTGATATGCTGGCCATAAAAAGGCTCTTCGCGTTTTCTAAAATCAAAGAAATTATAATATTTCTCTCGGGTCATTTCATGGTAAGCATAGTTCGGCGCCAAATCTAATGCATCCAGAGTAAAACCATCGGCATCGCTAACATTGAGAACACCACCGTTAAATTCCATTGCGACGTAGTTATTTGTGGTTGAGAAGTTTTCATCGGCATATTTTTGAGTGGTGAATAACGACCCTCCAATGGCATACCACATGATCTGAGAGCCATAGCAATTGCCTAAATAGCGTGCCCTGTCATTAGCGATAATCGCCTTACATAGAAAAAGTTCGAACAGAATGCTAATCGTATCATTGACAGCGAAATTAAGTGTTAATTCTGCAGGTACTCGTTGCTGCCCTGTTTTGTCGACAATTTGAAATGAATCATCTGTCGCAACACTGACTTTATGACCAAAGCCGAGAAACTCAAGAGGCATATTTCGACCATTTGGGGCAATGACAAAGCAGGTGGGTACATACTCGTGTTTATCTTCTTTCATTAAACAATCGAGTACACTATTAGCATTGTTCTGAATTTTTTCGATTAAGCCTCGTCTTAATGCAGTCAGTACCTTACCATCAACTGTCTCGACGGTTCGACACCAGGCCCGCAAGAATTTATGTCTTTGAGCATTTGTCGTTAATCCGCTATAACATTCAGTTATTCGTGCGATATTCTGAAGATAGTTGGGGTTGGCATCGGCTATACTAGTATTTAAACCTATTAATTCCATCAAGTTATCATTAAAACCTGTATATAACCGAGCCGTAAGATAATCAAAATACAGCAGTTGAACACCAGCCAGAGCGGGATCATTTTCAATCCACGCTCTTAGGTAACCATACAGAATAATACTGTTGTCACAGGTTCGACTATTAGCCAACAGGACTATCCTGCGACCAGTCACTTTCTTTTTCAAAATCCTATCCTTCTGAGATGAGTACCGTATTCAGCAGTCTACTTACCCCCAGCACGTTATTATTGGTGAAATAGTGGAACAATTCGGATAAAAAAAGGAAATTCCGCTTGAATTGTATCTTACGCAGAAAGCGCGTGAATATCTGATGAAGTTTTAGGGTATCTGTACTGATGCAGATCATCAGGAACTATCTGATATTCTGTTTTATCTCAATTAATTTAATGAGTTACGAAGTCGAGCGATTAGTTGAGCTGGGATTCTAATGAAGGAAAAGATGACTACCAGAGCTACCCGTGGGGATTCTTTCTATTTGCTACACAGCCGATAGAAACAAGAAAGGCTTAGCATTAAATATAATGATAAGTATTTGATAAAATTTGCCTTTTTGGGATTAAAGTCAGGGCCTGCCGTTTATTAAAATCGGACGTTCGGTTCGTTACCTTAAAGAAGATTTAGACCGGTGGCTGGACAATCACACCAAGCTGAGCATCTGGCTCAGGAAGGGAGGTGTCGTGTCTGAATCAATCCCTCAACTGACTCAAGAGCAACACACTTTACTCAAATGGATGAAGAGCGGGCGGACGTTTAAAGTCTGCTCGGACTATGGGCCGATGAAAGGCGACATTCAACCGAAAACCCGGTTACCTGTACGAGTCTTTCAAGGCACGGTTGAAAAGCTCTATCAGGCCGGACTGATTCGTTTCACTCCGGTCAATTTCTTTGGTCAGCGTTGGGATGAGTTTTTCCTGACGCCAAAAGGGAAAGCCAGCCAATGACAAAAACAGATACCATGATTCAGACCGAGATTGACCTTTCATCAATCGCGTGGGATGACAGAGCCTTTGTTCAGCAAAGGCTTTTTTGCTTTCCGGTAGAAATACAAAAACTACTGCTGAAAGCGTATCTCAGCAAGTCAACCAAGTTTGAGCGCAATACCTATTTAAGAACGACCACCGAACAAATTGCGGCTAAGCTGTCCGTTCGTCAACTGGAATTGAATCTCAGTGAGGATGACTTACGCGAGAAAGCCAAGTATCTGGCTCAATCCGTGTTTGCTTTGCGTCGTCAATTTCTCAATGATGAACTCGCCCTTGAGACCGTCCGCGGCTTTATCCGTCAGCAAGGGATTACTCCCACAGAAACCTATTCCCTCAATGGTGAAATGGGCCGCTACGGTGATGCAAAGTGGTGGTTACGTAAACTGAGAAAATCGCTCAGACGCAATATTGAAACGGTGCTGCATCATCTCAATCAGGTGAACAAGAAAACCAGTTTGTATTGCTCTCGTCTGACGCTGAAAGCCCGTATCAGACAAAAAGCCTATCAACATAAATACTTATCGAATACCTTTGCTGTCAATGAGCAAGGCCAGCGCTTCTCATTACTGGAATTGTCACAAAAAGGGGTATCAGACCCGAAAATCAGAAAAGGCGAGCTGATGGTCAGAGCCAGAGGCTTTGAAGAGTTGGTGCAAGACTTAGGGCATGAAGCGACCTTTTTAACCATCACCTGCCCGTCAAAGTATCACCGTAGTTATTCCAAATCAGGTGCTATCAATCCCAAGTGGGAAGGATTGACCCCGTTAGATGGTCAGGCGTATCTCAATAAACAGTGGAAGCAGCGGCCAGAGTGGATGCATGGGCGGCCTGTTGGGGCATTCGTCAGTTTCAACAACTTGGCGGTTGTTCGGTCACGGTCTGGCGTGAATTGCGCAGATTAAAGGACATCATGGATTTACCGGAAAGAGCCACAATCATCGAAGCCGCAGACAAAGGCGACTGGAAGACTTACACGCTGCAAATGGGCGGTGTGTTTTGTGAACGCAAAGCACAGATATTCAAACCTTACTATGAGCTTTCCATCGACAAGGACACCGGAGCGGTGAAAAGTAGTCAATATTGTGATAACGAATTGGTCAGGGTTTTGAAAGGCGTCATCACTGCCGGACGTGAATTGATCACCCGCGTCTTCGCATGGCGGATAGAGTCCGAGCTGGCACCTTCTTTTCACTTGGAGTTCTGTGAATAAGTGTATTTTTGATTAAATGTGTAACTCGAAATTGCCCCATTCCGCGTTAACGAAGATGTCTCCTTAATCTGGGAGTAAGGCTGTTTTGCGTAAATTTAGCTAATCCATGGTAAGCACCGCTACTCACTAACACTCTGACTACAAATTGAAGTGACTAAAGAAACGGTGCATGATGGTTACAATCCAACCGGTTTGTTTAGATTTATGGAGATTAAATCATGGACTATTTGTTATTTTTGTTGATATGCATTGTAGCCACGTTTACACCCGGCCCTGCTATCTTTCTCGCTGTAAAGAATACCGCTATCTACGGATTAAAAAAGGCACTTTCGGGTATGCTTGGTAACGTGTTGGCTATGTTGAGTATGGCTGCGTTATCGGCTGCGGGGTTGAGTACGGTGATTCTCACTTCAGAATATCTGTATTTGGCTATAAAAATATTAGGTGGTTCGTATCTTATTTATCTTGGAATTCAGTATTGGATTTCGGACAAAAGTAAAGTTATTACCGAGGAAAGTTATACTACTTGTAAAAGCAATCTTCGCTTATTTTTAGAGTCCTACCTCGTAGGAGTAACTAATCCTAAAGCCATCGCATTTTACACAGCTTTATTTCCTCAGTTTTTAAACGTAGAACAACCAATTATGCCGCAGTTTTTTGCGCTTTCGCTGACGTTTGCTTGTTTTTCTTTCTCGGCCCTTTGTTCTTATGCTCTTGTTACATCTAAATTTGCAAGTTTGTTCTCCAGAAGTCATCTAAGCAGCTTAATTAACAGGGCTGCGGGTACAATATTTATTGGCTTTGGTATCTCACTGTTGTCGAGCAATAAAGCATAACTAGGCTATTTAAATCACGTTTTCGCGCTTGAGAGAGTCCAGTATTACCGCTAAGCGTTTTTTGTAACTAATAGGTGTCTAACACTGAGCCAGTTGATCAGGCTAGCTCAGATTTGTCCAGAATCGTTTTATCCATTTTTATGCAGCAAACAGTTAAGCCACTTTTCATCGCTGTCTTGCCTTTTATCACCAGTTACCCAAAATTCGGATATTTTCATCTGTGGAACTGCCTCTAAAGTTTTCTAGTGATAGGCCTACCTGATAGAACTCCATGAGCCTCTATTTCATTGAGAATATTAAACCAGTTTCTTTAAAAGGGTTGCAAGTATGAAAATAGGAGGGGAGGCTATGCTACACAGCTACACAGCTACACAGCTACACAGCTACACAGCTACACAGCTACACAGCTACACAGCTACACAGCTACACAGCTACACAGCTACACAGCTACACAGCACAAAATTCTTAGAAAATTTGCTACATATCTGCTACACAGAAGCTAGAAATAAAAAAGACTTAAGGTGAAAATCACACTTAAGTCTTTGATAAATATGGTGGGCCTTCCGGGACTTGAACCCAGGACCTGCCGATTATGAGTCGGATGCTCTAACCAACTGAGCTAAAGGCCCCTTAAGACGGACGATTATAGGGGATACGCCTGATGCTGTCTAGCCTCAATGATGACTAAATATGCTTATAATTTATTCACTTAAATCACAGTCAATAAAAAAGGTGAGCATTTGCTCACCTTTTGTTCATTACATTAAATCAGGCTTACTCATCTAAGAAACTGCGAAGTGTTTCTGAGCGACTTGGGTGTCGTAATTTACGCAGTGCTTTGGCTTCGATTTGACGAATCCGTTCACGGGTGACATCAAACTGTTTGCCAACTTCTTCAAGAGTGTGGTCTGTGTTCATGTCGATACCGAAGCGCATCCGAAGCACTTTTGCTTCGCGAGGTGTCAGACCTGCCAGAACATCACGCGTCGCAGCCTTTAAGCTGGTCGCAGTGGCTGAGTCAATTGGCAGATCCAGCGTGGTATCTTCAATGAAATCACCCAGATGCGAATCTTCGTCGTCACCGATTGGTGTCTCCATTGAGATAGGCTCTTTGGCAATTTTCAGCACTTTGCGGATTTTGTCTTCCGGCATTTGCATCCGCTCTGCCAGTTCTTCCGGCAGCGGCTCTCGACCCATTTCCTGAAGCATTTGACGAGAAATACGGTTCAGTTTGTTGATGGTTTCGATCATATGTACCGGAATACGAATCGTCCGAGCCTGATCCGCAATCGAGCGGGTAATTGCCTGACGAATCCACCAAGTTGCGTAAGTAGAGAACTTGTAACCACGACGGTATTCAAACTTATCAACAGCTTTCATCAGACCGATATTCCCTTCCTGAATTAAATCAAGGAATTGCAGGCCTCGGTTGGTGTATTTTTTCGCAATTGAAATTACCAGACGTAAGTTCGCTTCAACCATTTCTTTCTTGGCTCGACGCGCTTTCGCTTCACCGATAGACATGCGGCGGCTGATATCTTTGATCCGAACAACGCTTAAAGAAGTTTCTTCTTCAATCGCTCTGAGTTTCTGGATCGAACGACGGATGTCTTCTTCGCTCTTACGAATTTTGTCAACATAAGGCTTGTCAGATGCAAGAAGGGTATCTAACCAGTTTTCGTCAGACTCATGGCCGGTAAATGCAGTAATAAACGCTTTTTTCGGCATTTTGGCATGTTCAACCACATGCTTCATGATTAAGCGTTCTTGCGTTTTGACCCGATCCATCGAACCACGAAGTGTGTCAACCAGATTATCAAATTGTTTCGGTGTCAGACGGAACTCACGGAAGGCATCCAGAACCAGATCGGATGCTTGTGACGTTTGTTCATTCGACTCACCAAATTCATTCAACGCTAACTGGTAATCACGATATTTATTACGAAGATTATTGAACTTCTCTTGTGCTAGCTCAGGATCGATACCGACATCATCGTCACTATCATCATCGTCATTGCTATCACTCTCTTCATCTTCGTCATCTTCCTCCTCATCATCTTTATTCTTCGATGACAGAGGCATATCTTCATCGTCCAGATCCGCGCCAGTCAGTTCTGAACCGATATGGGTTGCAGTTGGTGATGTTGTTTCATCAGCATCTGGATCGACAAAGCCTGAAATCAAATCGGTCAGTCTTAACTCTTCAGTTTCAACTTTGTCGAATTGTTCAAGGATATAAGGAATTGTTCCCGGATATTCTGCAACAGCGCTTTGAACTTGGTTAATCCCTTCTTCAATGCGCTTTGCAATATCGATTTCACCTTCACGAGTGAGAAGCTCGACAGTTCCCATTTCACGCATGTACATGCGGACCGGATCTGTCGTACGGCCAATTTCACTTTCAACACTGGAGAGAGCTGCTGCGGCTGCTTCTGCAACATCTTCATCCGTAATGTTCGTATCATCATTCAGTGCCAGATCATCAGCATCAGGAGCAGTTTCCACTACTTTGATACCCATGTCGTTAATCATCTGAATAATGTCTTCTACCTGTTCAGAATCTACAATTTCTGCAGGGAGGTGGTCATTGACTTCAGCGTAGGTCAGATAGCCTTGTTCTTTGCCCTTAAGGACAAGTGATTTAAGCTGTGACTGCGGATTTTGATCCATAGACGGTATCCAACTTCATTTCTAGTGACGGAATTAGTATGCGGAATGCAAACCACGTATTCTAACAAATTAATCATTTGTTGGCTATAAATAAGGGATTACGCTTTCAAATCTAGCATTAACGCTAGCAGTTCCCTTTTCTCGTCAGCTGATAAACCAACGCTTCTCTCTTTTGCCTGCAGATTTTCAATTTGTTTTTCAACACACTGGGTAATAATTTTATCCAGTGAGTCTAAAAATATTTCTTCTTGATTGTCTTCTACGAGTGGGATATCCCAGCTGGCAAGACGTGATAGAAGAGGTTCATTTCGATGGCCTCGCCAGTTTTCAAGTAGCTGGCCTGTTGTTACATTGGGGTAATCTCGACATTTTTCAAGGACCTCAATAAATAAGCTCAAACCGGGAATATCAAGTGTCGCGATACTTGAAAGATCCGGTATTCTATCAGCATAGTTCGGATTTTGTAGAAGCAAAGCGATAACTTCTCTCATTGGCGTGCGCTTCATTTCCGTCTGTGGACGGATAGCCGGCGTTTGTTCCGAAATTTGCTTTTTATTCAATGCCGCCTGAATAGCATTGGCGCCGAGGCCGGTGCGTAATGACAATTCTTCCCACAGATAAATTTTCAGCGCCTCATCTTGAACCTGATTAATTAAAGGTTCTGCCAGGTGGACGACTCGAAAACGACCTTCCCGGCTGCTGTTGTCAACCACGCGTGCCATAAGTCCCTGAAACAGGAAATCAGAGAAAGGCATCGATTGCTGAACTTGTTGTTCGAATGCTTCTGTACCGTGTTGACGGATGTATGAGTCAGGATCTTCTTTGTCCGGTAAGAACATAAATTTCAGGGTTTTATTACCACTGAGTAGTGAGATCGCATTCTCTAATGCACGCCATGCGGCTTGCCGTCCGGCATTATCACCATCATAGCAACAAACGACAGCGTTAGTTTGTCGGAAAAGAACCTGCAAATGGTCGTTGGTTGTCGATGTTCCCAAAGACGCGACCGCATAATCAACGCCATACTGAGCCAGAGCAACGACATCCATGTAACCTTCAGTCACCAGAATTTGTGGCGGTTCACGATGCGCCTGAAGGACTTCGTATAAACCGTATAACTCTTTCCCTTTATGGAAAATATCGGTTTCCGGTGAGTTGAGATACTTGGGTGTCCCGTCCCCGAGGACTCGGCCCCCGAAGCCAATTACACGGCCGCGGCGATCCCTGATGGGAAACATGACTCGGCCTCGAAAACGGTCATAGCGACGCCTGTTGTCATTCTCAACCAGCATTCCCGCTGCGGTAAGCATCTGCTCTGATTCTGGCGAACGGGAAAAATTTTTATGAACCAGATCCCATTCATCAGCGACATAGCCGATCCCGAATTTTTGGACGATCTCCTTAGATAGTCCACGATTTTTTAAATAATCGATAGCCACTTTACTGCTGGAATGTCTGAGTTGGTGGCGGTAAAACTGTGCAATCTGTTCCATTAAATCATACAAGGTGCGCTTTTGTTCTTTGCGCGCCTGTGATTTTTGGGCATCGAATGGTGTTGCGCTTTTTTCTCTCGGTACTTCTAATCCAAGTAAGCCGGCTAACTCCTCAATGGCTTCGACGAACTCTAAACGTTCGTACTCCATCATGAAGTCGATGGCATTCCCATGCACACCACAGCCGAAGCAGTGATAAAACTGTTTGTCTTGACTGACACTAAAGGACGGGGTTTTTTCATTATGAAAAGGGCAGCAGGCGCTGTAGTTTTTACCCTTTTTTTTAAGTTTGACGCGAGCGTCGATAACATCGACGATATCCAGTCGAGCGAGTAAATCATTGATGAAGTTTCGAGGAATATACCCAGCCATAAGACCTGATAGCTAATGTTACTGTAGATAGCTAATTTACATGTTAGCGTGTATACAAACAAGCCGTGCCATATAGAATAGCACGGCTTGATGTTTAGAGGAGTGGGTTAAGTGAGTCTGCTTTTCACTAAGCCGCTGACTTTTCCCATATCTGCACGCCCTTGAATTTGCGGTCTCAATACAGCCATGACGTTACCCATATCCTGCATGCTTTGAGCACCGGAAGCGGTAATTGCGTCACCAATGAGTTGCAGCACTTCATCATCAGTGAATGGCTGAGGCATAAATTCCTCAAGTACTGTGATTTCGTTGCTTTCCGCATCTGCTAGGTCTTGTCGTCCCGCAGATTCATATTGTGCGACAGAATCGCGACGTTGTTTGACCATTTTTGTCAGAACGGCAACGATATCATCGTCGGTTAGCGTAATTCGCTCATCGACTTCACGTTGTTTGATTGCTGACATGGCTAAACGAATAGTGCCAAGGCGAATTTTATCCTTGGCTTTCATCGCAAGTTTTTGCTCTTCTTTGAGCTTGTCAATCAGAGCCATAACTCATTCCTTTCCGAAGGAGTTATTAGTACAGGCGAACGCGACGAGCGTTTTCGCGAGCTAGCTTCTTAGCATGACGCTTTTGAGCTGCTGCTTTAGCGCGTTTGCGAACAGTGGTTGGTTTCTCATAGTGCTCACGACGACGCACTTCAGAAAGAATACCTGCTTTTTCACAAGAGCGCTTGAAACGACGCAGAGCGACGTCGAACGGTTCGTTTTCACGTACTTTAACTACTGGCATATGCCTTTCACCTCAGGGGATATTCGTTAACGCTGGTCTTGCTTAGTCGGAATGTTTCCGGTACTTACCAGCACAATCAAAAATGGTGCGGAATTTTAATCCGAATGGAAAGGCTTTGTAAAGTATTTTATGGATGAATCTCTGTGCAAAATTTGTCTGTCATCTGAAGGCAAGGTAACATGGCGTCAATTTTGATGTCGAGATGGAAGTTTTCCGGAAAATTATGCGTGTATTAGGTATTGAAACCTCTTGTGATGAGACGGGGATTGCGATTTACGATGATGAACAAGGCTTACTGGCTCATCAATTATATAGTCAGATAAAACTTCATGCTGATTATGGTGGCGTTGTCCCTGAGCTTGCTTCAAGGGATCACGTTAAAAAAACAATTCCTCTGATTCAGGCTGCGATGGCCGAGGCTAATTGTCGTCCGGAAGATATTGATGGTGTGGCTTATACCGCCGGACCGGGGTTAGTCGGTGCTTTGCTGGTCGGTGCCACGATCGGACGTAGTCTCGCTTATGCCTGGAATGTGCCGGCAGTACCGGTTCATCATATGGAAGGGCATTTGCTGGCACCGATGCTGGAGGAAAATCCGCCTGAGTTTCCTTTTGTTGCCGTGTTGGTTTCGGGTGGGCATACCATGATCGTTGAAGTTAACGGGATTGGTGCGTATCGGATTCTCGGTGAATCAATCGATGATGCGGCCGGAGAAGCCTTCGATAAAACGGCAAAATTAATGGGACTGGATTATCCGGGAGGGCCGTTATTGGCTCGTCTGGCTGAAAAGGGCACTCAGGGACGATTTCGTTTTCCTCGCCCGATGACAGACCGGCCGGGGCTGGACATGAGTTTCTCCGGATTGAAAACTTTTGCTGCCAATACGATTGCCGCTCATGGCGATGATGAGCAGACCCGGGCAGATATCGCTTACGCTTTTCAGGAAGCCGTATGTGATACGTTGGTGATCAAATGCCGTCGGGCACTGGAACAAACCGGATTGAAGCGGATCGTGATTGCTGGCGGAGTGAGTGCCAATCAACGATTGAGAGCCGATCTAGCCCAGTTAGCACAGAAAGTCGGTGGTGCGGTTTATTATCCGCGAACTGAATTTTGTACTGATAACGGGGCAATGATTGCTTATGCCGGTATGCAACGCTTCAAAAATGGTGAAGCATCCGGTCTCGCCGTTCAGGCGACGCCCCGCTGGCCAATTGATCAGCTTCAGGCAGTCCATGCCTGAGAACTTTAATTCTAAATAATGGCAGCCCAAGTGTGATGTCCAACCCGTGCTTTTTAGCTAGATTAGATGATAGCTAGGGCTGTTTTTCTGTCAGTGATTATTCAAAATCAGTGAGCGTTACCAATAATGATCGTTGCTAATAAATAATCGTTACCAATAAAAAAATAGTACGAATCACCATAGAAGGTTATCAAACGAATGAAATCATTTACAGTGAACGGCAAAACCATGCGTTATCAGGATGTCGGAACTGGCGAGGTGTTGCTGTTCGGTCATAGTTACCTTTGGAATAGCCAGATGTGGCAACCACAAGTTGCAGTGTTGAGCCGGAATTATCGATGTATCGTTCCTGATTTGTGGTCGCACGGTCAATCTGATGCTGCCCCTGACACGATGCATTCGCTGAAAGATTACGCCGGGCATATGTTGGCACTCATGGATCATCTTGCCATTGGATCATTTTCGGTGATTGGGTTGTCTGTCGGTGGCATGTGGGGGAGTGAGCTGGCATTGATCGCACCAGAGCGAGTAAAGGCGTTGGTTTTGATGGATACCTTTATCGGGCTTGAGCCTGAAGTGATGCACGCCAAATATTTTGCGATGCTTGATGCGGCAATTGCAACGCAGTCTTTTCCTGAACCGTTGATTCCACAAGTTGTGCCGATGTTTTTCTCCGAGCATGCTTTACAGCAAACGCCAGAACCCGATTTTGTCACTGCGTTTCGAATGTTTTTGATGGAAACATCGGGTCCGCAGGTTGCTGAGATGGGTCGAATCGGCAAGCTCGTGTTTGGTCGCCGGGATCTGATAGATGAAATCGGTGATCTGAATCTGCCAGTATTGATCATGGTGGGTGAGCAAGATAAGCCTCGGCCGGTGTTAGAGTCACATCTGATGCAAGATGCAATCGCGGGGAGTCAATTGATTGTGATTCCTCAGGCGGGTCATATCAGTAATCTGGAGCAACCCGAGTTCGTCACCCAAGCGTTGCAAGATTTCCTCGGAACACTGACACGTTAAATCTCATAAACCTTACCTATCCAATCAAGGCTATTGTCGGTGTGCTTTGGCCTTGATTGTATGATCAGCTTTTTTCACCGACTTTGGGTTCTGTGCCAGTGAGCAGGCGTTTTATATTCTCTTGATGTCGGAAAACAATCAGACAACACAGCATGGCGACAGGCAGGGTGTAATTGGGTTTGATCATCCAAGTGTAGAGTGGCGCGAGTAATACGGTGACCAATGCTGCCAGCGAGGAGTATCGGGAAACAAGAAGCGTTATCAGCCATGTCGCCATCACAACCCCGGTTAAGTCCATTCCGATCGGTGCGATTGCGCCTAATGCTGTCGCGACGCCCTTTCCTCCTCTGAAATGGAAGAAAATAGGATAGATATGCCCTAAACAGGCGGCAATCGCGATAACGCCGAGCAGAAATGGCGTTACCCCCAGAAAGTAGCTTCCCCAGACCGGGATTGTGCCTTTCAGCATATCGCATAGCAGAACGATTACGGCTGCTTTTTTCCCTCCGACTCTGAGAACGTTTGTTGCGCCCGGATTATGAGAACCGGACTCTCTGGGATCGGGAAGCCGGAACAGACGACACACGAGCACTGCACTTGAAATCGAGCCAAGCAGGTAAGCTGAGATAATGATCAGAAGTATCAATGGCGTCATTTGGGCCCTGAGTTGCGTGCAAGTTTAGGTGTATGGCTATATCGATAAAAATCTATATTAATTTCGCATATTGAAATCGTTTAAGTATATGATAATCACTATACCTAAGTCATCCCAATGAGGCTTGGGTATATGCCAAAATGATCTTAAAATGCGGTTTTAGACCGAAATCTTTGTTGTGCATCTGATGATGCTCGCTTTCCGGGCATCTTTGAGGTCATGTCTGGTGATAGATAATACAGGACGATTATTTTTTATCTCAATTCAATATTTGGGATAGAAATGTAGTGAGATAATTGATGGATAAAGTATTTATAGAACAGTTAGTTGTTGTTACAACGATCGGTGTTTACGATTGGGAACAGCAGATTAAGCAGAAGCTCGTTTTCGATATTGAAATGGCGCATGACAATCGCCCGGCTGGTAAGAGTGATGATGTCACTGATGCGTTGGATTATGCTCAGGTGAGCCAACAAGTCATCCAATATGTTGAAAATGGAAGATTTTTACTCATAGAACGTGTCGCTGAAGAGGTCGCCGATTTGATCATGACAACTTTTGCGGTGCCTTGGCTCAGGATCCGTCTGACGAAACCGGGAGCCGTTGCTCAGGCTGTTGGTGTTGGTGTCGTGATTGAAAGGGGCCTGTTATGACGTTGGTTTATGTCGGTGTCGGTTCCAATATCGACCGACATAAGCATGTCGAGGTCGCGGTCAGTGAACTGAAAAAGTTGGGAGATCAACTTCGTCTTTCAACGATTTATGAATCACCGTCACAAGGGTTTCAGGGTGGGGCATTTTTCAATTTAGTGATTGAAATGCGTACCGATCTTTCATTGACTGCTTTGGTCGGAATGCTCAAGGATATCGAGCTAAGCTGGGGGCGACAGCCCGATGCCCAAAAATATCAGGATCGGACATTGGATCTGGATATCATCTTATTTGGTGATGTTGTCCGCTCTGAAGCCCCGCAGTTACCCCGTCAAGATATTTACCAATATCCGTTTGTGATTCAGCCACTGTTTGAACTGTGTCCTGATCTTCTATTGCCGGGTGACGGACGAAGTGTTCGGCAAATTTGGCTTAAGGCTGACAATCTGGAAGTTTTGAAGCCTGTAGAATTCTGGTTCACTGAAACTTATTTTTCCAACATAAAGAGTAAATAATGGATTTAATTCATAGTGTTATACTTGGATTGGTTGAAGGTATTACCGAATTTTTACCAATTTCATCAACCGGACATTTAATTATTGTCAGTGATTGGCTTGGTTTACCCCAAACTGAGAGTAATAAAGCTTTTGAAGTCATTATTCAGCTTTCTGCTATTTTGGCTGTACTGACCAATTATAAAGAGCGCTTCCATCCCCGATATCTTACGTTATGGATGAAAGTTGTCATCGCGTTTTTACCCATCGCAGCCATCGGTTTTCTGTTTCAAAATCAAGTGAAAGTCCTGTTTACCATTCAGGTTGTCCCGATCATGTTCATTATCGGGGGAATTATTTTTCTGATGGTGGAACGCTTTTTGAAAAATCATGCTCCGACGGCTGAAACATTGGATCAGATCACCTATCGGCAAGCGATTTGGATTGGGATTGCTCAGGTGTTTGCTTTAGTGCCGGGAACCAGTCGGGCCGGGTCAACGATTGTTGGTGCTTTACTCGTAGGCGTCAGTCGTAAAGCGAGTGCTGAATTTTCATTTCTGTTGGCTTTGCCAGTCATGCTTGCTGCGAGTGGCTTGGACTTATTGAAACATCATCAAAGTTTTCAAGGTGAAAGCGCATTACCTCTGATTGTTGGTTTTATCACTTCTTATATCGCCGCTTGGGTTGTGATGAAAGTTTTCCTCGCTTTTCTGAACCGCTTTACATTCAATGCGTTTGGTATTTACCGCATCGTTTTCGGTGGTATTTTACTGTACTGGGCTTATTAATTGTGGTGAACCGTCGTGTCGCAAGGCCTGCGGTCAGTAAGTTGTCCTTTAACGGACTTATGGTATAAGAGGGAAGTTCTTTTCGGTCAGTTTTGATAGACTTCCCGATAATCCTATTTGAAATCACAAGTGAGCGTCATGCGAGTATTTGCTTTAACACTGACTCTATTTTTAATGCTGCTCCAGTATTCATTGTGGTTTGGCAAAAATGGCGTTGCTGATTTTCATCGTGTCTCTGATGAAATAGAGATCCAGCGTTCTGTCAATATTCATTTACAAAAACGAAATAAAGAAATGTATGCAGAAATAGATGATTTACGTCAGGGGCTGGATGCAATTGAAGAAAGAGCAAGGCATGAGCTTGGTATGGTGAAAGAGGGTGAAACGTTTTACCGTGTTATCAATGAGGATCACCCCTAGATGAGACAGGAACTTATTTCAGTGGTGATTCCGGCTGCCGGTGTCGGTCGGCGGATGTTAACCGATAAACCGAAACAATATTTGACGATTCACGGCAAAACGATTCTGGAGCATACAGTCGAAAAGTTGCGTGCCCACCCGCAGGTTGGCAAGGTTGTGATTGCCGTCAGTGATGATGACCCTTATTTCAGTCAATTATCTCTCGCTTCTGATCCTGATATCATTCGGGTTTCCGGCGGGCAGGAACGTTCAGATTCGGTCTTTGCCGCGCTCGATTATGTGGTGAAGTCTATACCGACAACTTGGGTGATGGTGCATGATGCTGCGCGTCCATGTGTTCGTTTGAGTGATATTGATCGCTTGATTGAAGCAGTTATGCCACATGATGTGGGGGGGATTTTGGCAGCACCGGTCCGGGATACGATGAAGCGTTCGAATCACACCCAAGATATTGTCGGCACCGTAGAGAGAGAGAACCTTTGGCACGCATTGACTCCTCAAATGTTCCGGACAGTTGAGTTACATCGGGCTTTATCCCGGGTGATTGCTCAGCATATAGCCGTAACTGATGAAGCGTCGGTCATGGAATGGCATGGTGACAAACCTCGTATTGTGTCGGGCTATGCCGATAATATTAAGATTACACAACCCGAAGATTTAGCTCTGGCTGAGTTTTATCTCAGCCGAGAATTATCGGCCTAAAAAATGTATATCCTAGAGAATAAAGCAGTAAGGAACCGTTATGTTTAGAATTGGTCATGGGTTTGATGTTCATAAGTTTGGAGGCGAAGGGCCAATCATGATTGGCGGAGTGTCGATCCCTTATGAACAAGGGCTGCTGGCTCATTCCGATGGAGACGTTGCTTTGCACGCATTAACCGATGCATTACTGGGCGCCATTGCTGCCGGGGATATCGGACGTCATTTCCCGGATACGGATGAACAGTGGCAGGGTGCGGATAGTCGCGAGCTGTTGCGGAGTGTCTATCAAAAAGTCATTGCACATGGCTATCGATTGGGCAATGCAGACATTACGATTATTGCTCAGGTACCGAAAATGGCGCCTTATATTGACCAAATGCGAGCTTTGATTGCTGATGATTTGGCGACAGATATCAGTCATGTCAATGTGAAAGCGACGACAACCGAACGATTGGGATTTACCGGACGTAAGGAAGGGATCGCCTGTGAAGCTGTTGTGTTATTGATGAAGTAATTCACGCATTTTGTCATGAATTCAGTTGTAAATAACCCCGTCAGGGGGATGGCTTGACCATCATAGCGAGGATATCCGAATGGATGATGTTTTAGCCAATCTGGCCTATTTGTATGGGAAACCAGTTGCGAAGGCGAAAATTAAAGTAAAACCTGAACATTTTATCGTCACGGAAGATCTCGGATTTCCACTGGATGGCGTGGGCGAGCACCTGATGGTGCGCATTCGTAAGGCCGGAGAAAATACCAGCTTTGTCGCCAATGAGTTAGCCAAAGCATGTGGTGTGAAGTCAAAAGATGTGAGCTGGGCGGGGTTAAAAGATCGCCATGCTGTCACCGAGCAATGGTTGAGTGTTCACTTACCGAAAGGAGAAACACCGGACTTTTCTGCCTTTCTGACGCGTTATCCCCACATTGAGATCCTTGAAACTACCCGCCATCGGCGCAAATTAAGGCCGGGAGATCTGCGCGGAAATCATTTTCAGATTACGTTAACAGAAGTTTCGGATATCGCGGATGTCGAACAGCGGTTGAACATGATTCGTGAGCAAGCTGTACCGAACTATTTTGGTGCGCAACGTTTCGGTCATCAGGGAAATAACTTGAATGAGGCCCGGCGATGGGGGCGTGAGAATGTCCGCTCTCGCAACCAGAATCAGCGCAGTCTCTACCTTTCTACAGCTCGCTCTTGGATCTTTAACCAGATCGTCTCAGAACGGATTTCAAGGGATTGTTTTCATCATTTGATTGATGGCGACATCGTACTGCAAGGGGATGAACAGCTCCGCATTGAAGGTGACGATATGCTGACCCTGTGGCAATCGTCCGTTGCGCAGCATCAGGCCGGCATTTCAGCCGCGCTGGCTGGAGATAATGCATTGCCGAGTAGCGGTGAGGCACTCGCTTTAGAACAGCGATTTGTCGATGATGAACCTGACTTAATGACATTGATTCGCGGAAACCGCATGAAGCATGAAAGGCGGAATATTGCTCTCAAACCTCAGCAACTGGATTGGAAGCTGGGAAAAAATGAGGTTATATTGAATTTTTCGCTTGATGCGGGATGCTTTGCGACTTCTTTATTACGAGAGCTAATCGAAGAAATACCTGTGGAAAGGGAGTTCTAATTGATGAAAATTTTGTTGAGCAATGATGATGGTGTCTATGCTCGGGGAATTAATACTTTAGCTGAAGCATTGTCTGATTTGGCTGAAGTCGTGATTGTGGCTCCGGATCGAAATCGTTCCGGGGCTTCCAACTCTCTGACACTGGAGCAACCCCTCCGTATTCAGCAAATCGCATCGGCGGTTTACTCTGTTCAAGGGACGCCAACGGACTGTGTTCACTATGCTTTGAATGAATTGATGAAAGATGCTTTACCCGATCTGGTCTTGAGCGGTATTAATCACGGCGCGAATTTAGGCGATGATGTTTTTTATTCGGGAACCGTTGCCGCAGCGATGGAAGGGCATTTTTTAGGCGTACAATCAATCGCATTCTCTTTGGTGGGTGAGACACATTTTGACACCGCCGCTCATATTGCCCGCCAGATTGTAAAACAGCATCTGCATTCTCCGATCCCTACCAATCGATTGCTGAATGTCAATATTCCTGATCTACCGTTGGACCAAATTCACGGTATGAAAGTGACTCGCCTGGGAGCTCGCCATCATGCGGAAAGTATGATTCGGCAAAAAGATCCGCGAGGACATGATATTTACTGGTTGGGACCTCCGGGGAAAGAACAGGATGCGGGGGAAGGCACTGATTTTTACACCGTTGATCATGGGGTTGTCTCGATCTCACCATTGCAAGTGGACTTGACCGCTCATGAGTCGATCAACGCGATGACAGATTGGTTAGAAAGGTAACTGATATGTCAAATTCACTCGCTGATAAGTTGATCGACTTTCTTGTCAGAAACGGCATTGAAGATTTACGTGTTCTGGACATTATGCGTGAGTTACCGAGAGAGAATTTCGTTTCACAGGCCATGGTCCATCAGGCGTATGAAAATAATGCATTACCGATAGGGTTGGGGCAGACGATTTCCCAGCCTTATATCGTTGCCAAGATGACCCAGCTGTTAGCACTGACACAGACAAGTCGGGTACTGGAAGTAGGCACCGGCTCCGGGTATCAAACCGCGGTATTGGCACGTTTAGTGGAGCATGTGTGTTCAATTGAGCGAATTAAAACATTGCAATGGGAAGCAAAGCGTCGTCTAAGACAACTGGATATTTACAACGTATCCATGAAACATGGCGATGGTTGGCAGGGATGGCGCACCAAGGCACCTTTTGATGCCATTATTGTCACAGCTGCTGCTTCTGAAATACCTCAAGCGCTGTTGGATCAGTTGGCTGACGGGGGACGATTGGTGATCCCTGTTGGTAGCGATGAGCAACAGCTACTGAGAATAACCCGGAATGATGAGTCATTTCATTCAGAAATCATTGAAATGGTCCGGTTCGTTCCTTTAGTTGCAGGTGATTTAGCCTAACGATGAGAAGCAGCATCAGACTTTTAATTTTGGCAGTTTTATCAATATATCTGATGGGATGTGTCGCGACATCACCCGCTCCGGTGTCTGACGTAAAGAAGGCTTCTCGGGGAAGTTACCGAGGGAGTTACTATCAAGTTAAGAAAGGAGATACACTTTACTTTATTGCTTACCTTACCGATAAAAATGTAGAAGATTTGATCAGTTACAACCGCCTGTCTCCCCCTTATACAATCTATCCCGGTCAAAAACTACACTTGTGGAAACCTGCTTATACTCCGCCTTCTTATGGGAAGTCTCAGTCTGCTGTTGCGAGTAAAAATGGGATAGGGATCAAAGGTTCTGGTGAAGTGTTAACTAATGTCTCATTAAAAGATTCTAAGAATAAGCAAATCTCTAACAATTTAGAGAATAAATATGACAAAGTTAAAAAACCGTCAGGTAAAAGTATTGAATCTTCACAATCAAAGGGGTATGGTGAATCCGCAGGTAAAGAAAATGTTAATTCTAATTTACTAACTACTAATTTAGCACATGCCACAAAAATTGATAGGTGGTTATGGCCAACAAAGGGGAGGGTTGTCCGACAGTTTTCAGCTATTGATCAAGGAAATAAAGGGATTGATATTGCAGGGCAGCGAGGTCAGTCCGTCGTATCTTCCGCAGCAGGAACCGTGGTTTATTCGGGGAATGCTTTAAGAGGTTACGGAAATCTTGTGATTATTAAGCATAATGATAAATATCTTAGCGCATACGCGCACAATGATCGGTTGCTAGTGAGTGAGGGACAAAGTGTAAAAGCTGGCCAGAAAATCGCAACGATGGGGAGTTCCGGTACCAGCAGTGTTCGTTTACATTTTGAAATTCGCTATCAGGGTAAGCCAGTGAATCCAAAACGCTACTTACCATAAGTATTTGAATTGATAAGCGTAAGCACCATATAGCGACATTAAAAGTAGTAGTGTCTTGCTAGCTCGCCAGGGGGAGGCATCATGAGTAAAAGCAATTCAGTAACTAAGGTCGATCAATTTGATTTTGATTCAGAAGCGTTTGATCTCAATACATTGGACAATGAGGTCAGTTCTGACGCTGCAACCGTCGAAACTCGAGAAGATTATGAAGTAACTTCCAAGAGTTTAGATGCGACTCAACTCTATTTAGGCGAAATCGGTTTTTCTCCTTTGTTAACCGCAGAGGAAGAAATCTTGTACGCACGTCGGGCTCTCCGAGGTGATGAGGCCGCTCGTAAACGAATGATTGAGAGTAACCTACGTCTCGTCGTCAAAATATCTCGCCGATATAGTAACCGTGGTCTGGCTTTGCTGGATCTAATCGAAGAAGGTAATCTCGGGTTGATTCGGGCCGTTGAAAAGTTTGATCCTGAAAGAGGATTTCGTTTTTCTACGTATGCAACCTGGTGGATCCGACAAACGATTGAACGGGCGTTGATGAATCAAACCAGAACGATTCGTTTACCTATTCACGTTGTCAAAGAACTTAATATTTATTTACGTACAGCACGTGAGCTGTCACAGAAGTTAGACCATGAACCAACAGCGGAAGACATTGCGTTTGAGCTGGATAAATCGGTTGATGATGTCAGTAAGATGCTCCGTTTGAACGAACGTATTAGTTCTGTTGATACACCTATTGGTGGTGATGGTGATAAAGCATTGTTAGATATCATTCCTGATGCGAAACACTATGACCCGGAATATTCGACAGAAGATGATGATATCAAATCTTCACTCCTACATTGGTTAGATGAACTGAATCCTAAACAAAAAGAAGTGTTGGCAAGACGTTTTGGTTTGCTCGGATATGAACCATCCACTTTAGAAGAGGTTGGCAAAGAGATTAATTTAACGCGTGAGCGGGTTCGTCAAATCCAAGTCGAGGGACTACGTCGTTTGAGAGAAATTCTACTGAAACAAGGCTTGAACATGGAGTCTTTGTTCGATGTAGAGAGTGAAGAATAAGACATCATAAAAAATTAGTAACCGATCATTTTAAGCGAAACCCCGTTTATACGGGGTTTCTGTTTTTATCTCTTAGAACAAGGATTACAGCTTTCTAACATCTGATTGAGAGACATTACAGGCACTGGTATTCCACTTTTCGCCTATTTTTCTCGACTCACCCTGACCTTTCTGAATGCCGACATACTCGACACAGACTTTTGGTTTTCCGGTTTTATAATTTTTGATTTTCAGGTTTCTGATGGTGGCCGAATCTCGATAGTTGCCGTTGATGCCGGCAATTGAACCGATTTTAGCATCCACTTTAACACCATTGATTGAAAGATATCTAGGCCCGCCATTGTTGGTACAATTTCCGCAAGAACGATACATTTTTCCGTGTTCGCCTGTGAGGGTAAAGTTACCGCGGATTTCTGTGGTGCTATTTTTAGAGTTGTGTTGGAAGACTTTATCAGGCTTGCCGCCCGGGCCATTGGCACTATTGTAGGCAACCCCACCGATAATGGTCATTTTCTTGCCGTTATTGGTGGCTGCATCTTCACAGATATCTTCCCAAATGACGTTTTGTAAGGTGCAGTTACCGGATTCACAATGAATACCATCTGCACCGCCATTCTTAGAAATACGGACATTTTTAACAGTTGCGTTATGTAAGGTCAGGACGGCTTTTTGACCCTCTTTATCCCCGTTACAACTTAATCCGATCGTCTTGCCTTGGCAGTCAACCGTTTTGTTCTTAATCACAGCACCAGCGTAGCACTCAGATGAACTGGCAGCCGCTAAACTGGTGGTTAAATAATTTTCTTCGCTGGGGTTTGTACTGGTATTATTTGAGGTAAAAATGTGATCCTGATCGTCTACTGCTTTGATCTGGTAGTAATAATCGTTGTAGCCATCTGCTGTTGTATCTTCAAACGTTCTTTCATCTGGGGTCAGAACTGCAATTCTTTCTCCTTCGTCTGACAATGTGGATTTTCGGTAAACTTCTTGACGAACAATACTATCCTGATCAGATGACCAACTCAGGATGGTCTGTGCATCTTGTTGGTATAGCATGAGTGTCAAATCACTCGCCACTGCAAACTGACATGACAGAAATGAAAGTAGAACCACCGTTGCTCGATGAATCATAATATGTTCCCTTCTCGCTTTTATATGGATAGGATATCGATTCTTATCATAAATAATTTGAGCAAATAAAACGCTCATTTATATTATTACCATTTGTTATATAAAAAATCCAAAACATTGTTTCATTTATTTGTTTTATTGAATTGTCGATCATCTTATTTTGAAATTCTCATTTTTGTTACTTGCAATATTGAGGCGTGTCGTAGGATTTATCTATATATAAAATAAATAGCCGCGCTGATTATGTCGCGGTTTGAGATATGGTCCGTGGGCGAGCAACGCATTGCGAGTGATGTCGCACCAAACTAAAACGTTTATTCTTCCGTGTGCACAGATTTGAACCAAGGTGAGAATTACGACAAATAAACTATTATTTTTATGTTGAAAAAACAATTGATTATATGTTCTTAGCATCAAGCTTGCCGTGGAATAAATTATGCTTGCCGTTTATTATTCAGCACAATAATAGGGATAAGGTGAAGTGATGAAAGCGCTCATTATCGGGGCAGGAATCGGTGGTATGTCTGCCGCTGCTGCACTGAAAAGAAACGGAATCACATGTGAAATCTATGAAGCGGTCAGAGAGATTAAACCGGTAGGGGCAGCTATTTCCGTATGGTCGAATGGGGTGAAATGTATGCATCATCTCGGTATGGGCCATATCATCGATGAGTTGGGTGGTGCGATGCACTATATGTCTTATCAGGATGGCTTCTCCGGTACCACTATGACTCGTTTCAGTCTGATGCCATTAGTTGAAGTGGTCGGAACAAGACCTTGCCCGGTTTCTCGTGCTGATTTACAAGCCAGTATGCTGGATTGGTGGGGGCGTGAGCAAATTCATTTCGGTAAGCGGGTTGAGCGGGTCGAACAAACCGAGGAAGGGGTGATGGCTTGGTTCAGTGATGGATCTGTTGCCGAAGGTGACTTTATGATTGCCGCGGACGGCACACATTCGGTAGTTCGTGCGGATGTTTTAGGTCATTCAGTCGAACGAAGATATGCGGGGTATGTCAACTGGAATGGATTGGTTGAGATCGATACAGCGATTGCACCAGCGGATCAATGGACGACTTTTGTCGCAGAAGGCAAGCGAGTTTCGGTGATGCCGATTGCTGACAACCGATTTTATTTCTTTTTCGATGTCCCTTTGCCGAAAGGACTCGCGGAAGATCGGACAACTTTGAAAGCTGATCTCCGGCGTTATTTTCGCGATTGGGCTCCTAATGTTCAGACATTGATTGAGCAAATTAATCCTGAAACAACCAACCGAATCGAGATCCACGATATTGATCCTTTTGAGCAGTTGGTTAATGGCCGGATCGCTTTACTGGGAGATGCCGGACACAGTACCACCCCGGATATTGGCCAAGGTGGGTGTGCAGCGATGGAAGATGCAGTAGTTTTGGGACAATCCTTTTCACGACATCATGATATTAAAACTGCGTTGCTTGATTATCAAAACGAACGATTAGAGCGGGTGAAATCTCTGGTTTTGAAAGCGAGAAAGCGGTGCGATATTACCCATGGAAAACAGATGGAGCAGACCTTGGCTTGGTATAAGTCATTAAAAACCGAAACGGGACAGCATATTATTGAAGGGCTCAGAGAAACCATTGTTGCGGGCCCGCTGGGATAAAAGCGGTTGATATGTCGATCTGAATGACGGATACAACAGTGAGTCATCCCGATGGGACTTGTTATGGGTAAGGTTAGCGCTTTGTGCAGCCCTGTTCGACTACGGAAGCTGTTCGACTATACGGAACTATGCGGATCGCTCGACAGAGTGGGATGACATCGGCTGATCCGGTAGTGTGATAATAAATGTGCTCCCCTGACCGAATTGACTTTCACAGTGTATCTTTCCATGCAGAATATCTTTCACGATATTATGCGCAATACTGAGCCCTAAACCACTGCCGCCATGACCTCGTTTGGTGGTAAAAAAAGGTTCAAAAAGTTTGGGTACATCTTGAGGGGGAATGCCTGTTCCGTTATCGGTGACGAGGATTAAGTTTTTTCCTTGCACTTTTTGGGCTGAAATCGTTACTTGTCCGTTGATCGCACTGGACTGAGCACTATCAGGCGGACAAAATGCGTGCGTGAGGCTGTTGGTGATTAGAATGGTTAGCACTTGTGCGAGTGCGCCCGGGCAGGTGATCAGGTGAAGATCTTGCTCAATATCGATAGAGAGATGGTGAGGCGTTTTCTTAAAGTTGGGTTGCATGGTAGCTACGATCTTCGATAGGTACTCTTGCACTGAAATGGTCCGATAGTCCGGACTCGATTGATCAACGGCAATTTCTTTAAAATTAGAGATGAGCTTTGAAGCTTGTTTTAGTTGTGAACACATTAAGTCAGTGGCTTGATTGGCGTCTTCGACAAAACCTTCTAGTTCATCCCGGGTCAGTTTACCTGATAGCACTTTGGTATGAATTTCCTGTACCTCCTCATGGAGGTGAGTGGTTCCGGTGATGGCAATTCCTAATGGTGTGTTAATTTCATGTGCAACCCCCGCAACCAATCCACCCAGTGCAGCCATTTTTTCTGACTCCACGAGCTCACGCTGGGTTCTTTTGAGATTTTCAAGGGTCTCTTGTATTTCTTGATTGGCCCGTTGTAGAGCAATCGTTCTGGCTGTGACTCTCTGTTCCAGCGTTTCATTCAGTTCTTGCAGTTCTACGGTTCTTTCGGCAACTTTATCTTCCAGTTCGTTATTGGTGGTGAGTAAGTTTTCAGCAAGGTTATTGAAACTGCGTGCGAGTTCATTGAGTTCCTTTGCTTGAGTCGGACTGACCTTTGCTCTCAACTGATGTTCTCCGAGACGAATTCTGCGACTATCAGCGGCAAGTTTGACAATCGGAGCTGAAATGGCCTGTCCGAGAGCCTGACCAATGATGATCGCGATGATTCCTAGCACACATGCTGCAAGTACCAGCAAATATTGATAGTGTTTCATCGGCTGCATGATTTCATGTTGATCGACTTTCACGATAATGATCCAGTTCAGTTCTCTCAAATAACGTGCCACCGCTATCACATCCGTATTTCGATAGTCATTCGACCGAATAATGTCTTGGGTATGATATTCAATGGCTTGAATGAGTGAACCATCGTCTGCTAGCGCGAAAGAAGCCTTATCTGCTGGTTTTGTCAAATGTTGCGGGTAACGTAGTGGGGTGATATAGACTAACTTCCCGGCTCGGTTTTCGGTGAAGAGGATGGTCTCTCCTGATATGCCCATGCCAGTATCATTTTGAGTACTGCTCAGTAGCTCATCGGCTGCTAACGTCACTACCATCACACCGATTTGTTCACCTTGAAGGATCATGGGAGATTCGATGTGAATATACAGTCCCCCATTTAAGTCACGAGTCATGGTCTTTAATACAATATCGTTTTGGCTGTTGTCGGTCAGCTCAAGTGTCGCCGCAACCTTGTTGGCTTGATTCGGTGCTGTCTGGGTCACGATTTCACCACTGACTTTTTTCAGTTGAATCGACTTCACTTTTGAGACGGAGTTGATGGCATCTTGGATGATACTGTCCATTTTTTTTAATGATTGCTGATTTGGATTGCGTAAATAATCGTTGAAACTTAAGCGTAGCTGCGTTCTGCTGGCGATCAAAGCTACCCGATCTTTCCAGGCATGAAGGAGACTATAGAGTCGGTCTTGTTGGTTTGTTGCGACCGTATTTAAGAGCTTGTCAACCGATTGATTCAGCAGGTTTGCCCCCGCTTGATTTGATATGTAGCCAAATGCTCCCATGCATAAGAAAACCAGAAGTAAGCAAAAAATGGTGATTCGGTAATAGATAGACATGCGCTATCTCCAGTGATCGCAACTGAGAATAATAAGAATTGAATTGCTTTTTATTCGTATATGTAAAAGTTTATTCATATACTAAAATTGATTAACAAAGCAGTAAAAATCAAGTCCCATATCGTGAATGGACGAATAAAAATGGTCAGATTCGGCTGGGAGCAGAGAGGGTAGAGCAAATGTCAGAGCAGGATATGCTATTTGATGAGTCAGGTAATCTCAGTCAATCAGCTCAAATGAACGAATGTAAAGAGCAGCCTTCAAGGTGGAAAATTCTGATTGTTGATGATGAAGACGGGGTTCACACAATCACCAAGCTGGCTTTGAATCGGACCGAATTCGCCGGGAAAGGACTTATATTCCTCAGCGCATACAATGTGGCTCAGGCAAAAGAAATTCTGTCATCTGAAAATGATATCGCCGTGGTTTTATTGGATGTGGTGATGGAAACGGAAGAAGCGGGTCTGGAGGTGGCTGAATACATTCGTGATGTGCTGGACAATCATCTGATTCGGATTATTTTGCGTACTGGCCAACCGGGAACAATTCCGGAAAAAGACATTATAGAACAGTATGATATTAATGATTATCGAGAAAAAACCGAACTGACCAAACGTAAACTTCATTCGACGGTTTATACGGCACTCCGTTCCTACCGTGACATGTTGGCATTAGAAAATCACAAGATTGGTCTGGAAAAAGTCATCGCTGCGACAGCCAATATCCTCAAACAAAAATCAATGGAAAGTTTTGCTCAAGGTGTGTTAGAGCAAGTCTCGTCATTGCTGTACATGAAAGATGGCACGATGCTGTCTGAAATCGAAGGGGTATTGGCGGAAAAAAATATCGATAATGTGCATGTTCTGGCTCAGGTTGGGGATCTTTCCGAGCAAGCGTTCAAAGCGTCAATCTCTCAGGAAGAGCTCGATGTGGCCAGAGGCAGCGACCAAGAGCTTCATTATCAAGACGACAATATTTGCCATATTTCCAACATTAACGGTGTTGAGACTATCTTGAATATTTCCGGCAAGCATCAGTTTAAAGATGTTGATATGCATCTTATTGAAATGTTCTGTAATAACATGGCGATAGCTTTGGATAATTTACGGCTCAATGATAGCTTGCGGAATACTCAGAAAGAGATTGTTTATGCAATTTGTGGCTTGGCTGAAAGTCGCTCGAAAGAAACGGGTAACCATGTTCGGCGCGTTGCTTATTATTCCCGGTTAATGGCTGAAGAGATTGGGTTGAGTCCGACGCAGTGTGAAGAGATTTTCTATGCAGCACCACTCCATGATATCGGCAAAATTAGCGTCCCGGACTACATTTTGAATAAGCCGGACAAATTGAACGATGAAGAATGGGCGCTGATGAAAAAGCATACCATCATGGGAGAGAACTGTTTGAAATGTTCCCACCAACCCGTGATGCAAGCCGGGGCAATTATTGCCAGTCAGCATCATGAGGACTGGAATGGCGACGGGTATCCACGAGGACTGTCCGGCACGGACATTCATATTTATGGCCGTATTGTCGCGTTGGCTGATGTCTTTGATGCGTTGGCAAATAAGCGCTGTTATAAAGAACCATGGGGTGAAAAAGAGATTGTTACTTATATCCATGAACAGTCTGGCGTGAAGTTTGATCCACAATTGGTAGAAATCTTTGAGCGCAGACAAGCGGATTTTTTCCGAATTCTTCAAGAATATGATGATAGTCAGTCGTATCTGTCTTCGGTATAACGGATTGATGAGGATACAAGATTGAAATGCGCAGCCTAATGGCTGCGCTTCGGTCGATTTAGAGATAGCGTTTTAATTGATAGAGCTGTTCGAGTGCTTGTCTTGGCGTAAGACTATCCGGATCGAGCTCCGCGAGTCGTCGTTCGACTTCAGACGGTTCCGGCATCAGACTCAGTTGATTGGCGATATCAACCGTGGGCGATTGCCCGGTCCGTTTTCCATCCAGCTGGTGACTTTGTTCTAGCTGGGATAGTTTCATCCGAGCATTTTTGATCACAGCTTTCGGCACGCCAGCCAGTCCGGCGACGGCTAATCCGTAAGATTTACTGGCTGCTCCTTCTTGTACCGCATGCATGAATGCAATGCTATCGCCATGTTCGACCGCGTCAAGGTGGACATTGGCGAGATGCGGCAGCAAATCAGGCAGTTCGGTCAATTCGAAATAATGGGTGGCAAATAGTGTCAGCGCACCAATTTCTGTCGCCAGCCATTCGGCACTTGCCCAAGCCAGAGACAGACCATCGTAGGTACTGGTACCGCGCCCGATTTCATCCATCAATACCAAACTATATTGGGTGGCATTGTGTAAAATATTGGCTGTTTCCGTCATCTCAACCATAAAGGTTGAACGTCCCGAAGCCAGATCATCAGATGCTCCGATACGAGTGAAGATGCGATCCATGAGGCCGATCTTGGCCGACTCCGCTGGGACATAACAGCCAATATGTGCCATCAATGCAATCAGCGCCGTTTGGCGCATATAGGTAGATTTACCGCCCATATTCGGACCGGTAATAATCAACATCTTCCGTTGAGGGTGCAGCGCCACCGGATTGGCAATAAAGGGGGCTTGCATTACCTGCTCGACAACCGGATGACGCCCTGACTGAATATGAATCCCAACTTCCGTGGTGAGTTCCGGACGACAGTAATCGAGTGTATCCGCCCGTTCCGCCAGATTTTGCAGGACATCAAGTTGTGATACCGCCGCGGAGAGTTCTTGAAGCTGTGCCAGATAAGGCAGTAATTGATCGAATAATGCTTCCCAGAGTTGTTTCTCCAGCGCCAGTGCTTTTGATTTTGAGTTCAGCACTTTATCTTCATGCTCTTTGAGCTCCGGAATGATGTAGCGTTCCGCATTTTTCAGCGTCTGACGACGTACATAGTAAGGTGGCACCAGATGACTTTGCCCCCGGCTCACCTGAATATAAAAACCATGGACATTGTTATAACCGACTTTCAGCGTATCAATGCCATGACGTTCCCGCTCGTCATGTTCCAGCTGTTCTAAATACTCGGTTGCTCCATCAGCCAAATTGCGCCATTCATCCAGTTCGGCATGATAGCCGGTTGCGATGACGCCACCATCGCGAATTACCACCGGAGGGTTTTCCACGATTGCTTGTTCTAGCAAGGCTGTGATCGGCTCAATCGGTTGACAATCTTGAGCCAACTGCTGCAAGTGCGGATGCGTCAGTGATGAGAGGCTTGTCTGTAACGCCGGTAATTGATGCAGGGCGTGACGCAAACGGGCCAGATCCCGTGGGCGGGCAGAACGGATAGCTAAACGAGCCAGAATTCGCTCGATATCACCAATCTGTTTCAAGACCGGTTGCACATCGCTGAAAACACCCTGATCTTTGAGTTCACCGATGGCATCAAGCCGATGATTAAGTGTCTCAATCTGACGCATCGGTTGATGTAACCAACGTTTGAGCATTCGGCTTCCCATCGGTGTCGCACAGTAATCGAGAATTTCAGCCAGCGTGTGTTCCGTTCCCCCGGAAAGGTTTTGGGTCAGTTCCAGATTTCGTCGGGTGGCGGCATCCATAATCACAGTGGTGTCTTGACGATCATAGATCAGAGAACGAATATGAGGGAGCGCGGTTCTTTGGGTATCTTTGGCATATTGAATCAGACAGCCGGCGGCACACAGTCCTTTCTCGGCTGTCTCGACCCCGAAGCCGACTAAATCTTTGGTGCCGAACTGTTGGTTTAACTGTTGTCTGGCTGTTTCCAGTTCAAACTCCCACACCGGGCGACGACGGTTTCCTTTACGGTTTCCCATAAGGTGAACAGCCTGAAAGTCTTCAGGAAAGAGTAGTTCTTTTGGTGCAGTGCGCTGTAATTCGGCTGCCATTGCTTCTTCACTGTCTAGTTCACAGAGCTGAAAACGCCCCGAAGTCATATCAAGCGTGGCATAGCCGAACTGTTGGCCTTGTTGGTAAATGGCAGCAATCAGGTTATCGAGTCTTTCCGGCAACAGGGCTTCGTCGGTAATTGTCCCCGGGGTGACGATGCGGACAACTTTTCGCTCTACCGGCCCTTTACTGGTGGCGGGGTCTCCGATTTGCTCACAAATGGCAACCGACTCACCAAGCTGAACCAGCTTGGCTAAATAGCCTTCGACGGCATGGAAAGGAACACCAGCCATCGGAATCGGTTCTCCGGCAGATGCACCACGTTTGGTCAGTGAAATATCAAGCAACTGAGAGGCGCGTTTCGCATCATCATAAAATAGTTCGTAAAAGTCCCCCATCCGATAAAACAGCAAAATATCAGGATTTTCGGCCTTGAGCTTCAGATACTGTTGCATCATGGGCGTATGTTTACTTTCTGGTGCTTTATTTGAGGTGGGATTATCGATCATTTTTTATATTTCAATGCCAATTAGGTCGTGATAAAACGGCTCACCGAAAGGCGCGATTATGTTGAATGCGCTGGTGGTCCGGATGATGAATGCTTTGCGCCCGGAATAATTACATGCGAGTGCTGAGCTGTGGGTGAAAAGAATAGCAAACCTGCAATGAAGAGCGCAACAAACGCTTCGAATTGGGGGAAGTTGAAGCGTTTGAGCGCTCTGTGCGTATGATGGTAAGAGAGGCGTTGCGCCTCTCTGAAAAACAAGTACTACTTTAGTTCGTTGGGGAGATCAGCAATATACACTGCCGGTACACCTTCAAAGTCACTGGTAAATAACACCCCCTGATCATTGGGTGTAAATGAAGGATGGGGATGAGTGATTTGGCGATCACCATCGAGCACTTGCCAGGATGTACTGTGTTTTGCTAACCGGGCAAACGTTTTCTTGTGTGTATTGAGAATATAGAGAAATGGATCATTCTCGATGTTGTAGCTATCGGTGTCGTTGACATCAGGTGGCGTGTCACATCCGTCACCGACCATCAGCGAGCCATCAAAGTTACTCATCAAATGGGAACACGGTGGCATTTCCATCACCACTTCATTTGTTAATGTTTGAGGATCGACACGACAGATGACCCGTTCGGTTTGTCCTTTCAGGTAAGAAACGTACGCCATGGCACTCCCGTCCGGAATCCAGAATTCATGAGTACAGGATTCTCCCGGAGCATGGGATTTGACTTTGCGAACGTGATTGCCATCCCCATCGACCAGCCACATTCTGGCATCGACGAGATCATGAGGCCCTTCATGACAGAATCCGATGGTCTGATCATCAAATGGACGATAAATCGGGTGGCCCAGCCAAGCATCTTCTTGATGAATAACTTTGACATCGCCAGTCGCAATATCGACTTGAATGAGTCGGCAGGTTGGGTTGGTATGATAAAACTCAGCAAACTTCTCCCATGATGTAAGCGGTTGCCAGCTATCTTTGTGGATTTCAATCCCGACCAGTTTGGTACAGGATGAGTTGGCAACCCAGGTGCCGTAACCTTTCCACGCCTCATCGACGGTGTAAATCTGAGTTTCTTCTAGAGTCTTGAAATCAACCTTCATCAAGTTGCGTTCATTTTTGACATAGAAGAAACTCTGGTCATCGGATGAAATAAACCCGCCAAACGTGTTATCTCCGCGGCCCTCCGTCAATTGTGTTGCCTGCTGTGTGGTGAGGTCGAGTAAATAGTAATTTCTATTGGTGTCGAAATCTCCGGCAAATAACAATTTTTGTCCGTCTTGGGTAAAGCATTTCTGATAAAAATAGTTGCGATGGCATATCACATTCTTGGGTGTCAGTCGTGTCACCTTGACTTGAGTATCTGAATCGATGAAGCTTCCAAAATCAAGGTTGATTACATCACCTTTGGCCATGAATGTTCTCCTGTTATGTCAGGCTGCCACTGTCGGCAGCCCTTATCATATTGATTGAACGAGCCTGAGCTCACGAGCTTGAGTTAACGAATGGGAACTGCTTTTCCCTGAAGCTCTTCTACCCGGGCACTTTTTTTCAATGCAAAACCGATGATGAAAATGACTGCGGCACAGGCAAGAAACATCAGTCGTCCCCAAAGTGGGTTCGGGATAAGAATCATCAGCGTCAGACCACAAGCCATATAGATGACTAATGTTCCTAGTTTGGCACGCTGCATCCGGTCAAATTGATCCTGATCTTTATCGGTGACCACACATTCTCTTTCCACATCAACAAAGAATTTGTCTGTTTCGACTTTATAGATGTCATGAGACTCTTGGTAAAAGAGAGTGGTCAGACAGAAGAACCCAGCCGTTAAGAACAGATGCGCAGCGATAGTAATCATGGTCCGCATTTCACTGGCTTCTCTTCCTGTCAGCGTCTCAATACCAAACCAACCCGCGACAAATTGTGGCGTGAGTACCTTCACAACCAGTAAAGACACCAACATACCGACCACAACCGTTGCCCAAGGCGCCCATTTCGGTGTTTTACGAATTAAGATACCAAGGAATAATGGCACCAGAATCGGGGATTGCAATAAGGTCGCAACCTGCATCATCAGGTCAAACAGGCTCAAGCTTTTCAGTGAGTTAAAGAATTGAGCCATTAGAATAACCAGAATACCATTGACCAGACAGGCCAGTTGACCGACGCGTAGCAGCTCTTTGTCATTCGCTTGACCACGACGGACAATGTTGGAGTAGAAACTACGGACGAAGATCCCTGAGTTTCGGTTCAGTGCGGAATCCATCGATGACATGGTGGCAGCGAAAAGACCGGCCATGAGCAGTCCGACGGTACCTAACGGCATGGTTTCTCTGGCAAAGACTAAATATACGGCGTCTCTGGCTTTGGCACCAAGTTCTGGATAGGCTTTGGCTGCATCAGGATAAAGAATGGCTGATGCCCAAGGGGGAATAAACCAAATCACAGCACCGACCATCATCATGATTAACGCCATTAATGCGGCTTTACTCGCATTCCGTGAATCTTTGGCATTGAGGAAACGATATGACTCCTGCATGTTATTGATACTTTGTAGCTGTTTAACGATGAAGAAGATAAAAGTACAAACCAACAGTAGCGGATAATTCATATCCGGGCCAGAAACAAACCCGCCGGGGAATTCGCGGATAATTTCTCCCGGACCACCGACGAAGTACAGGGCAACTGCGGCACAGGCCACAGAAACCACGGCAACGACCAGTGTCTGAATAAAGTCTGATGCGACTACCCCCCAGGCACCACTCAGCAGTGAAATGATCAGAACCGCAGCGCCAGTGACATAAATTGTGGTAATAATATCGGCATTAAAGACCGCTGATGCGAAAACGCCAAGTCCGTTCAACCACACCCCGGCATTAATGACACTTAACGGAATAATCACCCACGTAAAGAACTGCTCGTTCCCATTACCGAAACGGCGTCTGATGCCTTCGGTTGGTGTATCAACACGCATTTGGCGAAAACGGCGGGCAAAATAGAAGTGGGCAAAAACATAAGCGACCATGTTACCGATGAAAACAGCAAGCACTGCGAACCCATCGTTAAATGCCTTACCGGCAGCGCCGGTAAACGTCCAAGCAGAAAACTGAGTCATAAATGCAGTTGCACCCACCATCCACCACAGCATTTTACCGCCACCTCTGAAGTAGTCACTGGTACTGGCGCTCGCCATTTTTTTAAATAGTAGACTGATCGCGATCATCAGTATGAAGTAACCTGCAATCACAAGATAATCATATTGCATTGCTTATTCCTTTATGAGTATTTGATAAGTCTATTTTTAAACAAAAAAATAAAAAGGTGTGTGATTAATATCAAAACGACGGTTCATTTTTGTTTTTTTATAATTAAGTGTGATGTGTGTCGTGATTAAGAACGATCTTGCTGACGAGCATTGAGTCAGCAAGATTGCACAACTGGAGAAGAGATTAATCACCGGAGAGGCAAAGCGCTTGCTCATGAGTCATGATTGAATGAGTGTAGATCACCTTGGCGGGGATGGAATTGGAATCCATATAAATCAGATGTTTATATTAACTTATTTGCGAGGAATGTCAGGTTTCTGGGTGAAACCTGACAAGTCACATCAAAGTGGGCAAGAGGTGGTTAGGGGTGCTGATTTAACCATACTCGGATGTTTTGTACGGCCGTTTGACCGGGGATTGGTGCCTGCGATGAAATTTTGGCAGCCTGTTTCAGTTTAGTTAACGTCTCAGCAGAAGGATGTTCTCCCTGAGCATCAGTAGATTGCCCCTCAACAATCAGCGTATTGTCCCGACGCGTTTCTGCATTGACGACATCATCGTATGGGCTGGCAGAATAGAAGCGATAAGACCGATTACCGATGAATGTGCCTTGCTTCTGAGTATCCGTGTAAGGGCTCTTTCTGATCAGGAAGTTGAAGCGCTTGTTATCAATGGCGACATTGTTTTCAAGGGTTAGGCGACCCGGATTAAAATTATCGGTAAAGCCGTCCATATTGTTTTGATAAGCGAGGTTATTCTTAATGATATGTGCGACAGGCAGCCCTTCTCCGCCAAGTTTAAACCCATTCCCTCGGCTCCCGCCTCTGGCTTTGACCTGTAGAGTCTGACCATTTTTATAAGAAATGGAATCGATAATGGTCACGACGCCATTGGGGCCATCTTCCACTTTATTGAACAGATCCCAGCCATCATCGATGTTGTGGTGAGAGATACAGCGGATAAAGGTATTGCCATCTCCGATGCGCATCTTCGCAGCGAAACCGTCAGCATTGATCTGGGATGGATCCATGTTGTTATAGCTCTGACTATCCCGCACAAGGTTATGACTTGCCCAAAATGCGCGAGGAGATTTGGCCGGTGAGGTAATTTGAAAACCGGTATCTGATGCATCATGCGTGATGATGCGCTCAAATGTGTTGTGACTGCCATGGACAATATAACGCGCCCCTGCGACTTCAAGATGAGAAACATACCAGTAGTTTGCTTGATGGGTGATGTCACCCGTAAAACGAACATGATCTCCCCCGGCTTTCAGGGTTTTGACCTGGTTCGCTTGCCCACTGGCTGTCAGTGGAATGAGCAGTGCACCATATTCGCCATCTTCTAGCGTGATGGTCCCACCCGGAGGGAGCAGTCGAATGGCATTTTTGAGGGTGAGTCGGCCATGATCACCGTTAGGATTGACACGTAAATGCATTGGATCTTTGAGCGCAACTTGGGTGACGGTTTGCTGGTACTGTCTGGGAGATCGGTCAGCACCTTCTGTCGGTGTAAAGTGGAGCGAAAATAGCGTTTTTGGGGTTTCTAGATGGGTTTTTACGCTGAACAGTTGACCCGCAGAAACTTGTTGATTTTTAACCAGTAACTTACCGTCTTGATAGAGGGTAAATGCACCGGTGTTACTGGCGCGTGACTGAAACAGATAATCAGCTGTGGCAGATTGCTCGGGAGATGCTGGCTGTAGTACCAGTGATGTAGGTTGAGGGTGATAGGTCGGAGCATTGGTCAGCGTACCGGATTCAACAGTCAGGTGCGCATTGCTGATGGTAACTTTGGCATTACGCGAAGCAAAGAAACCCACATATTGATACTTGGGATCCTGCATGGCGATGATATTGGTATTGGCGCCTTTGATGGGATGGCTTTCGCTGATATCACCATAATGATAGGTCACGCTATAGCCTGCGTCGGTCCGGCTCAGTGACATCTGGTAAGTGATGTTGTTTCCATAGGGAACACCCTTGATAAATTCATCCCGGACAATGCGATTGCCCTTGGTTCCCCAAGGTTGGTAAACTCCTTCCCGGTAGGTAGCGTTCACATTGATCAGCCCGTTATTTTTCTTTTTATTAGCGCGCAGCACATGCATCACCATATTGGATGCTGCGGGGAATTCTTCTGCACCGGGAGGCTGAGGATCTAAACGCGGAGAGCCCAGAATATCACGGACCATGATGCCTGCGCCTTCCTGACGATTCGGGGTTGAGCCTGTTTCCGGACCCAGTTGGTTGAGTGTCATGTCGGCTGATAAGGTGAAGTTCGCATTGGCAGGGAGCTTGGTGTAGTAGTACGTCACGCCTTCATGTGAATTCGCCAGTTTGCCGCCACGACTTTCTATGGTAAAGGTGTTGAGCAGCGCCCCCGGTTGCACCGGCTGACCATTGAAGGTGACAGCATTGAGTCCGACTTTTTCCGGTAAAATCGTCGAAGCAAAATTCAGATCGGTTGACTGGCCGAAGGTGATCGCCTGCCAGGTTAAATCCTGAGGCGCGGGGAGGGCGCTGTATTGTGAGCAGGCAGATAAAGACAAAATCGACGTCATCAGTAATGTCGTTCTGTGCAGTTTCATTATGGTGAACCTCGTATTGAAAAAGAAAAAGGCTGAATTCGAAGCCGTGTGACATCTTCACATGTCCCCATATAACAGTCCGATTCATGAGTTCTGGAGCTATTGTTTTGAGACTATTGTTTTGAAAAACTATGTGCTTTGAAACTATGTGTTTTGAAGCGATCGGGGCTGTGTCACGATGCCGAAGAGCCACTTTTGGGGGCAGATATCGATCAAATGCGGCGAGGTCCCTGTCGTTGGGCGGTCGCATCCCTAGTGCAGTGGTGATTCGATATCTGCCTGAATGACCAATGATCAAAATCAGCAAGTTAGAAATTGTATTTCAAACCCACACGGTAGCGTGGAACGTATTGATCTTTGCCTGTCGTGCTCTTGTTTGTATCTTGAGATGTCAGTCCGAATTCGGCAAACGGACGCCAGCCATTGTCCCAGCCTTGATATTCAGCGAACAAGTTGACCAGATTCAGGTAATTGTTATCACCGTCATAGCCACTGGAGGCCGATTGTTCGAACTTACCTTCGAAGTCGATCCCCACTTGGTATTGCTCGAATTTATATGCCGTTACAAAGTTGACCTGACTGTAATGTGAATTCGGTGAGTCGTTGGACGGTACTTTCATCCCGTAACGATAGCGCAGGGAGGCATTCCAGCTGTCACTGATTTTATAGACCCCTTTCAGATCAAACTTATGTACGATCGCACTTGAAGATGAGTCGAGTGCATAGGCAGGTTGAATTTTAAAGTCCGCATTGATGGTGTAGTTGTAACCGATCTTTGTTTCGTGGCCGGCACTCTTCATCTCACCGAAATTGACACTGTCTTTTTCGTAGCCCCATTTCACTTCTTCGCTGATACCAATGCCATTATCAAACAGATGTGAAATCACTAGTCGATCGCGATGACGTGCTGCACTGTTACCCTCCTCAGGAATAAATTCATGGCGAACGTTAAGTGAAGTCGCATGAGCAGCGCCAGCGGTTAAACCAAGGAGTAGAGCAGAGGTAATTAATTTATTTTTCATATTGAAACACCGTTTTGTTATTTGTATTCTCGTGGTTCAATTTAGATCTGATTTTGAACTCTTTGAACTGTTTGGTATGAATAACGTGATCTGTGAAGCGATGTTTTAATATAAATGTATCAATAAACGTGATCTCTTTAGTGTTTGTGGGATTCTTCTTTGTGACTTCGTGTTCATGAAAAGATGGGATGACATGATTTTTAATATTGATGATTTTATATGATTGATAATATTTATTTTTATTGCTTTTGAACTGATGTGTGATATTGGAGATGTATTGAGGATCTATTTGATTTCAATCGTCGTCTATGCGTGTTTTTTAATTCATATTGGCTTGATTTAATATCCAATGCGCAGCATATGTATACTGCAGGAGAAGATTAATCTAGTGTTTATTTTTAAAATATAAAAATGAAACTATATTTCATATTTTTTATTTTTTAATATAAAAATGACATTCAAGATCACAAATATGAGGTTATTCGCTGGTAGTTCAGGTGGGATTCAGTTTAATAGAAATAACGATTCCGAATGAGACGTTCACCCGAATCGACCATTCGGCCACTGTTGATTTTTTTTTTCAGAGGACGAGAGCAATATGTATGAAAGTCGTAAGCTGGGACTTGCTTACTTGTCGCCTTATATTATCGGGCTATTGGTTTTTACTGCATTTCCCTTTGTATCGTCATTTCTGATGAGTTTCACCGATTACGATCTGATGACGTCACCAGAGTACGTCGGTATTGAAAACTATCGGTATATGCTGACGGAAGATGACCTGTTCTGGAAGTCAATGAGTGTCACATTCTTGTATGTGTTCCTGACCATTCCAGTGAAGTTGGCGTTTGCCTTATTCATTGCCTTTATCTTGAACTTTAAGTTACGGGGGATTCGATTTTTCAGAACGGCATATTATATCCCTTCAATCCTTGGCAGTAGTATTGCCATTGCGGTTTTATGGCGGGCATTGTTTGCCATCGACGGGGTATTAAACGGTATGTTAGCCCTCGTTGGTATTGATGCTGTGAACTGGCTTGGTGAGCCGTCTTTTGCACTGTTTTCAATCACATTATTGCGTGCTTGGCAGTTCGGGTCAGCGATGGTGATTTTTTTGGCGGCATTGCAAAATGTCCCTCAGTCTCAGTATGAAGCGGCATTGATTGATGGTGCCAGCAAATGGCAGATGTTTATCAAGGTCACGGTACCGCTCATTACACCCGTTATTTTCTTCAACTTTATTATGCAAACCACTCAGGCTTTTCAGGAGTTTACCGCACCGTATGTGATTACCGGTGGCGGGCCGATGAAGTCAACCTATCTGATCTCGCTCTACATCTACGAAACCGCGTTTAAGTTTTTTGATATGGGGTATGGGAGTGCATTGGCATGGGCGCTGTTTATTGTCGTAGCCATATTTACATCCATCACATTCCGTTCTTCGAAGTACTGGGTGTTCTATTCAGGTGATAAGGGGGGTAAATAATTATGGCTTCTGTCGCGAGTGTTTCTGCCGAACAGAAACAAAGTAATCAAGCACATCATAGCTATGTGGAGAATGATCGCACCATTCGTCGTGAAAAAATCAATGCGGCGATTCGTTATACGATTCTGATCATTGTCGGCGTGATGATGCTCTATCCGTTGCTGTGGATGTTTTCTGCCGCAATGAAACCAAACCATGAAATCTTTTCGTCGATGAATCTGATTCCGAGTGAATGGAGTCTGGATGGGTTTATCAATGGGTGGAAGACCGGGACGGAATATACGTTCGGTCATTATATCCTGAATACCTTTGCCTATGTGCTGCCGAAGGTTTTCGTCACGGTGGTGTCATCAACGATTGTCGCTTATGGCTTTGCCCGGTTTGATATCCCATGGAAAAAGTTTTGGTTTGCAACCCTGATCGCCACTATTTTGCTGCCTCAATCGGTCCTGTTGATCCCTCAATATTTGATGTTTCGTGAGATGGGATTGCTTGACTCTTATTTACCGCTCTATCTGCCTTTCGCATTTGCAACACAAGGATTCTTTGTCTTCATGCTGATCCAGTTTTTGCGCGGGGTTCCGACCGATATGGAAGAGGCCGCCATGATTGATGGGTGTAACTCTTTTCAGGTGCTCTGGCATGTGGTTGTGCCGGTCATTCGTCCTGCAATTATCTCCGTGGCACTGTTCCAGTTTATGTGGTCGGTAAACGATTTCCTTGGTCCGCTCATTTACATCTCCAGCGTTGAAAAGTACCCCATCGCCCTAGCGTTGAAAATGTCCATTGATGTCACGGAAGGTGCGAGGTGGAACGAAATTCTGGCAATGGCTTCAATCGCTATCATTCCTTCAATTCTGGTGTTCTTTATGTCACAGAAATATTTTGTCGAAGGCGTCACCAGCAGCGGTATTAAAGGTTAAATTCTGAGGAGTAATCACAATGGCGGAAGTGAAGTTTAACAAATTAGAGAAAGTCTACTCGAACGGTTTTAAAGCAGTCCATGGTGTTGATTTAACCATTCATGACGGTGAGTTTATGGTGATTGTCGGTCCCTCTGGCTGTGCCAAATCGACCACATTACGTATGCTTGCCGGTTTGGAAAATGTGAGCGGTGGCGAAATCGTGATTGGGGGACAAGTCGTCAATAATCTGGCCCCGAAAGATCGGGGGATTGCGATGGTCTTCCAGAATTATGCGTTGTATCCGCATATGACGGTGCGGGAAAATCTGGGGTTTGGTCTGAAACTGCAAAAACTACCCAAGCATGAAATTGACCAGCGTGTTGAAGAAGCTGCAAATATTCTTGAGATCGAGGAACTACTTGATCGTTTGCCAAGACAGTTGTCCGGTGGGCAGGCACAACGGGTTGCTGTCGGACGGGCGATTGTCAAAAAACCCGAGGTTTTTCTGTTCGATGAACCCCTATCGAACCTGGATGCCAAGCTACGTGCATCGATGCGGGTTCGGATCACTGACCTGCATCGCCATCTGAAGCGTGAAAATCATCCGGCAACAGCGGTGTATGTTACTCACGATCAAACTGAAGCGATGACGATGGGTGATCGCATTTGCGTCATGAAGCAGGGGGAGATCATGCAAGTTGATACACCGGATGAACTGTATAACAACCCGGTCAATATGTTCGTGGCCGGATTTATCGGTGCACCGGAGATGAATATGTGCGATGTCATTCTTTCTGAACAGGACGGTGGTATGGCCGCCCTGTTAGGTGATCAAATTTTACAGCTGCCCCCGCATAAGGCGGCCACAATCCGCAGTCACGGGTATCAAAAAACCGTGTTGGGGATTCGTCCTGATAGCATCACACTTGCGCTGACGGAGCCGGATGTCGGGCAACAAACCATCATCGGGGATGTGATTCGTATGGAGAATATGGGGCATGAAGTCTATGTCCATTTCCGAGTCGGGCAGTATGATTTTATTGCCAGAATTCCGATCGATGATGTCCGCGATAAGCTCAACATGGAATTAAGGAAAGAGGTGATGTTTGTTGTGGATATGAATAAAGCACACATCTTCGACAAGGAGACAGAAAAGAATATCTCAATACAAAACAATAAATAAATTGGAGAACAACAATAAACTTATTTGGAGACTAATCCATGAATAGAAAGGTACTGACTACACTGATTTCTGCTGTGATTACAACCGCTTCTGTGGCTGTACAGGCTCAAACAGAACTGCGAATGTCATGGTGGGGGGGGAATAACCGTCACCAAGCCACACTGCAAGCGTTGGAAAAATTTCAGGAAAAATATCCTGATATTAAAGTCAAAGGCGAATATACCGGCTGGGATGGGCATTTGTCCCGTCTGACTACACAAATTGCGGGCAATACTGAACCGGATGTTATGCAGACCAACTGGAACTGGATGCCGATTTTTTCCCGGGATGGTCAGGGTTTTTATGACATGAATGCCCAAGCTGAGACGTTACATTTATTTAATTTTCCCGGTGCGCTCGGTTTGACGACAATTGACGGTAAACTGAATGGGTTGCCGGTCAGTATGACCTCCCGCGTGTTCTTTTATAATCGAAATATATGGATGAAAGCTGGCGTCGGTTATCCGCGCTCATGGGATGAACTGATGAAAGTCGGACCGGTTTTCAAAGAAAAGCTCGGTGATGATTATTATCCGTTGGTGATTGAAGCGCGTGATGTTTTTGCCATGAACCGCTCTTATTTTATCCAGAAGTATGGCAAAGATATCATCAATCATGACACCAATCTGATCAATTTTAACCAAGAAGAAATGGCACAGTTCTTCCAGCTTTACGTCGATCAGGTAAAAAGTCATCTTTTCCCGTCAACCAAAGAGTTTGCTTCTTACGGAAAAGGGAACATGTACGAAATGCGTCCGTGGATCGATGGTCGTTTTGGCGGGTTGTATATGTGGGATACCGCGATTGGTAAATATGCGGCTAATTTAGCGCCACCAATGACTCTGGAGCTTGGACCCTATCCGATGCTCGATGGGGCGACGGACTCGGGATTGTTGGCAAGACCTTCGATGATGTTTTCTATCGGGCGCAATACCAAACACCCGAAAGAAGCTGCTTTGTTAGTTGATTTCTTGCTCAATGAGCCGGCTGGGGTGAAAGCCATGGGGTTGGCACGAGGAATGCCGATCAGTTTGGCTGGATTTAAAACCTTACAGGATGATGGTCAGATTGATGATAAGAGCTTGTCTTATCAAGGCTATCGTTTAGCACAGCAATTGCCGAAGCACATTATTCCGACGCCTTATACGGATAATGCACAATTGCTGGAGTTATTTGCAGAGTCAATGCAGCAACTGGATTATGGTCAGACTGATGTAGAAGGCGCTGCCAAAAACTTTTTGCGTCGTGGCAACCGAGTGTTAAAACGGATTGCTGATTAACCTCATCATTCTGTTTACCTGATTGATTACCGTGCTTTTTACTTTTTCTGGCCATTCGATAAAAGCCCCGGTCTCGGGGCTATATCTATTTTGCATTGGAGGGTTTGCATGTCTGCATCTCGGTACTCGCGGCTGGCTATCGTGACTCGTTTTTATCGACAGGCGCTAAAATTGGCGCATGCTGATATTTCTCCACTGTTGGCTGATGGTCTTTGTGTGACATCCGGGGAGCCGGTTTGCTGGACTTATCCGGATGGCCGGCGCGTTGCCATGAGTAACTTTGCCAGCCAGCAAAACCTGATGCGTGGATTGACGGCAATTAGTATTGTGACAGGAGACGGCGCTTTTTTGCGTCAGGCACAAGAGACGACGGCCTATTTTCTGGAACATTATGTTGATCAGCGCAGTGGATTATTTTACTGGGGCGGACATCTGTTTGTTGATCTCAATTCAGGTCATCCGGAAGGGCCGGAGAGTAAAGCTCGGGTGCATGAGCTGAAGCATCATTTTCCTTATTATGATCTGCTACACCAAATTCGCCCCGAGGTGACGGAGTGTTATCTGCGAGGATTCTGGGCTGCTCATGTGACCGATTGGCAAAAACTGGATCTCACCCGGCATGGTGAGTATGGACAACCGTTTCTTGCAAATATCTTTCAACAGTACTCCCCTGAGCCGGTGGTGGATCCGCGCCAATGGCCACAACTGCCGGAAACAGTTGGTTTAACCTTTGTTAATGCGTCAACCGATTTGATCTATGCGGCTGTCCATTACTATCGTTATACCGGTGATCAAGATGCTTTAAACTGGGCGAAACATTTATATCATCAGTTTGTTTTGGCACGTCACCCAGAGACGGGAATGCCGGTTTACCAGTTTTCTTCTCCGCGACAGCGTGAACCTGTCCCGGACGATGACCGTTTAACTTACTCTTGGTTTGGAGATCGGGCGGCTCGTCAGTTTGGCCCTGAGTTTGGTGCGATCGCCCGTGAAGCCAATGTACTGTTTCGGGACTGTTGGCCGTTAATCATGGATAATCCGCTGGCGATGATGGCTTGTGCGGAGCAAGTCGGTGACCGGCAATGGCTTGAGTGGATAGCCGACGGGCTAAAAGCTTATTTTCACTATGCCTGGGATGAACAAGACAACCAAATGATCCCGATGTGGAATAGCGGACAAGATATGACAGGGTATACCTTTGTCCGGGATGGCTACTATGGTGATAAAGGCACTACGTTGTCGCGACAACCCGCTGATCCTGCATATTTATTCCCGTTGATGAAAGCTGCATTGTTGACGGGGGATCATGAATTATGCCAACTGGTGAGTCGCATGTTTGCGCGATTCAAATTAGGAGCGCTTGATCCCGTAACGCTGGTTCCCATCCGTCTCGCCCAAACAACCTCATGTACATCGGCTTATCTGATTTTTGCGTTGTTAGAGCTGAATCAATATCATCCCGAACCTGAAGTGTTGCGTTTGGCAGATGTCGTGGCGGAGAATTTATTGGCACGCCATTATCACGCGGAGAGTGGATTGTTTATTGCCCATCCTCAACAGGAAAATGCGCGACTCGATGACCCGCTTCCTTATGCTTTAGTGGCGATAGAAGCTGCATACCAACAGTGTTATGCGCAGCTCCCGCCATTATTTTCCACTGGTGGGTATTTACACGGTGAACAGCGTATTGCCGGAGAGATCAAAGTGGTGTACGACCGCGATATCATTTATGAGCAGCCTTATCCTGAGATGGCGATGTCAACGGGACCGGCTGAGTGAATGAAACCTTTCTCTGTGATCAATACGACTCTCGGCAGGCGCTTTGGGTTACGTCAGCGGCATCGCGTATTATTCCAACATGATATTTGGCCATTTGCCTGGCCGATTTTTATTGAACTGACTTGTGTGGTCATGATGGGCATCATCAGTACGATTCTGGTGAGCCGACTTGGTGCGCAAGAGACGGCTGCGGTTGGTATTACGGATAGTATCACTTGGGTTGTTATCTCATTGCTGTCTGCGATTGCGCTGGGTGGCTCGGTGGTGATCGCACAAGCTTTTGGGCGTTCGGATCGGGAAAAAGCACAGGCCTGCGCGAGTCAGGTGATGTCATTGAGTGTCTTGATGAGCCTGTTCGCCTTACTGCTCATCTATTACTTGGTGGCACCGATTTTGTCTGTGGTCGCCTATGGAGCAACGGTTCAGGTGATTGATTTGAGCGAGCTTTATCTTCAGCTTATTGTTTTCAGTTACCCGGCCTTAGCGATTACATTGGCTGGCAGCGGGGTGTTGCGAGCCGTCGGAAACTCTCGTTTGCCTGCGTTGAGTAATATCATGATGAACCTGCTGAATGTTGCATTCAGTTATCCGTTGATCTATGGGGTTGATGAACTTTTTCCCGGCAGCTGGAGCGGTTTGGGGTTGGTTGGCTCTGGTATCGGGATTATTGCCGCCCGTTGGGTCGGCGCTGTGCTTATCGTGATTTGTCTGATCCGCAATACAACTTTAAAAATTCAGTTACAGCGATATTTCCGCCCTTTCCAGCGGGAAACGCTGGTGGAGATTCTGGCCATCGGTATTCCTTCCAGTATTGAGTCGTTGATGTTTAATCTGGGGAAGCTGATCACGCAGATCATGGTTGCAGGGATGGGAACGGTCGCGATGGCAGGTAATGTTGTGACCTTCTCGGTATTACTCTTGTTAAATATTCCGGGAAATACACTGGCAATGACATCGACAGTGTTAATTGGTAAACGTTTGGGACAACATAAACCGAATGTGGCGTACCAAGAAATGAAGTTGATCTTCTGGCTTGCAACCGGATTACTGACGCTGTTTGCGGTACTGATTGTGCCAATGGCGGAGACGGTTGCCCGTTTTTATCTCTCGGATGATGATGTAGTCGGCGTTGTGACCAATCTGTTGTTGATCAATGCTCTGATGACGCCTGTTTGGGGCGCTTCTTTTGTCTTACCCGCTGCATTTAAAGGGGCGAAGGATGTAACTTTCTGTATGTGGGTAGCGATTGTCAGTATGTGGGGCGGACGAATGATGCTGGGGTATATTCTCGGGATCACGCTGGAAATGAATATCTATGGTGTCTGGCTCGGGATGTATGCAGATTGGTGGATTCGTGGTGTTATCTATTTCTACCGCATGGTGACTCAGGGCTGGTTAACCGTCTATCGTAGAAAAATACTATCGTAGCCTCTCTATTTATGGCCACTTAATTTATGATCACTTTTGATCGAAAATTATTATCGAACATCGCTTAAAGAAAAAGCTCTCACCCAAAGACACCGGATTGATTTACTCCGGTATGATTTCTGCGAGAGCCGTTCGTATGGCTATGTTACTGCCGGTTTAGCGAATGATGGTCGCAACTTCCTTGACGAGAGCTGCCAGCTCATCCCACTTTTCTTCCTCAATCAGTTGATTGGGAACCATCCATGTGCCACCGCAAGCCAGTACGCTTGGAATGCCCAGATAACTTTTTATATTCTGAGGATTAATGCCTCCCGTCGGCATAAAGCGTACCGGATAGACCGCTGACATCGCTTTGAGCATCGCGGTACCACCTGATGGCTCGGCAGGGAAGAACTTAAGTGTTTTCAACCCCATTTCCATCGCTTGCTCAACCAGACTGGGCGTGTTGATACCCGGAATGATGGTGATTTGTCGTTGCTGACAATATTTGACGGTTGTTGGGTTAAATCCCGGACTGACAATAAAATCTGCACCCGCATCTATTGCTGCGTCAACCTGAGCGGGAGTAAGCACTGTTCCTGCCCCGATTAATATCTCTGGATATGCTTCGCGCATACTGGCAATCGCTTGTGCTGCTTGTGCGGTCCTGAACGTGACTTCAGCACAAGGCAGGCCATTTTCAATGAGAACCTGTGCCAGTTTGACTGCCTTTTGGGCATCGTCCAGCGCGATGACCGGAATGACGCCGATGGCTTCTAACTGTTGTTCGAGTGTTTTCATCTTTTTTCCTCATTATCCGATACTGAATATTCGATCAATTGTGTTTATCTTGTTTCCACATCAACGGGCGTCTCAATTTCAGGCATATTTTGTTTGGGAATAATCGCACCACGATGTTGAATGACTAGCCCGGCAAGCCGGTGGGCTGATTGAGCCGATAACTCGCAGGATTTACCTAGAAGACGAGCGGCGAGATATCCGGCACTGAAAGAGTCACCGGCAGCCGTTGTATCAACAATCTGTCTGACGGGGGCTGGTGCGACTGACCATTGAGCTGTATCACAAGTCACAATGCAGGCATCTCCTCCCTGTTTGATGACGATTTCTTTGACCCCGAGCCCCTGAGTTCGCGCAAGTGTCTGAGACGTTTGTGTATCGCCCCAAAGCGCGGTTTCATCATCAAAGGTCAGGAATGCATAATCGGTTATGGATAATACTTGGGTATACCAATGTCGGGCTTCTGCGGCATTCTCCCACAAGGTCGGCCGATAATTATTATCAAACGCAATGGCAATACCATCTTGATGACAGAGGCGAAGCGACTCAAGTAAAATTTCGCGACAGTCTACGGGCAGAATTGCCAGACTGATACCACTTAAGTAAATTAAACCATATTGCGCTAAGCGCGCTGCAAGTTCGGTTGGTGTCTGTTGCCGTAACCAGTATTTTGCTGCTGAGTCATTACGCCAATAGTAAAAACTGCGTTCACCATCTGCTGCGGTTTCTATGGCATAAATGCCGGGTAACTTGTCAGGTGAAATAGCAACCATATTGGTATCAATACCTTCCTGCTGCCATGCGTTGAGCATATCTTGACTGAATGGATCTCTTCCCAATCCTGTCACATAAGCGGTGGTGATCCCCTGTGAGTGAGTTAATCTTGACAGATAGATTGCGGTGTTGAGTGTATCCCCGCCAAACCCTTGTTCAACCTGATGATTGGCTCGCCGCAATTCAACCATACACTCACCAATAATGGCGACTTGAGTTATTGGCAACATAAAAGCTCCTGAGAATAACAACCGGGTAAAAAGGCTATTTTATTTATTATTGATTAAAAATGAAATAACGTTTTATTTTTATGTGATTAAGATCTTTGACTGATTATTGGTTGCTTGGCACGAAACATCACCAAAACTTACACGCCATGTCTGATTTCGGGAGTCGGCACAAGAAAAAAGTCAGCCTATAACAGGCTGACAAGTAACTGATTCTTAATCTTTGTTAGGTAGGTAGATCAGATCAGTGAAACTATTTCAGCAAGTCACGCACGTATGCTGCAATGTCGGGCTTCTTGCAATTGTCGAAGAAACATTCCTGAAAACGAGGTCCTGACACCGCTGTTTTGACCAGTTCTTGATCAATCGCTTTTAACGTATCGAGATAGTTATCTTTGACGACAGCTGATTTGACCTGATTGAGGATCCCGGCATTTTGTTTTTGTGGCGCGGCACGTTCCAGCGGGTAACCCTGTCCACGTTCGCCCGTGGTGAATGCTTTTTCAAAAATATAACGAATGTTTAGTTCTGCTCCCCAGCCATAACCTTTAGCAAAGGCCAATGAGAGTGCATTACCGTTGTTGATTTGGTTGAACAGAAATGCATCGGATGGTTCCAGACAGTACCCGCACACAACACCGGGATGAATGTTGAGTGACATCATCGCCCCCTGACCTGTACCACATCCGGCGACGACAAAATCTACGGCTTCTGAATTCAAAAGCAGGCTTGCCATGATGCCAAGGTGAATATAGGTGAGGTGGTGATCATTTTCGTCACTCATACCCACGTTGTAGACTGAGTCACCTTGTGGTGTGACGACTTGGGTCAACTCATTCAGTACCACAGCGTTTTTAGCCGCTTGACTGTTTTCCATCATTAATGCGATTTTCATGTTTATGCTCCTGCGGTCAAATACCGCAATATAGATTTATGATTTGAGGAAATCTTGCCGCATCGGCGTGAAATTATCGAGTAACACACCGGGTTCGAGACAGACACATCCGTGCATAACATTGGGTTCTTTATAAAGAACATCCCCCGCTTTGACGATCTTGGTTTCATCACCAATCGTAAACTCAAATTCACCGGACAATACATAAGTGAGTTGTTCGTGGGGGTGGTTGTGCATCGGACCAACAGCACCTTTTTCAAAGTGAACTTCAACGCTCATAATGTTATCGCTGTAGGCGAGGATTTTCCGTGATACGCCACTCCCAAGATCTTCCAGCGCAACCTCTCGGTTATAAATGAACATGTTTTCCCTCTTTAATTTGACTGAAGGACAATCAATCGGAAATCTGATTCGATTCCCGATTTGGTGGATTGTTTTTCTCTATTTGCCCGAATTAACGAGCCAGCCAACCACCGTCAACGGCAATCGTATAGCCATTGATGTAGTCTGATGCTGATGATGCCAAGAACACACAAGGACCGGCTAAATCTTCAGGAAGCCCCCAACGTGCTGCCGGAATCCGCTCGACAATCTCTTGGTTGCGTGATTCATCAGCCCGAAGAGCAGCCGTGTTATTGGTGGCCATATAACCGGGTGCAATCGCGTTGACATTAATCTGATGTTGCGCCCATTCATTGGCCATGAGACGTGTAATGCCCATCACACCACTTTTTGATGCAGTATACGAAGGAACACGAATACCACCTTGAAAAGAAAGCATGGAAGCAATGTTAATGATTTTGCCTCCGGTGCCTTGCGCCATGAATTGTTTGGCAACTGCCTGAGACATAAAGAAAACGGATTTCACATTGATGTCCATGACATCATCCCAGTCTTTTTCTGAAAATTCGATAGCATCATTGCGGCGAATAATGCCCGCATTATTGACTAGAATATCAATGCGACCGAGCTCGGTGATCGCACGATCAATAATATTGGGAATATCGTCCAGCATCATCAGGTTGGCTTGAATCGCCACGAACTTGCGACCGAGCGCTTGAACCTTTTCAATGGTTTCTGTGGGGTGAGCAATATTGACTCCGACAATATCACAGCCAGCACCTGCTAAACCTAATGCCATTCCCTGACCTAATCCTGTGTCACATCCGGTGACAATTGCAACCTTTCCTTGCAGGTTAAATGAATCGAGAATCATATTCTGCTTCCTCTAGTGGTAACATGCAGCGCGAATGAATCATGATCGTTCACGTTTTGTATGATTTACATTACACAAAAAAAACACGGCTTGCAATTTTTTTTGAAACGCTTTTTCATAAAATATGATTCATGTATTTATTTTGTGCTTGCCCGGTTCTGGTTCTAAATTTTTGAAATGGCTTTTTTAAATTACTGGCTCTCTGACTTCTCTTCGTTATAATGAGAAAAAGACAAACTTGTAGGAATAGATTATTCATGCAGAAATCTACCCAGCCAGAAGCCGTTTCTTCGGTGTTGAAAGTATTTAGTATTCTTCAGGCATTAGGCGAACAAAAAGAAATCGGAGTGTCTGAATTATCTCAACGATTAATGATGTCTAAGGCGACAACCTACCGCTTTTTGCAGACGATGAAGTCTCTAGGATATATCTCTCAGGAAGGTGAGGCCGATAAATATTCTCTGACCCTGAAACTGTTCGAACTTGGTGCAAAATCACTTGAGTACGTTGATCTTGTTTCTCTTGCGGATAAAGAGATGCACTGTATCTCTGAAAAGACCAACGAAGCGGTGCATTTGGGCGCTTTGGATGACGGTGCAATTATCTATATCCATAAAATCGATTCCGGCTACAACTTAAGGATGCAGTCCCGTATCGGGCGACGGAATCCGCTCTACAGTACCGCGATTGGTAAAGTTTTACTGTCTGAGCGAGATGAGTCCTTTGTCCGTCAGGTTCTTGAGCCGGTCGAATTCGTCAAGCATACCGATAAAACATTAGAGAATGTTGATCAGTTATTAGCGGAACTGGCGTATGTCAGAGAACGACATTTTGCCGAAGATAATGAAGAGCAGGAATCCGGTCTGCGTTGTCTTGCCGCTCCCGTATATGACCGATTTGGGAATATTATTGCTGGATTGTCGATCTCGTTTCCAACCATTCGTTTCGATGAGAAACGGATGTCTTATTATGTCGGGTTACTTCAGCAGGCTGGCAAAAATATTTCTGAGCAACTCGGATATCATCAATATCCCGTCTAGCCAATTGTCGGATTGGTTTGTCAATGGCAGCAAAGGCTGCCATTTTTTATGGGTGCGATAACCGTAAATACGGTTTGCCGATGACGGTGGGCTGGTTTCAGGGCAACTGCTTTTATTTGACTTGATGAGCGCTTAGGATGTGCGAATTGAGGCAAACTGAGCAATCGCAACACGGAGGGAACATCGATGGAATTACATGAAACTTTAAGTCAACGTATCGGAGAATTACTTTTGGCATGTGGGGGTATTCTGGTGACGGCCGAATCCTGTACCGGTGGCGGTATTGCAACTGCTATTACAGAGATTGCCGGGAGCTCCGCTTGGTTTGATCGTGCGTTTGTTACTTATAGTAATGAAGCCAAAATGCAAATGCTGGGCGTCCGACAGGAAACGCTGTCACAGTGGGGGGCAGTCAGTGAGCAGACGGTTTTAGAAATGGCCGCAGGGGCTTTATTTCATTCTCAGGCATCGCTGGCGGTCTCCGTGAGTGGTATTGCCGGCCCCGGTGGTGGCAGTATCGAGAAACCCGTGGGAACCGTTTGTTTTGCCTGGCAAACACGTTCGGGGTGGGAGAAGGTTGAAACTGTTCATTTTTCAGGAAGTCGCACGCAAGTTCGCTCTCAAGCGGTTTACCATGCTTTGCAGACGATTCATGATTATCTGACCCATGAGCGTGTCTCACAGTCATGAAAGCAACCATTGTTTGATCTGTTCACCTTTGCTGTTCATGGCGTTGAATGAGTGGCATACCGTATCAAAACATGGCCTGAAAGTGATATGATCCCAAGGATTCAACCCTGTTAGGAAAATTCATCGACAGGTCTGGACACTGTATGAATTTACAGTATAATCATTCAACATATTTTGGGGAAACAACCCATAGACTTAATATCTGAAAGTGACTGTCTGGAGAACGTAATGGACGAGAACAAACAAAAAGCACTGGCCGCGGCACTGGGACAAATTGAAAAGCAGTTTGGTAAAGGGTCAATCATGCGTCTTGGTGATAACCGTACCATGGACGTTGAAACGATCTCTACAGGGTCTCTTTCACTGGATATCGCTTTAGGTGCCGGCGGTTTACCAATGGGACGGATTGTTGAAATCTACGGCCCGGAATCTTCAGGGAAGACCACACTGACTCTGGAAGTCATCGCTGCAGCACAACGTGAAGGTAAAACCTGTGCATTTATCGATGCTGAACATGCATTGGATCCGGTTTATGCGAAGAAGCTTGGGGTTGATATTGATGAACTGCTTGTCTCTCAGCCAGATACAGGTGAACAAGCGCTGGAAATTTGTGATGCATTGGCGCGCTCCGGTGCTATTGATGTCATGGTCGTTGACTCGGTTGCAGCATTGACACCGAAAGCAGAGATTGAAGGTGAGATGGGTGATAGCCATATGGGGCTACAGGCACGTATGTTATCTCAGGCAATGCGTAAGTTGACCGGAAATCTGAAGCAATCGAACTGTATGTGTATTTTTATCAACCAAATCCGGATGAAAATTGGGGTGATGTTCGGTAACCCTGAAACAACAACCGGTGGTAATGCCTTAAAATTCTACGCTTCTGTTCGGCTTGATATTCGTCGTACCGGATCAATTAAAGAAGGCGACGAGGTGGTTGGTAATGAAACGCGTATCAAAGTGGTGAAAAACAAAATTGCTGCACCGTTTAAAGAAGCAAATACGCAAATTATGTATGGTCAAGGATTTAACCGTGAAGGTGAGCTGGTTGATTTAGGCGTGAAGCATAAACTGGTTGAAAAAGCGGGTGCTTGGTACAGCTATAACGGGGATAAAATTGGTCAGGGGAAAGCGAATGCTTGTAAATACCTGCGTGAAAACCCTGAAGTTGCCAAAGTCATTGATCATAAAATTCGTGAAATGTTGCTGAGTAATGACCCGATTCCTGAAGACGATCAGGAAGGGGTTGAGACAGCACTTCAGCAAGAAGAAAATTAATTCGCGACGTGCTCAGATGACGCGATAAGCGATAAGATCGTGAAACAGCCCTGCAGATGCAGGGCTTTTTTAAAGGGGATTTCAGATGCATAAATCACATTCGAGAACCTGTTTGGAAACCGCGATCCAGCTATTAAGCCGCCGGGATCATGGCTGTATTGAGTTATACCGTAAGTTGATGGCAAAAGGCTTTGACGACAATGAAGCCGATCAGGCTGTACAGGCTTGTGAACAGTATGGCTACTTGGATGATATGCGCTATACGCAAGGCATGATTCGACATCATATTGCCAAAGGTCACGGTGAACAGAGAATCTATCAATCGTTGAAACAAAAGCAAGTCGATGAATCAATCATCGCTGAGCAGTTGGCTGCATTGGATATGAATTGGTTTGAATTAGCCAAATCAACGGCAGAGAGAAAGTTTGGTATCAGCCTGGAAGAGCCGGAAAAAGATCCCAAGGTGTATGCGAAACAAGTCCGTTTTTTGCAATATCGGGGGTTCAATTTTGAACAGATTCAATATGCATTGAATCCCAACCACAGATAATGTGCTCCCCCATGCTTGGGAAACTCCGTAAAGATTAGCTTCGCTGACCTGCCTTATTATAGTCGATGAGCGACTTTGTTTATCTGTATTTACTCTTCAAAACAAAACTAGGCGAACACTTATCCATGCTTTACAATAGGGCGCAAAATTTTAGTTGAATCTTTGAATATTTCAGGAATAGCACATGTACATGAGCACTGACGAGGTTCGCCAGGCGTTCCTCTCGTTCTTTGAAACAAAAGGACACCAAATCGTAGACAGTTCATCTTTGGTCCCTGCCAATGATCCAACACTGCTATTCACGAATGCGGGGATGAACCAGTTTAAAGACTGTTTTCTTGGTTTAGAAAAGCGCGATTATACACGAGCTGTTACCGCGCAACGCTGTGTTCGGGCTGGTGGTAAGCATAATGATTTGGAAAATGTCGGCTTTACTGCGCGACACCATACATTTTTTGAAATGCTGGGTAACTTCAGTTTCGGTGATTATTTTAAGCAAGACGCCATCCAGTATGCGTGGGAGTTTCTGACTGAAGTCCTCAAGTTACCTCAAGAGCGTTTGTTAGTCACCGTTTATCAGACAGATGATGAAGCGTTCGATATCTGGCACAAGCAGATCGGTCTGCCTGCTGATCGGATTATCCGTATTGGTGATAAAGAGGGTGGCAAGCCTTATGAGTCAGATAACTTCTGGCAAATGGGTGATACCGGCCCTTGTGGTCCGTGTTCTGAAATTTTTTATGATCATGGTGAGAGCATTTGGGGCGGTCCTCCGGGATCACCGGAAGAAGACGGTGACCGATTCATTGAAATCTGGAATAACGTTTTTATGCAGTATAACCGTCATGCTGATGGCACGATGGAACCTCTGCCAAAACCGTCTGTCGATACAGGAATGGGGATTGAGCGTATTTCAGCAATCATGCAAAGTGTGCACTCGAATTATGAAATCGACGTCTTCCAGACTCTGATTAAAGAAGCTGCGCAAGTGATTGGATGTGATGATCTTTCAAATCAGTCGCTCCGCGTAGTTGCGGATCATATTCGCTCTTGTTCATTCTTAATTGTAGATGGAGTGGTGCCGTCTAACGAAGGTCGTGGTTATGTCCTGCGACGCATCATTCGTCGTGCCGTACGTCACGGTAATAAGTTGGGTGCTCAGGGCGTATTCTTCCATAAATTGGTTGGTCCGTTGGCCGAAATTATGGGCAGTGCCGGTAAAGAGTTGAAAAAACAGCAGGCGGTGGTTGAAAAAGTGCTTCGTATCGAAGAAGAAAACTTCGGACGAACACTGGAACGCGGCATATCTATTCTGAATGAAGCGCTGGAAAATCTGGATGGAAAAGTTCTCGACGGAGAAACCGTCTTCAAACTTTATGACACCTATGGTTTCCCTGCGGATTTGACCAATGATGTTGTGCGAGAACATGGTCTCAATATTGATGAAGCCGGATTTGAACAGGCAATGGAAGCACAACGTCAACGTGCGCGTGAAGCCGGACAGTTCGGCACGGATTACAACACCATGATTAAAGTTGACGCTTCAAGCCAGTTCTGTGGTTATGAAGGCACGGAAGGACAAGGCAAGATCGTTGCTCTGTTTGTTCATGGTGAATCGGTTGAGACACTTTCATCCGGTGATCTCGCAATGCTGGTATTGGATGAAACGCCATTTTATGCGGAATCAGGTGGCCAGTGTGGCGATGCCGGTGTGATTCGTACCGATAGTGGTGTGTTTCAGGTTGTAGACACTCAAAAACAGGGCAATGCAATCATTCATTATGGCTCATTGGTTGAAGGGGTTCTGAATCAAGGCGAAACGGCTGAGGCTCAGGTTGATGCCAAAAGAAGATCTGCAACGTCGTTGAACCATTCTGCGACACATTTGTTGCATGAAGCCTTGCGCCGCGTTTTGGGTGAACACGTGACTCAGAAAGGTTCATTGGTTCGAGCAGAAAATCTGAGATTTGACTTCTCTCACATGGAGGCCATGACTGCCGAAGAGCTGAAAGAAGTTGAACGGATGGTAAACCGACATATCCGGCATAACCATACGGTTGAAACGAATATTATGGGGCTTGATGAAGCCAAAGCCAAAGGCGCGATGGCTTTATTTGGTGAAAAGTACGATACCAACGTCCGTGTCTTATCGATGGGCGATTTTTCGACTGAATTGTGTGGCGGTGTCCATGCGAGCAGTACCGGTGATATCGGGTTATTTAAGATTATTTCCGAAAGTGGTATCGCTGCCGGGGTTCGTCGAATTGAAGCCGTGACCGGTGAAGCTGCGCTGGATTTGATTGATGAGCAGCAAACAACTTATGAAAATAAGCTGGCTGAGGCGGCTCAGAAAGCAAGACAGTTGGAAAAAGAAATCCAGCAGATAAAAGATAAGCTGGCATCTCAGGCCAGTTCAAATCTGCTTCAGCAAGTGAAAGAGATTGCTGGTGTTAAAGTCTTGGTTGCTCAATTACAAGGTGCGGATAATAAAGCACTTCGCGGTATGGTTGATGAGTTGAAAAATCAGATGGGCAGCGGAGTGATTCTGTTGGGCAATGTTAATGACGGAAAAGTCGGCCTCATTGCCGGGGTAACGAAAGATTTGACCAGTCAGGTGAAAGCCGGTGAGCTTGTCAATCTGGTTGCTCAGCAAGTCGGCGGTAAGGGAGGGGGGCGCCCGGATATGGCTCAGGCCGGCGGTAGCGATGTGAATGCACTGCCTCAAGCTTTGGCATCTGCGGAAGCATGGATTGAATCCCAGCTGTAATCTAAAGTTACATGTAACTTTAGATTGATTCAAAATAATTATTTATCCCTGACCAAGTGGTTTAATTAGCGTCTGTAAACTAAGCTGATAAGCCGCTTGGTTTTGTTTTTATCACATTTTTTACGGTGATGTTCTTGAATCTGAGATGACATCGCCATGTACCGAATGATACCCAAACAGACTGTCTGGGTTGATTTCTGAGAGAGACTTTGTCTTAGGAAGGTGACGACTGGTGAAAACTCCCCTTATAGTTCAAAAATTTGGTGGGACATCGATGGGTTCGATTGAAAGAATCCATACGGTAGCACAACATGTAATCGATGCGAAAGCACGTGGTCAGCAGGTGGTGGTCGTGGTGTCGGCTATGTCTGGTGAAACTAATCGATTATTAGATTTAGCCCATCAGGTTGATCGGGTTCCAAATGCTAGGGAACTGGATGTGATTTTATCCGCAGGAGAGCAAGTATCGATGGCTCTACTGGCAATGACGCTGCATAAAATGGGGTATTCAGCGCGTTCATTCACAGGTTCCCAGCTTGGTATTGTGACGACAAATCAGCATAACGATGCGACGATTCTACAAGCTGATACAGCGAAAATTCAGCAGTTATTGAATGAAGATACGATCGTGATTGTTGCTGGTTTTCAGGGCGTGAGTGAGAATGGTGATATCACGACGCTGGGACGTGGCGGTTCTGATACGACCGCAGTGACGCTTGCCGGAATGCTGGCAGCGGATGAATGTCAGATATTTACCGATGTCGATGGCATTTACAGCACGGATCCCAGAATTGTCGGAAATGCCCGAAAACTCGATGTTATCGATTTTCCCTCAATGGAAGAGATGTCTCGGAAAGGCGCGAAAGTGCTCCATTTGCCGTGCGTCCAATATGCGTGGCAACATCAGGTTCCGTTGCGGGTTTTATCGACATTTGAACATAATGAAGGAACCCTCATTCGTGGGGAAAATTCACCGTATGATGTATGTGGTATTGCGGTCCAAAAAGAGATGATCAAGCTGAGTTTCGAACCTCATCACGTTGATTCCATTCTGAAACAATGCCATTTGTTAGGAATTGATGTATGGAATGTGATCGGTGATGCAGAATTCACAGCTTTACTGATTAAACAGGATGCTAGTGCTAAGTTGGGACTGGTGTTTGAAGATAAAATCCGTAATAGTAAGCCAGTTAGCTTACTGACGATTGTCGGCAAGAAAGCGAATGATTTGATCGATTCAACATATCAGTTGCTTTGTTCTGCCAATATTCTGATAGATAGTGGTTATTCTGATAACTTATCTCATAGTTTGGTGATCGCGCCTGAACAAATAGATAGTGCAGCGAATGTCATTCATGAAGCTTATGTCATTTCCGGTTCATTTGTTGATCATGAGCCCAAACAGCGTTTTATGGGCTGATTTTGTATGAGACAGTTTACCCCTATAGGTTTTTTAATAGATAATAATGTAGTTAAGGCAAAACAGAGATGACTCAAGGAGCCAAAGAATGCTAATTTTGACTCGCCGCGTAGGCGAAACGCTCATGATAGGTGATGAAGTCACAGTAACTGTACTCGGTGTGAAAGGCAACCAAGTGAGAATTGGTGTCAATGCTCCCAAAGAAGTATCTGTTCACCGTGAAGAAATATACATGCGTATTCAGGCAGAAAAAGGGGGGAATAACAGCTCAGGTACACCGAGCTATTAATCCTCGATGAAAGGCTGGCAATCAATTTTTTGTCAGCCTTTTTTATTCCAACCGGATGGCGATGATTCTCTCTATCTTCCTGCTTTTTATCGTGTTGATGATTCGAGTCACAAATCGATTGATTGATGACTTAGTGTGAGCGATGTCTCGGCTGGCGATAAAAGAGGCAATTTATTTCACATTGATTAAATAGCCAACGCTTGATGCGTTTTTTTCCTGTTTTTTCCAAGAAAATGTTTGACATATTTTTGGTAAATCGTAATATGTGCCTCCGCAAGACGGTGAGGTGGCCGAGAGGCTGAAGGCGCTCCCCTGCTAAGGGAGTATACGGTTTATAGCCGTATCGAGGGTTCGAATCCCTCCCTCACCGCCATGTCTTGCTTGATTCATGAAGTATTGCGCGCTCGTAGCTCAGCTGGATAGAGTACCTGGCTACGAACCAGGCGGTCGAAGGTTCGAATCCTTCCGAGCGCGCCACTTTATGGTTGTGTTGTGGTGAGGTGGCCGAGAGGCTGAAGGCGCTCCCCTGCTAAGGGAGTATACGGTTTATAGCCGTATCGAGGGTTCGAATCCCTCCCTCACCGCCATAAACACGGATGATTCGTGAGTTGGAACAACACAGTGTCAGTGAATATTGAAGTATTGCGCGCTCGTAGCTCAGCTGGATAGAGTACCTGGCTACGAACCAGGCGGTCGAAGGTTCGAATCCTTCCGAGCGCGCCACTTTAATGTTGACGGCAATATCAGAAAATTGATTTAACAGTGCGCTCGTAGCTCAGCTGGATAGAGTACCTGGCTACGAACCAGGCGGTCGAAGGTTCGAATCCTTCCGAGCGCGCCATTACTTCGATTATTTGATCAATGATGCATTTCATCAGCGCGCTCGTAGCTCAGCTGGATAGAGTACCTGGCTACG
>NZ_KQ947475.1:2461594-2734331 GCF_001506075.1 Vibrio sp. MEBiC08052 | reverse complement strand
AGCGCGCTCGTAGCTCAGCTGGATAGAGTACCTGGCTACGAACCAGGCGGTCGAAGGTTCGAATCCTTCCGAGCGCGCCATTTCTTTATATTTCTATTATCTGCTTTTCGATTATTCTTTTATTTTTTGATAGCTTACTCACGTATTGTCGTCTTGATTTATTCCTTTTTTCTATCTTTCTCTCAGCATTTGCATAAACTTTATTCGATACTGTTCGCGTTGAATTTTTGATGTGATATTCGGGTTTTCGACCATGTGTATGGTGAAATAACGCCAGTCAAAATTGGAGGGGCCCGTTTAAGTTTGTTGATACGGATGTTTAACAAATACCCTACCCAGAAAATCGATGAAAAGGAAATAGAATGAGTCATATAGGAAGCTTATTGTCGGAAGCTGCTACCTTAATGATGACAGGAATGCTGGTCGTCTTCGCATTTCTGACGATCATGGTCTATCTCGTTACTCTGATGTCCAAGATTGTTCCTCAAGATACGCCACCATTACCGCCTGACGTCAGTCAGTCTCCACAGACGCTTACCCATTCAACGGATGTTAGCCCTCAGGTTGTTGCTGCCATTTCAGCAGCTGTACACCAATATCGCTCATCAGCCAAACATAAATAGTATAAATAGGAGTGTTGTATGTCTAAACCATTGGCACTTACTGATGTCGTTCTCCGTGACGCGCATCAGTCTTTGTTTGCGACCCGGATGCGTATTGAAGATATGTTACCCATCGCATCAGCGCTTGATCAGGTTGGTTATTGGTCTTTAGAAACTTGGGGAGGCGCTACATTCGATGCTTGTATTCGCTTTCTGGGAGAAGATCCGTGGGAGCGGCTCAGAACGCTGAAACAAGCCATGCCGAAAACCCCGATGCAGATGCTTTTGCGTGGTCAGAATTTATTGGGATATCGTCATTACGCTGATGATGTCGTCGAAAAGTTTGTCGAGCGGGCGCATCGTAATGGGATGGACGTGTTTCGAATTTTTGATGCGATGAACGATGTGCGTAACTTCAAGAAAGCGGTTCAATCGACGATCGATGTCGGGGCGCACGCACAGGGTACGCTTTCTTATACTACGAGCCCTGTTCATAACATTGATGTGTGGGTTGATCTGGCGAAGCGTCTGGAAGATCTGGGGTGTCATTCTTTATGTATTAAAGACATGTCAGGATTGTTGAAACCTTATGAAGCGGAAACGTTAATCCGGAGAATTAAACAGTCTTGTGATGTGCCGTTAGCGCTGCATTGCCATGCGACCACGGGTTTATCGACCGCAACAGCCATCAAAGCCGTTGAAGCGGGAATCGATATTTTAGATACAGCGATTTCATCGATGAGTCAGACCTATGGACACACACCGACCGAGACGGTTGTTGCCATGTTAGAACAGAGTGAGCGAGATACAGGACTTTCTCTGGCGCAGCTGGAACCCATTGCAACTTATTTTCGTGATGTCCGTAAAAAATACGCGAAATGGGAAGGGCAGCTTAAAGGGGTTGATTCTCGCATCCTGATCGCTCAGGTGCCCGGTGGAATGCTCACCAATATGGAAGGTCAGTTAAAGGATCAAGGTGCGGCCGATCGTATTGATGAAGTCTTGGCTGAAATTCCGAAAGTTCGCCATGATCTCGGTTATATCCCTTTGGTCACACCGACATCACAAATTGTCGGGACTCAGGCTGTGATTAACGTGCTCATGGGGGAACGTTATAAGAGCATAACCAAAGAAACTGCCGGGGTTCTGAAAGGGGAGTATGGTGCTGCACCTGCCCCTGTCAATGCTGAACTTCAGGCTCGGGTACTTGAAGGCCAACAGCCAATTACTTGCCGCCCAGCGGACTTGATTGAGTCTGAAATGGCGATATTGACCAATGAGTTGACTGAGAAAGCCAAAGTTGAAGGTATCGATTTGGCCGAGTCTGTGGTCGATGATGTTCTGACGTATGCGCTTTTCCCTCAGGTTGGCTTGAAGTTTCTCAAAAACAGAAATAACCCTGATGCGTTTGAGCCATTACCGACCATTGAAGAGGCAACAGCGGTAAAAGCTGCGCCAAGTGCTGTATCTGGCACTCAAGGGGTTGAAACTTATAGTGTGAAAGTCGATGGTCAAGTCTATGAAGTTGAAGTCGGCCCTCAAGGCCAGTTAACTTCCGTGACATCAGCTGCGCCACAACTAAGCGAGACGGCCCCGAAAAGTGATGCCGAGGTGATTGCTGCGCCTTTGGCGGGAACGATTTTTAAAGTGAATGCTTTGCCCGGTCATCCCGTGAATGAGGGAGATGTGTTGATTGTATTAGAAGCGATGAAAATGGAGACCGAGGTTCGTGCCGCTAAAAATGGAACCGTACAGGACGTTTTGGTGAAAGAAGGTGACTCGGTGCATGTCGGTTCACCGCTATTCAGTTTGGCATAAGGGTGACTCATGGACGGATTACTAACCTTATGGGCAGAGACCGGTATTGCAAATTTTGAATTTGGTCAGATTTGCATGATCCTTGTCGGATGTCTGTTGCTATTTTTAGCGGTTGCTAAAGGGTTTGAACCCTTACTGCTATTGCCGATTGGCTTTGGTGCCATTTTAGCCAATATTCCCAACGCAGGCTTTACCGAGCCGGGTGGATTACTCTATTACATCTATCATGTTGGTATTGAGTCAGGCGTATTCCCGTTGCTGATCTTTATGGGTGTCGGTGCGATGACTGATTTTGGCGCACTGATCGCGAATCCGAAGACGTTATGGTTGGGTGCTGCGGCTCAATTGGGAATTTTTGCCACCTTGATTGGCGCGATTTTACTCAATTTGGTGCCGGGCATGGAATTCTCCATGGCTGATGCTTCGTCAATTGCAATCATTGGTGGGGCTGATGGGCCGACAGCGATATTTCTTGCAAGTCGCTTATCGCCTGATTTATTAGGGGCGATTGCAGTTGCTGCATATAGCTATATGGCTTTAGTGCCGATTATTCAGCCACCGATCATGAAAGCGCTGACCACACCGGCAGAACGGCAAATACAAATGGCACAATTGCGGTATGTTGGCAAGCTAGAGAAAATCTTCTTCCCGATGCTGGTGTTATTGATGACGATCCTCTTTTTGCCGTCAGCCACGCCTTTAGTCGGCATGTTTTGTCTCGGCAATCTCATGCGGGAAGTTGGGGTAGTAGAGCGTTTATCAAAAACCGCTCAGAATGAACTGATTAATATCGTGACGATCTTCCTTGGCTTAGGGGTTGGTTCTAAATTACAGTCCGATAAGTTTTTAAATCTTGAAACATTAGGCATTCTTGCGTTAGGCGCTGTGGCATTTAGTATCGGGACCGCCGGTGGGGTGTTGATGGCTAAATTATTGAATAAGTTATCTAAAGAAAATATTAATCCGCTGATTGGTGCCGCGGGGGTCTCCGCTGTTCCGATGGCTGCCCGGGTGGTGAATAAGGTCGGATTGCAGGCAAACCCACAGAACTTTTTACTGATGCACGCGATGGGGCCCAATGTGGCTGGTGTTTTAGGATCTGCGGTTGCTGCGGGTATTCTTTTGGCGCTAGTCGGTTAATTTTTCTGCAAATTTACCGCCAGAGGTTCACGATACAGGGCAAAATGATATATATTCAAAGGAATACCTCAGGGTATTCCTTTGATTTTTGCATCGATACGAATAGATAAAGGAACTTTGGATATGGATAACAAGCAAATTGCGATAACCCAGTTTGGTGACGAAGATGTATTGGTGATTCAATCCAATTCGATACCAGAACCCGGAGCCGGAGAAGTTTTGGTCAAAGTTGCTTTTGCTGGTATCAACCCAATCGATGTAAAAACCAGATCCGGTTTAGGATGGGCTGCAGATCAGAATAAAGATCAACTGCCATGGGTGCCCGGTTATGATATTTCCGGGACCGTGGTTCGGTGTGGCCAAGACGCTGAACGGTTTCAGATGAATGATTTTGTCGCTGGCTTTATTGGTTTTCCTTTGAAGGGCGGTGGCTACAGTCAATATGTCTGTGTGCCTGAAAGTGAATTAAGTTATGTGCCGCCTTCGGTTACACTGGAAGCGGCTGCCGTATTGCCACTGGCTGGTCAAACAGCGGTTCAGGCATTAAATAAAGCACAGGTGAAAGAAGGTGATCGGGTGTTGATTCTTGCCGGAGCCGGTGGGGTCGGGCATTTAGCGGTTCAGATCGCTGTGGCTGCCAAAGCTGAAGTTTACACCACGTGCAGTGAAGAGAATCTTGATTATCTGGCAACGCTGGGCGCGCATGCAATTAATTATAACTTTGCACCGGTATCTGAACGGCTGGAAGATGTGGACGTGCTGATCGATTTGGTCGGTGGGCAGGTTGCATTGGATGCCTTGAAGTGTTTAAGAGATCAGGCAACGGTTGTCACCGTACCGACGGTGACTGCTGAGATGATTTGTGAAAAGGCCAAGTTACTCGGCTTCCATGCTATGGGAATGCTGGTTGATCCGGATCCTGAACAACTGGATACCATGCTCTATATGGTCGGTGTCGGTCTACTGAAAACAGAAATTCAGCATATTTATCCGCTGCATGAGGTGCAAGAAGCGCATCGTCAAGTTGCAACAGGCCATACTCGAGGCAAAATTTTGCTTGATATGCAATGTTAGAATGCTTGGAAACATTTTTTTCAGGATTCGGTCTTTCTCTTGAGGAATCAGCACTTTGGATACTATTCATTGGTGGCTTTCTCAGTGCTACCATTCTACCGGGCGGCTCTGAAGCAGCTTTAATTGCGACCCTCAATCTTCATCAATATCCGACCTTAACGATTATTGCTGTGGCCACTTTGGGCAATACGCTTGGTGGCATGGTGAACTATTGGATCGGAATATGGCTGCCGAATCGAACTCAGGAGAATAAACGCGGTCAGAAGTCTTTAGCTTGGTTGAGACAATATGGCTACTGGGCTTTGTTATTTAGTTGGTTACCTGTGATTGGCGATGCTATGTGTATTGCCGCTGGCTGGCTGCGGATGCGCTTTCTTCCTTCTATGTGTTTGATCCTGATTGGTAAAGCGATTCGATATGCCATATTGGCTGCGTTATTTTATGGTTTGTTTTAAGGAGATAAGATGAGAAAGCTATTGCTTTGCCTTCTCTGTCTGGCGGTTTTTTCCGGTTGTTCTTCCGTTCGTGATTCTGACGCTCTCCCTCAAGGTGTGACTTTGGTTGACAAGCAGTTACCTCAACCCGGGAAAGTTCAAATTCCGTATTCTAAATATAAATTAGCCAATGGCCTGACAGTGATTCTATCTCCGGATCATTCTGATCCATTAGTACATGTCGATGTCACTTATCATGTCGGTTCTGCCAGAGAATCTCAGGGCAGAACCGGATTTGCTCATTTTTTTGAACATATGATGTTTCAAGGCTCAAAACATGTGCAGGATCAACAGCACTTTAAGTTAATTACCGAAGCGGGTGGTTCTTTGAATGGGTCTACCAATCAGGATCGTACTAATTATTATGAAACGGTGCCTTCTAACCAGCTTGAAAAAGTGCTGTGGCTTGAGTCTGATCGGATGGGCTTCTTGCTGGATGCTGTCTCTCAAAGAAAATTCGAAATTCAGCGTGACACCGTTAAAAATGAGCGGGCTCAGAATTATGATAATCGTCCCTATGGCTTGATGTGGGAAAAAATGGGCGAAGCAATGTTTCCCCCGGGGCATCCTTATTCATGGCAGTCGATCGGATATGTACAGGATTTGGATCATGTTGATGTCAATGATTTAAAAGCATTCTTTCTCCGTTGGTATGGCCCGAATAATGCTGTTTTGACCATTGGGGGGGATATTGATGTTGAACAAACATTAGCTTGGGTCGCCAAGTATTTCGGCCCGATCCCGAAAGGACCGGAGGTCAAGTCTGCCCCAAAACGTCCGGTTACTTTGCCGGCAGACCGATATGTCACGATGGAGGATCGTATCCAACAGCCGATGGTTGTGATTGGGTGGCCGACGGAATATGAAGGAGCGAAAAGCCAGGCTTCACTGGATGTTCTGGCTCAGGTGCTTGGTGATGGTAATAACAGTTTACTCTATCAGTCACTGGTTAAAACTCAGCAAGCGTTAAGCGCCGGTGCTTTTCAGAAGTGTGGTGAGCTTGCCTGTACATTCTATATTTATGCGGTGGCGCCATCGGACAAGCAGCATGATTTGCAACAATTATCTCAGCAGCTACTCAGCATTGTCAGAAAGCTCGAACAGCAAGGTGTTGTACAAGAGCGGCTGGATGAAATTAAAGGCATGGCAAAAGCCAATGCAGTTTTTGCCTTGGAAAGTGTCAAGGGTAAGGTTGCTCAGTTAGCCAGCAATCAGACATTCTTCGGCCAGCCGGATCGGCTACAGCAGGAGCTGGGTGATCTTGACATGGTTTCTTCTGCTTCGGTTCAGCGCGTGCTGCGACAATTTATGGTCAATCATCACAAAGTGACTTTAAGTGTTGTGCCACAAGGTAAGAATAATCTGGCCGTCAGGTCTGCAAACTTTGTCGCGCCCAAGCATATCAGTGCTGCTCCTCGTCATATTGATGATCAGGCTCTGGCACTGCGAACCGTTGGCGACTCTTTTGACCGCTCGGTGATTCCTTCAGTATCTGGGCCTGTGACACTGCACATGCCGAAGCTCTACAGTGCGTATTATGAAAATGGGATTGAGCTGATGGGGACGGTCACGACAGAAACCCCGACGGTGTTGGTGAACATTAATTTACCGGCAGGAAATCGCTTTGTTCCTCAGGGAAAAGAGGGGCTGGCTGAATTAACGGCTCTCCTATTATCTGAAGGGAGTCTGACTCACTCAGCCGAGCAAATACAATCTGAGCTGGATAAACTCGGCTCTGTGATTTCTGTTGATACGCAAACTTATACCACGCGTATTACCGTGTCGAGTTTGAGTAAGAATTTGACTCAAACACTGGCCATTGTTGATGAGATGCTATTCCAGCCTAAGTTTGCCGTGTCAGATTTTAAGCGGATTCAAAATCAAATGATTCAAGGTGCGATTTATCAACACCAAAAATTGGGTTGGCTCGCCTCACAAGCTACTCAGCAAGTGTTGTTCGGTGATTCGTTGTTTGCCCGGATCAGTGAGGGGACTGAAACGTCGCTTGCTGCAATCACTTTAGATGATGTGAAGTCTTTTTATCGTCAGCATTATACGCCACATGGTACCCAGATCGCTGTCGTTGGTGATATTTCCAAGCAAGATGCAATTAAGTCCGTTGCTTTTTTATCGGAATGGCAAGGTGATGATGCGCCGTTGTTGGATCCCCAAATTGTCCCTGAACTGCATGGACAGAAAATCTATCTTGTTGACAAACCCGGTGCTTTGCAGAGTATTGTTCGTTATGTACGTCGAGGATTACCGTTTGATGCGACTGGTGAGCAGTTCCTGACACAGCTGGCGAATTTTAATTTGGCCGGAAACTTTAACAGCCGGATGAATCAGAACCTGAGAGAGGACAAAGGCTATACCTATGGCGTGAACAGCACGCTGGCGGGAAACCGGGAAATCGGTGTGATGACCTATAGTGCCTCGGTTCGCAAGAATGCGACAGTGAATGCAATTCGGGAAATGCAGCGGGAAATGCAGCGTTACAGCCAATCGGGTATGACGGCTGAAGAGATGCGTTTTATGCGCCTTGCTATCGGACAGCAAGATGCCTTAGCTTATGAAACACCATCACAGAAATCTCAATTGTTGAATGGTATTATGGCATATAGTTTGGAACATGATTATCTTCAGCAGAGAAATCAAATTGTTGCGACTGTCGATCGAGATGTATTGGATCAACTGGCAAAAAAATGGTTCAATCCGAAGGATTATCAGATTATTGTTGTGGGTGACATGAAGACCCTAAAACCGAAGTTAGAAAAGTTAAAAATCCCGATGGAAGATCTTGAAATCGTCCACTAGAGTACACATAAAGACTACACAAGAAGCTTATTATATTGTCGGTGTGTCTTGGGATTTTCTGACTTGGTACGACAAACGAACAAGAAGCGAATAATATTTTGACTAATTTTGCCACACGACTAAAGTTGGTTGCTCAACAACCGGGTATCGTCAACGCTTTTAATCGGGGTGTTGAGCGAGAGACGTTACGATATACCAAGGACGGACATTTAGTACAAACACCGCATCCGGAAGCACTTGGTTCCGCATTAACCAATCAGTTTATTACCACAGACTTTGCAGAGCAGTTGCTGGAGTTTATTACACCAGTGAGTCAGGATATTTCGACATTGGTTCAGCAGCTGTCTGACATCCATTGTTTTGCTCAGGTCACGATTGATGACGAGGGGTTATGGCCGCTCTCGATGCCCTGTTATGTCGGCGATGAAGAGAATATCGAACTTGCCAAATATGGGACGTCGAATATCGGTAAGATGAAAACGCTGTATCGTCAGGGATTAAAAAATCGTTACGGCAGTCTGATGCAGATTATTTCTGGTGTCCATTTCAATTTTTCTTTTCCGGAAACCTTCTGGGACGCTTTATTCGGTACACAATCAGACAGTGAACGCTGTGCTTCTAAGTCAGAAGCTTATCTGGGCGTGATTCGAAACTACTATCGATTTGGCTGGTTGCTGCCTTATCTGTTTGGGGCATCACCTGCATTATGTTCATCATTTATCAAAGGCCGTGAAACATCATTGCCTTTTGAAAACATCGGTGAAACGTTATACCTGCCCCATGCAACTTCCTTGCGACTGAGTGATTTAGGTTATACCAATAGTGCTCAAAGTATTCTCAAAATTGGTTTCAATAGTCTCGAAGAATATCTTGAAGGACTGCGTCAGGCGATTCATTCACCATCGGAAGAGTTTGCTCAGATCGGTGTAAAAGTGAATGGTGAGTACCGTCAGCTGAATAGTAATGTGCTTCAAATCGAAAACGAATTATATGCTCCGATTCGGCCCAAGCGTGTGACCCAGAGTGGCGAAAAACCTTCTGAAGCATTGGCTAACCGAGGCATTGAATATATTGAAGTACGCTCGTTGGATGTGAATCCATTTAGTCCGATAGGGATTACTGAAACCCAAATACGTTTCTTGGATCTGTTCCTGACGTGGGCTGCTTTATCAGACTCAGAACCGATGAATGACTGTGAGTTAAATTGCTGGAGAGAAAACTGGCAAAAAGTGATTCTGGAAGGAAGAAAGCCCGGATTAGAGCTGCAAATCGGGTGTCATGGTGAGGTGCTGACTTTACAAGCTTGGGCGAAGCGTGTTTTCGGTGAATTGAAACTTGTCGCTGAATGGATGGATCAAGCTGCGGGTGATCACGCTTATCAGGATGTTTGCCAGCAGTTATCTGTTTGCATTGATCAGCCGGAAAATACGTTATCCGGACAGCTATTGGAACAGATTAAACAGTCTGGTGGATTAGGCAAAACGGGCAGAGCGTTTGGTGAAGTTTATCGTCAGTATCATCTGACGCATAATTATCAGCATTACTCGCAAAAGTTGATGGAAGAAGAAGTCACTCGTTCCGTGATGGAGCAGGATCAAATTGAACAAGATGATCATTGTGATTTCGATACGTTTTTACAGCAGTATTTTTCGTACCTGAATACTCAGGAAGAGCAGCCAGCCCGGGCTGCATGTGAATAATCAGATGTCGGGTTGTCGTGGAAATGACTCATTCTCTAAACATCAAACGTGTAGTTTAGTGAAGGTTATCTGAGATAACGTTGTACGACCAAAGAGATACAATTGATACTGGTTGTTTAGAATCAGTCAAAATGGAGAATTGTCATTATGCCATTATTAGATAGTTTTACGGTGGATCATACGCGTATGAATGCACCAGCCGTCCGTGTTGCTAAAACCATGAATACCCCTAAAGGCGATACGATCACGGTGTTTGATTTACGTTTTACCGTTCCGAATCAAGATATTCTTTCTGAGAAAGGTATTCATACATTAGAACACTTATTTGCAGGCTTTATGAGAGCACATCTCAATGGTGACGGTGTTGAAATCATTGATATTTCCCCAATGGGATGTCGGACCGGTTTTTATATGAGCTTGATTGGTGTGCCTTCTGAGCAGCGAGTAGCCGATGCATGGTTAGCTGCAATGCAGGATGTACTGAAGGTCGAAGACCAGAACAAAATTCCGGAATTAAACATTTATCAATGCGGAACCGCAGCAATGCATTCTCTGGGTGAGGCGAAAGATATTGCCCAAACGGTTATTTCAAGTGGTATCAGTGTGAATCAGAATGATGATCTGGCGCTACCTGAATCAATGCTTCAGGAACTGAAAGTGGACTGATTGTTTCCTATATCTGTTCATTAAAAAAGCTTGGCCAATGCGCCAAGCTTTTTTACTTTTAATGGATGTGTGGGTTCTTTCTACACACTGAAGTGAATCAATGATCGGTTACGATTTTTTGACTCTATTCGGAAAAACTTTGACGAGCTTAATTCTATTTTCTTCAATATCAATAATTTCCATCGCGTGTTGGGCAACATTGATACTGAGTTGGGTTTGAGGAATATCTTCCAGATGTTCCAAAATTAAACCGTTCAAGGTTCTTGGCCCGTTGGTTGGTAATTTCCATTTCAGGCTTTTATTGATATCCCGGATATTCGCACTGCCTTCAATTAAGAAGCTGCCATCACTTTGCGGTGTGATTTCATCCGCAAGACTTGGAGAAATGGAGGTGGTAAATTCACCGACAATCTCTTCAAGGATATCTTCCAGCGTGACAAGGCCATTGATATCACCATATTCATCAACAATCAGTCCAATCCGTTCTTTATTTCTCTGGAACTTCAGCAATTGTACATTGAGTGGCGTCGATTCCGGAATGAAGTACACTTCATCTGCAGCTCGAAGTAGCATCTCTTTATTAAACTCGTTTTTTTCAAGCATCAGACGGAAGGGGTCTCTGAGTTTTAAAATCCCTACGACTTCGTCAATATTATCCCGATAGAGTACCACCCGACCATGAGGTGAATGAGTTAACTGACGGACAATCGATTTCCAGTCATCATTGATATTAATGCCGGTAATCTCATTACGGGGAACCATAATATCGTTTACGGTGACGTGCTCTAAGTCGAGAATAGATAACAGCATGTCTTGATGTCGTTTCGGAATCAGGCCTCCCGCCTCATTGACCACTGTTCTCAGCTCTTCCGAACTGAGATGATCACCGCCACTTTGTCGTGCTGAGACACCCAGTAGCTTAATAAATCCGTTGGTAATTAAATTGACGAAGAGCACCAGTGGTGACAGGAGTTTCATAAGAATGCTCAGTAGGTAGCTACTGATATAAGACACTTTTTCTGGATAGAGAGCTGCCAGTGTTTTCGGTGTGACCTCGGCAAAGACGAGAATTACCAGTGTCAAAACACCCGTTGCAATCGCAACACCGAGGTTTCCACCCAGTCGCATTCCGAGAATCGTGGCAATTGCGGAAGCTAGAATATTGACTAAGTTATTGCCGATCAGAATCAGACCGATCAGACGGTCCGGACGGCTTAATAGTTTTTCAACACGCTTTGCACCTTTATGGCCAGTTTTAGCCAGATGCTTTAGGCGATAGCGGTTCAATGCCATCATGCCTGTTTCTGAACCGGAGAAATATCCTGAGATGATGATAAGACACGCAAGTAGCGTAAATAAGACACCAGTTGATATGTCGTCCAAAATAAATTGCTTCCTTTATTGATGTTGTGACTTTTATGGCTGAGCTCTATTTTGCTGTCAATCCATAAAGTATTTCAACAAGTTAATGTAAGATGAATTCTCGGACAAAACGACTGCCGAAGTAAGCCAGAGTTAAAATGAAAGCACCGGCAATCGCAAACCAAGTTACTTTTCTTCCCCGCCATCCTCTCTGATAGTGGCCCCACAAAAGTACGGTATACACGACCCAAGCAATGACCGACAAGATACCTTTGTGAGCTTTCCCTTGAGCAAAAATTTCTTCGATGAAGACAAAACCGGTGATTAAAGTACCGGTTAACAGCAGATTACCGATCAAAATGATACGGAATAGCTGTCTCTCTATCTGGAGTAAAGGCGGGAGGTTTGGATTAATCGCTAATGACTTTTTCTTTTTTAATTTATGATCCAGCCAAGCTAATTGGAGTGCATACAGTGCACCGATTGTCAGTGTTGAATAAGAGAACAGAGCCAGGAAAATATGGATCAGCAGTGGCAGATTATCTTCCATATGAGTGATGAAGTTTCCGGGAAGACTCGCAGCAGCCGACAGATTAATTGCCGCAAAACCGTAAACTACCGGCAGCATAAACCACAACCGAGTTTTTAGCATCGCACCACTCATCACTAAGCCAATGATGAAACTGATGAGAGAGCCAACGTTCAGGATACTTAAATTCTGACCGTTAGGGTGAAAGATCAGATCGCTGAGTAACCACGCATGTAGCAGCAGCGCAGTTGCAGCACAAATCAAGACGGCTTTTGCTTTGATACCCGTTTGATTGACCAGTCCCGGGATGATGGTTGCAATAGCGAGAAAGTAAAAAAGCGAAGCAACTATTGCGATAAATTTATCCATATATCTCATCAAAAAAGAGTGTAAAGAAGATGAATTATACATGTCTAAGCGTCAATGAGCCACGGTTGGCTACTTAATTTTGAATGACATAAAACAAATCGTTTACAGCCGAAATGAGTGATGACCTATTTTGGTAAAATATTGAGGCCAGAGAAGTGATATCGATGGCTGAACAGATATGACTATCTGCTTTGGCTAAGGTATACTCGGACCTAATTTATAGAAATTCACAGCACCGCGAAGAGATGCAGTATGTTTGAGAATCTAACTGATCGTTTGTCCAAGACGCTGAAGAATATCAGTGGTAAAGGTCGTTTGACCGAAGAAAACATCAAAGAAACCCTGAGAGAAGTGCGGATGGCTCTGCTTGAGGCTGATGTCGCACTTCCTGTTATCCGTGAATTTGTCAGTCGGGTCAAAGAAAGTGCCGTCGGAGTCGAAGTCTCCAAATCACTCACTCCGGGACAGGAGTTCATCAAGATTGTACAAGCTGAACTTGAAGCGGTGATGGGCGTCTCGAATGAGGCGCTGAACCTTGCCGCTCAACCACCGGCAGTCGTCTTGATGGCCGGCTTACAAGGTGCAGGTAAAACAACCAGTGTCGGTAAGCTGTCAAAATTACTGAAAGAGCGGGATAAGAAAAAAGTCTTAGTTGTTTCCGCAGACGTTTATCGTCCTGCCGCAATCAAACAATTGGAAACACTTGCAAGTGATATCGGCGTTGATTTTTTCCCTTCAACCGCAGATCAGAAACCGATTGATATTGCTTTGGCTGCCATTGATCAGGCTCGGAAAAAGTTTTACGACGTTTTAATCGTCGATACGGCAGGGCGCCTGGCTATCGATGAACAGATGATGTCTGAAATTCAGGAGCTTCATCGAGCGGTTAACCCCGTCGAGACGCTGTTTGTTGTCGATGCAATGACGGGGCAGGATGCAGCAAATACTGCGAAGGCTTTTGGTGATGCACTGCCTCTGACGGGGGTGATCTTAACCAAAGTTGATGGGGATGCGCGTGGTGGTGCAGCGCTATCTGTTCGTCATGTGACTGGAAAGCCAATCAAGTTTTTGGGTGTCGGAGAAAAAACGGATGCTTTAGAACCTTTCCATCCTGACCGAGTCGCATCGCGTATTTTGGGGATGGGGGATGTTCTTTCTCTCATTGAAGATTTACAGCGTAACGTTGATCAGGAAAAAGCTCAGAAACTTGCTCAAAAGTTTAAAGAGAAAAAAGGCTTTGATTTGGAAGACTTCCGAGAGCAGCTAGGGCAGATGCAAAATATGGGTGGCATGATGGGAATGCTGGATAAACTTCCCGGAATGGCAAACATGAAAGAAGGCATTAAAGATAAAGTGGATGATCGTATGTTTAAACAGATGGAAGCGATTATCAGCTCTATGACGATGAAAGAGCGTCAGAACCCTGATGTGATTAAGGGATCTCGGAAGAAAAGAATCGCTGCTGGTTCCGGGACTCAAGTTCAGGATGTGAATCGATTACTAAAGCAGTTTACGCAAATGCAGAAAATGATGAAAAAAATGCAGAAAGGCGGCATGAAAGGCATGATGAGAAACATGCAAGGCATGATGGGAGGCGGTGGCTTTAACCCATTTGGACGGTAAACACTGTCGTTGTGTGTATGTTCATTCACAATGGCTAAAAAATAGCTAAAGCCCTTGCAATGGCTCGCAATAAGAGTAAAATTCGGGGGCTTTAAATTGGCACGAGACCCCAATCGGCTGTTCTTAAAAACAGTTCTTGGGGTTAATTTTATTATATAAGCAAGCAAAGAGGACGATATGGTAACCATTCGTTTGGCACGTCACGGCGCTAAAAAGCGTCCATTTTATCAAATTGTAGTTGCGGACAGCCGCAATGCTGCTACTGGTCGTTTCATCGAGAAAGTAGGTTTCTTCAACCCTACAGCATCTGGTCAGGAAGAAGGTCTTCGCCTTGATCTGGATCGAGTAAACCACTGGGTTGGACAAGGTGCATCTCTGTCTGATCGTGTAGCAAAACTAGTAAAAGACGCTCAAAAAGCGGCTTAATCTATCTATAGATGACTAGTAAATGTCGATGGAAGGTCAAGGCACAATGAGTGAACCGAAAAGTAAAATAGTTGTCGGTAAGTTTGGATCAACTTACGGCATTCGCGGTTGGCTTAAGGTTTTTTCCTTCACAGACAATCCGGAAAGTATTTTTGATTATAGCCCTTGGTGTATCAACCGCAAGGGAGAGTGGATTGAGTACAAGATTGAAAGCTGGAAACGTCATAACAAAGGGATGGTGGTTAAGCTTGAAGGATTGGATCTTCGTGAAGACTCCCATCTTTTAACCAATTTTGAAATTTCAGTTGACTCTGCTTCACTGCCTGAACTGTCAGAAGATGAGTTCTACTGGCGAGAATTATTTGGGATGCAGGTGATCACCACAGGTGGCTACCATCTGGGCGAGGTCGTTGACCTCATGGAAACCGGCTCAAATGATGTTTTGGTTGTGAAAGCGAATCTAAAAGATGCTTTTGGACAAAAGGAACGTTTAATTCCGTTCCTTGAAGAGCAAGTGATTAAAAATATTGATCGCTCCGCTCAACGGATCGAAGTTGACTGGGATCCTGGGTTCTGATTCCACGGTACAGAGCGAGAAAATGATGTGGGTTGGCGTTATTAGCCTTTTTCCTGAAATGTTTCGTTCTGTGACTGATTATGGGGTCACAGGTCAAGCGGTAAAAAAAGGGTTACTATCAGTTGAAGTCTGGAATCCGAGAGACTTTACTCATGATAGACATCGTACAGTTGACGATAAACCCTATGGGGGTGGGCCTGGTATGCTCATGATGGTACAGCCTTTGCGTGATGCCATCCATGCTGCCAAAGCATCCGCTCCCGGGAAGACGAAAGTGATATACCTTTCTCCACAGGGACGAAAACTCGACCAATGTGGGGTTGAAGAACTGGCAGCAAATGAAAACTTAATTTTGATTTGTGGTCGGTACGAAGGCGTCGATGAGCGTATTATTGAGTCTGAAGTCGATGAAGAGTGGTCTGTCGGAGACTTTGTAATGACTGGCGGTGAATTGCCAGCAATGACTATGATTGATGCAGCAGCTCGGTTTGTCCCCGGTGTTCTTGGGGATTTTGCATCAGCAGAAGAAGATTCTTTTGCCAATGGATTGCTGGATTGTCCACATTTTACGCGACCGGAAGTATTGGATGGGAAAGAAATTCCCACCGTATTGACATCGGGAAATCATCGTGACATTCGTCGTTGGCGACTGAAACAGTCGTTAGGCCGTACTTGGCTAAGAAGACCGGAGCTCCTGGAAAACCTAGCTCTGACTGACGAACAGGAACAGTTACTAGTTGAATTCATTCAAGAATATCAAGCTAAGTAACTTCAATTAATTGAGTATCAGTTTATTCTAGGAAAATTAACAATGAGTAATATCATCAAAGCTCTTGAACAAGAGCAAATGAAACAAGACCTACCTAAGTTTGCACCTGGCGATACTGTCGTTGTGCAAGTGAAGGTTAAAGAAGGTGAGCGTGAGCGTTTACAGGCATTTGAAGGTGTTGTAATCGCTATTCGTAACCGTGGTCTTCACTCAGCATTTACCGTTCGTAAAATTTCTAACGGTGAAGGTGTTGAGCGTACGTTCCAAACACATTCTCCAGTTGTTGACAGTATTGAAGTTAAACGTCGTGGTGCAGTACGTCGTGCCAAGTTGTACTATCTACGTGAACGTTCTGGTAAGTCTGCTCGTATTAAAGAGAAACTTGCGAAGAAGTAATGCTGTCTCAGACAAGACATGCGTTCTCAAAAAACGGAGCCATCTGGCTCCGTTTTTTATGTCTTCCATTTTTATAACGCGAGGGATGTGAGAGATGATTGAGTTAATCCCGAGTATCTTCAGCGACAGTGACTGGAATGGTAATTTCTTTGCCTTTCCTAATGACATCGACATGAATGGTTGTCCCCGGACGCAGATCGGTAACTAAATCCATGACGCTTTGACGTCCGTTAATTTTTTTGCCATCAATTTTTATAATGATATCTTGAGGCTTAAAGCCCGCTGAAGCTGCCGGACCATTCGGGTCTACACCGAGAACAATGATCCCACCGATATGTTCATTGCCGAGAAGTCGAGATGCAACCGAACTGATATCTTGCCCGTCAATCCCTATATATCCTCGAATCACGCGCCCGTCGGCAATGATTTTTTCCATAATCTTATTGGCAAGTTTATAGGGAATAGCAAAAGATATGCCGTAAGTTTCCAGATCGGTCGCTTGCTGAAATGAAGCCGTATTGATACCGACAAGTTCACCTTGGGTGTTCACTAAAGCACCGCCAGAGTTGCCTTCATTGATTGCCGCGTCAGTCTGGATAAATGCCTGTCGGCCATCAACACTGATGGAAGAGCGCCCGGTTGCTGAAATGATTCCGAAGGTGGTGGTTTGACCTAGGTTATAGGGGTTACCTATAGCGAGTACGACATCACCGACCTGAGGCGAGTAGTTTGGATTCTGGGGAATGACCGGTAGGTTTGAGTCTTCAATTCTAAGTACAGCAATATCTGAACGACGATCTTTACCGACCAGTTGTGCTGCGGCAACCCGACCATCCTGAAGTGCAACGATCACTTGATCTGCCTGGGCAATGACGTGGTAATTGGTGATAATATATCCTTTTTCACTAACAATGACGCCAGACCCCAGTCCCTGAGTTGATAACTTTGAACGGTCATTGGCTGCATACTTGCGGCTATAAATGTTAACCACCGCTGGTGCCGCTCTGCGTACCGCTTGATTGAAAGTGATCTGCAGCGAGTTGATATTGGTTGATTGTGGATTCTTTGCCGGTGGGAAAATATGGCTTCTCAAAGAAGGAACGGAAATGATGACGATCAGTGCGGTCACTAATCCAATTCCAACAGAACGAAGTAAGTTAGCTATCATATTTCAATCCACAGAACCATCATAAACATCTATACAGGGTGGAAAGAATAGCACTCTCTGAATCAATAGAAAATGGGCCTTTCATCAGAAAGGCCCAATAATGAATGAATTAACGAATGACGAGGTAGATGGTCCGATCATCACGTTGAATATTCAGGGCAAGAATACTCGGTGATTTCTCCAGTATTTTTCTCAATTCAGCGATATTTTTAACACGTTGTCTGTTCAGACCGATAATGATGTCTCCTTCTTGAAGCTGGTAGCCTTCAGCAGGAGAGCCTTTTTCAACATGGGTCACTTTGACCCCTTGAATTGGGTCACTTGACGTGGTGTTAGATAGTTCGGCGCCAGATAGTCCTTCATACAGCGCTTTCGCCTGAGTTTTGGTCTCATTCTGTTTACCTAGCGTGACATCGAATGTTTGCTCTTTTCCATCTCTGAGGATACCCAGTTTCACTTTCTTACCCGCACCCAGTGTCGCCACTTTTGCACGGAGTTCAGAGAAAGAATCAATATCTTTACCATTGACGGAGACAATGATGTCACCAGCTTTTAACCCGGCTTTATCCGCAGCACTATCCGGGACGACTTGGCTAACAAAAGCACCTTTGCTTGATTCATAACCCATCGCTTGCGCCAGCTCTGAAGTAACTTCTCCACCTTGAACACCAAGCATTCCACGTTTGACTTCACCGTACTCAAGGATCTGATCCGTTAGGTTTTTCATCATGTTGGCCGGAATCGCAAAACCGATGCCCACATTACCACCATTCGGACCAAGTATTGCGGTGTTAATCCCGATCAGTTCACCTTTTAGGTTCACCAGTGCGCCACCCGAGTTACCGCTATTGATTGCTGCATCGGTTTGGATGAAGTTCTCGAAGTTTTCAATATTCAGTCCACTTCGGCCTAAAGCAGAGATAATGCCGGAAGTAACGGTCTGTCCCAAACCGAATGGATTACCAATCGCGACTGCAAAATCACCAACCCGGATTTTGTCTGAATCGGATAGTTTGATTTGAGTGAGGTTTTTCGCTTTATCCAATTTTATGAGCGCGATATCTGACATTTTGTCGCCACCGACGAGTTCGGCTTTATATTCACGACCATCATAGAGTTTTACTCGAATTTTGTCGGCACCGTTAATGACATGGTAGTTGGTTACAACATATCCTTTGTCTGCATTAATGATGACCCCTGAACCAAGCGCTTTAAAAGGACGTTCCTGAAGCTGTTCGGTCGGAAAATCCGGGCCAAAGAAGAAACGGAATTGTTCTGGAAGGCGTTGATGGGAAACTTGTGTTCCTTCAACAGCGATAGAAACGACTGCCGGTGTCACATGCTCAAGCATTGGCGCCAGACTTGGTAATTGTTCTCCGTTAACGGCGATAGGCAGAGCTGCCGCTGCTGGTAGCGGGGTGATGATCGAACTCATGCATAATGATAGGGTTGCTAATGCAAGCAAAGGTTTTTTCATCTTAAAACTCCTCTTTGGAAATCATCTGTTGTAACTATTTGATATCTTGATATAAAAGTTTCAACAGCGTCAGTGTGTTTTAAGACTCAAAAACCTTAGCAAAGTTCACAAAAAATTTTAATTTGCTTGTGCGTTGATAATATCTTTTGAGTGGATGATCGGCTTTTCTTCATTTCTCAACTGACCTGAAGCGCCTAACGCGTAGTCTTTGGGCGGCAGACTTTGGTCCGGAGATTCTTGCGATTCAACCTCTTGATGCTTGACGATCGTTTTGATGAATGGATTATCTTGCTCAGGAAGATTCGGAATTAGATCTGAAGACGTTTTCGCTAAGTGCTGATAGAGCTTAGTATAATCTTTGCCTATTGTATCCAGCATCTCTGCGGTTTGGGCAAAATGATCCATTAGTTCTTGCCGCTGTTGCTCCAGCTCAAACTTTGCATTATCCAAGTCTTTCTGTACGGACTTCTGGTTTTTATATTGGGGGGTTGTCAGGCGAGTGATCACGACACCGACGACACATCCAATCAGCAAACCTATGATGGTATAGATCCAAGGCATAACCGCTCCTTATTGTTGTTATTTAACATGTTTTTTACCAAAAGGTTACACATGCTCAAAGGACATGGTACTATGACTTTCTTAGCTGATAAAGCAAAAAGCATGTGTTGCGCTGCACACTTTCCTCTCTTCTTATTTTACTCGATATTTATGACACCTAGGCAACGTTACGATCAGGATTTGAAAGACAATAATTTTCAGAAAGATGAAGCTCAGTTAATGGCGGTCAATGCGTTAGATGATCTTTATCATCAATTCCTCTCCTATCTGGAAAGACCGATTGGACGAGATTCGTTATTGACTCGTTTACTCAGAAAAAAAGTCCGGAATTCTGCCCCTCCCAAAGGGTTATATTTCTGGGGTGGTGTCGGGAGAGGGAAAACTTACCTGATGGATACTTTTTATGATGCGCTCCCAACTCAACGAAAGGTGAGAGTGCACTTCCACCGCTTTATGTATCGGGTTCATGAAGAGTTGAAGTTACTTCATCATGTGAATGATCCACTCGAAATTGTTGCTGATAAGTTTAGTGCAGAAACTGAAATTATTTGTTTTGACGAGTTTTTTGTCTCGGATATTACCGATGCCATGATTTTGGGGACACTTTTTCAGGCACTTTTCACCCGGAATATCATTTTGGTTGCTACCTCGAACATTCCACCGGACGATTTATATCGAAATGGGTTACAACGGGCACGCTTTCTCCCGGCTATCGAGTTAATTAAAGAGCATTGTCTGGTGATGAATGTGGATAGTGGCGTTGACTATCGGTTGAGAACGCTCGAACAGGCAGAAATTTACCATTTCCCGAATGATGAGCAATCAAAAGCCCGTTTGGAGAGCTACTATCGTCAACTCATCAGCCATGAGTCGGATGCTACGACAAGTATTGAAGTCAACCATCGACAAGTACCGATACTAAAAGCAGGAAATGGTGTGCTGTTCGCGACATTTGCGCAGCTATGCCAGAGTATGAGAAGCCAGAATGATTACATTGAATTGTCTCGTTTGTACCATACGGTTTTATTGGCTGATGTGAAGCAGATGAATGCAACGCTGGATGATGCTGCCCGGCGTTTCATCGCCCTCGTTGACGAATTTTATGAGCGCCACGTTAAATTAATTATTTCAGCAGAAGTTGCATTGGATACGTTGTATCAAGGTGGGCAGTTAGCATTTGAGTTTCAGCGTTGCCATTCTCGTCTGATTGAGATGCAAAGTCGTGAATATTTGCTGAAAGAGCACTTGTCTTAATCGCTTAACAAGTTTCTAAATTGATTGAGTTAAAAAATAAATTTTTGTCAGAAAAAAGATGATTTTTTTTTCTCACTTCTCTATAATCCTGCGACCCACCGTTACTGTAGGTCTGTTTTTTTATTCAGACCGAGAGTGCCAACCACTCGAAGGGGTGATGACTGGGCTCTAGACAGTGGGAGCGATTGCTCCTTAAGTGTAAATTTTAAATAACGGGTTATTATTAGCATGAAAACTTTCGTTGCTAAACCAGAAACTGTAAAACGCGACTGGTATGTTGTGGACGCAGAGGGTAAAACTCTTGGTCGTCTAGCAAGTGAAATTGCATCTCGCTTACGTGGCAAGCATAAAGCTGAATATACGCCTCACGTTGATACTGGTGATTACATCATCGTTGTTAACGCTGAGAAAGTGACTGTAACAGGTAATAAATCTGCAGCTAAGACTTATTATCGTCACTCTGAGTTTCCTGGCGGCATCAAGTCTATCACTTTTGATAAGCTGATCGACCACAAACCAGAGATGGTTATCGAGCTAGCGGTTAAAGGTATGCTTCCACGTGGTCCTCTAGGCCGTGCTATGTACCGTAAACTGAAAGTTTACGCTGGCGCTGAGCACAACCATGCTGCTCAACAACCAAAAGTACTAGACATCTAATTGGGGATTTCGGAAATGGCAGAGAATCAATACTACGGCACAGGCCGTCGCAAAAGCTCAGCTGCACGTGTTTTTATTAAACCGGGCAGTGGTAACATCGTAATCAACAAGCGTAGCCTTGATGAGTACTTTGGTCGTCCTACAGCTCGTATGGTTGTTCAACAACCGCTTGAGTTGGTTGAGATGACTGACAAACTTGATCTGTACATCACTGTTAAAGGTGGCGGTATTTCTGGTCAGGCTGGTGCTATTCGTCACGGTATTACTCGTGCTCTGATGGAATACGATGAGTCTCTACGTCCTGCTCTACGCGCAGCTGGCTACGTTACTCGTGACGCTCGTCGCGTTGAACGTAAGAAAGTTGGTCTACGTAAAGCACGTCGTCGTCCACAGTTCTCAAAACGTTAATTACGTTTTATGTGGTTTCGAAAACCCGGCATATTGCCGGGTTTTTTTATATCTGTTGTTTATGGATGATCGAGCCGTTCGTTTGGCAGACTTATGCATTGAACCCATATGTCAAACTGTCGGTGTCATGTGTTTAAGTTGCTTCTCAATAGATGAATATTCAATATTTTGGGGTCTAAGACTACAATCGATAGAATTACAGTGTTGAGTTTGGCGCATAGCATATTATCTTCTAAAGAAGTCTCGTTAGGTGATTCTTTGTTCTCTGAAGAAAGAGTGTTGGCGTGATGTGCACTAATTATGCTACTATACCGTGCTGTTTGTCAGGGTTTTTGAATTATCAATGGAGGCTTGCCTCCATTGTTTTTATTATTATTGTGTGCTGGAGGGTTCCATGGCTGTTGCTGCCAATAAACGTTCTGTGATGACTTTATTTTCAAGTACCTCAGATATGTATAGTCATCAGGTGAGAATTGTTCTGGCTGAGAAAGGTGTAAGTGTTGAGGTTGAGTTAGTTGATGAATCAAACTTACCAGCGGAACTGATCGAGTTAAATCCATATAAATCAGTACCGACCCTTGTCGATCGTGAACTTGCACTCTATGACTCAAAAATTATTATGGAATATTTGGATGAGCGTTTTCCTCATCCACCACTGATGCCAGTTTATCCTGTAGCACGCGGTAATAGCCGTTTGATGGTTTATCGTATTGAGCGGAACTGGTATTCACTCGCTGACAAAATTATAAATGGTTCTGTTAGTGAAGCTGAAGCGGCAAGAAGTAAGTTACAAAATGATTTACTGACATTGGCGCCAGTGTTTGCTGAATTTGAATATTTCATGAGTGAAGAATTCAGTCTGGTGGATTGTTACCTTGCGCCGTTATTATGGCGTTTACCTGTATTGGGAATCGATCTTATTGGTCCGGGGTCAAAAGAGTTAAAAGTATATATGAACCGTGTTTTTGAACGAGATTCATTCTTGGCTTCCTTGACTGAAACTGAGCGTGAGATGCGTTTATCTCGTTAATTCGGGTAGGATGTATAACTCATGGATAATATGACACCTCGACGCCCGTATATGCTTCGGGCCTTTTATGACTGGTTATTAGAGAACGATCTGACACCTCATCTGGTTGTTGACGCAACACTTCCTGGTGTTCGGGTGCCTGTAGAATTCATTCAGGACGGGCAAATTATTCTGAACATAGCTCCAAGGGCTGTCGGGAATCTAGAGTTAGGCAACGATGCAATTATGTTTAGCGCTCGTTTTGGCGGGCGTCCTCATTCCGTTATTGTTCCTATTTTCGCTGTTCAAGCCATTTATGCGCGTGAAAATGGTGCAGGAACGATGTTTGAACCGGAAGACTCATATATTCAGCAACTTGAACAGGCTCAAGAGCAGGAAGAGCAGCAAAGTATTGATGTCGTAGAGACTACCGATGTTGACGATTCTGTTTTCCCTGATGATGAACCCCCTCGGCCTCGCGGGAAACCGAGTCTGAGAGTGGTAAAATAAAACAGCCGGGTTGAGGTTTAGTTAAAAATTCGTGATAAAAAAGCAGCGTACGCTGCTTTTATTTTGAAAATCATAAATAGGGTGATGCTTTTTATTACTCACCGTTTATTATGGTTTCTGCTGACCGGGCGCATATTGGAATGCTTTAATTACGCGTTTCACACCGGAGATATTACGTGCGATTTCTGCTGCATGGTTGCCATGTTCCGGTGTGACATAGCCAAATAAGAACACTTCTTTATCTTCAGTAATCACTTTAATCTTAACACCGCTCAGTTGATTGTCTGTTAACAGTGATGATTTAACCTTTGTGGTTGTCCAACTGTCTTGGCTGATGTCAGATGTACTTAAGGGCTGACGGATTCTAACTTGATCATGAACTTCTTTGACGCCCTTAATTTGTTGTACGTCTTTTTCCAATGACGCCAACAGATTGTTATCTTGAGATTGCCCCATTAATACGACGGTGCCACGAAAAGAGTTCGATATGATTCGGGTCTTGCCGCGATAAGGTGGCTTTCTGATCAAGCCTGTTATTTCAGCTTCAATATAATTGTCATTCCAAATTTCCTGAGTGGTTCGTGGATCCGTAACGATATCGGCTGTCGTTGCTGCACCAGCAATAAACAACCCAACACATCCGGATAACATAACAGCAAGAGATAATGTAATCAGAATGGTTAAGTTTTTCATAATTTACTCTTCATGGGGAGGAAATAAAACTTGATCAATCAGGTCACAGAGACAGTGCAATGTGACCATATGAACTTCATGGATACGGGCTGTCCGGAGAGAAGGAATGCGAATTTCTACATCGTTTTCTCCCAGTAAACCAGCCATTTCACCACCATCTTTTCCGGTCAGGGCAATGATAGTCATGTCTCGGGTTACTGCTGCTTCCATGGCTTTGATAATATTTTTACTATTACCACTGGTTGAAATTGCCAACAAGATGTCGTTTGCTTGCCCAAAGGCTCGCACTTGTTTAGAAAAAATTTCTTGGTAGTGGTAGTCATTGGCGACAGCAGTCATGGTTGTATTGTCTGCTGTCAAGGCCATAGCCGGAAGACTTGGGCGCTCAGTCTCGAAACGGTTGAGCAGGCAAGACGCAAACTGTTGAGCGTTTGCAGATGAGCCCCCATTCCCACAACAAAGGATTTTGTTACCATTGAGCAAACTGGCAACCATGGCCTGTGCTGCATGTGTAATAGCATCTGGTAATGCTTCAGCGGCAGCAATCTGAATTTGGATACTTTCAGTAAAACTAGCTTTAATGCTTTCGAGCATCGACTATCCCTGCGTTATTGCATTTTGAAACCAATCGATATCATGGCCATCTTGATGAATGGCAATCACATCGAAACGAAAATCAGTGTCATAAGGTGACAGGCCTTGCTTTAATAACCAGAACTGAGCGGTTTGAATTAATTTTTTTGTTTTTGTCGGTGTGACGGCTTCAGCCGCATGACCGAAGTGTCGGTTCTTTCTATATTTAACTTCAACAAATACAGTCGTTTGTTGATCGCGCATAATCAGATCAATTTCACCAGTACGGCATGAAAAGTTTTGGGTGATCAACTTTAAGCCTCGCTCCACTAAAAAGGCCGAAGCCGTTTGTTCATAGTGAGCACCGATCTCCCGATGGCTAGAGCGAGCCATACTCGCCCCAAGTTAATTCTTGCTGAACGATACACTGCTTATCGATACTGAGAGTGCCTGTTTGCCCCTGAACTTGATACCCCTCGACCGCTTTCATTTGCGGGAGTGATGTCATTAGGGTGTATGCATCCATCCCCATCGCTTTCAGTCTTTTTTCGGCATTGGAATCTTTAGGCCACAAGTCTTCCATTTGTTCTTTGATCGCTGCTTGAGGCTTGAGCAGTAACGGAATATCACTAAATGTGACTCCCGTGAGATCTTCATATTGATTGCTACTATAACTCCGAGAACTTGAAAACAGTTTCGGTTGCGTCGTGTCCGGATTGATCGCAACTTCGATAAATGGCTTGAGTAGTGTGAGCTCAGCGCTGTTGGCAACAATATAGACAGTATCGATATCGCGCCGGCTACGAGGCTGACTTTCCAGCTTCATATCCAGTAGTGATTCCATTTGAGCAATATTTTTTTGGCTGCCCTGTAGGCCGAAAACAGCATTGATATTTTGTTGTAAGTGACGTTTATCGCCAAACATACTAATCGTAAGCGGGTGCTTACTATATTTTTGCCACTCTTGTTGGAAGGCATCTGCCACTCTTTCACCGTAACTTCCTTGAGGAACAAGAATCATCGGATATTGATATCCTAGGCGGAATAAATATTTTGCTGCTTGGCTGGCCTCTTGTTCAGGAGACAGGGCAAAGTAACATGCGGATGAATTTGAGCTGATATTTTCGGGAATATTTAAAGCCAACATCGGGATTTGATGTTTCTTTTGCTTTTCTATCTGTTGTAGCTGGGTGATATCTTCTTTGATTAGCGGGCCGACGACGAAGTCGATATGTTCTTGCATCAACTGATTCACAGTGTCTGAAAATGATTGTTCGTTTGTATCAATCACACTCAGCACCATGTCTGCATCTCTGTTCCGATCATTCATCATCGCAAACATAAATCCATCGCGGATTAATTGAGCCTGCTGAGAAAATTTACCGCTCAGTGGCAGGAGCAAAGCTGTTCTTTTCGGTGTTGAGATTTTCATAGCCAGAACCGCTTTGACACCTCCGGGCATATGAATCGCTGCCGGGTGATGGCTATTTTCTGCCAACCATTTTTCCAGTGTATTTTTGAGTTGGGAGAGGTCGCCATCCAGCGTTTTCATATAAATAGCGAGTTGTAGCCAACCGGCTAATTCATCTTCATCTGATGAAACATTTAACTCGGTAATCTCTGTCGCGGAGTAATGAGAAAGATTTTGCCAGATCTGACGGGCAACTTTGGGTTGAACGTTTTGCGGACTCAGGTCATAGACCTCGACTAAAGCCCGAGCGGCATCAAACCATTTTTCAAGACTTATGAAAATATCAGCTTTAGTCTGATAGAATGCTAACCATTGAGCATCAGGCAATTTCCACCATGGTTTAAAAACCAGTCGTTCAAGTGCAGCTTCATTCTGATTATTATTCAAAAATAGTCTGGCCCGGGCAAGTTGCCATTCCGCTTGCTGAGTTTCAGTCAAATTTTGTTTGGTGAGTCGGAATAACAGCAGATTCGCTTGGGCGACTTGATTCTCTTTCACCGCAGCTTTAAGCGCCATGATCAGCCAGTCGTTTTGTATTGAACCTTCATTGCTGTCAGCTCTCATGAGATAGTCCTGAGAACTGAGTGCCGGGTTCTGGGTAATATCGACACGGTTCGAGTCTGTTGAATTGGAAGCACATGCCGCAAGAAGAATGGTGAATGTAATCTGAGCGATTAGGCGTGCTACATTGAGTCTGTTATGCTTTTTCTGAGCCATGAGCTGTACATTATTCCGTAAAATTGTCTCTATAATAATCTTTGAAGTGATGATAAACAAATGACTAATCATAAAACGTTGCAGGAGCAAGCGCCAACACTATACATTGTTCCTACACCAATTGGTAATCTCGGTGATATAACGCAAAGAGCCATTGAGGTTCTTTCTCAGGTTGACCTGATTGCTGCTGAGGATACACGCCACACAGGGAAACTTTTATCTCACCTGAACATTCAAACCAAAACTTTTTCTCTTCATGATCATAATGAACAGGAGAAAGCTTCGATATTAGTTGATAAATTGTTATCCGGACAGTCGATTGCTTTAGTGTCTGATGCCGGAACACCATTGATCAGCGATCCAGGATATCACCTTGTGAAACTTTGTCGTCAGGCGGGTGTAAAAGTCGTTCCTCTGCCTGGTGCTTGTGCTGTCATCACAGCATTAAGCGCTTCCGGTTTACCATCGGATCGATTTAGTTTTGAAGGTTTCCTTCCTCCGAAAACGAAAGCTCGTAAAGATAAGATAGCAGAGATCGCCCACGATGAGCGAACTTGTATTTTCTATGAATCAACCCATCGCATCGTTGAATCACTACATGATTTGCAGGATGTGCTCGGCCCTGAACGAGAAGTCGTTCTGGCAAGAGAACTGACTAAAACCTTTGAGACGATTCAGGGATTACCGTTGGGGGAACTGATCCCGTGGGTTATGGCAGACGAAAACCGCCGTAAGGGAGAGATGGTGTTACTTATTCATGGGTATCGGCGTTCTGAGTCAGATGAATTTCCTGAGGACGCTGTTCGAATGCTCAAAATCCTCGTTCAGGAGCTTCCTTTGAAAAAAGCTGCGGGGCTGGTGGCTGAAATGTATCACCTGAAGAAAAATGCACTTTATAAGTGGGGACTTGAACATCTGGATTGATACAATGAGTTGTGAACAGAAAGCCCCGTTCAGCGTCTGCTGAACGGGGCTTGAACAAACGTTACAAAATTCTCTTCAAGACATCATTTTTTCTATCGAATAAACGGTGCCTCAACGCGCCAAGTATGTGCAATGTAATCAGACCGATTAATACAAATGACAGCCATTTATGTAATGTGTTGGCTATCTCATAGACTGCTTGATTCTTTGGTAATAGTTCCGGTAAATCGAAAAAGAAAAAATGGACCCCATCGCTGTATTCGTAAGAGCTGGATTGCACATAACCCAGTAGGGGAATGGCTACCATCAAAATGTAAAATAATTTATGAGCCAGATTGACAACGATTCTCTCCGGTTGAGATATGCCGTCTGGCAATGGGGGTAATTTACTTCTTCTGCGAACAAATATACGCACCAGCACGATGATAAAAAATAGTACCCCAAACGACTTGTGCCAAAAATATAAGTTGTCTGCAAATGCTGCATTAGCTTCATCATACGGTGTCATATAGATGCCTAATGACAGTAAACCTATAACGATAGTCGCGCTTAACCAATGTATTGTTCTGATAGATTTAGAGTATTTCAATGTGAAGTACCTCTGTATTTCCATATTACTGAGTGACAAGTAATAAAGGCATAAGTTAATCGGATGTTATTTTTAACTGTTTAAAACAAGTTTTTTATATGTCTGACATATATGTATTACGACGGTATTACGATATTAGGCAAAGGGAGAATCAGTCTAAGAATTAACGAATAATTTTCCCTTTACCTGCCGATTATTTCAACGTATTAACAACCTTAGTCATGCTGGCAAAGCGAGCCGGATTGGCTTGATGCAATCGCTTGGCGATCACAAAGCCCAGCACCGCAAAAGCGACGACTAAATAAGGTAATGCTCTGACTACCGGTGAGTTCGACCCACTGAGGACGTCGAGATTATTAATCACCATATATAGGGAAAGAACCATTCCGATAGCTGCCAGCGCCGGCGAAATTAAGCGGCTCCAAAGGGAGGCTTGTAAAGATGGGTTTCTCATGAAGAAAGCCACGACAGCAAATGAAACCGCACACTGTAGTGCGAGTATGGAGATGGCACCAAGTGCAGATGCCCAAGCAAAAATATTTGCCATTGGGTCAAGGCCCATTGCTACCAGAATCAGTAAACCAACGACGATAGCGACTCCTTGAACAAGGCTGGCTACATAAGGTGTGTGGTATTTTGGATGCAGAGTTGAGAACTTTGACCAGCACAATCCATCACGACTTAAAGAGAATAAGTAGCGCGAAAGTGTGTTGTGGAACGCCTGAGTCGCAGCAAACAGACTGGTGATCAGTAAAACAGACATCACTTGACTCGACCAAGGGCCCAGTAATTGATCAGCAATGTTGTAAATGAACATACCCGGGTCTTGTGCAGCAACTTCACCAACTTTAGATGCACCCAAGTATTGGACAATCGCCCACGCAGTAAAAGCATAAAATATAGTGATGACTGCTACAGCGACTAGTGTTGCACGAGGAATAGTTTTTTCCGGCGTTTTGCACTCTTCTGAGTAAATCGCAGAGGCTTCAAAGCCTATAAAAGAACAGATAGCGAATATGAGTCCGACGCCCGCATTGCCGCTGAAGGTGACGGATGGTGTGAAAGATGATAACTCCATGGCAATCGGTTGTTTGATGATAACCAAGTCAACTAATAGAATAATAGCGACCTCGAGTAGCATTAGAACTCCAAGAATGCGCCCACCAATTTCTACTTTAGCAATACCAAGTAGAACTACGATCACCTGATTGGCGATGGCCAGCACCCACCAAGGTATATCTATACCGAAATTGCTAGCTAAGAAAATGCTGGCAAAGAAACCGAATAATGAGCTGACAGAAAAAACCATCGACAGATAGGCAAGAATCGCAATAAAAAATCCCGCTAAACCAGCAGAAGGGCCAAGGCCTTTACTTACGTAAGAGTAAAATGCTCCCGAGTTGACGACATGACGGCTCATCGCAATAAAGCCAAAGCTAAATAAAGTAAGCAGAATGCCCGCAACAACATAGATCCCGGGAATACCTGCACCATTTCCAGCCATAAAAGCAATAGGTAATGCACCCACCGCACCAGTTAGAGGAGAAGCGGCGGCTATGACGAAAAATACTATCGACCATAGTCCTAAGCTCTCTTTTTTTAATGTGGTCTGTTTCATATCAAAGGTTCCTAACTATTCAATTGTTACTTCCGTTTATCGGTTGGGTGAATACTGAGTTAATGTTGTGTTAAATATATGTTATCTGAGGTTGGCATATTTTTCTACAAAAAAATTAAAAAATATCACTTTGTGAGATTTTTTAATTTTTGGGTGGCTGGTTTCATAGATTTTTTGCTTGGATTTATCTTTAATAAAACAATCAATAAGGCTTTATTGCGGGGATGGATGAGTACTATCCAGACTGTTTAAGTTGTACGATCAAAAGTTGCTCACTAGCTTCGCAAAAGCACATTCGCTGATGCTTAATGAAGGAAAAAATAGACTCAGAGCGGATCATGTCGGGTATTGATTGAAGCCCGGATGGCGGATGAATTACGAGAAAAAACCGCATGACTGGTAAGTTCATGCCTGATAATTTGATAAGAATCGATGGTGTAATGATCGCGGCTATGGAAGAGCTGGGGGCCGACATGTATTGAAATTCGTCCCCCTTGTCAGTCGGCGATTTCCTTTAATCACCGACGACATGTGGTTTAAATTCGCTGTGATTAAAGGACGTGATCTTATTTTTTCTTGTTGCTAGTACTGGTTTTCAGGCAAATATACGGTCATGCCGTTCATGTTTTCGGTGAGGGTGACCTGGCAGGATAAACGGGCGTGAGGGCGTTCGTCTTCTTCACACTCTAGCATGGCTTTTTCCATGCCTTCCGCCGGAGCGACTTTGCTGACCCACTCTTCATCCAGATAGCAGCGGCAGGTGGCACAGGAACAGCAACCGCCACATTCAGCCACGATGCCGTCGATGGCGTTGTTTGCTGCGGCTTGCATTAAGCTGGTACCCACTTCGGCCTCAACATCGGTCGCGTGATTGCCGTGGTCGATAAATGTTATTGTAATCATGTTGATTCCCCTTATGTTTAAAAATCTTTTAGCAACCTATTTAAGTAATGTGCCAAGGTCGATGGCTTCGTCAGACAGTAATGTGGTGTCCAGTTGTTGTGCTGATTCGATCAATTTTTTGCCGATCATAAAATCTTTTGGTCTGTTGACGCAGTCCAGAGAAAGTATTCGGCCCTCTTTGAGATAAAAAACTGTTAACTCCCGCCCACGCGCTAGGTCGCCACGTATCACGACTTGGTCATGTCCTTGGGATAAGCCGGCTATTTGTAGTTTTAGGTCGTATTGATCGGACCAGAACCAAGGCAATGCTTGGAACTGCTTATCGATGTCGCAGATGCTTGCGGCGGCGCTGGTGGCTTGTGCCATGGCGTTGGGGACGGACTCAAGGCGAATAGAGCGTCCATAGCGTTGGCTGACAAAGCTGGCACAATCCCCTGCGGCGACAATATCTGGGTCGCTGGTGACGGCAAAGTCATTGATTAAGATACCATTATTGACGCTTAGTCCTGCGGCTTCGGCCAGCTCGGTATTGGGTATCACGCCAATACCGATAATCACCAAATCCGCTGGGTAAACATCGCCCGATGTACAATGTACTGCGGTGATCTGTTGTGTGCCTGCTAAAGTGCTGACGGTTTTATCACAGCATATTGTCACGCCTTCTTCCGTATGAATTCGATGGTAAAAGGCCGAGACATCGGGGGTGGTAACCCGCTGTAAGATACGTGACATGGCTTCCAGCACGGTCACTTCCATCCCGAGTTTACGCAGTACGGCCGCAGTTTCTAAGCCGATGTAACCACCACCAATAATTACCGCACGACGGGTACTGGGTCGGTTCGCGTGGGATTTGATGCGATCTAAGTCTTCAAGAGTTTTTAGGTAAAACACCCCGGTCAGCTCCGCCCCTGCGATGTCTAATTGGCGCACTCGTGAGCCGAGTGTAAGCGCTAATTTGTCGTAGTTCAGCACCTCGCCATTGTCTAAATACAGTTGTTTTTTTTGGCGATCAATTTGTGTACAGCGAACGCTTAATTTGAGCTGAATGGCGGCTTTTTCGTAGACTTTTGGCCCTTTAATTAAGATTTGCTCTAACGTCTGCGTACCGAGTAAATAGCCTTTGGAAAGTGGTGGGCGCTGGTAAGGTAAAACGCCTTCATCACTGACTAAGGTAATATCGCCGTCCCAACCCTGTTGTCGCAAACTGGGCGCTAATTGAGCGGCGGCGTGCCCTCCGCCAAGGATAATGCAATGCTGCTTGTTCATTGTGTTTTCCTTTTATTGAGACTTTTTCACGACGATTGGCTTCGCTCGTAAAAAGGTCTCTTATTATGTGTAACAGACCGATAAAAGGCCGTCGAACAGCTTGTTATCACGCGTTGAAGCGAGCGGGTAAGGCTTTGATGCCATGGACATGGTTGCTACGCAAACGATCCACGGGGCCGGTGAGCTCAATGGATTTCACTCGTTTCGCCATTTCCTCTAACAGCACACGTATTTGCAGCTTGGCCACATGAGTACCCAGACAGAAATGCGGCCCCCCCTTACCAAAAGACATATGGTTATTGGGGCTACGGTCAACAATAAAGTCGTATGGGTTATCAAAATGCTGTTCATCGCGGTTGCCAGAGGCATAGTACATGGCCACTTTGTCGCCAGCGGCAATACGTGCGCCAGATAGCTCAACGTCTTTAGTGGCAATACGACGCACATAATGAACCGGTGTTGCCCAACGGATAACTTCGTCTGCTGCTATTTTGGGGTCAATGTCTTGGCTGCGGAAGTGCTCCCATTGCTCGGGAAAGTTAGCAAAGGCTTGTAAACCATGAGAAATAGAGTGGCGTGTGGTTTCATTACCTGCAACCACCAGCATTAAGAAGTAATTGCAGTATTCCTGATCGGTCAATTGGCGGCCATCGTAAGTGCCATTGGCTAAGCGAGTCACGATGTCACCTTCCGGGGTTTTGCGACGGGCACGAGCGAGATCTAATCCGAGCTCAAAGGCATCCAATGAAGCCGGATGACCAAACGGCAGCATACGACGTTTTTCTTCCGGGTAGTCGGCAAACGCTGGATCGACAAAGTCCGGGTCGTCGGAGCCAATCAGCATGTCACTCCAGCGGATCATGTCGTTCTGACGGGATGGGGAGACTCCCAAGAGGCGGCACAAGGTGAAAATCGGCAACTGCTTAGAAAGCTCCGCGACCATATCCACTGAGTCTGAGTTCAATACATTATCGATCAATTCAATGGCTGTGGCGCGCACCGATGCCTCTAATGCTGAGACTGCCTTGGGGGTAAATCCCGGAGCGGTAATGATGCGCATGGCCGGGTGTTGCGGCGGATCCATTTCCAAAAGGGTACGGCGCGCATCATTTTGTTCAGAATCGAAGTCGTCAAGGCTGATCACTCCGTTGCGTGAGGAAAAGGTTGCTACATTGCCAGAGACGGACACGATATCGTCATAACGAGTGACGGCCCAAAAGCCTTTGTGTCCGTCATGACGTTCGTTCCAAGCGACGGGGGCTTCTCGGCGCAAACGGGCAAATTCTTCTTGCGGTACAGCCTTGTGCCAGATACTGGGGTCAGATAAGTCCACTTGTGTGGTGGGTCTTTGGTTATCAGACATTGTGTTGCCTCCTGCATTTTTTTGTTCTTTGGGATAACGATGCTCGTATCGTGGTTATTTTGATGATGTAAGGTGATTGAACCGATCTTGAATAAAGGCGAGTACCCACTCTGCTGCCAGCTTGCCATCAATCCGGCCTTGCAGGCTCTGTACTGCCCGGTTGGTTTTTTCGGCACCGTGCAGTTCACGCTGACTTTCATACAGATCGCTGGCTAGTTTGGTCGTCATTTCAGGGTGTGCCTGAATGGTGAAGACGTTGTCACCAATGGTGGTGATGCCCAGCGGACAAAAATCATTACCTGCCAAAACGTTGGTATTGGGGGCTGCTTGGGTCACTTGATCCTGATGAAAGGCAATCAGGTGAAACGCCGACAATTGTTCTTCCGTCGGCGCCCAGCCGGGCTGTATTTTTAAGTGATATTCCTGTACGCCAATGCCCCATTGATTGGTGTGCTCCACCTTGCCCCCTAGGGCGTCGTGCAACAATTGATGACCAAAGCAAATACCCACGACAGGGCTTGTTTTGACTGCCTCGACGAGAAAATCGCTCAGTTCTGTTAACCAAGCAGGGCGCTCATACACACTGAGTGGGCTGCCGGTAATCAGCCAAGCGTCGCATTCATCCGCTTGTTTCGGTAGCTGATGAATATGAGCTTTATAGATTTTATAGGTTAACGCTTTGGACACTTGTCCCAGAAAGCGTGGGAATGGGTCAGCCATTTCGCCATGCTCTTCAATCCAATCCGGGTCGGTTTGACCACATTCTAAAATACCAATTACGGTCATAGTCTTTATCCTAATTCAAAGAAGCGGCGACGTTCGTCAATCAATGATTTGCCTTTAAACTGCCTTACCTGTGCACTACGGGTGGCGGTAAAGGTTTCAACGAAGCGTGGGCTTAGCCAGTCTTTGACACATCCCGATTGACGCATCGCCTCGATGGCAGCCTTCATACCGGGCAATAGCGTTTGTCCATTGAATGATTGCGGAATATAACCATTGCCTTGGGTTTGAGCTGATGGGGATATTTTGCCTTCTATGCCCGCAAGCCCTGCCGCAATCGTCGCTGCAGCAGCTAGATAGGGGTTTGAATCTGAACAAGGTAAGCGGTTTTCAACACGGATGGACTTGGGACTCGTGCCAACGACCCGAAGGCAGGTGGTACGGTTTTCTATCCCCCAAGTATAGGCCGGTGGTGCGAAGGTGCCCGGTGCAAAGCGGCGCCAGCTGTTGACGGTCGGGGCAAAAATCAACATGAAATCCGGCATAAAGGTTTGCAGCCCGCCCAAGAAATAACGGAAGGTGTCAGACATATTGTTTTCATCACTTTCATCCCAGAACAGTGGCTTACCGTCTTGGTCAAGTAGGGAAATATGTAGGTGGGACGATTGGCTGTCGGCATCTTCTGACCAGCGTGGCATATAACTGATAGTTTGGCCTTGGCGCATGGCATGAATTCTAAGGAAGTTTTTGAGCAGTACAGATTGGTCCGCCACTTCTAAGGCGTTATCAGCTGAGATGCAGGCTTCCATAAAACCACCGCTAATTTCTTCGTGCATTTTGGCTAATTTGATGCCCAACACATCGCAGAAATCTGCCACCTCTTTATAGAATTTAGATTGGTTAACCTGATAAATAAGCAGGTCATGACTGGGATGGACCGTGGCGGTATTGAGATTATCGAAGCCTTTTTCGATTAACGATTGTGGCGTTTCATTAAATAAGGTGTATTCCTGCTCATAGCCGATTTTGGGAACAATCCCCATACTTTGTGCACGGGTGAGAACTTTGCGCAACAGACTTCTTGGACAAAAATCTGCAGCTTCACCGGTAAATTGAGCCAAATAAAGGTTGTTGTCGCCTTCTGCTTCCCAAGGGATGGTACGTCGGCTGTGTTGATCCACTTCTAACATGCTGTCATGGAAGTCTGCCAAATCGTCGGTAATGCCGGGCATGTCCATTATGACATCGGTTGGGTCCAGTGCTAATTGCACCGGTGACATACCCATGCCGCTTGCAAGAATACCGGGGAGTTCATGGGCGGCGACTTTTTGGCCCCTTAACAGTCCATTGGTGTCAACGGCTGCGATAGTGGTAAACCTTTCTCTCGAATTAGTCATGATGTTCTTCTCTTTTTTGTATTTGTTGTGAGGAAGCTATTTAAGCTGTGAGCAAGAAACAGACTATAAGAATAAAAATGAGATAAATATCATCTTATGAGATGATGGCGGGTAAAAATCCGAGTTTATGGTGTATATTTGGCAAGTTTTGAGATCAACTCCGCATTTGAATGAACATCTAATTTGTGATAGATACGTTGTATGTGGGTTCTGAGAGTTGGTAATGAGATTCCCAAATGTTGGCAGAGAGTCTTGTTACTGACACCGGTGAGAGCGATTTCAATGACATCCACTTCACGGGCAGTGAGGTTATATTCGTCAATTAAACTGGTGCGGTTGTGAGCGCGGTCCGAAATATAAATCTTGCCTAAACAATATTCGATAAAAGGTTGAGTATGACGAAGTTGCTCTACTTCAGCGTCTGTAAAGGGCATCGCGGCACTTTTACGGACCATGGACAGAATCGCGACAATCCGTTTTTTTTGCCGGAAAAACATATCACAGTTGTGGAAATAGCCATGCGGACGGTAGAACTGATTCAAAATTTCGGTTTGTGACCAGGCTTGATTACTCATCAGTTGGGAATTACAAATAACAACTTGATCGCTGTTCTCATAATGAGACGGGTGCATGGGGTCGATTGACCAATACTTTTTCGGGTAATCTTTTACCATGTCATCAAGGTCGTGGTCTGAGCTGAGCTCCTGCTTGAGTTGTGCCCATGGCACATAAATAAAAAAGCGGATGCCATCAACGGGCAGTAATCGGCGGATAAGCGAAAACAACTCTTGTTCAAACTCTTCCGTAGGAGATGGCTTGTGCATAGGCTACCGTATATTGATTCGTTTTGTGGTCAGTTATTTTGGGTCAACAAAGCTGAGCTCTTTTTTGTTCCTTTGTTCTTTTTTCTATGGGGACAAATAAGTTACTTATCATTGAATAACTTATAAGCCCCTTGTCGATAAGAAATGCCAACATACTCGAAGTGATATTGGCAGGAGCGAGATTTATGGGGATCTTAAAGTCGCTCGAACTTATATGGGCTAGGGTCAATAATCGGATCTGAGTTGGTGACAATATCTGCGGCCAATTGCCCCGCTGCTGGTCCTGTGCCAAAGCCGTGGCCAGAAAAGCCAGTCGCAATGGTTAAACCGGGGAGCGCAGAGATTCTATCAATGACTGGGTTTGAATCCGGGGTAATATCAATCACCCCTGCCCAAGATTCTTCCATTTCTGCTTTTTCAAAAATGGGCCAGGCTTTTCTTAAGTTCGTTAATGCTTCGTGGTTGAGCGCAGGGTTGACACTCGGATCCAAGGTTCTGATCTGCTCAAACGGTGAACGATCGTTAGCATTCCAACGTCGTGCAAGTTTCAGGTCTTGAAAGAACGCTCTCCCGAAAGAGGTACGTAAGAAACTGCGTTGTGCACGCAGCTGACTAAAGTAGCGCCAGCCGATCAGGAGATGGTCCAAGGTAATATGGGCATCTAAGGCACCACGTTGGGTGATGATAAAACCACCGTCTTTATGTTTTCTAAACGAAAAATCCGGGCCACCGACGGAGATGTCAGTCGGGCCTTCCATGGGTTTGGTTCTGAATACTGAACATATCAGTGGTAGCGTTGGCAGGGATATCCCATGATTGCCTAAGAAACGTCGCGACCACGCGCCATTGGCGAGTAGCACTTGCTCGCAACGGATCTCACCTTTTTCTGTGACAACACCGCTGACTTTACCGCCCGTTGTAGAAAGGGTTCGAACTGCACAGTTCTGCACCATGATAGCGCCTTTCTCGATCGCCGTTCTGGCCATTGCGGTGGTCGCAATCGAGGGTTCCGCACGCCCATCGGAAGGTGTGTATATGCCGCCTTGCCAATCGCCTTTACCGCCGGGAACATGCTGATCGATTTCTTTGGCACTGAGCATTCTGGAGTCCAGAGAAAGCGATTCCACCGATTTTAACCAAGCTTCATGCATGGCGACCTGCTCTTCGGTTTTGGCTAAGAACATAATACCGGATGCTTTGTAGCCGACGGATTGCCCGATTCGCTCTGGCATTTCTTGCCAAAGTCTATCGGCGGCGAGCGCCAGTGGTACATCGTGCAAATGACGATTAGTTTTTCGAACCCACCCAAGGTTGCGAGAAGATTGCTCTCCGGCGATATGACCTTTCTCGATCAATACAACGGGAATGTTTCTTTCCGCCAGTGTTAATGCGGCTGTGACACCAATAATGCCGCCACCGATAATAACAACCGTCGTGGATTCTGGTAGTTCATCCTGTGTATGAATAGCCTCAAGTGTTTTCGTCATCATTTGTTTCCTGAAAATTGACCGAAAGGCAGATCCAGTGAGCCTCTGCCTTCCAAGCGGTGTTATTGAGCAAGGGTAACGGTTTCAACGTCAGCGTTGGCAGCACCACGATAAGCAGTGACTTCTAACTCCATCTTGTAGATGGTTGAACCCAGTGGCGGGCAGGTAACCGTCGTCGCAGGATCGACACCGCGAAACTTATCACCGATGAGCGTCATGACGGCTTGGGTGTCTGCCGGGTCTTGGATGAACACACGCGACATCACCACATCGGCAAGGCTGGAACCGACACTTTTTAGCGCAGCTTCAACATTGCTGAACACTTGGTGAGTTTGTTCAAGGACATCTTCCGGGATTTCCTTTGTCACAGGATTTCGGCCCGCGGTATTGGAAACAAAAATCCAATTATCGACGCACACTAGGCGCGAGTAGCTGCTTAATTCTTCCAGTTTTGAACCGGTTTTTACTTTGGTAATCATGGTCATTTGAGTTTTCCTAAAAATAGTATCAGAGGGCAGTCATCGTTGTACGCTTAGCGTAAAACCGGTGTATCCCAAAGGTTGAGTTTCACGCCGATGCCTTGTTCTAACGCATTGCGATAAATCACCGTCGCCCAAGCAACGTCTTCTACCGGCATGCCACCGACCGACATAATGATGATTTCTTCATCGTTTTGACGACCGGGCGCATCGTTCGCCACAATTTTGCCAATGTCTTCCAGTTCTGCTTTATCAAGCTGACCTGCGGCAATCATGTCCATAAAGCGAACGCCAATCAGTGGTACACAGTTATGGGCAGGTTTCGGTAATTCTTCATACCATGCTTCATACAGACGCGTATTATCCAATACCTTACGAACCCCGGGACCTTCCATCCCTTCATCTAAAGAGCAGCTCGCTGGCATGGCTAAAAACGCTCCGGGTTTGACCCATTCGCGTTTAACAATTGGATAAGTAGATGGGTCACCTGTCTCTCCGGAATTACAGTAAGTGACAAGGTCAGACCCTCGAACCACCGCTTCAATACTATCGACGACTTGGATGTCGGTAATTTGTGGGAAGGTTTCCTTTAGCCACCCGATGAAATCATCCAGACTCTTTTGACCACGCCCCTTTATCTTGATCGTATCAAGGTGAGGACAGGCCGCCATAAAGGCAGATACGGTGGTTTTACCCATGACACCGGGGCCTAATAAGCCAATCACTTTAGAATCTTTACGGGCAAGGTGGCGTGCACCAACACCCGGAATCGCTCCTGTACGGTAAGCGGATAAAAGGTTGGCGGACATAAAGGCCAGCGGTGCACCCGTATCAATATCATTGAGAATCAGCGTGAGGATGGAACGCGGCAGGCCTTTTTCGCGGTTAGCGATATTGGAGCCATACCACTTCACGCCAGAGGTTTGAAAGTCACCGCCAAGGTAGGCAGGCATAGCCATCAAACGACGATCTGCTGTAGGTTTTGGCATGGTTGGAAAAGGTGATTGGTCTGGAAACGTAATTAAGGCGCCATGTGAGTCACTATTCGCCCCCGCCATTCTGTAGTCACCCTTGTATAAAAGACCAAACATTTCTTCCATGGTATCTACACAGCGAGGCATATCCATTACACCAGCTTTAATCATGTCTGGCTCTGAAAGGTAGATAAAATCGATTTTTGTGTTCTCTTGCATGGGTATCACCTCAAAGGATCAATTGTTATTTTGGTAAATTATTTTTATATTGAATTCTCACATTACGATAAAATAATGTTTTTTTAAAGTGGATTTTATTATTTTTTGAGCATTTTTCTATTTTTGTATTTGTGTGTGATGATATGAAAATGGGGTTGAATGAGGGTTTGCGTACAAAGTCTTTTAAAATGTTTCAGTGTGCTCTCATTTGTGCCTGAGTATTCATGTGTGCTGTTTAGCCCTTGAAAAATAGGGGAGAGTGAGGTTTGGGGGCTAACCAATATGGTTTCTATCAAGGGAGGGATGGGTTGATACGGTCATGAAGAGAAAGTTAAGAGAGGGATAGAAGGTAGGCCATAAGAGTGGCTGACTCAGCACATAAAAAAGCAGAGGGGCTTCTACCTGACTCTGCTTTTTTATGTGCTGTGTGCTTTGTTAACGGTTTTTCACATTTTATCTGTGACTTGCTCGTTGTCTAGATAGGCACCTTTTTCAATACGGGCTGTGGCCTGTTGCAGTCGTTCAACTACCGCTTCAAGGCGGAATAGTTCGAATGCGCTGGTGGTACCGACAAAAGCGATACTGCCGATAATGTCATCGTTTTCAAGGTTAAGAATGGGCGCGGCAATCCCCGTTAGGCCGAGGTTTAGCTCATCATGAGTGACGCAAAAGCCATCTTTACGGATTTTTTTGGTTTCCGCATTAAACTCTTTCCAAGTGAGATTATAGTCTTCACTTGGTTCAATCTGCTCATCATAGATTTTTTTCAGGCGATTGGTTTTTTGGAATGCCACCAGCACCTTAGATTGCGCCCCTTTAAAAATCGGCAAAGGACGCCCTCGACCAAAGGTGAAACCATACTTTTTAATGTCGGATTCAATATGGGTATTGATGATGTGGCCATCGTAAAACACGCTCATGTACACGGTGAGTCCGGTGCTTTTCGACAAATCGGCCATCACTTCGCGCCCATGGGATATCAGCGGATCATGCTGTCTCATCATCCAATCCAGTTCGATGATTCTGGGGCCAAGGGTGTAGCTTGTCTCAATACGGATTAATAAGCCTGCGTCACACAGCTCTCGTACATAGCGATAGGCAGTTGCGCGGGAAAGGGACAACTGTTTGGCGATGTCGTCCACATTAATGACGAGAGAGCCTGGCCCAAAAATATTGAGGACGTTTAACATTTTATTGAGACTGGACACGGAAACCCCTTAGTGATCAATATGTGTTTAGATTATATGTTCGAAAGCGCTATTTTTAACTGATTTTTGTCTTGTTTTTTAACATGGTGAGATTTTTTTCTTTTCTTATATCTTCAGAATAGCATTTAATTTGCTACTGAAAAATGCCTCTATTCTCATATTCTGGATAATGAATGAAAGTTATCCCCGATCTTAAAGGTCTTTTTGTGAAGCGTATTTTCTTAATTTGAGAAAAAATATAAAAATATCGTTTACATGAGTGCTTTTGTGTGCAATAAATCTTACATTGTGTTTTTAAAAGCTGTTCTTGGCGAAATCAGTGAAGTTGATATCATGCTGATGGCGCTGCTTGGTTAATTTATTGTCTATGTCATGCTGTAGTATTGTACTCGGCATCGCAAGCCGGTGGAGGTTAGCAATGAGTCGTCATTTTAAATTTCTGATCAATGGGGAGTGGGTAGAAGGGAATCATACACCTTTCAATGTTATCACCCCCGCCACATTTGACGTTGTAGCAACATGTGCAAATGGGGATAAATCTCAATTAGAAGAAGCCGTCGAGGCGGCCCAAACCGCCTTCAAAAGTTGGTCCGTATCCAGCCATGAAGAGCGTAAACGTTGTTTAAACAACGCTGGCGATGAATTGGAAAAACGCGCCAGTGAAATCGCGGAGTTGATTGTCGCTGAGCAAGGTAAACCTTTACCGCTTGCTATGGGTGAAGTACAAGCGGGTGTCGCATGGTTACGTTTTGCCGCTTCGCAAGACATTCCGGTCGAAGTCGCGGAAGAGACCGATACCAAACGGATTGAGATCCACCGTAAACCGCTTGGTGTAGTGGCTTCGATTACGCCTTGGAACTGGCCTTTAATGATTGCTATCTGGCACATCATTCCTGCCCTACGTGCGGGCAATACGGTCATCAATAAGCCTTCTGGTTTAACGCCCCTAAGTACCATTAAATTGGTAGAAATTATCAATAATCATGTGCCGAAAGGGGTGATCAATATTATCACTGGTGAAAGTGGTATTGGCAGTGGCATGACCGCTCATCCTCAAATTAATAAGATTGTATTCACAGGGTCTACGGAAACGGGTCAGTCGGTGATGCGCAATGCGGCTGATAACTTGAAGCGTCTGACTCTGGAGTTGGGCGGTAATGATGCCGCGATTGTATTAGAAGGTACGGACGTGGCCAAAGTTGCTCCGGATATTTTTGCTGCTGCTTTCTTAAACATGGGACAAACCTGTGGGGCGATCAAACGTCTTTACGTACATGAGTCTGTCTATGATGATATGTGTGCCGCTCTGGTTGCGATTGCCAATGAGCAAGTGATTGGTAACGGTATGGATGAGGGCGTGAACTTTGGTCCAGTACAAAATAAAGACCAACTGCAAATTGTTGTGGATTATGTGGAAGATGCCCGTAAAGGCGGGGCGACCATATTAACGGGCGGTCAGCCACTTGACGGTGTTGGTTACTTCTATCCTCCGACGCTGGTTGCCGATATTTCTAACGACGCTCTGCTGGTTCAAGAAGAGCAGTTTGGCCCGGCGCTGCCTATTGTCAAGTTCGCGGATGTTAACGATGCGGTGGAAATGGCCAATGGCGTGGATGTGGGTCTGGATGGCTCGGTTTGGGGCCCTGATACTGCTGAGGCGACAGCCATCGCATCTCGTCTGGAGTGTGGTACGACGTTCGTCAACACCCACGCTAAAATTCAGCCGAATATCCCAATGGGTGGCTGTAAAATGTCGGGTTTCGGTGTGGAGTTTGGTGAGGAAGGGTTACTGGAGTTCACCTCTCTGCAGGTTGTGCATATTAATAAATAATAGTTTTCTGTTTTAGACATTTCTGCTCTGGAAAATCCTTCCCATGTTGACAGCGTCAGCGGTTTATCTGCTCACGCTGTTTTTTTATCTTCATATTTTTTCGTATTTTGAGAATAATGAAAAAATAGTTAATAAAAAGACGAAAATCATCACAAAAATCTTATATTTGGCCATATCGATGTAATAAAAATCATTTTATTCGTTGACATGTATTGGTTGTTTCGCATAATGTGAGAATAAGTTAAATAAAGAGGTTGTCCTATGAATGGTGCAGAAGCAATTGTTAAAGCGGCAGTGGAATCAGGCGTTGAGTACTGTTTCGCAAATCCGGGAACTACAGAGATGCCGTTTGTGGCAGCGATGGACAGCGAGCCAAAATTTCGCCCTGTTCTCAGTATGTTCGAAGGCGTGTGTACTGGTGCTGCGGACGGCTATGGCCGAGTTTCGGGTCGTCCGGCATTGACACTGACCCATTTAGGCCCCGGTTTTGCGAATGGTATCGCCAATTTGCACAATGCGCGTCGTGCCAACAGTCCGATTGTTAATCTGGTGGGTGATCACGCCTCCTGGCATGTCAATTATGATCCACCGTTGGCGAGTGACATTGAATCTCTGGCGCGTCCGGTTTCTGCATTTTTCCGCACCTCTAAATCCGTTGATCGTATGGTGGAAGATTTTGGCGCGGCCATGCGTGCTGCCTGGCAGCCTTGCGGCGCGATTTCAACTCTTGTTTTACCGATGGATTTACAGGCCAAAGCGTTATCCGGGGATATGCCTAAGATGTCGATCTTGCCGCCAAAACGTCATTTTAAAGCCGACAATGTAGAAGCTGTGGCAGAGCGTATTAAAGCGGGCAAGCGTTTAGTTTTCATTGTCGGTGATAACGGTTTGGATGAAAAAGGCTTAACCGCCGCGGGTCGTATTGGTCAGTTGCCCGGCATCAAAATGTTTGCCGAGACCTTCCCGCGTATTTCTCATCGTGGTGGTGGTTTGCCGGATCTTGATCGTTTGCCTTACTTCCCGGAAAAAGCCATTGCTGAGTTAGAGCAATACGACGAAGTGGTTTGCGCCGGCGTGGTCGAGCCGATTGCCTATTTTGGTTACGAAGGGATGCCATCTCGCTTGGCAGAAACCGACCGCTTAGTGACTTTGGCGGATGTGGGCGACGATGTATCAGGTGCGCTGGAAGCGCTCGCCGAGTTGCTCAATGCCCCTGCTCATAAAGATCTGGTCGGCACGATTGAGTTGCCTGCGGCCAACGAAGCTTTGACCCCGCAATCGATTGGCAAAATCGTCTCCAGCATCTTACCTGACAACTGTATTGTGTCCGTTGAAGGCGGCACCTGTGGTTACCCGTTTTTCACCGAATCGGCTTTGGCATCGCGCCATCGCGTGTTAACCAATACCGGCGGTGCGATTGGACAAGGGATTCCCGCCGGTTTCGGTGCCGCATTAGCTGAACCGGGCAATACTGTGGTGTGTTTGCAATCGGATGGCAGTGCCCAGTACACCATTCAAACCTTGTGGAGTATCGCTCGCGAGAATCTACCCGTGGTGATTCTGATCGCCGCTAATCATAAATACAGCATTCTACAAAATGAATTGCGCCGTTATGGCGTCACTGAGTTTGGCCAAAATTCCTTGGCGTTAACTGAGTTGGACAGGCCTCGCGTAGATTGGCAAGCCTTGTCGAAGGCATATGGTGTGGACTCGGTCTGCGTCACCAATAACGCGGAACTAATGCGTGAATTTAAAGCGGCGTGTGATGCAAAAGCGCCACGCTTAATCGAAATGTCTTTGTGAGGTTGATCATGACTACCATGGCACTGTTTCCGGAAGTACAAGGCTTTCTTGCCGAACAAAAGCGTTTGTTTATTGGCGGGGAGTGGGTTGAGCCTGCGGCAGGTGAATATTTTAACGTCGAAGATCCTGCAACAACGCACAACATCGCCAGTGTCGCCAAAGCGACCGCGGCCGATGTCGATCACGCAGTTCAAGCTGCGCGCCAAGCATTAGAAGGTGAGTGGCAGTGTGTATCACCCGCTCAACGCACCAAGCTGATGCTGCGCTTAGCCGATTTAATCGAAGAAGATGCGGAAAATCTTGGGCAAATTATTTCGCTGGAAAACGGCAAACCTTATAGCAATGCGAAAAATGGTGAAGTGGTTATTACCGCGAGCATCATTCGTTACTTTGCAGGTTGGCCCTCCAAGATTGAAGGCAGCACCATTCCTGTGTCGCCTCGTACCGGCGAACGCATGCTTAACTACACCGTCAAAGAGCCGGTGGGGGTTTGTGCCTTGATCGTACCTTGGAACTTCCCGCTCTCCATGTGTGCCTGGAAGTTAGGTCCGGCGCTGGCGACCGGTTGTACGTCGGTTTTAAAACCGGCAGAACAAACACCGCTGTCTGCATTACGTTTGGCGTATCTGATCGAAAAAGCCGGTATTCCTCGTGGTGTGGTGAACGTGTTAACCGGTTTTGGAGATGGTGCCGGTGCACCACTGGCGGCTCATCCGGGCGTGGATAAAATTGCCTTTACCGGCTCGACCGGTGTCGGGCGTCTGATTGCGCAAAGTGCGGTCAGTAACATGAAAAAAGTCTCTCTCGAATTGGGTGGTAAGTCGCCCAATATCATTCTGCCTGATGCCGACATTATCAAAGCGGCGAAGGGCGCAGCCGACGGTATTTTTTATAACCAGGGCCAAGTCTGTACCGCTGCCTCACGCCTCTATGTTCATGACAGTGTGCTCGATCAAACGCTTGAAGAATTACGTAAACACGCGGCTGCTCACGTGTTGGGGCCGGGGTTGAATGAACGCACCACCATGGGACCTTTGGTGTCCGCTGCCCAGTTCAATGTCGTTAAAGGTTACGTAGACAGTGCCGTGTCCGAAGGGGCGGAGCTGATTTGCGGTGGTCATAAACCCAGCGAGTTGGGTGATGGCTACTTTATGTCACCCACGGTGTTTTTGGATAAACAAGAACAGGCTCGTATCGCCCATGAAGAAATTTTCGGCCCTGTGGTGACAGTCATGAGTTGGTCCGATGTGGATGAATTGGTACACCGTGCCAATGATACCCCCTTTGGCTTGGCGGCCGGTCTGTGGACCAATGATTTGACTCAGGCGCACACCATTGCCAGTCGCATAAAAGCAGGATCCGTATGGATTAACTGCTGGAATGTGGTGGATCCTGCTTCGCCATTTGGTGGCTACAAGCAATCAGGATGGGGGCGTGAAATGGGCAAAAATGTCATTGATGCCTATACCGAAACCAAGAGCGTTTTCGTCAATTTAGGTTAACAGAGAGTAGATTATGGATTTAGAAATCAAAGATAAAGTCGCCATTGTAACCGGTGGTGGTATGGGTATTGGCAAAGACGTTGCCAGATTTCTGGCAGAAGAAGGCTGTGATGTGGTGATCTGTTCGCGCACTATGTCAGTGCTGGAAAAAACCGCAGCTGAGATTTCCGCAGCAACCGGCCGGCGTGTCTTGCCTGTGGTGTGTGATACCACTGATATGGATTCCGTCGAAACCATGGTCGCAGTGGCGGTTAAAGAATTTGGCCGGGTGGATATTTTGGTCAATGGTGCAGCAGCCCCTTCTGGTGTGGTGCGTAACGCTATTGAGTTTGCCAATGATCATGAATTGCTGGGCGATTTAGATACCAAAGTAATTGGTTATTTCCGCTGTGCAAAAGCCGTCACCCCTTATATGAAGGAACAAGGTTTTGGTCGCATTATCAATATTGGTGGCTTGACCGGTCGTAGCAGTAAAGTCATGTCGGGGATGCGTAACCTTGCCATTGTCCACATGACTAAAAATTTGTCGGATCAACTGGGGCCACACGGCATTACCTGCAACATCATTCATCCCGGTGTGGTGGATACCCCGCACATCCAAGAGCTGTATGAGCGTGAAGGGAAGCTCCAAAACAAAACCCCACAAGAAGTGGAACAGGGTTACATCGATGTTACGCCGATTCGTCGTACCTTAGCGCCGGTTGAAATCGCCTATTTGATCGGCTTTTTAGCCTCACCCAAAGCGGGTGCGGTCACTGGCGAATCGATTGGTATTGATGGTGGGTTAACACGCGGTATTTTCCTTTAGGAGGCAGTATGAGTGGCACAATTTTAGTATCAACAGTTGGCCAAGGAGTGGTGAAAAGTGCGGATAATGGTCAAACATGGCATCGTCTTGGTTTAGGTCAGGACATTGAATTTGATGCGGTCACCCGTTCTCTGGATGTCGATCCGGAGAATCCAAGTACCTTATACATCGGGACGGATACCGGCCTGTGTGTCAGTAAAGATGCGGGCACCAAATGGACACGGATTGATTCCCCTTTTAATGGCGAAACCGTATGGAAAGTCGCAGTCGATCCGAATGATTCAAAGCGTATTTTTGTGGGGACGGGCGCACCGTCCCGTGCAGTGCTGTGGCGTACCAAAGATGCAGGTGAAACCTGGGACCGTGCACCGGTTGAGATTCCTGAGTTTTGCGCAGGGGTGAGTAAACCGCGTTTATTGGCTTTTGCCTTTGATCCGACCGATTCGAATAAGGTTTGGTTTGGTTTAGAGGAAGGTGGCTTGTTTAGGAGTGATGATGGTGGTGATTCATGGGAACGGATTGATGATCGTTTGCTATGGGACTTCAACTCCGATATTCATACCATTCAAGTCCTGCCCAATCATGGTAAAAAGGTGGTGGTTGCCGTCTGTGTCAATGCCGTATATCGCAGCTTTGACGATGGAGAAACATGGGAAGGTGTGATTGCGAAGGAAGCCTTTGGTTTGTATTACGCACGCTCCACTGCGGTGCCAATGGGTTCGGAAAGTACCATTTATTTAAGTGTGTCAGATGGTACACCCGGTACGACCAGCCAAATTTATATTTCTCACGATGCCGCTGCAACATGGCAATTATTGCCGTTGCCACAGCAACCTAATTCGTGTGTGTGGGGAATTCATGTCAACCCTGCCAACCCGGCTCAAGTGGTTGCCGGGACAAAATACGGACATTTGTTTACCAGTGAGAAAGCGGGCTTGTCTTGGAAAAAAGAATGGCGTGAGTTCAGTGAAATATCCGATGTACTCTGGACACCCGCAGAAGCTGTTATTGAGGCCGCTCATGCCTCTGTAATCAAAAAATAGTCAGTGATCGCAGCACATAGTGGTGTGTGATCACATAAAAATAGGTGATGAAGATGAAGGTGAAAATCAATCGTACTCATATCTCTTTATTTGTATCCGACCCCGCTGCCTCCGCAGATTGGTACGCAGATGTGTTGTCTATGGAGAAAAATGCTCGTAATGGTGACGAGTGGGTGATGATGAGTTTTGGTGATAAGCACCATGATATTGCTTTGATTAAAGCGCCGGAAGGAGCGAGCAAAGGCATCATCGGTCTTCAGCATTATGGGATGGAGATTGATGGCGATTTAACCACCTTGCGTCGGCTGTATGGCATGTTATTGACGAAAAAGGTTCCGATTGTCAAAACCACGGATCATGAAGTGGGGATTGGGCTGTATTTTGAAGACCCGGATGGCAATCGCTTAGAGTTTTTCTTAGAAACCGAACACGATAACGAACTTGGTAAATCCCGTTTCAAGCATGCTCATGCACCAAGTCGTCCGATCAAACTTGAACCTATTTTTGACTGATTGACTAAGGATTCAAATCATGAAAGAAGCAAATTTTTGCTCATACCATATTCGTAAATGGTTCTACCATTACGAAGAAACACTGGCCAATGAGACAGGCCAATTGGCCGACGGTGAGCCCGTTAGAAAATACGTCATTGCAGCGGCAATTCATAATCCATTGGCGAATACCTACGCTGAAGACTTGTCCGTGTTGGTGGAAAACTCACCCGAGTTGGGGAAAGAGTTTGGTCGTCGTATTCAAGATATCGCCGGCGATAACGAGATCGTGAGCTACGGTAAAGCTGTCTTAGTCGGTGCTTTTGGTGAATACGAACATGGTAATGCGTTTTTGACCAATCCTGCGGCGGATCCGGTGCGTGTCGCTGTGGGTGGGGGTAAGTCTTGGGTCCCTTCTACCGGTAAAGTAGGTGCCCCCGGTGCCATTATTGATGTGCCGTTAGCCCACAAAGATGCCCTTTATGTACGCTCTCATTATGACTCGATTGCGGTGTCTTTTAATGATGCGCCTCGTAACGATGAGATTTTGATCATTTGGTCATTCGCGACTCGTGGTCGCTTGCATGCGCGTTTAGGTGGCTTAGCAGCGCAGGATGTCAAAGGAGAAGATGGCCTCGTTTAGCGGTCATTTTTGATGGAGGGATTCAGCATGACAATGTCCAGTAGTAGCCATTTTTTTACCAGTGACGGACTGAACCTGCATTACCTCAAATGGGGCAATGGCAAGATACCTGTGGTGATGCTGCATGGGTTACGCGGTTTTGCGCAAACCTGGCAAGACCTGGTTGATGCGCTGGGGGACGGGTTTACCTGTTTCGCCTTGGATCAACGGGGGCGCGGTGACAGCGACTGGGGGCCGGCCAAGGATTATCACGCACAAACTTACGTACAAGACTTAACTCGTTTTGTCGATCATCTGGGGCTACAGCGTTTTGTCTTGATTGGTCATTCATTAGGTGGTCAAAACGTGGTCGAGTTTGCGCGCTTATATCCGGAACGAGTGATGGCGATGGTGATCGAAGACATTGGTCCCGGTTCCTCCAAACAGGGTGAAGGCGCGGAACGCATTCGTCGGGAAATGAGTAATACACCGTTAAGTTTTGATTCTTGGCAAGCCGCGCAAGATTTTTGGGCAAGTTCGCGACCGAACTTAACCGAGCAAGCCTTGCAAGCACGTTTGACTCACTCATTCCGAGAAACAGACGGAAAAGTGACGTGGAAACACGATCAACAAGGCATTGCCGAAGCGCGCTTAACCATTGAACCGATTGATTTATGGCCTGCGTTTCGGGCGATTGCCTGTCCGACCCTCTTGATTAAAGGTGGTCATTCGGACTTTTTATCCAGTCAAACCGTGGCGGAGATTGTGGCATCGAGTGACTGGATTCAGGCGGTTCAAATCGATCATGCCAGTCACTATGTTCACGACGATCAACCGGAAAAATTTAATGAGGCGGTGGCGCGTTTCGTGCAAACGGTTCTTACAGATTAGAGGTCTTGAGGGATGAAAACACAAAAAGCAGATGTTGTGATTGTTGGCGGTGGGCCAAATGGCGTGACTTTAGCCAATTATATGGGGCTGTATAACATCAATACGGTTTTGCTTGAGGCCTCAGAAGAGATTCTGCCCTACCCGAGAGCGGTGGGGATGGATGATGAAGCTTTGCGTGTTTTACAAGGTGTTGGGTTAGCCGACACGGCCGTCAAAGATATGATCAGTAATGTACCGCTGCGCTATTACAATGCCCGTGGTGTGTGCTTTGCCGAAGTGAAACCGAAAGCTGCCCAGTATGGCTGGCCGATGCGTAATATGTTTATGCAGCAGTTATTGGAAGTAACTCTGCGGGATGGCTTGCAGCGTTTCGATTCGGTGGATTTACGCTTGGGGCATTCAATGACCGGCATCCAAGACGACAACGATAAAGTGGTGTTGAACGTCACTGACCCATCCGGTGAAGAATACTGTCTGGAAGCCGGTTATGTGATTGCTGCCGATGGGGGGCGTTCAGAGATTCGGAAGCAATTAAACGTTGGCTTTACGGGGCTGACTCACCCGGCAAAATGGGTGGTGGTTGATGCCGCCAACGACACACTGGATGCGCCTTTTACTGCTTTACATGGCGATCCGGTGAGACCTTTCGTATGTATCTATCTGCCTTATCAACATCGCCGCTGGGAATTCATGCTGTTTCCGCACGAGAAAGAAGAAGACATTTGCCAGGAAGCGGTGATTCGCGGCCTGATTCGTCGCCACATCGGCGACAAAGTGGATGATTTGGATATCGTGCGTATTCGTGCTTATACCCATAACTCTCGTGTGGCAGATACCTTTGTCAAAGGTCGGGTTTTATTGTGTGGTGATGCCGCACACATCACGCCCCCCTGGGCCGGTCAGGGGCTGAACTCGGGGATTCGCGATGTGGTCAATATCGGCTGGAAAGTCGCGGCGGTAGTGAAAGGGTTGGCTTCCCCCGGGATCTTGCAAACCTATGATGACGAACGTCGTGGTCACGCAACGGATCTGGTTGGCTTGGCAGACAACATGGGGGCGGTATTAGGCATGACCAATCCGATTATGGCCGGCATTCGTGACTGGATGTTCAAAGCAACCGACTCGGTTGATAGCCTGCGTGAGCACTTGGTGGAGTTCAAATTCAAACCCAAGGCTCACATTACCAAGGGGATTGTGTATCACGAAAGTGAGGAAATCTATGAAGACAGCTTGGTCGGAAAACTCTTTATTCAGCCAAATGTCGAAACGGCGGAAGGTAATAAAGAGAAGTTGGATACCGTATTAGGCGATTGGTTTTCCATTGTAGGTTATCGCGTGAATCCGACTGATTTTATGTCGGATGAAAATAAAGCGTTCTGGCATGAGATGCAGACCCAATATGTGCAAGTCAATCCCTCGCGCAGCGGGTTAAGTCATGACGAGCGTTTGACCGCATCTGGCTGTTGTTGCGTTGAGGATTTAGAGAACAGCTTGGCCGATTGGTTTAGTCAGGCACGGGATAAAATCGTGGTGATTCGCCCAGATCGTTTTGTCGCGGCCCTAACCTCACCAAGACGTCTCAACGAAGTGTTAGATGAGTTGCGCGGCAAACTCACTGCCAAATAGCGCATACAGTAAGAGCGAAGTAGGAGAGACTCCCTTGTTAGAAGAGAATGTTGCGAAGGCCTTGCTGGACGCGCGACGCGAATGTGTTGCTGTCCCTTTGATGGACTCGCTCTCACAGCAAGATATAACCTTTGGCTACCAAGTACAAAAAGCGCTGATTAACCTGAACCAACAAACGGGTAACGAGCTGATCGGCTGGAAAGTGGCGTTGTCCAGCCAGCCAGCCTTAGACCGTTTTTCCTTACGAGAGCCGATTTATGCACCTCTGTTTGCCAACAACATACTGTCTGGAGAATTGACGCCGGATCAAGTCATCGCCCCTAAAATCGAAGCGGAAATTCTCTTTGTGTTAGGAAAAAATCTATCTGGGAGCCATGTTTCTGACGACGAAATATTGTCTAGTATTGAATGGATGGCACCGGCGATTGAGGTTGCTGATTGTCGTTTCAAAGGCTGGAAGTTCGATATTAGCCATTTTGTGTCCGACAACGCCGCAGCAGGTTTTTATCAGGTGGGGACGATGGTTCCGTTTGATGCTCAGGTGCTTGAACAGTCAGGTTGTCCATGTTTGCTGGAAACGGACACGACCAGCGAAGTCGGCGCTGCCGTAAATGTTTTGGGTGGGCCGTTGGGGTCTGTCGTGAGCATGATCCGAGGCATCTTGACTATTTTTGGCGAAGTCAAAGCCGGGCAGCAGTTTCTGAGTGGCTCTCTGACCAAGCCTGTTGATATGGTTGCGGGACAGACCTACCGTCTTTATTTGCTCGATCAGACGGTCGTGCTTCAATACAAGTAACTTATAGGTAATGCTATGACGGATAAATTTGATAAAGGCCTTGCCACACGTAAGGCGGTTTTAGGCGCGGAATATGTTGATAACTCGATCAATCATGCTACTCACTTTACACGCCCGCTTCAGCAGTTGGTCACGGAATATTGCTGGGGCGATGTTTGGCAACGGGAAGGCTTAACAAAGCGAGAGCGTAGTCTGATTAATTTGGCGATGATCTCGGCCCTGAATCGCCCCCATGAGTTGGCCTTACATGTGCGAGGCGCGGTGAATAATGGTGTTACCGTTGCAGAGATTCGTGAAGTTTTATTGCAAGTGGCGATTTACTGCGGTGTACCGGCGTCGATTGATGCCTTTCGCACGGCAGGTACCGTATTAAAAGAAATGGGACTGGATTTAGATGCACCAGAGCTTGCCTGATAGGGTGACTTTCCTCCTTGTGATTAAACATATAAAAAAGAGATCAAGATCATGCTGAAATCCAGTTATCCATTTTATCTGGCGAGTGAAGCTGTTTATGCCAACACGGATTTGTCGGTTCACAATAAGTATTCTCATGAGGTTGCAACTAAGGTGGCGATGGCCAGTGCGGCTGATATTGATAAAGCCATTGCTGCCGCAGATGCGGCAAAAGATGCAATGAAAGCCATGCCGGCGTATCAACGCCAAGCCATCTTGCAGCATTGCATTACGCGCTTTAAAGAACGTTCTGAAGAGCTGGCTTATGCACTTTGTATTGAAGCGGGTAAACCGATTAAAGATTCGCGTGGCGAAGTGACGCGACTGATTGATACTTTTCAGATTGCGGCGGAAGAAGCCACGCGTATTTATGGCGAAGTGATGCCGATGGATATTTCTGCGCGTGCTGCGGATTATCAAGGGATGTGGAAGCGCGTTCCGATTGGTCCATGTTCATTTATTTCACCGTTCAATTTTCCATTGAATCTGGCCGCCCATAAAATTGCCCCAGCCATTGCGGCGGGTTGTCCTTTCGTGCTCAAGCCAGCCAGCTTAACGCCCGTGAGTGCACTGATTGTGGGCGAAATTCTAGCGGAAACCGACCTGCCAAAAGGCGCTTTTTCGATTCTTCCCTGTCATCGTGAAGGGGCGGATTTATTCACCACGGACGAGCGTTTGAAACTGCTCAGTTTTACCGGTTCTCCGGATGTGGGTTGGGCGTTGAAAGCCAAAGCCGGTAAGAAACCAGTCGTGCTGGAGTTGGGGGGCAACGCTGCTTGTATCGTTGATGAAGGCACAAACTTGGACGATGCGGTGCAACGTATTGTGTTTGGTGCTTATTATCAATCAGGACAAAGCTGCATCAGTGTTCAGCGCATTATCGTGCATGAAGCTATTTATGATGACGTTAAGCAGCGTCTCACTAAAGCCGTTAGTGCGTTGGTCTCTGGGGATCCATTGGATGAAAATACCTTTATCGGTCCGATGATCAGCGAAAAAGAAGCACTGCGTTTGCATACTTGGATCGAAGAAGCTGTCGCCGGCGGCGCGAAAGTTCTGGCAGGTGGTCAGCGCAACGGTGCGATGTTGGAGGCCACGCTGATGGAAAATGTTGACCCTTCTATGTCGGTATCTTGCCAAGAGGTATTCGGCCCGGTGGCAATTTTATCGTCGTTCAGTGATTTTGATACGGCATTGGCTGAGGTCAACGACTCGGTGTTTGGCTTACAAGCCGGCATCTTTACCAAAGACATTTATAAAGCCTATAAAGCGTGGGATGTACTTGACGTGGGCGGCGTAGTGATTGGCGATGTGCCTTCGTGGCGTGTGGATCATATGCCCTATGGTGGTGTAAAAGACAGTGGCTTGGGTCGTGAAGGAGTTCGCTTTGCCATCGAAGACATGACGGAAATGAAGCTGATGGTTCTGCGTAATATTCCGTGATGTTTATACCTTTATACTAAAAACAGCTTGAAAGACTGTCGAAATAGTCTTACCGATAGAAACGCAGTGGGTGGTATGAAGCGATCATCATTGATCGCTTTCTCCGCCAGTGAGTCGCTTTTCTCGGTAGAAATTGAAGTGTTCTATCACAAAAAATTTACAGAGTGATTTATATAAAAAGATACTAATCTGTGTAAGAACACATCCTGTTTTTCGACCTATGCTGTTTGGGATGCTACTTCAATCTGAGAGTATGTTTTCTTATTTACATGGAGGTTGGAAAGTATAATCAGTATGACCTGAGGTGTCTTAATGTCTAAATTCAGTATCAGAATAAAATTGGTGGTTATAACCGGCGTCTTCTTTGCTTGTCTTGTTGGCATACTTATTTATTTATCAGCTCACTCGATTCGTTCTTTGAGTGACTTTTCTGCCAATGAATTAAAAGTATATCAGGAAGATCAAGCGGGCCTTTTATTAGAGTCTGCGGCCAGTGAAGTACATGCCCAAGTATCGGATTACCTTGGAGATACTGCAGCGGTCGTTTCAAGCTTTTCTAAAGTCTTAACGGATACGGCAGTGGGCAATGGCGGTATCCCTCTTACTCGTCAAAAAGTAAAAGATATGACCTTATCTTTACTCAAAAGCTCACCGAATATGAATGCGCTGTATGCGCAATTTGAACCGAATGGTTACGATGGAAAAGACCAACAGTCGATGGGAACCGGGGATCATACATCTTCTGTGGGAACATTAGACACCTATTGGTTAACAGGTGATAACGGTGATTATATTTATAGTGCGGGACAGCCCGACCTTAAATATGTTCAGGATAAGGATGAAAATGGCGTTCGAGTATCCGAATGGTATTTATGTCCTATGGACACGAAAAAAGCGTGTCTGTCAGATCCTTATTTATTTGAACTGACAAGTGGTCAAAAAGTATTGATGACCACGTATTCGTCACCTGTGATGGCAGACGGAAAGTTTGTCGGCATGGTTGGTGCCGATATCAATTTGTCTGCAATTCAAAAAAAGCTGGATCAAATCAGCAGTAACTTATTTGGTGGCGACGGTAAGATCACCATTGTCAGTGAAAAAGGTTTGGTCGTGGGATCCAGTGAACTGCCTGATGCGATTGGTAAACACATTAACAAAATGGGACTAACCCTTGCGAATCAAAAATCAGGGCTGACCAAAGGCGCTAAACAATGGGTATACAGCGACAGCATGACTATCAATGCGGCACCTAATGTCTGGAAAATTTATGTCTCCGTTCCAACCTCTGTATTATTGGCACCCGTGACCAAAATGTCCGGTCAACTTGGTGATAAAACACAGCGTTCAATCACCTTGTTCGTGGGTTTGTCTGCGGTGCTTTTAGTGGTTGGGCTTATGCTGGTCTTTTGGGTTGTCAATACGGTGACATCACCGCTCCGAGATATTGCTTTACGCATGGAAAAACTGGCCTCGGAAGATGGCGATTTAACTCAGCGTTTAGAGACACAAAAACATTTAGAATTGATGTTATTGGCAAAAGGTTTTAATCAGTTCACGGGTAAGTTACAGGACATGATTATTCGCCTTATCCAACAGAGAGATGTGGTTGCCACGACGAATGATGAGTTTACCAAGGCGACAGCGATAGCACATCAGTCCACTGTAATGCAGGCGGAACAGATACATTCTGTGGTCTCCGCTGTCACAGAAATGTCAAGTTCGGCAACCGAAGTGGCAAATTTGGCGCGGCATAATGGTCAAGCCGCAACGGAAATAAGCCAGTACCTCACCGAGTCATTTGAGCTGGTTCAATCGAATCGACAGATGGTAGAAGGTCTTGCAGATCAGTTAAACAATGCCAGCAATCAAATTGCGCAAGTGTCCCAACGCAGTGATTCTATTTACAGTATTTTGGATACCATTCGAGCCATTGCAGAGCAAACGAATCTATTGGCATTAAATGCAGCAATTGAAGCCGCTCGGGCCGGAGATCAAGGCCGAGGTTTTGCTGTGGTGGCTGATGAAGTGCGCAATTTGGCGGCACGGACTCAGGAATCGACAGAAGAAGTCGATGGGCTGATCAAAGGCTTGCAACAGGATGTTCAATCGGCTGTGGCGTTGATTGTAAAGAGCCAGGAAAAAGCCCAGCAAACGGTTGCCTCTTCTGTTGAAAATGCCGATAAATTAGGCGTGGTGAACGAAAGAGTGGCAGGAATTTCGGATAATACGATCCAAGTGGCGTCTGCAGCAGAGCAGCAATCGAATGTGGCGGAGGACATTAATCGGCATTTGATTGGTATCAATGATTCGTCTGCGAAGCTCAAAGATATTGTCAGTGAGCTTGAAAGCAGTAATAGCAGTAGCTCTAAAGCCGTAGCTGAATTAACCGCTATTCTTTCTTTGCTAAAAGTGAAGTAATCGGCCATTCATGATGGCTTCCGTAAGCGTGGTATTTTTCATCAAAATGCCACGCTTTTTCATTGTAAGGGATTCATTGATAAGAGATTTATTTATCAGAGCATCATTGTGCCATCCTTTTATTCGAGGGGGTTGCCATTAATTGGCGCATTTGATCAATAATCCAGTCAGTTAGCTTAGAGCGAGGGCTTTGGATCAACGTGACAATGCCTACCTCAATAAAGCGATCCGATAACACGTCGCTTTTAGCGATTTTGATTTGTTGCGTAAACCACTGGGCGCTGGCAATGTGCTCAGGCACAATCGCCCATCCTTGATTCTGTGTTACCAACTCACAAATTAAATAATAACTGTCGATATCCCAATGATCCGGGCTGAAGGCGTGTTCCCTATTTTCCCCGGAGCGATTACATAAGACAAATTGTCGATACTGCTGTAATTGTGCCAGGCTTAGTATGCCTTCATTGGCCAGAGGGTGCTGTTTACCAACAATGAGCACCTTTTTTAAATAGCCAAGTGTGTGTAATTGTAATTTAGCGGGTAATTCATTGTTACTGATCATGAGGCCAATATCGGCATTATGATGGGCTATGGCAACCGCGATATCATCTCGGGAACCATTGGTGATGACCAAATGGGTGTTGGGAAAGGTATCGCTGAGTTGGGGAAAAATGGTATGGATGGTTTCTAAGGGAAGCGCCTCGTCTATGGCAATACGTAATGAAATCGGCTCCTGACCCGCGGCCGTTAAGGCCCTTGATTCTAGGCGTAAACATTGGTTCAGAACCGCTTGGGCTTCGGGCAGCATTTCTTTGCCTAATGGGGTTAGCTCCGGGAACTTAGAGCGGCGATCAAACAACTCAAAGCCTAGATCAAGTTCTAAATTGGCAATGGCATTGCTAATGCGAGATTGCGCCTTATTCAGCTTTCTTCCCGCAGCCGAAAACGATCCCAATTCAGCGGCCGTTACAAACGCGAGTAGTTGATCAAGGGTCCAGTTCATTCATGCCTCCAGTGCACTCACTTTCAGTTTACTTATATTCAATTTAAGTCTGTTTCCCAAGCTTGCTTGCTGAGTTTATCACCTATCCTATAAGCGGATAGTAACTAACTTTTTTATATCTTAATTTGTCATATTATTCTTCCACTTTTATGCAATGGGAGAGGTAAAATGCCAACCGTGACACCAACTCAGCTACCCCAATCGGTCGCACAGGCCTTTTGGCGTTTTGCGATTCCTTCTATCGTCGCCATGCTGGTGAGTGGTTTGTATCAGATCATCGATGGCTTCTTTGTCGGACGTTATGTCGGAAGTGAAGGATTGGCCGGAATCAATATGGCGATTCCATTATTGGGTCTGATCATGGGCTTTGGGCTTCTCATCGGAATGGGCGGTGGCAGTGTGTTGTCCCAATATCGTGGCGAGAAGAACCTCCCGGCAATCCAATCGACGTTGATGACGGCCTTGTTTTTAGTCGTAGGAATTGGCTTATTCGCCTCTCTGGTTTTTATTCCCTTGGGGAAAAGTGGCTTGCATCTGCAAGGGGCGACGGGCAACACGTTGATGATGAGTTGGCAGTATGTTGAAATCATGTCGTATGGGGCTTTGATTTCCATTGGTGCCAGCGCGATGCCGATGCTAGTGCGCAATGACGATAGCCCGAATATGGCTACCATCTTTATTGTAGTCGGGGCATTACTGAACATTGTCTTGGACTATATCTTTTTAGGGACGTTGGGCATGGGATTAAAAGGGGCGGCGGTGGCAACCTTGATCGCTCAGTTTGCGACATGCGTTTTGTGCCTACGGTATTTTATCTCGTCTAAAGCAAAAACCGTCTTATCGCTTAATCAGTTTGATGGCAGCATCGCCAAAAGGATCATGCAGCTTGGAGCGTCGAACTTGGTGATGTTTATCTACATGAGTTTTATCATCGCCCTGCACAATCGATTCTTTATGGCCTATGGGGATACGACCCAATTAGCGGCGTTTGCCATCGTCGGTTATTTAGCCAGTTGTTATTACTTTTTTGCTGAAGGTCTGGTCAGTGGCTTGCAACCGCCGGTGAGTTATTATTTGGGGGCGAAGCAGTATCAACGCATTATCCAAACCGTGAAGTTGGCGTTTTCTGTGACTGTCGGCTCCGGTATCGTCGTGGTGATTGTGCTGAACCTTTTCCCGGAATTTTTCACCCGCTTTTTTGCTAATGCTAATAGCCCTTTGATTGAGGCCACCAAAGTCGGTATTCGCTTGCATTTGATGGCGCTGTTTTTAGATGGCTTTTTATTTATGGCATCTATTTACTTTGTGGCGGTGGGGAAAAGTGGTCAAGCCTTGTTTGTCTCCGTCGGGAACATGGTAGTGCAACTACCATTCTTGTTTATCTTACCAAAGTTCTTTGGCATTGAGGGCGTGTGGTTGGCGGTGCCTTTATCGAACATCGTCTTCACCGCGATTGTCTTACCGATGTTACTGATGAACTTAAAAGGCTTGAGAAATTGGCAAACCACTTCGTCCAATCGGTGCTTGTCTCATCTCTAAATGTCAGCGAGAAGTGGGGACGAAATATCTGGATTGATGTGCTTGAATTGCTTTGGCCGCGGATGGAAAAACAACCAGTCGCTTTTTCACCGGTAGACAGCATTCCTCTTTATCTATACAATTCGCGCTCGGAGTTGACTGGGTAGTCGCTGCTTTATTGATGTCCCTTGGTTTTACCGGGGAGACTGATAAAGGGGAGGAAAGTCCGGGCTCCATAGAGCAGGGTGCCAGGTAACGCCTGGGGGGCGAAAGCCTACGACAAGTGCAGCAGAGAGAAGACCGCCGATGACCCTTGTGGTCAGGTAAGGGTGAAAGGGTGCGGTAAGAGCGCACCGTGCGACTGGCAACAGTTCGTAGCAAGGTAAACTCCACCCGGAGCAAGACCAAATAGGCTCTCATATGGCGTGGCTCGCGTCTGGGAGCGGGTAGGTTGCTTGAGCCAGTGAGCGATTGCTGGCCTAGAGGAATGGCTACTACCGTTGCAAAACGGAACAGAACCCGGCTTATAGGTTAACTCCGGCTATTCTTGACCCATCATGATATTCAGTCATGATGGGTTTTTTGCTTTATATTGACGTTATCTGTCCCAGATCGTTTAAACTTGGCGCAATATCACGTCTGGTATTCAGGAAGGTAGTAGCAGTGTTTCTGGCATTCTACTACCATATGTCCTGGGCAGGTTGAACGTATTCGAATCCTTGCGTTTATTGCATATGGGATGGGTTGCCTGCATAGGTTTACGAGAGAACACATGACGCAAACAGCATTTCAACATATTTCCGTCCTGTTGGATGAGTCGGTCCGCGGACTGGATATCAAACCGGACGGTATCTATATCGACGGCACATTTGGCCGGGGTGGGCATTCGCGCACGATTTTATCCAAACTTGGCCCCCACGGAAAACTTTATAGTATCGATCGTGACCCTCAGGCGATTGAAGCCGCCCGACAGATTGATGATCCCCGTTTTACGATCATTCATGGCCCTTTTTCCGCCATTGCTGACTATGCCGAAGAATATGGTTTGAGCGGTAAAGTGGATGGTGTTCTGTTTGATTTAGGCGTCTCTTCGCCTCAGTTGGATGATGCTGATCGCGGATTCAGCTTTTTAAAAGACGGTCCGCTCGATATGCGAATGGATCCGACATCCGGCATTCCGGTTTCTCAGTGGCTGAAGGATGCGGATTTAGATGATATTACTTGGGTCATTCGTGAGTTTGGTGAAGATCGTTATGCTCGCAGAATTGCCAAAGCGATTGTCAATTATCGTAACGATGACGAAAATGAGCCGTTATTACGGACCCGGCAATTGGCACAACTGATTGCCGATGTCGTGCCGAAAAATTATAAAGAGAAGAAACATCCGGCCACTCGTGCTTTTCAGGCGTTTCGAATTTATATCAACAGTGAACTGGATGAAATCGATCTGGCGTTAAAAGGGGCGCTGTCGATTCTTGCACCACAGGGTCGTTTATCCGTGATTAGCTTTCATTCGTTGGAAGACCGCATGGTGAAGCACTTTATGCGTAGAGAGAGCAAAGGGCCGGAGGTTCCTCAGGGGCTTCCTTTGACCGATGCTCAGATACAGGCATTGGGCAGTGCTCGTCTGAAAACGATTGGTAAGGCGATTAAACCTTCTGAACAAGAAGTCGCACAGAATACCCGCTCCAGAAGTTCGGTACTCCGGATTGCGGAAAAACTAGCATGACACAGACCAAAAACAGCCAATCCAGTCCGAATCTGGTTCGATTGATTTTGACCGATCTATTCACCGTGGGTCGGTTAGCGCTGTTTTTGCTTTTTATTATGTTCGCTACCGCGATGGGAATCGTATTTACCACACATCAAGCTCGAATGGCTATCACAGCGAGAGAACATGAGATGGTTGAACGAGAGCACTTAGATAGTGAATGGCGTAACCTGTTACTGGAAGAAACTGCGCTTTCAGATAACAGCCGAGTTCAGGATCTGGCTCAGAAAGATCTGAATATGATTCGTCCCGATGCAGACAAGGAAGTGGTAGTTCCTCTGAAATGAAAAAGATAGAGCCCTCTCCAAAAAAGCAGCCTTCTCAAAGCCATGTATTCATCCGCTGGCGCTTCTATATTATTTTATTCTTTGTTTTCTCCGCCTTTGGCATTCTGATTGGGCGTACCGCCTATATTCAGGTCATTGAGCCTGATAATTTGGTGTATCAGGGAGATTTGCGTTCAATCCGCGCAAAAACAATCCCATCAGCACGGGGGATCATATCTGACCGGAACGGAGAGCCGTTGGCTGTGAGCGTCCCTGTTGATGCCGTATGGGCCGACCCCGCCACTATTTTTAAATATCATGAATTGGATGATCGGAACCGATGGTACGCTTTAGCTGATGTACTGGGACTCGATCGGCAAGCCTTGATTGATAAAATTTCTGAAAATAAAAGTCGTCGTTTTATCTACTTGCAGCGTCAGGTGAATCCACCGATGGCAAAATACATCCGTGAGTTGAAGTTAAAAGGTGTCGGCCTGAAGTCGGAATCCCGGCGCTATTATCCATCCGGTGAAGTGAGTGCCCACTTGATTGGGGTCACCGGGATTGATGGTCACGGATTAGAAGGGGTCGAAAAAAGTTATGACAACTGGCTCAGTGGCGAAGCCGGCAAGCAGGTGATTCGGAAAGACCGCTATGGCCGGGTGGTTGAGAATATTGCCCTGGAAGCCAAGCAGGAAGGGAAACCGTTACAACTCACCATTGATCAAAGAATTCAGGCCATTGCTTATCGAGCGGTGAAACAAGCGAAGGCGGATCACCGGGCAACATCGGCATCAGCAATTATTGTGGATGTCAAAAGTGGTGCCATTCTGGCCATGGTCAACGCGCCATCATATAACCCGAATAATCGTTCGGATCTACAAACTTTTCGGATGAGAAACCGGGTGTTGACCGATGCAATGGAACCGGGCTCAACCATTAAACCGTTCACGGAGATTGCTGCGATTGAAAATGGCGTTGCCAATCAAGATACGGTGATTGATACCGAGAACGGCGTTTTCCGAATTGGTGGTAGTCGTGTTCGGGATGTGTCGCGGGTCGGAAAAGCCAACTTACAAAAAATTCTCCAGAAATCGAGCAATATTGGGGTCGCAAAACTGGCTTTACGGATGCCGATTCAGGCGTTACTGGGATTATATGGCTCAGTCGGACTCGGGGAATTATCCGGATTGAATATCGTGGGGGAATCGACGGGGATTTTTCCAAACCGGACGCGGTGGTCCAAATTTGAGATTGCGACCTTAGCATTCGGTTATGGCATCTCTGTCACACCGATTCAACTGGCTCACGCTTATGCCACGCTGGGGAATTATGGCGTTTATCAACCGTTACATATTATTGAAAACAACCAGCAGAACCTGTCCAAAAAAGTGATTGACCATGATGTCGCAAAGTTAGTGCTGGGATATATGGAAACGGTGACTCAGCCCGGAGGAACGGCAACTAAGGCTGCGATTCCCGGATATCGGATTGCAGCAAAGACGGGTACATCACGGAAAGCAACAAAAGGGGGGTATAGTGATGAATATGTCAATATTACTGCTGGAATTGCACCGGTCAGTGATCCCCGTTTAGCTTTAGTGGTGGTTGTCAATGAGCCTCAGGGAGACGAATATTACGGCGGCTCGGTTGCCGCACCTGTTTTTGCAGAAATAATGAAAGGGGCACTCCAGATTATGAATATTGCTCCCGATGATAATCAGCCCCGGAGTAAATAAGGAATATGTATGTGTGAAAGTATATCGATTGCGGAATTGATTTCTCCCTGGCTTCAATTAGAAGCAACCACATATGCTGATATCCCGATTCGCCGGTTGGTACTCGATAGTCGGCAGGTTCATCCCGGAGATACTTTTGTTGCCGTCATCGGCCATCAAATTGATGGGCGGGGGTTTATTGATGCGGCTGTCACTGCAGGAGCCAACCTGATTATTGCCCAGTCTGATTCACACAAACAACACGGCACCATCGAATCTCACGCTTCAGTGCCGATCATCTATTTGGATGAACTGAATGCTCATCTCTCCGAATTGGCCGGTCGGTTGTATCATCATCCGAGTCAACATCACCCGTTGGTGGGGATCACCGGAACGAATGGCAAAACAACGATTTCTCAATTGATTGCCCAGTGGTTAAATGTATTGGGAAATCAGTGTGCCGTGATGGGCACGACAGGGAATGGTTTTCTTGAACAGTTACAGCCAGTCGGCAATACAACCGGTAGCGCGATTGACATTCAGGCAACATTATCCGCTTTGGTGAATCAAGGGGCGAACTATACTGCGATGGAAGTGTCATCCCACGGTCTGGTTCAAGGGCGAGTCAAAGCATTGCACTTTGATGTGGGCGTGTTCTCGAACTTGAGTCGCGATCACCTTGATTATCATGGTGATATGGAGACTTATGCGCAAGCGAAGCAGTTACTATTTTGTACGCATCACTGCCAACGCGCAGTGATAAACGTCGATGACCCGGTTGGTCGTTCATGGTGTGATGAGCTGGATGGAGCGATCGGGGTCTCTTTGTCTAGACGTCCACAAACCCGGCTTGGCGTTTGGGCAACGGATATCCGCTACAGTGAAGATGGTATTCACCTCTCGTTTGATGGTTCATGGGGAAGCGGCAGTTTTTCGGTGCCTTTAATCGGAGCATTCAACGCCAGTAACGTGTTACTGGCCTTTACGACCATGCTGGCTCTTGGATTTGATAAAGATGATTTAGTCGTAACTGCCGGGCATTTATCTCCTGTTGTGGGTCGTATGGAGTTATTCCAAACGGCGGGACGAGCAAAAATAGTCGTTGATTATGCACATACCCCTGATGCGCTGGAAAAAGCACTGTCTGCACTGAGAGTTCATTGTCATGGCAAGCTATGGGCTATCTTTGGTTGTGGTGGTGATCGGGATCGGGGCAAGCGTCCGCTGATGGCTGCAATTGCAGAGCGGTTGGCTGATCATGTTGTACTGACCGATGACAATCCACGCAGTGAAGCGGCGCAGCTGATTATTGAGGATATGTTGCAAGGCTTACAGTCTCCGGCGGATGTATATATTGAGCATCAACGACAAAAAGCGGCTGAATATGCACTCGCTCATGCCGATGAGAATGATATTATCTTGCTGGCAGGAAAAGGGCATGAAGATTATCAGGTGACGGCCGAAGGGGTTCATCACTATTCTGATCGAGAGACGGCAATAAGACTGTTGGAGTTAACGGCATGATTCAGGTTTCACTATCACAATTGGTAAATGTTCTTGAAGCAGAACTGATTGGCGAAGATCTTGATATTCAGGCAATTTCAACGGATACCCGTCATATCGACAAGGGAGCGTTGTTTATTGCCTTGGCCGGTGAACGGTTTGATGCGCATGATTTTGCGGATCACGCGATCGAGCAAGGTGCGCAGGCGTTACTGGTGAATCGGGCGTTGAAAGTCAATGTCCCTCAGATTGTGGTGCGCGATACTCGCCAAGCTTTAGGGAAAGTTGCTGCGTGGGTTCATCAGCAGTGCCGGACGAAAACCGTCGCAATCACGGGAAGTTGCGGTAAGACGACCGTGAAAGAAATGGTTGCGGAGATTTTATCCCAAAAAGGTCGAGTGCTTTATACACAAGGGAATTTCAATAATGAAATTGGTGTACCTTTAACCTTACTCCGATCTTGCCCTGAAGATGATTTTGCTATTATTGAGCTGGGCGCGAATCATGTCGGTGAAATCGCTTATACGACTCGATTAGTCAGACCGGATGCGGCATTGGTCAATAATGTTGCCGCTTCTCACTTAGAAGGCTTTGGGTCTTTGGAAGGCGTCAAGGTTGCCAAAGGCGAAATCTTTGAAGGACTGAATCCCGGAGCGACAGCGGTCATTAACCTTGATAGTCAGGGGAATGCTGTGTGGGAAAAAATCCTCGCTGATAAGCGCGTGGTGACTTTTTCACGACAACATGCGTCTGCTGATTTTTATGCGCAGTCAGTTCATCTGGATGCGTCTGCGCGACCAAGCTTTACACTGATGTCACCTCAAGGTCAGCGAAATGTTCAATTGAATATTATCGGTGAACATAATATTGCCAATGCCTTGGCTGCGGCTGCATTGGCAACGGCTGTCGGCGCAACGTTAGATGAAATAAAAACTGGATTAGAAAAGGCGAAAAATGTGCAGGGGCGCGTGGATGTGTCGATGCTGACGCCCCAAATTCGTCTGATTGATGATAGCTATAATGCCAGTGTACCGGCTGTAAAATCAGCCATTGATCTGCTGGCAACATTCTCTGCGGTGCGATGGCTTATTTTAGGGAATATGGCTGAGCTTGGTGATGAAAGTCTTGCACTTCATCGTCAAGTCGGTGAACATGCAGCACCCTGTGGGTTTGATTATGTGCTGACATATGGCGAAGATGCCAAAGTTATCAGTGAGGTGTGTCAAGGCGTTCATTTCTCTTCACACCAACACATGATGGAGTATATCGAGCGGCAACTCGATAATAATCAAAATCAAGAGCATGTTTTACTCGTTAAAGGCGCGCATAGTGCCGGTATGGGTAAGATAGTTGCTGCTCTCAAGGAGAAATACGCATGATTATTTGGCTTGCAGAATTATTACAGCCATATTTTTCTTTCTTTCGTCTGTTTGAATATCTGTCATTCAGAGCCATTCTCAGTATTTTGACCGCATTGGCACTTTCCCTCTGGATGGGACCTCGACTCATTAAACAACTTCAATTGCTACAAATCGGGCAAGTTGTTCGTAATGACGGACCTGAGTCTCACTTCAGCAAGCGCGGGACACCGACCATGGGCGGGGTGATGATTCTCGCGTCGATCTTTATTACGGTGTTATTGTGGACGGATTTGTCCAACCCTTACGTCTGGGCTGTGATGGTGGTGCTGCTCGGTTATGGGGCTGTTGGCTTTGTTGATGATTATCGTAAAGTTGTGCACAAAAATACGGATGGCCTCATCGCGCGATGGAAGTATTTTTGGCAGTCTCTGATTGCTTTATGTGTCGCATTTGCTTTGTATATTCATGGCAAAGATACCAGCGCGACGGAACTTGTGGTGCCTTTCTTTAAAGATGTCATGCCACAATTGGGGATGTTTTACATCGTTCTGACTTACTTCGTCATTGTCGGAACCAGTAACGCGGTCAATCTGACCGATGGACTGGATGGACTGGCGATTATGCCGACCGTTTTAGTCGCTGCCGGTTTTGGGGTTATTTCCTGGGCTACGGGAAATGTGAATTTTGCCAATTATCTCCATATTCCTTATATCGCTTATGCTTCCGAACTTTCCGTCGTCTGCACCGCTATCGTCGGCGCCGGGCTTGGGTTTCTATGGTTCAATACTTATCCTGCACAGGTCTTTATGGGAGATGTTGGATCACTCGCTTTAGGGGGGGCTCTGGGAACTATTGCTGTGCTTGTTCGACAAGAATTTGTTCTGGTGATCATGGGCGGGGTATTTGTGATGGAAACGCTCTCGGTGATTCTACAGGTCGGGTCTTATAAATTACGTGGACAACGTATTTTCAGAATGGCACCCATCCATCATCACTATGAGTTGAAAGGGTGGCCCGAGCCTCGTGTAATCGTGCGTTTCTGGATTATTTCAATTGTGCTGGTTCTGATTGGCTTGGCAACACTGAAAGTCCGTTGATGCTTTGTTCCATCCTGTTGCTGTGCTTTGAATGGTGCTGGATTATGGTGGTTTTGGGGTTACGATGTTATCTATCTTTGTGTGATAGTTGAAGCATCGACTTGGAATGGCGTGGTAAAAGATGAATGATTGGCAAGATGTAAAGAATATCGTTGTCGTTGGGTTGGGGATCACGGGCCTTTCGGTCGTGAAATATCTTGGTAGATATCATCCGAATATTGCTGTCAAAGTTATCGATACCCGAGACAATCCACCGGGATTGAGTGAGTTACCGACGGGGATTGAATGTCATCAAGGCGGCTGGTGCAGTGAATGGTTAGCGGCCGCTGATTTAGTCGTCATTAATCCCGGCATCGCGTTAGCGACGCCAGAAGTTCAACATGTCATCCAGACTGGCACTCCCGTTGTCGGTGATATTGAGTTATTTGCCTGGCATATCGACAAACCTGTCATCGCTATTACCGGCTCCAATGGCAAGAGTACCGTCACTGATTTAACCGGAAAAATGGCCGCTGCGGCCGGTCTTCGGGTGGCTGTAGGTGGTAATATCGGTGTTCCGGCACTGGATTTGATTGATGAGTCTGTTGATTTGTATGTTCTGGAGTTGTCTAGTTTTCAACTAGAGACAACGAATGATCTAAAACTGAAAGCTGCGGCGTTTTTGAATTTGTCTGAAGACCATATGGATCGCTATCGGGACATTGATGGATATCGTCAAGCAAAACTGCGTATTTTTACTCATACCGAAGCTGCTATCGTCAATCGCGATGACCCAGAGACATATCCTGAGGCTTTCTCCGGTGAGGTTGTTACTTTTTCTATTTCGCAAGCGGCCGATTTTTCTCTTCAATCTATTGATGATTGTGAATATCTGATAGCGAACGGACGTCCGGTGATCGCCTGTGAGCAACTCAAGTTAGTCGGACGACATAACTTAGCTAATGTTTTAACTGTATTGGCACTGTTGCAACACTCAGGGATTTGCTATGAAAAAGGGCTTGATGTCCTCAAATCTTACACTGGATTGACACATCGGTGCCAAGTTGTTGAAGATAATCGTGGGATTCAGTGGGTCAATGATTCTAAGGCAACGAATGTTGCCAGTACACTGGCAGCGTTATCGGGTTTGGCTTTAAAAGGGACGTTGTATTTGTTAGTCGGTGGTGTCGGTAAAGGAGCAGATTTTTCACCGTTGGCTCCGGTTCTGAATTCACTGAATGTGCGGCTCTGTTGTTTTGGGCGTGATGGTCAGCAGTTTATGCAGTTGCACCCGGCAGCAAAACTGTACGATACGATGGCTGATGTGATTGCCGATATTGCACCTCAGTTGTTACCAGGAGATATCGTGATGCTTTCACCTGCCTGCGCCAGCTTTGATCAGTTTAAGAATTTTATGGCAAGAGGCGATGCTTTTGCCGACTTAGCGCACCAATACGCATAATGTAGGGTTATTTGTGTCACTCGTATCGAAAGCAACCGCCAGAATGATCCGATGGCTGAAGACCCCGAGTCCTCAGGTATTGTTTGATCGGCAATTGGTATGGATTGCACTGGGACTGGTGTTAATCGGTTTGGTGATGGTGACTTCGGCATCATTTCCCGTGAGCTCGCGGCTGACCGATCAACCGTTCCATTTTATGTTTCGGCAGGCGACTTTTTTAGCGTTGGCATTAGTTGTGTCTGCTGTGGTTTTGCAAGTCCCCTTACATCGTTGGTTCCAGTACAGTTCATTGCTATTAGCGATCTCATTTGTGCTGTTGGTGATAGTACTGATTACCGGGAAGTCGGTGAATGGTGCCTCTCGTTGGATTCCTTTGGGGCTGTTTAACTTACAGCCTGCAGAGGTTGCAAAACTGACGTTATTTATTTTTATGTCTGGCTATTTGGTCAGAAAACATGATGAAGTCAGGCAAACCTTTTTTGGCGGGTTCATGAAACCGATTATGGTGTTTTCATGTCTGGCTATTTTACTGCTACTGCAGCCTGACTTGGGAACCGTTATCGTGATGTTGGTAACTTTATTCGGCATGCTGTTTATTGCCGGAGCAAAGTTGTCACAGTTTATTGCGTTGATGGTCGCCGGAGTGCTTTCAGTGATTGGACTGATCATTGCTGAACCGTATCGGATTCGCCGGGTGACATCGTTTCTCGACCCCTGGGAAGACCCTTTCGGCAGTGGTTATCAATTGACACAATCACTGATGGCTTTCGGGCGTGGTGGTTGGTTTGGTCAGGGACTCGGAAATTCGATTCAAAAGCTGGAGTATTTACCTGAGGCGCATACCGATTTTGTCTTTGCCGTCTTAGCCGAGGAACTTGGATTCGTCGGGGTTGTTCTGGTCTTACTGTTACTGATGTGGCTAGTGATGAAGGCGGTATTCATTGGTAAAAAGGCATTTGAACATGAACAACAGTTTGGCGGATATCTTGCTTTCGGTATTGGTATTTGGTTTGCCTTTCAGACATTGGTCAATGTTGGTGCCGCTGCCGGGATTGTTCCGACCAAGGGGTTAACGCTGCCACTGATTAGTTATGGTGGTTCGAGCTTAATTGTAATGTCTGTCGCAGTTTCAATCTTATTGAGAATTGATTTTGAATGCCGGCTCGCGGATATGGAAAAAGAAGTTGTAAAGAACGCAGATGATCAAGAATAAACGTTTAATGGTAATGGCGGGTGGTACAGGCGGACACGTTTTCCCCGGGCTTGCCGTTGCCAAAGCATTACAAGCTCAAGGATGGGAAATCCGTTGGTTGGGAACAGCCGACAGAATGGAAGCTGAATTGGTTCCTAAGCACCGGATTGACATTGATTTTATCCAAGTCAAAGGATTGCGGGGACAGGGAATTTTGCGTTTATTAAAAGCGCCGTTTCAAATTATCAATGCAATTTTTCAGGCCAGAACTTATATCAAACAGTGGCAACCGGATGTGGTGTTAGGCATGGGCGGCTATGTCAGCGGTCCCGGAGGCGTTGCTGCATGGCTGTTGGGGATCCCCGTTGTATTGCATGAACAAAATGCGGTTGCCGGTTTAACCAATCGTTGGCTTGCTCGCATTGCCCGACGTGTTTTTCAGGCCTTTCCCGGAGCATTCCCGGATGCAGATGTTGTCGGTAATCCGGTGCGGGCTGACGTTGCCCGACTGGCGGAACCGATGCAGAGAATGAACGGTCGCAATGGTCCCGTTCGTATCTTGGTGATGGGCGGGAGTCAAGGCGCTCGTATTTTGAACCAAACCATGCCTGAAGCGATGGCATTATTACCGCATGACACATTTGAAATTCGTCATCAGGCCGGTAAGGGAAATCAATCGTCCGTTGAGGAACAATATCGCCAGCAACAGATCGAGTCTGTTCATGTCACAGAGTTTATCGATGATGTGGCAGAAGCTTATGCATGGGCTGATTTGCTGATCTGTCGATCCGGGGCGCTAACCGTTTCCGAAATAGCCGCTGTCGGTGTGGGGGCCATTTTTGTTCCTTTCATGCATAAAGATCGTCAACAAGCTCTGAATGCCGATCATTTGGTTGCCGCAGGGGCTGCGCTCATGATCGAGCAACCCCGACTCAGCGCGCAGATAATGGCTGATGCCATTGCTCAACTTGACCGAAGTCGATTACTCGATATGGCCGTCAAGGCCAGAGAAGTCGCGCAGCCTGATGCCGATAAGATCGTTGCGAATGCGATCATCTCTTTAACTGAATAATGGAAAGTTTCATGACCATGACATATACGCCCGATCTATCCCAGCTAAGAACAATCGTTCCTGAAATGCGTCGGGTTAAATGCATTCACTTTGTCGGGATTGGCGGTGCCGGAATGAGTGGTATTGCTGAAGTTCTATTGAATGAAGGCTATCAGATCACCGGATCTGATATCGCGGCAAATGCGATCACCGATAATTTAAAAGTGAAAGGTGCGACCATTCATATTGGGCATCAGGCGGCAAATGTTGCACAAGCGAGTGTTGTTGTTGTTTCCACTGCAATTGATATGAACAACCCTGAACTTGTTGAAGCCAGAGAGAGACGGGTGCCGATTGTGCGTCGGGCAGAAATGTTGGCTGAACTGATGCGGTTCCGTCATGGGATTGCTGTCGCGGGGACACATGGAAAAACGACGACGACTGCTTTAGTCACACAAATCTATTCCGAAGCCGGGCTAGATCCGACGTTTGTCAATGGCGGATTAGTCAAAAGTGCAGGGACCAATGCAAGGTTGGGGAGTAGTCGTATTTTAATCGCGGAAGCCGATGAAAGTGATGCCTCTTTCTTACACCTGCAGCCGATGGTCAGTATTGTGACCAATATCGAAGCAGATCATATGGATACCTATCAAGGAGATTTTGAAACTCTGAAACGGACGTTTATCGAGTTTTTACATAATTTGCCTTTTTATGGACAGGCGATCCTCTGCATTGATGATCCTGTGGTCCGAGAACTTATTCCTCAATTGAGTCGCCATGTGGTCACATATGGCTTCTCATCGGATGCCGATGTCCGTATCGAAAATTATCAGCAGTACGGCCAACAAGGCCAATTTACCGTGGTTCGTAAAGAGCGCCCTGATTTATCGATTACTTTAAATATTCCCGGCCGACATAATGCGATGAATGCAGCCGCTGCGATTGCTGTCGCGACTGAGGATGACATTAGTGATGAAGCGATTTTGAAAGCGATGAAAAATACTCAGGGAACCGGTCGCCGCTTTGATCACTTAGGTGTATTTGATTCCGGACGAGGAGAGGTCATGCTGGTTGATGACTATGGTCATCATCCGACAGAAGTTGATGTGACGATTCAGGCAGCCAGAAGTGGTTGGGCAGAAAAACGTTTAGTGATGATTTTTCAACCGCATCGTTATAGTCGCACTCGAGACTTGTACGATGATTTTGCCAATGTACTTGAGCAGGTTGATGTGTTGATTATGCTGGATGTTTATCCGGCAGGAGAAAAACCGATTGCCGGAGCTGATGGGCGTTCATTATGCCGGACGATTCGAAGCCGTGGCAAAATAGACCCAATTTTTGTTCCGGATACTCAGATATTACCGAGTGTTCTCGCCAATGTATTACAAGATGGTGACTTAGTGTTGACGCAAGGCGCTGGCGATATTGGCAAAGTAGCGAGACAATTAGCATCATTGCAGTTGAATATCGAAAAGATGCAACAAGTAGGATAAAAAACTAGTATTTATCTGTTGCAAAGATGGGGAAGTTGGCATCAGAGCTAAATTTCTGTTTTTCTTTATTTGATACTTTTAGTGAGCTCAGTATAATCCGAAAGTTATAGTGAATGTTTTTGCCGCAATTGTAATTCGAAAGCAGGATGTACAAAGTCAATTGATGGCTGACGGTGAATTTGAATGAAGCAAATATTAATGAGAAGCCATCAGCTGTCACTATCACCATGGCTCAGAGAACGAGTCTGGGGTGGAATTTTTCTGTTCTCAGTGACTTTCTTCATCGGATTGTTACTTTATTCTGCGTTAAGTTGGATGTGGGATGAAGACCGATTACCGTTGTCCCGAATTATTTTGCAGGGACACTTGAAGTATGTCACGGCACATGATGTCCAGCAGGCGTTTGCCACGTTGGATCACGTTGGAACATTTATGTCTCAGGATGTGGATCAGTTACAACGTAGTGTTCAAATGATCCCATGGGTTGAACATGCGTCGATTCGTAAGCAATGGCCTGATACGATTAAAGTGTTTCTGACTGAACATCAAGTTCAGGCAATATGGAACGGCCAGTCTCTTTTAGACGAACATGGTGTTGTGTTTTATGGCGATTTAGGGCTTGTGCAAGGGGAACATGTCAAATTATATGGTCCGGAAAATTCGTCGGTTGAAGTACTTGATATGTGGCGAAAATATAATCCTGAGTTTCAAAAGTTAGGATTGAATATTTCCTCTCTATTGCTGAATGAACGCAGAGCCTGGCAGATAATACTGGATAACGGTATTCGCCTTGAACTGGGGAAAGAATCCATCAAGGAGCGAATCATGAGGTTCGTTGCACTTTATCGTTATTTTGGTCAAAAAGCTGAAAAAATAAGCTATATTGACCTCAGATATGATACCGGAGCTGCTGTCGGGTGGTTTTCGGAACAAGAGTTAGAGCAAGAGAATACAACGGATGACAAAAATGACCGATGACAACATAATTGTAGGTCTCGATGTTGGCACGGCAACTGTTTCTGCTTTAGTCGGAGAAATATTGCCTGATGGGCAGATTAATATCATCGGTGCAGGAACAAGCCCATCCAGAGGAATGGATAAGGGTGGTGTCAATGATTTGGAATCGGTTGTAAAGTCTGTTCAGCGAGCGATCGATCAAGCTGAACTGATGGCTGAGTGTCAAATTCGCAATGTTTTTTTATCAATCTCTGGTAAACATATTGCGAGTCGGATTGAAAAGGGAATGGGGACAATTTCTGAGGAAGAAGTTTCTCAGGAAGATATGGATCGAGCCATTCATACAGCGAAATCAATTAAGATTGGCGATGAGCAGCGAATCCTGCATGTTATTCCCCAAGAATTTACAATTGATTACCAAGAAGGCATTAAAAATCCGCTTGGTTTATCAGGTGTGCGCATGGAAGTCAGTGTACACCTTATTTCCTGTCATAATGATATGGCTAGAAATATCATTAAGGCTGTGGAGCGTTGCGGGTTAAAAGTTGAACAACTGGTCTATTCAGGACTTGCTGCCAGCAACGCTGTGATCACTGAAGATGAACGAGAACTCGGTGTCTGTGTGGTCGATATCGGTGCCGGAACGATGGATATTGCAATTTGGACTGGCGGTGCACTGCGTCATACGGAAGTTTTTTCGTATGCCGGCAATGCTGTGACTAGTGATATTGCATTTGCATTCGGGACGCCAGTCAGCGATGCTGAAGAGATAAAAGTAAAATATGGATGTGCATTGAGTGAGTTAGTCAGTAAAGATGACACGGTCAATGTACCCAGTGTCGGGGGACGTCCTTCCCGTAGTTTGCAGCGTCAAACCTTGTCGGAAGTGATAGAGCCTCGCTACACTGAATTAATGGGACTGGTTCACCAGACTATCGATACTGTGCAGGAAAAGTTACGATCCGAAGGGATCAAACATCATTTAGCTGCGGGGATCGTCCTGACGGGTGGTGCTGCTCAGATTGAAGGACTGGTTGAATGTGCGGAACGTGTTTTCCGCAATCAGGTTCGTGTTGGAAAACCACTCGAAGTGAGTGGACTCACGGACTACGTAAAAGAGCCGTATCATTCTACGGCGGTTGGTTTACTCCATTATGCAAGGGATAGTCAAATTAGCGACGAGACAGAATATAGCGAACCTAAACGCCAATCGATGTCCGGACTATTTGGTCGTTTGCGTAATTGGATACAGAAAGAGTTTTAACCTGAGTTGCAGGAAAAACGGAGATAACACATGTTTGAACCGATGATGGAAATGTCTGACGATGCTGTAATTAAAGTCGTTGGAGTTGGTGGCGGCGGCGGTAACGCTGTAGAACACATGGTGCGTGAATCCATCGAAGGCGTGGAATTCATCAGTGTTAACACAGATGCACAGGCACTTCGTAAGACGAGTGTAAGTACTGTGATTCAAATTGGTGGCGATATCACCAAAGGGTTAGGTGCTGGTGCAAATCCTCAAGTAGGACGTGATGCTGCTCTTGAAGATAAAGAAAAAATTAAAGAATCCCTAATGGGTGCCGATATGGTGTTTATCGCAGCTGGTATGGGTGGTGGAACCGGTACTGGAGCAGCGCCAGTGATTGCTGAAGTAGCAAAAGAACTGGGTGTGTTAACGGTTGCTGTGGTCACCAAGCCTTTTAGCTTTGAAGGAAAGAAACGGCTCGCCTTTGCAGAACAAGGCATTGAAGAGTTATCAAAACATGTTGACTCTTTGATTACGATTCCGAATGAGAAGCTGCTTAAGGTATTGGGACGCGGTATCACGTTACTTGAAGCCTTTGCCAGTGCGAACGACGTATTGAAGAATGCAGTTCAGGGGATTGCTGAATTGATTACCCGCCCCGGCATGATCAACGTGGACTTTGCAGACGTGAGAACAGTCATGTCTGAAATGGGACATGCAATGATGGGCAGTGGTGTCGCAAAAGGTGAAGACCGGGCAGAAGAAGCCGCTGAAATGGCTATTTCTAGTCCGCTGCTGGAAGATATCGACCTCGCAGGCGCACGTGGCGTATTGGTTAACATTACCGCTGGTCTTGATATGCGTCTGGATGAGTTCGAAACGGTTGGTAATACGGTGAAAGCATTTGCTTCGGATAACGCAACTGTTGTTATTGGTACCTCGCTTGACCCGGATATGGCTGATGAAATTCGTGTCACCGTTGTTGCAACAGGCATCGGCAATGAGAAAAAACCGGATATTACGCTTGTTGCCGGTGGCAAAGCAAACTCTGTCGGTACTCAGCAACCAGCCACTTCATCACAGCAAGGCGGCGTTCCTCATGTTGCTGCGAAAACTGAAGAGAAAGTGGCATCGAAGTTGCAGGGAAATGTTGAGTCAAAATCTCAGCCTTCATCGGCAAATTCTCAAGGCGCTGGTCAGAGTACTGCTCCAAAAGAGAAAGAAAGTGGTTATCTCGATATTCCAGCTTTTTTACGTCGTCAGGCTGATTGATTTATCATAATTTGACTCCGCTCACGATTGTGATATTATTTGCGGCCAATAAGTAGATTGGCCGTGTTTTGTAGCACTGACATTGAGGCAAGTAGATGATCAGACAACGTACGTTGAAAGAGATAGTGAAAACAACTGGAGTGGGGCTTCACTCTGGTCGAAAAGTCACGTTAACTCTTCGCCCTGCCGCTGCAAATACCGGTATTATTTATCGCCGTACCGACGTGACACCACCTGTTGATTTCCCGGCAAATCCAGAAAATGTGCGTGACACCATGTTGTGTACAGCGCTTGTGAATGACGAAGGCATCCGAATTTCTACCGTAGAGCACTTAAATGCTGCTCTTGCAGGAATGGGGATCGATAATGCTGTGGTTGAAGTCGATGCACCGGAAATTCCGATTATGGACGGCAGTGCCAGCCCATTTGTATTTCTCTTACAGCAAGCGGGTATTGAAGTTCAGAATGCGCCGAAACGATTCATTCGAGTGAAGAAGCCTGTTCGTTTTGACGATGGTGATAAGTGGGCAGAATTAGTCCCTTACCAAGGTTTTCGGATGGATTTTGAAATTGACTTTAACCATCCAGCAATTGAATCCGATGAACAGCGATTATTGTTTGATTTTTCGTCTCAATCGTTTGTTCGGGATATTTCCCGAGCGAGAACATTCGGTTTCATGCGTGATATCGAATACCTGCAGTCACAGAATCTTTGTTTGGGTGGTAGTTTTGATTGTGCAATCGTTCTGGATGATTATCGTATTCTGAATGAAGACGGTCTGCGTTTTGCGAATGAGTTTGTCACGCATAAAGTTTTGGATGCCATCGGTGATCTATACATGTGTGGTCATTCTATTGTTGGTGAATTTAGAGCTTACAAATCAGGACACGGTCTGAACAATCAGTTATTACGCGCACTTCTAGCAGACCAAGAAGCATGGGAATGGGCAACGTTTGGTGAAGAGGTCGGTTCTCCTGTTGCTTTTGCCGATCCGAGTTCTGTACTCGCTTAATCGACTATATTTTTCGTATAAAAAACCAGACTTCATGTCTGGTTTTTTTACATTCGGCTGTTGTTTATATGAGTGAGCCGAAGACTTACTCGTTTTTCTTGTTGGCAAGATCGGCGATATTTTCCAGTCTTTTTTTCACTTTCGGTGAAGCATGATCTGCGATGCATTTGAGTAGATCAGCTGTTTGAGAAGAAATTATTCGTGGATTTTTAGGCGTTTTATCTTCATTTGAAGATGAACCGATTCGATAAATTGACGGATTGATCACCACTTCGAGACTGATCAGGTGAGCAAATCCCTGGCTGCGTAAATAACTCAGAATTTGTAAGCGCTCATAGTCCACTTTCATCTTGATTGCCGCACTGGCCACTTCCAGCACTAAATGGCTGCGGCGAAGATTTGCCACGCGCACATAAGGCTGAGATCCCTTCGGAAGCAGCGGCAAAATAATCTGACTGAGACGATTAATTGACTCAGCATGTTTCTGAATCTCTTTCAGCTTTGAATGGCTGATTAACTCATTCGTCGCAGTCGGGCGGTGGTTTCTCATCATGGGATCCAGTTTGTATCACTCTTGCCGTTCTATTCTATCTCAAATCACTCGTCAATGCCGTGTCCTGTGTTTCTTTCTTCGCTTGGTGAATCATTTTAAGTATTGCAATCAAACAAATCGTTGGTGATATTGGTGATCAGACTAAAAATTCCTTACACTATGTTCTTCTTAAAAAGGATTACCTTGAAAAACCATCGATAAGCCTCAATATCATCGGATAGACATGATTTATCTCAGTACACTTAGTTGATGACTGGTAGAGACTGATGGAACAAGAATAGATCTCAAATGATCTAAGCATAGAGAGATTCGGATAAAAATGATAACTAAGCTACTGACTAAGGTTATTGGTAGCCGCAATGACAGAACATTGCGACACCTGAGAAAAATTGTTAAAGAAATCAATAATTATGAACCTACTTATGAAGCGTTCTCTGATGAAGACTTAAAAGCGAAAACGATTGAATTTCGGGAGCGCTTGGCTCAGGGAGAAACACTCGATCAACTCCTTCCTGAAGCGTTCGCAACGGTTCGTGAAGCATCTAAACGCGTGTTCGGGATGCGTCATTTTGATGTTCAGCTGATTGGTGGGATGGTCCTCAATGGCGGACAAATCGCTGAGATGCGTACTGGTGAGGGGAAAACCTTGACTGCGACGTTGTCTGCTTACCTGAATGCTTTACCGGGATACGGTGTCCATGTGGTCACTGTGAACGATTATCTCGCCAAACGGGATGCTGAAACCAACCGACCGCTGTTTGAGTTTTTGGGCATGACCGTTGGTGTCAACGTCCCCGGCATGATGCCTCAAGAGAAGCAACAAGCTTATCTGGCCGATATTATTTATGGAACAAACAATGAATTCGGCTTCGATTACTTGCGCGATAATATGGCGTTTCGCAAAGAAGACCGTGTTCAGCGAGCTCGTTTTTTTGCAATCGTCGATGAGGTGGACTCTATTCTTATCGATGAAGCCAGAACGCCATTGATTATTTCCGGTCCTGCTGAAGACAGCTCTGAATTGTACACCCGCATTAATACCTTGATTCCTTCGCTGGAAAGGCAAGAGAAAGAAGACTCGGAAGAATACCGTGGTGACGGGCACTACACCGTTGATGAGAAAGTGAAACAGGTCTATCTGACTGAAACCGGGCAAGAATATGTCGAGGAACTATTGGTTAAAAATGGCCTGATGAATGAAGGCGATACACTATACTCTCCGGCGAATATCAGCCTGCTCCATCACGTGAATGCAGCGCTTCGAGCGCATGTGTTGTTTGAGAAAGATGTCGATTACATCGTTTCAAACGAAGGTGAAGTGATTATTGTCGATGAACATACCGGACGGACAATGCCCGGTCGTCGCTGGTCTGATGGTTTGCATCAAGCGGTCGAAGCCAAAGAAGGGGTGAAAATCCAAAATGAGAACCAGACATTAGCCTCGATTACCTTCCAGAACTACTTCCGCCTTTACGAAAAGCTGTCGGGGATGACTGGGACTGCCGATACCGAAGCATTCGAATTCCAGACCATTTATGGTTTGGAGACTGTGGTTATTCCAACCAATAAACCGATGATCCGTGATGATATGGCGGACGTTGTTTACCGGACCGAAGCCGAGAAATTTGCCGCAATCATTGAGGATATCAAAGAGCGTGTGCAGAAAGGCCAACCTGTGTTGGTCGGGACGATTTCGATTGAAAAATCTGAATTGCTGTCTCAGGCACTGAAAAAATCCAAAGTAAAACACAATGTATTGAATGCTAAGTTTCACGAAAAAGAAGCTGAAATTGTTGCTGAAGCGGGTAAGCCCGGTTCTGTTACGATCGCAACCAATATGGCTGGTCGTGGGACAGATATCGTATTAGGCGGTAGCTGGCAGTCAAAAGTAGATGCTCTGGATAATCCGACTCAGGAACAGATTGATCAAATCAAAGCGGAATGGCGAAAAGTACATGAACAGGTACTTCAAGCCGGTGGTTTGCATATTATCGGTACTGAGCGGCATGAATCTCGTCGGATCGATAACCAGTTGAGAGGACGTTCCGGTCGCCAAGGGGATCCGGGGTCATCGCGTTTCTATCTTTCCATGGAAGATGCTCTGCTGAGAATCTTTACCTCAGATCGAATGGCTGGCCTGATTCAAAGTGGTATGGATGAAGGAGAAGCGATTGAAAGTAAACTGCTGTCCCGTTCGATTGAAAAAGCACAACGGAAGGTCGAAGGACGCAACTTCGATATTCGTAAGCAGTTGCTGGAATATGATGATGTTGCCAATGATCAGCGTAAGGTTGTTTATGAACTCCGTGATGAGTTGATGGAAGCGGAAGATATTCAGGAAATGCTCGAGCAGAACCGCTTCGATGTGTTCACCGCAGTCATTGACGAATATATTCCACCTCAGTCACTGGAAGATATGTGGGATATTCAGGGATTACACAATCGCCTGAAGCATGATTTTGATCTGAATTTGCCGATCCAGTCATGGCTGGATGAAGATGATAAGTTGTATGAAGAAGTCCTTCGTGAGCGCATCATTCAAGAAGCCGTTAAAGTTTACCAAGAGAAAGAAACATTAGTGGGCGCGGAAGTGCTGCGTAATTTCGAAAAATCCGTCATGCTACAAACGCTGGATACATTATGGAAAGAGCATCTGGCAGCGATGGATCATTTACGACAAGGGATACACTTACGCGGATATGCACAAAAGAACCCTAAGCAGGAATATAAGCGCGAGTCGTTTGAACTGTTTGAAGGTCTGCTCGATTCTCTGAAATCTGATGTGATTACCATTCTGTCAAAAGTTCGGGTTCAACAACCTGAAGAAGTTGACGAGATGGAAGCACGTCGTCAGGCTCAAGTTGAAGAGGCTGCTCGTTATGCGCAAGCACAACATGCTGCGAGTGATACTTTACAAGGCGACGAATCACAAGAAGGGCAGCAGCCGCTGGTTCGTGAAGAGAAAAAAGTCGGACGTAATGAGCCTTGTCCATGTGGCAGCGGTAAAAAATATAAGCAATGCCATGGCCGCATTGCATAAAAATTCAATATGATTTGAGAGCCGCTGAGAAAGCGGCTCTTTTTTTGCCATGCAATTATCGTTAGACTTGATGGACAACGCTGTACCAGAGGAATGTATGAAAAGAACACATATTGTTGCTGCGATCATTTTCAATCAGGATCAATCACAAGTTTATATTACCAAGCGACCTGCTCATCTGCATAAAGGCGGATTTTGGGAGTTTCCCGGCGGTAAAGTGGAAAGCGGAGAGTCAATTGAAGCAGCGATTCACCGTGAGTTAGACGAAGAGATTGGTATTGAGGTCACGGTTCAACATCCTTATCAACATCTGACTCATGATTATCCGGACAAGTCACTGGTGTTCGATTTTATCTCGGTAACGGATTTTACCGGCACACCTTATGGCAGAGAAGGTCAGGAAGGGCGATGGGTTTCTGTTACTGCACTGGCCGACTATCAATTTCCTGAAGCCAATGAACCTATCGTTGAACAACTTATTCGTGATTTTTCCCGCTGAGCCGAGTCGGCGTCGAGGCAGCGATATTACGTCAGAAGCGTGAACAAGCCTAGCCACATTGACTGAATATTGGTAGTTTAGACAAATAAATTGATATATATGAAATACGGATGGAGTTTTCGATTCGTATCTGAGCAGAATGGAGAAGTTCGCAATGGTTAAAATTGCAATAGCAGGTGCTGCTGGTCGAATGGGCCGCAACCTAGTCAAAGCTACGCATCATCATGATGTCGCAACTGTGGGAGTTGGTTCTGAACGTCCTGAATCATCACTGATAGGGGTTGATATCGGAGAGTTATGTGGTGAGGGACATTTTGGTGTCTCATTGGTTGATAATCTGGAAAATGCAATTGATCAATTTGATGTCATTATTGACTTCACGTCCCCCGTGAGCACCTTGGCAAATATCGCGTTATGTAAAAAGCACGGCAAAAGCATTGTGATTGGCACCACTGGATTTTCTGAGTCCGAGATTGCACAAATTCATCAGGCAGCACAAGATATTCCGGTTGTCATGGCTCCCAACTATAGTGTCGGTGTGAATTTGGTATTCAAGTTACTGGAAAAAGCCGCCAAGGTGATGGGGAGTTACTGTGATATCGAAATTGTCGAAGCTCACCATCGCTACAAAGTGGATGCACCGTCCGGGACAGCCTTAGGTATGGGAGAAGCGATTGCTCATGCAATGGGTAATGAACTGAAAGATGTGGCTGTCTATGCCAGAGAAGGAATTACGGGTGAAAGACGTCGGGAAGAAATTGGTTTCGCGACGATTCGTGCCGGAGATATTGTGGGTGAACATACCGCAATGTTCGCTGATCTTGGTGAGCGGGTTGAGATTTCACATAAAGCGTCTGACCGGATGACTTTTGCCAATGGTGCCGTGAGAGCTGCGATTTGGTTATCAGACAAACCCGCTGGTTTTTACACTATGACCGATGTCCTTTCTCTTAATCAGCTTTAAATACATAATTATGCGCTGGATCTCTCCGGCGCATTTGATTTTCGCTCAAATTATAAATTTTACTTTTACACCATCATCAGCCACGCGAGTGTATTTTTTATTTTATATAATAAAAGATATGGTGTTCTATTTGTATTAAAGGCAAGAAAAGTTATCTTTTGGTGCTTCCGTTATCGATTGCGTTGGTTCATTTATTTTTTTATGAGTTTTTTTTCTACATTTCTCCTTTTTTTGACTTATGTCTCCCTTTAGTCGTTTGATAATGCGTATTTAATGTGTCTTTTTACTCTGTTCGTTTTATTTTTTTATATAACTCGGTAAAAAAACATATTTGATAAGTTTTGAATATTGACACAAATCACACATATCTATAAAATGCGTCTAATTTGTCCGAAATACACTATGGTTCTAACCTATAGTGATTAAGGAAGGCAAATTTGCAGTTTAATCTAAATTTTTTGCATTTTTATTCTGGAGGTTGTCTTGAGCAAGTCAGCACTGTTAGTCCTAGAAGATGGGACAGTGTTCCACGGACTGTCCATTGGCGCAGATGGCGTCTCCGTTGGTGAAATCGTTTTTAATACCTCGATGACGGGGTACCAAGAAATCCTCACTGATCCTTCCTACTCTCAACAAATCGTTACTCTGACTTATCCCCACATTGGCAATACCGGCACCAACTCAGAAGATGAAGAATCCTCAGACATTCATGCCCAAGGACTGATCATTCGTGATTTGCCATTGATTGCGTCGAACTTCAGAAGTGAGCAGAGCCTATCTGAGTATTTGAAGGGCCGAAATATCGTTGGAATCGCGGACATCGACACACGAAAACTGACTCGGATCCTTCGTGAGAAAGGCGCTCAAAGCGGTTGTATTATGGCGGGTGATAACTTGGATGAGTCACTTGCTTTAACTAAAGCGAAAGAGTTTCCGGGCCTGAAAGGCATGGATTTGGCAAAAGTTGTGACGACCAAAGAAGCTTATGAGTGGACGCAAGGATCTTGGTCTTTGGCAAGTGGATTCCCTCAGGCTAAACATGACAGTGAGCTCCCTTATCATGTCGTTGCATACGATTTTGGTGCCAAGAGAAACATTCTGCGGATGTTGGTTGACCGCGGATGTCGTCTGACCGTTGTACCGGCAGAAACACCAGCAGAAACGGTTTTAGCAATGAATCCTGATGGTATTTTCCTGTCGAATGGACCGGGGGATCCGGAACCTTGTACATATGCCATTGAAGCGACAAAAACCTTTTTGGAAAAAGAGATTCCAGTCTTTGGTATCTGTTTGGGACATCAAATCCTCGCACTTGCCTCGGGTGCAAAAACCATCAAAATGAAGTTTGGTCACCATGGTGCGAACCATCCGGTCAAAGATCTCGAGCGCAATGTCGTGATGATTACCTCGCAAAACCACGGCTTTGCAGCAGATGAAGCCAGTTTGCCGGCAACGCTGAAAGCGACCCATAAATCATTATTTGACGGTTCTCTTCAAGGCATTCATCGTACTGATAAACCTGCGTTTAGTTTCCAGGGGCATCCCGAAGCGAGCCCCGGGCCACATGATGCAGCGCCTCTATTTGATCACTTTATTGAACTTATCCAACAACACCGTGCTTAATTCGGAGCGAGTAGACGATGCCAAAACGTAGTGACATACAAAGTATTCTTATCTTAGGTGCGGGTCCGATTGTAATCGGCCAAGCCTGTGAGTTTGATTACTCCGGAGCTCAGGCATGTAAGGCTCTGAGAGAAGAAGGTTATCGGGTTATTCTGGTCAACTCGAATCCGGCAACGATTATGACTGATCCTGAGATGGCAGATGCGACTTACATCGAGCCGATTCAGTGGGAAGTTGTCCGTAAAATTATTGAAAAAGAACGTCCTGATGCCGTACTGCCGACGATGGGTGGTCAGACAGCGTTGAACTGTGCACTTGAGCTGGATCGCCAAGGGGTTCTGGCTGAGTTCGGTGTTGAAATGATCGGTGCAACTGCCGATGCGATTGATAAAGCGGAAGACCGTTCTCGTTTCGATGCTGCGATGAAATCAATTGGTCTGGAATGTCCCCGGGCGGATACTGCAAAGACCATGGAAGAAGCTTATCAAGTCCTAGAGAAAGTCGGCTTTCCATGTATTATCCGTCCGTCGTTTACGATGGGTGGAACCGGTGGTGGTATCGCTTATAACAAAGAAGAGTTTGAAGAAATCTGCCACCGCGGATTAGACCTTTCTCCAACCAATGAGCTGCTGATTGACGAGTCGCTGATTGGCTGGAAAGAGTATGAAATGGAAGTGGTTCGAGATAAGAACGACAACTGTATCATCGTCTGTTCAATTGAAAACTTTGATCCAATGGGGATTCACACCGGGGATTCAATTACGGTTGCTCCGGCTCAGACATTAACAGATAAAGAATACCAGCTGATGAGAAACGCCTCTTTAGCGGTATTACGTGAAATCGGTGTTGAAACCGGTGGATCGAATGTGCAATTCGGTATCAATCCGGAAGATGGCCGGATGGTGATTATTGAAATGAACCCGCGGGTTTCTCGCTCTTCTGCACTGGCATCGAAAGCGACGGGTTTCCCGATTGCTAAGATTGCAGCGAAGCTGGCGGTTGGTTTCACGCTTGACGAGTTGACCAATGATATTACCGGGGGCGCAACACCGGCATCGTTCGAACCAACGATCGACTATGTGGTGACCAAGATTCCTCGGTTTAACTTTGAAAAATTTGCCGGTGCCAATACCAAACTCACAACTCAGATGAAGTCGGTCGGTGAAGTGATGGCGATTGGGCGTAACCAACAAGAGTCTCTACAAAAAGCACTACGTGGTCTTGAAGTTGGTGTTGACGGCTTTGATGAAATGGTTGATCTGGATTCTCCGGAAGCACTGACTAAGATTCGTCATGAGCTGAAAGAAGCCGGTGCTGAGCGTATCTGGTACATCGGCGATGCTTTCCGTGCCGGCATGTCTGTTGACGCAATCTATAACCTGACAGGGATTGATCACTGGTTCCTTGTTCAGATTGAAGAGTTGATTCAGCTGGAAACAGAGATTAAAACCAATGGCTTTGCCGGATTGACCCAAGATGTGCTCCGTCGCATGAAACGCAAAGGTTTCGCCGATGCACGTCTATCTAAATTGGTTGGTGTTTCTGAACATGAAATTCGTCGCTTGCGCGATCAGTTCGACATCCATCCGGTTTATAAGCGTGTCGATACGTGTGCCGCGGAATTTGCTTCTTCAACCGCCTATATGTATTCCTCATATGATGAAGAGTGTGAAGCCTATCCGACGGACAGGAAGAAGATTATGGTTCTGGGTGGTGGCCCGAACCGTATCGGTCAAGGCATTGAGTTTGACTACTGCTGTGTTCATGCCTCGTTGGCATTACGGGAAGACGGGTATGAAACCATTATGGTTAACTGTAACCCTGAAACGGTTTCGACAGACTACGATACCTCCGATCGCCTCTACTTTGAGCCGGTGACACTGGAAGATGTCTTAGCAATTGCCCGGGTTGAGAAGCCTACGGGTGTCATCGTTCAGTATGGTGGTCAGACACCGCTGAAACTGGCTCGTGCGTTAGAAGCCGCCGGTGTGCCGATTATCGGAACCAGCCCGGATGCTATTGACCGTGCCGAGGATCGCGAGCGTTTCCAACAAGCGGTTGATCGTTTAGGTCTCAAACAGCCGGAAAACGCAACCGTCACAGCACTTGAGCAAGCCGTAGATAAAGCCAAAGAAATAGGCTATCCATTGGTTGTGCGTCCATCTTATGTCCTCGGTGGCCGTGCGATGGAAATTGTGTACGATGAAGCTGATTTACGTCGTTATTTCAATGAAGCGGTCAGTGTCTCCAATGAATCTCCGGTCTTGCTGGATCATTTCCTTGATGATGCGGTAGAGGTCGATATTGACGCGATTTGCGATGGTGAACGTGTCGTCATCGGTGGCATTATGGAGCACATTGAACAGGCTGGGGTTCACTCTGGTGATTCTGCATGTTCACTGCCAGCTTATACGCTGAGTCAGGATATCCAGAATGTCATGCGTGAGCAGGTTGAAAAACTGGCATTTGAACTGGGTGTCCGCGGATTGATGAATACGCAGTTCGCAGTCAAGAACAACGAAGTTTATCTGATTGAGGTCAACCCACGCGCTGCGCGGACGGTACCGTTTGTCTCTAAAGCAACCGGAGCGCCGCTGGCAAAAATTGCTGCGCGGGTGATGGCCGGACAGAGTCTGGAACAACAAGGCTTTACTCAAGAAATCATTCCACCGTATTACTCGGTGAAAGAAGTTGTATTGCCATTTAATAAGTTCCCGGGGGTTGATCCACTACTTGGTCCTGAGATGCGTTCAACCGGAGAAGTGATGGGTGTCGGGCGCACATTTGCTGAAGCGTTTGCAAAAGCGGAGTTGGCATGTGGTTGTGTCTACCCTGAAGGCGGACGTGCGCTGATCTCTGTTCGCGAAAGCGATAAGCAGCGTGCGGTTGCTTTGGCAGAAAAGTTGGTTCGATTAGGCTATCAACTGGATGCAACGCATGGCACGGCAGTAGTTCTGGGTGAAGCCGGTATTAATCCTCGTCTGGTAAACAAGGTGCATGAAGGGCGTCCTCATATTCTTGATCGGATCAAGAATAATGAATATACCTACATTATCAATACGGCTTCCGGGCGTCAGGCCATTGAAGATTCAAAAGTTCTACGCCGAGGTGCGTTGGCTGAGAAAGTCAATTATGCAACGACCCTGAACGCTGCATTTGCCACTGCAATGGGGCATACCGCTGACCCGAAAGCTTCTGTCATTTCTGTACAAGAAATGCATGAGCAAGTCAGACAACATGCTTAGTCAATAACGCGTCCGTTGTTGTGTATTATCAAACCCGGGATCTTCCCGGGTTTTTTGATCGCGACACATTTATCTGCGCATAAAACTCAATGATGAATATATGGAATAGGACACTGTCCGCGTTTTCACTATATCTCTTTATTTTTAAATGGTAATTTTGAGCCCTATCTAATCGGTTAAGGAATAATATGGAGATTTCAATCGATATACTGGCGTTGCTTTTTGTGGCAGCGTCACTGGCTGGATGTATTGATGCGATTGCCGGTGGCGGTGGTTTGATTACACTGCCGGTGTTAATGGCAACCGGTATCTCACCGGCACAAGCGATTGCAACTAATAAACTGCAAAGTTCATTCGGTAGCTTTTCTTCTACATTTTATTTTGTCCGTAATGGTTTGGTTTCTCTGCGGCAAATGTGGCTGGCAATTGTTTGTACCTTTATCGGTGCAGCCATCGGTGCTGAATTAGTGCAGATTTTGGATGCTGATCTATTAACCAGCCTGATTCCTGGCTTATTGATTGCGATTTCACTGTATTTTTTATTGGCTCCCCAAACCAAGGCTGAGACGGATAAAAAAGCGGCGTTATCCGACGGATTGTTTGCTTTGTTGGTTGGAACAAGTATTGGATTCTACGATGGTTTCTTCGGTCCGGGGACCGGGGCAATCTTTGCCGTTTGTTTTGTCGTCCTTGGTCGATTGTCGATTATTGAAGCAACAGCGCGCGCGAAAGTGCTGAATTTTACATCGAATATTGCCGCACTGATTTTTTTCTTGGCGGCAGGACTACCAATCTGGAAACTTGGATTGGTGATGGCTGTTGGACAATTTCTCGGGGCGAGAGTCGGTGCTCGCATCGTGATTAATCAGGGGCAGAAATGGATTCGGCCACTGGTTATTCTGATGTCTTTATCCATGGCTCTGAAGTTACTTTGGGAACAGCATCAACAATGGCTGCTATCAGTGATTTGATACGCGGAGAACGGAAAGTCATTGCCCTCAAACAGAGATGAATTGGCCGGAATAACGGCTGAAGTTCCTCAAAGCCGAAACAGTAACGGGGAGCGATCGACAAGGTGTGTACGATGGAAAGTGGGATCAAAGCTGGAGCGACGCCTTGTAATGCAAGTTGTGCCGCAGCTGTGTATGAATCCATTTCCATGATGGGCGTAATCGCGAGATGGTCCAGCACGGATGCCTGATAGGTATTGGCGCTGTTAGACAGATCATTGGTGATGATTTGTGGCGGAAGTTGCTGTAACGGCGTCTGACTGACAATAAAAACCGGTTCATTGTAGAGATGAAAGGTTTGCAGGCCATGATTACCGGGCAGATAACCGGCACACAGCCCGAGAGTGGCTTTGCCTGACCGGACATGTTCAACGATTCTGGGCGTGTGATTGGTGGTGATAGTAATTCTGGGATCATGGCTGAAATATTCTCCCATCACATGGCTGAGTAAACCTGCCACCAGTGTTTCTGAACAATCAAAGCGGATCAGGGTGTGATCTTCCAGAGCCTGATGTTCGAATATTAATCCGCTCAGTTCATGAAAGCTCGGACCGACTCGCTCAATCAGTGCCCGAGCATCAGCCGTGAGTTTGATGTGCCGTCCGTCGGGCACAACCAGTTTTTTCCCCAGCCGATTTTCTAAATTGGCGATGCGTTTGCTGACGGCAGATTGACTGATATAAAGCACGCTTCCTGTCCGACTCATGGTCTTTTCTTTGCTGAGAATCAAGAGCGTTTCAATACCTTCAAGCAACATGGGTTTCCGAATCAATCAAAGAGAGCTTTCGCTTACTTTAGCGAAAGCTGTCTCTGATTGCGATAAAGGAATGCTTGAGAGGAAAAAAATGTGTCCAGAGGCAGGCAGAGGCAAGGATACTAGCGATTAATGGCAAAAACCGGGAGTGATAAATGCCAACGAATTGCACCAAGACGAATGATTAGGGTCGAGAGGAACCCGGATAAGAATGCCGTCTTGTGGTCGTAGCCCATTTGTAGTGCCGTGGTATGGAAGATTCCACCGATGATGCAGGCGGTTGCATACACTTCGCTGCGCAGCACCATCGGTATTTCTCGGGCGAGAATATCGCGAATGATACCGCCGCCACATCCGGTTAGAACGCCCATAATAATGGCGATCAGCGACGAGTCCTGATAAAGCAGTGATTTATCGACGCCAATGCCAACAAAGACAGACAACCCGATAGCGTCACAGACCGGCAGAACCCACCACGACAGGCGTTTGGGACGACGGACGATGAGCATTGTCAGGAAGCTGGTGGCAAGAATGACCCAAAGATAGGTGGTATCGGTAATCCAAAATACCGGGGTGGCTCCCAAAGCAATATCGCGCATGGTCCCGCCGCCAATTGCGGTCACGCTGGCAAGGACGACGACACCGAATGGATCCATTTTCAAACGGCCGGCTAACAGTACACCAGAAATGGCAAATACAATTGTTCCGAATAAATCAATCAGATAGAGAAACATACGTTGAGGGGTTCCACAATATTATTTGAGTACAGAATTATTTGAGCACAGAGCGATTATTTTTAGGTATAGAGAAAAACAGGGCGCATTGTACGGGAAAACCGAGTTAATCGATAGTTTTATAGCCAGACTTTTCAGTTGATAAAGTCTGGCTATTTTTTCGGGCCTCATCAAGGTAATCACAGATTTCTTCAATCGCTCGAATGGTTCTGGGGGTAGGACGATTGAGCCAGTCTGAATTGAGCGTCCAGACCTGATGCAAGCGAACGGCTGGAATGCGAGGCCAGTCTGTCCACATATGCAGATTCTCAACCGCATGGCGGGAATTAAAAATGACGTCAGGCTGGGCCAGTAATACCTGCTCCCGGCTTACTTGCGGGTAGGGTGCCGGGCTATTTCTAAACACATTTTCTCCGCCACAAAACTCAAACACTTCACTGGGCCAGCGATTTTGAGCGATGGTGATGATAGGTTTCTCGCTGAGCTGGTAGAAGAAACGAACCTTCCGGGCATGTTGATAACGCTGTTTTAGGGCTGCCAACTGCTGGCGAAATTGTTGCGCATTTTTACGGCCAATCTGAGGATCATCGGCATATTGGCTGAGCGCCTCGATGTTATCGGCAATATCGGCTAAGCGATGAATTTGAGAGGGATAGGTTCGAACTCCCATCTGTTTCAGTTTCTGTAATTCCCGGGGCGGATTGCCATCCGGCCAAATGATCACCAAATCCGGTTTGAGGCTGAGAATTTTTTCAATCTTAATCCCTTTATAGTTGGCAACTTTGGGTAAGTTTTTTACTTCGGGCGGATAGTCGCTGTAATCACTCACGGCAATGATTTTATTGCCGAGACCGGCAGCATAGGCGAGTTCTGTTGCGTGAGGCGCCAGCGTAATAATGCGTTGAACCGAGGTCGCTGCTGTTGTGAAACTCGGGATAAAAAGCAGCAATGCGAATAAATGAAGTCGGTGAATCAACATTTGGTAACCTTGTGATTGAGACAGCTTACGCATGAGTCGTTTATGATCCGGGCTATTTATGATTTAGAACAGTTGTGCAGCGATGAAGATCAGCAGACTTTCGACACCGATCCAAACATAAGTGCGTTGATTGAGCAGCCGCTGAATCTGGAACAGATGTAAGGCCGAGGGAATCACCCTGCCACCGAGTTTGGCCCGGACACTTTTTTTCCCCGCATAAATTGCCGGCCCACCGAGCGAAAGATTGAGTTTATGACCGACCGAACACAGGAGCCAGCCGACGGTTCGGGATGGCCAGGAACAACTTTGCTGGCGAGTTTGGGGCCAGATTGATGACAGGCTTTGCCCGGCCATCAGTAACAGCGCAAAGAGTCGGGCCGGAATCCATTCACACCCGGCGTTGAGGCGACTCGCTGCCAGACCAAAAGGATAGTTGTCTGGAACAGACGGTGACCAAACCCGGCTTAGCTCAACAATCAGACGGTACATGAAGGCACCGATGCCACCCAGTAAGCCATACCAGAACAGGATAGTAATGACCTGACGGGCTTGACCGACAATCAGTAACTCAGCACTCGCCTTACCCAAACCAACCACGGACAGGGTATCCGTCTGACGATTGAGTCGCTCTGCGAGTAGCTGGCGGGCTTGGGGTTTATCTTCTACCGCCAGTGCCTGAAACAATGGTTTACTCAACGAGGTTAATCCTCGCCAGTCGAGGGCCAGAATTAATAATAACAGGTGATAGAGTTCAGGTTGCCAGACCAGCGGTTCCAGTGCGACCAAAACCATCAGTGCCGGAATCAGCATCATCAATGTGGCTAATGTGCCGGACAGGGTTCGCTGTGCATAGCTTCCCTGCGTATTCACCTTCTCAGCCAGAATCTCTGCAAACTTATGCCACAACAGGGCTGGGTGAGCTGCTCTTGGCAAAGGCAGCACAAGGTGAATCAGCAGCGCTCCCCACATGATGAAGAGCGCACTGTGTGTTTGCAGGATTTCTTGAACATGATTCATGAGCGTCGGAAACGGTCAGATTATGCCTGACGAAGACGTTCTAGCATCTTCAGAACCATCTCCGAAGAACTCGCAGCAGCAAGGGGTAAGAACTCATCAAACGACATCGGTGATTCTTTATCTGCTACGTCAGAAATTGCCCGGACAACCACAAACGGCGTGTTGAACTGATGGCAAGTCTGCGCAATTGCTGAGGCTTCCATCTCGACGGCAATTGCTTGTGGGAAGTTTTGGCGGATCAATGCTTGTCGTTCCGGCTGACAGACAAAAGTATCGCCGGTACAAATCAGACCGTGTACCGCATGTTTGTCTGCCAATTGTGAGAGCGCATCTTCTGCCAGTTGAATTAATTTTTCATCGGCCTGGAAAGCTGCGGGCTGGCCTGCCATTTGACCGATTTCATAACCAAACGCAGTCACATCGGCATCGTGGTGTCTGACTTCAGTTGAAATGACAACGTCACCCATCGTTAGTGATGGATCAAAACCACCGGCCGAACCCGTATTGATGACGACATCCGGTTTGTAGAGTTCTAACAGCAAGGCCGTGCCGACTGCCGCGGCAACTTTACCGATACCTGATTGGAGAAGTACTACATCCAAACCGTTGATTTGACCAGAATAATAGGTGCATCCACCTTTTTTTTCTTGTTGCAGATTCTGGATTGACGATTTGAGAATCGCAACTTCTTGCTCCATTGCGCCAATGATGCCAATTTTCATATCAAGTCTCTTTTTCTTTATTCAGATTAGCGCTGAGTTTAGCATGATTTTTTGGGATTCAACTAGTTATCCGCAGCGGAATCCGGCGCAAAAAAATCCCAGCACCGAGGTACTGGGAGATGATTGCCGGTGAAAAACACACAGTTTGAATGGCCCGCAATGTGCTCGGTTATTTAAACGTCCAAATAATCCAGAATGCCACCGGCAGCTTTGCGGCCTTCGTCAATGGCGGTGACAACCAGATCGGAACCGCGTACCGCATCGCCACCGGCGAAGATTTTTGCGTTGGTGGTCTGATAAGGGTACTGACCGTCATCCGGTGCTTTGAGACGCCCCCATTGATCCAGCTCGACCCCAAAGGGTTCCAGCCATGGCATGGCATGAGGCTGGAAGCCAAATGCCATAATGACGGCATCGGCAGCAAGCACATGTTCACTGCCCGGGACCGGCTCCGGGCGACGCCGACCGGCTTCATCCGGTTCACCCAGTGCGGTTTTGACTACTTTCACACCGGTGACCTGACCACGGTCATCCACTTCAATACCGAGCGGTTGCAGGTTAAACATGAACTCTACACCTTCTTCTCTGGCGTTTTTGACTTCTCGGCGTGAGCCCGGCATGTTCTCTTCATCGCGTCGATAGGCACAGATAACATGTGATGCTTGTTGGCGGATTGAAGTGCGGACACAGTCCATTGCTGTATCTCCTCCGCCTAACACGACCACGTTTTTTCCGGCCATATCAATGAAGGGTTGTGAATCTTCCAACGCCATCACTCGATAGGTATTGGACACCAAAAACGGCAGTGCATCATACACCCCGGTGGCATCTTCATTTTCCAGCCCGGCACGCATGTTTTTATATGTGCCGACGCCAAGAAATACAGCGTCATATTCATCGATCAGTGATTGTAGCTCGACATCTTTTCCGACTTCGGTGTTCAATCGGAATTCAACGCCCATTTCGGTAAAAATGCGTCGTCGGTTTTGCATCACTTCTTTTTCCAGCTTGAACGAAGGGATTCCGAAAGTGAGCAGCCCGCCGATTTCGGGATAGCGATCAAAGACCACTGCTTTGACCCCGTTTCTGACCAACACATCAGCGGCCGCCAAACCTGCGGGGCCGGCACCGATAACTGCGACTTTTTTGTCTGTCCACTCGACTTGAGACAGGTCGGGTTTCCAGCCCATTTCAAAGGCTTTATCGTTAATATATTTTTCAATATTCCCGATGGTGACTGCACCGAAATCGTCATTCAGTGTACAAGACCCTTCACACAGACGGTCTTGCGGGCAAACCCGGCCACACACTTCCGGCAGACTGTTGGTTTGATGAGAGAGTTCCGCCGCTTCGATAATTCGGCCTTCATTGGCCAGTTTCAGCCATTGCGGGATGTAGTTATGGACCGGACATTTCCATTCACAATAGGGGTTGCCGCAGTCGAGACAGCGATCTGCCTGAGCGGTTGCCTGTTGACGGGTAAAGGGTTCATAAATTTCAACAAATTCGATTTTGCGTATATTCAGCGGCTTTTTGGCCGGATCGACACGATTGACATCAATGAACTGATAAACGTTCTGGCTCATTATAATCTGGCTCCTTCCAATTATTGTGCTTGAACGCGAAGCTCTGCTGCACTGCGGCTTTGATGCCCGAGCAGTGTTTGCAGATCAGCCGCTTGTGGTTTAATGAGATAGAACTTCGGAATCCACGCATCGAAATTAGCTAAGATCGATTCAGCGTGAACGGAGCCGGTTTGCTCCAGATGCTCTGCAATTAAACCACGTAAATGTTCCTGATGAATGTAGAGATCTTGCAGCGAAATCGTCTCAACGGATTCATTATTCACACGGCCTTGGAAGTCATCGTTCTCATCGAGTACATAGGCAAATCCACCGGTCATCCCGGCACCGAAGTTGACTCCGGTTGCCCCCAGTATTGCCACAACACCGCCAGTCATGTATTCACAGGCGTTATCACCAGCCCCTTCAATCACCGCAATGGTCCCGGAGTTACGTACTCCGAAACGTTCTCCCGCTTTGCCGGCAGCGAACAGTTTTCCGCCCGTTGCACCGTATAAACAGGTATTACCGATGATGGTGGCTTCATTACATTTGAAAGCCGTTCCCAAATGGGGCTTGATGACAATTTTGCCGCCAGCCATACCTTTACCGACATAGTCGTTTGCATCACCGGTCAGATGAAGCTCCAAACCGCCGGCATTCCAGACGCCGAATGACTGCCCGGCAGTCCCTTCGAAGTAGATACGGATGGGCGATGCAGCCAGTCCTTGGTTGCCGTAGCGTTTGGCAATTTCTCCGGATAACCGTGCCCCGATGGAGCGATCGGTGTTGATGATGTCGTAGTACAGATTCAAAGATTGCTGGTTCTCGATTGCACTGAGTGCATCTTCAACAATTTTCTGGTTGAGAGCCGCCTTATCAAATGGCTTATTGGGTTCCGTGCAGAAGAGTGGATGACCCGCCGGGGAAACCGGTGACTCCAAAATGCCTGACAGATCCAGTTTGGTCTGTTTGGCCGTCATGCCTGCAACCACTTCCAGCAAGTCGGTACGTCCGATCAGATCGGTTAATTTCTCAACGCCTAATTCAGCCAGATAGCCGCGGACTTCATTGGCCAATCCGGTGAAGTAGTTGATGACCATCTCCGGTAATCCTTTGAAATAGTCCCGACGCAGGGTTTCATCTTGAGTCGCCACACCCGTAGCACAGTTATTCAGGTGACAGATTCTCAGGAATTTACATCCCATGGCAATCATTGGGGCTGTGCCGAATCCAAAGCTTTCCGCGCCCAGAATTGCTCCTTTAATCACATCCAACCCGGTTTTCAGACCGCCATCGACCTGAAGACGGATTTTATGCCGCAGACCATTGGCGACGAGTGCTTGTTGGGTTTCTGCCAGACCCAGCTCCCACGGGCTACCGGCATATTTGACCGAAGTAATCGGGCTTGCTGCCGTCCCGCCGTCATAACCGGAGATCGTAATCAAGTCGGCATAAGCTTTGGCAACACCCGTTGCAATGGTGCCGACTCCCGGTTCGGAAACTAGTTTGACCGAAACCAGTGCGTTGGGGTTGACTTGCTTCAGATCGAAGATCAATTGTGCTAAATCTTCAATCGAGTAAATGTCGTGGTGCGGTGGTGGCGAAATCAGGGTCACCCCTTGGACGGAATGACGCAGTCGGGCAATTTCGGCCGTGACTTTATGGCCGGGCAACTGACCGCCTTCACCGGGTTTCGCACCTTGCGCGACTTTGATCTGCAATACATCGGCATTGGTCAGATAATGAGGAGTCACCCCAAAACGACCGGATGCGACCTGCTTGATACGTGAGTTACGTTCAGTGCCGAAACGGCGCGGATCTTCACCGCCTTCTCCGGAGTTGGAATAGCCGCCTAAACGGTTCATCGCCGTTGCCAGCGCTTCGTGTGCTTCCGGACTGAGAGCGCCGATTGACATCGCCGCTGAATCGAACCGCTTAAACAGGCCGGTCACCGGTTCAATTTTCTCCAGTGGCAGTGGTGTATCTGATTTCTTCAGTGTCATCAAGTCACGCAACATCGCCACAGGGCGTTGATTGACTTGGGCGGCAAATTGTTGGTAGTCCTGCGTATCACCGGAGCGAACCGCAGCTTGCAGATGATTGACTACGTCCGGGTTATACGCGTGGTATTCACCGCCGTGGACAAATTTCAGCAATCCGCCATGGTCAATGGATTTGCGTTTCGCCCATGCTTTGCGTGACAGGTTAAACAGATCCTGTTGGAAGTCCTCGAAGTTAGCGCCCTGAATCCGGGTCGCTACGCCGCGGAAGCAGAGATCAACCAGCTCCCGGTGGAGTCCGACCGCTTCGAAAAGCTGGGAACAGCGATAAGAAGCAACGGTTGAGATCCCCATTTTCGACATGATTTTGTACAGGCCTTTATCGATCCCGTAACGGTAGTTTTGCATGACTTCCCGGTAACTTTTGTCGAGCACCCCTTCATCCAGCATTTTGCTGAGCGCTTCGTAAGCGAGGTAGGGGTAAATCGCTGTCGCACCAAAGCCAAGCAGAACCGCAAACTGGTGTGGATCCCGGGCGGTTGCCGTTTCGACAATAATGTTGGCATCACAACGCAATTGCGTATTAACCAGACGAGTCTGAACAGCTCCGACAACCATTGCGGCAGGGATCGGTAGTTTCTGTTTGGTGATAGCGCGATCCGATAAAATGATCAGAACCGTGCCGTCACGTACTGCCTGTTCGGCAGCGTCACACAGGTCGAGAATCGCTTGTTTGAGATCTTTTTCCTGTGGATCGTAATTGATGTCTAAGATGGTGTTTTTATAGTGTTTGTCATCCAGACTTAAGATCTGCTGCATGTCGGAATAAAGCAGCACCGGTGAATCAAAGGTCACACGGTGAGCATGGCCATCCGTTTCGCAGAAGACATTCATCTCCTGACCGATACTGGTTGCCAGCGACATCACATGTTTTTCACGTAATGGATCGATCGGTGGGTTGGTGACCTGCGCAAATTTTTGCCGGAAGTAGTCACTGATCAGACGCTCTTTAGAAGAAAGCACGGCCATTGGGGTGTCGTCACCCATTGAGCCGACGGCTTCCTGTCCCATGTCGCCTAACACCCGCAGTACCTGATCCATCTCTTCATTGGTCATGGCAAACTGTTTCTGATAGATCTTCAATTGGGTGTTATCAAAATCACGTTGCCCAATTTGATCGTCGCCCAGTTCTGCAAATGGCTTGAGGCGATAGACGTTATGCTTCATCCATTCCTGATAGGGGTGACGACTCTTCAGCTCGTTATCGATCTCTGATGATTGCCACAGTTTGCCGGTCTTGGTATCAATCACCAGCAATTCACCGGGGCCAACCCGGCCTTTGGTCGCGACCTCATCCGGAGCGTAATCCCAGATACCGACTTCAGAGGCCAGCGTAATGAGTTTATCTTTGGTGATGACATAACGGGCTGGTCGCAGTCCATTGCGATCAAGGTTACAGGCTGCGTGACGTCCGTCAGACAGAACTATCCCCGCAGGCCCATCCCATGGTTCCATGTGTTTGGAGTTAAAATCGTAGAACGCGCGCAACTCCGGATCCATATCCGGATGGTTTTGCCATGCCGGCGGCACCAGCATCCGCATCGCCCTGAACAGATCCATCCCGCCTGCGAGGAACAGATCCAACATATTATCCAGACTTGACGAGTCCGAGCCGGTTTCGTTGACAAACGGAGCCGCTGACTGGAGGTCCGGTAATAAAGGCGAAGCGAATTTATACGCTCTCGCTCTCGCCCACTGACGGTTTCCTTCAATGGTATTGATTTCACCATTATGGGCCAGATAGCGGAAAGGCTGAGCCAGCGGCCATCGGGGTTGCGTATTGGTCGAGAAGCGTTGGTGGAATAAACAAATGGCAGACTCCATGCGCAGATCGGCTAAATCCAGATAGAAGCGGGGTAAGTCTGCGGGCATACACAGCCCTTTATAGACGATGACCTGAGTAGACAGTGAGCAGATGTAGAAATCAGCATCATCGGTAATTTTTTTCTCGATACGACGTCGGGCGATATACAGGCGTCGTTCAATATCCTGCTGTCCCCATCCGGCTGGCGCAGAAATAAAGACTTGCTGAATGTCCGGTAATGACTGGGCTGCGATAGGCCCGAGTACATCCGGGTTGGTTGGCACATGACGCCATCCGCTTACCGAAAGTGTTTCTTGGGCAAGCTCTTGATTGATAATGTCACAGGCTGATTGGGCTTTGACCGGATCGCGGCTCAGGAAAATCATCCCGACGGCATATTGTTTACTCAGCTTCCAGTTTTGCTCTTGTGCAATGTGTCTGAGATAAGAATCTGGCTTTTGCAGAAGTAAACCACAGCCATCCCCCGTTTTTCCGTCGGCAGCGATACCGCCACGATGTGTCATACGGTCCAGTGCTGAAATTGCGGTACGAACCAGTTTGTGACTTGCCTGACCTTCCATGTGCGCGATCAGGCCAAACCCACAGTTGTCTCTCTCAAGACTTGGATCATATAGAGCCATTGCAAGTCTCCCTTTGCGTTCTGTCTTCGACAGTGAATGACTAACTATTCTATGTTATTGTTATTTTTTTGAATCTTTATGCATTAAATCGGGTTAAAAATACATTCAATTAGGCGCCCGAATTAATGCGGACTTTAAACGCTATCCTTTATGGAACCAAAGATCAAGTGATTCATAAAAAATAGCGGCAATAAATGGGTCAGGTGAATAAGTAACGATTATGAGGCGATTGATATGTCTAAGATTTAAGAGGGAAATGTGTCTGATAGGCGGGGGGAAGGCGATGCTGATTGAGGTGACCTCTCTGTCAGAGTGGGGGAGACAGAGAGGCCGATATAGACGATTTAGGCCGAACGCATCAGAGAGTCGGCTCTGGCTTCGAGGTTACTCTCTCCCATCAGGTAGGTATCAATTGCGCGGGCACATTCCCGACCTTCATTGATACACCGGACGACCAGTGATTGCCCGGTGCGCATGTCACCGGCCGCGAACACGCCAGCCTGATTGGTTTGGTAATCGGTTGTCGCGACATTGCCACGTTCGTCGAGCTGAATATCCAACTGAGCCAACACCCCATGTGGTTCCGGGTGAAGAAAGCCCATGGCCAGAAATGCCATATCGCACGGCATCACCCGTTCACTGCCAGCCACTTCCTCATAAGTCGGACGTTCTCCGGCTTTGGCCGGTTGCCAGACAATGTCAGCAACCTTCAGACCGGTGACTTGGCCTTGTTCATTACCGATAAAGGCTTTGGTCAGAATATTCCAGTGACGTTGACACCCTTCTTCATGAGAGGTCGAGGTACGAAGAATCATCGGATATTGCGGCCACGGCATATTGGCGGGGCGTTTTTCCGGTGGCATTGGCATGATCTCAACCTGAGTAATGCTTGCTGCCCCGTGACGGTTTGACGTGCCCACGCAGTCGGAGCCGGTATCACCACCACCGATCACCACCACATGTTTCCCTTTGGCGTGAATTGCTTCGCCTTTCAGATCCATATTGTTGGCGCGACGGTTATTCTGAGCGAGAAACTGCATGGCAAAGTAAACCCCATCCAACTCCCGGCCCGGAATCGGCAGATCGCGAGGGACGGTCGAGCCGCCGGTCAGGAGCACCACATCGTATTCCTGACGCAGTTGCTGCGCATTGATGTTGACGCCGATATGGGCATCGACAACAAACTTAATCCCGGCCTGACGCATCAGTTCAATTTTGCGGTCAATGATATCCATCCCCAGTTTAAAGTCCGGGATACCAAAGCGCAGCAGTCCGCCGACTTTTTCGTCCCGCTCATACACTGTCACCGTATGGCCGGCGCTATTGAGCTGTTCGGCAGCGGATAACCCTGACGGACCCGAGCCGATAATGGCGATGGTTTTTCCGGTGCGGCTACGCGGGGTTTTCGGCTGGGCGTACCCTTCGCGATAAGCGGTTTCGACAATCGTTTTCTCAATATTACAGATGGTAATCGGATCCTGATTGATTCCCAGTACACAGGCACTTTCACAGGGGGCAGGGCAGACGCGACCGGTAAATTCCGGGAAGTTATTGGTCGAGCTGAGGATCTGCCATGCTTCTTGCCAACTGTTACGGTACACCGCATCGTTAAATTCAGGAATGATATTGCCGATCGGGCAGCCACTGTGACAGAACGGCACCCCACAATCCATACAACGGGAAGCCTGCGTATTGATTTTGTCACCGAATTCGTCATTGAGCACAAACTCTTTGTTGTGCTGAATTCTGACTTCCGGTGCCACTTTGGCGGGCAGTTCCCGGCCATGTTCTAAAAATCCAGTTGGTTTTCCCATTACACGGCCTCCGCTTCCGTTGTTGGTACTTGTTGGGCAGCCTGTCGTTTTTGCAAGACGGCTTTGTAATCTCTCGGCATGACTTTTACCAGCGATTGCAGATTCTGCTCAAAGTTGTCCATAAATCGCTGTGCCACTTCACTGCCAGTGAAACGGATATGGTTATTGAGCATGGTCTCCAGCAAGTCGATGTCCTTGCTATCCAGTGGATCAAGGTCAACCAGTTCCGGATTGAGTTTGTTATGGAAATCACCATCCGTATCCCAGACATAAGCGACACCGCCACTCATGCCGGCTGCGAAATTGCGACCGGTCGAACCTAAAATGATCGCCACGCCACCGGTCATGTATTCACAACCATGATCACCGATTCCTTCCACCACGACGCGGGCACCGGAGTTTCTGACACAGAAACGCTCACCGGCTTTTCCTCTAATGTAAGACTCACCGGAAGTTGCGCCATAGAAACAGACATTACCGACAACAATATTCTCTTCGGCAACCAGAGAAGCATTGTGATTCGGATAAAGAATCAGTGTGCCGCCGGATAACCCTTTGCCCCAGTAATCGTTCGCATCTCCTTCGACTTCAAACTCAACCCCTTTACTCAGGAAGGCACCGAAAGATTGACCGGCTGAACCGGTAAATTTGACGTGCATTGGCTGAGGTAAGCCGTGATCGCGGTAGATTTTCGAAATTTCATTCGAGAGCATGGTGCCGGTACTCCGGTCGGTATTGCAGATCGGAAACTCAGCCTGAACGGCTTTTCCGTCTTGTAATGCCGGTTGAGCCAACTCAATGAGCTGGCGGTCGAGAATATTTTCCAGCGCATGGTTCTGAGTGGTCTGGCAGAAAATGCCATCACCGCTTCTGGGTGACTCCATATGTAATAGCGGACTTAAGTCAAGGTTGCGATATTTCCAGTGTTCGATGTTGCTTCTGACTTTCAGTTTGTTGGCTTGACCGACCATTTCATCAATGGTTCTGAATCCGAGTTCAGCCATGATTTCGCGGAGTCCTTGTGCCATATAGCGGAAGAATGTCACTACATCTTCAACGCGACCGTCAAACCGTTCTCGTAGGGTTTTATTCTGCGTGGCAATGCCGACCGGACAAGTATTTTTGTGACACTTGCGCATCATAATACAGCCTTCAACCACCAGTGCAGCGGTGGCAACGCCCCATTCTTCTGCGCCGAGCAAGGTGGCAATCGCCAGATCCCGTGGGGTTTTCATCTGTCCGTCAGCCTGAACGACGATTCGGTTGCGCAGCCCGTTTTTCAGTAAGGTCTGGTGGGTTTCCGCCAGACCCAGCTCCCATGGCAGACCGGTATGGCGAATCGATGAAATCGGGGAGGCGCCCGTGCCACCGTCATAACCGGCGATCAACACCACATCCGCTTTGGCTTTGGCAACCCCGGAAGCGATGGTGCCGACACCCGCTTCAGAAACCAGTTTAACGTTGACACGACCGGCACGGTTGGCATTTTTCAGATCAAAAATTAGCTGGGCCAAATCTTCGATAGAATAAATGTCATGGTGCGGTGGTGGTGAAATCAGACCGACCCCCGGGGTGGAGTGGCGAGTCGCACCGATCCAATCATCGACTTTATCTCCGGGGAGTTGTCCGCCTTCACCGGGCTTCGCCCCTTGAGCCATTTTGATCTGGAGTTCATCCGCATTAGTCAGATAATAGGCGGTAACCCCGAAACGGCCTGAAGCCACCTGTTTGATGGCGGAGCGTTCCCAGTCACCATTGTCTTTTTTGTCAAAGCGGATCGGATCTTCACCCCCTTCACCGGAGTTCGATTTTGCACCGAGGCGGTTCATCGCAACCGCTAAAGTGGCGTGTGCTTCATAAGAGATTGAACCGAATGACATAGCACCGGTGGCAAAACGTTTGACGATACTTTCGACCGGCTCAACTTCATCCAGTGCAATCTGCCCGGCCGGATTTTTTACCATTTCAAGCTGACTACGGAGTGTGACGGCTTTGTCACCTTGACGATCAACCGCTTCGGCATACGCTTTGAACTGCGCGTAGTCTTGATTGCGGGTTGAGTGTTGCAGCAAGTGAATAGTTTCCGGATTGAACAAGTGTTGTTCACCCCGTTGTTTCCACTGGTAAACCCCACCGACATCCAAGACTTGCAGCGGAATTTCGCGTAACGGATAGCCGAGGCGATGACGGATCAGGACTTCTTTGGCGATATCGTCCAGCGTGAGTCCCTGAATCCGGGTAACCGTCCCGGTAAAGTATTTATCGACAACAGCTTTGCTAATCCCCAGCGCTTCAAAAATTTGTGCACCGTGATAAGACTGAAGGGTTGAAATCCCCATCTTCGAGAAAATCTTCAGCAGGCCGCCATTGATCCCTTTGCGATAGTTGTCGAAGAGCGTATGGATATCCGCTTCCGAATCCAGTTTGTTCTTCTGTTGCAGATCGATAATGGTTTCCGTCACCAGATACGGGTTGATGGCATTGGCACCATAACCGAGTAACGTCGCAAAGTGGTGGGTTTCCCGTGCATCGCCCGTTTCGATAACGATACCGCATTTGGCCCGTAGTCCTTTACGGATCAGGTGATGGTGAACCGCACCGACAGCCAGCATCCCCGGAATAGCGGCATGGTTTGAGTTTACCGCACGGTCGGTCAGCAAAATAATCGAATAACCATCGATAACCGCATCTTCCGCATACTGACAAATACGTTTTAGTGCGCGTTCGAGTTTGCCCGGTTCACCACTGGCCTGAAAAACGATATCCAGCGTTTTCGCTTGCAGGTGCTCATTATCAATTGCTCTGAGTTTTTCCAGTTCCGCATTGGAAATCACCGGTGATTCGAGTTCAACTTTACGGCAGTGTGCCGGTGACTCACTCAGCAAGTTTTGATCCTTGCCCAGATAGGTGTTCAGTGACATTACCATCCGTTCCCGGATCGGATCGATCGGTGGGTTGGTGACCTGAGCAAACAACTGTTTGAAATAGTGAGATAAATGCTGGGACTGATGAGACAGTACGGCCAGCGGCCAGTCTGCACCCATCGAGCCTAAGGGTTCGTAGCCGGTTTGGGCCAGTGTCAGGATAATCTGATTAACTTCTTCACTGGTGATCCCAAATGCCTGCTGGCGGTGGAGTAGTCGTTCCGGTTTCGGTTGACTGTGCCCGGTTTCTGCTTCAGGAAGCCCTTTGAGGCTGAGCAGGTTATCCTCAACCCACTGCTCGTAAGGCTGTGCATTGGCAATACTCTCTTTGATCTCTTCGTCGGAAATGATCCGGCCTTCTTCGAGATCAGCAACAAAAATTTTGCCGGGCTGGAGGCGACCCCGGTATTGAATATTGTCTGCGGCGATATCGACCACGCCTGATTCTGACGCCATGATCAGGAAATCATCTTTCGTCACCGTGTAGCGGGAAGGACGCAAGCCGTTGCGATCCAAGGTGGCACCAACCATCACACCGTCGCTGAAACAGACTGAAGCCGGGCCGTCCCACGGCTCCATGACATTGGCATGGTATTGGTAGAATGCGCGGCGCTTGGCATCCATTTTTTTGTTTTCCTGCCATGCTTCCGGAATCATCATCATCAGCGCATGAGGCAAACTACGACCTGAGAGAACCAGCAGTTCTAACACCATATCGAAGTTGGATGAATCGGAGCTGTCTTCCTGACAGATCGGTAACAGCATATCGATTTCTGCTTGGGTAAACCGGTCTGATTCTAGAATGGCTTCTCGGGCTTTCATCCAGTTGAGGTTACCGCGAACCGTATTGATTTCACCATTATGGGCAATATAACGGAAAGGCTGAGCCAGACGCCATTTGGGGAAGGTATTGGTTGAAAAACGAGAATGAACCAATGCCAGCGCTGTCACCATGGTCGGATTTTGCAGATCGAGGAAATACTGCGGGACTTGCTCGGTGGTTAACTGTCCTTTGTAGATCAGCGTCTTATATGACATCGAGTTGATGTAAAAGTCATCACCGATATTGGAGATACTTTCCAGACAGACGCGCACCGTATAGTTACGCAGCACATAGAGTTTGCGTTCCAGTTCTTCAGGGGTGACACCGGGGCCACCACTGATAAAGACGTGCTCGAATTGTGGCTCGGTACTGAGTGGATCAGCACCTAACATATGGTTATCGGTCGGGAGAACCCGGTAGCCGAGAATTTCCAAATCCAGACGCTTGGCATTTCTTTGCAGAATGTCACGGCACTGTTCGCGTTTGTACTCATCCTTCGGAAATAGCACCACACCCACCCCGTATTGGTCGAATGAGGGCAGACGAATCCCGAGTTTAACGGTTTCTTCGAGCAGAAATTCATGCGGTTTTTGTAGGAGAATACCTGCACCGTCGCCGCTACATGGGTCACATCCCTGACCGCCGCGGTGTTCCATTCGGGCCAGCATGTCCAGTGCCTGAGTGACAACCTGATGGGATTTACGGTTTTTTAAATGGGCGACAAAGCCGATACCGCAGGCGTCATGCTCCAGTTCGGGCGTGTATAGCCCTGATGAATTTAACATTGATACATCCTTCCAGTTCAATAAAGACGCACACTGACCGGAGAATACTTCTCCCGGGTGATGGTGTGTCTGGTCCTTTTTTTATCTTTATTGTGTCTCAAAGCCGACGGGTGGTGTCGGCCTGAATCCGTTCCGTCTCCCACCGGAAATAGGGTGGGAAAAACAATCCTTGGTGATATACAGGTCATTCTTTATATACAACTAGTGCTTTATTTTGGTAGGTTTGCTTATCACCGAAGTTTCATCCGTTCTATCGTCTCCAAATATGACAAATACGAACAAAACTGAAACTATCCTACATTTTTGTGACATAAAATCCAATAGCAAAGCAATGGAATTTTTATGCAAGTTAATCGATTGCAAATGGGATAAGTATTAACCTTTATTTAACATTGAATGGGTGTTTATTTATTGATGTGGGTTAGGGCGTCCCTGAATTGATTATTCTAAAATGAGTGAAATTATCAGGATGTTGTAATTTTATTTCGTAGCAGCTTGTTGTTTCTTCTGTGGAATGACGTGGTTAGGGACCGGTGCTCGAATGAGTTTGGCGACATTTGTCATTGATACAATTGAATATTTATTTCGGGGCCGGGTTTGAAACAGTTACATGAGCTGGTGAATACATTAGGGCAAGATCTGAAACGTCGTTATGGTGAACGGGTCCATAAGTTAACGTTACATGGCGGATTCAGTTGCCCGAACCGGGATGGCTCGATTGGCCGGGGTGGATGCACATTTTGCAATGTGGCTTCATTTGCTGATGAACAGACCCAGCATCAAAGTATTGGTGAGCAACTGACAGCGCGCGCAGGCGAAGTCTCGCGCGCCAAAAAATATCTGGCTTATTTCCAAGCCTATACCAGCACCTATGCCGAGGTCGAACGGCTCAGGCAAATGTATGAAGAAGCGCTTTGCACAGCAGATATGGTGGGTTTGTGTGTCGGTACTCGTCCGGATTGTGTGGCCCCCGGGGTGTTGGAACTGCTGGCCGATTATCAACAACAAGGTTATGAAATATGGCTGGAACTGGGATTGCAAACCGCGCACCAACGCACTTTGAAACGGATTAATCGGGGCCATGATTTTTCCTGCTATGATCAGGTCACCAGACAAGCCCGGGCGCTGGGGCTGAAAGTTTGCACTCATCTGATAGTCGGGCTTCCCGGTGAATCGCAGCAGGATAATTTTGAGACGCTTGAGCAGGTGCTGAATACGGGCACTGACGGTATTAAGCTACATGGGTTACATATTGTCGAGGGGAGTGTGATGGCTAAGTCTTGGCGTGCCGGCAGACTTCATGCACCGGAATTATCTCACTATGTTGAAACTGCCAGTGATATGATTCGCAGAACACCGGCCGATGTGATTTATCACCGGGTCTCGGCATCCGCCCGCAGGCCAACTCTGCTCGCTCCGTTATGGTGTGAAAATCGCTGGTTGGCGATGACGGAAATAGAACGTGACCTGAACCGAAAGGGAGGGCAGGGATCCTTGAGCGGCGAAGCATTTGTTTTTCCTCATGAGCAAGATATAAAGTGACAGAAAAAGAATAAATCAGGGGAGCGGCTAGTTGTTTTTGCGGTTGTTGGTATTTTTTCAGTGACACAGTTAGATATCTTACTCAAACATATAGAGTATTTATGAAATAACTTGTTATTCTTATAAGAAGAATTGTTAACAGAAGGTAATAGCGATGTCGCAGTTGACATGGGAGCATTATACTCAGTTGGAAATTGCGCTTGGGATGGGGAGTATCATTGCTGTACTTGCCGGAATTGCCTTATGGATGCTATACCGCCGAAAAGTTCGTCATTTGCATGATATGTTTGTCCATGTGCCATGTGCGTTATTAATGATGTCACGGAAAAACCACCAAATTTTGTTTGCCAACGAGCTGGCGCAACATGCTCTCCAACTGCAAACGCATGGTCGTCTTTTCCAGTTCTCTCCTTGGGTGAGTGCTTCTCAGCGCCAGTATTTCTCTGAACTCATCGATAAAAGTTATCAGGAACATTCCCGCCAGTTCATTGACTGGCCGGTCGGTGAAGAGCACTCCGTCCAGATTGAATTTCAGGTCAAGGACACGGTGTTTCAAGGACAAACGGCCTGGATGGTACAAATGCTGATTCATCATGAACGCGCTGAAGTCATCGGTGAGCAGGATACGATTCAAAGTGATGATCTGATGCAACAGCTCTGGGATGCTTCTCCGGATGCGATCGCGGTCATTCAGGATGATGGTTGCTGCCGTTCTTGTAATTTGTCGTTTGCACATTTGTTGGGTCAGGAGGAGATGACGCAAGTGACTGATCAGCGGCTCACTTGGCCGACACAAGAGGCGCCCTTTTTTCAACAGCTGTTCACGTTGACCGAACAAGACCTCGTTGCCAAGCAACCCATTCGCTACATTGATCAGTTAGCCAGAGAACCCCGGCAATGGTTTGATGTGGTCAAATCTGTTTATCGTTCACCGGCGACCAATCAAGTGCTGGCACTGTTGATTATCCGCGATATTACCGCCTGGTATTCCGGTGAACCTTCAGCGCAGCTGATCAATGCACATCACATTCACTCTTTTGATCAACTGACAGGAATTGTCAGTCGGCAGCGTTTCGATGAAACGTTGGATACGCTATGGCACATTCATATCCGGGAAAAGCAGCCATTGGCGGTCATTTTGTGTGATGTCGATTGTTTTGAGAGTTACAACCAACATTATGGTGATGAGCAAGGTGATGAGACTCTATGCACGGTTGCGTTGGCTCTGCAACGGGTGATGAGCCGTTCTTCAGATTGTATCGCCCGCTATGACGGTGATCGGTTTGCCTTTATTTTGCCGAATACCCATATTGATGGTGCCTGTTGGGTTGCTGAAAAAATTCATTCCGAATTTAAACAGATTCAATTGCCTCATCCGGTGTCGGATGTCTCGAACCATGTTACGGTGAGCATGGGGATTGTCTCTCTGATACCGAAAACCGATGAGTCGTCAGAACAGTTTGTCGCCTACGCGGAGCAGGCACTGCATCAGGCCAAAATGCAGGGACGTAACCGTACATGTGTCTATTATGAATCTTTGGGCAGGCGATGATGAATTGCCTGCACACCGTTTGGACGGCCTTGGTCCGAACTTGTTATTCCTGCCGAATTTAGCGCGATATCGTTGTCTGGAGCGTTTTTAATGAAACCGATGAAAAATCTGGCTCAGTATTATGTGGACTTGTTGGTTAAGCTGGGGATTCTCCGTTTTTCAATTCTTTTAGCCCTTGCGCTGGTGGCGTTGGCGGTGGTCGTTCAGGTCGGGATTACCCTCGCATTGCATGGTTATGTTGATAATATCGATATTATCCGTTCGGTGTTTTTCGGATTAATTATTACCCCTTGGGCGGTCTATTTTCTTTCTGTCGTGGTAGATCAACTGGAAGAATCGAGACAGCGCTTATCCAAACTGGTCGCAAAATTGAAAGATATGCGCTCTCGCGATCAAGAGCTGAATTACCAGTTACAGCAGAATATTGTCAAACTGAATCAGGAAATTGAAGAGCGGATCAAAGCCGAAGAAGCGCGCGAAGAAGCCATGGCAGATCTGGAAAACGAGGTCTATCAGCGGGAAAAGACTCAGCTTGAGCTTGCTGAGAGAACAGCATTATTACGATCATTTATCGATGCTTCTCCTGATTTGATTTATTACCGTAATGCCGATGGTGTTTTCTCCGGTTGTAACCGGGCGATGGAAGAGCTGACCGGGAAAAAAGAGCGAGAGTTGGTCGGGCTGACGCCGTGGGATGTTTACAGTGAAGAAATTGCGCAGCCAATTGTAGAAACGGATCAGCAGTTGTTCTCGCAAAATTGCGCGATTACCTATGAACAGTGGCTGGAATACCCTGATGGGCGCAAAAACTATTTTGAAATCAGGAAAGTGCCGTTTTACAGCAAAGAAGGACGTCATCTGGGCCTGGTTGGGTTTGGCCGGGATATCACCGAGCGTAAGCGTCATGAAGAGTCCCTGGAAAAAGCCAGTCGCGATAAAACCACATTTATTGCCACTATCAGCCATGAGCTGAGAACCCCGTTGAATGGGATTGTCGGTCTGAGTCGTATGTTATTGGATACAACCATGACTCAGGAACAGCGGAAATATCTGCAAACTATTCATGTCAGCGCGGTGACATTAGGCAATATTTTCAACGATATTATTGATATGGATAAATTTGATCAGCGCAAACTCGAGCTTTTCCCGCAGCCGTTGAATCTGGGTGAGTTTGTCACGGAAATTGAGAGTCTGGCTGCATTAATGGCAGAACAGAAAGGATTGCGTTTTGATCTGGAAAGACTGACCGAACTGTCATACGTGGTGATGGTCGATGGCACCCGGTTACGACAGGTACTTTGGAACCTGATCAGTAATGCGATGAAGTTTACCCGGGAAGGTGGCATCGTGATGACCGTCAGTTCCGAGATCGAGGACGATAGTGCACATATCGTCATGGATATTGAAGATACGGGGATTGGGATTGCCGAAGCAGAATTAGATAAGATTTTTGCCATGTATTATCAGGTGAAATCGGGCAAGGATAATCTTCATGCTGTCGGAACCGGTATTGGTCTGGCTGTATCACGGCAACTGATGAACCTTATGGATGGTGACATTACCGTGAGTAGTGAAGAAGGGTTTGGCAGTACATTTACCATTTCACTGAACGTGCCTTTAGCTGATGAGGCACTACTGATGCCGAGCTCTCCTGTAACGCAGAAAAAACTCAACATCTTTATGGTTGAAGATATTGAATTGAATGTGACGGTTGCCAAATCGCTGCTGGAAAGTTTAGGCCATTCCATTACGGTGGCGATGAGTGGTGAAGAAGCGAAAAAACTTTTTGTGCCAGATCGTTATGATTTAGTCTTGCTGGATATCCAGTTGCCGGATATGACCGGTTTTGATATCGCTCAGTATTATCGCGAACAATATGGGCAGGACTACCCGTTACCGCCACTGGTCGCTTTGACGGCCAATGTGCTCAAAGATAAGCGGGAATATCTGGAAAAAGGGATGGATGATGCCATCAGTAAGCCGCTTTCAGTAATAGCCGTCCAGAATGTCATTCAGCGTTATTTCGGCGCGGAGCATGAACCTGAGCGGGAGACGGTGCATCGGGTAGACCATGTGGTGGATACACCTTATCCAGACCCAGAAGCCGATAAGAAAAAGGAACAGTATCACCGAATTCTTGATCTGGATATGTTGAGCGCTTATGTCGATATTGTCGGGAAACAGCCGGTTCTGGACAGTATTACGATGTTCGAATCGATGATGCCGGATTATCTGGAAATTCTGGATTCAAATATGGTCGCCAAAGATCAAAATGGGATTGTTTCTGAAGCGCATAAAATCAAAGGTGCGGCGGGTTCCATCGGTTTGGCTCGGATTCAAGCGGTGGCACAAAAAGCACAATCACCACAAGCACCGGCTTGGTGGGAAAATATTACCGATTGGGTTGAAGAGATAAAGACTGAATATTCGCAAGATATCCAATTGCTTCGGCAATGGCTCAGCGAAAAATAACGGATAGAAAAAAGCCTCCGCATGAGGAGGCTGATTTGATCAGTATGTAACACGAAACGGTTATTCTTCGATATCACCACAGAAGCGATAACCTTCACCGTGGATGGTTGCGATGATCTCTGGTGTACCCGGAATTGATTCAAAATGTTTCCGAATTCTGCGAATCGTGACATCAACCGTGCGATCATGAGGTTTGAGCTCACGCCCCGTCATTTTTTTCAGCAGATCGGCACGCGTCTGAATTTTGCCGGGATTCTCACAGAAATGCAGCAGTGCTCTGAACTCAGAACGAGGCAGCTTATAGCTTTCACCATCGGGATTGATCAGCGAACGACTATTGATGTCCAGTTCCCAACCATTGAAAACATAACGCTCGACTGAACGTTTCTCTTCATGTGTGGTATTTGAACTCATGGATCGGCTCAGGAGGTTGCGGGCACGAATCGTGAGTTCTCTCGGGTTAAATGGCTTGGTGATGTAGTCGTCGGCACCGATTTCTAGGCCAAGAATTTTATCGACTTCATTATCACGACCGGTCAGGAACATCAGCGCAACGTCGGCTTGTTCTCTTAGCTCTCGTGCGAGGAGTAGTCCATTTTTGCCCGGTAAATTGATGTCCATAATCACCAGATTTACGGATTTATCTGAGAGAATATGGTTCATCTCTTCGCCATTACTAGCTTCGTATACAGCGTATCCCTCTGCTTCGAAAATACTCTTAAGAGTGTTACGAGTGACTTGCTCGTCTTCTACGATAAGAATCTGCGGGGTTTGCATCGGCGGTACCTAATTTATGAAAAATTTGTACTAAATATAGAACTTATTATTGGTAATATATAACACACCAGTAATGATATGTTGATAAAAAATCAAAGTATTCACATAGAATACAACATGCTCATTGCCCGCCATCCGTGGATGTGTCCTGCAAGGTGCTCCGTAACCTTGTCTGTTTTTACCGTTTGTTGCGGTGGATTTTATATTGTTAACAGCATGGTAACAACGATAGATTGTTAATACCCAACAGTTTGTTGATTTATGTCAATAGACGTGAACGCTTGAAACATCGGTATATTTATAGGGTTGATATAATGAGAAAATATCAGATTAATGATTGGCTGTGGCAAGCTTATGCATCGACGCATTTTGTTTTTTCTCTGCCGTTTCCAAGCCCTGAGTTTTCTATCATCACAGCATGGAACCCACAAAGTTGTCGATTGTCTTATCGAGAGAACCGTGCGAATAATGAACAACTATGTCAGCAGTTCAACAGCTATCCGTGGGCCCCTGTTTTAGCCGGTGATGCTGCTTTTGAGTGGGTAGAAGAAAGTTTTGCTGTTGCAATTTGTCTTGAATTAGCTTTGAATTTAGGCCGAAAGTTTGAACAGAATGCTATATTTTATGTCCAGAATGAGACGGTTTTCTTGCATTCCTGTATTGATTCCAGATGTGATGAATTGGGAGTATTGTCCGAAAGAATTTATGTGTCCGGATGACTGAATATTTATTTCGTTAGAACGGTTGAGATTGACCTGTGACCAAGTATGACGAGGTGGATAGTGATCCGTCTGTAGCCAAATTTAGAATGAGATATCATGGAGGAATGATGAGAGATATAACACCAGATCTTTGCGACAAGTACGAGTCTCAGGTGACTTTGCTTGACCTACCTTTACAAAATTTTGGGCAGAGAGATGCCTTTTGGGGAGAAATTGTCACGATTCGTTGTTACCACGATAACTCGAAAGTGAGAGATATACTGCAGCAAAATGGTAAGGGGAAAGTGTTAGTCATTGATGGACACGGCTCATGTAAGAAAGCACTCATGGGAGATATGATGGCATTCGAAGCCGTAAAAAGCGGCTGGGAAGGGATCATTGTCTATGGCGCTGTCCGAGATGTCGTGGCATTGTCAGAGCTGGACTTAGGCGTGAAAGCTTTAGGGGCCTGCCCATTTAAAACCGAGAAAAAGGATGCCGGTCAGGTTAATGTGACACTTTCTATCATGAATCAGATGATTCAACCCGGAGATTATATTTATGCCGACTGGAATGGAATTCTGATTTCAGAGCAACCGTTAGAAGTTAACTGATTCACTTATGATTGAGTTCGGAAACATTCAGGGAAAGTTATAAAGAATCTTATTTTGAGCGTAATTTCTCTCGAACGGGTAAAAAAATATAATTTTTGATTGACTCTCCCCCTCATAATAAGGTAAACGTAAGAAAACGTTATCTTATTGAGTCGAAGTTTATATGACATTTAGCCAGCCTATAGTAATGATTAGCACCACCACCATTATTATTACCGACACCACCAATGTTGGGGCAGGCTGCTGAGCGAAAAAACTTCAAAAAAAGGCCTGTATCCCCACAAGATACAGGCCTTTTTTTATATTATTTAATCACACTGGAGGAAGGGATGCGTGTATTAAAGTTTGGTGGGTCATCTCTGGCGGATGCCGACCGTTTTCTTAGAGCTGCACAGATTATCGCCAACAATGCCCAACAAGAAGATATTTCTGTGGTGCTTTCAGCACCGGGGAAAACGACTAACAAGTTGGTTGCAGTGATTGAATCTGCCCAGACAATCGGAGAGGCCGGATTACAGATTAATGAGTTGGAATCCTCTTTTCACAGTTTGTATCAGGACATTCAGTCTGAATTACCCAACCTCAAGGGAGAAGCATTTGACGAGACGGTCCGTCAGTCGATGTCCCAGCTGAGAAGTTATGTCCACGGGATCGGACTGCTAGGTGCGTGCCCGGATCATGTCAATGCGCGGATTATCAGTAAAGGTGAACGCATCTCAATCCAATTGATGAAAGCGGTTCTCGAAGCAAAAGGCTATGATGTCAGTCTGATTGATCCGGTGAAATACTTGCGAGCCAACGGTAGTTATCTCGAGGCGATGGTTGATGTTGATGCATCCACGGAAAATTTTAAACGGTCACCACTACCTCAAAATCATGTGCATATCATGCCCGGTTTTACTGCGGGTAATCCGAAAGGTGAACTGGTTTGTTTAGGGCGTAATGGTTCAGATTATTCTGCAGCTGTTTTAGCCGCTTGTTTACGGGCTGAATGCTGTGAGATCTGGACTGATGTTGACGGCGTTTATAACTGTGATCCACGTTTAGTGAATGATGCCCGACTACTCAAGTCGCTGAGTTATCAAGAAGCCATGGAACTCTCTTATTTCGGTGCTTCCGTGTTACATCCCAAAACTATTGCCCCGATTGCCCGTTTCCATATTCCCTGTCTGATTAAAAATAGTTTCAATCCGCAAGGTGCCGGTACGCTCATCGGCCAAGATACCGGTGAAGACAAGCTGCCAATCAAAGGCATTACCACGCTGAACGATCTAACTATGGTCAACGTCTCTGGTCCCGGAATGAAAGGAATGGTCGGGATGGCCAGCCGAGTCTTTGGTTCGATGTCTTCTGCAGGGGTTTCGATTGTATTGATTACCCAATCTTCATCTGAATACTCAATCAGTTTTTGTATCGAATCTCAGGATAAAGAGAATGCCAAACGAGCGCTGTCTGAAACGTTTGAGTTAGAGCTGAAAGATGGTTTGTTGGAACCTGTTGATTTCATGGATGATCTGGCAATTGTGACGCTGGTTGGTGATGGGATGAGAACCGCGCGTGGTATTGCATCACAATTTTTCTCATCTCTGGCTGAAGTTCACGTCAATATTGTCGCGATTGCCCAAGGGTCATCTGAACGCGCGATTTCAGCGGTGATTCCGGAAGATAAGATTTCTGAAGCGATCAAAGCGTGTCATGAGAATTTGTTCAACTCAAAACACTATCTGGATGTCTTTGTGGTTGGGGTCGGTGGCGTCGGTGGTGAACTGATTGATCAAATTAATCGTCAACAAGAGAAGTTAGCATCAAAAGATATTGTCATCCGGGTATGCGGCCTTGCCAACAGTAAAGGTTGCTTGTTGGATGCAGAAGGACTTCCGCTTGACAACTGGCGTCAGCGTTTACAGGAAGGTGCCACTGAGTCATTCAGTCTGGCTCGGCTGATCGCTTTGGTACAACGAAATCATATTATTAATCCGGTCCTGGTTGACTGTACTTCCAGTGAAGTGATTGCCAATCAATACGTTGATTTTCTCAATGCCGGTTTCCATGTGGTCACTCCGAACAAACGCGCCAACACAGCGAGTATGGCGTACTATCAGCAATTGCGTCAGGTATCGAGAAACTCGCGCCGTAAACTGATGTATGAAACAACCGTCGGTGCCGGCCTGCCTGTGATTGAAAATCTCCAGAATCTGATTGCTGCCGGCGATGAATTAGAGCGTTTCAATGGGATTCTGTCAGGGTCGCTCTCATTTATTTTCGGTAAACTGGATGAAGGATTGACGTTAAGTCAGGCGACTCAAGTCGCGAAAGACAAAGGGTTTACCGAACCTGATCCCCGGGATGATCTGTCAGGCATGGATGTTGCCCGCAAACTGTTGATTTTGGCGCGTGAAGCCGGCATGAAGCTTGAACTGAGTGATATCGACATTGATCAAGCATTGCCACCGGGTTTTGATGCTTCAGGCAGTATCGATGAGTTTATGGCGCGTTTACCTCAAGCGGATGATTATTTTGCATCCCTTTATGCAAAAGCAGCCAGTGAAGGTAAAGTATTACGCTATGTCGGAGAAATTGCCGATGGTCGCTGTCGCGTGCGTATTGCACAGGTAAGTGAAGATAATCCGATGTTTAAAATCAAAGATGGCGAGAATGCACTGGCATTTTATAGCCGTTATTATCAACCGATTCCTCTGGTGCTGAGAGGATATGGCGCAGGTACAGAAGTCACGGCCGCAGGTGTCTTTGCGGATGTGATGCGGACACTCGGTTGGAAATTAGGGGTTTAATTTTATGAGCACACAACAAGAAAGTGTGGTGATCTATGCACCGGCTTCTATCGGTAATGTCAGCGTCGGGTTTGATGTTCTGGGCGCGGCGGTTTCTCCGGTGGACGGTACATTGCTCGGCGACCGTGTTGAAGTGAAAAGCAGTGAATCTTCTTTTTCTCTCAAAGCGGTCGGGCGCTTTGTCGATAAACTGCCGACCAACCCGCAAGAAAACATTGTCTATGATTGCTGGATGGTTTTTGGCCGGGAACTGAAAAAGAAAGCGGTTGATTTAAAGCCGCTTGAAATGACGCTTGAGAAGAATATGCCCATTGGTTCAGGACTCGGATCGAGTGCCTGTTCGATTGTGGCTGCTTTGGATGCACTGAATCAGTTTCATGGTAACCCTTTGAATGAGACGGAACTGCTTGCACTGATGGGCGAAATGGAAGGTCAGATCTCCGGTGGCGTTCATTATGATAATGTGGCGCCGTGCTACCTTGGCGGTGTACAACTGATGATTGAAGAGCTGGGGATTATCAGTCAAGAAGTTCCTTGTTTTGATGATTGGTTCTGGGTGATGGCTTATCCGGGAATCAAAGTTTCAACGGCTGAAGCTCGCGCAATTTTACCGGCTCAATATCGGCGTCAGGATATCATTGCACACGGTCGCTACCTCTCCGGATTTATCCATGCTTGTCACTCGAATCAACCGGAGTTGGCGGCAAAAATGATTAAAGATGTGATTGCTGAACCGTATCGTGAGAAACTTTTACCCGGTTTTGCTGCGGCTCGTCAGTATGCGTCCTCAGCCGGTGCTTTAGCCACGGGTATTTCCGGAAGTGGCCCGACTTTGTTTAGTGTTTGCCGGGAGCGTGATGTCGCAGAACGTGTCGCGCAATGGCTCGAACAGAATTATGTACAGAATGAAAATGGATTCGTCCATATTTGTCGCCTGAATAAGCAAGGCTCCAAACAGACAGGAAGTAAGCTATGAAGCTTTATAATATTAAAGAGAATGATGAACAGGTTTCTTTTGGTCAGGCTGTCCGTCAGGGGCTTGGCCGTAATCAAGGACTATTTTTTCCATCAGAACTCCCGCGTTTTGATGATATTGATGGATTGCTCGCTGAAGATTTTACCTCTCGCAGTGCCAAAATTCTGTCTGCATTGATTGGTGATGAGCTGTCTCCTGAAGCGGTGAAGGCTTTGGTCGAGAATGCGTTTCAGTTTCCGGCACCGATTCAGAAGGTGAAAGATCAAGTTTATGCACTGGAACTGTTCCACGGTCCGACATTAGCGTTTAAAGACTTTGGTGGTCGTTTTATGGCTCAGTCTTTGGCGGCCGTATCGGATGGTGGCAAAATCACTATTCTGACAGCAACCTCCGGGGATACCGGTGCAGCCGTGGCGCATGCTTTTTATGGTATGGAGAATATTCAGGTAGTGATCTTATATCCGAAAGGTAAGATCAGTCCGTTGCAAGAAAAGTTATTCTGCACACTGGGTAAAAACATCCATACGGTTGCCATTCACAGTGATTTCGATGCTTGTCAGGCTTTGGTGAAAAAAGCCTTTGATGATCAGGCGTTGCGTGATGAAATTGGGTTAAATTCGGCCAACTCAATCAATATCAGTCGGTTAATGGCACAGATCTGTTATTACTTTGAAGCTGCGGCTCAAATGAGCAAAGCAGAGCGCGAAAATCTGGTTGTTTCCGTGCCAAGTGGTAATTTTGGTAATTTAACGGCTGGAATGCTAGCCAAAGCATTGGGCTTGCCGATTCAGCGTTTTATCGCCGCAACGAATGTCAATGATACCGTGCCACGCTATCTGGAAACCGGTAAATGGGACCCTAAAGCTACAATTGCTACGACATCTAATGCAATGGATGTGAGTCAGCCAAACAACTGGCCACGAATCGAAGAGTTGTGCCGTATTCAGGGGTGGGGCTTAGAAACACTCGGCAAAGGTGCGGTTACTGATGAGCAAAGTGCGGCATCCGTGCGTGAGCTTTATGATTTGGGTTATTTGTGTGAGCCGCATGGTGCGATTGCTTATCGAACCTTAGCTCAGCAACTCCAACCGGGAGAGACAGGATTATTCTTATGTACCGCTCATCCTGCGAAATTTAAAGAAGTTGTCGATGAGATTCTGGAGACAGATATCCCGCTGCCGGGACCATTGGCAAAACATGCTCAAATGGCACTACTTTCTGAAGAACTTGATGATGATTTTGAAGCTCTGAAAACGATTTTACGTCGCGTTCAGTCATAAACATCATGAAAAAACGGCACCGAAAGGTGCCGTTTTTGATGGTCTGTCGAAGAACTCAAGCGTGTCGCTGTTTATTACTTATTACGCTTAGATCATCATGAACTATAGCGATTCAGTAAAAGTCCGTGCAATGACGTCACGTTGCTGTTCCGGAGTCAGTGAGTTAAAACGCACTGCATAACCAGATACACGAATGGTTAACTGTGGATATTTTTCTGGATGTGCAACTGCATCTTCCAGTGTCTCACGACGGAGAACATTGACATTCAGATGCTGACCGCCTTCGATACGCGGTGCTTTCTCAATGGCGAGCTCACGAGACTCATACTCACCCAGATCGCTGACGGGAATAACTTGATCGTATTGATAATCGGCTGTTGCTGCCATGCAACGTGCTTCGTTTGTTTCTTGGTCAAGTAACCAGATAGAGTTGACCAGATTGTCATTCGCGGCTTTTGTAATTTGGATACCTTGAAGCATTGCTTTCTCCTCATCCACTGATTGTGGCGCTGATTGGTGTTAACTTTCAAAATAAGTTGAGCTAAGTATTATATAGCAAATAACCTTTTTTATTACATTGATATAGGTCAAAAAATAACAACCAAATTATCTTCGGATTAATCGTTTTTGTTGATTATTATCAATAAGTAATTAAAAAATATGAATTTAAATTTTTTTTAATATTTAAAATAATTTTTAAATCAATAAATGTTGTAAATTTACAACAAAATATATTCAGTGAAGTGAATACAACTGCGCAATTGATTGATGTGAGGCGATTTAATGCAAGAACAAAAATTTATCGGTGCCCATGTTTCTGCTGCCGGTGGTGTTGAAAATGCACCACTCCGTGCATATGAGATTGGGGCGAATAGCTTTGCGCTTTTTACCAAGAATCAGCGGCAGTGGCAGGCCAAACCGTTGTTGCAAAGTTCCATTGATGCCTTTCGGACGAACTGCCGGATATATGGGTTTGAGCCGCAACATATTCTGCCGCATGATTCCTATTTAATTAATTTGGGTGCACCGGATCCGGAAAAGCTGGAGAAATCGCGTGCTGCTTTCGTTGATGAAATGGAGCGGTGTCGGTTGCTCGGACTACGCCTACTGAACTTTCATCCTGGCAGTCATCTTAACCAGATCAGTGAAGATACGTGTCTGGAAACGATTGCTGCATCCATTAATCTCGCTCATCAACAGGTACCTGAAGTGATTGCCGTGATTGAGAATACGGCAGGACAGGGCAGTAATCTCGGTTGGCAGTTTGAACATCTGGCTCGAATTATCGAGTTGGTCGATGATCAGGAACGAGTCGGTGTGTGTCTGGATACTTGCCACTTATTTGCCGCTGGATACGATCTGAGAACGGCAACCGCTTGTCAGCAGACGTTTGCTGAGTTTGATCAACGTGTTGGGATGCACTACCTCAGAGCAATGCATCTTAATGATTCAAAAATCGATCTGGGTGGTCGGGTTGATCGTCATCATGCATTAGGGGAAGGGATGATCGGTTGGGCTTGCTTTGAATATATTGCCAAAGATCCACGCTTTAATAATATCCCATTGATTTTAGAGACAATTAAACCGGAATTATGGCCGCAAGAAATCCAGACTTTACGCGACTACTCCGCAACTGTTAATTCAAATACCGTCCCTGCATAACTTGGCATATTTTTTTCATGGGATATTGGGTGTTTCATTTTTAGACATTGTGTCTCTGGAGGCTGCTATGTCATACATTACCCATTCAATATCCCGTCCGTCATCTCCTTTACCGACACCGAACCGTCATGTCTCCGGACCGGGGGGACGCCATCGCGGTGTGCCACCGCGTGGTCGATAAAACGAATTGACATCTTTGCAGGTGCAACTCGATTCTGTTTATGAGTAGAATAGAACCATTCTCGATATTACTTTAGGATGGTTCATGACAAACTCACTGACGTGGCACGATGTAATCGGTACGGAAAAACAGCAGCCTTATTTTCAAGAAACGCTTGCTTATGTAGAGCAACAGCGTCGGCAAGGAAAGGTGGTTTATCCGCCAGCGAAGGATGTGTTTAACGCTTTTCGCTATACGGAATTCAGTGACGTGAAAGTTGTCATCCTCGGACAAGATCCGTATCACGGGCCGAGTCAGGCTCATGGGCTCTGTTTTTCCGTGTTGCCGGGCATAAAAGCACCCCCTTCCTTAGTCAATATGTATAAAGAGCTTGCGCAAGATGTTCCCGGTTTTTCGATACCGGAACACGGTTATCTGAAAAGTTGGGCTGAGCAAGGTGTGTTTCTGCTCAATACGGTTTTAACCGTTGAACAAGGTAAAGCCCATTCTCATGCGGGTACCGGCTGGGAGACATTTACAGACAAAGTGATTGCGGAAATTAACCAGCATCGGCAAAACGTTGTTTTTCTTCTGTGGGGATCTCATGCGCAGAAAAAAGGTCATTTTATTGATCGCAAAAAGCATTGTGTTTTAACCGCGCCTCATCCTTCTCCGTTATCGGCTCATCGCGGCTTTTTTGGCTGTAAACATTTTTCTAAAGCAAATCAGTATCTTCAAGAACATGGCGAGACGCCTGTCAACTGGCAACCAATTCTGGACTAAATCACCTCAGAGAGAAATTGTATTTTTTACGACCAGAATCAAATCAGTTTCCCGACAAGTTATATACAATTTGTTTATCATATTATGAACCGGAGAGGCGACATGATGATAGAACGGATTCGTCGGGAACATGGCTACATGGCCCGTTTATTAGCCATCCTCAAGCGGAAGTTGCAAAGACTTCAGAATGAACAGGCCGTCAATTACTCCCTGATTAAAGAGATTGTCGATTATTTGTGTTCACATTCCGAAGCCGCGCACCATCCAAAAGAGGATTTAATCTACCAGTACTATATGGAAAAGTACGGGGAAAGGGAGTATATCGCTGATCTGGAAGCTGACCATCGTAATCTGTCGGAAAAAACACATGAGTTTCTTGGCGTGATTGATATGATTTTGCAGGACGTTATTGTTCCTCAGGATGTATTTATCAATCAGTTATCTGATTTTATTGTGGAACAGAAACGTCATTTGGATCTGGAAGAAAAAGACATTTTGCCGCTGATTAAGCAGACCTTTACTGTTGAGGATTGGCAGCATGTTGAAGGGCAATGGACGCAAAACGAAGATGATCCCGTTTTCGGTGAGACCATTGCGGACCGATATAAACAGCTCGCTCAGCTTGTTAGAGAAGAGATGTTGGAAGGTAAGTAATAAGTAAAAAGGTTCCCCTCCGGGAACCTTTTTATTCTCTCAGATATCGATATCATCGAGTTCAAGACTGATATCCATCTCCATCAGTTCTTTCTGTAATCGGCGTTTATCGCGTATCGCTTCTATTTCTCTCCACATTCGCTTTGTTGGTTTAGAGCGGGTTACTCGGATTTTACTAATCTCTTTTTCAAGTAAATCTTCAAAGTGCAAATCATCCATAATTAGCCTCTTCTATTATGTATGCTCTATGACGAAATCTGCTCTGTATGAGTCTTAAATATCACAACTGAAGTAAGTATATCTATGATATGTTTCTCATTTGTTTCGATTTGATGACTTATTTCTGAACAAAGATCCCTGTTTTTATGCTGAGGAAAATAAAATTGTACGTTTTTTGTGCTATCAGACGTCACGAGCATACTACAAATTTTTCTGAGATTGTTAACAAACTTGAGTGATGGACAACTGAATGTGTCAATTTTGAGGTGATGTTCCAAGCGAATCAGGTGACTTGTCTTCGGTAACGCCTTAGGTAACTGTCAACATTGGTGAAACGCTTGAATCATACAACGCCTCTGTCGCTCTAAAATTCGCTTTTTTTAGCAATTTTGTAAAGCATTATTTTAAATAAATGTTGGTTTTTTGTTTTTTATTTGTGTGGAATTGTTAGGAGTATGATTATAAAAATAGCTTTTTCGGACAGTGTTGTGTATTGATTTTTTGTTTGTTCGATAGCATTATCTTCCGCGCTGAGTGAATGTGTTTGCGATTTATTCGGATATATATGCTAGGAACAACAGGGACTGTTGCTAATAAATTATTATAAGATAGGGAAATATCAAGTGATGGTGTAGAGCAAATTTGTGCTCTGAACTCTTAAAGAGGTTCTTGTGACAGACTTAATCAATTTATTAAATGACCTGCTTTGGGGGTCAATCCTTGTTTATCTATTGGTGGGCGTCGGAATTTACTTTACCGTCCGACTTGAGTTTATTCAAATTCGTCATTTCCGCCATATGTTCAGTGTGTTGAAAAATAGCCGTAAATCAGATACTGCGGGCATTTCTTCTTTTCAGGCTTTATGTACCAGTCTTGCCGCCAGAGTCGGAACCGGAAACATGGCAGGTGTTGCCGTGGCACTCACAGCCGGTGGGCCGGGCGCTATTTTTTGGATGTGGATGACTGCGATGGTCGGGATGGCGACGTCCTTTGCCGAAAGTACATTGGCGCAATTATATAAGACCAAAGATCGTGATGGTAACTATCGTGGTGGTCCTGCTTATTACATGGAAAAAGGCTTAGGAATGCGTTGGATGGGGGTGCTGTTCTCCATTTTCCTGATGATTGCATTCGGTCTGGTTTTCAATGCGGTGCAAGCCAACTCAATTACCAATGCTATGAATACTGCGTTTGGCTATGAACCAGTGTATATCGGGACTGGAATTGTGATTTTATCCGCGTTTGTGATTTTTGGTGGTATTCGGAAAATTGCTCGCACGGCTGAATTAATCGTCCCGTTGATGGCTCTGGCCTATTTGGCGATTGCGATTTTCATTTTGTTGACGAACCTTGATAAGCTTCCGGCAGTATTTGGCCTGATTTTTAAAAGTGCTTTTGGTTTTCAGGAAGCAGCTGCCGGAGGTCTGGGCTATATGATTGCTCAAGCGATGATCAATGGCGTCAAACGTGGACTGTTTTCAAATGAGGCAGGGATGGGGTCTGCACCGAATGCTGCTGCAACGGCGACACCATATCCACCGCACCCTGCGTCTCAGGGCTATGTACAGATGCTGGGTGTGTTTATTGATACTATCGTGATCTGTTCTGCCACAGTTGCGATTATTTTGATGTCGGGTGAGTATGTGCCGCATGGTGAAATTACCGGGATTGAATTAACTCAGCGTGCGCTGGACTCTCAGGTCGGTGGATGGGGCAGTATTTTTGTTGCCTTTGCTATTTTCTTTTTTGCCTTCACGTCAATTATTGCCAACTACTCTTATGCTGAAACAAACTTGGTGTTCCTTGAACACAACAATAAAAAAGGCTTAGCGATTTTCCGGGTAGTTTTCCTTGCGATGGTCATGTTTGGTTCTTTAGCGACATTACCGACTGTTTGGTCGATGGCTGATGTGTCGATGGGACTGATGGCAATTGTCAATCTGATTGCGATTCTGTTGTTATCCGGCATCGTCGTGAAGTTGGCAAAAGATTATAACCGCCAGTTGAAAGCCGGCAAACTACCAACCTTTAATGTGAAGGACTACCCTGAATTGCAATCTCAGCTAGAAGAAGGCATTTGGGAAAAGTCGAAAGATTAATTATTGGTAAAACCGATAGTAAGGATTGAGAAAGCCATGCAGACAATGCATGGCTTTTTTTGTACGCTATGCAATAGAAAGTATCGGATTCACTGTGAATCTGATTCGTCACACATATAACAATCAATATTGATCAGCAGAGAAAGGAATAGAGTATGTTAATCGTCGTTTCCCCCGCTAAAACCCTAGATTATGAGTCGCCCTTGAAGACCGATAAACATACGCTGCCTGAATTGCTTGACCATTCAGAAGTTTTAATCGACGTCTGTCGCCAGCTTAACCCTGCCGATATCGCTTCACTGATGAAAGTGAGTGACAAGATTGCCGGGTTGAATGTCGCCCGGTTTGCCGAGTGGAATAAACAATTTTCTTTTGAGAATGCTCGACAAGCGATTCTGGCATTTAAAGGTGATGTGTATACCGGGCTTGAAGCAGAGAGCCTTTCTGATGGTGATCTGGATTATGCGCAGCTACATTTGCGGATGTTATCTGGCCTTTATGGTTTACTGAAGCCCCTTGATTTAATGCAGCCTTATCGGTTGGAAATGGGGACGAAACTGAGCAATCCTCGTGGCAATAATCTTTATCAGTTTTGGGGCGATGTGATTACTGACAAGCTGAATGAGGCCATTCAAGAGCAGGGAGATAACATTCTGGTGAATCTGGCATCAAACGAGTATTTTAAAGCAGTTCATGTTAAAGGATTGGATGCTCAAGTGATCACGCCGGTGTTTAAAGACTGTAAAAATGGTCAATATAAAGTGATTAGTTTCTATGCAAAAAAAGCGAGAGGCATGATGGCTCGTTATATTGTTGAGAATCGGATTTCATCTGTAGAGAAATTGTTGGAATTCGATGTCGCCGGGTATCGCTATGATGCCGGAGAGTCCACTGCAACAGAGTTAGTTTTCAAACGAGAAGAACAGTAATTGTTCGGAGGACAGGCTGATGTGGCGTTGGTTGAAACGTTGTCTGGCTCGTTACGATAACTGGTGTCAGCGTATGGGCTTAACACCGGCACAAAAACGAAGTTGCGTGCCTTATCGGAGTGAGACGAGCAATGCAAAGCAAAAAGATGGTAAAGATAGTTAAGCCTCGACTGTTTGATACGCATTGCCATTTTGATTTTGAGCCATTTCAGTCTGAAATAGCGTGGCACTGGCAGCAGGCTTCTGATGCCGGTGTTTCACGTCTCCTGATTCCTTCGGTGGGGATCAGCAACTGGGATGCCGTGCAAGAACTGACGACTATCGCACCGCAGCAATTATACTATGCCCTTGGTTTTCATCCCTATTTTTTAAATACCGATAGTGCTGAAATGACTTGCTCTGAACGGGTGACGTTTTTAGAAGAGCATCTGGCAGCTTCTGATGAGAATTGTGTCGCGATCGGAGAGTGTGGGTTGGATGCTGTCGTCGATGTTCCGTCGGTGATTCAGGAAGAGATCTTTATTGCTCAACTGAGTATCGCTCAGAATGCCGGATTACCGGTGATTCTCCATAGTCGTAAGACGCAGTCACGCTTGTTACAGTTGCTCAAACAGCATCAGTTTACCCACGGTGGAGTATTACATGCATTTTCTGGCAGTGAACAACAAGCACAGGCATTTATCCAATTGGGATTTAAAATTGGTATCGGTGGCGTGATTACCTATCCACGGGCCGCAAAGACGCGTCGAACTGTTGCTCAACTTCCGATTGAGGCTTTAGTGCTGGAAACGGATGCCCCCGATATGCCTCTGTGCGGATTGCAGGGGCAGCCGAATCATCCCAAATATTTACCGTTGGTTTTGCAAGTTTTGGCGCAACTGAGGGAGTGTGTCGTGGCAGATATTGCAGAGCGCTTATGGCAGAACAGCCATCAGATCTTTGACCTTAAACCGGATTGATTGGAGGCGCTCAGTCACATTGTATTTCCACTCTGTATCTCGATTGGCCTATCTTTCTCACTCATTCACACTATTAATTATTTAATGTTCAGAGAGGTGAGCCGTTTATTGGCTTTATACCTTCCCCAAAAGTTCATTTTTTAGTATGTGTCACATTTTTCTTAATACCTAATATGATATTTAACGGTTTGTGTTTGTTTTTTGTTAAAAACAACCTATTTTATGAGGAAAGGTGCGGTTTTTTTGTGAATTGCATCGTTTATTTTTGTAATTTAATTTATTTTTGTTTCATTTTGGTGCAATTTCAAGGATAGAAGGTTCAACGATCAAATAGTTGATATTTCTATATAATGTAATGTTTGATATGCCACAAAATTCTCAAGTGGTTTATCTGATATAGTTATTTTTGCTGGCTGATTCTATTTTTTGGTGCAATCGTTTGATATCTGCAAATTGTCGTATTGTGTTTCTATTGCATATGATTTTATTTGCTTGATGTTGATTTTTTGTTAACTGATGATGTTGAATGGCTTTCGGTTTGGCAGTTTTTGTGATTAGTATCAATAATTGTGGTGAATGATTTTTCTTTTGTGGATAAATGTGTGACCCGTAATTGCTTTTGATTTGGGGCATCGTATAATCCGCCACCGAAACGTCTTCCTCCACTCAAACGAATAATTCACGTATAAGGATTCATAAACTATGGGCTTGTTTATGAGCTTAGTGGGAATGGTTGTTCTAATTGGAATTGCCTTTCTGCTTTCAGATAATCGTAAAGCGATCAATTTTAGAACGGTTGGCGGAGCTTTTGCCATCCAATTTTTATTAGGTGGTTTTGTTCTTTATAACCCTTGGGGACGCGATCTTCTGGCGGGATTAACCGCTGGTGTGCAGAACGTCATTAACTACGGCAAAGATGGTACAGGATTCTTGTTCGGCAACTTAGTGAACTTCTCGGTTGATGGGCTGGGTTTCATCTTCGCGTTTCAAGTTCTCCCGGCGGTGGTATTCTTCTGCTCTCTGATTGCGGTGCTTTACTACATTGGTATTATGCCGATTGCCATTAAAATTATTGGTGGTGCATTGCAGAAAGCGTTGGGTACTTCTCGTGCGGAATCCATGTCTGCTGCTGCAAACATCTTCGTTGGTCAAACCGAGGCGCCATTAGTGGTACGTCCTTACGTGCCGAAAATGACACAGTCTGAACTGTTTGCCATCATGTGTGGTGGCTTGGCTTCGATTGCTGGTAGTGTTCTTGCCGGATATGCTGCAATGGGTGTTCGTTTGGAGTTTCTGGTTGCAGCCTCTTTTATGGCCGCACCGGGTGGTTTACTGTTTGCGAAAATTATGAAACCAGAAACCGAAACACCACATAGTCAGGAACTGACGGATTTTGATGAAGGCAACGACAAACCATCGAACTTGATTGATGCGGCAGCAAGCGGTGCATCCACAGGGATGCAACTGGCGTTGAATATCGGTGCAATGTTACTGGCATTTATCGGCTTGATTGCTTTAATCAATGGTATGCTTGGCGGTATCGGTGGCTGGTTTGGAATGCCTGAACTTTCTTTAAATCTACTCCTTGGCTGGTTGTTCTCACCATTAGCCTTTATCATCGGTGTTCCTTGGGCTGAGGCAACAACGGCCGGTTCATTTATCGGGCAGAAAATCGTCTTGAATGAGTTTGTCGCTTATTCCAACTTTGTGCCTTATATTGGTGATCAGGCTCAGGTTGTTGCTGCAACAGGACATGTGATGTCAGAGAAAACAACAGCAATTATCTCTTTCGCCTTATGCGGTTTTGCGAACTTATCTTCTATTGCTATTTTGTTAGGTGGTTTGGGTGGAATTGCACCGAATCGCAGACATGATATTGCTCGGATGGGTGTGAAAGCAGTGATTGCCGGAACATTATCTAATCTGATGGCTGCAACGATTGCCGGATTCTTCCTCTCCTTTTAGTGAGAATAGAGCGATCACTGATTATGAATGTGCCTCAGGGTCGATACCTTGAGGCCTTTTTTATTTGTGACGATTTCGATCGCCAATAATAGAATGAGATACAAATCGATTGCGTCATCGGTAGAGAGGTTATTCTCCTGTATTCCTGACTTGTTGGTGAGATAAAATAGTCGGATGTCGATTTGAGATGGTTTATTAAAAACGGAGTGGTGTATGAACGAATTACAATCAGCAGCTCAACGGGCGTTAACCTTAATGGATTTAACCACGTTGAATGACGATGATACTGAAGAAAAAGTGATTTCATTGTGCCAGAGTGCGCAGACACTTTTTGGAACAACGGCTGCTATTTGTATTTACCCTCGATTTATTCCTATTGCTAGAAAAACGCTCCGAGAGCAAGGTACGCCGAATATCAGGATTGCGACGGTCACTAATTTCCCTCATGGACGAGATGATATTGAAGCTGCGGTTGCAGAAACCCGGGCTGCGGTTGCCTACGGTGCGGATGATGTTGATGTGGTTTTTCCTTATCGCGCTTTAATAAACGGGAATGAGCAGGTTGGTTTTGACTTGGTCAAACAATGTAAAGCGGCTTGTGGTGATGATGTACTGTTAAAAGTGATTATTGAAACAGGCGAATTGAAAACAGAAGCATTCATTAAGCAAGCTTCGGAAATCGCGATTCGCGCGGGTGCCGATTTTATTAAAACCTCGACCGGAAAAGTCGCAGAAAATGCGACACCAGCGTATGCCAAGATGATGTTGGAAGTGATTCGTGATTTGGGTGTAGCCGATAAAGTCGGTTTTAAACCAGCCGGTGGCGTAAGAACGGCACAGGAAGCTGCGTTATACCTGTCAATGGCTGATGAAATGATGGGAGAAGCATGGGCTGACAGCCGCCACTACCGTTTCGGTGCATCCAGTTTGTTGAATGATCTATTGGCAACATTGGAAGGTACAGAAGTTTCTCAGAGTTCTGATTCATATTAATCAGTGTGATCTGATAGTTAGTTAAGGAGAAAAAGATGGCTACGCCACATATTAATGCTGAAATGGGAGATTTTGCCGATGTCGTCTTGATGCCGGGAGATCCACTTAGAGCAAAATATATTGCTGAAACCTTTTTAGACGATGTCGTACAAGTTTGCGACGTGAGAAACATGTTCGGTTATACCGGAACGTTTAAAGGGCGGAAGATCTCTGTGATGGGGCATGGCATGGGGATTCCATCTTGTTCTATTTATGTCACCGAACTGATTAAAGATTTTGGTGTCAAGAAAGTGATTCGCGTTGGTAGCTGTGGTGCGGTGCGTTCAGATGTACATATCCGTGATGTGGTCATCGGAATGGGGGCTTGTACTGATTCAAAAGTCAATCGTATTCGCTTCAAAAATCATGACTTTTCGGCTATTGCTGATTATCAGATGGTGAAAGCGGCTGAAGAAGCTGCCAAAGTGCGCGGTATTGATGTGAAAGTCGGTAACCTGTTTTCAGCGGAGCTATTTTATACACCGGATCCAGACATGTTTGATGTAATGGATAAATACGGCATTATCGGTGTAGAGATGGAAGCGGCCGGTATTTATGGTGTTGCTGCCGAATATGGTGCAAAAGCGTTAACGATTTGTACCGTATCCGATCATATCAAGACTGGCGAACAGACCACCGCTCAGGAGCGTCAAACGACATTTAACGACATGATTGAGATTGCGCTTGAATCTGTACTGATAGGTGATGCGCAGTAAGGCTTGACTTGGTTGAGCAATTGAATGGGCAGGGTGGCTGTGTTCACCCTGCATTTTTTAACAACAAATTTTCACCTTGACGAGCTCGTCTTTTTTGACGATGGAGTAATAAGGTCAGCAGAATACCGCTGGTAAAGCTTGCCAAGATCATCAAATACATATAACGATCACTTTTCCGATAATGGTGATCGGATATAGCCGTCACTTTCCCCGTTTCAAAAGTAATGCGAATGAAACCGATCACGTTGTTGTCGTGTAAAACCGGTTCAACCAACTGTTGTCTGCCAATACTCGCTGTTTTCAGCGGTGTATCCAGACCTAAGACATCCCGGACACTAAGTGCTGAGTCGCTTGCGGCAATTTGCACACCTTCAGCATCATAAATCGTTGCGTCAAACACTAATCGATCGCGTGCCAGTTGATTGGTCAGAGACTTCAGTTTTTCTTCATCCTGCTCAACTAAAAAGCGACTGGCCGTGAGCGAGGCTTGCGAGATCAGCAGTTTCGTCAGAGTCTCCAGTTGATTGGCCTGAATTTTTTCATTGCCTTTACTAATCATCACGCTGTTTTCTGCCGTAAAGACAAACATCATGACGACACTGAGGACTGCAATGATGCGTAGAACTACACGTAGCGAGAACAGGGAACCACTCATCGTACCTTAACCACAAGAAATTTTATCAGAAGTCATATTGATACTTGCGTTTTTAAATTGCAATAGGTTAACGTCGGGTTACTTTCATTACAGGTAAATTTCATGAACTCGCAAAAGACATTGTTAATTACACAAAAAACGCCACTCGCTGAACAGTTGCAGCAACGGATTCAAGATGTTCAGGCGAACTGGATTTTATACAGTGCCTCCCTGTCTTCTGATTTTTTTACTCAGCTTGATGAATTAACCGGCATGTTTAATCCGATCAATCGAATTTGGCGAGTTGGTTACTATGATGTAGCTTTAATGGCCGGAGATTTAACGATATCTCATGAACAGAGTCTACAACAGTTACAGGTTGATTATGCCAGTATTGAGGCGATTCCTGATTTAAGCCAGCCTGGATTGTTACTGATGGACATGGATTCAACTGCGATTCAGATTGAATGTATTGATGAAATTGCTAAGTTGGCCGGTGTCGGAGCGGAAGTATCAGCAGTCACGGAACGAGCCATGCAGGGAGAGCTTGATTTCGAGCAGAGTCTCCGTCAACGTGTTGCTCAGTTAACCGGTGCTGATGCAAATATTCTTGCACAAGTTCGGGAGGTGCTGCCTTTGATGCCGGAATTGCGGGAGTTGATCTCGGCATTAAAAGAGTTCGGTTGGCGAACTGCAATTGCGTCCGGTGGATTTACTTATTTCTCGGATTACTTGCAAGAGATGCTTGAGTTGGATTTCGCGCAGTCTAATGTATTGGAAATTGTCGATGGTCAACTGACAGGAAACGTATTAGGTGATGTTGTTTCTGCGCAGACCAAAGCAGACATTTTACGCCGCCTGACGACTCGATATGGTCTTAAACCTGCCAATACGGTTGCGGTCGGTGATGGTGCAAATGACTTGGTAATGATGGATGCCGCCGGATTGGGGGTTGCGTTTCATGCCAAACCGAAAGTCGAAGCTCAGGCTCAGTCTGCGATTCGCTATGCTCAGCTGGGTGGTATTCTCTGTATTTTATCCGTAAGCTTGGTATTGCACTCTTAGTCTTGCCGTTTTCATGATGAGCAGCAAGATACGATTGGCATCTCGTATCTTGCCGCTTCTTCTGATGCCGAACTAGTTGATTTCCAGACGGAGTAGCACTTCTTCGGTGATATCGAAAAATTCACCATAACCGACAATTGAAGCAATCGATTTTTCGATGCTTTTGGCGTGATGCATACTAATGAGTGAAAGTTCATCCAGATCGGAACGTAGCAATGTCGCGACAGGGTGAAATACAGGGATTGCACAATATCTGAGAATATAAATATCTCCCATAACTAATGAGTCCTGAATGAAAGAAATTCGTTCTTGGGCAGTTGTAAAATCAGATAACAAGCGCGTTTCAATTGACTGGATCCGGCTACCGAATTTTCTGACGGAAAAATAGATATCAAAATAGTGAGGCCTTGCGCCATCGACATGTTTCATGGGTTGCGCGATCAGGGTATTACTATGTCCTTTGAAAATCGGATCAAGAGACATATAGCCTTCCCCGTGCCCGAGTTTTGCCAGTAAAATCTGATAAGGTGACAGTGGACTACTGATCCCAATCGCAGTGGTTTTGAGATAAGCCCCCTGACGTTCGACAAAGATCGGTGAGCAGACAATTTTATCTAAGAGGATGTGATGCAACCCTTCGAGTAGCGCCAAAGTAGGGCGTACTTCGTTGTTTTCGATTAACTTATCCCGGTTGCTTTCAATTAAACGATTGAAAAAACGAATGATTTTTATGGTGTGACTGTCCTCCTGAATGGATAATTGAATGCGTTGACCATTCGGTGTAATTCGAGCGACCTGATAGGGGACCTGACCCAGTGGTAATTTCTTGTTATAGAGTTTGAGTTCAATAAAATCGACATTGACCGGATCTCCGACCTTCAGGACAACAGGCGTTTCAAGGGTGATGTAAACCCCCCGTTTGGACAGATCAATGGTTTTTCCGGTGATGAAATCGCCTTGAGTCGTTTGGATTGTAACCGGAGAATTCAGCCGATAGCGTGGCTCTTTGCGCTGAGAACGGGCATCAAAGAAAATAGAAATAGGGTAACCGTTCACTTTTCTTGGATGACGAAATATATTTAACTCACTACTGGGCATTTTCGGTTTATCGACGAGTAGATAATCTGAAGCGGTTTCTGGATTACTGACTTCTTGTAATATCCCGCAGTGAGTCAGTGATGAAAGATGCTTGGTCAGCTCCGGTGATTCTGTAGCAAGACTTTCCCGTTCCTGAGTGCTGAGTTCAAACATTGAGATTCGAAAAGCGCGCCACGATTCTTTCTTTGCACCAATGTGCCAAAATAATTTACGCAACTCAGGTGTTGCTTCTGACTTCATCATGGAAAAAAACAAACATCTTTCCTGATAGTCATGTTTGAAGGTATAGAGGGTATTACTACTTTCGCTCACTCCTTGCTTGGCAAGAAGCGACATCCGTTGCGGGTTAAACAGATTGCCCAGCGATTGTTGATTTCTTTCATCATGCCAATACTGCCAGATGTCATGGTTACTTTCGGTCAAAAGAACAACTTTGAGCTCATTCCCTTCAAAGAACATCGGCAACTGACAAGCATGTTTCAAAAATGTATGTTCGTAGGCTCGGGTTCTGGCCCGCATGATTTTGTCTTGATTGTCGTGACGTGCTTTCTGGGTTTCATTGAACAGGTGTTCCTGAATGACTTGTTCGATCACCTGCGTTTCGGTCAGTTTGATCAGCCGAAGAAACTTGACTGCATCATTTTCTAGCGATTCATCGATACCGAGTATGCGATACTCTATCGGAGATTGTAGGGCTTCAAGATGCGGATGTTTTTGCTCAAGTTCCATGAAATGAAGCTGGATGCTTTCTCCCAATTTATAGTCAAAAGCTGCGGGAACTTTGATTTTTGCACCAGAAGGGGAGAAGTCGAGTGTGACAGCAGTAACCAGTTGTCCATTTGATAATGTGATATCAACCTGTGAAGCAAGCTTCATCCGGTTCTCTCTGCGCTTTAGGTCGTAGCCTAATTGAATCGTTTCTACTTCAAAAGGGCTATTTGAATCGGTAAGACTGGGTTGGTTGTCTGTATTTCTTTCTTTCATGACCCGAAAATTGTTACGGGTATTATAAAGTGCTTCCCATACCCCTTCGGTATAGCCGCCAAATTTTTTGACATATTTGTAGTAGTCATTAAAGGCGACATCATCGAGCCAATGACGCAGGCCATTCAGGAGGTATTCTCGACATTCACCCTGAACACGTCCACGGAGATCGACGATCTTGGTGCAGGGCCCCATGACTCGATTCAACTCCATTTTTACAAGCAATTTGACAGAGGGCTGTTCACTTTCCGTCATCTGTGACAGAATTTTTTCAAAATCCTCTGACTTATAAGCTGGAATTAATTTTTCCGCGATAGATCTAATTTCTGTTTTTTGCATAATTATTTATGATGTCCACGCTCTGAAATAATTATCGGCTTTTTTCGTCAATTATTTAATGAGTTATTTGTTATTTTCGGGTTCAGTCGAATTAAACTGTATACTGAATCACATTCCATAGTCGAGTTGAGGGGATATGGCGAAGACAAAAAGAGCATACGTTTGTAATGATTGTGGTGCGGATTTTCCTCGCTGGCAAGGGCAATGTAATGCATGTGGTGCATGGAATACCATTACGGAAGTCCGTTTGGCTGCATCTCCTCAGGTTTCTCGGAATGAGCGATTGAGTGGTTATGCAGGCGGAGTGACTGAAGCCAAAGTTCAAACACTGGCGGATATTGACCTGCAAGAAGTCCCTCGTTTTACCAGTGGGTTCAAAGAGTTAGACCGTGTTTTAGGCGGTGGCGTCGTTCCCGGTGCTGCAATCCTGATCGGTGGCAACCCCGGTGCCGGGAAATCAACGTTATTGTTACAGGTCATGTGTTATCTCGCCAACGGGGTTCCGACGCTATATGTCACCGGAGAGGAGTCGCTCCAGCAGGTTGCGATGCGAGCTTCCCGTTTGGGATTGCCGAAAGATCGGCTCCGAATGTTATCCGAAACCAGTGTTGATCGAATCTGCCAGATTGCAGAACAAGAGCAACCGAAGGTTATGGTGATTGACTCAATTCAAGTCATGCATGTTGCTGATGTTCAGTCATCGCCGGGTAGTGTCGCTCAAGTTCGGGAATCCGCTACGGCATTGACCCGTTACGCTAAACAAAATCATGTTGCACTGTTTATTGTCGGTCACGTAACAAAAGATGGGACACTGGCAGGACCGAAAGTGCTTGAGCATATTATTGACTGCTCCGTGTTATTGGACGGTGGAACAGACAGCCGCTTCCGAACGTTAAGAAGTCACAAAAACCGCTTCGGGGCAGTGAATGAACTGGGCGTTTTTGCGATGACCGGGCATGGTATGAGAGAAGTCAGCAATCCCTCTGCTATATTTTTATCCAGAGGTGAAGAAGAAACGTCCGGTAGTTCTGTGATGGTCGTCTGGGAAGGCACGCGTCCGCTATTGGTCGAGATTCAAGCGTTGGTGGACTACTCGCAACTTGCGAATCCGCGCCGGGTGGCGGTCGGCCTTGAACAAAATCGTCTTTCTTTGCTTCTGGCCGTTTTACATAAGCACGGTGGTCTGATGATGGCTGATCAAGATGTGTTTGTGAATGTGGTCGGTGGCGTGAAAGTCACCGAAACCAGCGCAGATCTGGCACTGGTGATGGCATTATTGTCGAGCTTTCGAGACCGGGCTTTACCCAAAGATGTGGTCATTTTTGGTGAAGTTGGCCTCGCCGGAGAGATTCGGCCGGTACCGAGCGGGCAGGAGCGGTTAAATGAAGCTTTCAAACATGGGTTTAAAAAAGCCATTATCCCTCATGCAAATATGCCGAAAGGCGGGATAGAAGGGATGCAAATCCATGCGGTTAAAAAATTGGCCGATGCGATTCAGGCATTTGATGAGCTGTAACTGCACAGATTGGGAAATGTACTTGTTTCTCAAATGAATAACCAACAAAAATATTGGAAATCCCTGCAAATATGAGGATAGAAAATATTTTTCACCAAACCGCGAGCGGGGCTATCAGTCTTGACGGATTATGATATACTCTGCGCGCACTTTATACCTTATTAACAGAGTAAGACAATGGCAGATTTATCGAAATACAGAAACATTGGTATTTTCGCGCACGTTGACGCGGGTAAAACCACTACCACTGAGCGTATTCTTAAGCTTACTGGTAAGATCCATAAAACTGGTGAGGTTCACGATGGTGAATCGACTACAGACTTCATGGAGCAGGAAGCAGAGCGCGGTATTACTATCCAATCAGCTGCGGTAACTTGTGAGTGGAAAAACCACCGTCTAAACGTTATCGATACTCCTGGACACGTTGACTTTACAGTAGAAGTATACCGTTCACTGAAAGTTCTAGATGGCGGTATCGGTGTATTCTGTGGTTCTGGCGGTGTTGAACCTCAGTCAGAAACTAACTGGCGCTACGCGAACGAATCCGAAGTTGCTCGTATCATCTTCGTCAACAAACTGGACCGTATGGGTGCAGACTTCTTCAACGTTGTTGAACAAGTGAAGAACGTATTGGCAGCGAACCCACTGGTTATGACGCTACCGATCGGTCGTGAAGATGACTTCGTCGGTGTTGTAGATGTACTGAACCGTCAAGCCTACGTATGGGATGACTCAGGTCTGCCAGAAAACTACGAAATCAAAGAAGTTCCTGAAGATATGGTTGATCAAGTAGAAGAGTACCGTGAGCTTCTGATCGAATCGGCTGTAGAACAAGACGACGAGCTGATGATGGCTTATATGGAAGGTGAAGAACCAACTGTTGAGCAAGTCAAAGCATGTATTCGTAAAGGGACTCGTGATCTGGCGTTCTTCCCAACTTTCTGTGGTTCTGCATTTAAGAACAAAGGTGTTCAGCTGGTTCTGGACGCAGTTGTTGATTACCTGCCAGACCCAACTGAAGTTGATCCACAAGACCTGACTGATCCACAAACTGGTGAGCCTACTGGTGAGAAAGCGATCGTTGACGCGGCAGAACCGCTGAAAGCGCTGGCATTCAAGATCATGGATGACCGCTTCGGTGCGCTGACTTTCATCCGTATCTATTCAGGTGTGATGAAGAAAGGCGATACAGTTCTTAACGCAGCAACTGGTAAAACTGAGCGTATCGGCCGTATGGTTGAGATGCAAGCTGATGACCGTACTGAAATCACTTCAGCACAAGCGGGTGACATTATTGCAGTTGTTGGTATGAAGAACGTTCAAACTGGTCACACACTGTGTGATCCAAAACACGAATGTACTCTGGAACCAATGATCTTCCCAGAACCAGTAATCTCTATCGCGGTTTCTCCGAAAGATAAAGGTTCAACTGAGAAAATGGGTATCGCGATCGGTAAGATGGTTGCAGAAGATCCATCATTCCAGGTTGAGACTGACGAAGATTCTGGCGAAACCATCCTGAAAGGTATGGGCGAACTTCACCTAGACATCAAAGTAGATATCCTGAAACGGACTTACGGCGTTGAGCTGGAAGTCGGTGCTCCTCAGGTGGCTTACCGTGAAACTATCACCAAAGCAATCGAAGATAGCTACACGCACAAGAAACAGTCTGGTGGTTCTGGTCAGTTCGGTAAGATCGACTACCGTATCAAACCAGGTGAGCCAAACTCTGGCTTCACTTTCAAATCAACTGTTGTTGGTGGTAACGTTCCTAAGGAATTCTGGCCAGCAGTTGAGAAAGGTTTTGAAGGCATGATGCAGCACGGTGTGCTGGCTGGCTTCCCGACTCTGGATGTTGAAGTTGAACTGTTCGACGGTGGCTTCCACGCAGTTGACTCATCTGCAATCGCATTTGAAATCGCAGCGAAAGGCGCATTCCGTCAGTCAATGCCAAAAGCGGGCGCTCAGCTTCTAGAACCTATCATGAAAGTTGACGTGTTCACTCCGGAAGATCACGTTGGTGACGTCATCGGTGACCTGAACCGTCGTCGTGGTATGATTAAAGACCAACAAGCTGGTGTAACTGGCGTACGTATCAAAGCAGACGTTCCTCTTTCTGAGATGTTCGGCTACATCGGTACTCTACGTACGATGACTTCTGGTCGTGGTCAGTTCTCTATGGAGTTCGAAAAATATGCAGCATGTCCAGCAAACGTTGCTGAGAAAGTGATTGCAGAAGTTAAAGAACGTAACGCTAAGAAGTAATTCTTTGAGTTAACCCTTTAATGTCAAAGCCCCGTAGCAAAAGCTGACGGGGCTTTTTGTTGTTATCCTGAAACCACCGATTTTAGCAATAGTGATTATTTTCAGTTTTCGCTAATCCACGATGAACCTTTTCATGTACGTTCGATGATGGTCTGTTCAATAATATCAAGCTCGTTTAAACCCGAAAGCGTGAAGGTTTCAATTTGTTCTTGTATCCAAGCAATAAAGACTTTGACCTTTTTTCTTTGCAGGTAGCTTTCTGGGGCACAGATATAATACCTGTAACGGGAACGAATGGCCTGATGCCCAATGCGAATTAGTTTACCTTCCTGAATATAGCGATGGGCCAGAGTGTGCTTCATCAGGGCAACACCTTGTACGGCTAACGCCCCTTCCAGTACAAACAGTGATCCCTCATACTGAAGGGTTGGACGCCCGGTTGGTGCTCCGATAGAGTTCAGCCACAGTTCCCAACTCATATCTGGAATCATATCTTCAATTAAATCAACACGATATAAGTCATTGACCGATTCAATGCGATGCTGTTTTTGATAGAGCGGATGGCAAACGGGATAGAGTACTTCATCCATCAGTTTGATACTGGTCAGATTTTCATAGTTTCCTTGTCCATAACGAATACAGAGATCAACTGAATCATCCTGAAACGTCACCAATGCATCTTTCGGATCGATCAGCAGTATAATATCCGGATGTTTTTGTCTGAACTCTTGAAGTTTGGGGACGAGCCAGTGTTGGGCGAAAGCCGGATGGGTTGAAATAGACAGCTGATTCGGTGACGGATCCTGAGTTAAATGTTGTATGCCCGCATAGAGTTCGGAAAACCCTTTTTGGGCATATTTATAGAGGATTTGTCCTTCCGTTGTCAGATGGACACGCCTGTGCTGACGAATGAACAATTCACATTTCAACCATTCTTCTAGTTGACGAATTTGCTGGCTGATTGCAGCGGCACTGACAAAGAGCTGCTCGGACGCAATTTTGAAACTGCCTGCTTGTGCTGCCATGTAAAAATAATAGACAGATTGTAAAGGAGGTAGGCGACTTTTCACTTAAGTTTTCCTTAATTGAGTGTCAGATTTTATCGTTTGTGCCATGAACCATTTTCGATAATTATTTAACCACGAAAACACCATATATCAAGGATAAACTATGAACGAGATTGTCAATAAAATTCAACCGCCTTTGATTGATACTTATCGTTTTTGGGTTAAGAATATCTACTCTTTGATAAAACACTGGCAGCAAAATTATCAGACTCGCCGGCAATTATCAGAATTGCCGGAACATCTGTTGGAAGATGTCGGTTTGAGTCGGGAAGACGCCCGGAAAGAGTGTCAAAAATATTTCTGGGATTAATCAACCTTTATTCCGGTATTTGCCTTTTGCTCCAAGTATCCGAAAATCATTCATGAGATTAGCCATATGGACGATTTTCGGAGATCGCATCTTCCCATACCACAAGTTTATCTTTTGGCCAGTGTAATCCCAGTTGGTGATATTGTTTTTCCAGCAAGTGTCTTTTGATTTTTAATGTCGGTGTCAGAATGCCGTTCTCAATATTCCAGATATCTTTAACCATTAACACCCCTTTGATTTGTTCATGAGATTGCAATTCCTGATTGATCGTTGCGACGATACGTTTGGCTGAACGTTCATATCGGGCTTTATCGAAATTGGGAATGTTATGTGGGACAACCAACAGTATCGGTCCGGGGAGACCTAAACCGATGAGGCATAGCATTTCAACGCGGCTGGCCTGATAGAGTTTTTTCTCAATCGGAACCGGAGAGACAAATTTACCTTTTGCTGTTTTGAAGGTATCGTTTTTCCTCCCCACGAGGAACAGATAACCTTCCGAATCAATCTTGCCAATATCACCGGTTTTCAGCCATCCATCATCGGTTAAGACTTCACGGGTTGCCTGTTCATTTTTGTAATAACCTGTAAATAGCCCCTGACTCTGAACTAAAACTTCACCTTCTTCCGCTATCTTGAGCGTTACACCGGGCCCGGCAAGGCCGACACTACCTACTTTGGATTTTTGATAAGGATAGTTAAGTGTTGAGTAGGCGAAGGACTCCGTCATTCCCCAAGCTTCCGTAATCGGCAAACCCAGTTTATCGTACCAAAGTAATAAATCAGGGGAGACCGGAGCCGAACCACAGCCGAGAACTCTTGCTTTATTCAGACCTAATGCATGGGCAACCTTCTTGCGGATGATGGTTCGAATCAATGGGATTTTGAGGAGGAAATCAAGTCGTTTCTGTGGGATGGTATCCAGAATACGCTGCTGAAAAAGCGTCCATAACCGGGGGACTGAAAGGAATAGTGTCGGGCAATGCATTTTCACATCTTCAATAAATGTATCGAGAGACTCCGGAAATGCTGTTTGTAATCCGCAGAAGATGGAAGAACCAAAAATGTAAACGCGCTCTGTAATATGAGCCAGCGGCAGATATGAGAAAACCCGTTCATGATGCTTGATTCCGATACACTGGCTTAACTGACTCACTGACCAAGCGAACCCCCCATAACTTAACATCGCACCTTTGGGGGTACCGGATGTACCGGATGTATAAACAATTGACATGAGTGATTGAGAATCATGTTCCGGTTTGTCGATCGTGGGAGGATGATCGTGAATCAGTTGGTGGTACTGATATTGGCAGTGTGGCGCACTATCATACGGGAGGGAAATACTGATCAAATCAGGTTTGTGATTCAGAACGTCCATCACTGCTGTCATGTCATCCAGTTTGCCGATGAACGCTGCTTTGCACTCACTGTGAGTAAGACAATAATCGATGGTGTCTGCGTTGGCAGTTGGAAAAATCGGTACGCTGACAAAACCGCCCAGCATAATTGCCAGATCGCAAATAAACCACTCAGCACAATTTTTCGAAATGATTGCGACCCGGTCTTCAGGTTTCAGGTTAAGCTCATGTAATGCACTGACCAACCTTTGAGCATGGTCGGCCACTTGAGCAAATGTATACGTCTCAAAGCGGCGATGTCTGATCTGTTTCAGATAGATATCATCAGGCCGTGATTCAGCCCAGTAGAGTAAACATTCGTAGGGTGTCGCCAACGAACTGCAATCGGTATGTGTTTGATGTCCTTTGTTGAGCATAAGGTATATCCATTATTAGACTGTATTATTTGGTGGCGCTTATGCCCAAGTGAACTCACGATATATGACTCGGAGGGCGTCATCAGACACAGGCCTTTATCTTTACTCGTATTATATTTTATAGCTAGCGATTAACTGGTTGTTTCATTGAATTTCAAAGTTTTGATTGGGTTAGCTTTACTTTAAGATTATTTCGATAACTTTGTTCTTTATACGATTCGTTTTTGTGATGTATTTCGAGATAAGTTGCGTTAGAAAATTACTTACTCCGCTTCTCAATGGCTGAAATAAAGGAATGGTGATTTAGTCGGAGAAATGACTGGGATCCGGCTCCGGGTATTTTCGGGTGATATCTTTTAAAAATTCCTGATGGTTTCTCAGCGCATTGACACAATGTTTATCAAGTTTACCTTCGGCAACCATTTTCTCTAATTCCAGTAAGGCAAACGGGACAGAGCGAGCCTGTTTATAAGGTCGATGGGTGGTCAGTGCATCAAAAATATTCGCGACAGTAATGATTCTCGCGGAGACCGGAATATCATCGGCTTTGAGACCGAACGGATAACCGCTACCGTCCATCAACTCATGGTGGTAGGAAACTATCTCTTTCAGTGTCTGGATACAGGCATGATGTAGACAGTTGGCGTGTGACAAGACTGATTCCATAATTTCAATCCCTTTGTCAATATGCCCGATGACCTGTCGCCTTTCCATCTCCCCCAGACCTCCGGGTTTTAACAGCAAATGATGTGGTATCGAGAGCTTACCGATATCATGCAACCGAGAAAAGAGCGTGATATGGTCGATTTGTTCATCGTCCAGATGATATTGTTGTGAGACGCCCCGGGCGATGATTTTGGAGAAATAATACATTCTCTCTTGATGATCGCGGCTTTGAGCCAAATGTTTCGGATTCTGTTTCAGAATGAAACCCGTCATATCCAGAATCTTATGAATGGTTTCGTATTCACGCTCAATTGCCTGACGAATCGTGTCGATATGTGTTGACAGTTGCTGGCAGAGCGATTCGTCGAAACAATACCCCTCGGTAGTATTGATAAAAATGAAACCAATAAATTCATGGTCATAATACATCGGGGAGGCAAGTGATGCGCCAAAACGTTGCTGTTTGAGCCATTGATTGTGCGGCGTATCGGTTTCCAGCGATCGAGTCGGCTCGTTGATACAGCGATCACATCGCTCAACAGCACAGGTCTTCAGTCCGGGGAGCTGACTCAGTGGATATTCGTAGTGGATTAAAATCTCATTGTCCGGGGTGCTGTCGGCATAAGTTTTTAAGTGGTCTGAAAATGATTCGTACAGGGCAAATGAGATTCGAGCGATTTGAGGCAGTTGCTCGCGAATATGTTCATGAATTTCAACAAACTGTTCATTCAGACTGCGCTGATGGGATGTCTGTTGAACATCGTTGTGATCAAGATGACTCATGCCGATACCCTTTGCTACGATTTTCTCACCGATTCCTTACTTTTTAGTTTAGAAGAATTGTGCATAAAAATAGCAGTCAGTGGTCGAAAAAATTCATTCTTTCCACTCTCTCCGGTTGTGACAACGGCAGGTTCGGAGCAGCTTTTCAGCGCGGAGGTTTTTTGGCGAGTGGTTAGATCTGTTTTTTAACCGAGTCCCGCCTGATCAACGTCGGTGAAAAACGCAGCGGTTGCGATTCTGATGGGGTGCCTTTGGCTAGATTGAGCGCTAGCTGTGCAGCTTGTTCTCCCATCAGTTGAATCGGGTAGAGAACCGTGGTTAATTTAGGGCTGACATAGCGAGCAATTAACGCATCATCAAAACCGACAATGGAGACCTGATCCGGTAACTTTAAGCCGTTTTCTTCCAATACAAAAATTGCACCGGCGGCCATATTATCGTTGTAGGCAACGATAGCTGTGATATCCAGCGATTTTAGCAATAAGTTGGTGGTGGCGATTTCGCCCCCTTCGGTATTGGGCTCTGCTTGCTCAATATAACTGGCAGGCAGTGAGATGCCATAATCATGAAGCGCCGCTTTATATCCGAGAATACGTTGGTCGGTATCTTCAATCAGGTGTGAAGAACTGATGCAGGCAATCTTTTGATGACCATTTTTAATCAGGTATTCCGTCGCCAGATACGCTCCCTTAAAATTATCCAGAGAGATACAGCGATCTGCGATTTCAGGAATGTAACGATTGATCACAACCAGCGACTTGACCTCACGGGCATAGTCGATCAGCTCTTCATCTGTAAGTGCTTTCGCATGAATGACCAGCGCATCACAACGGCTGTTGATCAACAGCTCCATGGCTTTGCGTTCCTGTTCAGCATGATGATAACCATGACCGATCAGTACCTGTTTACCATTTGCGTGGGCTATTTTATCGACAGCTTTCACCAGTGTGCCAAAAAATGGATCGGATACATCATTGACCAGAACGCCGATAATATTGGTACTTTGACTCACCAGTGCACGGGCTGCGGCATTGGGACGATAACCTAATTTTTGCATTGCGGTTTTGACTGCCGTAATCGATGACTGACTGGCTTTCGGGGACTGGTTGACGACACGCGAAACGGTTGCGACAGACACCCCGGCTTCACGTGCAACGTCTTTGATCGTGGCCATTGTATTCCTCTATACATCATTCAGATAAAATATGACGCAGCAAAATGATTACATCACAGCCCGTAGAGATGGGGTATGTTTTCGGATGATGCCATCTTGGTGATCTTTTCTGTAAAACAGCCGGATTCTATCATGAAGGGGTTGGTATAAACATGTGGTGACCGCAAAAGTCTGCGTTTTCGTGAGGGCAATATAAAATAAGGCCTCGGTGAAGAGGCCATGGACTATCAGGCCAGAACCTGTGTAAGGATTTGGTCTATTTTTGGCCAGTGTTCCGGGGAGATCCCTGCGTAATTGACGTACTTAGGTGCGTGACGGTCATTCTCCAGCGGATGCTCCCAACCATGAGTGTGCTTGACGAACAGGTGAGCAAAGGCCTCTGAAACTTCAAGACAACCGGTAAGAACCGTATCGATATATGTTTGCAGGATCGGGCTCTCATGAGTCGGTGCCATTGGCTCACTCTTCACATAAACCCACACCGCATCTTGAGCGGAGAGTGGCAATTCAGTGTTGATGTCGGCGATATCCAACTGAATACGCTGATATCCCCGTTCGCGCTGATCGAACTGGGTCAGTTCTTGGGGTGATACATTGAGCAGCACACCATTGACGATACCGTCTCCGGGCTGGACAACCAGTGGTGAAGCCTGATAACTGTCATCCACCATTCCCCAAGTCCGGGTTAAGCCGTCAACCACAGCCGGGCTGGTTACACCGGTCTGTCCGGTCAACTGTCGTGAAGATGAATTCATCAGACTGCCATAGCCAAAAATGTAAATTGCCACAAAGCCTCCGCTGTGATGCCGTTATTTATTCTGTATCAGTGTGATTGAGATAGGCTTTAACCTCTGATGCCATACGCGCCTTTTCTGTCGCTGAGATAAAGCTGGCTTCAATCGCATTGAGTGTGAACTGAGCAAGCTCAGCATGAGTCATCTCGTGGGCGTTGGCAACTGCCATGAAGTTATCAGTCATATAACCACCGAAATACGCCGGATCATCGGAGTTGATTGTAACGCATAGGCCTTGTCTCAGTAACTCGACGATGTTGTGCTGTTGCATATTGTCAAATACACGCAACTTGATATTGGAGAGCGGGCAGACGGTCAGCGGCATTCTTGTTTCAGCCAGTTGTTGCACCAGTTGTGGATCTTCGACACAACGAACCCCGTGGTCAACCCGCTGTACTCCCAATAGATTTAAGGCGTCGTCGATGTTACTGGCCGGGCCTTCTTCCCCAGCGTGAGCGACGGGAATAAAGCCCGCATCCCGCGCCATTTTGAATACCCGGGCAAATTTTTCCGGTGGGTGACCTTGCTCCGAAGAATCCAGCCCAACGCCGATGATTTTATCCTGATAAGGCAGGGCCTGCTTGAAGGTTTCAATGGCATCGGCTTCGCTGAGATGACGCAGGAAACACATGATTAACTGACTGGAAATGCCCAACTCTTGTTTGGCTTTGTCTAACGCAGCAAAGATACCGTTGACCACGGTTTCAAATGCAACTCCACGGGCAGTATGTGTCTGTGGGTCAAAAAAGATTTCAGTATGGATGACATGATCAGCCTGACAGCGCAGGAGATAAGCCCAGGTCAGGTCAAAGAAATCCTGCTCATGAATTAACACATCCGCACCTTGATAATAGATATCAAGGAAGGATTGCAAATTGGTAAACTGATAAGCGGCCTGAACTTCTTCGGTTGTATTGAATGGAATATTGACCTGATTACGTTTTGCCAGTTGAAACATCAATTCTGGTTCGAGTGTGCCTTCAATATGAAGATGTAACTCTACTTTGGGTAGATTCTGGATAAAGTTTTGCATATCTGCCTCTGTAACAATCAGGTAATCAATAGAGAATCAAAGTGATTCAATGATATTTGATGATGATAGCGGTGTGTAATATATTTGTTTGACCCGCCATAATATCAGTGCCACGGATTCTACTGAAAAAATACGTCTTGTTCATCACTTGTCTGGCAAAGAATCTGTGCTTTGCTAGCAGGTTCGATATGGTGAGGGGTTGACGAGTTTGAGCAGATCCAATGGAGAGGCAAGTGACGAATGTCATAACAGAAAGGCCGACACATCAGTGACGGCCTTTCGTTTTAATCAATGAGAGATGAATACACCCGAAATGAATTCATGCATCATGCTGATTTAGTTATTGCTGTGGAGCTCATCATTGAGTTCTACTGCTGATTTGTTGGCAAGACACTCGACCTGACCGGTCTGAGAGTTACGTCTGAACAGTAGATCGGAGACTCCCGCTAAATCACGCGCTTTGACCACTTCAACTTTGTTGCCATCTCTATCCAGCATTTGGACTTTGGTTCCGGCAGTGACATATAAACCCGATTCAAGCGTACAGCGATCACCCAACGGGAAACCCAGCCCGGCATTGGCACCGAGGAGTGAGTTTTCACCGATAGACACAACGACTTTACCGCCACCGGAGAGCGTCCCCATGATGGATGCACCGCCACCGATATCTGAACCATTGCCGACAAGTACGCCCGCAGAAATCCGGCCTTCAACCATACTGACACCTGTCGTTCCGGCGTTAAAGTTAATAAAGCCTTCATGCATGACGGTGGTGCCTTCACCCACATGCGCGCCCAAACGAACACGTGAGGTATCCGCAATCCGAACGCCTGCCGGTACAACGTAGTCAACCATCTTCGGAAACTTATCGACACAGTCAACGCTGAGGACACGACCAGCCAGACGGGCTTCCATTTGGCGTTCCGGGAGCTCCGGCAAGTCAATCGGCCCTTCATTTGTCCAGGCGATATTGTGGAGCAGACCGAAGATGCCATCCAGTACGGTACCGTGAGGCTGAACTAAACGGTGTGAAATCAACTGAAGCTTCAGGAACCCTTCTGCGACGGTTTGCGGTTGATCATCGCTTGCCAGAATCACACCGACGAGCGGCTGTTCAGATGACGCTGCCTGCGTGGCAAACGCTGCACTGGTGGTTTCCTGCTCAGACTGAAACGCTTGTGCCAGCTCCGCGGCCTGAGCCTGAGTGATTTCAAATGTTTCGTTGCCCCCCTGATAATCGAGTATTGGGGTCAATTGGGAAACCAAAGCATCACTCGGGTTAAGAATCGGGGTTGGAAAATATGCTTCGATAATTTTTCCGTCACGGTTTTTCGTTGCTGTGCCAAGCGCTAGTGCAAAATAAGCCATTGTTTTCTCCGTTGATGAATCGCGTTGTGACGTTAGTCCATGATTTTGAACCATGGTCTGCGTAAGTAACGCGGGCATTGAAATCAGATGGAACCATCATAAAGAGCCACTCAACAGGATGAAAGTCTTCAATCGCAGAACGTCTGTCAATTGATATGAGTTGTCGTTTTAGCGATATATCACCCTATAAAGAAATTCTTTTATCAGGCCGCCTGATCATCAGAGTCTGTAGCCGCTGCTTTGGGGGCTGATTTCTTTTCTGACTTGGGTTTGGCCTGTGTCGGTCTGCGCTTGGCGCCTAAGGCGTACAGCACTTCTTCTTTGTTTTGTGCCAGATACATTGCCAACTCTTCTTGCTTTTCTTCACTGTTCAGTAATTCACTCTTGCCGAGTAAAGTGAACAATTCATCTGCCATATCGAGCATTTTGTCATAAGCATCTGCCTCGGCTTTAGAGGTAAAAGTCATTTTTTCTTCTCCATTCCGCTCGACCACGTACTTGACGATTACAGCCATGGTAATTCCTCTGTTTTGGTTGAATGATAAAATACTGTTATTTTATACAGTAAGTAGTATCAAAAGTCTATTCATTACGACGCCATTCAAAGCAAAACTGGATAAAGCATTTCAAGAGCGGATTTTGATATTTCTCTTTGTGGACCAGTAGCCAGAAGCGTCGGCGCATATCCAAAGGGACTGATAACGAGACAACCCGACCATCTTGTAAAGCTGCTTTTGCCGCCAGTCGGGACAGACAGCCGAATCCTAATCCGGCAGATACACTGTTAATCAGCGCTTCGGTGGTATTGAGTTCAAATGCTTCATACCATCTTTCCAGACGTGGCGCGATGGTGCGGAGAAAAAATTCTCTGGAGCCGGAACCCGCTTCACGTAGCAACCACTGGCTATGCTCAAAATCTGATAACTGAACATTAGCTTTTTGGGTCAGCGGATGTTCAGGCGCGCAGATGATGCACATTTCATCCTGACTAAATTGTTTGGACACCAAGGCCGGATGTAACGTTTTTCCTTCAATTAATGCAATATCCAGCTCGTAATCGACGAGTTTTTGGCAAATTTGAGCGGAATTCGAAATAAATAACGTTTGGGTACTGTGCTGATATTGTTGCCGGAAATGACTCAGCAGGTAAGGCGCGACTTGATTACCGATGGTATCACTGGCACCAATCCGTAACTGTCCGTGCAGCCGGTTTTCATGCTCAAACAGCCGGGGAATATTATTGGCCCGGTTCAACAGTTCATCGGCTAAGGGCAGCAGTTTGCGGCCTTCTTGATTGAGAATCAGGCGATGATTCACCCGGTCAAATAAGGCATGTCCCAACTGTTTCTCCAGCTCTGAGAGTGCCATACTCACGGCTGCTTTTGACAGAAATAGCTCTTCTGAGGCTTCAGTGAGGGTGCTGTTACGGGTGACTATCGTAAAAATGTGCAACTGGCGGAGTGTAATATGAGTGAGCATATTGGATTCAGTTTTCAACGGATAAGAATCTACATCTTTCGATATTTTATCTTTTTATTCAAGTCGGTGGCATGGGAAAGCTGGCAGGCAATATGCTAATCTAGTCAACAATGATGGTTTCTCAATCCGGATAACGCTTGTTTACTGTTTATCATTCAAATCAACTTGATACGCTCAAGATCCTGCTGGTTCATTTAATTAAAAGTGAGCCATTGACTCACCCGTTTGAAGCCGAGCAAATTTTGGTTCAGAGTCCGGGGATGTCGCAGTGGCTGAAAATGACACTGGCACAGGAGCTGGGAATCACGGCCAACATTAATTTCCCGTTGCCGGCGACGTTTATCTGGGAGATGTTTGCCAGTGTGTTACCGGGGGTACCGAAGCGGAGTGCTTTCAATAAAGAAGCCATAACCTGGAAGTTGATGCGGCTTTTACCGGAGATGCTTGACCAAGCCGAGTTTATGCCGTTGCAGCAGTATCTGGCGGATGATGATTCTGCATTGAAATGTTTTCAGCTGGCTGAAAAAATTGCCGATATTTTCGATGGTTACCTGGTTTATCGTCCCGACTGGATCGAGTGTTGGGAAGCCGATAAAACGATTGAATCACTGGCTGAACGTCATCCGTGGCAACCGATATTGTGGCAACGTTTGTTTGAGGACACCAAGCGGTTGGGGCAGTCCCATTATCATCGGGGCAATTTGTATCAACAGTTTATCGAACAGTTACAACAGACTCAGATTCCGGACGGGGTGCTGCCCAAGCGGTTGTTTATTTTTGGTATAACGGCGTTGCCGCCTCGTTATCTGGATGCGCTGCAAGCACTGGGTGAGCAGACGGATGTCCACCTGATGCTGACCAATCCGTGTCAGCATTATTGGGGGGAAATCCGGGACCGAAAATATCTGGCCCGTGTCGCAAGTCTGAAGCGTAAGCAGATTATATTACAAGAAGGTCGATGGGTTACCGGTGATGAGCGTTCACCGTTAAAAGGGGGTATCGATGCTAATCTTGAGGATGAACTGCATTTGCAACATGCGGTGGGCAATAGCTTGCTGGCATCGATGGGGAAACTTGGCCGGGATAATCTTTATCTGCTGTCGCAGATCGAGAGCGAAGAGCATGAGTTTTTTATTGTCCCCCCCCGGGATACGCTGTTACACCAGATTCAGGCCGATATCTTCCATCTCGAAGAGCATCAGGACGATCAGATTCTGACCTCCAGCGAGCACAAACAGAAGATTGACAACGGTGATGATTCTTTATCGATCCATCAGTGCCATAGTCCGCTGAGAGAAGTGGAAGTGCTGCATGATGAACTGTTGTCACTGTTTGACCGCAACCCTGAGATCAACCCCCGCGATGTGATTGTGATGGTTGCCGATATCAATACTTATAGTCCGGTGATTGAAGCGGTATTCGGCAATGCATCTGCCGAGCGCTATATCCCTTTTTCTATCTCTGATCGCACTGCGGATCAAGAATCCCCGGTTTTGCAGGCCTTCATGCGGTTGCTCCAACTGCCGCGTTCCCGTTGTCTGGCTTCTGAGTTACTTGAATTGTTGGAAACCCCGACGATGATGGCGCGTTTTGATATTAATGAAGCCGAATTTTTACAGGCAAAAGGTTGGGTTGAAGCCTCCGGAATTCGTTGGGGATTGAATGAGCAGACGGCGAGCGAATTCGATTTACCGCCGACGCGACAGAACACGTGGGAATTCGGGATTGACCGAATGCTTGCCGGCTATGCGATGTCCGATTCAGCAACCATGCTGGAACTGGGTGACCACAATGTTGCCCCGTATAACGAAATTCAGGGGCTCGACGCTGAGCTGGCCGGAAAACTGGCTGCGTTTATCGGCCGGATTCGCGATTACCGCCGGCAACTGCGACAGACATTACCGGTTGCTGAATGGCGCGAGTTACTGCATGCCTTGCTCGATGATTTTTTTGTTGCTGCGGTGGAAGAGGAAGTCAGCTTTCAGCACATCCGCGATACACTCAACCACCTTCAGGAACAATTGCAGGACGCTCACTATCAGGAACCCATCGCTCCGGACATTTTATATCACTATCTTGCCGGGCAGTTATCCAATGCCCGGGTCAGTCAGCGTTTTTTAGCCGGCCAAGTCAACTTCTGTACCTTGATGCCGATGCGCTCGATTCCTTTTCGGGTGGTGTGCTTACTGGGAATGAACGATGGGATTTACCCCCGAACGGTGCCAGCCGAGGGCTTTGACTTAATGATCGAGCAGGCTCGCCCCGGGGATCGTTCGCGGCGGGACGATGATCGCTATCTGTTTCTGGAGGCATTGCTCTCCGCCCGGGAGCGTCTTTATATCAGTTATGTCGGACGTTCTGTGCAAGATAATAGTATCAGTTTGCCATCGGTTCTGGTGAGTGAGCTGGTGGCATATTGCCATCAGAATTACTGTCTGGACGGGGATCAAGCGTTTGCCAGTGATATCTCCGGTGAGCGTCTGGTCCAACACTTGACTTGTTCTCATCCGATGGTGCCGTACAGTCCTGACGCATTTGCCGGTCCACATGGGAGTTATGCCCGGGAGTGGCTGCCGGCCGCGACGGGGACGGCGTTACCCTCGCCAATGGCAGAGACGTCGCCATTACCTGACTTTTTCGCGGATGTGACATTTCCGTTGGAACTGGACTTTGTTGAACTACAGCGTTTCTGGCGTTTGCCCGTTCAGTATTTTTTCAACCGTCGCTTACGGGTTTGGTTCGAAAATGAGTTGGTGTCATTACAAGATGAAGAGCCGTTTTCACTCAATGGTCTGGCCCGTTATCAACTGCTGGATGAATTAGTGGCTATCCTGCTTGAGGCACGTCGCACTGCTTCTGAGCAGACAAGTCATTCGAGCACGGCTGCGCAATTGTCGCAAGCTCAACAGGTTGAGTATTTTATTCAAGCAAAACGGGCACAAGGACAACTCCCGGTCGGGGCTTTTGGTGAACTTGAATTCCGAGAGAATTATGAACAAGCGCTGGCGCTGACAGAAGTCATTGATAGTCTGTGTCAGCAGCCGAAGTCCGACTGTGAGCTCAATCTCACCACCACGGTTTTAGGCGCTGAGCGCCCGATTCAATTGCTCGGCTGGGTGACCCGTTATTTTCAATCCGGTCTGGTGCGCTATCGGGTGGGTCGAATCCGGGCGCAGGATTATTTGTCGGCATGGCTGGATCATCTTGCTGTCGCGGTGATGGGTGAATCCTGTCCGACTCATCTTATCGGTTATGAGCGCAAAAATGGGGTTCAGCATCTTTACTATCCGCCAATCGCTGCCCGGCAAGCCCAAACCTATCTGGAAGAGTTCGTCCGTCTCTACATCGAAGGCATGAATCAGCCTTTAGCTTATTTTCCGCAAGTGGCGTTGGCTGGGATTGAAGCGGGTTTCAACCGTCAGCGGGAATGGCATGAAGATGAGGAAAAAGCAGCGAAAAAAATGCAAGAGGCTTTCATCGGTAATGACTTTAGCGTGGTTGGCGGTGAAGGGCAAAATGCGTATATTGCCCGCGTCTGGCCGCAGTGGTCAGAGACTTTAAGTCAGGTGGTACGTTCTTATGCCGCACAGGTTTTGCAGCCCCCCATGCTTTGGGCAAAAGAGTGGGCAGAAAAGCATCCAGACGAACAGTGACGTTCACAATATCACCAAAGCGATCAGTTCGAGATGGTGCACAGAGGAAAGTGGGTGGCCGCCAGGAAATCGTTATTTTGTGTAGGGTGTTTGCTGTACGGCCACAGGTCAGAGGGACCACAATTCGGTGAGTCGGACATGCCATTCATCTGAGAGTGGTGTTCAACTCGGAACGAGATATTAATGATGAAAGAGTTAGTTATCCGTGAATCAGATCTCACTCTCTTGTCAGGCATAACAGGCGTGAATCGATTTATGTCAATTCTATTGCTTAGATCACACTCCATTATGCTGAACCGACGGTTAACTTGGAGAAAAGAACGGGTATGAGTCACACAACATCTGATGCCATGATCCCGCTGGAACCAATGCGATTTCCGTTGCATGGGATGCGTTTAATTGAGGCATCCGCAGGGACGGGAAAAACATTTACGATTGCCGGGCTCTACTTGCGTCTGTTGTTGGGGCATGGTGACGCACAGAACCGACACGCTACCCCGTTGCGGGTAGATCAAATTTTAGTGGTGACATTTACCGAAGCGGCCACCGCAGAATTGAAAGGACGGATTCGTGCCCGGATTCATGAAGCCCGGCTGGCGTTTGCCCGGCATCATAGTGATGACCCTCTGCTGCAATCCCTTCTCGATGAAATCCCTGCTCATACTGAGGCTGACAGTATTTTGCTTCAGGCAGAGCGGGAGATGGATACGATGGCGGTTTATACCATTCACGGCTTCTGTCAGCGGATGTTAGTGCAAAATGCGTTTGAATCAGGCAGCCGTTTCCATCATGAGTTCATTACCGATGAAAGTCGTCTCAAAGCACAGGTGGTGGCGGATTACTGGCGACGCCAGTTTTATCCGCTGTCGGTTGAGCTGGCTGCTGAAGTTCGTCACTTATGGCCGACACCAAACGCTTTACTCGCACAAATTGGCTCCTATCTGAGTGGTCATCCGCTGTCTCTTTCTGTCAGCGCGATGGATGCCAGCCTTGCACAACTGCATCAAGATAACTTGCAACGTATCGTTGAGATGAAGACGCAGTGGCGCCGGTATCAGTCTGAGATTGATGCATGTATTGCCGAATCTGGTGTGAATAGGCGGGTTTATACCAAAAAATCCCGGCCGCAGTGGATTGAGCAAGTGTCCCAATGGGCTGAAGCAGAGACCGACAGTTACCGGGTTCCCGAACAGTTATCTCGTTTTTCGCAACAAGTGCTGTATGAGAAAACGCCGACCGGGACACCACCGGAGCATCCGTTATTTGAGATCATCGATGACTTTCTTGCGACACCGGTGTCGATTGAAGCACCGTTGAAAGCCCATGCGATTGAAACCTGTCGTTATTTGTTGGCGAAAGCGAAGTCTGAACAGCAGTGGTTATCGTTTGATGATTTGCTGTCTCAGCTTTCATCTGCTTTAGATCTTGATACCTCAGGCCTGTTAGCGCAGCGGATTCGCATGTTATACCCGGTCGCGATGATTGATGAATTTCAGGATACCGATCCGTTGCAATACCATATTTTCAGTCATATTTATGCATCGCATCCGGACTGTGGCTTGTTGATGATTGGTGACCCGAAGCAGGCGATTTATGCGTTCCGCGGAGCGGATATTTTCACTTATATCAAAGCGCGTCGTCAGGTACGTTCCCATTTTACCTTGGCGACTAACTGGCGCTCCGGGCAGTCGATGATCGATGCGGTGAATCGATTGTTTGCATCGTCTGACAGTCCTTTTCTCCATGATGCGGATATTCCGTTCATTCAGGTCTCAGCACCACCCGAGGCGCAGCAACGCCAATGGCAACTGTACCAGCAGGTGCAACCCGCCATGACTTACTGGTGGCCGGAGGATGTTGAACCGGATGCCGTGATGACCAAAGGTGAATACGAACAAGTCATGGCCAATGCGACCGCCGCCCAAATCCAAATGATTCTACAGGCTGCGCAGGATGGGGAAGGCCACCTTTATACCAAGAATGGACAGAAAAACATTGAGCCCGGACACATCGCCGTACTGGTTCGTACGGGACGTGAAGGACGGCTCATCAAAGAAGCATTGGCGCGTCAGGACATTGCCAGTGTCTATCTGTCTAATCGGGAGAGTGTTTTTGCCAGTGACATTGCAGTAGATATTCAGCGATTGTTACAGGCCGTGTTGACACCGGAGCAGGAACGGCCGTTACGGGCTGCGCTGGCGTCTCCCTTATTCGGGCTGGAGATTCACGATTTGGATGCATTAAATCGCAATGAATCGTTATGGGATTGGGTTGTACAGGAGTTTCGCCACTACCGAACCATCTGGTCAGAACGCGGTATTTTGCCAATGTTGCGCGCAGTGCTTTATCAGCGCCATCTTGCTGAGCGCTGGCTTGCCCTGAAGGGGGGAGAGCGACTGTTGACGGACTATTTGCACATCGGTGAGCTGTTACAGCAAGCGGGCGCTGAAATCGAAAGCGACCATGGTCTGTTGCGATGGCTGACTCAATCGATGATTGATGTGGCACAGGGGAGTCATCCGGAAACGTCGATCCAGCGGTTGGAGTCAGAGAAAAATCTGGTGCAAATCGTGACGATTCATAAGTCGAAAGGGCTTGAATATGATCTGGTGTTTCTTCCGTTTGTGATGAGCTTTCGTGAGGCCAAAGAAGCGCGTTACTACGATGAAACACAGGACCGCATTGTACTGGATATGACCCGCAAAGAAGAGGCGCTCGCCAAAGCTGAAAAAGAACGACTGGCTGAAGATTTACGCTTGTTGTATGTGGCTTTAACCCGTTCTGTGTATGGTTGTTATGTCGGGATTGCCTCATTGAAAGGGCGTTCAGGCAAGGGACCGAGCAGCGCTCATCTATCTGCAATTGGTTATTTGTTACAGCAGGGCGAACCCGGTGATGCCGGATTGTTGAGGCAGGGAATTGCATTGCAATGTGATCCGGACGGACACTCGGTGGTCGATGTGCCTCCGCAACTGCCTGAGTCGCCTCTGTCGCGGGTTGATGCTCCGCAACAAACGTTGACGGCACAACAGAAACGCCATCCGATTGAGCGGGCCTGGCGCATGACCAGCTATTCTAATTTGGTCAAGCAGTCCGGACATGGGACTTTTCTCGATGCCACGCAGGAAGTGCCGGGATTCGATCTCGATTCGGCCGGAGAAGTGGACGAATATCTATTCGATCCTGAAGAACAGACGATTTTTACCTTTCCGAAAGGTGCTACCGCGGGGACATTTCTACACAGTTTGTTTGAGCAGATTGAATTCACCGAGGGGTCGGACAGTGCAGCGAATGTCACGATGATACAAAATTTGATGGACTCAGCCGCTATTGCCGAGTCTTGGCAGCCGGTGCTACAGCAAATGCTCACGCATGTATTACAGACGCCATTAGATGGTAAAAAATTGCGATTGGGGCAGATACCGGCACAGCAGCGTTTGGTTGAAATGGAGTTTCTGTTGCCGATCGATAAATTACGCTCACCGCTGTTGAACCGGATTCTGAAACGATACGATGCTTTATCCGCTCAAGCCGGGGAGCTGAATTTTGCGCAAGTCGAAGGGATGCTGAAGGGATTTATCGACCTTGTGTTTGAATATCAGGGGCGATATTACGTACTGGACTGGAAATCAAACCATTTGGGAAATCAGGTCGAAGATTATAGTCCGTCTCGTCTCAACGCGGCGATGGTTGAACACCGATATGATTTTCAGTATCAAATTTATACGTTGGCACTGCATCGCTTTTTGGCGAGTCGTTTGGTTGACTATACCTATGAACAGCATTTTGGCGGTGTGTATTATCTGTTTCTGCGTGGTATGGACGGGCAGACCTCATCGGGGGTGTTTGCCCATCGTCCAAAGTTTGCCCTGATTAGTGCATTAGACCGTTTTTTTGCCGGAGAAGATGACAATATGCGGACAACGCAGGAAGGACAGATGGAGCTTGACTTATGACACAACTGGCTCAGTCGCTGAAATTGTTAGCTGAAAAACGTGTAATCCGTCCGCTGGATCAACAATTTGCCCGGTTTATTGCTCACCAGTGTTCACAGGATCAGGCAGCGGTGGCTTGGTTAGCTGCGCTGGTCAGTTATGAACTGGGCCGGGGACACATTTGTGTGCCGTTGGTGGACGACGAAGGGCGAGTGGCATTTGCGTCATTATTATTCGGCCATGCTGTGGCTGAGTTGCACGTGATCAGAGCGTGTGTCGAATCCCTCGATTGGTTGGTGGTGATTGAGCGCTGTCCGTTGATTGGTGAGCCGGGTAGCTATCTGCCACTGATTTTTGACGGAAAGCGACTTTATCTCCAGCGTTACTGGTTTTATGAACACCAGTTGGCGTTACGCTTGAAGATGCTGTCATCACCCGTCTCGATCGACACGGCGCAAACTGAATATTTAGCTGAAACATTAAATCAATTATTTCCCCGTCCCTATGACGCTTTATTTCAGGCACTACAGCAGGTGGCATCGGTGGGAGAGCGGCAGCGTCTGGTTTGTGAATCTTTGGATGTCGTCCGGGAATCTGTGTTGGACTGGGCGTCGATTGACGACTTGTTACAGCAAGCATCAAGTAGTTCAGCACTCTCGGGGCTGGATACGTTGGTGCCGGAGTCAGTATGTCTGAATTGGCAGAAAGTCGCAGCTGCGATTGCGTTGAGTCGCCGTTTCGCAGTGATTTCCGGTGGGCCGGGGACGGGGAAAACCACCACCGTCGCGCGGTTGCTGGCGGCATTGGTAAGTCAAAATAGTTCGGTTCAGCAAAAGTTGGTGATTAAACTGGTTGCTCCGACCGGAAAGGCGGCTGCGCGATTGACTGAATCTATCGGGCAGGCGGTTGAAAGATTGACCATTCCCCCTGAGATGAAAGCACTGATACCGGCTCAGGCAAGTACATTACATCGGTTATTAGGCGCAATTCCGAATAGTGCTGAGTTTCGTCATCATCAGCACAATCCGCTTCATGTCGATCTGCTGGTGGTTGATGAGGCGTCGATGATTGATTTGCCGATGATGTATAAATTGTTGATGGCTTTACCTAATCATGCCCGCTTGGTACTTCTGGGTGATAAGGATCAGTTAGCGTCTGTCGAGGCCGGAGCGGTTTTAGGGGATATCTGTGCGTTTCAGACTCAGGGCTACAGCCGGAGTCAAATGGCTCAGTTAGCCCGATTAACGGGATACCAATTTGAGCCACAATTCCCTCATCAAGATGTGCCGGCACTGGCAGACAGTTTATGTCTATTGCAGAAAAGTTACCGTTTTCATGCTCGCTCCGGGATCGGACAACTGGCCAAAGCCGTCAATGCAGGGGATGTATCTCAGCTTCTGCAGTTGACTCAACAAAGCTACGCCGATGTGCAAATTCATGATTTGGATAGCGAAAGTTATCATCAGATGTTACAGACACTGGTGGCGGAGTACGCTCATTATTTGCATGCGATTACGGATCAATCCGCAGTTGATGAGGGGACGCCCCCTGAGAAAAAAGCGGCATATGTGCTGCATTTATTTCACCGCTGTCGATTATTGTGTGCGGTTAGAGACGGCGACTTTGGTGTTACAGGCGTCAATCAGAGAGTTGAGCGCGCCTTAAGCCGTCATCAGTTGATTCGTAACAGTGATGAGCCGTGGTACGAAGGTCGTCCGGTGATGATCACCCGTAATGATCACCATCTTGAGTTATATAATGGGGATATTGGCATCTGTATGCGCGATCCTCAGGACGAGCGGCTGAAGGTCTATTTTGAGCAATTTGACGGCCATGTTCGGGGTTTTCTGCCGAGTCGGATTCCTCAACATGAAACCGCTTATGCCATGACAATCCATAAGTCGCAGGGAAGTGAATTTGATTTTACATTGCTGCTGTTGCCACCGGATCATACACCGCTTTTGACGCGAGAGTTGGTTTATACCGGCATTACACGGGCGAGGAAGCAGTTGGCACTGTTTACATCACCCAAAATTTTGCAGGCTGCGGTCCGGGTAAAAACACAACGAGTGAGTGGGTTAAGAGAACAAATGGCAAAGTGATATGCTTAGGCTAATTCCGGTAAATGCCGGAATTAGCCTGCAAATCGATGAACATCACTTATTGGCTTAAGGGGATTGATGTAAATGTGATGGTGCGAATTTTATAACGAGACTTGAACTCCAGAATAAAATTTTTCACTTGTTCGCTCATCGGGAAAACGCAATGAACGTTATGACCTTCTAAAAACTGATGGTCTCCCATATCCCAAAAGCTCTGGAGTGAATTACAGATAACCGTTTTCATATTTCTGTGCTCTTAATGACTAATTTAGTGACTAAAAGCATCCTTGCATTACATCTCATCTTGAGTAAATACTGTGACCTATATTGCAAAAATCACATGCCTCAATTGATTGGGGGAATTTTACACAATTTGAAAAGAGAGTAAAGCTGTTTGTTATCTGTTCAGTTTCAGTGCAATGAACTGGCTTGGATGTAGCAACATGATTGGTCGCATCAAGTGATTTTCCAAGCTTTGACCATTCACAGCCATTACAGTTCGAGACTCAAAACTTTAGAACGGCGCTGATAGTTGTACAGGTTTTGTTTGATCGCTGGCAGTGAACTCACATCCATTTCGACAAATCCCTGTTCTCTGAACCAGTGCAGGCTATGCGTGGTGAGCACGAACATCGATTTAATGCCCATGTTTTTCGCCTGACCTTTCATATGATTCAGTAGCATCAGTCCACGATTGCTGTCCCGGTATTCATTATGAATGGCGACACATGCCATTTCTGCCATGCTCTCTTCTGCATAGGGATAAAGCGCAGCACAGCCGATAATCAGGCCATCGCGGTCAATGATGGTGAAGCGATGAATCTCTTGTTCAAGCTGTTCTCGCGAACGGCGAACCAAAATGCCTTTCTCTTCCAGCGGTTGAATTAAATCGAAAATACCACCGATATCGTCGATGGTCGCCTGACGAATTTGTTCTGAACTGGCCATGACGACCTGAGTCCCGATACCATCAAAAGAGAACAACTCTTGAATCAACGCACCATCTTCTTTGTAGCTGACCAAGTGGCTGCGAGGCACCCCGGCACGACAAGCTGAAATCGCTGCTCTGAGGAAACGAACTCTGCCGGTATGATTGTCCTGTTGCTCTTCGTCTTCGGGATCGGGTTCCATTCGATTCAGTAGCGCTTCGACATCGGCCGGAAACAGTTCGGCAATCGCATTGCCGTGCTCATCAATAATACCTTGTTCGGAACAAAACCCGATCAGTTTGTCAGCTTTGAGACGAATGGCGACTTGCGTGGCAACTTCTTCCGACAGCAGATTAAAACACTCGCCGGTCACTGAACTGGCGATAGGGCCGAGCAGGACGATAGAGCCTTGTTCTAAAGCCCGGTTGATTCCATCGATATTGATACGGCGCACTCGTCCGCTGTGACAGTAATCAATCCCATCATCAATTCCTAAAGGCTGGGCAATGACAAAGTTACCACTGACGATATTCAGTTGATTTCCCGCCATGGGGGTATTATTCAGACTTAAGGAAAGTTTTCCGGTAATTGAAAGCTGGAGCTGACCTGCGGCCTGCATGACGAGCGGTAAAGCCTTTTCATTGGTGATCCGGATGCCCTTATAGTAGGGCGTCGCGCAAGCTTGTTCCTGCAAAATCTGATTGATTTGCGGACGAGCACCATGAACCACGACCAGCTTTACCCCCAGACTGTGAAGCAAGGCAATATCACTGATGATATTGGTGAAATTTTTGTCCGCGACCGCTTCACCACCGAGCATGATGACCATTGTCTTCCCACGGTGAGCATTCACATAGGGTGTTGATTGGCGAAAGCCTTTAACCAGTGCAGTACTTCTGTTTTTCACGGTGAAATATCCATGTTTATTTATGTTGAAATAATGACTTTTTATTCAGTGTTGAGCAAGCGTTTTTTATTGCTTTTTCGTCCATGATGGCCTGCATGTCAGAAGTTGATAAATTTCGTCTAAATATCCGTACTGTCGATTGCAGATGATGGATCAATTTGTCATGCTTTGCCAACCGTAAATGATGGAAAACGAACTGTGAAAAAAATATTGGGCTTGATGTTGGCGTCTGTGATACTCAATGGGTGTGTGCACCCGACCGATCGTGCTCAGCAATATCTTGACGGCACACTGCCAGATGATCTCAACCGCACTGAAAGCATTACGTCGAATACGCCGCGAGACTTTACCGAATTTCCGCTTCAGAGTGATCTGGTGGTACAGAACTCTCCGTCGCTGGCGATGCTTTATCAGCCGCTTTATCAACAGCTGAAAGAGTGGATACAACAAAGTGGCGATCCGGCAGAATTACAACAGTACGGGATTCAGGCTGCTCAGCTCCAAGGTGGCGATCAACAGGGAAATGTCTTATTCACCGGCTATTTTTCACCGGTGATTGAATTGCGTCATACACCGGATGAGGTGTTTCATTATCCGGTGTATGCCATGCCGGCCTGTGAAGCCGATTGTCCGACCCGGGCACAAATTTATGCCGGGGCACTCACCGGACAAGGATTGGAACTGGGTTATGCCGCCAATCTGATTGACCCGTTCATTATGGAGGTTCAGGGTAGCGGATTTGTCCATTTCGGCGATGACGATTCTCTGGAATATTTTGCGTATGCCGGTAAAAACAACAAGGCCTATATCAGTATCGGTAAAGTGCTGATCGATCAGGGCGAGATTCCGCGTGAAGAAATGTCGTTAAAAGCCATCAAGCATTGGGTCATGACGCATCCTGAAGATGAAGTGAAATCCTTGCTGGAACAGAATCCTTCCTATGTGTTTTTTGAACCGAGAGCTGCGGCCCCTGTGACCGGCTCGGCAGGCATTCAACTGCTTCCTATGGCTTCGGTTGCCGGTGACCGGCGGATTTTTCCGATGGGAACTCCGATTCTGGCCGAAGTGCCATTACTCAATGCCGATGGCAGCTGGAGCGGGACACATGAGTTGCGCGTGTTGATTGTGCTCGATACCGGTGGTGCAGTGAAAGATAATCATCTCGATCTGTATCATGGCATGGGCGAACGAGCAGGGATTGCCGCCGGTCATTATCGTCATTTTGGCCGGGTGTGGAAACTGGGGTTAGAAAATTCTCCGACGCAGGCACCATGGGCTTTACCGCCGGAAAAGTTAGAATAGTTTACGGCTGGTGTTCTAGACTTTTGCAGCAAGAGTGCGTATAAATCGCACTCTTTCTTTTTCGAGATGTTTTTGCAAAATATTTAATTTTGGGGAATGTGATGCGTGAATTAGATACGCCGGCTTCTGATGATTACAACCAGCGTTTTGGCGGAACTCGTCGCCTGTACGGCCATGATGCGGTTGAGATACTCCGGGCAGCGCATGTCTGTGTGATTGGTCTGGGGGGCGTTGGTTCATGGGGCGCTGAAGCACTGGCGAGAACCGGCATCGGTGAGCTGACTTTGATCGATATGGATGATGTGTGCGTAACCAATATTAATCGTCAGATTCATGCGATGCAAGGCACGGTCGGTCAAAGCAAAATTGAAGTGATGGCGGAGCGCATCCGGCTGATCAACCCCGATTGCCGCGTCAATTTAATTGATGATTTTATCTCTCCTGACAATCAGCATTTGTATCTGAAGCCTGAATTTGATTATGTGCTGGATGCTATCGATAGCCTGAAAGCCAAAGCGGCTTTATTAGCCTATTGCCGACGAAATAAAATCAAAGTGATCACGGTTGGTGGTGCCGGCGGACAAATAGACCCGACTCAGATACAAGTGGCGGATTTGACTCGTACGATTCAGGATCCGTTGGCAAAGAAATTGAAAGACCGTTTACGGCGCGACTACCATTTTCCGAAAAATCCGGCTCGCAAGTTTGGCATTGAGTGTGTTTTCTCGACAGAACAATTAAAATATCCGCAGCCTGACGGCTCAGTATGTGCGATGAAATCGACAGCCGAAGGGCCGAAGCGGATGGACTGTGCGACGGGATTTGGCGCGGCAACCATGGTCACAGCGAGCTTTGGTTTTGTCGCAGCTGCGAAAGTTGTCGAAAAATTGATCCGCAAATATCAACAGTGACGGAAGGGGAGTGATCATGCCAAATTTACCGCTGTCGCCATTTGGTCGCGAAATTACTGCTGACGATGTTCAGCAAATCATGGAAAACCTGCATGGCTGGGAAGACAAATATCGTCAGGTGATTTTGTGGGGGAAACAGTTACCCGTGATGCCGGAGGATTTGAAATCCGAACGGATTCAGGTTTCCGGCTGTGAGAGTCAGGTCTGGCTGGTGGCTGAATCTGAACAGGATCAGTGGTTCTTTTGTGCAGACTCCGATGCCAGAATTGTCCGCGGATTGATTGCAATTGTAATGGCAGCTTATCAAGGCAAAACGCGTGATGAGATTGCTGCTTTTCCCATTGAAGACTACTTTTCCCGTTTAGGACTGTTGAATCATCTCAGCCCGTCCCGGGGGAACGGACTCCGTGCTATCGTCCGGCAAATCCAGACACTGAGTCAGCACTGACAGACAGGCAGTATACGACTCGGTGTCGTGCGGATGCGGATCGCTGCCGCTAGAAAAAGCTCAGACTTTTTTCCAACGCGGCAATGAATTTTTTGACATCCTCGATGGTGTTATATATCCCGAAAGACAGGCGAATGGTTCCCTGTATGCCAAACGCATCCATACAAGGATGTGCGCAGTGATGCCCGGCTCTGACAATGATGCCTTGTTGATCCAAAAGTGTTGCGACATCCTGATGATGCACGCCTTCCACCACAAAACTGAGAATACTGGCGTTTGGCTGGTATCCGATTACCCGCACATCTTCATACTGACTTAACCCCTGATAGGCCAACTGTTGTAACTGGTGCAGGTGCTGTTCCCGGTCTTCGACTGCAACAGACTGATACCAGCGAATGGCTTCAGCCAGCGTAATGGCACCGGCTATGTTGGGGGTTCCTGCTTCAAATTTACCGGGTAATCCGGTAAATGTGGTTTGTTCAAAAGAAACCTTTTCGACCATTTTGCCACCCCCTTGCCAAGGCGGCATGGCATCCAACAGGTGCTTTTTGCCATACAGGACACCGATACCGGTGGGCGCATACAGTTTATGTCCGGAGAATACATAGAAGTCAGCGTCCATCTCAACCATATTGACGGGGTCATGGACAATGCCTTGTGCGCCGTCCACCACAACCAAAGCACTGGTCTGATGAGCCAGCGGAATAATCGCTTCTAACGGTAGGCGGGCTCCGGTGACATTGGTCATGTGAGCGACAGCCACCAGTTTGGTCCTGGCATTGAGCAGTTGTGTATAAGCCTCCCAGCCAAATTCACCCTGTGCCGTCATCGGGATTTTGACAACCCTTGCACCGGTTTGCTCCGCGACTAATTGCCACGGCACAATATTGGCGTGATGCTCAGTTTCACTCACCAGAATTTCGTCGCCGGTGGTTAAGTTCGCTCCTCCCCAACTCTGAGCAATCAGGTTCAGGGATTCTGTTGCCCCTCTTGTCCAGATAATTTCTTGTTCCGAGGCCGCACCGATAAAACTGGCAACCAATGAGCGAGCTTGTTCAAATGCTTGAGTTGCTTCGGCCGAGAGGTGGTGGCTGCCACGGTGAACATTGGCGTTCTGATGCTGGTAATAGTGAGAGAGTCGATCAATCACGCATTGCGGCTTTTGCGTGGTTGCGGCGCTGTCCAGATAGACATAAGAAGCATCATTTAACGACGAAAATTGTTGGCGAATGGCCGAAATATCAAGTGTCATTGCGGTTACGACTCATTAAGCGGTTGAGCTGGGGTTATGCCGGCAGGCGGAACCATTGGTTCAGCAACCTGCCTCATGTGTTGTTCTCCGGAGAGCAGACGAACCACTGCCAGAGAGAATTCTAAGGCGGTGCCGGGGCCTTGGCTGGTTAACAGGTTGGCGGAGCTGTCATACACGACGCGTTGTGTACTTCTCTGAGCCTCGGGAATCTGCTGCTGAAAGTTCGGATGACAAGTGAGCTGCGCATCCGGGAACAAATGATGATGCTGTAATACAAGCGCCGGCGCCGCACAAATTGCAGCAACCAGTCGCCCGGCCTGTTTTTGCTGTTTGAGTTGCTCAATAAGGAGCGGATTATCGCGAAAGTTTTCTGCACCGGTGAGCCCTCCGGGCAGAATAATTGCATCAAACGATTGTTCGGTCACCTGATGGAGCAGGACTTCAGCGGTCAACATGACACCTCGTGAAGCCTTTACAACGAGTTGTTCGGTCGGATCTGCGCTCGCAATCACAACGTGATAACCTGCCCGAACCATCACATCAATGATTGTGATGGCTTCGATCTCTTCACTGCCGGTCGCAATTGGTACCAAAATGTTATAACTCATTGAGTGACTCCCATTGTTGTTCCAGTGTTTTGATGTGTTGATATAACGCGTCATTCTCCGGGACTGCAATGCCGTGTTTTGCCGCGCTTCTGATCAGGTATCCGGTAATAAAGTCTATTTCAGTTTTTCTTCGGTAGTAAACATCCTGATGCATCGACGACTGATTTTTCGATGTTGCGTGGATGACTTGGTAAATATGAGCGGTTAGCTGTTCAAGATTTACCGGAATACTCTCAGCCGTCATCACGGTACTTACTTCGGTAATCAAACGGGTGATGAGAGTTTGGTACTCAGGGCGTGCGAGTTCGCCATTCGGACATTGATGAATGGCGGTTAAAGGGTTGATTACACAGTTGACGGCAAGTTTGCGCCATAGTGCGTGTTCAATCTGTGGGTGCCAGTGAACGACCGGCAACGCATGGTCGAAGACATCTCTCAGAAACTGACACCGAGAACCTTGCTCATTTGCGGCACCGATTAAGGTTTCACCTTGTCCGGTATGGATGAGCTGTGATGATGATGGTTTGAAGGCTCCGTGGGTGGTGGTGGCCAGCAGTACAGGGTTGGTCTGTAATAATGAGCCGATGGTATCGAGGCTGCCCATGCCGTTGTGCATCAGCATGATAATGGTGTCCGGATCGATCTGGCTGGGCAGCGAATCAAGGGCTGAAGCAACCTGCCACGCTTTGACGGTCAGCAAAATAAGATCAGCGTGTTTGACGTCATCGGCCTGACGATTGTTAAATGTGTAGCACGACTCATCGAATTGGCATTGATACTCAGAGTCTGTCTGTCTGCCAAATACTGCGACCTGATGTCCGTCTTGCTGTAATTTGATGGCCCAAAGCGAGCCGATCGCTCCCGGGCCAATCACCAGAATATTCATGCTTTACGATGGCTCATTAATTTGTTCCCAACGATTAGCGAGTCTAATCAAGCCTGATTTAAATGCAATCCTGTTTTCTGGATGCTTTCGCTTTTTCCAGCAGATCCGTAAAGTACTGTCGGAGTAAGTAAAGCATAATCAGACTCGGGACGACCATGACCGCAGTCAGGACAAAAAATAACGGCCAGTTGTTCAGATAATCGACCATCGCGCCACTGAATGATGAGAGAACGGTACGTCCGGCATTTCCCAAAGACGCTAATAGCGCATATTGGGTTGCAGAAAAGGCTTGCCCTGTCATTAAGGTGAGGAATGAGACAAATGCGACGGTCGAAAAAGCCGTGGTAAAATTATCGACGATGACGGTTGCAAGAAACAGGTGTTCATTCGGGCCGGTCTGCGCAATCCATGAAAACATCAGATTGCTGGCTGACATAGCAACGCCCCCGATCATCAAGCCTTTCACAATGCCGAAGCGTACAGTCACCATACTCCCGATCAGAGTAAAGAACATGGTTGTCCACCAACCGATCATTTTCGAATAGTAACCAATTTGTTCATTGGTGAATCCCACTTCCCGGTAAAATGAAATTGACATTTTGCCCAGAAACGCTTCGCCAATTTTGAACAAAAATACGAATAATAAGATGGTTAACGCAACCCGAATCCCGTTTCGTCTAAAGAAATCAACAAACGGTTCGACCACGGTGACAGAAAGCCACAGTAGTACCGGAGATTCAATATACTGATGGTGACGCTCTTCAGCTTTTTGCTGTAAACGATCCCGGTGGGTGACTGGCTCTTTGGTCATCAGCGTGAAGATTATCAGCACAACCATCACCGCTGCCATCCCAAAATAGACCGTGTTCCAACCGTACTGATCTGCGTTGGTAAATGCCAGATAACCGGGCAAAGAATAACCGGTCCACCAACCGATCACTGCCATTGCTGAAGCCTGAGGCAGCTTTGATTCTTCAGCTTTATTGAAGCTATCGATCCGAAAAGCATCAATCGCAATATCTTGAGTCGCCGAGACAAATGCGATCACCAACGCAACCCCGTAGGTCATCATAAAGTGGGTGGTGGGATTCGAAAATGAGGCAATGGCCAGTGTGCACAACAAGATGATGCATTGGCAGACAAAAATCCAGCTACGCCGCTGCCCGAGCCATCGGCTCACCAGCGGGATATGGAGCCGATCGACGAGGGGAGACCATAAAAAATTCACCGAATAGGCGACAAAGATACTACTGAAATAACCGATATCTGTATTGGTAAATCCTGCATCTTTGAGCCAGCCGGACATATTGGAACCAATCAAGACCCAAGGAAAGCCACTGGAACAGCCGAGCATGAGAACCCATGCTAAGCGTTTATCGAGATAACTCTGGACAGTCGCTTTCCATGTATTGGATGATTTTTGCAACGAATAAACCTCTATTGTGTTGGTGGCGTCGTTGCTGTGGTGTCTTTTTCAGGGACAACAAAAACACGCGTGATAATAATCGGCTCTACCGGAACATCTTTCATGTAGTTCCGGACGCCTGTTTTTTGTTGACCTATCTTTTGAATCACGTCAAGCCCTGAAGTGACCCGGCCAAACACCGCATAACCCGGTGGCCGTTCTCCATAATTGAGAAAATCATTATCAACCAAGTTGATAAAGAATTGTCGGGTTGCCGAGTTCGGATCCTGCGTTCTGGCCATTGCAATGGTTCCGGTTTGATTTAACAAACCGTTATTGGCTTCATTCGCGATTGGCGGGTAAGTTTTCAATCGTTCCATTTGGGTGCTGAATCCACCTCCCTGAACCATGAAGCCGGGAATGACCCGGTGAAAAATACTGCCGACGTAACTGCCATCTTCAACATAACGCAAGAAATTTTTGACCGTGACTGGCGCTTGCTCAGTGTTCAAGGCGACTGTAAACGAACCCAGCGTGGTTTCAAATGCCACGCTGGGGGATGCAGAAGCGCCAAGACTAAACAGTGAAAAAAAGCAACAGGCCAGTAGGGCTGAGAAGCGATACCGACGCATTAAAAGTGCTCCCGCATGTAATTTTTCAGCTCGTCATCTTGGGCAATTTTTTTCAGGACATTGTTGACGACATCATTAAAGACCATTTCGATATCATCATTTGATGCACTAAATGTTGACGTTTTCTTCGCGGTACCATGGTAAGTCTTTACCAATTTTCCGGTTGGCGTTTCTGCTGTGATTTCAAGCACAACGCTTGCATTCATTTCGCTTTCCATAATTGAATGTTTCACTGAAACCAACGCTTCTTGGATTTCTACCGTCACTGAGTTTTCGCTATTGACGCTGGTTGTAAACCCTTGAGAAGAAAATTGTTGTGACAACGCATTCTCAATCGCGATACGAACATTCTGACGCGCATGAACCGGTTCGATATGGGCACGTCCGCTATCAACTAACGCAACATATTGAGAGGTTCTGACATCTTTACTCATCAGGGTAAAAGACTTCCCTTTCACAATATCACTCTGGCTGAGGGCCGGCTGAGGGGCAAAGTTGATTTGTTGCTGCTGTGGGCCTGAACAGGCGGCAAGCAGTGCGACAGTCGCTGCAATAACCAGTTTTTTCATGAGTGGTTCCTTGTTCAAAATCGAGTAATCACATTAACAGATATGTATGGAAAACCAAGTCTGTATGGAACTCTAGGTTTGTGTAAAAACATCATAGATTCATCCATAAGCCAATACTGAAAACTGAAGAGAGAATAGCGCGGTTTGATATCATCTATCCATTGTCCTTCATGTTCTCTGACCCACATGGTCAGAAGTTTAGCGGCTTACGGTTTAGTTGCCTGTAAGATAACAAATTTTTTGTTCATCGCGACAGTTTTTACGTTAGATTTTCCAAATATTCTTGTGAGTTTTCCATCGTAGCCGAGGTGACGGTTACCGATCACTAATAATTCACCTCTCTTTTCCAGAACATGCTTTGCATCACAGAACATCTGCCAGGCAATATGATCGGTAATGGCATTCTGTTGGTGAAACGGTGGATTACATAAAATCAAATCCGCTGACGCAGGGGCTAAACTATCCAGACAATTATTAGCGATACACTGCATATTTGCCCGGTTGCCGAAATGATAGTTCAAATTTCTTCGGGCTGATTCAACAGCCATGAAACTTTCATCGATACAAGTTAAAGCCGCTTGAGGGTTTCGTTGTCCGGCTTTGATCGAAAGGACACCGTTACCGCATCCTAAATCGATAATGTGTTTGCAATTCGGTTTTTCCGGAATGTGGCAAAGAAAAAAGCGCGCTCCGAGATCAAGACTTTCTCCGGAGAAGACATTGGGTAGATTAACCAACTGGATCGGCTTGTGATCTATCTCTGCGTCCCATATCAATTCCGGGGATACCGACTGGCGAGGGGCATCGGCACTGGCAAACACCAAGCGATGTTTTTTCCAAGCGAGTGACGTTTGAGTTGTGCCGAGATATTTCTCAAACAGTTGCAATGTCGATGTGTGGATTTCTTTCGCCTTGTTGACCGCAATGACCGGACAAGTTTCCGGTAGAGAAGTGCGGAGCTGACTGAGTTGCCAGATGAGGTGCCGATTATTTTTGGGTAACTGAAATAAAACCAAATCAATATCAGCAGGTAGTTCTGCGAGTGTTGTCAGGCAGGAGATCGCGTGGTCGCCGTTTCGAGCCAAATTTTTTTGCACGCCTTGATGTGACAGATATGAATCACTCATCAGGGTGACTTGATGATCGCGGGCAAACCAACATGCTAGTGCGCCAAAATGATCATTCAGAATTAGGATATGTTTGCCGGGCGATAATGCCATGGCTTCAACATGACGAATCAGATATTCGTCTCCGGCATCCCATGCCTGTAAGTTTTCATAGTGTTGCTCAGGGTAGCGATGTAATGTCAGTGTGCGGTTATTGAATGATAATTCTGTCTTCATCGTTTTTAATCAGGTGAGTCGATTTATTAAATTGTCGATTATTGTCGCAAATGCAGCACAAACAAGAAACTGAAACCTTTTGCTAAACGTCAGAGAGTAGTAATATATGTCGCCACAGGTTCACCGGAATGTTTTTATCTGTGCTCAACACGTTTTTTCGGTGATCTCGGAGAGAGAAAGTACATGATACAAGAAACTATTGAAGCGAAGTTACATCAGGCATTCCAGCCAGAATACCTGCAAGTGCTGAATGAAAGTTATATGCACAATGTGCCTGCTGGATCTGAAAGCCATTTCAAAGTTGTGATTGTCAGCCCTTCGTTTGACGGACAACGTTTAATTGAACAACACCGAGCAGTTAATCAGGTTTTAGCTGATGAATTAGCCGGTCAGGTTCATGCATTGTCGATTCATACCTATACCCCTGAACAGTGGCGACAAAATACTCAGGTGCCTGATAGTCCGATGTGTCATGGTGGCGGCCAGAAAGAGAATTGAACGGTGGTGGGCTGAGTGCATTTACAATCATGGGACATGATTGTCTCCACTGTGACTGTTTGTACTTTAAATCCGCTTATCTATTTGATTGAACAACTCATTTACTAAAAATATACATCTTCGACATCGCTTGCGATAAGTGTGCTATTCATCAAATTTATGATAATTTTTTGCATTATATTGCACCGTAATGAAGAAAGAAAAGCAGCTTAGATCATGGCATCAAATGCCTAAAAGATGGTACACTCCCGTGTCTGATAAATATGCCTCACATGAGTGAGAGACGTGTTTTAAATAGGGTGTTATGACCTTGTTGCAAATAAGAATCAAGGCTGGATACCAGTGTCGTGTCTAGGGCTCATTTAGTTTTCTCGGCGTTTATGCCCGATTTGAATAACTAAACAAAGCCAGTTTATTTACAGAATTTTAAAGAATCTTTTTCCCGATAAAATAGTGCAAGTGCGTATGATTACAATAAAGAAGGGATTGGATCTTCCTATTGCTGGAACTCCTTCCCAGGTGATAAGTGATGGTAAAGCCATCAGCAAAGTCGCCTTGCTTGGCGAAGAGTACGTTGGTATGCGTCCTACGATGCATGTCCGCGTAGGTGATGAAGTAAAGAAAGCTCAAATTCTTTTTGAAGATAAGAAGAATCCGGGTGTGAAATTTACTTCACCGGTCTGCGGTAAAGTTATCGAAGTGAACCGTGGTGCAAAACGGGTACTTCAATCAGTTGTGATTGAAGCTGCCGGTGATGCGCAGGAGACGTTCGATAAGTTTGACGCTAGTCAACTTGCAAGCTTGGATCGCGAGCAAGTTAGAACACAGTTGGTTGATTCCGGCATGTGGACTGCGTTCCGTACTCGTCCCTTTAGCAAGGTTCCTGCTATCGATTCTGCAACCAAAGCTATCTTTGTTACTGCAATAGATACAAATCCTTTGGCTGCTGATCCACAACTGATTATTAATGAACAATCAGATGCTTTCGTTGCAGGTTTAGACATTTTATCTGTTTTGACAGAAGGTAAAGTCTACGTTTGTAAACAAGGAAAGAGCTTACCTCGCTCCGCTCAATCGAATGTGGAAGAGCATGTATTCGAAGGGCCGCATCCAGCTGGATTGCCCGGAACACACATGCATTTCCTCTATCCTGTGGATCTCAACCATGTGGCTTGGAGTATCAACTATCAGGACGTTATTGCTATCGGTCATTTATTCTTGACCGGAGAGTTGTACGTTGATCGTGTGGTTTCTCTGGCTGGACCGGTTGTGAATAAACCTCGTCTGGTTCGTACGACGATTGGAGCCAGCTTAGACGAATTGGTCGATAACGAAATTATGCCCGGAGAAGTTCGTGTGATTTCTGGTTCAGTCCTTTCCGGAGTGAAAGCCAGTGGTCCTCACGCTTATCTTGGCCGTTACCATCTTCAAGTTTCAGTGCTTCGAGAAGGTCGTGAGAAAGAATTGTTTGGCTGGTTAGTTCCCGGTAAACATAAATTCTCAGTCACACGTTCGTACCTTGGACACCTTTTCCAAGGACAGCTTTTCAATATGACAACCTCCACAAATGGTAGTGAGCGTGCAATGGTTCCAATCGGCAATTATGAAAAAATAATGCCACTTGATATGGAACCGACATTGCTCCTTCGTGATCTCTGTGCCGGTGACACTGACAGTGCTCAGCGTCTCGGGATTTTAGAGCTCGATGAAGAAGATCTCTCATTATGTACCTTTGTGTGTCCGGGCAAATACGAGTACGGCATGTTACTTCGTGAGTGTCTCGACAAGATTGAGAAGGAAGGGTAATTTCCATGGGTCTTAAAAAGTTTCTTGAAGACATCGAGCATCATTTTGAGCCGGGCGCCAAGTATGAGAAGTTGTATGCACTGTATGAAGCAGCTGCAACAATTTTCTATACACCGGGCACGGTAACAAGAAAAAGCTCACATGTCCGTGATAGCGTTGATCTAAAGCGCATCATGATCATGGTCTGGTTAGCAGTTTTCCCTGCAATGTTCTGGGGGATGTATAACGCTGGTGGTCAGGCAATTGCTGCATTAAATCACTTGTATCAAGGTCAACAACTGGCAAGTGTGATCGATGGCAACTGGCATTACTGGTTTACTGAACTATTGGGCGGTACCCTGATGGCCGACTCGGCAGGATGGGGCAGTAAAATGTTGCTTGGTGCGACATATTTTCTTCCGATTTACCTGACTGTATTTATTGTCGGTGGTTTTTGGGAAGTCTTGTTCTGTATTGTACGGAAACATGAAGTCAACGAAGGTTTCTTTGTTACATCAATTCTGTTTGCACTGATTGTTCCGCCTACATTGCCCTTATGGCAAGCCGCTCTGGGGATCACCTTTGGTGTTGTCGTCGGTAAAGAAGTGTTTGGTGGCACGGGGCGTAACTTCCTCAATCCAGCGTTGGCTGGTCGTGCATTCCTGTTCTTTGCTTATCCGGCTCAGATCTCCGGTGATGTGGTTTGGACTGCTGCCGATGGTTTCTCTGGTGCAACTGCACTGAGTCAGTGGACGCAAGGCGGTCAAAGTGCATTGGTGAATAATGTTACAGGTGCCACTATCTCTTGGATGGATGCATTCCTTGGCAATATTCCCGGTTCAATTGGTGAAGTGTCTACGTTAGCGCTCGCTATTGGTGCTGCTTTTATCGTGTATATGGGGATTGCTTCATGGCGGATCATCGGTGGTGTTATGGTCGGTATGATTGCGCTTTCAACCCTGTTTAATGTGATTGGCTCAGATACCAACGCAATGTTTAATATGCCTTGGCATTGGCACCTGGTTCTTGGTGGATTTGCTTTTGGTATGTTCTTTATGGCGACTGATCCCGTTTCAGCATCGTTTACCGATAAAGGTAAATGGGCTTATGGAATGTTGATTGGAGCAATGTGTGTTTTGATTCGTGTTGTCAACCCAGCTTATCCGGAAGGAATGATGCTGGCGATTCTATTCTCGAATCTTTTTGCACCACTGTTCGACCATATTGTTGTTGAAAAGAATGTCAAACGGAGATTAGCGCGCTATGGCAAACAATAACGATAGCATTAAGAAAACGTTGTTTGTTGTTATCGTATTGAGCTTAGTGTGCTCAATCATCGTTTCAACGGCAGCTGTAGGGCTGCGTAGTAAGCAACAAACAAATGCAGTTTTGGATAAGCAGGAAAAGATTCTGGAAGTTTCCGGTGTTGATATGTCATCCGGTAGCGTGAAAGAACTTTATACACAGTATATCGAACCGAAACTGGTGGATTTTAAAACAGGTGAATTGGTTGAGAAAACACCAGAGGGACAAACTGCTTTTCAGTATGATCAGCGAGCTGCTTCTAAAAATGAATCACAATCTCTGAGACTGTCTGAAGCTGAAGATCCAGCGAAAATCCGCTATAGGGCTGATTATGGTTTGGTCTATCTTGTGAAGCAGGATGGCAAAATTCAGCGTTTGATCCTGCCAATCCATGGTAAAGGATTATGGTCAATGATGTATGCTTTTGTCGCTGTAGAGACAGATGGTAATACTGTTGATGGCATCATTTACTATGAGCAAGGTGAAACCCCTGGGCTCGGTGGTGAAGTGGAAAACCCAAACTGGCGTGAACAGTTTGTTGGTAAAAAGCTTTATGATGAAAATCACAAACCAGCAATTAAGATCGTCAAAGGTGGTGCACCTGCAGGATCTATACATGGCGTTGATGCACTGTCTGGTGCGACTCTGACCAGTGTGGGTGTTCAGCACCAATTTGACTTCTGGCTGGGTGATAAGGGCTTTGGTCCATTTTTAGCAAAAGTCCGTGACGGAGGTCTGAACTAATGTCTACTGTGAAAGATCTGAAAAAGAGTCTGTTAGCTCCGGTGTTGGATAACAACCCGATTGCATTGCAGGTCCTCGGTGTATGTTCCGCACTCGCGGTCACAACGAAGCTCGAAACGGCATTTGTTATGACATTGGCGGTAACATTTGTAACCGCTCTTTCTAACTTTTTCGTTTCATTGATTCGTAACCATATCCCTAACAGTGTGCGGATCATTGTCCAGATGGCAATCATTGCTTCATTAGTTATTGTGGTTGACCAAATATTGAAAGCATATCTTTATGATATTTCAAAACAACTTTCTGTTTTCGTCGGTTTGATCATCACAAACTGTATTGTTATGGGACGTGCCGAAGCATTTGCGATGAAAGAACCACCGATTCCTTCGTTTATTGACGGGATTGCCAATGGTCTGGGATATGGTTTTGTCCTGATCAGCGTTGGTTTTGTCCGTGAACTATTTGGTTCGGGTAAGATTTTTGGGATGGAAGTTCTGCCATTAGTGAATAATGGTGGTTGGTATCAACCAAATGGTTTGATGCTGCTTGCACCATCTGCATTCTTCTTGATTGGTTTCTTGATTTGGATCATCCGTGTGTTCAAACCAGAACAAGTGGAAGCGAAGGAGTAAGGAACAATGGAACATTATATTAGTTTGCTTGTACGATCCATTTTTCTGGAAAACATGGCTCTGGCTTTCTTTCTGGGGATGTGTACGTTTCTGGCTGTGTCAAAGCAAGTCAAAACAGCGTTTGGCTTGGGGATCGCCGTTACTGTTGTGTTAACCATTTCGGTGCCGGTCAATAACTTGGTTTATAACCTCGTTTTGAAAGAAAATGCACTGGTCGATGGTATTGATCTGACTTTCCTGAACTTTATCACTTTCATCGGGGTGATCGCTGCGTTAGTACAGATTCTGGAAATGGTTCTTGACCGTTTCTTCCCACCGTTATACAACGCACTGGGTATTTTCTTACCACTCATTACGGTGAACTGTGCGATCTTTGGTGGTGTATCGTTTATGGTACAGCGCGAGTATGATTTTGCTGAGTCAATTGTTTATGGCTTTGGCTCCGGTGCTGGTTGGATGCTTGCAATCGTTGCGCTTGCAGGTATCCGTGAGAAAATGAAATATTCTGACGTCCCTCCCGGGTTACGTGGCCTTGGTATCACGTTTATCACGGTCGGTCTGATGGCGTTAGGCTTTATGTCATTCTCTGGTGTTCAACTGTAAGTCGGGTAAACCGCAGCAATAAGGAATAGTCAATGGACATTATTCTTGGTGTAGTGATGTTTACTCTGATTGTACTGGTTCTAGTTTTGGTGATTCTATTTGCCAAATCTAAGCTTGTTCCAACAGGTGACATTACGATTCTAATTAATGACGATCCTGAGAAAGCGATCGTCACAAGCCCGGGCGGTAAACTTCTGGGCGCACTGTCAGGATCTGGTATTTTCGTATCATCCGCTTGTGGTGGTGGTGGCTCTTGTGGCCAGTGCAAAGTAAGAGTTAAATCGGGTGGTGGTGACATTCTTCCTACAGAATTAAGCCATATTTCTAAAGGTGAAGCTCGCGAAGGTGAACGTCTGGCATGTCAGGTTTCCGTAAAAGCAGATATGGAAATTGAATTGCCGGAAGACATCTTTGGGGTGAAAAAGTGGGAATGTACTGTTATCTCTAATGATAACAAGGCGACTTTCATTAAGGAGCTGAAGTTACAAATCCCTGATGGTGAATCTGTACCGTTCCGTGCGGGCGGATATATCCAGATTGAAGCTCCGGCACACCATATTAAGTACTCTGATTTTGATGTCCCTGAAGAGTATCGCTCTGATTGGGAAAAATTTAACCTGTTCCGTTATGAGTCGAAAGTCGACGAAGACATCATTCGGGCATATTCGATGGCAAACTATCCTGAAGAATTTGGCATTATCATGCTGAATGTTCGGGTCGCAACACCGCCGCCGAATAATCCGAATGTACCACCAGGTCAAATGTCATCTTATATCTGGTCTCTGAAAGAGGGTGATAAGGTGACAATTTCTGGTCCATTTGGAGAATTCTTTGCCAAAGATACCGATGCAGAAATGGTCTTTATCGGTGGTGGTGCAGGTATGGCGCCAATGCGTTCACATATCTTTGATCAACTGAAACGTCTGAAGTCTAAGCGTAAGATCAGTTTCTGGTATGGTGCACGTTCGAAGCGTGAAATGTTCTATGTAGAAGATTTTGATGCTTTACAAGAAGAGAACGATAACTTCAAGTGGTTCTGTGCCCTGTCAGATCCATTACCAGAAGATAACTGGGATGGTTATACTGGTTTTATTCACAACGTTCTGTATGAGAACTATCTGAAGGATCATGATGCTCCTGAAGATTGTGAATACTACATGTGTGGACCACCTGTGATGAATGCAGCCGTGATTAACATGCTGAAAGAGCTAGGTGTTGAAGAAGAAAATATTCTTCTGGATGACTTCGGCGGTTAAGCCGTCATTTCATCCCCTGTATGATATGGCTGACTGTAAAGTCAGCCATTGTTTTATCCAAGTGCTGAATTTTGTCATGGTTGAATGACAGAGTATCTCATCGAAGGGACTAAAAGGTTTGTTGGTGAGATTGAGGTTTTTGGTAATCGGGGGAAAATGATCAGTTGGTGGATGAATCACTGAAGTTGTAGTGATTGTAAAACGAAATGTGGTTCAAAGAAGCTCTCTCCGGATTGCTTCCCGCCTGTCTAAACCGTGAATGAGGTATAAATATGAGTACTTTCCTAATCACTTTTGCAATGTTTGTTGTTGTGATTGCAGCGATGGCGGTTGGATATATATTCCAAAAGAAAATGGTGAGTGGTAGCTGTGGTGGTCTGGGGGCTGTCGGTATTGAAAAAGTCTGCAACTGTCCTGAACCTTGTGATGCTCGCAAGAAACGCGAAGCTAAAGCGGCTGCTAGAGCTGAACGTTTAGCTGAATGGAACAAAGACCGTATTGCTTGATTGAGCTTAGCTCTGTTTATGTTTGTGCTGCTCTCAACGGGGACTCTTCCATATTGAGAGCGGCATCCTGCCCTCCAATTCATCCTCTCCTTGATTCTCTCTATTGGACGCTGTCAGTCACGTAGGACGTGATTGCAATTATTTGGTGAACCACAAAAAATTAGATCGCGATCTCGAGAAATTGCGTCTATGATATACTGTATATATAAACAGTATCATGAGTTGTTATGTCACGCGATGTATCAGGGAAGCGGTTCCAAGGCCGCGGAACGATGTCAGCCATCCCTGGGCGTTTTGAAGTCCGCATGATTGAAACGGAAGATGATTTTCATTCTGTATCTTCACCGGACACAGAGATTCGCTACGAATATGCCAAGACCTTGATTACATCGAATCAATCTCCGGATATTCCGTTTCGTTTTTCGATAAATCCGTATCGAGGTTGCGAGCATGGTTGTATTTACTGTTTTGCCCGGCCGACACACGCGTATCTGGATCTTTCTCCCGGCATTGATTTTGAAACACGTCTGACGGCAAAAATAAATGCCCCAGAGGTTTTTGAAACAGAACTCAGACATCCGAATTATCAGTGTCAACCGATTGCGCTTGGTATCAATACCGATGCCTATCAACCGATAGAAAAAGAGTTAAAGATTACCCAGAAACTATTGAATATCGCCTATGAATATAAACAACCGATTTCTTTGATTACGAAAAGCTCTCTGATTTTGAGGGATATTGACCTATTGCAATCGATGGCATCAGAACAGCTCGTTCATGTCGGTGTCAGCTTAACGACGCTTGATAATGACTTATCGCGTAGACTCGAACCGAGAGCTGTTCCGGGATCTGTCCGTTTGAAAATGATTCGTGCGTTGAGAGAGAAAAATATACCTGTGACCGTGATGATCGCGCCAGTAATCCCTTTTATTAACGATCATGAAATAGAGACCTTAGTTCAGACAAGTGTTGAAGCGGGGGCTGAATGTGTTGGTTATGTAATGTTACGCTTACCTCATGAGGTTGCCCCTTTATTTGAAGATTGGTTATACATACATTTTCCTCTACGGGCTGAGCGAGTGCTTAGTCATCTCCGTAGTATGCATGGTGGGCAACTCTATCAAGGCGAATTTGGTAAACGAATGACCGGCAGTGGTGTTTATGCTGATTTCATTCGACAACGTTTTCATCTGGCAAGGCGTAAAATGAGTGCTGAGGAACGAAAATCGGAACCATTGGATTACAGTCGCTTTCAAGTTCCGCCTCGGCGTGGTGATCAAATGGTGCTGTTTTGAGATGAAAAAGGTACATCAGTCTCTTTGTCATCTGTTGGCGATGAAGTTAGTGTTCGTTAAAGTGCTTGATCATAAACTCGACGAACAGGCGGACTCGCATCGGTAAGTTGTCCCGGTCGCGATATAGCATAAATAATGTGCGAGCTATGCTGCGCCAGTCAGGTAGCACATGATTGATTTCCCCCTGAGCTATCATCGGTAGTGCAAAGTAATCCGGTACGTATCCGATACCGAGTCCTGCTTTTATGGCGTGAATTAGCGTCAAAATCTCATCCACCTCCAGCCTGATTCCTTTCTGGGGATGATAATCAAACGTTTCACTATTCTTTTTGTGTACTAACTGCCACGGTATCATTGGACGACAAATGATGGTGGGGTGACCACACAACCTTTCTGGTGTGGTTATGCTGGAAATATCGTAATCAGAATGAGAGCACAAAATAAAATGGATATGCTTTAATGGTCTCGCAATCCAGTTGTCGACGACCGGATTACCGACTCGAAACACCACGTCCATCCCTTCCGCTTCAATATCAATCAGAGAGTTGGAAAAATTCAAATCCAGCTGAATATCTGGATATTGCAGCAAAAAATCATAAAAGATATCTCGCAGGAAGTATGAGCCAGCATTGATTGGTGCAGAAATACGGATTTTTCCCTGCGGCTGATATTTATCCCGATGGAGATCTTCATCAATATCATTGAGTTCGTCAAACAGCATGGCGGAGCGCTGAAAATACTGTTCACCGGTGCTGGTCAGTGCAACTCGATGAGCGTCCCGATTGAGTAGCCGAAGCTGTAGATCCGTTTCAAGTTGTCGGATACGGCGGCTCAAAGTGGAGAGTGGCATCCCTAAAGATTGAGCTGCATCTTTGAAACTGCCTGCACGTGCAACAGCACAGAAACAGCGCAGGTCGTCTAACGAATAGCTAGGTTTCATTATTGGTATTTACTGTCTTAAAATTGCTTATTTATCTAATTATTGAAAGCAATACACTAAGTAGTAAGTTTTGGCAAGTCATTCGGAGTGACGATGGAATCTAATTCAACGATGAAAGCGGTTGTTCTTCTCATTATCTGTACCTTCTTTTGGGGCAGCAGCTTTCCAATCGGTAAGCATGCGTTAGATGAAGTGCACGCACTCACCTTAGTGTTTTGGCGCTTCATTATTGCGGCCACATGTCTGGCGGTATACCTCAAAGTTAAACGTATGCCAAAAATGCACTTGAGCGGGTATCAATGGTGTTGGGTCATTTCGGCCAGCGTTGTCGGGGTGGGCGGGCTCAACCTTGGTCTGTTTACGGGACTGGCGACCACCAATGCGACCAACGGTTCACTGATTATGGCGCTTAGTCCGCTGATGACATCTCTGATCGCGTGTATTGCACTGCGCACTTTTCCGTCTTTTGTACAATGTTTCAGTCTGCTGGTGAGTCTGGCCGGCGTACTGATGGTGATCACCAACGGGCATCTTGAAACGTTATTCTCTATGCAGATCAACCACGGCGATCAGTTGATCTTTGGTGGTATGCTTGCTTGGAGCTTTTATACCTATGTTAGTCAGGAGATTAGTCGTTGGATGCCTGTAATTTCTTATACCTTTATCGGTATGCTGAGCGGAGCTTTGGTGATTGGTATCATGTGTCTGATATCACCGGAAGTGTATCCGTTCGCTGAATTGTGGAATAGTACAGCATTAGGCATATCGGAAGTGGTTTACATTGGCATGTTTAGCACAGTTGCGGGTTATTTGCTGTGGTTAAATGGTGTACGTCACCTTGGATCAGCGAATGCGGCACTGTTTTTCAACTTTGTCCCGATCTTTTCTGTACTCACCTCATTCATGCTCGGTCATGCCGTGACTCAGTTACAATTACTCGGGATTGCGATTGTCATTACGGGCCTGCTACTGCCACGAATTCACCTGTTGAAACGCAAGCCTAAACCTTGCTCTGAATTCTAGGTGAATTCACGCGATGAACAAATGAGAAAGGCGGGTGGTTCCCGCCTTTTTTATGTTCGGTGTAGCAACAGAACTTTTATATCAATCTCGATAGTGACGGAACTCGCTCCTTGCTGATCTTTCATCAAGTAGTTTTTTACTCATGCTCACTTAAAAGAGGCCATGAAAAAATAGTATATACTGTATATAATTACAGTATATACTATTCATAACTGATCAGCAGAACCAATCTATTTGATAGCCAATTCAATACACGTCACTGAGTATCGAGAATGACTATGACCAATAAAATCATTCACATAGACCTTGATTGTTATTATGCAGCGGTTGAAGCAAGAGACAATCCCAGCCTGAGAGGTATTCCATTGGCTATCGGGGGATCTCAGTTTGGGCGTGGGGTGCTCTCCACTTGTAATTATGAAGCTCGTCAATATGGTATTCGTTCGGCAATGCCAACTTCTCATGCGCTCAGGCTATGTCCGCAACTGACGGTGATTTCTGGAAATATGGAGAAGTACAAAGCTGTTTCTCAGCAAATACGTGAAATTTTTACCCGATATACAGATGTGATTGAGCCGCTGTCTTTAGATGAAGCCTATCTGGATGTAACGCATACCACGCTGTTTAAAGGCTCTGCGACATTGATTGCTCAAGATATCAGAAAGACCATTGAATCTGAGTTGAATCTGACGGCAAGTGCAGGTGTCGCTCCGCTTAAATTTGTTGCGAAAGTGGCCTCGGATATTAACAAGCCAAACGGAATTTGTGTCATTCCCCCGAATGAGTTGCACACTTTTATTGATGGCTTGGGACTGGGAAAAATTCCCGGGGTGGGGAAAGTTACCTTAGAAAAGCTACACAAGTTAGGCCTGTTTCATGGCAAGGACGTGAAAGCATATGAGCATCATCTGTTAGTCAAACACTTTGGCCGCTTTGGTCAAACACTGTGGGACAGATGTCATGGTATCGATAAAAGGGCTGTTGAAGTCTCGCGGGTTAGAAAGTCCGTCGGTGTTGAAAGAACATTTAGCACCGATATCTATACTGAAGCAGAGTGTTTAGACGTAATTGGCCGCTTATATCCATCTTTAGTGACTCGGCTTGAAAAAATATCCCCGGAAAAGGGAATTATCCGGCAAGGGGTTAAGCTGAAATTTGATGATTTTAAGCAAACGACAGTTGAACACAAACAACAAACTTTAGATAAGAATTTTTTTACTGTGTTATTGCGAGATGCGCTGTTGAGGCAGCAAGGGCGAGGGATTCGCCTTATCGGTCTGTCTGTTGGACTGAATGTCGAACCGAGTGAAAAAGAGCAAATGAGTTTTGATTGGTGACTTAAAATTAGCTGCTTTACCGCATTTTCCGCCACCCGCGATGTCTTATCCAGTGACAGATAAAAAATAGAGACTTATCGTTTGTTTATGTTTATTTACAGTTAAATATAAGAACATTTGAGCTCTGAACACCGAAGACACTCTTTTTTGATTGTGAAAAACCAATTTTTTGATTATTGTACTTGCCAACTAGTTTATTGATATGTTGTATGAGTGGTATGGCACAATCTTCTTCGCGTGATTTTTTCGCGTCTCGACTTGGGTTTATTCTTTCGGCTTCCGGTGCTGCGGTAGGGTTGGGTAATATCTGGGGATTTCCGACTCAGGTTGCCAGTAATGGTGGTGGTGCTTTCCTGCTGGTTTATCTGATTCTGATTGCTTTTGTTGCTTTTCCGATGTTGGTCGTTGAAATGGCAATAGGACGCCACGGTCAAGCGAATCCAGTCGATAGTATGCGTGCTCTTTCATCTGAACCGAAAACCCAGAAATTTGCAGCTGGCGTAGGGTGGCTGGGATTAAGTGTTCCCTGTGCGGTACTTGCGTTTTACAGTATTGTCGGTGGTTGGATCATTTGTTTCTTTCTGGCCGCATTCTGTCAGCTATTGGGGTGGGGAGAACTCTCTCAGTGGTTAGAAGGTTTCTCGGTTGAACGTAATTTGTTAGGAACCGTTATTTTCTATGTTTTAACGATTCTGATTGTTCAGGGCGGTGTTAAGCAGGGCATCGAAAAATGGTCTACGCGTTTGATGCCGGCTCTGTTTGTCCTCTTTGCCGTATTGTTCATTTATATTTTGATGCAAGACGGAGCCGTTGACGGACTCAAGCAGTATCTGATTCCTGACTTCAGCAAAATATGGAATAAAGACTTGATTCTTGCTGCAATGGGACAAGGGTTCTTCTCGCTGACCATTGGCGGTTGCTCAATGTTGGTGTATGGCTCCTATTTGAGTAAAAAAGAGAATCTCCCCAAAATGGCGTTGAGTGTCACACTGGTTGATACCGGAGTTGCCTTTATTGCGGGGTTGGTCGTTATGCCTGCGATGTTTGTAGCAATGAAGCAAGGTGTTGAAATTTATGCAGCGGATGGGAGTTTGCTCAATTCCGATACATTGGTTTTCCGTGTATTACCGATGATGTTCGAGAGTTTGGGAGTTTTCGGGCAGTTTTTTGCCATCATCTTCTTTTTGCTATTGACCATTGCTGCGTTGACTTCATCGATATCAATGCTGGAATGTCCGGTGACGCTTGTCAGTGAACGGTGGAATACCAGCCGGAATGGTACAACATGGGCTTTGGGCACAGTCATAGCGCTCTTTAGTGTGGTGGTGCTCTATCATTTCGCTGAACTTTTTGGGTTGGTGGTGATGTTGGCAACACAATACCTACAGCCGCTTGCAGCTTTGATGTTTTGTCTGTTCGGGGGATGGGTTTGGCGTCATAGCGCTAAAATTACCGAACTTGAGCACGGTTTTTCGGGCGTTTCTCAACATTGGTTCGGACGTTTATGGCCGGCATATATTAAATATGTTTGCCCTCTCTTTGTTGTTGCCGTGATATGGTTTTCTCTATTTTCTCAGTAGGATAGTGACTCGTATTGCTATTTCTGTAACTCGATTTCAGTGAAGAATGTTCCCTCAAGAGCCTGTCACCTGACTCTTGAGGGGATAGGTTATCCTCGTCCCCGAGTTCTTGTTTTTCTCGATTGCGCATTCTTTTCGGCAAACTCAATGATCATCCCTGCGATATCTTTGCCTGTTGCTTTTTCAATACCTTCTAAACCGGGAGATGAATTGACTTCCATCACCAGCGGGCCGCGAGAGGAGCGGAGGATGTCAACACCGGCAACGTTGAGTCCCATAATCTTTGCTGCATCAATGGCTGTTTTCCTTTCTTGAGGCGAAATCTTGACCAATGTTGCTGTTCCGCCCCGGTGCAGGTTTGAACGAAACTCACCTTCAGCGCCTTGGCGCTTCATCGATGCGATAACTTTATCACCAATAACAAAACAGCGGATATCAGCGCCGCCGGCTTCCTTGACGTATTCTTGAACCATAATGTTTGCTTTGAGCCCCATAAATGCCTCAATCACACTTTCCGCTGCTTTGCGGTTTTCGGCTAAAACAACGCCAATCCCTTGTGTTCCTTCAAGAAGTTTGATTACAACAGGTGCACCGCCGACCATATTCAATAAGTCCTTAATATCATCTGGTTTGCTGGCAAACCCGGTGATAGGCATACCTATGCCCTTTCTGGACAGTAATTGCATGGAGCGAAGTTTGTCTCTGGAACGGCTAATGGCGACGGATTCATTCACTGGATAAACCCCCATCATTTCAAACTGACGTAAGACAGCCGTGCCATAAAAAGTCACTGATGCCCCGATGCGAGGAATAATGGCATCAAACCCAGATAACTGCTCCCCTTTAAAATGGATTTCAGGTTTTTCTGAGTTGATATTCATGTAACAACGTAAGGCGTCGATCACTTTATATTCATGTCCTCGCTCTTTACATGCTTCTATCAGTCGCTGAGTTGAATAGAGCGAGCTATTTCTTGAAAGAATGCCAAATTTCATGCGTTATCACCAGAAGTCAGTAGAAATGATGCATCCGGATCAACGATGATTCTCGGGCGCATCGCTGTCCTGCCTAATAACATTCGGAATGCCATATTTTCACGGTTCGTCAGCGTAATATCGACTGGCCATTGCTCCGTGCCAAGCTTAATCTCTGTACGGATTACATAACGTTTTTCCTCATAGCCGCCGGAGTTTCTGACGGTGCGTCGGTCGATTACTGGCGCCTCACAAATGACAACTTCTGAATCGTCCTTTTGATGGGGATGTAACCAGAATCGTACCCATTGTACGCCTTCTTTTTTGAAAGTTTTTACTTTAAATGCGTGGAGACAAGATGTCTTTGCGCCAGTATCGATCTTTGCATTGATCGTGTGAATTCCCAAAGCTGGGAGACTGAGAGTTTCTCTCCAGCCAATCATAATTTTTTCATTCATTTTTATGTTCTTCGATTAATAGACGTTGAATCGATAGGAAAGGCGCTGGGCAATTTTATTCCTGCAAGGCTATTCCCCCATTGGCAATCATAGCTATTAGGGAGCATCTTATACAGAAGCGCGCTTGATTTTTAAACAGATGTGACTTTGCCAGAGGGAACACTACCAGCAGTTTCAGTATTGAGCGAATAAAAAAATTATCCGTAACGATAAATAATCATGATAGATGTCGTACATTGAAGCTTACAACTAAATTATTTTTATTTTCAATGGGATAAGTTGCTTAAATTTACGTCATGTTGGTATGGTGTTCACCGCAGCGGACGGTGTTATTTTCCGCTACGGCATATCATGACTTAGTCTTTTTCGGGGATGCTTTTCAGCATGACGATCATTTGTTCCCAGAATTGCTGAACTGTGCTGATCTGCACTTTTTCATCCGGAGAATGCGGGAACTTAATAGTCGGACCGAACGACACCATATCTATATCCGGATAGGGGCGCTTAAATAATCCACACTCGAGGCCTGCATGGATCACCATAATATGCGGTTTATGACCATAGATATTTTCGTACTGTTCTCTGAAAATGGCCATAATGGCTGAATTCGTATCAGGCTTCCAACCAGGATAAGCATCATAGAAATCAACTTTTGCATGTGCAAGTTCGGCAATAGACCTCAGACTGCTTTCTACCTGTTGACGACCTGAGTCGATTAAAGAACGGACCAAACTGAGGATCGAAATTGTTGATGCTTCAGTTTTGACGACTCCTAGATTCAGTGAGGTTTCGACCACTCCGGGAAAATCATCACTCATGCGAATCACGCCATTGGGACTGGCATTGAGTGTTGCAATGAAACGTTGCTGCGTCGATAAATCAAATACCTGATATTGTTCCGAGTTCAGCTCAACGTCATGGCATTCAGTTATGATATTCCCTTCAGCTTGTTCCAGCTCCTGACTAATTGTTGCGGTGAAACATTGGAATGCTTCTGTCAGTTTGGATACATTTTCTGCAGGCAGACATAAGGTAACAAAACCTTCACGAGGAATGGCATTTCTCAGCGAGCCGCCTTGAAAATCAATCAGCCGGAGCGCGAGGGGCTCGGCATGTTGTGCCAAAAATCGCGCTAACAGTTTATTGGCATTGCCTCGGCCGAGATGGATATCACAGCCAGAATGGCCGCCTTTGAGACCTTTGAGCTGAAGTTTTCGGATCACATGATTTGCCGGAACTTGACAGCGTTCAATATCAAAAGCGAGCAGTCCGTTAATTCCTCCGGCACATCCGACGTAAACTTCCCCTTCCTGTTCTGAGTCGGTATTCAGCAGGATCTCTCCTTCAAGGTAACCCGGTTCCAGACCAAATGCACCGGCCATACCTGCTTCTTCATTGATCGTTAACAGCACCTCTAAAGGGCCGTGTTGGATATTGTCTGAGGCTAAAACCGCCAGACAGGTTGCCATCCCGATACCATTGTCTGCACCAAGGGTTGTGCCTTGAGCGGTGACCCACTCACCATCAATATAAGGACGAATCGGATCCTGTTCGAAGTTATGAACGGTCTCCTCATTTTTCTGTGGCACCATATCCAGATGCGCTTGCAGCACGACACCCTTTCGGTTTTCCATACCTGATGTTGCTGGTTTCTTAATAAAAATATTACCCGTTGGATCACGCCTGACATCAAGTGATTGCCCCTGAGCCCATTCGATAATGTATTGCGCTAGATTTTCTTCATGGTATGAAGGATGCGGGATAGAACATATCTTATCGAAAAACTTCCAGACGAGAGAGGGTGAAAGATGACTAATTTCGGATTGGAATTCTGACACTGAAAACTCCTGTTTCACAAGGTGGTCAATGAAAAGTGGATCAAATCAAATTGAATTGGTGCTTAAGGCTTCATTGTACTGAAGCATTCGTTAGTGAAGACAAGCTTGTACTGAAGACCCATGCGCACCAGTCGATAGCAAGAGAATATCACCCTCATCATGCAGGGGATAGCAGGAGAAATGTTTTTTTGAAAAATTAATATGAATTATATTGATTATTATTGTTATGATTAAGGAATAAATTTTCATAATTAAGTTTAAATTTGGTAATTTAATTACATAAACCTCAATAAAAATTGACAGAAATTAGTTTTATTTGATTTTTATCACGATTTTATTGTAATAAATTTTCTTTATGGTATATTCGATTCTGTTTGCAATGCTTCTATTTAACCAGTTTATGGTGTTGCCTGAATGGAGCATTTCCCCTGCGAGATTAATGGGGATATTCAGGACTCTGACTAGACCAATTTGCTCTGATGGTCTGTTGTAGAGTTGGAAACGATAGAAACTTGCAGCTCGGACATTTTTGTTCACCCCTAAATTTATTGGAAGATTTTGACCCCTTTCCAGCGCCACTCCATGTGAAGTGGCGTTTTTTTATCCTTTCACATGGTATTGTCTGGCCTTATTAAGTTAAGTCTCTTATGGGGATGACAAGCGGATTTTTGATGACTTTTGTAGTGTAAATCGGAATATTTACAAGGTTTCATAAACTTGACTATTAGGTCAGTTTTTATATCAATTACGCTAGAATTTGCCGTCTTTACTCTCTATAATCGCCTCCCAATCGTTTACGCAACCGTTTACTTGAATCTATACAGGAACCATCATGCTCGAGAAGCTATTTAAACTGAGTGAACATGGGACAACCATGCGAACAGAAGTCATTGCGGGAATTACGACTTTTCTGACCATGGCTTACATCATTTTTGTCAATCCAGCGATCTTAGCCGATACAGGTATGGATCGTGGCGCTGTTTTTGTTGCAACCTGTTTGGCGGCCGCTGTTGGCTGTTTCATCATGGGATTTATCGCAAATTATCCGATTGCGTTGGCTCCCGGGATGGGACTGAATGCATTTTTCACCTATACCGTCGTACTCGGCATGGGGTATACGTGGCAAGTTGCTTTGGCTGCGGTATTTGCTTCAGGCGTGTTGTTCATCTTGCTGAGTTTATTTAAGATTCGGGAATGGATTATCAATTCGATACCGATGTCTTTGAGAACCGGCATTTCATCGGGGATCGGTTTATTTCTTGCTTTCATCGCATTAAAAAATGCAGGTATCATCGTTGATAATTCAGCCACACTGGTTTCTCTTGGTCATATTACCTCACTTCACTGCGTCTTAGGTGCCCTCGGTTTCTTCCTCACGATCGCTCTGGTTTACCGCAATATAAAAGGTGGTGTGATGATCGCTATTCTGGCGATCAGTGCGATTGGTTTGATGCTTGGTGATGTCCACTGGGGTGGGCTTGTTTCGATGCCACCAAGTATTGCCCCCACATTTCTACAGCTAGATTTCTCAGCGTTATTAGATGTCGGGATGATTTCGGTTGTGTTTGCATTCTTATTTGTTGACCTGTTTGATACGGCCGGGACCTTAGTTGGTGTTGCTCAAAAAGCAGATCTTATCGGTGAAGACGGAAAAATTCCTCGTTTGAACCGGGCATTATTGGCTGATTCTTCAGCAACTGTTGCTGGTGCGTTACTCGGAACATCGAATACAACCTCTTTTATTGAAAGTGCTGCTGGTGTTGCAACTGGCGGACGGACAGGATTGACGGCCGTTGTGGTTGGAATTCTCTTCCTGTTTGCTTTATTCTTTGCGCCTCTTGCAGGGATGATTCCCGCGTATGCAACCGCAGGTGCGCTGCTTTATGTTTCTATTCTGATGCTCTCCGGGTTGGTTGGTATTGACTGGCGTGATCTCACAGAGGCTGCACCCGTTGTCGTGACTTGTTTAATGATGCCTCTCACATCTTCAATTGCAGAAGGTATCTCTTTAGGTTTTATTTCCTATGCGGTAATTAAACTCTTGAGTGGTAAAGCCCGTCATGTTTCACTCAGCGTGTGGTTCATGGCTGCGATTTTTGTTGTAAAATATATCGCAGGTTAACGAATTAGATTTTAGATAAAAAATTGGATAGAAAACAATGAGCAAAAGATTCCTGATTACATGGGATAATATGCAGATGTATTGTCGTCAGCTTGCCGAGCGCCAAATGCCCGCAGAACAGTGGAAAGGTCTGATTGGGGTGAGTCGCGGTGGACTTGTGCCAGCAGCAATTCTTGCCCGAGAATTGGGTATTCGTTACGTCGATACTATCTGTATTTCTAGTTATGACCATGATCATCAGCGCGATATGAACGTGCTTAAAGCACCTGAACATGATGGTGAAGGGTATTTGATTGTCGATGATTTGGTAGATAGCGGTGATACAGCACGTAAAATTCGCGAGTTGTATCCAAAAGCTAAACTTGTGACTGTGTGTGCCAAGCCAGCCGGTAAAGATTTAGTCGACGAATACATCGTTGATGTCGCTCAGGATACATGGATTGAACAACCTTGGGATACTGTACTATCCTATGTTGAGCCAGTGAATCGTAAGCTGAAATAGATCTGTTCGTATGAATTGATGCTAATTTGAGAAAATGGTCCTGTTACGGACCATTTTTTTTTGATGAATTTAAACATTTTCCGAAGTGGTCCCGATTTATGCCTAAGAGTAACAAGAACAGTGAAAACCTTTCTGAGCGATTATTTGACAATCATAAACAGGCTAAAGAAACCTCGGCATTGACCCAATACATGTCAAGCAGCCAAGGATTTGTGGCTCAGAAAATTGAGGGTGCTTGGTATCGGACATTAAGGCGAATGCAATGGGCATGGCAGGGTATTGATTCGATTGATCAGGAAGAAGTATTAGCGCGGATCGCATCTTCATTGCACTCCAGAACCGTCGATAAATGGCTGGATACGGTGATGGGATATCGGCAAGGAAACTGGGCTTATGAATGGAATAAATTAGGTGTCCGTTATCAGCACGAGTCCGATCAGCTTGAGGGCGAGGCTGCGGCCGAGCGAATGTTTACCGCTTCCTTATGTTTTAGTATTGCTGGATACCCACATCTTAAGAATGACACGCTTGCCATCCAGGCTCAGGCATTGGCAAACACCGCCTATACGGAAGCTGCAAAACGTTCTGGATACATTGTGAAACAGTTGGAGTTTCCGTATAAGAACAAGAAAATTGTTGCTCATTTGCATTTATCGCATACGGAGCGCCCTCAGCCAGTTGTCATTGTAACGGCCGGTCTGGATAGTCTGCAAACCGATATGTGGCGCTTATTCCGAGATTATCTGGCGCAGAGGGATATTGCAATGTTGACGGTTGATATGCCGTCCATTGGGTATAATTCGCAATGGCCTTTAACCGAAGATACCTCCGTTCTCCACCAAGCCGTTCTTAATCAGCTTGCTCGTTTACCTTGGGTCGATCACCACCGGGTCGGATTAATTGGTTTTCGTTTCGGCGGCAATGCGATGATCCGGCTGTCATTTGTTGAGTCCAGTAAAATCAGAGCCTGTATCTCTTTGGGGGCTCCAGTGCATGATATTTTGTCTTCTCCTGAAAAACTAAAACGGATGCCGAAGATGTATCTGGATGTACTGGCATCCCGATTAGGAAAAAGCGTGGTCGATATTGACAGTTTATCAATGCAGTTGCGGGCGTGGTCACTCAAAGCCCAAGGATTTCTTGTCGGTAGAAAGACAAAAACACCCATTCTGGCCTTGGGATTGGAAGGCGATCCGGTATCGCCTTATTCAGATAACCAACTAGTTGCATCCTATAGCGTTGGTGGTCGGGCAAAAGAGATTAAGTCAAAGACATTATTTCACGGATATGAGCAAGCCCTCGATTTGGCGATAAACTGGCTCGAAGATGAACTGATTCAGTGACTTTTTGTGCTATTTTATTTACTAGATATGCGCTTTGTTGAACTTTTAGAGTGACATGCAATTCTGTAAAAAAGGAGTGCTGAAATGCCAGAATTGAGTAAGGAACCAACCCATCACCGATTAAATGCAGCCTTTAGATTGTTAGGTCCATATTTGAGAGAAGAACAATATCAGAGTGGAACTTACCTGTTTGATTGTCTGGCCGTTTGTGTCAATGATAAAAAATCACCGGAAGTGAGGGAGTTTTGGGGGTGGTGGATGTCATTATCACACTCGAATGAACAGCTGTTCGAAGCAAAATATGCGATTGGTCGATATGATCGCGCCGGAAATTGGGTCCTTGAAGAGCCTCAACCTCAGGCACTAGAAGAAGTTCATCGAACTCAAAAAGCGTTCCACGCGAAGCTGGAAACGTTACTCAAAGATCAATTTGGTTGTGAGCTAGCCACCTGTGATCCACTTTTGGTCGATAAATAGTTCTCATCTTATTTTCTCATTCTGTTAAAAAAGGTGCAGCAGCACCTTTTTCTACTTGTGAATTGCCCTTTTGATTGCTAAAAAGAATCTCTCCTTTTCTACTTAGATCGTATGATTGATGATGGCGATAGAACAACCTGAAAAAGAACGACAATCAAAAACAATTATTATCAAGTTGGGAACCAGTGTCCTGACTGGCGGAACGCTAGCGCTTGACCGGGCACAAATGGTAGAGCTTGTCCGGCAGTGTGCTGAGTTGAAGCGTCAGGGACATGCCGTTGTTTTAGTTTCTTCCGGGGCGATTGCTGCCGGAAGGGAGCACCTCGGCTATCCGGCATTACCGAATACGATCGCAAGTAAGCAGTTACTGGCAGCCGTTGGTCAAAGCCAGCTTATCCAGACTTGGGAGTCTCTATTCTCGATTTATGGTCTCAAAATTGGTCAGATGTTACTGACCCGTGCCGATTTAGAAGATCGTGAACGTTTTTTAAATGCACGAGATACCGTGAATTCGTTGATAGCGCATGACATTATCCCGATAGTGAATGAAAACGATGCTGTGGCAACCGTTGAAATTAAAGTCGGCGATAATGACAATTTATCCGCGTTGGTCGGAATATTATGTGGTGCCGATAAGCTACTGCTTTTAACGGATCAAAAAGGATTATTTACGGCTGACCCGCGCAAGGATCCGAATGCTGAGTTGATTCGAGAAGTCAAAAAAATTGATGACACGCTGCGGAAAATTGCAGGGGGAAGCGGCACGACACTCGGAACCGGCGGTATGGCAACCAAGTTGCAAGCCGCAGATATTGCTCGTCGAGCCGGTATTGAAGTAATTGTTGCTTCTGGGCGGGCCCCGAATGTGATTGCGGATTCATTGAGCGAACATCCTCAAGGCACTCGATTCTTACCGCTGGAAGAAGCGTTGGAAAATCGCAAACGTTGGATTCTGGCAGGGCCTGCTGCATCCGGTGAGATTATGATTGATGATGGTGCCGTGAACGCGGTTGTTTCTCAGGGAAGTAGTTTACTGGCAAAAGGGATCATCGCAATTTACGGTGTGTTTTCCCGGGGCGATGTGGCAATCATTCTCAATCAGTCAAGGCAGGTCATTGCCCGGGGGATTTCTTCGTATTCCAGTCAGGATCTGGAGATCATTCAGGGCAAACATAGTAAAGAAATTCATGAACTGTTGGGGCATGATTATGGTTCCGAAGTGGTACATCGGGATGATATGGTTGTGATTCAGGAATAAAAAGGAAGAATAGCGTGGACCTAATATTGATGGGAAAAGCCGCTAAAGAAGCCGCTTTTCAATTATCAACCGCCACAACGGCACAGAAAAATCGAGCTTTAACCATCATTGCCGATGAGCTGGAAGCGAATCGCGATGCAATTTTGGCTGCGAATGCACAGGATATTGAGCTGGGGCGTCAGTCGGGATTGAGTGATGCTTTGTTGGATCGGTTATTACTCAATACCGAGCGTTTAGCCGGCATTGCCAGTGATGTACGCAATGTGGTTGGTTTACAGGACCCAGTTGGACGAGAAATGGATAGCCGTATTCTGGAAAATGGGATGTCTCTTTCTCGTCGTCGTGTGCCATTAGGGGTTGTTGGTGTTATTTATGAAGCGCGACCCAATGTCACGATTGATATTGCCGCGTTATGTTTGAAAACCGGTAATGCCAGTATATTACGAGGTGGCAAAGAAACGTTTAACTCGAATATGGCACTGGTCAAAGTTATTCAATCATCATTGGAAAAAGCCGGATTACCAGCCGCATCCGTTCAATATATTGAGAATCCGGAACGAGCACTGGTCAGCGAGCTACTGAAGCTGGATCAATACGTCGATATGATTATTCCACGCGGTGGTGCCGGGCTACACAAAATGTGTCAGGAAAATAGCACCATTCCGGTAATTATCGGTGGATTTGGTATCAGCCATATGTTTATCGACGACAGTGCTGACCTGAACCGCTCTCTGGATGTGATTGAAAATGCGAAAGTGCAGCGTCCATCGGCTTGTAATGCATTGGATACACTATTGGTTCATGAGCAGATTGCCGCTGAGTTTTTACCATTGTTGGCTCAGCGTTTGAGTGAACAGGTGACTTTTGTTGCTGATGCATCAGCGCAGGCGGGGCTGGCGGGTGCAGTATCTCTGAGAGCTGCTCAGGATGGTGATTTTGATACGGAGTGGCTGAGTTATACGCTTGGTGTGAAAGTGGTTAATAATATCGATCAAGCCATTCAACATATGCGTGAGCATCATGCCAGTCACTCGGATGCGATTATGACCAATCGGCTCGATCATGCTGAACAATTTATCAATGCTGTCGATTCTGCCGCGGTGTATGTCAATGCTTCAACGCGTTTTACTGACGGTGCTCAGTTTGGTTTAGGTGCCGAAGTCGCTGTTTCAACGCAAAAATTACATGCCCGGGGACCGATGGGGCTTGAAGAACTCACCAGTTATAAGTGGGTCGGCCGGGCTGATTATTTATCCAGAAGTTGATATTTTCAGATGAATCAAATGGATTGTGTGATAAGCGGGCATTTCTGCCCCTTTTCCTTTCCCTCCTGTGAGCAATTCCGTTAAACTCACTCTCATTGGAGTGGAGGTGTTATGCATTGTCCTTTTTGTTCGGAAAATGATACGAAAGTGATCGATTCGCGTTTGGTTGCCGATGGACACCAAGTGCGTCGGCGCCGACAGTGTCTGGCTTGTCATGAGCGGTTTACCACATTTGAAACCGCAGAACTTGTGATGCCCAGAGTGATTAAGTCAAATGGTAATCGTGAACCGTTTGATGAGGATAAAATGATCAATGGTATGCTGAGGGCGTTGGAAAAACGGCCGGTCAGTGCTGATGCCATTGACCTATCCATCAGCACGATTAAGTCGCGGCTGCGGGCGACGGGTGAGCGAGAAGTTCCTAGTGATTTGATTGGTAACTTAGTGATGGAACAGTTGAAAGAACTTGATAAAGTCGCATACATTCGTTTCGCCTCGGTTTACCGGAGCTTCGAAGATATTCGGGAATTTGGTGAAGAAATTGCCAGACTGGAAGACTAGAAGGCTGTATTGATGAGTGTTTTTAGCGCGTTTGACTATCAAATGATGTCAAGAGCGATCGCGTTAGCAAAGCAAGGCGTTTACACCACAACCCCAAATCCGAATGTTGGCTGTGTTTTAGTCAAAGCTGGTCAAGTCGTGGGGGAAGGTTATCATGTGCAGGCCGGTGGACCTCATGCGGAAGTTCATGCGTTGCGGCAGGCTGGCGCGCAAGCACAAGGCGCAACGGCCTACGTTACACTGGAGCCTTGTTCCCACTATGGTCGAACACCCCCCTGTGCTGAAGGTTTGATTCAGGCTGGGGTGGTGAAAGTCATTTGTGCGATGCAAGACCCAAACCCGCAAGTAGCCGGCCGTGGTATTGCGATGCTGCAAGCCGCAGGAATTGAAGTCCTGACTGGATTACTGGAAGCCGATTCAAACGCACTCAATCCTGCTTTCCTCAAACGAATGAGAACCGGGATGCCATGGGTTCAGTTGAAAATGGCGGCCAGCCTTGACGGACAGACTGCTTTAGCAAACGGCGCCAGTCAATGGATCACATCGCCGCAAGCTCGGGCCGACGTGCAAAAGTTTCGGGCCAGAGCCAGTGCAATTTTGTCAACCAGCCAAACGGTTATTGCGGATGATGCAGCCCTGACAGTTCGGCGTCATGCGCTTCCTGAGTCGGTTTATCAGACTTATCCATTGGCTGATATCCGTCAACCGACACGAATCATTTTGGATCGGCATCACCGCTTACATGCCGAACTGAAGCTGTATGATGGCGACGGGGCCGTGTTGACGGTGGGGCAGAACGACGCAGATATTTGTGTCGCTGTTGACTCAACAGGTAAGCTCGATCTTCGTTCTCTGTTACGTCAGTTAGCTGACAAGCATCAAGTGAATCATCTTTGGGTTGAAGCGGGTGCGACACTCTCTCAGGCATTGCTGTCACAGCAGTTAGTTGATGAAATTATTCTCTATCTGGCTCCGAAATTAATGGGTAGTGACGGACGAGGATTGTTTGGTCAGTTTGGTTTCGAATCGATGCAAGATGTATTGCAGCTCGATATCTCTGATGTGGTTCGGGTTGGCCCCGACATTCGTATGACTGTGATACCGCAGTATCATTCTCCCAAAGTATAAATATAAGAGTAACATCATGTTTACTGGTATTGTTGAATCTATCGGGACTCTCACAGCGATTACCCCGAAAGGTGAAGATGTTTCCATTCAGGTCGAAGTCGGTTCTCTGGATATGTCCGATGTAAAACTGGGTGACAGCATTGCGACTAACGGTGTCTGCCTGACGGTTGTGGCCCGGACTGCGAGAAGTTATACCGCAGATTTGTCTCTGGAAACACTCAATAAGTCGAGTTTTGCCCACGCCCAAGTGGGAGACCGCGTCAATCTGGAAAAGGCAATGTTACCGACCACTCGTTTTGGCGGACACATTGTCTCCGGTCATGTCGATGGGGTTGGTGAGATTATTGAGCGTGCTCAGGTTGGTCGAGCGATAGAGTTTTGGATTGCTTTACCGGAAGACATTTGTCGTTACGTGGCGGAAAAAGGTTCAATCACTGTCGATGGGATCAGCCTGACGGTCAATGCATTACGCCACAATGCTTTTAAACTGACGATCATTCCCCATACGTCGTCAGAAACCACCATTCATGCATTCCGGGTTGGACGACAAGTGAATCTTGAAGTCGATGTAATGGCTCGCTATCTGGAGCGATTACTGAGTGCCGGAGCCACTGAAAAGCGTGAACAGAACTCTTCCATGACACTCGAATTTTTGCAACAAAATGGTTTTGCTTGAATGATGACCATTTGTTGTTTGAGATTGCATTGAAGCATCATACAGAACAATAGACTAAATTCAGTACCGAGGATAAAAACGATGGCAATTAGCACCCCCCAAGAAATTATCGAAGATATTCGTCAGGGTAAAATAGTTATCCTGATGGACGATGAAGATCGCGAAAATGAAGGTGATATGATTATTGCCGCTGAGCATATTACACCAGAAGCGATTAATTTTATGGCAACGCATGGGCGGGGACTGATTTGTCTGACGATGACCAAAGAGCGGTGTCAGCGTTTGGGACTGGGTCCGATGGTACAAGATAATAACGCCCAGTTTACCACTAATTTTACGGTTTCGATTGAAGCTGCCGAAGGTGTCACCACCGGTATTTCAGCCGGTGATCGTGCCCGGACTGTTCAGGCTGCGGTTGCGCCAGATGCGAAGGCTTCTGATCTCGTTCAGCCGGGTCATATCTTCCCACTTGCAGCTCAGGATGGTGGCGTATTGACTCGCGCCGGACATACTGAAGCTGGATGTGATTTGGCAAGATTAGCCGGTTTGGAACCAGCTTCGGTGATTGTCGAAATTCTTAAAGAAGACGGTAGCATGGCAAGACGTCCCGATTTGGAAGTCTTTGCTGAGAAACACCAAATTAAGCTAGGGACGGTTGCCGACCTGATTGAATACCGGAACAACACGGAAACAACCATTGAGCGTGTTGCGACGTGTCAGTTGCCAACCGCTTATGGGGAATTCGATTTAATCACTTATCGTGATGTGATCGATAATCAGGTTCACTATGCACTGGTAAAAGAGCAAGAGAGTCAGGATGTTCCTCTGGTCCGTGTTCACTTGATTAACACATTCACGGATGTACTTCATAGTGATCGAAATGCTGATCGGAGTTGGAGTATTGAAGATGCGATGAAACGCATTAGTGCTGAAGGCGGTGTGCTAGTTCTGCTCGGCAATGAAGAGTCTCCGGAACTGATTATTCATCGGGTCAAAATGTTTGAGTTACAGGATAAAGGTGAAGCCCCTGCGATGGCGAAAAAACAAGGGACTTCCCGCCGTGTCGGTGTCGGTTCGCAGATCCTTGCTGACTTGGGAGTCACAGATATGAAGCTGCTCTCGTCTGCGAATAAAAAATATCATGCATTGGGTGGATTTGGACTGAATGTTGTGGAGTATGTCAGCCAGTAAGTCATCCGAGGGGAAGATGCTCGGATAAAAACAGGGAATCTGTTTCCGGGCGTCTTCAGAAATACCATTAGAAATTAATGATGGAACTATGCTAGAATCCGCCGATTCTCGCTGATGAACAGAGTTTTAAGGAAAGTTTATGAAAGTGATTGAGGGAGGTTTCCCGGCACCTCACGCGAAAATTGCGATTGTCATTTCACGGTTTAATAGTTTTATTAATGAAAGTTTACTTTCCGGTGCAATTGACACGTTGAAACGTCATGGTCAGGTAAGTGATGAGAATATTACGGTTGTTCGTTGTCCGGGTGCTGTTGAACTGCCACTTATTGCGCAGAGAGTCGCAAAAACTGGTCAGTTTGATGCGATCGTCTCTCTTGGGACGGTGATCCGAGGTGGTACGCCACACTTTGACTATGTTTGTAATGAGTGTAATAAAGGCTTAGCTCAAGTTTCTCTCGAGTATAGCTTGCCTGTCGCTTTTGGCGTATTGACGGTTGATACTATCGATCAAGCGATTGAACGCGCAGGAACCAAGGCTGGTAATAAAGGTGCAGAGGCTGCACTGAGCGCACTTGAAATGATTAATGTTCTTTCTGCAATTGATTCCTAATGGGGGCTCATGTGAAACCAGCCGCACGTCGTAATGCACGCCAGTTTGCTTTACAGGCTATTTATTCTTGGCAAATTACCCGTGAAAATGTCTCAACGATTGAGGCTCAGTTTCTCTCTAGTGATAAGTATGATGATGAAGAGCATCGCGCAACGGAGCCAGCACTTCGTGCGCCTGAAACTGATGTTGAGTATTTTCGTGATTTGCTCGCCGGTGTCGTGTTAAACCACACTGAGCTGGATAGCAAAATTCGTCCTTATGCTTCACGTCCGATGCAAGATCTGGATATGATGGAACTTGCTTTGCTTCGTTTGGCGATGTATGAGATGACGCGTCGCGAAGATGTGCCTTATAAGGTCGTGATCAATGAAGCGATTGAATTAGCAAAATCTTTTGCAGCAGAAGATAGCCATAAATTTGTCAATGGTGTGCTGGATAAAGCGGCACCTCATGTTCGTAAGAAATAAGTGTCCGCAAGAAGTAAAAAGCGATTAAAATAAGAAGGTCAGCGAGAGCTGACCTTTTTTATGTGCATGATTTACATGTCTCCATATTCAGGAAAAATTTATGACTGGTGAATTTCGTTTAATTGATCGTTTCTTTAAGCAACGACAAACACAGCGTAAAGATGTTCAGCTTGGTATTGGCGATGATTGCGCGATTGTAAAAGTACCCGAGCAAGTCCGGCTTGCGATCAGTACAGATACGATGGTATCTGGAACCCATTTTCTTCCTGAGGCCGATCCGGCCTGGATCGCACACAAAGCCCTTGTCTCTAATTTAAGTGATTTGGCTGCGATGGGGGCAACTCCGGCATGGTGTACGCTGGCTTTAACATTACCTGAAACGGATATAGCGTGGTTGAGTCGATTTTGTGATGCCTTTTTTGAGTTGGCAAGTTACTACAATATTCAATTGATCGGTGGTGACACCACCCGAGGACCGTTGAGTATCACGCTGACGGTACATGGTTTCGTGCCGGAAGCGCAGGCGCTGACTCGACATGGAGCAAAGGTCGGAGACTGGATTTATGTCACAGGCACGCTGGGAGATAGTAAAGCTGGATTAGAGCTGATTTTATCTGCGAAGCAAAACCTTGATAACGTGAGCCGGGAGCTCGAAAAGCGTCACTACTTTGCGACCCCCAGAATTCTTGCCGGACAATCATTATTAACACAGGCATCGGCTGCGATTGATATATCTGATGGCTTGATTGCTGATATACAACATATTCTGACTGGTTCAGGGGTGGGGGCCAGCATTGATGTCAGTCGTTTACCTATTTCCGAAGCGCTGTTACAGCATTTGGGGGGCGATAGGGTCAAAGCACAACAGTATGCGTTAACCAGTGGCGAAGAGTATGAACTCTGTTTTACTGTCTCGGAGGAGAATAAAGGTTCATTAGTAAGTGCGCTTTCTCATTGTGATACACCGCTGACTTGCATTGGACAAATTCGGTCTCAAGGACAATGGGAATTACATCATGAAGGCAATCCCTTATCGTGGGAGTTGGCAGGTTATGACCATTTTCAGCAGGAGAAGTAATTGATGAAACCCACAGAACGGCTGCATCTTGATAACCCTTGGCATTTGCTGGCGACAGGATTTGGCAGTGGTTTATCCCCGGTCATTCCCGGTACAATGGGAACGCTGGCCGCAATTCCATTTTATCTATTGCTGTCTCAACTGCCATTTGGAATATATCTGGCTGTGACTCTCTTTGCTGCATTGATCGGTATAAAGATTTGTCAGCAGGCTTCAGATGATATGAATGTTCACGATCATGGTTCGATTGTCTGGGATGAATTTGTCGGTTTTTGGATCACCATGTTAATTGTTCCCTATATGGTTCAGGGGAGCGGTGAGTGGTCATGGATCATCCTCGGTTTTGTGTTATTTCGCTTTTTCGATATGGTTAAACCATGGCCGATTCGCTGGCTCGACCAGCATGTCGCAGGGGGATTCGGCATCATGATTGATGATGTGCTTGCCGGTGTGATGGCTGGGGTTGTGCTTACTGGGATCGGTTTTGGCAGCGGATGGTTTGGCTGAGATACGGTTGTGGTGAAAAGGAGGTTCCCAAGCGGGAACCTCATATATCATTTTAATTTCATTAAATCATTTTCAATTTCGTGGATCTTACTGGTCACTACTTTTTCCAGATGGCGCAGATCACTAAGTATTTTTTCTTTCAGATCTTGTTCGGAGAGTTGTTCTGGGGTTGTGATGTGGTTGAGCTCATCAATAACTAATGTGAGATTACGACTGATTTCGGTGACCTCTTTGTACTGGTGACTACCACTATCGACCAGCACATTTTTCACTTGTCTCGGGTACTTAAACTTGACACTCTTCGCAAACAGTTCTCCTTTTTGTTTCCGAAAATAAATCTTCAGCACATCTTTCAGGGCTTCCTGACGGACTGTGTAGCGTTCTATCTGGGTGGGATCATTAATTCCCAGATTGCTGAGGTGTGGGAACATAGGCTATCTCTCTGATGACTAGTGATAATATCAATGTATCAGCCTCTTATCGGTTGAGATAGCGTATGTTCCTATTTTGCATTGAAAGTTGTGGAATAGATCGCTCTATTGATACCCGGTTTGGGATGATGCTGATACCACTTAATGTGGCATTAGCGCATCCACGTTCTCGATTAAAACCTGTCTCAGATTTTCCTGCTCTTCCATGCTCAGTTTGCCATGTGTGGTACTGGTAATGATGAATAAGTCTTCAGCTCTTTCACCGATAGTCGTGATTTTGGCTCCGTGAATATCGAATCCCAGCTCTGAAAATGTTGCACCGACGGTCGCGAGTAATCCGGGCATATCCAGTGCCACAAATTCAACAAGTGTACGTTTTTTACTCTTGGTCGGCAGAAAATCGACCTGTGTTTTAACCGTGAAATGTTTTAAGTTACTGGGCGTCCTGCGGGTTTTATGCAGGGCAGGCGTTCCTTGTTCGATGGCTCGGCGGAGATGAGACGTCAGTGTTTGATGGCGCTCTGTATCAATGGTATCTCCATTTTGATCCAGCACCATGAATGTATCGAGCGCGTAACCATCTTTGCTGGTCATTATCTGAGCGTCATGAACATTCAGGCCTTTGCGGTCGAGTTCAGCGACAACCGTGGCAAACAGTGCATGTTGATCTTTGGTATAAACAAAAATTTCCGTGCCACCACGCGTGGCTTTTTTGCTGATTAAGATCAGCGGTTCATCTGGTGCTTGGTGGCGTAACATATGCGTGCAATGCCAAGCGATTTGCTTATGTGTGTGGCGTAAGAAATAGTCTGCTTTGAAACGTTGCCATAACGAATCAATTTCTTGCAGGCTGAACCCTTCTTTTCTTAATAAAGCTGAAGAAAGTTGCTGGTTGTGGCGGATTCGCTCTCTGACATCCACCGGATTCTCCAGACCTCTGCGGAGTGCCCGCTGCGTCGAATAAAACAGCTCTGCCAGTAAGGTTCTTTTCCAACTGTTCCACAATTCTGGATTTGTTGCACAGATATCCGCAACGGTCAGGCAGACGAGAAATTCAAGATACTCTTCATCACGAACCGTTTTGGCAAACTCGATAATCACTTCTGGATCATAAATATCGCGTCGTTGGGCTGTCACCGACATCAGTAAGTGATTTTGGACCAACCATGATACCAATTTTGCCTCGGGCTTGGATAAACCGTGTTCAATACAGAAATCATAGGCTTCTACCGCCCCGATTTCTGAATGGTCACCGCCTCGTCCTTTACCGATATCATGGAAGATGGCGGCGAGAATCAGTAACTCTTTCTTTTGCAGACGGGGGTAGACTTCACAGCAGATCGGGTGGTGTTCATGATTTTTGGGGTCACTGAAAATCCGGATATGTTTTAGCAAACGAATACTGTGTTCATCGACAGTATAAACATGAAAGAGGTCGAACTGCATTTGTCCGACAATGTGACTCCATTGCGGCAGATACGCAGATAAGACACCATGACGATGCATCAGACTGAAAGCTTTGGTCAGGGCATTCGGATGCCGGACCAGTTCCATGAACTTTTCTCGTGCTAAAGGCAGGGTGTGTAAAAAGTAGCTGAGTCGGCGGCGGGCTGTTCTGAGCTGTCTCATGGTCGTCGGGGCCACACCTTCAATCTGAGAATCGTTCGCGATGTGGATAAACATATCCAGAATCGTTTCCGGATGGTGTTGGAACAGCCCTTCGGTTCGGAGTTCTATGAGGTTGCCCCGTTTTTGAAAATGCTGATTGAGAATTGTCGGCAGAAGAGATTCGTCTTCATCGAGAATCGCCTGATCAAAGAGTTTGAGTAACATTTTATTGAGTTCTGCGACCCGTCTAAGCGTGCGGTAAAACTCTTTCATCATCATCTCAACAGCATGGTTGCCTTCTCCCTGAAAACCAAGATGTTGTGCGACTTGAGCCTGATGGGCAAACGTCAGGCGATTATCGTAGCGTTTGAGTTCCAGATGCAGCGCAAAACGAATCCGCCATAAGAACTCCTGGCATTCTGCCAGCTCTCGGTATTCAGCATCGGTGAGAAAACCGTGACTACTCATTTCAAACAGTGAGGTCGCACCGAAATGTCGTCTGGCTATCCAACTGAGCGTATGGATGTCTCTCAATCCACCAGGTGTCGATTTGATATCGGGTTCCAGATTGTAGGTCGTATCGTGATAACGGGCATGACGCGCTTTCTGTTCTTCAACCTTGGCTCGGTAGAATGTCTCTGTCGGCCAGAACGATTCCGATAGAATGATCAGTTTGAGTTGATGATATATCTCTTCACAACCGGCAAGCCTTCTGGCTTCCTGCAGGTTGGTGGCGACGGTTAAATCTTCACGGCCAATCAGACTGCACTCTTCAATTGTCCTGACGGCGTGACCGACTTCAAGTTTTAAATCCCAGAGCAGTGTGATGAATTTACTGATTTGGGTCTGAACTTGAGCCGGAAGCTTTTGTTTGGAAAGAATTAAAATATCAATATCTGACAACGGATGAAGTTCTTTTCTGCCATAACCGCCCACAGCAATCAGCGTGAGGGCTTCGATCTGATGGAAATTGTAAAACTGCCATAAACGTTGCAGTAATTGATCCATGTATTCTGCCCGGCCATAAACCAGATCCGGTACTGAATGAGCATTGAGAAACTGTTGTTTTTGCTCATCAGCAAACATTTCCAGCTGATTTTTCAGCGATTCGAGCGTCAGTTGTTCATCTTGTAGTGTAAGTGGGGATTGAACATGCATATTAGTAGCATCCATGCGACATACATCTTAATTGTGAATATGAATTTATCAAAGATACATGCAGAAACCTACCTTTTCCCTGTGCGTCCAATAGGAAAAAACAGCCATGAAGCGAATCTATATCGTCTTGAGTGGTAAATCGTATCGCTTCTTAGCGAGTGAAAGGTGCCTGCAATGCCAGAGAGCATCGCGACATGCAGGCTGATTTTGATTTAGAGATTGTTTAAATAACGGGGAATTGTTTCGTCTTTGCGTAAGGTGAGCACTTCACAACCTGTATCGGTGACGAGTAGTGTATGTTCCCACTGTGCTGAGTTTTTGCAATCTGCGGTATAGACCGTCCACCCGTCCTCTTCGTCCAGACGGCAGCTAAACTTACCCGCATTTATCATCGGCTCGATGGTAAATGTCATCCCCGCTTGAAGTACAGTTCGGTCACTGTTTTTATAGTGCACAACCTGTGGTTCCTCATGGAATCCGGCCCCGATACCGTGACCACAGTAATCTTTCACAATCGAAAACTTCATCCGTGGGTTATTTTTATTGTTCGTTTTGATGTATTTTTCGATCGCGGTGCCGATTTCACCCAGCCGAATTCCGGGTTTCACGATTTTCATCGCCAAATAAAGGCTTTCTTGTGCCACCATACACAAGCGCTTATCTGCCGGAGAGACATCTCCGACCAAAAACATTCTGGAAGTATCGCCGTGATATCCATCTTTAATGACGGTGATGTCAATGTTGATGATATCACCGTCTTTCAGGACCGCGGGGCGCTGAATCTGACCATAGGTACTATCTTCAGTTGCCGGAATACCATGACAGACAACATGATTGATGGACGTACAAATGGATTTTGTGAAGCCATGATAGTTGAGCGGAGCCGGAATAGCCTGTTGGGTTTCTGTGATGTACCGATGGCAGATTTGATCCAGCTCTTCTGTCGTTACACCGGGTTTGACGTGGGGTTCAATCATTTCGAGTACATCTGCCGCAAGCTGGCCGGCAACACGCATCTTTTCAATTTCTTCTGCGGTTTTTATATTTACAGACATCGGTAATCTCTATTTTTTTGATATGCACTGTATCGTGCTGATAGCTTATTTTAACAATCGCAGGCTGGAGCGCAAGCGAGCAACATCAATGCAACATGATAAACCTGAATATTAAGCGGTGATGCCTACGGGGATGATATTTTTTTCTAGCCAGTAAGCAGCAAAATATGATATAAAGCGCGCCGGAATGACAGACTCGATTCCTATCTCACACAAGAGATATGAGTCTATTTGCATTTCTTCCATTTACTTCTTTAAATCACACACATTTCGACACGTGTTCCGGGGTGCCTTGGCTGAAAAGCTCAAAGGTCGGATGCATGGGAGATGTGGAGGCCTAACCCCATAGAGGATGAAAATATGGCAACTGTATCAATGCGCGATATGCTAAAAGCTGGTGTTCACTTCGGTCACCAAACTCGTTACTGGAATCCAAAAATGAAGCCTTTCATTTTCGGTGCTCGTAACCGTGTTCATATCATTAACCTAGAAAAAACTGTTCCTATGTTCAACGAAGCGCTGGCTGAGCTGGCAAAAATCGGTGAGAAAAAAGGAAAAGTTCTGTTTGTAGGAACAAAGCGCGCTGCATCTGAATCTGTCAAAGAAGCTGCATTAGCAAGCAACCAATACTATGTTAACAATCGCTGGTTAGGCGGCATGCTAACCAACTGGAAAACCGTTCGTCAGTCAATCAAGCGTCTGAAAGACCTTGAAGCTCAATCAACAGACGGTACTTTCGATAAGCTGACCAAGAAAGAAGCTCTGATGCGTACTCGCGAAATGGAGAAGCTAGAGAAATCTCTTGGTGGTATCAAAGATATGGGTGGTTTACCAGACGCTCTGTTCATCATCGATGCTGATCACGAGCACATCGCAGTTAAAGAAGCGAACAATCTGGGTATCCCTGTATTCGCAGTCGTTGATACGAACTCTAACCCAGATGGTGTTGACTATATTATCCCAGGTAACGATGATGCAATCCGTGCAGTTCAACTTTATCTGAATGCTGCTGCTTCATCTATCAGCGAAGGCCGTAACAAAGATGTTGTTGTTGCTGTTGCTGAAAAAGATGGTTTCGTAGAAGCTGAATAATTGCGGCTCTGAGTCACACTTAGTCCGATGTGCAACATCTGTGACATATCGACTAGGTTATAGTTAACATTGGGGGCCGCAAACTGGCCCCTAATTTTTACCATATCCAGAATCAATCGAGGAATAGAGAATGGCTGTTACTGCTGCTCTAGTAAAAGAACTGCGCGAGCGTACTGGCGCAGGTATGATGGAATGTAAGAAAGCGCTTGTTGAAACAGACGGCGATATTGAACTTGCAATCGAAAACATGCGTAAAAGTGGTGCTGCTAAAGCTGCTAAAAAAGCAGGTAACCTAGCAGCTGAAGGCGCGATCATTATCAAAGAAGGTGAAGGCATTGCCGCTCTTATAGAAGTGAACTGCCAAACTGACTTTGTCGCGAAAGATGAAAACTTTGGCGCATTTGCTAATGAAGTTGCTGCTGAAGCGCTTGCTTCTAAAGCATCTGTAGAAGAACTACAGGCTAAATTTGAAGACACACGCGTTGCACTGGTTGCAAAAATCGGTGAGAACGTCACTATCCGTCGTGTTCAGTATATTAAAGGTTCAGCGATGGCGTCTTATCGTCACGGTGAGAAAATTGGTGTTGTTGTTGCCGGTGAAGGCGACGCTGAAACACTTAAGCACATCGCAATGCATGTTGCTGCATCTCGCCCTGAATATGTAACACCTGATGATGTACCTGCTAACGTTGTTGCGAAAGAGCGTGAAGTTCAAGTTGAAATCGCGATGAATGAAGGTAAGCCAAAAGAAATCGCAGAGAAAATGGTTGAAGGCCGGATGAAGAAATTCACAGGCGAAGTTTCTCTGACTGGTCAGCCTTTCGTGATGGAACCTAAGAAATCTGTCGGCGAAATTCTGAAAGAAAAAGGTGCTTCTGTTTCTGCGTTTGTCCGTCTTGAAGTCGGTGAAGGCATTGAAAAGAAAGAAAGCCTAAGTTTTGCTGAAGAAGTTGCACTGGCTCAGAAAGGTTAATTTCTGATTCGTGAAGCGATTAAAAGGACCGTGGCTATTGCTACGGTCTTTTCACGAATGAAACCATCATTAATTGTGATGAATATGTGTTTATAATTATCTGCAAGCATCTATTCATGACCATTAATCGATGAATAACTTTCTTGAGAAGGTAAAAACACCATGACAACGAATCCGAAACCTGCATATCAACGTATTTTGTTAAAACTCAGTGGTGAAGCTCTGCAAGGTGAGCAAGGCTTTGGTATTGATCCGACCGTGCTTGATCGGATGGCTCAGGAAGTGAAAGAACTGGTTGAGTTAGGCGTTCAGGTCGGTGTTGTGATTGGTGGCGGAAATCTATTTCGTGGCGAAGGACTCGCCAAAGCAGGGATGAATCGTGTTGTCGGTGACCATATGGGGATGTTGGCAACCGTCATGAATGGACTGGCAATGCGTGATGCACTGCATCGAGCTTATGTCAATGCACGAGTCATGTCTGCAATTCCATTGAATGGTGTGTGTGATGATTATAACTGGGCCAATGCGATCAGTCAGCTGCGTCAGGGACGCGTGGTGATCTTTTCAGCAGGAACCGGGAATCCTTTCTTTACAACCGATTCTGCTGCATGTTTACGTGGTATTGAGATTGAAGCTGACGTTGTGCTCAAAGCGACAAAAGTTGATGGTGTTTATAGTGCTGATCCGGTAGCAAACCCTGATGCAGAACTGTATGATAGGCTGACTTATAACGATGTCCTTGAAAAGGAACTACGGGTCATGGACTTGGCGGCTTTTACGCTCGCCAGAGATCATCAAATGCCAATCCGAGTCTTTAATATGAATAAACCTGGAGCTCTGCGTCGAATTGTGATGGGTGAAGCTGAAGGGACACTCATAAACAACAAGGCTTCATTGTAATCTTTATAGGTTGAGTAAGAATTAAGGTGATAATGTGATTAATGAAATCAAAAAAGACGCTCAAGAGAGAATGGATAAGAGCGTAGACGCGCTCAAAAGTAACCTATCTAAAGTTCGTACAGGACGAGCCCATCCTAGTTTGCTTTCTGGTATTTCCGTAGAATACTATGGCGCACCGACACCATTGAATCAGGTTGCGAACGTCATTGCCGAAGACTCAAGAACACTTGCGATTACTGTTTTTGACAAAGAATTGGCACCGAAGGTAGAAAAAGCCATTATGATGTCTGACTTGGGATTAAATCCAATGTCTGCCGGTACTGTCATCCGCGTACCACTGCCAGCGTTGACGGAAGAACGTCGTCGTGATTTGGTTAAAATTGTTCGCGGAGAAGCAGAAGGCGGACGAGTTGCGGTACGTAACATTCGTCGTGACGCAAACAATGAGCTGAAAAATTTATTGAAAGATAAAGAAATTTCAGAAGATGAAGAGCATAAAGCCCAAGATGACATCCAAAAACTGACTGATGCTGCTGTGAAGAATATCGATGAAGTTCTTGCTGCAAAAGAAAAAGAGTTGATGGAAGTTTAATTGGTCTTTCCATATATAATTGAGGCGCTGAGCGAAGCCAGTACAGCGCCTTTTTGTTTGAAATATTTTATTGAAAATCAATTCGTTTCTTATGCAAAAATCACAACTCTCGTCTGACGCACTTCCCCAACATATTGCTATTATTATGGATGGTAATGGACGATGGGCCAAAGCTAGGGGAAAACCGAGAGTTTTTGGACATAAAAATGGTGTCAAAGCGGTAAGAAAAACGATAACGACTGCAGCCCAACTCGGCATTCAGGCGGTGACTTTGTTTGCTTTTAGCAGCGAAAATTGGCGGCGACCTGAAGATGAAGTCGGGGTACTGATGGAGTTGTTTATTACAGCTTTGTCTACAGAAGCAAAGAAACTTCACAAAAATAATCTTCGATTACGAGTCATTGGTGATACCTCTCGCTTTAATTCTCGCTTACAGGATAAAATTGCTCAGACAGAAATGTTGACGGCTAAGAATACCGGGATGGTCGTGAATATTGCAGCAAACTATGGTGGGCAATGGGACATTACTCAAGCCGCAAGGCAAGTCGCTGAAAGAGTCGCGACAGGGGAACTGACACCAGCCGATATTACCGAAAGTATACTGGCTCAACATCTAACGATGTCCGATTTACCAAATGTTGATTTGTTAATTAGAACGAGTGGTGAGTGCCGGATCAGTAATTTTATGTTGTGGCAGCTCGCTTACGCTGAGTTATATTTCACACCGACTTTCTGGCCTGATTTTAATGAAGAAAGCTTAATTGAAGCAATGACTTGGTTTGTAAATCGTGAACGACGTTTCGGGTGTACCGGTGAACAAATTAAAGCAATGATGGATAAGAGATAAAGGTTCAGGATTTGAAGCTGAGAATTATTACCGCCTTGGTGTTGGCTCCCCTAGTCGTATTAGGGATTTTTAAATTACCGTTGAGTATTTTCATCGCTGTATTGGCTCTGTTAGCGCTATTTGGTTTTTGGGAATGGACACAATTTATTAGTTTAGATGCCCGTCTTATTTCGCTGCTGCCTGCTGTCTTCATCGGCGGTTTGAGTCTGTGGTGTTTGCCTGAGAATTTTTCGATGAGTCACACTCTTCCGCTTCCGTATCAAGTCCTTTTGTGGAGTGGCTTTCTATGGTGGGTTGTTGCAAGCTATCTTGCTGTTTCTTATCCAAAATCTCGACCACTCTGGGAATATTCAAAAGGACTCAAACATCTGTTTGGGTTACTCACACTCATTCCATTCTTCTGGAGTGTTTTACTGTTAAGAACAGAAGAACTATCGGTTGATCCGTACCACGGTGCAAAGTTGGTTCTCTTTGTCTGTATGATTGTTTGGGTGGCAGATAGTGCTGCTTATTTTTCTGGCCGATTTTTTGGCAAGCATAAAATGGCGCCAGAAGTTAGTCCGAATAAAACCATCGAAGGTTTAATCGGTGGGGTCGTGGCTGCATGTCTTGTCGCTTTTGGATTGGTTGAATGGTTTGAATTGCATTTCTCAAGTACCAGCATGATGTTAGTGACAATTTTATTGACGGTTATTTTCTCGGTACTCGGTGACTTGGTCGAGAGTATGTTTAAGCGTGTCGCAGGAATCAAAGACAGTAGTCATCTTATTCCCGGGCATGGTGGTATTTTAGATCGCATTGATAGTTTGACTGCCGCATTCCCTGTATTTGCATTCCTGTACTTTCAGGTGTAGTAGATCGCTGGTGCAGTTCGGGTTTTGCAATGATGTCCCAAAAAGAGTGATACGATTTTTTTTATGCGTAAATTAACCATTTTAGGAGCTACAGGATCCATTGGTGCCAGTACACTTCGGGTCATGGAAAAAAATCCCGAACGATTCTCTGTCGTTGCCTTAGTTGCCGGCAGTGATGTTGAGAAAATGTACCAATTGTGTTGTCGTTGGCAACCACAATATGCGGTGATGGCATCGGAGTCGGCGGCTCAGCAACTGAAGCTGCGTTTGCAGTCAGACTCAGTGAAGACTGAAGTGTTGTCAGGCATACAGGCCATGTGTGATGTTGCAGCACTTGATGATGTTGATACCGTGATGTCTGCGATTGTAGGCGCAGCCGGATTACTGCCGACGATGGCTGCGATTAAAGCTGGGAAGCGGGTATTACTGGCTAATAAAGAAGCCTTAGTGATGTCCGGCCAGTTATTTATCAACGCTGTTGAAGAGTATGGTGCTCAGTTACTTCCTGTTGATAGTGAGCATAATGCGATTTTTCAATCACTTCCACCGGACTGTCAGCAAGTTTTGGGACGGTGCAATCTGGCTGAAAGTGGTATATCTCATCTCTTGTTAACGGGCTCCGGCGGGCCATTTCGTTATACACCGATTAATACTCTTTCAGATGTTACTCCGGAGCAGGCCATTGCTCATCCTAATTGGTCTATGGGGCCTAAGATTTCTGTTGATTCAGCCACAATGATGAATAAAGGGCTTGAGTATATTGAAGCGAAATGGTTATTTAATACTTCGCGCGATCAGCTTAAGGTCCTTATTCATCCTCAGTCAGTGATTCATTCCATGGTTCAGTATCGTGATGGGAGTGTGATTGCTCAGATGGGAGAACCTGACATGGCAACACCAATTGCTTATGTGATGGGTTATCCTGAACAGCGACTTTCGTCGGGCGTTGCACCACTGGATTTCTCTCAGTTGAGCGAGCTGACATTCATGCAGGCTGATATGGAGCGTTATCCTTGTTTGCAGTTGGCGATTGATGCTTGTTACGAGGGGCAACACGCGACGACATCGCTGAATGCCGCGAATGAAATTGCTGTTGCAGCATTTTTAAATCGCAGGATTTGTTTTACAGACATAGCCGTGATTAATGAGCGCGTTTTGTCAAAAATGTGTGCAACAGCGAGCGCCTCTTCTGTCATGGATTTGGAATCTCTGCTGGAGCTCGATAAGATAGCGCGACAATCGGCACAGCAATTAGTCAAAGAGTATTCGTTATGAACAGTATTCTGTGGAACTTCATTTCATTCATTCTGGCATTGGGCATACTGGTTGCCGTGCATGAATTTGGTCATTTTTGGGTTGCACGGCGTTGCGGGGTCAAGGTCGAGAAATTTTCAATTGGTTTCGGGCGTTCTATTTGGCGTCGAATCGCAAAAGATGGAACCGAATATAGCATCTCAGTGATCCCGTTGGGGGGATATGTGAAGATGCTTGATAGTCGTGTTGCTGATGTCCCTGAACACTTGCTACATCTGGCCTTTGACCAGAAAAGTTTATGGAGACGGACCGCAATTGTTGCCGCTGGCCCAGTCTTTAATTTTCTATTTGCAGTTTTCGCCTATTGGGCTGTGTATTGTATTGGCATTCCTGCAGTAAAACCGGTGGTTGGTGAAGTTGCGCCCACTTCGATTGTCGCGGATGCCGGATTACGTTCCGGCATGGAAATTCAGTCGGTATCTGGTGTGGAAACCGGGGACTGGGAATCAGTCAATATGGCGTTTATTTCCCATATTGGCGATACACAAATGACACTCACAGTTCGTGAACCGGATGATATTGGCCATCAGGAAATTTTGCATCTTGATCTGTCAGCATGGAACTTTGACCCAGAAAAAGAGTCTCCAATGAAGGCGCTTGGTTTTAAACCATATTCACCGAAGGTCTCAACAGTTTTGCAACAAGTGATTGACGAAGGTGCAGGTGCTGTCGCCGGATTAACAAAAGATGATAAGATTGTTGCTATCAATGGTAAAGAGGTGTCTTCGTGGCAACAGTTGGTTCAGTCGGTACAGAACAGTCCGAATGAAGCTCTGGATCTGTCTGTATTAAGAGATGGACAACATCTTGATATCACACTAATTCCGAATGCTAAGATATTATCTGATGGGCGAACCATCGGTTTTGCGGGCATCTCTCCAATGGTGGATGAGTGGCCGATAAATTATCGTTATAATTTACAGTACGGTGTTTTTGAAGCCATTCCCAAGTCTGTTGAGAAAACGGGGCAAGTGATTCATCTGACCCTCAGCATGTTGAAAAAACTGTTGGTTGGTGATGTCGGACTGAATAATTTAAGCGGGCCGATTTCAATTGCGAAAGGTGCCGGAACAACGGCAGAATATGGATTAGTTTATTTCTTAGGATTCTTGGCATTAATTAGTATTAATTTGGGAATCATCAATTTAGTGCCGCTTCCGATGCTGGATGGGGGACATCTGATGTTTTTTGCAATTGAGGCGGTTACCAGACATCCTGTTCCGGAAAAGGTTCAAGAGATTGGGTACCGAATCGGTGGTGCAATTATATTTTCACTCATGGCAATCGCCATGTTTAATGATTTTACACGCCTGTGATGAATCTGCATTGATTAGGCATGGTTGTACAAAGGAATAATTAGAATAACGATGGCGATAAAAAAGCTTATCCTGACAACAGCGCTTGTCAGCAGTATGTCTGTTTACGGTGCCGAGCGGTTTGTTGTTCAGGACATTCAAGTTGATGGATTGCAACGTGTCACGCTTGGTGCTGCATTATTGAAAATGCCGATTCGTGTCGGAGACACGGTTGGATCTCAGGACATTGCCGATTTAATCAAGGCTCTCTATTCATCCGGTAACTTTGAGAATATTCAGGTATTTCGGGATAAGGGAACGCTGGTCGTTAAAGTGAAAGAACGGCCAACGATTTCCAGTGTCTCTTTTTCAGGTAACAAGGCGATTAAAGATGAGCAGTTAACCGAAAACCTGAAAGCTTCAGGGGTTCGGGTAGGTGAAGCGCTTGATCGTACTGCACTGAGTAACATTGAAAAAGGTCTGGAAGATTTCTACTACAGTGTCGGGAAATACAATGCGACAGTAAAGGCGGTTGTCACACCGCTGCCACGTAATCGTGCCGATCTTAAATTTGTGTTTACCGAAGGCGTTTCTGCCAAGATTCAGCAGATCAATTTCATTGGTAATCATGTGTTCAGTGATGAAGAATTACTGGCACGTTTTGATCTGAATGCCGATGTCTCATGGTGGAACTTCTTATCTTCAGATAAATATCAAAAGCAAATCCTTGCTGGTGATTTGGAAAAACTCAAGTCATTTTATCTTGATCGCGGGTATCTGAAATTTCAGGTTGATTCGACTCAAGTCTCAATTTCTCCGGATAAGAAGGGGGTTTATATTACCCTCAACTTAAATGAAGGCCGGCCCTATACGGTTAAAAAAGTGACCTTCAGAGGTGATTTAATCGGCAAAGAAAAAGAGTTCGAGACGCTGGTACCTTTTGAAAAAGGAGATATCTACAAAGGTTCTTCTGTGACGGCAATGGAAAGCAACATCAAGAAAATCCTTGGTGAATCCGGCTATGCTTATCCGACAGTTCGAACCATCCCTGAGTTTGATGATGACAAGCAAGAAGTTTCTCTTGTGGTTCAGGTGTCTCCCGGAAAGCGGATTTACGTCCGAGATATTCGTTTTGTCGGCAATACGGTGACTAAAGATGAAGTCCTTCGCCGTGAAATGCGTCAGATGGAAGGTAGCTGGCTGAATTCTAAATCAATTGATGCCGGTAAAACCCGCTTGAATCGTCTGGGATTTTTCGAAACGGTTGATGTACAGACAGTTCGGGTTCCCGGCAGCGATGACCAGGTCGATCTCGTTTATAACGTCAAAGAAGCTAACTCAGGCAGTGTCAATTTTGGTATCGGTTATGGTACTGAATCTGGCATGAGTTTTCAGGTAGGATTGCAACAAGAAAACTTCTTGGGCACCGGAAACAGTGTCGGGATTACGACAACCATTAATGACTATCAGAAAAATGTCACTTTGAGTTATAACGACCCTTACTGGAATTTGGATGGCGTTAGCTTAGGGGGCAAGATCTTCTATAATGAATTTGAAGCGTCAGAAGCAGGGATTGTTGACTATACCAATGAAAGTTACGGAACCAATCTGACCTGGGGATTCCCTTACGATGAACTCAACCGTTTTGCGTTTGGTATCGGGTATACACATAACATGATTGGTAATCTGTCGCCTTATTTGCAGATTGAAAAATTCCTGATGTCTCAGGGCATCGACGCCAATACCGGGTCAACGGTTAATTTTGTCACTGATGATTTTGACCTTGATTTTACTTGGACACGTAACAATCTCGATAAAGGTTATTTCCCGACGGAAGGTAATTATCAGCGTGCTTCTTACAAGATTACGGTTCCGGGGTCTGATACTCAGTATTTCAAAGCCCAATATAACGTCAGACAATATATCCCTCTGACAAAACAGCATGATTTTACCTTGTTGCTCAGAGGAAGACTGGGTTACGGGAATGGGTACGGGAAAAATGGTGATAACGATAACCTCTACCCATTTTATGAGAACTTTTATGCAGGTGGATTCTCCACTTTGCGAGGATTCAGTTCAAATTCAGCCGGCCCTCGAGCCGTATTTAAAAGCTTTGCCGATAGTAACAATGGTACCCTGACGGCGACCAATAAATCGGCTGGTGGTAATGCGATGATGCAAGCCAGCGCTGAGTTGATTGTGCCGACCCCGTTTGTATCAGAAGAGGCTCAGAATCAGGTTCGAACCAGTGTCTTCTATGATATGGCGAGTGTTTGGGATACTGAGTTTAATTATCATGATCGCGGTTCAGATTATGGTAATGCATACTATTACGATTATTCTGATCCGACGAAGTACCGATCGTCGTATGGGGCAGCATTGCAATGGATGTCTCCTATGGGGCCACTTGTGTTTGCAATTGCCAAGCCGATTAAGAAATATGAAGGAGACGATGAAGAATTCTTCTCCTTCACGATAGGTAAAACTTTCTAAAATGAGGATATTAATTGTGAGGAATCATATCAAAGCGATCAGTGTTGGTTTAGCTGTTTTGAGCATGTCATGTTTTAGTGTGGCTGCCGAAGCTGCGCAGAAGATTGGCTATATCAACACTGCAAGAGTGTTCCAACAACTTCCTCAAAGAGAAGTTGTTCTGCAAAAAATGAAGCAAGAGTTTCAGGATAAAGCTGCTGAGCTACAAAGCATTCGGACTGAAGCCAAAGAGAAAGTTGAAAAACTAAAAAGAGACAGTTCATTAATGAGTGAAAGTGAAGTTGAGAAACTTCGCATCGAAATTGGACAACTTGATAGTAAGTTTAAAATTAAGTCACAGGCATTAGAACAAGCTTCTTCTAAGAGAGAGGCGGAAGAAAAGGGTAAACTACTGAAAATCATTCATGATGCGGTAGAAAAAATTGCCCAGAAAGAAGGTTTTGATATGGTCATTGATACACAGGTTATGCAATATGGCAAACCAGAATATGACCTATCAGACAAGGTTATTAAAGCGTTGAAATAATTATATGATGGTAAAACTGACATTAGCCGAGCTGGCAGATATCACCAATGGTGAAATAATTGGCGACCCGACCGTTACGGTGAGTGCTGTCGCACCGATGAATACTGCAAAAGAAGGTGATATCACTTTCTTATCAAATCCGAAATATGCACAGCATTTAGCCAGCTGTCAGGCATCGGTGATCATGGTCAAAGCTTCACATCAGTCGCTATGTCCAAAGAATGTATTGGTCGTGAATGATCCGTATGTCGCTTTTGCTAAAGTGGCTCAAGCTTTGGATACAACACCGGCACCTGCATCAGGTATTGCAGCATCTGTTGTCATTGCTGAAGATGCTGTTCTGGGAAGCAATGTCTCTATTGGTGCCAATTCTGTCATCGAATCTGGCGTCGTTTTGGGAGATAATGTTGTCATCGGTGCCGGCTGTTTTATTGGTCAACATGCTGAGATTGGTAACAATACCCGTTTATGGGCGAATGTTAGTATTTATCATCGAGTGATGATCGGCTCTGATTGTTTGATTCAATCGGGTACCGTTATCGGTTCTGATGGTTTTGGTTATGCCAACGAACAAGGGGAATGGATTAAAATTCCGCAGTTGGGGACAGTCAGAATCGGTAGCCGTGTTGAAATCGGCGCATCGACGACGATTGATCGGGGGACTCTCGATGATACGGTCATTGAGGGGAATGTTATCCTTGATAATCAGATGCAGATCGCCCATAACGTGCACATCGGATATGGTACGGCAATAGCTGGTGGTACGATTATTGCCGGAAGTACGACGATAGGAAAATATTGTGTCATTGGTGGTGCTTCAGTTATCAATGGACATATTGAAATTGCAGATGGTGTTACAATTACCGGCATGGCGATGGTAATGCGGAGTCTTTCTGAGAAAGGTGTTTATTCTTCAGGAATTCCTCTTCAACCGAATAAAGAGTGGCGTAAGACTGCAGCCCGAGTCCTTCGGATTGAAGATATGCATAAACGGTTGAAAGCCGTTGAACAACAGTTGGAGCAACAAGTGGAATCTTAATTCTGCGATGTATCCTGAGCCGGATTTGATTGAACGGGGAAGGGTATAGAGAAAGGCTCGCATCGTGTGAGCCTTTTTTGTTGGGAATACCCAGATTGGTTTTTATTGATTTATATAGGAATATGACTTTGACTACTGAAAATAAGACGATGGATATCACTGAGATTCAGAAACTCCTTCCACATCGTTACCCATTCTTGCTGATTGATCGCGTGATGGATTATGAGGAAGGGAAGTATTTAGTTGGCTTGAAAAATGTTTCATTCAATGAGCCTCAGTTCACCGGACATTTTCCTCAATTACCGGTGTTTCCGGGAGTCATGATTCTTGAAGCAATGGCTCAGGCTACCGGCTTACTTGCATTTAAAACTTTTGGCGCGCCGAAAGAGAATGAGCTTTATTATTTTGCTAGTATTGACAATGCAAAGTTTCGCAAACCCGTCTCTCCGGGAGATCAATTAATCGTTGAAGTGGAGTTCCTGAAAGATCGTCGGGGAATTGCGCTATTCACCGGAGTGGCAAAAGTTGATGGTGAAGTCGTTTGTTCGGCGGAACTAAAATGTGCTCGTAGAGAGTTTTAGTATGATTCATGAAACAGCTCAGATACACCCTACAGCGGTCGTTGAAGACGGTGCTCTGATCGGTGCGAATGTAAAAATAGGCCCATTTTGTTATGTCGAAAGCAGCGTGGAAATCGGTGACGGAACTGAGTTACTGTCCCATGTTGTTGTTAAAGGCGCAACGAAAATCGGCCAAGATAACCGTATTTTTCAGTTCGCTTCAATTGGTGAAGCTTGCCAGGATTTAAAATATAAAGGCGAAGACACGCAGCTAGTGATTGGTGATCGAAACACCATTCGTGAAAGTGTCACAATGCACCGAGGTACAGTGCAGGATCAAGGGATAACACGAGTTGGAAGTGATAACCTGTTTATGATCAATGCACATGTCGCACATGATTGTATCGTTGGTGACCGCTGTATTTTTGCCAATAACGCAACGCTTGCCGGACATGTAAAAGTCGGCAATTACGCGATTGTCGGCGGGATGTGTGCAATTCACCAGTTTTGCCATATCGGGGAACATGTGATGTTGGGCGGTGGCTCGATAGTCGTTCAAGATGTTCCGCCTTATGTCACGGCTCAGGGGAACCATTGTGCTCCATTCGGTATTAATGTCGAAGGTCTGAAGCGGCGTGGATTTGAAAAATCTGAGATTCACGCGATTCGCCGGGCATATAAGTTATTGTACCGCAGCGGTCTCAAGCTGGATGAAGCAAAAACAGAAATTGCCAAAGAAGCGCAATCAAGCTCCGCTGTTCAGGTTTTTCTGGATTTTCTGGTTCAATCCGTACGCGGTATTATCCGTTGATTCGTGCTCAATCATCAAAAAGATCGCTTTGAATTGAGCGATCTTTTTTTGTTGGTTCATCAATGTAGTCTATTAGGGATTCAAAATCGACAATGTTGGATAAAAGTAAGCCGCTCAATATTGGCATCGTGGTCGGTGAGTTATCTGGCGATACGCTGGGTGAAGGATTGATCAAAGCGATTCGAGAACAATATCCTGATGCTCATTTTGTGGGAATCGCAGGCCCCAAAATGAAGGCGCTGGGTTGTGAATCTTTATTTGATATGGAAGAACTGGCTGTCATGGGGTTAGCCGAGGTTTTAGGGCGACTGCCTCGTCTTTTCAAGATAAAATCCCACCTTATTCGTTACTTCAAAGAAGCTGATCTTGATGTTTTTATCGGCATCGATGCACCGGATTTCAATTTGCGTCTGGAACGGAATTTGAAAGATGCCGATATCACCACCGTTCATTACGTGAGCCCTTCTGTTTGGGCATGGCGTCAAAAGCGTATTTATAAGATTGCTCAGGCAACCAATCTGGTCTTGGCGTTTCTGCCGTTTGAGAAAGCTTTTTATGATCGGTTTAACGTGCCATGTGAATTTATCGGCCATACATTAGCGGATGCGATTCCGTTGTCTTCGGATAAAAATGAGGCCCGGGCTTCATTAGGGCTGGAGACAGAAAAACGTTGGTTAGCCGTACTTCCCGGGAGTCGGGGCAGCGAACTGAAAATGTTAAGTCGTCCTTTTATTGAAACTTGTCAGAAACTTCGTCAGCGTTATCCCGATTTAGGGTTTGTAGTGGCACTGGTGAATAATAAACGACGTGCTCAATTTGAAGCAGTGTGGCAGGAAGTTGCACCTGAATTAGATTTTGTGCTCGTTGACGGTACAGCGAGAACTGTGATTACGGCGGCGGATGCGGTACTGCTTGCTTCCGGGACCGTGGCATTAGAATGCATGCTGGTAAATCGTCCCATGGTGGTCGGCTATCGATTTAATGCGATAACCAATTTCTTAGCGAAGCGATTGGTCAAAACAAAATATGTTTCGTTACCGAATATCCTTGCTGATGAAGAGATCGTGAAGGAATTACTGCTGGACGAATGTACGGTGGAAAATTTATACCGGGAAGTCTGTGTTCTATTCGATGGTGATAATTGTCTGATGCAAAGCAAGTTCACAGAAATTCACCAGTTGATCCGCAAAGATGCAGATAAACAGGCGGCCAACGCTGTTTTAAACCTGATAGAGCGATTGTAAATGGCTAACATTGAATTCCCTCCTTTTGAATATCCGCTTGGTTACCAGCTTTTTGCCGGGGTGGATGAGGTTGGCCGCGGGCCTCTTGTTGGCGACGTCGTGACTGCCGCAGTGATTTTAGATCCGGCCCGACCGATCTCGGGTTTAACCGATTCGAAAAAATTGTCCGAAAAAAAACGATTGGCGCTTTTTCCCGAAATTCAGGAAAAAGCGATTGCGTGGGCGATTGGGCGTTGTTCAGCAGAAGAAATTGATCGTCTGAATATTTTACAGGCAACGATGGTGGCAATGCAGCGAGCGGTTGATGCACTCCCGATTGCCGCTGATTTTGTTCTGGTCGATGGTAACCGGATTCCGTCATTATCTGTTCCTGCGATGGCTGTTGTAAAAGGCGATCTGCGCGTGGCAGAAATTAGTGCCGCTTCGATTTTGGCGAAAGTTACTCGAGATCAGGAAATGATGCTGTTGGATCAACAATATCCAAATTATGGATTTGCACAGCATAAAGGTTACCCGACCAAAGCGCATCTGAAAGCGATTGAACATTATGGTGTGATTGATATACATCGCAGAAGTTTCAAGCCTGTACGACGTATTTTGGACTTAGATCGATAATCACGTACAATATTTGGTTATCGCGTTTTTACATACGGAGACGGTGGTTTTTTACCGTTTCTGAACAGGATATTCATCAACATGTCTGACCCTAAATTTATCCATCTCAGAATTCATAGTGATTTTTCTATGATTGATGGGCTGTCGAAAGTGCCTCCTTTAGTCAAGAAGGTTGCAGAGATGGGAATGCCGGCGATGGCGTTGACCGATTTTACCAACCTGTGCGGTTTAGTGAAATTTTATAGTACAGCCCATAGCTGTGGCGTAAAGCCGATTATCGGCGCTGATTTTTTAGTACGTTCGCAAGCATTCGGTGATGATCTGACTCGCCTGACATTGCTTGCAGCTGATAACACCGGCTATAAAAATCTGACTTGGCTCATCTCACAAGCCTATCTTCGTGGGCATATCCAGCACCAGCCCGTAATTGACCAAGAATGGTTGGCTGAACACTCGGAAGGTTTAATCGTCTTGTCCGGTGGTAAAAATGGTGATATCGGACAGGCTTTACTCAAAGGAAACCAGAAACTGGTTGAACAGTGTGTCCATTTCTATCAAACCTATTTCCCCGACCGTTTTTATCTTGAATTAACCCGAACCGGGCGTCTCGACGAAGAAACCTATTTGCACTTTGCCATAGAACTGGCGGAGCAATATGATTTACCGGTTGTAGCCACCAATGAAGTCGTCTTTTTAAGCCGGGAGCTGTTTGAAGCTCATGAAATCCGAGTGGCTATTCATGATGGCTACACAATGGATGATCCTCGCAGACCTAAACACTATAGTGAGCAGCAATATCTCCGTAGCGAAGATGAGATGTGTGAGCTGTTCAAAGATATCCCTGAAGCGTTGGAAAATACAGTCGAAATCGCCAAACGCTGTAATGTGACGGTGCGGTTAGGCGAGTATTTCTTACCGAATTTCCCCACGGAAGGGATGAATATCGATGACTTTTTAGTTAAAAAATCGCAAGAAGGACTAGAAGAACGACTTGAATTCCTCTTTCCTGATCCACAAGTCAGGCAGGAAAAACGTCCGGCATACGATGAGCGTTTGCAGATTGAACTCGATGTGATTAACCAGATGGGATTTCCCGGTTATTTCCTGATCGTCATGGAGTTTATTCAGTGGTCCAAAGATAATGACATCCCTGTGGGGCCCGGGCGAGGCTCCGGTGCCGGCTCTCTGGTGGCCTATGCGCTGAAAATTACTGACTTGGATCCGTTGGAATACGATCTGCTTTTCGAACGTTTTCTTAACCCTGAGCGGGTTTCCATGCCTGACTTTGATGTCGATTTCTGCATGGATAAACGTGACCGAGTGATCGAACATGTTGCCGAGATGTACGGAAGAGATGCAGTTTCTCAGATCATCACCTTCGGTACGATGGCGGCGAAAGCGGTCATTCGTGATGTGGGACGGGTTTTGGGACATCCGTTTGGATTCGTGGATCGTATTTCTAAACTGGTGCCACCCGATCCGGGCATGACTCTGGAAAAAGCATTTAAAGCTGAGCCGGCGCTGCAAGAACTCTATGATGTCGATGAGGAAGTCCGAGAGCTGATCGACAAGTGTCGGATTCTGGAAGGATGTACCCGGAATGCGGGTAAACATGCCGGTGGGGTGGTAATCTCACCGACGACGATTACCGATTTTGCCCCCATCTATTGTGATCCGGAAGGTCACTATCCGGTCACTCAGTTCGATAAAAATGATGTCGAGACAGCGGGACTGGTGAAGTTTGACTTTTTGGGGCTGCGGACACTGACGATTATCGACTGGGCGCTGGGTCTGATTAATCCTCGACGAGAAAAGCGAGGGGAACCTCCGGTTCGTATCGAAGCGATTCCACTGGCTGACTCACAATCATTCCGCAACCTGCAAAACTCAGAAACAACTGCGGTGTTCCAGCTCGAATCGCGCGGGATGAAAGATCTGATTAAACGACTTCAGCCGGACTGTTTCGAAGATATCATCGCATTGGTAGCGTTATTCCGTCCCGGGCCTTTGCAGTCAGGGATGGTGGATAACTTTATCGACCGGAAGCATGGGCGCGAGCCGATCTCTTATCCTGATGAAAAGTGGCAGCATGAGTCGCTCAAAGAGATTCTTGAGCCAACGTATGGCATCATTCTTTATCAGGAACAGGTCATGCAAATCGCTCAGGTCTTGGCTGGCTATACATTGGGCGGTGCTGATATGTTGCGCCGTGCAATGGGGAAAAAGAAGCCAGAGGAAATGGCGAAGCAGCGGGCGATATTCGAACAAGGCGCGATCAATAACGGTATTGATGGTGAACTTGCGATGAAAATCTTTGACTTGGTGGAGAAATTCGCCGGTTATGGGTTTAACAAGTCGCATTCGGCAGCGTATGCACTAGTCTCATATCAGACACTATGGCTAAAAACGCACTATCCAGCGGAGTTTATGGCCGCGGTGATGACTGCGGATATGGACAATACCGAAAAAGTGGTCGGTTTGGTCGATGAATGTATCCGAATGAATCTGACGGTGCTACCGCCTGATATTAATTCAGGGCTTTATCGGTTTAATGTCGATGAACAGGGCGCTATCGTGTACGGTATCGGGGCGATAAAAGGTGTTGGTGAAGGCCCGATTGATGCTATTCTCGAAGCCCGCAATGCCGGTGGACATTTTAAAGACTTATTTGATTTTTGTGCGCGTGTTGACCTAAAACGGGTGAATAAGCGTGTTATCGAGAAGCTGGTTTATGCCGGTGCGCTCGATCGTCTGGGACCACATCGCGCAGCAATGATGGCTTCTCTGGATGATGCTGTCAAAGCTGCCAGCCAACATCGTCAGGCTGAATCTTTTGGTCAAACGGATATGTTCGGTGTGTTGACCGATGCTCCGGAAGCGGTAGAACAACGGTATACCCAAGTGCCGCCATGGCCGGAAAAGGTATGGCTTGAAGGGGAAAGAGATACGCTGGGGCTTTATTTAACCGGGCACCCAGTGAATGCGTATCTGAAGGAACTCAATTATTATACCGATTGTCGATTAAAGGATGTGACGCCAACCCGGCGCGATCAATCATTAAAAGTGGCGGGATTGGTGATTGCCGCACGGGTAATGACGACGAAGCGAGGCTCGCGTATCGGGATATTGACATTGGATGATCGTTCCGGTCGGTTAGAAGCCATGTTGTTCTCCGATGCGCTGGAACAGTATGCAGAATTGCTTGAAAAAGATAAAATTCTGGTCCTAAACGGACAGGTCAGCTTTGATGACTTCAGTGGTGGGCTTAAAATGACTGTCCGCGAAGTGATGGATTTAGATTCAGCACGAGAAAAATATGCAAAGAGTTTGTCTTTATCAATCACTCAAACACAGATTGATGAACCATTTTTTGAGCGTTTCAGCCGTATTCTGGAACCTCACCGCTCCGGTAGTGTACCGATACATATTTATTATCAACGGGTTGATGCCAGAGCGAAATTGACCCTGGGTACAGAATGGCGAGTGACGCCGAACGATACATTGCTGGATGAACTGAAACAACTGCTTGGTCCCGGCCAAGTTGAACTCGAATTTAACTAAATTCAGCTGAAAACAGAGAAAGCTGAGTCAAAAAGGATCGGTAAATGAGCCTGAATTTTCTAGAATTTGAAAAACCAATTGCAGAACTTGAAGCGAAAATCGAAGCGTTGCGAGATGTCTCCCGTCATGGCGGGAGTACCTCAATCGATCTCGATAAAGAGATCGAACAGCTAGAAAATAAAAGCATCGAGCTGAAGAAAAAAATCTTTAGTGACTTAGGTGCGTGGCAAGTCGCTCAATTAGCCCGCCACCCTCAGCGTCCGCACACTTTGGACTACATCAAACATATCTTTACTGATTTTGATGAATTGGCAGGTGATCGTGCCTATGCTGACGATAAAGCCATTGTCGGTGGTATGGCACGTCTGGATGGTCAGCCTGTGATGATCATTGGTCATCAGAAGGGGCGTGAAACTCGGGAGAAGGTGAAGCGTAACTTTGGGATGCCAAAACCTGAAGGTTATCGTAAAGCCCTGCGTCTGATGGAAATGGCGGAACGTTTTAACATGCCGATTATTACGTTTATCGATACGGCTGGTGCTTATCCCGGTGTCGGCGCTGAAGAACGCGGCCAATCAGAAGCGATTGCTACCAATCTGAAAGTGATGTCCAGTTTGAAAGTACCGGTCATTTGTAATGTGGTTGGTGAAGGGGGCTCCGGTGGTGCTTTGGCTATTGGTGTCGGTGATTATGTCAACATGTTGCAATATTCAACCTACGCTGTAATTTCTCCTGAAGGGTGTGCCTCTATTTTGTGGCGTGACTCTGATAAAGCACCTCAAGCGGCTGAAGCCATGGGGCTAACAGCACCACGATTGAAAGAGCTGGGGCTGATTGATGAGGTTATCGAAGAGCCTTTAGGGGGAGCACATAGCCATCATCAGCAAATGGCACAGCGAATGAAAGCGACGTTGCAACGACAGCTTCAGGAACTGCGTCAATTCGATCAGGATGTTTTATTAGATCGCCGCTATCAGCGACTAATGAGTTATGGTTATTGTTAAGTGCGATTGATGGTACAAACGTGTTTTGTTGTGCCAGCGTATTGAATACGATTAAAAGGGAGATCCGAATCGGATCTCCCTTTTACTTATGCGTCGTTACCTCATTGAGGCTAATTCCGGTTTTCACTGGCAAGAGCCCAAGGTAAACTGACTGCCTCCTGTGATTTTTTGAAATGCGACCGCAATGCTTTATCACGATTTTTCTCAGTTTATGACCAACCATATTCAATCATCGCAGGCTCGATGTATTCTGGCATTGAGTGGTGGTGTTGATTCGCGAGTCTTGCTTCATCTATTGGCTCGCTATATGCGGGACAATCAATGTCCGGCAATGGCGGTGCACGTCCATCATGGACTGAGTGCATCTGCTGACCGATGGGTTGAGTGTTGCCGGCAATGGTGTGCTGAAGAAGAGATACCTTTTCAGGTGGAATATATTCAGCTCAATATGCAAGGTAAAGGTGTGGAAGCTGCGGCACGTCAGGCAAGATATCAGGCGTTACAGCGCTATATCAACAAGGGCGATCTGCTGCTGACCGGACAACATCGTGATGATCAACTGGAAACATTTCTGCTGGCTCTCAAACGAGGCAGTGGTCCGAAAGGATTATCGGGTATGGCGGCATCGATGTCATTTCATCAGGGATGGCTATTGCGTCCATTATTGCATCGCTCCAGAGCAGAGATTGAGGCGTATGCCAATACACATCAGTTAAGTTGGGTTGAAGATGAGAGTAATCAGGATACTCGTTTTGACCGGAATTTTATTCGTCACGAGGTGATGCCTTTACTGGTGGATCGCTGGCCTCATTTTCCACAAGCGGTACAACGCAGTGCCGAGTTATGTGCCAGTCAAGAAGCCTTACTCAATGAGTTACTCCAAGAGCGTTATCAGGCGGCATTGCAGCCGGACAATCGTTTGTCGATCCGCTGCTTATTAGATTGTGGTGAAGCGGTGCGGGCACAGATATTACGCATGTGGCTTGAGCAGCTCGGACATCAGATGCCGAGTCGGGTTCAGCTGGAAAATATCAGTCATCAGGTTTTGCAGGCCAAAGCAGATGCTAATCCGCGCTGTCGTATCGGTAATGATGAAGTTCGTCGCTTTGACGGTTATCTCTATTGTATTCCGGTTTATGCAGATATCAGTGACTGGCAATGCCAGATAAAAATCAATCATCTGGTTGAACTTCCTGATGGACTGGGCACACTAACATTAACCGAGAGTGCTTTATTGACAGAGAGTGTTTTACTGACAGAGGGCACGACTGAGAAACAAGTTGCGTTTGGGTTGGATAAACGTTGTCTGTCGATGCCCCTTCGGGTGACCTTTAACCCTGAAGGTCTGGTTGCTTCTCCCGTTGGACGGAGAGGACGACACAAATTGAAGAAGCTGTTTCAAGAATACCGGATTCCTAGCTGGCAACGGCGGAGAGTGCCGATTCTAATCAGCGGACAGCAGGTGATAGCCGTAGCGGGTTTGTTTGTTGATGAGCACTTTTCTGGTTCAGACTATGAGTTGATTTGGGGCACCGCTACATAGATAGCTGAAGCTGGATGTCAGAGCAGAACAACGTATGATTGATGAGGTCATGCTGTTTGATGGTATTGCACAAGCCTCTCGTTGTGCTAGTTTGAGGTTGGTTCGGGTGGAATCGAATCTCAAGGTGCTGGTTGCGGATAATGCCTAGAAAGTGTTATTAATCCATTCATTTCATATTGGCGCGATGATTGCTTATCAGTTGAGGGATTGTTGAATGTTTTCTTCTGGTAATCGATAATATCAGCAACCCATAAAGTTTAAAGGATGAACATGAAAAAGATAGAAGCTATTATTAAACCGTTCAAACTCGATGATGTTCGGGAAGCGCTTGCCGATGTCGGAATTACGGGGATGACCGTGTCAGAGGTCAAAGGATTTGGTCGTCAGAAAGGTCACACAGAGCTATATCGCGGCGCTGAATATATGGTGGATTTTTTGCCGAAAGTGAAACTGGAAATCGTTGTATCCAGCGATGTTGTTGACAAGTGTGTTGATGCCATTATTGAAACGGCACAAACAGGAAAAATTGGCGACGGCAAAATATTTATTACAGATGTTGAGCGCGTGATTCGGATTCGCACGGGTGAAGAAGACGAAGATGCTATCTAATTAACTTAACGGAAGGAGCCGCTGGCTCCTTCTTTGTCATGAACGATTGATTCATTCCTGCCGTTTTATTCTTTGATTATTTTCCGGAAAACACACCATGAAAAAAAGATTGGCGATCATTCTTGCTGCCTTGTTACTTCTCTCTGGATTAGGCACGACGATTGTTTTTCAAGTACCGGATTCACCACAGTTGATGACGTTGGTGCCTGCCAAGTCATCAGCGCCTTTATTTGGTGAGCAATGTTATCAAAATGGTCATATTCCTGCTGCGATAGATACTCAAGGGGTTTTGAATGTTTTGGTTTGGAATATCTATAAAGAGAACCGCTCCGATTGGGAACCGGCACTGACCGAATATAGTCGGCACAAACAGTTGATCTTACTTCAGGAATCAAGTTTTGGTTCACCGTTGTATCAATGGCTGATGCAACAGAATCTGTCTGCGTTACAGGTCCGTGCTTTTTCTGTCTTAAACAAGTCTGCCGGTGTGATGAATATTGCGCGGCAACTGCCCATCTCAGCTTGTGCGTATACTGCTGACGAGCCGCTGATTCGTCTGCCGAAATCGGCTTTGGTCGCCTATTACCCGTTAAGTCAATCTCAGGGGCAGACGTTGGCCGTGGTGAATGTCCATGCTATTAATTTTTCTCTTGGGATAGAAGCATTTCAGGGGCAGCTACAACAGCTGACACAACAATTGGCGTCTCATCAGGGACCGATCTTGTTTGCCGGTGATTTTAATAGCTGGAGTGATGCGAGGATTCAATTAATTAATCAGATGATGACATCATTATCGATGCAGGAAGTGCTCTTCACTCATGATCAGCGTAGGCAGTTTCTTTCTCATCCGCTTGATCATGTATTTTACCGTGGGCTGATCCTGAATCAGGCCAGCGTGGTACAGACAACCGCATCGGATCATAATCCGATTCAGGTTTCTTTCTCTTTACCGAATTAGTGTATTTTTCTCGATCGAGAGTTCTTACTCAATGAAAAGCGCTTTACCGGATAATGCTTGTTCCGGTAAAGCGATTGTTGTGTGTTTAAACACTAACTTTGGTTACATCGACATATAATTTCAATTGCTGGCCGGGTTGGAGGTATTGTTCTTCCATCAGGCTATTCCATTTGATGATGTCGGATGTTCTGATTCTGAATTTACTGGCAATGCCACTGAGGGTATCACCATTGCGAACCTTGTAAAATAAGGTTCGGATGATTGCACCGTCACTGGCTTTTTTCCAGATAACCAGTGATTTGCCAATATTGAGCGGATCTTTCGGGCTCATCCCATTCCATTTTGCCAGAGACTGATGAGAGACATGGTAGTGTTTGGCTATCGTCCATAAACTTTCCCCTGAGCGAACATGATGAGTCATCTTATATTGCCCTCTGACTCTGGACTGAATCTTCGCCAGACGATTGCTCATACTGAGTGCGTAAGCTTTTTCATCTTTGACTGAGGTTGGAATCATCAGATACTGTCCGACCCGAATCAGCATCCCATCAAGATGATTGACCGTTTGGATGACTTTTGTCGTCGTATTGTATTTTTGAGCAATGGTGCTCAGCGCATCACCGGACTGAACCTGATAACGGATCAGTTTCATACCTCGTCCGTCATCGGCCTCAATGGCCTGTTCAAAAATGCTGACTTTATCGACAGGAATCAGTAACTGATATGGACCATTCGGTGATGTTGCCCATTGATTGAAAGCTGGATTATAGCTTTGAAGCTCTTTGACGCTGATGCCGGCATACTTTGCGGCAACGGCAAGATCGAGCTGCTTTTGGGGATCGACGCGAGCCAATACTTGTTGGTTGGTAATCGGCGGAAGTTCTATCCCGTATTGCTGATGATGGGCAATCACATCGACCAGTGCCAGCAGTTTGGGGACATAACCACTGGTCTCTTTGGGTAAATCTAATGAGAAGAAGTCGGTTGGCTGCCCTTTTCTTGTGTTTTTTCGAATCGCGGATGAGACTCGACCGCTGCCACTATTGTAGGCTGCAATAGCATGGTACCAATTGCCATCGAATTTCTTGTTCAAATAGGAAAGGTAATCTAATGCAGCATCGGTTGCCGCATCAACATCTCTACGTCCGTCATACCAAAAATTTTGTTTCAGACCATATATTTTTCCGGTTGAAGGCACAAACTGCCATAAACCGGCTGCTCTGCCATAAGAGTAGGCAAAGGCATCGAACGAGCTCTCAACGACGGGGAGTAGTGCGAGTTCCAGCGGCAGATGACGTTGTTCAATCTTTTCGGCGATCAGATAGAGAAACGGTGTTGCTCTTTGGGCGACCGTTTCTAAATGTCTGGGATGTTTGAGATACCAAGCCCGATATCGGTTCACCGATGCTTCATCCGGTACCGGCAGACGGAACTGCATAATAATGCGTTGCCACAAGTCGGTTTGTTCTTGTGGAGTTGGTATTTTTTTCTGTTTTTCGACAGCCGTCCGGAACGTTGCAGGCGGCTTTGCGGCTGCGTTTTCTGAATGCTCCGGAGACGGTGTATGTGTCGGTTCGGAATCACTCGCTTGTTCAAACGGTTGGGTGGTTTGACATCCGGTGACTAACAACATTAGCACCCAACTGATATGTATTCTCATAAATTAATAGCAGCCCTTTTTACACAGCCCGTGATAATACTTGTCTCGGGATAATGATGACAAGAGAGGAAGTGTTAAAATTCATTTTTCCATTCACGTAATACTGTAAAAACAGAAAGGGGGTCAAGGTCGGAGGTCCTATCTGAGACGGATTTAATAATTTCAGCCTGATCCGGGCGCAAAAAAGGATTAATTTGTTTCTCTAGCCCTATGGTTGTTGGTACAGTGGGCTGATGATGGGCGCGCAAACGGTTAACTGTATCGCGATAAGCCTGTAGTTCCGGGTTTTCCGGCTCGACGGCTAACGCAAAAGCAATATTACTGGCCGTATATTCATGAGCACAGTAGACCTTAGTATCTTCCGGCAAGGCACTCAATTTTTGTAATGACTGCCACATCTCCTCCGCAGTCCCTTCAAATAGGCGGCCACATCCGGCAGAAAATAGCGTGTCACCACAGAAAACTTCAGATTCACCCAAATAGCCAATATGTCCCAAAGTATGACCTTTTAAATCGAGAATATGGAATATATGGCCGAAAACTTCAATTTGATCACCACCGGAGACGGCATGAGTGATGCCCGGTATTGCTTCATTGATCGGACCGACGACATGAATATGAGGAAAGTGTCGCACGAGTTCACTGATGCCACCGGTATGATCGGCATGATGATGTGTAATGAGGATGGCATCTAAAGTCAGATGATTGGATGTAAGGTAGTCGATGACAACGCCTGCATCGCCGGGATCGACAACGACACAGTGTTGATCTCGATTTTGGATGAGCCAGATGTAATTATCGCGAAATGCAGGTATGCTTTTGATGTTTAACATGAGTTATCTCCATTCACCTTCTTTTTATTGAGCTTATGTAGCGGGGCAGTCATGGAACCGGCACGCAGTGAAAAAAAAATCGATAAGCCACACTCTTGGGACCAGTTGAAAAATGGTCAATGGGTCAGTGAGTCGATACAGACCCGGTTAGATGAGTGGTGGCCGAGATTATTTGGTTATCATATGTTGAAATTGGGCGGCTTAAGTTGTGAGCTTGCCAGTAGTCTTTCAAATATTCAACATCAAGTCCATTTGGATATAAAAAACCCATTGCATACACTCATTGCCGATGGTTATGACTTACCCTTTCTGGAAAAAAGTATTGATGTAGTCATTTTGGCGCATCAACTCGATTATTGTAATGATCCGCACCGAATGCTCAGAGAAGTTGATCGGGTGATGGTTGATGATGGTTATCTGATTGTGACTGGATTTAATCCGATGAGCCTGACCGGATGTGCGAGTATCTTACCGTGGCGCAAGAAATATTTGCCGTGGAGTGGGCGTATGTTTACGCCCAGCCGTATCAGTGATTGGCTCGGCGTTTTGAATTATCAAGTGCTTGAATGTGAACGGTATGCGTTGTTTCCGGTCCAGAATTATCGCCCGCTCTGGACTTGGCTGGAAAACAATATCAGTGATTGCTGTCGTACGTTCGGTAGTCTGTACTTTATCGTTGCCAGAAAAAGAACCTATCCGCTGAAGCCGATTAAACCGCACTGGCGTTTAAAACGTTCGCTGAGCCCGGTTCGAGTCAACTACAGCGTCCATTCTGAGCAATAAGTTACGGTTGATATCCCTGATCATCAGCGGTGGGTGATTCGGCCGCTGTGCGAGCCAGCTCATCGCAAATTTCATTTTCCCGGTGACCGGCATGGCCTTTGACCCAGCGCCATTCAATTTTATGGCGCTGGGTTTCTTGATCCAGTGCTTGCCATAAGTCTGCATTTTTGACGGGCTTCTTATCTGCGGTTTTCCAGCCTTTCTTTTTCCAGTTATGAATCCATTGAGTAATCCCCTGCCGGACGTACTGGCTGTCCGTTGTCAGAATGACATGACAGGACTCTTTGAGGCTTTTCAGTGCGACAACGGCTGCCATCATTTCCATTCGGTTGTTCGTGGTTAACCGAAAGCCTTGAGAAAGATTTTTTTCAGTGCTTTTATAACGCAGAACAATCCCATACCCACCCGGTCCCGGATTGCCGAGACAAGAACCATCTGTGAAAATTTCCACCTGTTTCGCCATGATTTGATACTATAAGCCACAGTGATTGAATCAACATAGTCTGACACAGTTATCCCAATGAATACTAGCAACAATTCTGAAATACATCGTATCGTGGTTCTTGATACGGAAACCACAGGTATGAACCAAGATGGTGGTCCGCACTATGAAGGACATCGGATCGTCGAGATCGGAGCGGTTGAAATCATCAATCGTAAACTGACCGGCAGACATTTTCATGTCTATCTCAAGCCGGATCGTCAAATTCAGCCCGAAGCGATTGAAGTTCACGGTATTACCGATGAATTTCTCGTCGATAAACCGGAGTATAAAGATGTCCATGCGGCTTTTCTGGAATTTATTCGCGGGGCTGAGCTGATCGCCCACAATGCACCGTTCGACGTCGGCTTCATGGATTATGAATTTGCCAAGCTGAATGCCAATATTGGTAAAACCGAGCAGTATTGCAAGGTGACGGATACACTGGCAATGGCTAAACGGATTTTCCCCGGTAAGCGGAACAATCTGGATGTGTTATGTGAACGGTATGGCATCGATAATTCACATCGGACATTGCACGGGGCTTTGCTCGATGCGGAGATTCTTGCTGACGTTTATTTGTTCATGACTGGTGGGCAAACCTCACTGCAGTTCTCGGCAGGACAAAGCTCCGGAGATGGCGGTGAAGCGATTCGCAGAGTGGCTACCGGCCGAAAATCACTAAAGGTTTTAAGCGCAACTGCCGATGAAATACAAGCACATCAAGATCGTTTAGATTTAGTTGAAAAAAATGGCAGCTGTCTTTGGCGTCAGTAGGAGAGTGAATATATATGTTGCGGGTGTTAACGATCTTTATCGGGCTATGGGTATCGCTGGGAAGTTATGCTGCAACAAATTCTCCGGTGTCTTTGTTGGATAATCGTGTTCGGGTGGACCCGACGATCAGTCAGATTACTTTCGTCGTTTACCGAGAAAAGCCCTCGAAACCTGTGGTATTAGTTCGCCCCGATGGTACCAAATACTATTCATGGCGGCATCCGGATAATGTGCGTTGGTATCAGGAACCATCAATGGATATTATCTCAATTGATAAGCCTATGCCCGGCCCTTGGCAAGCGGTGGGGAAAGTAACACCCAAAAATAATATTAGATTGATCTCAAATCTGGCGTTGACCACCGACCAGCTCCCGTTACGGTTATATCAGGGCGAAGAGATTAAGTTTACCGCCAGACTGACTTCCGATGATAAACCGTTAACGATTCGTGATTTTTTGGATCGCGTAAAACTGAAAGTGACCTTTACTAAATATATCGAGAATGAAGCCCAACTGGTCAAAGAAGCGCGCCCGACTCCGGATGTGATCGGGGAATTTTCCGATGATGGCCGGGGACTCGATGAGAAACCCGGAGATGGTGTCTTTACCGTCAAATTGAACGTTTTCTCTGAACCGGGAAGATACCGGGCCCGGATTACCTCAGGGAATGGCGTCTTTTTACGTGCGCAGGAACAAGAAGTGCTGGTTTATCCGTCACCGATTACCACGTCTTTTATTCAGTCCCGTGTTGATGATCAACCCCATCAAGTGGTGTTTACCGGATTAGAAGGAACCATCGAACCGGGGTCGGTGATTGCACATATCGATCACTGGGATCGGTATGACAACCACTTTACTGCCGAAGGCCAATCCGGCCGTGAATCTCTGACCGTTAAACTGACGATTCCTAACAATGGTGAAGTGGGTAACTTTAAATGGAATGGCCAAGTCTATGCGACTGAGGTCAACTCTCAGCGGCCGCTTATTTTTCCTATCCCTGAACATACGTATAGTGTGGTGGAAGATCTGAATATCGAGCAGACGCGTCTTATGCAAGAGAAAGCCCTCGCTGAAAAAATTAAGCAGGAACAGCAGGAAGAGATACTGCAACAGCGGGAGTCAGCGAGGAAGTGGAAGCTGATTTATATCGCATTAGGGAATATCGGCGCTTTGATTCTGGGATTAGTGATCTGGATAGTTGTCCGCAAGATGAAAGCGAAAAAATCTGAAGTGTCACTACAGCTCGATATGCCGAAAAAGTAATGGTGGTACCCTGGGTGATTTGGGGAACGCTATTCGTATAAAAGAATGCCGGTCAGCATCACTGACTGGCATTCTTGCTTATGGGGATCACTGCCTTTTCTACTTTCTGCGACACCTGCCGATTATGATTCTTGTACCGGACTGGCTGCTTTGCGGCTAGTACGTTTTGCTTTTTCCTGTTTCGGATGATCCAGTGATCCCGCAGCTAACGCTTCCGGTGCAAAGTCATCGACATTAATCACATAGAGTCGTTCCTGTTCTGCCTTGATCAGTAAATCGGACTCGTCGCTTGAAATCAGCTGTTCATCCAGCGCTGTTTTCGCCAGTTGGTCCAAATTAGTAAATGGATAATGTTTACCTTTCAACTGGCAAATCTTATCAAAAATCGGTTCTGCCTGAATGATTGTGTCCAGCGCCTGATGAATCCGACCCGCAGGGTTATGTTCACTTGCATACCAGTATTGATAACGCCCCAGACGGTTTCTTGGCGCAGTGTTGGATTGCAATAGCTTCGCTACCCGGTGATCCAGTTTGTCGCTGGGACCGTGGCAAACACGTCCAAAGGGCATCAGTATCCGTTTGAGCAGGTAACCCAAGATAGGGGACGGGTAGTTGTCCAGCAATTCCGACAGCGCCACTTCCATCTGTTTCAGGCTATCTTCCAAAGCCCAACGAACCAAGTCTAAATCTCCGATGTGACGGCCATCATCGTCATAGCGTTTCAGTGTCGCTGAAGATAAATACAATTGACTCAGCAAATCTCCCAAACGGGCTGATATGCGTTCTTTGCGTTTCAGGCTACCACCGAGGGTCAGCATTGTCAGATCTGCCATGAGTGCGAGATTGGCACTGTAACGATTGAGTCTCTGATAGTAACGTCTGGTTTCATCCTGATGCGGTGTTGCCGACCCGAGCCCATTGGTGAGACCCAGCCAGAAACTGCGAGCGGCATTACTTACGGTGTAAGCAATATGCGCGCTGAGCGTCTGGTCGAACTGCGCCATCGCGTTCTCACTTTGAGAATGAGCCAGTTCCATTTCTTTGAGTACATAGGGATGACAGCGAATTGCGCCTTGACCGAAGATAATCATTGAGCGGGTGAGAATGTTTGCCCCTTCAACCGTAATTGCGATTGGGGCTCCTTGATAGTTTTTGGCAAGGAAATTCGATGGGCCAAGGCAAATTCCTTTCCCGCCGGTAATATCCATTGCATCTTTAAGACATTGTTGCCCGCGGTGGGTACAGTGATATTTGACGATGGCAGAGATGACCGATGGTTTCTCGCCTTGCATAATACCGGTCACGGTGAGTTGACAGGCGGCATCCATCAGATAGGCGTTCCCGCCTAAGCGCGCTAAGGGTTCCTCTATCCCTTCCATTTTTCCAATCGGTTGTTTGAACTGACGACGGATTCTTGCATAGGCTCCGGTTGTGACTGCCGCTGTTTTGGTGACACCGGTTGAGTTGGATGGCAGGGTGATGCCGCGACCAACCGACAGACATTCAACCAGCATGCGCCAGCCGCTACCGGCCATATTCGGGCCGCCGATAATGAAATCGAGCGGAACAAAGACATCTTTTCCCTGAGTCGGACCGTTTTGGAATGGAATATTCAGTGGAAAGTGACGACGCCCAATTTCTACGCCAGCCATATCGGTTGGAATCAACGCGCAGGTGATGCCGATATTTTCTTCTTCACCGAGTAGATGATCCGGGTCTTGTAATTTAAATGCTAACCCTAATACGGTTGCCACGGGGGCAAGCGTAATATAGCGTTTGTTCCAGGTCAGACGCATTCCGACGACTTCTTTTCCTTCCCATGTTCCTTTACAAACCACGCCAAAGTCAGGGATTGAACCGGCATCGGAACCCGCTTCAGGGCTGGTGAGGGCAAAACAGGGAATTTCCTGACCGGTTGCTAGCCGAGGTAGATAGTAGTCTTTTTGATCCTCGGTACCGTAATGTTGCAATAATTCTCCGGGACCTAAAGAGTTTGGGACACCGACCGTGATAGCCAGAATACCGGATACACCGGCAAGTTTTTGTAGCACCAGAGATTGTGCGTAGGCTGAAAATTCCAGGCCGCCATATTGTTTTTTGATAATCATGGCAAAGAATTTCTGTTCTTTGAGGTATTCCCAGATTTCAGGTGGTAAGTCTGCCAGTTCATGAGAGACCTGATAATCATTGACCATCTCACAGACCTGATTGACCGGTCCGTCTAAAAATGCACGTTCTTCTTCGGTCAGATGAGGTGCCTGATAGCGGTGTAGTTGTTGCCAGTCTGGCTTGCCTCGGAATAGCTCGGCCTCCCACCACACAGTTCCTGCATCTAAGGCCTCTTTTTCGGTTTTAGACATCGTTGGGAGTTGACGTTTAAAGAGCGTAAAAATTTGGGATGTCACCAGGTTTTGCCGAATCGATGGAACAGTGACGCAGGCAATGACCAGTGCGTAAATGACCCAGAATGTGAAACCGACATGGCCAAGTAGCGTTAACACAATCAGTGACGCAGTAAGCATTCCTGTTCCCAATGCCATTGAGAGACGATGATAGGCGCAAATTCCCCATACCGCGAGTAATACGACGATCGAGAGCAAAATACTCATATTCTTTTCCTTAATCGGGAGATTCAGATGTTTCTATCGTAGAACTATCAAAGAGGTCTTACCAGTTACAATGTTGCAAAAGTGTTAAGGAGATCGAATTGTGAGTCACTTTCTGATGATTTGGTGAGATGATGCGCTGAATCTGAGGGAAGAAACAGGATTCTGCAGAGCAAGGCTCGACAGAATGAATTGTTGGGGTAAACTCATGATTATCTCCGGAAGATTTCACCACGATATCCTGAGTGATCCGGATAAACAGTATCGCTCTTGTCGTAAGAGTGCCATTTCAGCATACATCAAAGAGAATTGAGTTATGTACCACGATTTAATTAAGAACGAGCTGAACGAAGCTGCCGACGTACTAAACAAGTTTTTAAGTGATGAGCACAATATTGCTCAGATTGAGGCGGCTGCCAAGCTGATTGCAGATTCTTTTAAACTGGGTGGTAAAGTGCTTTCTTGTGGGAACGGTGGATCCCATTGTGATGCGATGCATTTTGCTGAAGAGTTGACGGGACGTTACCGTGATAATCGGCCGGGTTATCCGGGGATTGCGATTTCAGATCCTAGCCATCTGTCGTGCGTCAGTAATGATTTTGGCTATGAATTTGTATTTTCTCGTTATGTCGAGGCTGTCGGTGCCAAAGGCGACGTATTGTTCGGGCTTTCGACTTCCGGGAATTCCGGTAATATTTTGAAAGCGATTGAAGCGGCACAAGCCAAAGGGATGAAAACAATTGCGTTAACCGGTAAAGATGGCGGCAAGATGGCTGGCGTTGCTGATGTTGAGATTCGAGTCCCTCATTTCGGTTATGCTGATCGCATTCAGGAAATTCATATTAAAATCATCCATATCTTGATCATGTTGATCGAGAAAGAAATGGCTTAAGTATCGGTTTAATAGGGAGAGTGCAGGTTATGTGTGAATTGCTCGGCATGAGCGCTAATATTCCGACCGATATCTGTTTTAGTTTTACTGGGCTGATTCAGCGCAGTGGTAGAACAGGCCCGCATCGTGATGGCTGGGGGATTACGTTCTATGAAGGCAAGGGGTTTCGCACATTTAAGGACCCGAAGCCGGGCTATCAGTCCACCATTGCAGAGCTGGTTCGGAAATATCCAATCAAAAGTCGTGCAGTGATCAGCCATATTCGTCAGGCCAATCGTGGTGGCGTCAGTTTAGAGAATACCCATCCGTTTACACGCGAACTTTGGGGGCGTTTCTGGACATTTGCCCATAATGGACAACTGAGTGGTTATCAGGATCTCGATACCGCCAACCATCGTCCCGTGGGGAGTACAGACAGCGAACTCGCATTTTGTTGGTTGTTAAAGCGTTTGGATGATCAATATCCGACACCACCTGACGATGCGATAGAAGTTTGTCGTTTCATTGCCGCGCAGTGTGATCAACTTCGACAACTGGGGGTTTTTAATATGCTCCTGACCGATGGCGAGTATGTGATGACCTACTGTACCAATCATTTATATTCAATTACACGTCGGGCACCTTTTGGTAAGGCGACGTTGATTGATGAAGAAGTTGAAGTCAATTTTCAGGAAGAAACGACACCCAATGATATTGTCACTGTAATTGCGACTCAGCCACTGACGTTGAACGAGCAGTGGCATCGAATGAAGCCCGGAGAATACAATGTCTTTCATCACGGAGAGTTAATTGATACCAACCAGTGTCAGTTAGCCGATGTACCGTTCGCGGAAGCAAAACCCGGCTCTCAGGCACCGACGGAGCCACTCGAATAAAGGAACAGCAGAGGCTTGCAATGCGCAAGCCTCCGGCATTATTTCAACAGCCCTTTCTGTGCGAAGGTCACTTTTGTCGCGTCATTGAGATCCAGCGTTAGGAGCTCTTCGGGACTTGCCCATTTAAATTCTTGGAACTCGTCATTAATTGCAATATGACGATTGGCACTTTCACAGTCGAATATCAGATAAATCATATAGATTTCTTCTTGAGTCCCATCGGGATAAGTTTTGACCCGAGTATCGTCTCTGAATGTCCAAGGGGAGATTCGCGTGAGTTCTAAATCAGGGCCTAATTCTTCTCTGATTTCACGCCTTAATGCTTCTTCCATTGTTTCTCCCGGTTCCATTCCTCCCCCGGGAAGCGCCCATTGACCGGGGAATACACCGCGATCATTCGCCATTTTACAAAGTAAGTAATCCCCGTTATTGGTAATCAAGGGACAAACAATGGTTCTCTGTCGCATAAAGGCTCCTGTTTATTCTGAATTTTATTGATAACTAGATTGGTAATGGCTTCAATCGTCATCTGCTGATTATATTCAATGACCCGATCTTTCAAATGTGCCGGTAAGTTATCAAGCAATGATTGATATTCCTCTCCCCAGCCATGAATCCACCGTTGTTTAGTGGTTTCATCAGGAAATTCCCGGGGACGAATTCCTTTTAACTCGTCATTGAATAAATTTTTTAATGAAAAGTCGGGCGGAAAATTCATGTAAATAATCACATCAGGATCGGGGATGATATCCATAAGTTCATGCCATAAAGACATATATGCTTTATGTTGTTCTCCAGATATATATCCTTGCTTATACATAAAATTTGCAAATATATAATCCTCGATATGAGAGCGCTCCATAATAACATTAACGCCTTTATCTAGCCAAGATTTAACCAGAAGCACTCGCTGGATCATAAAATTAAGCTGTAATGGGTAACCGTACGTTGCTGTTTTATCAAAAAGGTTTTGTAGTAATGGATGATGAAGTGACTTTTCATCAATCGCAATTGTCTGAGGATTGTTTTCATAAATATGGGTTGAGATCGCGCGGAGTAGTGTGCTTTTACCAACACCGGAGTTACCGGACAGAACAATATATAATGGGTTGGCATTGGGTGCATCCGGCAGTTCACCGACTGTCCAGGGAGGAGTATAGAGATGATGTTGATTCATGAGATAAACTCCATTTCATCAAGCCAGAAGCGATTGTTTTCACATTTTTCCATAATTTCAGGTTGACCAAAAATATGGTGAATGATCTGTTCTGGTGAATCTTTTTCCATATTACATAGATAGGTATAGTTTTCTCCGTCGGGAATAATAACATCAAAGTTGGGTTCCATAACGATATTGGCTTTGTCCCGTTCTTCAAATGTGGCCCAACTCAATGGCAAGTCCGGGAATTCATTTTTTGTCTGTGTCATTGTGCTGAGAAATAAATCAGTATCAATTTCCAATTTATCCCGTTTTTCCTTACCCACACCGAGTGGACAGAATTGATAAAACCGCCACGATTGAATCTTATAGGGAAAACTATTTACCCAACGAACAATATCGGAGATTTGATGGGCATTGGTCTGAGAAACAACGGTGGTGAGTTTGATATTGATGGTGTTATTTGTCTGTGATAACCAGATGAGGATATCTTTGATCACGCGATGTTGGTTTCCCATTTTCTCACTTCTGATGTCACTGTTGGTTTGTTTTTCTATACCATCAATAGGAATGCCAACCCAGTCCAGTACACCATTTAACCGCTCGTGATCCATAATAAAGCGGTGACCAACGGTCGATAGATAAGTCATAAAGCCAAGTTTTTTAGCGTGTTCGATTAAAACTAGAAAATCTTTCCGTGTGGTTGGTTCACCTCCGGTAAACCCCACCCGGCGAAATCCGACTTGATACATTTTGTCTAATATCTTTAATGCACTTTCGGTTGATTGATCTTCAATTCCCGGGTTTCTGAAGCACAAATCACAGTCGAGATTACAGTAGGATGTAATTCGAAAATCTAATAATAATGTATTGATATCTAACATATTTAGTAATCCAGTCTATGTGTATTCAAATAACCATAGTCTTTATATTGGTATTGCGCAAATAGATGCATTTGTTTGGTTTGCGTAAGGTGTAAGCGATGTGACACGGTTGTGAACCGAATTGTGAATAAAAGTATCAGTACAAGGCCAGTTGAATACTGGCGTGAATATAATCGAAGATGAAATAAAAAAGGCGGCTCCGAAGAGACGCCTATTCAAGATTGAGAAAAAATCGGTGATTAACGCGCTGAATGGCCTTTATAGCCATAAATCCCCAGTTGTTCGCCATCAAGGTAGGCTTTACCATCACGCATCTCGACGCGCTCTTCAACAAACCATTGAGCGACTAACGGGTAGATCCGGTGTTCCTGCTCTTGAACTTTACGAGTCAGGGATTCAATAGTATCCCCGTCATCGATAGGAACCCGGGCTTGTAGAATGACCGGGCCGCCATCAAGTTGTTCTGTCACGAAGTGAACGCTGGTACCGTGCTCTTCATCGCCGGCAAGAATGGCTCTCTGATAAGTATTCAGCCCGGGATATTTCGGCAGCAGTGAAGGGTGAATGTTAATCATTTTTCCCATGTAATGACGAACAAACTCTGCGCTCAGAATACGCATATAACCCGCCAGAATTATCAGGTCTGGCGCGTATTCATCAATCTGCTCCATCAGTGAACGGTCAAATGCATCCCGTGTGTCAAAGGCTTTGGGATCGACAAAGATTGCCGCTGCATTTGCTTTTTTGGCTCTTTCCAGCGCATAAGCATCTGCTTTGTTTGAAAAAACAGCAGTAACCCTGCCATTAGGCATTTTAGAGTCACAAGCATCAATGATTGCTTGTAAGTTGGTCCCGTTGCCCGAAACTAAAACGACAATACTTTTCATGAACTATTTAATCTCTACTTGCGCTTCATTAGCCTGTGCTTCTGCAATATGTCCGATGATCCAAGCGTTTTCTCCTTCTGACTGGAGAAGTTCGACCGCCGCTTGCGCTTGCGCTTCCGGCAACGCGATAATCAAACCGACGCCACAGTTGAAAGTACGGTACATTTCGTAAGTCTCGACGTTCCCTTTTTCTTGCAGCCATTTGAAAATAGCCGGCCATTCCCAACTGCTACCATCGATGACGGCTTTGGTTCCTTGCGGTAACACACGTGGAATATTTTCCCAGAATCCGCCACCGGTAATATGAGAAATGGCGTGGATATCGTGTTCAGCAACGAGCTTGAGTGCTGATTTTATGTAGATTTTAGTGGGTTCGAGTAAATGTTCACCGACGGCTTTTCCTTCCAGCAATTCGGATTTATCAGCATTCGAGACTTCCAGAATTTTACGGATCAATGAATAGCCATTGGAATGAGGGCCGCTTGAGCCAACGGCAATTAAGCTGTTACCGGACTCAACTTTAGAACCGTCGATGATTGCTTCTTTTTCAACGACACCGACACAGAATCCAGCGACATCGTAATCTTCGCCTTCATACATGCCGGGCATCTCTGCGGTCTCTCCGCCGATTAGTGCACAACCGGCCTGAAGACAGCCTTCGGCAATCCCTGAAACGACGTCTGCTGCGGTATCGACATCCAGTTTTCCGGTGGCATAGTAGTCAAGGAAAAACAGTGGCTCTGCACCTTGTACAATCAAATCGTTGACGCACATTGCGACTAAATCGATCCCAATTGTGTCATGCTTTTTCATATCCAGTGCCAGACGTAATTTAGTGCCGACACCATCCGTTCCTGATACAAGCACAGGATGCTTATATTTGGTTGGTAATTCACACAGGGCACCGAAACCACCGATACCACCCATCACTTCCGGGCGACGCGTTTTCTTTACTGCACCTTTAATTCGCTCTACAAGCGCGTTGCCTGCATCAATATCAACGCCTGCATCTTTATAGCTCAGAGATGTGTTTTTGCCACTCACGGGGTCATCCTCGTTCTTTGGTTGGATATGAAAACGGCGCTATTCTACAGGGGAAAAAAGTAAAAGGAAAACGTTTGCGCTGATTTTTTTATCTGGCGGGATAGACTGAAAATACTTGGCAATCATGGCTTCTCAATGCGCTAAATCATGATATTCCCTGAGGTTAAGGATAAAATTAACGATAGAAAGTATGTATAATCGGAAAGTTTATTTGATTGAATGTCGGAGATGCAGATGAAAGTTGTTGAAGTGAAGCACCCGCTTGTCAAACACAAATTGGGTTTGATGAGAGAGATAGATATTAGTACCAAGCGCTTTCGCGAGTTAGCCACTGAAGTCGGCAGCTTACTCACTTATGAAGCAACCGCAGACTTTGAAACCGAGAGAGTGACGATTGAAGGGTGGAATGGCCCGGTTGAAGTGGATCAACTCAAAGGTAAAAAAGTCACCGTTGTGCCAATCCTTCGTGCCGGACTGGGGATGATGGATGGGGTACTTGAGCATATCCCGAGTGCCCGCATTAGCGTGGTGGGTATCTATCGGGATGAAGAAACGCTCGAACCGGTGCCTTATTTTAATAAGATTGCTTCAAATATCGAGGAGCGAATTGCTTTGGTTATTGACCCGATGTTGGCAACCGGTGGTTCGATGATTGCAACGATTGATTTGCTGAAAGCGCAGGGATGTACACAATTTAAAGTCTTGGTTCTGGTTGCTGCACCTGAAGGGATTCGAGCCTTAGAAAAAGCGCATCCTGATGTTGAATTGTACACTGCTGCAATCGATGATCATCTGAATCAACAAGGTTATATTGTGCCCGGGCTCGGCGATGCCGGAGATAAAATCTTCGGTACCAAGTAAATTTGGTTCATCAGATAAAAAAACAGTCAGTCTCGCGAAGTCTGACTGTTTTTTTATTTTCGGATTTGTCATCCAAAGTACGTGGATAAAGAAAGTGTATCGGCTGTTGGTGTCTCATTTAGTGAGGCCGTTTTTTTTGGTGCCGCTCGCGGTTTTCCAGTTTTTGTACCTGACTTTTACGCAGGAGAACATAAAGTGCGCCACTTCCGCCGTGGAATCGTTGTGCACTGTGGATGCACTGGACTTCATCGATCTGGGGAAGCCAGTATGAGACGTAGCTTTTCATTAGTGCCGGTGGATTTGAATGTTCGCCTTTTCCGTGAATAATGAGTACGGTCCGGATATCCATTCGCATACATTGACGTAAAAATTTCACAATCTCATCACGCGCTTGTTCCAGTGTTTTACGGTGCAGATCCAAACGCGCCTGAATCGGATATTTGCCCAGTCTGAGTTTTCTGTAAACACCGTCTTGAACCCCGCTTCTCTTAAATTCGATCAGATCATGAGGTTTGATTTGTGGCGCATGTTCCAGAGACAAGTAATCCGACTCATGCTGTTCTAGTTTCATCGCTGCGTCTTGCCGGGCAAGATGCGCATCGGTAACCTGTAAATCTTTTTTGAGTTCGGCAGTATCGTGTTTCAGAGGTTTGACATCTTCCATCATTTGTTGAAATAACTCGAAATCTTCCTGAGACATGCGTATTCCTCCGAATTGTTGTCAATCACGTACCTTGAGGTCATTTGGTATATATACCGAAGTGACTTTCAGATGCAAGACTCTCGCAATATTCGTTTACCAAAGGTGTGTAGCATAAACACTGGGGGCTCGGCTAAATCGGTGTATCGGCTAAAGAATTGCGTTTGAGGGATGTTGGGAAAGATTCGCAGCAGATAAAAATAAAAAACCGGAGTGGAAAAGAGTCCGCTCCGGTGCATAGCTTATAACTGTTTTTACAGGAGCTAAGCGATCTAGTGAGGAGATTTGTCATTCATGACTTTGTTGATAAGAAACGACACACTGTGACCAAACCGTGTTTACGCAGTGACAAACTGTCTGTCAAAGCAAAACCCTGATGTTCAGTTTCAAGTGATGTTTCTGCAAAGTTGCGAAGACGTACTAAACATAAAGTGAGTCAATGAATAAAGTGATGATCTGGATCAAGTGTATTGATGAAGTTGCTTATTTGTTGAAATTCATGTGTCCATTGTCACATTTATAGCCAGAGATGGATGTCTTTTGAACACTTGATTATTTTTTTTGAAAAATTAGCGAAAATGAGTTGCGTCTATAATAAGAATCCGTATTATACCCATCCGTTGAGACGCTATTGACAGCTGTCCAACCAAGACTCGGTGAATAGCGCAGTTTGGTAGCGCATCTGGTTTGGGACCAGAGGGTCGGGGGTTCGAATCCCTCTTCACCGACCATATTAAGAAGCCTCAGCATATGCTGAGGCTTTTTTCGTTTTGTCATTCCTAAACCACCTCCTTGGGCGGTGGTGATTGTTTAGTGACATTCATTCATCTGAATCGTCCCTTTCTGAATGGTATTTTGTCGGGTGACGGTGAATCCTTGCTTGGTCAGTAATTGAATTAAGTTTTCCTGACCGATTAAGTGTAAGGCGCCAACGACGATGAGGTATTTTGAGGAATGTTCAGAAAAGATCGGCGGGGACGTCAGTTGGTTTAACCAGCGATGATTTCTTTGGATCTCAAGCTGTTCAGACATTTCCTGGGACATGTCATGATGGTCAATCAGTTGTTTCAATTGTTCTGGATCGCCCTGATGCCAGCTCGCCACCAAACACTCGGTTTCACGTGTGTTTTCTCCCCAGTCTTTCAGCGTTGTCGTCAGTAGCTCTTTACCATTCTGCTTCATACCAGCCAGTAGATCGATTTGAGACTGGAGTGATTCGAGGCCAATAATCGGAATGGATTCTGACGCTGCTTGTTGAATCATATATTGATCAATGCCGAGATCAGCGCGATACCCTAACCGATTGATTGCCTGCATTTGTAAACCGATCGCTGTTTGCCATGGCGGTGACGCTTTCAGATGTTGAGCATTGAGGTTTAACTGTTCAGCGATATTTTCTAATTTTTCCAGCTCTGAAGCGGAGAGCACTTGCTGTGATGTCCACTTGACGGGCGGATATTGTAACTTGTTTGCCTGACGGATATCGGCTTCAACAATTAATCCATCACTGCCATGAAGAAAATCCATCACCGGTTTCGGTAAAGGGTACATATCCGGGTGCCCGACATGAATCGATCCCAATAGCATCAGTTGCATCTGATTTTTACTGGCAAGCCAGTACAGTGGCTCAGCATGGGTATAGAAGCTGAGAATAATGGCACCGACTGAAAGCAGACGGGTAAGTTGCATAAGTTGATTTCCTATCTTCTGGCATTCATCTGAACGCTAGCATAGATTGCGTCGTGACTGATGAGCAACTGTTTATGATCCAAAATCATTTAGCTTTTTGTCCTGAGTCATGTGGCTGATGCTGATTCTGGAATAACCGTAACCGGTTGGCGTTTGTGACCACAGTAATCGACGATAAAGCCATCGCAGCACCTGCAATGACAGGGCTGAGCAGGAAGCCGAACCATGGATACAATACACCGGCTGCGACCGGAATACCGAGGGTATTGTAAATAAAAGCACCGAGCAGGTTTTGCCTGATATTTTTTACGGTTGCTTTTGACAGTGAGATGGCATTAAGAATTGACAGGGGTGAGCTGTTGAGAAATGTCATTTGAGCACTTTCGATGGCTACATCACTGCCACTCCCCATTGCAATACCGAGATCAGCTTGCGCTAACGCAGGGGCATCATTAATGCCATCACCGACCATTGCGACTTTATGTCCGGCCTGTTGACGTTCGATGATATGTGCTGCTTTTTGATCGGGGAGGACCTGTGCAATGATCTCCTGAATACCTAACTGATTGGCGATACTTTGTGCGACAGCGTGATGATCACCCGTCAACATCACTGTTTTGATCCCCAGCGCATTGAGTGCTTGAATCGCTTCTGCCGCATCAGCTTTAATTGGGTCTGCCACGGCAATCACGCCTTGAATATCTTGATCAATGGCAATCAGAATCGGTGTCCATGCCTGAGCCAGAACATTATCAAGTGTGGTTTGTATCTGGCTGAATGAGAACCCCAAAGATGTCATGTAATGCACCGAACCAATATGAACAGCATGATCGTTGTAAGCCGCTTTGACACCACGTCCTCGCAGATTTTGAAATGATGAAATCTGAGCCGCTGAGATTTGTTTTGAACGTGCATACTCACACACCGCTTTAGCTAACGGGTGTTCTGATTGTTGTTCTAGTGCGTAGGCGATGGATAACAACTCGTGTTGTTCCCTCTGGAAGCTTTCAACCGCTTGAACCTTTGGTTTTCCTTCAGTTAATGTACCTGTCTTGTCAAAGACTACCGTATCGATGTGGCTGGTGGTTTGGAGTACCTCGGCATCGCGGATCAGGATCCCCATTTCTGCGGCCTTGCCGACACCAACTGTCACCGATAGCGGGGTTGCGAGTCCCAATGCACAGGGGCAAGCGATAATCAGAACTGTTGTAGCAACGACAAGCATGTAGCTTACTTTGGGCTCGGGCCCGAACCAAAACCAGACCAATGCAGCCACGATAGCGATAGCCACGACAACGGGGACAAACACCGCAGAAATTTGATCGGCGAGTTTTGCGATTGGCGGTTTACTACTTTGTGCTCTTCTGACCATCTGAATAATACGGGAAAGCATCGTGTCACTGCCGACACCGGTTGCTTCAATCACCAGACCGCCATCGTGATTGATGGTCCCTGCGGAGACTGTATCTCCGGCACGTTTCAGGGTAGGAATCGGTTCTCCGGTCAGCATGGATTCATCCAGATAGGATTCTCCGTCTATGACGACTCCGTCAACCGGGAGTTTATCTCCGGGTTTAATTCTCAGATGCATTCGTTTCTCAATCTGCGATACAGGAATGCTTTGATCGTCACTTTCGGTAATGAGTGTTGCTTGTTGGGGTTGGAGTTGGATCAATGCCTGTAACGACTGGGTCGTTTTTGCTTTGGCTTTTGATTCAATGGCATGTCCCAAAGAGATAAGACCGATAATCATGGCACTGGCTTCAAAATAGACATGACGCGCTTGGATTGGAAACCAGTCTGGAGCGATGACGACCATGATTGAGTAAAGCCATGCGACACCCGTACCTAAAGCGACCAGTGTATCCATGGTGGCTCTTTTGTGCCGCAGTGCCTGCCATGCACTTTGATAGAAGCCTTGGCCTGCGGTACACAGTAGCCCTAAACATAACAGGCCGACGATACCCCAGCCCAGTTGCTGTTGTTGGGTTTGGATCAGCATACTGCCGCCGAAGATACCCCATGCCATAATCGGAACACCCAGTGATAGTCCCATGATAGCGTGGCGGCGATGATATTTGAGCGTCGTCATTAAATGGGCTTGCTGTTTTTCCTGTTGCAGTGCCGGGTCATCAACGATTTCAGCGTCGTATCCGGCAGAACGTATCGCGGCAATCAACTGTTCTTGATTCGGCTGTTGTGCTGAAAATGTCGCGGCACTCTGTTCTGATAAATTGACCTGAGCGCCTTCAATACCGGAAACGGATAGCAGGGCCTTTTCTACGGAAGAAACACAACTGGCACAAGTCATCCCTTTGACGAGTAAATTTGTCGTGATGTCCGCACGATGCTGTTGACGGGGTTTTGTTGCATCCGGAGTTGATTCCGTCTGTTTTTCTGTTTCTGTGGTTTGGGGTGCAGGATTTCTGCTTGAAGGTAGTGTTTCTGTAAAGGCTTCATAACCAAGTGATGCAACTTTATCGAGAATGGTCTGTTGCGGTAAGGTTGTGACTAGTGAGAGCGACGCCTTGGTCACATCCAAATCTTGAATCTGTTCACTTTCACTCAGGAGGTCGGTGAGTTTTTGGACACATTTGCCACAGTGCAACCCCTGCAATGTGTAGTGTTGTTTTTTACCAACCTGATATCCGAGAGATTCGATATTTTCGACGATCTCATCGATGGATGCATCGGTATCCATCTCAATAAGAGACGGGGATAGATTGTGGATTTCGACATTCAAATTCGCTTTTAGCTGACGTTCTACTTTTCGAGCGCAGCCCATACAATGCAAGCCTGATAACGGTAGTTTTAAATGATGCATGTTTGCCTCTTCCTCAATCCCATGTTGCTTAAAAATAAACCTTGACGCAAGGGGAAGGTCAAGGCATTTCGCTATTGTCGGTTCTTGTTGCTGAAGCGATGACGAGCTATCCACTGACATGTCTGAAAGATCAGGATAAAGGGTCATTGTCGAGATTGATACTCAGGTGCTAGAATACTGGCCAAATTTTGGCTGATACATCTAGATCTGAAGTTAATAAACTCGATCAGAATAAAGGTAAATCTCATGACGGTTAAAACGCGTTTTGCTCCAAGCCCTACAGGGTTTCTTCATGTCGGTGGTGCCCGTACGGCACTGTATTCTTGGCTCTATGCAAAAAATCAGGGCGGGGAGTTTGTTTTAAGAATTGAAGATACCGATTTAGAGCGTTCAACGCAGGAAGCGGTCGATGCAATTCTGGAAGGCATGAGCTGGTTAGGGTTGGATTGGGATGAAGGCCCTTATTATCAGACGAAACGTTTTGACCGTTATGATGAAGTTGTGGAGCAGTTACTTGCTGCCGGAAAAGCGTATAAGTGTTATGCATCTAAAGCGCTGTTGGATGAAGTCCGTGCCGAGCAGGAAGCGAACAAAGAGAATCCTCGTTATGATGCCAATCATCCGAAAATCAAAGCTGTGAATGACGCGGCAAAAGATGGCGATGCTTTTGTGGTGCGCTTCCGTAATCCGAAAGAGGGAAGTGTCGTATTTGACGATCAAATTCGCGGACGGATAGAAATCCGTAATGATCAACTCGATGATTTGATTATCCGCCGGACCGACGGTTCTCCGACTTATAATTTCTGTGTGGTTGTCGATGACTGGGATATGGGCATCACCCATGTTGTCCGGGGGGAAGACCACATCAACAACACCGTGCGTCAAATCAATATCTATGAAGCGCTGGGAGCAACGGTTCCGACGTTTGCGCATTGTGCCATGATCTTAGGGGATGACGGTGCCAAACTCTCGAAACGTCATGGCGCTGTTTCGGTGATGCAATATCGTGATGAAGGCTACCTGCCAGAAGCATTAAATAACTATTTAGTACGGCTGGGTTGGTCTCATGGTGATCAGGAAATCTTCTCTCGTGATGAAATGATTGAACATTTTAGTCTGAATGCGATTAGCAAATCGGCATCTGCGTTTAATACGGATAAATTGTTATGGTTAAACCATCACTATATCAAACACTCGGATCCTGAATATGTTGCCGGACATCTGCAATGGCATCTGGACCATCAGGGAATCAACCCTGAAAATGGCCCGGCGGTAACGGAAGTGATTCAACTGCTGGCTGACCGCGTGCAGACACTGGTTGAGCTGGCGCAGCAGGCGCGTTATTTCTATGAAGATTTTGATGCGTTTGATGATGTTGCCGCGAAAAAACATTTACGTCCGGTTGCCAAAGAGCCTCTCGCACTGGCTTTGGAAAAAATAACAGCGCTGGAGACGTGGACCACTGAGAGTCTTCATCAGGTCATTGCTGATGTATGTGAGAGCCTTGAACTCGGGATGGGCAAAGTGGGGATGCCGTTGCGTGTTGCAGTCACTGGCGGGGGGCAGTCTCCGTCTGTCGATGCAACAATGCAACTCATTGGTAAAGCGCGTGTCATGAAGCGGATTCAGATGGCACTCGAATTTATTGAGCAGCGAGAAGCGAATGCAGGCTAACGCCACAAGATAATTTGAATATAGTTGAGAAGCCGCAACGTATGTCGCGGCTTTTTCTATTCCGATTGTATATAATATATGTTGCATTGAGCTGGATTGATGCAACTGATCCATTGTCGTGTTTCAGACTCGGTAAAAGGTGACAGTAATTTAACACCCTCTTCTCTCATTTTTTACAGTGATGCAATAGAGTGACACTGATTCTATGTGTTCGGTGCTGAGGCAAATTCGAGCATTCACAATAAAAAAGGAATAGAAGCATGAATAAAATGTTAATGGTGGTATCTGTAACATCATGGATGGTTTCCGCAATGATTCATGCCGAGGTTTATGTCGGTGGTAAAGTGGGTCAGTCTTGGTTGGATGACGGATGTCGTCCGACAGATGTCTGCGATGACGATTCATCGGCAGTCGGTGCTTTTCTTGGATATCAGGTTTGGGATCATGTGGCACTTGAGGCCGGATATGATTATCTGGGAAAATTTACCGGGGCTGGCATGGTCAATGATCATGTCAACGCGGTGACCATTGCGCCTAAGTTTGACTTTCCTCTCTATAAAAACCTCGACCTGTATGCAAAACTCGGTGGTGCTTACGTTGACTATGGCTCTAAAGATGATTGGTCTTATCTGGCGGCGGCTGGTCTTGAACTGAATGCGACTGACAATGTTGCTGTGCGTCTGGAATATCAGACGCTCACTGATATGAATAATGATATTGTTCGAGCTGAAGGTAATATGGCAACACTAGGTGTGACATATCGTTTTGGCCACTCGGAGTCTACACCCGTTACGACAAGTGAGCCTCGGCCTACTATTGTTGAACCGGCCGTTGTTGAAGAAGCACCTGAACCTGTTCCGGCAGAGTCGGCTGACACGCCAGTGATTAAAACGGTGAAGAAAAGCCTGAGTAGTGAAAGTAGTTTTGCGTTAAACAGTGCTGTACTAAACAAACAGGGCGTTGCTGATCTTCAGGAAGCCGTTGAATTGATGTCTCGTCATTCTCAAGCAACAGCGACGGTGACTGGTTATACCGATTCAACAGGTTCAAAGGAATACAACCAATCACTTTCATTGAAAAGAGCTCAGGCTGTTGCCGAGCAGCTCGTTTCTCAGGGGATTGATGCTGATCGAATCACCGTTCGCGGCATGGGGGAATCAGCTCCCGTAGCATCCAACGATACCAAAGAAGGCCGGGCGAAAAACCGTCGGGTTGAAGTTGAAATACCGATATTTACTTATCAGGTTGTCATTAAAGAATAAACAAGTTGCTACTATCGGATTCAACTTTGTTGAGCGCTGTGATATGAGAGCTTAAAGCACGCATATCGCAGCGTTCTTATTTATCAGTAAAAAAGATCATGATAGGAAATGTGCACGATACCGATACCAATGGAATGGATCGGTGAAGACGGTAAGATCGTGATTACTTCAGGTCGATGCTATTTAATCTGCCCATAAAAATAAGAATGTCGAGATAATCTTTATGAGCGTCGAGCAGCGCCTTTTTGGTTCTTGTATATGCGGCCAGTTTACCATGCTTGTTGATTGAACAGACAACGCTCTTGAAGTGGCACTTCCCTTGATTGTCATAAGTCCGCCAGGCTGCAATGTAGCAAGCATCCCGATAGCTTGGGTTCTCTTTTGTGGGGCGAGGTTTATAGATAATCTTAGGTTCAAGGCTGTGGGGTAACCGAGTCATCAGGTAAGGATCTTTGAGCAGCATTCGCCAGTGCTTTCCCCACATTTGACGACCAAGTTCATTACGGAGCAAGATCGCTTTTTTTAGCCCTTTTTTTTCACCAATACGAATGAAACCAACAGAGCGGTGTAAAACTTTATCATCTGGCGTATGTATGTGAATTTTGTAAGCTGTTTTCGCTTTAGAAATAAAGCGATGGCCAGTATTGGTTTCAAGATTACTCTTCTTCATCCGTTTGTTATCTATATTTTTATTATTAACAATAGTAGATCAAATCACCACTAAGGTGAAGTGGTTCCGTTCACTTCAGTCATGAGTATGGAGACAGAGAATACAGATCATGGCTGTTATGATCAGCGCGTTTCAATCTATTCTTCAATCCAGATAAGGATTCAATTCGGACTGATCCAAGTCATACGACCAACGCCTCAGGTATTCTGAGCTAGTTTGAGATAACACACAACAATTGTGACAATATTCGAGAAATCCATTCAATTTTTATTGCAAGAAAAGTAACACCGATACACCTTCTTACTCAATATCACTGTCTGACGGGTTATTTGGGTTATTAAATGATGATAGCCAAGACTTAAGCAGGGCAGAGAGCTGTGATTGCTCTGTTTGGTTTAAGACGCTGATCAATCTCTCCTGAGCCTGTACATGTTCCGTCAGTGCTTGATTGATGAGTTGGTAACCTTGCTCGGTCAATTGCACAGAGATACTCCGACGATCAACGTGGCTATGAATGCGGGTAATTAAATTTTTCTTTTCCAGCTTATCGAGCCGATTTGTCATCGCACCGGAGGTAAGCATCGCGGTGCTGATTAATGCAGAAGGGGTTAATTGATAAGGTGCGCCAGAGCGGAGTAATGTTGCCAGTACGTCAAACTCTCCCATTTTTAGATCATATCGCTTATGAATGCTGGCGATTTCCTGCTCTAAATGTTTAGTCAAATGCAGTACCCGGCCAAAAATACTCATTGGCAGAGTATTCAATTCTGGTTTTTCTGCCGCCCACTGATTGACGATCCTGTCGATAATATCCATTGCTACATGTATCTAGTTAGAAGATTGTACATAATATCTTAACATAAAGATTCTTTACAAAGATAAATTACTTTTTTATGATTAATAAAATCTCAATGTAAAGATACTTTATATGAATATAATATTAGCAATGGTCGCAACATTTTTGTGGGGAACGACTTATGCAGTTACTCAGGCAACATTACCGGGTTGGCCCCCGTTGTTGCTCGGTGTGTTACGAGCTTTACCGGCAGGTTTAATCCTTTTCACAATTAAGCCGACTTTTCCTGATAAAGGGACTTGGAAAGTATTGATCACCACCGGGTTGGTGAACATTGCTATATTTTTCTGCTGTATATTTGTGATGGCGCTTACCTTACCTTCAGCTATATCCAGTGTCGGGATGATGGCTGTGCCTGTATTTGCCATGCTGGCCCAATGGATAGTGATGAAACAACGACCTTCAGTCATTCAGATGATTTCTGGTTTGGCTCTGCTTGGATTCGCTGCGTTACTATTTGACCCCAGTCGTCTGAATCTGAGTTTGATCGGGCTTTCCGCGATGCTCATTGGTATCTTATGCCTGATTTGCGGCAGCACATTGACTCAAATGTTGAGTCAGAAATTAGCGTGGTGGAGTGTGCTGACTTGGCAACTAATTCTTGGTGGCCTTGCATTGTTATTAATTACATTAGTTCACTTGAGCTATGAGCCGACTCTCTATATCAATGCATGGCAGCACCTGTCAGGAAAGAACCTGTTAGGACTGTTTTGGCTTTGTATTCTGAATACTACGGTTGCATACACCCTCTGTGTCTGGACGCTGAAACAGCTTTCTGTCGTTGAATTTACGTTTGCCGGGGTTGCCAATCCTGTTGCAGGAATTCTGTGTGGTCTGATGTTGGTGGGCGAATCTTATACACCGATACAATACAGCCTCATGATAGGCATGATTGTGATGTCTTTATTCCCACAGTTCGTTAAAAGTTATCAGAAGCACCGTAGTACATCGAAAAATCATCTTCAGCCACTTTCTGAAAAATAACGAGAATTTCATTATGAATTAAACAGAAAAAGCGGTGGGATACACCGCTTTTTAGTCGTTTAGACTTTCAGACATCAGTTGATTTTAATGTGCTGAGCTGCTTCGTCCGGCTTCATTTCTATTTTCGGCACGACAACAACCAGTACACCATCTTGATACTCCGCATAAATTTCTTTCGCGTTGATATTGTCACCTAAAGTAAAGCTACGTACCATTTTGCCTTGATAACGCTCTCTGTGAATGACTTTATCTCCATCGGTTTTCTGTTCATTTTTTAAGGTCGATGCTTCGATAGTCAGAGTGCCATGTTGACAGCTCACCGAAATATCATCTTTTTCGACTCCGGGTAAATCCGCGATAATTTCAAATGCAGTTTCTTTATCCAGTACATCAACCCGTGGAGCAAAAGATTCGATATTGAAACTTGGCCGAATAGACGGAAAAGCATGATCAAACAAATGATAGAAATCAGACCATGAGTCTCGTGGAATTAAGCTCATCACAATCCTCCTGTTTGCCATCTTCAAACTCTCTATAAGTGTAGAACTCGTTCTGAGAATTAAATGAAAATATGCAGATAAATTGATTTAAATCAATTTGCGAGCAGCATTCTTTATGTAGTTATGAATACTTTTTTAAAGTTTTGTAACATTATGTTTCATAGAAAATGTGATTTTTTTATCATAATGATGCGATTTTTGTGTATAAATTTTACAAATTGATTTCCATCAAAACAGTGTGGTTTTTATGTGCTACCGTGCGCACCAGTAAAGTCTTTTAGCCCAATGACAAGGAAAAATATAATGAAAAAAACACTTTGTGGATTAGCCATCATGACAGCCTTTGTTTCTGCTGGTGCTTTTGCCCATCAAGAGGGTGATTTTATTGTGCGTGCCGGGATTGCATCGGTTATCCCGAATGATAGCAGTGATAAAATCCTAGGCAGTCAGGAAGAATTGGAAGTCAATACCAATACTCAGCTTGGTTTAACTCTTGGTTATATGATTACGGATAACGTCAGCTTTGAAGTTTTGGCTGCGACACCATTTTCTCATGATATCTCCACACCACTTGCTAATTTAGGTGAGATTGGTGAGACGAAACATCTGCCGCCAACATTTATGTTTGAATACTATTTCGGTCAGTCAGATTCACAAATTCGCCCTTATGTGGGTGCAGGTATCAACTACACCACATTTTTTGATGAAAAAATCAATGGTACCGGTGCTTCTGCCGGCTTAAGTGATCTGAAGCTAGATGATTCTTGGGGATTGGCGGTGAATGCCGGTGTTGACTACATGATCAATGACAACTGGTTTGTAAACGCTTCAGTTTGGTATGCCGATATTGATTCTACGGCAACCTATAAGTTCAATGGCGCTGAAAAATCCACTGAAGTGCACATTGATCCAGTTATCGTGATGATTTCTGGTGGTTATAAGTTTTAGCCCCCCCACCTTTTTATATACAACTAAGGCAGCTTATCAAGCTGCCTTTTTCGTTCGTGCAATCTTTCATCATTCAAGGTTTTGCTCATGCTCGTCGTTCTGCTAAGTGGTTGAATCACGAGGGTTGAATTTGCTTGTCGCTTGAAATGACAACTTGTTTTCTATAAATTAGAACTTTCTAATTTAAATAATGAGGTAATATTGTGTGGGATGACCGATATCAGGTCGATACATATATTTATGGCAAAGAACCAAATGATTTTCTGCGTGAAAGCGTGCAACATCAATACTTGCCGTTAGGATCGGTTTTGTGTCTGGCTGATGGTGAAGGACGGAACTCTGTCTATCTGGCGAAATGTGGCTATGACGTGACGGCTGTGGATTTATCTGCCGTTGCGCTCGAAAAAGCCCGTCGGTTTGCAGCCGAGAATCATGTGTCTGTGAATTTTATTCAGGCTGATCTGAGTGAGTTCGATTTAGGGCTAGCACAGTGGCAAGCCGTTGTGGCGGTCTTTTGCCATCTTCCGCCCGTGGTGCGGCAAAAATTACACCAGTCATTACCGAGAAGTCTTAAAGCGAAGGGAGTTTATTTGGTTGAAGGATATACACCAGAACAGTTGAAATATAAAACTGGCGGCCCTCCTGAAGCTGATATGATGTTATCGAGGCAGGTTTTGATTCAGGAACTTCCGACGTTGTCTCCTTGGTATATTGAAGAGAAAGAGAGGGAGATCTATGAAGGTGTCATGCATCGCGGTAGAAGCCATGTCGTTCAGGCAATAATGAAGAATATGCCATAGGACTTGGCCGATGTGGCGTCCCCTGCGAGATTTGAACTCACGTCTAAGACTTAGGAGGTCCTTGTTCTATCCAACTGAACTAAGGGGACATCGGTATTTGCTGCACAGCTGAGATAACTGTACAGCAATATATTCATATAGTACTGATTTAACTGAGATAAGTTAAGTCCTGATTTTATTTCATGAGCTGTTTGTGCATTACATCGCCAATTTGAATGCTATCAGCTAATTCAGCCTGATCAACCGACAGTTCCGCTTCCGTTTCATAAACTCGATTGACTGTCAGTGTTATATCGCTTTGAGTGACCTTATTCCGGGCTAATCCTCTTTGATCGATAAAGGAACCTGTATGCCATAATTGAAGCTTATCTCCTTTTTGAACACCGTGGATTCTTCCTAAATTCATCATCACGATACGGTCTGATTTAGAAATGACTTCCGGCAAAGTGATTTTACACGACAGTTCTGATTCAAGATCCAACATCATATGACGGCTGAGACGGAGTAACATTTCACCATAAGTTGAAGACCAGAAACGAGCGCTTTGGGTATCGACCTGGCTGGTTCTCGGAAACGGCCAACGGGCGATTTCACGATAATTACGATTGATGATCGCGTTGCCTGTTTCGCCATCAAAGACATTCAGATCCATTGCAAACTGACGATTAACCACTTCATTTCCTGATGGGGCAGCAGCAATTGTTGCCGTGAGGTCTGTGATATTGCCGGCAATAATGTATTGGGCATTATTATCTTCAGCTATCATTTTGAGTCGAGCCGGATGATTTTTATCAATCTCATAATTTGTTGTGCCGACCGAGATAAAACTATGAGATTCTTTATCCAACTGTTTATTTAATACTTGGGCAAAGTCATCGCCAATCTGATAGATCTGTCCCATCACCGCCTGTTGCGGTGAAGCAAGCGTAATATTACTCACCAATACGGTTTTCTTATATTGTTCCACCTGACAACCAGATGAAGATGGATAAATATCGATCCGAACTTTGACATAGGCAACGTTGTTTTTGACCGCTTGTTCTTCGACCAGAATGTAGCGGACCTCATGATTGGTAAACTGAAACTCAGTACGTTGAGCATCCAGTAATGGGTAGAGGTTACTGATGCTACCGATATCCGCACCGGAAAAACGGATCGCTTTATATACAGCATCTTCAAGTGCGTATAGCTTTGCCTGAGATTCAGATGACACGATCGCCGCACTGCCGGTGACTTCATACCATGAGGCCGTTGCCGGTACTGTACCGCATATGAACAAAGAAAGTGATAAGAGGATGGTTCCTACATTTTTCATATTTACCTACCAATCAGGTATAAAATTTGCTTGTTATTCTGATAACGGTGACAAGAGCAGTTATCGGCAAAGCTTTTCTTTATGATGAATAACAAGAGAAAAGCAAAGAGTGTTCCACTTTTGCGTCAAAAACTGGACGCTTGAATGACCGAGCTATCTGGAGAGCGGAAAATGAAAAAATGGCTATCGTTAGTGCCCGCATTATTTTTAACAGCGTGCGCCTATGCCCCGATATATAATGGTAAAGAGCCCTATAAAGGCTCCCAGTTTATGTTATTAGAAAGTCCTCGTCACACTTTAGATTTTTTTGTTGAGAGTATGACTGAAGATTTAATGAAGTCGAATACCAGTGTCACGGCAAGAACACCGATTGCAGTCACTTCATTCGTTGACTTGCAAAATATGGATACCACCAACTGGTTAGGGAATTCAGTCACGGAAGGGTTCATTCATCAGTTGCAACAACGAGGGTTCCAAGTTGTTGACTTTAAAACAACAGGTTCCATTCAGGTGACCCATCAAGGGGATTTTGCGTTTAGTCGTGATTGGAAAGATCTGGCCCAACAGCAGGAAATTCAATATGTGCTGACCGGAACAATGTTGCGTCAGGAAGGCGGGGTACTGGTCAATGCCCGGGTGGTTGGGATGCAATCCCGTGTGGTTGTCGCGACCGCTCAGGGATTCTTGCCAGCGGATCGAATTGGCCGGGATCTGGATACATTGAATGCGGTTCGGACTGAAGATGGGGTATTGATTCGTTCTGATCCAACAATGACTCAACCTTACACTGTTATTCTGCGTCCTTAGGAGTTGCTGATGAAAGTTTGGTTAATGAGTACGATATTCTTATTGTTGGTCGGATGCCAGCCGTTGCAGACCATGAATAAGCAGGAATGGCTGACAGCTGTCGGCTATGCTTCGATTAGTGAACAAAAAGGTCGCAATGTAGAAGAAAAGCAAGTTCGTGCCATGCGAGCATCTAAAATTGATGCTTATCGTGAGCTGGCTGAGCAGGTTTATGGTATGCGGGTTAGCGGGCGAGCGGAACTCATGGATCAAAGACTTGGAACGGAAGCGACATCTGGTGCTGTTGACGGAGTGATTCGGGGGGCCGAGGTTGTCAGAAGTTATAAAGTCGGAGATAGTTATGTAACAGAGCTGCGTTTGAACGTGGATAAAATGGAAAAGCTGAGAGATTATGGTGAAGTTCAGCAGGTTCCTGAAAAGCGGCAGCAGACTTTATTTTAATCTGTCATGATTGACAATTTTATTGCCCATAGCGGCAAGTCCTTTCTCTCCAGAACATAAAAAAGCGGCAATGATTGCCGCTTTTTTACATTAAATTCTACGAGAGTGTGGAGAGAACAGAATAATAATGGGGAACTTGTATTAAGCTTTGATATTCGTGCCCAAAGTAGAAATGGAACGCGTTTGCCCTTCGGCGGTATAAGTCATGCCCATTTTCCCCTGACTCTGTTGCATCAAATTGTTCAGTTTATGAAAACTCATCTGAGCTCGATTGAGGGCTTCGCCATTAATACTGTTTGCCTGTTGGCAATCCCAAATGACGGACTTTATCTGTTCGACCAGACTTTTCAATGTCTCATCCTCTTGCAGGCTCGATACATGAGAATGTGATTCAATCCGTCGGTCAGTTTCGTTGAGCTGGTTAATCAAAGTAATTTTCTGTTTGGCAATAGCTTCAATTTGCGATGAATTACGTTGCGTAATGACTACCTTCTCCTGTTCTAAAAGTTCGGAGAGAGACTGAGCGTTTTTCAACTGAAACTCAAGTAGGTCTTGTATTGCCGCCATGACTTAATTACCTGATTTCTTGGCACAGATATCTGTTGTATCGACCGATAACAATCGGTCAATTATTGCAGACCATCCAGCTCTTTTTCGAATTTGATCATGTTGTCTGCTAGTTTTTCTGCGTCAACACGATAAGAACCATTCGCGATTGCTTCTTTAATTGCCTCAACTTTCGCGCTATCAAAAGCGGGGCTTGATGCAAGTTTGCTATGAATTTCACCCATTGCTTTACTTTGTGAACTCAGAGATACAGCATCTTTTCTATCCGATGATGAAGGGTGATTTATTTTCTCTGAGTTTGATGTATTGTTCTCTGTACGGGTCGATTTCCGACTCGTATTCGTCAGAGACTGGCCAGAACGCACATTATCAATGCTTGCCATAATTGAGCCTTTTTATCAAAGTTAAACATCTGTACCGTCAATATCGACAGACCTACTTTTTACTTTAGCATTTTCTTTGCCAAAAATGATGTTTTTTTATGCGCCATGGTTAGAAATGTTAAAACCGGACTGTCACTTCACCAATTCCTGAGACTTGTGCATCAATAATTCGGTTGGATTTATCGTTTTTAACCCGAATTTGTTCACCCAAGTCACCGTCTGACAATGCTGTGCCTTGCGTAATAATGGATAAACCATTTTTAACTGCTTTAATTGTCACGGTTTCATTACGGCATACAATACAGATATCCCGGTCACTAATGATATCGTTTAGTGGAATGTTTCTTTTTACTTTTGCTCCGATCACTTGATCAATTGTCGAAAAACCTTGCTGTCGGAAGCGAAGCAGATCTACCATACCCAAAGTAACATCTTGTTGACTAATGATTTGTCCTCGATTGAGCGGGGTGGCAGCGAGCACGGCAGGGACTGTGATATCCAACTGAACGGGAACATAAATCCGCCAATTATCTGTCGGACATTCAACAAGAACAGTGATATGGCTTGCAGAACCATTTCTTGATGAGGAAAAAGCCTTTAATCCAGTTGGACAATCGGATGCTTGTATCCGATTATCAAGAGGTGCCGCTGTGGCAACAATTTTCCCGCCTGATGGATGCTCGATAACAGTGGTAGCGTATTTCTCTGCGGTTTCTCTAATATGATCAAGTTGTTCTTGAGTTGCTGCCTGAGTCGAAATATTAAAGAAAACAGATAAAATGACGATAATGCTATAAAAAAGTTTAAAGAAAGCTCTACACTTAGTAAAAGGCAGAGGGGATAAGCACAGTTTCTTGAACATGATTCTGGTTCCCTTAATTTATTCATCGCTTGTTGTAGACTATCACTTTTTTACAGAAAAAGTTTGAGAGATGGAGATGGGGTTATGACGGGTATTCTTGATTCTGTGAATCAGCGTACACAACTCGTTGGGCAGAACCGCTTAGAATTGTTGACATTTCGGTTGAATGGGCGCCAGCGTTACGGCATTAATGTATTTAAAGTAAAAGAGGTGTTGCAGTGCCCAAAGCTGACTGCAATGCCAAATCTACATCGTTTAGTGAAAGGTGTTGCTCACATTCGTGGACAGACCGTTTCTGTCATTGATTTAAGCTTAGCGATTGGCGGACGGGCAACGACCGATGTCGAGAAAAGTTTTGTTGTCATTGCTGAGTTTAACCGGACAATTCAAGCGTTTCTTGTCGCTTCGGTCGAACGTATTGTCAATATGCGTTGGGAAGAAATTTTACCACCGCCTGAAGGAGCCGGGAAAGCAAACTATCTGACGGCTGTTACCAATATTGAGAACGAACTGGTTGAAATTATTGATGTTGAGAAAATCCTAGCGGAAATTGCTCCGGTTGATGAAACGATGGATTCAACCATTGCAGAAGAGATTGCTCATGCCGAAGAAAATACGAAACAGGAATTTGTTCGTCGTATCTTGATTGCTGATGATTCAACCGTCGCCCGTAAACAGGTACAGCGTGCAGTGGAGTCGATCGGATTTGAAGTGATTGCCGTAAAAGATGGTAAGGAAGCTTATGAAAAATTGATTGAGCTTTCTGACACGGACAATATATTTAATCATATTTCATTGGTTATTTCAGATATCGAAATGCCTGAGATGGATGGATATACTCTCACTGCTGAAATTCGTCGTAATCCGAAGCTGAAAGATCTTTATGTTATTCTCCATTCATCATTAAGTGGTGTATTTAATCAGGCTATGGTAGAAAGAGTAGGCGCGAATACATTCATCGCGAAGTTTAATCCTGATGAACTTGGTAATGCGGTAAAAGCTGCATTGGTTGATACTGAGCTAAAGAGAAGTGAATGACTGCAATAACGATCAGCGAACAAGAATATAAAGATTTTTGCCGCTTTTTAGAGTCTCAATGTGGGATTGTTCTTGGGGATAGTAAGCAATATCTAGTTCGAAGCCGTCTTAGTCCGTTAGTTACAAAGTATAAGATGGACTCCTTATCGACATTACTGAAAGAAGTGGTGAGAGGTGTCAGCCGAGATCTAAGAATTGCCGCTGTCGATGCCATGACAACCAATGAAACCTTGTGGTTTCGCGATGGTTACCCTTTTACTGTCCTGTCAGAACGATTGCTGCCTGAATTGGCAGCCAATCGTCGGCCGATTAAAATTTGGTCGGCAGCGAGTTCTTCCGGTCAGGAACCTTATTCGATTGCGATGACGATTCTAGAAACACAGCAGAAGAAACCGGGATTGTTAACAAATTGTTCGATTACTGCGACGGATATATCTTCAACGATGTTAGATATTTGCCGTATCGGTAGTTATGATAGTTTAGCGCTGGGACGTGGTTTATCCCCCGAACGCCGCCGTACTTTCTTTGAAGATGCCGGAGATGGCAGAATGAAGATCAAAGATAATGTAAAACGGTTGGTGAGTTTTAAACCTCAGAATTTGATGGAAAGTTATTCTTTGCTGGGTAAGTTTGACATTATTTTCTGCCGGAACGTTTTGATTTACTTCTCAGCGGATATGAAGTCGAAAGTTCTCAATCAAATGGCGAATAGCTTGAATCCGAACGGATATTTGTTGTTGGGAGCTTCTGAATCGTTGACTGGCCTGACGGATCGTTTTGAGATGGTGCGTTGTAACCCCGGCATTATCTATAAACTTAAATAAATATCTTCATTCTCTTTTTAGACCCGGCATTGCCGGGTTTTTCTTTTTTACCGTTACAACTTTGGTCTGAAATTTGCCTATATTCATGATGAAGTAAAGTGATGATATGTTCACCGTGATTATCTCAGAATAAGCGTTAAAGTTGGTACATAAATTGCTAAAGTTATGGTGTGGCAATCAATATATCCATGAAGAGGCGTATATGGCAATCTCATTTGATAAAGCGTTAGGCATTCACCAGTACACTGTCGGTGTCCGTGAGCGTAATGCAGAGATGATTTCCAGCAACATCGCGCAAGCGAATACGCCGGGATATAAGGCAAAAGCTTTAGATTTTGACAAAGCACTACAAGCGGCAAGTTCGGGGGCAAGTATTAGTCTGACTCGTACCAATGGACGGCATATTCCTGCCTCCATGTCGATGATAGGGGAAGAGCTTTACCGCATCCCGACACAACCTGATACCGGTGACGGCAATACGGTTGATGTCGATTTAGAACGAAATCTTTTTATGCAAAATCAGCTTCGTCATCAGGCTTCCCTTGACTTTCTGGGTGGAAAGTTCAAAGGAATGACCAAAGCAATTAAAGGGGAGTAAATTAGATGAGTCTATTTAACGTATTCAATGTTACAGGTTCTGCCATGAGTGCTGAGTCTGTTCGTCTAAATACAACCTCAAGTAATTTGGCGAATGCTGATAGTGTGAGTAGTTCTGCAAAAGATACTTATAAGGCGCGTCATCCGATATTTGCCGCTGAATTAAACCGAGCAAAATCTAAAGATGACTATACCGTACCGGTGAAGGTCTTAGGGGTCTTGGAAAGTAACAAACCATTAGTTGCGGAATATAATCCTGACCATCCTCTGGCAAATGCAGATGGTTATATTTATAAGCCGAATGTGAATGTGATGGAAGAAATGGCAAATATGATTTCAGCTTCACGAGCATATGAAACCAATGTTCAACTGGCTGAAGCAAGTAAGCAGATGTTGCTCAGAACATTGCAGATGGGTCAGTGAGGTATAGGAGATAACATATGGCCGGAATAGATAATGTTGGTCAAAATGGCAGCTTGTCCTATATCGATCAACTCAAGAAACTTCAAGAGCAGAAAAAGCCTGATGAGGTCACTGGTAAACAGGATCTGAAACAGGAAGACTTTTTGTCACTGCTCACCAAACAACTGGCACAGCAAGATCCATTTAAACCGGTCAGTAATGATCAGATGATTGCTCAGATGGCATCATTTGCGACGGTTGATGGTATCGGGAAGATGAACTCTCAGTTTGAAAGTCTTAATTCTTCGATGACGTCTAATCAAGCGCTGCAGGCTTCTTCATTAGTCGGTCGGGACGTCCTTGTTCCCGGAGCCAGTGGCGTGAAGAAAGATCAAGGCAACATGGCGGCGATGGTGAAACTTCCCGCATCTGTCGATAATTTGCTGGTCCGGATTGAAGATACTGCCGGGCAACTGGTAAGAACATTTGATGTCGGTGCAAAGCCTGCGGGTGATAACCGGATTGAATGGGACGGCAAAGACCAAAACGGCAACCCTTTACCGGGAGGCAAATATAAAGTTAAAGCTTCAGGTCTCGTCGACGGAAAGAGCAAAGAGTTTGATGTTTCAACTTATGCAAACGTCAACAGCGTTCTTCTTGGCAAAGGTGATGGTAACGTACTACTCAATCTGGCTGGCTTTGATTCGCCAGTTCGACTTGCTGAGGTACTGGAAGTAGGCAAAGCGTAATACGCTAGCTAGATAGGAGAATTCAGGATGTCATATGTATCATTAAGTGGTTTATCGGCCGCTCAACTTGACCTCAATACCACCAGTAACAATATTGCCAACGCGAACACCTATGGTTTTAAAGAATCGCGTGCAGAATTTGGTGATGTATATTCAAATTCATTGTTTACCAATGCGAAAACAACCCCGGGGAAAGGGGTTCAGGTAAACAAAGTCGCTCAACAGTTTCATGAAGGGTCGAGTATTTATACCAACAACCCCATGGATTTGCGGATTTCCGGAACCGGTTTTTTTGCCGTCGCAAAAGATCGTCTGGTACCACAACAAAATGAGTTGACCCGTAACGGTGCTTTTCACATTAACCATGATAATTATTTAGTTACCTCGAATGACGAATATCTGCTCGGATATAACGTCAATCCGGAAACGGGTGATGTATTGTCTTATGAGGCATCACCAATCAATATTCCTGCTGAGTTCGGTAAACCGAAGCAGACCTCCAATATTGATGTCGGCGTTAACCTGCCAGCAAACGGTGACTTGAAAGATCCTGCGCTGTTCGATTTTGAGGATCCGGAAACCTATAACCGTTCGACTTCATCGACAATCTATGACTCGATGGGGCAAGCCTACAAAATGACAACGTATTACCTCAAGGATCAGACTCAGCCGAATGCTTGGCAGGTCTACTATACGATGACCGATTCGGCTGGCGAAAAACCGATCAACATCGTCGGTGGTGATGCGACGACTCCGACAGGGCATGTTGGTCATACTCTGAAATTTAACAATGACGGGACTTTGGCGAGTATCAACAACGGACAAAATGTCGTTTCTGAACCATTGGGTGCCGGGGCAAACCCAATTAACCTCAATGGTGCAGATATTAACCAAGTGCTTTCATTCGGTCTGGATTCTTCAACTCAATTCGCAGCACCGTTTGAGCTGACGAAGTTTGATGAAGATGGTGCGACAACCGGATTTTTGACCAAAGTCGATGTCAATGAAGAAGGTAGTATTCTTGGGACATACTCAAACGGTGAGAATGTGACCTTGGGTCGTGTTGCTTTAGTCCGGGTTCCGAATGAACAAGGGCTGGATAAGAAAGGCGGAACCCAGTGGGATTCGACCAATGCTTCTGGTGATAAGATCTGGGGTGAATCCAATAAAGGCTCATTTGGTACGATTAATAGCGGGACGTTGGAGCAATCCAATATTGATATGACCCAAGAGTTGGTGGATTTGATTTCTGCACAACGGAACTTCCAGGCGAATTCTCGTGCATTGGAAGTGCATAACCAGACCCAACAGACGATTCTACAGATCCGCTAATTAGTCACGTTTATTCAGACCGACGGCAAAGTCGGTCTGACTTTTCCCTCCTCCTCCGGCAATCTTGCGGCAAAAGCAGCCTCTCTGTTTCTATTTTTCCTCATAATTATCTGAATTATATAATTATTTACACTTGGCACACCAATTGCTTTATCTCTATCGTATGACGATGATAGGAGTAAATTATGGACCGTGCATTGTTTCTGGCAATGAGTGGCGCAAAGCAAAATATGCAGGAAATGCAGCTCAGAGCGAACAACTTAGCCAATGTGAGCACGACTGGCTTTCGGGCTGATCTGGCTCAGGCTCGCTCCATGCAGAGCTACGGAGATGGGCTACCAACCCGAGTCTTTAGTATGACGGAACGTCCGGGAAATAATTTTGCTCAAGGCAGCGTTATGACAACAGGCAGAGATTTGGATGTCACCATTCAGGGGGATGGATGGATTTCGGTGTTGGATGATATCGGCACTGAAGGCCTGACCCGCAACGGGAACTTCCAGATCGACCCCAATGGTTTACTGACCAGTGGCAGTGGGCATCTGGTTCTGGGTGACAATGATGCACCGATTACCTTGCCAATTCCACTGAGTAAAATTGAGATCGGCAAAGATGGCACCGTATCCGTCATTCCTCAAGGTGCACCGGCTGACGCTCTGGAAGTTGTCGGACGAATTAAATTGGTTCGCCCTGATAATCGGACGTTATACAAGGACTCGGTGGGCCTGTTTCGGGCCAAAGCGCTGAATACCGTATTTAATGCGGATGCGAGCGTGACATTACTGACCGGTGCCTTGGAAGGCAGCAATGTCAATGCTGTCGGAGAAATGACCAATCTCATTGATCTACAGCGTCAGTTTGAAATGCAAGTCAAAATGATGAGTACAGCAGAAGAAATGGATAAAGCATCCAACTCTCTGTTGCGCACCGGTTAATGAGTGAAAGGAGAAGAACATGCATCCAGCTCTATGGGTAAGTAAAACAGGTTTAGATGCGCAGCAGACGAATATTGCGACGATTTCGAACAACCTTGCGAACGCCTCCACCGTGGGCTTTAAGAAAAGCCGGGCGGTGTTTGAAGACCTTTTCTATCAAAATATCAACCAACCTGGCGGTCAATCCTCGCAGAATACCGAGTTGCCGAGCGGGTTAATGCTCGGTGCCGGCTCTAAAGTTGTTGCGACGCAGAAAGTTCATACCAACGGTAATGTGCAAACAACCAATAACAGTATGGATATGATGATTGAAGGCGACGGGTTCTTTCAGATTATGATGCCTGACGGCAACATGGGATATTCACGAAACGGGCAGTTTACCTTAAATGCTGAAGGGACCATTGTCACATCTGGTGCCGGGTATCCATTACAACCTGAAATCGTGGTGCCGCAAAATGCAGTCTCTGTAACGGTTGGCAACGACGGTCAGGTTTCCGTCCGGATCCGTGGACAGCAAAATAATCAGGTCATCGGTCAAATCACGACGGTTGATTTTATTAATCCCGGAGGTCTTGAGCCTGTCGGCCAGAACTTATATTTACCCACCGGTGCCAGCGGCGATCCGCAAGAAGGGGTTCCCGGATTGGATGGTTTGGGCAATATTCGTCAGTCGATGTTGGAAAGTTCAAATGTGAATGTCACCGAAGAACTAGTCAATCTGATCGAAGCACAGCGCGTGTATGAGATGAACTCCAAAGTCATTTCTGCGGTAGATAAGATGATGAGCTACGTGAACCAGCAGCTCTAATCCGGATTATATGAGAGGTATTCGATGAAACGCTTATTGACTTTGGGATTGATTGGTCTCTTATCCGGCTGCTCACTCATGCCACAAGGCTCAACGGAAACACCAAGTGAGAATGGCACAACGTTGGTTGATGCAGTCGAAGGCGATAAATCCGGAGATACCAGTAGTTCAGGATTGTTGGATGGACTGAGTCGGCGTGCCGACCCGGTTGCCGATGATCCAGCCTGGGCACCGATCCATCCCAACCATCGCCCGAAGCACTATGCTGCGGAAACGGGATCTTTGTTTAATCTGAGCGCTGCGACTAGCTTATATAATGATTCAAAGCCGAGACAAGTCGGCGACATCATCACCGTCACACTGAATGAAAGCACCAAAGCAGCCAAAAGTGCTGATGCTGATTTATCGAAAAAGAATGATGCTTCGATGGATCCGTTGGAAGTCGGTGGTAAGGAAATGAAAATTGGTGATTACAACTTTTCATACAAATTAGGTAATGATAATAAATTTTCCGGTAGTGCGGCAGCCAACCAGAGTAACAGTATTTCGGGTTCAATCACCGTTGAAGTCATTGATGTGCTTGCCAATGGGAACCTCGTGATTCGTGGTGAAAAATGGCTGACATTGAACACTGGTGATGAGTACATTCGTTTGAGTGGTACCGTTCGTCCGGATGATATCGGTTTTGATAATACCATTTCATCGAATCGGATTTCGAATGCCCGAATTCAGTATTCAGGGACCGGAACCAATCAAGATATGCAAGAGCCTGGCTTTTTGGCACGATTTTTCAATATTGCTTTATAAGTTAAGTTTAAACGTCGTTTTTTTGGCATAGAAGATGACGTGCATGGTAGAGAAGCACAAGGTAAATTGAATGAAAAAGTTAACACTTTTTTTACTGGCGACACTGTTTGTTTCCTTGCAGGGGCAGGCGGCAAGAATTAAAGATGTCGCACAAGTGGCCGGGGTGCGGAGTAACCAGTTAGTGGGCTATGGTTTAGTCACCGGGTTGCCGGGAACCGGGGAGTCAACACCATTTACCGATCAAAGTTTCAATGCGATGTTGCAAAATTTCGGCATTCAATTGCCGCGCGGAACAAAACCGCAGACTAAAAATATTGCCGCTGTGATTGTCACAGCTGAGTTGCCACCATTCTCCAAGCCGGGACAGACCATTGATGTCACCGTCTCCTCGATTGGTTCGGCAAAAAGTTTACGTGGCGGCACTCTAATGCAGACTTTCCTCAAAGGTCTGGATGGTCAGGTTTATGCGATTGCACAAGGCAATCTGGTGGTCAGTGGATTCAGTGCTGATGGTGCTGATGGTTCAAAAATCGTTGGCAATAACCCTACCGTCGGTATCATTTCCAATGGTGCCAGTGTTGAACGTGAAGTCCCCAACCCATTTGCCCGGGGCGATTACATTACCTTTAATCTGATCGATTCTGATTTCACCACTGCCCAGCGTATGGCGGATACCGTCAATCAATTTCTTGGTCCTCAAATGGCGACAGCAATTGATGCAACATCCGTGCAAGTGCGGGCACCAAGAGATGCGGGGCAGCGTGTTGCGTTTCTCTCTGCAGTTGAAAACCTTGAATTTAATACCGCTGTGGGTGCCGCGAAAATTATTGTCAATTCACGGACAGGCACGATTGTGGTTGGTCAATACGTACGGTTAAAACCGGCTGCCGTTACTCATGGTGGCATGACTGTTGCTATCAAAGAGAAACTGAGTGTGAGCCAGCCTGAGCCATTTTCAAATGGCCAAACGGCTGTGGTACCGGATTCCGATATCTCTGTGAAAGAGAAGAAAGGAAAAATGTTTAATTTCCAGCCGGGTGTGACGCTTGATGATCTCGTCCGTGCAGTGAATGAGGTCGGGGCAGCACCATCTGATTTGATGGCTATTTTGCAGGCACTCAAACAGGCCGGTGCGATTGAAGGCCAGCTGATTATCATTTAAGGGGCACGCAATGGTCAATGATGTAAAAGATATCGGCTTTGTTCAGGATATTACCCAACTGGACCAATTGCGTAAGCAAGCGGTCAGTGGTGATAAAGCGAGTGAGAAATCAGCATTAACCGCTGCAGCCAAACAATTTGAGGCGGTGTTTACATCAATGCTTTTCAAGTCGATGCGCAAAGCGAACTCCGGCTTTGAATCCGATCTGTTGCATAGTAAAACGGAAGATTTTTACCGCGAGATGCTGGATGAACAGATGGCGGGCCAATTGAGTTCTTCAGGTCGGTTAGGGCTGGCAGATATGATTGTCGCTCAGCTCTCTACCAATATAGATGGGAAGAGCTCTCAACCCGATCAAAAGTCATCTCAACCTGATCCTTTGTTGCAGGCATTGGCTCGTGTTCGTGAGCATCAGCAGCAAGTGTCCGAGCAGGCAAATCTTGCCGATATTCAGTCATCTGACGCGGTGACAGAGCCGCGTCGATTCGATTCACCTGAATCCTTTATCCAGACATTGAAGCCTTATGCCGAAAAAGCAGCCCGGGCTCTGGGCATTGACGCATCGGTATTGTTGGCTCAGGCCGCACTGGAAACAGGATGGGGGACTAAAGTCGTCGCGAACGCCCGGGGCAGCAGCCATAACCTGTTTAATATCAAAGCGGATCGGAGTTGGCAGGGCGGTAAAATGGCGACTCAGACCCTAGAATATTATGACCAGACACCAGTTGTTGAAAAAGCTTCATTTCGATCTTATGACTCGTATCAAGACAGTTTTGATGACTATGTTAACTTCCTGAAAAAGAATCCTCGTTACATAACTGCACTGAATAATCATCAGGGAAATCCGACCTCTTTCATTGAAGGAATTCATCAAGCAGGATATGCAACTGACCCTGATTACGCTGACAAGGTTCTGCGTGTTCGTTCTCAAATTCAGCAAATGGATTAGTACACTTCCTCTCTTCTTCTGCCGGGTGGAAATTTTCTTCCGGCATCTTAATAACTCATTGTATTTTATCTGATTAATTTAATGGCATACATATTGCTACCATGTTGATAGAAGGTTCAGTTTTTACTGATGATTTTTATCTTGTGGGGGCGGTATGGCGTCTGATTTATTGAATATTGGGACTCAGAGTGTCTTAACATCTCAAAGACAGCTCAACACGACCGGTCACAATATATCTAACGTAAATACAGAAGGTTACAGTCGTCAATCTGTGATTCAGGGCGTGAATGCTCCGCGTATGTACGGCGGTCAGACCTATGGCATGGGTGTCCATGTGGAAAATGTTCGCCGCTCATGGGATCAGTTTGCCGTCAAAGAGCTAAATATTGCCACCACCGATTACTCCTACAAGCATGATACCGAGCAAAATCTGGATATGTTATCCAAGATGCTCTCTTCTGTTGCTTCCAAGAAAATCCCGGAAAACATGAACGAGTGGTTTGACGCACTGAAAACGCTGGCTGATAGCCCCAATGATATGGGTGCACGGAAAGTGGTGCTGGAAAAATCTCAGTTAATGACTCAGAACCTGAATGATTTTCATGAAACGATTCGTCGCCAGTATGAGACGGTCAATAAAGGATTGGATCTCGGTATCAAGAGAATCAACCAACTTGCTTTAGAGATTAGAGATTTACAGCGTTTAATGATGCGTACTCCCGGGCCACATAATGACCTGATGGACCAACATGAAAAGTTAGTGAAAGAGCTCTCCGAGTACACCAAAGTAACCGTAACGCCACGGAAAAATGCCGAGGGGTTCAATATTCATATTGGTAATGGACACACCTTGGTTTCTGGTACTGAAGCCAGCCAGTTGAAGATGATTGATGGTTATCCCGATACACATCAATGGCGTCTGGCGATGGTTGAAGGGAAGGGGATTAAAGCGATTACGTCTAAAGATATGGGCGGCAAGATCGGGGCGTTATTTAATATGCGCGATAACGAAATTCCTAACGTGCTTGATGAAATTGGCCGGCTTGCGACCAGCTTCTCTTATGACGTGAATAAGTTGCAGCGGCAGGGGCTTGATCTGAACGGCGACATCGGTGACTTGATGTTCACCGATGTGAACGATGAACGGATTGCCAAAGAGCGGGTGATCACTAGTAGTGACTCTGAAGCGGATATGGCGGCTTATATCGAAGATGTTTCACAATTGAAAGGTGGTGAGTATTCACTACTTTATAACGGTAGTGACTACATTGCGATTTTACCGAATGGTGAGCAGCGGGTGCTTTCTCCCAGTAGTGGAGAAATCCATCTTGACGGGATGAGAATTGAAATTCGCAATGAACCGAAAGAGGGTGAGCGAGTGCTCGTTCGGCCAACTCGTTCCGGTGCGGCAACCATCAAAATGGAAATGAACGATCCGGCAAAAATTGCCGCTCAGAGTTATGAAGCTTCAACCACCTTCGCTCAGGGAAGCGCCACTTTTAAAATTGTACAAGCCGGTGAGTTGCGAGAATTTGAAATTGATGTCTCTGAACTAGGAGATACCTTCACGGTTAAAGATAAAGACGGCAATATTGTGGCAGAAAATCAAGCTTATCCGCCATCAGGCCCTGTGACTGTGATGGGCACGACATTTGAACTGTCTGCCGGTGCTTTGCCAAAAGACAAGTTTACCGCGAACTTGGTGCCCTCTGAAGGGGATAACGGCAACCTGAGAAAAATGCAGGATATCCAGACCGAGAAAAAACTGGATAACAATGAGTCCACGATTCTGGATGTCTACCACAATCTGAATACCAATGTCGGTCTGAGAATGTCCACCGCGTCTCGGTTGACTGATGTGGCCCGCCTCGAGAAAGAAGCAGCCCAAGAACGGATTGCCTCCGTGTCAGGTGTGAATCTGGATGAAGAAGCCGCCAATATGATGAAATTTCAACAAGCATATATGGCATCTTCGCGGATTATGCAGGCGGCCAATGACACCTTTAATACCATTTTACAGTTGAGATAGGGAGGAGGATCTTATGGTTGGTCGTATTTCAAGCTTCCATAACTATCAGGCTGTTCAGAATGATATTCGCCGTCAAGAAGCTAAAATTTATCACAATCAGGCTCAATTGGCGTCGGGTAAAAAACTGATGTCTCCCAGTGATAATCCACTGGCAACGCATTACATTCAGAATGTTGGTCAGCAAGAAGAGCAATTGCGCCAATACCTTGATTCGATTGTTCTGGTTCGTAACCGATTGGGACATCAAGAAGTCATTATCTCCAATGCGGAAGATTATGCCGATGAGGCAAAGCGTACCGTCATGGAGATGATCAACGGTTCATTATCACCTGAAGATCGTCAGGCGAAAGAGCGTGAACTGGAAGAGTTAGCCGATAACTTTCTCAATCTGGCGAATGTTCAGGATGAACTGGGTAACTACATTTTTGCCGGTACCAAACCGGATAAGCAGCCCTTTTTTCGTGATAAAGAAGGCAATGTGACTTATGCCGGTGATGATTATCAACGCAAGATGAAAATCTCTAATAGTCTGGAAATGCCGTTCAATAATCCCGGCAGTAAAGTGTTTATGCAAATCGATAATCCTTTTGGGGACTATGAGCCCGATTATCGGTTGCAGGAAGGCTCTGAGCTATTGCTGGAAAAAGCAACCAATACTGATCCTCAGGATCAGTCAAAATATACGGTTACCTTTGTCGATATGGGTAATGGCAAATATGGCTATCAGTTGGAACAAGATGGTAGCGCCGTTCAGGCCGGAGAATTCGATCCTAAAACCGGTATCAATTACGAAGGTGTGAATATTGAGCTGAAAGGCCAAATTTCGCCGGGAGATGTTATCGAGCTGTCTCCCAGAAAGACATTCAACATTTTTGACAGTTTCAAAAAGGCAATGGAGTACTCACGCGACTCCGTTGCCGATGGATCAGCGACCGCGAAGCTCCATCAAGTGACCAGAGAATTTCATGCGGCCTTTATTCACTTAACAAAAGTGAGAACAGATATCGGTGCGCGGCTGAATACATTGGATATTCAGGAACAAGAACATGAAGACTTCAAACTGACATTGGCAAAATCTAAAAGCAGTTTTGAGGATCTTGATTATGCGGATGCCGTGATCGAGTTTAATGAGAATACTCGTTCACTTCAGGCATCTCAGCAGGCTTTCAGTAAAACGAAGGACTTAACACTGTTCAATTATATCTAACTTTCACTTGCCTTATGTGCCATGCCATAAGTCGCGAAAGGAGTTGTGTTGAATATTGTTTTTCGTTGAGACGAGAGCTTTGATTTGAGGCTCGTTTTGAGAAAGCAAAGCTTTGTCAGTGGTAAATGTCAAAGTTGTCATTGCTGAGGCAATCAAGCGGCAACGAAGCGGCAAAGCGGAAATGAAACAGGATTGCAGAGATAACCAGATACGTTATTGTGCGATTTGATTGTGTTTAACATGTTGATTTTATTTAATAATTTTTTTATTTTAAAGTTGGCACAGTAATTGAATTAAATCTATCAGAGCGCAAGTTATCGGTTTGGAACCGGCAATGTTGCAGATGTGGCAAGTTATTTACGGTCAGTGCTTCCAAATAAGAGTTAAAGCTGACCGCTTCGCAGAAAGCTTGCGGACTCAATAGGAGAGCAAACTATGACCATCACAGTCAATACCAATGTGTCAGCGATGACCGCTCAGCGTTACCTGAATAAGGCAACGGGTGAGTTGAACACCTCAATGGAGCGTCTGTCTTCGGGAAACCGGATTAACAGCGCAAAAGATGATGCGGCAGGTCTTCAGATTTCGAACCGGTTGACTGCTCAGTCCCGAGGGTTGGATGTCGCGATGCGAAATGCCAATGACGGTATTTCGATTGCACAGACTGCTGAAGGGGCAATGAATGAGTCAACCAGTATATTGCAACGGATGCGAGATCTGGCACTCCAGTCTGCAAACGGTACGAACTCCTCATCTGAGCGTAAGGCGCTGAATGAAGAGTATACGGCCCTTCAGGATGAATTGAACCGAATTGCAGAAACGACTTCGTTTGGTGGTCGTAAACTGTTGAACGGTACGTTTGGTGAGTCTGCTTTCCAAATTGGTGCCAGTTCCGGTGAAGCGATCATTGTTGGTCTTACAAGTATTCGTGCCGATGATTTCCGTATGGGCGGTCAGACATTTGTGTCCGAACAAGGGAAAGACATGAGTTGGGGAGTCCCAGCGAATGCTCGAGATCTGAAGTTAGAGTTTACCAAGAAAAATGGTGAACAGGTTTCAGTGGATGTCATGGCAAAATCGGGTGATGACATCGAAGAGTTGGCAACTTATATCAATGGTCAGGTGGATGATGTTACCGCGTCTGTGGATGATGATGGACACCTGCAGCTCTTTATGCCGGAATCTAATCTTCAGGGGAACCTCTCCATATCCGGCGGGTTAGCCACCGAGTTAGGTCTGAATGGTGGTCCGGGACAGAATACGACGGTTCAAACAACCGATATCATGAATGTTGGTAATTCACAGAACTCTGTCGGTGTTCTTGATGCTGCCCTTCATTATGTTGATGCACAACGTGCAGATCTAGGGGCAAAACAAAATCGTTTAAGCCACAGTATCAATAACTTGTCGAATATACAGGAAAATGTTGAAGCGTCGAAGAGCCGGATTAAAGATACCGACTTTGCGAAAGAAACGACGCAGATGACAAAAGCTCAAATATTGCAACAGGCAGGTACTTCAATACTTGCTCAGGCAAAACAGTTACCAAACTCTGCAATGTCACTATTGCAGTAGTAACCGAGCTTTATCATTCAGCTCAGACGTGGGTATGTGATAAAGCTTGCTTGGTAAAGTGTGATTTGTGGATGGTATAAAGCTCTCTCAAGTTTAACACCTGCTTTATATTCATTCCTCATCATACGCCCGGTTAGTCATGATGTGTTCATTTCTCTTGATCTCCACGTGATTGACTTGCCACCAATAGCCCCGGTTCTCTCAAAGATAAGGGGCTTTTCTTTTCTCATCATATCAATTCGTTATCCCCAAATCGGAAGACTTCAAGTGCTATTGTGATTGACTCATCTGTGGCATGAATTCGGCCTCCCTCGGCACAACGAAGAAAAACTTGAGTTTTTTCTTCGTTTTATATGAAATTTGTGTTACTTCTCTCATTTTCTCCTCCGGACCATCACTTCGCTACGAAAAAACCACCTTTTTTCTAAAGGAAATTCATCCTGAGTCGCTAAAAGGTCGAACTTTGAGAGAACTATAGTTTTCCGAGACGTCGGAAAACAGTCAAGAATTTCCGCGACGTCGGAAAATCAATAGGAGAAACCACTATGGCGGTTAATGTTAACACAAACGTTTCTGCGATGACTGCACAGCGCTATCTTAACAGTGCAACGAAGTCGATGAACTCATCAATGGAACGCTTATCCTCAGGATATCGAATCAACAGTGCTAAGGATGATTCGGCTGGCCTTCAAATCTCAAACCGTTTGAGTGTTCAAAGCCGGGGATTGGGTGTTGCTGTTCGTAATGCGAATGACGGGATTTCAATTGCTCAGACTGCGGAAGGGGCAATGAATGAAACAACCAGCATTTTGCAACGGATGAGAGACTTGTCTCTTCAATCAGCGAATGGTTCTAACTCGAAATCGGATCGTGTTGCGATTCAGGAAGAAATTACAGCATTGAATGATGAATTAAACCGTGTTGCGGAAACAACATCATTTGGTGGTAATAAGCTTCTAAACGGTACTTTCGATACCAAATCTTTCCAGATCGGTTCTGATAGCGGTGAAGCGGTTATGCTCCATCTGAAAGATATGCGTAGCGACAATAACCAGATGGGCGGCATGTCTTATATTGCTGAAAACGGTAAAGGGAAAGATTGGCAGGTTCAAAATGGTGCCAATGATCTGACCATTACAGTCAATGACAAACTCACCGGCGAGCAAACCATCAATATCAATGCGAAAGCAGGTGATGATATTGAAGAGCTGGCAACCTACATCAATGGTCAGACTGACATGGTTAAGGCGTCCGTTGATGATGAAGGCAAACTGCAATTATTCACGGATAATAATAAAGTGGATGGTACAGTGAGCTTTGGTGGCAGTCTCGCGGGTGAACTGGGTATCGGTGAAGGTAAAGAAACAACAGTCAGCAATATTGATGTCACTTCGGTTGGCGGTGCCCAACAGTCGGTTGCTGTCGTTGATGCTGCACTGAAGTATGTGGATAGTCATCGTGCTGAGCTCGGTGCATTCCAAAACCGTTTCGGACATGCGATCAGTAACTTGGATAACATCAATGAGAATGTGAATGCTTCGAAGAGCCGGATCAAAGATACCGACTTTGCGAAAGAAACTACAGCATTGACGAAGTCTCAGATCCTTTCTCAGGCATCAAGTTCTGTTTTGGCACAAGCGAAACAGGCACCAAGTGCTGCATTAGGACTACTTGGATAATCTGCTTTATCCTGACGAGAAAAATCCAGCTTCGGCTGGATTTTTTTATGGTTAGCAAACGGGATAAGAGATTTTAATCAGAATAGAATAAGCACTAGAATCGATTATTATCAGGTGTTATTTGCGCGATTCAGATACAGATAAAAGAAAACCCAGACAAATGTCTGGGTTAGAATGATGGTG